>NZ_VNHS01000005.1 GCF_008124765.1 Paenibacillus methanolicus | reverse complement strand
TATCCGGTATTAGCATTCGTTTCCGAATGTTATCCCGGTCTTACAGGCAGGTTACCTACGTGTTACTCACCCGTCCGCCGCTAACCTTACCCCGAAGGGTAAGATCCGCTCGACTTGCATGTATTAGGCACGCCGCCAGCGTTCGTCCTGAGCCAGGATCAAACTCTCCATAAAAGACAAATTGGATTGCCGTAACCGGAGGTTACGAGCAGCATTTTGTCATAACTACAGAGCTTTGTTTAGCTCATTTCTTACGTTGACATATATCGCTCATTGTTCAGTTTTCAAGGAACAAGTTAGTATCGCTTTGCTTGTCCGTCGCTCTCGCGGCCGGAATTAGAATATAACACATTCTTGCATTCCGTTGCAAGCAATTTTATTGAATTCTGCTTTCGCTGCCGCTTATTGCGGCGACAACGTTTAATACTATAACTCGTTTCCCACCATGAATCAAGTGGTATTATTTTACTGCTTTTCGAATGTCATTTTACCCGTGGCTTGTCTGTACTATACATTTAATTAAACTGCGTGTGGGCCGCTGTTGGAGATTGCCTTGCTCATGCCCCGTGATTGATATAAATTTGGTCTAGGCTAATGATGAATAGGAAACGATTGGAGGATACCCGAAATGCGTACGGAAGATCAGGTGAAGAGAAAACTGAACGAGTTGATGATGCAGCATAAAAACCTGCGGGTAACGATTGCCGAGGAGAATGCAACCGCTCATCCTCAATTGCAGCGCTTGGAGGATATGATCGCTTTATTGGAATGGGTGCTACATGCACCGAGCGGGAGTTATCACAATTCCTAAATAACAGAATATAAATGAATGCCCCTGGGTATATAAGCATATTGCTTTGATGGTGGCGACTTAGATGAATAGGTGCAACACCATCAACACTTTGGATTCTTGTGGATCTTCGATCATTTCGTTGACCGATCGGTCACCAAGGATTATGATGCTTTATATGACATGACGCCTTTTTATTTGTTCTCGATGTTTACTTTGCTTGCAGAAAGGGGAGATCCGGTTGGAGTTCATCCACAATCCGGAAGTTTGGCACATTAGCAACTGGGAGATCGCCTTTCGCATGGTGCTTGCGCTCCTCCTAGGCGGTATGGTCGGCATTGAACGGGAGCTAGGCGGGCATTTCGCGGGGTTCCGGACTCACATTCTTGTCTGCCTCGGTTCGGCGGCGATCGTTATTCTATCGATCTACGGTTTCTCTGAATTCGCTTCCGAGCCTAACGTCCGCATGGATCCCGCGCGCCTCGCCGCCCAAGTAATCAGCGGCATCGGCTTCCTGGGGGCCGGCACGATCATGAGAACGGGGTTGACGATCTCTGGTTTGACCACGGCGGCATCGTTGTGGGTCGTGGCGGCAATCGGACTCACGGTCGGCGCGGGATTCTATTTCGGCGCAGGCGCGCTGACGTTTCTCGTCGTGATCAGTTTATTTTTCTTCAATAAGATGGAGAAGCGATTCTCGAGAACCAAGAAGACGCGACACCTCATCGTTCGCGTCGCGAGCGGCTCTACTTGCTTGAACAAGGTTGTCAGTTATTTCAGCAGCAACGGCATTCAAATTAATAAGCTCCTAATGGAGAAGGATGAAGACGCCGCCGGTAAAAACGAGGGAGTTCTAATCATCCGCCTGCACTTGAAGCTGAAGAAGTCGAACAAGTACGAACAAATCATAGCCGATCTCTCTTCCTTAGAAGGTATGCTGGGGCTAGAGACGGAAGGCGAATCGATCTAATCAGGGGTAATCTACGATGTCCTTAACATTCGAAGACCGCAAGAAGCAAATCATGAGCAAGCTGGAGCGCGACGGCAAAGTCGGCGTTCCTCAGCTCGCGGAAACGTTCAACGTCTCGTCCGAGACGATCCGCCGGGATCTAGACCGGCTGGACAAGGAAGGTTTATTGAAGAAAGTGTACGGCGGCGCGGTCAAGTCCCGCTCTTATGCCATCGAACCGCCGTTCGACCAAAAGACGGTCCTTCATGCCAGCGAAAAGGACGCGATCGGAGCGCTCGCCGCTTCGCTCGTCTCCGACGGCGACAGCATTATGCTCGGCAACGGCACGACGCCGCTCGCGATGATCAAGCATCTGGCCCAGCGGAAGAACGTGACCCTCGTGACGCATTCCGTTCCGGTTATGCTGGCGGCGATGGAGCAATTCGGCGGACGGATTATTTTCATCGGCGGCGAAGTCAACGTCCATCAACGGACGGCGAGCGGCCCGCTGGCAGAACTCGCGTTGAAGCAGCTCAAGGTGAATAAAACGTTCATCTCGGCCGGCGGCATCACGCAGGCGGACGGCATCACCGATTACGACCTGTATGAGGCGCATATCGCGCGGCAAATGGCGGAACGTTCCGAGGCGCTTATCGTGCTGGCCGATCATTCGAAACTCGGCAAATCAACGCTTGCCCATATTTGTCCGCTCAAATCGATATCGGCGCTAGTGACGGATGCCGGCTGCTCGGACGAATGGCGGGAACTGTTGGACGAGAACGGCGTTGAGCTTCTGATTGCGGGGACAAGCGAAGAAAAATAGCATGGCCGATGCCGAATGTATAGCGTTCGGCTTGGATAAAGTCCGATCGACTGCGATTGCTATCGGTTGAAAGAAACAAGGTTATAAATGAGATAAAGGAGGCATCCCGCGGCATGGGAAGCCTCCTTTTCGGTTACACAACTAATCGTTACGCCAAAAGAGCCGCGAGTTCACTTAAAGAGGAGACGCTGTAGCTTGGCTTCATACCTTCAATCGGCTCCCGGCCGTAACGGTTCAACCAAACGCTCGTCATCCCGATTCCGTTCGCGCCCTTAATGTCCGTGAGCATATTGTCGCCGATCATCCAGCAATCCCGAACCTCTTCGCCGAGTTCTTCTAGCACCTTCTCATAAATGATCGAATAAGGCTTACCTACCTCATAATGGCCGGATATGAACACACGCTCGAAAAATTCGCCCAAACCTTGCACGCCGTCGACCTTCTCCTGCTGCAGACTCGGATCGCCGTTAGTGAGCAGTACCATGCGATGCGTTGGCTTCAGCGCCGTTAGCACGGTAAAGGTATCGTCATAAACAAATGGTCTCGAACGTCGTTCGGCCATGAATCGTTCCGCCAGCTTGCTTGACAGGTCGTCAGCCTTCTCGCCGTCCGCTCCCGCGCGCGAAAGGGCGTTCCGCCACACTTCGCGGCGGTAGACTGGCGCGATCTCTTCCAGTTTGCGAAGCATCGGATGGTCGCCCCGGTCGAAACGCGCCCACAGCGCTTCCAGTTCGGTCACTTCGATTGCTTCCGCATAGCCGTAAGTATCGTAACTTCGGAACAACCGCTCCGCTTCCTCTCTGGCCAACGCCTCCAGCGCTTCGCCATCGACTCCCGCTTCCTGTTGGGCAAACAGACAGACCGCCTCGAACGCTTCCTTCACGCTGCGCTCATCCCATATCAACGTGTTATCCAAATCAAAAATCAGCGTCCTTGGCCTTTTATTAATTCCCGCCATCATCGAGATCACGCTCACTTTCACTTCTCTATACTGCTCCTAAGGGAATGGTAAGCGATGTTGTGCTTTTGTGTCAACTTCGTGTTGATATTTGTTGTTTGCATATAAAAAAATGACCAATTACAACCAATCCGCATAATTGGCTAAATGCGAAATAATCCTTGCCCGTTCAAAGGAACAATCGGATTATGATCCGCGTGCAAGCCGTTCCCATTATTAGAAAGCGCGATATCGACGAGCCAGCGCGTCAATGTAGCCACCTGCATCGTCTCCATCTCTTCCAAGCTGAAGAAGCCCGCTTCATCCACCTCGACGCCGTCAGCCTTCGGATCGCCGGACGCGTACGTCATAGCGAACGCAAGATAAACGTTATGTATGCCTCTAGGTTGGTCCCGCAGCGCCACGATCCGGGTTGCTTCGGCCACGATCCCCGTTTCCTCGTACACTTCTCGCTTAATCGTCTCCTGAATGGGCTCGAGCTGTTCGATATAACCGCCCGGGTTCGTCCAAAATCCCTTGCCCGGTTCTTGCGCCCGCCGAACGAGCAGCACTTTGCCTTCCTTCATGACTAGCGCGCCGACCCCTATGCTGTAATTCCCCCAGTGGATAAAACCGCAGCCTTCGCCGGCGCATGCCTTGCGCGGCGTACCGTCGATATCGATCTCCGCCAACGCGGACCCGCACTTCAAGCAAAAATTCGCTTCCATCCCGTACCCCTTTTCTCCTCGCCTATAGGTCCAATAAACGTTCTAATACGGACAACTTCTCCACCGTTAATGGTCCCGCGTTGTCAAAGCGCATTACCGCTTCCAGACGCAGCGGCCATGCGACCTGTCTTGGCGCAAGGGAAGCTGCGAACGTATCCCAATTCGCTAATTTCCAATCGTCGAGCTTGGAGCCTCGACTTACGATGCGATCCCGGTAGTCCGCCTCGCCCGGCAGGGTGACGAACAACACCTTAACATCCACGCCCTCCGGCGACTCGCCAATACGGTCAAGCTCGCGGGCTAACCAGCTTGAATCGGCGGTTTCCTTCGTAAACGGTCCAATCACGAACGATTCAATCCCCAAACCAACATTCTCGAGCGCCGCGTCCATCGTGATCCGATAGCCCAAGTCTCTGCACAATGCCTTGTAGGCGGCGGAATCCCGGTCATCCGGATCGAGCCCCTGCAGCGTCATGATCGCCTCCGCCGCCGGACGCAGGAGCGTATCCATATCAAAAAAGGCGCTGCCGCGTTTGGAGGCAAGCGCCTTGGCGACCGTTGTTTTACCTGCTCCGGCCGCGCCAAGGACAAACACGAGCCTTTTCACCTGCCACACCCCCACTATCCGAACGTATGTCAAGAATAGCTCAAATTCCCGTCTTTCGTAAATGACAAAAGGGATTTCCGAAGCGCTCTCGTTCATCCGATGCGCGTTTGGAAATCCCTTCGACGTAATCTATTAGACAACCCGCAAATCGACGGAAACGTTGCCTCTCGTCCCTTTGGAATACGGACAAATGTCGTGCGCGGCGTTCACAAGCTGCTTAGCCGTCTCCGGATCGACGCCGTCCACTTTGACGTCAAGCGTAACGCCGAGCTTGAAGCCGTTATCCGCCTCGTCGCGCAGCAGCGAGACGTGCGCGGTGACCTGCGTCCCCGTAACGCCTTGCGCGCCTTTGGTTCGGATGGCCAGCTGAAGCGCCTGGTCGAAGCAAGACGCGTAGCCCGCCGCGAACAGCTGCTCCGGATTCGTGCCTTCACCGCCCGCCCCGCCGAGCGACTTGGGCATTTTGATGTCCAGATTGAGCACGTTGTCCGAAGAAACCACCTTGCCGCTCCGCCCTCCGGTCGCCGTTACCGTTGCCGTGTATAATACGTTCATCGTACCCGTCCCCTCGTATCCTCAATAGTCGGTTACTGTGTTTTGCCTTCCGTATTGTGGATCAAGAGGAGGAATGTTATGCAACGTCCCGAAGTTACGCCGCCGCTTTCACTGGCACCGTCGCCTTGCCCCGTTCGCTCCATGCAATTCGAATGATGCTCAGACCGAGCGCAACGACCGTGATCCATACTAGCCCCATCGCCGAGCCGGACAACGAACCGCCGCCATATACGAGCCGCATCGCGCCATCGACTCCGTTAGGCACCGGAAGGAAGCTGCCGAGCTCGCGATAAAATGGCGAGAGCATGGACGCCGAGATGATATTACCCGCCGTCATGAGCTGAACCGGGATCAACAAGACGTTAAAGAGCGGAGCCGCGTTGCCGAAATACGCGAAGGCAAACTGCGTGACGGTCAAACTAGCGGCAAAGACGAGCGCCTCGAAGCCCCACAGCTGCCAGAAAGAAGCTTCCGCCGCCAAAAAGAGCTTGGTCGCGGCCGACATGAGCAGCGGCACGACTATCGCGATCCCCGCCAAAATAAACTGTCTGCTGAGGAAAATGTCCCATTGGGAATACTCGCGTATCAGACGCATGGACGAAATATTAAACTGGATGTTCGCCGTCATGGATGCGATATAGGGGATGAAGCCGAGAATCATCGGCAGCATCGATGTCGCGAAGTTGGAAATCGGGTTCGTCTTAACGACTTCGCCCTGAATCGGCATAGGCTTGGCATCCGGAACGATGACCCCGTTCAAACCCGTCGTCAGCCGTGCCGCCATTCCCTCCATCACCGACTTGACGACCTCGGAGCTTCGGTCATTGACGTAGTAGGTCAATCGGGCACCGCTTCCGGATTGCGCTTGCTCGGCCAAGCCGGAGGGAAGCGCGATGACCATATCCATTCCGCCTTCGTTCATGTCATCGAGCGCCGCGCTAAGCTCCGCCTGAGGAATTACTTGGAAGGGCATGCTATCTATGACGCTCGCGATCCGGTCTTCAGCGCCTGCGGCATCGACGCCGACGAGTCCGACGCGAAGCTGGTCGATTCGGTCCGTGGCATGATTGTAACCGGTCATCCAAATGAGCAGGAATACGGCGGGAACGAAAATCGAGAATACGATTCCGATCCGGGTTTGCAAAATGTTCAACATCGGGCTAGCAGATTTCAAGTCCATCCATCCTCTTATGCATATTTTCTGTATTCGGTTCAGTCCTGCAAGTTATCGTGCATCTTGGCGATCACGCGTTCGAACAGTTCCAGCTCTTCGTCCGAAATGCCTCTCAACGCTCGGGCGCGCGTATCCGCCTCCCAAGGCGCAAGCTGATCTAATATTCGTTCCGCCTCTTCCGTCATATACAGCAGGAAAGCGCGCCGATCCACCGGATCCGGACTTCGCTTAATAAGGCCTTTGGCTTCGAGCTTCTCGATGATCTTGCCGGTCGTTGCTTGATCCTTGTACATCTGCTCGGCCAGCTTCTTCTGGCTGATGCCATCCTTCATCCGCAAGTTCACGAGCAATCCGAACTGCTCCGGAGTCAAGTCAAACGCCTTGGTATGCGAGCCCATGACTCTTCTGTATACGGAAGCCGTATGGTGTAACAGATAACCGAGCGAATGTTGATCGCGCATTGGCATTGAGAATCTATCTCCCCTCCAATTTAATATGTATACTTATTATATGTGTACTTATTATTTGTCGTCAATGTTCCTTTTATTGGAGTCGAATGGGGATAATACAAAAAACTGCCGCTCGGGCAGTTTTTTCAAACAGATTATGGTGGCTGTTCGAAAAAGCTCGTTGACGAGGCATTCTTCGTTTATAGCTCGATCGACTCGCCCGGCGCCAGCACTTTGCCTTTGAGCCCGCGGCTCGCAAGCTTCGCAACGAATGCCTCCGCATCCTGCTTGATGACCGGGAAGGAATCGTAGTGCACCGGGATAACCAGCTTCGCGTTGTACCATTCCGCCGCTTGCAGCGCGTCCTCCGGTCCCATCGTGTAATGATCGCCGATCGGAATGAAGGCGACGTCGATCGCGTTGCGCTCGCCGATCATTTTCATATCGCCGTAGAGCGCCGTGTCTCCAGCATGCAAAATCGTCAGACCGTCGGCGCGAACGATAAAGCCCGCCGGCATACCCGCGTACACGATTTGCTGCGTCTCTTCCAAGACGATGCCCGAGCTGTGGAAAGCTTGTATCATTTTCGCTTGCGCAAAGCCGAGATCGATCGTGCCGCCCATATTCATGCCGATCGTCTTGACGCCTTTCCAGGACATGTACGTCGCCAGCTCCACGATGGCTATGACCGGCGCGTCGTTCGCTTTGGCGATCGGCTCCGCATCCAACAGGTGATCCGTGTGCGCGTGCGTCAGCAGAACCGCGTCCGCTTGGATGTCCTCCGGCTTCGTAACCGCGAGCGGGTTGCCTCTCAGGAACGGATCGATGACGAGCGATTTGCCTTCGGACGTCACGACTTGGACGCAGGAATGACCATGATAAACGATTTTCATAGGGATTTCCTCCTTTGGGCGCCAAGCTTATTGTTCACTGCTTGGCGATGTGCGTAATCGTGGGGCCAGGTAATATTAGACTTTGAACGCCGACGTGAAATAGTTCGCTTGGTTAAGCCCGAATTCCTCTCTTCGCGCCGAGAACGTATCTTTACGGAAGAAAAAGGAGCTTCCGTTAAAGAAGCTCCTCCCCGCTGATCGCGATCTGCGAATGCGAACTTATGATATAATCAAGCGTTGAAATGATCGTTCCAAAACGTCACGCGTTCGACCGGCAGCCGCGTCGTCGGATGACCTTCCTTCTCCGCCTTGCCGACCGCAACGAGCAGCAGCGGCGCAAATCGGTCCGGAATCGCGAACGCCTCCTTGAATTTGTCCTTGTCAAAGCCGGCCATCGGAACGGTATCGAGCCCCTTGGCCCGTGCGGACAGCATCAGCTGCATCGTCGCCAGCCCGCCGTCGAACATCGCCATCTCCTTGCGCTGCTGTTCGCTCATCGCCGGCAGCATGGCCGATACGCGCGCCACGAAACTTTCTTTGATCTCTTGCGTCATATAACCTCGCGCGACAGCTTCGCCATAGATTTCCTCGAGATGCTCATAGCATTGCAAATCGCCCAAAATCGCGATGACCGCGGAAGCCGTCCGAACCTGCTCCTGGGAGTTCGCAATCGGGAACACTACCTCTTGCAGCTGCGGATCGTCGATGATTAGAAACCGCCAAGGCTGCAGGTTCGCGGAGGACGGCGCAAGCGTCGCTTCTTGAATCAACGCCTCTAGTTCGCTTCGTTCGAGTCGAAACGACGGATCATAGGCCCTCACGGATCTTCTGCTCTCGATAACGTTCAAATAAGAAACCGCCTCTTGCGTACGTTCGGTCATTATGATTCTCCTCCCTCGATTTACTGTGCTCGTAACTAGCACAGTTATGCTATGAAAAACGGCTGCACTTCTTAACTGCAACCGATATAAGCACATTATAGAGAAAGGAAACGCCATGCGCAACCTTATTTTGGCGTAAGCGTCTCCATCAAATCGGCAAGCGTATAGCCCTGCAGAAACTCCTGCATTCGCTTATCGGCTTCCAGCATGATCTCATCCATCGCCGAATCGAGCATCTCGGTCTGTTCGCATGCCGCTTCCGCCGCGGCGCAATCGTGTTCTTCTCCTCTAACGGCCATGTACACCTCCGCCAAGGAAATCCGATCCGGCGACGTCTTGAGCCCGTAGCCGCCCTCGCGTCCTTCCCGCGTCTCGACGATCCCCGCATTGGCCAGAAGGGCCAGAATCCGCCGTAGAAAGGTGGCATGAGACTGCACCGAACAAGCGATCGTCGCACTGGATTGGAAAGCGCCGTCCTTCGCCAAGTAAATCAAGATATGCACGGCTTTGCGAAATTTAGGCGGCTCGATTTGATAAGTCCGATTCGTCTTCATTCGTTCCTCTCCTTTATAGCTTCAGTCTACTCCACCTCAAGCCGCGGTTGCAATGTCCGGATTCGCAAGCAAGCCATCCGAGCGCCATATAAAAAAGAGGCGCCGTACGATGCCAAAATGCGGTTGACAATTATTACCGTCATATTTTATTATACGAGTAAATAAATTTGACCGTGTAAAACGATTAGGATGTGAAAATATGTTGGACCAATACTACATGATCACCAACTACGACCAGCTCAAAGCGCTCAGCGACCCGTTCCGGGTCAAAATTCTAAACATGCTCATCGAGGGCTCCTATACCGGCCAGCAGATTGCGCACAGTCTTGAGATTCCGCGAGCCAAAATCCACTATCATCTGAATGAACTGGAGAAGTACGGGTTCATTCACGTCGTTCATACAGAGGCCAAAAACGGCATCATCCAAAAGTTTTACCGTTCGGTTGCTTACAGCTTCCGCATTGCCGACGACCTGCTGCCATACGCGGCCGAAGTCGGGGATTATTATCGCCACAGCATGCTGGAAGTGCTTAACCGCGCGAGGCTTCGCGTCATCTCCGCTCCCGAAGAAGCCTTCCGCACGACGATCGACGACGTGACGCGTCGCCCGCGTCTCATGATGCAGGCGGAAATCCGGGCAACCGAGGCGCAATTCGTCGATTGGCTCGTCCGCTTCCGCAAACTCGTGGAGGAGCTCGACCAGCTCCCCGAACCCGAAAATCCGGATGAAGCCAAATGGTATTATTTCTCCGGCATCGGGCTGCAAATCGACGAGCCTCGCTTCGGGACCGATCGCGAGCCGGCCGTCGAAGAACCGATTTCCGAACAAGAAGACCACTTAACCACCCTCAAGGAGGAAGAAGAATGAATCCTATGCACCCGTATCAATTCGAACAAATGCATCAGGCGCAGGAGGCCGAACTGGCCCAACGCGCCCGCCATGCATGGAAATTCGCCGACGCGAAGCCTCGCAAGAAAATCGTCGCCAGCCTGATCGAACGGTTCGCGAAAAGAAAAGACGATGCGCTGAAACGCCAAGCTTATCTCGTCTTGGAAGAGATGCTGCGACACGAGAACGACGAATTCCGTCTGCGCGCCGCCGAAATTATTCTCCGTCCCGCTCGGGGCGCCGCCATTCCTCGCTCGGTGCGTCGTTCGTAATGCGCATCCCCCGTATAATCGCAGCGATGCGAATCCAGCCTATTCTCGCCACCCGTCGCACAGCATGCCATCAAATCGAAGCCGGCACGCATAAAAGCTCCTTCCCGGGCAAGACCTTTAGAGGTCGGCATTCCGCGGAAGGAGCTGTTTTTAACATATAGGAAAATATGAATTTTACAGGTATGCAAGAGCCTCTATGTCACCGGAATGAAACGCGCAGCGCCGCAAAAAGCGACGGGGCCGTTTCACGCGATCGTCCCGTTACGCCTACGCTTATGCTTCCGCTTTCTCCTGACCGCCATCTGCCTGATCCCCGAAAAACCATTTCATCATCGGCGGCGTCACGATCGTCGTCAGCAGCACGACCACCACGAGCACCGCGAACAAGTCCGGCTGCAGCAAGCCCGCTTCCTGTCCGATCGCAGCGATGATGAGGGCAACTTCGCCCCGCGACACCATCGCGGCGCCGATGCCGAGCGCGCCGCGCCAGCCAAAGCCCGCCGCCTTCGCGCCGATCGCGGAGCCCACTAACTTGGAGACGACCGCGACGACGGTCAATCCAGCGATTAAACCGAGCTGGGACGAAATACCCGCGAACTCCACCTTAACGCCAATCGACGTAAAGAAGACCGGCACGAAGACGGCGTAGCTGATCGTCTCGATTTTCTCCGTCACCTCGTGCCTGTAGCCCGTGAAGCTGATCGCCACGCCCGCCATGTACCCGCCGATGATGGCCGCCACGCCGGTATACTCCGCCATGTACGCGAACGCGAAGCAAAGGATCAATGCGGCCGACACGACCGATTCCGTCACCCGGAGCGGCGCGAACAGGCGCAGCACGAGCGGCACGAGCTTCCACGCCGCCAAGATGCCGATTGCGAAGAAGGCGACTTTCTTCAAGATGACGACGCCAAGATTAACGTCGCCGCCCGCCAGACTCATGACGAACGCCAAGGCGATAATGACGAGCACGTCGTCGATGACCGCCGCGCCCAATATCGTCGTTCCTTCCCTCGACTTCAGCCGTCCCATTTCCTTCAACGCTTGAACGGAGATGCTGACGCTCGTCGCCGAAAGCAGCAGGCCGAGAAAAATCGATTCGAGCGGCGGCAGATCCATCAGCATGCCCGCACCGTAACCAAGCGCAAGCGGCAGCGCGATACCGGCTATGCCGACGAAGGACGAGGCTTTGCCCGTGCGCTTGAATTCATCCGCATCCGTCTCCAGTCCCGCCAGGAACATGAGCAAAATGACGCCGATCTGGCTCAGTTCCTCCAGCACGTCCGTTGCCGTTATCAGTCCCAGCACGGCCGGTCCCAAAATAATGCCAATGAGCAGCTTGCCTAATACGGCCGGCTGGCGAAGCTTCACGCTTACATCGCCGGCCAGCTTCGAGGCGAGCAAAATAATCGCCAAGTCGAAAATCAACATCGTTCAACACCATCCTTATTTGGTAGTATGCGCAAAAAAAGCCTGCCGCCAGCGGACCCCGTGCGATAGGCACGGCGATCCCTTGGTGACAGGCTCCTCCGATTCATTGCTCGTATTCCGTTGTTACGCCTCCGCCCAAGCAAGCGACAGGATCAGCTTCGCTTTGAACAGCGCCGTCAGGAAATCCGCGTAATGCGCATCCCGGACGATGATTTTGTACGCATGGTCCGGATAGACGTAGAACAGCGCGTCCGTGTAGTCCTCGTTGTCCTCGAACCGCCGCTGAATGTCTTTCATCCGTCCCGCATACGGCTCGGCTTGCAGCAGGCGAATTCGAAATTCGGTCTCCGCGCCGTCTCGCCTCTCCTGTACTTCAATCACGGTTTCGTCGAACCGGTATTGAATCATCGTTCAGCCTCCCCTTACATCAAATACCGGATGTAAATGTATACGCTGGCCATCGCAACGGAGAGCAGCATGAGCGGAAACCCGATCTTCAGATAGTAGAGAAACCGGATTGGATGACCCTCCTTGCCCGCAAGCCCCGCTACGATCAAATTCGCGCTCGCGCCGATCAAGGAGCCGTTACCGCCGAGACAAGCGCCCAGCGCCAAGCTCCACCAGAGCGGCTCGAGATTGTCCATGCTCATCTGCCCCATCTCTTGAATCATCGGAATCATCGTGGCCACGAACGGGATATTGTCGAGGAACGCGGACGCTATCGCGCTCAGCCATAAGATCAGCATCGACGTCGCGACTAGATCGCCCCCGGTCAGCTCGATCGCCTTGGCGGCCAGCTGCGCGATCACTCCGGTCTCGACCAAGCCGGACACCAGGGCGAACAGCCCGACGAAGAAGAAGATCGTCGTCCACTCGACCCGGGTGAGCGCCTGTTCCATCTTGTGCTCCCCCGTCAGCAGCAGCAGTACGAAGGCGCCGGTCAGCGCGACGGCCGACGACTCGAGATGCAGCGCTTGATGCAAGAAGAAGCCCAATATGGTCATCCCCATGACGATCAAGCACTTGATCAGCAGCTTGCGGTCCGTGATGAGCTCCGACATATCCAGCTTCATGATGTCCGCCTGCAGTTCGGGCGTCGTCCGAATCTGCTTGCGGAACATCCAGACGAAGAGCGGAATATAAGCCAGCATGATCAACATGGCGATCGGCGTCAAGTTGTAGATAAACGCCATGAACGTCAATTCCTCCACTTCGTTGCCGATCATGATGTTCGGCGGATCGCCGATCAACGTGGCCGTGCCGCCCACGTTCGAAGCGATAATCTGCGTGATGAGGAACGGAATCGGATTGACCCGAAGCTGCTTCGTAATGCTGAACGTAACGGGCGCCATGAGCAGAACGGTCGTCACGTTGTCGAGGAAGGCCGAGCCGAACGCCGTAATCAGCGCGAGCGCGACCAGAATGCGTACAGGCTCCCCTTTCACCTTCTTCGCCGCCCAGACGGCGACGTATTTGAACAGCCCGGTATCCGCCGTCACGCTGACGATGATCATCATCCCGATCAGCAAGCCGAGCGTATTGAAATCGATGTGATGAAGCGCCGCATCATGCTCGACGATCCCGAAGACGACCATGGCCAAGCCGCCAAGCATCGCCAGAATCGTTCGGTGAATCTTCTCCGAAATAATCAACCCGTAGATAATAACAAAAATGCCGATTGCCCAGTAAGCCTGTTGTTCCACATGTTCCCCTCCTTGCGAAATGCCGCCCGCCTAACGATGGTATACCCGAAAAAAGACAAAAAGAGCCCGCTGTTGGCAGGCTCCTCCGGTACTCTCCATATGAATAACTGTCGTTATTATAGCGGCAATCGGTTCCGGTTGTAAAGACCTTGGCGACGAAGCAAGCAGAACTCCGGTGCTCCGGCCGCGCGAACCCTTATTCCGCCCGCGTGCCGAATATGCCGTCCAAATACGCTTTCAAGTCCACCTTGATCGGCATCAAGTAGACGTTCGTCCCCGTCGTCGCGCCGTAGTCGAGGACGCTCCGCGCGAACCGCGTATTCCATTCCAAGGTCGGCTCGAAGCCGCCAGGGAATATCGCATTATTCTTCGTCTCCCAATAATTGCGCGATCTCTCGCTCATGACGGGCGATACGCCCCAATAAATCTCTTGCCTGCCCATCAGCTCGTGATAGACTTCCATCAGCCGCAGATCGAAAAACGGTTGGGTGAAAAAGCCGTCGACGCCCGCGTCCAGCTTGCGCTGAATATAATCGTATTCGGCGCGGAAGTTGTCCCGGTACGGGTCGATCGCCCCGTATACCTTCATCGCAGGGCGAGCTTGCTTCAGCTTGCGGATCAAATCCAAGCTCGTCGTCGGATAGACCGAGCGGGTCATGTCCTGCGGCGGATCGCCGGTCACGACGAGCACTTGATCGATGCCGTGTTCGTCCAACACGTCCGGCAAGCCGAAATGCTGCTTTAGATTGAAATCGATGGCCCGGATATGCGGGATGCAGGTGTCGAAGCGGCGGCCCGCCTGCGCGGCGCCTTCCCAGCTGCGCGTCGACAGGCGCAGCAAATCCGGTATGTTGATCGCATTGATCGAAGCGTAGCCGGTCTGCACAAGCTCAAGCTCCGCCTCCAAATGCGCGGTATCCCTCGGTATGAGCTCAATCGAGATGTTCAGCGCGTCCACATCCATTCTTTATCGTCTTCGTCCCCTGCCGTTCGGCGTGTCCCCACGTCTACCCATCCTCCCATTCCCGCTCTAGCATTCTATGTCCGCGTGCTGGTTTAGGAGACTATTTTCTACCCAGTCTATCATATTTCACTAGACCAAGGGGGATAGTCGTGATAAAAAATTATCGTCCGCGGCCTGTCGGGTAAATTATTCCCCGGCCAGCTGTCCGATCACTTGCTCCATGCCTTCATGCGCGCTGTACACGAGGATGAACGGCGCCTTGGCCGTGGACGGGCGAACGTGCAGCCGATCCGGCGAGCCCCCCGTTTCGTTCGTTGCGTAGCCGAGCTCGAAATAATAGGTCGGGCCGCCGCCGATGTCCAGTCGATACACTTGCTCGGCGGATCCCGCGATTGCAGGCAGCGCCCGTTGATCGATCTCAAGCTCGCGGCCATTCCACCGGTAACTCTCATCGTCCCGCGTCGAGAGGATCAGCTCGGCCTGCTCAAGCTTCCTTCCACCGTCCGGCGGAGCTTCGGCCCGATACAGACGAAAGTCCGGCACCGCCCTTCCTTCCATCACTTCGGCCGGTTTCCAGTCCAGCAGGTCTTCCCGCTCCCCGTTCGAAGCGAGCGTCACGGCATAGGTTTGGTACGGCCGAATTCCGCTTGGATCGTCGGTTTCGAATTCGAAGGTCGTTAGACTCTGTCCCTCGCCGCGCGTCAATCCGCTGATCGCCGTTCGGTCGGGTCCGTACAGAACGCCTATATCTTCCGACAGCCCGGTGACGAATACCTCCCGCGTTTCCCTCGCCCAGTTGGATTGCTCGTCTTCGCCCGACAGCGCCGCGAATAGACTAGACGCCTGAAAGAGCAACCAAACTACCGGAACCGCGACCAACAGGGCAAGAAATCCGCCTACGGCTCCGATTAGGACGGCCACCGTCTTTTTG
This sequence comes from Paenibacillus methanolicus, assembly GCF_008124765.1. Classification (GTDB taxonomy): domain Bacteria; phylum Bacillota; class Bacilli; order Paenibacillales; family Paenibacillaceae; genus Paenibacillus_Z; species Paenibacillus_Z methanolicus. The sequence goes on along the minus strand of NZ_VNHS01000005.1, from coordinate 491,901 downwards.
CCGGACACGCCGCGCCGACTCTCCTCCTCTGGTCCTTGCATGCCAACTCCCCCTGAATTCCGCTCTCTTGCGAGCTTAATCGAGCTAGAGGACGATGGCAAACCTTTTGTGGCGGCTCGGCATTTCCGGCGCGATCTACCGCGTCTCTCCCGACTCCAATCCGAGAGGCGCGCCGAAGCATAGCCGGTAGCCGTACAGGTCTTCCACCAACAAATCCCGCATGCTGTAATCCATATTTTCCGGACCGAAAATAATATTAGCCCCGCTGGATTTCAATTCCTGATACACCGCATTCACATCGTCCACCCAAATGTAAGTGTCGAGCTCGACGCCTACGCGCCGATTCGGACGAACGGCGCCCTCAACCTTGCTCTCCTTGAAAAGAAACTGCACTCCGTCGCGCATCACGAACTCGCCGTCCACCGCGAAGCCGAGCACTTCGCTGTAATAGCGCTGCGCCTCTTCGAGGTCGGTCACGATAAATACATGCGAAGCGTATTTATAGCTAGGGCCGTTCGGGCCTTGCTCCTTCTGCTGATCCTGAATCATGAACGCTCACCTCCACATTATCATGTTACCCTCTACTATTTACCAGAACGCGGAAAAGCATTACAGGAACGCGCGGCGAACGGGCGTCGGGGAGATGGCCATGAAGCACGGGAGGAGGGGACGGCGCGAAGGAAGCAGTAACAAGGAAGTGCAGTAACATTGAAGTGCGTTAACATGAGCGAAACAGCGCGTCAAAAAGCCCCCGCTTCATCCGAAGATGATGCCGGGGCTTGCCTGAACCGGTGTTGGCAACGACGCTTCCGCTGGGGAGCAGCCGTTTAACCCAAGTTTGGGCGATCGACGAAGCTGAGCTCCGCCTTCTCCGTTCCGTGCAGCTCGAATACGATGAACTCGTTCTCGCCTTCGCGCAACAGCGGAGCCGGGATATAGAGCGTCCGCTGAGGGCCCGCTTCCCAATAGCGGCCGAGGTTGAAGCCGTTGCAGTAGACGACGCCTTTCGTCCAACCGTTCATCTCCAGGAACGTGTCGCACGGCTTGCCTTCCACGTTCAGCGCCGCGCGGTGGAACGTCGGCTGCGGATAGGCCGGCTCCGCGTTCGCGAAGTCCAGCGCCTCCAAGTTGTCGAGCGGCAGACAGTACGTCGTCCAGCCGAACAGGAACGCGTTGCCGATGCGCACGCCCTCGGTAATGCCCTTGCGGTCCAGCATATACGGTCCGTAGTTGATCCGTCCCATGTTCTCGACGACGATCCGCAGCCGCGCGCCTCCTTCCGGTACGGCATAGCGGATCGTCTTGGACTTATCGGCGCGCTCGATCACGCCGAGCAGCCGATCGTCCGCGAAGACGAGGGCGCGGTCGTGGCAATCTTGAATGACGAGCTCCTGCTCGTCGCGCGGTCCCGAGACGAACGTCTCGTACACGATAAAGCCGTCATTCTGGCCAAGCGCTTCCATCGTCTCCGGCGCGGCGGTCCGGATTGGCGGCGATAGACGCGTCATTTGATCGAACAAACCCGCCGAGGCCGTCGCCGCGATCGTGCCATACGCCTTGGCCGGAATCGGTTCCGGCAGCTTCAGCTCGGGCAGCTCCTCGAACTGCGCGATCACGTCCCGCACCGCGTAGAACTTAGTTGTCGGCTCGCCCGTCTCGCTGAGCGGGGAGTCGTAATCGTAGCTCGTGATCGTCGGCTGATACTCTTCCCGCGACGGACAGTTCGCCCCGCTCATGAAGCCGAAGTTGGTGCCGCCGTGGAACATGTAGAAATTGACCGAGGCGCCCAGCTCCATCATATCGCGGAAATGCGCGGCGGCATCCTCCGCGTCGCGGGTATGGTGCGGCTCGCCCCAATGGTCGAACCAGCCGTTCCAATATTCCATGCACATGAGCGGACCGTCAGGTTGATAACGGCGCAGCATCTCGAACGAACGGGCGGCCTGCGAGCCGAAGTTCGCCGTTTCCAACACGCCTTCGACCATCCCGCCCTGCAGCATGTGATGCTCCGGCCCGTCGGAGGTGAACAGCAGCACATCGATGCCGCGCGCGATAAGTCCGTCCCGCAAATAATTCAAGTACGCCTTATCGTTGCCGTAGCTGCCGTATTCGTTCTCGATCTGCACCGCGATGACCGGCCCGCCTTGCGTGATAAGCAGCGGCTTAAGCAGCGGCAGCAGCGCGTCGTAATAGTCGTCCACGTGCTTCAAGTACGGCTCGTGCATACAGCGCAGTTTCATGCCGGGATCAGCCAGCAGCCAAGCCGGCAGCCCGCCGAATTCCCACTCCGCGCAAATGTACGGGCTCGGGCGCACGATGACGTGCAGCCCCAGGTCGCCAGCCAACCGGATGAACGCCGGCAGGTTCGCGATTCCATCGAAATTAAACTGCCCTTTCTTCGGCTCGTGGAGGTTCCACGGCACGTACGTCTCCACCGTATTGAATCCGCAAGCCTTCAGTTTCAACAGCCGGTCTTCCCAGTATTCTGGCACGATTCTAAAATAATGCACCGCGCCGGATAAAAGCCGAATCGGCTCTCCGTTCAGCACGAACGATTGGCCTTCAACGCCGAATTGTCCCATCGATTCCTCACCTCTGCTTAATAGTCCCTTATTCCTCTTCATCGTAATGAGGATGGGAAGCCAATCGAATAGCCAAACCGTCCGATTGATTGACCTTTTGAGAGAGGGTCTTTTATACTGATGGCACTAGTCGCAATTCATTGTCGGGAGGGCACGCGTTACATAATGGACAACATCATCCGTCTTCCAAATATGATCAGCACGTTGCAGACGGTCGGCTGCCATTTCGGCGTCAAGCCGCCGGGCTGGCGCTACGAGCGCCACCATCATTTTCTGTTCGAAATTCTCCACTGCCGCGAAGGCGAAGTGATCCAAGTCGTCGGGCAAGATGCGCTGACGCTGCGGGCGGGCGACTGGCTGCTCATTAAATCCGGCGTTCCGCACGAGACGATCAATGAGGCATCCGGCGCGCTTTACCGTTATTTCAACGTTCATTTCGATCTGGACGAACCGAAGCTGCGCGAGCTGCTGTGCAGCGCCGATTACGTCCTGCTGGGCGATGACGAGATCTGCCCCGCCGCAGGGAGCGCCGGGCAGCTCGTCGAGCTCGAGACGATCATGAGCCGACATGGCGAAGAAGGGGACGCGGGCATGGAGAGCGCGATCGGTCAGCTTCGCATTCAAGTGTTCCTTCTTCAGGTGATCGGCAAATTCGCGGACAAGCTGTTCACGGAAGGTCCGCAGGCCGCCACCTCCGCATTCCGCGCGCCGGCAACGACAAGCGAGACGGAAATTGCCCGGGAAATGGAGCGACTGCTGCAACTCTACTATGCCCGCAAAGGCGCGATCAGCGAGGTTGCACGCACGATCGGACTAAGCCGAAGCCAATGCACGAAGATTTTCCACCATATTTACGGCCAATCGCCACGCCAATATGTAAGCGCGCTTGTGTTGAGCCGGGCCAAACATCTCCTCGTCTATTCCACCTTGACGATGGAGCGGATCGCGGAGGAGCTCGGCTTCGAGTCGGCGAGCCAATTCTCCCGCCAATTCCGGCGTTGGACCGGCATGGCGCCGTCGCACTACAGGCCGCGCTACGAGTCCAAGCGATAGGAACGACAGCGGCCGGGCTGAGACGAGCGGCTAGAGCCGCCCCCGATTGGCATCGGCCGAATCCATGCGTGAAAAGAGGATGCGACATGAATATTCGTACCGCAAACGAGCGGGATCTGCCCGCCATCGTGCGCTTGCTTAGCGAGGATGCGCTGGGATCGACCCGCGAGCTGGTCGCCGACCCGCTGCCCGTCGTCTATACGGAAGCGTTCGCGAACATCCAAGCGCAGCGGGGCAACGCCGTCCTGGTCGCCGAAACGGACGGCGAAATCATCGCCTGTCTGCAGCTCACCTTCATTCCCGGACTTGCCCGCAAAGGCATGCTCCGCGCGCAAATCGAAGGCGTACGGGTCGACGGTCGTTACCGCGGCCGGGGAATCGGCGAGCAGCTGTTCCGTCATGCGATCGACGCCGCTCGACGCGAAGGTTGCGGCATGGTCCAGTTGACGACGGACAAGTCCCGCGCCGATGCGCGCCGCTTCTATGAGAAGCTCGGCTTCGCCGCCTCCCACGAAGGCATGAAGCTCATGTTAATTTAATCGTTCCCGTACAGAAGGAGTACTTCATGATGAACGCAATGAACGCGGCCGGCCGACGGCCGCTCTTCGGCATGCTGCTGGCCATGACGATCTTCGGCACGGTCGGCTATGCGGCCGGCTTCACCGGTTTAAGCTCTTATGAGCTTGTCTTCGTCCGCTGCCTATGCGGCACGCTGTTCCTCGCCGCCGGATGGCTGTTATCCGGCCAAGCCGCTCGCGAGCGTTGGAACCGCAAGGAAGTGCTGCTCGTGCTTGCCAGCGGACTGCTGCTCGTCTTCAACTGGGTTTTCCTGTTCCGCGCCTTCGAGCTCATGCCGGTGACGGTCGCGATCTCGATCTATTACTTCGCGCCGGTGATCGTGCTGCTCGCGGGAAGCGCGCTGTTCCGGGAGCGGCTGACCTGGCACGCGATCGTCTCCATCGCGCTGTGCGCTTTGGGCACGGCGCTCGTATCCGGCATACGGCTTGATACGCCGCTCTCCGATTGGGCGGGCGGCGGCGTCCTGTGGGCGTTCCTCGCCGCGCTGTTCTACGCCGCGCTCACCTTGCTCGGCAAAGGCATCCGCGACATGAGTCCCTATGCCGTATCGATGCTGCAGACGGCGCTCGGCGTCGCCATATTGCCGCCGTTCGTCCAATTCGGCGCTTACGAGGGGCTATCGGCCAGCAACTGGACGGCGGCGGCCATCGTAGGCGTCGTCCATACCGGGCTCGTCTACTTCCTCTTCTTCGGCAGCGTCCGCCATCTGTCCGCCCGCGCCATCTCCGCTTTGGTCTTCCTCGACCCGGGCGTGGCCATCTTGGCCGATATGGCGCTGAGCGGATTCCGCCCGACTTGGCCGCAAGCCGCCGGCATCGCGCTGACGTTCGGCGGCATGGCCGTTATGCTGTTTCGCCGAGAGGAACCGAAGATCAATGTATATGGCGAAACGGCTGTCGCCGCTGCGGCGCGGCGCGTTACGTTCCGGAGAAGCGGATTGGTTTGCGTTCACAATCCTAAGATCGGGAATGCGGCATTCAGCGAGAATGAAATACAAGAGGAATGAATAAACGTGAACGTGAAACTTATAAATTGTTGCATTTGAAGCATAAAGGGAGCATGCCGTCGTCGCCTTGCGCGGGCGATGGCATGCTCCCTTCTTCGCGTTAAAATTCGATACCCCGTACTTTCGCGAACACGAGCGTGTCCCGATGCGAACCATCGACGCCGAGTTTCTCCATCCGAAGCAGCCCTTCCCGGGCGAACCCGCATCGCTCCGCCACCGCGGCGCTGCGAACGTTGCGCGCGTCGCAGCGGATCTCGATCCGGTTCGCCGCCAGATCCTCGGCCGCGAAGCTTACGATACGATGGACGGCTTCGGTGATGTAGCCTTGCCCGGTACAGCCGCTGCGCGCCCAGTAACCGATCTCGAATTTGCGCGCGTCCCAGTCGATCCGGTGCAGGCCGCTCGACCCGACGAGCCGTCCGGTTTCCTTCTCGATCAGCAGGAGCCACAAATCCGAACGGTCCAGGTAACGCGCCCGTCCTTCGCGGATGGTGATTTCCGACTGTTCGACGGTCGGCAGCTCGACCGCCCACGGCATCCAGGCGGAGAGTTCCGGCATGCTCTCGGCGACCGCTTCGTTCAGCATCGCCCCGTCGCCCCATCGCGGCGCCCGAATCAGCAGCCTGCCGCTTTCGAATTGCTCCGCCACCTCTAACAGCCGCGGGTGTACGTTTCTATCCTCCATCGCCATGCCCTCCTCCGCGAGATATAACTCCCACTATCGCATAAGATGCGAAACGTTGTCTATACGCACTTTCCCAGCTTATACATATTTCGCCTTGTCTTTGCGCATGCTCAGGGCAGTTCCCGTTATAAGCAGAGGAGGTGCGGCAATGCCCGACTGGCTGGAGGCCGCGGCACGCACGTTGACGGCCATCGTGATCCTGTTCTTCCTGACCAAGATGCTCGGCAAACGGCAGGTGTCCCAACTGTCGGTATTCGAATACATGACCGGCATAACGATCGGCAGTCTGGCCGCGTATGTCTCGATCAATCTAAGCACCCCGTGGTACCTCGGTCTCGTCTCGCTCGTCGTATGGGTATCGTTCTCGTACGGCATGGAATTCGCCCAGATGAAAAGCAAGCGGGTGCGAGCGTTCGTCGAAGGCAAAGCAACCGTGCTCATTCAGCAAGGCCGCGTGCTGGAAGCGAACATGCGGGAGGAACGGCTGACGACGGACGAGCTGCTCCAGGAGCTGCGCCGCAGCGGCGTATTTCGCCTGGCCGACGCGGAGTTCGCCTTAATGGAGACGAGCGGCGAGATCAACGTTATGACCGCCGGCGATACTAGACCGTTGACCAAGCGGGATTTCGGCATGCACACGGGGATGAAGCACGAACCGATCGCCGTCCTCATGGACGGCACCGTCATGGAGGAGCAGCTCGCGTCCATTCGACTCAACCGGGGCTGGCTCGACCACGAGCTGGCCCGGCGCGGCCTCGCCGCGGAAGACGTGTTCCTCGCGCAGCTCGATGCCGACGGCGAGCTCTATATCGACCTGTACCGCGACACGCCAGGCGCCGAGGATTCCGGGTAAGTCGGAAAAGATGCAAACCGCGGATGTCCAAGCTTATAATAGGGGTATTACCGCATGGGAGGCCCCTTATGAAACGAATTAAAATGCTGACGACCGGCGGCACGATCGCGATGCAGAGCAATCCCGAGACGGGCGTCGTCGAGCCGATCGAAGGCCATCATATGACAAGCTGGCTGGATCATAGCTCCAGTATCGATATGGAAGACGTCTTCAACAAGCCAAGCCCGCATTTGACGTTCGCCGACCTGCATCTGCTGCTGGGCAAGGTCAAAGCCAATCTGGACGACCCGCAGATCGACGGCATCGTCATCACCCACGGGACGGATACGCTGGAGGAAACCGCGTACTATCTCGATCTTCATCTATCGGTCGGCAAGCCGGTCGTGCTGACGGGCGCGATGCGCTCCTCGAACCAGATCGGCTCGGACGGTCCGACCAATCTGGTCAACGCCATCCGGACGGCGGCCAGCCCGGGCGCGGCGGGCAAAGGCGTGCTCGTCGTCTTCCAGGACGAGGTGCACGCGGCGCGTTACGTGACCAAGACGCATACGTCGAGTCTCTCCTCCTTCAAGTCGCCCGAATTCGGGCCGATCGGCTACGTGGAGAAGCTGCAGGCGGTGTTTCACTACAAGCCACGCCCGCAAGAGGACTATCCGGCGCCGGCCGAGATGAAGTCCGTCTACATCGTGAAGACGGCCATCGACATGGACAGCGCGATGATCGACTTCCTGATTACCCGCGGCATCTGCGGGCTCGTCATCGAAGCGTTCGGCCAAGGCAACGTGCCGCCGACGCTCATGCCGGGCATTAAGCGGGCGATCGGCGCGAACATTCCCGTCGTGCTCGTCAGCCGTTGCGGCAGCGGCCGCGTCCAGGACACGTACGGCTACGAAGGCGGCGGCCACAGCCTGAAGGAGCTCGGCGTCATGTTCTGCAATCATCTGAACGGGCCGAAGGCGAGAATCAAGCTCGCCTCGCTGCTCGCCGTGACGACGGACCAGGCGGCCATTCGCGATGCGTTCGAAGCGGAAGCGAGCATGCCCGAGTAGCGTACCTCTAGTCGAAGACCACGGCTTCCGCCAAGACGGGGGCCGTGGTTTATTTGTTCTTGTACAATTGCATTAATTGATAATTATTCTCATTGGATTGATAATGAATCTCATTTATAATGACAATCAAGGATGGCGCGCACTTAAGCCAACATCTTTACGCAATTTGAACATATCGATAACCAAGCGTTAACGCAGTCCCCTTACAATAAGCAGCATGGAGGTGAGAGGCATGTACTATGAAGAGGATCGAGTACCGTTCGACCAACCGGACGACATCGCGCACCCGCGCGAGGAATCCCACCAGGGCGGATCGAAACCGGAAGCCGTCTAAACGCGAAGCAGCTGTCTAAGACAGGTGCTTTTTCTTTGCTTCCGGGAAGGGAAGGAATGGATTCCGGCAGGCGAATTCAACGCCGAAGAGGCCTTGCATCCCGCTTCAAGAAGCGATGCAACAAGACCTCTCGGCTCGTGCTTTATCTGCGCGGCTTTACATGGGCTGCGTCAGGTACATCAACGCGACTTTGCCGTCTTTTATATAGAAATGCACCCGCAAGTAGTCTCCCCAGCGGTAGCTCCAGACGACGGCCGACTTCGAATTCGGCTCCCCGATGTTCTCGAGCAGCTCCGCTTCGGTCGACCCGAGGCCTACGCCGCTGTCCGTTCGATACCGATCATCGACGAAAAAGTAGCTGAGACTCATCGCAATAACGCCCTCTTCGTATATGACGACTTTTCTTGCTTCCCCGAACGTATCGTCGAAATACCCGATCTCTTCTTTCGGCGTCAGCTTGGCTGCTTCGGTCTCCCATTCGGGAAACAGCTTGCCGTCGACCTGCAGCAGGTCCGCATCGTAGCTTTCGTCGTTCGATACGACCTCGCTCCGATCCGATGCCAGCTGTTGTTCATCCCGGAAAGCCGCGATCTCCGCGAGCTTCGATTCCGGCTCGAGCAGCCGATGCATCAGCAGCAGCGTGTTCTCGTTCGCGTAGAACGGCTGTCCTTTCCACAGAATCGTATTGGTCGCCGCTTCGTAGGGGATCTCGTACACGCTGCCGCCGTCTCGGATGCGGAAATAAACGTCTTGGCGTTCATCCGACGCCGGCGCCTTGGCTTTCTCGAAATCCAATCCATACAGCGTCTGCATCAAATACGATTGCTCCATGACGCTTAGCTCGATGTCCTCGCCTCCGTCCGGCCGATGTACGCTGACGCCTTCCTGACGGTCGATATCGAACGGCAGCTGCTCGCGAAGCAATCCGATCAACGGCTCGGACTGCGCAGGAGGTTGCGGCTCAATCGCCTTCTTCGGGTCATCCGGCGTAGATTGCTCGTCGGGGGTTCTCTCCTCATGCGGCACGCTCGCTTCGTTCGTATTCGGCCGCTGCCCGTCATTCGGCTGCCCCGCCGTACGGCTCTGATCGTTTCTCAACCAACCCGTATACGGCCCCGCGGGCAGTATCCCCGTTACCAGCACGATCAACGCCAACGCGCCAGCCAAGACGGCCGCCATCCTCCCTTTACTGCCGTTGCTTCGCTTCTCGTTCATTCCTTTGGCCTCCCGCTCGATCCGCAGCATGTGCCGGGTCGTAAAGGTTCTTTGCCCGGCAGGCTCCGTAGCCTTCAACAGCTTTTCCCAATCGGCATTATACTCGTTCATAGGACGCGCCCGCCTCCTTCCAATAGACCGCGACTTTCTGCCTGGCCCGCGACAGCCGGGATTTGACCGTGCCTTCGGAGACGTCCAGCAGCTTCGCGATATCCTTCAGCGGCATTTCGTATTTGACGTGCAGCAGCAGCACTTCGCGAAACTTGACCGGCAGCTTCATGACCGCCTGCCAAAGGTCCGAGATCGCCGTCCGTTCCATGACCAGCCGCTCGGCCGACGGATTCGAGCCCTTGTTATCGATCCATGGCATAAGCGAAACTTTGCGAAAGAATGCGGTACGCCTGTAATTGATCGCGGTGTTCCGCGCTATCGTAAGCAGCCATGTCTTGATCGAAGACTCGCCGCGGAAACGGTCAATGTTGCGGTAGGCGCTCAGAAACACGTCTTGCGCGATATCGTCCGCCAGGTCGCGGCTCTTCGTCAGCACGAAGGCCACGTTCCATACGTCCTGCCCGTATTTCTCCATCAGCTCTCGGAACAATTCGTCGCTCATCGCGCTCAAATGTTTCCAGTGCGCTTCCTCCATCTCCTCACCTCCAAGCCATTAGACAACGAAAGCGATGAAGAAGTTCCCGATTTCCGGTAAAATGGAAAAATAAATTTCCGCTTGACCCTGACACTGATGTCAGCCTTTATACTAACGATGTACCCGTTTCCATCGACATTCCCGGGAGGACGACATGAAAATCGGTCAACTATCGGAGGCGACGGGCGTAAGCATCCGCTCGCTCCGTTACTATGAACAACAAGGTCTCATCGCGTCGATCCGCCAGGCCAACGGATACCGGACGTATTCGCCGCTTACGGTCGAAACCGTCGAAGCGATCAAGCTTTACTTGAATTTGGGACTGACGACGGAGCAGATCGCGGGCTTCCTTACCTGCGTCATCCAGAACAAGGAGGCGTTCTGCGCCGAGGTCATGCCCGTCTACGAGCGGAAGCTGGCCGAAATCGAGCGGCAAATCGTGCAGCTCAACCAAATCCGGACGAATCTCGTCGACCGGATGACGGCTTTGACCGCCGAACAAAACCGAACAATATGCGAGGAGTGTGGAGCCAATGACGATCCGAAGCGCAGCCAGTCATGACGAGCTGAAAAACATCGTGCAGGAAGGACTGGTGCTCGTCGATTACGGCGCGGCCTGGTGCCCGCCGTGCAAAGTGCTGCTGCCGATCCTGGAGGAGCTGGACCGCGACTTGGGCGGCGCCGCGACCATCGTGAAAGTGGATTGCGACGAGCTGCCGGACGCGGCTTCTGCCGCCGGCGTCATGAGCATGCCGACTGTCGTCGTCTACAAGGACGGCACCCCGATGGATAAGCTGGTCGGGCTGCGTCCGAAGGCGGCGTACCGCCAGACGCTGGACAAATATAGCTGAGGATAAAAAGGGCTTCGCCCTCTGGACACCCTTTTCGTGCTGGCGCGCTTGTTCGCGGTCGGCGATTGGGCCTGAGCGGGGCACGCTTTTGTCCTGCCGGACAAAGCTTCCGTGGGTGTTGAAGTTCGTCCTAAGACATATGTATGTGCGTAAGCCGATCTACTATAGCATCGGCTGGCTTCACCAGCCGTTTTTCCTTAACCTGACAGCATTGCCCTCCGCCGAAGAGAACCAGAGGATTAGCATCCTCTGGACTCTGCTCATTAGCGTGACTAGGGGCGCGGCCGTCTTCGATGTGTGCTTCGAGCTGCGTTCGTGACGTTATGCCTTGGGGTGGTATCCTGTAGGCGTATACGTTTGATGCGGCTCCGTGCTGACCTTCGCTTTCGTCCGCTTTTGCGGACACGCTTTACGTGACACACAGATCTTCCTAAATAGAACAAAGGGCTTACCCGCGCGGGGAAGCCCTTTGTTCTTGCTACGTCTGAATGGTTCGGTTGAGGTTGGGCTGGATAACGAGCTGTCTCCGGACCGCCTAGCCGAGCGTCTCGTCCAACAGCTTGAACGCCTGCTCCAGCTTCTCCTCCGGAATCAAGTCCAGTCGGTCGCCGATACTGAGCTCAAAACAGCTGCCTTCGCCTCTCGGCTTCACATAACTAGATAGCCCGACGCCGCTCGCTCGCGCGACTGAGACGAGCGCGTCTTCCACCTGCTCCGGCGGCAGCGCGATGTGAACGTGGAACATATTCGTGACCGGCACCTCGGGCACCGTGACGACGCGCCGACAGGCATTGAACAGGCGAGCCGCCTTCTCCGCGCCGGCCCAATAATGGGCCATCTTGTCCACGCGCCGATCGAAGTAATAGTCCGCGGTAACGATGTACGGATACAAGCTGATCAAATCCCCGCCATGTCTTCTTTTCCACACGGCCGACTCCTCGGAAAAATCGGACTCTCCCGCCAAAATCGCGCCCGCGATGCCGCCGATCCCTTTGTAGAACGAGATATAGACGCTGTCGAACAACGCGCAAATTTCGGCTGCGGTCTTCCCGTAATAAGGGAGGACCTCGAATAATCTCGCGCCGTCGAGATGAAGCTTGATGCCGCGATCCCGGCAGTGGACGGCGATCGCCTCCAGCTCCTCGTACGCCGGCAACTGCCCGCCGATCTCTCGCTGCGGCAGCTCCAACAGCAGACAGGCGACGTCCTCCGGCATGCCGGTCACGTCGTCCAGCCGGATGAGCCGGTCCGCGTCCGCCAGCAAGACCGGTTCAAGTCCGTGCAGTTCGTGCAAGCCCCGCTGCTCGTGAATCTCGAGATGGCTCAGCGGATGATAGGCGACCCGCTTGGACGATTTACGGTCGCTCCAAATGCGGAGCGCGATCTGCTGGGCCATCGTGCCGCTCGGGAAGAAGACCGCCGATGGTTTGCCCAGGTAACCGGCCATCTTGCGTTCCAAGTCGCCGATCACTTTGCCTTGTCCGTACATATCGGCGTCGGTCTCGCCGTCCACCGATGCGAAGGCTTCCTTCAGAATGTCCATATTGCGGGGGCCGTGGCCGCCGAGCTTATATTCCGCTTGTTGAAAAACGGATGCTAATGAATGCGTATTCGATGAGTACATATTACGAATCTCCCTTCTATCCGGAACGGCTAGCATTGCGGAACAGCTCTATATAAGTTCATTCAACTCGTATATTATAGCACCTTGGGAAAAGAAAGAGGCCTTCCACGGATATGGAAGACCTCTCCAGCTTTATTCTTGCGGTTTGCTCTCTTCCGCCGGCTTGCGGCCGATCGAGTTCTTCTTCAGCAGCAGCCATACTTGCGCCGCGATGTAGATCGACGAATACATGCCCACGGCAAGGCCGAGCGTCATCGCCATCGAGAACAGCGCGATGGACTTGCTGCCGAACAACATCAGGATGAACGAGGCGACCAGCACGGTCAGGCCGGTATTGATCGAACGCGTCAGCGTCTGTGAAATACTCACGTTGACGAGTCTGGCCAGATCGTCGAACGTACGGATTTTGGCAAAGCGCAAATTCTCGCGGATCCGGTCGAAAATGACGATCGTATCGTTGATCGAATAGCCGATGATCGTCAAAATCGCGGCAATGAATGTCAGGTTGACCTCGAGCCGGAAGATCGAGAAAATGCTGACGACGACGAACACGTCGTGGAACAGCGCCACGATGCCCGCCACCGCGAACCGCCATTCGAACCGGATGCTGACCAGAATGATAATGCCGATGCTCGCGAACAAAATCGCGTAGATCGCCTTCACCGCCAGCTCCCGCGCGATGCCCGGGTCGACGGTGTTCTCCTCGATCGAGACGCCGTCGCCGTATTTCTCGACGAACAGCGCTTTGATCGCCTTCACTTCGCCCTTATCGGAATCGAGCACCCGATCGAACCGGGCGGTTACGCGCTCGCTGCCTTCGCCGCCTACGGTGAGCGTCTCGGGCATAATGCCCGCTTGCTCGAACAACGCTTCGGCATCGGCCTTGGTGACGGACTTGCCGACGACCATGTCGAGACTCGTGCCCGCCTTGAAGTCGACGCCGTAGTTCAAGTTGAACACGAGCAGGAATACGAGACCCAGCACGGTAATTCCGCCGGAGATCGCGAAGAACACATTGCGGAGCTTGGTGAAATTGAAAATGCGATAGTAACCATCTTCATAACCCGACTTGGCCGAGAGCTTCTGGATGTCGGACGGCTTGACGCCGTAGTATTTGCTCTTGCTCAGCCAGCCGGTGCCGATGAACAGCTTCAGCAGGAAACGCGACAGATAGACGTTAGTCGCCATGCTTAGAATGTTGCTGAGAATGAGCGTCAACGCGAAGCCTTGAATCGCCCCGGTACCGACGAAATACAGGACGCCAGCGGCGACGATCGTCGTGACGTTCGCGTCGAGAATGGTGCGGAACGAGCTCTTCGAGCCGGCTTTCATCGCCGATAAGAGACTCTTGCCGGTGCGCATCTCTTCGCGAATCCGCTCGGCGGTAATGATATTCGCGTCGACCGCCATGCCGATGCCGAGCACGAACGCCGCGATGCCCGGCAGCGTCAGCGTCGCCTGCATCCAGTAGTACAGAACGAGCAGGCCCCAGTTATAGATGATCAGCGTGATACAGGCAATGAAGCCCGGCACGCGGTACACGAACAGCATGAACAGCAGGATGAATACGGTGGCGATCACGCCGGCCAGCAGCGTCTGCTCCAGCGATTGCTGCCCGAGGCTCGCGCCGACGGACTGCGTGTATTTCTCGGTCAGCTTGAGCGGCAGCGCGCCCATGTTGATGATGTCCGCCAGTTCTTTCGCTTCGGTCATCGTGTAGTTGCCGCTGATCGTGGCGCTTCCCGCGCTGAGGATGTCCTGGACGACTGGATTGGAGAGCATACGGTCGTCTAAATAGATCGACAGTTCCTGTCCGAGCAACCGCTGAGATACTTCGCGAAGCTTATCCTTATCCTTCACTTCGATGAGGATCATCGGCTGGTTCATATCGTCCAAGGCCACTTCCGCCGCGCCTTCGACGAAATCGCTGCCGAGCAGCTCCTTCTTGCCGTCCGGCCCGCGGAAGGTCAGCTCCGCCGGCTTCTTCATCATCTCCCGGACGGTTTCCTCGTCCTGGACGCCCGCGATTCGCGCGCGGATGCGGTTCGTGCCCTCGGTCGTCACCTCGGGTTCCGTCACGCCGAAGGAATCGGCGCGTTTGGCCAAACTCTTGGCGGTCTGCTGAAGGGCTTCCTTCGTCACCGTGCCGCCTTCTTCGATCGGCTGCGCTTCGTACAAAATCTCGAAGCCGCCTTTAAGGTCCAAACCTAATTTGATGCCGTTCAATATCGTCGGGCTTGTCGTGAACACGACGGCCAGCGAAATGAGCGCCGTCAGCAGAAAACCTGCTATTCTACTTCCTCTCATCGTTAACATCCCTTCGTTAGTTAGCTTCTATCTTCAACGAAGAACCACGAGGATGGCCACGAACACGCTCGTCATCTGGATCGGCGCGAGCAGCCGGTGACGCAATAAAATCGCGATGGCGTCGCTGCCGGTGCGTCCTAGCTGCGCGAACGGCCTTCGCGTTCGATAAATCGAAGCCGCCAGCCATAACCCGCCCAGCGCGAGAGGGACAACCTTCGGGTCGCTTACGGGCTTGGCCGCTCCCGCGGCATGCACGCCCTGCTCGGATCCCATCCGCGCTCCGCCCACCTCCACCCGGTGCGGATGGCCGGTTAGCGCGGGAGCGAGCAGCAGCGTCAACATGCCGAGCAGCGTGACCGCGGTCCATGTATAAGGCACGGCTTTGCGCCAGCTTGCCTGCGTCATTCTAATTGTCCTCCTTTCATGGGCGAGCATAAAAAAACAGGCTTGCATGCAGCCGCAAGTCTGCGAGATTGCTAGAGAATCCGCATGCTATACGGATGAGCAGGCGATTGGTTTCATTTTTTAGCAGCGTTTTCAAATTTGCTGGAGACGGTTCCGCCGAAGGTTGATCGCCATGATGCGCATGCGCGCATGCGCTACTTCCCAACAAACGGCTATTGACACCCTCTAACTCGTCATGTAATATTTATCCCGGTGCAGCGCGCGTACCATCATAACCGCATACTTACTATCGTATAACCTCGCAAAATGCCCGTCTCGGGCAAGGGTGAGGGTTTCTACGGGAAGCCTTAACTTCCTAACTACGACGCCAGCCGCTCATCCTAACGATGACCGCTGACGGTCGGAGTTAGGATTTTTTTGTTGGCTGGAATTAGGGTAAGGAAATCAAGGAGGTCTATACAAAAGCATGAAATACTTATTATCCGTCTTTCTCGGGGCCGTCAGTTACGGCATCCTTTCGACCATTGTCGTGACCGCTTACGGCAAGGGATATGATCTCGGCGAAGTCGTCGGCAGCCAGCTGCTGACCGGCTTCCTGCTCTCGTGGGGCCTTGCGCTGTGGACCAAATACCGCAGCCGCCGCTTGGCGAAGACGAATCCTGCCGCCGCGGCCAAAGCCGCGAGCCAGGAGCAGAAGCTCACCTGGAAGCACCGTCTGATTCTGATGGCCGCCGGCACGCCGACCGCCATTACCGGCCTGGTGTATTACCATTCGCTGCGTTATATTCCGGCCTCGCTCGCCATTCTGCTGCTGTTCCAATTCACGTGGATCGGCGTACTGATGCAGGCGATCAGCCAGCGCAAACGTCCGAACGGCATTATGCTGCTGACGCTGGCCGTCTTGTTCGGCGGCACGATGCTCGCAGCCGGCCTTCTGGAGCAGGGCGCCTCGAACTTCAATCTGCTCGGCGTCATGTTCGGCCTCATGGCCGCGGTCAGCTATTCGCTGTTCATTCTGTTCAGCGGCAAGGCGGTGCCGGCCGCGAATCCGGTCTATCGCAGCGCGTGGATGCTGACCGGCGGTCTGATGCTCGTCTTCATCTTATTCCCGCCGGCATTCCTGTTCAACGGCGTCATCTTGGGCGACCTGCTGCTGATCGGCTTCCTGCTCGGCCTGTTCGGCGCCTTCATCCCGCCGCTGCTGTTCGCCGTCGGCGTGCCGCACATCGGCGAAGGCATGTCGAGCATCCTCGGCGCTTCCGAGCTGCCGGTAGCGGTCGCGCTCTCGTCCATCGTGCTGCATGAGCACGTCAGTCCGCTGCAATGGGCGGGCGTCGCGCTCGTCTTGCTCGGCGTCGCGCTGCCGGAGCTGTATAAACAAAGGAAACAATCCGGTACGGGAAGCGTCTTATCTTCATAAGCGATAAGCTGTCCTTCATTTGTCCCACCATCATAAAATAACGACAAGAACCTCCCGACGCCTGATGGCGTCCGGGAGGTTCTTTTTGCTAACTGCGCCATGCTAAAATAATGCCCACCAAATTTTATCGATGCCGACCACGAAGAAAATCCACACGCCGACTAGAATATGCGAGAACGAGGCGCCCAAGAGGGAGTTTTGCCGCGCGTACATCCATCCCCAGTACAGCCCCGGGAACAGCGTCAGCAGCGCGAACGTCAAATTCAAGTGCGCGTGCGCCATGGCGAACAGCAAGTTCGACAGAATGATGGCCAGCCATACCCGTTTGTTCGACGGCGGAAGAAAATTTTGCAAGGCGGATTGAATGCCGCTGCGCGAAATAAATTCCTGGATGGGGCAGAATACGGCGTAAGCGACGCCATAGACGAGCATCGTCTTATCGAATTCGCCATTCGCCACTTGCCTTACGATACTAAACACCGTGTCGTCGATTTCCGGATGGAGCAGCAGCACGATCCATTTGAGAATGGCAATCCCCGCAAGCAGCGGCACCGTCAGCAGGAACGACTCGCCGAGCACCTTCCGCCAGTTCGCCAGCGTCAACCCGAACATGGAAGGCGGGTAACCGCTCCGCCGAATGAGCACGTACATCGCGGTCGCCATGATGGCCAGAATAGCAATCGAGATCCAATTCGATCCCCACTGGATGACCAAGTCCATTAAGGTCCGGAACGAGAGCGTGTAGATCGCGAGCAGAAACAAGATGTTCACCGTGAACATGCCCATGGCGATCTGCGCTTTGCTAGCCGCGAGCTCCTTGCGCATCGACGCCACCGTCACCTGGTTCGTCGTATTCAGCTTGGCGGAGAGATCCCGCGATATGTTGCTAAGCAGCTTGACGCGCAACGCGTCATTCGCGTTATTGTGCCAAATCGGCTCAAAGTCGATGCGGATTACCGTCGCCGGTTCGTATGACCTGATCGTCGCCGTACGGGTGCCGTCCGCATCCGCGAGAAGCGCCATCTCGCCTGCGCTTGCCCCTTGCTCCAACCGCACGATGACGTAACTCTCCCCGGTCTCGGCGTTGCGCTTGAGCACCTCCGCGCCGCCTTGGACGAGAAGCACCACCGATTTGTCCGCGTCCCCTTCGCGAATCAGTTCCGTGCCCGCTTCCACCTCCAGCCAATGCGCCGATGCGGTCACGCGCGCCAGCTCGTCCGGCGTCAGATGCGCCATGAGCGGATGCGCGCCCAAAAACGCCGCGATGTTGTTCATCCGTACCAACTCCCCTTTCGCCATGATGGTCACGACTTCGGTACCGTCACGTCTTCAATGCGCATCGCGCGCGTATGCACCGTATGATTCCACGATTTGTTCCGGCTCGTGAAGAAGGCGATGAACGTCAGCGGCAGCCACGTCAGCTGGAAAATCGGATAGACCGGGATTCCAAGATACGCCTTCCAGGGCTTCTTCTCGATAAACAGCACAAGCGGCGTCTGCAGGAAGATGGCGATGTGAATCCCCCACCAGACCCAGTCGGGCGCAAGCTGCCGGATGCCGAGCTGCTCGAACAGCGGCGTCGCGACCTGTAGGTAGAGCATGACCGAAATACTGGCCAGGAAGAGGAAGCGGAACGGCTGGAACAAATAGAGCACCGCGTCGAACTTGGCGAAACTCCGGTGCCGGATCGCGCTCTTGAGCAGCGGCCATGTGAACCGTCTCGCGCAGTCGAAATGGCCCCGCATCCAGCGCAGCCGCTGCCGGTACGAGCTCATCATCGTAATCGGCTTCTCGTCATATACGATTGCGTTGTTCGCCCATGTAGGCGCGATGCCCCGCTCGACGCAGCGGGCCGTGAACTCCACGTCCTCCGTCAGCGAGTGGGCGTTCCAGCCCATCTCCTTCAGCAAGGCGGACTCGAAGCACATGCCGGTGCCGGCCAGCGTGTTGGCCATGCCCAGGTTGTACCTCGCCAGCTGCCACATCCGGTTGATGTACCAGTAGGTGATCGCGTACGAGATCGAGACCCATGAATCGTAAGGATTCTTCGTCTCTACATAGCCTTGCACGACGCGTTTGCCCTGCAGCAGCTTCTCGTTCATCTCGGCCAAATAATTCAGACTGACGAGGTTGTCCGCATCGAAGACGACGACCGCGTCGTATTGCCGCTCGCCCGTCCACAGCTTGCCGAGCAGCCATTCAATGGCATGTCCCTTGCCTTTGTTCGTCAAATCGCGGCGTTCCATCGGCGTAAGGCCATGCTCGCGGACGATGTCCGCCGTCCGGTCCGTACAGTTGTCGCAGATGACGAATAGGTCGTAAAGCTCCTTCGGGTAATCCAGGTTCTTCAAATTGTCGAGCAGCGGCGCTATTACCTTCTCTTCGTTGTGCGCGGCGACGACGACGGCGAACGACTTCTGCGGCGGCCGAGGCGGCCCCTCCTTCTTCGCGCGGAATCCCGCAAAGCTGAGCAGCGATTGGTAGACGCCGATAAAGCAAATGATCGCTTGAATCACTATGCATATGAGGTTAAAGCCAAATTGAATGGCGTGCATCGTACTTCTGTCCCTTCCTCATGGTGTATACGGCTTGCTTATTTATTGAAAAGATAGCGCGACGTCCATCACGCCCTCGGATTTCTCAAATGCGGCGATATCCGCCTTCCCGTTGCCGTCGAAGTCGGCCGCGAGCGGGACGCGTCCGCTGCCGGCGGCCCATGGCCCGAACGCGTTGTCCATTGCGCGGAAGGAGCCGTCGCCTTGGCCGGCATAGACCTGCCAGACGCCGCGTCTTGGTTTGTGCACGATCAGATCGTCGCGCCCGTCGCCGTTGGAATCCGCGACCAGCACGTTCGAACCCGCCTCGCGGCTCAGATTTAGCGATGCGGCTTGCGCGAGCATGCCGCCGCCTGACAAGTAGGCCGTGATCGGCTCGGTTGGCTCGGTCGGTAGTAAGAGCAGATCGTCCTGCTCGTCATCATCGAGACGCGCGCTCGCGATGGAGGCGCCTTCGGGCGCGGCCACGCCGGTGTCCGTCCAGGCCAAGGAGCCGCCCGAGCGCGAAATTGCGATCACGCGGCGGTCTTCTGCGCGGACCGCGATCCAGCTTCCGCCGCCCGCGCATGCGTCCGCGCAGCCTTGAAGCTGCGTCAATCCCGGCGGCAGCTTGCCGAGCTCCGCAGGATACGCCCTACCGCCGGCGGCGTAGCCGACAGCCTGCAGGATGCCGCTCTCTTGCTCGTAGATGATCAGCTCCGCCCTGCCGTCCCCATGGATATCGGACAGCAGCAGTTGCTCGCCTTCGTCGTAATCCCGCGTCAGCCACGTCGCCGCTTGATGCTGCAGCTGATTGCGCGGCCAGCCGAACGCCCCTTCGCTAATCTCGATGCGCCCCGCTCGCGCCGTCACGACGTCAGCCATCCCGTCTCCGGTGACGTCTCCGATCAACGGCGATTCTATCGCGTCTTGGACGACGAAACGGTTCGCCGGCGAGAATGGCACCGCATCGTGCAGCCGGATGAACCGGTAGCCTTGGCCGGAAAGTCCGGCGACGAGACGGTGGAGCAGCGTCGGCTCGTTGCTTCGGTATCGATAAACAGGCAGCCCGTCGCGATACATCGTTTGGCCTTGTTCGTCCGTCGCCGCCTCCAAATGCTTGAATTCCAGAAACGGATGGAAGTATAAGGAGGCCAACCCGTCGTACCCGTCCGTCTTCTTCAGCAAACGATCGACCGAGGCGTCGTCCGTCAAATAACCGAGCGGGGCCGGCACGTAGACCGAGCCGTTAGTGATGCCGCCGTATGTATTCATGCTCTCGTAGACGTTGAAATCCCTGAACGTGCGGATCGAGTATAGGTCGGGTTCGTACAAGACCCCTATGTAGGAGCGGAACACTTCTTCCTGCTCGCGGGTGTCCTTGTAGTGGGGCGATTCCCAAAAAGCGGGGGTGAGCCCGGCTTTGCGGAACGCCTCCAAGCTGCGCTCGATCCGTTCGGCGGCATAACCAGGCTCGAACGTCTCGTCCGCGCCCGGCACTTTGAACTCGCGCGCGAGACCGGATATGTGGTTGTCGTCGTCGCGCGTCTCGCTCCCGTACTGATGCGTGTAGCCATGCATGCCGAGCACGGCGCCGCGCTTCTGCGCGGTCTGCAGCAGGCGGATGAACCGCGCGGTGAACGCGTCCGGCGAATGATCGTCGATCCCCCGTTCGGTCCACGTCCCGTCGTCTTCCTCATGGATCGATCGCGAGATGACCGTCATGTGGAACGGGATATTGAGACTGTCCAATTCGTCCAGCACCGCTCTAAGCTTTCCTAGTCCTTCCGGCGTCCCGTATTCCCCTCCGGGCTCGATATCTTCCAGCCGAAGCATGGCATGGTGTTTGTTTTTATTCGGGTACGCGTTCGTCCCGGAGTTGTCGTACGCATAATAAGCGATCGCGGCCGCCCCGAGCAGCGCGACCGGATAGATCAGCTTTTTGCACTTGCGGAGCATTCGAATCAAGAATAACCCTCCCATTGTCGCATAGCCGGGAAGTCTTTCTCTCTCCTTCCCGCCCAGCTGACGAGAGTTAGTATAAAACATTTCCCAGGCCGCGAATAGGGCGAGTTTAGGCTTTTCGCCTTAATTTTGAATAAAACTTGAGAACTAGACTGTGACGGCGTTCGACAGATATAGACAATCACTAAATTCCGGTAGGCAGGGAGGTGTACAGGGGGATTTTGCGGTAAAAACGATTGGCTTCCGGTGTCGGGGCGATAGCGACCTGATCGTCGCTATTGATGCAGGAACGGAGCGGGCAATGGACACAAAAGCGCGCATGCCCCCTCTCCAGGAACACGCGCGCTCTTCTACCCCCGCTGCGCGAGCATCAGTCCGGCATTATCCAGACGATCTCCGCGATCCGCACGAAAAACGTATTGTTACGCGCCCGCAGCGCGACGTGGTCCGGCTTGCAGCCCTGCACGACGCCTTCGATGCGGCCGCGCGTCGTCTCGATGACGACGTATTGGCCCATGCAGCCCTGAAGCGTTTCGACGACGAAGGGGTCGACGGGGTTCACCGTGACAGGACCGCCAAACATCGGCTGCGACGGCGGCTGTCCGCCTTGATGATAAGAATACGACGGCATTCCGTAAGGATTCACGAACTCACCCCTCCAGTGGATTGAACGGCACATCGTTATTATATGCAGCCGCCCAAAGAGAGGGATGGGCGCCTCCCTCCGGCGTAGTCGCTCACCTAAAAGAACGCCAAGCCCAAGCCGGCCGACGCCAGACCGAGGACGACCGAGGACAGTACATACAGCGCCGCCCGCCTTGTTTGACCGTTCGAGACGAGTTGGACCGTCTCATGCCCGAACGTCGAGAACGTCGTATACGCCCCGCAAAATCCCGTACCCAGCGTCAGCCAAACGCCTTCGCTCAGACGACCTGCCTCGTGCAGCCCGAACAAGATGCCGAGCAGCAAGGAGCCGGATATATTAATCGCCCATGTCCCCCATGGAAAGGAGGACCCGGTGCGGGCATTCATCCACTTGCCCCCATAAAAGCGCGCAAGCGTCCCCGCAACGCCCCCGAGCCCGATCAGCCAAATCATGATGCCGCCTCCTCTTGACCGCGGCGCGGCCTTCGGCCCAATCGCGAGCCGGCGAAAGAGAGGGCAAGCCCGCCGCCGACGCTAAGCAAGATGTAGAGTCCCGCCGTGACCGCATGCCCGGTCCGGAGCAAATCCGCCGATTGGACGGAGAACGTGGAGAACGTCGTGAACGCCCCCATTACGCCTGTCCCAAGCCCTAGACGGATTTGCGGGGGAGTGCTCCACCTTTCCGGCGTCGCCGCGAATAGCACGCCCAGCGCAAAACAGCCAAACAAGTTAATAATCAGAATGCCGAGCGAAAAACCGTCCCCGAGCGTCGGAATCGCCTCGCCCAGCCAATATCGAAGCAGCGTGCCGGCGAAGCCGCCGGCCGCTAGCGCGATGCCATTCATATTCGTCGCCTCTTCCTATGCACGAAAATAAACTCCTCCCCGCCAGGAGGCGAAAGAGGAGTTAGAAGCGTTGCCGTACCTATTCCAGTTTGAACTGAGCGGCGCGGCTGCCCATCTCGTCCGCTTCGCTTTCCAGCGCCTCGTCGTCGTTGATCGGCTTGCCGCCGATCTCGGCCGTCGGCTTCACGCGCCCTTGCTTCTGCTGCACGAGATGCCACGCCTCATGCGGCAAATGCTTCTCCTGACCCGGGCCGACATGAATATCCGTCCCTTGGGCGTACGCGAGCGCGCCGACTTCCCTCGGCTTCGAGGAGTTGGCGTGCACTTGCACGTTATCCATCGAATACCCGCTCAAACTCTCGATGCCCGCCTTCAAATTCTCCGGCAGTCCGCCGCGCTCTCCCTTCGCCTGCAGAACCGGCCGCGCGCCCTCGCTCCCGATGCGGCTCGACTGCATGAGCTGCATGGCGATCTGATTGCCGACCGCGCGCTGCAGCTGCGTGATCGCGCCCGCGGACGCGGGAATGCCCGTATGCCGCGACAGCTGCGCGGGCGCTTGATGCCGTGAAGACGATGGCGCGGATGGCTGCCGCTCTCCGCTTCTGTTCGTATACTGATGCAAAGTCCGCCGACCCCTTTTATCCCGATTGCGTATGATGGACGCTAAATCTTTTCCTCATTATAGCATTAAACACAAGAAAAGAACGGGGAACTTTGCCCTCCTATGCTTGTTCGGCCGGCAGCGTGCGGCGAAGGCGAAGCGCCAGCATGCCCGACAACAGGAACAGCCCGCCGGCCGTCAAGTAAGTCGCGCGAACGCCGAACAAGTCCGTGACCAGACCCATGATCATGACGGATACGCCGAAGGTTATCGAGAGCAGCGTCCCCTGCGCGGCGTACACGCTCGCCAGCTCCTCGGCTTTGACCCGCGTCTGGAAAATCGTGCGCTGCGCGATATCCCGCATTTGGAACGCCGGACCCATAAGCAGGCATAGCAGCAGCGCGACGGGCGACGACGACGTGAGGGCGAACATGACGGTCATCGCCGCGATCGCCAGCGACCCCGCAATCATCGCGGGAATTAACCGGCCTTCGATCCTTCTCGAGAACAGCATGACGAGCAAGCCGCCCGAGATCGTGCCTGCGAAATAGGCGGCGTTCATAAAGCCGAACCAGTCCGAGCCTTGGCCGAGAACATCCTCGACGTAGATGAGCAGGACCGCCGCTACCCATACGCCGTTGGCGATGCTCTCGGTCACATCCATCGTCGTCACGACGCGTAATATCGGACGGTTCCAAATCGCGCTCCAGCCGGATTTCATCGTGCTCCAGTTGGATTTATCCCGCGCGTCCTTCCCGCTGCTTGGCTCCGCATCCGCAAACCGGATGAACCAAACCGCGGCCAATGCCGCCGCCATGATGGCCACGGCCGCCCAGAAGCTGCCGGAGCGCCCGGTCCACGCGATGACGATACCGCCGAGCGCCCAGCCGGCCATCATGACCGTCTGGTCCGTCGTGGACATCAGCCCGTTCGCCTTGACGAGCAGCGATTCGGGCACCAGTCGCGGCAGCACGGCATCCTTCGCGGGTCCCGCCCAGCCCTTGAAGAACGCGAAACCGAAAAGCAGCGCCAATAGCGGAACAATCCCCGATTCGAATGCGTAGGATCCCACCATCGACGCAATAAGCAGCATGAACAAGATTTCCCCCGCCACGCTGCCGACCAGCACGCTGCGCAGCGGATAGCGCCGCAGCACGAGCGGCGCGATCATGCCGCTCGCGAACATGGCGGCAACCCGAACGATCGGCACCATCCCCGTCATGAAAGCCGAGTCCGTCGCTTCGTTCACCAGCACGATCAACGTGAGCGTGAAGAGCACGTCGGCCAAGTTAACGGCCGCCTCGGCGGCTAACAACAAATAATAATTCCGGCCCAGTCTCATTTAGGATTCGCACCTCCTATGTCGAAGCTTACAGCGACCTCATAAGGAAGCTTTACGGCGGACGAAGACGGGTTATTCCACTCCTATCCATCGCTCCTTCTACGAGAAAAGAAACGGATGCGCCCTGCGGGCATGCTGAGCAGGATGAGGAGCGCCGCCATGCCGTCGGTCGGCGTAAGCGGCTCGCCGAGCAGGATGAAGATAAACGCCAGCGTCACGACCGGAGTGAAAAAGGTAAAGCCGGCGATCAGCGTCGCCGGAGAATGCGAGAGCGCCCGGAGGTAGAGGAAGAAGCCGAGCACGACATTGCTCATGGCGAGCCAGAACGCGCCGTAGAAGTCCGCACGCGCAGGCCATGCGAACCCGGAATTCATCGCGAGCGCGCATATGGCGAGGAGCAGGGAGAAGCAGGTGATCGCGAAGGCGCTCAGCACCGCGTCCTGCTTGTTCCATTTGAGCAAATTCGTAAACACGCCCCAGCTGACCGCCGCGCCGATCGCATACAGATCGCCGGCGAGATCGGTGAAGCGAAGCCGCGCCATATTTCCCTCCGTCATCAGCAGCCAGGTTCCCGCCAGTCCCATCAGCACGGCGACCGCGGTGCCGCCCGTCGGTCTCTCCTTGTTCATGGGCAGCGCGAGCACCACGATGAAGATCGGGAACAAATAGTTCAGCATGGAGGCTTCGACCGCGGGAATGCGCTCCAGCGCTTTGAAATAAAGAAAGTCGTACAGAAAAGTGAAGAGTCCGCAAGCTGCCAAAATCAGCCACGCCTTGAACGTCCACCTTCTAACCGCGGACCAGCCGCCACGGCTGAGCACGATCAACGCGAAGACGGCCGCGCCGATCCCGTACATATAGAACAACAGTTGATAACTATCCAACCGGCCGAGCAGCAGCTTGCTGACGGCCGCCACCGAGCCCCACATGAGGAGCAGGATCGGCATAAGGACATAAGGATTCGTGGACCAGGCTTTCTGGTGTTGCGCATGCATGTCTAGTTGTCCTCCAATGATGTCTTGCGAATTGGCGATAACTCCCGCAGGCCGACCGTTTACAGCGCGATTGCACATCGCTTATGCTACATACATAGGACATAAGACCCGCTTAAGCGATGTGCGCCGGCCGCAGGCCGAGCGTGACGGAAGGAGGTTTCGCGGCATGAGCGAGTTCAGCGAGAGCTATCATTTATTCGCGGCCGAGCAGGCGGACGGCATGAAGCTGCTGCGACGCGGTTTCACGCCAGGTTACGTGTTCCCGGCGGGCAACAACTGGGTGACGATTCTGCCCAAAGGCGCGGCATTCCGGCCGAACCGCAGGCTGATCGCCGCCAATAAAGGGACGCTCGTCCATCTGATTCACGCGGAGGACCATGGCTGGTCGTTCAGCGTTTATGACGGAAACAAGCGCGCCTGTCATTATGCGTGCACGTGGGAAGAAGAAATCGAGATCGATCAGGACGGATACGACCGCGGCCGGGTCGTCGAGCTGATTAACGCCAATCCTCGCAGACCTCGGACGGTAAAACCGCTCGATATTACCCGGATTCTCTATGTAAGCGACTTCGACGACATCGCGGACCGCGACCCAGTCGGCCAGCTGGCGGAGCTGCTCGCGCTGGAGAATTATGCCTGGCTCTCCTACGATTACATGCACCGGGAAACGCGCGATAATCCGGCCTTGCTCGAAGCGCAAGGGATTAAGCGGGCGAGGGGGCTGTTAGGGTTGTGGTAACGCGAGTTTAATTAGGTCTCGTCGCTGCCGTCGAGCGCCAGCCGGATCATGGCCGCCATGCCCGTGAATTGCTCCTCCGAGGTATACTCCGAAACGAACGAAATCGTGCCGTCCTTCATGGACTGCGGCACCTTCGCGTAGCCGATCTGAACGTCGTTGATGAAAATCCTAATCGTCGATTCGATATTCGAATCCGTCATGCGTTCCGATAGCGCCTGATCCTTAAAAGCAAATTCGAGCTGCTTCCGCACTTCGGAGGAGGAGTCGGGCTCAATGTATCCGCTCAAATCATCACCGGTTGCCAGAATGTCTCCCTTGCGATCCTTGAAATAGATTTGCAACCCGCTGTGCGGGCGTAACAGTCGAAGCGTATCCATGTAATCTTGAATAGCGTCATCATTAAAGCTCAGCCCGAATATTTGCAATCGAATCGGGGAGTAGAGCAGTCCATGGACGGCATGGTCGATCGGCTGCCAGCCTTCCCTGCCGCCTGGCAGCGTGGAAATAAGCGTCGGATCCGCGCCCTGGTCCAGCAAATACTGAACGACTTCCGTCCGACCGTAGCCCGCAGCTCCATGAAGCAGCGTGTAACCCGCGCTAGACATGATGACATCCGCATATCGATCCTCCCGGTAATCGACGGGAAAACCCGCTTCGATCAACGCTTTCGTTACCGGGAGATTCTCGGACGCGAACGTATACGGCTGAATCCCGTCGACCCCCATCGGCAGAGCTGCCGCCCGCCAATCGCGCAGCAGCCGCTTCACAGCC
Organism: Paenibacillus methanolicus; assembly: GCF_008124765.1. GTDB lineage: Bacteria > Bacillota > Bacilli > Paenibacillales > Paenibacillaceae > Paenibacillus_Z > Paenibacillus_Z methanolicus. Next base: position 464,855 of record NZ_VNHS01000005.1, on the reverse strand, counting down.
TCGGCATCACCGTCCATAATGGCCCTGTTCAGCTGGTTCTGCGAATGAGACAGCGCCCATATGACGTTGATCCCGCCGCCTTTGTAAAATTGCATCTCTCCGCCGCTAGCCTCGATCACGAAACGAAGCGGTATGTAGACCGTGTTCTTCTCCTCGCGAAGAGGCACGGCAAGCATCGTCGCCTTCCCGCCTACGAATGCCTCTCTTGCGTTCAATTTCACTCGAATCGGCTTCTCTCCGCCCGAGATCGTCCATTCTTTGCCTACCGCCGACCACGTCAGCGCTAACTTCAACGCGCTTGCGGCTTGGCGAAGTCCGACCATATTCTCGCCTTTACCCGCCACGGTCACCGTCTTGTACGCGGTCTTCTGACCGTCGATATAGAGCGCCGGCGAAGTTTGGTCGCTAGCCGTGGCCGCGGCGTTCAGCATCGTCAACGGCAAACATGTCATGAACAGTGCGATTGCGAGCAGACTTCTTGCCGTCATCACTGCCATGCCCCTTGTTCGCCGGTCGGCGTTGATGCCATTCCCTGTATTCGCGTTCTGCTTCCAGTACCTCATTCATTCGTCTCCTGTTCCTCTGTCTTGCTCGGCTGCACCCTCCGTATCGCCTGTCCCAACTTTCCCGATCGGCTCGAAAACGGTATATCCTCCCTTGCGCGGCTGTCCGATGCGTTTGTTGAGCACGAGCTTGTCGTCCGGCGCGTAACCCGAGCGCACATAGGCCGTAATGGCGGGTCCGTTGTCCCGGCCGGTCAACACGCGGACGTCCGAGACTCCGCGCGCCTCAAGCATTCGCTCCAGGAAGGCGACGAGCGCGGCGCCTGCGCCGATCCGACGCGCCCCCTCTTCAACGAACAGCTCGGTAATTTCGCCGTGCGGCTTCGGATAGCAGAACGATTCGACGACCTGCGCGCACGCGAACCCGACGACGCGCGCTTCCTGCACCGCGACGGCGACCAGCTCTCCGCCATTGCGAGCGAGCTGCGCCCGGATGTCCTCGGGCGATCGCCCAACTCCATTGAATGCGTCATTCAAACGCGCCAAATCCGCCGCGTCCCGCGCGGCGGCCAAACGAATTTCAGGCTTCATCACGAACGATTCCTCCCTTGGTCATGCAGGCTTGTCTCTCCCAATGGGTTGCTAGTTAGACGTATGCAGTCGAGAGATTAGTAGATAGCTACAACTACTATATCAGACTATCGGAGAGGAATGATCGATTTGGTCGAACCCCGTCAACTTCGGATATGCAAAACCTCCGGCGCGCGGAAGAACGCGACACCGGAGGTTGGTTGTTAGCCCTGGCAAAGCCATTCGAAAAGGCGAGCGGCCAGCGCGCGGATAAGGGATTGCGGCCCCCGCGTGCTCGCCTACCCGGCGCCTTACGAAATAACCAGCTGCGGCTGGCCCGCGGAGGCTTCCTTGGCGTTAAACTGAACGTCGCCTTTGCTGCTCGCCGCGCCTTCATTGATCAGCAGTATCGACACCTGCTTGTCGTTCATGTTCGCGTTCACGAGCGCGGTCACGTCGATCTCGATCCACACGCCCGCCGTATTGGCGATGTTCGCGGATGAACCAGCCGTCGCGCCGGCAGGCGCGTTGTTCCACGTGATGGCCGCCTCGGTCCAACTCTCGTCGGTGCTGTAGGCCTTCAGCGTGCGCACCGCGTCGGTATTGACCGCGTTAACGTAGAGCCGCAGCTTCGCCGAGGAGGCCGTCGTGCCGGCGAACGCGGAGAAGTTGAACTTCAGGTAGGCTTTGCGCGCATAGCCGGAAGCATCCGCTTTGACCATCAGGTTCGGATCGGAGCCGTAATTGACCGCCGCGTAAGAGCCGCTCCGGACGAAGACGTCCGCGGAGGGCGCGAACGCCTGCCCCGTCTGCGCCACGCTCGTCTCGTGCGCGCCGATATCGGCCGAGCCGACGTAGAGCGGGTTACCCCAGAAGTCTTTGCCGCCATTGCTTGCCATCGCGAGCCCTTGGTTAATCAGCGGCGAATTGGCGTTCAGCTTGTAGCCGGCGAGCGTACCGAGCCCGTTGCCGCCTGCGCCGCCGTTTACGAACGACGGATTGGACGTGATTTTGCCCGCATCCGCCGGTTCCGTCGACGGGTGTATGCCGCCCGCTTCGTAGAACGCGTTGTTGCCGAATACCGCCGCGTCCGCCCAGTTCACGGTGCCCCAATTGGTCGTCGCGCTCGCGTTATGGTTGTAGAAAATGTTATTGTACAGGCGAAGTCCGGCCGCGGCCGGGAACGCGTCGTCCGCGGTCATTTTGGCCTTGGCGCCGTCGTAGTAATAGATGTTGTTGTAGATGAGGGCCGGCGTCTTCTCCTTGGAGCTGATCCACTTGATGAAATAGCCGTCGTTCTCGCTGATGTTGTAGCGGAACACGTCGCCCTCGTTGCTGCCCATCAACAGCAGGAAGCCTTGCGGATTATCGTGGGAATAGTTGTACTGGAACGTCGTGTTTTTCAAATACAGGTCGAAGTCGTACGCCATGCCGTCCTGGTTGCTCGCCGGACCGCCGTACACCTCGTTGTATTGGAACACGTTGTTCTGCGCGACCGTATTCCAGATGCCCGCGATCGCCGTCGTGACGAGCGTGCCGAAATTGGACACCGTGTTGCGCTCGACGAGCGCGCCGTCCGCGCAGCGCACGACGATGCCGTCGCCTCCGATGCTCGTCAGCGTGTTGTTGCCCACGTATACGTTCGTGTCCCAGTTGCCGTATTTCAGCGCGGACGTCGTGCTGAAGGAGTCGTCGCTCAAGTACAGGCTGTGATCGGTAAGCCGGATGCCGGAGCGGTCGACTTTGCGGATCGTGTTGTTCTCGATGCGAATGTCGTTGAAGCGCGCGACCGTCGCCTGCGCCTTGTCGTACGTGCCGACGATCGTGCCGATAATGCCGCCGTTCGCCTTCGCCCCCGGATTGTTGTAGCCGTCCACGTCGTGCACGTCGACGCCTCGGACGTAGATATGGTTGTATACGCGGTCGCTCGCGTTGGCGTCGATCGTGAAGTAGACGCCCGCCCGCAGCGCCGTGGACGTATTGTTGTCGACGCTCAAATTCTCGTCGTTGCTTACGTCGAGGTTGTTAATCTCCCAATACTCTTGGTTCTTGAGGAAGACGGTGCCCGTGTTGTACGTCGTCGTCGAACCGGAGACCGTCTGCGTGAAGCTCGAACCGCCGCCGTTAATGCTCGGCTTCGCGCCGGTGCCGTACTTGTCGATGACGATCGGACTGCCCGCCGCGCCCGAGCCCTTCGGCCACAGCTGGCCGGTCCACGAGCCGCCGGACTTGAACAAAATGCGGTCCCCGGGGCCGAACGTCGTGCCGTTCACCTTGCTCAGCGACTTCCAGGCCGCCCCCTCGCTCGTACCCGCGTTGCCGTCGTTGCCCGCGGCCGAATCGACGTAATACGTCGTCCCGGCGGCCGCGACCGGCTGCGGCGACCAAGCCGCCTCGGCGGCGATCGGCGATGCGAGCAGCAGCGCGGCTAGCGCGATTTTGATCCCACTCTTCATTAACAATCCCTCCTATAAAGGAATAGATGATTTCTTGCCTTCCTCATTGTAACCGCTTTCAAGTATGTGCAGTGTTCATTATTTCGACTTTTGTGTGCAGGATGATGACTTCGGAGGCTGTCGGTCGCTTCGACAGCCTTGTCCTGTTCTTGCGACGAGCTCTTAGAAGCTCACTCCCGCATGTCGCCATGGCGTACGATGGCCGGACGGCGCGAACGCAGCGCCTTCAGCTGCAAGCCCGCCCATAGCAGAAGAGACGGCGCGATAAACAGCGGCAGCATCGCGCGCATCCGGAAGTCGAAATCAAACGCGTCGAACAGCGCGAAGAAATAGAGATGATAGCCCATATAAATCATCCAGTTGAACCCCATCTGGCCCGGGAAGAACCAGCATAATAAACCGATAATCAGGCCGATCGCGCTAACCGAGATGACGGATAGCAGATTCGCGCCCGCCGAGGCCGACGAAATCAGGGAGGCATAGCTTAGCCCGATATAAGCGACCGCGGCGAAGCCGACGATCATTACGGTGAAGCCGCCTTGAACGCCTGTCGCGCCGATCAATAGCAGCGATACCAGAAGCACCGCAACGTGTATAGACAGCGAGACCAGATTATTCCGTATCATGTTGCCCTCCTCGCGAAACGTTTTCCTCATTTTACCACCCGCGTTCGCCGCCGACAAAGTAAAAAGGAGCCGCTTCCGCAGCTCCCAACTTTCGCGTTTCGCCTGCTCCTCCTATACGCCGCGCGTACCGCTCCCCCGAAAATCGCCCGGGCTCATCCCCATATACTTCTTGAACACCTTCGAGAAATACGTACGGTCGGAGTAACCGAGCTGGACGGAGATCATTTCGATCGTCGCATCCTTGTCGCGCATCATTTGGAGGGCGATGTTCATTTTGAACCGGTGGACGTAGTCGGTGAAATTGACCCCCGTCATCTTCTTGAAGTACCGGGAGAAGTAGCTCGGGTTCATGTACAAATGGTTCGCCATCGTCACGAGCGACACGTTCTCGGACAAGTGCTCCATAATATAGCGGTCGATCTGCTTCGGCTTCGGATCGACCGCGTAGGCCCCCGTCTCCGTCGGCATCGCGTGCATGATGCCCGCAAGTCTCGTCTTCACGCTGTGCGCCGTTTCCACCAGGCGTATCGTATGTTGAAGCTCGGTAAGGAAGGCGGCGTTGTCCCTGTCATAACCGGCCTCCGCTTCGATGAGCCTTACCCACTGCGCGAGTATGGCGATGACCCGCGCGCGAGCCGCCCGGGCTTGCTCGGCCTTGGCCGCGAGTTCGTCCACGATGGCCAGCATGTCCGCCGCATCCCGGACGCGGAACGACTGAAGCAGCCGTTCCTTCTCCCGCTCCCCCTCGAACGCGGACGCCTGAGGCGCTAGACCTTCCGGCTGGCGATGGATCGCCGCGATGCCGCTCCGTTCGTAGTAGAGCCGGGTTCGGCTGAACTGCCGCAGCTCCCGAATCGCGCTCGCGAGACCGCCGAGTCCCTGCGTCTCTCCGCCGTGGCAAATCGTCAGCGCAATGCGCAAATAGTCCGCGGCCTTCGCGGCCAGCTCTTCCGCGAACCGGCGGAACAGCGCTTCCGTGTTGACCGCCAAATTCCGCTCGTAGTTGAGCAGCAGGACCAGCTCGCGGCCATCTTCCGCGAATACCGTCATGCCGCGGAGGTCGCGCGCCATCTCCTGCGCGATATTGTACAGCGCGTAATGGAGCAGCGGCGCGTCTTTCAGCCCATAGCTGCCCAGCATGGAATCGAAGTCGATATGAACCAGTCCCAGCATGAAATGCGACGCTCCCCAGTCAATGCCGAGCCTTCGGCCGGAAGCGAGCGTCACCTCCGAACGATCCCCGCCGGACACCTGCTTCCAGAACGCCTGCTTCAGCACGTCGCGGTTGCGCTCCACCTCGTCGCGGTAAGACAGCTGCGAGGCGCGCTCGTGCTGCGCCTGGATGAGCCGGATGCTCTTCTCGACGCTGTGCCGGAGCGCATCCGCCGTCAGCTCGTCCTTGATCAGGTAATCGTCCGCGTCGAGCTGCACCGCCTTGCGCGCATACTGGAAGTCTTCGTGGCAAGTAAGGAAAATAATCCGCACGTCCGGACGGATCGCCCTCAGCTCGGCCGCAAGTTCCAAACCATCCATGTGGGGCATTCCGATATCGGTTATGACCAGCTGCGGCGTCTCTTCCTTGAACCGCTCCAACGCCTTCGCGCCCGACTGCGCCGTTGCGGCGACCGTCACGCCCATCTCCTTCCAGGGCAGCAGCTTGTTCAAGTACTTGAGCATTGGCGCGTCGTCGTCAACCAGCATCGCTCTGTACATAACCGGCCTCCCCTCTCCCCGCGGGCATCTTGCCCGGTATCGTCATCGTGAACGCCATGCCGCCCCGCCCGCTCCGCTCGATCGCCATGCCGGATGCCGGTCCGTACGTCAGCTTGACGCGGCTCCATACGTTGGCCAGCCCGATGCGCTTATCCGTCGCCTGCGGCTCGTTCTCGTCCCGCAGCGTCCGCCGCAGCCGCTCCAGGTCGGTCTCGCTCATGCCCCGCCCGTTGTCGCTGACCGCGATGACGCAGTCGCCGCCTTCGCGTCTGGCGCTCAGCCAGATCGCCGCATCCTCGCGGCCGTCCTCGAACCCGTGCACGATCGCGTTCTCCACGAGCGGCTGCAGCATGAGGCGCGGCACCTCCAACTCCGCCACCGTCTCGTCCAGCTCGACATGCAGCGCGATCGGCATGTCGCTGCGCATCTGCATAATGTCCGCGTAATCCTGCAGCAGCTTGCACTCCTGCCGCAACGTGCACGGTTCGTTCACCCGCATATAGGCGCGCAGCAGGCTCATGAGCGCGTCGATCTGGCGGCTGTGCACGGGGTCCCCCTCGAGGACGAGATTGCATTTGATCGAATTAAGCGTATTAAGCAGAAAATGCGGGCGGATCTGCGAGAACAGCGCGTGCAGCTCGATCTCCCGCTTCTCCTCCTGCTCCTGCTCCACTTCGGCGATGAGGCGGTTGATCTGGTCGAGCATATGGTTGAACGCCGTCCCGAGCACCGCCACCTCGTCCTTGCCCCGCACGGGGAATCGAAGCATCCGGTTGCCCCCGCCGAACTGCTCGGCCGTCCGCCGGAGCTTGTGGAGCGGCCGGTGCAGCGTCCGCGCGATGAACACCGAAATGACGAGGAACGCCGCGACGCATGCCGACAGCGTAATCGCGTAGAACTTGTACACCTGGGAGATCTCAGCCGTGATCGACTTCGAATCGTACCGAAAGAGTAGCTTCCAGCCCGGCCGGCCGACCTTCGCCTGGACCTCCTTGGCATGCGCCAGACCGGACAGGTCCGCTCCTTTCGCATAGCCGTAAATCAGCCCGCCGTCCGCGGCCAGCAGGCGGAACGCGCCATCGCCGCCCTTGGCGAACGTCCGCTCGAAATATTCGCTCGGAATGCCGACGTACAGCGTGCCGAGTTTCGAGCCGTTATCCGGCGTCCGGATCGATTTCACGGCGAAATAGTACGACTCGGTCCGTTTGCCCGAAATTTGCAGCAATCCCTCCGCCTTCTCCCACCGCATCCGGTTGCCAGCCGCGGGCTCGGTCCGCTGCCGCAGCCACCGGTTCAGCGAAGGATAATCCAGCACGTTGTTCGCCGCGTAGATCACGAAGTCGCTGTTGTTGACGAAGAATACCTGCGCGTTCAGACCGGACGTCTTCGAGTACGCCAAATCCATGAACTCCGCGATTCGCCGATGCGTGAAATAATCCTTCGACGACGACAGATTGCGCACGTCCTTGAAGGCGATCAATTCCTCCAGCGTGTTGCTGTCGCTCGCGCCGAACAGGTTGGAGGCGTAGATCATATCCTCCACGTTCTTGTCCAGATCGGACGCCATGACGTTCACCATGTTCTGGTTCGACGCGTTCACCTTCTCCACGACGACGTCCTTGATCAAGTAATACGACGCGACCGAGACGAAAGCGAGCGGCAGCAGAATGAAGACGATGAGCGAAAGCTGGATTCGCCGGTAAAATGAAAATTTGAGCAGCCACTGCACCTTCCGATTCCTCCCTTGCCGCCCGCTATGCAAGGTGAAACGGCTATCGCCGTCTTATGCTGCGATAGCCGTTTCATTCCGGAGAAATACAAGATGATGGAGAGGCGCGCAGCTTATCCATGCTTGTATTTGGAAAAAGGCAACCTCGCGGTTACCTCTTGCCTGATCGCCCCGAACCTGTGACTAGCGGGCGGTTATTTTTTGTTCTTGGCGATAATCGCGTTCGCTTCGTCCGTCATCTGCTTCTGCGCTTCCTCGGCCGTCAGGTCGTCGAGCAGGAAGGCGCTCAGCCCGTTCTCGAGCACCGTCTTCAGCTCGCCGGAGTAGCTCGTCGAGTAGCTCGGCTCGTAGACGGTCTTAATGCGCGAATCGAACGCGGTCGCCCCGAGCGATTCCAGATCGACGAGGTTCGTCTTGTCGCCGACGAGCGCGGTCATGACTTTGTTCTTGTCCGCGGCCTTGGAACCCGGGAAGTCGACGACGACGTCGGTCTGCGTCGCCATGTATTTGATGAACGCGTACGCTTCCGCCTTGTGCTCGGACGATTCGCCGACGCTCAGGTAATGTCCGCCGATGTAGCTCGTGCCGACCGGCACGTCATTCGAGGAAGCCGGCAGCGGCGCGAACACCGTCTGGAAGTCGTGCGGGAAATTCGTCGTGTCTAGAATTTTGTTCACGATGAACGTCGCGATCGGGATCATCGCCGCCTTGCCGTTCAGGAACTCGGTGTCGTAGCGCAGCTTCGCGCCTACCGTATCGGACAGCGACTTCGCCGACTGGTCTTCCTTCTCCATCGCGCGGCGAAGGTTGAAGAAATCCGCGAACGACTTGTCGCCGAATGCCGGCGTCTGGTCCTTCGTCAAGTACGGATGCGGCAGCTCGGAGTAGGCGACCGGGTTCGCGTATTCGCCCCACGTATGGAAGAACGCCCCGTATTGCTTGGCATCGCCTTCGCCCGTGGTCATCTTCTTCGCGTAATCGCGGAAGTCGTCCCATGTCCACCCCCACGTCGGCACCGGCAGCCCCGCCGCATCGAGCGCCTTCTTGTTGATCGCGACGAGCCACGGCGAGGAAATATCCTGCAAACCGTAAACTTTGCCGTCGTACTTCGGCGTCATATAGAACGCGTCGTCGACGTTGATGCTATCGGCCTTGAGAAGTTCGTCCAACGGCGCCAGCACGCCGCGCGCGGCACGCTCGCTGACGAAGTCGACGTGGGAGAACGCCATGACGTCGAGCGGATCGCCCGAAGCGGCCATCAGGTCGAGCTTCTTGTAGAAGTCGGTCGTGGAGCCGGTCGTCACGAGCGGCACGGACTCGACGTCGATCGTCGGATTCGCCTGCTCGAAGTTCGCGATGATCGTCGCCAGCTTCTCCTGGTTGGCGCCGTTGTCCCAATTGTAGTATTTGATGGTGACTTTCTCGCCGCTCGCGCCGCTGTCTTTCGCGTCTTCCGCGGCGTTCGTTTCCTTCGTGCCCCCGTTATTCGGCGTATTCGCGCCGGACTCCTTGTTATCGGCGTTGCTGCCGCAGCCGGCAAGCGCCATGGCGACTAATGCAGAGGTTAATGCGAGCTTCGTTGCTTTCATTCTCTGTTCCCCCTCAAGGATAGTGTACTCGGTTACTTCTGTAATTGTAAGCGTTTTATTCTAAACGCGGCGTGCACTCTCTTGCGTTCCTTGTGCAGTTCCTTGCGCTGTTCCGCTCGCGGATGATGCCCGGCCCGATGCGCCGATGGTCTGCGCCTGCGACGGCGTTACCCTTTGACCCCGCCGCCCGCGATGCCGTCGATGACCTGCCGCTGCAGCAGGATGAACAAGATGAGCAGCGGGATGATCGCCGATACCGCCGCCATCATGACGACCGCGTAACTGGTCGAATAGATGTCGTTGAACGACTGCATGCCAAGCGTAATCGTGAACAGCTTCGGATCCATCAGGAAGATGAGCGGCCCCTGGTAATCGTTCCACGTCCATAGGAACTTGAGGATGCCCACGGTCGCGATGATCGGCTTCGCCATCGGCAGGACGATCTGCCAGTAAATGCGGAAGATGCCCGCGCCGTCCATTTTGCCCGCTTCGATATATTCTTGGTGAATGCCCATCATGAACTGCCGCATGAGGAACGTCAACGGAATCGTGAAGGCGCCCATCAGGATAAGCGACGCATGGGTGTCATACAAGTGCAGCCACCGGATCATGATGAACCGCGGGACGAGCGTCGCCTCGTTCGGGATGAGGAAGAACGAGAGGAGCAGGATGAACGCGCCGTTCTTGAACGGGAAATTCAGCTTCGCGAACGAGAAGCCCGCCATCGAGGAGAACAGCAGCGTCAGCAGCGTCGAAATGACCGCGAGCTTGAGGGAATTGAAGTAGTGCAAGTTGAAGGGAACGTCGCCCATCCACACCGTTTTGAAATTCTCGATGAAGTTCCACTCCCGCGGAATCCACCGGATCGGGAAGGCCATGACGTCCTTCTCGAACTTGGAGGCCGCGGAGACCATCCAGATGAGCGGGGAGATGAACAAGATCGAGAAGACGGCCATAATCGCCGTGACGATCGTTTTCCCCGTTGTGCCTTGTCGCATATTGAATCGCCAACCTTCCGGGCTAAAATTGTTTCTTCTGCGCCTTCCACGTAACCGCCGTGACGACCGCGATGATCAGGAACAGCATCCACGACAGCGCCGACGCGTAGCCCATCCGGAAGTTCTGGAAGCCCTCTTCGAAAATGTAATACACGAGCACGTTCGTCGAGTTGTTCGGTCCGCCTTCGGTGAGGAACGCGACGAGGTCGAACACCTTGAACGACGCGACGATCGCCGTAATGCTGAGGAAGAACGTCGTCGGTCCGAGCATCGGCAGCGTAATGCGGTAGAACCGCTGCAGCCACGACGCCCCGTCGATCTCGGCCGCCTCGTACAGATCCTCGGGAATCGTCGTAAGTCCTGCCAGGTAAATGACGATGTTGTACCCGATCCCCTGCCAGACGGCGACGATGATAATCGCCCAGAGCGCGAAATCCGTGCTCCCCAGCCATCGCGGCGGATCGGCGATCCCGAGGCTCATGAGCAAGTTGTTCACCGGTCCGCTCGACGGATGGAACAGCGCCGAGAACACCGTCGCCACCGCCACCGTCGTCGCGATGTACGGAATGAAGAATACGACCTTGAAGTAGTCCCGCAGGTACACCTTCGAGTGAATGAGCACCGCGAAAACGAAGCCGATGAACATGCTGACCGGCACGGTGATGATCGTGTAGACCAGATTGTTCTTCAGCGAGAGGTAGAACGTCTTATCCTGGAAGAGCGCGACGTAGTTGTCCAATCCGACGAAGCGGATCGCCTTCAGTCCCCCGACCAGATTCCACTCCGTGAAGCTCAAGTAGAGCGAGAAAAATAACGGGAACACGCCCAGCAGCACGATGCCCAGAAACTCCGGCGCCGCGAACGCAATGCCGATCGCCGCCTCTTTGCGCCGGTTCGTCCAGAACGGCCGCCTGCGCGTCTCGCCTGCCCCCAGGTCTCTCGATACAGATGCCATTGCCACTCACCTCATCTTCTTTTGACCTCATTATAGGCAAACGGCAAAAACTCCCGTACGGACGATTTGTACGGGAGTGTGCACTATTTTTACTTTTTGGGATGAGGGTGGGCGCTATTGCTTACCTAACCCAGACCCGCAGCGGTCCGATTGCCGTCCAGCCCGCCTGCCGCGCGGCATCCAACGTCTCGCCATGCTCGTAGCCGACGAGCGGCAGTTCGGGAAAAAGCGCAGACGACGCACGGGCAATCGATTGCCAGAGGGTATCATGGGCGAGCGGCGGCGGCGCAAACACATTGGAAATGCCTACTGCGCCTGCGCCGACGTTCGCGATAAAGCCAGACACTTCGCCGTCGGACTCCCGCAGGAATACCTTCACATCATGTCGCTGCAGCAGCTCGGGCTTCATCAGATGCGGCATGTCGGCGGCGGCGGCCCATCGGGCGAGCTCGCGCTCGTTGGCGACGATGGTCCATGCCGGCTCATCGACAGACGCTCGGAGGTCCGCGGATGGTTCATGCATAATCCACTCCGCCTCGAACAACAGCCGGAACCCGAGCTTCGCCATGTCCAGCTTGGCATAGCTGTCTTTCAATCCGTTGATGTCCCGGGTCGTCAGCCATCGCCGTACGTCTTCGGTCGTTGCGTCGGCCGTCGCCGTAATAAGGTCCGGGTAAAATGGCGGGGCTGGCGCGAGCGTCCCCCATAACTGCTCTTCTGGGTTATGGGCAACTCCATACAGATCGCATACGGCGGCGCACCAGGCGATGTTATTTTGCACGGCGATATCGGTTCGCGTCATCTATCGTTCCTCCTCATCTAAAATTAGCTGTTGACTTTCCCCTTGGGGGAAGGCGCAAAGTAGAAGCAGACATTCGAATGCAAAACGATGAAAGCGAGGTGCCCGGTTGCTGTCGATCGGCGAATTCTCGAAGCTGTGCGAAGTATCGACCAAGACGCTTCGCTATTATGACGAAATCGGACTGATTACGCCGGATGAAATTAACCCGGACAACGGGTATCGATACTACGCCGTCCGTCAGTTGAAGACGATGCTCATGATCAGTCGTCTCAAATCCTACCATTTCTCGCTAGAGGAAATCAAAGCGATTCTGAAAGCAGAACCCGATGATGCCGATGAGCGGCTAGGCGCGGCTCTGCACCGCAAAAGGCAAGACATGCAGGTCCGGCTCGGCGCGCTCGAGCGAACGCTCCGCCAAATGAACGCCGATCTGGCGAATCTTGCGCGCGGCATTCCGCTGCTGGCGTACGTCGACCGCATCGACGTACAGCTTGCGACCGTGCCGCCAATGACGATTGCGTCGACGCGGCTGATGATTCGCGGCGAGGATTACGACGCCGGATACGGCGCGTTTTTCGCCCGGCTCTATGAACGAATCGCCGCCGAGGGACTCACGTTAGCCGGCACGCCGATGACGATCTACCACAGTTCGGAATATAACCCGTCCGGCAATGATACCGAGTTCGCCATTCCGGTCGAGGAGGCTGGCGACGGAACGCGGGAGCTGCCCGGAAGGTTATGCGCGCGGGCCGTCCTGAAAGGCGCTTATCCGGAATTACAAAGCGTGTACGCCCGGTTGCGGGAATGGATCGAGGAGGAAGGATACGTCGTTGCGGACGCGCCTTACGAGGTATACCTGACCGATCCGAAACAGGTGAACGACGCGGCGGAGAGCGTCACCGAGGTTTATTTTCCGATTCGAAAGAACTAAAAGGAGGCATGCAATCGTGCAACGTATCGACCGTACCTCTTCAAGCTGGCCAACCGCCGATTCGGAAGCCGCCGGGATGGACGCGCGCTCGCTGGCGGGGCTGGAAGCCGTCATCGCATCCGAGTATGCGAACATTAACGCCGTCGTCGTGGCCAGGAAAGGAGCCCTGGCGTATGAACGGTATTGGCGCGGCGCCGCTCCCGAACATGCGCACCATGTCGCATCCGTGACGAAAAGCGTCTTGTCCGCGCTGATCGGCCTGGCCATCGAGCATGGGCATATCCGCGATGTCGACCAGAAGGTGCTCGAGTTTTTTCCGGAACACAGGCCGGCGGCCGATAACGGGGTGATCGCGGATATTACCATTCGTCATCTGCTTGCGATGACCGCCCCCTATCCGTTCGAAGCTTGGCGCGAGCCGCTGGACCAACTGTGCATGCAGCCGGACTGGGCGGCGTATACGCTGGGTAAGCTGGGACGGGGCGGGAACATCGGCGACTTCAAATATTCCACGTCGGGGGCGCATCTGCTGTCGGTCATCCTCACCCGGAGCATCGGACGTAGCGCGCGCGAATGGGCCAATGAACGTTTGTTCCGGCCGACCGGCATGCGCGAAATTCCGGCTTATGGCATGACCGGCTACGGGTTCGACGAGCTGTTTGGACATGCCGTGCGCGGATGGGTAGAGGATCCAAGCGGCAGCTCGACCGGCGGCTGGGGACTTACGCTTACGCCTCGGGATATGGCGCGGTTCGGGCTGCTTTATTTGAACCAGGGACGGTGGGGCGATACGCAAATTCTCTCGCCGGCGTGGATCGATGCGTCCACGGCCTTGAACGCGCATGGCTACGGCTATCTGTGGTGGGTGCGCGAAGAGGACGGCAAGCGCGGCTTCATGGCGCTCGGGGATGGCGGCAACGCGATTTGCTGCCTGCCGGATTACGGTCTCGTCGTCGCGATCACGTCCGATTTCATGCCGCAGCCGCGGGACCGGTGGACGCTGATTAAGGAGCATATTTTGCCGGCCGTCGCGGACTGAACGCGGCTTGAAGAGTTTCTCCTTGCCCTCGCCTCGCCGCGTGGTATAATGACGAAAGTTATTTTTTACGAGGTGAGTACACTGGGTCAATTCGATTTGATTTATAAAGACATCGTCACCGATATTATGGCCAATGGCATCTGGGACAAGGATCAGAAGGTCCGCGCCAAATGGGCGGATGGCACGCCGGCTTACACGAAGAGCGTCATCTCCAAGCAAATCGTGCTCGACAACGCCGAGGTTCCGATTCTGACGACCAAGCGAGTCGCGTGGAAAACGGCCATCCACGAGCTGATCTGGTTCTACATCAAGCGCACGTCCGACGTCTCGTATTTGCGCGAGAACAACGTGAAGATTTGGGAAGAATGGACGCGCGAAGATGGCACGATCGGGCGGGCTTACGGGTATCAGCTGGGCAAATCGTTCCCCGAGGACGGCTCGCCGGACGGCAAACGTCAGTCTGACCGTATCACGAACCAGGTGGAGAAGCTAATTGACGGACTCAAGAACAACCCGGCGTCGCGCCGCCATATCATATCGCTGTATAACATCGACGACAATCACGACATGGCGCTCTATCCGTGCGTCTGGCACAATCAGTGGCTCGTCAAAGCGAACAAGCTGCACCTCATCGTCGGCATCCGAAGCAACGACGTCGGCCTCGGGCATCCGTTCAACGTGTTCCAATATTACGTGCTGCAGCGGATGATCGCGCAAGTGACCGGCTACGAGCTCGGCACGCTCACGTTCAATATCAACGACTGCCACATCTACGAACGCCACCTCGAGCCGCTCGCGAAGCAGATTGAGCTTGAGCCTTTCGAAGCGCCGACGTTGTGGATCAATCCCGAGGTGAAGAATTTTGATGACTTCACGATTGAGGATTTCAAGCTGCTGGATTACAAGCATCATGAGAAAGTTCCGATGGAAGTCGCGATTTAAGCGTTGCGGCTGGCAGCGGACAAACGAAAGGACGGTATGCGAGGATGCATGCCGTCCTTTGTTTCGTCTTTGGGCTGGACTAGTCTTCCGCTGGCAAGTCCTCTTTGAAATAAAGGCGATAGCCTTCCGGCGCTTGCTCCTTCAGCTCGTTGTACAACCGACGACGGAAATCCAGATACCCTCTACGGAACGATTCGTATGTCATCGGCACGCGCTGCCAGTCTTCAATGGGCTCTAAGGAATCACGATCATAGTCGCGGAAAACAGACAAAAAGAGCATCTCCCCTTCGCGTTCGAAGAGATAAACCGCGCCGCCCTGCTCCCCAGTAGACATCTTATAAGAAGTACAGCCCGCTTCAAGTCGCGTAAATAACAGCTTCAGCGTGTAGAGCCAGTCATCGATCATCATTTCTTCGGGGGCGGAGGCATTGCCGATAATCCACATCTTGCGATCATGGACATGGATCTCGAATTGCCCGCGAAGGGGAATCGTATCGGTCATTCGCAGCTCGGAAATCGGCAGCCGCACGACTCGAGGTTCAATCCCTTGATCGACTCTCTTGATCATGTCGAGAATGGAGTAGGTCCATAAATCTCCATAGATAATACGCATACGTAAGCTCCTTTATCGTCTATCCTCAGATGCAAATGGCAGGACTGCGTTGTCAATCTATACAGCCTAAGCTCTTCCATCCTAGCTTATTTTCGGATGCCATAAAAGACCTCAGGAAAAGAAAGACGGCAAGCCCAAATAGGCTGCCGTCTCTACATTTATCTCAATTTACTCCGCTAGCGCCACTTCGTCCACGTACAACGTCGCCGGTCCGGTTCCTCCGGCTGGCTCGATTTTGATGCCGATCGCGTTCACCGCTTCTCGGCCTGCGATGTTCGCAAGCGAGAGGGTCAGCGTCGTAAATCCGTCCGCGCCGAGGTCCTGAGACGCCCCGCTGTCGTACCATTTCCAATCCGATCCGACCTTGATGTAGAGACGCGCCTTGGCCGAACCGCTGGACAGCTTCACCTTCGCGCTGATCGCGGAGACGCCGGACAGGTCGACTGCTTCGACCTTCGTCAGCTCGAAGTTGCCGCTTAAGTTGAACGTCGAGGCGAGCGCGTGCGTGCCTTCCGCCGCCGCGTCTACCGATGATACTACCGCCGTGGCGCTCGCGTTGTTCTGGCTGACCGCCCAACCCTGCGTGCCGGACTCGAAGCCGTAGAGCGTGCCCGCCGGCGCCGGCATGCTGCCCGCTCCGATGCCGCCGTTCGGCACGCCGCCGGTGCCGTCGTTGATGACCCGAATATCGTCGAAGTAGAGCGACCCGCTCGTCATCGGCACGCCGTCCACCGCATTGACGTAGATCGAGAAGTCGCGTACTTCTTTCAGATTCGTCTTCGTGATCACCTTGCCCGCGTTCGCCGTATCCCACGGCGCCGGCTTGAACGCGCTGAACGGCAGCGTCACCCAGCCCGCTTCGGTCGAAGCAAGCGATGGATAAGCTTCGAACGAGATGCCGCTAATGTTGATCTGAATGACGAGTTTCTGATTCGACCCATCCGGCTTCAGATAGAACTTCAGCTTGTTGAAGGCCGACCAGTCGACGCCGCCGAGCGATTTCGTAATGCCCGCGTATTTGTTGCCGGCCAGCGTGTAATCGTATTTCATCGCATAGCTGCCTTCGACTTTGTTAGATGCGGTCAATGAGACGCTCGTCGCGTCGCCTCCCGCATGTTTGAAGCTGCCGGCCAGCTGCGCGTCGCTGCCCGAATACGATTCGAAATCGTCGACGAGCGCCGGGTCGCGCGGAGCTTCGACATAGGTGCTGTACAGCCGGATGTTGTCCACGAGAATCGCCGCATTGCCGGACAAGCCGCTGCCGATGAGCGAGATCGCCAGACTGGTAGCCGCCGCCGATTTGGCCGCGTCGTTCACGTCGATGACCGGTTGATAATGCCAGTAAGATTGGCCGCCGATCGTCACTTTCTCCAGATCGGCCAGCTTCTGCTGCGTCGTCGACATGCCGTACTTCGTATCCCAGTCCGGCGGCAGCATGACGACGCCGCGCAAGGTCGCGTCTCCGCTCTGCTGCTCCGTCACCGGCACGTAGATATCCATCGCCACGCGCTTCGCGTTCGCCAATCCGACCGTCTGAGCAGCCGCCGGAATCTCGAGCTTCAATTCCTGCCACGTGTCCGTCGCATCGAGACCGGTCACGTTCATCGCCAGCATGCCGTTGCCTTCCTCCGCCTTGTGCGTCAAGGCAAGGCCAATCCCGTCATGCGTTCCGACATTGGAGTAGGTGCCGTTGTTCTGGATCGCCGCGATATCCGTCGCTTCATTGAACGCATTTGCATGAAGCTGAATTTGCGGCACCTTCACGAATACGGTCGACTTCGACTCCAGCGCGACGGTCGTGCCGTTGTACGCCTTCACCGTAATTTCCGCCGTCTTGCCGTTGAGCGCGCCGCTCGGCGACCAGTCCGCGGCATAGAAGCCATCGCCATCCAGCGTCATCGGCACCTCCGTCCCGCCCGCTCCGATCGTATAGACGACTTTCGTCGGCGTCGCGTTCAGCACGCGCGCGCGGATCGTCGCCGTATTTGTTGCCACCGTGCCGTCATGCGACGGAGAAGCGATGTGCATGAACGGCCGCTCAGCCCTGGCTTCGACCGTTCGCGAGTAGATTGCGTCGCCTTTGATGTCCCCGGCGAACGCGGAGTACGTATCGGCATAATACGACTGGAAGTCCGGCAGCAGCTCATGATCGCCGAGATCCTTCGCGTTCTTATAAGGGACAAACAAATTGCCGTTCGTGCCGAAGTTCGCCCACGTCTGCATATAGGCGATCCGCTTCGCGTCCGGATCGGCCTTGATCGCGTTCAGCAGGCGAGTGAACCACGCCTTGTCGCCGTTGCCGCTTACCTTCATGCCCTGCGGGCTGTAGCCGAATTCGGAGAACGTCGCGATTTTGCCCTTCTTGTCCGCCAGCTTCGAGATCATGGCCAGATCGCCGACCAGTCCGCTCACGAACGACTCGGAACCCGGGGAGGCTTGATTGTCGTACTGGTCCATGCCCAGGACGTCCACGTAATCGTCGCCCGGATAGGTCGTCAAGTAGGATGCTTCGCTGCCGCCGAAGGAGCCGTTCGGGGAGTAGACGTACAGGAAGTTGTGCACGTCCTTCTTGTCCCGGAGGTACTCGACCGTATAGCGGAAAATCTCGACGTATTCGCTCGTGGACGTCGTCTTCGCGCCCCACCAGAACCAGCCGCCGTTCTGCTCGTGAAACGGACGGAACAGCAGCGGGATCGATTTGCCATTATCGTCCTTCAGCAGATGCGCGAACGCCGCGATATTATCCAAGTAAGCATTGTACGCCGCGTGCTTCGCGCCGCCCGGCAGGATGTTCGCCACGACGCTGCCCGCCGTATCGTTGAACATGCCGCCCGTCACGAAATTCGGCATATGCGCGCTAAGCGTCAAGATGCCGCCCAGCTCGTGCGCTTCCTTCATCGAATCAGCCAGATTCTCGCGGCTCTTCGCTTCGTTGCCCGCCACGCCCGGCTTCTCCTTGCCGTCGAGACTGAGCGTATCCCAGCCGAACACGGCCGGGAAGTCGCCGACGGCGTTCTTCACGTCGGACTGCGGCCCGGCGGCGCCATCGACGAACGAGAGCCCTTCGTCCGTCACGTGCTGCTGGCCGAACAGGACTTCTTGCCCCCGACGCTCGTTCAAATACGCGAACAACGATTTGGTCTCAGCCGTCGCTTCGTAGTCGACGAAGTCGGTACCGGTCGCAGGCGTCTCGCCGCCGGGATCGACGGTACCGCCTCCGCCATTCCCCGGGTTACCCGACCCGCCGCCCGAGCCTCCGGAGCCCGAACCGCCGGTTGTACCCCCGCCAGTTGATCCTGCGGGCTTCGCCGTTTTGCCGTCGATCACGAACTTGCCTTGTTCGAGCGGCTTGCCGCCGAGCTGTACGCCCGTTGCCCCGATGTCCGCGGAACCGATCGTTCCCTTCGATTCGATCTTGGTGCCGTTCGCGCCGCTTCCGATCGTCAGGTCGCCGATCTCTGATTTGTCGCCCACGCTAAGTTCAGCCGGTGCATTGACGTCTACGCTATCGGCCTTCGACTCGCCGTTCAATTCCAGCTTGGCGGCGCTATCCAGCGCTACGCGGCCGATCTGCGTCTTGCCTTCCGCCAGCACGCGAACCTTGCCATCCGGACGGTTCACCGATACTTCGCCAAGTACGGCATCGATCAGCGTTACGGTATGTTCGCCGCCGCCCTGGATGAACGTCTTGCCTTTCACGGTCACATGATCGAGCATTACATTGCCGCTTCCGATGCCTGGGGTCAAATACAGATTACCGTTGATCGTCGTATTTTTCAGAACGATATTCGCCTCGCTTACGACAACGTTGCCGTCGATCGTGCCTGCGGTTACCGTTCCCGCGCCGTGATAATAGCCTGCCACGAGCCGATCCACGAACACGATCGCTTCCGCGCGGGTGATCGGCGATCCGGGGCGGAAGGTGCCATCGCTGTACCCTTTAATCATGTCGGAGAGCGCCGATACCGCGTCTTTCGCATAGGCATGAATGGCTGCTCCGTCCGCGAACGTGATGTTAGCGTTTGCATTTTGCTTCAAGCCGAACAATCTCGCCAGCAGCGTAACCGCATCTTCGCGCGTGACCGGCGCAAGCGCTCTCGCCGTACCGTCCGGGAAACCGGTGTAATATCCGGCTTGTTTGGCAATCGCCAGCTCATTCGCATACCAGTCGTTCGCGCCGACATCCGTGAAATTCGACGCGGCTTTGGCGGTAAGACCGAATACCCGGTTGAGAATCGCGACATATTCCGCCCGCGTAATCGCCTTGTTCGGCATGAGCACGCCGTTGGCATCGCCCGTCAACACGCCGTTCTCTGCCCATCGCTCCAAACTGTTCTTCGCCCATCCGGCCGCCTCGACGTTCGCCGCCGAGTCCGCCGTCAAGCCCGGTACGCTCCCTGCCGCGCCGTACACCGGCATGCCGCTGGATAACGCGACCGCGCCGCTTAAGGCCGCCGTCAGCCATCTCTTCTTTCGCTTCATCGTTCGTTCCTCCCGTAGAATCGTTTGGTCTGCCAAACTTTTGCATGCATACGCAAATATAGATAGACATCTGAGTCTCGTGATTTGTTAGCCTAACAATATTTGTGTATGCGTTTACAAATTAGTATAAGCACTACTAACTAGTTCCTCAATGTCTTCAATTGTCATTTATAGGCTTGAATTTAACTAAGCGGTTAAATCCCCTTGTATATTTGTTATGTTTTGTTAGGTTGCTAGAAGTTTGAGTCACCACCGACAATTCGCTCCGCGGATGCAACTTCGACGTTCCAGGTAACGTTTGAGAAAGAAGAGGACCAATTCAAGAGGAGGTCACGTCATGACGCATCGCAAGAATGTCGCGCTGCTCGTAGCCGTCGCCGTAGTTATCGTCGGTCTTGTTGGATATTTGCTGCTGCATGCGTTTACCCGGGAGATCGATGAGACGGTCGTCTATGGCGTGAGCAGCGATGCCATTGAATTCGATTGTACGGACGAGATGAACAAATGGAACTCCGGCGACCGGAACGATATGGCAATTGGATGCACGGCAAGAATTAGCGAAGATACGACCTTAGAAGACTTAGCCGGAAACAAGTTGTCCATGGACGATTTTTCGCATGACGATCGCATACGCATTGTGCTAGCGAGACCCTACAACATTCGGGAGGGACTCGGCTCGGTTGAAGCGAAGAAAGTGATCCTGATGTCTCGAAGCGACAGAGACTGAATATTTGCCGTTAACTAAAACGGGAGCCCGGCTCAATGCCGAAGCTCCCGTTTTATAGTTTATTCCCGCCGGTCACTTCGCCGGCAGCCGGAACACCAAGGCATCCGGCGCCGACGGCTTGACGCTGCCCCCCGACGGCTCCACGGTCAATACGATGTGACGCGCCTGGTCGAGCGAGCGCCCGCGTACGTAGAGATGCGCCAGATTCGCCTCTTCGTGCCGGAGAACGCCGAGGTTCTCCCGTCCGCCATCGTTCTCCGCCCATGCTCGGACGTCCAGATCGTCGCTCGGCAGCAAGCCTTCGAGCAGCACGAACACCTCGCGGGAAACGCCGTTGAACCACACGTAGCCGTCGCCAAGCTCGTCGCCCGCGGCATGCACCAAGCTTGACGTCTGCGGGTTGTTCACCAGCACCATCGCGCGCGGCTCATGTTCGGCCACGTATTCGGCGCGGCGCTCCTCCGGCTCGTGCGCCATCCGGAGGAGGCTTGCCAGACTGACGAACAAGACGGCCGCCGCCGCCCCGACGGACAAGGCCTTCCTGTGGCCGTGCGCCGCGTCCGCGATCCGCTTGCGCGCCGCCGCCCGACGCACGCGCCGCGCCAGCCGGAGCCGAACGGCATCGGACGGCATCGGCGCGGTTATCCGCTCGCCTTCGCCGGCCATCCCCCCAGCAGCGCCAGGCGCTTCCTCGTCCAGCAGCTTCGTCCACTCGTCCGCCTTCGCGCGGCAAGCGGCACAGGCTGCCAAATGCCGGCGCATGATGTGCGCTTCGGCAGCCGTCTTCCGGTTCATCAGCAGGTCGACGATGTCTTCTTCCGCGTACAGCCCGGTGCAAGTTTGTCGATTTCTATCGTTCGCGCTCATCGTCTCGCCTCCTTCGCCGACGCCCTCGGCTCGCTAGTTCCGCCGCGCTTCTCCAACTGCTTGCGCAGATGATTCAGCCCGTATCTCACCCAAGACTTCACCGTGCCCAGCGGCACGTTCCACTGCGCCGACATCTCCCGCTGCGTGCTCTCGCCGAAATAACTGCCGACGACCGCCGTCCGCTGCCGATCCGGCAGCGTCCGCAGCGCCTCCAGCAGCTCCTCCTTCTGCAGCCGCGTCAGCACGACGTCCTCCGTCGGCTCGGCTTCCCCAGCCCTCTCCAGCTCCTCGGCCTCCGCCTGGACGAGCCGCTGCCTGCGCCTCATCCGGTCCAAACTCCGGCTGCGGGCCATGACGGCCAGCCACGCGGCGATCGATCCCCTTGCCGGATCGTAGGCGCGGCCGCGCCGCAGCGCTTCCAGGAAGACGTCGTGGCAGACGTCCTCGGCCTCCATCCGGTCGCCCGTCACGCGCAGCGCAATCTTCATCACGAGCGGGGCGAACCGTTCATAGAACGTCTCGAACGCGCAAGCCGAGCCGTCGCACATGGCCAGCAGCACCTCGCGCATGTCATCGGTTGGACGGTCCATGCTCCTTCTTCTACCTCCTTGGTTCATTGTCCGCAACTTGCTTCTCTTTTTCGTTTTACCAAAAAATCCGGCGGGAGAAAATATTTTTTTCGCAAGGTGAAACGGTTATCGCCGTCTATTAGCGGCGCGTTACATTCCGGATAAATACAAGTTGGATGAATACATGTGAAACTTATAAATTCTTGTATATCGAGTAAATCCGCCGGCCGATCTCGCGCGTACCCCTTATGAATGCCAAAGGGCGAACTATTCTCAAGGAGGGATTCGCATGCGATACGCATGCACGAAGCCAACAATGTCAAAAGCGCTGATGGTTCTATTATGCCTGGGGTGCGCACTCTCGGCCGCCATGCCGCATCAGGCGCAAGCCGCGGGGACGGTGGAGCTGTACACGCCATATCTGCAGCTGTCCGCGCCGCCGGGCGACGCGATCAGCTACTCGATCGAAGCGATCAACCGCGGCGAGTCGACGGCCGTCGCCGACGTCGCGTTCGACGCCAAGGGCAACAAGTGGGACTATGAACTGACCGCAGGCGGACGCGCCGTCGACCGCCTGGCCGTCAAGGGCGGCGAATCGCAGACGCTGAGCCTCATGCTCCGCGTGCCGCTCGAGATCAACAAAGGCGTCTACCGGTTCGAGGTCAAAGCGGGCGGCGGCACGCTGCCGCTTGCCGTCGTCGTCTCCGAGCAAGGCACGTTCCGCACGGAACTTGAGACCGAACAGCCGAATATGCAGGGCCACAGCGATTCGACGTTCTCTTACACCGCGACGATCCGCAACCGCACGGCCGAGAAGCAGACTTATGCCTTGAACGCGCAAGCCGAGCCGGGCTGGGACGTCTCGTTCGCCGACGGCGGCGGCACAAACGTGACGTCGGTCGAGGTCGAAGCGGGCGGCGAGAAATCGATCAGCATAAGCGTGAAGCCGCCGGAGACGGTCCAGGCCGGCACGTACAAAATCCCGGTCGCGGCCACGAACAATGCCAGCTCCGCCGAAACGACGTTCGAGGCGGTCGTCACCGGCACGTACGCCTTGTCGCTTAGCACGCCGAACGACTTGCTTAGCACGGACGTCACGGCCGGGTCGGAGCGCAAGCTGGACTTGACGTTGGACAACACCGGCTCCGCGGAGCTTGCGAACGTCAGCCTGTCCGCCGATTCGCCGACCGGCTGGGAGGTCACGTTCGAGCCGTCCGCGGTCGAATCCATTAAGCCGGGCGAGACGGCGCGCGTGCAGGCGACGATCAAAGCGGACAAGAAGGCGCTCGCCGGGGATTACGTGGTGAACGTCACCGCGTCGGCGCCCGAGAAATCCGCCAGCGCCCAATTCCGCGTCGCGGTCGAGACGTCCGTGCTCTGGGGCTGGATCGGCATCCTGATCATCGTTCTGGTCGGGGCGGGCATTTATTACTTGTTCCGGAAATACGGGAGGCGGTAAGCATGGAGGCGACTCCTTGGACGGCGTCCGCCGGGGCGGAGCCGATCATCGAGCTGAAAGGGCTGAAGAAGAGGTACGGCGAGCAGATGGCCGTCAACGGGCTGGATCTGCACATCGCCAAGGGAGAAATCTTCGGCCTGCTCGGCCCGAACGGGGCGGGCAAAACGACGACCATACTCATGATGCTCGGCTTGACCGAACCGACGGGCGGCAGCGTGCGCGTCTGCGGACTTGATCCGGCGCGCAATCCGCTGACGGTCAAGCGTCGCGTCGGCTATATGCCCGACGACGTCGGCTTCTACGAAGACCGCACCGCGCTGGATAACTTGATGTTTACGGCCCGGCTGAATCGGATTCCTTCCGCGCAAGCGCGCCAGCTCGCCGACCGGCTGCTCGAGCGGGTCGGGCTGGCGGAAGCCCGCGACAAGAAGGTCGGCGCGTTCTCCCGGGGGATGCGCCAGCGCCTCGGCATCGCCGACGTGCTGATCAAGCAGCCGGACATCGTCATCCTCGACGAACCGACGCTCGGCATCGACCCCGAAGGGGTGCGGGAGCTGCTGCGCCTGATCCGGGAGCTTAGCCGGCAAGACGGCCTGACCGTGCTGCTGTCCTCGCATCATTTGCACCAGGTGCAGCAAATTTGCGACCGCGTCGGCCTGTTCGTGCGCGGGGAGCTGATCGCCCAAGGCGATGTCCCATCGCTGGCCCGTCAGCTCGATCAAGACGGCACCGTCACCGTGGAGCTGGCGGTCGGCGGCTGGAACGATCGTTTGGCCGAGACGCTCGCTTCGCTGCCCGGCGTGAAGGAAGTCCGCGCGGAGAATGCGTCCGAGATAGACTCCGAGACGGGAGCTGCGGATGCCGCGCAGATTGCCGCGCCTACTACCGAAGATGCGGTCGATACGACGCTCGTCGCGTTGGTCTGCGACCGCGACGTCGCTTCGGAGGCATCCGCCGCGATCGTGCAGGGCGGCGGACGGCTGCTCGCCATGAAGCGCAAGCAGTACGGGCTCGACGATATTTACCACCGCTATTTCGAAGGAGGAACTCGCGCATGAAGGACACGGCAATCGGCGCCGCGCGCTGGAGGTCCTGGATAACCGGACTGCGGCGGGGCGGCAAGGAAGCGTCGCTCTCGGCGGCGCCGGGTACCCCTTCCCCGTTCTGGGTCATCGTGCAGAAGGAGTTCGGCGACCATATGCGCAGCTGGCGGTTCGGCATCCTGATCGGCATTATCGCGCTGGCATGCATCGGCTCGATCTATGCGGCGGTCACCGCGCTCCAATCCGGCGTCGAGGCGCAGGCGACGGATACGGAATATCTGTTTCTGCAAATGTTCACCGCCTCCGACGGCAGCCTGCCGACGTTCGCGACGTTCGTCACCTTCCTTGGGCCTCTCATGGGCATCGCGCTAGGCTTCGACGCGGTGAACGCCGAACGGAACAAAGGGACGCTCGGCCGCCTGCTCTCGCAGCCCGTCTATCGGGATGACTTCATTCTGGCGAAATTCACGGCCTCGCTGCTGCTCATCGCGGTCGCCCTGTACGCGCTCGGCTTCCTCGTCATGGGGCTTGGGCTGCTGACGATCGGCTACCCGCCGACACCGGAGGAATTCATCCGCGTCGCGCTGTTCCTGTTCGTGGCCGTCGTCTACGTCGGCTTCTGGCTGAACCTGTCCATCCTGTTCTCGATCCGGTTCCGTCAGGCCGCGACTTCCGCGCTGTCGGGCATCGCGCTGTGGCTGTTCTTCTCGATCTTCTACGGCATGATCGTCGGCCTGATCGAGAAGGCGACGGCGCCGGCCGAGACGTCGGCGCTCTCGATTCTCATCCGCCACGCCGAACAGATGCTGCTGCTGAACCGGCTGTCGCCGTCGTTCCTGTTCACGGAGCTGACGACGACGCTGCTCACGCCGGGCGTGCGTTCCCTGGGTCCGCTCACGACCGCCCAGGTCGTAGGCGCGATCGCAAGCCCGCTCCCGCTCGGCCAAAGCATCTTGCTCTGCTGGCCGCAGCTGGTCGGTCTGCTCGCGGCGACGATGATCTGCTTCGGGATTTCCTACGCGCTGTTCATGCGCCAGGAAATCCGCTCGCGTGCTTGACGCGCGCACGTCAAACAGGGCTGCCACGGATTGGCAGCCCTTGTTCTGTTCGTAAAACGAATGCACCGCTCACGCTTGTCGCGCGCCGACCGCCTGGGCTTGAATATAATCCACCAAGTCGTCCAGCGACTGGAACCGGCCGACGCTGAGCAGGTCCTCGGGGAACTCGATGTCGAAGGCGTCTTCCACCGCGACGAGAAACTGCAGGAACGTGAACGAATTCAGCTCCCGGTTGACGAAGATGATCGTATGGCTCGTCTCGTAGTCGAGCTCTTGTTTCAGCACGTCGCGGACAATGCGCAATATTTCCGTTTTGATCTGGTCGATGGACATAAATGACCTCCCGTTATATGGCTTTGCTCATCACTCCGTACCTCTTCGGGCACGGTATCCCCTCCTTACCTCCTGCCGATTCTTTTCCAATTTGAAGCGTTATTGCTTCAACCTGCCAAATCGTCGTTCAACTCTAACAATAGGAGAAAATCCGGCCGTTGAAAAGGGGGAAACTTCGCCTACGCGCGGTCCGCGGACGCAAACCACGAGCTCCCCTCGACCGTAATCGCTTTAATGTTGCGAACGGCCATGGTAGGATGTAGAAAACTTCGCGCAAGGAGGTATTCCCATGCCACAGCAATCTCTCGACCTCCCCCGCATTCAACGGCTCTTCCCGTGCTTCGGCACGGTGCCCGACGACGACTGGCGGGAAGCCGAAGTCGCCCAATTGAGCCCGGACACGACGGTCGCGATTCGCGAAGGCCATATTTTCCGGCACGCGGTGTTCGTCCTGAGCGGGTGGGTGCGCGTCTATAAAATCAGTCCGTCGGGCCGCGAAATTACGCTGTACCGCTTAACCGGCGGGCAATGCTGCGTCCTCATGCTGGCCAGCATCCTCGGCGACCTGGAATACGAAGCGTCGATCGCGATCGAATCCGATACGGAGGCGCTCCTCTTGCCGGTGGACACATTCCGAAGCTGGACCGCGGTTTGCGCGCCGGTTCGCCGGTACGTCTACGGTCAGTTCGTCGAGCGGATGTCGAACGTGACGCGCCTGCTCGAGCAGATCGCGTTCGAGCCGGTGCCCTGCCGGTTGGCCGGGCTGCTGCTCGCGAACGCGGCGGACCGCAAATGCCTGCCCGTCACGCACGAAGCGTTGGCGATCGAGCTTGGCACCGCGCGCGAAGTCGTCAGCCGGACGTTAAAGGAGTTCGCCGCCCGAGGCGCGGTGGCCCTGGGGCGTGGCAGCATCACGATAATCGACCGCGAGGAACTGAGCTTCATTCGAGATCGTCAAACGTGACTTTGTCACGGAAGCGGCGCGGCGTTCTCTCCTACAATGGCTTTAGCAGCATCCAACCAAGCCAATAGGAGAGAATCATCATGTCTCATTATTACGACCGCTCGAATTTAAGCCGCATTCCCGACATGGTCAAGCTGGCGCAGCCCGCGGCAGAGGCTTACCTCGCCTTCGAGCAGGAAGCGTATGCGGAGTCCGAGATCCTGCCTGTTCGGACGAAAGAGCTCATCGCCGTGGCCGTCGCGCATGTCACCGGCTGTCCGTACTGCATCGATGTCCATGTGAGGAAATTCAAGTCGCTCGGCGGCACGCGGGAGGAAATCGTGCAGGCGCTCATGGTCGCGGCTTCCACGCGTGCGGGCGCCGTGCTCAGCCACGGCACGCATGCGCTTATGGCTTACGAGGAGAGCGAGCGTGATGCGGAGGCGGCCGACCTTACGGACAAGGCTTCGGCTACGGCCGCAGAAGGGCCGGAATGTTTCTGCTAACGATGCCCCATGCTTACGCGATACCAGCAGCGCCAAAAGGCTCTTCCTTCATCACGAAGGAAGAGCCTTTTGGCTAGAATCGACGGCTTCGGTTACGCTCGTATCGCAAGCCGCGATTATTTCAAGAAATCTCCCGTCCACACCCCGTCCACCAGCGTGCCGTTCGCGCCGGTCAGCGTCAGGTCGTAGCTCTGATCGAACGACGAGATGACGTGCGTATCGCGGTGCAGCGCGCCGTCGATCTTGAATTCCGCCGTCAGCGTGATCGCCGTGATCGGGCGCGTGTCCGTCTTCTCGATGGTGACCACCGCGGCACCCGCCGTACGGCCGGTTTCCTTCAGGAAATCGCCAGTCCAGACGCCGCCGGTCTGCGTGCCGTTACGCGCGCTGAGCGACATCGCGACCGACTGGTCGAACGCGCCGACGAGCGCGTCGTCGCGGTGCGGCGCGTTCTCCACCATGAACTCCGCTTTGATCGTCAGGTCGGTAATCGCCCGGCTGTCCGTCTTCGTAATCTTGATACGCGGGGTCGTATTGCCTCCGCCGCTGCCGCCGACCGTCACGACCAGATCGTCGAGCACGAAATCGCCCGCGCTGCCGTTCGCCTTCTGGATGCCGACCCACGTGTTGCCGCCGGCCGAGCCGGTGATCGCTTGCGTGTACGTCGTCGGCGCCGTCGCCGCGGCGAACGGGGTTGCCGACACGACGGCCGTCCCTTCGCCCACGACGAACGCGTAGGCGCCCTCCGTTTGGTTCTCGTACTGGAAGCTGACCGTGTAATTCGTCCCCGGCGCGAAACGCAGCGTCTGCGGAATCGTCTGCAGCAGCAGTCCTTGCGCTTCGGAATGCGCCTTCACCGACCAATTGCCGGCGATGACGTCGTCGATCGCTTTGCCGTTCCAGCCTTTCTGCGTGTACGGCGCGTGCAGCTCGGACAGGTGGGTGCGCGGATCGTTCACGCCGCCTGCCGGGCCTTTAATGAACGGATACAGGCCGCTCGGCACATCCTCGAAATTTTGGACGAAATAAGCGTTGTTCGGATTCGGCGTGCGCGTCGTCGCCCCGATCCGCGCGTCGTCGAACGTCACCGCCGCGCTGCCGCCGTCGGTCCGCAGCGCGATCGTCGCCGAATTCGCGCCGCTCGGCACGTCGAACGTCACGTACATCCGCTGCATCGTCGTATCCCGCTTCGCATCCGCCGAGATGTAGTTGCTCCACAACGAGCTGTCCGCGTAGCTGCTTGTCGTCGTCCCGCCGCTCGTCGCGTCGAGGTACGCCTTCCGTCCGCTTGCCGTCGACACGTAGACCGACGCGTAATAGGTGCCAGGCGCAAGTCCGGTCACGTTCTGGCTGATCGTCGTCGCGCCCGCGGCCGTGCCGACCTTCAGCTCGTAATCGCCGCGCGCGCTGCGGACGACGGAAGCCCCGCTTCCTGCCACCGTCCACGTATTCGTCAGATTCCCTTGGTTAAAGCCCGGATCCTTCAGCTTGCTGCCTTCGCCGTAGTTCGCCGCCGGCACCGCCCCGGAAGCAGTCTTCGTCACCACGTAGGCGGTATTGGCTGTCGCGTTGATCGTAATGGTCCCGCCGCTTACCGGCAGATCGCCTACCAGCACGCGGCCCTGATCGCTCAGACGGTACAACTTCGCGGCGCTCGCGCCCGACCAGCTTGCCGGAAGCGTCCACGTCGTGCCGCCGCCGATGCCGTTCCAATGGTACAGCTTATCCTCCGTGACCGGACTCCATGGAAGCAAGTACTTGTTGCCCTCCAGCACTTTCACGCCGTTCTTCGTTATGACCCGCGTACCTGTGGCATCGCTGACCGTGACACCTTGCTCGAGCTGAATCGTGTTCGTCGTCCACTTCAGAATCGGGAAATGCTGCACGTATTTCGTCGGAAGATTCGTTCCGAACGTCATCTTCACCGTATCGTCGAAGCCGGTGCGGCCCTGCCAGCCTTCGTAATCGTCCATCTCCGTACCGCCGAGCAGCGGATGGCGCGCGATCCACGTGTCCTTCTGATGGTTGCGTATGAATCGCGCGATCTGGCTGCTGTAGCCTTTGATATCCTGGCCGCCGTAGTTGTAGTCGACCGCCCAATGGTTCCAGACGGCGTTGTATTCATGATCGTCCGGGAACTCCGTCGCGAGCGTCCAGCCTTGGCTATTGATCTCGCCGCCGATTCGACGCGCGTCCCAGCCTTTCGTGTACCAGACGTCCAGGTAGATGAAATCCAAATTCGGCGCCTGCGCCTTGAGCGATTGCAGCCGGGCGAGCCGGTTGCCCGACGACGCGTCGTTGCGCTTGTTGTTGTAATACGAAGCGTCCAGCCAATCCCAGCCCGGCGAAGCCGGATTGACGAGCTGCTCGTTGAACGCCTTCGCCTCCGGGTACGATTCGGTCGCGTTGATGTGCACGCCGAACGCCGCGTTGTACGCATGGCCGCTATTGACGAGCGTATTCAGCTCGGCCGCGCCGCCTTGGCGCTTGCCGATGTCGCCGTAGTCCGGATGGCCGGAGTCGTGTCCTTCCGAGCCGTAACCCTTCAGCAGGACGAACTGGCCGAGGCCGTCGGTCGCCAGATTCATTCGCTTCGTCTCGTCGAGCGTCTTAGTGAAAGGGTTCGTCGCCTGGCTGCCGAAGTTCATCGGCACCCGCTGGACGACCCAGCTTTTCACCTTATCGGCGCCTTGCGGGTTGTTCATGATCGAACGGAACGCCACCGCGCCGTCCTGCCAGTCGACGACCGAATCTCCGTTGGCGTCGGCCGCAATGGCCACCTTTGCTTGCGGCAGCTCGGCGTCCGGCGCGGTCATGCCATTGGCGCGGTAAATCCACTCCCCGCTCCACAGCCCCGTCCGGTAGAAACCGGTGCGCGAGACGGTCTGCTTCTTCACGCGCCCCGCCTCCGAGCTCTCCGATACCGCGTTCGTCCACAGACCGCCGGCCAGCTGATTCGTATTAACGAAGCCGTAGAGGTAATTCTGCGCGCTGGCGTTCGTCGCCGGCGTGCCGGTTACGTTCGCGAACGTATCGCCGGAACCGGTGACGGCGGTGTTCATGACGCTGCCCGCGAACGCCGCGCCGGTCTGCGTGCTGCGGACGGACAGGAGGTTCTGATTCGGGATTTCGAACGTGTTCACCTTGGTCGCGCCGCTCTCCGTAATGCCCGTTACCTTGAATTCGAGCATGCTGCCGACAACCTTGAGCGTCGCGTTGACCGTCACGCCGATCGAGGCGATGTTCATCGCGTATTGCGCCGTGGCGCCGTCCGGCTTGGCGAACGTCACCGCCGGCGTATACGCCGTGCCGTTGATCTTCACCTGCGTCAGCGTCTCGTCTTGGCCGTACAGCTTCGCGCCCGAGCCGGCCATCGTATAGTCGATGACGCGCGGGAACTGGTCGTCGACCGTGACCGTCATCTGCGCGGAAGCGATCGTCTGGCTGGCGGCATGCGCCATAGGCGCGGTCGACCAACCGCCGCCGGAAGGAACGGCCGAAGCGAGCAGCATCGACCAAAGCAAGACGACGAGCAAAGCCGTGCGGGAATGCGTTGCGCCGCGTAAAAACATGAATTCCTCAACTCCTCTTCGCTTGTGGGATTAAAAAAGACGCCGAAACAAGCGGCATCGGCCGCGAACAAGAACGAGAACAGGTTGCATGGCGGCTAGGACGCTCGCCGCGCTCCGAGGGTTGCGCAAGCGATGTCCGACAGCCGGATTCGGGATGCATATACCTTGCCTTTCGATCGGTTTGTTCGCGGCGCTGCCGCTTGTGGCGTCGCCTGTAAAACGTGCTAATGCTTCTCCTTCTACATGATGCGTCAGGACTGCCGGACGCCCGCGCGCTCATGCTCGTCGCGGTAAGCGCTCGGACTCACGCCCGTCACTTTCTTGAACAGCCGGCTGAAGTGCTCCGGATTCAGGTAGCCCACCCGCTCGGACGCGTCGGCGATCTTGACGCCCTGCGCCAGCAGCCGCTTCGCTTCCCCGATCCGCAAATTCGTCAAGTACGGCACGAAATTGCAGCCGACCTCCTTGGCGAATTGCTTGCTCAGGTAGCTCTCGCTCACGCCCGCCATCCGGCTGGCGAGCGCCTGATTGACGTCCTCGCGGAAATGTTCGTCCAACAGGCGCTTCGCCATCGCCACCGGCGGGCTGTACCGCTTCGCCGGCTCCGTCTCGCTGCCGCCGTGGAGCATGCCGTGGATTTGAAGCAACAGCTCTCGGACCGCGTTCAGCGCGCCGTCCAGCGTGTCTTGACGATGGACCGCCTCCTCCGGATGGCGGCCGCCGCCTTGCAGCGCTTCCCAGCGCAAGCCGCGCTTATAGAGCAGCGAACTGGATGCCCACAACAAATCGGTCATCCACTGCCGGAGCTCCTCCTTCGTCCATGTCGCGAGCGAAGGGCGTAGCCTCGCGATCTCCTCCCACGCGAGGCGCAGCGGACCGGCATCGGGCGCTTCAAGCGCCTGAGCGAGCGCGCCTCTTACCATTGCGAGCGGCGAAGGATCGGCTTGCCCGCGTGCCGCCAGCCGATCCGCGTGCGTGTCGTAGTAGAACACGTTGCCGAAGCCGTGGAAGTAAGAGAGGGCCGCGAGCGATCGCGCTTCGGAATAGAGCGCCCGCCATTGCGCGCCGCCCTGAGCGGTGCGGCTGACGCCGACGGAGACGGAGGCGTTCATGTATTGGCGCAGCCGCGTCTGGGCGGTCGAGAGCGCGGCGGTCAGCTTCGCATGGATGACCGATGCGCTCCGGTCTTCCGGGAAGGAAGCCAGGACCGCCCACCAACCCGGTTCGACCTCGCAGATCTCGTGCGGGATTTCGCCTGCCGCCAGCAACGACTGCACCGTCTGGCGAAGGAAGCCGGCCTGCTCCTCGTCGCACGCGCCGCCCGGCAGCTGGATGACGGCCGCCTTGACGTTGACCGTCCACGGCAGCAGCGCTTCCGCTTGGCGAGCGCCTGGCGCGGGATCGGACGATGGGTGGCCGGCTGCCGAAGCCTCTTCATCCAGCATAAGCAACTTCCGCAGCCGCGCCTCCTTCTCTCGCCGGTCCATGGCCGTAGTGTCGACCAGCGACGCTTCCGGCTCCGCTTGCATCACTCTGGTATTCGCGAGATGCGCCTTTGCTTTCGTTAATACCGGCAGAATATGCGCCTCGTCCATGTCGGCCTTCACGATGTAGTCGAGCGCGCCGAGCAGAAACGCCTCCCGGACGTACGCATATTCGCTGTACGCGCTCAACACGACCGCGGCGGGACGCGAGGGAAGGCCGTCCGCGGTTTCGATCGCCTGCAGCAGACGGATGCCGTTCATGCGCGGCATGTTGATGTCGAGGAGCAGCAAGTCGATCGGCTCGGATTTGCGCAGCTTCGCGAGCGCGTCTTCGCCGTCGGCTGCCTCGGCCGCAATCCGGAAGCCGAGCCGCTCCCAATCGATCATCCGGTGCAGCGCCAGCCGCACGAGCGGCTCGTCGTCGACGATCATGACGTTATGCATCGTCCTTCCTCCTCTCCGGACAGTGCTGTCAGGTTAAGAGGGCTTCGCCCCTTGACCCCGGTTTTGTTGCCGCCTCCCCCTTCCCCCCTCTTCCAATGCTGTCAGGTTAAGAGGGCTCCGCCCTTTTGAACCAACCTTTGTTGCTCCCTCCTCCCACCTCCTCCGCCGAGGAGGCTCCAAAGGACTTCGCCCTCTGGACTCCCTCGTTCGTGCTTGCACGTTTTTTCGCGGTCGGCGGATTGCTTCGAGCGGGCACGCTTTTGTCCTAGCGGACAAAGCTTCAGTGGGTGTTGAGGTCCCTCCTAAGACACGAGCCTGTCAACTATAGGCCTCAGGTGGCTTCAATGGACGTCTTTCCTTAACCTGACAGCATTGCCGCAGCACGTTCGTTTGACCCGCACGCCTATCCTTTGACCGCGCCGTCCATCAGTCCTTTGAAGATGAGCCGCTGGAACACCAGGTAGAACAACGCGCTCGGCAGCAGCACCAGCATAATGCCGGCACACAGCGCGGACAGGTCGGACGAGCGTTCGCCGACGAACGCCATGAGCGCGGTAGGGAGCGTCGCGAGCTCCCGCTTCGGCATGTAGAGCGTCTGCACGTAGATGTCGTTCATGATCGTCACGCTCTTCAGGATGCCGAGCGTCGCCGTCGCGGGCAGCAGCAGCGGGAAAATTATCGAGCGGAATACCCGCGCGTACGACGCGCCGTCGAGCATTGCGCTTTCGTCCAGCTGGGTCGAAATTTTCTGCAAAAATTGCGTGTAAATGTAGATCTGCATAATATCCGTCCCGATGTAGATGAGCAGCGGACCGGACAGCGTGTTGTACAGGTTCAGGCCGTGGATGAGCTGGAACCGCGCGATCTCCGTCGTGTAGGACGGGATGATCATCGCCAGCATGAACAGCAGCAGCACGGCCTTGCGCAGCTTGAAGTCGAACCGGTTCAGCACGTACGCGGTCATCGTGCCGAGCAGCGCGTTGCCGATCAAGCTGCCGAACACGAGAATGGCGGTGTTGCGCAGTCCGAGCAGCATGTTGCCTTCGGTGAAGGCGGTGACGTAATTGTCCCAGTTGAACCAGTTGCTCGGCATCGAGAACGGCGACGTCGCCGCCAGCTCCTCCGCATCCTTGAACGAACCGAACAACACGAGCAGGATCGGAACGAAGACGAGCACGCACATGACGCCGAAGAACAGATAATAGCCGCCGTCCGCGAGCCTCCGCTTCGCCTGCGCCGTCGATCGGGCAGGAGCGGCAGGCGGCCGGATCGGATGGGCTTGCCCCGCTTGCAGTTGACTCATGCGCGTTCACTCCTGTCTTTCACGATCCAATTTTGCAGCGACGAGAAGAGAACGATGAGCACGAGCAAGCTGACGGCCATCGCGGAGGCGAGCCCGTAGTTGTTGTAGGTGAACGCCGTCTGCAGCGAGAACAGCCCGAAGGTGCTGCTCGCGGTGCCCGGTCCGCCGCCGGTCATCACATACGGAATGTCGTACTGCAAGAGCGCGCCGGATACGTTCATGAACAGGATGATTTCCATGACCGTGCGAATGCCCGGGATCGTGACGTAGCGCAGCTTTTGCCAGAAATTCGCCCCGTCCAGCTCGGCCGCCTCGTACAAGTCGTTCGGAATCGATTGCAGCCCCGCCAGCATGAGGATGATGTGCACGCCCGCGAACCGCCACAGCGACACGGCGATGAGCGAATAATTGACGACGTCCAGATCGCTCAACCATCCGGTAATGAGCGACTCCAATCCGATTGCCTTCAGCAGCTCGTTGAGCGGACCGTTGATCGGGTTGTAGATGTAGCTGAACATGTAGGCGACCGCGATCCCGTTGATGATGTACGGCATGAGCACCGTGAATCGGAAGAACCCGCTCCCGCGCAGCGTGCGGTTCAGCAGCACCGCCGTCAGCAGCTCCACGGGAATGAACAGCGTATGGACGACGAAATAGAGCCCGTTGTTGCGGATCGCCTGCCACGCTTCCGGGAAGTCGAACAGAAGCTTCTCGTAGTTATCCAAGCCGATGTAGCGCATCGCGGGACTGTACCCATCCCAGTTCGTGAAGCTGTAGTGAAACAGCTGGATCGTCGGGTAGATCAAAAAGTAGAGCAGCAGCGCGACCGGCACGGCCAGAAAGGAGAAGATCACCAACCTTCTGCTGCTCGCCAGACTCGGCTTCATGGGTTCGCTTCGACGGCCTTCGCCCACTTGTTGTTCAAGTCGGACTCGACCTTGTCGATCCCCTTGCCCGCGAAAATCTCCTGGGCGGCCAGCTTCGGATCATACTGCGCGGCGCTGCTTACTTTGGCGTACCCGGCATCCGTGCCATCGTAGACGAACGGCTCGTACGGATTCGCCTGCGTCCATTTGTTGAAGAACGGCAGGTCGCTCTCGATTCCGTTGACCGTGGAGAACTGCTGCACCTTGGTGATGTATTCCTGATACACGTCCGGGCTGAACATCCAGTCCAGGAACGCCTTCGCCTCTTCGACGGACTCGGACTTCTTGTTGATGCCCACGTTCATGTCCGACATCGTCAGCGAAGTTAACTTCTCGCTCGTCGTATTGCGGAACGGCAGCGGGAATACCGCGAGATCTTCATCGTTCTTCACTTTCTCCATGTAGGAGGCGTAATACCATTGGCCAAGCGCGATCATCGCCGCCTTCTTCGCCTCGAACTGCTGGGTGGACTGGTCGAACGAGATCGAGAGCGCGTCCGGTCCCGCGTACTTCTTGTCCGCGATCTCCTTCACCATCTTCGCGATCGTATCGAACGTGCTGCCGGCCGCGAACGGCGCTTTATCCTTCGCGATTTTGGCCAAGTAGCCCGTGTCGCCGGAGAGGACATGCGGTCCGAACTCCGTCAGCGGGTAGAACGTCCAGTTGTCTTTGCCGCCGATCGAGAGCGGGGTGTATTTGCCGCTGGCTTGGATCTTGTCCATGAGCGCCATGAACTCCGGCATCGTCTGCGGCACCGTCAAGCCCAGCTCTTCGAAAATGCTCGGATGATAGTACACGAACTCCGCGAACGAGACGAGCGGCACGCCGAGCGTCTTGCCGTCGATCTTGGTCGGGTACTTGTTGTTCTTCGCGGCTTCCAGTTCATCGAGCGGGAGCAGAGCGTCCTTGTAAATTTGAAAATGATTCTGCTTCAGGAAGAACAAATCCGGCAGATCGCCCGCCGCCAGCCGCACCTTCAAATATTGGCCGCTGTTGTCCGGCACCTTCTCCACTTCGATCGTCACGTTCGGCTTGATCGCCGTATACGCTTTCACTTTCTCCGTCCAAAATTCAAGGTCCGTCTTCGAATCCCACATCGCCAATTTCAGCTTGACCGGCTCCGCGTTCTCCGTCTCTTTATCCGTCGCCGCGTTCGCGTCGCCGCCCGCGCTTCCTTCCGACGCGCCGCTTCCGGCGTTCGCGCCCGAATTGCCGTTGTTCCCGCCGCTGCAGCCGCTCAGCGCGACCGCGATGACGAGCATGAGCGCGAATAGCGCGAGCAGGCTCCGCCGCTTCCGTCCGTTGTTCTTTCTCATTCGCATGACCCTCCGTTTGATGTGGTATTAGGCAGCTCTAACCTGATTCCATCATAAGCAAAAGCGGGGGCCGCCTTAATGATCGTTTTTGATGTCGGCATGATCTTTTTTGACCGGGGCCTGAAAGGCGGCCGATACAGCGGACCGGGCAGCCGGATGCGCGTCGAACGACTGCCGCGGCGGACCGGATGGCGATACGGACGATGCCGACGGCGCGGGCGATGCGGCCATTGCTCCATGCTCGTGCCCGGCGGACTGTTCCGCCTCGTCGCCGTGCGCAAGCACGGGCACCCGCAGGCGGAACGCGGTTCCCTCCGCCAGCGGCTCGATGCGCAGGCCGTAGCTCGCCCCGTAGTGAAGCTGGATGCGTTGATGGACGTTGTGGATGCCCATGCCGCTGAATGCGCCGGTTTGGCTCTGCCGCTCGAACGCGCCGATCTGCTCGGCGGTCATCCCGCTGCCGTTGTCCGAGATCGCGATGGCGAGCGCGCGATCTTCGGCTTGCGCGGCGATGTGGATGATGCCGCCGTCGTTCCGGCCGGCGAGTCCGTGCACGATGCAATTTTCGAGAATCGGCTGGAGCAGCAGCTTCAGCACGTACAGGCGCTTCGTCTCCTCCTCGACGTCCCACCGCACCTCGAATTTACTGCCGAACCGCGTCTCCATAATGTAGATGTATTGGCAGAGGTTCTCGATTTCGTCCGCGATGGAGGTTAGGCTGCCACCCCGGTTGAACGAGGAAGAGAGAAGGCGGATGAGCGCATGCGTCATGCCGTGAATATTGTCCGCCTTGCTGATGAGCGCCATGAGCCGGATCGCGTTCAGCGTGTTGATCAGAAAATGCGGGTTGATCTGCGCCTGCAACGCCGCGAACTCCGCCTTGTGCTTCGCCTGCTCCTCCTCCTCGCGCTCGCGGATGAGCCGTTTGATCTGGTCCATCATATGGTTGAACGTCTGTCCGATCGTGACCATCTCGCGGCTGCCGGCCGCCTCGATCTTCGCGTTGAGATTGCCCTGCACGACGCGGGACATTTTGATGACGAGCAGCTGGATCGGCTTCGTGATGCGGTGGGCGAAATAGAAGGCAATGATCAGGAACAGCAGGATGATCAGGACGGTCGCGCCCATCGCGAATCGGAAGATTTTCTCGTAATTGGCCGTCACCTCGCGGTAGGGGATCTCATATACGACGCGCCAATCGGAACTGCCGATGGAGGCATACGCGTATAACGTCCCCGTCCGATCGGGACGATCGACATAGGTGCCTTCCCGGCCGGCGAACATCCGGGCGGTCAGCTCGCGCGGCCGCTTCGCCCCGTCCGTCATGCTGCTGGAGGCGATCATCGAACCGTCGCGGCCGACGATGGCCATCGGAGAGGAGCGGCTGTACGGATTTTGGCGGAGCAGGCTCTCGAAGGCGTCGCGGCTGAACAGCACGTACAGCATTTCCACCTCGTGCATGCCCTGCAGCAAGCTCGGCGAGATGGCCGCGGCGATGCTGCGGTTATCGGTGAGGCCGTACAGCACGTCCGACTGCATGCCGAGAAAATGAACGCGGTCCGGATCGTCGCGCGTCTTGCGGTACCAGCTCGCGTTCCGAAGAGAAGCCTCGGGAATTTTCAAGTCTTTCAAATAGGAGTAGGTGCCGCCGCCCTTGAACACGAATTGGATCGCCTGCACGTGGCCGGCCATCGACAGCCCGTATTTGTCGAGCGTCTTGAGCAGCTCGCTCGTCACCTGCTGGCGGCTGTCGTCGCTCGCGCGGTGGATGGTCGTCGCCCGGCCGAGCACCTCCTGGTCCATGCCGACCGCGGCCGCGAACGTCACCGCCTTGGCGATTTCCTGCTCGGCCGTGTACGCGATGGCGCGCACCGTCTGCTGCGTCCGCTCCGTCGTCTGTTGAAGCAAATCCTGTTTGTACGCCTGCAGCAGCACGGCGCTGATGAAGCCGATCGGCACGACGACGGCGACGAACAAGAGCAAGTAGAGGAAGGTTGAGATTTTCCAAGGCTGACGGCTGAATGGGGACATCGGCATGATCCTCTCGTTGGGGGGTGGGGGAAGCGGCTTCGGCGAGGGATGGGCTCGCCGGCAGGGATTTCGATAAAGCTGGTAATGGTAGCCATAGTCTACCATTACCGTGGGGAACCGGTATAGTAGCGATCGGCTGTCGGGCTTAATTGTGGCGTGAGTACCACTATTGCGCGGCTGCGATCGGTTATCGCGTTCAATAGTCGCGTGGGCACCACAATTGCACGGCTGCGATCGGTTATCGCGTTCAATAGTCGCGTGGGCACCACTATTGCACGGCTTCGATTGGCTATCTGGCTCAATAGTCGCGTAGACACCACTACTGCGCGGCCTCGATCGGCTATCGGGCCCCATAGTCGTGTGAGCACCACTACTGCGCAGCCTCGATCGGCTATCGGGCCCCATAGTCGTGTGAGCACCACTATTGCGCGGCTGCGATCGGTTATCGCGTTCAATAGTCGCGTGGGCACCACAATTGTGCCGCGTTTCAGCGAGCGACTCCATCGCACAAAATGTCCTATGCCTCAGCCCCGCGGCTCCGGACATTTTGTGCGATCGGCCGCTCCGGACCTTCCGCCCGCGCGTCGCCTCGACCTCCCGCGAAATTGCCAAAAAGGCAGGCTGCCTTAGCATCCTGCCCTTCTTCCTCGCCGCCGGCACTACGCCGCCCCCGTCTACCAATACCCCTTGATGCCCCGCTCCATCCGCACGAGCGCCTCCAGGTAGTAGTAATCGCCCCAAATCATATAGTCGTCCGGCGCCCGGTCGCCACGGACGTGGTAGGAGCCATGCCGGAGCAGCCCTTCCGCGCCCGGGATCGACCGCGTCGAATAGTTCTCGACGAGCGACGCCATCATCGCCTGGAGCGCGTCCGCCAGCTCGGCGCGGTCCGGATCTTCGGCCGGCAGCAGCTCGAGCAGCTCGAGAATGCCGCATGCCGTAATCGCGGAGGCGGAGCTATCGCGCGGCGTGCCTGCTTCGACCGCCACGTCGAAATCCCAATACGCGACATGATCCTCCGGCAGATGCGCGATGAAATACTTGGCCAGCCGCTTAGAAGCGTCTAAGTATGCGGCATCGCCCGTATACCGGTAGCTAAGCGCGAAACCGTACACGCCCCACGACTGGCCGCGCGTCCACGTCGAGCCGTCTTGGTAGCCTTGATGCGTGCCGCCGCGAATAGCCCCGCCCGTTTCCTGGTCGAAATAGAACGTATGGTAGCTCGAGCCGTCGCCGCGCACGAGGAACCGCAAGCTCTTCCGCACATGCTTCAAGGCGATATCGTAGTAAGTCCGATCCCCGGTCTGCTCGTGCGCCCAGTAGAGGAGCGGCACATTCATCAGGCAGTCGATGATGATCCGCCCGCCGTTCTCCGGGTCGCCTTCCTTGCCCCACGCCTGCAGCGCGCCGTAATTCGGCCGGTAGCGGAGCAGCAGTTTGTCCGCCGCGGCAAGCGCCAGCTGACGCGCTTCCTCGCTCCCCGTGACCCGCCACTGGGCGACCGCCGAGAGCGAGTACAGGAAGCCGATGTCATGATGGTCGAGCACGATATGATGGTCCAGCCGGTGCCGGTAATTCGCCAGCTGTTCCTCGGCCGCGGCCTTGAGGAACGGGTCTCCGCCGTATTCATATCCCAGCCACATCATGCCGGTGTAGAACCCTTCGATCCAGTCGTCGTTGCCGCCCCACTCGTACTTCTGTCCTTCCGTAATATGGGGGAAGAGTCCCGGATGATTGCGAAT
Organism: Paenibacillus methanolicus; assembly: GCF_008124765.1. GTDB lineage: Bacteria > Bacillota > Bacilli > Paenibacillales > Paenibacillaceae > Paenibacillus_Z > Paenibacillus_Z methanolicus. The sequence goes on along the minus strand of NZ_VNHS01000005.1, from coordinate 424,584 downwards.
ATTGCCGCGCAGCGTGTCCAACGCCGCTTCAATCGCTTCCTGCCACATGCCGTTCACCTCGTGTATGAAATAGTGTTGCTCGCCTACTTAATAACCGTTACCTGCTCGGTTCCGCCTGCCCGCTTGATCCAGACGATCTCGCCGAACACCTGCGTCCCGTCGACCACGTACGAATCAATGTGGCGTCCCGGCTTGCGGTGACAGATGAGCAGGATGTGTTCCTCCGCGCCGCCGCCCTTGTCGACGCTCATCTCACCCGTTACCGTATGATCCGCAGCCGCGGCCGGCAGAACGATGCGAACCGCCTCGGCGGCCGAATCCGGAACCCGATCCCCCGCGTACGTCATCACGTCCACCGGTTCGACGATCGGCGCTTCCGCCGATCCCGGCGGCATCGGATAGATCACCTGAAGCATGGAGCTGAAGCCGCGGCCAGCCAACTTGTACGTCGCCGCCGTATTGACTTCCAGCCGGTTGTATTCCCGCGAAATCCGGCTCTCCCGCAGCGCGCAGGACAGACGCGCCGGATGGACCGGCATGATGCGCACCCCCGCCTCATCAGCGGAAGCGGCCGTCCCGCACGTCAGACTCCCCGACTCTACCTCCACGTCATCCCCGGGCAGGAAGTGAAAATGCTGCTCGAACTCGTGCTCGCCCGCGCACGCGAAACTGTCGCTCAGCAGCCAGAATCCCGGCTTGATGAACACGATCCGGCGAAGCGGCGTAACCGGATCGGCCAAGTACGCATACCCGTCATGGCTGCCCTCGACGTAATCGAAGTCCGGCTCCGAAATCCAATGCGCGCCCATCGGCTGAGCCACCCGGCCGCTCGCCCACGTGTCGACGTATTCGGTGAAGTCGATCCCGTCCACTGTCGTCGTATTGTGGGCGGCGCACCGCTTGAGCGCGCGGCGCCACTCGGTATGATCGCCGTAGTTGTAGCGCCCGGAATCGGTCAGCAGATCGCGCCCATAGGCATGGACATCCACATGAAGCATGTCCGCATGCCCGTGTCCGCCGCCTAGAAAACCGCAGTGGAAGTACAAATACGACGCCTGCTCGGACCAATCGGAGCGCATAACGTAGTTGCCCGACGCCGCGAACGGCTTGGACGCTTCCGACGGGGCGCGCGAAGCCAAGCGGCCGTACGCTCGGATGCCTTCCATGCCGAACGTCCACGCGTTCTCGAAGTCCAAGCGGTCCAACCCGCCGAAGCGCAGCGTCTCGTCCTCGAACAGCAGCGCGCCAGCGGCGAGCAGATCCCTCAGGTCGTTATCGTCGCTGTCGCCCTGCAGCGGCTGATGATGGTTCGGCTTGGCGATGTGCAGATCGGCATGCAGCATCCGCCGCGCCGTCTCCTCGATCTCGGGGTCAGCCGAGATGCCGTTGTTGCGGGCGAGAATCAGATAATCCATATACCCGTGCAGCACCTCGTTGTGGTACATCGGCGACTGCTCCCAATGAAGTCCGTCCTTCATTACCTGCAGCCGCGTCGACTTGAGCCGCTCCGCGCTCATCGCGCGCCAGCTCGCCGATAACTTCCACTCCGGCATGAAGACCGACAACCCGAACAGCCCGTGATTCTCCAGCACGCCCCAGTTGCTGATCCGCTTCCACCCTTCGCACGGCGCGGAGGCGATATATTCGCCGTGCTCATGCAGCGAGTCCAGCATAGCGCCGAGCAGCTGCGGCGTAAAATGCGGACTGCGCTTCACGTACTGGAAGGCCTTGATCCAATTCTCGCAGCGCAGCCCTGCCTCGATCGTTCGCCAGGCAAGCCCTGGTTCGGCGAGCGTGGCCGGCACCGGATTGCGCGCGATCCAATGCGCCATCTGACGACACAGCGCTTCGGCATACCTCTCGTCCCGCGTCAGCGCGTAAGCTTGCCCGAGCGCGATCCAGTACCGATGACGATTCAGCATATACGTCCACTCCGGATCTTGGGCGGGGATATGTTGCCAGTCGATATCGCCGTCCGCGAACGTGACCGGCTCGTTCGTCCGCTCCATATCCCATGGGAACCGGAACACGAACGTATGCCGGACGACCTCGTCCGCCGTCTCCATGACGAGCGCAAGCTCGTGCCCATCCGATTCCTTCACATAGGCGATGAGCTCCTCCAGCTCCTCGTCGCGAAAATAAAGCCGGGGCGCGGCGCGGTTCGCCATATGCGCATGCAGCGCGGTCAACGCGCCTGCGTCGTCTCCGGCATCCAGCGCGGCTCTCACGACGCCAAGCTCCGCCCGGTCCAAATCCAGATTTCGCGCCCAAATCGTCCGTTCTCTAAGCTCCGCCATGTCGGCAGTTCCACCTTCCGTATGTGTCTTGCGTTGTTCCGTCTTCCTCAAGCAAGCCCGGTTCGCTAGCCTGCCTTTATTCCGCAAGCTCCAGTTCCAGCACCGTATCGCGCGCATCCGGCAGCTCGTAGGTCGCATGTATCGGCTGGGCGAAGTTGACGAACGCGTCGTTCGGGAACAGTTCGGCATTCCACGGCCGCGCCAAGTGAAGCTCCGAGCCGTCGGCCAGCAGGCGCGCCTGCTTGATTCGCCCTTCCAGCCCTTGCAGCAGGACGGCCCCGATGCTGGGCTCGAACAGGTGCGCGTACAGCTTATTCCCCCTGCGCGTGTAGCGGCCCCACTCGGGCTTCTCGAGATCCGCGCCGCCGCAGCCGTGAATGCTGTCGCCGTTGCGCGCTACCCATTCGCCGACCTCCCGGAGAATGGCGAGCGACTCGTCGGGAATCCGTCCCTTCGCGTCCGGACCGACGTTCAGCAGCATGTTGCCGTTCTTGCTGACGCATTCGACCAGCTTGCGGATGACCGTCGTCGCCGATTTGTACGCTTTGTCCGCCGGCGCGTAGCCCCAGTTGTTGTTCAGCGTGATGCAAGCTTCCCACGGAATCGGCTGACCGCCGTTGCTCGTAATGCCCGCCGGCGGCACGATTTGTTCCGGCGAAGCAAAGTCTCCCGCGTAGGCGAGCGGTTCATCGGTATAGATGCTGCTCTGGCGTTCGCCATTCACTTCCAGCCGGTTGTCGATCAGCATTTCCGGCTGCAGCTCGCCGATCATGTTCATCAGCTCCGTCGCGCGCCATTTCTCGCCTGACAGCTCGTCGTAGGAGAAGTCGAACCACATGATGTCCAGCTTGCCGTAACCGGTAAGCAGCTCCCTGATTTGGCCGTGCATGTAATCGAGATAGCGGTCGAATTGCTGCGGGTCTCGCGCGTAAGCCGGGTCATCGCGCATCGGATGGTGCTTATCGCCATACGCGGGATAGTCCGGATGATGCCAGTCGAGCAGCGAGTAATACAAGCCGACCTTGAGGCCTTCCGCGCGGAACGCCTCGACGAACTCGCGCACGAGATCGCGCCCTGCCGGCGTATTCGTCGCCTTGTAGTCCGTGAGCGCGCTGTCGAACAGACAGAATCCGTCATGATGCTTCGCGGTCAGCACCGCGTATTTCATCCCCGCCTGCTTCGCCGCCTTGGCCCATGCGGCCGGCTCGTAGCCCGTCGGATCGAATTGGTCAAAGTAGGGCTGGTACGCTTCTACCGGCATGCGCTCGAAGCTGCGCACCCATTCGCCCCGCGCGGGTATCGCGTATAACCCCCAATGGATAAACATCCCGAATCTCGCCTCGCGAAACCATGCCGTGCGCGCATGGCGCTCTTCCAGTATCGATGGTTGCATCGCTTCCAACCTCCCTCGTTTTCTTCATTATAGGGAGTGCCTTTCCTTATGCGGAATAACCAAAACGAACTTCCGCGTGCACATTCTTTACCTTTTGTCTTTGCGCGCGGGCGGAGACGTGCGCGATGACCGTTCGCCTTGCCGGAACAAAGGGGCTCTGCCTGGAGGAACAAAAAACGTCCAGCGGACCAATGGCCCGCTGGACGCTACCGTTCAAGAATTACTCGGTTCGCCGTTTACTTGCACGGCATGCGTATTCGTCTCGTACAGTCCTTGCGCGTTGCGCGCGCGGATCAGCACCTGATACGTTTTGTTCGGATCGAGACCGCCGACGGACGTTTGATAGGGATATCTAGCCGAGCGATCGCCTGCGCCGGCATAGTCGGATGGGACATCCGGACGAACGGTCTCGACGTAAGCCGCGACGCTCTGCTGTTTCAAATCGCGCGTCATGTCGAAGGGGGTTCCTTCTTTGACGTACAAGGTATACCGGATCGGGCGCGCTTGGGAATGCGCGAGGTCCCATTGAACGACCAGCTTGCCGCCTTCGAAGAACGCCGCCTGCGCTCCCTCCCGCGCCGCTTCGAACGGCTGGCCGAACGGAGGCGTCTTCGTGCTTCCCCACACCGGCTTTTGGGCTTTCGCCGGCATGTAGTCCTTCACGAACGTATTGACATCTATCAAGAGACGCGTCGATAGATAGTGCACCATGCCGAGCCGAACCGCCGCTTCGTCAATATCGTCGGTCAGCATGCGCGGAGCGGAAGCCGTCGGCGGACGTCGAAGCGCCTGTCGGAGCTGAGCGCCCGCGGGACCTTCCGCATAACCGAGGCTTAACGCGCGGAAGCCGTCGGGCCGATCCGCTTCGGCCAGCAGTTTCTGGGCCGCGTTATATTTGTTGTCCGCGAAGAACGTGGCGTTGAAATATTCGCTATCGCTGTTGTTCAATCGGAAGCTCTCGAACATGACGAAATCGACGTAAGGCCGAAGCGTGTGCGCGTAGGACCCTAAATCCGGATTGTAGAAGAATAGCCCGCGATTGGCCGCCAACAGCGCCGAAGGGTATTGCCGCGATAACTTCTCGACGAACGCCCGCGTACCCGGCGCGGTCCATTCGAATTCGCTTTGATTCCAGCTGGAAGCATCCGTGTACGAGTTGGGGGCCGCGGTGTCCAGCGTATCGAGGAATAAGCCGTCCAGTCCGTATGCCCCGCCGTAGTCCGTCCCCAATAGCTCGCGTATGCCCGACACCTTGTCCTGCTTGAGCGTCATATTCGATAGCGCCGCGTACCAAAGCGGGTGACCGATATTAACGAACGCGCCGTTGAAGTTCGCGTTGAAATCCGGCACGCCTCTGGCGCCTTTGCCGTTCGTCGCGAAATTGTCGTTCAAATAAAACGGAGCGAACCCGCCGCCCGTCAGCTTGCCGTCGGAGTCGATCGGTCCCGTGAGCGGACCGCCGTTCGGATAAGGCGCGCCCAGACGCGGATCGACCGCCGGACCCGTGCCGTCGAGCACGAAACGCTTATCCTTCTTCATCTGAGCGGGGGTTAAGCCGATCGTGCGCGAATCCTCTCCGGCCGAAAGGTAGCCGAGCACGAGCACGTCGTCATCCGCGCGGCGCGGGTCTTTGCCTGCTCTTAGTCTGGCGACCTGTCGGGGCGTAATCCCCGCGCGCGTGTCCAGAATGACGAGCTTATATTGGTCCTTGACCCGATTCACCAGCGCATCCGTCCAAGCGCCGTAATAGATAAGGTAATTATCGATCCGGCCGCGTACATTCGGCTTCGAATCCGGTCTATACCCGCGTAATTCAAACGTCTCCGTCTTGCCTTTGGCGTCCGTCGCGACAAGCTGAAGATCCGCGCGTTCGCCCGCTTTTAGCTTGTCGGCAATCCGGTTCCAAGTTACCTGGTAGGTCGCCAAGCCCGCTGAGACGGCTTTAATGACGGTCTTGTCCAGCGTGCCGGCTTGGTAAGCGGCTTGGCCGGCGGGCTTCACGCGAAGCGTTACCCGGTACGTGCCTGCCTTGGCCGCGCGATAGTCGAAGCGGAGCTTGATCTTATCTTGCTGGACGCTAGGAAGCGGATAGAGAAATAGACCAGCGTCCGCCGCGGCATCGGCCTGCCCGGCAGTTCCCGCCGCAGAGAACGGAGCCAGCGCAATCGCGCAGGCGAGAAGCAAGGTTGAAAGTCGTCTAGGTGTTCGCATTCCAATCGGATATCCTTTCCGTGTTGACATTCTAAGCTAACTACACCCTACCTTTTTTACCACAGTTTAGTATAAGAGCGCTAGTCATTCATGGACCGACAATCAAATCCCGCAGCTTATTCGCCTGCTCCGCCGGGATCGCGTAGCCTTGGTCCGTATTCTCCAAGTCGACCAGCATCCCGTTCATGCCGCGATCGGTTCCCAGCGTAATGTGGTAGCGCTTCGTCGTCTGGTTCCGGTAGATCAAGTTCAGGTCGTATTGCGCGATGCTATTGATTTGGCCGGCCAGCTGTTCCGCGCTCTGAATCGCCTGGATGAACATATGAACAACCTCCGGCGCGTCGGATTGCCAATCTGCGCAACCGGGATTCGGCAAGCCTTCGTGGCATAACAGCTCGACGAGCGCAATCTCGCCCTCCCGCAAGTCCTGGTCCTTCGGCGCTGCCGGCGGACCATACTTTCGGTTCCAGCTGGCGACCCATTCCTCGTAGGTCAGACCCGTCACTTCCTCCAGCGTTCGGCCGTCGACGGAATAAGGCGCGCCGATCCGCATTTCGCTGCCCTCGTTAACCGGGAACGACGTACCGCCGATGACCTTGCCTTCGGACATGAGCACGACCAATTGAATATTCGAGCGGTACTTGTCCACGAGCGGATGATCGTTCACGGTGAACCCGTATTCCTTCACTTCCTTCCCGATAAAAGCATCCGGCGGCACTAGCTGCACGCCCCACGTCTGCATGTTCATCGCGGACTCCAATCCGCTCCCGTGCAGCTTCTCCCGGGTCAGCACGTACTGGTTCAGCAAACCTTCCCGGGATACGACCGCGTAACGATGGCCTTCTATATATGTCTCCGCCGTCTTCTCATCGCCCGCGACGCCGTCCGCGCAGCCCGCAATGAACAGCACCAGCGCCCCGATCATGATGCGAATCGTCCGATTTCGAATCATTCCGCTCCCCCTCGCCATTTGCTTCGCAACGTTTCATCGCCTAGCTAATTCGCTCGAAGATCCCCACCTTCTCGTTCCTAAACTCTAGCACTAGACTTATTTTACCAAAATTTACTTTGAAGCAATCATATTTTTTGATTTTCCAATCTCCAGGAGGATCGCAAGGCACACAAAAACGCGCGGCATGGTTCCAATGCCGCACGTCGTATTCCCGTTATAGGATGTGGCTCAGGCAAGTTCGGGACATCCGCCCGACGACAAGACCGCCAGCCTCCACATAGCCTTCCTCCCGTCCGTCGAGCTCGCGGACGAGCCGCTCGCGCCATGCCGCGACGCTCGCCGCATACGCGGCCTCTCCGGCCGCGTTCCGCAGCTCCTGCGGGTCATTCTCCAGGTCGAACAGCTGCTCTTCGCCGGTCTGGCTGAACCAAATGTACTTCTGGCGGCCGTCGGTCAAATAATGCTGCGACTGCGCGCCATAGGCATGCTCGCCGTGAATGTACGGGCGCCAGCTGCCGGCTTGCGCCAGCTCTTCGGCCCGAAGCAGGCTCGCGCCGTCGACGCCGGACGGAATGTCCGCTCCCGCGCAAGCGAGCAGCGTCGGCATAATATCCCTCAATTCCGCGACCGCCTCGACGGCCGTGCCTTGCCGAAGCCCCAGCTTGCCTCCCGGATCGGCCAGAATGAGCGGCACTTTCGCGCTGCCTTCGTACGGGAGCGCCTTGCGGAATAGATGATGATCGCCCAGCAGCTCTCCGTGGTCCGAGGTGAACAGGATGACCGTGTTATCCAGCACGCCGTATTCCTCCAGCGCGTTCATGAGCCGCCCCAGCTGATCGTCGATATGATTGATCAGCGCGTAGTAGGCGGCCATCGCACGGCGCAGGCGCGTTCTCGGGACGATGCCCGCCCCGGTGACGGGATTAAGCCCGCTGCGTTCCGGGTCCTCCTGCGACGCCCATTCGCCGACGACGGGATCGGGGAAGTCCGCCCCGACGTAGCGGTCCCAATACGCCTGAGGCGGATCGAACGGCGGATGCGGCCGGACGAACGAGCTCCACAGGAAGAACGGCTTGCGCGGGTCGCGCCGTCTTAGGAAGTCGATCGACTGCGTGACGACCCAATTCGTCGGGTGAAGCGACTCCGGCAGATGCCACGGCCGCGCGACGGTCGAGGCGTTGCAATCGAGGCCGAGATCGGTCAGATCGGCGCCCGCCCCCGCCCGCTCGCGCAGCCAAGGCAAATAATCGTCGCAGCTGTCGTGCGATTCCGTGACCGCGTTCGCGTGCTTGAACCGATTGTGATGCAGGTAGCCGTCATGCAGCACGACGTTGTGAAAGCCGAGCAAATTGCGCGCCGGCTCGACGTGCATTTTGCCCACGCATTGCGTATGGTAGCCGGCCTTGGCCAGCTCTCCCGGCAGCGTATGCTCGTAATTCCACGGCACCTTGTCCTGGTAGCCGACGCGGCCGTGCGATCGCGGGCTCATGCCGGTGAAGATCGCCGCCCGCGCCGGCACGCACGACGGCGTCGAGGTATACGCGTTCCGGAACAGCACGCCTCTGCGCGCCAGCTGATCCAGATTCGGCGTCTCGACGACCGGATGTCCCAGCAGGCTCAGGCAGTCGCCTCGCATCTGGTCCACGGTGATGAGCAGTAAGTTCGGGCGCGATTCGCGCATCGCTCACAACATCCTTTCAAGCCGAATATTTCGCGCCGCGGCGCGTGATGACTCGCGGCGGCGAAGACTCCGCGCCCGCTTGAGACGAGGGCGCTCGCTTTCATTATCGGCCGCGGATCGTCGCGGCGCCATATCCAAGTGGAGCGTTTGTTAAGCCATTTGTAGCCCGCGCGACAAGATCGCGCGAACGCGGCGCCTTGTTCGGCTTACCTGCCGCGCCCGTCTTGCCGAGCACGCCCGCGCTACCGCTTCACCAAATCCTCGCGGACCGGCGTGAACGCATCGATCAGCACGCTCGGCGCAAGCGCCTTCACGCCGTGGAGCGCGTTGCTCGGAATCGCGATCGATTCCCCTGCCGCGAGCACCGTCGTCTCGCCGTTGATTGTAAAGGCCAACCGTCCCTGCGCCAAATAAGACAGCTGTTCGTGCTCGTGACTATGCAAATAGCCTTCGGCGCCCGCCTCGAAACGGACCTCCATCATCATGAGCGTTTGGCCGGGCGGGAATATTCGACGCATGACGCCCGGCTCCGCATTCTCCCACCGGTTGATGTTGCTCATACTCGCGCGACCTCCTTTTTATTTGTGAACTATCGCCGGAATCGAATCCGGCGGTTGAAAAGCTTTGCCCGCGTTAATCCCTTTCTTCTTCCAAACGCATGCTTGCTTCCATATCACTTAACCGGACGATGAACCGCCGCTCTTCGCCGTCCGCCGCGAATTGCACGATCAACCGCCCCGGCGTATCCGCCTCCGCAACTCGCACCGCGGACGTCTGCGCCCAGGCGTTCGTTTCCGAATAACGGAACAGGTTGACGAATGTCGCCTCCCCCGCGATGTTCACCCGCTGCACGAGCGATTGACGACGCGTATCGGGCGGATTGCCCGGCGTCCGGGCGCAGATGCGCCGAACTTCACGCGAGCACCAGCTGCCCTGCAGCCAATGCCCGCTCGCAAGCTCCCAGCGCAGCTCGGTCTGCCCCTCGTCCCCGAGCAGCAGCGGCGATTCGAAGAGCGTCGAATCCAGCTCGCAGAAGACGCCCGCGAAAGACGCGTCGCCCGCGCCGGCCGGCCGCGAAAGCTCCCCGTCGATATGGTACAACAAGTCGATCGTGCGTTGATCGGGCACGCGGACCCGGACGATGTCCAGGAACGCGTCTCCGAGCAGCGCGTTCACGCGGACGACGGACGCATCCCGGTACGCCTCCGCGTCCCAAGGACACAGCTCCGGCGGGAGTATAATGTCCGGCTTCATCCGGTAACCCGGCTCGGTCCAATCGACGGCGGAGGCGACCCATTCGCCCCATGTCTCCCGTCCCCAGCCGAGTCTGCGGCCGTCCGCTGGCGGCTGGTCTTTCCCGTCCAGCGCAACCGTCTGATGGGAATACGTATGCTTCAGCCAACCGTAATGAATCGGCACGCCGTAGGCGGTCGTGCCGGGATCGGCCAGGAGCGACTCCGTTCCCCGCCGCAGAGATAGCCCGAGCCGGTCCATGTGATCGTGCTCGCCGCTGAACGGGCTGTGTTTGACGATCAGCTGCCACGACCGCGCGTTGACCAGCTTGGTCAGACCGCTGCCTGCCGACGAACGCGAAGCGCGCATCCGCTCGCGCATCGATCTGCCGGGCGGCATTCCGCCCGCTCGTTCTCCGTCCTTCGAAACCGTCAAGTCGGCGCCGCACAGCAGGCTGTAGACGGAGCTTCGCGGCACGGGAACGTACGGACCGCCCGCCTCCTCGCCGTCCCCGATTCCGTAAGCAAGCCGCAGATAGTCCGCATAGACCGGCTCGCCGTACCAGTCGTGCGCAATCTCGTAATACGGCGCGAAGCTGCCGATCGCGGCGATCGAGCTGGCGTCGTTGAGCGACGGGAAGACCCCGTCCGGCCCGATGTAATCCAGCGGGGAATCGAACATCCGCTTGATCGACGGATGCATCCGGATATCCCAAGGCGTCCCTTCGACGGCAAGACCGTATTGCAGCACCGGATGCAGCGCGTAGTAGTGGTAGTGAAACGCCCCTTCGTACCAGAGACCATCCTCCAGCACGCCGCGCGTCAGCTGGTCGAACAGCCCGTATTCGCCCTGCAGCCCGCAGGCCGTCAGCCGCTCGTCGTCCAACGCGAACCCGAGCATGCCGATCGCGGCCGTAATGAGCATCGCGTGGTTGTGGAGCTGGCGCTCCTTATGCGCGGCGAGAAACTCGGCGCACGGACGAAGAACCCCTTCGGCGATTCGCTGCCGATCGTCCGCCGCCAGCCGGTCGCGCAGCCACAAATACGCTTGGCAGACGTCGAGAATCCAATGCGCTTCGTCCAGCGTCTGCTGGAACAGCTTCCCCGGTCCGTTATACGGAATGCCGCCGTGCGGCTCGAAGCCGATATAGACGGCGGCGTACGCGAGGAGCAGCTCCCGCGCCTTGGCGAGCAGCCTCTCCTCGCCAAGCGCGGTCCCTAGCAATGCCGCGCTCTTCAAGCCGGCCCCAAGCCGCCCGTGCGCAAGCGATATCCAGGCGCCGTCGTACGGCTCGCCGCGCCGGCTAATGCCGCATCGCAGACATACGTGTTCGTCGGGCCGATTCCAATCGAAGGTCAGCCGGGATGCGTCGTCCGGGCAATAATAATGGTGCGCCCAGCCGCCCCGCTCTCTTGGCGCGATCCGGTATTCCGAGCGAAGCAGCGCCTCCGCTTCCGCGCGGAGCGCGCCGGACGCCGCCTCGAACGCCGGCGAGCCGATCCGCTCGCGCACCTCGCGCAGCCGGTCTTTCATCATCGCCTACTTCCTCTCTCCGCGTTATTCCGGTTTCCCGGCCATCATGGACGCCCGGAATTCCGTCGGCGTCGCGCCGGTCAGCTTCTTGAACACCTCGCTGAAATACCGCCGGTCCCCGTAGCCCGTCGCATGCGTCACCTCTTGCACCTGGTAGCCGTCCAGCAGCATCTTCTTGGCCAGCTCCACCCGCTCCTGCGTCACGAACTGCATGTACGGCATACCCGTCGTTTTCTTGAACAGGTTGGCGAAATAACTCGGGCTGAGATGGACCTGCTTCGCGCCGTTCTGCACGGTCAGCTCCTCGCTCAGATGCTCGCGTATATAGCGGACCGATTGCTCGATGATCGTGGAAGCCTCGCCGGCTCGCATCCGCTCGATCAGCCGGCAGCATTCGCCGCTCAGCCTGGTGAGCCGCTCCTGCTCCTTGCGGATCGTTCTCGCGCCGGACATCGGCCGCTCCCGGACCTGCCGGACCAGCTCCGCCGCGTCGCCCTGCGGCACGATCTCCTGCAGCACCCGCGCCATCATAAAGGCAAGCTCGTCGTAGACGCTGATCATATAATCCGGTTCCGGCCGCTCGCTTGCCGCCGCATGCTCCGCGAACAGCCGATTCAACAGCAGCGACGCCTTCTCCGCGTTGCCGCAGCGTATGCTGTATAGCAGCTCCGTCTCCCCCTCGAGCGTGCCATGGGCGCGCCCCCGGTCTGCCGCTCCCGCATCCTCGTAGCCGAGCGCCCCATTGCCGCCCGTATAGAAATGGTACGACAGCGCGTCCAGCGCCTGCCGGTACGCGTCCGCCAGCTCTTCCACGCCCGCGGCGATCAGGCCGACGCCGATCGACACGGTGAAGCGCGAATGGGTGGCGATATTCCGGCAGCATTGCTCCGCGATCTCCATGGGAGAGATGCCTTCCGCCTCGTTGAAGACGGCGACGAACCTGTCCATCGTCTCGCGGAAGACGATGCCCGCCGCGTAGCCCGCGATCGTCTCCTCCACGATGTTCTGGAGCGTGAACCGCAGCAGCTCCGCCTCCTGCGCGGGCATCGCGAGACGGCGCTCCTCGAACGCGTCGATCTCGATCGCCATGACGATCAGGTTCGCCGGCGCGAGCGGGATATCCAGGAATCGCCACCGCTCCGCGACGGCCGCCTCGCTCCCCCGATGGTGCATTAGCGTCTGCATGAACTCCCGCCGAAGCGTCGGCAGGCTCGCCTGCACCCGCTGCTCCAGCTCCCGTCGCTTGTCCAGCTCGCCGCGCTCCGCTTCCAGCGCCGCTCTCGCCTTCAGGACGGCCTCCACGATCTCGCCGAGCGAGAACGGCTTGGCTATGAAATCGAACGCGCCTAACTTGAGCGCCTGCTGGGCGTATTCAAAATCGGTGAAGCCGGTGATGAATATGATTTTGCACCTCGGGAACCGGGCCTTCACCCGTTCCGTCAGCGCCATGCCGTCCAGCTTGGGCATGCGAATGTCGGTAATGACGATGTCCGGTACCGTCCGCTCGATCAGCCGCCATCCTTCTTCGCCGTCCGTCGCGGTGCCGGCCAGCGCAATACCGTGCTCCTCCCACCGGACGCTGCGGGATATGCCGTCAATTACGGCCGCGATATCGTCGATAACGCACAAGCTCCAAGGCAACGTCATCCTGCTTCCCTCCAGTCCCGGCGTGCCGGTATGATCATCGTGATGACGGTTCGAACGCCCGGTTCGCTCCGCACCCGCAGCTCGGCCTCGTCGCCGTATTCGAGACCGAGCCGCTTCCGGACATTGTGAAGCGCGTAGCCGCTCGGCTCCTGCCCTTCTTCCGGCGGCGCGGCGTCGAACCCTTCGCCGTTGTCCTCGACCTCGAGCGCGAGGCCGCCGTCCCCGTGAACGTCGATGCCGATTCGAATGAAGCCGCCGTCCTTCCGGTTCCGGAACCCGTGGAGAATCGAATTTTCCACGAGCGGCTGCAGCAGGATTTTCAGAATCGGCCGCTGCCGCTCCACCGCTTCGTCCACCTCGATCCGATAGTCGAACAACGACGCGTAGCATTGCCGTTGAATATCCAAATACTGCGTGACGTGCGCGATCTCGTTGGCCAGCGTCGTCTGCTCCCGGCCCTTGTTCAGGCCGAGCTGGAACAGCCGGGAGAGCGACAGCACCATATGCTGGACGTGCTCGTGCTCCTGAAGTTGGCTTTTCCAATAAATCGTGTTGAGCGTGTTGTATAGAAAATGCGGATCGATCTGCGCCTGCATCGCCTTCAGCTCCGACCGGCGCTTCTCCGTCTCCGCCTCCTTCACTTCCCGGAACAGGCGGTTGATCTCGTCCAGCATCCGGTTGAACCGGGAGCCGACCTGCGAAATCTCGTCCTGGTAAGGACTGTCGAAGCGAACGGTCAAGTCGCTCTGCTCCACTCGCCGGATGACCGCCTGCAGGCGCGTCAGCGGACGGAGGAGCAAGCGGGTCAAGAAACGCGCGATGAGGCCCGATACGAGCAGGCAGGCGAGCATGAAGCCGAGGATGACCCACTTGAGATTCCCCAGCCGCTCGAGGAGGCCGGACTTGGGCAGGACGCTGAAGAGTACCCAGTCCTTGGCCGAATCGAGCCTCCGGTAATTGACCGAATAGGTCTCGCCGCCGGATGAATAGTCGAAATTGCCCGCGTCCCGCAGCAGCGCCTCCCGAACCGCCTCATCCCGCGAGAAGCCCGGGAACTGGGCGCCATCCTCCGCGAATACCGGATCGCCGCCGGCCGTCAGCAGCATGAACCGCCCCTGATTCCAGCCGATATAGCGGTTGATGTATTTGCGCAGTTCGCTCACCTTCACGTTCGCCACCACATACCTATTTTTGGACACTTGGTTCATGGCCCCTTCGGTCACGAAGGAGATCATTTCGTCCGGATCGTTGTAGAACGGGTCTTGATGCCCGCCGACCCATAGCTCGACGTGCTCGGCGTTAAGCGTTTTCACCTGCTCGTAGAGCGGCGTTGCGTAGAACGATTGCCGGGGAATCGCGATTTGCGAATTCTCGTAATACTGCCCGTCCGGCGTCTCGACGAGGATGGAATCGATCAGCGGCTCCACCAGCCGAAGCTGGACGAACACGGATTGGAGCGCGGACAAATGGGTGTAGTAGTTCTGAAAATCCGACGACGCCTCAAGCCCCACCGCCCGCCGGTAATCCATGTTCATCATCATCGAGAACACGGACGTCTTAATGTTCCGAAGCTTCTCGTCCAACGCTTGAGACGTCTTGTTGAGCGTATCTTGGCTGAGCCGCAGCGCATTCTGCTCGGATACGCCGGAGGCGATATGGTACGCCAGCACCCCGGTCGCCAGAATGACGACCGAGACGATCAGGATAAAAGCCAGCCAGATGCGCTGCCGCAGAGACATTTTGTAGAATACGCCCATTTCGATCCCCGCCTCGCCGTAGGTTTTGCTCCTGATGGTAGCACGGGCCTTTCGATTCGATCAACCTTTTAATGCGCCGACGTTCATTTGAACGAAAGACTTGTTGGCCAGCACGTAGATGAGCAGCATCGGAATCATCGAGATGCATGCCCCGGCCAGCATGAGATGGCTTTGGACCGCGCCGCCGAAGCCGTAGCGGATGTTCGCCAGCCCAACCGTGAGCGGCTGCAGATCCGGCTGCGACATCGTAAAGACGAGCGGGAGAATATAGTTGTTCCAGGCGCCCCGGAAGGCGAACAAAGCGACGACGCCGAGCGCCGGCGTGCAGAGCGGCAGGATAATGCGCGAGAAAATATAGAACGATCCGGCGCCGTCGATCATCGCCGCCTCGTCGAGATCTCTCGAGATGCCGCGGATAAAGGCATACAAGATAAAGAAGGTCGTGCCGCCCGCGCCGGTCATCATGATGATCAAGCCGAAGACCGATTTGTGCAGGCCAAGCTCCACCATCAGCTGATACGCCGGCTTCAGCGTCAGCACGCCCATATGGATGAACATCATGGCCGAATAGACGGCGAGCATCAGCTTGCGGCCGGGGAACGTCTTGCGCGCGGCCGCATAAGCGGCCAAGGCGCAGACGGCGAGCGTCGTCAGCGTCGCGCCGACGCTGTAGATCACGCTATTCCACACGTATACGGAGAATTTCGCTTCCTTCCACGTATACCCGTAATTGTCGAATTGCCAGGCTTGCGGGAGGATCGCGGTACCGGCAGTCAGCTCCTGGTTCGTCTTCAAGGAGCCGAGTACGGCCAGCCCGATCGGCAGCAGCAGCAGCGCCGCCGCCGTCAGGAGAAACGCCCACATCAGCAGGCGTCCGGTCATTCGCTTCATGCGGCTTGCTCCTCTCGGTCAGGAATGAACGTCGTTCAGCTTGCGGGATAGGTACAGATAAATGCCGGTGATCGCGCCGACGATGAGCGCCAGCAGCATCGCCACGGCCGAGCCGTAGCCGATATCCTGCGCCATCGATTCGCCGGTCGAGACCGGGAACAGCAGCTTGTACAAGTACAGGTGCATGACCTCCGTCGCGCCCGAAGGACCGCCGCCCGTCAGCACCATAATCGCTTCGTAGCTCTCCAGCGCGCTCATGATCGCCAGCATCATGATGATGTTGAGCACGGGCCCGAGCATCGGAATCGTGATCGACCAGAAGCGGCGCGCGCCGGTCGCCCCGTCTAATTCGGCGCTCTCGTACACGTCCTTCGGAATCCCCTGCAGGCCGGCCAAGAACAGCAGCATATAGTTGCCGATGCCGCCCCAAGCGGCGATCAGGATGCAGGTAAGCATCGCGTATTCGGTGCCCAGCCACTCCAGCGTCGGCAGGCCGGCCAGCTTCAGCAGCTGGTTGAGCAATCCGTTGTACGTGTTGAATATGATGTAGAATACGACGGCCATCACCGCGGTGCTGAAGATCGTCGGCATGAAATAAATGCCGCGCAGCAGATTACGGCCTTTCAATTTGCCGTTCAAGATGACGGCGAGAAGGAGGGCAACCGGCAGCGTCAGCAGCATTTTGCCCCCCGCGAATACGAACGTGTTCCAGATCGCGTCCCACAAGTATTCGTCACGGAACAGGCGTCTGAAATTGTAAAGCCCGACGAACGTCGCTTCGCCGTACCCCTTGTAGTCGTAGAACATGTAGCGCAAAGCCCAGAGGATCGGATAAATGCCGAGCGCGACCGTCAAGATCACGCTCGGGGAGATGTACAGATAGGCTTCCGCATGATGCTTCCATTTTCGATTCATGGCAGCCTCCATTCGCTTGATGAGCCGGCTCGGCTTATTTGCGCAGCGCCGCCGGATCGAAGCTCGGGTCCGGCGTCACGGTGACGGCGCCGCCGGCGACCGCTTTGTCCAGCGCCGCGTTGTAACTCGCGTTCAATTCGCCGATCGTTTCGTCCAGGTTACCGCCGCCCAGAATGTAGCGCGTGAACTGCTCTTGCCACGTTTTGCCCTCCGGCACGATGCCCTGCGGCTCGACTGGCCAAGCGGCGTCGTATTCGGTCGGCAGGAAGTTCTGAATGCCCGGCGTGCTCGGCTCCTTGGCGCCTTCGAGAATGTGAGGCAGCACGGAGATGCCGAGGCCGCTCTCGTGGTAGCCGCGCATAATCTCGTCCTGGTACATGTAGCTCATGAAGGTCCATGCCGCTTCCTTGTGCTTGGACTCGCTGCTCATGGACAGCCAGGCGCTCGCGGCCGGATCGATCGCGCCCTTCGCCTCGCCGCCGTCGATCGTCGGCACGAGGGTCGCGTCCCAGCGGATTTTCGGCGGGAATTGCGTGTTGTAGACGCCCGCTTCGGTCGAGTACGAGATGTACATGCCGATCTTGCCCTCCGCGAACTGCGCCCGCATCGGGTCCATGTCGAGCGACTCGGAGCCCGGCAGTACGCTGCCGTCCGCGCTCATCTGGCGGAACGCTTCGATAATCGGCTTCCAGCCGGAGAAATCGTACTTCGCGGTCTTGAAATCGAAGCCGGAACGGTGGAAGCCGTTCATCTCGGCGATCTTGGCCGCGGACCGGTCGAGCGCGCTGGACGGGCTCTTGTACGGAAGCGACCAGCCGTAGATGCCGTCCGGCTTGCCGATCTCGGTGATTTTCTTGGCGGCGGCAACCATCTCGTCGAGCGATTTGGGCGGCTGTAGACCCGCCTTCTCGAACATGTCCACGTTGTAGACGAGCCGTATCGTATTGCCGACGTTCGGCAGCGAGATGACGTTGTCCTCGAACTTGTTGCTGCCTTCTCTCAGAAAGCTGCCGAATTTCGATTTCAGCTCGTCGGTCAAGTACCCGTTGAGCGGCTCGAAATAACCTTTGGCGTAAAATTCGGCCGGGCGCTGCGTGGCGAACACGTCGGGCGCCTGATCGCTCGTGAAGGCGAGGTCGAGCGACTGCGGATAGTTCTCCGCCATCATCGTCATTTCCACTTCGATGTTGGCTTCGTTCGTCTCGTTGAACTGCTGGATCTTCTGCTTGATATATTCGGCGTCGTGGCGCTGGTAGGTCCAATAGACGAGCTTCGTCTTTTCCTTCTCGCCTTGGTTCTGCGCCGCGTTCGCATTGGCCGGCTTCTCGGACGTATTGGCATTGCCGTCGCCTCCATTGCCGGCATTGCCGCAGCCCGCCGCGGTCAAGACAAGCGATAACCCTGCCAGCACGGCAAGCGATTGTCGGAATCCTCTCTTCATCGTGCAACCATCCCCTCGATCTAATCTGTGCGGTACATCCTTAGCATAGCTCGATTCGCGCCAAATGGGAGCGTAGGAAAACAACTTGCCCGGTAGGGTAATCCGACTGTCGTCGGTCCCTGCCGGGCAAGCGTAGTCGATGCTATCGTTACTGTTTAATCGCGAACACGTTCCATTTGCCCGTATAATCCGTCTGCCGCTCGGCGACGTTGATCGTCGCGCCGACGACGCGGATCCCCTGCCGCTGCTCGATATAATTCGCATAGACGATCGAGTCCGCGTTGCCCGGTCCGAACGGCACGGCGAGCGTATACAGCGACGTCCAGCTCGCGCCGAGGTCGGTCGTCTTCTTGCTAACGAGCGAATCGCCGTCCGCGCTCGCGTACAACACCTCGAATTCGTTCGTGCCCGCGCCGGCCTTCACGACATCCGTGAAGCCGCCCGCCGCGGCATCCGCCGTCCGTACGGTCCAAGCGCCGGAGGCGAAGGCGGCCAGACGGATCGCGGACGTCCCGTCCGCATTCTGCTGCCCGTAAGCGACGACGACCTTGCCGTCTTTGGTCACCGAAGGCGCCGAATTCGAGATCGGATGCCGGGCACCGTAATTGGCGCTCGCGGTGTCCGGCTCCGCGCTCACGACGAGGCATGCGGCGAGGTCCGGCTCGTTCACGACGCTGCCCATGCTTTGTCCGCCGGCGTTATGCATCTGTCCGGTCGCCGTATCCAGATAAGCGAGATACAGATGGCGCGACGCCTGGTTATGACCGCCCGCTCCGCCGGCCATCGACCAGGTCACGTAGATTTTGCCGTCCTTCTCGGCCACGCCGTACGCGTACACCTCGCTGAATTTGTCCGCGGTCTTGCCGCTGTCGATGGCCGTGACCGGCGCGGACCAAGTCGCGCCGTTGTCGGTCGACTTGGTGTACCGGTAGGTGCGATACGGATGCGTCAGGTCGTCGTTGCGCGAGTAGAACAGGTAGACCGATTGCCCGGATACGATCGGCATCGGATACGTATTTTTGTCGGTACTGATCTGCGTCCGCGTCCACGTTCCGCTCAGGGAATGGGCCGTCGGCGCCTTGATGAGATAAGCCGACACGGCGTGATCGAGCGCGAAGATGCCCAGTTTCCCGTCCGGCAGCAGCACCATCGTCGGATAATCGTGATAAGCGAACTGGGAGGAATCGTTCCAGTCGTACACCTTCACCGCGGCTTCCCAGCTTTGCGACGCATGATTGTAAGCTTTGACATACACATCCATCTCCGGGCCGCTGTACGCGATGAACGTCTTGTTCGCCACGCCGTCGTACAGCCCGATGCCGAACGTCCGGCGCGAATGGTACGACGCGTTGCTCTCGATCGCGGCGATCGACTCGCCGGCGGCGGACGCTTTGGGAGCATACGGTCCTGCATAACCGACAAGCATGAACGCGACAAGCAGCAGCCGAAATCCGTGAACAGACAACCTTCTCATCAAGATCCCTCCAGTTCCGATTTGGTGAACGGGATACGTTCACGCCCCCACCTTATCCTGCCCGGCGCGAGTTCGAACAGGGGGTAAAACGACTGCGCGAGGGATGCATTCCGACTATTGCGCCGAATCTCATTCCCATTGCTTCATTCCTCCGCATTTCGGACTTGGAATCGTCGAAATCGACGCCGCGCCGCACGTCCGACTGCCGGCGCATGGCTGCTCGGCACGAGTACGAACCCGAAGCGTGACGACCGCCAAAGCCGCAAATAAAAAAACCGCCGTTGCGGGCGGTTCTTGCGGTCATGCGTTATGTAGGATTGGAACGGGCTGCGGGATCGAGCATCACGACTTCTTCTTCGTCGCTTGCTCGATGTTCTCGGCTACCCGGAATCGAACGATAGCCCGCACGAGATCAAGCGGCAGCGGTTGATCCGGCGGGAACTGAACCGTTCCTTCATCGCCCTTGTATGCCGACAGCTCCTCTCGGAATGCCGCGATCCCGCTCGGCGTCGGATTGAACCCGATATGGTTGGCGAAGGCCGCGAAATGAACCAGATCGCCGTGCAGCTCGAACGTCGGCATCTGGTCGCTCATCTTCTCCGTCGCATCCGGCGCGGCTTCCTTGATCACGTTCCGAAGCGCCTGCAGCCGCTCCCGGATATCGGGCGCAACCCCGGCGATATACGCGTCGATCGTGCCGGGCGCATGCTTGATTTCTTCCATTCGCTCACTCCTTGTCCCGTACCTAGGCCTTGCCCGATCAATGAAGATCTCGATCGGTCCCCTTGGTCTCCAATAACCGCTGGAGCGAAATATGAATCGCCCTGAGATACGCAATAATGAAAATAAATCCGATCACGATGACGATGCCGAGAAATTCCATCCCTTTCCCCTCCCGCTTTCGGTGCTTCATGGACCCCAAAACAGCGTGCCGAAAAACATATACAGCCCAAACGTGAAAAAAGCGAGGATATTCAAGCAAATGAGGAGGAGATCCTTGGCGGCGTCCGATCTCTTGTTCGCGATACTTGCGGCTACGATTCCAACCGGAGGCAGGATGAACGTCGCCAAGATGCCGAACCCGTCGTAAGGCTGCCGATAGGAAACCAAAAGTCCGTCAACGGTGAAAGCGGCAATCGCCGCCAGCGCCATGCCACTCGCGATGATCCGCAGCGTGATCAAGCTCATAATACGGACTCCTTCCCGCAACGATCGAATACACGCCCCCCAACCCGAACTTATCATGCGTGCCAATAACTGCATAATGCGTCTTACCGCTATGCATACTAGAGCTGGCAAATGTTGCAGAAAAGTTCGTTTTTCATCCCAAGGAGGCTTCATGATGGTAACCCGCATCTACATTTTATTTACCGCGCTGATGGCTTCGCTGCTCTAGCTAACGATTCACCCCATGACGGAACGACTGCCCCGATCGCGGTCGTTCTACTTCAGCATGCCCCTCAGCCGTTCTATAGCCTGATCGACTCGCTCGTCCTTGTGAATCCCTTCAGCGCCATAGAAAATAAACACGTTCCCCGCTTCATAGCGGTTGTGATCTTCAACGCCGGCCGCCGCCGTATTGTCTTCAAACTCCAAGACGGCCTTGCTTACTTCCTTGGCTGATTTCAACATATACACGGTGACCAGCTGATCGCCGTTCACGGAGAAACCTTCAGGCGTCACGCCGCGGAGCGTCATGCGAAAGATACTGTTCGGCGCTAGTTCCGGGGATGGGATCAGCGGTATGCCTTGACGATCAAAACTCTCTTCGACCTGCTTCAACGTCAGCAAGCTCGGCTGCTCGCTGCACCCGGTTAGCAAGAAGCCAAGTCCAAGCAGCAGCATGAAGATCATCGTTCTCATGCGCTCCCTCCTTCACGTTCCAGACGGCCGAAGCGACCGGGTTGTTGCGGATATTTCCAAAAAGGCACATGCGGGCTTGCCCTTGCCAAGTGCCTTCATTCGTTACATCGATTGGGTCGTCCCGCATGCCGCGCACAAATTGGCCGTTGGCGTCCGGAGCGGCTTGCCGCAGCAGTTGCAGCGCACGCCGTACATCGAAATGCGGTGGTGCATGATCGCATTATGATGCACGTTCGAATAGCCGGTCAGCTGCTCATAGGCTTCCACAACCGGGCGAAACCGTTCGTTCATCGACGTCATTTGCGCCGGCAGCCCATGCTTCAGGCGAAATTCCTCCGTAGCCCTCATGCATTCGCCATATAACGCGTTCATACGCGCGTATTCCTCCTCGTCCAACATCGGCATGTCCTGTTCGCACCGCCAGCACCACATGAATTTCATTGTTCGCACCTGCTTTATTCGTCAATTGTAGATCTGGATGGACGTAAAATCATAATATCGGTGAAACACGCCGACTGCTCGAATGTCATACACCTTATTGCCTTCCTTGTAGATATCCCTGACCTGCGTAAAGAGCAGCCGGTTATGGAAACTTCGGGACACCTCTTCGATCGGCTGTCCGCCTTTCCAGCACGATGTCGTTCCTCCGTCGATCGTGCAGTGAATCTCGTGCTTCTTTAACAACCACACGTAATACTCCATATCGCCGGGTCGCGTAAGCATGAGGAATGCGGCCAGCAGGACGAACCAACCGGCGACCCATTTCATTACTCGCTTCATGCAAAACTCCTTCCCTTACAAATAGGGTACCACCCATTGCACCCAATAGGCCGCCGGCAGGAACAGCGCCTGCGCAAGCAGCGTGCCGCCCAGCCGCGACAGCATAAGAGCGCCGTATAACTGGTTGACCGAAGCGAGCGCCGCCTCCTTGCGCAGCGCCCGATCCGTCAGCAGCGCCACATGCGGATCGATCAACACCGTCAGCAAAATGGTCGCCAGCCCGTTGATTAAGCCCGACGATTGCGAAATGCCGATACTATAGGGGCCCGGCAGCGAAGACGCATACAGCGCCGCGAGCACGCCTACCGTATAGACCGCCGTGACGAAGCCGTTCAGCGCCATCAGACGCGGCGGGTAGGCACCCTTGCGGAAGCGCCGCACCATCGCCAGCCGCGGTCTGCGGATATGATGCACGCTATGCCGGATCGCATCGGCGCGCATGAGGTTCCGCGCCATCCCGGGCACGGAACCGGCTTTCTCCAGATGGTCGATCATTCGGGCCGATAGCTGCACGAACGTCGGAAACAGCGCGATCGCGATCAGCGTGCCAACCGACGCGCCCCCGATAATGAACCGGAAGCTCCCGGCCAAATCGAACTCAGCGTGGCGTTTCGCGAAATCCACGATCTTCCCCGTCATCGTCCCTTGGGCAATATTAGAAGTACGCGCCACCAGCACGATCATCCCCGTCAGCGACAGCGCGATCGCCAGCTTGCCGGTACGAATGCCGGCCATGCGGACCGCATACGACAGCGTCTCCGCCGCATGGATCGTTAGCGTCAGCAGCGCGATGCCGATCAGCCTCTCCGTCATGACTCATCCTCCCTTATTCCCCATCAACATTCAACTTCAGCATATCGAACGTTGTCGGGGGCAAAAAGAGAAACTTCCGCCGTCCGTCTTTCCTATTATTCGCCGGCTAATGCTTCATTCGAGCGTCGAACGACCCCGGACGTGATTTTCATATTCGGGGCATAGACAAGCGCGCTCTCGCGGCTGAATGCTTGAGAGAGGAGCAGTTCCGCCCTATACCCCCGCATCGCTTCCTCCTCGGTAATACCGCGGCCCGTTAGATTGGCTAGGTAAGCATCGGCTTCGCCGGGATCCGCTCCGATCCCTTCCTCCTTCAAGGCGTTGAACAGCGCATCCGCCCGTCCCGCATCCTCGGCGGGATTGAGGAAATTGACCTTGTCGCTGACCCGGCAGTCGATGTCGCGAACGCCAAGCTCGCTGAGATAGACCGGAAGCTTCAATCCGATGTTGCCGTCGCGCCCGCCCCGCGCCGCGTCCCGCTCGAACAGCTTCTGCAGCACGCCAAGCTGGACGACTTCCGACAACGGATGGCCATCCACGTGATAGTTCGCCATGTTCGCGATCCAATGCGGCTCGAAGCACGCGATCCGTCCGCCGTCTTCCAAGCAATCGACCATCTTGCGCAGCATCGCTAGAGGGTCTTCCATATGCAGCAGGAACGCATGGCAGACGGCCAGATCGTACGCGCGATCGACGTCCATCGTCGTCAGATCGCCCTCGATGAACGCGGCGGCGAACGGCGCGTCCCGGAACAACTCGCGCGCTTGCCCGATCAGCCGTGGTCCCGCGTCGATCCCGATATAGCTAGATCCCGCCGGCAGGAGCGGCATCAGTTTGGCGGCCAGAAAGCCGTATCCGCAGCCGAAATCGACGACGCGCACCGGCCGGTTTATTTTCCACACGGATTGAATCAGGAACGCGAGATAGTCGTCGTTATAGTACAGCCCCCTCGTATTGCGCAAGTACTCGATCTGGCCGTCCCAGAAATATTCGCTCATGCGGTTGCCTCCTTCGATTGATGCTCCAATTCGCGTGCCATCACTGCGCCTGCTGCGCGAGATCGATCAGTTCTTCGAGCGTCAGCTTCCGGTCGCCGAGCGGCGTTTGGTAGCCGTCGATACCGTAGATGATGCGGGCCGTAAATCCCTTCTCCGTCTGCCACCAGATGCCTTGACTCGACTCGTCCTCTTCGTAATAAGCCGCTCTGCCGTTCTTCAGCTGATGACGCTCCCTGTTTGGACCGTCTGCAGGAGTCGGCGGATTATCCACCAATTTGCTGACGATATAGCTGAGCTGCTGCCCCGTCTCTTTGTTCCCGTAACGGAAAATGAACTGATGTAGCGAGTCCGGATTGTCGATCGCGACTTCGGAGCTCGCCTCGTCCACCTCGAACGGAAAGCGGTACGGTTCTTGAAACGTATACCGCATGGATCGGTCGACGACTTCGCTAATTTCGTTATCCCGATTACGCATCACGCTCATGATGACGATAAACGCGACTATGACTAAAATTAATACATTCCGATTGCGCCTGCTCATCCCACGCCTCCTTCTTGTTCCGCATCCACCATTAATAATGTAAAACATTGGAAGGCAATATGACCAGCACCACGCGGATCTTTTTTCGCATCTATTCCCCAACACGCCAAAAAGCGCCCCTCGTCGAAAGGGACGCTCGATGCGCGAATCGCTCTACGCTTTGCCTTGGATAGGTCACACGTGAATTTTCATCACCATCTTCTTGATGATCTCGCCTTCCCCAAGTCCGGGGCGATGAAGATCATGCGGGAAGAACACCGCGAACATCCCCGGTACCAGACGAAGCAGCGTCTCGTCTGCGGCAGGTTCCGCCAGCAAATAGTCCGCATCCGCTTCGTATGGCTTCGCCGGAACTAGACCCTCGGGCAGCGGCGACCAGCCGATGAGTTCCTTTCCTTCCAGCACGACGTGCACGTCAATATAACGTTCATGCTTCTCGGCCAATTGATCGGCGGTCGATTTCCCCTCCAGCTGCATGACGGTCGCGTACAGCCGGTCGCCGTCGATGTCGATCCGCCCCGGCGAAGGCGACTCGGCCGCAAGCTGCGCCAACGCATCCAGCGCCGTTTCAAACTTGTCGTGCCCGCCGCCCGCATAGGCGCGCCAATCGGACAACGTTCCGATCATCATGTCGTTCTCCTCCCTTCATGCATGCTCTGCCGACGCTTCCTTACCGTCTTCGCTACGCCATCCACAACGACGCCGCCCCCAGCATCCCCGCCTTGTTGCCGAGCTCCGCCCTTAGGATGCGCACGCCCTGAAAGCTGTCCATGATCAGTTCACGGGTTCGCTTCTCCACCATCCGCACGAGCGGCTCCTGCTCCATGACGCCGCCCCCGACGATGATCGCCGGCGGGTTGAAAATATGAATGAGCGAGGCCAATCCCGCCGCCGTCTCGGATACCCAAGCTTGCAAAATCGCGCCCATCCGCTCGTCTCCTTGATTCACCCGGTCGAAGAACGTCCTTCCGTCCGCGCACAGCGGATCGATGCCGGCCGCGATGCGCACGAGCGCCGACGTCGAGGCGTATGATTCATAGAACGCGGCCTTCCCGGCGTCCCCGCTCTCGCCGAGCGCATGCGTGAACATGTGGCCGAACTCGGCCGCGACGCCATCGGCGCCCCGGTACAGCTTCCCGTCCAGCACGATCGCGCCGCCGATGCCCGTACCGAAGGTAAGGCAGAGGAAATCACGGTACCCGCGCGCCGCGCCGAAGCAAGCCTCGCCGAGTGCGGCGGCGTTCACGTCGTTCTCGACCCGGACGGGCTTGCCGAACCGCGCTTCCAACGCGTCTTTGATCCGCGTGCCCGCGTAGTTCGGAATGTTGCCGTTGGCGTACACGATCGTGCCCGCCGCCGCGTCCACCTGTCCCGCGGTGCTGATCGCGATCGCGTCATATTCCCCATATTCGGCTAAATTCGCGATGAGCCGCTCCATCAGATGCGGCCCGCCCTGCAGCGCCTCGGTCGGATACTCCCGATAACGCTCCACCTGTCCGGACCGGTCGCACACCCCCATCTTCGTCGACGTTCCCCCAATGTCCGCCGCCAGCACCTTCACGGCTCTCCCCCCTAATCGTTCAATCAAAAGCGCGGGTCGCGCGGACGAACCGCCGCGTAAGCTCGAGCGGCCGCGTAATCGCCGAGCCGACGACCGCCGAATGAACGCCGGCGTCGAACAGCGCCTTCAGCTCCTCCGGCGTGGAGATGCCGCCCTCGGCGATGACCGGCACGCGCACCGTCTTCACCAGCCGCTCCGCCATATCCAGATCCGGCAGCGCGCGTCCGCGAGTCCCCGCCGTATAGCCGCTCAGCGTCGTCGCCACGCAGTCGAATCCGAGCTCGGCCGCCCGAACCGCCTCCTCGAACGTCGCGCAATCCGCCATGAACAGCTTATCGCCGAACGCCCGGCGCAGCGCCGGGAACGCCTGCTCGATCGTCGTGCCGTCCGGTCTGATCCGGTCGGTCGCGTCGATGGCGATCATGTCCACGCCTTCCCGGAAGAGCGCCTCGACCTCCTTCGCCGTCGGCGTAATGAACACGTCCGAACCGTCGTACACCTGCTTGATGATGCCGATGATCGGAAGAACCACCTCTTGCTTGATCTCCCGTATATCCTCCACGCTGTTCGCCCGAATGCCCGCCGCGCCGCCGAGCGCGGCCGCCCGCGCCATCCGTCCCATGATGAACGGACTGTGCAGCGGCTCCTCCGGCAGCGCCTGGCAGGAGACGATCAGCTTGCCGTTGATCGCGTCGAACAGTTGTGCTCCTTTATGCCCCATTGTCCCCTTCTCCTCCCTCGCGTTGCATGTCATTCTTTAACCGCCCCGGCCGTCATGCCGTGCGTGAAATACCGCTGGAACAGCAGGAAGATGATCAGCATCGGGATGGCCGCGACGGTCGCGCCCGCCATTTTGTACGCATAGTTCGGATTCAGATCCTGCATGAGCGTCGCGGTGCCGACCATGAGCGTCTTCATGTTCTTCTCCTGCCCGACGACCATCTGCCACAGGTAATCGTTCCACACTTGCACGAAATTCAGGATGAACAGCGCCCCGATGCCGGGCTTCACGATCGGGAGCATGATTTGCGCGAAGGTGCGCCACTCGCCCGCCCCGTCGATGCGCGAAGCTTCCCGCAACGCGTCCGGCGTCGCGTCGAAAAACCCTTTTAACAGGAATACGCCGAACGCCGTCGCTACATTCGGCCAGATCATCCCGCTCAGCTCGTTCACCATCCCGAAATCTTGAATGATCCGGAACAGCGGCACGATCATGATCTCTTTCGGAATCATGAGGCTCGAGATGAAGACGACGAAAATGATATTGCGCCCTTTGAACGCCAGCTTCGAGAATGCATAGGCAGCCATCGCCCCTACGATAATGACGAGCACCGTGCTGACGCCCGAGACGAACAGGCTGTTGAACGTCCAGCGCAGCGCCGGCTGACTCCGAAATACATCGATGTAGTTATCGAACGTGATGGTCGCGGGGAACCAGTCCGGCGGCATCTTCACGACGTCGGCGCTGTTCTTCAGCGAACTCGTGAACAGCCAGTACAGCGGGAACAGGTTCAGGACGGCGAAGAAAGCGACGAGAACGTTCGAGACGAGATCGTACGGCTCCCTTTTCTTGCTGGTCTTATGCGGCATGCGGCCTCCTCCTTACGTCTGTCTAAGCATGCTTCTGAGCTGAGGTACGGACAGGAGCAGCGTGATCAGGAACATGATGACGCCGACAGCCGAAGCGGTGCCGAGCTGGTTGAATTTGAACGCGTTGTTGTACAGGTAGTACATGAGCGTGACGGAGCCGTTATTCGGACCGCCGCCGGTCAGGAGCTGGATGACGACGAAAATTTTCAGCACGGCGATGATGTTGATGATCGAGATGTACACCGTCGACGGCTGTACGGACGGGATCAGAATATGGCGGATCGTCTGCCACCGGCTCGCCCCGTCTACCTCGGCCGCCTCGAACAGATCCTTCGGCACGCCGATCATCGCCGCGATGTATAGGATGATCGTCTGCCCGACGTTGGTCGCGAACGTGACGAAGATAATGACCGGCATGACCGTCTTGCCGCCGCCGAGCACATTCACCTGCCCCGCTCCGGCCTCCCTTGCCAAGTACGAGATGAGCCCGCTGGCCGGATTGAGCAGGAAGCTCCACACCATGCTCATGACGACCATCGACACCATGACCGGAATATAGTAGCTGCCCCGGATGAACGAGACGTATTTGGCGTTCTTGTCGAAGACGGCTGAAGCCGCGAACAGCGCGAACCCCACCGTCAAAAGGACGATGCAGACGACGAAGACGACGGTGTTGAGCAGCGCCTTGAAGAAGACCGGATCGCTGAACAACGAGGCATAATTGTCCAGCCCGACGAATCTTTCGTTCTGGTAGTTGATCTGATACAGGCTAAGCCGAATGCCCTCCACAATCGGATAGACGAGGAACAGCAGGAAGATCGCCATTTGCGGCAGGATGAACAGATAACCGGTCAAATTCGCTTGAAGCGCTTGTTTGCGTAGTCGCATGGTTGTCTTCCTTTCCCGGGGAGATGGCTGCCGGCGGCTAGCAAGCGCGCCCGCGTCCGGATGCTCCCCGCGTAGGATTGGCGTGCCTGATGTGCGTGATGAGAGGACGGAATGTTTACTTCCCGCCGAAAATAACCGAGTTCGCCTTGTTCGTCTCGATGACTTTGTTGCCGGCGGCTTGGTAATCCTTAACGGCCTGCTCCGGCGTCTTCGCTCCGGTGTACAGCGCCTGAAGCTCCGGATAGAGCACCTCGCGCAGTTGGCTATAGCCCGGCACGTTGCCGGTGAAATTGAACAAATATTTCGCGTTGGCGTCATAAGCCGCGAACAGCGGGTTCTCGCCCTTGAACGCCTCGGCGACCGAGCTGCGAACCGGAATGCCGTTCTTCGACGATTTCACGAGCTCCGGATCGGTAGAGAAGAACTTGACGAAATCCTTCGCGACCTCGATCCGCTTCTCGTCCTTCGTCTGGAACACGCTCGCGCCGACGACATAGGTGAACGTGAGCGGGTCTCCGCTCTCCGACGGGATGTTCGCCAGCCGCGCATCGAACTTCGGCGCCTTGCCGCTCGCCATATCCGCCTTCGCGTTCGCGTACAGCACCGGGTTGGTGAAGCTGATCGCCAGCTGCTGGTTCTGGAACATGCCGTTCGCGTCGTTCGACGAGACGGATTCCGGTCCCGGGTTCGTGTATCCCGCGTCCTTGATCGACTTCAGCCAAGCCGCCGCCTTCGCGCCGTTCGCGTCGTCCAACGCGATGTTGCCTTCAGCGTCGAAGAACGTGCTGCCGAACATGCGCAGGTAGGCGAGATTCCACGTGTCGCCCTGATTGTTCACCGCATAGAGCGCCATCGGGTAGGCGCCGGCATAAGGCGTCCCCGGCAGCTTCTCCTTCAGCGTCATCAGAATACGCTCGTAGTCCGCCAGCGTCCACGTCTTGATCTCGTTCTCGCCGCCAATGTCGTTCTCGAGTCCCGCCGCGCGGAACATGTCCGCGTTGTAGACGAGCGTGCCGGGATTGTTCTGGAACGGATAGAAGTAGATATCGTCGCCGAAGGTGACCGAGCTCCAGTAGTTGTCCGCGATGTCCTGCTTCGCGGCGTCGTCGACGATGTCCGTCAGCGGCACGAGCGCGCCGCGGTGGACGTAGTCGCCCATGGCGAAGACGCTCTCGAAGAAGACGTCCGGCGGCGTGCCGCCGCTTAAGTTGACGTTCAGCAGCTGGTCCCGCTGGTCGCCCGCGATGACCTCGACGTTCAATTTCGCGTCGTACTTGTCGTACTGCGCCGCGAACTTCTCCGCCGCGCGCTTGAAGAAGCTGTCGTAATCGGCGCCTTCCTCCGAGGCATCGAGCACGCCTTTCCACTGCGGCGTCAGCCATACTTTGATCTCGACCTGCTCCTTGCCGCCCGATGCGTCGCCGCCGCTCTCTGCCGACGTGTTCGGGTTATTTCCATTCGAGCAGCCTGCCAGCAATACCGTGAGCGCGGCCGCGGCCGCGAGAATGCGTTTGCGCTTCATGGTTGTTCTCCCCCTGGTTCGTTGTGTTGGCTAAAGTCGATGCCGGTTACGCTTAGGCTTCGTCGTAACGTAGAACCAGCGCGTCGATCGCGGCGGCGATGCCGTCGATCCGCGCCGCGTCCGCCGAGGATACGCCCTCGAGCGGCGCGCGCACGCCGCCGATATTCACGCCCCGGCGGAGGAGCAGTTCCTTGATCGCCGCGTACATCGAGCCGTCGAGCGAGCAGAGCGCGACGATGATATCGTTGATGGCGCTTTGCAGCTTGCCTGCCTCTTCGAAACGCCCTTCGCGTACGAGCCGATCGGCCTGCAGATATAGATCCGGCATCGCCGCGTACGTGCCGCCGATACCGGCCGCCGCGCCCATGATCCGGCCCGCGACGAATTGCTCGTCGGGTCCGTTGAAGACGACGACCCGGTCGCCTCCCGCCGACTTGAACCGTTCGATGTCGAGCGCCGGCATCGAGGAATTCTTGACGCCGATCACCTTCGGATTGGCGAGCAGCTGCCGGAAGACGGCCGGCGTCAGCGTGTAACCCGTCGTCTGCGGAATGTTGTAGATGATGAACGGCAGCTCGGTCGCCGCCATGATCGCCGTCCAATAGCCGATGACGGCCGAATCCGGCAGTTTGAAATAGATCGGCGGAATCGCCGACAGCGCGTCGTATCCGAGCTCCGCCGCACGCCGGGCCAGCTCGATGCTGTCTCGGGTCGAAGGCGCGCCGACATGGGCGATGAGCGTCATTTTCCCTTTTAAAGCGCGTGCTGCGTATGCGAGCGCCTGCTTGCGCTCCTCCAGGCTGTGGTAGATGCATTCGCCGGAGCTTCCGCCGACGTAGACGCCTTGCACGCCCTTCTCGTGCAAGTAATCGGCCAGGGCGGCCGTACGCGATTCCGATATGTTCCCTTGCTCGTCGTAACAGGCGTAGAACGCCGGAATGATACCGTGAAATTGGGTCAAGTCCATAATGTAACCTCCGTTGGTAGGGGTTGGGTATAGGCGGCGAGCGCGTCCGTCGTTCCGCCGTGGGCGGCAAGCGGCGAACGGCCCGCCATTACCTATCGTTGGCTATGGCGCGCCTTCGCCTTACGGCGAGTCGATCCACGCTTTGTTCATGCGGGCCAGCGCGATTTTGCTCGCGGCCGGCTTTTCGTAGAAGACGAATATCGTTTTGTCCGGGGCGACCGCGATATCGGAATATCCGTTGTTCCCCGCGTAAATTTCTTTGGACCGGTACCAAGTCGCGCCGTCGTCGCCGCTCATTCGGATCGTCATGTTGGTGCGTGACGAGATATGGGCGGGATTCGTGAACAAAATCGTGCCCGCGTCGTAGCGCTGCAGGCTGGCGGCGACGACCGGATCGATAAGCGTCGTGTCCGAATACGGCGTCGACCACACGCCGGTCGGGCCGCTTGCGATCGAGACCGCCCGGTAGTCGCTGCCCGGATTGCGCATGTTCGTCATGAGCCGACCGTCCGACAGCTCGACCATCATGTTCTCGTGGATGCGCGTGAATCCGCTCGGGTTCGGGACGAGCGAACCAGCCTGCCAGGTCGCCCCGCCGTCCGTGCTGTAGATCGTCGCCACCGTGCTGTTCGTCCAGCCGCTCGTCGTCAGGTAGATCGGCACGACCAGCGTGCCATTGGTCATTTGGATGCCGTGTCCCGGCCCCATCCCCGCGCCCGAGAGCCCGGCGAAGTAATAGGGACTGGCGGCGTTTGTGTACGCGTTCAGCACCGAGGTAATGTCCCTGGCCGCGCCCCACGTCAACCCGTTATCCGTGCTCGTACGGATGAAATATTGGCAGTTGCCCCACGCCCAGCGTCCCCACAGCAGATGCACGGTGTTCCCCGTGGTCTCGGCGAGCAGCATCGGATTCATCTCGGCGTTGCCTTGCGATTTGCCGGGCGATAGGATGACCTGCTCGGAGAACGTGACGCCGCCGTCGGCGCTGCGCTTCAACACCAAGTCGGTCGGCGTCTGATCCCCGCCCGCTCTCGCTTCCGCTACCGCCAGGATGGTGCCGTTGGCCGTAGCGACGATGCTCGGAATCCGGTATTCCGCATAACCTCTGCCGTCGGACGTATCGAAGAGAATCGTCTCCTCGAACACGGCGCTCAGCATGCTGATCTGGCTCGCGTTCAGCGCCGCCGGATAGACGGCCACGTACGCCATGC
Organism: Paenibacillus methanolicus; assembly: GCF_008124765.1. Classification (GTDB taxonomy): domain Bacteria; phylum Bacillota; class Bacilli; order Paenibacillales; family Paenibacillaceae; genus Paenibacillus_Z; species Paenibacillus_Z methanolicus. Next base: position 392,425 of record NZ_VNHS01000005.1, on the reverse strand, counting down.
TGCCGGTGTAATACCACTGACCGCCGCCGTTATCGACGTTGCGCCCGACCCACAGCCCGTTCAGTCCTTGGGCCGCGCCGTAGAACGCGGTCGATGACGAGGACGCGCGCTGCTGCCCGTCCACGTAAATCTTCGTGCCGGACGCGTCGACGTTCAGAATGGCGGTGTGCCAATTGTTGTCGTTCATTTTGCCGGCGGCGCTCAGCTGCGTCGCATAGTTGCCGTTCGTCCGGTTCTCGAAGTAAACGGCGCCGTTGTTCATCGTCAGCGACACGTTCGTCGAGGGCGCCGCCGTGTTCGACGCGCTCAGGAACGTCTGCGCCTGACCGGTGCTCGTCGACTTGAATTTGACGACGATCGCGCCTTGATTCAGGCTGGATACGTAGGGGAGGTCGGCCGAGCGGTCGATGTAATCCGTCGTGCCGTTGAAGGCGCGGTTCACCGTGGCGGACAACGCCGCTTGCGGCAGCAAGCCCGCGGCTTCCATCGCCTCCGCCTGGGACCAGGCGCGGTTGTACACGTCCACGTACGCCAACTCGCCGGCGTAATACCACTGGCCGCCGCCGTTGTCGGCATTCCGGCCGACCCACATGCCATTGAGACTCGTCACATTGGTGAAAAATGCCGTGGACGCCGTGCTCCCCTTCAGCAAGCCATCGACGTAAATGCGCGTGCCGCTGCCGTCCACGGATAGCACCGCCGTATGCCATAAGCCGTCGTTGAACGAGCCGCTCGCGCTGAGCTGCGTGGCGTATGCGCCGTTCTCGCGATTCTCGAAATACACCGTGCCGCCGTTCATCGTCAACGACAGATTGCTCGACGGATCGGCGACGTGCGAGGCGCTGAAGAACGTCTTCGCCGCCGCGGTGCTCGTCGTCTTGAAGCGGACGACGATGGAGCCTTGCGTCAACGAGGCGACCGTGGCGATATCCGACGTTCTGTCCACGTAGTCGCTCGTGCCGTTGAAAGCGCGATTCAGCGTATACTGGAGCACCCGGCCATCCGTCGGCGCGGCCTCCGACACGTAGGGCGTGAGCGATAACCCCGCGACGAACACGGTAAAACAAACGATCCAGCGAGCCGCCTGCATGAGTCTGCCAAGCTTCATCTCAACATCTCTCCATTCTCATCGTTTGATTGCTCGGGCGTGCGCGAATACTCACCTCCTTTCGCCGCGGGATACGTGACGACGGAAAGCGCTTGGGCGGTGGGCGTACTGCTTTCTGCGGTCATTAGTGCGCTAGAAGTACGTGCTAGAAGTTACTATCGCGGGCCAATGTGCGGCTACCGTGGCCGTTTGTGCGCTGGAAGTCACTATTGCGGGCCGACGAGCGGTTTCCGCAACCGTTAGCGCGCTGGAAGTCACTATTGCGGAACGATGCGCGGCTTCCGCGGCCGTTAACGTGCTAGAAGTTACTATTGCGAGCTAGTTGACCACGCGATATCCAATAGTCGGCTTCAGTCCACTATCGCGCTCCAACTTACCGCCAGCACCCTCAATAGTCGTCCTCAGTCCACTATCGCGCTCCAACTTATCGCCAGCACCCTCCAATAGTCGGCCTCAGCCCACTATCGCGCTCCAACTTATCGCCAGCACCCTCAATAGTCGGCCTCAGTCCACTATCGCGCTCCACCTTTCGCCGCCGTTACCCTTTGACCGCGCCCATCGTGATGCCCTGCGTGAACGCCTTCTGGAACAACAGGAAAATGAGGATCATCGGCAGCGATGCGAGCGCCGCGCCTGCCATCAGCACGCCATACGGCGTCGTGTACTCGCCCTGCAAGGTCGCGAGGCCGAGCGGCAGCGTCATCATGGACGTCGACCGCGTGATGATGAGCTGGCTGAAATAGTCGTTCCACGCGTTGATGAACGTGAAAATCGCGAGCGCCCCCAGCGCCGGCTTCAACAGCGGCATGATGATGCGATAGAACAACCGCAGCTCCGAACACCCGTCGATCTTGGCCGCCTCGATGAGCTCGCCCGGTATCGTCTGCGCGAACTGCTTCATCAGAAACACGCCGAACGGCCAGCCGATCGCTGGCAAAATCAGCCCCTGATACGTGTCGATCCAGCCGAAATCGGCCAACATCGTGAACAACGGGACGAGAATAACCTGCTTCGGCAGCGCCATCGCCGAGACGAACAGGATGAAAATAAACTTCCGGCCCGGAAACTGCTTCTTCGCCAGCACGTAACCGGCCATTGAAGCGACAAGGCAGACGCCGATCATCTCGCTGGTCGCCACGAAGAAACTGTTGAAGCCCCACTTCCAGACCGGGTTGTTGAACAGCACCCGGAAATTATCGAGCGTCGGCTCCAGCGGGAACCACTCCGGCGGAATGGCGACCGCGACGTTCTGCACCTTGAAGGCGCCCGTGACGATCCAATAGAACGGGAAGATGAACAACAGCGCGCTGATGACGAGCAGGATGTTCGCCGCGATTTTGCCGACGCTGAGCTCCCGCCGCTTTCGCCGCTCGACCGCAATTCCCTCTCGCTTGCCGCCGTGCCGGACTTCCGTATATGCACTCATTTTGATGCCCCCCTGACTTGCTTCATGACGCAGTTTGCTGCATGCTGCTCTCGCTAACGCGAACGCAAACCAATTAGCTCACCGGCTGCTTGGTTTGCATTCCCAATCTTCCGATTGCGAACGCAAACCAAGCAGCTCAATATTCCACGTCGCTGCCCAAATACTTGAACTGAATAACCGAGATGATCCCGATCACGACCGCCAGGACGACGCCCATCGCCGACGCGAGGCCGAAGCTGCCGAGCATGAACGCCTGCTCGTAGACGCCGTACATGACCGTCGAGGTCGCGTACATCGGTCCGCCGGAGGTGAGCAACTGAATGATCGCGAACACCTGGAACGTGTTGATCGTCGTGATGACGATAATGTACAGATTGGTCGGCATGAGCATCGGCCAAATGATTTTGCGGAAAATCTGCCCCGCGCTCGCCCGGTCGATCTGCGCCGCTTCGATGTACGAGGTCGGGATATTGCCGAGCGACGCGACGTACAAGATGATCGGCTGCCCGACCGACGTCGTGATCAACACGAGAATGATGGCCAGCAGCGCCGTGCGCGTATCGCCCAGCCACCCGATCGGCTCCGCGCCGAACAAGCTCGTGATGTAGTTGAGAATGCCGTAATTCGGATGATAGATGGACGCCCACACGACGGTGATGCTGACGACCGAGGAGACGGCCGGCAAGTAGAACACGCCTCGGAAAAACGACCGCTGCATCTCCGATTTCTTATAGATCGTCATCGCCGCGAAGATCGAGAACAGCACGACGGCCGGCACCGCGACGAGCACGATCAGCATCGTGTTCCACATCGATTTGGCGAACACGTCGTCATGCAGCAGGACGTTGAAATTGTCTAGACCGACGAAATCGAAATCCCGCAGCGTATAGTCGAAAAAGCTAATGTAGATGCCCTTGAGCATCGGGAACGCGACGAACAACAGGAAGAACGCCAGCGCCGGCAGCAAGAACAAATAACTCGTCAGCCATTCGCGCCAAATGTACCGTTTTCGCCTCAGAACCGCTCCAGCCACGGATTTTCACCCCTTTTTGCGTATGACAAAGAGCAGCCCACCGCTTGGCGCGCTGCCCAGTGCCTTTCTTATGATGTTGCCTTCGAATCGCGCCCTACTTCGCCGCGGACGCCTTCGCCTTGGCGATCGCGTCGTTCGCCTTCGCGGCGAACCCGTCCAGCGCTTCCTTGCCGGAGGCTTGGCCGAGGATGGCGCGCTGCAATTCAGGGAACCAGAACGTGCGAATCTCCGCATAGCCGTCCGCGATCGTCGGCGGATCGGTAATGAACTGGCGGGCTAGCTCGGAGTACGCGTACTCCGGGTCGTCGTACAAGCCGGTGATCGAATTGCGGACGGACAAACCGCCGGTCTGGATCAGGCTCTTCTTGCCCCACTCCGGATCGTTCGCGATGAAGTCGATCAGCTTTTTGGACGCCGCGACTTTGGCCTCGTCGTCATTGTTGAAGATGGCCATGCCGCCGAGGTACGGCTCCAGCTTCGGCTTCGAGCCGTCGAGCGTCGGGAACGGGAGCAATACGTCCTCGAACTCCGCCTTCTTCAGCGGCGCGTTCTGCGCGCGGAGCACCGCGGAATAGTTGATGCTGAAGGCGAGCTTGCCCTGCAGGAACAGATCGTTCACGTCGCCCGCGGCGAGCGAGGCCGCGCCGTTCACGACGATCTTCTCCTTCGACGCCTGCGCCAGCCAATCCAGCGCCGCGGCGGCGTTATCCGAGTTGATCGCGACCGCGCTGTTGTCTTCGTTCAGGAACCGGGAGACGCCGAGGTTCGCCAGATAGGCGCGCGTGCCTTGGTCGCCGGCTTGGCTCTTGGCGTAGAAGCCGGATGGAATGACGTCCGGCGCCTTGTCCTTTACGGCTTGGAGCGCCTTCTTGTATTCGTCGAACGTCCACGTGCGGTCCGGCCGATCGAGCGGCAGCAGATCCAGCGCGCCGATCTTCTCGAACACGGTCTTGTTCACCGCCATCATGAACGGCGCGGTGTTGATCGGATACATGTACGTCTTGCCGCCGACCATCGACTGCTTCCAGAACGCGTCCGCGATGTCGCCGCGCACCTCGCCGGTCACCATGTCGTCCAGCGGCGCGAGCAAATCTTTCTTCGCCCAGTCGATGATCCTCCCCGGCGCGTCATAGATGACGTCCGGCGCGGAGTTCGTCGCGATGGCGACGTTCAGCTTCTGCGGTCCGCCGTCGAAGGTGATCATCTCGAGGTTGACCTTGACGTCGGGGTATTTCGCGTTGAACGCCTCGATCAGCTGCTTCTCGTACTTGCCCACTTCGCCGTCCACCGGCTGGTAGGTCGGGAAATTCCACCACGTAATCTCCACCGGCTTCGCCTGCTCGGGCTCCGGCTCTTTGTTCGCCTCGCCAGCCGCGTTAGCCGAGTTAGCCGCCTTGTTGCTACCCGCGGCATTGCCTGGCTCCCCGGCGTTGTCTTTCGTTCCGCCATTGTTCGAACTGCAAGCCGCCATGACCATCGTCATGAGCGAGATGGCGATGAAAGACGCGATTCTTCTCTTTCTTGCTGCCATTGCTGATCCCCCCAGCGTTTCATATGTCGAAATGATTGGCCATCTCATCTCTTGTACCTAAGCATAGAGCATCGCCGGCTTTCGATGAATCCCCGTCCTTTTACTTTTAGGGTTCATTTTTGACCTGTTGTCTTCGCCGCGCGGAAAATAGCGATTCCTCTACCAATATGGCGCCTCGCCTCCGGTATAATAGTCGTAGCAGGCAGCGCTTCCAAGCAAAAGCGCTTATCTATCATCCGGGGGTGCGCACCATGTATACATTGATGATCGTCGAAGACGAGCCGCTCATCCGAGAAGGGCTGAAGCATTACTTCCCATGGAGCGAGCTCGGCGTGACGCGGATCATAGAAGCGGAGGACGGCGCGCAGGGCGAACGGCTCGCCTTACTCGAACGGCCGGATCTCGTCATTACCGATATCCGCATGCCCGAGATGGACGGGCTGACGATGATCGAACGGCTCCGGCCGCGTCTGTCCTCCGCGGCGTTTGTTATTTTGACCGGCTACAACGATTTCGAATACGCCCAGAGAGCGATCAAGCTCGGCAATATCCAGGCTTACCTGCTCAAGCCGCTTGAATACGAGGAAAGTCTCGCGACCGTCCAGGACTGTCTCGCCAAACTGAGGCAGCGCCAAGCGGAGGATCTCCTGCTCCAAGGCGCGGAACAGTTGAAGCAGGAACGGAGGCGCGAACAAGAACGCCAGATCGTCAAGCGGTTGCTCGACGAGCCCGGCTTCGATCCGGCGCCGGCTCTCCAGGCGCTCGGCATGCCCGATCCGGTAGAAGGCCGAGGCCGCCGATATGCCGCGTTTGCGGCAACCGCGCCTCCGCCGCCCGGCGCCCAGCCCCCATCGCCCGATGTCTGGGCGGCCGACGCCGAGCGGTTCATCGCCGCCATGGCTAGCCGCCTGTTCGGCACGCAGGTAGTCGGCAAGCTGCTCGCTTATGTGCGCGGCGGCAAGCTGTTCGTCCTGGCGCTGGCCGAGTCGGAAGCGGAGACGGACGGACCTCGCAGCTCGGACGCGGCTCGATCCGACTTGCCGGCCGGAACGAGCCGCGCGACGGCGGAGACGGCGGAGACGGCGGAGACGGCGGCGGCGCTGGCCGCGCTGAATCGCGGACGCGGCGCGGCCATCTACATTGCCGCCGGCGGCCTCGTCGATACGGCGGCGGAAGCGCGCCAATCGTTCGCGCAGGCCGAGCAAGCGCTGCATAAACGCTATTATCAGCCTGGCGCTTATCTGTTCCGCGCGGCTTCGCAGCCTACGCCGTCCTCGTCCGAGACGCAGGCGCCGCTGCTCCCCGCGCGGGACAGGGAACTGCTGCAAGCACACCTCATGCAAGGCGACGCGGACGCAGTTCGCGAGCTGCTATTGAAGCTGGGGGAAGGCGCGCGGCAGCTTCCGGCCGATACGCCGCCAGCTCGCTGGCTCGCTCTCCTCCAGGAGCTCGTTAGCGTCACGCTTCGTTACGCTCACCGGCACGGCATCGCCGTCGAGGAATTCGCCAGCGGCAGCATGCTGACGCTCGCGTTCGCGGACGACTTCGCGCAGGCCGAAGACTTGTTCGCCTGGCTTGCCGACTGGACGGACCGGCTGATCGCGGCGAATCCCGAGCGCGGCGGCTCGCAAGCCGGCGGCGCGGACGCGCGCATTTTCACCCAGATCGAGCAGTTCGTCCGGCAGCATCTCGATCAAGAGGTGACGCTGCAGATGGTCGCCGATCGCTTCTTCTATAATCCGTCGTACCTCAGCCGCCTGTTCAAGACGAAGCTGAACAAGAATTATCTGGCGTTCGTGGCCGAGATTCGCATCCGCTACGCGCAGGATCGGCTGAAAGACCCGAGCCTGTTCATCACCGACGTGTGCGCGATGTGCGGGTACAAGAGCTACAAGCATTTCGTGAAGACGTTCCGCAGCGTCGCCGGCATGACGCCGACCGACTACCGGAAGCAGCTGGGGATCGAGCCATGAGCGGGCAACTCCGGCGCTGGCTCCGCCCGCTTCGGTTCAAGCGCGTCAACCGGCAAATTTTTGTGCTGACGATCGTCGTCATTACCCTCCCGATGACCCTCATGTCCGGGATCATCTACCTGTTCACGCTGCAAGCGGTCAAGAGCGAGTACCAGAGCAGCGCGACGCTCATTCTGAATAACCTTTCGTTCAACATCGACCAATATTTGCAAAGCATCGAGAAAGGCACGCTGACCGCCCAGTTAGACAACCGGCTGCAGGAGTCGCTGGCGAGCTGGCTGCTCCATCCGGAGGTCGACGTCAGTCAAAGCCTCCAGTACGGCGCGGTCATCGAGCAGTTCGTCAGCACGATCGAGATGACGATCAAGAACGTCGACAGCGTGCAAATCTACTCCGGCGGCCGGGTGTTCTACTCCGCGAACTTCGATCGTTCAAGCTACCAAGAGACGAATTTCATGAACGAGACGTGGTACAAGCAGACGCTCGCCGCCAAGGGGAAAATCGTCATTTTCGGCACGCATACGCCGTTTCGCCGCACTTCGGACGAGGAACGCCAGAAGGTCATCTCCATCGCGCGCGTCATTAACAAGACCGGCACGAAGCAGCCGCTCGGCGTCATGCTCGTCGACATCCGTCTCGACTCGCTGCGGGAAATTCTCGCGCTGTCGGAGAACAGCAACCACAACTTCCTCATCGTGGACAACAAAGGCGGCTACGTCTACGCGTCGGGCATGGACGAGAACGGCGGAGGCGCCGGGACGGACGGCACGGTGCTCGCGCAAGTGCGAGGAAGCGAGACGGGGAGCTTCTATGCGCCGATGAGCGGCGAACGCGCATTCTTCAACTTCGTATCGTCGCCGTATTCCGGCTGGAAGGTCATTCAATATATCGAGGAGCGCGAGATGACGAAGGACGCGGAGCGGCTGCGGCTCATTCTGCTTGTGTTCGCGTTCTGCACGCTCGGCGTCGCTCTGCTGTTCCTGTTCCTGCTCTCCGTGCGGGTAACGAAGCCGATCATCCTGCTCAGCCGGCAAGTGCGCGCGGTCGGCCTCGGCAATCTCGACGTCCAGCTCAAGAGCGACCGATCCGACGAGTTCGGCGTGCTGTACAACGGCATTCGCAAAATGACCGAGGATCTGAAGGCGCACATCGAACGCGCGTCCATGACGCTGGCCCAGCAGCGGATGGCGCAATACGGCGCGCTCAAAAGCCAGATCAATCCGCATTTTCTCGCCAACGCGCTCGAATCGATCCAGATGAAGGCGGTCATCGCCGGGCAGCGGGATATCGGGGAAATGGTCGGGCTGCTCGGGCGGCTGTTCCGGAGGCACATCCAGACCGGCAAGGAGGTCGTGCCGCTGAACGAGGAGCTCGCGAACATCCGGCTGTACATCAAGGTGCAGCAGATGCGGTTCGGCGACAAGCTTCGATACGACGAACAGCTCGCGCCCGGGACGGAGCAGACGCCGGTGCTGCATTTCGCGCTGCAGCCGATCATCGAGAACGCGATCGTGCACGGGCTGGAGCGGCGCAGCGGCAGCGGGCGGCTGACGGTCGAGACCGAAGTCGAAGGCACGCTCATGCGCATCATCGTCCGCGACGACGGCGCCGGGATGAGCGAGGAGCGGCTGGCGGCGATCCGCAGCCGGCTCGCGGCTCCTTCCGATACGCTCGACATGGACCATATCGGGATCAAAAACGTCCACGACCGCATCCGCTACTATTTCGGCGAGCGGTACGGCGTGGACGTGCACAGCGCGGCCGGGGAAGGCACGCGCGTCGTCATTCGGGTGCCCGCTTCGGGTTGAAGGAGGACGCCGAGCCGGCCTGCAGTATCTCCGCGACGCAGAACATGAAAAACGCGCGTGCCGATTGGTCGGTACGCGCGTTTTTGTTTTGCGTTCATGCTGCGGCCTCGCCTTCAGGTTAGCTCTCTTCCGTCGCAATCGGAGCCATTGTGCCTGGCTTCTCCATATAGACGAGCGTTAATCCTTCATGTACCTGCCGCGTCCGGCAAACCCGGTACCCCAGCTTTTCGTAAAGCCGCATGTTCTTCTCGCTCCGGTCGCCGGTGAACAGCTCGAACCGCTTCGCTTCGCGCCACGCGGCCTCCATGCTCGCCATTAATCGTTTGCCGATCCCCCGGTTCTGGTAATCCGGATGCACGATCAGCTTGCCGATCAGGCCGACCCCTTCGGTGAGGCTGCCTCTGACCGAACCGACCAGCGCGCCTCTCGTCCAGGGACCAGATCGCCGGCGCCTCCCGCACGCTCGCTTGCCGGATGATGAGTTCCATCGAATTCCCTCCTTCTTAGGCTGCGGCAAACCCGGCAAAACGTCGCTAGATCGCCATGTTTCCCGCCTCTTCCAGCCGGTTCGACGACAATCGTTACCTTTTGCTAAATGCTAAAATAAGGTCATAAATATAATTATTGCATACTCTAGCAGGCATGTGTCACAATTCGTAATAGATTCGCACGCCGCTTTCGCTCCCTGTAGCGAAGCCTCAATTCGTGCGGGTTTGACGGCTTGGAAATTCGCGATTGGAGGCGTCCGTCCGGCGCCATCTTGACACCCATACGGTGAAGGAGGCTGTTGCCTGTGGAGAAAACGGTCCGATGCATAGCCTATGCGATTGGACTGCATGCTTCCACAACCATGAATTCGAGGAATGCCGGAATAATCGGCCTTTGCGGCCGGACTACTGAACGAGGTGATCCCGTGATGAGAAACGAGCTTCCTTTTAACGATCCGCCCGTGTGGGGGTTGTTGAGCTGGGCCTATACATTAGGCATTACATCGGCATATGAGCAAACATATCCGTGGTACGTCGGCAATTTTATCGAGGTGTTCGCCAATGATTATTTCCTGGAAGAGCGAACCGAATTTTTCTTTGATTTTTACCGCGGCGGCGGCAATGAATTCCGCTCCAACAATCCGTTCTTAAGCTCCTGCAATCTCAATTTCGAGCTGGCCGCCGCGCTGACGGGAGAGCGGATCACCGACTACTTAATCGATTGCATCGACTTGAAGTACTACCCGGTCTTGTTCATCGATGAATATTACATTCCTAGCCGACATGCGTATCAGAACTATTACTGTCCGCACCATATGCTGATTTACGGGTACGACCGGGAGCAGCAAGCGTTCCTGACGGCGGGCTTCGGCCAGACGATGACCTTCGGGAAGCACCTTACCCCGTTCGCGGATTTGGAGCGCGCATATGAGTCGATACGCGACAAAGTCGCACGCAAACAGCAGCGCGACGACCATATGTTTTTTTTCCGGTTCAATACGGCCGACGCGTACGCGTTCAATCCGGAGAGCGTCCGGCAGCAGCTGGAAAATTATTATTATTCCCGGACCACCCACAACCTGATGAACCGCAACGTGGACCGCTATTCATTCGGCCTGCGCACCTATGATTCGCTCCGGAACTATTTCGAAGCCGAGCGGACCAACGACCCGAATTTGGTCAATCGCAACGGCGTCCGGCAGCTTCATCTTTATATGGAGCACAAGCAGGTCATGCTCGATCGTTTGCGTTATATGCAGGCGAAAGGGTATTTGACGCACCCCGACGAGCTTCTAGCCGACTATGCGGAGCTGCAAGAGCAAAGCTTGGGCATGCGGAATCATCTGATCAGGGCGTTCATAAGAGGGAAGGGGGACGAGTCGATCTACGCCCAACTCCAAGATCGGTTAGGCGGGTTAAAAGAGCTGGAGCAGGGCGCGCTCGGCCGATTGCTGGAGCAGTTGTCCGCCAAATGAGCGTCAGATGGCGAATATCGCGAGCATGACAGCTCTGCAGTACATGTGCGGATCTCCTTTGCTCACAGCCCATAGCCCAACGCTCTCCGCGCAGGGAGCGTGATCCAGTAGCCGGTATAGTAGAACACTTCGCGCAGCAGAAAAGGAAGCTTGCTCTTCGTCGTCCGGTAGGCCGACGTTTGCGTGGGAGAGGCGTATACCTCTTCCATGCCCGCATGCTTTGCCATGACCATCGCGCGTTTCATGTGCAGGGGATCGCTGACGATCGTCCAAGAACGAACCCCTTCCTGTACGCCTAGCTCGTACGCATAGGACATATTTTGCTCCGTGATGGTTGATTGGGTCTCGATCCGGATCGCCGACGCGGGCACGCCTTGCCGAATCGCGTAGCCGCGCGCCACCTCCGATTCCGCTTGGTTGTCCGCATCCCCCCGGCCTCCGGTAAAGATGAGCAGCTTCGCATCCCCTTCTTTATACAGACGGATTGCATGGATCACCCGCTCGCGCAGCACCGGCGACGGCTCATCCCCCCACGCGGCGGCGCCGAGTACGACGGCCGCATCCGTGCGGACCCTTTCGTTCGTCTCGCCGTATGTCCAGATGGCGTAAGCCGAGTAGGCGGAGAACGCCATCATGGCGGCCGCTGCGAGGGCGATGATGCGCAGCGTCCATTTGAGAAAGCGATTGCGAAGATTAAACATGTGGGTTGATCTCCTTTCCTATGCCTCGCCTTAGAAAAACCATAGCGTCAGCGGCACCGACAGCAGCGTCAGCACGACGCCCATCAACCCCATCGCAAGGCCCGAATACGCGCCCTGCGTCTCGGAGTCTCGCATCACCTTGGCCGTGCCGATCCCGTGCGCCGCGGTGCCGACCGCAAGACCGATCGCCTTGTCGCCGCGGATGCCGATCAACCGGAGGAACGAGACGCCGACGAGGCTGCCGAACAACCCGGTCAGCACGGTGAACACCGCGCCGAGCTCCGGTGCCCCGCCATACAGACGCACGAGCTCGATCGCGATCGGCGTCGTCGCCGACTTCGGCATCATCGCCGCGGCCAGCGCCCGGTCGCCGCCCAGCAGGAAGACGATGCCGGCATTAGCGGCCAAACTGACGATCGCGCCAAACACGACGCCCAGGAGCAGCACCTTCCACTCCGCCATGATCCGCGGCCAATTGCGGTACAGCGGCAGCGCCAGCGCCACGGTCGCCGGACCGAGCAGGAACGTAATCCACTGCCCGCCGTTATTGTAATCCTCGTACGGGATATCGAGCAGCGCTAAGATCGCGATCAGCAGCGCGGAGCAGAGCAGCAGCGGATGGATGCGCCGGTATTTGCCCGACAAATAGTAAGACAGTTCGAAAATACCGATCGTCAGCGCCACGCCGAACACCGGCTTCGCCCACAACTCATGCCCCAACATGGTAATCCTCCTTCCGCGCGCGTTCGCGCCTGCGCGAAGTCATCACCGTAATCGCGCCGCCGGTCGCCGCCAGCACGCCTAACGTGCCCAGGAGCACCGCGCCCGCCACGGGCAGCCAGTGCGCCCGAATGACCGGGAAATAGATCATAACCCCGGCAATAACCGGCGCGAAAAACAGCATCATCCGCGTGAACAGCAAATCCGCCGCATCTTTGACCCACGCTTCCTTCACCCAGCCGCGCAGCAGCGCGATCAACAGCAGCATCATGCCGACCACTTGACCGGGCAGCGGCGCGCCCGTCGCGTATACGATGCCTTCCCCCGCCAGCCAAAAGCCGAGCAAAATCGCAAAGCCCCTCATTTTCATTTCCTCCCAAACCGGCAGCTTACTTGCCAGCCGCCCTCTACGTCTCGCACACATTGCCCCTATTATAGCGCGATTCTGGCAGGCGCATGGGACATTTTCGCGATTATAGTCCGATTTACAACCTTTCCCAAACCGCCTATACTTGCACCACGAGCACCTATTACCGCTTCGAAAAGGAAGTGAACGGACATGTCCGACCCGAACGCTCAATACGGCTTCAACAGCAAAATCTTCCCCTGCGCGACCGAGCTGGCGATCTCGCTGCTATCCGGACGATGGAAGATGACGATTATCTGGAAGCTTCGCGATGGCAAGAAGAGGTACGGAGAGCTGAAATCGAGCATCCCGGGCATTACGCACAAAATGCTCGCCCAACAGCTGCGCGAGCTGGAGGAGATCGGCATCTTGCAGCGCTACGTGTATCCCGTCGTGCCGCCGAAAGTCGAATACGAGCTGACCGCGCTTGGCCATGGACTGACCCCCATCTTGGAGCAACTAGACCAATGGGGCGAACATTTCAGACTGCCCGAGCGCGAGAGCTTACTTTCCAATCGGTGAGTATTGCACGGAAAAGTGCGTACTTACTTTTATTCAGCATCTTATGTATCGTAGAGAACAGGATACCAAAACGATTGAATACAGGAGATGATTCAAAATGAAAACGTTAGTGATCGTCGTTCACCCGAACTTGTCCGCCTCCCGCATTAACCGCGCCTGGTCCGACGGGCTCGAACAGCATGCCGGCAGCGTCACCGTCCATAAGCTGTACGAGGCTTATCCCGATCGCGCGATCGACGTCGCCCGCGAACAACAGCTGCTGGAAGCGCACGACCGCATCATCTTCCAATTTCCGCTTTACTGGTACAGCTCGCCGCCGCTCCTTAAGCAGTGGCTCGACGATGTGTTCCAATACGGATGGGCATACGGACCGGACGGCGACAAGCTGAAAGGCAAGCAGTTCGGCGTCGCCGTCTCCACGTACGGCCCCGCAGCGGGCTATGCGGCGGACGGTCTCAACCGCTTCACGATCCGGGAGTTTCTCCGCCCGTTCGAAGGAGTGGCCCATTACGTCGGCGCCTCTTATCTGCCCGTCTTCTCGCTAAGCGACGTCGGCAACGTGACGGACGAAGAGTTGGCGCGCAGCGCGCAGGACTATGCGAAATTCGTCACCGCCGAGCACGTAACCGTTTAATGCAGCAAAGCTGCCCATCCGCCTGAATCCGGATGGGCGGCTTTTTGACTTGCGGCGATCCGCGGCGCTACCCGAATTTACCGTTCCTCGCCCGAGCTTCCGCCTTAGGAGGCATGCTCTTCAATCGTCGGCATGCATGGTCAACGGCGCCGCGACTCCTTCTTCTTCGTCCCGCGGCTTCCAAGGTTTCACATGCACGATTCGATCCGCGATACCGGCCACATGCGCTTCGCTGCTCACCGGAATGATGACCGAGGCGCCCCCGTCGCGCAGAAGCTTTACGAATTTACGATTATAATGGCTAAGCAAATAATCAATGCCATGCGGTTCGATCCACGGCGCGCAGTAGAGCTTCTTCCGAAACGCATATCCGATTGCAAGCGAAGCGCGCCAACGTTCCACGCTGTTAAATTCAAGCGGGCGATGAAGGCGCCCGTTAGCGGGATCGCGCATCTCCGCGCCCGACAGCTCGAAGAGCTCGGCTACATCTCGCAGCGTCAGGGTGCTCCCGCTCCGGGACAGCCCGGCTTCGATCTGATCCGCGACCGTCTTCACGCGTCTAAGCCTCCGTATCAGCGCGGACGGATACGCTCGGAATGTCCGGTAAGGAAATTCCGCTACCCCTTCGCCGATATAACAAGAGATGCGCTGCAGCATCGCGTTGTCGGCCGCTCTTCCATCCACGTCGATCGCCCCTTTCGACATGTCCAGAAGTTCCGTCAGCATGGGCTCGCGTCCGGCAAGCAGCCAGCTGAGCAACCAGCCGCCGGAGCCGATCGATCCGACGATCCCGTATACGTTCCCTGGCTCGATCGTCAGATTGAAATCCCGAATGGCATCGATCATTTGAAAGTCGTGAAATATGGTGGGTATGGCATTGGCGCTCAAGCAGCGGATATCAACGATCATCGTCTGTTCCTCTCCTTCTCCTCAATCGGCGCGTCATACTCCTACTGCTTCACGCGCGGCGCCAAGCAACCTCCGCTTCCCCCGCGCCTCAAATCTGCTCCGGCGCCTCCAGCCCGATCAGCCGCAATCCGTTGGCGAGCGTCAGCTTCGCAGCCTGCACGAGCGCCAAGCGCGCCGTCCGCACCCCATCCGCCTCGGCCATAATACGGCATTCGTGATAGAACCGGTTGAACGCCTGAGCGAGATCGACCAAGCAGCGCGCGACGATGGACGGCTCCAGCTTGCGCATCGCCAGTTCCACCCGCTCGCCGAACAGCGACAGCTCCTTCGCCAGGCGCAAGGTCGCTTCGTTGATCGGCAGCGCCGCCAACGCCGCTTCGTCCGGCGCCTGCCCGATCTCGCTTAAGGCCAGCCCGGCTGCTCCCGCCTTCGCCAGCACGCTGCACGCGCGCGCATGCGTATATTGCACGTACGGACCGCTCTCTCCCTCGAAATTGAGCACGTCCTCCCACTTGAAATCGATGTCCTTGATCCGGCCGGAGCCCAGATCGTGGAAGATGACCGCGCCTACGCCCACCTGCCGGGAGACCGTCTCGATATCCGCGATCGGCTGCGGACGGGATTCCATAATCTCGCGCGTTTTGGCGATCGCCTGGTTCAAGACATCCTCCAATTTGAGCACGTTGCCTCTGCGCGTGGACAGGCTCGCGCCTTCGAGGCTGACGCGTCCGAACGGCACGTGGACGAGGTCCTTTGCCCAGCCGTACCCCATCAGCTCGACGACTTTGAACCATTGCGCGAAATGCAGGTTTTGCGCGTAATCCGTCACGTAGATCGCCTTGCGGAAATCGTAGGTTTCCTTGCGGTACAGCGCTGCCGTAATGTCGCGCGTATGATAGAGCGAGCTGCCATCCTTCTTCAGAATGAGCGCGGGCGGCATATCGTACGCATCCAACCGCACGAGCCAAGCGCCTTTGTCTGCTTCCAGCAGCGCCTTCTCCCGCAGCTCCGCGACGACCGGGTCCATGCGGCCGTTGTAGAAGCTCTCCCCCGCGTACGAATCGAACGACACGCCGAGCAACTCATATATGCGCGTGAACTCCGCCATGCTGATGTCGACGAAACGGCGCCACAAAGCCAGCGCTTCCTCATCCCCATGCTCCATCCGCACGAACCAGCCCCGTGCCTCGTCTTCCAACGACGGATCGCGTTCGGCCTCCTCGTGGAACTTCACGTACAAACGCAGCAGCTCATCGATTCCGCCCTCATCGACGGCCGTCTCATCGCCCCATTGACGGTACGCCACGATCAGCTTGCCGAATTGGGTGCCCCAATCCCCAAGGTGATTGACGCCGACGCAATCGAAGCCGAGAAAGTCGTGAATCCGGTACAGCGCATTGCCGATCACCGTCGAACGCAGGTGCGCGATATGGAACGGTTTGGCGATGTTCGGCGACGAATAGTCGATGACCACTTTCCCGCCTTCGCCGATATTTCGCGAGCCGTACCGCTCGCCTCGCGCCAGCGCTTCGCCGATGACCGACGACGCGAAGCGCGCGCCATCCAGATAGAAATTCAAATACCCGGAGACGGCCTCGATCCGTTCGACACCATCCGGCTTCATCCGCGACTTCAGCTCTTCGGCGATTGCCTGCGGCGGCTTGCGCAGCTGCTTACTCAGCTTGAAGCAGGGCAGCGATAGGTCTCCCATCTCCGGATTCGGCGGATATTCGATCAACGTTTCGATGTCCGCTTCTTTGACGGTTTCGAGCAATTTCGTTATTTCCCGCGCAATAATAGATTTGTACTTCTGCATGTTCTTGCACTCCCTTATCCGATTTAAACGCAAAAAAAGCCCCGTCTCCTAAGAGACGAGACCCTGTAGGTTCCCGCGGTGCCACTCTAAGTGCCGTGCCATAAGGTCCGGCCGCTCGATCGGGATAACGGCCCTTGACCGGATACGCCTACGGCCGCGGCGCGGCTTCGCCATATCATCTCCCGGGTCCGCTTCCTCCATGCGCGCGTACCGGCTCCCACCAACCCGGCTCGCTAAGACTGCGTCACGCGGAGTACTCTCCCGTTCTTCAATGTTACCTGTTATGAACGATTAACTTGGAGTTAAATTATCACAAAATTCGCACATTGGCAAGATGGCTATATCCCGCCATGCCGGAACGCGGTGTCCGCCACGTTGCAACTGTTCCCCCGTTCGCGGTCAAGCGCGCCAGAGCCGGCTGCGTCTCCCGCAGCCGGCCCTCGATCAAGCATGTTGTCGCTTATAGTACGTTATAGCCAGCGCCAGCGCCAGCACCGAGCCTTTGACGATATCCATCGCATAGTAAGGGACGGACAACATGACCAATCCATTCGACAGAATGCCGATGAGCACCGCGCCGACGAACGTGCCGAAGGCGTTCGGCTTGCCCGCTCCGAAGACGGAGAACCCGATGAACGCCGCCGCGACCGCGTCCATCAGATAAGGCGCGCCCGCGTTCACTTCCGCGGTCATAACCCTCGACGCGAGCACGATGCCGCCGATGCCCGCGAACAGCGCGGAGAGCAGGTACGCCGCCAGCCGGTACCGTTTCACCGCGATGCCCGTCAGCTTGGCCGCCTCCGGGTTGCCGCCGATCATGTACATGTAACGGCCGTGTTTCGTGTAGTTGAGGAAAATGTGCACCGACGCGACGACGATCAGCATGATAATGATGATCCACGGCACGGAACCGAGCTTCGAGAAGACGTCCGGAATAAGTCCCGTCGCGAAATCGCCGCTTGGCATGACCATATTTTCCGAGATCGTCGCGCCTTTCGTGTAAGTGAGCGCCGCGCCCTGGATGACGAACATCGTCGCCAGCGTCATGAGCATGTCCTGAATATTGAAGCTGGTCACCAGGAAAGCGTTGAGCAGACCGATCGCCAGACAGATCGCGATCGCGACCGCGATGCCGACGAACAGGTTCTGCCCGTGCCAGACGAACATCGAGATGACGACCGCGTTGGCGAGCGTGGCCGCCGAGCCGACCGACAGGTCGAACCCGCCGACGGCGAGCGAGACCGTTAGTCCGATCGCGATAATCGTCACAATGGAAATCGAGCGCAAAATATTAATAACATTAGACCCGTTCAGGAAGCCGTCCGCCATCGTGCCGAATACCGCCACCAGCACGAGGATCGTAAGGAGCGTCCCGTATTTGTACAATAACTCGACCACGTTGAACGCGCGTCTTTCGCGTAGCTCGACCGCTGTTTTCATTTCGCCATGCCTCCCGTGCTGTAGAGCAAAATTTCTTCCTCGCTTGTATCTTTCGTCACCAGTTCCTTGCGGATGGTCCCGTCGTACATCACGTACATGCGGTCCGTCAGTCCGAGCAGCTCGGGCAGCTCGCTGGATGCGTACAAGACGCATTTGCCCCGCGCCGCGAGTCCCGCCACCAGCTCGTAGATGTCGCGTTTCGCGCCGACGTCCACCCCTTTGGTCGGCTCGTCGAATATGTATACGTCCGCGTCCGCGAGCAGCCACTTGCCGATCGCGACCTTCTGCTGATTGCCGCCGGACAGATTGCGCACGAGCGATCGCTCGCTTGGCGTCTTGATACCGAGACTTGCGATCATCTCCGCGGCGGCGGCCTTCTCCTTCTTCCGGCTCAGCCAAGAGCCCCATGCGGCAAACCGCGACAGCACGGCGGCCGTCAAGTTATCTCCGACCGATTCGCCGACGAAGACGCCTTCGCGCCGGCGTTCCTCCGGCACGAGAGCCAGCCCCCCGCGTACCGCGTCATGGGGCGAGCCGACCCGCAGCTTCCGCCCGCGCACGATGATATCGCCGGTCGCCGAGGGCGAAGCGCCGAACAACGCCCGGCACAGCTCGGTCTTGCCCGCGCCGACCAGCCCGGCGAGACCGATGATTTCGCCCGCGCGCACCGCAAGGTTTACGCCGTCGACCTTGCCCGGATCCGTAATATTCTTCGCCTCGAAGCCGATGTCGCCAACCGTTCGCTCCGCTTGTGGGAACTGGCCGTCCAACTTCGCCCCGAGCATATGCTCGACGACCTTCGGCTGCGGAATGCGAGCGATCTCGTCGCGGACGACCAGCTTGCCGTCGCGCATGATCGTGATGTCCTCGCAAATCTCGTACAACTCCGGCAACCGGTGGGAGATGAAGATCACGCCGACCCCCTCCGCCTTCAGCAGCCGGACGAGCTTGAACAACTGTTCGGTCTCGGCTTGGCTGAGCGGCGCGGTCGGTTCGTCCAGCACGAGGAAGCGGCAATCCAGCGTCATCGACCGGGCGATGAGTACCATCTGCTTCTCCGCGAGCGTCAGTTCCTGCACGAGCTTACGCGTCGGCACCTGCACGTTCATCCGCTCCAGAACGGCTTGCGCCGAGCGGTGCAACTCGCCCCAGTTGATCCACTGGCGTCCTTTCATATCGTGAACCGTGCGCTCGAGCATAATGTTCTCCGCCACGGTCAAGTTCGGAATGAGCGCCGTGTCCACCTCTTGATACACGATCTGGACGCCGTGCCGCTTCGCGTCCTTCGGCGTGCGGATCGGCGCTTCTTGGCCGTCGATATGAATCGTGCCGGTGTAATGCCCGTAAGCGCCGGCCAGCACCTTCATCAACGTCGATTTGCCGGCGCCGTTCGCGCCGATGAGCGCGTGCGCCCGGCCGCCTTCGGCCGCGAAATCGACTCCGCTGAGCGCCTGCACGCCCGGGAAAGCGATCGAAATCCGTTTCATCTCCAGCCTTGCGGCCAGCTGTTTCTCCATCAGTCTCGCCATCCCCTCTAAACAGGATAGAGCGCCCCTATCCATAAGGGATAGGAGCGCTGCTAAGGTTTTTGGTCCGCCGGGGACCCGCGTTCAATTACTTGGCGTTCGCTTCTTTGAGCGCCTTCATCCAATCCTCTTCGAAGGCGGTCGTCTGGCCCCAGCCCGGGATAATGTCGGCCAACGTAACCATGTTCACCGGCTCGGCGGATTCCGCAAGCTTCGCCTGCTCGATGTTCGCCGCCTCCAGATCATAAGAAGCCGGCGTCTCTTCGCCCGCGATCTTCTTCGCCAACAGCCGCAGGTCGACCGCGCCGATCATCTTCGGATCGACCGCCGCCGTGGACACCCACGGGCTGTTCGCTTCCTGCATCAGCTGCAGGTCGGCGTTGGAGACGTCGATGCCGTAGATCTTAATCTCCGTGCGTCCCGCTTCGATCAACGCGCGCGTCGCGCCGGTCGCGAAGGCGTCCCACGTCGCGAAGATCGCGTCGATCTCGCCCTTCGGGTGCTTAGCCAGCATCGCCGTGACGGCGTTCTGCGTCTCGACCGACGTATTCGCCGTCGCCACGCCGAAGCGTTCTACTTCCTTAATGCCCGGGTTCTTCGCAAGGACGTCCTGATACACCGCGTTGCGGCGCACCATCGGCGGGAAGCCGTCTACCCACAGGTATACGATCTTCGCGTCCGTCCCCTGCTCATTCACGAGCTGATCGAGCGCGAACTGCGCCAGCGCCTCGTCCTTCTGGCTCGTCAACGTCACGCCTTCCACGGTCGCCAGATCCGCGTTCGAGTCGAAGGCCACGACCTGCTTGCCCTTCTCGCGCAGCTTCTTCACCGCTTCGACCGTTGCCGGATCGTCGCCGTGCGAGATGACGACGCCGTCGTAATCGCTATCCGCCGCTTGCTCCAGCGCGTCGAGGAATTTCGCCGTATCGCCGTTCGCCGTGAACGTGTCGACCTTGAAGCCGAGCGCTTCGCCTTCTTGCTTCGCGCCGGCCAGGAACTGCGCCGTATGATCGTCGCCGCCGATCTTGCGGATGACCTTGACTTTAACCTCTTTATCCTTGAGCGCAGCCGGCAAGTTCGCGATCTCCGCCGTTGCGCCCGCCGCCGCTTCTCCTCCGCTCGCGTTGCCGCCATTATTGGCGTTGTTGCCGCCGTTCTGCTGGCCGCAGCCGGAGATCACGATGACCGCCGCGAGCGCGAGCCCGATCAGCCCCCGAAACTTCTTGTTCATAGTAGAACCCTCCTATACCTTTGTCTCTATGTAATACTAGTAATCCTATAGGATATAAATAGATGCGTCAATAACCTAAAAGCTTAAATCGGCATGTCCGGCGGCAAAGTTTAGAGAAATTACACAATTTCGAAAAATCGGGATGAGGGAAGGCAACAAAAAAGCGAAGGGCGTAAGCTCCGTTCGCTTCTCTCGCATCTATCGCTTAGTTTCTCGCCAGCAGCGCCTCTACGCCTAACGCAAGCGAGCCGCTCAAACCCGCGTTATTGCCGAGCCCCGGCGGGACGATGTAGTTGTCGATCCGATCCAATATCGCGGCCGCGCTCACATATCCGTTTAAATTGCGCTTCACTTCTTCGCGGATGAGCGGGAACAGATGCTCCTGCTGCATGACGCCGCCGCCTAGAATGACTTTCTTCGGCGAGAGCAAGAGGATCGTCCCCGTCACCGCCTGCGCGATATAAAATGCTTCGATGCCCCAAGCCGGATGATCTGCCTGCAGCTCCTGGCCCTTCACCTTCCAGCGCCGCTCGATCGCCGGGCCGGCCGCCATCCCTTCCAGACAGTCGCCGTGGTACGGGCAAAATCCGGCGAAATCGTCTTCCGGATGTCTGCGGGTGAGGACGTGCCCGCCCTCCGGATGCACGAGCCCGTGCACGAGCTTCCCTTCCGCGTAAACGCCTACGCCTACGCCTGTGCCGACCGTGTAATAGACGCAGCTGTCCAGTCCTTTGGCCGCTCCCCATGTCGCCTCGCCGAGCGCCGCCGCGTTCACGTCCGTATCCCAGCCGTATGGCACGTCGAACTCCCGCTTCAGCGTCCCGACCAGATCGAAGCCCGACCAGCCCGGCTTCGGCGTCGTCGTGACATGCCCGTAAGTCGGACTCGCCTTATCGATGTCGATCGGTCCGAAAGATCCGATCCCGATGGCTTCCACGTCTTTGTCCCGGAAATAATCGATCACGTTCGCCATCGTAATCTCGGGCTGCTCCGTCGGAAAACTAACGCGATCCTCGATCGCGCCATGCTCGTTGCCAATGCCGCAGACGAATTTCGTGCCGCCCGCTTCTATCGCGCCAATACGCATCCCCATGCCTCCTCTATTGCCGGACCGCAGCTGCTGGCTTGTCCCTGCCGTCCATGTCTTCCTCTATATTACACGTCTTTGCCGCCGATCGGAATTACAGCGATTACCAATTCATAGGAGATCCTCAAATTCTCCGATATTGACGGGACGGCACGCTGCCGTTGGAATAGCTTTCCTTCATTGGTGTTATCTTAACGTTAGAACCCGATTGGAAAATGCCGGATGAGAGGAGGCGAGCGACATTGTCGGACAAGGGGAATACGCCCGGGGGTATTCCGGAAAACATGCCTCACCATCTATCGGAACGGCTGGATGAAAACTTAACTTTGATCAAGCATCTATTCGCTTTCCCCGACAATACGGCGCTGATTATCCGAAACTTGCGCGTGCCTGCTCTGGATGCCGAAGCGGCCATCGTATTCCTGGAAGGGGCGGCTGAACCTAAGCTGATCGAGTCGACTATACTCGAACCGCTGCTTGCCAAGCCATCCCTTCCCTATCAGCAGCCGGACAAATTAGAGGCGGTGC
Source organism: Paenibacillus methanolicus (assembly GCF_008124765.1). Taxonomy (GTDB): domain Bacteria; phylum Bacillota; class Bacilli; order Paenibacillales; family Paenibacillaceae; genus Paenibacillus_Z; species Paenibacillus_Z methanolicus. Next base: position 370,063 of record NZ_VNHS01000005.1, on the reverse strand, counting down.
TGCGCGAGATCGTGACCAGCCCGTCCGGTAAGAAGCTCGTGGAGCTGCAAGTGCTCCCCGGCGAGCTGCTGAAAGGCAACACGATCTTCCTGCTGGAGGGGGAAGCAGGCGCTCTAACGCTCGAGACGCCGGGCTTTCAATCCCGCTCCGTCACCGAACCTCAAGTCGAGCACGTCCTGAAAGGGCCGAAGGAAGCGTTCATCGAATCGGCCGCCGTCAACCGTTCGCTGATCCGCAAGCAGCTGAAGGAACGCCAACTGGTCTCGGAGACGATCAGCATTGGCCAACGATCGGCCAAAGACATCTCCTTGCTGTACATTAAAGATTTGGCGGACCCCGAGCTGGTCACGGAGATGAAGAAGCGGCTGAAGGCAATCAATGCCGATACGATCGCGAATCTTTCGATCCTTGAACAATATATCGAGGATCGGCCTTATTCCCTCATCCCTTCGGCGCTGCTAACCGAACGTCCGGACCGGGCTTGCTCATTCCTCATGGAGGGTCATATCGTGCTGATCATGGACAATTCGCCGACCGCCATGGTCGTGCCCGTCACGTTCTGGGCGCTGTTTCACACGCCGGAGGACCAATATTTGCGCTGGGCGTACGGCAACTTCATCCGCGTCGTACGCATTCTTGCGGTATTCGTGGCGCTGCTCACCCCTTCCATCTATATATCGGTCAGCACGTTCCATGAAGAAATGATTCCGACCGACCTGTTACTAGCGATCGGGGCCACGAGGGAGCGCGTCCCCTTCCCCGCGCTAATCGAAGTGCTGGTGATGGAAATCGCCTTCGAGCTGGTCCGGGAGGCGGCCGTCCGCATCCCTTCGATTATCGGTCCGACGATCGGGATCGTCGGCGCGCTCATCCTGGGCCAAGCCGCCGTTGAAGCGAACCTGGTTAGCCCGATTCTGGTCATCATCGTGGCGCTGACCGGAATCTCCTCCTTTACAATCCCGGAGATCAGCTTCAACTTCGCGGTTCGCATCCTTCGTTTCATCATGCTGTTCGCCGCTTCGTTCATGGGGTTCTTCGGCATCTCGCTTGTGATGACGTGCGTCATCACCTATATGGTGTCGTTCAAATCGTTCGGGGTTCCGTTCTTGTCGCCGCTCTCCCCGCACTATCGCTCCTCCAAGGATTTGATCGTGCGGCCGCCGGTATGGAAACAATGGCTGCGGCCTTTCAATATCCGTTCGCAGGACAGTCAACGCAAGAATAAGCCGGAAGGAGGCGATTAAGATGTTGAGCCGTTCAAACGGAAAATCCGGGACGCGGGAATACACCGCTCTTCTCCTGCTAACCGTCGGTCTGAAGTTATCCGACACGACGCCTTCAATCCTGTTCAAGAGCGGCAAAATCGCCGCCTGGGTCATTCCGCTCCTGGCCTTCGGCGTGATGGTCGTCCCCTTCCTGCTGTTGCTCGCCATGTTAAAATCGCGCCCTGAAAAAGGGCTGACCGATCTGCTGTTTCTCGCGGCCGGTCGCTGGGGCGGCATGCTCATCGGCCTTGCGTTATGCCTGGTCACGCTGGTTTCGACGGCGTTCGGCAGCCGCACGTACGTCGATATCATTAATACGATGGGCTATCAGCGGACGCCATTATTTGCGCTCTACCTCATGCTGATGGCGGCCGTCTTCTACGTCGCGAACCGGGGATTCGAGACGATCGGCCGCACGGCCTGGATCGTCGTGCCTTACATCGAAGTTTTCCTCGCGCTCCTCGTCGTCTTCGTCTGGTACGACGTGGAATGGCAGCATTTGTTCCCTGCCGCCGGGCCGGGATTACCCATACTCCTGCGGGAAGGAGCGAATCACGGCTCCATCTTCGGGGAGATGATCTTGTTCACGGCCTTCATTCCGCTGATGCGCAATTTGCAAGAATTTAAGATCGCTTCCTGGATCGGATTCGGCGCTTGCGCCGTGAAGATCGCCGGCATGACGGCCGTTTACATTGCCGTATACGATTTTCCGCCTGCGGAGAATATGGCTTACCCGTTCCAGCAGTTGACGCGGGCCGCATCGATCGGTCAAATCATCTCGCACTTGGAGTCGGTATTTTTCGCATTTTGGCTCATTACGACCGTGGTCCATTTTGCCGTCTATGTGTACCTGCTCGCCTTTCTGTTCGCCCGCTCTCTCGGGCTAGACACGTTCGAGCCGCTCATCCTCCCCTTTACCGGCCTGACGATGTTGATCGGCATGGTGCCCGAGAACAGTTCGCGCGTGAATCAAGTTCTCGATACGACGTTGCATGTCAGCACGTACATGTTCATCCTGCTGCCGTTTGTCCTCTGGAGCATGATTCGCCTAAGGAGGCTCGTACATTGAAGAAAGGGATCATCGCGTTCTTGCTGGCATGCGTTGCGCTGCTGCTGGGCGGGTGCTGGGACAAGCTCGAGCTGGAGGAACAGGCTTTCGTCGTCGTCCTTGGCTTAGACAAGGCACCTGACGGGCTCGTATCCGTCACCTTCCAGGTGGCCAACCCTCAGGTTGGATCCAGCGACAAAGGGGCTGCTCAGAACGAACCGCCCAGCGACATCGTGACGTTCGCCGCGCCGGATATTTTATCCGCCAAGGAGATTGCCAATAGCGTTATTACCCGCAAGATCAGCTTCGCCCATCTGCGGACCATCGTGATCAGCCAGGCCTTCGCGAGTTCGAAGCTGTTTAACCACGTCATCGGCTCTTCCATTCGAGATCCGGAGATGAGGCGGGAGACGAATCTCATCATCTCGCGCGAGCGGGCCTCCGAATTCATCACGCGCAACAAGCCCCGCCTGGAGACGCGGCCGCACAAATATTACGCGTTCATGCAGGAGCGTTGGCGGGATACCGGCTATGTGCCTTTCTCGACGTTGAACCGCTACTTCCAGCGGCTTGGCCGCGATACGCTGTTTCTGTCTATTTATGGCACCACCAAACGGGTAAAGACGAAATACGCGCGCGAGGAAGATCAATATTTGGCCGGAGAAATTCCCCAACAGAACGGAGATCCCGTGCAAATCATGGGTTCCGCCGTATTCAAATCCGGCCGGATGGTTGGCACGATCACGGGCGAGGAGACCCGAATAGCCCTCTTTTTGCGTAGAAAGTCGATGGCGCATTCCTATATTTCTTCTTATCCGGATCCGCTTAACCCCGACTATCAGGTGACCGCACGGGTGATCAAGGATGGGAATACGCGCATCAAAATGGATCTGAGCCGGGAGCGGCCCGATGTTCAGGTCACGCTGCCGCTGCGGGCGCAAATCCTCTCCATTCCGAGTTTTACGGATTATGCGGAGGACCCTCGAAAGCAGGAGAAGCTGCGCAAGTCGATCGAGGACAGCCTGAAAGCAAAGATCGATGCCTTTATCGCCAAAATACAGCAAACTTACGAGTGCGAGCCTTTCCTATGGCATCTGGTCGCCCGCAAGCATTTTTGGACGTTGAAGGCTTATCAGGCGTACGACTGGGGGGCGCACTTTTCCAAGGCGAAGATAAATGTCACGATCCGCATGCGCATCGAGAGCTTCGGCAAGCAGATCGGGCCGCCACTGCCGCTCGAAATTGAGGAGGATCAAGCGGGATGACGCTTTTCATCATGGCAATCCTTTGTTTGTACATGACCCTCTATACATGGGTTCAAGCCCGTGAAGCATGGAAGGGCGGCAACAAGGCGGCCGGCGTCGCCATCCTGTTGTTGGCCGCAAGCTTCCTGCCGATCGGGGCTTATGTCGTGTTTAGCTAGAAGCGGATCGCAATCGTCAAAAAAAATCCCTCTCGGACCCAGGTCCGAGAAGGATTGTCGTCTTGCGCGTTCATCAGTCGGTCGCGAGCGGCGACTTGGCTTCCAGCGTCCGAAGCAGCATGACAGCCGCTTCGGCGCGGGTCGCCTGACCGCCGACATTCAGCGCATGCTGCGCCCCTTTCATCAAGCCGCCTTCAACCGCATAGGCGACAGCTTGCCGCGCCCAGGTTGGAACCCGGCCGCCATCGGAGAATGGGGCCAGGATCCGATCCGCGCGATCGGCCATCTCCGACAGATCGGCGCCGCTTGCGCGGGCGAACATAAGCGCCAGCTCGGCGCGGGTTATCGAATCGTTCGGCCGGAACTTGCCGCCGGCGCCTTCGATAATGCCCAGCGTCTGCGCCTGGCGGACGGCGTCCGCGTACCAGGCGCCGGCGTCGACGTCGGAGAAGCTTCCGGACGCGAGCGCCGTCGGGCGCCCTAAGGCAAGCGCCAGCGTGACCATCATTTTCGCCGCTTCCGCGCGCGTGACGTGACGGTTCGGCTTGAATTCGCCGCCGCCGACGCCGTCCATCATGCCGCGGCTAACCAGCACTTCGACATCCGAGCGGCTCCAGTGACCGTTCAGATCCCCGAAACGCGGATCGGCAGCCAGCACCGCAAAGGTGCCTAGGCTGGACACGGTTACCGTAACGGTGCCTTTGTTCTTCTGTACAAGGCCGCCGATCTGCTTCCATTGTCCGTTCGGAAGCTGACTGTATACCGCCAATTTCCGAGGATCAATGCCAGCTGCTTGCTGTTTGCTGTACGAGATCGTCATTTCGATCGGTCTGGATGGCGCGGTCCCGGATAGCTCATAAGCTTCCGATACCGGCTTAAGCACCGTCCCTGCCAGCGAACCGACCTGCTTCCGCTTCGCGGCGATAGCAGCGTCCGCGGAATAGGCGTAGGCTGGCACGATCACGATAAGCTTCCCGTCCAGCAGCGCGTAGTTACCGCCGCTTGGTCCGGTCGCGATGGAGCCGGTCCCGGTATCCGGCTGCTGGCCGTTGCCGTTGCCGGAACCACCGCCACCAGGCGCGCCGCCACCGCCGCCTCCGCCAGGTCCTCCGCCGGCAGACGTCGTTTGTTCCGTCACCTTGACGCCCGTCGAGGCGTTACCTTCGGAATCGACCGCGGTCAGCGTGATTTCGTATTTCGTGCTGCTCTTCAGGTCCGCGACCGTGTACGCTTGCGTACCCTTTACCGCGTCGAACGCGCCTTGCTGCTCCGCTGCTCCTTCCTCGCGCCATGCGATCCGAATATGTTTCAGACCGGCAACCGATGGATCGGTCCACGTGAGCTTCAACGTATCGCGGCCCGGTTCGGCTTTGACGTTCGTTACATCCGCGATGTCACTCTTCGTCTGCGCCGTCGCGGTCACGCCGAACGAACCGTTGCCCGCCTCGTCGAAGGCGGTCAGCGTAATTTCGTACGCCGTGCCGCTCTTCAGGTCAGCGATGGTATGCGTCCGCGCGCCTTTGTTTATCGTTACCGGCCCTTGAATCGCTTCTGTTCCCGCTTCGCGCCAAGTGATCTGCACGCCCGCGAAATCAGTCGCCGACGGGTCGATCCAGGCTAGCTTCAGCGAATCGCGGCCTGGCGTCGCGCTAACGTTCGTCACGTCGAGCGGACCGACCGTGTCGGGAGCCGTCTCGTCCGCGAACAGCGTCGTCTTCATCATGATCGTCTCGGCCGCGTTGCCCGTCTGGTCGACGGAGCGGAAGGCGATCTCATATTCCTTGCCCGTCTCGAGACCGGACAACCTCGCCCATTGCTGCCCTTTGGCGACCGCGACGGTCTGGGCCGGATCCTTGCTTCCTCTCGGCTTCCAGGCCAGCTCGACCTGGTTGAAGTCGATATCGGCCGGATCTTCCCAGGTCAGCAGGATCGCGCGCCGTTCCGCGAAGGCCGCCGGATTCGTGACCGCCGTCGGCGCCGTCGTATCGGCCGAGGCGACTGTTACTTGTTTAGCCGTATCGTCGCCGGACGGTATGCCGTTGTAGCTCAGCACCGCGCTGCTCGCCGTTACCGTGTACGTGGAACCATTTTGCAAGGCAGTCTCTGGCGTAAACCGGATATGGCGGGCGACTTTCGCGCCCTTCCACAGGGTCTCATCCACCGCTGTGAATGTGCCTTCCGCCGCATTGCCGCCGTCGCCGTTCGACGTTACGGCAATGCCGCCGGCTTCAATCGTATCCAGCCGCACATGGCGGTCGAACAGCACGTCGATCGCGGATCCGCCTGCTTGCGCGTGTACGTCCGTCATCGTCGCCGGTAATACGGAGACCAGCGGAATATTGACGTCGAAGTGAGGCGGCGGCACCCGAAGCTCGTCGCTCTCCGCGGTGACGTATCCGTCTTTCTCGTACACGACTTTCCACAAGCCTTGCGGAACGTCCCAGCCGTATCGGCCTACGGTATCGGTATATTGCGGATTCACCTGGCCGAACCAGTCCGCGTCCCATACCGTCCACTCGCCGGTCGCTTCGTCCTTGTACATGACGGTTGCTTTGACGCCTTGAACGCGGCGGGCTTCCGTTACCTCGTACACGTAGCCGCTCGGATCGTAGATCCAGACCGGATCCGCGACATCCTCGGGATCATCGCGGTCGTCGTCGCGATCGTCGTTGTCATCATTATCGTCGTTGTCGTCTTCGTCGTCGTCCTCGTCGTCGCGGCAGTCTTCATCGTTCGCCACGCGCGCCTTCAGATCGTCGACTTTCGCGCCGATATGGGCATCCATCACTTTGCCAATGCCGTTGGTCAGCATCCACAATCCGACGGTTCCCCAGCCGAACGTCGCCGGCCCGGCCACGAGCGATCCAAGCATCATCGACCACTTGGCCACTTCGTAAGCCATCGCCAGCTTGGCGATATCATTGGCTTCGTCGGCGTATTGCTGCGCCACGCCAGGCGAGCATCCCCCTGCGGACAACGCGACGTCGCCGAGTTCCTTAAGCGAATCGTTGACGCCCAAGCCGTCAAAGATCGAGTACGGCGTATCGATCGCCGTCCATACTTTGCCGGCGCCTTCCCATTTCATCGCGTTTTGTACCGCGATTTTAATGGCTGCGCCCGCGCCGCTGAACGCGGACAACGAACGCTGCGCGCTCGCGTCTCCGCTCATGGCGGAGGACATCTTGGCGATGGCCCCTTCGACGCCGAGCGAAGCGAATTCCGATTCCGGAATATAGGCCGTCATCGATACGTTCAACTGATTATTGCTAAGGCTATAGTTGAATCGCAGCCCGCGCACGGGCGATCCCGAACGGTCTGCGGCCGGCGGGGTATAGTTCTCGATCCGCTCCAGCCGGTAATTCATGCTCATGTTGACCTTTCCGCCGTCAACCGGCACGGAGCCCTTCATCGCCGCGGTATGCACCGTATCGCTCGTCGTATCGAGCTTAAGGTCTTCCGTCGCGAAGTCTTTGAGATCCGGCGGCAGCTGCTCGCGGTATTCCTCGTCCGACTCCGGCTGCGGCGGCACGGTGAACACATCCTGCGCCTCGTAAGAGACGGAGATGCCATCCGGATTGCTCGTTCTCAGCACGGCCGTGAACACGCCGTCGTCGCCGCGTTCGGCGATCGCCGATTCGCTTCCGGCGAATACGTTCACGTTCTTCACCGCGTCCGGATTAGTAAAGGTAACTTTGAAGATAAACGGCAGATACGGCGCGAAAACGTACGGGAATTTCGCCACGCCGTCGCTCGGGTCGAACGTCACTTCCCGTCCGTCAACCTGGCGCATCGAAAATTTCGTCATTTGCGGATAGGCTTTGCTAACGCGAATGCGCTTCGTATCGCTTGGCGTCTTGACCGTGCCGTCATCCGATTCGGCGAACAGACGGTAGATCGCCTCTTCCCCGCGATCCGGCAAGTTCACCGGCAGCTTCCACGTTCCGGCGGAAGAAGCCTGCGTCTCGCCGAGGAGCAGATCGCCATCATAGACCCGTACGGTGCTGCGCGCTTTCGCGATGCCGCTCAGTTTGATATCGCGGCGGCCGGTCACGTCCGGCGCATCGAGCGTAACCGACGAGACCTCCGCGGCCGCGCGGGCGACGATCTCGGAGACATTTTGGCGGCCAGCCGCGAACGTCATCTCCGAAGCGAGCACGACGGAAGCCGCGTTCATGCTCTCGCTCAGCTTCAGGCGGAAGACCAGCACGCCCGCTTCGCCTTTGGCCACTTGGCCCAGCGAGAACTCGACATAGCCGTCCCCCTGATCCGGAATCGTAATGAGACCGTTAAGCGCGCCGCTGTCCGAGACATAACTGACGCCTTGCGGCAGCATGAAGCGCATTTTGGTCTGGTCCGTCACGGCTTCGCCTTGATTGCGGAACGTCGCGCGCACTTGAAAATCGCTGCCGAGCGCGACGCGTCCCGGCGTCAGCGTCAAGCCGTTGCCCGACTGTCCGCCGTAGTAGGCTTTCTCCTGCAGCGCGATCTTGCCCAGATCGGATGGTTCTCCGCGTCTGGCTTCGAACTCGCGCTCCACGATGCGTCCGCCGGTTTTGATCTGCGCGACGTAGCGCCCTTCGCCGGGAAGCGGGAACTCGAAGGCGCGCGCTTTGATCGGATTCTCCAACACCAGCTGGCGTTTGCCCTGCGCGTCCAGTTTGAACAAATTCATGGATGGCCAGCCTTGATCCGGCTTTAATATCGCCACCAGCTCGCCTTTGAAACGCGTGCCGAGGTCCTCCATCCGGATTTCCAGCCCGGTTGTCCCGTCCTCGCCGACCGTCGCCGTTCCGCATGCGTCCGGGAGATGGGACTCCACGCCGCGCGCGCACATCCGCACTTCGTCGCCGGGCGACGCTTTGATCATCATCGGATTGCCCGAGGAAAGCACCGTGTGCGTAGGTACCGTGAAATGGTAATGGGCGATCGTCCGCCAATCCAGCTCGAGCGGCCCGACCCACTCGGCGCCCAGATGCTTCGTGAAGAGCTTGATTTGAACGGATGTCGGCACGCCTTCTTGAAGCTCCAAGTTGATCCGGGAGGTCTCGCTCGGCTCAAGCTTAAGCGACTCGATCCGGGAACGCCCGAATTTGGCGACCGCAGCCAGCAGTTTGATGTCGCCCGCGAAGACATTCGCCGCGTAGTTGCCGCTCGCGTCGGTTTTCGCCGTCTTCGTGAGCGTGTTTCCGTCGATGGTCTGGATCAAGGTCACGTCGGCTTTGACCGCCGCCCTGCCGTCGGCATACGTCACTTTCCCGCTCACCTTCGCCTTCGGTCTTTCGTCCAAGGCGAGCACGATCTCGTTCGCCCCCGGGGAGAGCTCGGTATCCTTCGACTTCCACAAGTACGCCTGGGACGCATCGCTTGCTTCCACGGACAGCTTCTCGCCGGACTGTCTGCCTTTGAGCAGGCTGATCGTGCCTTGAGCCGATGTCTCGCCGGTTCGGAGCACCACGCCGGCTTCATCCCAGATCGTGACGTCGATGTTGGACAGCGCATTGCCGTCCGGACCGACGATCCTAGTCAACAAGGCGGACTCGAAGCCGGGCGTCAGCGATTGCTTCTCTTCCGCGCCCCACGTCACGGTATAAGTCCGGTCGCCCAGCTTGGCGAACAGCTCTAAGCCTGAGTCCGTCACGAGACTAATCCGGTAGTCGCTCGCCTGCGGCAATCCGGCCAGCACGACCTCGCCGCCGCCGCTTAGTTTCATGCCGGCGCGCGTCTTCATGGCCGCGCTGGATACCGATAGATACGCGTCTTTGAGCAGATCGCCATGCGGCGTATCGAACGCGACGCGCAGCGCGCCGCCGACCCGGATCGATCCGGAGAGCGCGCTCTTGGCAGCCTCGCTGCCATCCTTGGCCAGCACGATCTGAAGGGCGAGCAGTTCGGACGCGCCTTCCGGCACGGTCAGGGCGCCCTCGTAGCCGCCTGTCGCCCTTTCCGTCAGGTTCGTTTCGGCCGTTCGCGTCTCGGCGCCATGCCGATACGTCAGTACCGCTTTGGCCGAGGCCTCGGCCGTGCCGGTCGCGCTGATCGCGATTCGTCCGCCGATTGCCGCATATCGGTTCTGAATGAGCGGCGTATGGTAACTGACCGATCGAATAACCAGATCCGTAACGCGGACGATCTTCGATTCCGAGTATGGACGTTTGGCCCCTTGGCCATCCACGGCGATGACGTGGTAGCTGAACACGCCCAGCGTCTCCGGCTGGTCCGTGTACGTGCGCTGGTCCGCGCCAAGGGTCGCGATCGTGACCGGCATTTGATTGCTGCCCGTGCGGACGACTTCATAAGCCGCGATATCGCTTGCGGCGGATGGCGCGCTCCAGGTCAGCTTCACTTTGCCGCCTTCCAGCAACTCCGCCGTCAAGGAAGCAAGCTCCCCTTCGCCCGCCTCATCGTCCGTCTCTGTGACGAACAGATCGACGCCGTTGAAATCGCCGGTCACGAGATTTTCCGCGACCGAGCGGAATGCGACGACTTTGCCGCCTTCGCTGACAGCGGGATTATAGGAAGAACCATTGCCCTGCTCGCCGTTGAACGCGCGGCTGACCAGCCTCGCCTTGCTCGCCTGCAGGTCGTAGAGGAACACGTCCGTGTTGCCGTTCTTATCGCCTGCGACCAGATTCGGCAAATCCGAGCTAAAGGCCACGTAGCGGCCGTCCGGACTGATCGACGGCTGCTTGCTATTGTAGTAATACAGATTTTCATCCGGCTTGTCGGTGATCCGTTTCACGGACGGCGTATCGCCGCCGCGGTCATACACGTAGATATCGAACGCGCTGAATTCGTAGCCCTGATACGCGAATGCGACCCGTTTGCCGTCCAAACTGACGGTCGGATGCGCGACCTCGTTATAGTAGTGAGGCTGTTCGTCATTGAAATGGGTGAGCGGCGTAAACGTCCTCGTCGCCGCGTCGTACAAGTAGGCGTCCTCGGACTCGTTCGTGTCCGGCGCCAGGTTGGTCGCCTGGGTGCCGAATACGATCGTCTTGCCGTCTCCGCTGACGTCCGGCTCGGACATCGAACCGTTCGGCAGCTTGCCTTCGGCGTTCAAGAGAAGCGACAACCCGCCTTCCGGACTGCCGTTGTCGTAGATGTACAGCTGCTCCGTCTGATTCGTCTTGATGTCGGACAGATTATCCGAGCGGGAGATGAAGACGATCGTCTTGCCATCCGCGCTGATCGCCGGCGTCTCGCTGTAATTGTTGGCGGGATCGCCCATCGGGGATTCGCTGATTCGCTTCAAGGTCACGCCGCCGGGCTCGTCGAACTTCCCGTTGCCGTCCGCGTCGCGGTCCATGACGAAAATTTGCGTATCCGGTCCCGAAGAAACCGCGCCCATCAAATTCTGGGCATCCGACTGGAAGACGATGTATCGCCCGTCTCCGCTAATGTCCGGTTTCATGCTCTGGCCGTCGCCCGGCATGCCCAGCTCGTCGCGGCTGATCAACTGGACGGTGCCGTGCTCGTAATCGTACAGGAACACGTCCATCCCGCCGTTCGTGTCGCCTTCCGCCAGCCGCGGCGAGGACGATTCGAATACCGCGTAGCGGCCGTCCGCGCTGATCTGAATGCCGCCGAAGCCCGACATGTTGTCGCCGTCCGTATCGGAGCCCGTCACGCGGGCGATGCGAGGACCGGGTCCCATCGTGACGGTATCGGCCGAATAGACCCGCTTGTTGCCTTCCGCGTCGTAGACCGCGAAAGCGAATTGATACGAGGTGTCGTTAACCAGATTCGTAATGAGCGCCTTCTGCTTGCCCTTGGGCAGCATGCGCGTCGCGTTCGTCTTGTCATCCGGCGCGCCGAGCTTGCGCCAGAGCACTTGAACGTACATGAAATCCAGATCGGACGGGTCGGTCCAGCTAACGGCGACCTGTCCCGGCTGTACCTCGAACCTCGCGTCCGACGCGCCGCCCGGCGCGTCGGTCTCCGCTTCGGCCAGCGTCGTAAGCGGCGCGCTGAGAGCCGCGCTTCCCCATTTATGGTCGACGCTGCCGGCCGCGACTTTGAATGCATAGCTCGCGCCCGGCTTCAAATTGGTAACCAAGAAGGATGGTTCCGTCGTCGATCCCACGAGCTCGCCGTTCCGATAAATTCGGTAAGCAGGCGTCGCGCCCGAGCCCGACTTCGGCTGCGGCCATTGAAGCGCGGCGTAAGTAGAACCGTACTTCGCGACCGTCAGCTCGGCCCCTTCTTCCCAAGCCGGCGCTTCCTGGTCCAGCTCTGCAGGGGATGTCGTGTAATAAATTTCAGTGTAGCCCGCGCCTTCCTCTTGGCCCGGCACTAAGTTCCAGGCGCGGGATTGGAACGCAAGATGCTTGCCGTCGTCGCTGACGGAAGGGCGCTGCACGTCCGCGTTGGCCGAGTCGCCCGTCGGGGACTGCCCCATCCAATACGTCATGCCCCGCTTCAGATCGCGGATGTATACGCTTCGGTTAACGGCGGACGGGTCCAGGCTGTCGTCGGACTCGAAGGCGACGAACCGGCCGCTTCCGCTCATGGCAGCCAGCACGTTCTCTCCCCCGCTCGCCTGACCGTCCACGGTATAGTTGGCCAGCTTCAGGTTGCGCGTCTTCCGATCGTAGACGTAGACATCGTTCGTATAATCTTGATCCTCGTCGCTAATATCGCCGGCGAACGATTCGAACGTCACGTAGCGGCCATCGTCGCTGATGGACGGATTCCGGCTGCTGTTGCTTCCGGATAAGCCTTGCGGGTTATGGCTGATCAGCTCATACTCCCCGTACAAGGTGTCGTACACGTATACGTCGTCGTCAATATTGATGTCTTCTTGCAGCAAGCCGATTTGGTTAATGCCGAAAGTCACATAGCGTCCGCTCGGCGTGATGTCCAGCTGAGACGGATTGAAGAAATCGCGCAGGCGGTCCGTGATTCGCGTCACGGCGTTGGTCGTCCGGTCTTTCACGAATACGTCCCAGGTCGTATTGTAGTCGTTCGTCGTGCCGTTGTCGGCATACGAGGCGAACACGATGTAGCGGGCACCGTCGCTCATCGCGTAAGGACGCGCCGTATTGTAAATGTAGCCGGCCGGCACGCTCTCGGCCACGCGCTCGATATTGCCGGTCTTCAAATTCGCCAGATACAGATCTTCGGTCTCGCCCGCTTCCAGCCCCTTCACGAGGTTGGACGCGTGGGAGGTGAAGAGCACGTAGGTGCCGTCTCCGCTGATCAGAGGCGCATAGCTGCCGCCGTCCGAATCGCCGCCCGAAGAAGAGCGGCTGATCAGCCGGGTCGTCCCCGCCGCGCGGTCGCGGACGAATACATCCGCTTCTCCGTTGGTGTCGCCGTCGACGAGATTGCTCGCCTCCGATTCGAAGGCGAGCAGGTTGCCGTCGTCGCTGACGGAAGCGAACTCGCTGTCTCCGTTCGGAGCTGCGCCATCGGCCGTTGCCGTAATGCGCTCGATCGGCGAGACCGCCTTCGTCTCGACCGAGACGCCGAGCGGCACGCCTCGATTGCCCGAGCGGTCGACCGGCACGACGTCGAACGCATAGGCAGTGCCCGGCTTCAAGCCGCCGAACGTCTGTCCGGGCAAATAGTTCCCCGGCAATTTGGCGCTCGCTTGGCTTACTTCGTAACGCGCGCTTCCGCTCTCGTCCTGCGCGAGCGGCCAATCCAGCTTCACGCTGGCGTAGCCGATCCCGCTTGCGGTAAGCTGCGCGCCTTCCGGCCATGTCGGCGCCGTCTTGTCGTTCGGGTCCGGGAACGCCGTCTCGAGCGCGCGCTTCAAGCTCCACTTGCCGCTGAGCATGCCGCCGGCGAGCGCTTCCTCCGCCGGCGTCTCGCTGTACGAACGAACGATCGACGCGCCTGCCGCCGCCATCGCGGCGGCGAACTCGCTGCCGTTATTCTCGGAGTAATCCCCTCCGATCGAGGCCGAGAACAACGCTTCGCCCGGCAGAATCAGCGATGCGCCGCTATTCGAGTTCGGCCTTCCCAAGCGGTCGTAACCGCCTACGGCGATGACGCCAGGCAGCGCCGCCGGGTAGTAGGACCCGACCTCCTCGTCTTCCACGACGATCGGGTTGCCTTCATTACCGGCAGGCGCAAGTATCGTAATTCCGGCTTGCTTAACCTCATCGACCGCTTCGGATAAATTGGACGGCAAGCCCGGATAACGCTGGCCCAGACCGATCAGAATCACGCCGACCTTCTCTCCGCCGCTCCCTCTCCACTGGGCAGCCGCTCGAACGCCCGCCGCCAAGCGGTCCAGCCGCTCCTCGCGATCCTCGTCGCCTACCGCCACCGGAAGAACCCGAATCTGCGCCTGCGGCGCCGCAAGCTTAGCCAGCCCTGCCGCGAGCGCGGCAACCCGCGTCCCGTGACCGGACTCGGAGGCATCGCCGGCATCATCGCCTTCGCAAATGTCTTCGCCTTCGCCCGTACAGGCGATGCCCGGAAGCACGGCGCCTTCGAGCAGCGGATGCGTCGCGTCGACGCCCGTGTCGATCACCGCGATGACCATCGGCTTCGGCGTCGTTCCAGCTGCCGAGATGAGCGCCGTTGCAGCTTCGGTCTCGATATGCCCGAACGCCCATTGGTTCGCGAATTCCGTCAGCGGATCCGAATTCTCGTCGGGAATTTCGCCGTCTTCACCAACGGTACCGGGTTCTTCGCCATCGGCAGCCTCATCGCCGTCGACAGGAACTTCAATGACACCGTCGCCAGTCGGCTGTTCTCCGGCATCGTCCTGCGGCGCTTCTCCCGAAGGCTCGCCGTCGTGATCGCCGCTGCTCGAATCATTCGAACCCGAATCGGGTACATCAACAGAAATGTCTTCGCCTGGAATAGACGGATTGTTGGAAGTAGAATCGGATGAAGGCTGTTCAACTTGCGCGGATTGCCCGGTTTCGCCGGATGGTGAATCTTCAGAGGGTTGTTCGTTATCAATCGTTCCGATCTTGATGGTATTCGTTAAGGTTGGTTGAGAATTGGTGGTTAAATCATTGGGGGGTAAGGCGGATGAATCCAGGGTATTGCGTTCAATCTGGGGGTTTTGTTGCAGGAATTTCTCGAAGAATTGCTGAATGTTCTGGGAACCGCTAGCCGGTGCGGCGTGTGCGAACGGCGTTGACAGTCCTATGAGCAGGACGCCCGTCTGCACCATGGCCATTCGCCTGGTCCATCGCTTCCATGTATTCGGTTTTCGTTTCACGCTGTACGCTCCTTTGCACGATTAGATACGTGCCGTATCCACATGTTTGCGAGTATACCATTGGTTAAACTTCTCTGTCTATCCAAAAATATCGGGTCAATGCTAAACTTTTATTAAAGAGGATGTTCGAACTCTCACTTAAAGAAAGGGGAGGGCCTCATGTACCTCTTCATGCACCGCAAAGATTTGCGCGGTTACGACTTGCGCGCCTTCGACGCGATCCGACGGCGAGGCGGCGAAGGCGTTCACCTGTTCGTTGTCGATCCCGCGCTCGCCGATCATCAGCGGTTGGAGAGCCACAGCGGGCGAACGTTCCTGCGCGCGCTCGCCCGGCTTGTCGCCGACTACAATGCCGCAGATCGGAAGCTGCATCTATTATATGGCGATCCCGCGGAAATTGTGGAAGCGCTGCTGCTGGCAATGCCCATCGCGGGCTTTGTCGCTCAGGCGGATTTCACGCCCTATGCGCTGCGGCGCGATTCGCGGCTGCGTGCGGCCTGCGAGCGGCACGGCCGCGGGTACAAAATCTATGACGACGCGCTTCTGATCGATTTGGCGGATTTCGGCCAATTTGCCAAGCGGACCGAACCCTATAAAGTGTTCACTCCCTTCTACCGCATGTGGCTCGGTTATATGCGGCAATGTTATGCCCCGTCCGGCACGGCGCGCCTTGCCGACCTGCATACGGTCCGCAAGCTGGACAGCGGTATCGAGAATCGATACCGGCTGCCGGCGGATATCGCCTCGCGGCTGGCAGCGGCCGCACGGATGAACGCGCACGCGGAGAGCCCGCTGGAGCAGCTGGCCTCCTTCGCCGAAGCGAGCGTCGCGGACTACTCGGACCGGCGGGACGATTATGCCGTGGATGCCGGCAGCGGCCTTGCCCGCTGGCTGAACCACGGCGTGCTCTCGCCGCGAATCGCGTACGAAACCGCCCTTGACCGCGACGGCGCGGAAGCCTGGATACGCCAGCTCGCTTGGCGGGATTTCTATCTCATGCAGGCCCGCCAAAATCCCGACTACTTCGCCTATGAGCACTTGTTGGATCTTAGCGGGCTGTCGGATGCATACTTCGACGCCTGGGCCGAGGGGCGGACCGGCATCCCCGTCATCGACGCGGCGATGATGCAGCTTCGCGAGACGGGCGAACTGCCGAACCGGCTGCGCATGATTACGGCCATGTTCCTGACGAAGAATTTACGTTGCCCGTTCACCAAAGGCGAAGCGTATTTCAGACACATGCTCGCCGATTACGACAATACGCTGAACCGCGGCGGCTGGCTGTGGAGCTCCTCGCTCGGCTACGACGCCTCGCCATACTTCCGGATCATGAACCCGGTCACGCAGTCGATCACGCACAATCCGTCCGGCAGTTACATTCGCCGGTGGCTGCCGCAACTCGCCCACCTGCCGGATAAGACGATCCACCAGCCGACGCCGGAGGCGATCGTCGATCTGAAGCGCTCGCGGGCGCTCGCCATCGAGGCATACCGCGGCATTCTTCGTCCCTCTGTCGGACAGGCTGTACCGCCGGAGGAATGATGGACGAAGCTTGATGCCCGTCCCAGCAAGCTTCGCCCATCATTCGTCATAATTTTACCAAAAAGTGACATTTATCCGTTCACAAACCGCCCGTTTCATCGTACAGTTAGAAGGACTAGCCCATTTCGTCCAAATTTAAGGAGGCTGCCATGAGCAACCAAGAAGCATCCCCAGCCGGCATTCCCGTCTACCGCCACGAAGCGAAAGACCGCGAGATCGATTTCGCGGCCGGAGACGAGCAAGCCATCCAGCGCATCACCGCCCATGTCGAGCAGCACATCGGCCCGGTCGCGAACGTGTTCCATGAGATTATCTCGGACTTGGTTCACATCGATATCTTGTTCGTCCCGCCGACGCCGCAGCGCAATTACTACACGCTTGTCACTTGCGGCATGAGCAATCGGCCGATGACGGTACCCGAAGGCGCCGAGAACTTCCGTTACGCGGAGCTCATGCTGTGTCTGCCGCCGTCGTGGCCGATGTCGGAGGAGGCTTTTCGCGATGAAGAGCATTACTGGCCGGTCCGCATGTTGAAAACACTGGCCCGCCTTCCCCATGAATACGACACATGGCTCTACCACGCCCACACGATTCCGAATGGCGATCCGGCCCGGCCGTATGCCCGTAACACGAAGCTGGCCGGCATGCTCGTCGAACTGCCGACCCTTGTGAATGACCCGCACGCCTTCTTCACGTTGAACATGGAAGCGGACAAAGACGTGCATTTCTTCACGCTCGTCCCGCTCTATGCGGAAGAGATGAATCTCAAACTGGCCCAGGGCACGGAGCCGTTGCTCGAGAAGCTTGCCCAGGCCGGCGTGAACGAGATCGTGCAGCTGGACCGGAAGAACGTCGCGAAGAAAAAGCTGTTCGGTCTTTTCTAAATCTTACGCATGCATGATGCAGCACTGCGACATTGCGAGCCGCTTCTCTCCCGGGAGAAGACGGCTTTTTTGGCGCTACCCAGCCGGCTAACTGCTACCTGGACCGCCGCTCCGCTTCAGGTGTCCTCCCCCTTTCCCCTCCCCCTTCCCCCTCCGCTGAGGGGAACCAAAGGGCTTTGCCCTCTGGACTCCCTTTTTCGTGCTGGGGCACATATTCGTGGTCGGCGATTGGGCTTGAGCGGGGTACGCTATTGTCCTGACGGACAAAGCTTCAGTAGGTTTTGAAGTCCGTCCTATGACTTAAGCCTGTCAACTATAGGCCCTAGTTGGCTTCAATGGACGTTTTTCCTTAACCTGACAGCATTGCTGAGGGGGCTCCGAGGGCGCTGCCCTCTGGACACCCGTTTTCGTGCTGAAGCTTAGTTCAGTGGTCGGCGGAGGCTTTCGAGTTGGCACGCTTTTGTCCTGCGAACAAAGCTTGTGTTTGTTTGCTTGGCTACCCTACCTTCCAACAGCCAAGGCGCTTCCGCGTCATCCGATGACGGCAAACGCCTTTTTACATAATTTTGGCTGGTAAAGCGCACGGTACCCTTGAGGTGATCTATGAATATGATGCGCGATACTTGGTATAAATTACTTGTCACGCTAGTTGTCTTCCACTTACTCACCGCCGCAGCTCTCGGTGCCGAGCCGCTCTCCGCGTCCCCGTCCTCCAGCTTGGAGGAGCAAGCCGCTTCGCTTCAACGCCGCCTAGATCAGCTTGAACCGGCGAAGCCCGAGAAGATGCTCGAGCTGCCGGGCGACCGGGAAGCCGCCGCTTATTACCCGACCGATACCATTCCGGCCGCGCACGTGATCGCCGACGGCAAACGAATTCCGTTCCGCGTCATCCAGAACGATCCCCTCTATCAAAGGCCGGTCTACGAAGAGCATTGGCACAGCACGTATTGGGGCGGGCGGTGGAGCTGCATTCCCGCTCGCATACACCACGCCCTGCATCGATTGTTCGCAACGTACGATATTGGATTATCCCATGTAATGTCGTTTACAACAGACGTTGGCGTAGATTTCCCCATATTTCAGGACGAAACCGATCTCGACTTATACCTCGTCGTCTTCCAAACGAAAGTATGCGCCGTCTATACGAAGGGCAATCAGGTCGTCGTCGTTGGCGCGCCTGCGCGTTACGGCGTGCAGACGCTGACGGTCAAGACGGGCGACCTGCGTCCTTCGAACACGGATAAATGGCTTCTCGTCCAGCTTGTTACTCCAACTGGCGACGAAGTGGATTATACGCACATCAGCTATGTGGAGCCTGATTTTTGGGAGAAGCAAATTCGTAAGGCGAAGGAACGCGGCTTGCGTGGGCGGGAATGAACGTACGCTTTCGATAACTGCCGGCAGTTCAAAATACACGAGCATTTCTAGACAAAAACGGCAGTCGTCTTCCCATTATCCGAGCTTCGGACGATCGCGGGAAGTACCATTCTCGGCTGGTACCGACCAAAGGGCCCAGCCTTTATTTTTGGGCATTTGCGCCTATCAACAAACGCGCCGACCTGCTTATATAATCGTTCCTGTCGGGCAAGAGCCAACGGCAGCACGACTCCCCTCAACTCCCCCGCCCAAATAATCCATATTGGAGATGATCCCCATCGAAATCATCATCGGTCAATCCCCTATTGACTTGAACGAGCTGAAGCAGAACGTATTCATGACGCAAATCCCGGCCGACGGCATCCTGGCGCCCGGCCAACCGCTCGTTTACCGCTTTTGCAAACCCGCCTTCCCCGTTCTTCCCCGCTCCGGACACGCCGGCGAATATTACTACGGCGACAAGTACGACTTCCCGTACGAGCTCGAAATTCTGATCGGCGTCAAGAAAGGCTCGGCGGACTTAATTCGGGGCAAAGACTACGCCTACGAGGAAGAACGGACGGCTGACTATACGGAAATAACGATTACCCCGCTTCTCAAGGTCGAGCAGCAATCGGAGCTGACGATTCAAGCTACCGCCCAAATCGTGCTCAACGGCTATTCCGTGTCGCGCGGCTTCCCGGCCGATGCCGTCACGCTGCTGCCGACCGCTTCCGACACCGTGTTCGCCTCGTTCCAAGCCGAATCCACCTCCACCAGCCTGCTTCGCAGCGGCGATTACCTCCAGGCCAGCCTCTCCACCATTCTGAAGTCATTGCCGGAAGGCACATCGACCGATTCGTTCCCGATCAAGACGACGATGCCCGTGAACGGCAAGCCGACGCTCGTCACGATCCACGCCGTGCAGTGGGAAGCGTTCAAAGTTCCCGTCGCCGCCGAAGGCGCCGCCGTTGCGGCAAACACGCCGATCAAGCTAGAGGAGGGCAAAGACTTCCAATCCCCCGACGGCTTGGACAAAATCAACGCCCGCTTCCTGTTCACCCCGCAGAAGGAGGACTACAAAGCCTACGCGACCGCGAACGTGCTGACCGAGGTTAACGGCATCACCCAAACCCTCTCGCTGACGACGCCCGCCACGACCATCCAGTCGGTCAGTTCCGTGCTCGCCGACGTCATCGGCGGCTTCGACCTCATTCCGAATTCGTTCCATACGCTGAAGCCCGGCCAGCCGTTCGAGCTGAAGATCGTCCATAAGCTGCTCGATCTCGCGAAGCCGTTCGGCGAGCTGCTCGTCGGCGTGCTGCCGCTGCCATGGAAAATCGAGGGCATCGCGTGGGAGCTGGCGCGCCTGTCCCCAACTGCCGCGGCCGCGCCGCCCGTTCCGCTTGGCCTCGGCAAGGACTTCTTCCTACGGGATGCCGGAAGCGCCTTCGAGCAGCAGCTCACGATCCAGCCGATCCTCGTGGATACGGACGCGCAGGCAATCCCGCAGACGTACGAGCTGAAGGGGATCGTCTCTTATCTGATCAATGGGACGATGCAAGCTTCTGCGCCGATCAAGCTGCTCATCAAGCAGCTCCCGCTCGTGAAAGATCACCTTCGTCAGCTGTTCCGGGTAAAAGCAAGCAAGCTCGGGTCGGTGCGCCAAGGCGAACCCGTGCTGCTCAAACTCATGACGCCGTTCGAGGGGCTGCTCGGAGGCGGGGCCGCCGGTCTCACGGCGCTGCCCGATCTGCAATGGTTCCCGGTCACGGGCGATCTGCCGATCGGAGGCTTGTCCCTCCCCTTCGAGATCCGCGAGGTGGCGTGGAGCGTGCTTGACGAGCACGATAATCCGCTTACGGAGGGGGAGCATTTCCGCTCGGCCGAAGGACTCGGCCAGCTGCAGACGTCGCTCGTCTTCCTGCCGCCGACGGTATGGGAAGGCAACGTCGCCGAGGTGGCGCGGAAGGTGCAGGCATCGGTCACCGCGGCTATTAACGGCATACCGCTTACGCTAGAAGGCCTCAGCCTGAACTTCCTGCTGAAGCCGCTCAACCTACTGCCGTTCAAGGATAAGATTCTCGCGGGCATCATGAACACGCTTCAGATCACCCGCAGTTCCGATACGCTCGAGCCCGGCACGTCGCTCGTTGCCGAGCTCACGTCGAGCTTGGCGAAGGCGGGGACGCCAGCCGGCATCGCGGCTCAATCTGCCGGCATTGCGGAAGACGACGGGAAGCTCCTCTCGGGCACGCTGCCGTTCATCGACGACCTGATCCCGTTCGAGCTGCCGGTCGGCTTCTCGGTGAAGCTGGACTGGAAGCTGTATAAGAAGCTTGTGAACAGCCAGTTCGAACCGCTCGGCGGCAGCGAGTTCAACATCCGCGGCGCCGACCTGTCGGACAGCTTGAACCCGTGGAAGGAATCCCGTCTCGACCTGCTGCTCACGCCGCAGATCAAAGGCTTCCATCAGCTGGCCGAGCTCGATCTGCGCTACCTCGAGGCCGCACTTGAGATTCAGATCGCGAATCTCGAGCCGATCGCGCTGACGCTGCCGAAGATCCCGATCGCCCAAGTACCGATCGCGGTGCCAGAGCTGCTGCTGGCTGGCGAGCATCGCCTGAACGATCTCGAGCAGGAAGGCGACCGGCTCATTATTTTGCCGGAGTCGACGATGGGCGGACTTGTCAGCTGGGATCTGCTCAAGCCCGTGCTCGAGAAAGTGACGACGCAGCTGAACATGGTCTACAATCTGCTGGACGGCATAGCCGACAAAGTCGAATTCCTCGCCTCGCTCCTCGGCCTGAAAGAAGCACTCGAGATCGTCCTGCAGCCGATCGGCGCAAACACGATGTGGGTCGCGGTCGCCCAAGGCGACGCCATCCCGAACCTGGAAGTGCTGCCGAAGATCGACCATGAGCTGACCGACGACGACGAGTGGGACGACGAAATTTCCGGCTTCGTGGCCATCCTGCCGTCCAACCGCAAAATTACGGTTTTCGAAGACGCCAATTACAAGGGCAAATCGATGGATATCGTGCCTTCGCTCGCCCGGACGCTGGAAGGTCATCCATACGGGAATATTGTCTCCGTCCTGATCAATCTCAACGTCGACGAGGGTAAGCTTGCGCCGGTTCCGGCCGGCACGCTCGTGCGCCAAGTCGGCAACGACGCCATCGATTCGCTGCGGTTCTTGAATATTAGTTAATAGGCGCATTGGTTTGCGTTCACGGTCCAAAGACCGGGAATGCAGCATTGCGCTAAAAAGGCTGATTGGTTTGCGTTCGCAATCGCGAGATTGGGAATGCAGCATTCAGCCACTGCTGATTGGTTTGCGTTCGCAAACGCGAGATTGGGAATGCAGCATTCAGCCACTGCTGATTGGTTTGCGTTCGCAATCGCGAGATTGGGAATGCAGCATTCAGACGCACTGCTACTGCCGATGTCGAAAAAGCGGCCTCTCCCGAAATGAACGGGATGAGGCCGCTTTGGGCATAACGCTTAATTCGTAACGTTGGTCGTCTCCACGAGCTCGCGCAGCCGCTGGCGAATATCGCCGGTCACGACGCCGCCATGATAGGCGATGACCGTCTCGATGTCCAGCTCGATCAGCTTGGCGATGCTCGCCAGCGCCGTGCGGGGTTCGAGCGTATGGCGCGGGTCGAACGCGTGGAGCACGCCGTCCGCCGCGGTCAAGGCGTCGCCAGCGATCAGCGTCTTGCTCGGCTGGTGGTACAGCGAGATGTGGTCCGGCGTATGGCCCGGCGTGTGCACGACTTGAAGCCCGCGGGCCACGGGCAGCACGTCCCCGTCCCGCAGCGCGCGGTCAACCTGGACAGGCACGGCGAGCTGCTTGCTCTTAAGCAGCGGAATCTCGCCCGCCAAGTAAGGCACGCCGACCTCGTGCGCCAATACTTGAACGGCGCCACCAGTCGCCTCGACAAGCTCCGGCAGACTGCCGATGTGATCGCGGTCCTGATGCGTGATGATGATCGTCGACAGCTTCGCGAGCGGCACCGAAGCTTGCTCCAGCACGCCGCGGATCAGCTCCAGCTGTCCCGGAATCCCCGTATCGACGAGAACCGCGCCCTGCTCGTCCGCCAGCAAGGCGGTATGAACGACGAACGGATTGCCGTTCACGTCCATTTCGAATGCGATCGCTTGAAGCCTATTGTCCGTTGAAGCCATGTCCTCACTCCCCATCCTCGTTCATATGGATCCCGGTAGCGAATGCATCGGGCTATACTTGCATCATGCCCGCTCCGGCTCCCGGTGTCAACCGCCTTCATGTGCCGGAGCGAAGACCGCCCGGCACCCTCCTTCGCGCTTCGCCATGTACATGGCGGCATCCGCCAGCTGGATCAGCTCCGCCGGCAGAACGGCATGATCCGGGTAGAGCGCGACGCCGATACTCGATGAGACATGCAGCTCCAGCTCTTCCATGCGATATGGCTCCGATAGACGCGCCGCGATCGCGACGGCCAACCGGCCGACCCGCTCGCGCGTCGCCTTCTCCATGACAAGCGCGAATTCATCTCCGCCCAGCCGCGCGAACGTGACGTTCTCCTCCTGCAGTCCCCGAAGCCGGTCCGCCACCGCCTGCAGCAGCAAGTCGCCAGCCCGGTGGCCGTACTGGTCGTTCACCGGCTTGAACCGGTCAAGATCGAAGTAGCAGACCGCGACTTGCTCTTCCGATCGGGCAGCCTCGTTGATCGACGCCTCCAGCTTCTCCAGGAACGACTTGCGATTGAGCAGCCCGGTCAAACCATCATGACGAGCCACGAATTCGGTCATCGCCAGCGTGGATTGCAGCCGTTCGTGCAGGCGTTCCCGCTCCGCAAAGAACAATACTTGACGAAAGATGATCAGCACGACGATAAACAGCAGCGCGTACTGGATAAACGGGTTCATCCGGTCGATGAGAATGATGAACGTCACGATCAGGAGTCCCAAATAAGGCATGCCGAATTTTATCATCTGAACCACTCGATTGTGCTGCGTCGGCTCGTTCCACGCCGCATTGCGCGTATCCGCCGCCTCATGCTTGCAGGCCATCGCCAACGCGAAGGCGCCCACGCTCCAGCAGGCATCCAGATAGCCCTCGATATCCAGCTCCCGAATATCCACGAACAACCAGTACGCCGTATCGCCGGCGATATAGAGCAGAAAGGCAAGGACAATATATACTCGGGCCGACCGGCTGTATTGCCGGTCGCTGTTCAGCACCCAGATGAACAGAATAAACAGCATCAGCGCATCGGCTATCGGGTATAGCATATTGACCGCGACCGACAGGTCGATCCCTTCGGTCCATGCATTGGCATACGCCGGTCTGATGACGAATTCCCAGCTAACGACCAATAGACTGACCAAGAGCGAGAGCGAGTCGGTGACGAGACGGAATCGTTCCTTGCCGCCGCGCACCAATTGCGCCATCGCCGCCACGAGCAACCCGGACTGCAGCAGCCACAGCACATCCGCCGCGCTTAACTCCGGCTTGGGCATCTGCCAGATCCAATCGCTGGCCGCCCATATGGATTGCGCCAGCATTTCGAGCACCAGCGTAATAACGATCAATCGCCAAAATCGACGACTCGCGCCTTGAACCCGCTTCAGTACGGGGATCATCACGGCTATCGCGAGCGCAGGAGCCACGATGTTCATGACGTAGAGCAGGTCGCTATTCCCGCCCGTGCGGATCATCTCGAAGAACTGAAAACAAAGAAAAACGATAAAAAGAACAAGGGCATTGGGCCGCGAGCGTGCATTCATAGTTGTTCCCCCGTGCATACTTGGTATATAAAGGTCAAATTGAAACGTCGGCTGCTCCGTCTTTTGCGGCGTTGCGCGCTTCATTCCGTAGAAATAGAGGCTTTTGTATTTGCATCAAGGTGAACCCGATACTTTTCCATATGGCAAAAAGGCATCCGCTTCTGACGCGAATGCCTCGGGGCAAGCGGTCTGGCAGCCGTTGCGCGCGCGCGTTAGGCCCATGACTTTGCGTCCTTACTTTTCAGTAAGTTTGCCGAAACGTATCGTGATATGTCATGCAATCGTAATCTAGTTATACAGCGATTGGCGATTTTTTTCCATGACCAATACTTGCAAGAAAAGGATGCAAAAAGGTATACATGCCAAGGAATTGTCGAAATAGGCAAAGGGAGGTCCGATTATCGGCGTACTTACGCGCTCCGGCAAGCATGCCGAACCGAACCAACCGCCTAAATGAACGCGAGTTTGTACCCCGCCCGTCGTCGCGCTATGGTAAACTAGAAGCCAAATGCTGCCCTGCCGGGGGGATGAACGCGATGGATTTCAGCGGACGCGAGCTGTCGGAAGCCTTATCGATCCGCAAGTTGATTTCGTTTCATTATTTCGAATACGCGAAAGGGTTCACGTTCGACGGCGAAGCCCACGATTTCTGGGAGTTGCTGTACGTCGACAAAGGGGAAGTCGAGGTGCGCGCCGGCGAACGGACGCATCTGCTGAAGGCCGGAATGGTTATTTTCCACCAGCCGGGCGAATTCCACGCGGTTCGCGTCGGAGCCGCGCACAAACCGCCGAACCTGATCGTCATGGCCTGGGCATGCGAGTCGCCTCATCTGAATAGGCTGGCGGGCAAAATCGCGGCGCTCGGCAACGAAGAGCGGAATTTGCTGTCGCTCCTGCTGCAGGAAGGATTCCGCACCTATAAGCCGCCGTTCGACGATCCGTACGCGCACGGCTTGTCGCTGCGGGAAGATGCGCCTTTCGCGGGCGAGCAAGCGCTGAAGTCGTTTTTGACGCTGCTGCTCATCCGCCTCATTCGGAACGAATGCCGCGACGAGGAAGCCGCGCCAGACAAGCGGAAGCTTACTTCGGCCAGACAGGAGAAAGCCGAACAACGAATTGTTCGGCTGGCAATCGCGTATATGAAGGACAACCTATCGGAGGCGCTTACGCTGGACGATCTGTGCCGGGAGGTCCATCTCGGCCGTAGTCAGCTGAAACGCATCTTCCGCACGCATATGGCGCAAGGCGCGCTCGATTGTTTCAAACGGCTGAAGATCGAAGAGGCGAAGACGATGATTCGCGAGGAGCTGTACAATTTCTCGGAAATCGCGGCCAAGCTCGGCTACGCGAGCCTGCATTATTTCTCCCGGGATTTCAAGCGCGCCGTCGGCATGTCGCCCTCGGAATATGCAAAGTCGACGCAGGCTCGCATCGGCGTGCGGGGGCAAAGCGAAATGCTGCCGTAACCAAAGATTACGGCAATCCAAGTCGCTGCCGACATGCTGCACGCAACCTTCAGTTGCTGCAATCCAAGTCGCTGCCGACATGCTGCACGCAACCTTCAGTTGCTGCAATCCAAGTCGGCCAACTTACCGTTCACCCGCTCTCTCACCTCGAGCAGCCAGGATGCCGAACGCGGGTAGTCGCTGAAGGTAATCGGCCGCTCCAACCCGTCTTCGATTAGCGCGACGACGGCTTCTTTCCCGATTCGCGATTCCAGCAGCTCCATCGCCCGCAGATCCTGCAGCGCTTCGGCGAACACCTCCAGTCGGATCGACTCGATCGGCCCGTCCTCGCCCGGATAGACGAGGAACGAGTCCCCGGACGGGAAGCTCATGTCGGCATCCGTCACCCGGAAGGGATCGACCGCCTTGCGCGAGTATTGCGAATTCCAGAAGTTGTAGCCCCAATGCAGGAAGCCCTGCAATCCGTATTTGTACAGCTGCAGCCCGATGATCCGGTTGCGGCTGGACGGCATATGGAAGAACCGGTTCGATACGCCCTGCCGCTGGGAGACGCAATAGTAGGTCCACAGCGGATCCACGCCATGTTCGAGGAACGACTCGATATGGTCGTTGGCCGGCACCGGAATTTCGACCAGCCCGAGCTCGTGGAAGGCGTAGTCCGATAGCGCGTCGATCATCGGGAATTCGCTCAGATGCTCCCGCAGCATCGCGCTGACCGTCCGGTACTGCTCTAGATGCTCCCGGGAAGGCTCGTCGGATACGTGAAAATAACTGCGGGCCTCAAGTCCGTTCGCCTTGATGAAGGCCACCAGCTCAGGCAGGAACGCATTCAGGAAACCGCGGTACGCTTCGCCGGCCGCATCCGTCTCCCAACCGAAAATCCGCCGCTCCTCCCCATCCGCGATCGCCACGATCTTCGGCGCGTGCTTCGCCCCCCACTGCGTGAACAGATGAGAGAACTCGAAGTATTCGATTCCCTTCTCGAGCGCAAGTTCCACCCACCGCTTCAAACGATCGAACCCGAAGCTGTACCGCCCGTCCGCAAGCGTCACGTCGACGAGCTGCACGGTCGGCCGCTCTCCGCCGATTTCCGTATCGAGCGGCGGCGTGAAGAGCGGCGTCAGCAGCATGTTGATGCCGTGCGCGGCCGCCGTCCCGATGAACTGTTCCAGCCGCCGCCAGTGCTCCTCGCTGAATGCGGGACAGCCGTAATACGTGGCAATGCAATCCGCGTGGAACCACTCGGTATGGATGAGACGCTGCTTCGGCAGCTGCTGCGGAACGACGGTCAGCCGGAACGTCTCTTCGCCTAGCGCATCGCCCGACTCTTCCTCGAATAGGACACGGACCGGGTAAGTTCCGCCTGCCGCCGACGTCGGAATGTCAACCGTCACCCATACCGCCCGCCACTGTCCCGGCAGCGCCCGCGGCGGCTGCACGTCCGGCGGGTACAACGGATCGGGATACAGTCCCGGCGTCGTTCGCAGGCTGTCCGCGTCGGCGTCGTCGAAGCACGGCAGCTCCGACGGAGCCAAGCCGACGGTGCGGATCGCGACCGTGCCGCCCAGCGTCGATTCCGCGCGCACGATCAACGGCTTAATCATGTTCTTGGATCGGTACGCGACCTGGAAAGCGTAAGTCTCGCCCTGCAAGGCGGATGCCTGTTGGAAGGACATCTCCGTCAACTCTTCGTCGCTGAATACTTTCGACAAGGAGCTCAAGACTCTCGTCTCTAATTTTTCGTTCACGCCTATCGTTCTCCCTTCACAACCACGGGAGGCTTCGCGCATGCGCCCTGCCTCTCCCTTGCCCCTATTGTAGCGGCACCTTGGCTGGCGCGAATTTAGCAGAAAAGCCGCTTGGTTTGTACGATTGGAGCAAGGAGCGCGCGAGACCAAGCAGCGGCGGACAAGTACCGTCCGTGCCCCGTCCACACGAACCGTCCCCCTCACTCCGAGATTACAATATGAAAAAGCCTCCGGCGCCGCAGTATAGCGGATTCGAAGGCTTCCGAATCGTATGGCTCGTTAAGCATGTACACGCTGGCGGCGCTCGATGCGTTCAGGCGCGGCGCGTTCACGTCGCATCCGCCGGAATCTGGCATAGCACGTATCGCCCCGTCCATTGCGTCGTCGCGGCGATCGCCGTTTGGCCGTTCCGTTCGAAGAAAAGCGCCGCGCCTTCCTGATCCTTGAACGTCCAGCCTCGATCCGTAAACCAACGTTTGACCTTCTCTTTGGCGCCGTCCGTCTTCGTCAGATACCAGTCGAAGCGCGCGTCGTCCGCCACCTTCGCAAGCGTGTCCTGGGGCGCCTGCCGGACGATCGCGAGCGCCTCGCGCTTGCTAACCGAATCGAACGGCAGGGGTGGATAATAGCTTTTGCTCCACAAGACCATACCCGCGATGGCGGCTAAGCCGAGGAGCAGCAGTCCGGATACATAGGCTCCTAATCGACTGGTTGTCATCCCTGTCACCTCCGTTGATGGCAAACTTTCGCAGTGCCGAAGCTAGTTCGGCGAATTCAGCAAGCTGCCCGCTTCGTCGTAGTATTTGTAACCGAAACGATAGGAGTCTTCCTCTGTCTTAGGCAGCTCCAGCCAAGTTGCCGACTTCTGGCGGACAGGGAACGTCTGCACGATCGACTCGTCGTTGACGGACAGCTCGAGCTTCGCGACTTCGCTTCGTTCGTTAGCTATGAAGAGAAAGTTCGGAACGGCGCCTTCCGGGCCGTGAATGAGGAAAGAAGCGAAATCTTCGTTACTCGGTCCCGTGCCGCTGCTCCATGCGTAATTGCCCTTATCGTTCCGATTGAATTCAATATAGGCCGGTTTGTTATTCGCCAAAAAAGCGACGTAGCGGTCATCGCCGATATCCCTGGTTTCCAGCAGCTCGACCTCGGCGCCGCGATAGCCGTCGATCGATTGAATGACTTGGATGACCGATTCGTTGTCATTGCCGTACAGCTGCTTGTCCTTGCCCGACGTATAAAGGATGAGAATCGCTAGCAGCGCGACGGCGGCGAGAATGAAGCCGTTCGCTTTATATTTCCGGTTCATGCCGCCCCTCCTACTCGTCCGTCATTTCGGTCAAGCTGGACATGAAGTCCTCGAACGAAGCCGCGATCGGCATGGTCGTCACGCCGATTATCGCCATGCCGTCCGCATACACGCCTTCTTCCCACTCTTCCACCACCTGCACGATCGGCGGACTGTCGTCCGTCTCTTCGCGGTAATCGAAGAAATAATATTCGCCGAACGGATCCCAAGCGAACGGAACGAGCTTATCCGGGAAGCCGCGGCTCTCGACGAACACGCGATGCTTAGCGGGCAAATAATCTTCGCTGGCTTGATCGAAATTCAGAAACCCGCTCAGCAGCAGCGTGCCCTCGCCGTCCGGCAGCACGACCTGCATGACCGATTCCGGCTGCGAGCCGCTCTCCAGCAAGCGGAGGAACGCGGGCGGATATGGGAACTCGCCGGGTTCGCCGGCAATCTTATGCTCGGGCGGAGGCGGCGGCAATTCCTCTTCCTCGGGCGGCGTACCGGTCTCGTCGGGGGTCAGCAGCGTCGAATGCATGGGGCCGTCAATCAATTCAAAATAAGGCATCGTCGCCAAACTAACCGCAGACTCCGGCCTCATGGAGACGCCAACCAGTTTATCCAAACCCTCGTACTCCGAGAATGGATTCATGGCGACCAGCACGAGCAGAAACAACGCCGCAATGCCTCGGCGCCAGTAACGCGGCCCCCTCCTTGCCTGCACTCGCCCTTCCTCTTCCGCTTCCGCATCCTCCACGGGATCGGCCAACTCTTCCCGCCAATCGGCGTCCGCCGTCAACGCGGCGATCAGCTCATCGGCCTCTTCGTACCGGTCTCCCGGCACGTGAAGCTCGATCGGGAACGGCGCGCTCCCCATAAATACGCGCATATAGCCGCCAGCCCCCGGCTCGCGCCGGAAATACGGGATGCCTTCCGCTTGCAGCAATTGCTCGAAGAACATCGCCTCCAGCTCGCTGCAATCGCGTAGTTTCACATAATGGCGCCGATCCGCCAGCTTCATATCCAACTTGCTCTCCTCCTCTATTCATAGCTCTTGCGAGCTCGATCCGTCGTTAAGGTACCATATTGTACCACGAATTCCAATATCCCCATACCTCTATCTTTTTGACGACGGTGCTGCCCATTTTGTTCCACTGCCTACAGCCAAAATGGCAATTGGGAAGACGCCTATATTCGGTACCTCAAGCTACGCAAGCTCGGGCTCGTCAAACCGAATCTCACGGCCGAAATGCCGTTCGAGCGCATCCGCGATTATACGGCGCGCTTCGGCCATCAGCTGTTCATATTGCACGCAAAAAAGCCCGCCCGCCGCGATGCGCAAGCGCAAACACAGCCAAGCAGGCTCTCTCATTGTTGCCCGAATAACAAAATCGCCGGCGGCTAGGCGCCCTTAACTCCCAAGCCCGTCTTCGGCTCGCCCGGCAGCCGCCGCTTCATGTTCGTGATCGCGACGCCGGCCAGGATCAACACGCCGCCGCCGAGCTGCGCGAGCAGGATCGGATCGCCCAGCACGAAATGACTGACGATGATCGCGATGAACGGCGGGATGTTCATGAACATCGCGCTCATGGACGCGCCCGCCACCGCGATGCCGGAATTCCACCAGAAGCCGGCCAGTCCTTGGCCGATGACGGCGACGCAGACGAGCAGCGCCCACGTGAACACGCGATGGCTCGCGTGTAGATCGCCGTTCATCGCTTCGACCGCGACGGCCGGCGACATGAGGATCGTGCCGATCACCGTAGCGTAGATCGTGACCTCGTACGAGGACATTCCCGCCGTCAGCTTGCGGATGAATAGCAGGCTGACCGACATTCCCAGCATGGCGACCAGCAAATAGAAGTCGCCGTGCGAGATGCCGAGCTCCTTGCCGCCGTACAGCACGATGCAGACGACGCCAATGAGCGCCACGATCGCGCCGGTCAGCTTTTGCCCGGTGATGACCTCCTTCAGGAAGATGCGCGACAGCAGCGTCGTCGCGATGGGGGAGAGCGCGACGATCAGCGCGGCATTGCCCGCCGTCGACTCCTTCAGACCGGTAAAATAAAACAGCTGATTGATCAGCGTGCCGGTTATGCCGGCCATGAGCAGGAGTCCCCACTCGCGCTTCGTCGGCCGCCGCATCGATTTGTTGATGAGCGCAACCGAGATGAGGAAGAGCGACATGACGACCAGCCTCGCGAACGACAGGAAGATCGGCGAGAATTCGCGCAGCATGTACGCGCTCGCCACGTAGTTGCCTCCCCACAGCAGGGAGACGCCCCATAATTTAAGATATACCGTACGATCCGACATGTAAGAGATTCTCCTTGGTTGAAAATATGCCGGGACGGATTCAGCCCGCCCCTTTCCGCTATGCGCGCGGACTGCGCTTCAGCGCGTTCGCCCGCGCGAGCCGCTCGGAGAATCCATCCCGCAGCGTCCGCAGCTTTTCCATTTTCTCGTCGATGTGTCCGAGAATGTTCTCCAGCCGACGCGTCGCCTCGTCCAGCAGCGCATCGCGCTCCTCTTCCGTATGCGGCTCCTCGTAATATGAAGCTTTAAGCCGGTCCAGTTCTTCCTCCGCCTGCAAAATATCGCGAATCTCCTGCAGCGAAGCGCCAAGCACCTGCTTCAGCTTCAAAATATGCCGGGTGCGCGCCAGCATGCTCTCGCAATAGAGCCGATGGCGGCCTTCGGTGCGCGAGACGTCCGGCAGCAGACCGACTTCCTCGTAATAATGCAGCGTTCGTGCGGTAATGCCAAGCTGCTGCGTCACTTCTTCCACCGTATATTTGCGGGTATCCGTCATGAGGCGGAGGCAGCCTCCTCTCTTCCGTTGCTTCATGTTCTTCCTACCATACCAGATTTTGAAGCTTACGTTAACGTTAGATTTTGGTTGAACAAGGTGAAACAGCTGCGCCGTCCGTTGGCGGCACAGCAAGTTTCATTCCGGAGAAATAGAAGATTAATTATATACGTGAAAACTATAAATTCTTATATTTCAAGAAAAAACCTTTGCGGGCGACGGTACATTCACCGTCCGCAAAGGTTTCCTGCTCGCTCGCGCTATGCCGCCTTACACGCGCTCCGCCGTTTTCTTGGCTTCCGCGTAACGATTCGCCGGAATCGGCAGTCCCAAATTCCCGCGCAGCGTATCGCTCTCGTACTCGGTGCGGAACAAGCCCCGCTCTTGGAGAATCGGCACGACGTGCGTAATGAAATCTTCCAGCCCGCGCGGCACCGAGGTCCCGACCATGAAACCGTCGGCGGCGCCCGCCTCGAACCACTCCTGCACCCGGTCCGCGACCTGCTCCGGCGTGCCGATGAAGGTCGGACGAGGCGTCGCGACCGACAGCGCGACCTGCCGCAGCGTCAGCCCCTTCTCCTTCGCCTGCGCCTTAATCCGGTCGGTGCTGCTCTGGAAGCTGTTGCGGCCCAGGTCGCCCAGTTCAGGGAACGGCGCGTCCAGATCGTACTGGGAGAAATCGTGGTGCTCGAAGAAGCGGCCCAGATAGAGCAGCGCGTTCTCCGGCGACACGAGGTCGACGACCTCCTGGTATTTGCGCTCCGCTTCCTCTTCGGTCGCGCCGATGACCGGCCCTATGCCCGGGAAGATCAGAACGTCGTCCGGATTCCGGCCGAATCCGACCGCGCGGCGCTTCACGTCCTGATAGAACGCGATCGCCTCCTCGATCGTTTCGTGTCCGGTGAAGATGGCGTCGGCCTCCTTGGCCGCGTAGTTCTTCCCAACCTCGGATGAGCCCGCCTGGAAAATAACCGGACGGCCTTGCTTGCTGCGCGCGATGTTCAGCGGACCTTTCACCGAGAAAAATTCGCCCTCGTGATCTAGCGCGTGCATTTTCGCCGGATCGAAGAACACCCCGGCATCCTTGTCGCGCACGAACGCGTCGTCTTCCCACGAATCCCACAACCCTCGCGTTACCTCGAGATATTCCGTCGCGATCCGGTACCGCTTGGCATGGTCCGGATGCTCCTTCTTCCCGTAATTGAGCGCCGAGCCTTCGAGCGGGGAGGTCACGACGTTCCACCCCGCGCGGCCGCCGCTGATAACGTCGAGCGAGCCGAACTGGCGCGCCACCGTGAACGGCTCGCTATAGGACGTCGACAGCGTCCCGACGAGTCCGATATGTTGGCTAACCGAAGCGAGCGCGCTCAAGATCGTGATCGGCTCGAACCGGTTCAAGAAGTGGGGAATCGACTTCTCGTTAATATAGAGGCCGTCCGCAATGAAGGCGAGGTCAAATTTACCGGCTTCGGCTTGCTCGACCCAGCGTTTGTATACCTCGAAATTGACGCTCGCGTCGGACGGAACGTCCGGGTGACGCCAGAGCGAAGTGCTGCTGCCGACGCCGTGAAGCATCGCGCCGAGCTTCAATTGCCTGCGTTTGCTCATGCCGGATGCCCTCCTTGCGAAGCGGCCGCCGATAGCGCCGCGGACGACTCGCTTCCGATGCCTGCGGATGGAACGCCGCTCGCAGATACGCCCGCGGATGGCAGGCTGCACGACGATGCTTCGCCGGAAGCGGCCGCAGGAACCCAAGTCGCCGGCCGACCGGCTTCGCCGCCCCGCTCCGCCTCGTACGCCTGCTTAATCCGCTCGATCTGGTTCAGATGCGTCTGGACATGCTTGGCGAAGCCGCGGATGATGTCGCGGACGCGCACCGTCTCGCCTTTGAAATTAATGCCGCTCTTGTCGAATTCCGCTTCGCCGAGCCGGCGGAACAGCTGGCCGTTGTAGCGAAGCAGTCCCCAGAACGCGTCGAGAATCTCGTAGACGTCGCTGTCGTTCGCATGCTGCCCGGACACCCACAGATCTTGGTTGAACGCCGGCAGCTGCGCTTTCGTGTCCGCGAGAATATCCCGAATGCGGAAGGAGACGACGATATTATGGTCGGCCAGGTGGGCCAGCACTTCGGCGACGCTCCACGTGGTCTCGGATTGTTTCCATTTCAGTTGCTCTTCCCCAAGGCCCGCGATGGCCCGGGTTAACTGCAGATGGGTGTCCAGATAGGACTGGATATCGGTTTCGCTCATACGGTTCCCCTCCGTTTAATGGTCGTGTGCCGGCGCGGACGCCGGGTTGAAGCGAGAGAGCGCGAACAGACGGCTATACGCTCCGTCGGCGGCACCGTCGGCCATGTCGGCCAACAGTTCGCCGACCGCGCTCGCGAACTTGAAGCCGTGGCCGGAGAAGCCGCCCGCGATCAGCACGTGCGGGTGCTCCGGATGACGGTCGAGGATGAAATGTTCGTCCGGGGTCATCGCGTATTTGCAAGCCGAGCCGCGCAGCAGACGTCCGGCGGCGCCGGGCATGAAGGCGCCGAGCGCGCCGCGCAGATCGCCCTCGTCCTCGGCGTAACGGCCGAAGGGCGCAAGCGGCTCGCCCGGCTGCCATGGATGGCCGCCGTCGTGCCTGCCGATCTTCAGCCCCGTCCCCGCGATATCCGGGAAGCCGTAGTACACGCCGCCCGCGGTCGCCATCGTGAATCCCGGGAATGTTCCTGCCCGGAAGCCGCCTTCGCGCGTCTCGAACCAGCCGACGACTTTGCGAAGGGGGCGGATCGGCAGCGGCAGGAAGTCGGCCAGACCGCCGAACCAGGCGCCGGCGCACAGCACGGCCGCCCCGGCATGGTAATCGCCATGCGGCGTATGCGCGCTTACGCTTCCAGCGCGGGCCGTAACGCCGATTACCGGCGTGCCGGTCAGCAACTTCGCGCCATGAGCCAGCGCAAGCTTCCGGTAGGCGGCTACGCATCGCTCGCTGAACAAATAGCCGGCTTCCGGCTCGTACAGCGCCTCGAACCGATCGGGCAGCGCAAGACCCGGCCAGCGGCGGCGGATGTCCGCCGCGTCCAGCAGCTCGGCGGACACGCCCAGCCGAACCGCGTCCGAATATCGGCCGCGATGCGAGTGAACGTCCGGGTCGGCGATATTGAGCACGCCGGACTTCGCGAGCAGGCGCTCGCCCGTCAGCGCCTCCGCCTCCTCCCACAAGTGCTGGGCGCGCAGCGCAAGAGGGACGTACGCGTCCCCGCCGCTATAGGCGTGCCGGATCAGCCGCGTCTCGCCATGGTGGCTGCCTTCGCCGTGCGGCGGATCGAACGCGTCGAGCAGCAGCACGCGGGCTCCCCGCTTGGCCAGCTGATAGCCGGCGCTCATGCCCATGGAGCCCGCGCCGACGACGAGGAAGTCGTAGACGCGCTCGGCGGCCGTGGTTCCGCGGTTGCCGCCCGCCCGGCTCATCCGGCGAGATTCCCGCCTGCTTCGCCCGCGAAATGCGCGAGCGCCCGAACCGCCGCCGCGGCGAGGAAATCGGCCGCGACCGGCAGCGCGCGTTCGTCCAGATCGAACGCAGGATGGTGCCACTCCTGCGGTCCGGACGTGCCGAGGAAGACGAACAGTCCCGGCACGAGTTGCTGATACACCGCGAAATCTTCGCCCGCCGGCGAAGGAACGGGCACGACCGGCAGCAGGCCAAGTTGCTCCGCTTCCTGCCAAGCGAGCGCGGCCAGACTCTCGTCGTTGCGGACCGGGGGCGGACCTTCGATCCACCGCAGCTTGGCGGTCGTGCCGTATGCGGCCGCGACGCCGTCCACGATCTGGGCGAAGCGCGTTATCACGCGGCTGCGCACCTGCTCGTCGAACGTGCGGATCGTCCCTTCGAGCACAGCCAACTCCGGGATGACGTTCCAGATCGTGCCGCTGTGCAGCTTCGTCACGCTGACGACCGCGCTGTCGAGCGAGCCGACGCTGCGGCTGACGATCGACTGCAGCGCGGTCACGATATGCGCCGCCGACACGATCGGGTCGATGCCGGCTTCGGGCACCGCGGCGTGCGAGCCGAGACCGGCCACCTCCACGATGAACCCGTCCGCGGCCGCCATGATCGGGCCGCCCTTGATGCCGATCGTGCCGACGGGCAGATCCGGCTTGTTATGCAGGCCGAACACGGCGAGCACGCCGTCAAGCGCCCCGCTCTCGACCACCTTCCGCGCGCCCGAAGCCTTCTCTTCCGCGGGCTGGAACAGCAGCCGAACCGTTCCGGCCAGCTCCGCCTCGCGCTCCTTCAACAAATAAGCGGCGCCGATCAAGGCGGCCGTATGGAAATCATGGCCGCAGGCATGCATCTTGCCCGGATGCTCGGACGCGAAAGGCAGCCCGGTCTCCTCTTGGATGGGCAGAGCGTCGATGTCCGCGCGCAGGGCGATGACCGGCCCCGGCCGCGCGCCGCCGATCTCGGCGATCAGCCCCGTCCGAAGCGGATAGGGGGCGATGCGGATGCCGGCGGCTTCCAGCCATCTGCGTATCCGGGCCGTCGTCTCGAACTCCTCGTGGGACAGCTCCGGATAACGGTGCAGCTCCCGCCGGATCTCGGTCAGGCGTCCCGACAGGGCCGCCGCGCTGCGAAGCGTCGTTTCGTTACTCATATCGCCCTCTCCTCGCTTTGCTTTATGCCGTCACTTCGGCGAACGCCTCGTTCAGCAATTCATAGGAGCGCACCCGCTTCTCGAACGGCGCGACGTTCGCCGTGACGATGAATTCGTCGACGCCGGCCGCCTCCTGCAGCTCCAGCAGCTTCGCGCGCACCGTCGCCTTGGAACCGGCCGCGATCAGCGGCGCTTTCTCCTCGATCGTATACGGCTCCCCGGACTGACGTCCGTATTCTTCCGCTTGCTCGATCGTGCCGAGCGTTACCTTCCGCCCGCTGGCCAAGTAAACTTTCACGAGCTTCTGAGGCGGGATCAAGCCTTGCGCCTCCTCATCCGTGTCCGCCACGATCGCGGATAACGCCAAGATCGCCTGCGGCGAGGCGCCGCTCGCGCCGTTGAATTCGGCTTTGTACTTCCGCACCGCCCGGATCGCCGCGTCTTCGTCCCCGCCGATGAACAGCGAGAACACGTACGGCAGGCCAAGGCTGGCCGCGAGCGCGGCGCTGTCCTCCGATGCGCCGAGCACGTACAGCTCCGGCGAGGCGAGCGGAATCGGCGTCGCCGCAAGTCCCGCCAACGGATCGCCTTCTTCGAGCTCGCCCGTCAGATGGCGGCGCAGCCCGACGATCTTGTCCGTGAGCGGCTCCGGATTCGCCACGCCCCGCTGCAGCGCCTGCGTGCTGCGGGGCAGCCCGCCCGGCGCGCGGCCGACGCCCAGATCGACGCGCCCCGGCGCGAGCGAGGCGAGCACGTTGAAGTTCTCCGCGACTTTGTAGGGGCTGTAATGCTGAAGCATAATGCCGCCGGAGCCGACGCGGATGCGGTCCGTCTTCGCCAGCAGATACGCGATCAGCACTTCGGGCGACGAGCCGGCCAGATGCTCCGAATCGTGGTGCTCCGACACCCAGAAGCGCCGGAAGCCGAGCGCCTCCGCGCGCCGGGCGAGCTCTACCGTCTTCGCCAAGGCGTCTTCTGCCGTTTCGCCCGGGTAGATCGGGCTTTGATCCAATATGCTCAATGAGACGGTCATCCTCATTCCTCCTAAATCGTATAGCTCGCCTCCGGCGTCAGCCGCTTCAGGAACTGCCTCGTCCGCTCTTCCTTCGGATTGCCGAACAGCTGCGCGGGCGGCCCTTCCTCGACGATGACCCCTTCGTCCATGAACACGACGCGATTCGCCACGTCCTGGGCGAAGCCCATCTCGTGGGTCACGATGATCATCGTGATGCCCTCCTTCGCGATGCGCCGGATGACGGCCAGCACTTCGCCGACCAACTCGGGGTCAAGCGCCGAAGTCGGCTCGTCGAACAAGATGACCTCCGGCTCGAGCGCTAGCGCCCGCGCGATGCCGACGCGCTGCTGCTGTCCGCCGGAGAGCCGGCTCGGATAGGCGTCCAGCTTCGCGCCGAGACCGACTTTCTCCAGCAGGGCGATGCCCCGCTTGCGCGCCTCGTCCTTGCTCATTTTCTTCACGACGACGAGACCTTCCATAACATTCTCGAGCGCCGTCTTGTGGCTGAACAAATTGTATTGCTGGAACACCATCGCGGAGCGCCGGCGCAGCGCATGGACGTCCTTCTTCCCGGCGCGCCTGGCGTCCAGCGCCTGATCGCCGATGCGAATTTCGCCTTCGCCCGGCTTCTCCAAGTAATTGATGCACCGAAGCAGCGTCGTTTTGCCCGAGCCGCTCGGCCCGAGAATCGCGACGACTTCCCCCTTCCCGACGTGAAGGTCGATGCCTTTGAGCACCTCCTGCCGCCCGAAGCTCTTGCGGATGCCGCTTAGTCGGATCATGCTACCCCTCCTCTGCTATACAGGCTGATCCGCCGCTCGATCGCCGCCGCGATCCGTTCGATCGCGATCGTCAGCCCCCAGAAAATAATCGCGGCAGCCAAATACGCCTCGAAATATTTCCAGTTCGTCGACGCGACGATCTGCGCCTTCGCGTTCAAATCGACGACCGACACGGTAAACGCGAGCGTCGATCCGTGCAGCATGCCGATGACGGAGTTCGTCAAGTTCGGCAAGGCGGCCGCGACCGCCTGCGGGAACACGATGCGCCGAATCGCCTGCGGCACCGTCATGCCGACCGACAGCGCGGCTTCCATCTGGCCGCGGTCGATGGCCATCAGACCGGAGCGAACCACTTCGGACATATAAGCGCCGGCCGTAATGGAGAAGGAGACGAACGCGAACGCGATCATCGGCACCTTGGCCGAGTTCCAGCCGAGATCGAACTGCGCGGATAACGCGTCGATCAGCAGCGGCAGGCTGAAATAAATGAGCAGCAGATGCACGAGCATCGGCGTCCCCCGGATGAACGTCACGTAGCCGCTCGCGATTTGCGCCAGCACCGGAATGCGATACATGCGCGCGAGCGCCGTACCCGTGCCGATGACGAAGCCGCACGTGACGGAGACGAGCGTCAGAATAAGCGTCGTCGGAATCGCCGGCAGCAGTCCGACGAACGCGGTCCAGATAAAGGATGGATCAAGCTTCATATCGTGGCACCTCCTTGCCGCTCACCTCCGGGGACCGCTCGCGCATCGGCTTGCGTCCGCGCCACAACCGCCAGCGACGTTCCGCGTCCGCCGCGTCCCTCCGCATATGGCGCTGCAGCTTGCGCTCGAAGAGCAGCAGAATCCGTTCTAGCGTGAAGCTGACAGCCAAATAGATAATGGCCAGCGCGATATACGTCTCCATGAAATGGCGGGTCAGCGTGCCGAGCGTCTGCGCCTTGCCCGTCAGTTCCATAACGCCCAGCGCGAAGGCGAGCGACGTCTCCTTCAGCATGGCGATGACCAAGTTCGCGAATACCGGCACGGCGATCGCGATCGCCTGCGGCAGCACGATGCGCGCGAACGCCTGGTAGCCCGACATGCCCACCGAGTAGGCTGCTTCCACCTGTCCCCGATCCACGGCCGTCACCGCCGCCCTGATGATCTCCGAGATCGTCGCTCCGGCGTTCAGGCCGAACGTGACGATGACGAAGAACAGCACCGGTAACTTGGTCACGTCGATATAGACGAGCTTCAGCAGCTCCGGCAGCCCGTAATAGAACAGGAACAGCTGGATGAGGATCGGCGTGCCCCGGAAGAACGACGTGTACACCTGGGACAACCGCTGCAGCACCGGCACCTTGTACAGCCTGGGGAGCGCCGCCAGCAGGCCGACGATTAGCCCGATTCCGATGGCGCCCGCCACGATCGCCAGCGTCAGATGCAGCACCTGCAGCAGCTTGGGGATAAAATCAAAAATGTAGGTGATATCGAAGCCATACTCCATCCGTCGCTCTCACCTTTCTCGTCTTAGTGCCGTACGCTATTTGACCGTATCTGCCGTAAAGTCGCTGCCCAGCCATTCTTCGCTCAGCTTGCCGAGCGTGCCGTCGGATTTGATCTCCGTCAGCGCGCCGTCGATCGCGTCCGCGAGCTTCTGCGCTTCCGGTTCGTCCTTGCGGAAAATAAACAGGATATCCGCCTCGGACAACGGCTCCCCGACCGTCTTCAGCTTCTTCTGCGGATCTTCCAGCGCCAGCGCGAAGTCGGCGCCGATCGTCGCGTCGACGCGGCCGCTCGCGATCTGGTTGATCGAATCGTTGGCGGCGCTGCCCTCGTAGACGATCTCGATTTTCTTGTCGTGATCCTTGTTGTAATTCTCGAGAATCTGATTGCCCGCGCTCGTCGGACTCGTGATCGCCTTCTTGCCGGCAAGGTCATCCAGCGTCTGGACCGAATCGTTGTCCTTGGCGACGATGATCCGGTTGCGCCAGTGCGCGTAAGGCACTTTGTTGAACAGGTACTTCTGCTCGCGCTCCGGGTTCTTCTCCATCTCGTGCGCCACGAAGTCGATCTTCTTCGTCTCCAAGCTCAGCAAGAGGTTCGAGAACTCCATCGTCTGGAATTCGAATTCGTACGCCGCCAGCCGCTCGTCGATCTCGCGCACCAGCTCCACGTCGAAGCCGGTCAGCTTGCCGTTCTCGTCGATGAAGCAAATTTGCGGGAATTCCGTGCCCGTGCCGACGACGATTTTCGTCACCTCGCCGCCAGCTTTGGCATTGCCGCCCGATGCTTCGGCCGACGCGTTCACCGCGTTATTGCCGCCTTCGTTATTGCTCGAGCCGCAGCCCGTAACGACCAGCGTCAAGGATAAAGCGGCCGCAGCCGCCGTCAACATTCTTCTTTTCATCTTCATGCCCCTCCATATTTAGGCGAACGGCCGCGCCCATGAGCGGGTCGCCTTGCCGGTTTCGCCGTTTCTAATTTGATGCCGCGCGCGTGTTATTGCCCGGCCGCCTGCCGCCGATCTCCGTTTCGCCGCGCGAACAAATCCGGATCGATCACCTTGCGCAGCAAATGCATCGTGCCGTCCCCGTTGCCGGGGTCGAACGCGCGAATGCTCTCGTAGCCCCGGCGCAGATACATCGGCAGCAGCCAAGGATGGCGCTCCGCCGTGCCGAGCGTGACCGCCGGCTCGCCGATCCGCTCGCGGATGACTTCGTATTCCACCCAGGTCAGCAGCTTGTCGCCGTACCCTTTGCCTTGCTCGTCCGGATGAACGGCGAACCATTTGATGAACGGATAATCCGTAAAGTCCTTCACTTCGTTCCCTTTGGACAGCGTGATGGTCGCCTTAATGACGCCGTCCGCCTCCAACACGTAGCATTCGTTCCGAATGATGTTATCCCTCACGAGCGCGACGTCCGCATGGGCTGCCGGCCAGTTCAACTTCAGCTCCCGAATGAGCGAATACGCCCCGTAGATGACTTCGCGCAGCCGCGCCGCATCGTCCACGCCTGCCAAACGGAACACTTCCCCCATGACTTCACCCCTTCTATTTGCGCGAATATAATTCCCATGTGTTTAATGGGATTTAAGATGCTACTACTGTATCACCGCCTCTTGACGTCGCGCTAATAGAGTTTCTCTATAGATGGATTGAAGAATAGCAAATTGGTTGGGCATGCAAATTGGTTTGAATATGCAAATTGGTTTGAATATGCAAATTGGTTTGAGCAGATGTAATGCTGCTCAGCATTTTGCACAGATGTTATGCTGCTCGGCATTTTGCCTCAAATACTATACATGCTCTCTTTCGCCAAAATCGCGTGGATGAATTCCTCGTTCTCCCCGGTCAGGGCGATCAGGTTCGTATACAGCGAGATGCCCTTCGTTTCCTCGATCTCGACGGGAATGAGGCTCCCCCGCTCCTCTTCCTCCTTGGCGCACAAGCCCGGCAAGAAGCAGATGCCCGCCTTCTGAAGCACGAGTTTCTTGGCGGTCTCGGAGTTGTCGGCGTGGAACGCGATATGCGGCTTATGCTCGAGATGCTCGAAGACGCGGTGCAGCCGCAGCCAATCGAGCGAACCGCACTCGAAGAAGACGAGCGTCTGATGGCGAATCTCGCCGATCGTCACCCGGCGCGTCTCGGCGAACGGATGTCCCTCATAGACGTAGAGTCGGATCGGATCTTCATAGAACGGATAAGATTGCAGCGAAGGATGGCTCAGCTTGCGCACGAACGCGAGGTCGATCTCGCGGTCGAGCAGCTTTTTGACCAGCTCGTCGGACGGCGCGGTCGTAAGCTTGAACGCAAGCTCGGGGAAGTGGCGGCGCAGCTGCGGCAGAATATCCGGGATCAAATAATTGGACACCGACACCGTGCTGCCGATGCGCAGCTCTTGGGGACGGACGACCCGGTCCTGCAGGTGGAGCCGGCCCTTCTGGATCGTCTGAAGTATTTGCTGGGCATAAGGAAGGAACTGCTTGCCTTTCTCCGTCAGCATGATCTGCTTGCCTTGGCGGTCGAACAGCTTGCAGTCCAGCTCGCGCTCGAGCGTCTGAATGCGGGCGGTCACCGACGGCTGGGACAGGAATAACACCTCGGCCGCCTTGTTGAAGCTGCCGTAATGGTTGACGTACACGAACGCTTCGATGTTCTCGATATTCATGCATGGATCCCTCCTTGGAATGAATGGGCGCGATAGAAGTTTTCAATTCCAGCATTGAAATTAACTTTATCATATAGGAATAGTTGGGATTTTGGAATATAGTAGCCGTATGAAAAATGTAAAGGGGGATGCGCATGCATAATGCCGTTATCGAAGTGCGAGATGCGAGAGAGGAGGATCGTGGCGGCTTCATCGACGTGCTGCTAGCCGCTTACGTTCAATACGCGGACGTGCTGCCCGCCGGACGGTGGGAGACGTATCGGGCTTCGCTGCGCGCGTCGTTCGATGAAGGACGGCCGATCGCCCGTATCGTCGCCGTGCTGGAAGGGCGCATTCTCGGGAGTTTGCAGCTGTTCGGTTCTTCGGAGGAAGCGTACGGGATGCCGGAGCTGAACATTCGCAATCCGGTCTTTCGTTATTTGGCGGTCGCGCCCGAGGCCAGAGGCCGCGGCGTGGCGACGCTGCTCATCCGCGAGGCGATCCGCCGCGCCAAGACGCTCGGCGGCGATCGGCTGAATCTGCACACGACCGATGTAATGCAGGACGCGATCCGCCTGTACGAGCGGCTCGGCTTCGAGCGCGCGCCCGAGACGGACATGACCGGCGGCGAAGCGATCGTCAAAGGGTACCGGCTTGAGCTGAACGAGGCGGCGCTTCGGATCTAGAGGCGCACAAACGAAAAGGCGTCAAACGCTCTCGTTTGACGCCTTGCTACTTTCATCGCCATACGAATTTCCCCATCCCGAGCAGAGCCGCGGCGCTTACGTCTTCACCGCTAATTTATGCCGGTCCGGCGCATGCGGCGGCTGCTCCATCCAGCCATTCTCGATCATGATGTTCCCGCCGTCCTCGGCGTAATTTCCCGTTTCGGCGAACAGCTTGGCATAGGTGACGCTCAAATCATGTCTCGGGCTGACCGCGATCGAGTCCCCGAAATTACGTGCCTTGGCCGAGGACAGACTCGTAACGAAAAACAGCATCAGTTTGTCCGAGAACGGCGAAACCGTGCTCGTCGTTATCGTGTATTGGGGAGGGATCGTAGCGGGCAAATCCTCCTTGCTCAGCACGTTCAATAGGTCGCGGTTCTGTTTGTGATTGATGTTTTTGCCGCGGAGGAAATAATCCCGGATTTGCTGGGAATCCGCCACTTGGGCGAAACCGACCAACAGCACGGCCTTCAGCGTGTTGAACTGCAGGTTCGCGAAGATTTGCGAGAT
The DNA here is from genome assembly GCF_008124765.1 of Paenibacillus methanolicus. GTDB lineage: Bacteria > Bacillota > Bacilli > Paenibacillales > Paenibacillaceae > Paenibacillus_Z > Paenibacillus_Z methanolicus. The sequence goes on along the minus strand of NZ_VNHS01000005.1, from coordinate 326,459 downwards.
CTCGACGCCGAGTAACGGCCTTTTATCCCCCAACAATCCGTTGAAGAAGCTTTGCTTATGCACGATCTCCGGCTCGGAAGGAGCATATACGGCGGGCGGATATATAAGCCTTTGCGCTGCATCAAGTCCGTCATTTCACTTGGAGATCCCTTTGCGTAAATCGTGGCGCGATGTATTGGGCAAGGTAATTGCATAGAAGATCGTGCCGACCTTGAGCATCAAGTCCATGAACTCCAGGTAGAAATTATCCGAGAATAACCGGGGTACGCCCTTGTTCACATCCTTCTCCGTAAACCCCAGTGGCAGCGAGTGACGTTCGGGCCGATACATGTTCACAACGAAATCCGAGATATCCAAGGCCAGCTTGTCGCATTTTTTTAGAATGCGGTGGACTTCTTTATCTTCGACGGTCGCAAGGAAATGACTGATCAAGCAGTGCGACAGCGTATTGGCTATGTAAAAATTCCATAGGTTTCCTACCTCGGCCGACGTCATCTGAAGCATGATGGTTCATCGTGTCTACCTCCTCCCGGTGCAGGTCGTTGTCTCATACAATGCCCAACTCTTATAAAAGCATACTAAGATTAGCCTAAGCTTGGACATCCTGCAGTTGAATTCATCGCCATGGGACAAAAAAGAACCGCTCCCTCGAGCAGCTCTCCTGGCAGACGGTAGACGAAATATTCGCATCCGTCATACTGTTACGCATGATCAAGCGTGCTTACTCGCCGTAGGCCACCCGAACCGGCAGCCCGCTCTGCGCCGAGCGCAGCGCGGCATGAGTCACCGACATCGTCCGCGCCGCGTCCGCATACGACGAACGAATGCCCGAGGCGTCGCCCGTGCGCACGGCGCGAATGAACGCTTCGTTCTCGCGCTCGTACGGATTGCCGGCGTTCCGATGCTCGGTCAGCACGCCTTTCTCCGTCAGAATCAGCTTGTCCGGCCGCACCTCGACTTGTCCTTGCGCGGTGTAGACGGTCAGTCCGACCTGCCCGCCTTCCGGCAAGATGCACGTGTTGGAGATCGTCGCGACGGCGCCGCTCGCCAGCTTCATCGTGACGGTGCCCACGTCGTGGACGGTCACGCCCTCGTACCGCTCGTGCATCGCGCGCTGCGCGAAGGCGGCATAGACCTCTTCCACCTCGCCGAGCAAATACCGCAGCAGGTCGACGATGTGCGTCGTCTGCTCGATGAATTGACCGCCGGAGCCCTCCTGCTTCCGCCACCAGTACACCTGCGGCATGTCGCCCATCCAATACCCGAGCGCCATCCCGGCCGTCCGGTCGCGGAGCAGTTCCGCCGCTCTCGAGGCCGCGTCCGCATACCGGAAGTGATAGCCGACGGAAGTCGTCAATCCGGCTCTCTTCACCGCTTCGGCGATCGCCAGCGGCTCGTCGATGTCGGCGCCGAGCGGCTTCTCGACGAGGAACGGAATGCCTCGCTCGACGAGCTGCCGCTCGATGTCGCCGTGCGCGAAAGGCGGGACGCAAATATACACCGCGTCCGGCTTGGCTTGATCGAGCATCTGCTCCACGCTCGCATACGGCTGGGCCGTCGCGTAACGCAGCGCGGACTGCTCCGCTTTGGCCAGGCTGGAACCGACGAACGCGCTCACGGCTACCCCGTCCATTTTGGTTAAAATATCGGCGTGTACGTTGCTGAACCAGCCGGTTCCGACAATCCCCACGTTCAACGTCATGTTTACCCTCATCCTCTCGCTCATTCGTATAGCGCAGCCTCCGGGACGTAACGCACCGGAGGCTCTAACCAATTTCGTTATGAAAGCCCGCAAGCCTCATTACCCCGTCTGCCTCGGCCGTAACTTACGCCGTCAGTTCGCCGGCGCTCTCCTGCTTCGTTTCCCGGCGCGGTACCGCGAAGTTGAGCAGCAGGAAGCCGGCGACGAAGACGACCGTGCCCAAGATGACGATCCACGTAATCGGCTCGCGGAAGAACAGATACGCCCATAGAATCGTGAACAGCACCGAGCAGTTGCCGACGATCGCCACGATCGCGAAGGGCACCTTCTTAATCGCCTCGGCGAACCATAGGAAGCTAAGTCCCGTGATGACGCCGAGCAGAACCAATGCGATCCAGGCGCCGGCCGTCCACTCGCCGGATAGCCCCTCCGACCGGAAAGGCAGCGGCAGCGCGCACAGCACGGCGCTCCATAGAAATACCGAGAAGTTCAAATTGCCCGCGTCTATCGTACGCACGAGGACGCGCTGACTTAGGATATGCACCGCCGCGCCGATACCGGCGAGCGTGAAGAGCAGCGTCGTGAGCGCGCCTCCGCCAAGCAGCAGCCCGATCGGCATGCCGTTCCAACCGACGATGAGCACGCCAACCACGCACAGCGCGGAGGCGATCCAGCCGCGAGGCGTCATCCGCTCGCCGAGCATGAATCGCGCCGCCAGCAGCAGCGTGATCGTCTGCGCGGGCTGCACGAGAATGTCCGCGTAGGCATACCCGATCGCGATCGCGATATTCTCGAATAGGTAGTTCAGCGACTTGCCGATCGCCCCGATCCAGATCCAGGGAAGCGCCGACCGAAGCGAGATACCCCGGTCTTTCACCAGCAGATAGACGCCCAGGAAGACGACTCCGAGGAAAAATCGCGCGAACGTGATCAGCCAGCTGTCCGCCATGCCAGACGCCATCTTGACGAGAATGCCGACGAAACTCCACGAGAGCGTCGCCAGCAGAAGCAGCACATAGCTCACCGATTAGCGGTCCAGCTGCTCGCGCCACTTGAATTTGGGCTGCCAACCGAGCAGACGCTTCGCCTTCTCGCTGCTGAGCAGCGACTCATGGCCGGTTAGGTCCGCCCGAAAATCGGTCACGCCCGGGTACCGCGCGGCCATCAGCTCGCGGCTCGGGATGTCCATGCTCGATTCGTCCGCCGCCAAATTGAGCGCGACCGAGCCGAGCCCTTCCGCCTCGACCGCCAGCCGGCACGCCTCCGCCGCGTCGCGCGTGTCGATGTAGCTCCACAGAATGCGCTCGCGCTCCTCCGGGTTATGGATGAACGACGGGAACCGCTCGTACCATTCCGGCGGAATGACGTTGCCGAGCCGCAGCGAGACGACCTGCATGCCGGTACGGCGGTGGAACATGTCCGCCGTCGCCTCGTTCACGATCTTCGACAGCCCGTAGCTGTCCTGCGGCAGCTGCGGGTGCGCCTCGTCCATCGGCACGTAGGCAGGACTTAGCGGATGCACCGCGAAGCAGATGCCGTAGGACGATTCGCTCGAGGCGATGACCGCCTTGCGAATGCCCAGACCGGCCGCCGCCTCGAGCACGTTGTAGGTCGTCATGACGTTATTGCGGAACGTCACCTCCGGCGAGGTCATGCCCGCCCTTGGAATCGCCGCCATATGCACGACCGCGTCCGCGCCCGCCAGCGCCCCGTACGTCTGGCCCAGATCTTCCAGATCGATCGTCAGCGACGGGCACAATGCTTCTTCGGGCGGACGGTTGTCCACGCTCAGCACCTCATAGCCCTCCTCGATGAAATGCTTGACGACCCATCTGCCCAGCATCCCGCTTCCGCCCGTTACTACTACCTTCGCCATTGTGCGCTCTCCTTGTCTAATCGGGAATGGAATTTATGCCAAAATCTCTTCGATGCGCTTCAGCGTCTCCTCGCTCAGCTCGATGCCAGACGCTTTCGCGTTCTCGGTCACCTGCTCCGGACGGCTTGCGCCGACGAGCGCGCTCGCTACGTTCGGCTGGCGCAAAATCCAAGCTAGCGCGAGGTTGCCCACGGTGATATCGAGCTCGGCCGCGACGCCTTCGAGCGCGCGCACCTTCAAGATTTTCTCCTCCGTAATGCCATTGCGCACCCACTCGAGCCTTGCCGCCCGGCTGCCATCCGGAATCGCGGAAGCCGACGAATATTTGCCGGTCAGGAGCCCCTGCGCCAGCGGCGAGAACACGACCTGACCAATGCCGGCGCGTTCGCCGAGCGGGATGACTTCCTTCTCGATGTAGCGCTCGAACATGTTGTAGATCGGCTGATTCACGACGATTCGATCCAGCAGGTAGCGGTCCGCGACGCCGAGCGCCTCCGCCATCTGGGCGGCTTGCCACTCGCTCACGCCGACGTACAGCGCTTTGCCTTGGCGGACGAGATCGTCCAGCGCGCGCAGCGTCTCTTCGAGCCGCGTCTCCGGATCATAGCGATGGCAATAATAGATGTCCACGTAATCGTGGCCGAGCCGCTTAAGACTCGCGTCCGCCTGCTCGAGGATATGCTTGCGGGAGAGGCCGCGGTCGTTCGGTCCGTCGCCCATCTGGCCGAACACTTTCGTCGCCAGCACGTAGGAATGCCGTGGATACGCTTTCAACGTTTCGCCGACCAGCACTTCCGCCGCGCCCCGCTCGTACACGTTGGCCGTGTCGAAGAAGTTGATGCCGAGCTCGTAAGCCGTTTTGATCGCGTTCACCGCGTTCTCGCGCTCCACGTAGCCGCCGTATGTAAGCCAGCTGCCCAAGCTGATTTCGCTAACCTTGATGCCGCTTCCGCCTAATTTCCGATACTTCATGAACATAGCCTCCTATTCATTCGTTACCAAAATCTAGTATTGCGATGCGATTCACCATCATTCTATCTTACTTCGATCGCGATGGAAATAAGTTCTGAACGCGGGAAAGGATTTGGCAAGTTCTATGCAAAAACGACGAATTGGATTGCACGAAGCCTTTGGCGCGCGCAGCATTTCGTCACGACGAATTGGTTTGCACGATGCCTTTGGCGCGCGCAGCATTTCGTCCAAAGACGGGAGCAGCATATCGTCCAAGCGAGCCGGCAGCATGCCGTCAACGTAAAACAGTCCCCGGCCCTAACCAGACCGGAGACTGTCGCGCGCAACGGCAAGATACAACCGCTCGCGAAGTTATCTATTTCCTTAAGGCAGCACGTTGCCCGCCGCGCGGAAGATCGAATACCATTCCTCGCGCGTCAGCTCGACGTGGCTCGCCTTGATGCAGTCGGTCAGACGCTCGACGTTCGTCGTGCCCGTCACCGGCTGCATGCGCGCCGGATGGCGGAGCAGCCACGACATCGCGATCGTCGTGGCGCTGACTTCGTATTTGGCCGCGATTTCGTCGATGACCTCGTTCAATTCCGGGAATTTGTCGTTGCCGAGGAACACGCCCTCGAAGAAGCCGTACTGGAACGGCGACCATGGCTGAATCGTGATGTCGTGCAGACGACAGAAGTCCAGAATGCCGCCGTCGCGGTTCACCGCGGATTCATTGGCCATATTCACGTTGAAGCCGTTCGAGATCATCGTCGCGTTCGTAATGCTCAGCTGCAGCTGGTTGGCGACGAGCGGCTGCTTCACGTATTTTTGGAGCAGCTGAATTTGCATAGGATGCTGGTTGGAGACGCCGAAGTGACGCACCTTGCCCGAGCTGGCCAGCTGATCGAACGCTTCGGCCACTTCCTCCGGCTCGACGAGCGTATCCGGTCGGTGCAGCAGCAGAATGTCCAGATAATCGGTGCGAAGACGGGACAGAATGCCGTCGACGGACGCCAGAATATGTTCCTTCGAGAAATCGAACATGCCCTTAGCGGGACGAATGCCGCATTTGGACTGCAGGATGATGTTCTCCCTCACGCGGTCGTTCATATGTATCGCATCGGCGAAAATCTCTTCGCAGGCGCCCCCGCCGTAAATATCAGCGTGATCGAAGAAATTCGCCCCTTGGTCCAGCGACGCCTGCACGAACCGCTCCGCTTCCTTCTTCTCCAGCGAGTTGATCCGCATGCAGCCAACCGCGATTACAGGCACATCCAATCCGCTCGTGCCTAACTTGATCGTACGCATACCGTGTATCCTCCTCTGTGTGTTCGCGCTCTTATCCATTCAAGACCATGATGAAGCTATTAGGCCAACCGCATTGTCTCACATTCGCGCGGCCGCGATCAAGGACGCCGCCCATCCTTGGCCGCTCGCTCGTCCCCCACTATTGTAACGAATGCGTTGCCGCAGGCAAGGGGCGAGAACCGTTATAACGATACTCGCCCGGACAAGGCGAACCGGCTGGCGCCTGTCTAATGCGGCTGCGTGATGCGCTTGTATTTCAAGCCAAAAAAACCCGCCTTTGCCCGGACGGGGTTTTACCAGCTGTAGCCTTTGCCGCTGTTGCGGTATAGCCATAGAAAATACGTTCGCGCCATTAAGAACGTGAGCAAGAGCGTAATCCACGAGTAATACCCGTTCCAATGCAAGAAACGGATCAATTCCGTATTGCGCTCGATCACGACTTCCAGCATCGTCATCGCGGTCGGGAAAGCGAGGATCCACGCCCACTTCTTCCATCTCGCCGCTCGATTCGGATAATGCAAATTGAAAATGACGCACAGCGCCGGATAAATAAAGTATTCGAACGAGAAGCTCGTCGCGTTCGCCTTCACGAATTCCCGAACCGGATATTCGATCAGCCCCCATTCCACGACCAGCAAGCCGAAGCTCCACGTCATCGATTGCTTGAAGAGAAAAATAATGGTCGCTTCCCGGAGCTTGTCTCTGGGCATGAGCCAGATAAGGGCCACCGCGATGAGGAAGTCGATGGTTATAAGAATCGTCCGGTCCATGGCCAATTCGGACACGCCGTTCACCTCCAGTCGGGGCGTATCGTTACAAGTGCACCATTATTTTGCATCATGCAAGGATTTGTATGCGCATCTGTTCAAAAGATCGCACCCTCGCGGCGCAAAAAAAAACGGCCATCGGCATAATGCCGTTGACCGCCTTGCATGATTCGATTTAACCGATTAGCGATTAGTATGCCGTCCAGCCTGCATCGGCCGTCACGACGGTGCCGTTCACGAAGCTGGAATCGTCGGAAGCAAGGAACAACGCAACCTTCGCGATTTCTTCCGGACCGCCTACGCGCGGGTTAACCTGCATGCCGACCATGGCGCGGCTCATACCGAATTCGTTCGGAGCCGTCATCGACGTTCCGATGTTCGTCGCCACGCCGCCCGGCGCGATCGCGTTGCAGCGGATGCCCGACGTCGCGTATTGGAAGCCGACGTTCTTCGTGAAACCGACCACCGCGTGCTTCGCCGCCGTGTAAGCCGCGCCTGCGCGGGAGCCGAACAAGCCGCCGGCCGAAGCGACGTTCACGATGACGCCGCTCTTCTTCTCCTGGAAGATCGGCAGCACTTTGCGCGTCGCGCGCATCGGACCCGTCGTATTGATCGCGAAGACCCGCTCCCACAGCTCGTCCGTCAGATCGCCCGCCGGCACGAAATTGTCCATGATGCCCGCGTTGTTGACCAGAATGTCGACCGTGCCGAATTGCTCGACGGCCGTATCGATCATGCGCTGGATATCCGCTTCGACGGCGACGTTCGCCGCGACCGCGATCGCTTGTCCGCCTTTGCCTTCGATGCCCGTCACGACCTCCTGCGCGGATTCAAGCCGCAGGTCGGCGACGACGACTTTCGCTCCTTCGGCCGCGTACAGCTCCGCGATCGCTTTGCCCATACCCGATGCCGCGCCCGTGACGACGGCTACTTTGCCCGTAAGTTTCATGTTGAATGACCTCCTGAATGGGATGATGTATAGGATTCGGCATCACGCGCGAGTCGATGCCGTCTAAACGAGTAAACCAACAACTGTACAGTAGAGAACAGCTGTTAAACCGAGTATAATAGACGATTGGAAGGGGTTACAATCAGTAAAATCGGCTGATTTGCCCGTTAACGGACAAATCGCGCGAAACTGTTCAATAACGCGAAGAGGGAATGGATGGGCATGTCCGACACGAAGAAAACCGACAGGCGGATACTCCGCAGCCGCGCCGCCTTGCGGGAAGCGCTGCTCGCGCTCATGGCGGAGAAGCCGTTCACCGCGATCTCCATCACCGAGATCGTGCAGCTGGCCGACTACAACCGCGGCACGTTCTACGCCAACTACGAGAGCAAGGAAGCGCTGCTCGACGACGTGCTGGACGAGCTGATCGAGAAGCTGCTCCAATCTTTCCGCGCGCCGTACGAGAACGTGCAAGTGTTCAACATTTACGAGCTGTCGGCCAATTCCGTCACGATCTTCGAGCACTTCAGCGAGCATGCCGACGTGTATACGACGCTGATGAAGAGCGACGTTCTGCCGCTGCTACGAGAGCGCCTGTTCTCCGCGCTCAAGCGGATTACGCAGGAGGAGCTGATCTACGAAGTGGAGGGAGCGGACCGCGAGCTGCTCGCGATCTATTCCATTCACGCGCTGCTCGGCCTCGTCCTCTATTGGGTGGAAAGCGGGTTCGCGCATTCCACTTCCTATATGCAGGATCAGCTCGTGAAGATTATTAATTGGCGTCCTTCAGGAGCGCGGACCGTCGTGCCGCGGCCGAGACGGAAGTAGGCTTGAGCGTTTAACGCGCAAAAAAAGGATCGCGATCCGGCTTGCCGGGGGTTGCGATCCTTTTGTCGATACCGTCCATATATCTTTGCGCTCACCGCTTACCCATACGGACCATTCGGCTCTACATTCACCAAGCCGGCCGCCAACACGTAGCTCAGCCGCACGAAATCATAGCCGCCCTTCCCGTTCGGACGACGATAGCCGAAGTACAGCGTGCCCCTGTCTTCCCCGATAAATTGAATATCATCGCGACTGATGGTCCCGCCTTGGCCGAGCACCCGCTCTAAATCCGCGTCCTTTAATAGCTTGTCGTACATTTCCGCCGTCGCGCGATCCTTCAAGTTGATCAGCGTCACGTAGCCGGTCGATTCCGGGCGAACGACGATGAAGTCTTCGCCCGCGCCAAGTACCGCGTAGTTGTCTTCCTTGCCGGTTAGCGCGGTTAGATCATGCTCCCGAATGACGATGCCGTCGGCCGAGAAAAACGCGACTTTTCGTCCGTCGGACAACAGGTACACTTGAACCCACTTCTTCGCGTTCTCGTCGAGGTATTGATAGGATGTCCCGAACCGCTCTTCCAGCCGTCCCGAGTAAGTAGCCTTGCGCTGGGCGACGATTTTCTTATTGAGGATGAACACGCCATATACGTCATGCTTCCGCTCCTTCGGCTCGCCGTAGGTATCCGCGAAAAGGTACAGCCCGTCATGTCCGTACCCATATAACGCAAGCTCCCCTTTGAACCCGGTCGTCTCCAGCCGGCCGTATTCGACCGGAGCCTGATTGCTGGGCCGAGAAATATAGAGCTGTCCCGTTTCCCGGTTAATCCACGTGCCGCCGCCGATCGCGTATTCGTCCTTCTTCTTAATCGCGACTGTACGCTCGGCCGGCTGCCAGCTTACGTCAGCATCCATTGCCTCGGAAAAAAACCGCATCGGCACATATATCCGACCATCGATGCTGCGAAGCGGCGTTGTCAGCTTCCGGGGCTTGCCATTCACGATCGCCTCGTCCGAGCCAAGCGCTAGCCGAACCGTTAGCTTCGGATAAGTCATCGAGACGAGCTTGACCGAACCGTGCCAGTCGACGACGGTGTCAAGAAGTTCTCCCGTATCCCGCACCGGCAGATAGATTGTACCGTTAATGGCGAGCGCAGGCGTCTCGGGTTGAAAAAGACTGCCGTTCATCGTGATGCGAATGCCCGTTGCCTCTGAGGAAGCGGCGGTCGCGGCGTTGGCGTCGCGAGCTTCCCAAGCCAGGACGGGCATTGCCAGCGCGGCGGCGAGCGCGGCAACGGCAATGCGTTTTGATCGTTTGAATTCGCTCAACAGAGTACCCTCCCAATCAAAGCTAGTATCTCGTACGAAGGAATAATCGCAGATTGTTCGATCCTCATTTTACCATATTTGGCGATACGCCGTTAGGCACCCCCCCAACCGTGCTCCTGAACATCAAGAAACACCGCCCGATTATCGAGCGGCGTTCCTGTCATTCTGCTAGATTCCCGATTCGATTAGTAACGCGGCCACGTCGGGTACGTGTACTTGTCATTATCATAGACGTAGACGAGCCCGGTCGAATACGTCCCCAGCTCGGCTCCCGCCGGATTCGACAGCAGGATCGAGAAATACTCGAACCATTCTTTGACGCTGTCGTCGTACATCGTGATCGTGATCTTCTTCTGCGTTTCGCCCGGGGCGAACGTCAGCACGCCGGATTGAGCCGCGTAATCCCGGCCGGCCAGCGCCGAATAATCCTTCGTCGCATAGGCGACCGAAGCCGTGCCGCTCGTATCGCCCGTTCGGGCGACCGTCATCGTCACTTGCTTGCTCTCTTCATAGACGGTCGTCGTGAACGGACTGAACTGCAGCACGCCTGCCGGGTCGTTGTCCTTGATCGTCACGCCGCTCAAGTAGTTAGGGCCGACGACCGCGCCTCCCGTCGCATCGAGCAGCCGGACTTGAAACTGCTCCTCCGCCTCGTGCATGCTATCGTCTACGATCGGGACCTCGATGAACTTCTCCGTTTCGCCGTCCGCGAACGTCAACTGGCCGCTATTGCCCGCGTAATCCGCATTCTCCGCGGCCGAACCGCCTAGAATCGAATACGTGAGGGTGGCTTCTCCGTCAGCTCCGTCCATGCGCGTCACCTGCAGCTTCGCAGATCCGCCGTTCTCGTCCACGGCGTATTGGCTCGCGCCCAGCATGAACATGCCCGGGTGCTGCTCCTCGTGCGGCTCGTTGTCCTCGATCGTATACGTTCTCGTGCCGTACGTACCGATGACCGCGCCGCTGGTCGGATTGGACAGCGTGATCGTCAACGTCTCGTTGCCCTCGGACAGCGCATCGTCGAGAATCGGCAGCGGAATATATTGCAGCGTCTCATCCACCGGGAATACAAGCGTGCCGCTCGATCCGGTAAAATCGCTTCCTTCCTCGGCGGTGACGCCGGCGATCGTATAGTCGATGGCAGCCTCCACGTCCGCGCCGTCCGTGCGAATGACGTTAATATAGTGCGTGCCGGACGCTTCGCCCATCGGCGCGGTCGGATTCACTTCGAAGCTGCCGGCGCGGGGCGTCCACGGCTCGTTATCCAGAATGCGCACCTTCGTAAAGGACGACTCGGCGAGCGTGGCATCGTTCGTCGGATTGCTCAAGGACAGGTGGAAATATTCGTTCCCTTCGCTCTCCGCGTCGTCATACAGGGTCACCTGAATCGTCTTGCTGCTCTCGCCCGGCTCGAACGACAGCGTGCCGCCCGTTCCTTCGAAATCGGCTCCGTTGCCCGCCGTGCCGCCGTCGATCTGATAATCGACCGCGACATAGCCGTCCGTTCCTTCGGACCGCGCGACGGTGAGGGAGACCGTTCCGTCCGGATGGTTCTCGTCAACCTCGGTCAGCGCCGTCGCGAAGCCCAATTTGCCCGGATTATACGGCACGTCGGGATCGTTGTCCGCGATGGTCACCGTCGTCGTGCCGCGGTCGATCGACGTTACGCCGTCGCTGACGTTGAACAGCTCGACGCTGAACGATTCGGCCGGCTCGAATTGGATATCGTTCGTGATCGGAATCTCGATCGTCGCGAACGTCTCGCCCGGCCCGAAGGTGATTTGGCCGCTCGCCGCCAAATAATCCGTCCCCTCCGTCGCCGTCCCGCCATAAGTCGCGTAGTCAACGGTCAAAGAGCTTGCCGCGCCCGTTCGGCTCACGCCGACGTACGCATAACCGGCGCCTTCGTCGACCGTTACGACCGGCGCGTCGAAGGAGATCGCAGCCGGCGGATCCGGAATCCAATCGTCGCCCTCCTCCGCATAGATGACGCTGCCCGGCAAAGCGAGCGAAGCGGCCAGCAGCGCGGCTCCGATTTTACGGCCAATCGTTCTCGTGTTCAGCACAAATAAACCTTGCATGAATAAAACCTCCGATATGATTTGATTTTCATGGGATAAAGGAATGGGTGGAACCGGCAGGGTAAGCAAAGACATACGCAGGGCGTGATGCCATGAGGATCACGGACGGACAAGCGTTGTCGAATAGGGAGCAGATGCTTCCAAAACGGGGAGATGTGCGGTCGTGCGCGGATGTATCCGTTAAGCCGTTCTAGAGACGGCGACGCTTGTCGTCAATCGTTCGTACGTCCGTCACCTCCTTTCAGAGCGTAAGGACAATGCGAATGGTAATGAGAGGGAACGAGAAATAAAGCCATAGAAAAACAATTGCGGGAGAAGAGAAAAGGTTGGGAGAAGAAAAGATTGAGAGAAGAAATGAAAACTTGCTTGCGGGTACCAACTCGGTGTGATAAGGAGGTGCTGCCGATCTTGCATAGGGGGTCATGCGGTGGTGTTCGATACGCTACGTATCTATATTGCCATAAATTTCGAAATTGGCAAGACCTTTCGCGAAAAATAGGCCCTTGGTGGTACTTCGTGCCCAAGGCGAAATGGCTAATTCCGTCTATATATGTTGATAACGAGACGCGCCCTCCCGTGCCAAAGTCTCCATGCCCGATGTAGCGGGCGGATCCAGAGGTTTGGGGTAGACGCATCCCATGCAGCGTAATAAGAGCTACTTTTGAATGTCGGGCAGCTCTTCTACCGCCGAAGCGCCCACATCCCCGCCTGCTTAATCAACCGCCGGTACATCTCGCTCCGGAACGACGGATTGTGATGCCCCGGCATCAGATAGACGACGCGGCCGAGGCCGAAGTCGTGCGCCCACGCCGCGGGCCAGCGCGCGCCTTCGTGCTCATACTCGAGCAGCAGCGTCGTCTGCCCGATCGGATCCATGTCGAACCGGTACGGTTCTTCGTCCATGACGAAACCGTCGATGCCTGCCATGATCGGATGCCCTTCCGCGTCCGCAGCCGGATGGAACCTCAGCTCCGTATACGGCGGATGCCCCGTGAACTTCGCTCCGATCAGCTGCGCCAGCTCCGGGTCGCACTGCAGCGAGATGCCGTTGTGGATGACGAGCAGTCCGCCTCCGCCGCTGACGCAGCCGAGCAGTCCGGCGACTTCCTCGGGCTCCTTCTTGATCTGCCACGCGTCGGAGTAAGAGATGACCAGCTCGAAGTGCGCGAGTTCCGGGGCGCGCAGTCGCCCGTAATCCTCCGTAACCGTAACCTCGAGCTCGCCCTCGAAAATACTCCGCACCTCGTCCATCGCCGCCTGCAGCGGGTGATACTTCGGATTCGTCAAATCGCCGATCAACAAAGCTTTTGCAAGTTCCGCCACTGTTCTCGCCTCCTTCGTATTAGGTCCAGCTCATCTCGGCTCCGGTGTAGTCCCGGAACGCCGGATGCGCGCGATCTTCCGTCTCGTCTAGGTAGGCCGCGATGACGCCGGCAATGCCCGTCGCCGCTTCCTCCGTGGATATTGCGCCATGTTCGCTGAGCTTGCCGCCCATGTAACTGCGCATCCAGCCGGGATGGATGACGAGCACCTTGCCGCCGTGCTTGCGCAGCTCGTTATGCAAGATGTTGGACTGAATGTTAAGCGCCGCCTTGGACATGCAGTAGCCGTACCAGCCTTCGCGCCACGTCTGGTTAATCTGGCCCGCCTCGGACGAAATGTTCACGACGAGTTTCCGTTCGCCCGCGAGGAGCAGTCCGGTCAGCGCCTCCGCCATCCGCAGCGGCCCGACCGCGTTCACCCGGTACATCGTCTGCAGTCGTTCGAAATCGATGCCGCCGTGGATATTCCCTTCTTGGTTGCCCGCGATGCCCGCGTTGTTCACGAGCAGATCGATCCGATCCGTGCGCGCCGCGATCCGCTCGGCTGCATCCCGCACGCTCGCTTCGTCCGAGACGTCGAGCTCAAGCACGATCACTTGATTCCGCGTCTCCTCCGGGAGTTCATCAAGCGCCGGCCAATCCGTCAAATACCGGCCCGCGAACACCGTGTAGCCATCCTTCACGAGCTCCATCGTCAACGCGAAGCCGAGTCCCCGGTCCGCGCCGGTGACAACCGCGTATTTCTCCATGCACGTCTCTCCTTCTCATCAAACTCGGGCTGCCCTGCCGCATTCGTTATCCCCTGTTGTGCCGCCAGCCGTGCTCGGGCTTCCAGCCGAGCAGCCGCTTCGCCTTCGCGTTGTCGGACCAGGCCGCATGACCGGTCAGATCTGCGTAACGGTCCGTTATGGACGGGTAGTACCGCCGCAGCAGCTCGGCGTTGTCCACCGGCGAACAAGTATCGTCCGCCGTAATGTTCAACGCCTCGCAGCCTGCCCCGTCCGCCTCTACCGCAAGACGCGCCGCCCGCGCCGCGTCCCGGACATCCACATAGCTCCATAGGAATCGGGACGCGCCCTCATGGCGGGCCAGCCATTCGTATTCGTCCGGCAGCGGCACGTGGCCGAACCGGAGCGAGACGACCTGCATGCCGCATCGGCGGTGGAACATGGCGGCCGTCTGCTCGCTGGCGATCTTGGATAAGCCATAGCCCTCCTGCGGCAGCAGCGGGTGCGATTCGTCGACGGGGATCGCATACGGGGCGAACCGGTTCGCCGCGTAGCAATAGCCGTAGATCGATTCGCTGGAAGCGATTGCAGCCTTGGCGATGCCAAGCCCGGCCGCCGCCTCAAGTACATTATAGGTGGACATGACGTTAAGTTGGACAACTTTTTCGTTCGGATACGTGCCGGGCGCGTTGATGCCCGCCAAGTGGATGACGGCCTCGGCGCCTTGGAGCGCGCCGTATACTTCGCCCAATTCGAGCAGATCCACGATTCGCGTCCGGCATAGCCGCTTCTGCGGGAACTGCCGGTCCAGATTGACCGGCTCGTGCCCGTGCGCGAGCAGCTCTTCGACGACGTAAGCGCCGATTCGGCCGCTTCCGCCGGTTACGGCGATTTTCATCCGTTCACCGCCTCCTCCGCGCCTTCCCGCCCGTTCGCTTCCTCCCGTTCGATCATCGTCATCGCCGCCCGCATATAGCCCAGCGCGTACGCCATGCCGGCATGCCACGGCGCCGCGCATTGCGTCATCGGCGTATGGTCGGGAATGAGCACGCCGTCGAAGCCGGAACGCTTGCACAACCGGAGCGCCCGAATCATGTCGATGTCTCCTTCGTCCAGGAACACCTCGTCGTAATGCGGCACCTTGCCCCTTACGTTGCGAAAATGAATATATCCGAAGTCCCGGCCATATTCGGCAATCGCCTCGTAGACGCTGCCTTCCGTCATCTCCGCCGTCGTGCCCATGCAGAACTCCAGCTTGTTCGACGGGCTCGGATACAGGTCAAGCAGACGCCGGTAATAATCCGGCTTATAGACCAGCCGGGCCGTCCCGCGAACGGTCGCAAGCGGCGGGTCGTCCGGGTGCGCGGCCATAACGACGCCCGCCTCCTCCGCCACCGGGATGATCTCCCGCAAGAAGCGTTCAACCCGGTCCCACAGCTGCTCCTCCGAGATCGGGGCGATGAACCCTTCCGGCGCGACGGGATCATACGTGAAGTTCCACACCGTCCCGTTCGGAATCGGCGTCTGCGCCGGATCGTGGAACACCGCCGTTCTCGCCCGTCCGCGCGCCGCCTCGACGCTCGTCAGCCCCCAGACGCCGGCGATGCTGAAGTTGTAGCCGAACACCGGAATGCCCGCGCGTCCGGCATTGCGGATGATCGTCTTCAGCCGTTCTATCTGCTCGCCGCGCCGCGGCCCGTCGAGCAGCACGTCGTGCCAGTGGGCAGGGCAGAAGTTCTCGATCGCGTGAAAAGCAAGCCCTTCCGCGTTCATCTGCGCCTTCAGGCGAAGCATCGATTCCAGCGAATACATTTCCTCGTGCCGCGCCAGATCGATGACCGGCTCCATGTAATCCGTCAAATGCGCCACGATATCGGTGCAGCCCAGCTGCCAGGCGAAGCGGAAGTTGTCCGGCGTCAGCATCCGCTGTCCGAGTCCAAGTCCGAGCCTCATGGCGACACCCCCTCACGCGGCTCGCCGTACGCCGCCAACTCGCGGATCGAATACCCGAGCGTCGTGCCCGCTTCCGTCATATTCACGCGGATATACCGCGCGGTAAGGGGTTCCGGACAAATCTGCTCCGGCTCGCCCGCCCCATCTGTCCGCTCGAATATCTTCGTCCACCGTTCGCCGTCCGTCGAGACGGCCAGTTCGAATGCGCGCGCGTGCCCTTCGCCCCACAAGAGCTTGATTCGCTTGATCCTGCGCTCCGCCTCCAGGTCGACGGCCAGCCACTGATCGCCCCGGCGCTTCGATACCCAAGCGGTCTCCCGCCTGCCATCCACCGCGCATTCGCCGCCCTGCTCGTTCGAATACTGGCAGGAGCTGACGGCAACCGGACGATGACGCGCGACATTGCGCGATGAGGCGAACCGAACGCCCCCTGCCTCGGCGCCGGCTTCCAGCGTCGTCAGCAGCAGCACGCTTCGTCCCGGAAGGCGCATCTCCATTCCTTCCGCCAGATCCGCGTCTTCGATGCGAAACGCCGGCGCCGGATATCCCGCGGCATCCGCCGTTCGTTCGTCCTCGCGGTATTGGTACCCGCGCAAGACCGCGCGTCCGGCCGCGTCCGGCACGACCAACCGAATTCGCTGCTCCTCTTCCCGATGATTAACCACTACCAGCGTCAGATGCCCGCCCCCGTCCGTTGCCGGGATGACGGCCGCCGCCGCGCGCACGCCAGGAACGCCGCTATCGCTTGCGTAAACGATTCGGCTGCCCCGCGGACAATACCGCGACAACATCGCCATCGGGTCATACCACGGACGAAGCGCACGATCCGCTTCGTCGCCGACCGTGTTCCAGAATCCCCACGTCTTCAGCTGGCCGGACCCTGCCGGGTAGCCGGGAGCCCGATGCATCGAATCGTCCAGCATCCAGGAGATGACGCCCGCTTGCCCGCCTCGCATCGTCTGAATCGCGAAATCCGCCATCAACAGGCCGTATTCGAACGTCTTCACGCGGCTCTGTTGATCGTGCGCCTCGTCCTTCCCTTCCACGATGCCCGCCTCGGTCATCAGGTACGGCTTCGCGGCGCCCTCCGAATCGTACCGATCGACGAAATCCCGCTTCTCCCGCACCATCCGCTCCATATCCCCGCTTACGATATCATGGTCGTTCACATAGCGGTGGACGTCGTAGGCGGCCACGATATCGCCCAGCGCGTACACGGTCAGATCTACCCAGTCATCCTCGTTCGAGGAGTCCGGTCCGATCAGCCCGATGCGTTCCGTCAAGCCGCGCTCCTCCATCATCCTTCGCACATGGAGCATGCCGCGCCGCCAGAGCGCGAACCGGTTGCCGTCTTCCGTCGCCCAGGAGCCGTTCGGCTCGTTGATGAAGTTATAGTACAGCAGGACGGAATAACCTTTCACGTCCAGCATATGTACGAGGAAATCGCCGATCAACTCCGCCCACGCCGCATCGTCCGTGGCCGTCAGACCGATCTCCGGACTGCGGCTCCATTCGCCGATGATGACCTTAATATCGTGGCGCTCGCAATAATCCAGAATACGGTAAGCCCGCAGCATCATCGGCGTGTTCCAATCGTAGATCGGCCTTCCGTCCGCATCCCAGCCGGTCGTATAGGCGTTCGCCCGCAGCATGAGCCGGATCAGCGGCGCCCGCGTGAACGCGACGCGCTCGACGATCATCGCCCATTGTTCGTCCGTGTAATCGTAATCGTCGGACGGGTCCCATTCGAAGCCGACGCCCATATAGGATTCGACCAGCACGTGATCCATATCGACGATGATCGTGCCTTCGTCACTCCGGATGCTCCCCTCGTGCCGCCATTCTTCTTCCCGCATCGCTGCCTTCGCTCCTCTCGCAAAGTACCTTTTCCTCGCCAAGCCTACTCCTCGTCAGACGCGCTGACCGATCGGTTCTCAAGCCCGCTCGCCGTCCCCCGCCGGATCGGCAGCCAATCCAGCACATGTTGGATCTCCTCATCCCAATAGCTCCACTCGTGCCCCGCATTCGGCGTCTCGACATACGTCAGATCGACGCGGTCCGCGAAATGCCGGTGGAAATCCCGATTGATCGCCAGGTTGAAATCGGCCGTCCCGCATGCTTGATAGAACTTCGGCAGCCGCGCGCCCTCCCCGATCTTCCCTTCCAGCACATGCGCCAAATCGTGCTCGCTCCCGTCATACGCCTCCGCGGAACCGAACGTAAGCCGCGCCATCTCGAACAGAATCGGATTGCTGAAACCCGCGTTCGGGTCGACGACAATCCGGCTTCGTTGGCTTAGACTACCCGACAAGCTCGCGACCGCCGCGAATCGATCCGGCTGCCGGATGCCGAGCTTGAACGCGCCGTAGCCGCCCATCGACAGCCCCGCGGCGAACGTGTCCTCGCGCCGGTCCGAGACGGGGAAAAAGTCCCGCACGATGCCCGGCAGCTCCTCGGTTAGATACGTCCAATACGGGAAGCCCTGCTTCATATCGGAATAGAAGCTGTACTGCACCGCGGGCATGACGATCACGATTCCTTTGTCCGCGGCATACCGTTCAATCGAGCTGAACCGCTGCCAGCAGGTGTGATTGTCCGACGCGCCGTGCAGCAGATAGAGCGCCGGATAAGGCGGGCCGCCTTCCGACGAAGCAAGCCCCACCCTTCTGCGCGTCCGCTCCGGCAGAATGACGTCGATCGAGCTCTGCAGCCCGAGCGTCTCCGCGAAAAATTCCACATGCGCAAGCGCCAACTTTTTCCTCCCCCTTCCCCCTCCTCCGAGGGGAACCAAAGGGCTTCGCCCTCTGGACTCCGTCTTCGTGCCAATACAATTGTTCGCTGTGGGCGGTTGGTTCGAGCTTGGCACGCTTTTGTCCTTGCGGACAAAGCTCCAAGCGCTTTCTCCCTCGCCCCTTCCCCCTCCGCCGAGGGGAACCAAAGGGCTTCGCCCTCCGGACTCCGTCTTCGTGCCAATACGATTTGTTCCCGTTGGGCGGGTAGTTCGAGCTTGGCACGCTTTTGTCCTTGCGGACAAAGCTCCAAGCGCGCGTGGGTTCCCAGTCCTCCTCCGGCGCGGGAGCTAGGATTCCTAGCAATGACAAAGCCCCCGTTGCCAGGGGCCTTGCTTGTTTTGGATTACTAGCCTTTCACCGAGCCGATCAGCGCTCCCTTGACGAAATGCTTTTGCAGGAACGGATAGACGGCGAGAATCGGCAAGCTCGATACGATGATCGACGCCATTTTGACCGTGAACGGGTTGACCTGCTGCTGCACCGCCACCGAAATGCCCGCCTGCGAGATCGCCGCCGACGTGTTGCTGATCAGATCCTTGAGCACCATCTGCAGCTGCCACATATCCTTCTCCGTCGCGTAGAGCACCGAGGAGAAGAAGTCGTTCCAGTAGCCGACGGCGATGAACAGCCCGACCGTGGCGAGCACCGGCTTGGAGAGCGGCAGGACGACCTGGAAGAAAATCGTCAGATCATTCGCCCCGTCGATGCGCGCCGCTTCCTCCAGCTCATCGGGAATGCCTCGGAAGAAGCCGACCATGACGAAAATGTTCCACGCCCCCATCGTCCCCGGCAGGATGAGCGCCCAATACGTATCGATCATATGCAGCGTCTTCACAAGCAGGTAAGTCGGGATTAAGCCCCCGCTGAACAGCATCGTGAACAGGATGAGCAGCGAGAACAGCTTCCCGCCGCGCAGCCGCTTCCGCGAGATCGCGTAAGCCGTCGTCGCCGAGAAGAACGTGCCGATCGCCGTGCCGCAGATGGTCGTAATGAGCGTCACCTTGAAGCCGGAGAGGATCGACACATTTTGGAACACCGCCGCGTACGCCGTCAGCGAGAAGCCCGCCGGGATAAGGAACAGCCCGCCTTCGGCCGTCCGGTCGGACTCGCTGATCGAGCCCATGACCATATACCAGAACGGGTAAATCATGATCAGCATCAGCACGATGAAGAACAGCCCGTTTGCATAGGAGAACATTTTTTCGCCTCGCGTAAGTCTCATACCGCTCGCTCCTTTACCACAGGCCTTCCTGGCCGCTCTTCTTCACGATCGTATTGACGGTCAGGATCAGCACCATGGCCACCGCCGATTTGAACAATCCCGCCGCCGTGGCGTAGCTGTAGTTCGCCTCCTGAATGCCGACGCGGTACACGTACGTATCGATAATGTCCGCCACGTCGTAGACGAGCGCGTTGTACAGCAGGAAGATCTGCTGGAAGCCCGCCTCCAGAATGTTCGCCAGGCTAAGGATGATGAGGATGACGATGACCGGCCGGATCGCGGGCAGCGTCACGTGCCACATTTGGCGCAGCTTGGTCGCCCCGTCGATGCGCGCCGCCTCGTACAGCTCCGCGTTCACCCCGGCAATGGCCGCCAGGTAGATGATCGTGCCCCAACCGACTTCCTTGTATGCGTCCGTGATGACGAGCATCGGGCGGAAATAGCGCACGTCGCCCAGGAAATCGACCGGTGAACCGCCGAAATGCTGGATGACGACATTCACCATTCCGTCGACCGGGTTCAGGAACGTAATAATGATGCCGGAGAAAATGACCCAGCTGACAAAATGCGGCAGGTAAATCACCGATTGGGCGAACCGCTTGAAGACGACGCCGCGCAGCTCGTTCAGCAGCAGCGCCAGAATGATCGGGATCGTGAACGAAGCCGCCAATTTGTACAAACTGATAATGATCGTATTGCTGAGAATCTCGACGAAATCCGGCGAGTTGAACAGCCGCGTGAACTGATCGAACCCGACCCACTCGCTGCCCGAGATGCCCTTGTAGATGTTGTAGTCCTGAAACGCGATCACCACGCCGTACATCGGACCGTAGCGGAACAAGAGGATGAGCAGCAGGCCCGGCAGCAGCAGCAAGTACAAATACCGGTCCCGGATCAAATCCTTCCACAGCGGCCGCCTAGCGCCAGCGCCTGCGCCCGCAGCTTGGCCCCGGCGCGCCGCTCCATTCATAACTGCCATGCGCTTCTCCTCCTATCGCCCTTTACTTGTAAGGCGTAATGTTCGCTTCATACCACTTGTCGTACTCGGCGCGCTCGGCTTGCTCCTTGTCGAACAGCCCCGCCGCCTCCTCGTCGATCTTCTTGCCGCCCAGCTTCTCGTACGTCTTGGCGAAACCGTCGAGCGCGTCGATCGGCGTCTTGCCCGTAATAATGCCCCAGAACAGCTCATCGCGCGCCTTCTTCACGTCCGCGGAATAGCGGTCCCACTCCGGCCGGTTGATCGCCTTGAACACGACGATCTTATCGCGCATCGGCTGGGAAGTCGTGAGCTTCTGCTCGAACATGGCCGTCACTTCCGGCGTGTTCTTGATGTTGGCCGCGTCCTTGCGCTGGATGTACCAGCCGAAGTTGCCGAGGCCGAGCTTGCTGCCTTCCTCCGGCTGAATCGTCGGCGTGAACGTGCCGTTCTCCATCTTGTAGTGCTCGCCTTCCCGGCCGAACGTGACGAGCTTGAACACCTCCGGCGTCGCCATCGTGTTCAGCACCTGAACGGCGTCGCCCGCTTCGGCCGCATCCGTGACGATCAGGTAGCACCAGCCGATGCGCGGATCCGGCAGATCCGAGCCGAAGCCGTCCGGTCCTTGAATCGGGTCAACCGAGATATATTCGCCTTGCGGGTTGAGTTTCTTGAACGACATCGCGACCGAGTTCCCCGGGTTGAAGTAATCGACCCACCGGTAGAACGAGCCGACCTTGCCGGAGGCGAAAATATCGTTCACCTTCGTGTCGTCGTTGTTCGCGCTTGTCGTCATGCGGGGATCGAGGACGCCTTCCTTGTACAGGTCCGCGAGCAGGGCGAGCACCGTCTTCACCTTCGGATCGAGCGCGCCGAATTGGATGGAGCCGTCCGGCTGCTTCACGAAATTCTCCACGTCCAGCCCGTACGCGTAGAAGAACGGCGCCAAGCTGCGGTAGTAGTTGTCGCCCGAGAGGCCGAACGTATCCTTCTTGCCATTGCCGTCCGGATCGTTGTTGGCAAAGGCGCGCAGGACGTTCACGTATTCGTCGAGCGTCTTCGGCACCTGCAGGCCGAGCTTGTCGAGCCAGTCTTTGCGCAGAATGGTCGTCATGTAGCTCGCCTCGGGCACGTCGCCCGGAATGCGGAACATCTTCCCGCTCTTATCCCAATGGTAGAACAGGGTGTCTTTCGAATAGTAGTTGATGATTTCTTTGCCGTATTTCTGAAGCGACGGGGTCAAGTCCTGCGCGATGCCCGCGTCCACCCACTTCGTGAATTCCTTCGTATCGCCCGTCCACAGAATGCCGGGCCGCGTGTCCTTCGCGCTCATCAGCAGGTTGATCTTCGTGTTCAGCTCCGACCAGTCCGGGAGAAAAACCGGCTTTACGTCGACCTTCCGCCCCATCGTCTTGCCCAATTCTTCCTCCAGCGTCTTCTCCGCCCAGGAATCCGGCGTCTTGGAACCTGCCATCAGCGCCATGCTAATCGCCAGCGGCTCCGTCGGCGCGGTATCTCCGCCCTCTTGATTCGCCGTCTGCCCACCGTTGCCGGGTTCGTTGGCGCCGTCGCCATTCCCATCGCCATTCCCGCTGCCGTTACTGCCGGAGCACGCGGCGACGAACATCACCGACGCCAGCGTTAAAGCCAGAAGCACTCTCGTCCGTTTCATTCACAATCCCCCTATTATGAATTCATCCATTGGGCGCGACTGGAAATGTACGCGCTTTCAATTACACGTTGATTATATCCCCGCCGTTAAATTCTGTAAACAAAATTATTTTATTTTAATAAAAATAATTCAATTTGTTTAATTTAGTTTCTCGAAAACGGTCGAAAGAACTCCGCAATGAAGAGGGTCTTGACGAATAGAGGCGGATTTGAGGGATGAAGGAACATCGAAGAAAAAGTAGAGTTTCATTGGGTTCCATCCTGGTGCAGCGTATGATTGCGAACTAAGTTTCCGTGTCATACACGGCGGGTTTCCCTATCGGGGCAATCACGCGATTTTGTTGAATAAGTTGAAACACCTTTAGTGGATATATGACACTATCCGTGAACTAGTCATCATTCTGCTGAAATTGGTACTCGCAATCCAGTTGCTCCCCCTCCCCCAAACGGGTAATACCTCATATGCGCCGCCTATGGTAGGATGACACTATCCTACTTGGAGGTGCCATCATGTCGGAATCGCAGAACCCGAAGGAAGAAGATCCGCAGCCAAACGCGCCGGAAACGGAATTGAACGATCTGGAGCAAACGCTGACCGAGCAAGAATTGAATGATACGCAAGGCGGTTGGGGCAGACAACGACGCCGCAACTTCTAATAAACGAACAAAGCCGGCCGCGCACGATATGACGTGCACGGCCGGCTTTGTTATTACCCAATTAGTTACCCCTTATATTCGTTTACCGAAGCGCGCTCCACCAGCTCGGTCGACAGCAGCACGTGCTCGGCCGTCGCGTCCGGCTCGTTGATCCGGCGCAGGATGAGCTGCGCCGCTCGGCTGCCGATGACCGACTTCGGCACGCGGACCGTCGTCAGCTTCGGATGCATGATCTCGGTCAGCGTCAGATCGTCGAAGCCGACGACCGAGACGTCCGCCGGGCAGTGAATGCCGCCCTCCGCCAAGAAGCGCAGCGCCTCGAAGGCGGTCAGGTCGTTCGCGCAGAACAATCCCGTCACCGGCCGCTCGCCCGAAGCCTGCGCCCTCAGATCGCTGGCGAACTGCGGCGAGACGTACATGCCGGTGCCGCTTACCCCGACGCCGGCGACAAATTCATACGACACTTCCTTGCCGGTCCGGCGGATATAATCGCGGATCGCCTCGATGAAGCCGCGATTGCGCTCCCGGAAACTCCAGGACGTATGCTCGTCGCCGACGAAGGCGACTCTGCGGTGTCCGGCTTCTAGCAAATACGTCGTTGCTTGGTAGGCGCCAAGGAAGTTGTTGGCCAGCACGTGGTCGATCGAAGGGTCGAGCAAATTCGCGTCCACCATCATGAACGGGAAGGCGTTCGCCTTGAGCGAGTTGACATAGCTGTCGGGCAGATGTCCCATGACGATAGCGCCGTCCACTTTGCGCTCGTGGATGCTCGACGGAAGCCCGTCCTTCGGGGAGAGCGAAATATCGATGCTGGAGAGAATCATGCTGAAGTTATGATTTTGCAGCTCGTTCTCGATGCCATGGAGCACCTTGCCCCAATACTCCATATCGTCCAGGTAGGCTCTTGGCATGAGCACCGCCAGGTTGCCGGTTTTCGCCGCCGGTATCGTCTTCCGGGACATTTTGAAGCGGTAGCCCATCTCCTCCGCCGTCTTCCAGATCGTTTCCTTCGTCCCGTCGTTGACGGCCGGATCGTTGGACAACGCCTTCGATACGAGCGCCTTCGATACTTGCAAATGATCCGCGATCATCTGCAGCGTTACTTTCTTCACGGCTATCGATCCCCCTTGATGTTGCGTGTATAGCTTAAGCATAATGGTTAGTTCAACAAATTTCAACTATCAAAGTAAATAATTAGTGGAATTGTTAGGCATTAATTAGCCGCTTCCCCATGTTCAAGCCACCTTGAACTTCGCTATCCGCCCCAGCGATATTCCCCGACTCATTTCTCTCCTTCAGACATAAACGGAATTTCGGTATCGTGCCGCATGCTTCGATCGCGCTTGCCGCATTTGCCTCCCCTTATGCTTCTTAGCGGATTTCGATGACCTGGTTTATAAATAAAATTCAACTTTATCAAAGGTATTGCAAATTTGTTTATTTAACTTTATTATATCGTTCGAGGCGAAACGGCTGCGATGACTTCAGTGACGCGGCGCGTTTCATCCCGAAATACAAGATGATTGATAAGCGTGCAGCTTATTAATGCTTGTATTCGAACAAATGAAAGTGCTTACATGAAAATGAGGGAGGTGAGGCCGAAAGAAAATCCGTACGGTGACGGCAAGACGGCTTGATTCGCGTCGTAGTTCGGTTTCGCCCGGACGGCCTGCTGCAATCATCCGGCCCTTCGGCCCATCTCATTCCATTAGGAGGTAAGATTCATGACGTTTAATACCCGTACGATTTGGCTGGCGATATTATCGGCGCTCCTGCTGCTCGCATGCGCCGCCGCGTTCGCGACCGCCCCCGTCAAGGCGGCGACGGTCAATCTCGCCCTTGGCAAAGCCGTTACCGTCTCTTCCACGGAGAACGCCCAATACGGCGGCGCCAATGCGGTGGACGGCAGCACCGCCACCCGCTGGTCGTCGATCGCGAACGATCAGCAGTATATCATCGTCGACCTCGGCGCAACCCGTTCCGTATCCAGCGTAGTACTGAAGTGGGAAGCCGCCTACGCCAAGGGGTTCCAAATCCAAACCTCCAACGACAACGCGACCTGGACGACCGTTTACTCCAACTACAACGGCACCGGCGGCACCAATACGATCACATTCAACGCCAACGTCCGTTATGTCAAAATGTACGCGTTCCAGCGCGCGACCGCGTACGGCTATTCCCTTTATGAATTCGAGATTTACGGCGAGGACGGAGCCGGATCGGGCGGCGGCAACCTCGCGCTCGGCAGGCCGGTGAGCGTAGCCACGACGGAGGACGCGACCAAGGCCGCTTCCTACGCGGTGGACGGCAGCACGTCGACCCGCTGGAGCTCGGCCTACGCCGATCAGCAGTATATCACCGTCGATCTCGGCTCTCAGCAGACGGTGGCCAAGGTCGTCCTGCGCTGGGAGCTGGCTTACGCGAAGCAGTTCCAAGTACAGACCTCCGCGGATAACGTCTCGTGGACGACCGTTTACTCGAATTACAACGGCACCGGCGGCGTCAATTCCATCACCTTCTCGCCCGTTACGGCCCGCTATGTGAAGGTCTATCTCATCCAACGCGCGACGGCTTACGGATTCTCGCTCTATGAGCTCGAAGCGTATGCCAGCGCAAGCGGCGGCACCGGCGGCGTCGCGGCGGTCAAGCAGCGCGTGTTGGATTACCTGTACGGCATTTCCGGCAATCACACGATCGTCGGCATCGAGAACAAGAACGCCGGCACGCCGACGAGCGACAGCAATACGATCGCCTCGATTACGGGGAGAACGCCTTCCTTGTGGGGTGGGGATTTCGGATTCGGGAGCCAGGCCGTCAACAACCGCTGGAACATGATCAACGAAGCGAAGAACCAGTTCAACAAAGGCGCGCTCGTCACGCTCATGTATCATCCTTGCGCTCCGACGCGCGACGAATATTGCTCGTGGGACGACATCGGCGCCGGCAATGCCGCCAAGCTGACCTCCGCTCAATTCACCCAGCTGACGACGCCGGGCACGAGCTTGTACAACGCCTGGATCGGCCGTCTGGACACATTAGCCACCTACCTGCAGGATCTGGAGAACAACAACGTCGTCGTGCTGTTCCGTCCGTTCCACGAGATGAACCAATGCGTCTTCTGGTGGGCATGCCACAAGGGCGCGAACGGCACCGCGAAGCTGTATCAGATCACGCACGATTACCTCGTTAATACCAAGGGGCTCGAGAACTTGATCTGGGTATGGAACGTACAGGACTTCTCGAACTTGAGCACGGAGATCGACGCATACAATCCGGGCTCCGCTTACTTCGACATCGCCTCGCTCGACGTGTACAACACCGGGTACACCCAGAACAACTACAATACGATGCTCCGGGTATCGGCCGGCAAGCCGATCGCGATCGGCGAATGCCAGTTCATGCCGTCCGCCTCGTTGCTCGCCAGCCAGAACAAGTGGATTTACGCCATGCTCTGGCCGGATTTCATCGAAGAGAACCGCAGTTCGCTGCCGGGCATTTACGGCGCATCCAACGTGCTGACGTTGGACGAAATGCCGGGCTGGAATTAGCGCGCTTGCACGCAAAATAGCCAAAGAAACCCGTCATCCTCGCTGGATGACGGGTTTCTTTGGCTTCTAGACTCTTGAGGTCCGCTTTACTTCGCCGCATAGCTATCCAACAGCTGACGAACCTGCCGCATCATGAACCCCACGTGCTTGGCGTCCCGGGTCAGACCGCTCGCCATGACGCTGCCTTCAAGGGCGGACACGATAAAGGACGCCATCGATTCCGCGTCCAGCTCGTTCCCGAATTCGCCATTCGCGATTCCCTCATCCAATATCCGCCGTACAAGTCCGAGCATGATCTCGTACGCGGTCAACGCTTTATCGCGAAGCTCGGGGAACGTATCGTCGCTCTCGACGGCCGCGTTCAGCAGCGGACAGCCGCCCTTGAGCGGCGGATTATGGACCGGATCCGCGTGCACGCCGCAGATCGCCATGATTTTATCCGTCGCCGAGCGCGCCTCGGCGATCGCCTTCTTGAGCTGCTCCAGCAGCAATTCGCCCGCGTATTCGAACGCTTCCAGCGCGATCTCGTCCTTGTTCGCGAAGCGCCGGTAGAGCCCGCCTTTCGTCAGTCCCGTCGTATCCATGATGTCTTGGATCGACGAAGCCGCATAACCCTTCTGATTGAAAAGCTCGGCCGCTTTCCTCACGATTTGCCGCCGCGCCTGCTCGTCTTTGCGCATTATTCACGCCTCCATGGTCCCTAAATCGCTTTGGCGCTATTGTAACACTGATCAGGAGCCGCGTCACAACCCGATGTTGAGCGGCATGGAAAATTAGTGTTGAATCGCCTCGAGAATTCGACTATGATTAATCCGAACCGAACGGTTCGGTTCGGACTTGGCACAGAAAAGCCTTTACCCCTACCTTGAGAGGAGCACTCGCATGAACGCATTCCGAATTGTCCGTATTCCCATCCTTCCCCTGCAGATGGTCAACGCCCACCTGCTGATCGGTCCGAACGGCTGCATCCTGGTCGACGCCGGCATTCCGGGGTCCGAGAAAAAAATCGAATTGGCGCTCGCCCAAGAGCGGCTGACCTTCACGGATATCAAGCTCATCGTAATCACGCATGCGCATATCGACCATGCCGGAAGCGCCGCGATCGTCCGCGAGCGGTCGGGCGCGCCGATCGTCGCCCATGAAGGCGACGCGAAGCATTTTACGCAGGAAGAAGCAATGACGTTCTGCCCGACCGGCTGGGTCGCCAGACTGTATATCAAGACGCCGGTCATGTTCCGGCCGTATCGCGCCTTCGCGCCGGACATTCTGCTCCGCGGGCAGGAGACGATCGATTTGAGCCGGTTCGGCATAGAGGGGCAAGTCAAGCCTACGCCCGGGCATACGGCCGGCTCGGTGTCGATCGAATTGGACCGCCGCGAAGCGTTGGTCGGCGACTTGGTCGCCTCCGGAATTCTGCTCGGCGGCATCGTCCGAACCGGCCGCGCCGCGCGCCCGCCCTTCGAAGATGACCCCCACGCCGTAGCCCGCGAGCTCGACCGGCTTCTCGCCTCCGGCGTCGAAACGTTCCACATCGGGCACGGCGGTCCCTTGAAGGCGGCCGAGGTCGAGCGTCACGTCCGCTCGCTCCTGCTGCTCCCGCCGGCGCTCGAGCATAAGCGCTGCTGCGGAGGTAGCCACAGCGAGACTCTCGTTCATTCCGCGAAGTAGATATATTCGTATTCCGTTTCGAAGAAAATTTCTTTGTAGCCCGCCCACGACGGGTCGTCTTTCAGTTCTTCCGCGCTTAGCAAGTTGTGCGGCAATGGAAAAACGATCCGGTCGTCATCGATCAAACGCCCGTTCAGATAGAATCCCGGCGTCGCGCTCGGATAGCGGACATCTAGCTCCTCGAGCGGATTCCGTTTCCGGTATTCCAGAATCAGTTCCGTCTTTCTGCGGATGCTGTTTTCCGCATACGTCACTAGCAATGCCGGCGGTCTCAGCTCATACGTATATCCTTCGATCTGTTCAATGAACCAATACCGGTACAAATTATGCGCGAACTCCAACGTGGGCTCGTAATAATGATGCCACTCCTGGTCATCGACCAAGGCGTTCGTCCACATCGTCACGAATGCTTCCAGACGGCCGCTGTACTGCGACTTACTCGTTCGGTAGATCTGCATGTAGTTCTCGTATTCTTTGAAAGCAAAGAAGATCGCCGAAGTAACGGTCTTGTTCCGATAGTTCATCATATAGGACTGAATGTCCTCGGCAAGCTCGGCATGCCGGGTCAACGCATCCTTCAGCACGGGAACCGGTAATCCAGCAGAAACGCCCGCAGCTGCTCCGGCCGTTCCGCCACGAATACCGGATCGCTCTCCCGGAGCAGCCCGGCCGAATCGTAGCCCCATGCGGCGCCCACGCTCGCGATCCCGATCCGGTTGCCCGCCGCCAAGTCCCTGCGCTCGTCGCCGACGTACAGCAGCCGCGCCCGGTCCGTGCCGCTAGACTTGACGAACCGGGCTAAGTCTCTCGACTTCGAGAACGGATGCGCCGCGTATAACTCATAATCAAACGGCTCCATCCGGTTGTGCCGCAAGAACGCGCGCGTCGCTTCCTTCCCGTTCGAAGTCAAGAATCCGAGCTTGTATCCACGCGACTTCAATTCCGCTAGCAATTCCGGCATGCCCGGAACGGCGGGCAGCGTCGGCAAATCCGCCTGATACCGCCGCTTAATCGCCATCCCGACGAGCGGCATCCGGTGCAACGGCACGCCCAGCAGTCTGCAGCGCTCCCGGATGGACAGACCGCCAAGCGACTCCGCTTCGTCCGGAGCAATTGGCCGATATCCCTTTTCGCCCGCGATTTCGTTATAATACTTCACGGCCAGCGGCCTGGTCTGCACCAGCACGCCGTTAAAATTCAGCAACACGCACGCCAATTCAGCCCTCTCCCATCCCTGGAAAATAATCTCATGCCATCATACCAAATCGGAGACTCCTCCGCTATGGCGCGCGCCAAAAGCCCGCCATCACGGAAGACGGCAGGCGGATGCCTTACTTCGCGGCCGCCTTCCGCTTGCGGAACAGGCTCAAGAACAGCAGCGCGATCGGATACGCCAAACCGATCAGCAGCGCCACCGCGACCCATGTCGTGTTGTCCCACTCTTGCTGGTACACATAGTCCGGATAGACGACGGCCGAGAAGATGGCGATCAGCAGGCCGACCGGCACGGTTAACGTTTTGGCATGCTTCGTGATGCGGAACGTCTCGGCGATCCCCATGATTACGACATCGAAATACAGGATCAGTTTGATGAAAATCAAAATGAACCACAGGAACGCCACGATCACCTCTACCCGCTGAAGAAAGTTACCGACGTTGATTTTGCGAGCCACCACGTAGGTCGGATAGAGTTGGGTCGTCGTATTGTCGGGACCGAGCACCATCGTGCTGACCATGACCAGCACCGTCAGCATAACGCCGCTGAGCAAGGTGCCGTAGACGAACGCCTTCGCCATGGATGAACGCCAGTCGTAAGCCGCGTTCAAGGACGCGAAGGTGACGAACATTGGAAGGAACGAATAACTCATGACTTGCAACGCCCCTCTGACCAACGACATCGATTCGAACTCGCCGGCCGGCAGCAGCTGGTTAACCCGAATATCCGGCATGATAAAGAGGATGAAAAAGATAAACAACAGCAGCACCCACGGAAAGTAAATTTCCGCGGTGCGCGCGATAGACGGAATCCCCATGCGCATCCCCACGACGACCGTAATGATGAAGAGCACGTGAATTGCTTCGCTCGGCGTATCCGGCATGATCTGCGTCGTCACGAAGCGGCCGATATAGTAAAGCACCTGCGCGCAAAAAACGAACACTAGCAAGGCAATCGTCAAGCTGATCCCTTTGCCGATCCATCGGCCGAACAACCGCTCGTTGATTTGGAACAAATTCGAATTGGCGTTGCGCTTGAATACCTGGACGTATAGCGCAATGAGCATCAGCCCGCTGCCCGTGCCCGCCAGCTGCAGGATCCAGGCGCTCTGCTTCGCTTCGGCCGCGAGCGCGGAAGGCACGACGAGAATCGTCGTGCCGATGATGAAGTACGCGACCAGAATCATGAGCTGCCGGGGCGTAAGCTGTTCGTTCATCTTTCCTCCCCTTCCCTTACGAGGCGATAAGACCGAGTCGGGTTAATGCCTCGGTCATCGGGGCTAGCCCGACCCGCATCCAATCTGACGGATTCGGCAGCGCGTAACCGAACGAGCGCGCTGCGAACGCGACATTGCCGGCCGCCATCATGCATACATACAGGAGCACCGCTTTTTTGGCTCCTCCGGTCCACAGCCTCGGAAGCTCGAGCGCCGCAATCGATACGGTGAGCAACAGCACGATGACCGCGGCCATCACGAGGGGCCGTCCCCCGCTTTATTCACGGGCGATTCTCCGATCGTGCCGGTTCCGGTAATGGATACATGGACGTCCATCGCGATATCCAGCTCCTTGAAGCGCTCGTCCCAATTGTCTTTGACCTTCTTCCAATGCCCTGGATCCGCGCGGTGGATGGCGATGCCGAATCCGAAAATATCGGTTCCGAGCCGCTTCGCCTTGGCGACCGCTTGCCGCATGACGTCTTTGCCGACAGCCTCGACTTTCCCGTTCAAGGTTTGCAGCACCGCCGGATCTGTCAGGTCGATCTCGCATTCCACGCTGGAGATGTCGGCGCGGATTTTAGTTTGGAGTTGGATGCTCATGCGACCCTCCTTCACCTCGCCGCGCATCTTCGTTCGAATCGCGGCGATATTGATCCCGACCACGCCGCCGTCCGGACAAGACACGTGCAGCGAAGTGCGTTTGATCCGATCCGTAATGGCGTTGTAGCCGCGGGATTCCTTCTCGTTCAGCCAGCCGACGAGCTTATCCTTCTTGAAAGCGGCGATGCCGGCATGCTGAAGCCGCACGCTCGGCGAGGACGATTTCACGTTCTCCTCCAGCTTGCCTTTGGACGGCTCGCCGTAAATATGGATGCCGCTTAAGACCGGGCTCACCCCTTCGGCGAGTATGAATTTGCTTAGCTCGTCCAGCTTGATGGCGGCGACCGGCGACCATTCCTTGTTCGCCACTTCCAGCGCGTTGAAAATAAAATTGGCGGGTATTTTCTCGATCGGCGTCAGCACGCCCAGCACGTCTTTGGCCGAGTTGCCTTTGGCGATGACCACCGTAAAGTCGGACCGTATTTCATTGCCCCGCATAAGAAAATCGAGCGGTCTGGCAATGCCGCGCTTCGCGAGCTCCTCGGAGAGGACGACGATCCGAATATGGGAGAAAAAGATTTTTCGAGAGATCGAAGAGGTCAGCCGCCGCACCCCTTCGTTCAGCGTGACCCCTTTGGCCGAATAGACGACGACCGGCGCGCTCGTATCGCCTTGTTTCTGCGAGACGTTGCCCGGGTTGACGACTTGCACCGTCAACAAATATTGATTATCCTTCCAGTCTATGCCCATAGCCGCCGCGATCGAGATATCGTTGAGCTCCTTGCGGCTCCAGCATCCGCTCAGCGCGATCATGCAGGCGAGGAGCGCCATGGCGGATAGCAGCCGTCCGCTCCGCGCGCTCATGCTCGATCCTTCATCACGCGGATGCGATTGAACAGCTTGCGGAACGGCAATCGAAGGAAAGCATCCTTCTGCTTGGCCAGCTCGAGCGGCGCGAACGGGCTTAAATACGGAATGCCGAACGACTGCAGCGAATTCAGATGCATGATGATGAGCAGCGTTCCGATGAAAATGCCGATAAGCCCAAAGGAAGCCGCCAGCGCCATTAACGGGAACCGCAAGATCCGAATGGCGTTGGATAAATCGTAAGACGGGAACACGAAGCTGCAGATCGCCGTAATCGCCACGACGATGACCATCGCGGCCGAGATGATGCCCGCTTCCACGGCCGCTTGGCCGATGACGAGCGTCCCGACGAAGGAGAGCGCCGAACCGATGCTTCGGGGCATGCGCAGCGCGGCCTCCCGCAGCACCTCGAACGTTCCTTCCATAATGAGCGCCTCGACGAAAGCCGGGAACGGGATGCCCTCCCGCTGCGCGCTTAAGCTGATCAACAGCTGCGTCGGAATCATTTCCTGATGGAAGGTCGTGATCGCCACATACAAGGAAGGCGCCGACAGGGCGACCACGAAGCCCGCATACCGCAAAATGCGCAGCAGCGTGCTGATATCGAACCGATGGTAATAATCCTCCGAAGCCTTTAAGAAGGTGGCGAACAGAGCCGGCGCAACGAGCACGAAGGGCGTGCCGTCGACCAGAATCGCGATTTTTCCTTTCGTCAGTTCCATGGCGATGACGTCCGGACGCTCCGAGTTATAGAGCGTGGGGAATATGGTCAGCTGCTGGTCTTGAATCATTTCCTCGATATTGCTGCTCTCGAAGATCCCGTCGATCTTAATCTTAAGCAGTCTGCTGCGCGCCTCGGCGACCAAACTATCTTTGGCCACGCCGCGAAGGTACATCATCGCCACGTCGGTCTTGGTTACGTCGCCGATCTTGAACGATTCCAGCCACAGATTCGGATCCTTGATCTTCCTCCGAATAAGCGCCGTATTGGTTCGGATCGATTCCGAGAACGCTTCTCGGGGACCGCGGACGACCGTCTCGACGCTCGTCTCGCTGACGCCCCGATCCTTCCAGCCTTTGGTCCCTGCCGAGAGCGCGGAAGTCGAGCCGCCGATGAAGATCGCCGCATCCCCGGACAGGACGTGGTCGAACACCTGCTCCATATTCGTTAACACGCTAATTTCGCCGACTGCCAGCATCGTTGCGGCCACGACCGCGATCGGATCTTGATCGCCGTCGAGAGGGGCCGACGCCGTCAACAGCGTGCGCATAATAAAATCATTGATTACCGTCACATCAACAAGACCATCGGTATACACGACGGCCATCGGCTTGCCCAGCGCGGCAAAGCTGCTCTCGCGGATAATGATATCGGCGCTATGGCCCACGCGATCGCGAATGCACCGGAGATTATCCGGTAATTGCGCGGCTATCGGCGTTTGCGGTGAAGGCTCCGTAATTACGGGCTGTTTGTCGTGCATGGCATCTGATGCGTGAGTCCCCATCCCGGTGTCCCCCGAAGTCGAATTCGGTTTACATTATTCCCCACTGGAGGAAGGGTATGCACGTCTGACGGGGATGACGCCAACAACCCGGTAGTCGTCCTCGTAGATGACGTTTCAGGCGACGCGGCCGGCGACCTGTAACCTCGTCAACAATAAAGAGAGCTGCCCGGCAGATCCTAGCGGATCTCTTGGGCAGCTCACGACTTCTCTTTGTTCCTATCCGAATTACGAGAATTTCTGAATAACAATCGATGCGCTAACGACTGGCGTTCCCCCGCCAATGGCTGCTTGCAAGGTCAATGCTCCCATATTATCAATCCGGTTTAACGTCAATATCCCGCCGGCCGTTAATTGGGCGACGACTTGGCCTTGATAGGGATTGTTCCCTGCGCTTGAACCGTAATTGCTGCAAGGAACCAAGGCCGGCGGAACCGGGCCGGCGGCGTCCGGATCAAAGAACAGCCCGAATGCGGAGTTGCCCGGCGTAGGGAAGACTTCCCAGCTAATATGGTAGAACCCGCTCTCCAGAATATTAATCGTCGACGGCGAAGTGAATGTTAGCGCGGTCGAGTTGATGACCCCGTCGTTAAAAGCGACGGCTCCTCCTTGACCGCCCGGAGCCGGTGCCGCGGCTATCGTTTGAGCAACCGTGCTGCACAGAAACGCAAAGGATGCTACTGCGGCAGGACCGACTGGGCCGACAGGACCGGCAGGACCGGCAGGACCGGCAGGACCGACAGGGCCGACAGGACCGGCAGGGCCCACGGGACCGACAAGCCCTTGAGGACCGACAAGTCCTTGAGGACCGGCGGGACCGACAAGCCCTTGGGGACCTGCGGGACCAACTGGACCGGCAGGACCGGCAGGACCTTGTGGACCTTGCGGTCCCGGAGGTCCTGGAGGACCAACTAATTTACCCATTAATTGTTTCACGCCCCTTAACATTTTTTTAAGTGAAAGCGGCGGTCTCGAGGAACGCGGGCGAGCGAAGACGGCTGCCGTCGCCATGCGGTCCCGAGCCCTTAGAATTACAGAATAATGTATTCCGAATGAGGTCTTTTTGTGTGCGTAAGCTGTATTGTCGTCTATACCATTCTATCTCTCCTACATATGCTATCCTATGATGCTTGTTAGTACAGGACGGAGGCGAATCATGAACAGCTTTAAAACCGGATTAGTGGGGATTATGGTTGCCAACCCGCAGCAAAGGAAGCGCGTTCTAGGACAATATCTCCGGCACAATACGACGAATATGAAGTTATTCAGTTTCACTCCCTCTTCGATAGACTGGAAGAAGAACACCGTGGTCGGACTACATCGTTCCAACCGAAAATGGGTCGTCCGACGATTCCCTCTTCCCCATGTCGTGTATAACCGCTGTTACGGCACGAATCATGAGATCATCGAACGACTGGAGGCGGCGATCGGAAGCGATAAATGTTTCAATCATCTCAATCAATTCAACAAACTTGAAATCTACCAACGATTAGGCCGATGGCTAAGCGACCATTTACCGGAAACCGTTGCCTATGATCCCAACGCAGCCGTTCACATGCTAGATAAGCATAAAGTCATCTATTTCAAACCCGTTTTTGGACATCAGGGCAAAGGCGTTTACCGCGTAGAATTGAATCATGCAGGCGAAATCCACATTGGTCACCACTATTTTTCGCCTCAAACCATCGTGAACGACTTCAGCGCGTTTCAAGCTAGCATGCAGGAACTTCTTGGCGTAACGCCCTATATCATTCAAGAAGGGGTCGATATTCGAAAAATAAACAATCAAACGTTCGATATACGGGCTCTCGTCCAAAAAAACGACAGAGGCACCTGGTCGGTTACGAATCTCGTCAGCCGGATTGCTTCTAAAGGCAGCTACAATACAAGCATCTACGAGAAGGCTTGTTTATCGCAAGATGTCCTCAAACGATTGGTTCCGCTTGAAAACGTGAACGGGATTGTTCGTTCCATTTATGACATCAGTTTACGATCAGCCGAAATCATCGACACCGAAACCGATTATCATATGGGCGAGTTCAGCGTTGACATCGCGTTGGACGACAACGCGCATGCTTGGATCATCGAGCTCAACGGGAAGCCGCAGAAAGAGCTCTATCAGGGCATCCGCAAGCAAACCGCCGTCTACACGCGACCTATGCAATACGCTCAATATTTGTGCAAACGCTAATCTGTACTGGTTATTAACATATGGGTTATGGCTTGGCAAGGTTACACGTCTATATTCAACTCGGTATCGTCTCATCGCGGTTACTCGCACGGTCGCCCCCTGCCGACGCAAGCCGGCGGGGGGCGCAAGCCGGCTGGGATTTGCAATCGCCTAAAATTGCTCCCTTCCCATCAAGTTGTGTTAAGCTTTGGATGTGGACAAGCACGACACGCCGAAGGAGCGAATTTACCATGACCACTTTCAATGCCGATCCGGTCGTCAAAGCGGAGATGCTCATCCGCAAGCCCGCGGAGCAAGTGTACGGAGCTTTCGTCGATCCGGATATCACGACAAGATTTTGGTTTACGAAGAGCAGCGGAAAATTGGAGGCCGGCCGCCACGTGACATGGGAGTGGGAAATGTACGGCGCGTCCGATCGCATCTACGTGGAGGAGCTCGAGCCGAACAAACGGATCCGAATCGCCTCGTCGGACGGCACCAATGTCGAGTGGATCTTTACGGCTCGCGCCGAGGACCAGACGTATGTCGTCATTACGAACACGGGATTCGCGGGCACCGGCGACGAGATCGTCAACCGGGCCATCGATTCCATGGGCGGTTATACGATGGTGCTTTGCGGCCTGAAGGCACTGCTGGAGCATAACGTCGAACTCAACCTGGTGGCCGACAAGGCGCCGGATTTCCACGTCTAGATCGAAATCCCGCCGCCGTCCCCGGGCAAGCAGCTGCGCGGATCCTCCTTCAGACTGCGTCGCCAGCTTGCCCGTCCCTCTTCGGCCACAGCAGATAGGCGCTCAACCCTCCTCCTAACACGGCCATGACCGCTACCCCGGCAATAACGACTTCTTGCATCGCTCCGGCCTCGGCCGTCGCCCCCATCGCGATTGTCGCCGTCATGGCGAGCAGCGCTTCGACGAAGCCGTTCACGCTCCCGATTCGCCCCATCAAGTCAACCGGAATATGGTTCTGATAGAACGTCGCATACCCCGTATTGGCGAATGCAAGGAAGAACGCCAGGATGAAAAATCCCGACGCCGCGCCGGCAAATCCGGACGAGCATGCGTAGATGAAATACCCGGCGCATACGCCCGGCGTTCCCAGTCCGATCAAGCGGGTCGCCGGCATCCGGCTAACCATTAGCGCATTGACGCCGGCACCCGCAATAATGCCCGCTCCCGCCACGCTGACCAGCAAGCCATAATCCCGCGCCGACAAGCCCAGAACCACCTTGGCGAATGCCGCCTCCAGCGAATCCACGGC
The DNA here is from genome assembly GCF_008124765.1 of Paenibacillus methanolicus. GTDB lineage: Bacteria > Bacillota > Bacilli > Paenibacillales > Paenibacillaceae > Paenibacillus_Z > Paenibacillus_Z methanolicus. The sequence goes on along the minus strand of NZ_VNHS01000005.1, from coordinate 289,280 downwards.
CGAAGCCATCACGACCATGACGCCGCTGAACAGCAGAATAACCGTCAGCACATGTTTCGAACGCGCATAGAAGCCGATCACTTTGCGCCAATCCTGCCGGATCATCGTCCAGTTCATCCGCTCCTTCATAATGCCGCCTTTATCGCCCTCGAGGTTCGGCATCAACAAGGTAAGCATGCCGGAGACTAGCAGCGCCGCGGCATTGATATAAATCGCCGCGGACGGCGAACCGGCGACGAACAGCAAGCCCGCGATCGCCGGGCCGATCAGGAACGCGCCCGAGCCGATCAAAGCGTTCCAAGCGTTGAACCGAGACCGGCGATCCGGCGGAATCAGCTTCGTAATATAAGCGCCCGATGCCGGGCCGAAGACGGCGCCCGCCATTTGGATGACGAACACCATCAGATAGATGTACCACATCGCGTCATGCAGCGGAAGCAGCGCAATGAGTCCGGCGCGTCCGACATCAAGCGCGATCATCAGCGTGCGTTTATTCAGGCGATCGATTAGGCTACCGGACCAGGCGCCCGCGCACAGCGAAGCCAGCGTCCGGACGACGTATAGTCCCGATACGGCGAGCACGGAGCCCGTCGTTTTCAGCGCGATCAGATTCAAGGCGATAAAATAGATCCATCCGCTCACATTGGCGATGCCGATGCCAACCAGCAGGATCGCCGGATATTTCCAGGTTTCCGCAAAAGTTCTCATTGTCATGCAGGGCAGCTCCTTCCGCGATCGATTCGTGCGTTAAAACAAAAAAATCCCACCCCCAAGACCAAGGTCTTGGGGGCGAGATCGATCGTCGCGGTGCCACCCCAATTTGCCGATCCGTCGCCGGTTCAGCCTTGTCAGGTACGGCATGACGTGGCATGCATATACCCCAGCTCTGTAACGGGAGCACCCGTCCCGCCATCACCGGACAATACCGGTTCCATCGGGCTGCTCGGAGACTTGGTTCAATAAAGCGATCTTTGCTCCTTTCCAGCTGCCGGAGCTCTCTGCGAAAGACCGCGTTTATCTACTCTTCTCGTCATCGCGTTTGAGCCATATTAGCAGATCGGGCGTTTGGTTGTAAATCCCATTTTTTCTCGGATAGCGAGCCTCCCGTTCTGTGCCGGTAGAAAATCAATATAGCCATTTTGTCTATCGCCAAGACTATTGCCGCCCCTCTAAAGATCACATAGACTGTAAACATACAAAGTTCATGCTTACTGGGAGGAAAATAGGATGATCATTAAACCGATGGGGCTCGAAGACGCACCTCGTATCCGCGATATCGACCGTTCGGAAACGATCGGAAACGTATACTCGTGCGCGAACGGCGTGCTTGCGGAAACGAAGTCGGGACATGAGTGTCCGAACTGGCAGGAGGAGGAATACAACTCCATGATTGCACGGTTCGAACAGGAATTGCGAATGGGAGGTACGGCATACGGAGCTTATGACGGCGAGACATTGGTCGGGTTCGGCGTATTAGCGAATACGTTCCGGGGCAAGGATCGGGACCAACTTCAAGTCGATCTGATGTATGTGACGCGGGCGTATCGGAGGCAGGGCATCGGCAGCCGAATTATGGACGCGCTGAGCGAAGCGGCGATCGCCAAAGGCGCGAAATCTCTCTACATCTCCTCCACCGAGACCGAATCGGCCGTCAAGTTCTACGCAAGCCGGGGATCGGCGCTTACCGCCGAAGTGGACGAAGAGCTCTTCGCGAAAGAGCCGCTTGATATTCATATGATTAAGCGGCTGTGACGCTCGTGCCGGGCGAAGAAATCTAGCTGACATGTTTCGTATTCTCGTTGCGTGTATTTTCTCCCTCGCCCCTTCCCCCTCCGCTGAGGAGAACCATAGGGCTTTGCCCTCTGGACTCCCATTTTCGTGCTGGCGTACTTGTTCGCGGTCGGCGATGGGGCTGGGCTTGAGCGGGGCACGCTTTTGTCCTGACGGACAAAGCTTCTGTAGGTTTTGAAGTCCGTCCTAAGACTTAAGCCTGTCAATTATAGGCCCTTGTTGGCTTCATCGGACGTTTTTCCTTAACTTGACAACATTGCCCTCCATTGGAGGGGAACCAGAAGGTTAGCACCTCTGGACTCTGCTAATTAGCGTGACTCGGTTCGCGGCCGTCTTCGATCTGTCCTTTCGCGCGCAGCCCGCCCTTGTCCTTTCGGACAAAGCTTTTTTCGAGCTTCGTTCAGCACAATTAGCCTTGGGTGGTATTCTGTCCATTCGATCTTTATGCTGCTTGTGTGCTGACCTTCGCTCTAGTCCGCTTTTGCGGACACGCTTTACTTTAACCAAAAATTTAGATCGATCATAATTCTAAACATAAAAATCTACCGAATTTCGGTAGATTTTTATGTTTTCTTGCAGATTTATATGAAGTTTCCGACCCGCTTGCCCTTCTACTTAAAGGGCACCGAATGAAACACGTCCGAATACGCGCCTTCCACGTTCGAGCCGTTCGCCGCCTTGATCCGGTAGTAGGCTTGCGCGGACTGAACGCGGGTCGGGTCAACCCACGGCATGGCGTGATCCGCCGGCCGATCGTCGTAGACAATCTGCCAGCTGCCGTTCTCGCCGGTGAGCGATTTCTCCACCGTATAGCTGGCAGCGCCGACGACGCCGCGGAACGCGATGCGGCCGCACTCCGCGTCGACGATGACCGGCTTGCCCGGCACCGCTTCCTCTTTCACTTCCCGACCGCTCATTGCGAAGGCATGCTCACGCAGCGCCGACACCCGCATGCGGTGGTCTTCGTTGACGCCCGTACCCGGATAATGAACGGCAAACCCGTCGAAATGCTGCACGTACCCGCCCCGGTCATGATGACCGAAGAGCGACCAGAACAACGTCCCCGACACCGCTTCGTTCGACTCCGCCTCTCGCAGGAAGGCGACAAGGTCGCAATTGGGCCAGCCGAACTCACCCGCGATATACACTTTGCCCGCCGCCTGTACGGCTTCGGCATCCTGCCGCAGTTCCTCCGCGTCGGCCGGATAATAATGCACGTCGAGGATATCGAGCGCTTCGATCGCCAGCTTATCGGCATCGAGCTGGAACTGCTTGCCGTGCGCGACTAGATGGTTGGCATCGATAGCCTTCACATGCTTACAGATACGTTCCGCCCAAGCCGGAGGCGCATCGTTCAGCTCGTTCCCCAACTCCCACGCCATGATCGTCGGATCGTCCTTATAAGCGATGCCGGTATAACTGTTCACCCGGTTTAGCAGCAGCTCGATATACGCCTCGAAGTCCGCGATGACGCCCTCGTCCGTATAGAACAGATTCTGATCGTCCAATCCGCGCCACAGCGTGAAGGTGCGGCGTCCGCCGTGATAATAGTGCCAGTTGCAGACGAACGGGATAATGAGTTTCAAGCCCCGCTGACCCGCTTCCTTGATCGCGAAATCCACCCGGCGAAACGCCTCTTCGTTCGTCTCGCCGAGCGAAGGCATCAGCGCCTTCTCGCAGCCGTGCGACGCGCCGAGCGTGTGCGAGCGGACGATCGTAGCGCCCATCTCGACCGCCGTATCGAGCGCGTTCATCACCCGGAACGTCGACGGCCAATCGACGCCGTCCACGTTCTCGTCCAAGCCGAGCCAGTATATATTCGGTCCCGCAAAACGGAATGGCTGCCCGCCCAACATGAGGCGAGCGCCTTCCCGGACTACAAATTCTTTCTCATTCATCGCCAGTTCCCGCCCTTATGGATAGGTATTCGCCGCCGCAGCCGCGTTGAAATAAACAAATTCGATGCGAGGCCGCCCTTGCGCGTCGTCCGCGGCGCTAGTCGAACTCTCCGCGAATAATTCGCCCGTTCGCTTCCTGCAGGTGACGCGCACGATTCGTTCTTCGCCGGGGAAGAGCGTGAAGTAGGCATCGCTCGCTTGCGTCCAGTAGAGGTCCGCGCGCTCGATCGGATACACATGCAGCAGAACCCGGTCGCCCGTATTCTTGACGGCGTAATCGCGCGCATGTACGGCGTCGTCCGTGGTAGCGCTATCCATCGAATCAGTCACCCACTCGCCCAGAGCTTCCGCAGCGAGCTTCCCGCCGGCAATCGACAGCGCGGGAGCATAGATCGGAGCCGGCCGCGTCGAGAAAATATAAGGCGTGCCGGACTGCTCCGCCTCTTCGCCGTTCACTGTAAGCGTCAACCGAACATAGAATAGCCCATCGGCCGTCTCCGGTGCCTGGAAGGACAAGCTGCCGAGCAGCAGCGTCTTGTCCGGGGACGTGCATCCCTGGAACGCCTGGCCGTGCAGCACCGCGCCGGCGCTATCCAGCACCTCGGCGCAGACGAGACATTCCGCGGACTCGCCGTCCGTGGCGACATAGACCGGAAGGCTCATCGCCTCTATCGCCGAGCAATCAAGCCGAGCGTAATCCAGACTTGCCCTTCTGCCTCGGAACGCTTCGCGTACCCAGTAGTACGCCATCTTCGGCTCCATATAGTAATCGACCAGATTCGTGCACGTCACGTTCGGCCAAGGCTCGTTCAGCTGCCAAATGATGCTGCCGCTGTTATTGAACTTCCGCCTTCGGTTAGCGTCGAGAATATAGCGGAGCCCTTCCGCTTGGATCCATTGGCTGCAATCGGCGAACAGCGAGAGCATCGTCATCTTGCCGAACAACGTCGTGTCGCGGTCGAACGTATCCCACCACTCGCCGTGATGCCGCCAGACCAGGCTGTCCTTCATCGGCACGGGCTTCCGGTGCGCTTCCCCGATGAACTTCCGGATGCTCTTCACTCCGCTCAGCCCGTCGACGCCGAATTCGCTGTGGAACAAATGGTCCGCCTGGCCATAGATCCGATAATGATCCGGGTTGCCCATGTACTTCCAATGACCGTGAACATCATGGCTGACGCCGCGTTCCTCCGTAATATATTGGACCGGTCCCGAAGCCGACGTCGGGAGGAACAGCCGCCCGGGATCATGGAGCCGCACGAGTTCGCGCAGCATGGCCAAGTTCTCGTCGGCGAACGTCGACGGCACGTTCGGCGCGCTCATCAGCTCGTTGCCGCCGCTCCACACGGTCAGACTCACATGGTTGCGGCGATCCTTCAGCGCGGCAACCGCATTGCGCGCCAGCAGCGGCAGAAACTCCGGCCGCTTGGACGGTTCGTTGTCGATGCCGGAGCTGGATTGAATGAACTCCTGCCAGATCAGAATGCCATGTTCGTCGCACAGGTCGTACAGCGCCGACTTCTCGATAATCCCGCCGCCCCAGATGCGCAGCAGGTTCAAGTTCCCCTCTTTCGCCAACCGCGCCATCCAGCTATAACGCTCATCCGTGACGTTCCCGTACATATGATCGAGAGGCGTCAAATTCGCGCCTTTCACGTACACCTTCCGCCCATTGACGACAAAGGTGTACGGCAGCGCATCGGCCGGACTGCCCTCGTTCTGCATGTACTCGAGCTTGCGGATACCGGTGCGCAGCGAGCGCGAATCGTATTCGCGGGCGTCGTCCGCGAGCGTCAACTCCACCCGGTAGAGGGGCTGATCGCCGTAGCCGCTCGGATACCAGAGCAGCGGCGCTTCGACCGCGATCGTGCAACGCGCCCGACCGGCATCGTCCGGCACGATCCGCTTCGTTTGCGATAGCGCGCCATCCGGGGCGTACAACTTCACGATGACCGCAGGCGAATCGGCTGCCGCCTCGCTCTCTCCTGCCGCGCGGCCGTTCCTCTCGACCGACGATTCCACGCGGATAAGCCCCTGCCCGGACTCGTCCTGAACATCGGTCGTCACCGACAGCTCGCCGAGCGAATACGCTCCTTTGGCCGCGAGCACGATATCGTCCCAGATGCCCACGTTCACGAGCCGGGTCGAGAAATCCCATTTGTAGTTGAAGCGGCTCTTCTGCGTGAACGTCTCGCTCGTCCGTCCGATCTGTCCCATCTCGTCCGGCGCTTGCTTGAAGACGACGAGCAGCTCGACTTCTTCTTCCGCACGGTAATGGTCCGTCACATCGAATGCGGCCGCCTCGTACATGCCCTTATGCTCGCCGAGCAGCGCGCCGTTCCAATACACCATCGCCTCGTAATCCAGTCCGCGGCAAATTAGCTGCATCGTTCCGCTCGCGTGCGACGGCGCGCGGAACTTTTTGCGATACACCCACCAGCGATTCTCGACCCACTCGGCTTGCAGGCTGTTCAAATCCTGGTACGGATTCGCCAGCAGCCCGGCCCGGTACAGATCATGATGCACGCCGCCCGGTACCGTTGCCGACATCCAGTCGGTCACGCCCATCAGCTCGTTGCCGATCTCCATGCTTGTGCCCTTCAAGGGCACCCAGGGCCAGAAGCCTTTCAGCTCCCAGCCTTCCCCGCCAAGATTCCATTCCATGGCGCTCTTCGTTGTCATCGTAACCGCTCCTTCTTCCGCGTGTAAGCAGGGAGAGCCGGCGGCTTACCCTTTGACCGCGCCGCTCGTCACGCCGGAGAAAATGTATTTCTGCAGGAACAAATACATCACGACCGTCGGAATCATGATGAGCAGGATCGCCGCGCAAATATTGCCCCACTGCGCCTGATTGTTGCCCGCGAAGCGCATGATCGAAGTCGAGACGACGACCAGCTCGGTCTTGGGCATATACAGGAACGGAATATACAGCTCGTTGTAAATGTTGATCGTCTTCAGAATGACGAGCGTCGCCGTTGCCGGACCGAGCAGCGGGAAGATGACCGTCCGGTAAATGCGGAACAGGCTCGCGCCGTCCATCATCGCGCTTTCGTCCAGCTCTTCCGGAATGTTCTTAATGAACTGCAAGTAGATGTAGATTTGCACGACGTCTGCACCGATGAACAGCATGATCGGCGCGCCGAGCGTGTTGTACAGCCCCAAGTCCTGCAGCAGCGAGAAGACGACGACCTGCGTCGTAATCGTCGGGATGAGTGTGGCGAACAGGAATGCGCCGAGAATGATGCCTTTGCCTCGGAACTCGATGCGCCCGAGCGCGAACGCGACCATCGTGCCCAGAATGATGTTACCGATCAGAGACGCGACGATAATAACAAGCGTGTTCAGGAAGGCATGCCCAAGGTCGGCGCGTTCGAACACGGTCTTGAAATTGTCCATGTTCAGGAAGCTGGCCGGCAGCGCGAACGGACTGCCGCCCTCGTCCTCCCGCTTGAACGCGTTCACCAGCACCACGTAAGGCGGGAACAACACGACGAATGCGCCGATAAGCAGGAACACATATTTGATCGGTTGAACGAAATCGAAACGTCTGGTCGTCATGCGATTACTCCCCTCCTCTGCGATTGATGACGGCGTTCTGGATGCCGAGGACGACGATCGTAAGCAGCAGCAGGACGACGCTCATCGCCGACGCCAACCCGAAATTGTTGAACTGGAAGGCCGTCTCGATCGTCTTGAGCAGGAACGTCTCGCTCGCGCCGGCCGGGCCCCCTTTGGTCAGGACGAACGGCAGATCGAACACGGCGAGCGCGCCGCTGATCGTCAGGAACATGTTGAGCTGAATGATCTTCGTCAGGTTTGGCAGCGTCATGTACCACAGCGTCTGGAACCGGCCTGCGCCGTCGATCCTGGCCGCCTCGTACATATCGCCCGGAATCGCCTGGAGCGCCGCCAAATAAATGACCATGTTATACCCCATAAACCGCCAGAATCCGATGGAAGCCAGCGAATAGTTGACAAGAGAAGCATTGCCTAGCCAGCTTTGCTGCAAGGACGAGAGGCCGAGCGCCCCGAGCAGTCCGTTCAGCGAGCCATTCGTCGTATCGAGCACATATTGGAACATGAAAGCCACGGCGACCGCGTTCATGATGAACGGCAGAAACAGCAGCACGCGGAAGAAATTCCGCCCCTTCAGCCTGGAATTCAGGATGACGGCGAACAGAATCGCAACGATATTTTGGATAATGCCAATTAGCGCGTAAGGAATCTGATGAAGAAAGACGCCGAATAAATCGGGGTTCGTAAAAATTTCCTTGTAATTCTCAAAGCCAAGCCACATGCTCTCGGAGCTGATGCCATCCCAATCGGTGAAGCTTAAGTAGACCAGCTTGACCGCGGGATAGTACGTCAAAAGGCCAAGCAGCAGCAGCGGGATCGCCAGAAATCCGATCAGAATCAGCTTGCGCTGCGCGTTGTACGAGATGCTTCCCATGGTTCCACTCCATTTCCGCCTCGGTCTTTCGCCTATAGAAAAGGCGGGCTATCCCTCCCCAGATAACCCGCCTGGTCCCAAACGCCGAGTGCTTATTTAAGAACGTGTTCAAAAAGGCGACCATTCAGCGTCTTTTTGAACGACCTATTTAAGAACGGCTTTCTTCGCTTTCGCCCATTGCTTGTTGTACTTGTCTAGAATTTGCTGCGGATCTTTCGCCAGGACGAACTCCTGCACGAGCGCTTCCTTGACGATTTGCGCCTTGTTCACGACTTCCGTCGTCTCCGGCGTGTCCGACACCGCTTCGATGTAATTCGGGCTGAAGCTGTTGAATTCGGAGAGCTGCGCGACCTTCGCTTCTTTATCCTTCAGGACCGGAATGAAGCCCGCGAAGTCGTCGAATCCGGACTCTTCGACCATCCACTTGACGAAGGCCTTCGCCGTCGCCAAGTTCTTGCTGTCCTTGTTGACGCCATAACCCCAGTCCGGCGCGAGCGCCACGTTCACTTTGCCGGAGTTGTCGTACGGCATCGGGAAGAAACCGACGTTGTCGCTCGTCGTGCCGCTTTCGATGACTTGCGGGATAACCCAGTTGCCGAGCAAGTACATCGCGAATTTGCCGCTGGCGATGTCTTTCTTGGATTGCTCCCAGTTCGTGGAGTTGACGTCCGGCTCGAGGTAGCCTTTCTCGTACATCGTGCGGATGATCGTCATCGCTTGGCCGTACGGGTTATCCAGCGTATAAGGCGTGTCGCTGTTCACGCGCTCGTTGTTCAGGTTCGCGTTGCCCGCGATCGAGGACGGCACCTCGGATGCCCACGGATAGAGCGTCCATTGATCCTTGAAGTTGGAAGCGAGCGGTACGATGCCTTTGGCTTTCAGTTTCTCCGCCGCCGCGTAGAATTCGTCCAGCGTCTTCGGCACTGCGGTTACGCCCGCATCGGCGAACGCTTTCTTGTTGTACACGATGCCTGTCGTGCTGCCGCCCGCGGAGATGCCGTACACTTTGCCTTCGAACGACTTATAGTCCTTGAAGTAGATGCGCTCGTTCAGGCCGAGATCGTCGAGCGGCGCGAAATATTTCGGCAGATCGCTGTTCGGCAGCGTCGGGACAAGCACGACGTCCGGGAACTCGCCGGAGGCGATGCGGATCTTCGTTGTCTTATCCAGGTCGGTGACCGCTTCGAATTTCACGTCCGCGTTCGGATATTTCTCTTTGAAGCGCTTCGCGTAATCGACGTATTCCTTGTCGATCATGTCCGTGCGGTTCGTCAGGAACGTTATCGTGCCGCTGATGTCGCCGCCTTCCGCCGCATTGGCGTTGCCGCCCGCGTTCTCGGATCCGGCATTGCCGCCGCCGTTGCCTGCGTTCGCCGCATCACCGCCGTTGTTTACCGCGTTGCCCCCGTTGTTGCCTCCATTGCCGCCGCCGCAAGCGGCGAGAAGCGCGACCGTCATGAAGACCGTAACCAGCACTAAACCGAACTTCTTCATTGCATGAATCCCCCTTAAGGCATGATGTAATTTGATATCGCTTACAGAAACGATTTTAACATGTTGAAACTTATAGTTCAACATATTTTAACTAATTCAATAAAATTTAATTCAACTTATTGAAATATAGTTAGTCTCATTACCAGACTTGTTTCCAATACACGCGAATTCATTGCTCAACAGCTAATGAGATAAGGATTTGTTAGGATCTGTTCGATTTCAATAACGGATTGTACAATGGAACTATCAAAAATGAATAACACCATGGGCGCACCGGCGGCACGACTTGTCTGAGCGGTCCTTGCGGACTTAGCCTTACTTTTTCGGAACAAGTTTGCATGGTGGAACATTATACTCGCCGGCTTACTTTTGTACTTAATGATCTCGAGATCAAATTCAGAGATCACTTTAGAAGTATTGCCTTTGAGTTATCGCGGCATTTCGGATCGACTGATGCCATTTACGTTCCGGATAACGCCGCCAAAGAGTCCGATTGAAGAGATCTATGAAGAATGCGAGGGGCAAGGGAGAACAAGAGGATATTGTATCGACAAATTCCGCGATTACAGCTACGGTCCTAGAATATAACCCCATTGGTAAATTTCTAAGGCTTCCAAAATGCTGCTGCATAATGGCATACTGAGGATATTCTCACAGCGGAGGCGCGGCATTTTGATCTTAAATCGTCACACGATTTTACCCGGCACGTTAAACGTGAATGTCATACATATATTGCAAAGCGATATTGGGATTCGCGTTAAAGAAGAAGCGGGGCATTTTATACTAATAGATGCCGAGGATTGCCCGGAGATGGCGCGGTTGTCCCGTCTTTTTAGACATGTCCATGAGACGAACGATGTCATTTATCTTCAACGCGACAATCAAACGCATACAAATCTTTTTATTTTTAACGGGGCAGTGCACCCTTTAAACTTTAAACGGGCGAAAGAAATAACGTCTGCGCTTCTTCATTCAAAAATAGAAAGACTTGAATTATCGGTTGATACCGCTACCGATGAGACATTCTGGAGTATCAGGACTCGCTGGAAATACGAGAAGCAGCTGAGAATTCAGGCCAATCCACATCATGCTCTGCTAAACGTATCCAAACTTGGCTCCGAATTGTTGACCCACTCTTGCGCCCAATTGGCCGATTCTTACCTGGGTCATTCTCATTTCGACTGGTATTCGACCCCAAATTCCCCTGAATTAATTATTCGAAATATGGCACGAAATGACTAGCCGTACATGCGTAAGAAGCCCAGGCCATTGCATTGTATTGGGCTGATAGCTAAATTCACAAGTTAAGGGGCAAATCAATTGAATCGCAAATGGATCATCGCCATGCTATGGCTGTTAACTTTTAGTTTAGCGCTCGGACAAGCGCCCGTTTCCTTGGCAGCTACCACGCAAGGAGACGAAACGCCGAAATTTACCGCCATCGCCGGAGAATATTATCACTTTCTAGCATTGGATAATAATGGAAATGTATGGGGTTGGGGAACAAACATAAGCGGTCAGCTTGGAGATGAACGGATGGATTACCATGTCGCGCCCTTCCGGATTGCAGGTATTGGTCATGTACGCTTGATCGCTGCGGGCTACGCGCATTCCACGGCCGTCACGGAGGCCGGAGAAGTTTGGCAGTGGGGCAATTATAGAGCTAACATGCCTGGTGCGACCGCGGCGGATATTCAACTGAGCCACGTGCCCAAGCGGGTCGAAGGCATCAATAATGTCGTTGGGGTAGCGGATAGCGCATTTTATACGCTTGTGCTCAAAAAAGACGGCACCGTATGGGGCTGGGGACGCAACAGCAAAGGAGAGCTTGGTACAGGCCACGCAACAACATTCGAGCCGAATCCGGTTCAGGTATCGCAATTGTCGAACATTAAGGCGCTGTATGCTTCTTTCGATCAAAGTTATGCCGTCGATGACAAAGGAAAACTATGGCGTTGGGGTAGCGTTCCCGAATGTAACGCCGAACGCGGGTCGTGCGTTGAGCAAGTAGTAACGGTCCCCGAACGGTTTGAAGCGCTTGACCAAGTATCGCTCATTTCCGAAGACATGGCGGTACTCCAAGACGGAACGGTCTGGAAATGGGGCCTTAATTATCAGGGCAGCTTGGGCGTAGGCTCCGACGTACATGCTTACAGCGATAAGCCTTACAAGCTTATAGATCTGACCGATCTTATTGAAATTTCGGGAACTAAGGCCGTAACGAAAGAAGGTGAAGTCTGGTCATGGGGGCCCAATAACTATGGTCAAGTCGGAGACGGCACGACTTCTTCTCATACAAAGCCCGTCCTCCTAAAGGGTATTCAGGATGTAGCAGCGGTGACCAGCGGCGAAGAGATCACGGTTGCGTTGACCCATGACGGGACTCTTTATAGATGGGGACAAAACCGTAACGGCGAGATTGCCAATATCACTCATAACGTGATGCCCCCCACTAGAGTATCGACCACTTCGCCCGACCTTCATTATACGCTCCCTATTCCCAAAGACGGGTTAAGATGGACGTATCTGGACGAGCATTACTCGCCTATCAAAGATAGCCAGATCTATTTTAAGACCTTGCCCTATTCGGAAGGACTCGCCGCAGTCCAACGGGCATCGGACAGTCTGTGGACCTTCATTGACGAATCGGGCAAGCGCCCTTTCCTCAAAGAGTTTCAAGTGGTCAGGGAATATCATGAAGGCCTGGCTGCCGTTAAACTACCAACAGGCTGGACCTATATCAACAAACTGGGGAAAGACGTCGGCAAAGGCGGGTACAACGCCGCCGAGTCCTTTTCCGAAGGAATGGCTGCCGTGCTGCAAGGCGGTAAATGGGGGTACTTGGATCAGACCGGCAAAATGAGAATTCCCCCTGCATACGCAGAAGCGCGATCGTTCTCCGGCGGCCTCGCAGCCGTCCGGATCAACGGAAAATGGGGCTTTATCGATAAGTCAGGTAAAGTCGTTATTCCGGCCAAGTACCAAGCAGCCGAGTCTTTCTCAGACAAAGCTGCTCCCGTATCGCTGAACGGCAAGTGGGGCTTCATCTCCAAGAATGGCTCATGGTTCATCAAACCTCAGTATGAAGCAGCGAAAGGCCATGGCGGGAGCGGTCTTGCGCCAGTCAAGACCAATGGTAAATGGGGCTATGCCTCGATTTCAGGTAAAATGGTGATCTCCGCACAATTCGATGACGCCGCGATGTTCAGCGAAGGGCTGGCTGCGGTCCGCAAGAATGGCAAATGGGCTGTGCTGGGCAGCAACGGCAAAACCGTGACTGGCTATGTCTTTACGGAAATAAAACCGTATTCGAAGGGAGCGGCCTGGGTCAAAGACGGTACGCAGCAAGGCTACTTGGATCGAAACGGCAAGTGGATCTATAAATCGGCGAGTCAGTAAAGTTCACCGCGAACATAAGTTCTGGTATAATGGCTTCATTCTGTTGTAGAAAGGAACCACCCTATGCACGCAATTGACGCCATCGTATGGAACTTAGAAGAAGTTAGACGCAGAAGCTTGCTCCTGTGGGCGAGCATCCCGACCGCGTATATGGACTGGAGACCGGACCCGGATGCAATGAGCATGAAAGACATGATCCGCCATGTCCTCGATAGCGAACATTATTATCACCTGGCCTTAATGAATCGAGGCAGTCTGACAGACTACGATTCACCTTATGAGCCGCGCGCTTTCACGACGATCGATGAAGAGATCGCCTTTTCGCGCCCTTATCGGGCCGCCTTCTTGGAGACCGTCAAAGGGTATACCGACGCGGATTTGTCCAACGTTCAGATCGATCGAAGCGACGTCGGCTATGTGCGTTCGTTAGGCGACATGCTTCTGCGAATTGCCTACCATGAATCGGTCCATGCCGGCCAGCTGCTGGACTATATGCGCACCGCAGGCTTGCCCCGGCCCAGGGTGTGGGATTAACACAATCGTCACGACGAATAAGGCAACCGCACGGCAGCGGTTGCCTTATTCGCATTGCGCGCACGCGCAAGTGCTGACTAGTGTCTAATAAGCAAGTGGTCAATCCTTGCGTTCGTACTCCCCGTGCACCCATACGTTATGCCCGAAATATCCCACGCCATTGTCGCTAACGTATAGCTTGTTGTTGGCAATCAAGGAGATCGTCAGCTCGAACTCGCCATCCCGGAAAACCATATCCTCCCCGGAGATCGTCGCCTCGCCCGATTCGATATTGCCGATATTGACGCCGCCACGCTCCGCCGCCTCTTCATCCGCCGCATAGAAAGCATCGAGCCGGAATTGCAATCGGTCTGCGGCAACCTTCTCGACCGTAACCGTAGAGCCTTGCAGCTCATCCGAGCCCTCCAGCTCATAGTCGCCGGACTTCAACTTCTTCCATGCATTCGGTACGCTGTCCGACGGTTCCGTCGCTAGGCCCGTCATGACGTCCTGAATCGTTAAGATCCGGTAGGGCACGCCCGCCCTCGCCTTCTCCTGCAGCGCTTGATCTTGGACGAAGCCGGATTCCGTCTGCTTATACAGCAGCAGTTGCGACACCGGCACGGTTCCCATCTGACCCGCTCCGGTCACGTATTCCATCAGAATGATAATGTCTTTGCGGTCATCCCCGCTAACGTCCCGGAACGCGACCGCCGCGACGCTATAATAAGCTCCCGGAGACTCCGGTTCATAGGCAAGCTCCGTCACCGCATCCGCTTTTTTGACGTAAAAATGAAGCTTCGGCCTACCGTCCACGTCCTCCGCGGTCGTTATAAATTCCGACTCGCCCGCCAGCTCGAACTCAACCGGAAAGGACTGCTCCTTCACCGTTTCTCCGACGATGGCGTCCGAGGCTTGCGCGGGCGGCGGGGAACTCGGCTGGTCACTTGGCGTGTTGTCCGGCGTATCGTTGGGCGGTATGATTTGCCCCACAATGCCGCCGATCGACTCCGATTGGTCGTCTGACGGCGCCGCCTGCCCCGCGTTGCCGCCCGAAGGCGATGCGTCGTTCGCTCCATTGCTGCACCCCACTGCGAGCACAAGCAGCGCGACGATCAAGATCCGTGCGTTCATAGGTCACTCACCACCTCCACTCGTATTCGTACATGATGCCGCGTCTCTTCAACCAAATTAACAGCTTTTGGCACGGGAGACAACAAGCAAGCCTTCTCGAAGATTCCCCGTCCGGAACCTAGCATGCATCGAAAATAATGAATGTCCCGATCGTTTTCTCTCGATAACTCGTACGCCTCGGCTCGTGCTATTCTTCAAGTTAAGAATGTTAAAAAACTCCCTGACGAATAGGAGCGAACCCTATGACCTTAAACGCCGCTGCCCGTCTCGAATCCCTCCTTGCTTTAGTACCCGTCGCGACCGCGGACCTATCCGCCGAAGCGATGATAATTCCCCCGCATCCAGGCAAATGGTCGCGCCTGCAGATCCTCGGTCACCTGTGCGATTCCGCGCTTCATAACTTGACCCGGTTCGTGCACGCGCAGCATATGCCGGAACCCTGGCAGCTGCAGCCGTATAACCAGGACGAGTGGGTGGCGGCTCAGCGCTATGCGGACGCCCCCATTGACGAGATCGTCGCGCTCTGGGTGAGCTTGAACCGATCGATCGTGCGCGTCATCGCCCATCTCCGAGAAGAAACCGCGGCTCGAAATGTGCTGCTGCCAAGCGGCGAGACGCAAACCTTGGCGTGGCTGATCGACGACTATGTCGCACATATGAACCACCATCTGCGTCAAATTTTGCCGGGCGAAGAGACGATTGCGGAATAACGTCCAGCCGTAGATTTGCCGTGAAACGTTCAAAAACCGCCCCTCGCATCTTGCGAAGGGCGGTTTAGTCTATTTATGGATGGAGCGATTGAAACAACCGGTACACGACGACCGCGCTTTCGGCGCGCGTAGCCGCATTATCCGGCAAGAACTTGCCGCTTGCGCCTTGCATGAGGCCTGCTGCCTGCACCGCTTGCGCCGCTTCGCGGGCAAAGCCGGCGATGGCGTCCGCGTCCAGGAATGCCGCCGTTTGCTCCGGCTGCGCCAGCTCGACATCAAGCAAACCGGCAGCGCGGTGGAGCATCACGGCCATCTCCTGCCGCGTGATCCGCTCGTCCGCGCCGAAGCTGCCATCGGCTCTGCCTTTCACGAGGCCAAGCTGCTTCGCCGCCGTCACGGATTCGTAGTACCAAGCCGACACCGCGACATCCGTGAATGCCGGTTCGGCACCCGCTCCGCCTTCGCCGCCCTTCGTCTCGAAGCTCGCCGCGTTCATGAGCATCTGAACGAACTCCGCTCGCGTCACCGAACCGTCCGGGTTGAACCGTCCTTCGCCGACGCCGCGGACGATATCCCGCGCCGCCAGGAATTGGATCGCGTCGGCTGCCCAAGGCGCGCTGCTCGCATCGTCGAATGCGATCGCCCGATACGCCGCCGCATAGCCGCTGAAGTGCTCCGCCGCGAATACCGCTTGGCCGGAAACCGACTCGTAACGCGCACCCGGAACAATGGTAAGCTTACCCGCTTCATCGACATAGTAGACGATGACGGCATTCGTATTCTTTCCTTCTTGAAGCTTGTAAGGGATCGCCACTTGAACCTGCCGCCCCTCGAATTCGTGTACGGGCTTGCCGTTCACGCGCAGCGCGAAATCGTACACCGTGCTGCCGGACAACTGCGCCTGCGTGTCGGATGGCAGACCGGATGGATCGATCGCCTTGATCGTCAGTTCCAGCGTCTGCTCGGTTGCTCCGCTACCCGCGAGCGCCTGGAAGAATAGATCGCGCGCCACGGTTACCGCGCCGAGACCGGATTCGATCCGGATGCTCTTCGCGTCCGCATCGTTCCCGAATGCGCCAACCGGGATGCTCACCTTGAGCGTCTTCGCGTCGGCTCCGATTTCCACTTTAATAGCAAGCACGCCGTCTTTGTCTTGCTCCAACGCTTTCTTCACTTCGTCGGTCTTAACGGTAACGACCGCTTCAGCACCCGTGCCGGCAGCTTTCAGACGGATGTCCCCGCCTTCTACCACGCGATTCGGGTCGGTAGTGACCGGCGGCGTAACTACAGCCCCGGAGCCGCCTCCGGTCGTCGGCGATACGACCGTTACCGTCGCCGATGCTTGCTTCCCGCCGTCCGCGGTCGTCACGGTAATGACCGCCGTGCCCGCTTTCTTCGCGGTGACGAGTCCGTCCGCGATCGACGCGACGGTAGCGTCGCTCGAGCTCCACGTTACGTCTTTGTTCGTCGCGTTCGCCGGCGTAATCGTCGCCGTCAATTGGACGCTTGCGCCGACGTCGAGCGTCGACGCGTTCTTGTTCAAGCTTACGCCCGCGACGGCCGTGACCGCCAGATTGCCGCTGCGCACGAGCGTCACGTCATCCACGGAGATCCAAGTGTTGCCCGTCGCATCTTTGGAATGGATGGCGATCGTGAGTTCGCCGCCTCGCACCTCGATATTCGTAACGCTTGTCGTCACCCATGCGCCTTCGCCGGCCGGGATGGCAGCCGAACGCACGGATTCGCCGACGATCGCTTGCAGCTCGGCTTTCTCCTGTCCGCCCTTGGACTTCGTGTACGCGCTCAGCGTGTACACGCCGTCCGGTAAATTCGTCACCGTCTGCGAGGTCGTCGCTTCATATGCGGCGGCGTTGTAATGCACCAGACGGTAGGCGCCGGAATGCGTATTGGCCGCTTCCAGCTTCACGATGCCATTAGCGATATCTGCGCCGCTCGCATCCTTGTTCACCCACTGCTTCGGCAATATCGGCCAGACGCCCGCGTCCACCGGTTCATCGAAGCTCGGATTCGCCGCGTAATTAATGTCGCCGGTTTTCACCAACTCCACGTCTTCGACCGCGATCCAGTTGCCGCCGAGGTCCTTCGAGTGGAAGCCTACGGCGAGTTCTCCGCCGCGAACCGTCAGGTCGGACAGCTTCAAGTATGCCCACGTGCCTTCGCCGGCCGGAATGTCGATCTTCTTCGTCTCGCCGCCCGGCGCGGTTGCCGTCATCTCGGCGATTTGCTGGCCGCCCTTGCTCTTCGTCCAGGCGCGCAGCTCATAGATGCCGTCCGGCAAATTGCTTACCGTCTGCGAGGTCGTCACCTCGTAAGCGACATCATTCCAATGCGCCAGGCGATGCGTGCCGGAACGCGGGGATACCGCTTCGATCTTCGCAATGCCGCTTGTTACTTCCGCGCCTTCCGCGTCCTTATTCGTCCAGTGCTTCGGCAGCGCCGGCGACGCGTTCGCGTCCACGGCTTCCTCGAAGCCCGGGTTCTGCACGTAGTTGGTTAACACCGGTCCCGGCTCGCCGCCCGTGTTCGGATTGTTCGGCACGTTGACGGAGAGCGTATGCGTATCCGAGCTGAGCGCGGTGCCGTCGAACAGCTCAACCGCCGCTTTGATCGCGATATCGCCGTTCGGCAGCTTGTCGCTCGCGTATGTCCACGTACCGTCCGGTTTGACCGGCGTATGGAACACAAGGTCCCCGGCATGGATCGCGACATATTTGGCTCCGGTCGCCGTACCGTGAATCGTTACCGGCAGCGCGGTGGCCGACTGTACCGATTTGTCGATCACGACGGTCGACTCTCCGAGTTCTTCCATGAACTGGGCGCCGTTAATATCGTCGACGTAGAACGTGCCCGAGCTTGCGAGCGATCCTTCGCCCCCGCCGATATACAACGAGAACGCCACGATATTGCGATTCGCGTCCGGCCGCGCCGTCTGGTCCTGGCTGTACCAGCCCGGATGGCGGAAGGCATCGAACGGCACGTACATAAGCCGCGCGTCGTTCCCTTTGTACACGACTTTCGTCTCCCAATACTTGCCGGCGTCGTCCGTGAACTGGATGGCCAGCTCGTTGCCCGCGCCGTCCGGCTGGAACCAGAACGTGAAGCCGTCATAGCCCTTCAGGTTCAGGAAATCCGGGTTGAAGCTGCCGCCCGCGTAGCCGGGACCGGCGAAGTTGTAATCCACGCGCATGCCGTAGTTGCCCTCGGAGCGATGCTCCGCATCGAGGGACACCGCGAAGGCGCCGCCGCCCGCGTTGCGCGAGAAGGCTTTCTGCAAGAGCACGTTATAGCCGCCGTAGCCTTCGAAGCCGTCCAGCTTCGAGGCGTTGGCCAGCTTGACGTTGTCGAGCGTGATCGCGCCGCCGGCGGACGTTGCGCTTTCGCCGCGCGCGACATACATGCCGAACGCCGTGACGTCGCGCCAATTCGGCTCCGCCGCCTCGCCGCTTACGCGCACGAAATCCGTCAGCTTGATCTCGATCGTCTCTTCGCTCGTGCCGCTAAGCGTTTTGCGTCCTTCCCAAGTACCGCCGTCCGCCGTGGTCAGACGAATCGCCAGCGTATTGCCCGAACCATCGCCTGCGACGACCGCGTGCAGCGCATCGAACATGGACAGGTCGGCATGACCGGTCGAACGCGTCAAGCCCGCAAAGTCTTCTTCGCCAAGATCGTAAGCGAGCTGCATGCTGCTCGTGCCCTTCTTGGCATTCGCCGCGACCAGCGTATCCAGCGCAAGCAGCGTAACGGCGATATCGCCGCCTTCCGCGTCCTTCTCGTATCTCGCCTGGATGCTCTCGTTCTGGCCATAATCGTATTCGCCGTCCTCCAGCACGTTCGCCGGCGGCTTATCCGTCGGCGGAATCATGCTGCTGCCGTAGCCCAGCTCGAAGCGCGCCACCGCCGGCGACTGTTCGTCGGCCGCCGCCGGATAGACCAGCTTCACGTAACGCGCGCCGGCCGGCACGGCGAAGTCGGTATAAACGACTTTGCTCCATCCGCCGGAGAGGGCGGCGCGGCTGACGGTAGGCGTCGCTTTAGTATACGTCACGCCGTCGATCGACGCATGGAACTCGATCTCCTCCGCCGTGTTCGCATACGCCGTTACGCGGTAGGAGTTAATGTCGCCGTCCGCCTTGTAGACAAGCTCCGCGTCGCCGCTAGCCTGCTTCGTCAGCGCATTCACGGTCTCTTCGCCGGCCTGAATCGATTCGACCGACAGATTCGAAGTGCGCGCGACCGGCGCGTCTTCGAACGCCGTATCCTTGATGAACCCGCTCCGGACTAGCGGCGGAACAGCCTCGTATCCCGTGCCGTCATAGTCGTAGAGCAGCTGGATGCAGTCGATCTGCACCGAGTTGCCGCCCGGTATGCTGAATTTGACGTACCGGGTATTGGCCGGCAGCTCCTCCGCGACGAGTTGACCGTCCTGCTCCGCGGGCTGAATCTCCTCATACTGGCGGCCGTCCTCCGACGCGAACCATTTGACCGCGCCGCTGCCGGCCGCCGCCATCCGAACTTCGGACAGCGGAACGGGCGACGCGTAAGTCAGCGTGCCGGCCGCCGGCGTCGATACGTAGGCTTTGTACCCGTAGCCCCGCTCGTTGCCGTCCGGCGAGCTCGTCAGTACGTTCGAAGAATGGTCGTACGCAAACGTGCGCCGCTTCTCCTTCTCGCTGTAGAGCAAACTCAGCTCGTCGGTGATAACGTGCTTCGCGGTCGTCGGCACGACGTTCGACCAATCCGAGACGCCGGTCTCGTTGACGCCGCGCACGCGGTACTGGTACGCCTGCCCCGTGATCGCCTTCTCGTCGTGGAAGGTCGGCGTTCCCGCGCGGCCGCCGTCGGAGAAATCCGTTGTCACGCTGATCCAATTCTCCCCGTCGACGGAACGCTGCACCTCGTATCCCGAGGCGCCGACAGAGCCGAGCCAACGGATATCCGCGACCGATTCGATCGGGAACAGCACCGGCGCGTTCGCAGGCGCCGGTATCGGCGGCACTGGCGTTGTTTTGGCGGTATCGCCGGTGTTCATATAGTGCGCATACTTATAAACCGTACGAATGATGTCCTTCTCGCCGTAATAATTGCCGGACGCGAAACCCGGCCAGTGGTACGACGCCCAGTTGCCCGGATTCTCGTCGTGCCAGTAGAAACCGCCGTCGTCCTTGTGCGGGCGAAGCGACCAGATCATGATGCCGTCCGTCCCGTTCTGGAGGGCGGCGTTGTACAGCTGATCGACCGGCTCGCCCGTCGTGTAGAGGCCGAATTCGCCGAGAATGTACGGCTTCTTGCCTTCGGCGGACGCCTGGTCGGCATTGATTTTGTCGATGAAACTGCCCGTGTAGAAATGGTTGCCCACGATGTCGATGTTCGGATCGGTCAGCGACTCCGCATGCACGGCGAACCGACCGTCGAGCAGCAGTTGGCTCGGATTTATGTCCTCCTGGATGTAGCGGGCGATCTCCGTCGTCCACGATTGCGGGAATTTATCTTGATTGTAGCCGCCGAGTTCGTTGCCCGTCTCCCAAGCGAGGATCGCCGGGTCGTCCTTGTACTTCACGCCCGTGACCGTGTTCACGCGGTTCATCATGTAGTGGATGACCTGCTTAAAGTCCGAAATGACGAGCGGATCGGTATAGAACTTCCATGCATCCGGATCGTTCGCCGCATCGTTCGAGATCGTGCCGGGATAGCGGAAGTTGACGTAGCTCTCGATGCCGCCCTCCCACTGCCATTGGTCGACGAACGGAATGATGAGCCGCACGCCGTACTGGTTCGCCAGCGCCAGCAGATGGTCCAGCTTGCGGAAGCCCTCTTCGTTGAACTGCATGACCCCTTCGGCATCCGGCCCCTTCACGAGCGCGTACGACGCGTTCGCGTTATCGTACCGTTTGACCGGCGGCACGTATGTCCGCGTCACTTTGCCGCCCATGGCGGCGATCGTGCGGAGCGCATCCTCCTGCGAGAACGCCGGATCGCGCATGGCCCCCGGATAGTTGAGCGAGGCGAAACGGAACGGCTGGTCGCCCTCCATCAGCGCGTCGCCGTCCACCGTGATGAAATCGGAGAAGACGGAGGCGGCTGGCTGAGCCGCCGCTTGTACTTCGTTCGCGGCCGGTTCGCCTTCGGGAACAGGACCGTTGGCCACGGCCGGGTTGACGCCGATCGCCGGCGATAACAAGCCGGCTAGCAGCGAGCACGCCATCAGCGCGTGCGCGGGTTTCTTCAATTTTCGAGTCGTTGTGCCCAATTCGTTCATCCTTTCGTATGCGTTATTCGCGAGGTCGATATGGGAAGAAAACGTTCGTTCATGCAGGGTCTGACGCGCGTCTCGACCCCGCTTTTTATGTAAGCGCTTAACATGATTATATGCAGATTCATCCTTTCGCACAATAGATAATTGAAATATTTATAATTTAGTATAATTGATTAGTTGAAATTGTTGAATTCATTATGTGTGATAAAAAGAAAAACAGCCCCCCTCGACTCACGTCATGGTAGAGCTGTTTATAAAGATGGAACGACTGTTGATGTTACGCTCATGCTTGGCGATGCCGCAAATGCGGCTAGTCTTCCGGGCGAAGCGTAAGCACGAGCGCCCATTCCGTGCTGCCCAGCGATTCAGCCGAGAAGTCCGCCGTAAGGATGCTGTTCGTGCTCGTCGCATGCATGCCGAAGACCGAGATTGCCTCGCCTAGCGTAAAGGTTCGCGGTTCGGTGTAAGCGATCAGCCCGCGCGCCGTCAGCTTAGGGTCCCATGGAATCGTGAAAGTGGAGAGACTCGCTCCTTCTTCGTCGACCAGGCATACCTTTACGCCGACCTGCCCGTTCTGAATGTTGGCGGTTGAATCGTCGATGGCGATGAGCACCTCTACCTCTTTGCGAGTCGGCCCCTGCGTGCTGTGGAATACGTCCCCGATCGATCCCGCCTTATCGACGCGCTTGCCGCCCCGCCAAATATCCAGGTCCAGTTTCATACTCGGCTTCTCGCCCTCATACGCCAGTTTGAACGCCCCGCTCATGGTGCCTAGGAAGAGTTTGAATTTCGCCGCGTCCCCTTCGAACAGATCATCGACGGGCGTTAACGCGATCTCGGCCGCGCTTGGTTCGATGACGGGCGAAGATTCGTCCGACCCGCCCCAGCAGCCCGTCAGCAGGAGCAGCATAATTAGAACCCCGGCATAATTACGCACTAGGAATCCTCCCCCACTTTAGATTCATAACGGCTTGGCTATTCGCAACGTTCGGCCCGATCATGTTTCCCGACTATCTCGCCCTTGCCGCGATCGGATGATCCTCGTTCAGCTGCAGCAAATCCCACAGGTTCCCGTACAAATCTTTAAATACCGCTACTGTGCCATACGGCTGTACTTGAGGCGGTCTCACGAATTCGATTCCTCTTGACGTCATCTCGTTATAATCCCGCCAGAAATCGTCCGTGTTCAGAAACAAGAATACCCGTCCGCCAGCTTGGTTGCCGACGAACGGCTCCTGCTCCGGTTTGGATGCCTTCGCGAGCAGCAAGTTCGTGCCGATGGAGCCCGGCGGCGCCACGACGACCCAGCGTTTGTCCTGCTCCGGCTGGTACGTGTCCTCCAATAGCGTAAAGTTCAGCTTCTTCGTGTAAAATTCGATCGCCTCGTCATAATCGTGGACGACGAGCGCGATATGGACGATCGACTGTTTCATTACGATCACTCCTTCCAATAATTGAGTTAAGATTCTCGTCCACTCGACAGTAGACCGAGCAATTAGGACTACAGCCGCAGCGAAGAGCAACCCCCGGCAGCTGGTTTCAAACGCAGCCTTTCGGATATACTTGGACATGGAACCTTTATCCAATCCGAATAGGAGCTGTGACGAAATGACCGTAAGATTGATTCCTTACTTGGTAATGGATGGCAACGCGGCAGAGGCGATTAGCTTCTACCAGAAAGCGCTGGACGCGCAGCTGCTCTTCAGCCAGAAGTTCGGCGAAATGCCGGACAACCCGGATTTCCCGCTGCCGCCGGAAGCGAAAGACCGGGTCTCGCATGCGACGCTCAAAATCGGCGAATCCGACGTCATGTTCTCGGATACGTTCCCGGGCCAGCCGCATGTCATCGGCACCCAGGTGACGATCTGTCTGAGAGTGGGCGACAAAGAGCAAGCGACCCGCTATTTCAACGCCTTGCAGGACGGCGGGACGGTCAACATGCCGCTGCAGGAAACGTTCTTCAGCCCGGCGTACGGCATCGTCGTGGACAAGTTCGGCGTGACGTTCCAAATCTTCACCGAAGGCAAGCCTCACCAATAAGAACGACGGCTCTCTCGCGATGAACGGCGGGGGAGCTTTTTTTTGCGCGCTAGCCCTGGGCCGCGGAATCGCGTTTATTTGAAACTAGCGGGTCATAGGCCGCCCACCAGCTCGCGCAGCTCCCCTAGGTTGTTCGCCAGCCAATTCATCTCATACGCGAACCGCTCGGGAGGCAGACCGCATTCGCTCCCCTCGGCCGTGATCCACCATGGACTCTCCAGATACCACAGCATCTGCAGCGCCCGGCTCAATTCCCCTGCCGCGAGCGCGCGCTCCTCGCGGTATCCCATGACGAATGCTTCCGCCAGCGTCGCGTCAAGCGACTCGCCCAGCGCCAACGAGAGGACGGCGCGGGCTATGTCGAGCGCCGGATAATCGTATTTAAGCCGATCGAAATCCAATATGGCGCTCACCCGGGAATCGTCGAACAACAGGTTATCCGCCCATAGATCGCGATGCGCCCATCCGGTCTGCAGCGATTCGAACGCGGTAAGCGCGATCGTCTCCGTCGCCCGGCGCTGGGTGTCGATGTCGTCCAACAGCTCTTCTCTCCCCGCCGCGACGGCCTGGCCCCGGACGGCGTCCCAGTGAGCCAGCCGCTCCTCGCGGGATGGAGGACGGAATTGCGGCCCAGCCGCCATCTTCCGATTCGTCCCGTCGTTCAGCAGGCGGTGCATGAGGCCGGCCGCGCGGCCGAGACCGTACATCTGATCCGCGCTCGCGCCTCCGGGCGGCACCAGCCTGCCCGGGCAGAACGGCATGACCATGAACCGCTCGCCCCGCTCGGAATCCAGCATGACCCGGTCTTGATGCGCGAGCGGTCTCGGGCAGGGCAAGCCGGCGTCATGCAGGCGCGTCTGCTGCTCGAAGGCGAACGATAACGCTTCGGGGTCGTACAGCTTGTACCGCTCGCGGTTGTACTGCTTGAGCAGGAAGTCTCCCTCGTCCGTAACGATTCGCCACTTCAAATTCATCCATCCGCGCTTGATCGGGACCGCCTCGCGCACCCGCCACCCCCAGCCGCGGAGGCAGGCGCGAAGCAAGTCGTCCAATACCTCCTGCTCTTGATTCGTCCTGTCGATGTTCATTCGATTGCTCCCAATCCGTCGATTCGTCGCGCGCCGAGGACGGCTTTACTTCTTCGTCTCGAGCTCCGCTTCTTTGCCTGCCTTGATCTGGTTCTTCATCGAACCGTACACGTCGAGCTTCCAGACGCCATCTTCTTTCCGAAGACCGCGCAGCATCGAATGGTAATGAATTCCGACGCTTACGCTTGTTACGACTGCTTTATAATCCGGCTTTGAGTTAAGCTCATCGACTTTAATCGAATCGTAGTACCGGTAATGCAAGGCGGTTTCGGAATGATGATTGCCCACATACTTGAAGTACTCATCGGTAAACCGTGCCAAATCCGCCAAATACCCGCCGTTATATATCATCGGGTGCAGCGCGTACGGATCGCCGTTCGAGATGGTATGAAAATAGGCCAGAACCATTTCCTCCGGCGAAAAATTCGTCAGTAGTCCCAAATCCCGGCTCTGCTCGAACGCCTTGTACGCCTCTTGCTTCTCGGGCGACAGCTGCGCCAAGTAGGAGAATCGCTCGCGCGTCTCGGACGCATGTTCTGCCGTCGTTGCGGCGCCCGGGGCCAACGTTTTATTCTCGGAAGCCGCCCCTGATTCAGCGGCCGTTCCCGAATCCGTTGACGCCTCGGTCTCCTTTTCCGCTGCCTGCTCGCCCTTATCCTGCGTCTCCGATACCGATACCTTGCGCTGCCCCGTATTCCCGCCGTTGCCGTCGCAGCCCGCCGATAGCAGCACGATCGCGGCCGCCGCTGCGGCCAATGCCCATGTTCTCATTCTCCTGCCCGCTCTCTCTTCGTTGTTCGCCGTCTATCCCAGCGCTCTTCCATACCGGATGGCATGGCTGTAATCGTCCCGTCCGTTCCGGGCCGCGATCTCGGCAGCCACCTCGTGCGCGTATGGCAACGCGATATGTTCAATCTCCCATGCCTCACCCTGCTTCGACGCAATCGCATACCTCGCGTGAGGCGTGCACGCTTCCATCGCGTGCGGGAAAGGGAACGCTTCTTCGTACGCCGGCAGACCGACGCTCCCCGGGTTGACCAGGAGCTTGCCGTCCGGCAGCCGGATCGTCTTCTGGAGGTGGGTATGTCCCGCGAAAACAACCCGCTGCCGGATCGGCGCCAGCTCCGCCATCAACGCATCGTAACTTCGGTTCCTGACGCCCGCGGCCGTCACCTCTTCCAGCAAATACGCTTCGTCCGAGAACGGCGTGCCGTGGCAGAACAGCGCGTCATCCCGAGCGGCCGTCCGGACGAAGCCGCGCAGCCACGCCTCGATCTCTGCCGTGAGCAGCGGCTTGACGTATCGGAACGTTGCCGAGTCCATCTCGTCCTGCAGCAGATAGCGGTCGCAATTGCCCATAATGTGCGTCATGTCCGGCCTGGCCATGAGCAGCCGCGCCGTGCCGACCGGATCGAGCGGACCGAACAGCGCGTCTCCCAAATTTACGATGCTATGAATTCCCCGGGCGTCTGTATCCCTCAACACCGCCTCGAGCGCGTGTTTGTTCCCATGAATATCGGAAATGACCGCAATGGCCGACGCATGCTCCATGCTCATCGTTCCCCCACCATTCGTATCGTCTCAACTCTCGCAACATTTCCCATTTCGTTCCAACATATCTTTGACGCTGATTTTCTTGAAAAGTTGCTCCCCCGACCGAATCGATGACGTGCGTATTCCGACTCATCCCGCACATTCTTGGTTCTACGGCAAAAAAAGCCATCCAGACGGAATGTCTCCATCCAAGATGACTTCATCTGCCTTATACGGCCGGCCCCGGCGTATACTCGAATCCCGCAAGCCGGGCTTGCTTCGACCGGTCGAAGAAAAAGAATCGGTAGCGGTCCCAGGCGAGCTCCGAATACCGGAACTGAATCTCGCCGTCCGTCAGCTTGCCCGTCTCGCTCACCTGGAAGACACGATGGTTGCGGCGAAGCAAGCTCTGGATGTCTTCCAAGGCGTCCCCGATCGCGATGCCTTCGCAAACTTCGAAGCGATCGCTCAGCATCTCATGCCTGCGCAGGGAAGGCGTCAAATTAAAATACGATTCAAACCCGCGCCTGTACTGAAAAAAGAAGATGCCGGCCAAGTACGCCCCGCGCGCGCCGAATTCGATCCTGTCCGGGCCTCCCGTGCCGAATTTCTTCTCGGCGGCGGTTAGCCAGAACCCGTCGCCCGCCTCGTACATTCGCGCGCCGACCTCGGACGGTTTGGCGAACGGCAGCTCCCCGATCGGCGTAAACCGTTCCAGCTCTTTGAGCATTTCCCACTTCATGTCTTCACCCCGTATGGATAAGAAACTCCCCATATCCGGCAGGAATTATTCACCAGCGGCAGAACTAGCTGTCTGCGGAGGGGCTCCCGCCGCCCCAAAAGACGCCGCGCGGCGGCTCTACCGCTTATGGATCATGCCGCTGCGGCGCCGCTACGCAATCGGCATGATCCGATTGACCGCATAGAGCGCTACCAAGAACGTTCCCGCGCAGCAAGCCGAGTAGGCGACCCGGCCGATGCCGATTTTGCGGGACAAATAACGGTTTCCGGCGACGATCGCGGCGACGAACACCCCCAAGTGAACAAGGACGATCGGCAGCAGGATGAAAAACCCGCTTTCTTCCCCGATTACGTCCGCCCCGTTCTCGATGCCCATCCACACCAAGAGAATATATACGCAAGTCGCGGCAAGTTTAACGAAGAACGGTACGGTGAGCGCCAATATGACGTGCATCGCGACCGCCAGCAGCCAATACCAGGCTTTCACTCGCAAAACCTCCTCCGGGTGCGGTCTCGAACCGAAATCCCGACCGGACGCTACGCCCTAATCCATCATCTATCTATTCGACGATAGAAGCGGGATAAAAGGTTTAACGGCTCGCCACAACGCGGTTCTTGCCCGCCCGTTTCCCTTCGATCAGCGCCACGTCCGCGAGGTGGATGCATTCGTCGACGCGCTGGCCCGCGCGGTGCGACGCGACGCCGATCGTGAGCGTGATCGGAATGAACTGCGCCTCATGCCGGAACTCCCTTCGCTCCGCCTCCGACCGGATCCGTTCGGCCAGCGCCTCCGCCTCCTGAAGCGGTTTCCCCTGCAGCAGCACGAGAAATTCTTCGCCGCCCCACCGGACCGCAAGCGTCCCGTCGCCCGCCGCCTCCTCGATGAGGGACGCGCAGTGCCGGATGGCCGCATCGCCGCAGTTATGCCCATAGCGGTCGTTCACCTGCTTGAACCCGTCTATGTCCGCCAGCAGGAGACTGAACGGCACGCCTTCCCTTTCGTGACGCAGGCGCGCCTCTTCCAGCCGCTCGTAAATCATTCGCCGATTGCGCAAGCCCGTCAACGGATC
Organism: Paenibacillus methanolicus; assembly: GCF_008124765.1. Classification (GTDB taxonomy): domain Bacteria; phylum Bacillota; class Bacilli; order Paenibacillales; family Paenibacillaceae; genus Paenibacillus_Z; species Paenibacillus_Z methanolicus. The sequence goes on along the minus strand of NZ_VNHS01000005.1, from coordinate 261,145 downwards.
GGTACGGGACAGCAGCTCCAGCTCCTGGATGGCATCGTGCAAGTTCGCCATGGTGCTATCGATGCTTTGCCTGTAATAATACGACAGCAGCGTCGTATAACCGAGCGTGCTGATCAAATTCAAATAATGCAGCATCCGGCAGACGGGCACGCCGCCGCCGGCCATTCCGCTCGGCGCGTAGCGGTACAACAGGACGTAAGCGATCATGCTTACGGTCACGAAGGCGCGCGAAGCCAGCTTGGACGTCTGCGTTACGTATGCGCCGTACAAGACGAAGAACAAGTAATAGTGAAAACCCGCGCTCCACCCCATGTGGACGGTGGCTACCACCGCATAGATCAGCAGCTCGGAGGCGACCAGACAACCCCACAACCCCATGCGATCGCGCTTCAGCAATCGCATGGCTACCGCGTAGCAGGCGGAAGAACCAAGATTCAACCAGGCCATGAAGGAATAGCCGAGCGCGTAAAAAAACGCCGCGAACGCCAGATGAATGAGCAGCCCCCCGATCGTCGCGTACCGGTAGATCGAAGGGGCGAGCAGTCTTGGAGACCGCGTAAGTTCTATCCGCATTTCTAGCGCTCCTCGGTCTGTTTTAGCCACATCTCCTTTCGCCTAGTATGCCTCCTTGCTGACAAAAAATCCCGTGAGCAGAATGCCCGCGGGATGGTCGTTGCTTATGACTTTTTATTGCGAGGTTACGGCTTCTTCGGGTTTATCGCGTCGCCGGCAGGGCTTTGGCAGCCGGCACTGCAAGAGCCGCTTTGTCCGGATTTGCTTTCAGTTCCTCCGTTTGCGCCTCGTACTGATCCAGCAGCTCGGCCAGCGCGGCCTTGATCGCGGCCGCGTCCTCGGATGCCGCCGCTTCGGCCAGCTCGGCGCGCGCCTCGAAGAACGCCTTGTCCGCCTCGGTGAACGCTTTGATCTTGATCTTCACGCCGCCAGCGCCTTCGGCCGCGCTGTCGATCGCGATCGTCTCGGCCCGGATCGCCTCCGCATGCTCCCCGATCGGCGATGAGATCGCGAACTCGGCGCCCTTCAGCTCCTTAAGTTTCGCGATGGCGGCTTCGTCCAGCGGGATCGCCGTCTTCACCATGCCCGCGCCTCCCGCTATACTGCCGTCTTCCTTGATCTTCACGATATGAACGGCGTCGCCGATCTTCTCCGCCTCATTTGCCTTCGTAATTTGCAATGCCGGCTCCGTTAACACGTCCTGATCGCCGACTTGGGCAGGCGCCTTATGGAAGCGCACGGTTACTTGGTGCTCGCCGCTCTGCGTCAAATCGTGCACAATAACCGCGTCACCTATCTCGTCCGACTTGAGGAGCGTATCGCTTCCCTCGATGGCGGCCGCTTTCCCGACGCGCATATTACCCGGCAGGGCGAAGCCGCCCGCCTCCTTATAAGCGTTCAGCACACGCTCCCACTCGGCTGTCGTCTCCGGGGCGTACCGCTTGGCCAGCGCCAGCGGATCGGCGGCGCCGAAGCGGATGACCCGCTTCTCGGCGGCTTTCGTCGGCGCAGACGGCTGGGCGGCCTGCGACTGGTTACCGGCGTCCGCGCTCGTGGCGGCAGGCACGGCGACGAGGCTGGTCAGCAGCAGCGCGGAGAGCGCGGCGTTTTTAAGATGGATGCGTTTGTTCATGGGGAAAACACTCCTTATCGGTTCATAGTGGTCTTGCCGTAACCAATGTACCGAACGGGTGTGGCACGATAATGGTGGATTTGTGGAAAAACGATGGCAGCGCACTATCGGCCGCTCTACCTTTGGTATACTTGAGATAGAGAAGAGAGCAGGAGGATCCATGAATCCCATGAACAACGATTACGTGATCGCCGTCGTGGATGACGACGCTAATATAAGGCATTTGATCGAGGCCTATTTGCGCAAGGAGCATTACCGCACGATCGGGCTGTCCAGCGCCGAGGAAGCATGGGCGTTATGGCAGCAGGATCCGCCCCACATGTGGGTACTCGATATTATGCTCCCCGGCATGGACGGGTACGAATTATGCCGGCGCATCCGCCAGGAGGCCGAGGTGCCGATCATCATGATCTCCGCCAAGGATAACGAGGTCGACAAAATACTCGGGCTGACGCTCGGCAGCGACGATTACATGGTCAAGCCGTTCAGCCCGCGGGAGCTCGTCGCGCGCGTGAAGCGCCAGCTGGAGCGGTGGGCGAGGATGCGGCAAGGGACGAACGCCGCGCCGCCGGCGGAAGCCGCAGCCGCGCTCCAACTCGGCGAGCTGTCGCTGCTGCTCGAGGAGCGGCGCGCGTTCTGGCGCGGCGAAGAAGTGGAGCTGACGGCTAAGGAGCTGCTGCTCGCCAAGACGCTGGCCGAACACCCGAACCGCGCGTTCACCCGGAGCGAGCTGTTGTCGCTCGTGTGGGGGGAGGACTACTTCGGCAGCGACCGCGCCGTGGACCATCTCGTCAAGCGGATCCGCAAGAAGATCGACGGCCTGCCGGTGGAATCCGTATGGGGTCACGGCTACCGGATGAGGACGTCCGAGGAGCGATGCCGGCCATGAAGCTCGTCCATCAGATCAATCTCGCGTTCGGCTTGGCGCTCGCGCTCATCCTTGCCATAACGGCCGTCATCGTCCATTACGTCCTGCTCGACCATTTCGTCGGCGCGCAGAAGGACGACCTGCGGACGTTAAGTTCGGCCATGTCGTCGACCCTGCGCATTACGAGCGCCGATACCGGGGCGCAAGCCATCGAGGTGAAGCGTTACCTTGCCTCTGCCGGCTATTCGGGCGTGGAAGCGATCGTCGCGGACAGCCAAGGCAACATCGTCTCGTCGACGACTCCGCTCGGCACGTCCGCGGCCGTGCCGTTCGTCACCGAGCTGACGCGGAAGCCGATCTACGAATTCCGCGCGTCGCAGGCGCAAATCGTCGACAGCGCCGCCGGGCAGTACGTCGTCGAGGTCAGCCCCATTCCGGCGGGCACGTTGACGCTGCTTTCCCCGATGAGCAAAATCCGGGCGATCGAGCAGGCGCTGCTCGGCCGGCTCGTGCTCATTCTCTTCGCCGTGGGCGCGGTGCTCTATTTGCTGAGCCTGTTCATGACGCGCAAGCTCATCCAGCCGCTCATGCTGCTGCGCGAGGAACTCCGCAAGGTCAAAGGGCGGCAGTTCATGGAGGTGCGGCTCGTGAAGGGAGGCGGCGAGATCGGCGCGGTCGCGCAGACCGTATACGAGATGGCCGGCGAGCTGAACCGGGCGAGCGTCGCGCAGAAGCAGTTCTTCCAGAATGCCTCGCACGAGCTGAAGACGCCGCTCATGTCGATCGCCGGCTACGCCGAGGGCATCCGCGACGGCGTCTTCGAAGGCGATAGCGCGCGCAAAGGCTTGGAGATCATCTTGGACGAAAGCGGACGGCTGACGCGTCTGGTGACGGAGATGACGCTGCTGGCCAAGCTCGACAGCGAGGAAGATATTTTCCGCCCGGCCCCGGTCGGCGCGGCGGAGCTGCTCAAGGAGACCGCCGAACGGATCAATCCGCTGCTCGTAAGGCGCGGCTTGACGCTGCATCTGCAGGGCGAGGACGAAACGGCGACGATCGTCAAGGCCGATCCGGAGAAGCTGCTGCAGGCGCTGCTCAACGTCGCCGCCAATGCGGCCCGATACGCGCGCGGTCATATCTGGTTGACCGCGCGACGGGAAAATGGCGAGCTCGTGTTGACCGTGGCGGACGACGGCCCCGGCTTCCCGGAGGAGCTGCTGCCGAGCTTGTTCCACCGATTCGTCAAAGGCAAAGACGGCGAATCCGGCTTGGGGCTCGCCATCGCCCGGGCGATCGTCGAGCGCGGCGGCGGCACGATCGGCGCCGCTAATCGCAGGGAGGGCGGCGCGCTGATCGCGATGCGCTTCCAAGCCGCGGAGGAATGACGCCATGGTTCAACTGCAAGCGCAAAGCCCGGCAAACCATGGTTTGCCGGGCTTTCGCGCGCGATAGGCGCTCCTTGCTGACCTTCCTTCCCTCTAGTTGCCTTGCTCTTGGCTAGCCTCGGAAGACAGGAACCGCGGGATGCGGCTAAGGGTCGATGGCAGGACGCTGACATGCTCCTCGTCCGCGAACGTGACCCGCTCCAAGAAGACGCCCTTGTCCTGCAGCAGGCTCACGCGCCGCTCGACCTCATTCGTCCCTTCGAGCATGTCGGGCAGCTCGTTCTCGCCGATCGCCAGCAGCAGCCGAAGCGTCCGTTCGCCCTGCCAAGCTTCGGAGAACGCGTCCAGCTCGCGAATTACCTCGTTATCCGCCCACCAGACCGATGGACTGCCCGCGATGACGTGCGAGAAAAGATGCGGCCGGGCCAGCAGCGCGTGCAGCGTGAACAGTCCGCCGAGCGAATGGCCGACGATCGCCTGCCTGTTCTTGTCGATCGGCCATTCCTCGTTAATCGCGGGCAGCAGTTCGCGCTCCAGGAAATCCAGAAAGTCGTCCGCGCCTCCGTGCGGCGGCCAAGGACGGCCGTCAGGCCGCTCGGGCAGCGTCCCTCCGCTTGCCGGCATCGTGAAGTCGCGGCAGCGACGCTCCATATCGAACGGCTCCCGCGACGGGTAGCCGATGCCGACGACGACAATCGGGTCGAATCCTTTGGGCTTGCGCGTCTGCAGCTTGACCGCCTCCGCGAGCGTGCCGAACAGCGCATCGCCGTCAAGCGCGTAGACGACGCCGTATCCGCTGGCGGGCGGCTCGTCCGCGGGAGCGGCGACCATGATGCGGTACGCCAGCCCGTTCGCCGACCGGAAGCCGCATTCGAAGCATCGTTCCGGCGCGTATGGAATCTTGACTCTCGTCCTCATGGCGCCAGGAACCCCAGCACATCGTCGATGACTTTCCCCTGCGCGATGTAGCCGCCGCTCAGCCAGTAGCCGCTCGAGGTCTCGTACACGCTGCCGTTCTTCACGGCCGGGACGTTCTGCCAGATGCCGCTCGCCTTTAAGTCCGCCAGCGCGGCGTCGCCCAGATGGCCGTCGTTCACGAGGAAGATATAGTCGGCCTCCAGCTGCGGCAAAATTTCGAGCGAGACTTCGAAGGCTCCGCCTTTCACCAGCTCGCTCTGGCCAAAGCCCAGATCTTGGGCGAGCACCGCTCCGCTATAGGTGTCTCCGCTTAGGAAGAACATCCCTTTCGCATTGAAGCGGATGATCGCCGCCTTCTTGCCTTCCGCGATTCCGGCGAGCTTCTCCTTGGCCGAGGCGACTTGCTCCGCATAGCGGGTCGCGGCTTCTTCCGCCTTGTCCGGCACGCCCAGCAGCTTCCCTAACGTCGCGATCGAGCTCCGCAAATCATCCGATGCGCTCTCGAACACATAGGTAGGCGCGATCTTCGCGTACTGCTCGTACACGCCGTTCTCCGCATAGAATTTATTGTGGAGGACGATCAAATCCGGCGTCTGCGCCAGCACGGCCTCCGCGGACGGAGGTCCGCTGGCGAAGCTCATCTCGGGCACGCCGCTCAGCCGGTCCTGCAGGTAGAGTTGGGGCTCTACGCCGTTCGACCATTGCATCGCCGGCTGGATGCCCAGCGCGACCATCGAATCCTCCATCATAGGGGCGAAAACGCGGACCGGCTTGGCCGGAATCGTCATCTCGTGGCCCAGCTCGTCGGTTACCGTCAGCGGATAAGCCGCCTCCGAATGCTCGGCTCCCTGCGCAGCCGATGCCGCGTCGTTGCCTGTCGCCTCCCGTCCGGCGTTGACGGTTGTCCCGGACGTCTGCCCCGAGGCGGCATTGGAAGCCGGCGCGCCTGCCTGCTCGCTATCCGCGCTCGAACCGCATCCGGCAAGCGCTCCCCCCGTCAGGATAAGGGCGGCCAGCAGCGCGGCCCGTCCTTTGCGTATGTAATTGTTAGGTGTGACATTCATGTGTAACGTTAACCCCTCTCAGTGATTATCATTCTCATTGTGAGGGTAATTATAGCTCGCTTCCTTCGGGTCGCCCATGGACCGGAACAGGAGCGAGCGTTGGATTTTTCCCCGTTAACAGCAGTACCGTCTCCTCCAGCATGCGGCTAACCGCAACGGGTGAGTATTCGAACCACGGATTAGACGGGAGCTGATACACGAACCTGTTCTTCACCGCCTTCAAGCTTCGCCACCGCTCATCGTGCTGCAGCGACAGCCACTGCATGCGCGTGCCGGCATCCGGACAGACGAGCAGCATGAGACGATCCGGATCTATCGCGGCCAGCTCCAAGACCGACAGCGGTTCATTATACACTTCGCTCAGTCTTGGAATCGCGGCCAGCTCCAAATCGCGGTATATCACGTCTCGGATGCCCCTGTTGACATACATGTAAAGTTGATCGCCCGACAAACGAAGCGTAAGGAACCGATCCGCGCCGACCGCCTCCCGGATGCTCTGCTTCGCCTGGGCGGCATTGCTTTCGTAGGCGCGAATCCACCGGTCCGCGCTCGCCGACCTGCCCAGCGCTTTGGCGGTTTGCCAAAGCCTGCCTCTCCAATCCTCCGCGTCGATCCGAATCAGCTCGATGGCGCTCGATGCCAGCCATTCCTCCATGGCGGCCTCGCATGACTCCTGGATCAAGACGGCATCCGGTTTCGCGGCCATGAGGCTCTTTATGTTGTCGGCATCCTTGCCCGAGTCCGGCGCTTCCAAATGCACGCGAATTTCGGATTGGTAGTAATAGTGGTAATAGGGCGACCATTTCGGGTCAAGCGGAGCCGCGACCGGCACGATGCCGAGCGGGAGCAAATAACCGATCGATGACGCGGACAACGCCGCGATGCGCTGCCGGGCGCTTCGCCCGAACACCGACGGCGAGACGCCGACCTCTTTCTTGAATTTGCGGCTAAAATAATATTCGTCGCTGTAGCCTACGCTTCTGGCGACCTCCCGCATATAGAGGTCCGTCTCCCGGATCAGCTGCTTCGCCCTGCCGATGCGCAGCCCCGTCAGATAATCCATGACGCTGCGCCCGGTCGCCTTCTTGAACGCTTCGCCGAAATAATTCGGACTCAGCCCGGCCAATTGCGCCAATAATTCGATCGACAACGGCTCATGGTAATGACCTGACATATAGGCGCGCACTTCATCCATAGACATCCGCGCCGCGCTGCCGTCCGAGGCAGGAGTAGTTTTCGTATGATCGAGCACGCGATACCTCCTAACTGGAAAAATCGACAAGTTTAATTGATAATAATTATCATTATCAATTAAATCATAAATCATTCCGCCGCGAATGGCAACATAGAAGCTGACGAGACCTATGCGAAAACGCCCTGTCGAACAGAGCGCTTCGCCATTCGTTCATTACAAAAGAGTCGTCGCCGCTCCGAATCGTCTATCGAGCCGGTGATGCGAATACCAGCCCCTGCGACGGCGATTCTCCGCGCGACCGTTATGGACGACGCTTGCCCGCTCCCTTGACGCCCCCCCCGATGACCGCCCCGACGATCGCGACCGCCGTCGCGCCCCATACGAGCATATAAGCGAGACCAAGGCCGATATTCGCATCCTCGTACTCCCCTTTCCAGTCATCGTATTGGCTGTACAGCAAAAGGAAAGCCAGCGCGGCGAACGCGATCGCGACGACCGTACGCCCGGTTCGTCCCGTCATGCGCGCGCCTAGCGCCAAAAACGATGCGCCGAGCAACGCAATCGTCGTGATCAGCATACCATCCCACATACCCAAGCCTCCCGTCGAAATCCTCTCTATCCCATTTATACAGTTCCCCGCCGGATTCTAACCTCGCGACAACAAAAAAAAGCTTTGAACCCCGGTTTCAGACCGGAATTCAAAGCGTCAATTAGCCAGTACGCATTACACTTACCGTTCTTGCAGATGGAGCATCAATGCGGATTACACTTTCAGTTCAGCGGTCTTCTTCCAGTCGGCCGCGAACTTCTCCATGCCTTGATCCGTCAGCGGATGTTTGGAGATTTGCTCGATAACCGTGAACGGAACCGTCGCGATGTGCGCGCCGGCCATCGCCACGCGCGTGACGTGATCCGGATGGCGGACGGATGCGGCGATGATTTGCGTATCGAGGTTATGCGTGCGGAACAGCTCGGCGACTTTGGAAACGAGCAGCACGCCATCTTCGGAGATGTCGTCCAGACGGCCCAGGAACGGCGATACGTACGTTGCGCCCGCGCGAGATGCAAGCAGTGCCTGATTGACGGTGAAGATGAGCGTTACGTTCGTTTTGACGCCTTTCTTGGTCAGGTAGCGGCAAGCTTCCAGACCGGCCAGCGTCATTGGCAGTTTAATCGTGATGTTTTTATCGTTGTTGTTCAGCTTGATCAGTTCGTTCGCTTGCGCGATCATTTCTTCCGCCGTCAGCGCGTCCGGCGTCACTTCCGCCGATACGGATTCCACTTCGGGCACTTCGCGCAAAATCTCTTCGATGCGGTCTTCGAAACGTACGCCTTCCTTGGCTACCAGGGATGGGTTCGTCGTTACGCCGGACAACACGCCGATTTTATAGGCTTTCTTGATATCGGCCAAATTCGCGGTATCGATAAAAAACTTCATGATTCATTGCCTCCGTTCGTTTTTTGGTCTCACGGTAATCGGGCTTGCTTCTCTCGTGCCACTCCTGGCATTTCTGGTCTCTCTTTTCTAAGTCCCATTACATCAACTATAATACGATTAACCAATATATGCGTAATTAATACATTTCACAGGAGCTATAGATCGTGTCTATGACCAATAACTACGAACTTTACAAAGTATTTTACTGGGCCGCCAAGAGCGGCAGCCTGTCCCAAGCCGCCAAATCGCTGTATTTGACCCAGCCGAGCGTCAGCCACGCCATCAAGCAGCTGGAGGAAAGCCTAGGGTTGACCCTCTTCTACCGGACGTCCAAGGGCGTGACGCTGACGCAGGAGGGTACCGTGCTTTACTCCTACATCGAGCAGTCCCAGATGCTGATTTCGCTCGCCGAGGAGAAAATGAGCGCGCTCAAAAATCTGGACAGCGGGGAGCTTCGGATCGGCGGCAGCGATTCGCTGTTCAAACATTATCTGCTGCCGTACCTCGAGCTCTTCCACCGGACCTACCCGGGCATCCGCCTCCACCTCAACCACGGCACGACGCCGGAGATCATCACCTTCTTGAAGGAAGGGCGCATCGACATGGGGGTCGTGCGGATGCCGATCGTCGACCCGCAGCTCGCGGTGAAAGAGAGCCTGCAGCTGCAGGATTGCTTCGTGGCCGGGGCCGCGTTCTCCGGGTTGAAGGACCGCGTCATCACGCTGGAAGAGCTGCTCGAGCACCCGATCATCCTGTTCTCGCGCAACAGCCGGGCGCGCATGGCCATCACCGAGCTGTTCCGGGGCTACGGGTACAAAATCAAACCGGGCATCGAGGTCGGCAGCGTCGACCTGCTGATCGAATTCGCGCGCAAGGGACTCGGCCTCTCCTACGTGGCCAAGGAGTTCATCGCGAAGGAGCTGGAAGACGGATCGCTGTTCGAAATTCGGCTGGACGTGCAGCTGCCGCCCTCGCACGTCGGCATCATGACGCTGCGCAGCGTGCCGCTGTCGGGCAGCGCGAGCAAATTTCTCGAACTCATTCAGTAAAGGGTTCGGCAGGCGAGCTTGCGATAGAGTTTTTGCATGGCGATATGCGGGGCACGCTAATCCATGGTTGGCATGCCCCGTAAATCGCACGCGATGCCGATTCAATTCTGCTCTGACTCCGCGGCTGCCATATTTAAAATAAAAATAGATACAAATTGTATCATGACTGATATAATCAAGACAAAAATAGAGGTGATGCTAGTCATGAATAGTGATCGTTTGAGACTTTCTTGGATTGATGCAATTCGAGGTTATGCAGCGATTGCGGTAGTTATTTACCACCTTTGGGAAATCAACAGCCGTTTTCTGCATTTTGAGGCCGGAACAACATTACAGCGCGTTTTGGAATTTTTCATTCGCGATGGATTAGATATTGGTAAAATTGGCGTTGTCATGTTTTTTGCGGTTAGTGGATTTGTTATCCCGTACAGCTTGCTCAAAACCAAGGAGTTCAACCTTTTGAAATTCGTCTCAAGCCGTTTTTTTCGGCTTTATCCCTTATATTGGCTATCCATTATTCTTGCGCTGGTCGTAATGGGAACGAAGTTCGGAGGATTCCAAATCGCTGCCAACGCTACAATGTTTCAGAGCTTTATCGGCGTTGAAGACATGTTGGGCGTTTATTGGACGCTACAAATTGAACTTATCTTCTATATACTTTGCGCCTTGTATTTCTTACTAGGGATTATACAGAAAAGCAAATCAATCTTACTTAATATGTATTTTTGGTTGATCGCCTCTTTGATGTTGGCAGCGGCCCGCTATGTAACTGAAATTAACCTTCCAGTAGCTCTTACCCTCGCGCTCTCTGTCATGTTCTTCGGAATGGCTTGGCGTAAACTTAAACAAAATGAAGGTACGATTCAAGTGAGATCGGTTTACATTTGGATGGCGTCTTTTGCGCTTTTTATGTTCCCGATATCTTATCTCGCTTACGCGGACGAGTGGTTACAGTATGCCATGTCATATATCGTTGCCCTGGTTATTTTTCTTGCTTTTTCGAAAGCCTCGCAAAAGGAATTCAAAATTTCCAGCTATTTCGGGAAGATCAGCTATTCGGTCTATTTGCTGCATCCGGTTATTGCTCTTCCCATGTTTAACGCGATTATGAAAACAGCATGGGGGCAATCTTTGGGATTATATGGGGTGATCATACTCTGCTTGGTTGCCGTCGTTATTGCATCCTCTATCACATTTCGATTCATCGAGCAGCCATGCGTGGATTATGGAAGAAAGGTCACCAATAAGTTAATCGATCAATTCACAAGAAGAAGAAAAAGAGGCATAAAAACGGATCCGTCCGAAGCGCCGTCCACCATAATATAGCAAATCCTTCTAAGCCCAATATCCAATGGCTCATACCGCGTGCCTGCGGCGAAACAAATTTGGTAAATTTCCCGAGAAGAAGGCTCCCAATCGTCTTTTAACGACTTTGGGACACCTTTTTGTTGTTGCGAATCGATAAGATCGGATTCGGATACTCACCGCCCTAATTCATGACGGAACCGCACGTCGGCATCATGACGCTGCGCAGCGTGCCGCTGTCGGGCAGCGCGAGCAAATTTCTCGAACTCATTCAGTAAAGGGTTCGGCAGGCGAGCTTGCGATAGAAGCGCCGTCTTATCCGGGCGATCGACCGGCGAAGGACGATGGACAACATCACGCCGGCGAACGATCCGATCAGCAAGCTCGCCAAGGATAGCGGGAACCCCACGACGAGCAGCAGGATGCCGGCGCCGTAGTCTTCTTCCGCTTCGTTCGGGCTTGTTAACGCGTGCCTGCCGGCGAACATGATCAGTTGGAACAAGAGGAAGAGCAGAAGGTTCGTCATCATGACATACCCTCTTCCGCGGGCGGTCATTGCCGTCAGCGCCGTATGGACCGCGAGCATGAGCACGAACAAGGCGCAGATGACGATGAAGTCGGCGTAGTTCAGCAGATACGCGAGGAACACCATGGCGAAGCCGCTGTGCACGAACGGGGACAGGCTCAATTCTATGGCTCTCCGCAAGCTGCGCACGTCCTTCCTCAAAGATTGTTACTACCATTATAAGGGAACGTCCGCGATCGCAAAAAGCGCAAAAAGCACGAATGTTTTTTCTTATTTTTCGCGCTCGGTGCGCACAAAAGAGCGCCTGCATGATGCATGCGCTCTTTGACGTGTACATTTATCCCGCCATAAAAAGCAGATACTCGCTGACCAGCACGACACCACCAAGCGCGATGGCATATACCGCGTCATGGTTGGCCGCTCTTGCTTGGACGATGTGTACGATGCCGGTTGCGATCCCGAGCAGCGTGAATCCAGGTATGACGAAAACCAGCACGCACAAGTTGATTGTTACGATCACAACTGCAAATATATACCAAGAAGAACTCACTTCTAAAAGTGGTTGAAACGACATGACCAACAGGCTGGCTACTAGCAAGACCGCTCCGGCAATCGCCATTCTTCTGGCAAACTCCGCATACGACAAGCGTTCGTTTTGGGCTACGGCATGATTCACGAATAGGAACTCCCTTATGCTTGCGATTCGATCTCGCACTTCCTCATAAGCGAATTGTAGCGAATCCCCCAACCAGCCGGCAGTACCAATTTCAAGTAGTACCCTTATTACCGCTAATCCATGACCGAGCCGCACGTCAAGTTCGCGATCGCGCCCGTTATGGCGCTAGCCCGGTCGGAAGCCATAAGCACGGCGGCGTCCGCCACCTCGCGCAGCGTCGGAAGACGTCCCAGCGCCGTTCCGTCCGTCATGTACGTTCTTGCCGGCGCATCCTGGTCGTCCCATGTCTCCGGAATCGCATCCGACCGCAGGCAGACGACCCGTACGCCTTGCTGGCCGACCTCGCCGGCCAGGCTGCGGGTGAATCCTTCGATCGCCAAGCATGCCGTGGAGAAGCCGCCGGTCAAGTGATAGCGTCGGTCACGTCCGGACAAGCTGGCTGCCGACGTGGACAACGTCAGAATAACGCCCGACCGCTGCCGGACCATATACCGGGCCGCGGCCGTCGCCGTGAGGAAGTACGTCTGGACGCCGGTCAACACCGGCAGGGCGAAATTCTCGCACGCCATCTCCAGCAGCGGCGTGCCCTGCAAATCCCCGCGAATGCCGATGGCATTGAACGAAATATCGATGCGGCCCGAACGGCTTGCGATTTGCTCCATGTGATGCTCGATCGCTTCGCGGTCCAGCGCGTCCACGGCCGCCGCTTCGGCCTCCCCGTCCTCTTGCGTAATCTCCCTGGCAACCGCCTCAACCTTGTCCAACGTGCGCCCGGCCAGGTAGACCTTCGCGCCTTCGCGGGCGAACGCCCGGGCGGCCGCGCCGCCGATTTTTCCGCCTGCGCCGTACACGACGGCAATCTTATCCTTAAGCAGCATGCAGCATCCTCCTTAATGGTGGTATGGGATGAAAGCTAAGCCTACCTCCATCTTACCCGAATGCGGCGATCCTGGCTTCTTATCAATTGCGGGATCGTCCCCTCGCTCGGAGAAACGACGAAAAAAGCTCCTCCCGCCCTAGCTTGCAGGGAACGGAAGGAGCTTTCTTCGCGCTATTTGGCCGTACGGGATTTGAACATCAGGAAAATCAAATACGGCGCGCCGATTAACGCGACGACGATGCCGGAGGGAATCTCGCGCGGCGACAGCATGATGCGACCGATCCAGTCGGCCGCGACGAGCAGGATCGCGCCGAGCAGCGAGGACAGCACCATGAGTCGTCTATGGTTCGAGCCGACGAGCATGCGCGCGGCGTGAGGCGCGAGCAGGCCGATAAAACCGACGGCGCCGACGGCTGCCACCGCCGCGGAAGCCAGCACGACCGCAAGCAGCGTCACGAGCAGCCGGGTCCGGCGGACCGGCAGGCCGAGCCCGGTCGAGCTGTCGTCCTGGAAGGACAGCAGATCGACCTTGCGCCCCATCCACCAGCCGATCGGCAGCAGAACGAGCGCAAAGGGCAACACTTGCGCGAATTCCGGCCAACTGCGCGCATAGGTGCTGCCGGCCAGCCACGTCAGCGCCGGGGCCAACGTTAATTTGGCATAGACGACGAGAATATTGATCAGCGCCGTGCCGGAGGCCGCGACCGCGATGCCGACGAGCGTCAGCACGGTCGGGCTCAGCCCCCTCCGCCAAGCGGCGGCGTACACGATGACGGCCGCGGCAATACCGCCGATGAAGGCGCCGACCGGCACCCAGCCGGCCGGCAGCTGCGGGAAAACGACGAGGAGCAGCATCGCGCCGACGCCGGCGCCGCTCGAGACGCCGACGATCTGCGGATCGGCGAGCGGATTCCTTACCGCGCTCTGCATGAGCGCTCCGCTCGCCGCCAAGATCATGCCGACAACGGCGGCGGTGAGCAGTCTTGGCAGCCGCAGCTCGAGCAACACCTTCTCGTGAAGCTTCGTGCCGTTGCCGGTCAACGTCGCGATCACTTCGCTCACGGACAGATGCAGCGTGCCGCTCATCAGCGCCGCGATGCTGACCGCGACCAGCAGCACGGCCGATACGATGACAAGCGGGACGAAAGGCAGACGTCTGACAAGCGACCCGACGCTCATCGACGATCGGCCCTCCAGCGGAGACGAGGAGGCCGCGTGCTTGGAGGCTTGAAGCGCAAGCCATATGATCCACGGTCCGCCGATGAACGCCGTCACCGCTCCCGCGGGCAGCTCGCCGACCGCGCTGGCCGCGAAGCCGCGGGCGACCGTGTCCGCGCCGACGAGGATCGCCGCTCCCCATATCGCGCTGACCGGCAGCAGCAGCGCATGGTTCCGCATGCCGGAAAGCTTGACGATATGCGGCGCGAGCAGACCGATGAAGCCGATCGGCCCGACGACGCTAACGCTGACGCAAGCCAGCACGATGCCGATCGCCATGGCGAACATGCGGGTGCGGCCCACGTTCTGGCCAAGCGAGCGGGCGCTCTCCTCGCCGAAGGCGAGCAGGTCCAGGTGGCGCGATGCGAGCAGGACCGCCGCAATGCCGCCCAGCACCCACGGCCAGACGAATTGGACGCCGCTCCAGTCGTTCTGGTTCAAGCTGCCGGAGCCCCACACGAACAGCCCTTGCGTGTCTTGTTCGAACAGCATCATCAACGCGCTCGTCACCGAGGAGAGGACAAGCGTCACGATCATCCCCGACAAAGCGATCCGGATCGGCGTCCCTTTGCGCCCGCCGCCCATCCCGAAGACGGAAAGCGCGGCCGCGCCGCCGCCAAGCACGGCGAATAAGAACGCATACTGATGCAGCAAGCCCGGCCAGAAGATCGTGCCAATGACGACGACCAGGAAGGCGCCGGCGTTGACGCCCAGCGTCGTCTCCGAAGCGAGCGGATTACGCGTGACGGACTGCATGAGCGCGCCGGCCACGGCTAGCGCGGCGCCGGACAGCAGCCCCATGACCGTGCGGGGCAGCCGTACCCCGTTGATGGCGCGATGTTCGGGCGTATCCTGCGGCCAGAAGAGCGCGTCGACGACGGTCGACGGCGATAAGGCTTTCATCCCTTGCGTCAAGCTGAAAAAGGTCAGCGCGATCAGCAGCAGGCTCCCTCCGGCAAGCATCGCCAACGGCATCCAGCCCTTCGCACGCGAGGTGCGACGGGCTGGAGTATCGTTCGACGGAGAGGGAGCGGTTACCCGTTCCTCCGCTAGCTTCATTATTGACCTGTCAGGACGCTAACGGCGCGTTCCGCGAGCAGTTTCGCGGAGTGAGGACCGCCATATGGCCACGTGTCGCCGCCAAGCGCGAATACGCGGTTTTCTTTGACGAAGTTCAGACCGGTCCAAACCGTGTTCTTCTCCAGCACGCCCAGGACGTTGTCTTCGTTCGTAATGTGCAGATAGTTGGCATCCGGCACTTGCTGCAAGAGCTCTACGCCGCCCTGCGTGTAGCCGTATACTTCGAATTGCGTCGGCTTGAACGTATTCTTAAGTCCGATCTGCTCCAGCACTTTAATGGCAAGCGCATTATCCGTGGAGACGCGGAACGTGACCGCGTTCTGATCGACCCATGGCATCGCCAGCGCGATCTGCGCGCCTTCCTTGCCGGCCGCCGCAAGCTTCGCTTTGCCGTCATCGTACGCTTGCTGCAGATCGGCGAGCACCTTGTCGGCTTCGGCAGTTTTGCCAACGACGTCCGCGATCGTCTCGAACGTCGCGATCATCTCTTGGTATTGGTCGCCTTGACCTTCGGCCGGATACGGATCGAACAACAGCGTCGGCGCGATCGCGTTCAGCTGATCGTACGTCGCTTCGTGACGGAACTTCACGCCGATGATCAGATCCGGCTCGAGCGCCGCGATCGTCTCCAGGTTCGGCTCTTGGCGCGTGCCTACGTCGGCCACGTCGGCCGAGAGCGCGGTCGGAGGAGACACCCATTTTTTCATATTCTCGATATCCGCTACGCCGGCCGGCTGCACGCCGACCATCAGCAGATCTTCCGCGTACGTCCATTCCAGCACGACAATCTTCTGCGGCACGCCCTTAATCGGCAGCTCGCCGAGCGCGTGTCTGATGTTGCGCGTCTCGCCTGCCGCGTCGGCCGTGTCGGCTGCCTGCTCGTTAGCGCCGGCATTCGTCGAAGCTGCATTGTTCGCGCTGTTGGCGCTATTAGCACTATTAGCACTATTAGCACTATTAGCGCTGTTCCCGCTGTTCGTGCTGCTCGCATTGTTCGCGTTATTCCCGCAAGCGGTCGCCAGAACGAGCACGATGGCAAATACGATGAGAAGCGTTGACTTTCTTAACCCTGACACAATAGTTTCCCCCTAGATGTGTATGATGCCTTTCCTTGAAGCAAGAACGAACACAATTGATAATCATTCTCAAATCAACTGAGCCTATGATAATCGTTCTCAATCATGGTGTCAATGTAAAAAAAGGAAATCCGATCGGGAATTGAAGCAATACCCCCGAGACCTCTTATCGAAAATACGAAAGATTCAGACGCCGCGGCCCGCGTAGCCGAGAGTTAGGTCGTGGATGCGAATGCCGGATTCGTTAATCGGAGCCCGGCCAGAAGTAACTCGGTTGGCTATTTGCGCAAATAAAATAAGCCTACCGATCATCGATAGACTTCTGAATATACCGGAAACGCATGACAGACTTGGGTGGGACAGGAAGCCTCCGGGAAGGCGGTGCATGCCTATGACGTTTACGTTCGAAGAAGTGATGTTGCTCGGGATATTCGTTCTCGCGTTACTCACGTATCTTAACGGCAAGGCGAAACGGCTGGCGCCGTCTATTAGCGGCGATGGCGAGTTTCGTTCCGGAGAAGCTGATTGGTTTGCGTTCACAATCCGAGGATTGTGAATGCAGCATTCAGCGATAGAAACGAAAATAACCCGCCCAGGTTAGCGCCACGGGAACGGGTTATTTCTCTGTTACTTTGCGGAGGATTCTCACCCAAGTGTCGTGCAGGGAGAGCGTTGGCGCGCTCTCCTGTTTGTTATTTATAATCATACAATGTGCATTAATACACGAAAGGCGATTTGAAACATTTAATTCCGGATTTGCGCTGGCAGCAACCGGTATCTCTCCTTCATCCCACCTTAATGGCGATCAGCAAACCATCCTCCGTCTCTTCGTACTCGAGCGGAATCGGTCCGCCCGGGAACGGCACCTCGATCCGGTAGACGCGCCGCTTGGCATCGCCGCCGGGCTGCTCCTCCGGCACGTAAGCATCCTGCTCCCCGGCTTTCGCGATATACAGAAGCACCTCTCCCAGACTGGCATGTGCATACAATCGCTTCAATTCGGCGCTCCACTCCGCGGCATCCCGCTCCGGCGCCGTCACGGTTACGCCTTGTTGACGCAACATCTGAAGCAGGTCCGCCACCATGCGCCCGTCTCCTTGCTGAAGCGCGGCCGCAAGCGTCATATAGGCACGAGCGGTCTTCGGCATCAAGTTAATCCGGTTTCGCGCTTCCATTAGCGCGAAGACGTCTTCCGTCCGATGCTCGTCGGAGAACCAATAGACCTTTACATTTTGCGGGTTGGACGTACTCGTTCCCGGAAGAATGTACCGACCATCCTCGGACATGCGGAAGAGCAGCTGTTCGTCCATCCCCCGCTGATATTGCAACAAGGAAATATCTCGTCCGTCTCCGCTCACCGCGAGATGGAACGAGAACGGTTGGATCGGGCTCGCTTTACCCGGCATGAGGATGACTTGACCGCCGTTCATGCTCGAGTATACCGGCGTGCCGTCGCTAGCGGTATCCCGCACGAGCTGGTACATCAGCTTACTCTCGCGCTGGACTGGCCGCATCTCTATCGTCGTTCCCGTACCAACGCGGGTGTTCACCAGCTCGTCGACCGACCACCGGATATCGGCAATCCCCCGAAGTTCCTTCGGTCCATCCCCAGTGCTCAAGTCCGGCAGCCGCATCGCGATCCGCCACTCCCCGCTCGCCCACCAATACGTCGTAAACTGCCGGTCCGACGCGTAGAAGGCATCGGAGAAATTCGTCCCGTAGGCCATTCCCGCCAACCGTTCTTTGCCGCCGAAATCAAGCGCGTTCAGGTGCTTCCCCGACGAAACGAAAACGCCTGCCGCGACCAACGCCGGCACGAGCGCAGCCCAGCCATAGACGGCGATTCGGCGTTCCTTCTTCTCCGGCAGTAGCAGCGGCGGCACCGCTTCTCCTTCCGCCCGAAGCCGAACGTCCAAGCTCCTCATGAGGCCGGCGATCAGCAAAGTGCCGACAACGACATAGACGACCAGCGGCACCGGATAGCTCCAAGGTTCAGGCAGCCCTCGGAAGAAGCTGATCACAACCGTGCACATTAGCGC
The DNA here is from genome assembly GCF_008124765.1 of Paenibacillus methanolicus. GTDB lineage: Bacteria > Bacillota > Bacilli > Paenibacillales > Paenibacillaceae > Paenibacillus_Z > Paenibacillus_Z methanolicus. The sequence continues at coordinate 242,783 of NZ_VNHS01000005.1, read as the reverse complement.
GCCTACCGCAAGCGGCAGCCATTCGCCCACATAGCGGCGGAGAATGCGAGGCGATCGCGCGATCGCTTCCCCGAGCGGGAGCTCCTGCAGCACGGCCAAGTATGGCGCAAGCGCGAACGCCAACATCGCAGCCATCGCGAGGAAGCCGAATAGGAAAAACATCATCGCGAACAACATGGCAAGCAAACCCGCGGCGATTTGCAAACACGCAAATCCAAACAGAACGCCAAAATAACGGCGGCCGCAAGCCACGAGCGAGACGCGCCGGCCTTGGATATGGGCTTTGATACCGCCTAGATACATGCCGCGCACGAAACTTTGAAGCACGACTAAGGCGATCGATGCCAGAATCGAGAGGGCGCCCCATTGGGCAGGCCCGGCTTCGAAAAACGTATAAGAGGCTTTCAAGTCCGTGAGCGTCGGCATGTACATCGGCACGGTCGCGTTAATACCGGGCGTCTGCCCCGCCGCCTGCGCGTAAGGAAACACGGAGAAGCCCGCATAAATGCCCAGCCCGATTACCGCCGACAGGAGCACCTCGAACGCAAGCACCAGCACGACCAGCCGCAAATAGACTGCCGACAAACTCCTCATCCGCGACCATCCGCCGTTCTGTTATTCCGAAGCCTAGCCTCCGCCGCCGCGACGAACGGGTAGAGCAGCAACAATGCCAACGTCCAGTAGATCGACATTCGGAACGCCGCACGAAACAAGGACTGCGACCAGCCGTCTTCGCCTATGATCCAGTAGGCGACCGGGTTGGAGATGCCGATGCCGTCGTTCGCTTCGGGTATAAGGCTTTGCGTATAATTTTGAGCCAAACACGCCACCGCGAGCAAAGAGAGACCGGCCGCTAGCGCGACGCCTTTGGAGAACGGATTCCGGACCCCCGCTTTCCGAAGTCCCAAAATGGAGCCGGTAACTACGATCAAGCTAACCGCCCAAAAGACCACGCGCGTCAACCCTTCCTGTAAGACATTTCCTTATTTAGACGCAATCCGGATGACCGATGTTGCACGACGCGTCTGTCGGAAGTAAAATTCCGTCGTCCAACGCTAAACTCTTTCGTCACGCTCCATATCCTGCTGCTCCAACCGCTGTTCCCAAGCCGGACTTTCGCCGAAAGCTCCAGGCCGCGTCGTCCGGATCAGCCGGTATAGATAGCTGACGCCGCGCATCTGCGCCTGATTCAGCTTGTTCATATGCGCCATGGCATCTGTCGCGATACGCATGGCCCCCTGTCCGTCCGCATCGTCCGCGCTCGCCTGGGCGACCGCTTGCCGGAGCATGACCGTATCCGCCGAATAAACGGTATTGCGCAGCACGCCCAGCAGCCGCATGAGCCGTACATCCGACGCGCCGAACAGCCGATAGCCGTTGTCCGGATCCCGCTCCGCCGTCAATAGTCCCGCCTTCTCCCAATAGCGGATGGCCGACTTCGGCACTTTGACCCGCGCCGATGCCTGTTGCAGCGTCAGCCGTTCGTCGCTTCCGGCCGGCTTTGGGCTTGACTGCTCGCTTCTCAGGTCGGCGATTAACGTCTCGAGTCTGCGCTTCTGTTCGCACAGCGCCAACTCCCGCTCTTTGACCAGCCACAATGCCTCGTCCAGTTTGCCCTCACTAAGCAAACGCAGCACCGCTGTCGTTATTTCGATGCTGAAGGCCGGCGCCATCGCCTGAATGCAGGCCAGATAGGCCGCGTGCTCCTCCGTATAGCTGCGATAGCCGTTCTCGGCTCGGATCGCCGGGGGAATCAATCCGTTGGCTTCGTAATTGCGCAAGGTGCTCGGACTAATGCCGAACCTCGCGGCCATTTTCGCCGGATGCATGCTCACGTTCCTTCTCGCTCCTCTCCACGACCAACATTAGCTCTATTATAAGGTTTGGGATGATGAATACAGTATTTTCAGGTTAAATTATCGCTAAACCTTTCAATTTGCACGCATGTTATATGATGAGTGAGCATGAGAAAATTTCGCTGAATGCCGCATCCGCTTACGTGGACGCACACCAATCAGCCTAGGAGGCGTTCTCTGATGAAAACCGAGTATCCGACTTTCCGGCAAGGCATGACGATCGAGGAAATTAGCGAGGCGGGCAACCGCTACATCGTGGCCGAATGGAAGCGGCTATACGAGGAGATGCACGCGGAACTGACGGAGGCATTTCGAACGATCGAAGACGCGGCATACGGCGTGTACTTGGACCGGTTGATGCCGGGCGTGTTCGGCGGTCTGATCGAGGCGGGATTTGACGTGATGGAACCTTTGCGGGAGGACGATTTCGTCATCGGCCAATGCTTGGTGTTCCGCAGCTCCATGGAAAAATGGGGCAGCGAGGATAACCGCTCCCGCGTCTTCTGGAATGTCATTCGCGATGGGCAAGGCGAGCCGATCGGCACGCTGTTGACCGACATCCCCCACTCCCATCTGAAGTTCGATATTCCGTCCAGTCCGAGGTTGTACGCGCTGCGGGAGCATGGACGGACGGAGATCTCGGCGGGCATCCGACGCGTGAAAGGCGAGGGCGGCAAAGAAGACTAAGCGCCGGTTTCGAGGAGAGCAATCGCTCCTAGCTAGGTAACGATCGCACGCTAACGCTTCTGGCAGACGCATGCCCGGACGCTTCCATCGATAGGAAATACCTATCATTTCGATATCATAATCGCAATTGATGATCGAACCGCAACCGGGTAACATCAGTCATGCAAGGGCCGTGCACGACCCGAACCTATATCCGTATAAGGAGTGATTCGAATGTCGAAAGCCGTCTTCTATCATGCCGGATGCCCCGTTTGCGTGGATGCCGAGCAAACCGTTCTGAACTACCTGGATGCCGCCAAGGTTAGCGTGGAGGTCGTCCATCTGGGCGCCGACCGCGACCGTATCCCGGAGGCGGAGCTGGCCGGCGTGCAATCCGTGCCCGCGCTGCTGATCGATGGCAACGTGTATCACATCAATTTCGGCGCGAGCCTAGAGGATGTCAAGAAAGGGTAATGCCGCCGAAGGCGCCCGGAGCGAAAGGGGACGTATCCAACTCGAGTTGGATACGCCCACCAATCAGCTTCAGGCGCCTTTGTCTCATGACATGCCGATTCGCTCTCTCACCGAAGCTTCGAGCTCCTGGATGAACGCCCGGCTGGCCGCGCATAGATGCTTGTGCTTCCTGTAGATTAACGCGACTTCCGTCGGGATCGCCGAGCCCTCCAACGGGATCGCGCGAACGCCCGCGCCGCCGCCGGACTTGACGGCAGATGCCGGCACGATCGAGAGGCCCGCCCCCGTCGCAACCATGCGCAGCAGCGCTTCCGTCGTCGTCATCTCCATGACCGGCTTGAGTTCGAAGCCGAGACCGCCGCACGCTTCATCCAACTGCCGTCGCAGCACGAACGACGGCGGGAACAGGATGGCGGACATATCTCGCAGCGCCGCGAGCGGCAGCGACGTACGCGGCGCGAAGGGATGGTTCGGCGGCACGGCGAACACCAGCTCGTCGCGATAGAGCGGCATGCGCTCGAACAAATCTCCCTCCGCTCCGGCCGACATCACGATGCCGATATCCAATTCGTTGCGGATCAGCCGATCGACGATTTCGCCCGTTCGCGCGCCTTCCACCGACAGCTCGATCGTCGGGTAACGGGCATGGAATCTCGCTAGAGCCGGCGGCAGCAGGTCGCTCGCGACCGAAGGCAGCGCGCCGAGCTTAAGCGAGCCTCGCTTGAGTCCCTGCAGCTCCCCGATGGCGGCCTTTGCTTGGGCCAGCTCGTGAAAGACGTGGAGCGCATGCGTCTGGAGCAACCCGCCGGCTTCCGTGAGCGCGATTTTTTTGCCGATGCGGTCAAAGAGCGGCGTCCCGATCTCATGCTCGAGCAGCCTAATCTGTTGGCTAAGCGAAGGCTGCGCGATGCCGAGCTTCTCCGCCGCGCGCGTGAAATGCAGCTCCCGGCAGATCGCGAGAAAATATTCCAACTGCTTCAGTTCCATCGGCTCGACTCCTCCGCGCGCAATGCGCGTCTTCTATGGATGAACATGCTGCTTTCCCTGTTACGTAATGAATAGTAAAGCCCTTGTACCGCTTCGCTTTCTCATCATACCAGCTATTGCCGACAGCGTCTGTTTCCCATTCGTTCCCGGCCCTGCCGGGGGTTCGAACCGTTGCCCCCTGCCGCCTGCCCTGATATGCTGATTAGACAGGATCATGTCTATTCATCGGGAGATGTACCTAGATGCACGACGACAAACCATTGTTATTGCTCCAGCAAACATACGCCGCCTTAATAGCTTCAGCCCATGGCCTGCAAGCCCAAGGCGACAAGTACGTCGAAGTCTTGACCTCCAGACAATTGATGGTGCTGACGGTCATCGCGCGGATGGCCGACGAACCGGTCACGATCAACGCCGTCGCCCGCGAGATGGGCACGACGAAGCAAAGCATGCGGCAATTGATCGCCAAATTGGAGACGGACGGCATCGTCCTGCTGCAGCAGAATCCGCATGACCGCAGAGCGGTCAGCCTCATCGTGACGGAGCGCGGCCGGAACCTGCTGCAAGCCAACGGCGACAAGAATGTTCATTTTCTGCAACATGCGTTCGATGGACTGACGCGAGAAGAGACCGAGCGGCTGCAAGAACTGCTGGCCAAGCTGCGCCGCGACGATGGCGATGGACAAGCCCGTTCCGCGTTGAACGCGGATGCGGCGCCGGATCGGAGGACGACTCATGATCATACGGCTGTTTAGCCTGCTGCTGTCCGCCGTATCGCCATGGCTTGCGGTCGCAACGGTCGTCCTCCTCGGCGCGCTCAGCTATCGGGCGCGAATGCGGCGACGTCTCGCGCAAGAGCATCGCATCGTGACGGAACACGGAATCGACGAGGAGTTAACGCTCGAGATCGGCGGTCTGCGCCAGTACGTGAACATCCGCGGGCACGACGTCCGCAATCCGGTCATCCTGTACCTCCACGGCGGACCGGGCGGGCCGTTCACGCCCGTTATGCACAAATACCAATTCGGGTGGGAGCGCGACTACACGGTCGTCAACTGGGACCAGCGCAATGCCGGGCGTACCTACCTGCTGAACAAGTCGAAGGCCGGGCAAGTACGGGATTCATTGACGACGGACAAGCTGGTCGAGGACGTCCGCGAGCTCGTCCTATACTTGCGGGAACGATTCGGTCAGGAGAAGATCATTATTATGGGGCACTCTTGGGGGACCGTCTTAGGGAGCCTATTCGCGCAGCGCTACCCGGCATGGACCCGCGCCTACGTCAGCATCGCCCAGGTCGTGCAGCTCCACGACGGCGCCGCGCGGATGGCGGGGGACGTCCGACTGCTCGCCTTGTCGCGGGGAGCCGAGCGGGATGCGGCGGCCGCAGACCGGCTGGCGGAACGGCTGCGACGCGATTTTAAGACGACCGAGCAAACGACGGCCAAGCTGCATAAGCTTGCCGCCAAGCACCAGCCCTACAAGCCGGACTCGCTCTTGTTCCTGAAAGCCGGCAGCGTGTCCCCGACGTTCTCCTTGAAGCAGCTTGTCTACTTCGCCCGGCGAGAGAAACTGCAGGCGCCGCTGACCGAATACTTGAGCGCGTTCGACCTCCGGACGCGCGGTTCCGCGTATGAAGTGCCGGTCATCGTCATGCTGGGCGAATTCGATCGGCCTTACCGGCCTTTGATGGAAGCCCATTACCCCGCGATCCAAGCGCCGCTCAAACAGCTGCATGTCATCGAAGGAACCGGACACGACGCCATGCTGGAGCGGCCCGAGGTATTCGAACGCGTACTGCGGGAGGCGCTGAAGGCGATTTTGTAGACGATGTGATCGCAACGCGAAGGAAGCCGTAAGCAGCCGAACGAGGATCGGCTGCTTTTTGACGTTGTTAGCCCGCGTCTCTTGGCGGCGCGGATGCCGCCTAAGCTTGCGATCGGCGAACGCACCGGGCAAGCGGAACGCTTACCTTTACGATAGTACCTGTTCCAAAAGTGCGTACTTCTCATGCCGCCGCGCCAGCCGTATACTCAGAACACGAATCGACATCCGTAAAAGGAGGCAATCGCATGAATACGCTTATCATCGTCGCGCATCCCGATCTCGAAAATTCCGTCGTCAATAAACGATGGGTCGAAGAGCTTCGCAAGTTTCCGGACCAATACACGGTGCACGACTTGCACGAGGCTTACCCCGACGGCCGCATCGATGCGGACCGCGAGCAGCGATTGGTCGAAGCGCACGGCAACCTCGCGCTGCAATTCCCGATCTATTGGTTCAATTGCCCCCCGCTCCTGAAGAAGTGGCTGGACGACGTGTTGACGTACGGCTGGGCGTATGGCTCGAACGGAGGCGACAAGCTGTTGAATCGCAAGACGGCGCTGGCGGTCTCGGCTGGCATCAAGGAATCGGATTACCGGCCTGAAGGCAGATACCGCTATACGCTCGGGCAAATTTTGGCCCCCTTCGAATCGACGTTCCGCTATTGCCGGGCGGATTACCGATCGCACTTCGCGTACTACGGCACGGAAGGCGAGCCGGGCGAGAATGTGCCGGGGCAGGAGAACGAACCGGCCTCGAACCTATTGGATCGGAGCGCGCGGCAGTACCTGCATTTTATCGACAGCCTCTAATCCGCTCAGAACGGACCGTTCTCCTCGCCCCACGCGCACATCCAATCCAGCAGCGGCATGAGGGAACGTCCGCGCTCCGTCAAGGAATACTCCACCTTGGGAGGCACCTGCGGGAATTCCTCGCGCCGGACCAGCCCGTCGGCCTCCATTTCTTTCAACATGACGCTAAGCGTCTTGAAGGTGATGGTGCCGATCCCGCGTTGCAGCTCGTTGAACCGCATGACCTGATGTTCGGACAACCAATACAGAATGATCATTTTATACTTGCCGCCGATGACGGACAGCGTGTATCCGAAGCCGGTGTCATGGAGCTTGACGCCGGTCGGCACGCACGTATCGTCCATCGTCCGCGCACGCCGTTGTCCCTCGTCGACCTGCGCTCCCGCGGCGTTTGCATTATTCTTCACTGCCTCCGCCTCCCCTAAAATATACGACTCGCGATTCATTTCACATCGAAGACGAGCCGTTTCCTCTCCGTATCGCATTCCCGCGGTCTGCCGATTGGCGTAAAGACGAACGTCATGCCGGCCAAATCATCGGGCAGCGGCGGCCAAACGACGAAGTTGTACGAGCCGTGACCGCTCGAGCTTCCGCCTTCCGTCATCCGGCATTCGTAGTCCTCGCCCGCATTTAGTTCGTATAGGCCTCTCGCGCTCATATGATTCGGCATGTCGTCCGACATGGTATCCCAATCGATCGCAAGGGTGACGATGCTGGCATTGTTATATTGCCGAACGGCGTTCAGCGTGTAGAAGAACCCGTCTTGTTCGAACGATTGCAGCACGGGGATGTACGCTCGAAATCCCTCGGGTTCAACGACGGGCTTAAAGATGTCTTCGTTCATAAGCGTACCGAATAAGACCTTCACAAACTCCTCCTGCAGTCCATTATCCGTCGCCCAACGCTCCACGTATTCGATCGGCGGGTAGCCCGGATTGCCTCCGGAAAGCGCCTTTCGCTGCTTCAAGAGCGCGCACAGCTGCTCGTCGATCGGCAGCAACTTCTCATCGTAATGGTCGGTCGGACGCTCGAACGGCATTCTTTTCAACATCGATCTCCTCCTGGACATGTTGATCCTCCTCTGTTGCATTGCATATGCCGCGCAGAATTTGCGAGCTCCATCTTGTTCGGGGAAGCGGCTGCCGTCCCGTTTACGCGCTATTATTTTACCTTTAATTAGGAAATAACGAAAGCGTTCCAAACAGGACGAGCGCGCACCGCTCCCGCCGCGGCCAAAAATCGTATGGCCTACAATTATCGCGTTGAACCGTCATACCGCCACTGCTACAATGGCACATAGACGAACGATAGCTAGCACAAGGAAGGTGTATGACCATGAAGTATTACGTCGTCGACGCGTTCGCGGATCGCGTGTTCGAAGGCAATCCCGCCGGCGTCCTCGTCACGGACGCGCCGCTGCCGGACGGCCTCATGCAGCGCATCGCGATCGAAAATAATCTCTCCGAAACCGCCTTCGCCGTCCCGGAAGGCGACGATTACCGGCTGCGCTGGTTTACGCCGGGCGGCGAAATCGACCTCTGCGGCCACGCGACGCTCGCGACCGCTTTCGTGATCGCGAATTTCCGCGAGCCTGGCGCGGAGACGATCCGGTTCCGTACGCTGAGCGGCGAGCTTGTCGTCCGCCGGCTCGGCGAGCTATACGAAATGAATTTTCCGAGCCGCATGCCGGCCGTTCATCCGTTCGCCGCTCCCATGGCCGACGCGCTCGGCATCACGCCGCTCGAAACCTACTTGGGCCGCGACCTGATGTTCGTCTTGGAGTCGGAAGCCGACGTCGCGAACCTGTCGCCCGACTTCGCCAAGCTGGCGGCGCTGCCGGATGGGCTCGGCGCGCTCGTGACGGCGCCAAGCGCGGGAGGGAAGCCGTACGACTTCGTCTCCCGCTGCTTCTTCCCGAAGCTGAAGGTACCGGAAGACCCCGTCTGCGGATCGGCCCACTGCAGTTTCGTGCCGTACTGGTCGGAGCGGTTGGGCAAACGGAAGCTAACCGCCCGTCAAGTATCGGCGCGAGGCGGCACGCTCTACTGCGAAGACCTTGGCGAGCGCGTGAGCATTAGCGGGCGGGCGGTGCTCTACGCCACCGCGGAGCTTCATGTCGGGGTAGACTAATGGCCATGGAACAACCGTCAGCAGCGCAGTCCCGACTAGCCGCCGGCGCCCGCGAATTCCGCCAAGGGATGAAGGATTGTCTGCCCACGCTGCCGGGATATCTGAGCATCGGCCTGGCGGCCGGCGTCATCCAGACGACGGCCGGGCTTAGCCTGATGGAGATTACGCTGTTCTGCCTGCTGCTGTACGCGGGCTCGGCGCAATTCATGGCCGTCGGCATGCTCGTCTCCGGCAGCTCGGTGGCGGGGATCGTCATCGGCGCGTTCTTCGTCAACCTGCGCTATCTGCTGCTTAGCGCGGCGCTGTCCCCGTATTTCCGCCATCTGACGCCGCTGCGGAACTTGTTCGTCGGCGCGCTCGTCAGCGACGAGACGTTCGGCGTCGCCATCAGCAAGGCATCGGACGGCAAGGCGATTAGCGAGCGGTGGATGCACGGGCTCAATTTGACCGCTTACGTATTCTGGTGGCTCGCGAATATCGCGGGCGCCATGCTCGGCCAGTGGATCGCCGATCCGGAGCGGTTCGGGCTCGATTTCGCGCTGCCGGCGATGTTCATCTCGCTGATCGTCTTGACGATCCTCGGACGGAATCAGATTCGGACGGATGTCATCGTCGCCATTATCGCGGTCGTCGTGGCAACCCTCAGCTTCTACTTCCTCTCCGGCAGCCTCGCTGTCATCGCCGCGACTCTGATCGCTTCGACGGCGGGATTGGCGGTGGAGCGATGGAAGTAAGAGGGGACGTGCTCTTGGCGATTGTCGGCGCATCGCTCGTCACTTTGCTGCCGCGCGTCGTGCCGCTCATGCTGCTGAGCCGCTTGAGTCTGCCGCAATGGTTGACCAGATGGCTCCATTACGTGCCGGTCTCGGTCATGGCGGCGCTGGTCGGACAGGCGCTGTTCTTCCCGGAAGGCGAGGCCGTCGGACTGAGCGGCAATCTCGCGCTCTACACGGCGGTGCCGTCCTTCTTGGTCGCGATCAAGACGCGCAGCATCCTGGCTACCGTATCGACGGGCATCGTCGTGCTGATGCTTCTGCGGCTGTTATTTCCCGGGACATAAACACAAGCCAAATCCAAGCCAAAAAGCCGCTTCGCGGATTCTCGGAATCCCGCGATAGCGGCTTTTTATACTTGTTACGGCGATGCGCCCTACCCTTTCACCGAACCGCCGAGCAGTCCGCGCACGAAATACTTCTGCAGGGCGAAGAATACGGCGAGCGGCGTCAGCATCGAGATGAACGCGGCCGCGGTCAGCAGGTGCCAGTCGTTGCCTCTCGAACCGACCAGGTTCGCGATCTTCATCGACATGACTTGCACCTCCGGCTGGCTGCCAAGGAAGATGAGCGATACCAGGTAATCGTTCCACACCCACAGGAACTGGAAGATGCTGATCGACGCCAGCGCCGGCACGGTGAGCGGCAGGATGAGGCGGCTGAAAATCGTGAAGTTCGTCGCGCCGTCCATGAACGCCGACTCGAACAGGTCCTTCGGCAGCTGGCTGATCGCGTTGTACATGAAATACGTGATGAGCGGCAGGCCGAACGCGGCGTGCGCGAGCCAGATGCCGGCATACGTGCCGTTGAGGCCGAGCGACGTGTAATCCTTTAAAATCGGGATAAGCGCCACCTGAATCGGCACGACGAGCAGCGCGATGATGATGACGAAGATCGAGCGCCGCCCCGGGAAGCGCAGCCACGCGAACGCGTACGCCGCGAATGAAGCGATCAGGATCGGGATGACCGTGGCGGGCACGGTGACGGCCATCGTATTCCAGAACGACTGCCCCATGCCGCTGCCCTTCTCCGTCTTCGTGCCGCCGTCCGGCAGCGCGATCTTGTACTCCTTGCCGCCCAGTACCGCTTCGTAGTTCTGGGTCGTAAAGTTGGTGATCGCGCCCCAATGCTTCTCCTGCACGTTCAGGAGGCGAGCACGGCGATTTTCCCAAATATAACGCTCATCGCCTACCGTGACGCCGGCGCGCAGCTGGTCGTCCGTATACGTCTGGCCTTTCACGTCGATCGGCTCCCGCAGGTCGGTGTCCCTCGGCAGCGTCAGCTGCTCCACCGTCTGCCATTCCCGGTGCGGCAGCACGTTCCACCAGCCGGATTGCAGGATGTCCGCCGCCGGCCGGAACGAGGAGACGAGGAGCCCGATCGTCGGAATCGACCAGACGAGGCAGATAACCGCGAGGACGGCGTTGACGAGCCACTTCGATTTCTTCAGCTTGCTTCTGCGTTTGGCCATCCTAGAATCCTCCTTCCTTGCGGAACTGGCGCAGGTTGACGATAATGACCGGGATTACCGCGATCAGCAGCACGATGGCGAGCGTCGAGCCGTAGCCCGTGTTTTGATACATGAACAACTGCCGGTAGAACTGCGTCGCCACGACGTCGGTCTCGTATTGGCCGCCCGTCATGATCATGACGACGTCGAAAATTTTCAGCGTGAACACGATAATCGTCGTCGTGACCGACAGCAACGTGCCGGATATCGTCGGAATCATGATTTTGAAGAAAATCGTCCATTCGTTCGCGCCGTCGACGCGGGCCGCCTCCAGCATATCCTCCGGAATGCTCTTGATCGCCGCGGAAAAAATGACCATCGCGAAGCCGGTCTGCATCCAGACGAGGATGGCGATAAGGAATAGGTTGTTCCACGGCTGGATCATGCTGAGCCACGCCTGCGGCTCGCCCCCGAAGGCGACGACGATCGCGTTCAGCAGGCCGATCTGCTCCTGCTCCGGCTGGTAGTAGTAGATGAATTTCCAGATGACGCCCGCCGCGACGAACGAGATCGCCATCGGCATGAAAATAATCGCCTTGGCCACCCGCTCGAAGCTGCTGCGATCCGCCAGAATGGCGATCAACAGGCCGAAGCCGACGCACAGGAGCGTGCCGAACACGACCCATAGCAAGTTGTTGCGCAGCGCGGTGACCAGCAGCCGGTCGGTGAACACGGCCGCGAAGTTGGCGAAGCCGACGAATTCCGTCGAATTCGCGTTCATAAAGCTCAAATACAGCGTTCTTACCGTCGGCAGGACGAGCAGCCAGCCAAGAAGCAGCGCCGCCGGCCCGACGAATACGAAAGGCAATAGTCTCCGCTTCCATTGGTCGGGATACTGCTCGACCAGCCAGTTGAACGAGTAGTAAATGCTGTAGATCCCGAGTCCGCCCCACAGCACGGCCAGCACGGCGTTCGCGATCGGCGGCAGCCCGGAATCCCGGAAGAACAGGAAGATCAGCCAATGCACGCCGATATTCAGCACCGGTACGAGAACGGACAGCAACAGCAAGCGCAGAGCATTGCCTTTTCCAGCTCTAAGCTCCATCCGACAACCTCCTCACATCAATAGAAAAAGAGACGTGCGCGCCGCGTCAGGCGCGCGCACGCCTCCAGCTTGCCAAAGTTATTTCCAGCCGGCCTGAATTTCCTCCATGGCCTTATCCAAATCGACCGTGCCGCTGACGTAGTCCGTCATGCCCTTCCAGAAACTTCCTGCGCCTACCGCGCCCGGCATCAGGTCGGAGCCGTCGAAGCGGATCGTCTTCGCGGACGAGAGAAACTCCGCCATGCGCTTCTCTTGATCGTTCGCGTACCACGACGGATCCGCGCCGTTCATCGGCGCCGTCACGCCGCCGGATTGAATCCACGTCTTCAGCGAGTCTGCCGTCGTGAAGAACTCCATAACCGCGCGTACTTCCGGACGATCGTTGAACATCGCGTAGATGTCGCCCGAGATGAGCGCCGGCTGGCCGTACTGCGCGTCGATCGGAGGCAGCGGGAACCAGTCGAAGCTGTCCGCGCTCAAGCCTTCCGGGAAGAACGAGGTGATGAAGCCCGCCTGGCGGTGCAGCCATGCTTTCGGCGGGTTGTCGAACAGCGGCTTCACGGCGTCGCCGAACGACGTCGTGGCGATCGATTTGCGTCCGCCGTACACGTAGTCGTCGTTGAACCAGATGTCGGACATTTTCTTCACCGCGTTCTTGACGACCGGATCGGTGAACGGCAGCTCGCCGCTAACCCACTTGTCGTAGTTCTCCGGCGTCGTCGTGCGCAGCATGATGTCCTCGATCCAGTCCGTCGCCGGCCAGCCCGTCGCCGTGCCGCTCTCGATGCCGATGCTCCAAGCCGGATCGCCGTCTTTGGCGATTTGGTCGGTCAGCGTCATCAATTCGTCCCACGTCGTCGGCACTTTGTAGCCGGCTTCGTCGAACGCCTTCTTGTTGTACCAGACGAGGCTCTTCACGCTGCTGCGCGCCCAGACGCCCGCATACACGTCGCCAGAAGCTCCCGGCATCGTCGCCATGTCCAGCCAGCTTTGGTTATATTGCTTCTTCAAGTAATCGTCGGTGAGGAACGACTTCACGTCGATCACCTTGCCGTCCTTGACGAAGCCCTTGAGCAGGCCCGGTTGCGGGAAGTCCGCGATGTCCGGCGCGTTGCCGCCGTTCACGCGCACGGAGATCGTCGCCTCGAACTCCTTGGACCCTTCGTACGCGATGTCGATGCCCGTTTTATCCTCGAATTCCTTGATCGACGCGTTGAACTTCTGTTCGTCGGCGTCCGTGAACGGGCCGAACATCGTTACCTTCGTGCCTTTATAGTCACCGTTCAGCGCCTTGGCCACGTAGGAATCTCCCGCCGCCGTATCCGGAGTTGTCGTATTCGTCCCGCCTTGGTTCGTCGTGTCGGTCGTGTTCGTGCCGCCGCCCGTATTACCCGTATTGTTCGTCTCGTTGTTGCCGCCGCAGGCGCTAAGCGCCGCCGATAACGCGAGAACCGTGCCGAACATTACCAATGCGCTCTTTTTCTTCGTTTTCAAAAGACCTCAACCCTTTCCGAATGGTTGCTAGTGTATGGCGCTAACGCGATTGCTTGTGGAGCGGAATGCCAAAATGTTCCGCATCACCTCCTAAAATGCCATAAAACGCGTTTTTTTATTTGTACCCCGTCTAAATCTATGGAGAAACGAATTTCTGAAAAGCTTTTCAGAAACGCTGATTGGTTTGCGTTCAGCCATTCTCCCTCCCCCTTCCCCCTCCGCCGAGGGGAACCAGAGGACTTTGCCCTCTGGACTCCCCTTTCATGCTTTACGTTTGTTCGCGGTTGGCGGGTTGCTTCGAGCTGGCACGCTCTTGTCCTAGCGGACAAAGCTTCATGCGTATGGGACTTTTAGAGTGAAACATATAACACTTGTATTCGAACAAGAGCCGCGTCGCAAGGAGCCCAGCGCGCGATCGAACTTCGAGCGCGTCAGACGCTCACGATGCGAAGGCCGCCGCGAGCGACGCCGACGCTCCCGTGCTTCAGAGGCGGCGGCTCGACTCGCGCACGACCAGCTTGTGCGGAAGCTTCTCCCGCAGAGTATCCACGTGCCCCCCGATCGCCAGTTCATGCAGCTTGCGCACCGCGCGGACCCCGATCTCGTACACCGGCTGAGCGATTGTCGTCAGCTTCGGGATGAACATGCCGGCCATCCGGATATCGTCGAAGCCGATTACCGACAAGTCATCGGGCACGCTTCTGCCGTGCTCGCGCAAATACGAGATGGCGCCCATGGCGAACTCGTCGGAAGCCGCGAAGATGGCGGTCAGCTCCGGCTCGGCCGCGAGCAGTTCCTCCGTCGCCGCGTAAGCGTCTTCGAATCGATGCGCCGCGTACGCGATCGGAGCGTCCTCGGCCTGCAAGCCGCGATCGCGGAGCGCGCGCCGGAAGCCGTCCATGCGCGGCCCTCCGGATATCGTATCCCCCGGCGGGAAGCTGATCATGCCGATGCGGACATGTCCCGAGTCGATTAAGTAGGCGGCGGCTTCGAAGGCGGCTAGTTCGTCGTCGATGTCGATTGACGGAATGTCGTAATCGGGCGCGTTCGTCGAGGCGAGCACGATCGGCATGCGATAGCGCTGCATCTCCTCGATATATTCGGGATGAAGCGCGTCGCTGGCGAAAATGATCCCGTCGACCTGCTTCTCGTAGAAGCTCTGGATATAGGCGATCAGCCGGTCTTTGTCTCGGTCCGTGTTGCAAATCATAAGGCTGTGCCCGAGCCGTACCGCCTCGTCCTGCATCCCCCTCAGCAGACCGGCATAGTACGGATTCTCGATATCCGGGATCATGACGCCGAGCGTGCCCGACTTCTTGTAGATCAGCCCGCGGGCGAAGCCGTTCGGCTGATATTGCAGCAGGTCGATCGCCTCTTGCACGCGCAGCCGCTTCTGCTCGGTCACCGTCTCCGGCGCGTTCATCACGCGAGATACGGTGCTGATCGAGACGCCTGCAGTTCTTGCCACGTCGTGTATGGTCGGTTTCATGCGTCCAAATATCCTCTTCGTTTAGGATGAAGTAAGGCGGCAAGCTGCTGAAAAGCTTTTCTGAAAAGGTTTTCTGTAAGCCCTTACATTTCGTATTATACCCATCGCGGGTAGTTTTGACAACAACTTCTTGGGGTGGTTTGTCCGACCGCTAACACAATAACCGCCAATACATATTTAAGAGAACGTCCCCCCTTATAGATTAATTCTCTTTCTTCGATAGCATAAAATAGGACATTCCTCAGCGCTATAGGAAGGAGCCCGGGACACTCGTTCGCAGAACCCCGACCAAGCTCCGAACGGACTTCTCATTTTGCGGCTCCATTCTAAGCTCACCTGCCTTATTCGTTTTTTTGATTTGCCTTCGACTGGCATTCCTGAGTTCTATCTCTAACTTTCTGACTATCCCAGTAAAAGTGCATTTCCGTTGAGTTCTTTGTTATGAATTGCATGAAGAACGCTTTACAGACGAACATGCATTCAATAAACTATTGTTGGATTAATTTGTAAACTATGAAAATATCGTGTAGAGGAGAGATTCCATGTCCAGTCATTCCGCCAACGTCAATGCCCTGGCCGTCCGGCCGAAGATCGGCTCCGTCCTCGTCAAGACTTCGGACATGGCCCGTTCCGTCGCCTGGTACTGCTCGCTGCTGGGTCGCCCCTTTCCCAAATCGCCTTACCCGCCGATCGTCTCCATCCCGCTCGAGAATACGGTCTTGTTGCTCGACTCGATCGGGGACGAACCGGTGTCGCCTTCCCAGCACGCGCTGTTCGCGTTCGATTCCGACGATATCGACCGAAGCCTGGAGCAGTTGGGGCGGCTCGGCGTTCGGATCGTCGGCGAGGGCATCGAGCGGTTCCCCGACGTCGCGTTCATCACCGTGCAAGATCCGGACGGGCACCGTCTGATGATCGTCCAATCGTTCTAAAAGGAGGCATTATGATGCTAGGACCGCGCATCGCGGAAGGATCGAGCTGCGAGGTGTACGAATGGGGCGGCCCGGACAAGATCGTCAAGCTGTTCTACGCGGATACGCCGCCGCAAGCGGTCGAACTGGAGTATGGCAATAATAATGCGGTCTGGGAGTGCGGACTGCCGGTCGCAAGACCCTACGAACGCGTGAATTGGGAAGGACGCGACGGAATCGTGTTCGAGCGGGTCGCCGGGGATACGCTCGTCAGCCGGCTGTTCGCCAGATTGAACGCCATGGAACCGATCGATGCGGAGCTGCGTCTGCTCGCGGACGTGCTGCATCGGATACACCGGACATCCCCTCCCGGGATCGTCACCGATCAGAAAGCGAATCTGAAAGGCATCATCGCTCGGCCCCCGAGTCTGACGCCGGATGAGACCGCGGCTCTCCATGCGTACCTCGACCGGCTTCCCGCCAAAAGGCAGCTGTGCCAAGGGGACGCGAACCCGAACAATCTCCTCATTCGGGACGTGGACGGCGAAGCGGTCATGATCGACTGGATGCACGCCTCCCTCGGCAACCCGGCAGCGGATGTCGCGGAAGTATGCGTCATGCTGGAGTATGCCGTCCTGCCCCCGGAGATGCCTGAGGAAGCGAAGCGGTTCTTCGAGGAATCACGGGAGGCGGCTTATCGTCTGTTCATCGACGAGTACTGCCGTTCGTCGGGGATGACGGAGGCGGAAATCCGGGACTGGTATGTCCCGCTCGCCGCGCGGGCGATCGCGTCGGGCGCCATTCCGGAGGAACAGACGGCGCGCTTGGCCGCCCTGATTCGGGAGCGGCTGCACGCGGAGAAGATCGAAGAATAGGACAGACAGGTACCACGAAGGCAGCCATGGGAGATTCGTTCACTCCCATGGCTGCCTTTTCTGCTTGCTATGTATCTCTAGCCGCGCGCCGTTCACTCGGCCAACGCTTGCTGCAGCGCGTGAATTTCCCGGTACAGCTGGAGCAGCTCGGTCTCCTTCATCTGAATAAGCAGCGCCAGCTCCTCGATGCGCGCGCGCATGTCGTTCCGGTCTTCGGAACCGGCTTCCGACAGCGAACAGCCGAAGTTCTGGCTCGCCCAGACGGCCGCGGCCGCCCGGCCGTCCGACCGGTAGATCGCGGCGAAGTTCTCGAAGATGGCGTTCATCGTCTGCCTGCGTTCGTAGCTGAGCACGCCCATTCCGTCCTTCGCGTGCGCGACCGCCTGCTGCAGCTGGAAGTCGTTCAGCTTGCCCCGCAGGCTCTCGCCCCGGTCGATCTCGCGGATTAACGACGTATATACGGTTTGGAATAGCTCGGCTTCCGCACGCATGTCTTCCTGAGTTATGTAGGGGAGGGGTTCCATTGGCCGTTGCCTCCTTGGCATGAAAATCTGCTTGACCCTACATCATTCGGAGACGCCCTTCCATTTGGGACCGTGAAGGCCGCAGGCTTGTGCAGTCCCGGCCATCAGCTAGCTTTATTCGCCGTACGGGTCGATCGTGCGGATCGTGCCGTCCTCGTTGTACGACAGCTCCGCCATTTTCACGCTGCGTTTGTTATCCGCCCCGCCGGAGAGCGAGCTGTCGTGATAGAACAAGTACCATTCATCCTGGAATTGCACGATGGAATGATGCGTCGTCCAACCGAGGACCGGCGTCAGGATCGTGCCTTGGAAGACGAACGGGCCCAGCGGGTTGTCGCCGATCGCGTAGACGATCTGGTGCGTCGTGCCCGTCGAATAGGACAAGTAGTAGCGACCGTTGTATTCGTGCATCCACGGCCCTTCGAAATAACGCCGCTCCTCGTCGCCTGCCAGGATCGGATTGCCTGCATCGTCCACGATCTCGATCTCGCCCGGCTGCTCGCGGAACGTCAGCATGTCGTCGCTGAGCCGAGCCGCGCGAGGACCCAATGCGGGCTCATCGGCCCCCGGACCTTCGCCTGCCGCGTCGTATTCGCCCGTCCGCCACTTCTCCAGTTGGCCGCCCCATAGACCGCCGAAATACATGTACGCCTGGCCGTCATCGTCGACGAACACCGCCGGATCGATGCTGAAGCTGCCCGGAATATAGTTCGGTTCCGCCGCGAAAGGACCTTCCGGCCGGCTGCCCGTCGCGACGCCGATGCGGAACACGTCCTCGTGGTCGCGCGCCGGGAAGAACAAGTAGTATTTGCCGTCCCGGGACGCCGCGTCCGGCGCCCACATTTGCTTCGAGGCCCATGGCACGTCCTTCACATGCAGCGCTTCGCCGTGGTCGACGCATTCGGCGTCCGCGTCTTCCATGGACAGGACATGGTAATCCTCCATATCGTACTGGTCGCCGTTATCATTCGATTCGCGCTCGTTGTCGAGGTCATGCGACGGGTAGATGTAAATTTTGCCTTCGAATACGTGCGCCGACGGATCGGCGGTATAGATGTGTTTCACGAGCGGCTCGCCGCGTTTGGTGCGCTGCGTCATGTTCTCGCTTCCTTTCCTCGTTCCGAAATTGGTTGGTATTGCGGGACATACGTTTGGCACTGCCCGTCGTTCGCTGCAACCGTGCTTAATAAATCGTGCGGCCCCGTTCGTCGGGCACGCCGCTCTTGCGGTAGAAATACGTGTTGATTCGGTCGCGCCACTCCTTGGCGTGCTCGGCCTGCTCGCGGAATCGAGCCAACGCCTCGTCGTAGTCGTCCGCCGGGACGAGTCCCTCAAGCGATGCCCACCGTTCGGCCAGCCCCGCGGCGCGCAGCGCCCCGTCAAAATGCGTATCGTAAATATGCTGGATGACCGTAAGCCCGGACTTCAGCCGATGCCCGTACGGGACGTGGTGGAAGAACAGAAGCAGCTCATCCGGACACTCCGCGAACGATTCGTACGTGCCGGCGTTCGCCCCCATGTATTGACCGGCATAGCCTGTTCCCGAAAGAACGGTACGGTCGACCCCCACGCCGTCGCGATCGGCAAAATGGTACGTGCCCCATTTGTCATACTCGTAGCCGTCCACGTTCGGTCCGTAGTGATGGTTCGGGTTGACCATCCAGCCGACGCCGAGCGGCGCCGTGTACGATTCATAGATGTCGAGAGAGTCCATGAGCATGTCGACCACCGCGTCCGCGACCTGCCGGTTCGAGCCGAACGTCTGTAAAGCCCATTCCTCGGCGATCGCCTCGGCGGACAGCTCCGGGTTCCACGCCAGACGGCCGTAGCCGTACAGGTTCGATTGGGCGAGCGGATGGCCGGTCCAGTTCGTATCGGCGCCGATGTTGGATACCGCCGCGAACCCGCCGAGCGCCCGCCCGTGCACGCTGCCGTCCACGACGCGCTTCACCGGAGAAGCTTCGCCGAGCGCGCGCGTCTCGAAATCCAACACGGTCTTCCACTGCGGCACGAGATAGCACAGATGACGCTGCTGGCCGGTATATTCCTGCGTGATCTGGAACTCGACGACCTGATTCGTCCGTTCCATCGCGCCAAGCAGCGGAGAGACCGGCTCCCGGACTTGGAAGTCCATCGGCCCGTTCTTGATCTGCAGCACGACATTGTCCCGGAACGCGCCGTCGAGCGGCAGGAAGTGATCGTACGCCGCCCGCGCGCGGTCCGTCTTCCGGTCGCGCCAATCCTGCTTGCAGTTGTAGACGAAGCAGCGCCAGACGACCAGTCCGCCGTGCGCCTCCAGCGCCTCGGCCAGCATGTTAGCGCCCTCGGCGTGACCGCGCCCGTACGTGAACGGCCCCGGCCGGTTCTCGGAATCCGCCTTCACCAGGAAGCCGCCGAAATCCGGGATCGCGGCATAGATATCCGCCGCCCGCTCCCGCCACCACCGCTTCACGTCCGCATCCAGCGGATCGGCCGTCGGCAAACCGCCGACCTCGATCGGCGCGGCGAAATTAATGCTCAGCAGCAGGCGAATGCCGTAGACGCGGAAGATCGCCGCCAGCTCGGCGATGCGCGGCAAGTAGTCGCCCGTGACGAACCGGGATTCCAGCCGGTGCGCGTTCACGTTGTTGATCGCGATCGCGTTGATCCCGGTCGATGCGAGCAGCCGGGCGTAATCGCGAATCCGAGCCGGGTCGAAATCGATCTCGTCGTCCTTGTAGAAGATCGACGACCCCGCGTAGCCGCGCTCGATGCTGCCGTCGATATTGTCCCACTGGTTAATCATGCGCAGCTTGTTCGCCGGCCGCTCGACTATCTCCAACTCGCTCTCGTCGATCCCCGTCGCCAGCAGCCGCAGCAAGTGAAAGGCGCCGTACAACGCGCCGACCGGTGTGTGAGCGCCGATCGCGGTGACGCCGTCCTTCGCCCGGATGGCGAACCCTTCGCGGCCTAGCTCCGCAACCTCGACACCGAAGATATCCCGCAGTCGCTCGTTCGCCGCGAAGGTGCCGACGAGAATGCCGGGACCAGCGCCGTAAGCTGCATTCGGCTCGGAGTCCCTTGGACCGTTCTCCCCGGCGGCGTCCGTCGCGGTCGCGCTGATCCGAGGCGCAGCGCCGTACATGGTGCCGATCCCTTCGACGATCTCCGTAATTGCCGCGCGCACCGTGTCGTCCCGGTCGTCCGACGCAATCCACGCGTAACGAAGCGACTCCTCTTTGCTTGCCGCCGAGTCCATGCGCGGGTGATATGCGAGCCATGCCCGGTAGCCCGCTTGCCCTTCCTGCTGCTGTTCGTTCATTGCCAGCCTCTCCTTCTTTTTTGGTTCTTGACAATATCAAGGTCCTTCGCCGTAAAATGTTGGACATATCATCCACTCGCAGGAGGACAGGATCATGTCGATTACGATGCAAGACGTCATCGCCGAGCTTCGGGGCGACGTGCCGCTTATTCCGGACACTGCCGATACGCTGGAAGGCGCCGCGATGGAGACGCCCGTAAAGGGCATCGCCGTCGCGTTCATGCCGTCGCAGACGGTGATCGAGCAAGCCGTCGCCCTAGGCGCCAATCTGCTCGTCGTCCACGAAAGCCCCTACTACAGCCATCGTCCGGAACACGCTTCTCATCTGGCCGATGACCCGGTATGCCGGGTCAAACGAGACTTCCTCCGGCAATCGGGGCTAGCCGTCTACCGGCACCACGATTACTGCCACCGGCTGCAGCCCGACCCGATCATGTCCGGTCTGCTGCAAAGCTTGGCGTGGGAAGCGCAAGTCGAAGCGATGCTCCCGACCGCAGCCGTGGTCCGCGTGCCCGCGATGCGCGCCTCGGAGCTGGCCGCGTACGCGAAAGCGAAGCTGTCGCTCCCGTACGTGCGGCTAACAGGCGACCCGGACATGCGCTGCGAACGGGTCGGCGTGCTCGTCGGCTACCGGGGCGGCGGCGCCAACGCCATACCGCTCTTCCGCGAACATAAGCTGGATCTCGTCCTTGCCGGCGAAGGTCCGGAATGGGAAACGCCCGAGTACGTCCGCGACGCCGCAAGCCAAGGCAGCCCGAAATCCTTGCTCGCCATAGGCCATGCGGAGAGCGAAGAACCGGGCATGCGCGCGGTGGCCGAGCAGCTGCGCGGCCGGTATTCGGAGCTGCCGGTCCATTTCATCCCCGGACAGCCGGTGTTTCGGGTAATCTAAAGGGGCCCCGCCCCTTTGATCCAAGTTTTGTTGCAGCCTCCCCCTTCCCCCTCCGCTGAGGGGAACCAGAGGTCTTCGCCCTCTGGACTCCCTTTTCGTGCTGCCACGGTTGTTCGCGGTCGGCGGGTTGCTTCGAGCTGGCACGCTTTTGTCCTTACGGACAAAGCTTCAGCTGGGCTTTCTTTTCGAGCTAGTTCGCTTGTTCGCGGTCGCCGGCTTAGTTCGAGCGGGGCACGCTCTTGTCCTGGCGGACAAAGCTTCAGTGGGTTGTAGACTACTATTGCAACCACCCGGGGCGTCGATTCGCAATAATGGGCTGTAGCCTACTTTCCCTGTGACCTTCGTTTGCCCAGCGCTTCTATCGCCCTTCCCCCATCTCCAGCAACTCCCTCACCGTCACGAGCCGGAAGCCGTCCGCGACCAGCTCGCGGACGAGCGCGCGGACCGCTTCCACCGACTGCGAACGGTCGCCGTGGCCGTCGTGGAAGAGCAGAATGCCGCCCGGCACCAGATGGTCCCGCGACTTGTCGAGTATATGCGCCACGCCAGGCTGCTCCCAATCATGCGTCTCGGTGTTCAACGCGCCGATCGTCGCATAGCCCATCTCGGCCGCCAGCGCCAGCACCTCTTCGTTCGCGGCCAGATAAGGCGCCCGGAACGTGCGGACCGCCTCTCCCGTCACCTCGCGAATGAGCGCGTCCGTTCGGCTCATTTCCTCCGCCGCGGCCTCGATCTCGATGGCCGTCAAATTCGGATGCGCGTACGTATGATTGCCGATCTCGTGCCCTTCCGCATGAACGGCTTCGGCGACGGCGCGGTTCGCTTCGATCTGCTCGCCGATCATGTAGAATGTCGCCTTTCCGCCGGCTTCCCGGAAGATCTCCAGCATTTGCGGCGTATAAACGGCATTCGGGCCATCGTCGAACGTGAAGGCGATGACCTTCTCCCCCGTCGCGACCTGCTTCACTGTCCTTGGTTGTTCCATGTTGATTCGCTCCTCTCCGGCAGGCGGCTCTTGCATACGGCCGCCGCATGCCTACAAGTTCGCGCTTCGCGTCCCTTAGACCTGCCGCGGCCGCCGCCAGTCTTACCCTTTCACGCCGCCGAGCGTCAAGCCTTTCACGAAATACCGCTGCAGGAACGGATACACCATGATGATCGGCAAGCTCGCCACGATCGTCATCGTCGCGCGGATCGACGTCGGCGTGACATAGTTGGCCGCCGCCGAACCGTTCGCGAAGCCGCCCGCCGGATCAATCGAGCTGCCCGAGGCGTTGGAGTTCTGGAGCATTTTCATCAGCTCGTACTGCAAGGTGCTCAACTCGACGTTCGAGGAGTTGTACAGGAAGACGTCGAACCACGAGTTCCATTGATAGACCGCCGTGAACAGCGACGTCGTCGCGAGCACCGGCAGCGTCAGCGGCAGCACGATGCGCATGAACGTCGTGAACTCGCCGGCGCCGTCGATCCGGGCCGACTCCATGAGGCCATCCGGCAGCCCTTCGATGAACGAACGGATGACGATGATGTTGAACACGCCGATGATGCCCGGGATGATGTACACCCAGAAGCTGTTCATCAGTCCCAGTTCCCGCACGAGCAGGAAGTTCGGGATGAGGCCGCCGTTGAAATACATCGTCAGCACGAAGGCCAGCGTAACGAACTTGCGCAGGACGAAATCCGGCCGGCTGATCGCGTAGGCGATCATCGCCGAGCAGAACGTCGAGATGAGCGTGCCGAGCACGGTCCGCATCACCGAGATGAACGTCGCGTGCACGATCGTGCCTTGATCGAATACATACTTGTAGCTGTCGAAGGACAGCTCGCGCGGCCAGAAGTAGATGCCGCCCTTGACGGAATCGCTGGCGTCGTTGAGCGACACGGCCAGCATGTTGACGAACGGATATACGGTCACGATCATGAGGCAAATCATGAACGCGTAGTTGAACCAGTCGAAGATGCGGTCGCCGATCGGGACGCGCCGCTTGTAGCTTTTCTCCGCGATTGCCATGGTGCTCCCCTCCCTAGAACAGTCTGTCCTGGCCGAACCGCTTGGCGATCGCGTTCGCGGAGAACAGCAGGATGATGCTGATAACGGTCTTGAAGATGCCGGCCGCGACGGACAACGAATAGTTGCCGAGGTTCATGCCGTATTTCAAAATGAAAATCTCGAGATTTTCAGAGTAGTCGACGTTAAGCCCGTTCCCGAGCAAATATTGCGGCTCGAAGCCCGTCTCCAAAATTTGGCCGAGGTTCATAATGACGAGCACGATGATGACCGGACGAAGCCCCGGCAGCGTAATATGCCATATGCGCTGGAGCCGGCTCGCGCCGTCCATCTCCGCCGCCTCGTATTGCGCCGGATCGATCGTGGTCATCGCGGCCAGGTAGATGATCGTATTCCAGCCGATGTTCTTCCACACTTCCGAAGCCCCCATGATGCCCCAGAAATACTTGCCTTCGCCCAGCCACAGGATCGGTTCGTTAATAAGGCCGAGATTCATCAAAATGATGTTGATGATACCGCCGTCCGCGGACAGCGCCGTCTGGATGATCGTGGCGGCCACGACCCACGAAATGAAATGCGGCAGGTAGCTGATCGTTTGCACGAAACGCTTGAATATCGCATTGCGCAGCTCGTTCAGGAGCAGCGCCAAAATGATGGCGGTCACGAAGCCCAGCACGAAATTGATCAAGCTCATCGCCAGCGTGTTGCGCAGCACGAGCAGAAACCGGTCGTCCTCGAACATGAACCGGAACTGCTTGAGGCCAACCCACTTCTGGTCGCCGAACCCTTTGGCCGGCTTATAATTCTGGAAGGCGATCGTCCAGCCCCAGAGCGGCAAGTATTTGAATATCGCCAGCCAGATCAAGAAAGGCACGGTCATGAACACGAGCGCGCGCTGGCTGATCAGCCTTTTCATGAACAGTCTCATCGTTCCACTTCCTCTACTTCGGGTGCTATCGGCCTTTCGTTTGCTCTTGGATGCTTGTGTTTAAAAAGAGCGGCGGGGGCGGCCCTGATGTATCCGGCTCCGATTCGGACCGGACGGTGCCGCCTTCCCGCCCTATGCTCCTTCTCATGCGATGATGGGGCCGTTAATTCGTGCCTTGGATCTTCGCGACCTTCTTCTTGATCTCTTCGGTCATCGTCTTCTCGTATTCGTCGACCGGCGTCTTGCGGTATTCCGTCACGTAATCGTTCCAGACGCTCTCGAATTTATCAGGCGCGGCGAGCACGATCTTCGCGAAATATTTCTTCTGCAGGTCGGTCTGCTTGACGGTGAAAATTTGGGCCGGCGTATCCTGCTCGAGCGCGATGCTCCATGCGGGATACCAAGGACGGTCGTCCGGCGCGGCGAACAGGTCGGCGTACGTCTTGGCGTTGTACTTGGCAAGGCGCTCCTTCTCGGCGTCGGTGAAGGACGCTTGCGCGACCTCCGGCTGGCGGCCGGGATCGACGGCGTTGCCGTCCGGGAATGTGGAGCCTCCGCCGTACATCGGCCAATAGTAGGCGAAATAGCTGATGCCGACTTCGCGGGAGTAATCGTTGTCCTTCAGCTTCTCGATCTGCTCCGGCGTCCGGTACAGGCGGCCATTCGCGTCCACTTCGTACGTCTCGCCTTGGATGCCCCAGCGCGTCAGCTTCTGGTTCTCGTCCGTCAGCAGGTTGTCGAAGAACTGGATGATGCGCTCCGGATCCTTCGCGCTTACCGTAATGCCGATGCCGCGGTTGTTGACGAAGGACGGCGGGTCGAGATATTGATCCTTGGTATTCTCGTCGAACACGATCGGCAGCGGGAAATACATCAGATCGTCATTGCCGGCCTTGTTGACCGTGTTGAACGCCTGCTGCACCTGCCAGCCGTAGTCGAACAGGCCGAGCACTTTGCCGGAAGTCAGCTTGGCGAGATATTGGTCGTAGTTGTCGACGAATGAAGACTTGTCGAGTAAGCCTTTGGCGTTGAGGTCATTCAGCGTCTTCAGCCAACGCTTGGTACCGTCGTTGTCGCCGTACACTTTCGCTTCCATCGTGTTGACGTCGACTTGCACGCCGCCGTCGTTCGGGTAGCCGGCCAGATGGTTCGGCGGGTTCGTCGTCGCGAAGAAGCGCCAGTCGTGCGTCAGCGTCGTCATGCCGATCAGGTCTTCGCTCGCATGTTTGACCGTATAATCCTCGATCAGCTTCACGAATTGGTCGAGCGTCTTCACCTGCGGATAGCCGGCTTCCTTCAGCACGCGGTTCTGGATCCAGAACGCGCCCTGGTCGATCGTCGGGCTCGGCTTGAATTCGCCGACGAGCGGGGAGAACGGCAGGAAGTAGATGTTGCCGTCATCGGCTTTCATCAGGTTGAAGTATGGCTCGTAGACGCGTTTGATGTTCGGTCCGTATTTGTCGATCAGGTCGTTCAGCGGAATGAACGCGCCCGCGTCGAGAATCTTGTCGATGCCCGCGTCCGGCTGGATGACGTCCGGATATTCGTTGCTCGCGATCATCGTGCCGATCTTCGTCTGCAGGTCGCCGACGAGGAATTCCTGCTTGAAGTTGACGCCGGTCTGCTCTTCGAGCTTCTTGCCGATCATCGTCTTGTTCGTCTCGATGTCCTTGTTGGCCGTCGCGTTGAAATACGTGAACGTCACCGGAGCCGGCTTCTCGGCCTCTCCGCCGGCCGCGTTCTGGTTCCCCGCGTTCGCGCTGCCTTCGTTCGCCGGCGCCGGCGCGTTGTTCCCGCCTCCGCTGTTGTTGCCCGAGCAGCCGGTGATGGCTACCGCGAATGCCGTGGCGAGCACCGCCGAACCGAGCCATTTTTTATTCCGCATGAATCGCTTCCCCCTCTGATTCGCCTGGTATTGTAAGCACTTTCAGTATAGAATGCGGACCATGCGCCGCTTAATGGAGAAACTAAACTTGTTACTGCATTATGTTTAGAATTCCCTTTATTAACACGCGACCCAATGTTGTCAGGTTAAGAAGGGCTACGCCCCGTTGACCCCACTTTTGTTGCTCCCTCCTCCCACCTCCTCCGCCGAGGAGGCTCCAAAGGGCTTTGCCCAAGCGTATGCTTCCGAAGTGCGTTTTCCTTTGAAAACGCTCTGGACTCCCTTTTTCGTGCTGGCGCGCTTGTTCGCGGTCGGCGATTTGGCTTGAGCGGGGCACGCTTTTGTCCTGACGGACAAAGCTTCAGGGGGTTTTAAGTCCTTCTTAGTCATAAGCATGTTGAAGCCTGTCAACAATTGGCCGCCGGTGGCCCACCCGGTTTAGATCGCGGTCTAAATCGCGCTCCGGCTCTCCTGCGCAAGCGCGTCGCGAAGCAGAATGTCCACGGTCGTCCCGACGCCCGGCTCGCTGCGCATGCGGAAATCCGCGCGATCGCCGTAGTTAAGCTTCAACCGGTAATACACGTTCGCGATCCCGATATGCTCGCCCATCTCCTCGCCGCCGGCCAGCTCGTCCATGAGCGTGCGCAGCCGCTCCGGCTCGATGCCGCCGCCGTTGTCCGCGACCGTGCATAGCAGTCCCTCCGCCGTCCGCCGGACGCTGACGCGGATTAATCCCGCGCGCTTCACCGCCTCGATGCCGTGAATGCTCGCGTTCTCGACGAGCGGCTGGAGCGTCATCTTCGGCATGAGCGCGCCGTAAGCTTCCGGATCGACGTCGATCTCGTAGCGCAATTTGTCCTCGAAGCGGTATTTTTGGATTTCGAGGAAACAAGCAACGAGGTCGACCTCCTCCTTCACGCTCACCCAATCCTTGCCCCAGGCGAGCGACCGGCGGAAGATCTTCGCCATGTTATGGATAATGTGCGCCGTCTCCTGCTCCTGCTTGATGAGGCTGCGCATGCGGATCGTCTCCAGCGCGTTGAACAGGAAATGCGGGTTGATCTGGCTCTGCAGCGCGTTCAGCTGCGCCTGGTTGCGCCCAAGCTCCAGCTCCTTCTTCTGGATATCCGCGATATAGACGTCGTTGATCAGACGGCGGATTTGCAGCGTCATCTGGTTGAACGCTTCGGTCAGCTGCCCGATCTCGTCGCGCGTCTCCGGCTCGGTAATCGGCTCGAACGTCTGGTTTTTCACCCGCTTCATCTGCTTCAAGATGCGAACAAGACGCGTATTCATCGAACGGTTGAACCAGACGATAATGAGTGTCGGCACGAGCAGGTTCAGCAGCGCGAAGTAGAACAGGAATTGGCGCGACTCCCGCACGTCGGCGAGCACGTCCTCCTCCCGGAATGCACCGGTCACCCGCCAATCGGCCAAATACGACGCCGAGAACGGCTCGCGGAACAACAATGTGCCCCGCTCCTTCGCCGCATCGTTCATCCACGCGCCGCGCGCCGCCTCCCCGTCCGCCTCCGGGTCCGTCGCGTAGAGCAGCCGATCGCCCTGGGACAAATAGAGCTTGCCGTCCAGCGTCGCGTTCTTGAACACGTCTTCCGTCAGCGCCGGGTGAAAATCGATGCGCAGCAGAATCGGACGCCGCACGCCCGCCTCCGACCCGCGAATGCGCCGCAGCAGGCTGATCGTCTTCTGCCCGCCAGGCGTCTCCGGCGCAAGCTCCAGCGCGATGACGTCCGACGGAGCCGCCGCGCTGATCCGCGGATACCAAGGCTGACTGCGGAGCTGGTCGTCGATCGGTTGGACGCGCCCGCCGTAGACGATCGAATCGTTGTTCGTATAGATCGTGATCGCCTGGATCGTCTCGTAGAGCGGGCTGTACTTCTCCAGCATGAGGCTGACGTAGCTATTGTAATGCTCCACGTAATCCGCCGGATTGTCGTATCGTTGGCTGACGTATTCCCACATGAGGGAGTCGTTGTACAGCACCGTCGATATGCCGGCTGCGGCGTTGATGCTGTCTTGCAGCTCGTCGCGGATTTGCTTGACGGCCACCGAGATATCGTTCATTTTCTGATGGCGGATATTGCCGGTCGTAATGGCGTAGAACACGACGTTCGTCGCCACCACTGGGATGAAGACCGAAAGGACGTACATGAGCAGCATCTTATTCCGCAGCCGCACATTGTTCAAATTCAGCATCATGCGCAATCGGCGTCTCATGGCGTTCGCGTCAGCTGCGCCTGCTTGTATTCCGTCGGCGAGCAGCCCTCCACCTTCTCGAATTGCTTGATGAAATATTCCGAGCTGCTGAAGCCGACGAGCTCGGCGATCTCGTAAATTTTGCGGTCGGTCTGCCGCAGCAGCCGCTTCGCTTCGCCGATGCGCAGCTGGAGCAGGAAATCGTTGAAATAGACGCCGTACGTGTTCTTGAACAGCTGCCCCAAGTAGACGGGATTAATGTAGAAGCGCTTGGCCATCCCCTTCAGCGTGATCTCCTCGTTGAAATGCGACTCGATATACTGCCGCACCCGATGGATGCCGCCGGTCGTCTTGCGCTTGCGCAGCTGCTCCATGCAGGCGGCGCTCTCGGCGAGGAACGGCTCCAGCTTCTTGAGCAGCATGCCGAGCGTCTTCGGCGTCTGGTTCCATTGCATAAGCGGCGCGAGCGAGGCCAGCTCCGGCTCCTGCCCCTCGTTCATCCGCCGCAGCGTATCGAGCACGCGCACGACGCACTTGGACAGCGAGGCCATGACCGCGTCGGTCGTGAACGCATGCCGCTTGAAATCCGCGCCGATCCGGGCGACCAGCCCCGACAACAGCGGGATGTCGTTCTCCTCCACGCCCTCCTGCAGCGCGGCATAGACATCTTCGTCCAGATCGCGGAAAGCAAGCCCGGCCTGCGACGCCATGCCGGCCGTCAAGACTTGGCGGTCGTCCAGAGCGAACTTCGCGTTCATCGCGTCCCGCGCCGCCTCGTAGGAACGCTTCAGATCGGCCGGCCGGTCGACGATCGGGCCGAGATAGAGGCGCAGGAAGCCGCCCTCCTCGCCGCCCGCCCGGTGCAGCAGCCGCGCCCCGAGCCGCTCCAGCTGGGCGGATCCGGAATCGGACAGATGGCTCGACGTCAGCAGGAAGCCGAACGTGTACGGGCTCAAGTCATGGACGATAGGCGCGCCGCCGCCGAGCCGCATGAGCGCTTCGCCGATCGCGCTCTTCCATTGCCGCAGCGACTGCGCCTCGGCCTCCGCGCTCTCCCCGCAGCCGTTGCGCTCGGCGATGACGTAGCAGCACGATCCTTGCCCGAGCCGCAGCACCGCCTCCAGATCGGCGGGGGGCGCGCCGTCCGCGCCTTCGAACAGCAGCTCGTTCAGCACCGCGTCCGCCGTCCGCTGCCGGCCGCCCTTCTCGTCCCGACTTGCCAGTCTGCGGTTCATCCTCGTCAGCGTCTCCGTCAGTTCCCCGTCGTCGATCGGTTTCAGTATGAAGTCCTGCACGCCGAAGCGCATCGCGCGCTGGGCATACGAGAATTCGTTGTAGCCGCTCAAGATGACGAACTCCGGCGCGCGGCCGCCGCTTTCCTTGACCGTCTCGATGAGCGATAAGCCGTCCATGACCGGCATCCGGATGTCCGTCAGCACGAGGTCCGGCCCGTGCAGATCGATAAGTTGGACAGCTTCCTCGCCGTCCTCCGCCTCCGCGATAACCTCGTAGCCGAACGCTTCCCACGGAATGAGCTCCTTGAGTCCTTTGCGTACGAACATTTCATCATCTACCAGCAGTACTTTTCGCATGACGTCGCCCCCTTAGGATGTAAGCGCTTAAAATTCTAAAGATAGCACAGCACGATCTATACTTCTTCCATTCCTCCCCCTTCCCGGCGGCGGTAAGCTAACGGTGATTCCATGATCAACTGGAGCAAGAGCGCTCCGAGAGGGAGAGATTGAAGTGTCAACGACAATGAGGCAAGGTGCATATGCGACCGGTCATTACCGGAATTTGCTGCAGGAATACGGGTACGCCCCGGAAGCGATCGACGCCCGGGTCGAAGCTTGCTGGGAAGGGCTGTTCGGGGATGCGCCCGATACCCGAATCTATTACGAAGCCGGCGAAGACATGGGCTACCTGCTGGATACCGGCAACCTGGACGTTCGCACCGAAGGGATGTCCTACGGCATGATGATGGCCGTCCAGATGGACCGCAAGGACGTGTTCGACCGCATCTGGCGGTGGACGATGGCCCATATGTACCTGGAGGAGGGGCCGAACGCCGGCTACTTCGCCTGGTCGTGTTTGCCGGACGGCACGCGCAATTCGAACGGTCCCGCGCCGGACGGCGAAGAGTTCTTCGCCCTGGCGCTGCTCTTCGCGTCCCACCGCTGGGGCGATGGCGACGAGGCGCCGATGGACTACGGCCGCCAAGCGCGGAAGCTGCTGCAAGCGTGCATTCATAAGGGAGAGAACGGCGACGGCTTCCCGATGTGGAACCCGGACAACAAGCTGATCAAATTCGTGCCCAACTGCGAATTCTCCGATCCGTCCTACCACCTGCCGCACTTCTACGAGCTATTCGCGAAATGGGCGGAGCCGGAGGACCGCGACTTCTGGCGTGAAGCGACGAGCGCAAGCCGGGATTACTTGCCGCTTGCCTGCCATCCGGTCACGGGACTGGCGCCGGAGTACGCGCATTACGACGGCACGCCGAACGACGAACGCGGCTATGGCCGCTTCTTCAGCGATTCCTACCGGGTCGCGGCCAATCTCGGCCTCGACGCCGAATGGTTCGGCGGCGACCCGCGCCACGGCGAGATCGCGGAGCGGATTCTCGCCTTCTTCGCGGACAAGTCGCCGGACGATTACCGCCGCTATGAGCTGGACGGCGAGCCGCTGGAGGAGAAGTCGCTTCACCCCGTCGGCCTGTTGGCGACGAACGCGGCGGCCGCGCTTGCGGCGCCGGATTCCGCGCACGCGCGGGCGGCGCTGCGGCTGTTCTGGGAGACGCCGCTTCGCGAAGGCGACCGGCGTTATTACGACAACTGCCTTTATTTCTTCAGCCTGCTGATGTTAAGCGGACGCTACCGGATTTGGGAGCCGAGGCAGGCGTAACAGCAAAGGACGAGTTCGGCTTCGGTCGAATCTCGTCCTTTTTGTGGTTGTAACCCCTTACAAGTTATCGTGTCCGAACCGCGCTGGATGCAACGCTCGTTTTCCGATTTCAGAATATCATGGTCGTCAGGCGGGCGTAAGGCGAGGAATATTGGGGAAAGTTCCACTATTTTTGGGGGAAAACACCTCGCCCGGGCTGGCCGAATTACCGCTGACCGAAACCGCCCAGCATTGTATAATATTACTAATCTTGCGGAAAATACGAGATTGGGAGGTTGCCTGGAATGAAACGAACCATATACACCGCGCTGCTCGCCATTGCCCTTACGGCCGGCGCCGCATCGCCCGGCGTTACAACGTCTGCCGTCGCCGCGGGAGCTTCCACGAGCGTGTACGTCAACGGAACGCCTGCCGCGGCGCTCAAGCCCATTGTCGACCGGTCCGGCGTCTATCTGCCATTCAAGCCGCTGTTCGCTCCGTTTGGCTATACGGCCGCTTACGATGAGACAGCCAAGCTGCATGTACTTGCAAAGCCCGGCACCAAAATCGTCTTCGCCGTCGGGAGCCGCGCGGCGACCGTCAACGGGAAGACCGTCAAGCTGTCGGCGCCCGCCCGCGCGATCGGCGGCACCGTCTACGTGCCGCTCCGCTTCGCGCAGGAGACCGCCAAGATTCCGGTCGTCTACGACCGGGAGGCGGGACTTGTCCAGTTCGGCAGCGCATTCCTCGCCGACCAGTTCTTCCGGGCCCGCTTCGGCATGACCGTCGCGGAGCTGAAGAAGCTCATCAAGACCGCCCCGTCGGAGGAAGGTCAGCAGGACGAAGGCTACGTCGTCGAATACCACGGACTGCCGTTGCCGCAAGAACGCGAGGGATATTACACCTTCTCGTTTGAAGGCGGCAAGCTCGACGCCATGCGCGTCTCGTTCATGGACCATTCCGGAGACTTCGAAGCATCGATGAACGCGTACGCCAAGGACAAGACGTACTTGGACCGTCTCTACAACGGAGGCGACAGCGCCGACGACGTGCAGTGGAACGTGGACGACGAAGAGCGGCGGGATTTTATTCAGGAATACAAGGGCGACGAGTATAAGTTGATCCGGGAAGCGATCACGTTCGGCGTCATGAATCTGGAGGCTCGTTACGCGAGGACCGGATATACCGTGCACATCCATTTCACGAACGTGAATTGGGATGAAGCCGACGATCCGTTCTTTATCGAGACGTTGACGTATGCGAAGAAATAGCCGCTCGGCGCGAGAAAGCAACCGCTGGATCGGAGGAGGGTCGAATTGAGAAGCTCAACCGACATCTTGAGACTTCTGCTGGATATTGCCGAGAGGGACGAACGCATTCGACTCGTCACGCTGGAAGGCTCGCGAACGAACCGGAACGTCCCCGCCGACGCCTACCAGGATTACGATATCTCTTATTTCGTCACCGATATGGAGACGTTCAAGCAATCCGATCGTTGGCTTCAGCCTTTGGGGGAACGGCTGATGATGCAAAAGCCCGAAGATATGGAGCTTTTCCCGCCGGAACTGGGCAACTGGTTCTCCTATCTGATTCTGTTCGAGGATGGCGTTAAGTTAGACTTGACGCTGATTCCCATCGGCGAGACGGACGACTATTTCGCCCAGAGCGACGGTTTGGTCGAGGTGCTGCTCGATAAAGATGCGCGCGTCCCCCGCGAAATCGTCCCCGGCGATCGTCAATATTGGATTCGAAAACCAACCGCGCGAGAATTCGACGCGATTGCTGCAACGAGTTCTGGATGGCATCGATCTACGTGCTCAAAGGGTTGGCCCGACAAGAGATCCTCAATGCCATCGACCATCTGCACGAGGTGGCCCGGCCTAATTTGCTGCGCATGATGGCGTGGCGGATCGGTTCGGAGCATGGATACGACTTCAGCCTAGGGAAGAACTATAAATTGATCCATCGCTATCTTCCGCCTGAAGATTGGGAGACGCTGCTCTCCACCTATTCCGGCGGCGGGTATTCCGACATGCGGCAAGCGTTAACGGCCTGCCTGGCGCTGTTCCGAAAATACGCGAAGTCCGTGGCGGAATGCTTGGATTATCCGTATCCCGCGTACGACGAAGCCGTTACGAAATATTCGGCGCGGCTCTATGCCGAGTGGACATAGACCAGTACGGATGGTGTGCCGAGCACGCTTACGAATGGAAAAAGCAGCAGCCGCGAGCTGCTGCTTTTTTATGGCCGCGCGCATCCAATGAGCGGCGTCCGGTTAAGACGACTCAGCGTTCAGACGGAACCAACGGCGGTAGCTCGAGAACAATGCTTCCCTGAGATCGTCGTCCACGATCGCAAGCGCCTTGTCGAGCGAATGACGATAGAAGTCGAGCAAATCCTGCTCAATTCGCTGCAATTTATCGATTAACTCATCTCGTCGATACGTAATGGCATACATTTTTAAGCGACCTGATTCCGTTACCTCTCTCATCGTCCCCGTAACATCGTCCGACCAGACGTTCACGAATTCACTTTCATACGTGAGTGTAGGAAAAGGATCGTGTCCTAACCATGCGCCCTTCTTACCAAGCACGGCATCCAAGATATCTCTCCACGTCTCCAATCCAGAACAGCAGCTGGGAACGATCCGGTTACGTTCATCCTCGAACGCAATACCGCCTCTTATGGCAATTTCCTCGAGCGCGATTAAATCCCGAACAACCTCATCGGGCTCCCGGTTCACGTCAATATGGTTGTACCCGCATAATAAGGCCAAAAAGAGCGAGGCATCTGCCTGATTCGAAAGCGCCGAAAGGGTGACAACTTCCTTATACTCCACCTTCGGCAGCCAAGGTGGCTGCTCGTAATATGGTTCTTGAACGACTGCATGAACAATAGGCAATTCGTATCCCCTCCATACTTCTTCCTTACCGGAATTACCCATCTTACAACTTCGGCCATTCGAAGCCGGTCGCCTGCTCGCTCCATGCCCAGAAGCGGCGAGCCTGCTCCGCGTCATTCGCCCGCGCCGTAACGGCGGCGGGCTTCTGCTTGTAGTAGTACCCGCCGCTTGCGCCCCGGACATCGCCGGTCGTCGCCAGGTATACCGCGGTCGCCGAGCCCTGCTCCGGCGTCAGGAAGAACGGGCGCAGCAGCCGATGGACCATCTTGCCGAACCCCGTGCGGCGGTCCACGCCGATGTCGGTCGAGACCGCGCCGGGATGAAGCGCGTTCACCGTAACCGTCGTGCCTTCGAGACGGCGGGCAAGCTCTCGGGCGAACCAAATATTCGCCAGCTTGGAGCGGCCGTAAGCGCCCCACACCGTAAATTTCTCCCGCATGCCCGGATCGTCGTAATTCATGCGGCCGATTTTGTGCGCGCCGGAGGAGACGACGACGATGCGCCCGGCCTTGCTGCTGATCAGCAGCGGCAAGAGCAGCCCCGTTAACACGAAATGGCCGAGGTGATTCACGCCCAACTGGCGCTCGAAGCCGTCTTCGGTCTCTTCCCGCTTGATCGTCACGACGCCGGCATTATTGATCAGTACGTCGATATGCGTACAGGAGGCTTTCAACTCCTCCGCCGCGGCTCGCACGCTGGCTAGCGACGCTAAGTCGCACAGGATGAGCTCCGCGTCGCTCCTGCCGCTGCGGCTATTGACGTAGCGGACCGCCTCCATTCCTTTCTCCCGGCTCCGCGCCACGAGGTACACCTTCATCCCGTGCTCGGCGGCGAGCAGCGCGGCCGTCGCCCTGCCCATCCCTCCGCTAGCCCCCGTGACGACCGCGACGGGTCGGTTATGCGCATCCACCATTTTGTTCGCTCCTTCCAAGACGTAGTTAACGGAATCGTGCCTCTTTTTCATGAAATGGTACTCAAGTTCTATCCTTGCAGTTCTCAGGTCGCAGCAGGACAATCATGCTTCTATGCATGCAGTACTTCCTCCCTCTCTTAGTGCAACAATTCCTTGAATTATTCAACACGACTCCTTAATAAAGCGCGTATACGCGTCCGACAGAGCATGCTATATTTTTGTGAATCTATACTAAAGAGTGGTGAACGTAATTGCAATTCGATACCGATTTATTCTGCTGTCTGCTATGCGAGGGCCTGCATGAACGCCGAGATGCCGAGCTTGTCTTATCGACCGGCTGGGTTTGCCTGGGCGATATCCAACACCCGGTCGGGGTGTGCTGCCAATGCGCGCGGCAACAGGATGATTATAGTCCCTTTCTCCGGAGGGCATCGTCCTCCTAAAATAGAACGAGGAAAGGCTCAAGCAGCCTTTCCTCGTTTTGTTGCGAAGGTTCGTCAGCTACGCTCGCAACATGTTCTCAGGTTCAATCTCATCCTAGCGATAGTCAAACCAACCTACAACTCCGCTTGACGCATCGCCCCTAGCACAATGCTGTAACCATCCGGATCCAGCACGTACGCATTCTTGAACTCCCAACCGCCATGCGCGCCGATGAAAGGCTCGATCGCGATTCGGGCGCCGCGCCCGCGAACCTCTTCGACGTAGGCGCTCAGCTCCTCCCATCCCATATGGACAAAGGTGTCCCATCCGTACTCCGGCCCTTCCCAATCGGTCGGGTAATTCGATCGTTTGGCGGAGACGGCGTTCGGCCTCACATCCTGGGCAGATGCCGCTTGCTGGAGAATGACGATCATCTCGTCCCTCTCCGCATGCCCCCAATCGTCCACCAGGCAGCCAAGCTGATCCCGGTAATAAGCTTGCGATCTCGCCAAATCCGACACGAGCCTCACCTGAATCGTCTTGCCCAGCGCTTTCTTCGGTTCAGCCTGCATGCCTGTTAGTTGCGCATCCATTCGCGTAACCCCCATCGTTATTTAATCGTTACTCCTCCCAAACGCGTTCCGATTCTCGTTGTCTCACCTAAGAGTATATTACAACTTTTGGAATTCGGTAAGGCATCGGAAGGCGTCGCGATCAAGCGGATCGAGCGGGCGGTCAGTCGGTTGCTGCCTTCGCCCGGCGAATCGATGGTCAACCGATAATATTTCACATACAAGAACCCCGTTCCCGCGACGACGAGCCCCGCCCAGCAGAATTTCCTGGTCGATCTAATTCGATGCTCCGTTCAGCAAATTGCCAAAGTCATCCACATAATAGCCCTCGGATTTCCACCCTACGTCGGTTTGCTGCAGCAAATCGAGGATAGAGGTTTTGCCCGGACCGAATCTGCGCAGCAACTCAGTTCGATAATAATCCATGTCTCGGCCTTCAAAAACGTAGTCTGTCGCGCAGTAGTTGTCACCCATGTAGACGGCAAACGGATAGCCGAAGTAATTTGCAAATTCTTGGCAGATCGCTCTTAGTTCCGTCTGCAGCTCTTGATTCACAAGAAACGAATGCCACCTGATGAGAGGGCTAAATTCGCAAATATGCGCGTTGAATAGAAAGCTAAATCCGCCGGGGCCTTCAAGCTCTACATACTCCTCTTCCTCGATATGGACGGAATCAAAAGGACCGAAATTAGTGGATTCAATATTACGATCTCTCGTTAATGACCACTCCCGGTCCAAACGGGGATGATGCACGCTTACTTCTCTCAGACAATGCACAACTCTCGGAAATTTGGTCCCTTCGTTTAGGTCCGCTTGAAACCTCTCCATTGCCTTAAAATCCATGCCATGCTTGAGAATAGCCGAGAAATTTACCCCCATTTTGCACGCCTCCATTGGTACAGTTAGCAATCATCCATCGGCTTCTCGCTTCATGACACCGCTTGTTCCCGCATGTGTTCGCGCCTCAGGGAATAAGCCGATCGTGCTTGATCGGCGAGGACAGCACGATGAGCGTCGTCGAGTCGCCGAACTGGCCCAGCTCGTTGATCGCGCGCTCCAGCGTCTGCAGCGATTCCGTCACGAGCTTGACGAGAAAATTGTACTGATGGCCGCTGATGCGATGCAGCTCGACGACGTCCGGCGCCTCCTTACAATAGTCCACGAACCGTTCGCACCCCTTCGTATAAAACAAGATGAAAGCGGCGATCGGCTTGTTGATCTTCTCCGCGTCCACCACGGCGCGATAATGATCAATAACGCCCTTCTCTTCCATGCGCCGCACCCGCTCCGTCACGGCCGGCTGGGACAGGGATACCGCTTTGCCGAGATCGGTCATCGAGATGCGCCCTTGCTCCTGCAGCACGAGCAAAATATGTTTGTCCAATTCGTCCATCGTCACGACTCCTTGTTATTAAAGGTCAATACGGAGAAATACAAGCATTACAAAGGCTGATTCCGTCAAACAACAGGATTCTTCTATGGGTTTGGCTGCCCTCATTATATAAAATACAAATCAACAAAGAAATAAACCCGAGGGAGTGACCGAATATGACCTATAACGAACTGCTGCAACCGGTCCGCATTGGCGATTGGCGCCTCCGCACGCGGATCGCGATGGCGCCGATGACGCGCGGGTTCGCGGACGATGCCACAGGGGCCGTCAATGAGAACATCGCCGCCTATTATAGAAAGCGGGCGGAAGATGGAATCGGCCTGATCATTACCGAGGGAATAACGCCTTCCCCGCTCGGGAAAGGCACCTTCGGGGTACCGGGTCTATACGCGAAGGAGCAGGCGAATTCATGGCGCGGCGTGACGGAAGCGGTGCATGACGCGGGCGGCACGATCATCGCGCAGCTGTGGCATGTCGGCCGGCTGACCCATCCCGATCTTATCGGCGGCCGTGCGCCCCAAGCCCCTTCCGCCTTGCAAGCGGAAGGACTCGTGCACCGCCTGCGCAAGCCATTCGCGATGCCGAGCGCCATGACGGCGGATGAGATCCGGCAGGTCGTATGGGATTATGAGCGAGCGGCCCGATACGCCGTCGAAGCCGGCTTCGACGGCGTCGAGATTCATGGCGCCCACGGCTATCTCATTGACCAATTCGCTTCGACTTCGACCAACTCGCGCGCCGACCGCTATGGCGGCAGCCGGAGCAACCGGCTTCGGCTGATGAAAGAGGCGCTGGAAGCGGTCGGCGGCGCGGTCGGCATGGAGCGCGTCATCCTGCGTTTCTCCGAGCTGAAGGATGATCAGCCCGGCTTCCGCTGGGAGGAACCCGAGGCGGAGATCGAAGCTTTCGTTGACGCGTTCCGCGAAGTCGGCCTGCGCGTCATCCATCCGTCGACGAATTCGTTCGCTCAGCCGATTGCCGGCGGCCGGAAGTTCCATGAACTCGTCCGGCAGCGCTGGGACGGGGCGATCATCGGCGTTGGCGGGCTGACCGCGGACGCCGCGGACGAAGCAATCCGCGCGGGCATTATCGATCTGGCCGCCTTCGGCCGTCCGCTGCTGGCGAATCCGGATTTCGCGGCGCGGCTTCGCGGCGGGCAGCCGCTGGTCGCTTATGAACCGTCCGTTCATTTGAAGACGCTGACGTGATTGCAGCCATGCATGCGGCGGAGCTTCCGGCAGTCTCTATAACAAGCACCAAAGAAGCCGTCGCTCGCAGCGACGGCTTCCGCCTTTTATCCGTATTACGTTATTCGAAACCTTCCAGTACAACCTTGCCGACCGTCCGTCCCGTCTCGAGCATCGCATGCGCCTTGCGCAGATTGGCCGCGTTGATCGGCGAGAGCGTCTCGCTCGCGGTCGTGCGAATGACGTCTTCGTCCACGAGACGCGCGACCTCGTTC
Organism: Paenibacillus methanolicus; assembly: GCF_008124765.1. GTDB lineage: Bacteria > Bacillota > Bacilli > Paenibacillales > Paenibacillaceae > Paenibacillus_Z > Paenibacillus_Z methanolicus. Next base: position 203,634 of record NZ_VNHS01000005.1, on the reverse strand, counting down.
AACAGCTTGTGCTGCTCGATCATATCCGGCGTTTGGTACATCGGACGCGTGAACATCAATTCCCAGACGAACGTGACGCTCTTGTTCTTCAACAAGGCCAGGTTCAACAATTCGTCCGTCTCGACGATCGAGCAGATCTTGCCTTGGGGCGCGATCGCTTCCGCCATGTTCGCCCAGTGCTTCTCGGTGCTGTTCAAGCAGAGGATGTAGTCGACCTGGTCATAGCCGACTGCCCTCAATTGCGGGACGAACGACTCAAAGTGGTTGATGATCGCGTCGGCGCCAAGCGCCTTCGCCCACTCGGTCGATTCCGGACGGGAAGCCGTGCCGATAACCGTCAGCCCGGCGTGTTTGGCCAATTGCGTCGCGATCGAACCGACGCCGCCCGCCGCCCCGATGATCAGGATGGTTCGGCCCGCGTTGGCGGCCTTGTCTCGCGAGACGCCGAGCCGGTCATAGAGACTCTCCCAAGCCGTGATCGCCGTGAGCGGCAGCGCCGCCGCCTGCGCGAAGTCCAGCGTGGACGGCTTCGCGCCGACGATTCGTTCGTCCACGAGATGGAACTCGCTGTTGCCGCCGGGCCGCGTAACGCTGCCGGCATAATACACTTCGTCGCCTGGGCGGAACAACGTGCAGTCCGGCCCCGCCTGCTCGACGACGCCGGCCACGTCCCAACCGAGGATCCGCGGCGCGCTCTCGGTGCGGTCTTTCGGCGAACGGACCTTGTAATCCGCCGGGTTGACGGAGATCGCATTCACCTTCACGAGCAGATCCCGGCCCGTCGGCGTCGGCTTCGCCACGGTCACGTCGAGCAGGCTCTCCGGATTGTCGATCGGCAAATAATGATAGAGCCCCACGGCTTTCATCGTCGTTGTCGTCATCGTACACCTCTCCTTAAATCGCGATTGACTTGCGTATAAGGGGAGTATAGTCCGTGATCAAAGGTTTGAGTAGTACGCACATTTTTGTGATCTAGTATAAGTTTGTATACCGTCTGCGCTTATTTAGTCTGCTCCAAGCGAAGAAACGAGAAGGTGACGCGGCAGCCATCGCCGGTCGGAGATTGCGCCACCACGCCGACTTTGACCTCGTCCTCGCAGGGCAGTCCGAAGTATCGGATCGTCCCCCACTTCTGGCCATCCTCGGAATAATAGAAGGTAAAACAATTGCCTGTTCTCGCGATTTTCAAATACGGCTCGGGAACTTCTACTTTGCATGAGATGCAATCATCCGAAGCCGAGTTCGTGACGACGCTAAGAATGGAGGGCTGGTTCTCGTAAAACTCGAAACAAAGCTTCGCCCAACGGGATTCATCCGCCATGATCATCAAACATCCCGAGTCGTAGGGACTTTTCATCTCCGCGCCAACCTTGGTCTGCACCTCGAAATCCCCTTGAACCGGGTAATACAGAAACGGAGCGGACGACCGGACGGAATTCCCGGACGGGTCGATAAACCAATCCGCCTTCGGAGGCGCCATCACCTCTAAAGAACCGTCCTCGTTAAACCGCCATGCCTCCGGTTCGTTCAACCACTTCAACTCCGGGCCGTTCTCGCTCTCCGCGCTGCGATCAAACAAATTCAATCTCCTCACTCCTTTGACGGAATAACAGCAATAACTCTACTATTCATTCCACAAATTGCTAACTACTCCTGCCTGAATCGCAAGGTTACTCGGGACGAAGCTCCGTTTCGACCTTTTCGCTTGCCGGGGGCAATGCCATACCCTGTTTCCAAATCAGGATATCTTCGTCCGACGTCCGAAAATAGACGGCTTTCATTTCGCTGCCATGCTTCTCTTTATACAGATACTGCTCATGTTCTAAAGACTCATACATTTCCGATAGCCGCTCCGATAAGACCTTCGTTTTGATGACGGGACGCAGCGGTGTTAAATAGAAGTTCCCCTTCTCGTCGGTATCGTAGCGGATTCGGTTGACCTCATAGCCATCCGTAAACTTGGCATGATAGACAATTCTGCCGTCCGACAGCCGGCTTACCTCATAGATTTTAATGATGTCCGCCGGCACCTTCACCATCTCCCACTGGGAGAGGGCGACATATCCCCCGAACAGCAGGACGGCAGCGAGCAATCCCATCATGAGCGATTTGACTTTGGAACGTCGCCACAGGACGGCAATTTCTTTGATCGCCGCGGCCTCATCATAATTGTTCGCCACGTCCGCTTCCGGTAAGCGGATCGCCGCCTTGATGGCGTTCAATTCCGCGCTGCAGCGCTCGCAGTCCGCTAGATGGGCTTCGATCAGCGCAACGCTCTCCGTGCTGCACACCTCATCGTGGTACAGAGGCAGCAAGTCTTGGATGATCTCGCATGATATTCTCTTCATTCCCTTAAACCTCCTTTAGCCGGTCTTGCACTTTCCGCTTGGCGCGGTGGAATGTAACCCGGGACCAACTTTCGGTTTTCTCGAAAATTCGGCTGATCTGCGCAAACGTCAATTCGCCGAACACCCGTAGCGTGAACACCTCTTTATAAGGCTCCTCCAAACCATGCAGAACTTTATGGATGCGCAGCGCCTCTTCCTTATCCATCATCGCGGCTTCGAGATTGTACGCGCTTGACGCTTCGGTCGAATCATGGGCGACGAATCGCTTTTGTTTCGCCGAATAGGAGAAGTATGTATGTTTAGCGATTTGGCAAAGCCAGACGTTAAGTTTGCAAGTTCCCTTATACTGATCAATGCCATGTAAAGCCTTAAAGAAGGTCTCCTGCGTAATTTCCTCCGCGATCGCCGGATCTCTGCACAGCGACCAGACGAACCGGTATACGTCTTTGAAATATTGCTTGTACAACTGCTCAAAATCGGTCACATTCTCACCTCCCTCAGCGATATGACTCGGCTAGAGACGATGCGTTACAAGGTTTGTTAAAAAAATCCCATTACGCGCGCCTTCATTCCGCCCCTAACAAAAAAAGGCGGCCGATTGTTACCGACAGCCTCGCGTACAGCAGGTTTGGATTTCGCCAGACGCTTCCCTACGACCCCAAGCCCAAATACACGTCCATCTCGAGTTACTCGTCCTCCGCCTTGCTGCCCCAGTTCCGCGTCATCTCGATCCGCCATGCGTTAATCCGGCTTCATGCCAGCCTCCTTCAACAGCTCGTGCATGCGTTGATAGGTGGCCTGGATATCGAATCGCTTGCATCGAAATCTAATTATTGGGACTCTTTCAATAGAGTTCATTTTATCAAAAGAGGCTCGGCCGGACAGGTCAATTTTTATCATTTAGTAACAAGATCGCCACATTTTCGCGAAAAGCGGGGGACTCTTCCACGTAAATATAGTGCTGCGCTTGGCCATCGTGCGCGAAGCGCTGCCAGCAGTTATTCGTAGGAGGTGAGTTTGAAGCATGGAACAGTGGATCATGGACACGATGAGTCAATTCGGTTATTTGGGCATTTTTTTGCTGATCGCGCTGGAAAATTTGTTCCCGCCCCTTCCGTCGGAGCTGATTCTCTCGTTCGGAGGGTTCATGACGACCTCGACGGAACTCACGATTGTCGGCGTCATTCTTGCTTCGACCGCCGGTTCGCTTATCGGCGCGATCGCCCTGTACGGGCTCGGCCGGCTCATGCCGCTCGAGCGTCAAGTCGCGTTCGTCGCGCGTTACGGCAAAATGCTGCGCCTCAAACCCGAAGATATCCGCAAGGCTCACGCATGGTTCGATAAATACGGCATATGGGCCGTGCTGATCGGCCGGGTCATTCCGTTGATCCGAAGCCTGATCTCCATCCCCGCCGGCAGTACCCGGATGCGGCTGCTCCCGTTCCTGCTCTTCACGACGCTAGGGTCCCTCGCATGGAATACGTTCCTCGTCGTCATCGGCGCGACCGTCGGCGCTTCGTGGGAATCGATCGTCGGCTACATGGACGCCTATTCCAACGTCGTGTACGCGCTGATCGCGTTGGCCGGGGCGGGCGCGATCGCGTATTTCGTTCGCAGGCGCAAGGTGCGCCAATGAGGGCCTCCATCGCGCTGGCCGGGATCAATCCGGCTACCGCCGGAGGCAAACAGAAAGGCTTCGCCGATGATTCATCATCTGGCGAAGCCTTTTGGGGTTCGAGGGCAGGGGAAGTAAGAAGATTCGCTTTCGGTTCATGCCTTGAGCGTAATCCACATCAGACCTATGCCCAAACATACGCACAACGGAGTATACAACGCGGAATCCCATCTCGCGAATGAGGTCCCTTTATGCTTTTTGAAAATACCGACCCAACGAAGGTCTCCGACGGCTCTTAGAATGAAGACAGCCGATAAAGCCCAGCCTCCGAAGGGGAATAGAAAATCGGGGACCATGGAACGATTCGCGACGCCCCCAAGCGCGAACACAAACCAACCTGCAGCCGCCAACGCGATGGCCACAGCCCCCGTGGCCGCCATTGTCGGCCGGAAGAGCGGCTTGGAGCCCGTGCCGGGCAGCGCGGCCGCCATCCCTTTCTTCCCGCCGGCCAGCCAATACAGATGAATGCCGCTAAGCAGCATAAGGGTGAATCCCACGATCCATGCAAGAAGATTGATCATCGTCGCCTCCCTATATCCCCAATAATTGACGTCGCAGCATGTCAATATGCCGGTTCCGTTCATCGTCGCTAACCGGATGATGCTTATGCCGTTCATACCATCCCAAATAATAATGGTAGAGCAGGCTGGATTTATGCTCGGCTATCTCGGGATCCATCCCGGTTTGAATCAGGAGCTGCCTCGCGTACTCCATTCTTGTGCGCTCGATCTGTTCAAGCACCTCGTCATAAGTCGGATTGTCCCGGCCCAATTTACGCAAGTAAAATAGAAAGTCCCCCATGCGGGTCGCGGAAAACATCTGAGTCAGCAGCGCGATCATTCGCTCCTCGGATTGCTCGGCGCCGTCTGCCTTGTTCATCACTTGCTGCGTCGTTACATGGGCCCAATGATCCACGATTTTGGCAATAAACTCGCTTCGGTCGTTGAAATACCAATAGAAGCTGCTTTTGCTGCAGCCAAGCTCCGACGCCATCCGCTCAATCACCAGACCGTCGATGCCGTCCCGCGAGAACCGCCTTATCCCCGATTGGATCCATTGTTCTTCGGTCACGATGATCTTCGGCATGATCATCCCGCCCCTTTCTGTACGGAACCGTACAGAACATAGTTTAACCCATTTTCTGGAACGGATCAATAACCAAATGCGACTTCGAACGCGAAGATAACGATCCTTGTTGTGTTAATGACCTCTCATCACGAGCGGCTCATGGATAACCGTCCTTGCATCCAAACCAAAAGGGCTTCGCAGATGAACCATCATCATGCGAAGCCCTATTTGGATTCGAGGAGTCTCCTTCGTATATGGATTTAGCTCTTCAGGAAATCGATCAATGCGGCATTGAATTCCTTCGGATGCGTCGCATTCAGACCATGCGGAGCGTCTTTGATGACGACAAGCCGGCTGCCCGAAATCGACTCATGCGCGAGTTGGCCGCTCACCTCGATCGGGACGATGGCATCGGCATCGCTATGAATGATCAGCGTCGGCAGGTCGAATTTGGCCAGATCTCCGCGGAAATCGGTCCGCCCGAAGGCGGCGACGCAATCGATCGTGCCTTTCGGGGACGCGAAAGCCGCAATATCGCGATTGTACGTTCGGAACGCCTCGCTGACCAAATCCGTACGGTCGCGTACGGCGAAGAAGTTCGTCGTGAAATTATCGAGGAACGCGATCCGATCGGATTTCAGGCCGTCTTGAAACGCTTGAATGGTCGCTTCGTCCAGTCCGCCTTCCGGATGCTCCGCCGACTTATAGAAATACGGAGAAACCGCGGCGGCGAGCACCGCCTTCGTCACCCGCTTGCTGCCATAGGTCCCAATATAACGGGCCACCTCGCCTCCGCCCATCGAGAAGCCGACCAACGTGACGTCCTTCAGGTTCAAATGCTCCAGCAGCTTGTTCAGATCGGCCGCGAACGTATCATAATCGTACCCGCCCCATGGCTGAGACGACTTGCCGAAGCCTCGGCGGTCATAAGTAATCACGCGATATCCCGCTTCCACCAATGCCGGCACCTGCGCCTCCCACGAGCGCCCGCTCAATGGCCAGCCGTGAATGAGCACGACCGGCTGCCCGGCTCCCTGAACCTCGTAATAAAGATCTACGGGTACTCCATTCTCTTCCGCAACGGTTACAAAAGCCATCGTTCATTCCCCTTTCCGGATATCGGAACAGACCGCGTTACGCGCTGTCCCATTGCTTGCTTTCCATGTACTCATCGTATTGGAACAAGGCGGAACGAACAATGCCGATTTCTCTATAGCAAGGATAGGCAAATGTTATAGGTTCCCAGTTAAACGGGAGGGTTCGAAAAGGATAGGATCCGAACATTAATTCGAGTTACGACCATCTCTCGACACCACAACAAAGTGCACCGGTCATTTCCGTGAAAGACTGGATGATCACGATGCTCCTTGCTGCAATCTCGGTCATGAATATCATTATGCTGCTTATCTGGGCATTCGGCGGCAAGGCGAACCCGAACAAAACAACTTACGCGAAAGCATCGTTAATCTGGGCTTTGATCGGCATCGTATTCTATATTGTCATCCTCGGTCTATTTCTCGGCCCTCTTGCGTCAATGAATTCACTCTCCCCAATCGGTATTCTCCATGGCCTTGCTCTTCGCTGTATACACAGCGCGGGCTAGGCCTTTGTAGCTTGCAGCCAAATTCCATATCGCTGTCTCCCTCCATTGCCCCACTTCCTTTAATTCCTACAGTACGTTCTTTACTTCCTCAAGTGCTTGCCTAACCGTCCCGACGTTATGATGAAAGCGCTTTACTTCATCTTACTAAGGGGGTTTACGCAATGCGCAGCAGCATCAAAAAAGCGGCGTCGCTGCTCTTGGCCGCCGCTCTGCTCCTGCCCGGGGGCTGGGCGCCCGCGAAGGCGGAAGCGGCCGAGACCGGCACGGTCGTCCTGAAGCAGGACTTCGAGGACGGCGCGACCGGCGGCTGGGCGAAGCTGTCTTGGGGCAAAGCCGGCGACGCGGTCGTCTCGACCGAGCAGGCGAGCGACGGCACGCATGCCTTGAAATTTACGAACCGGGAAGCCAGCGACAGCAAGCCTAGCCTGAACCTGACGAGCGTTCTGCAGTCCGATCGCGTATATGACATCTCACTCAAGGTCAGGCATGGCGAAGGAACCGGCACCTACCACATCGGGTCCAAGATCGACTCCCCGGCGCTCGAGAACAAGTACCCCTGGATTATCGGCAACAAACCGGTGACCGCCGATGCCTGGACGACGTTCGAGGCGAAAGCGTACGAGATGCCGAGCGATACGAAGGAAGCGCTTATCTGGGTCGAAGCCGCGGACGGCACGACCTCGACCGCCGATCTGTACATCGACGAAGTGCTCATCGTAGACGTGACGCCTGGCTCGGGCGGCGAACAGCCGGGCGGCGGCGACCAATCCGGCGTCGCGGCCGACTTCGAGCAAGGCGGCCTGCAGGGCTGGGTCGCGCGCAACGGCACCGACCCGATCGAAGTATCGTCGGCCGATAACCATACGGCTGGCGGATCGAAGTCCCTGCTGACGGCGGCCTCCGAGCAATATCAAGGACCGTTGCTGAACGTGCTCGGCAAGATGCAGAAGAACAGCAAATACCGTCTCTCGGCCTGGGCCAAAATGGCGACCGGACAGGAAGCGACCGTCATCCGCATCAGCGTGCAGCACGGCGACAATACGTTCACGAACGTGTCGGCCAACGCGACCGTCACGGATGGCGCGTGGGTTCAACTGAGCGGCGACTTCACGCTGCCGAACACGCCGTCCGTCCTGAACGCGTACGTGGAAGTCGCCAATAATTACGGCGGTCCGCGATCGTTCTATATCGACGACTTCAAGCTGGAATATCTCGGCGCCGTCGAAGGTCCGCTTCCGGTACAGACGGACATTCCGCAATTGAAGACGGTCTATGACGACTACTTCGAGATCGGCGCGGCCGTCGAGCCCGCCCAGCTGGAAGGATCGCATGAAGAGCTTCTGCTGCGGCACTATAATTCCATCGTCGCGGAGAACTCCATGAAGCCCGACTCCATCAGCAAGAACGGAGACAGCGCGACATGGAATTTCGGGACCGCGGACAACATCGCGAATTATGCGCGGGATAACAACTTGACGCTCCGCTTCCATACGCTGCTCTGGCACCAACAAGGCGCGGAATGGATGCTGAAGGACGCGCAGGGACAATATTTCGAGCCGAACGAGACGAACAAAGCGACCGTGCTGAAGCGGCTCTCGGATTACATCGACATCGTCGTTCCGCGCTACGCCGACGTGGCCAAAGCGTATGACGTCGTCAACGAGGTCATCGACGAAGGACGTCCGGACGGCATGCGCGACAGCCAGTGGTACCGCATCACGGGCGACGATTTCATCCGCACCGCGTTCACGCGCACGCGCTACGTTCTCGACCATCTGCAAGCGTTCAAGCCGGACGCCTCGGCGGCGGCCATCGCCAACGCGGAGAACGCGAAGCTCTACATCAACGACTACAGCACGCACAATCCGAAGAAACGCGATTTCCTGTTCGATCTGGTCACCCGGCTGAAGGAAGACGGCGTGCCGATCGACGGCGTGGGCCACCAAACCCACATCAACATTACAGGCCCGTCCATTCAGCAAATCACGGACTCGATCCGCAAATTCGGCGAGGCCGGCTTTGACAACCAAATTACCGAGCTCGACGTCTCGGTATACACGAACAACACCGACGCGTATACGACCGTGCCGGATAACTTGCTGAACAAGCAGGGCTACCGGTACAAAGAGCTGTTCGACGCGCTGCGTAAGCTCGACAACGAAGGACGCTCGGCGCAAAATCCGGGCGGCTGGATCAGCAACGTCACGATTTGGGGCGTCGCCGACGATCACACGTGGCTGACGAACCGCCCGATCACGAGACAAGACGCCCCATTCCCGTTCAGCACGCGCCTGCAGGCGAAGCCGGCCTACTGGGGCATGGTCGACCCGACGAAGCTCCCCGTCGTCGGCAAGCTCGGCTCCGCATTCCAAGGCACGCCGGCGGGCGGCGCGGCAGATTCCGTATGGCAGCTCGTGCCGGCGATGAAGACCGAAGAGGTCGGCACGCTCGGCGCGGACGTGAAAGTACTCTGGGACGAGACGAAGCTGTACGCGAAGGTGCTCGTGAAGGACGCTTCCGTCGCGGCGGACGACAGCGTCGAATTGTTCCTTCAGAACAACGGCACGCAGACGGTGAAGATCGCCCGCGGCGGCCAAGGCGCGACCGAAGGGACCGGCGGCTACGTCGCCTATGCATCCCTGCCGATTCCGGCCGGCTCCGCGATCGGCGGCCAGCTCGCCTTCGACTTGCGCGTCTCGGACAGCGGCGTGAACGACGGCTCCGAGCAAGGACGCAACGGCGCCATCGTCTCCTGGAGCGATCCGCGCGGCGCGCAGGATACGGACGCGATCGGATACGGCAAGCTTACGCTCGCCGCCGCGCCGAAGGTCGCCGAGTCCGCGTTCGGCACCCCTCAGGTAGACGGCACGATGGATGCGGCATGGAACAGCGCCGCCGAGTTATCGACCGGCATCTGGGTCGAGGGCACAAGCGGCGCTACCGCGAAATTCCGCACGATGTGGGACGCGGACAATTTGTACATCTTTGCGGTCGTGACGGACGCCAAGCTATCCGACGCGAGCGCGAACGCCTACGAGGAGGACTCCGTCGAGCTGTTCGTCGACCAGAACAACGGCAAGACCGAGTCCTACGAGGAAGATGACGGCCAATACCGGATCAACTTCAACAACGTCAAGACGGTCGGCGGCCATGCGTCGCAGGATAACTACGTCTCGGCGACCAAGACGATCGAAGGCGGCTACATCGTCGAGACCGCGATCGCGCTCGATACGATCGCGCCGGCGGACGGCACGCTCATCGGCTTCGACTTCCAAGTGAACAACGACGAAGACGGCGACGGCGACCGGGATAGCGTCGCCAACTGGGCCGATCCGTCCGGCTCCTCCTACATGAACACGTCCAAACTCGGCTTTCTCCGCCTGATGAAGACGCAGACGAACACGCCGGGACCAACGAGCGGCGGCGCCTTAACCGTACCGGCGACAGGCGCGAAGATCGAGACGAAAGAAGGTCAAGTCGTCGTCACGCCTACCGTGCAGCTGAAGGATGGACGCGCGGCGGCCTCCCTCGGCGCGGATAGCTTGAACGAAGCGCTGAAGCAAGCGACGCCTGACGCGCAAGGAGGCAAGCAAGTCGTCATCGAGCTGCCGGCCCAGCCGAACGCGGACGGCTATGACGTACAGCTGCCGGCTTCGCTGCTGAACAGCGCCGGCGACTACGCGCTTACCTTGCGCACGGCGGCCGGCACGGTCACATTGCCTTCGGGCATGCTGACCGGCACGAACAACGCAAGCGGCACGGAGCTCGTTACGCTGCGCATCGGCGAAGGCGCCGTTGCGGCGACCGTATCCGACTCCGCTCGCGAACAGATCGGCGAGCGCCCGGTTATCTCGCTCGAACTCGTAGCGGGCGACAAGACGATCGCATGGAACAACACGGATGCTCCTGTCACCGTCGCGATTCCGTATAAACCGACTGCTGAGGAGCTCGCTCATCCGAATCGGCTCTTCGTCTGGTATATGAACGAGGAAGGCAAAGCCGAACCTGTTGCAAACGGACGATACGATGCGGCCAGCGGAACGGTTCATTTCAGCACGACGCACTTCAGTATCTACTACGCCGTCGCTTATTCGACGAAGACGTTCGGCGATCTGCAAACGACGCCATGGGCGAAGGAAGCCGTCGAAGCGATGGCCGCGCGCGGTATCATTAACGGCATCACCGACTCGGATTTTGCGCCGAAGAACGCGATCAGCCGGGCCGACTTCGTCGCCCTGCTCGTCCGCGCGCTGGAGCTGAAGACGGATGCAGCGCCTGCGACGCCGTTCGCGGACGTGAAGCCAACCGACTACTATTATGAAGCGGTGTCCACCGCGCAAGCGCTGGGCATCGCGTCGGGCACGGGTCAGAACCGATTCGAGCCGACGGGTGCGATTACCCGCCAAGACATGATGACCTTGACCGCGCTCGCCTTGAAGGCGGCAGGCAAGCCGCTCCAAGGATCCGGCTCGCTTGAAGCCTTCTCCGACGCAAGCATCGTGGCCGGCTATGCGAAGGAAAGCGCGACCGCGCTCGTCGCGGCCGGCATCGTGAAAGGCAGCGGCAATCAGCTTCGCCCGCAAGCGACGCTGACGCGCGCCGAAGCCGCGATTATCGCGCAAGCGGCGTGGGCGCTTCGGTAAGGGAAACTACGAAACCGCGCGAGCTATCCAAACTTTAGTACTGTTTGAGAGCCATGAACCTGCTTCAGCAGGTCCATGGCTCTGCTTTTGTTACCTGCAAAAAAAATATGTTTCTTGCGATTTGTCGTTCTTGCTCGTATCAGGCGAACCTGACCGTTACGTCTCTCGTTAGAACGATGGTTTCGATCCGTGGCAAAGGATTCGTTCTTCTTCGGCCTATTCGATTGTCGGACAGCGCGCCATTGGTATATTCTTGTATCAATGGATACCATTCGCCAACGCGTTCACGAGGGGGCCTTATCGATTGAAAATTAAAGTGCTGATCGCGGACGATAATTCGTTTATCCGCGAAGGAATGAAGATCATCCTCACCACGTTCGACGAGTTCGAGGTGGTCGCCACCGTCGGCGACGGAGCGGAGGCGGTCGAGTATTGCCGCTCGCACGAAGTGGACGTCGCCCTGCTCGACGTGCGCATGCCGAACATGAACGGCGTCGAGGCCACCCGTCTCCTGACCGAGCAGACGAAGGCCAAGCCGCTGATCCTGACGACGTTCGACGACGACGAATACATTCTCGAGGCGGTGCGGTCAGGCGCCAGAGGGTATCTCCTCAAGAACAACGACCCCGAGAGAATCCGGGACGCCATCAAGAGCGTGTATCACGATCATCACGTTCTCCAAGACGTCGTCCTGAACAAGATCAAATCTAATCTCATGCCGAGCCCGCAATCGAATCCGCAGACCGGCCGCGATACGCCTAACGGTCATGCCTCCGCTTTCAAGCCGGATCCCCCCGCTGCCGCGCCGTCGACCGGATCGGATCGGATTGACCGCAGCCTGTTCACGGAGCGGGAGCTCGACATTATGGCGCAGATCGCGAAAGGGCTCTCGAACAAAGAGATCTCCAAGAAGCTGTTCCTCTCCGAAGGCACGACCGCCAATTACATCACATCCATTCTGAACAAGACGGGACTTGAGCACAGGACGCAGATCGCAATCTATTATTTGACGGGTGAAGTCAAGCCATCGGAAGATTAGGGAGTCACGACATGGAATACTGGATCATGGGCAACAAGGCGGCTTTACTTACTTATGTCATCTTCGTCTCTTATTCGGCGGTGCGCGGGTCGTCTCCCTGGGAGATGCTCGCCTACTTGTCCTACTTGTGCGTGAACATGGCCATTCCGATACTAAGAAAGCAGCGGCGGTTCCAGCTGCTGGGATCGGTCGCTTCGGCCGTGCTGGTCGCGCTGTTCGCCTTTCGTCTGAATACGATCTTCATCCTGCTGCTGCCCGTCAATCTTTATGAGATGGTGCTGCTGTCCGGCGGAAGGAACCGCTTCGCCCTGCTGCTTGGTCTCGTGCCGCTGCTCCTTATCCCGGTCGATGAGAAGCTGGTCTATCTTCTGGCCGCCTCCTTAAGCCTTCTACTCTACTATGGCATGCGGGTTCATACGGAGAAGCTCATGAAGATCGGCGAGGAGAAGGAGACGCTTCGCCTCGATCTGCAGCGTCTGAAGCTATCCCTTAGCATGAACGAGGCCTATATCCGCCAATCCGCGTACACCATCAAGCTGGAGGAGCGCAATCGGCTGTCGCAGCGGATTCACGACGAAGTCGGCCACGCGATGGCCGGGGCGCTCATCCAAATGGAAGCGTCCAGACGTCTGCTCGGGGCGAATCCGGATAAGGCGTCCGAGCTGCTCGGCAACGCGATCGCCATCTCCAGGGAGGGGCTGGAGCGGATCCGACTCACGCTGAAAGATATGAAGCCCCGGTCGGAGGAGCTGGGCATTCACCGGCTTCGGCTGTTCGCGGACGAGTTCTCCGCCAATCACGCGATGAAGGCGACCGTCACGCACGCGGGAGATCTGGATGCGATCACGCCACTTCAATGGAAGATTATCCATGAGAACGCGACCGAGGCGGTCACCAATTCGCTGAAGTACGGAGGGGCCTCCGCCGTCGAGTTCGAGGTTCGCGTGCTGAACCGCATGATCCAATCCGTCGTCGCCGACAACGGCAAAGGCGCGGACAAAATCGTCAAAGGGCTGGGCATCGTCGGCATGGAGGAGAGAGCCGCGTCCGCGGGAGGAACCGTCATCGTCGACGGTACGAAAGGCTTCCGCGTGACCACGCTCCTGCCTTTCCGGAAGGACGAATGAAAGAACTCACGTCTCGCGCACGTTTCGAACATGAAGTTTCTCATATGCAAAGGATGAACTTATGCACTGACATGAGGTCATCCTTTTTTATTAGAATGAAGCCATCAACCTTAACCGAATCGGAGTGATACGGATGAACGTATTGGAAATCCGCAACCTGACCAAGACATTCGGCGACTTCATCGCCGTCGACAACATGAACCTCAGCGTTCGCGAAGGCGAAATCTTCGGCTTCCTCGGCGCGAACGGCGCGGGCAAGAGCACGACGATCAACATGATCTCCTCGCTGCTGCGAATCACGAAAGGAGAAGTCCGGCTGCTCGGCAAAGACATCGTGAAGGAGAATAAATTCGCCAAAATGAACATCGGCATCGTGCCGCAAGATCTGGCGATCTACGAAGAGATGACCGCCTACGAGAACGTGAGCTTCTTCGCCGGACTGTACGGTCTTCGGGGCTCGCTGCTGAAGGAACGCACGGAGGAGGCGCTGGAGTTCGTCGGTCTGGGCGACAAGCACAAAGCGCTGCCGAAGAGTTTCTCCGGCGGCATGAAGCGGCGCCTCAACATCGCTTGCGCCATCGCCCACCGCCCGAAGTTGATCATCATGGACGAACCGACCGTAGGCATCGATCCTCAGTCGCGCAACTACATTCTGAACTCGGTCAAGAAGCTGAATCAGATGGGCTGCTCGGTCATCTATACGAGCCACTACATGGAAGAGGTCGAAGAGATCTGCACCCGAATCGCGATCGTCGACCACGGCAAGATCATCGCGGAAGGCACGAAGGAGCAGCTCAAGTCGATCATCACCGATACGAAGGAGACTTGGATCGGCGTGAAGAACGCCGAGCGTCTTGACTTGGACGCGTTGAAAGGCATCCCCGGCGTGAATGCCGTTCGAATGGAAGAACAGTCGGTCAAGATCATATCGAGAGGCGAGATCAATAATCTCAACTGGGTGATCCAACAGCTGATTCGCGATCAAGTCGAGATCAGCTCGGTCGAAGAGCAAGCGCCCAATCTGGAGACGGTGTTCTTGACCTTAACCGGCCGGAACCTGCGCGACTAAGGAGGACGAGGAACGTGAATGTGCTCAACATAGCGTTATTCGAGATGAAGAGGGACTTGCGGGATAGGCGGACCTTGCTCTTTATGCTTGCTTTTCCGATCGTGCTTATTCTGATCCTCGGAACGGCGCTCACGAACGCCTTCCATACCGGAATCGAAGTCGGGGAGATGAAGCTGCTTGTTAACAACACCGCCCGGAGCGAGCAGCTGCAAAGCTATTGGAACGGCTTCGCTCATACGATCGGCAAAGAAGGCGTCGAGTTGACGCCCGCCGCAAGCGGAATCGACGGCAAGAAAGCCGTTGCAGATAATCAATTCACGGCGTACGCGGAGATCGACGACAACGGCATTCGCTTCTACGGAAGCAGCCGCGATACGATCGCGAGCAATATCATCCAAGGCATGCTAACCTCGTTCGCCGACAAGTACAACTTGGCCGCGGCAGCCGTTCGAAACAATCCCGAAGCGGCGCATGCCATCATCGCGGGATCGACGTCGGCCGGTTCGTTCGTCCAAGAGTCTTCGCTCGATCCTGACCGCAAACCGAGCTCCATCGATTATTACGCGATCGCGGAATCGACGATGATCGCCTTCTATGCCTGCATGTCGGCCAGCTGGCTCATCCGCGGCGAAGTGAAGCGGAAGACGGCGATCCGACTGGCCGCCGCCCCCGTCGGGAAGATGGAGATCTTCGCGGGTAAGGTAATCGCGAGCACGATCATCAACTTCCTGTGCATTCTCGCGGTCGTCCTCTTCAGCAAATATGCGTTCAACGCCAATTGGGGCGATCACCTCGGCTCCGTGTTCCTCCTGCTGTTCACCGAAGTTCTGCTGGCGGTTAGCTTCGGCCTTGGCATCGCCTTCCTATTCAAAGACGATGCGGTCAACGCCGTCATGATGATCTTCGTTCAAGTCGCCTCCATGATCGGCGGCGCCTACTTCCCTGTCGACGAGGCATCCGGCTTCTTCGGCGCAATCGCCAACATCTCGCCTCTTCGCTGGGCGAATGAAGCGCTCATGAACTTGATCTACAACAACGACTTGTATGCCGTGTTCCCGGTCATCGGGCTCAATACCGCGATAGCGGCGGCGTTCCTCGCATTCGTCGCCATCGCCATGCGCAAAAGGGAGGCGTTCTGACATGAACAACATGCTTTGGATTGCACGCAGGCTGCTCCGCTCGACCTTCCGCAAGAGATCGAGCTGGGTCGTCTACTTCGGATTGCCGATCGCCGCCATCCTGCTCTCCATGCTGATCTACGGAAGCGCAAGCGGCGGCAGCCTGCGCGTCGGCGTCCTCAACCAGGACGGCGACAAACCGATGACGCAAGATACGATTCATTTCGTCGAAGGGCTGAACAACGTGAAGATCACGATGACGGACGAAGCGTCCATGAACAAGGATATCGCTTCCGGCAAGCTGGACAGCGGCCTTATCTTCGAGGAAGGATTCGCGGACAGCGTCCGGGACGGTCAGCCGGCCCATCTGCGCCTCGTCTCCGCCAAAGGCGCGGAAGTGACCGCTTACGTGAAGGTTCTGCTTGACGGCTATCTCGTCAACGTCGCCGCGATCGGCCAAGCGACGAAGAACGACGCGGATGCGTTCGACGCCATCTATGCGGATTACAAGAAGTCCAGCTTCAAGCTCGACGCCGAGTCGCTTGAAGACGCCGCGAAGTTTAAGGATATGACGTATCAATCGATCGGCTTCCTGCTGATGTTCCTCCTCACTTCCGCGGTCAACCTGTGCGGGCTTATTCTGAAGGAGAGAGAAGATCGCACCTTCCTGCGTCTGCTCTCGTCGCCGCTGTCGGCCAGGGGATTCGTGCTGGCGAACGTGATGGTGACCTTCCTCATCCAGGCGCTGCAGATCGTCATTACGCTGCTCGTCTTGAAGTACGCCTTCGGCATCGACTCCGGCGTTCCGTTCGGCGTTATGCTCGGCACGCTCCTCCTGTTCTCGCTCGTCGCCATCGGCCTTGCCCTGCTGCTCACCGCGTTCTCGAAGAACAGCAGAGGCGCCGCTGCGCTGCAGACGCTGATCATTACGCCGACCTGCCTGCTTGCCGGCTGCTTCTTCCCAGCCGAGATTATGCCGGATACCGTTAAGAAAATCTCGAGCTTCCTCCCGCAGCACTGGCTGCTCGACACGATTACGAAGCTGCAGGACGGTCAAGCGCTCGGAAGTCTCGGACTCAACTTGGCCATTCTCGTCGCCTTCGCCGCCGTCTTCGCCCTGGTCGCCATCTACCGCTTCAGCCGCAACAACGACGTAAGGCAGTTTATCTAAGCACGCCAAAAGCGCCCTCACCTGCTTAGGAGAGGGCGCTTTCTTCGCTTTCTTCGCGTTCTTGCAATCGGAGGAGAGCGTAAGATGATCCGCTATTTTAGCGCGGAACCGATGGCCAAGGTTAATGGGCAAGCTAGGCCGCCTACTTCCCTTCCTCCAGCCAAAGAATGCTCGTCACCCCGCGCGGGTAATACTTGCTGCCCGCAATTTCCCCGGCAATAATCTGGTCGCTCCAGCTCCATACCGACAGCGCCTTGTGCGTCAGCCAGCGGACATGCGCCGCGTCGGCGGAAGCGCCCCTCTCATCCCATTCCAGCCCGAGAATTTGACGGGCGATGAACTGGCACAGGTAGACTTTGCTCAGCCAGGAGTTGTTGCTCGTCGACGAGATTTTCCAGCCGCCGTCGGGGAACAAGCAGACGCCCTCCTGCAGCACGGTGTCCAGATGCATACGAAGCGCCTTCATATAATCGGCGTACGGTCCGTTCGCAGCCAGCGCGTCGCGGCGGTTCGTGAAGTACGGGAAGATCAGCCCTTCGATCGCCGGGATGATGCGCGAATCGTTGCCCTCGCCGATGACGGCCGGGATATATCCTTCCGGCTTCAGATGGCTCGTAATCGTCGCCGCGCATCGCGCCGCCTGTTCGCCTGCTTGCCTGGATAGCACCGGCTGGCCATAGTCCGCGAACAGCTTCTCGAGCGCGACGTAAGACGCCCAGCTTTTGCCCGCGAGATAGATGTTGTTGCGCGCCTGGCCGAGCGAGACGTCGAGGCTGTCGTACGTCGTGATCTCCGCTCCGCCCATGACGCGACTACTGTCGAGTCCCATTATGCCGTTGCGCTGCGCCTGGTCCGGATGGTCGCGGTTCAGCATGCTGTCGAAGCAGAGAACGAGGATATCCAGCTTGGATTTCATCCAGTTCCGGTCGCCCGTCTGCTCGGCGTAGACGGCCGCGCACAGCACCCAGTTCACGAGCTGCTCGTGCGTCATGTGCGAGAAGCAGCCGTCCAATCCGTACAGCTCGTAGGACGAGTAGCCCGGCCGCGAGATCGTGTTCGCGACGCCCATGTCGTGCGTGAAGCTGAGCCCGCCCGGATATTCGGCGTCGTCGCCCGGGAAGCGTACCGTATCCTCGTAGCTGAAGCGCTTCACGAACATATTCAGCTCGTTGCGCACCGTCCACGGGTTCATCTTCAGCTCGAAGAACAGCTGGTCGACGGTCAGGTCGAACGTGTTCATCATCCGGTATTCGCCTTCGTTCACGACCCAGAACGGCTCCCCGTCCGCGTCCAGCAGCTGGGTCGAACCGTAATAGCTGCGGATCGAATGCGCCAGCATGAAGCGCTGGTCCTCCGACAGATGCGGCGCTTCCGCCAGCGCGTTCGACGCCAGCGCCTGGTCGCGCAGCATATCGTAATTCGCATGCGCGTAGCCCGCGACCGCTTCGATATTCCGGAAGAGGCGCGTGTAATAGTAAGACGCGTCCATGCCGGCGGTCACGAGGCCGCCCCGGTAGAAGCTGACCGCGAACCGGTACGTGCGCCGCTCGCCGGCCGGCACGTCCATGAGGAGCACGCCGACCGGGCCGAGGCCGAACGTCCAGTTCTCCTCCTGCGGCGTTGTCAGGATGTTCTCAACGCTGAAGTGCAGCGCCGACCGAACGCCGGGATCGGCGCACGTGATCGCGGTCAGGCGTCCTTGGCCGATGCCCGCGACGCCCGGCAGCGTGTCGTCCACCCGCCGCATCGAGCTGTACGGGTCGCTCCCTTGGTAGCCGAAGAAGGCGCGGCGAGCGCGGGTGCCTTGTCGGTTATCGATCGTTAGCTCCGCCAGCACGGACGGCACGAGCGCCAGCTTCAGCTCCTCCTCCGATGCGGTTGCCGGATCGGGCACCGGCTGCGCCTGCGACAGAATCGCGAACGTCAGGTCGCCCGCTTCCCACGTATCGGTACCGAGCCGGAAATCCCGCTTCACCGCCTCCTTCGCGAACGCCCGAATGATGCGCGGCTTGTTCGGCTCCGGGTCCATGTTCTCGATATCGTAGCGCTTGCTCTCGTCGTCAGCCGCCGCGAAGAACGGCAGCGCGTCGTACAAGCCCGCCTCGTCCTTCGACTCGACGCCGATGTACACGTTCTGCTTCGGCGAGCGGCCAAGCTCCAGGTCAAGCCCGCCCCCGCTGCCGGGGAATCCGAGCGTGAAGCTGGCGAACGCGCCGATCGGCGAATGGTGGGCGTTGAAGAACTTGTTGTGCTCCTGCATGGTGTTTCTCGTCACGGTCGTTCCCTGCTTTCCTCTCTAGTTCGGCGATGCGCCGCAAATATTACCCTTTGACCGAACCGGCCGTCATGCCTTCGACGATCCGGTTGCTGAGGATGAAGAACACGATCAGAATCGGCAAAATGCTGATCATGAGCGTCGCGCCTATCGCGCCCCAGTCCGTCGTATATTGGCCGATGAAGTTCTGGATGCCGACGGTGAGCGTCTTGAGCCCGTCCGAGCTGATGAACGTGTTGACGAATACGAACTCGTTCCAGTTGTAGATCATGTTGATGATAACCGTCGTCGCGATTACCGAAGCCGTCATCGGCAGAATGATTTGGAAGAATATTCGATTGACCGAACAGCCGTCCATGACCGCCGCCTCTTCGACCTCGCGCGGCAGCGTCTGGTAAAAGCCGAGCAGAATCATGATCGTCAGCGGCAGATTGAAGGCGGTATAGGTCAGAATGATCGACAGCGGATGGTCCGTCAGGTTCGCTTTCATGAACATTTGGAACAACGGAATGAGCGTCGAGTGGATCGGAATCATGATGCCGACCATGAACAGGCCGAGCACCGGCTTCTTCAGCTTCCAGTTCATCCGCGTCAGCGCGAACGTGACTAGACTCGCCAGCAGCACGGTCAAGACGACCGCCGCGACCGTGTACCAGACGCTGTTGAAGAAATACCGGCTAATGTTGCCTTCGGTCCACACCTTCGCGTAATTTTCCCACTTGGGATCGGTCGGCAGGGCGAAGGGAGACATATTGAACACTTCCTGGTTGTCCTTCAAGGAGAAGAACAGCAGCCAGATGAGCGGAAAAACTTGCAGGACGGCGATCGCGCCCAGCACGGCGTACAGGAGCGCCATGCCGAATACGCGTCCGGCGGGACGGCCAGCGGCGCGCGCGGCCGACCCCGGCGCGGCTAATGTTTGTGCCATAATACGGTCGCTCCTCTCGTTACGAATATTGGATCTCTTCGCCGGCGGTCAGCTTGCGGATCAGCCACGTGACGACGAGGCAGATGAGCAGCAGGAAGAAGCCGATCGCGCTGCCGTAGCCGAAGTCGAAGCTGCGGAACGCCTGGTCGTACATATAAGACGCCATCACTTCGCTGGCGCCGTTCGGGCCGCCGTCGGTCATGACGTAGATGAGGTCGAAATACTTGAGCGAGCCGACGATGGCGAGCACCACCGTCACCTTCGAGACGCTCGCGATGAGCGGCAGCTTGACGCGAAGCGCGATCTGAAGCGGGTTCGCCCCATCGATCCGCGCCGCCTCTACGAGCGAAGACGGGATGTTCTTCAGCGCCGCGTAGTAGATGAGAATATAGAAGCCCGCGTACTGCCAGATGATCGGAATGAAAATCGCGATGAGCACGATGCGCGTATCCGACAGCCACTCGATTGTCCCTTCGAATCCGAGCGAGGCGAGCAAGCTGTTCACGACGCCGTTGGTCGGGTGATAAATCTTCAGCCACAACTGCGCGATAGCCACCGACGAGAGCAGCATCGGGATGAGGTATATTTTGCGCAGCAGGTTCGCGCCCTTGATCTCGCCGGAGAGGACGAGCGCCACCGCCAAGTACGCGATGAGGCTCAGCGCGGAGAAGAGCGCGAGCAGCAGCGCGTGGTAGGCGCTCTGCCAGAAGGCGGAGTCTTGGACGAGCCTGCTGTAGTTGTCGAGGCCGACGAATTCCATGGCGCCGATGCCGTCCCACTTCATGAGGCCGTAATAGCCGGTGAGCACGATCGGCACGTAGATCAGCGCGAGCACCAGCGCCAGCGCCGGCAGCACGTACAACGCGATCATTTTTTTGTTCGACATGACTTTATCCATTCGAGACACGCTCCTTCGGGTGAACGTTACGCAGCCCTGCCAAGGTTCAAGACCAGTCCGGGCATGCGCCTTCACCGGTTGCCGGTTGCTGCTTGATTTGAGGGTGGTTGCACGCCAGCGGGACGCGTTTTCGCGCGTTTTTGCCCCGCTATCGGGCTTTTTGGGTGCAGAAAAGGACATATCGCGCACCTAAGGGGGGATATGTCCTTTTCCTCGGGATTCCTTGTTGACTTGCGATTACACGACCGCGGTTACTTGCCCGCTTCCTGCTTCAGCGCTTCTTCGTGGTTCTTCGCGAAGTCCGCCGGCGATACTTCCTTGCCGAACAGCGCCTGGATCATGTTCAGGTGGGTCTGGGCGACGGCCGGGCTCATCTGCACGTCCGCGAACAGCGTGATGTTGCTCGCCTTGCCCAGCTCGTTCAGAATGTCGATGTACATTTGCGGCAGCTGCACCTTGGACGTGTCGACCTTGGTCGCCGGGATGACGCCCGCCTTGGTCACCGACTGCTCGCCCCACTTCTCGACGAAGAACTTGACGAATTTCTTCGCCTCTTCCTTCACCTTCGAGTTCTCGGCGACGAACAGCCCGACGCCCGGTCCGCCGACCCAGCTGTCGATGTTGCCCTTGCCGCCCTCGATCGTCGGGAACTTGAAGAAGCCGACGCTGTCGCGGAATTCCTGCGGAACCGATTCGTTCGTCGTGAAGTTCGGCAGCTCCCACGTGCCCATCAGGTACATGGCCGCCTTGCCGTTCATGAATTCGGATTTGCCCTCGTCGTTGGAGAGGCCGTTGAAGCCTTTGTTGAACGCGCTGCCGTTCACGAGCGCCTGCACGTCTTCGGCCGCCTTCACCAGGCTCGGATCCTCGAAGGAGCCGCTCCGGTTGATCGCGTTCTTCAGCGTCTCCGGTCCGCCCAGCCTGTCGGCCAGATACATGTACCAGAGCGAGCCGGTCCAGCGGTCCTTGTTGCCGAGCGCGATCGGCGCGACGCCGTTGCTCTGGAGCGTCTCGACGACCTTCTGGAAGTCGGCGTACGTCTGCGGCACTTCAAGATTGTATTTGCTGAAAATGGCTTTGTTGTAATACACCGGCGTAATGTTCAGTTCCAGCGGCAGCGCATAGGTCTTGCCGTCCACCGCGTACGCCTCGGTCGTGCCGGAGACGAACGAATCCTTCAGGCCGCCTTCGAGCGTATCGTCGAGCGGCGCGAACAGCTGGCCTTTCACGTACGGCGTCAGGAAGCCCGCCGCCCACGTCATGCCGACGTCCGGCAGGTCGTTCGAGGCGGAGAGCACTTTCAGTTTGTTCTTGTACTGCTCGTTCTCCAGAATCTCTTGCTTGATCGTCACGTTCGGATTCGCTTCCTGGTACTGGGCGATGATATCGTTGACGATCATGTTCTGCTGCTTGGAGCTGCCGGCCGGCCACAGGTGCATCATCTTGAGCGTGACCTTCTCCGCCGTTGCGGCATTGCCGCCCGCATTGCCCTCGGCCGGCGCGTTGCCGCCCGTATTGGTCTCGCCTGCCGCGTTGCCGTTGTTATTGCTGCTGCCGCACCCGGTCAGCGCCAGCGCGGAAGCGAGCGCGACGGTCATGGCGACCGTTAATGGTTTTTTCTTGAACATGTTTTTCTTCTCCCCTTTGTCGCTAAGGATAGCGGTTACATTTCCAATGATAGCGCTTCATGGGCTACCCGATAAGGTCACGGCGATTAGGGAAAAGTCCGATATTTTTAGGTTGGCGTCTTCTTCACCGGACTTCTAGCGATCCGGCAGCTCCTTGCGGTACTGGCTCGGCGTCATGCCTTCGTATTCCTTGAACAGCGTGATGAAATATTTGGCCGTCGCGTAGCCGACCTCTTCGGCGATGTCCGCGATCGGCATGCCCGTCGAGTAGAGCAGCTTCTTGGCCGCCTGCATCTTGCCGCGCACGACGAACTCGCTGAACGTCATGCCCGTCTTCTCCTTGAACAAGGAGCTGAAGTAGCTCGCGTTCAAATGGACATGCTCGGCCACCTCGCGCAAGGTCACGGCTTGCTTCACGTTCGCCTCGATGTAGCGAATCGCCTCCTGGATCGGCTGCGGGACGAGACGGTCCTCCTCGCGCATCGCGGCAAGCTCCTTGTCCACGATTTTCTCCATGGCGCCCGTCCGCAGCCGCTCCTTCGCAACCCGCAGCGCTTCCTCCACCGCCTCCAGCAGCTTGGCCTTCTGCACCGGCTTCAGCAAATAATTGACGACCCCCAGCCGGATGCCCTCCTGCGCGTATTCGAATTCGGAGTAGCCCGAGAGCAGGACGACGACGGGATCGCTCCCGCCCGCGCGGATCGCCTTGATCAGCTCCAGCCCGTTCATCTCGGGCATCCGGATATCGGTCAACAGCAGATGAACCGGCCGCTTCGACGCGATATCGAGCGCCTCGTCGCCGTTCTCCGCCGTGACGATCTCGCAGCCGCTTGCCGCCCACGTCTCCAGCGTTTTCTTCAGTCCTTGCCGCGTCCGCGGCTCGTCGTCCACGATCAAGATCGTCGTGCCGTTCTTCATGGCGCACCTCCCGGTATTTCGAATCCGACGACCGTGCCTTCGCCGGGGACGCTTGCGATCGTCAGCCCGCCCAGCTCGTCGTCTTTATAATACAGCTGTATCCGCTTGTTCACGTTGGCGAGCGCCAGTCCGCTGCCCTTGCCGGTCGAGAATCCGCCCGAGCCGAGCGAGCGCATCAGCTCCTGCACGAGCGCGCCGTCCATGCCGGGTCCGTCGTCCTGCACCCGGATCGTCCACTTCGCCCCGTCCTCCGAAGGGCGGATGACGAGGGACACCGAGCCCGCTCCCTTCTTGTTGCCCGCCCCGTGGAGAATGGCGTTCTCGACGAGCGGCTGGATGAGCAGCTTCGGCATCCGCACGGACAAGCACGCCTCCGGCGCGGCGATCCGCCACGCGAGCTGATCGCCGAAGCGCAGCTTCATGAGCGCCATATAGCGCTCGACATGCTCCAGCTCTTCCTTGACGCTCACCCACTCGCTCTGGTTATCGTTGCCGATCGTATAACGGAACAGCTCCGACATCGCCACGACGAGATCGGCCAGCTCCTCCTCGTCCTTGTCCTGGAGCGCCCAGTAGAGCGCCTCCAGCGTGTTGTACAGGAAGTGCGGATTGATCTGCGCCTGCAGCGCTTTCAGCTCCGTTCGGCTGCGCACCAGTTCCTTTTCGTAGATGACCTGGATGAGATCGTTCATATGGCCGACGAGCCCGTTATACGTCTTCGTCAGCTCGTTCAGCTCGACCGTCGAATGCATCTCGGGGCTGGGCCGCAGCTCGCCGAGTCGCGCGCCGCGCATCGTCTTGATCAGCCGCAGAATCGGCCGGGTAATCATCGCCGAGAGGAAGAACGAGCAGACAAGGCAGATCAGGAATCCGACGGCCCCCGAGACGACGATCGCCGTCCGCAGCACGTTAATGCCTTCGGTCAGACTGCTGACCGGCGACAGAATGACCAGCTTCCAGCCCGTCAGCACCGAGCTGCGGTCGACGCGGATATATTCCTCTTGGCCAAGCGTCAACTCTCGCTCGCCGGCGGTATTGAATCCAATCTCCTCGGCACGCTCGTAGTTGGAGGCGATCAACCCCTCCCGCTCGTCGAACAGCATCATGTACTCCCGCTGGCTGTCCGCGTTCTCGTCGCCCAGCTGGAAATAGTCGCGGTTGATGCGCACGAGCAAATACCCGCCGGGCTCGAACCAATGATCCATCAGCCGCACCTGGCGCAATGCGAGGAAATACGCCGGGTCTCGCGGGTCCTCCCCGATCCAGACCAGCCTGCCGCGCGCCTCGTCCGCCTGGCGCACCCGGTCGGGTCCGATACGGGTTATAAGCGTCGTATCGTCCAGCGGGAACAGGCTGCGGTAATCGTCCGTGTACAAGTCGAACGCGTGGATGCCGTCCGAATACACCTGGAACGTGCCGACGCTCTGCATGACGGCTTGCCTCTGCTGGAAGCCGGCTTGGCGCCCCTTCGCCTCCTGCAGGAGAAGCTGCTGCACGTCGCCGGTCGTCATCACTTGGCTGGAGAGCATGTCCACCTGCCGATAAAGCGTTTCCAATCTGCCGGTCGCTTCGAAAGCGGTCTGCTGCAGCTGGCGCTCCGCGTTGTTCGTGATCAGCGCGGACACCCGGTTGTAGGTGACCAGCCCGACGAAGCAGAGCACGAGCGCCATGACCAGCAGGCAGACGGCTAATATCTGATTGCGCAATGTATTGTAATTTTGAAGCCATGCCCGCATGCATTTCCTTCCTTTCGCCCGCTTAAGTCCTCGTTCATGGGAATGTGCTTTATTATAGGGGCGTCCCGGGCGCAGCGACAAGACCTGTCCGAGAAAAATGTACGCACGTACAGTATTTTCCAAGCGAGCACCGTCCATGCAGCAGAAAAACCCTGCCTTGGCGGCAGGGTTTGGAATCGCGCGCGGCGGTAGGCCGCGCGGCGGGAATATCGAGAGGCGTTAGGCGTCCTCACACGCCCGAATACGCCATGAATCCGCCGTCCACCGGGACGGTCACGCCGGTAACGAAGCCGGAAGCGTCGGAATCCGCCAGCC
This sequence comes from Paenibacillus methanolicus, assembly GCF_008124765.1. GTDB lineage: Bacteria > Bacillota > Bacilli > Paenibacillales > Paenibacillaceae > Paenibacillus_Z > Paenibacillus_Z methanolicus. Next base: position 178,075 of record NZ_VNHS01000005.1, on the reverse strand, counting down.
ACAGCAGCGTGCCGAGCAGATCCTTCGGCTCGCCGAACCGGCGCATCGGCGTGTGGGCGATGATTTTGCGCGAACGCTCGGTCAACGAGCCGTCCTCGTTCGTCAGCAGCCGGCGGTTCTGCTCCGTCAGGAAGAAGCCCGGCGCGATCGCGTTCACCCGGATGCCGGCCTCGGCCATATGAACGGCCAGCCACTGCGTGAAGTTGTCGACCGCCGCCTTCGCCGCGCTGTAAGCCGGCACCTTCGTCATCGGGCTCGGCGCGCTCATCGACGAGATGTTGATGATGACGGCGCCTTCTCGCTCGGTCATTCCGCGGCCGAATACTTGACTCGGGATCAGCGTGCCGAGGAAATTCAGATGCAGCACGTCGGAGAAGCCCGCCACCGTCAGGTCGAAGAACGTCTTGACCTCGGGATCGTCCAGGTCGGCCCGCTCGAAGATCTCCTTGCTCGTAATGCCGTCCGGATGGTTGCCGCCCGCGCCGTTGATCAAGATGTCGCACGCGCCCAGCCGCTCGCGCACCGTCGCCTCCGCCGCGGCGACGCTTGCTTGATCCAGCACGTTGCAGGCAACGGCGATCGCCTCTCCGCCCGCTCGACGGATTTCCTCCGCCACCGCCTCGCCCTTCTCGGCCGTCCGATTCAGCACCGCGACCTTGACGCCATGCGCGGCCAGCTCCTTCGCCATCGCCGAACACAACACGCCGCTGCCGCCGGTAATGACCGCGACGCGGCCGCTCAAACTCTCATGCCGTCCGCTCATACGCTAAACGCCTCCCTTTTCGTTTGCTTGCCGCGCCCCAACGAATCCCAGATACCCCAGAGATACATGATGCCGAGCGCGCGGTCGTACAGCCCGTAGCCCGGCCTGCATTGCTCCTCCCAAATGTGCCGGCCGTGGTCCGGTCTGGCGTAGCCGCCAAATCCGGTCTCGTGGAGCGCCTGCACGATGCCGCACATATCGACGGTGCCGTCTTCGGCGCGATGCGACGTCTCGATGAAATCGCCGTTCTCGTATACGCGCACGTTGCGGAGATGGGCGAACGGGATGCGTCCCGCGAACTCCCGCGCCATCGCCGGAATGTCGTTGCCTTGGCGGACGCCGAGCGATCCGCTGCACAGCGTGATGCCGTTGGCCGTACTGTCCGCGAAACCGAGAATGGCCCGAAGATCCGCCGCGTGCTTGACGACGCGCGGAAGCCCGAACACCGAATACGGCGGGTCGTCGGGATGGATCGCCATCCGGATGCCGCACCGCTCCGCCGTCGGGATGATCTGCTCCAAGAAGTAACGGAGATTGTCCCGCAGATCGTCCTCCGTCACCTCGCGGTACGCGTCGAACAGCTCGCTTAAGCGCGCCAGCCGCTCCGGCTCCCAGCCCGGCATCGTGAAATCCGGATTGCCCGCTATCGCGCGCACCAGCTCCCGCGGGTCCATCGCCTCGATCTTCGCTTTCTCCAGGAATAAGGCGGTCGAACCGTCCGCAAGCTCCTTATGCATATCCGTCCGCACCCAATCGAATACGGGCATGAAGTTGTAGCAGACGACTTTGACGCCGACGCTCGCCAGCTTCTCGATCGTCTTCTTGTAGTTGTCGATATAGCGCTCGCGCGTCGGCAAGCCGAGCTTGATGTCTTCGTGCACGTTGACGCTCTCGACGACCTCCAGGTGCAAGCCGTACGTATCGGCCAGCTCCTTATACGCCGCGATCTTGTCCATCGGCCACTCTTCTCCGGCCGGCACGTCGTGCAGCGCCCATACGATGCCTTCCACGCCGGGAATCTGCTTGATCTGCCGAAGCGTGACCGTGTCGTTGCCTTCGCCATACCACCGAAATACCATTCTCATCGCTTGACGCCTCCTTTTTTGCGCTTGCAATTCCGAACTGCCGCTTTATACTAACGCTAGAACCTATCCGCTCGATTACACGAGATTACGCGACATGGAGGCCGTGACCGCATGACGTACATCCAGCCGATCGATCTCAAAGAAACGCCACTCTATTACGCGCACCGGCGCACGAGCCAGAACGCCGACCAGTTCCGAGGCACGTTCCACGCCCATCAAGGCGTCGAGCTGCTCCTCGTGCACGAAGGCCGCGGGACGATCATTCTCGACGGCGTCCATTACGAGGTCGGCGCCGGCTGCATATGCGTCTTTCAGCCGTACCAGCTGCATCACGTCCAAATGGAGCTTGGCGAGGGCCAGCCCTTCGTGCGCTCCATCGTCCATTACGAGCCTTCCTCCTACGACGCCTATTTGACGCCGTGGCCCGCGCTCCAAGCCTTCTTCCGGCATCTGCACAAAGGAAAGCTGGCCACCCGCGTCTGGCACGAACCGGACCTGGAATCGGTCGCGGGCACGCTGCTCGACTTGGACGAGCGAGTCTTCGGTCTGACCCGGGACCGGCGCATGGAGGAATGCTCGCTCTTCCTCGTCGCCTTCTTCCGCGCCTTGAAGCCGCTGTGGGAGAAACGGCATCAAGCGGCGAAGCCGGAGGAACTGCGGAAGCCCCATCAGGCCGAGCGCATGATGGAGTGGCTGGACCGGCACTACCGGGAGCCGCTGCGGCTTACGAGCATGAGCCGGGATCTTCATCTGTCGACCTACCACTTGTCCCATCTGTTCAAGGCGTGCACGGGCAGCAGCATCACCGACTATTTGACCGCCAAGCGGATGCAGCAAGCGGTGCTTCTGCTGCAATCGACCGACATGGCCGTAGCCCGAATCGCGGAAGAAGTCGGCATGACGAGCGCCTCCCACTTCTGCAAAGTGTTCAAGGACCGATACGGCATGACCCCGCACCGCTACCGCAAGCAGTGGAGCGAGCAGCCGCTTGGCCGGAAGACCGGCCGTCTCTAGTGAAATCGTAGCAAGCGCCGGCGGCCGGCGGTGCATGCGGGTTGCGCAAAAATGCCGCTATATTGCGGGCGCGGCGGCTGCGGGATGCAGTAAAATCGAACAACAAACAGGCCATGCGGACGACAATCGTCCTGCATGGCCTGTTCTGTTCGTTTGCCCGTATCGGCATATCCTCCTTGAGCGCCTGCCCGCCGAGCGTGATGATCTCGACCTGCTCCTCGACCGACTTCAAATTGTATTGCGCGATGCCGCGCTCATTCACACGCCCGCAGCAGCTGCAGGAGCGCGGCGCGGACATGGCCTGAATACCGGCCGCCGTGGTAGCAAATCAACTCGTCGATCTCGTAATCCAGCATGCGCCGAACGGAGCGGACGGCTTCCTTGAGATCGAGCGTATACTGCGGATTGGCGATCGCAAGCGCGCCCTGTTCGATGACGACGGCATCGGCCGCGATCATCGTTCGGCTTGCGGGCACATAGAGCGAGATATGTCCCGGCATATGACCGGGCGTATGGACGACCTCGATGCCGCCGCACCAGGGCAGCTTCTCGCCGGAGGCCAGCTTATGGTCAACGCGAACCGGTTCGATCGCGCCAAGGAAGGCGATGAAGCCGGACGCCGCTTCTCGCGCCTCTTCCGGCAGCGCGTCGTACGCATCTTCCGCCTGCGCGAGCCGCAGCGACTTCGCCTCTCCCGCGATATAAGGCGCCTCCGCTTCATGCGCGAGGATCTGGACATGCGGGTAAGCCCGCTTCAATTCGGCCGCCGAGCCGATATGATCCATGTCGTGATGGGTCAAGATCAGGCGTGTAAGAGACGATAGGGCGATGCCGTGATCCGCCGCGGCCGTCTCCAGCAGCGTCGCGGACTGCGGATAGCCGCAGTCGACGAGAATCGTCTCGTTCCCGTCTCGCAGAATAACAGGCGATAGATGTTGGCCCCGATCTCCGTATGGGATAGGCAGGTCTAATAGATAAAGGTCGTGCATGACAGGCTCTCCTTTCAATACCAACGGAGCGGACAAGCGCGTCGCGCCGCATCTCCGCCTCGAATTCGCTCCCGTATACGCATTGTCTTGCCAAACGGAAGCCCCTTCCACTGTATATGGCAGCATGCGGGCTCGCAAGGGACGAGTTGAATATAATCAAATTCACCCCGTAACTAACGGCGGACACGAGCCTCATGAACGGCTAAGGACAGAAAAAGCCCTGACCGCGATGCGATGGTCAGGGCTTTCCCGTTTATCGTACCGTCTCCAGCCGCCACTTCTGCCTCTCCTGCGCCGGATCGGGATCGCTCAGCGTCAAGCCGTCCCCGGTCTCCGCCGCTTCCAGCGCCTTGCCGTGATGCGCCGAGAGGATGCTAACCGTGCCGTCTTCATGCCGGCGAACGATCCACCGCTGGTTGTTGAAGCCCAAGTAGGCGTACAGCTGGATTTTGTTCTGTCCGGTATCCAGATCGAGCACCTTGCCTTCCGACGTGCGGATCGAATAGGAGCCTTGCTCGTCGCCCGTCGGCACGAGCACCCACGTCCGACCGCTCGCGCCTGCCTCGGCTTCCTTGGCCGTAACCGGCTCTCCGTTCCGCGAAGCCGCGACATAGAGGAACTTGGTCGTTCCCGCGTTCGCAATGCTTGCTCGCTGCAGGCTCGCCGGCTGCATGGCGCTCGCGTTTACCTCTTGGTAATAAGCCTGACCGCCGAACACATTCACGCCGAAATGCCCCTCCGCGAACGTACCGTCCCGCAGATCGATGATTGTCGCCCCGTCCACGTCAATTCGCAGATGCGGCCCTTCCGCGACGATCTTCACGCGGTACGTTCGTCCTGGCTGCACGAAAGCCGGCACTTTGGCGAGCACTTGCCTGTCGGCAAACGCGCCGTCCGCTTTGTAGAATAGCCGGAACGCCTTCATGTTCGGATCGAGATTGAAATAGTAGCCGCTGCGTCCGTCCCGGCTGGCGCGGAAGAGCAGGGAGCCCGCTCCGCCGCTCTCGCCAAGCCGCATGTCCGCCTCATACGTGAAGTCGCCGGCCTGCTCTTGCGCCATGTAATTGGCGTCGCTGCCGTAGCTGCCTCGGATGCCGTACTCCGTCGCGATCCATCTGGAAGCGGACAGATCGGGCTCCCAGCCGGTCAGGTTCGAGCGGAATTCGCCGTCCGACACGCTCACCGGCACGCGTGCCGACGTCTTGCCGTTCGGGGTCGAGACGGTGACGACCGCCTCGCCCTCGCCCGCCGCCCGAATGACCGCGTGCTTGTTGTCGGCCTTCTCGATCCGGATGACGGCTGAATTGGAAGAGCGCCATTGGAGCGGCTGCGCGCCGCTGCCCTTGCCCTTATCGAGCGCCGCGTTCAGCGTCTCGCTGCTCCCCAAGCTCAGCTCGCGGCCCGCCGTATCCATCATGACCCGGGTCGACTCGCCGGCAGCCGCGTTCCACACGTTGGAGAGCGCGTACGCCTTCAGCGACACCACGTTCACGCTGCCGCCCTTGGCGTAGAAGCGCATCCCTCGGCTGGCCGGGTCCGGGAAGATCAGGTCGCTGAAGACGACCGTGCCGTCGCCGGCGAACAGCTCGACCGACGATTCGTCCACGAAGATGCGCAGCTTGACGCGGCCGCCCGTCGGCGCGAGCGGCCCCTCGTGCCGCGTGGAGAAAAGGCTCGAGAAGTCGGTCTCGCCCGAGGCCGAACGATCGACGATCATCCGCGCGCCGGCGACGTCGTATGCCGCAACGGTACGCTCATCGGCGCCTTCGCGAAGGTGGAAGCCGAACTCTTGCACGCTGCTGCCTGCCGGAATGGCGATCTCGGCTTCGATCTCGTACGCCCCGCTCGTTAGCCCCTCCAGCAAATTCGCGCTAGTCGGGCGAACCTCGCGGTTCGCGGCCGAATAGATTTCCTTGCGCAGCGATTGCAGTTCCTTGACAGGCGCCTGCGCGAGCCGCAGCCCCTCGGCCGTCCGCTTCAGCGTGACCTCGCGCGGCAGCGATATTTCGCCCTTCCAACCCGCCGTCGGGAACGCGAACGGGTAATCCCAGTTCGTCATCCACGCGACCATGACCCGGCGATCGTTCGGCAATCCCGCGAACGACATCGAGGCGTAGAATTCCTTGCCGTAATCGGTGCGCAGCACGCGTCCGGCCGGGTTGTCATTGACGAATTTCCCTTCGGCGGTGAGCGAGCCGACGAAATATTCCGCGTCCGAGCCTTGCGTCTTCGGATTGGCGCCGGTGCTGATCATGAGCACCCACTTCGTCTCGCCCGTCCCCTCGACCTTCATCGGGAACAAGTCCGGGCATTCCCACACGCCGCCGCGGACGTAAGCTCCATAGCCGAAGTTATCGGTCAGCGTCCAATCGAGCAGGTTCGTCGAGGCGAAGAACCGGATGTGATCGCCGCCCGAGACGACCATAATCCACCGGTTGTTGGCCGCGTCGCGCACGACCTTCGGGTCGCGGAAGTCCCAGCCGCCCGGATCGTCGCCCTGCTTGCCGGGGTTCTCGATCACGATCGGACGCGCCTCGGGATAGACCCACGTCCGGCCCCGGTCGGTGCTATAGGCGATGCCGATCCGCTGGTTGCCGCCCGGCAGATCCGGATTGAAGGAGGTATAATACGCGATGAGTCCTTTGCCGCCCGATGCCGTGAACAACCCCGAAGCATTGTTGTCGTCCGCGATTGCCGAGCCCGACCAAACATGCCCGTGCTCGTTCCACGGCAGCGCGATCGGCAGCCGCTTCCAATGCGCGAGGTCGGTGCTCACCGCATGCGCCCACGTCCCGCCGTCCTGATGGAACAGATGATATTCGCCCTCGTAGTAGACCAGCCCGTTCGGATCGCTGGCCGACCCGCGCGCCGGACTGTAATGATAGGCAGGCCGGTATTTCTCCGTATAGTAGTCGGCCGCCGCCGTGATGTACGTATTCTGAAAATAAGCGGTGCCCGACGCAACCGACAAGCCTGTCCGACCGCTCGCGTAGCTGCCATCGGTCACCGAGATGGCGGCGGTCGCATAACCGTCGACGAACAGTTGAATCCGGCTGCCGACCGCGCTAATCTCCAGATGATGACGCGCTCCCGGCTGCGAAGGATATGCGCGTGCCGATGTCGCGATAACCGCGCCGCTTGCTTTCTTCAATTGAGCGCGGACTTGGCCGTTCTCTCGGCGCAGCGCGACCGCGTAGCCGCTCAATCCCCTCTCGTCGCCGCGGAACCGAAGCGCGGCTTCGCCCGCATCCGAGCCGAACGCAATATCGCCTTCGTACACGAAATCGCCGTCGCTGACGCCGTACATTTGCACCGCTTGCTGCGATGCGGTCCCCGTTCCTTTGGCCCCCCGGAGATCCGGCTGCCACGCGCCGGCCCGGTATGCCGCCGCGCCGAGATTGCCGTTCAAGCCGCTGATGCGCACATTCTGGAATACCGTCGAACCGTCCCAGACGTGCAGACCGAGATAGCCGCCCCGGTATGCCGCGTCCTTCGCGTCGATGATCGGCTTGTAACGATCGCCCCAATACACCTTAAGCGCATCGCCTTCGGCCTTCACTTTCAGATGATAGATCCCTCCGGCAGCCACGCTGACCTGCCGCTCCTCGAACAGCCCTTGGCCGCTCGCGTTCTTCAGCCGGATGAGTCCAGCCTGCGGCACGAGCTGCAGCATATAGGAGGACCAGCCGTTCGCATCGGAGCGGAACACGAGCGTAGCGTCGGCCTTCAGGTCCGTAATCTGAACGTCGGCTTCATAGACGAAGTCGTCCGCACGGGTATCCGATATCGCGAACACGTTTTCCGTCGGATCGGAGGTTAGTACGAGCCCTTGCGACGTATCCTCCAGCTTTCCTTTCCCTTTGTTCGTCCAGCCGGACAAGTCGCTATTCGCTTTGGTTGCGCTTACAAAAATAGACGTATCCTCCTTTGCCGTTGAAGTGGCGGCCGGCTCCGCAGCCGGATTCCCCGCTGCCGACGAAGCCGCCGCGAGCGGAACGGAACCGAGCAGCAGCGCGATCGCCAGCAGCGCGGGCAGTCCTTTGTTCCATGACATCTTTACGCACCCTCTTCTCGATTAAAGTAGTGAACCCGGTGTTGCCATTACGATTGATCATGGCTGAAAATGAGCGCAGCAAAGCACCCCGGCCGCCGCCCGTATCAGGGGGGGGGCCGGGTATTTGCCATGTTGTGACCCGGTAGTAATGATGGCGGAGTACGATATGGAGCGGCGCCGCCCCCTAGCCTACAGCCCCGCGCAGCGCCGCGAGTCCCAGCGCCGCCGCGCCGCACAGCCCGGCTTGCTGGCCGAGCCCCGGCGGCACGATGTAGCCGTCGATATCCTCGACAATCTCGCGGGAGCTCACGTAGCCGTTAAGGTTACGCTTCACCTCGGCGCGAATGAGCGGGAACAGCTGCGCTTGCTGCATGACGCCGCCGCCGAGGATGACCTTCTCCGGCGAATTGAGCAGCACGGCGCCCGCGATCGACTGCCCGAGGTAGAACGCTTCGATCGCCCAGGCCGGATGTTCCGCGGGAAGCCCGTGCCCTTTCGCGCCCCAGCGGGCTTCGATCGCCGGACCTGCCGCCATGCCCTCCAGGCAATCGCCGTGATACGGGCATCGTCCGGCGAAGGCGTCGTCCGGATGCCGACGCGGCAGCGTATGCCCGCCTTCGGGATGGACCAGCCCGTGCACGAGGCGGCCTTCCGCATAGACGCCGATGCCGATGCCCGTGCCGACCGTGTAATACAAGCAGCTGCTTAAGCCGCGGGCCGCGCCCCACGTCGCTTCGCCGAGCGCCGCCGCGTTCACGTCGGTATCCCAGCCCATCGGCACGCCGAACTCGCGCCGCAGCGCGCCGAGCAGATCGACGTTCGACCAGCCCGGCTTCGGCGTCGTGGTGACATAGCCATAGGTCGGGCTCCCCGGCCGAATATCGATCGGCCCGAAGGAGCCGATGCCGATGGCGTCGACGCCCTTCCCCTTGAAATAAGCGATTGCCTGGCCGATCGTCCGCTCGGGTCCTTCCGTCGGGAAGCTGATGCGGTCCTCGATCTCGCCCCGCTCGCTGCCGATGCCGCAGACGAATTTCGTGCCGCCCGCTTCGATTGCGCCAATACGCGTCATGAGTCCGCCGCCTCCTTTCGCGCTCAGACCGAACCGCCGGCCGGCGGCTTCAGCGCATAGACTGCTAAGGAAGCAAACACCAAGCCCTCGTCACCAGTAACCGAGAGGCCGGCGGCATCGGCGTTCGGATAGATCAGATCGGTGAGGATCGCCTGCCCGTCGTTCGCGAACGCTTCGACGGAGGCGCGGTCCACGAGAATCGTCAGATCGTGCGACACCTCGGCCGCGCCGCCGGCTTCCAGCTTCGCCGCATGCCGTCCGCCGAACTGCGCATGGAATTCGTTCAAGCCGGCGTTCGACCGGTCCACGTACGCTTGACTAAGAGAAGCGTCCACGCCGACGATCGTCTCCGCGCCGCCGCCCGCTCTTACCCGGAACGCGAAGGAGGAGCCTGGAGCCGCCTCCGCCCGCAGCTCATAGCTCTCGAGCCGCAGTCCCGCGAGCGCCGCCTGCGCTTCGGCTACCGTCGCATTCTGCAGCGTCACGAGCGGCACGCGAGCGGCCGCTAGCTCGCGAACCGGATGCTGGATCACGGCCGCGCTGCCATCCGAGAGCGTGCGAAGAGTAAGCTCCCTCGCTACCGTCATCGCGCCGCGGAAGCCTTCGGTCGGGGTCAGGTTGGCGTATTTCCAGTTGCTCATCCAGCCGATGAACAGCCGTCTGCCGTCCTCGGCCGGCACGTCGGACCAGCTGACGCCCGCGTAGTTATCCCGGCCGTAATCCAGCCAGCGCACTATCTGCGAATGCGCGTCGGGCACGAACGTCTCGCCGTCGAATTCGCCGGTGAAATACTGCGTGCGCGAGCCCTCCGGATAGTCCGGGCTATCGCCGATGCTCACGAGCATGATCCATTTCGTCTTCGCGGCGTCTCCGTCCACCGGCAGCGGGAACAAATCCGGACATTCCCATACGCCTCCGTGGAAGCCGATCCCATCGCCGAATTCGCTCGCGAACGTCCACGATTTCAGATCCGGCGAATGGTAGAGGCATACCGTTTGGCCGCAGGCGACGATCATGACCCATCGCCCCTGCTCGGCATGCCAGAACACTTTCGGATCGCGGAAGTCGACGAAGGAATCGTGCTTCAGCACCGGATTGCCTGCGTATTTGATCCATGTTCTTCCCGCGTCCTTGCTGTACGCCAAGCTTTGCGTCTGCAGCGGGGACGTCCCTTCCCGCTCCAGATGATGCGTGAAGATGGCCACGAGTCCCGGTTCGCCGCCGAAGAAGCCCGTCGTGTCGTGCCAATCCACCACCGCGCTGCCGGAGAAAATCATCCCCAGCTCATCCGGCGCGAGCGCGATCGGCAGCTCTTCCCAACCGACCAAATCCTTGCTCACCGCGTGACCCCAATGCATCGGTCCCCATTTCATTCCGCTCGGATGATGTTGGTAGAAGAGATGGTACTCCCCATTGAAGAACACCATCCCGTTCGGATCGTTCATCCACTTCTCGCGCGGCGAGAAATGATAGACACCTCTGTAATCATGCTGGATCATCGTAGACATGCATGCTTCTCTCCTTTGCTCTCCTCTATATGCGCCTTCGGCGGCTAGTGCCGCCGGAGGCGTTCTCATCGTCTTTATATCGGCGGCCGTTACTTCTGCGTCGCCCGGTCGTAGCCCGCCTGCTTGATCTCCATCCATTTCGGCAAGCCCAGACGGTCCAGCTCCTTCAAGTAGTCATCCCACTGCTCGTCGATCTTGCCGTTCTGGTACCATTCGGTGCGCATGCGCAGCACGTAGGCGAACAGATCCGTCTCGATCGTCGTCAAGGCGTCCAGCTCGTCGATCGAGTTGAACACGCTCGGCATGACGTTCTCCGCTTTCATGTGCGGCACCATGACTTCTTTGACGATGCGCAGTCGTTCCTTCGCGTCGTCCGGCACGGTCGTGAATTTGCCGTAGTAGCTGTCCAGAATCGCCAGCGGGCCGGCCACGCTCGTCTTCTCCCGCAGTTCGACCGGCGCGGTGCCGTTCAGCGGCAGATGCTTCAGGGAATTGCTTGCTTCGTCGAATTCGAAAATATTTTGCTGCGTCTCGTCGCCGTACGTGCCCCAGTTGTTCTGCACGGATTGGATCGGGTCGTACATTTGATCCATCCACTTAGCCGTCGCCTCCAAATTCCGATTCGTGCTCGTCACGACCGTTCTGCCGCGATGGAAACCGAGCGCGTTCGTCCGGGTGACGTTGATCTCGCCGCTCGGGCCGGCGACCGGAGGCATGACGTCGTAGCTGTCGTTGGCGCCGGTAATATTGCTCTTATCCCAGGAGAAATAAAGGCCGTATTTCTGATCCTTGCCTTTGGCCAAATACGTGCTCCAATCCTGCGTATACGCCTCCACGTCGATGAGTCCTTCTTCATACAGCTCGTGAATGTATTTGACCGCGTTCTTGTAGTCTTCCTCGGCCGGCGTGAAGACGACCTTGCCGTCGTTCGTGACGACCGCGTGATCAGGGTTCTCGCCCAAGCCGAACGACGCGAACAGGAAGACGAGATCCTCGGCGCCCGGCTTGTTGATGAAGGAGAGCGGAATTTCGTCCGCCTGGCCGTTGCCGTTCGGGTCCTGCGTCTTAAAGGCGATCAGCGCCTTCTTCAATTCTCCCGTCGTCTTCGGCATGTCGAGACCGAGCTTCTTCAGCCACTCGACGTTGATCCACGGCACCGCGTCGACCGCCTGGATGCGCTCTTTGCCGCTGCCCAGCTCCTCGATCCAAGGGAAGGCGTAAATATTGCCGTCCGGCGCCGTCATCATCGATTTATATGCGGGCGCTTCTTCCAAGACTTTCTTCAGGTTCGGCATCTGCGTTTCGATTAATTCGTTCAGCGGGATGATCGCGCCGTCCTTGGCCAGCTTCAGCAGCTCGTAATCGCCGTAGCCGGCGTCGAAGATCGCGTCGGGCAGATCGCCGCTCGCCATCGCGAGATTGCGCTTCTCGACGAACACGTCGCGGGTGAAGTTTTTCCAATTGATATGGACGTTCGTCTTCTCTTCCAGCCGTTTGAAAATGAGCTTCTCGTTCGGATCGGCCGGCGCGAGCGCCGAGCTCTGCGTCATGATGTTCAGCGTCGTCTTGCCGCCTTCCGCGTCCTGCTTCGGACTAGCTGCGCCCTCGTTCCCTCCATTGCTGCAAGCGGACAGCAAGAGCGCGGAGACGAGCACGGCGGCGGAGACGGTTTTCAAAGCGGCTTGCGGTTGTCTGGTCTTGTTCATCGATTTGACCTCCCATTTTATCGCTAAGATGAAGCATTTATGTGCAGCCGGTCCTTACTTAAGCGAACCGACCATGACACCTTTCTCGAAATACTTCTGGAAGAACGGGTACATGACGAGCAGCGGCAGGCTGGAGATGACGATCGCCGCGTATTTGATCATTTCGGACAACCGCTTCATCTCCGCCATCGCCAGCTGGTCGCCGATCATGCCGGGATCGACCTGGTTCTGGATGAGGATGGAACGCAGCACGAGCTGCAGCGGATGCAGACTGGCGTTGTCCAGATAGATCATAGCGTCGAAATACGAGTTCCACTGGCCGACGAACGCGTACAGCGCCAGGACGAAAATAATCGGCTTCGACAGCGGCAGCACGATGCTAGCGAACACCTTCCACTCGGAAGCCCCGTCCACGTAAGCCGCTTCTTTCAGCTCGAAGGGCACCCCGCGGAAGAAGGTCCGGGCCAAAATGATATTCCACACGTTCACCGCGCCGGGGATGACGACGGCCCAGATCGTGTCGATCATGTCCAGCTTCTTGACGAGCAGGTAGGTCGGTATGAGGCCCCCGCCGAAGAACAGCGTGATCAGGAAGAGCGTCATGAAAATCTTGCGCCCCTTCAGCCGGTCGTCGGCCATCGCGTAGCCGGCGCACACCGAGAGGAACACGGTCGTCAGCGAGAACAGGACCGAGTAGAGCACGGCATTGCCGAAACCGCGCACCATGGCGGGGTTAGTCACGATTTTCTCGTAGCCGTCCAGCGTCCAATCCGACACCTTGAACGACAGGCCGCGGCTGAGCAGCACCGACGGGTCCATGAACGACGCGACGACGATATAGAGGAGCGGCAGCACGACGATGAGGACGGCGAGCGTCAGCAGAATGCCGTTCAGGATAAGCAGGAAGCGATCCAGTCCGGATGGTTTGACGTACATGGGCGTTTGCTCCTTTCTAATAAAGTCCTTCGCCCTCGTTCAGCTTCTTCACGACGAGATTCACCGTGATAAGCAGCAGGACGTTGATGACGGAATTGAACAGCCCGACGGCCGCGGAATACGAATAATCGCCCGCTTGCAAGCCGATTTTGTACACATAAGTCGGAATGATCTCGGACGTCGGCAAATTCATCGCCGTCTGCATCAGGTAAGCCTTTTCAAAACCGATCGACATAATGCCGCCGGCCGCCAAGATGAAGACGATCGCCATGATCGGCCGTATCGTCGGCAGATCGATATGACGGATGCGCTGCAGCAGGTTCGCCCCGTCGAGGCTAGCCGCGTTGTGCAGCTCCGGATCGACGTTCGCGAGCGCCGCCACGTAGATGATCGAAGCCCACCCGGCCCCGGTCCAGATGTCGGACAGGATGTAGATCCAGCGGAAATATTCGGCCTTCAGCATGAACATGACCGGCTCGCCCGTCGCCCAGGCAATCAGCTGATTGACCGGACCCGTCGGCGAGAGGAAGATGAACAGCATCCCGACGATGACGACGACGGAGATGAAGTTCGGCGCGTACAAGAACAGCTGGACGTTCTTCTTCACCGCCGCCTTGCGCACTTGATTGAGCATGAGCGCCAGCAGGATCGGCACCGGGAAACCGAGCAAGAGGCCGAAGGCGCTCAGTTTCAGCGTGTTAAGCAGAATGAGTTCGAAATTCGGCGAAGACAGGAATTTGTCGAAATGCTTGAAGCCGACCCATTCGCTGCCCATGATGCCCTTGATCGGACTGAAGTCTTTGAACGCGATGACCGCGCCGTACATCGGACCGTATTTGAAGATGAGCGTCAGGATGAGCGCGGGCGCCAGCAGCACGTACAAGACGTAATGCTTCTTCAAATAATCGAGACCGCCCAGCTTGCCGCTCCCTTCCGCCGCCTTCTTCCCTTCTAGCGCTTGAAGTGATTGTTGCATATGTGGTCTGTGTCCCTCCCCAAAAGTTTACATTTGACCATCGTAAGGGCTTTCAAATGTGGTCTTTCATGTTATTCCGTTCCTGATTCACTATCAATTTAGCATCGGATTGTGCATACGTCAATACAATTTGTAAAATTCCCTGCGTTATTTTGACAACCAGATAGTGTCATTTATTAGTTTAATAGTTTTACATTTGCACAATTAACCTTGATGAATCTGTGCATTCCGGACAAAAACCACACATTAAGCCTGCTGCGTGCCTCATTTCAAACTTATGACGCTAGCAAATAGGTGCATATTCCCTCAACTTTGTAAACCGCATTGCCAACTGGGCAAATGGAATTGTGCATATGTAAAAATGACATTGCTATTATTCACAAACTGGTATACATTTGAAGGAGAAATGGGAAAGCGAAAACATGAGGTGAACCGATGGCAAAGGAACGCGTGACGATACAAGACATCGCCGATGCGCTGGGCATCTCCCGCAACACCGCCTCCAAGGCGCTGAACGGGAGCGGCGGCATTCCCGACGAGACGCGCAGCAAAGTCGTCAAGAAAGCGATCGAATTGAAATATAAACAGTTCGCTTATATGGAGAGCGACAGCTTGCTGCCTCGAACGCCGGGCAATATCGCGTTATTAACGGCCAATCTGCCGAACTCGTCCCACTTCGGCACCGCGCTGATCAGCGGGCTGGAGAAGCGGATTAGCGCCGAGGGCTATAATTTGTCCATTCATATTATCCGGGACATCGAGCTTCGCGGCCTGTCCTTGCCGAACAACTTCGACGCCTCGAACGTCGACGGCATCATTTGCATCGAGCTGTTCGACTTGGCTTACAGCCAGGTCATTACGGATCTCGGCATTCCGACGCTGTTCATCGACTGCTCCGCCAACGTCTGCTATCCCGACTTCGAAGCCGACGTGCTGCTGATGGAGAACGAACACAGCACGTACAGCCTCGTGAAGAAGTTGATCGATAGCGGGCACGGCAGCATCGGATTCGTCGGCGATTACAATCATTGCCGCAGCTTCCGCGAACGGTGGGTCGGCTTTAACCGCGCCTTGGCGGATGCCGGCATCGGGTTTAACGCCGGCCAATGCATCACGGGCGAGGACCGGTATTATGGGCAGCCCGGTTGGCTCGACGAGCAGCTTGGCGAGATGGAGCAGCTGCCGTCCGCGTTCGTGTGCGCGAACGATTTTCTCGCCGTCAACCTGATGAAGGCGCTGAAGAACCGCGGCGTGCGCATCCCCGGCGACGTCGCCGTGTGCGGCTTCGACAACAGCCAAGAATCCGATATCGTCGAGCCGCCGCTCACGACCGTCCATATTTACCGCGGCGAGATGGGCGTTAAAGGCGCCGAGATGCTGCTCGCGCGCATCCACGATCCCGAGCAGCCGTACCAGGTGTCGCATATTTACACGAAGCCGGTCATTCGGGCGTCGACGCCGAATATCGGATGATGGGGCAAGGCCTCGCAAAAACTCGCAAAAGACAACAAGAAGACCCTGCCGACAAGTTTGTGAGCAGGGTCTTCCGTGTTTATCGATTGCTGTAAGCAGCTGAGGAGGGATTAGATGAAAGCCGAATGGGAGTGATCTTACGTGATTCTTGAACTGAATAATCGTCAGCTTATGAAGAACAAGTTATAGACTGATCATTAAAATTAGTCAGCGGCGGATCAAGACTGAAAAATTAAGCCGCAGACTGCCGCTGTCGCATTTAACTAACGTCTCTTCTTTAGCTTATTCTTCTCTCGTAAGTATTGAATATTTCTCAGAACCCCCTTACGTTTGAAGGTTTCATTCTAATACGGATCTATATTTCCTTTTTAGAAAGACACGATAAATATACCTGAAGAAGCGTAATGAAATTTGGAATAGAATTGCAAGCGGTGCACCGAAAATATGCAGAAATATGCCGTCACCGAATATAAAATCTTGTATCAACATCGAGAAATCTCTGAATATCAACAGAAGTGTCAAAAAAGTTCCAATCATTGAAATGGTTAGATATAGAATAGTTTCAAGAAGTAGAGCTCTCATTTTAGATTTGATTTTCAGTTTTGACATGATCAGATCAATCGTAATAGCTATAGGAACACCAAAGAACATTACCCCAATAAAAACATAGGGACAGACCATGAAAAAAGTTTGAAAATCAAAGATAACACCATCGTCTCTGGAAATCATAGCAAAAAAAACGGAATAAATAATTACAGTGGTAAAAAAAGAATAGAGAAAAAACAAGGGTCTTATATCCTTTAATCGCTTTTCGACAATGTTCATTTTAATCCCCCTAACCACATCTAATGCCATTTTGCATTGTTATTAACGAAGTTAGCTGGATTATATCTCGATAATCCTAAGGATAATGAGTTCTAACTTTTATAGTACCTCATGTATTCCTCACTATCCTGCCCGATCAACGACGAACGGCGACCGATCAATGGCCGGTCGCCGCATGTCAAGATTGGACTATCGTTCTCCGTAACGATGAGAGGTGGAACTTCATTGGTAGGATTCAATAAAATCGAGATAATCTTGGCAATTATTGAGGGACTTTAAGATCTCATGCGGATCTTCGTTATTCTTATACATGCAACAAAGAATCAGCACCTGATCAATGAAAGCCCAATTATAATTGGGCTTTCATTAAATACCTCGCTGAATTTATTGGTCAAAGTAGCAATTGATCTTGCTTTGTCATTTGCTGAAACGTGACCCAATTGGTTAACAATAAATCGAGCACTCTCCAGGAAAGGTGCAGCAATTACACCTTTGGGGTCAATCGATTTCCAATGACCACTTCTGTCATGAAGTATGTTTTCGTGGTGCAAATCACCGTGAAGGAGCTTTGGAATTCGTCTCTAAGAACTTTTCTGCACGTTCGATGTAGAGGGCCATATTCTTATTTAACGTTCTTCCCTTACGCATGCTATTAAAATCTTTCTCGATCAGTTGGCTATATGTAGGGAATTTATCCACATCGGTTCCTGGAACTACAGACAATTTTAGCATTAGTTTAGCAGCTATAATAATTCGTTCTTCTTCTGATGGAACCGTAGTTAAATCATTTCCCGGTGTAATACGTTCCAAGAGTAATGCACCAAGAGTCTCTTCCATAGCATAACATTGGCAGATAGCCGGCCCACTAAGACGAGATAATGCATTGATCTCGGTAGTAATATCCATGCCGATTTTTAAAACGACATCACCAAAAAAACTACTTGATCCAAACAACACTATGTTTGAGAAATTGTCTAACAACACTAAGTTGCTAAGCCCCCACTTCTCACTACACCTGTCAATAATATCTGGCACACGTACAAGCCAGTCTTCACCAGCTTCACCATATATCTGTATGACATTGCTGTAAAACTCATTTGATATGTTCAAAGCCCTCCCCGCCTTTACAACCTTATTTTGAAGTGTTTTACAACCATTTTTTAACACATTAGGTTGTAGTAGACTGCCCGTTACTTCAATGAACAGCGGCAGCCGCTCTGTGACCGGCTGCCGCTGTGTTCATTAAGTTATAGTTCCTCGCTAGTTGAATCACTGTTTGTTGAAGAAACGGTGATGTCCTCACTTAGACTAAGTTATGTTAATACAAGTATTGATTGGTCATCATTCAATCTTGTGACACCACAATTTTCAAGGGTTTCAAACTCCCTAATTCTTTCTTCAATAGTCCTACCAGATTGATCCTTAAACAAATCTTCTCTATCGTAATGGGAAAAATAAGCTTGTCAGTTATTTCTAATGCAGCAAAATCGGTTAAACTCATTGTGTTCATTTCAGGGGTGAAATGGATTCCCGCCACTTATATATATTATATCTTTCTGAGCAAGCAATTCAGGATTTTCAAACTCAAAATCAATAAAATCAACATCTTGAAATCCCATCATCTTAAAGTCATCTTTAGCTTTTTGCGCGAATCGGTTCTTCTCTTTTTTAGGTGAGGCCGTTGCAATGATACTTGCTTTCAAGTGTCTGACGTCTCCATCCAATAATTCAGAAATGTGCTTTTAATTGACTCAGTATAAAATCCACATGAGGTAAGTAATAATTTAGCCAATTGTAACTCCCCCTCCCGATTGAATCGCTTCGATTCATCTCTTTGCGATACCACATATTGGAACTACCCTGTCCGATAGCTCAACGGCAAAAGGAGCAGCTGCGCGGCGGCAAACTGCTCCTGGATGGCTCTGAACTATCGTTCCTACGATAGCTCAATGACCTAGCGATGATTCAGTGAACCTTACCCATAAGGACAAGTTCTTTGCGGAACTCCTTGCGGGTATGGACAAAGTGCCCCTTTTGCTATCTGTTGTTTTTCACTGTTAGCCCCGTTACTGAGAACCGTACCACCATGACGAAGGTCATGTTTGAGTTCGTGAGAACCGTATCATAAAAATCACTCAAGTCGAGAACTGCCTATTCAGATGGATTGTATAATAAAATTGACTAAATGTATAGTTTTGTATACAATATGTTTAGTATATTTTACCTTATTAGAGGCGGTGCCACAAATACCCAGAATACCCCAATGAATTGCTGGATTCAAAAGCAACCTTCCATTACTGGGGATCCTTGGTTCTTGTATTGACCTTGCTTTCCATCGCAGCACATATCGTGATCAGCATTATTTTCAACTTCGTCTTCCGAATGACGACAGGTGAAAAGGAACCTACATTTGCGGATGAACTGGATATGCGTATTGAATTGTTAGCCTATCGAAATTCATTTGCTATGTTTGTCCTTGGTTTCCTACTTGCTATGGGCTCATTAGTTATAGACCAGCCCTTGAAGGTGATGTTTATCGTCCTAATCGTCTCTGGATTTCTTTCAGACGTAACCGGTTCAATATCGAGACTATATCACTACAGGAGAGGAGTCTAAATGACCCAGCAGCAGCTGGCCGACAAGGCGGGCGTAACCCGACAAACGATCGTTGCTCTTGAAAAAGGAAACTACTCCCCGTCACTGGAGTTGGCTTTTCGCATTGCTCACGCCTTTAACTTGCCGTTGGAAGAGGTATTCTTTTACGGAGCAAACTCAGATTAGGGATGAGGGCAACGGATTTTTCAAATCAAGGAGGGTAAAGGATGAGAGCAATTGTATATGCCAAATACGGATCGCCCGATGTTCTTCATCTGAAGGAGCTAGAGAAACCTACACCTAAGGATAATGAAATACTGGTCAGAATATATGCGACTACGGTAACAGCGGGGGACTGGCGAATGCGAAAGGCCGACCCATTCCTTGCAAGACTGTACAATGGTCTCTTAAGTCCCAAAAAAGTAACGATATTGGGGTTTGAGTTAGCTGGGGAAGTTGAAGCCACAGGCAAAGATGTAACACGATTTAAGATCGGTGATCAAGTATTTGCGTCTTGTGGTTTTGGCTTCGGTGCATATGCCGAGTACAAATGTTTGCCTGAAAATGGACTGGTGGTCATCAAACCGGTCAATGTGAGCTATGAGGAGGCTGCCGCTGTTCCCGTCGGGGGAATAACCGCATTGAACTTTCTAAGGCAGGGGAACATCGCGAGCGGAATGAAGGTCCTTATTTATGGAGCCTCCGGAAGTGTGGGTACTTATGCGGTGCAGCTTGCCAAGTATTACGGGGCGGTTGTAACAGGAGTATGCAGTACTGCCAATCTGGAGATGGTAAGATCTATAGGAGCCGATCGCGTCATAGATTATACGAAACAGGATTTCATGGCGATTGGAGAAAGCTATGATTTAATCTTTGATGCCGTCGGGAAACCGATATCGAAAATCAAACAATCGACATTCAAAAAAGCATTGCGTACGAACGGGAAATATGTGAGTGTGCATATGTCACAAAAGCCTCGCGTTGAAGACCTTATCTTCCTCCAAGAGCTGCTTGAAGCAGGTAAAATTAATCCAGTCATCGATAGACGCTATTCGTTGGAACAAATTCCCGATGCCCATCGTTATGTCGAGCAAAAACATAAGAAGGGGAATGTCGTCGTAACTGTAGGAGAAATTTGCCCACAATAATGGAGATCGAATAATGCCAAACGGTAGCCGAATGATTAATTCCCGGCTACCGTTTGGTCGTGTATAGATCAATATACACCGTCGTTGTAGTAGAAATACGATTGTCCGTTAGTTTAATATCACAGCATCTAAAAGATAAGTTAAAACGAACAGCACTATATTAGGTAACCCAACAAGTAAAAGCGTCTTTGACCACCTAGTACGTTGACTGGCTGTCTCTTCCGTATCAGTGAAATGGTCAACTCTTCTAGTGTCAGGATCTATAAAAGCCCCCATGAACAGGGCAGCAAGAATAATGCAACCCAATCCAACGAGTCCAAATAAGTGTATTAACGAACTCATTAAATCCCCGTTCAAAGCCGCAATTGTAAACACGCAAATAGACAGTAACAATCCTGCACCAACTGCTCTCAATCTGTGGCACCTCCTCGCTTTCCATACAGGTCGATCTAGAGTTACTTTATTTACTCACCACAAAAATCATCACTTTAGGCCTTAGAATAACCTGCCCGTTGAGCGTGTACAGGGTAATAATAAAGAAGCGATGGATCAATTCCATCGCTTCGCTATCGTTCCCAGTTACTGCAATCCATGATGTAGAATTTGATACCTAACGGACTCATTACCAAATGTGAACCACAATAGGAGCAACCAAACTATAACCCCCGCAACTAAGCTAAACCATGCAAAGAATCCATTTTCCTTCTTTATTATAGGGAAAAGCGCTATTAACAAAGCCCCAAATCCAAAGGTGATTACAGCTGATAGCTGCCCTACTAGGGTTTGCAAGATCATCATCAACTCCCTTACGACTCTAACCTAATACTATCATAGCTGCCATTTGTTGTTAAACTAATCTGCCAGGTAGCTTAACGCTTGCGACCAGTCTACGACTTTATTTTCACGGTCTAATCATTTATTTTTCAGTCTAGTCCTTTATTTTCTGCTGACAGCAACATCCAGTCACGCTATAGAAGGAGTTCCCTTTCTCCGCTTATACATCCATAACCCGCAAAGCCCCGTCAACGCGATCGCGAGAATCCCTTCCGGACTCGGCATCGCGACATAGGCGAACTCCTCGTGCACGAGAATAAACTTCTTCAAGATCAACGTATCGATGAACGCATTGCCCATCGCGTGCATGACGACCGCCGGCCAGACGCTTCGGGTCATGAGCAGCAGCTCGCCGTACAGCACGGCCATCGCGATGACGCCGAGCATCATGCGAGGGATGTACGTGAACATGCTCTCCGCGGTATCCACGAAGATGAACAGATACGGAAAATGCCACGCTCCCCATATGACCCCGACGGCGATATGAACGAGAAAGCGGTTATACCCCAGCGAGAACAATCTCGGCGCCAGGTAGCCTCGCCATGCGAATTCTTCGAAAATGTTCTTGATCAAGCTCGGCAATATCGCCATGCCGAATGCCGCCAAATACGAGGACGACGACAAAGACGCATCCGTCCAACCGCTCCCAAGGCCGATGCCGACGATGACCGTGGCCAGCAGCGGGAAGAATAGAATGCTGAACAGGTAGGGAAACCCGTTTCCCTTGATACGGGGCTTGAAACCGAAATCTCTCCAGCCGTCGCCCGCCCAGACACGCAAGACGACCATGCACAACAGCGGGGACACGAGCCAAATCAGCTGCCCCAAGCTTCCGTTCTCGTCCCTTCCGGCCTCCAAATCCACCAGCCGTCCGATCCATCCGCAGCTTAGCGCCACGATCGAGAATATGATCGCGTTGCGCAGCGTCTTGCTCTCCCCTGTCTTCAAGGCTCCAGCTCCTCTTCGATTCGATTGAGGTACTTCCCGTACCACTCCTTCAAGAACGCGTAATACGACGAGCCGAATTCCAGCGTGTCCAGCCGGCTCTTCACCTTCGGATCCTTGCGCAGCGCTTCGTTGTTGCCGAGCAGTTCTTGATTCCGCTGCCGGAACATGTTCAGCATCGCCTCGACCTGCTCGATTTCCCGCAAATACGCTGCCACGAGCTCGCGTTTTCGAGCCCCTTCGACGTAATTGAAGAAGAACATTTTGACCAGCGCGGGGTCTCTCGGTTTCTCGAGCGCGATCGGCTCCCCTGCCCAGCGTAAGAACGCCTGCTCTCCTTCCTCCGTAATCGAGTACGTCATTTTGATCCGTGCCCCCCGTCGCTCCTCCGTCACCCGGACGTGCCCGTGCTGAACGAGCTTCTTGAGCGCCGGTTGGATGCTGCCTTGGCTGGAGTTGTAGAAGAACCCGGTGCTCGATTCCATGCTTTTCTTCAGATCGTAGGAGGACTTATCCCCGTCGAGCAATAAGCCCAGAATGATTTTGTCCTGCAAACCGCATGCCTCCATTTTCATTACATGTCGGATAGATATGTCTAGTAGAACTACTGGTTATCATCAGGATAGCATCTTCGACCGCATCTGTAAACAATTGGATCCGCTTTGTTCCAACATGTGGTATTGTACAATTTAAGGCACGGTCATCGCAGGCCGCGTTCAGAGAAGCGATGCCTCTCTGCCAATTCACCGTACCCGGGAAGGAGTTCAATCCTGATGAATGACAAAACCAATGCCATCATCGAACGTTATCTCGAGGCATACAATGCGTTCGATATGGAAGGGATGGCGCAGCTCTTGCATGAGGACATCGTCTTCCGTAACTTCCATAACGGCGAACAGAACGCGGAGACTCAAGGCGTCCAAGCGTTCCGGGAGTTGGCCGAGAAGTCGGCCGCGTTATTCTCCAGCCGTCGCCAGCAAGCGGTCCACTATCGCGATACCGACGGCAGCATTGAAGTCGAGATCGATTACACGGCCGTATTGGCGGCGGACTTGCCGAACGGAATGAAGGCCGGGGACCAGCTGCGGCTAAAGGGAACATCCGTATTCGACCTACGCGACGGCAAAATCCTTCGGATTGAAGATTATAGTTAGGATACCAACTTGGAACGCGAGGCGAATAAATCCATGATCCGAGTGATTGACAACCTAAAGAAGGTCCCCCTATCTTGGAGGCTCGCATTGGCCGCGAAGCTCGTCTTTGATTTCGCTTTAACCGGCGCTTTTTATATCGAACAATCGATTACGATGTTTTGGAGTCTGGTACTCGTCGTCATTGCCGTCCTTCTGTTCCTGGGCATGAATGTCGTTTATCTCCATCGACACCGCCGCAGACAGTGGCTGCCGCACCTCCTCCTCCTTGATTTCATCGTATCCGCCGCCTGCGGGTATGGCTATATGAGCGGGAATTTCCCGAATCATGTCTTCATCGGCATCACCGCCCTCGCGATTCTCGTGTTCGCCAAGAGCGCGCGAATGCTGGTCATGAGCTGCATCCTGCTGCTAGCCGTCTATCTGGTCACGATGATCGGCATCGACTGGTACGTATTCCGCAAGCTGGATGCCGCCGGATATTTGATCTCTTGTTCGTTTATTTTGTTCGCCGGTATCGCAAGCGCCGTCATTCAACACTATCAACGCGCCCGCGACGAGGCGAATCAGCTGTACGCCCAGCTAATACGATCTCACGAGCAGCTGCGGGAATATGCGCTTCGAACGGAGGAGCTCGCGGCAACCCGGGAGAGAGTGCGCATTGCGCGGGATATCCACGATGCGGTGGGCCATAACTTAACGGCCTTGTTGGTTCAAATGCAGCTGGCCCGCAAGCTGAACGTGTCCGAACCTTTGCGCAGCCGGCACATCTACTTGGAATGCGAACAATTAATCCAATCGTCCCTGCAGGAAGTCCGGCTGTCGGTAAGGGCCATCCGGGACGAACCGGCGGGCGATGCCGATCTGCCCGACAGCCTCCGCAAGCTGTGCGCGGATTTCGCCAAATGGACCGGGGTGCAGACCGAATTCGAGCTCAACGGCGTCCCCGTCGCGCTGCCCCGCAATCTCCAGTTGACGGCCTATCGCATCGCGCAGGAAGCTCTTACGAACGCGCAGAAGCACGGCGGCGCCAAACACGCTCGGGTTTCGCTCTCCTATTCGGCCTCCGATTTTGCGCTGCGCATACGCAATGACGGCGTGGTCCCCGACGAATTGACGCCGGGATTTGGTCTGGTCGGTTTGCAAGAAAGAACGAAGGAGTGGAATGGACAGATGCGGATTCACGCGGATCGGCACGACGGCTTTGCCATCGAAGGCATATTCCCCTATGCCGCGGCGGTGAGGGGGCGTGTCGCGCTTTGAAAGTATTGATCGTGGATGACCAGCGGCTGATGAGAGAAGGATTGGCCGCGCTCATCGGACTGGAACCGGACATGGACGTGGTCGGAACGGCCGTCGACGGAAGAGATGCCTACGCCAAGGCGCTGGAAAGGCGGCCGGACGTGGTGCTCATGGATATTCGGATGCCGGGCATGGACGGTATTGAAGGATCCCGGCTGATCATCAAGCATTTGCCGGATACCAAGATTCTCATTCTGACCACCTTCGACGACGCGGAGCTGATCGTGCGGGTATTGGAGGAAGGGGTACACGGCTACTTGTTGAAGGATATGCCGTCCGAAGCGATCGTCAGCGCGATTCGGACCGTGTATAACGGAGGCACGGTGCTTCAATCCGACATCACGGCCATGCTGCTGCAAGAAGCGAAGAAGATGTCGGAAAGAAGCGCGCCGCCTCATCTCCTCCGCGCAAGCGATTCGGCGGCCATGGAGGCGCTAACCGAACGCGAGAAAGAAATTCTCGCCTTATTAGGTCGGGGCTTGAACAACAAAGAAATCGCAAGCTTGCTCGTCATCACGGAAGGCACCGCGAAAAACCACGTCTCGAACCTGATCGCCAAACTTGGTTTGCGCGACCGGACGCAGGCCGCGCTGTTCGCGGTCCGCGCTCAAGGTTCCTTCCCCTGAGGGCATGACTTTCGGCATAGCGCATGACAATCCTCATGGTTTTGCGATCGGACGTTCGGCGTTTTGCTTCGCGCAAGCATGACTTTTCGCAGCTTTGCCGTTTCCTTTTCTCAGCTAGAATCGAACTAAGGCACAACCAACAAAGGAAACGGGGAGTTGTTCAAATGAAATCGACCAAAATCGCTTACTGGATCATCACGGCATGCACGCTCATCGGATTCGCCCTCAGCGCTTACAACGAGCTCGCGCAGACGCCCAAAACGTTCACGCAAACGACCGAGCTGCTCGGCTATCCGGCCTACTTCCTGACGCTTCTCGGCGTCGCCAAGATCATCGGCATCGGCGTGCTGCTCGTCCCGAAATATTACAGGCTGAAGGAATGGGCCTATGCCGGATTGACGATCGATTGCATCTCCGCCTTCTGGTCGCAGATCGCGGTCGGCAATCCGATGGGCAGCATCCAAGCCGTCGTGGTGCTCTTCTTCGTCCTGCTGTCCTATTACCTGCTGCGGCGAATGGAGCGCGGCGCGGCCCTCAACCGAGGGATCGGACTTGCGGCGTCCCCCGCGGAACAACGCGTCGTCTAAGCAATGGCGCGCGGCCGGCTGGAAATGATTGCGAATGACTTGAAATCGATGGCGGCTGGCACCGAAGATCTGCAATAATATACTATAGCGTCTGTCTTCGCGGATGTAGGATATGAGAAGAACCGAAAGGGGTTATCTCATGGATTCTGCATCTTTTTTCATCTACTGCACGGTCGCGACGTTCACGCCGGGGCCGACCAATATCGTCCTTCTATCTACCGTGCACCATCGCGGAGCGAGAGCGGCCATGCGCTACGCCTACGGGGCCACGGCGGGCTTCGGCGTACTGCTCGGCCTCTCCGCGCTGGTGAATACGATTCTCGCCGCCGTCATTCCGGCCATCCTTATGGGGATGCGGCTCATCGGCAGCGGCTATATGCTCTATCTGGCTTATCGCCTGTATACGATGAATGTCGCCGTTCAAGCCGATGCGCCTCGCAACGCGACATTCGGATCCGGCTTCCTGATGCAGTTTCTGAATCCGAAGGTCGTTCTCTTCGCATTGACGGTCATCCCGACGTTCCTCGCGCCGAACGACGCCGCAACCCCCGCGGTAGCGGCCGGCGTCCTCATGATTACGGGGATCGGATTCGCGGCCTTCGTCGCCTGGGTGCTGTTCGGCGCGATCTTCCGCTCGCTGCTGCAGCAGCATACGAAGCGCGTGAACATCCTGCTTGCCGGCGCTCTCGCCTATGCCGCCATGATGATCTGGACCTAACTTGAAGATAGGAGCGTGCCGCGCCATGAACGCGAACACATTTCAATACCGCAAGTCGGCCGGCGTGACGGCGTTGTCCGCGAGCATGACCGATTTCACGTACAAAAAACACGCGCACCGGGAGTATGCGATCGGCGTTACGCTGCGCGGCATTCAAGCGTACACCTTGGACGGCAGCCGGCAGCTCTCCTACCCGAACGGCGTGATGCTCTTCAATCCGGAGCAGGCGCACGACGGCATGGCGCACGACCGGACGGGCCTCGATTACGTGATGCTCTATATTCAGCCGGAATTGCTGCTGGACGTCATGGAGCGAAAGGAGATCGTCCGCTTCCACGCGCCGATCGTGTACGATACCCGGCTCGAACAAAGCGTGCTGAGTCTCTCCCGCGCCGTCTTGACCGACCAAGACGAGGCGCTGTGCGGCGAACGGCTGGCCTCCCTTGCGGAGCTTCTGATGCCATCGACGCTGTCGACGGACAATAAGAAGGAGCATGGGCTTATTCACAAAGCGAAGGACATGATCCATGCGCATCTCGGACAGGTGCTGAAGCTGGACGAAATCGGCGGCGAGCTGGGACTCTCCAAGTTTCAATTGATCCGTTTGTTCAAAGCCCACGCCGGCATATCGCCTTACCAGTATTTCCTGAATTGCAAAATCGAACGCGCGAAGCAGCTTATCGAACGCAGCCAAGACATCTATTCGGCCGTCGCCGCTTGCGGATTCGTCGATTTGACCCATTTGAACAAACACTTCAAGAGCGTCTATGGCACGACCGCATTTGAATACTTGACGCATTTGAAGTAAAGGGCCGCGCCCTTTCTCCTCCCTCGCCCCTTCCCCCTCCGCCGAGGGGAACCAAAGGGCTTCGCCCTCTGGACTCCCTTTTTCGTGCTGTTACGTTTGTTCGCGGTCGGCGATTGGGCTTGAGCGGGGCACGCTTTTGTCCTTGCGGACAAAGCTCCAAACGAGCGTGGGTTCCCCCTTTCCCCTACGCCGCAATGCTGTCAGGTTAAGAGGGCTCCGCCCTTTGACCCGAGTTTTATTGCTCCCTCCCCCTTCCCCCTCTGCCGAGGGGAACCAATGGCCGCGGCCGTCTTCGATGTGTCCTCTTCATATTATTTCATGGCAAACAGCCGCCGGACGACTCCTGCGGCTGTAGTTGGTTTATAGCTATCCTTGCATGATGAGGGCGGCTACGCGATAACGAACAGCCGTCCGCCGCCGGCGAAACGGGCGAAATCCTCGGCCGACAGCGGTTTCGAGAAGTAGAAGCCTTGTATCCAGTCGCAACCTTGCAGCCGCAAATGGTCGAACTGCTCCTTTGTCTCCACGCCCTCCGCGATCACCTTCAGCTTCATGCTCGCCGCCATCGCCAAGATCGCGTTCACGATGGTGCGCTGCTCGTGATCGTCCGTGAGATCGCGGATGAACTCGCGCGCGATTTTGAGCGAATCGACCTGATACAGCTTCAGCACGCCTAGCGACGAATAGCCGGTGCCGAAATCGTCCATCGACACTTGAAGTCCGCGCTGCTTGAGCGTCTTCAGCTTGCGGATCGCGTCTTCGCCTTCCTGGATGGCCAAGCTCTCGGTAATCTCGAGCACGACGCGGGAGGCGTCGATGCCCGTCTCCTCGATGATCGCGACGAACCGCTCGACGAAATCCGCTTCTTCGATCTGGTGCGGCGAGACGTTCACGGACAGCAGAATATCGCGCATGCCTTGCGCACGCCACTTGACGTATTGCTCGCAAGCGCGCCGGAAAATCCACTCGCCGATCGGAATGATCAGGCCTGTCTCTTCCGCCAGCGGGATGAATTGCGCCGGGGAAACCATCGGCTGTCCGGCCGGCTGCCAGCGCACCAGCACCTCGGCCCCGACGAGCGCCTGCGTCTGCGCGCAAATCTGCGGCTGGTAATGAAGCAGCAGCTCGTTCTTCTCCAACGCTTGGCGGAGCATCTGCTCCATGCGCGTCTTCTTGGCGGTCGCCTCCGCCATCTCCGGCTGATAGAAGCCATACTGGCTTAATCCCCGGCTCTTCGCCTTGATGAGCGCCATGTGCGCGCTGCGCAGCAGCTGGGAGGACGAGCCCCCGTCGTACGGCGCCCGCGCGATTCCGATGCTGGCGGTGATGCGCAGCTCCAGGCTGCCCAGCCGGAACGGCTCCGAGAGTACGCCGATGCACGCTTCGGCGACCGCTTCGATCCCTTCGTTCGAGATCCCGCCGCGGACCAGCACGGAGAATTCGTCCCCGCCTTGTCTGGCGATCAGCAGCGAATCCGTGTCGACCAGGCTTTGCAACCGGGCTGCGGTTGCCCGAATGACATCATCCCCGATATGCAAGCCGTACGTATCGTTCACGTACTTGAACCGATTCAAATCGATGAGCAGAATCGCGAACGGCCGCTCGGCTTCATACCCTTCCGACAGTTTCTTCTCGAAGAAGTTCCGGTTCGGCAGCCGGGACAACGTATCGTAATGCGCCAGGAACTCGGTCTCTGCCAACATGTGTTCCTTCTGCCGGATCAACGCTTCGTTCTCGAGAATGACCATGATCTGACGGATGACGGTCAGCACGGCGATCAACGAACCGACGACGAGCATCTCCTTCATTTCGTGCAGCTGCTCGCGCTTGAACAGAATCACGATGACCAGCGCGAAAATACTGACGTATGGCAGCAGCACGAGCAGCCATTTGTTCGCCGCGATTCCCCCGGGACGCGCCCCCGGCTCGGCCGGCTCCACGGCCGGATCTCCTCTCGCATAGAGCGCCGAGACGCCGATGAACAACAACGCCGCGCTGTACAACGCGTTAACCGGACTGCCGGCCGAGTAGTTCTCTTGGCTGACGATCATGTTCAGGTAATAGCAGTCCGCCGCCCAGAAGCACGCAAGGCCGATGCCGAGCAAGGCGAGCGTGCCGGCGGGGAACCGGATACGCTGCGAATACAGGACGAGCAGCAGGAAACAAATCATGACGAAATCCGCCACCGGATAGAAGGCGCTTACGAAAATGACCGACCACGGCTGGCCGGCCAGCAGCGTCGTGATATGAGGCTCCAGCACATATTCCCACACGATCGTACCGAGCAGGAGGATCATGATGGCGCAGTCGAGCAAAAACCGGGTTCCCTGTGCGTAACTCCATTCTTTGAGCAGCAAATAGCAGAACGCGACGATGTACAATAACCCTTGAATATTCCATAGATAGTCGATCGGGTTCGGGCTGGAAGGAACGCCGCCCGTCAGATGAAAGAGGAGCCTGAGCAGCCATGCCGCGGCATAGATCAACGTTCCGATCCCGAGCAGCCGCCAAAATACCCGGCGATGCAGCGCTCCGGATTGTCCGCCATGCAGCAGCATCAAGCTGGCTACGGCAGGTGCCGCTATATTGATCGCGAAATGCAGCAGCGAGTCTTCCGTCAGCCCATATAACAGGGGCAGCTGAATCAGCATGAAGACGATGCTCGCCGCAAGCCATGCGCGCGGGTTGCGAAATGGGGATGTCAGCATATGAAGTTCCTCCTCTCTTGTTTGCCTGGACTTGTTGTGTTGTGGAAGCTGTCATGTTCTGAGCATTATGTGAGTAGACGAGGTAGTCGTACAAGAGTGGCTTACGCGCGCATGTCGGATTTTGTTAAGCGCTATCATCCACGTTTTTCCTAAACCTTCAAAATTCATGTATCTGGTGTACTCTATTCTACTATGACCAAAGAACCATTAGAAAGACCTATTTTTTGAACTGCGAATGGTAGCTTGGCGAGGGGAGCGTCCACCCTTCGAGTTCTTCCATCGATCTCCATATGCAAGCGAAAAAAGCGCTCGCGGACAGCAAGCCCGCGGCGCCATTTCCAATATTGTGCACGATGCTCGCGTTTTCTAAACGCCGCCCTGTCCGGAGGATCACGATCCGATTCCTCCGGCATCTGCCGCGCGTTATCTTAACTTCTGCAGCTCTTCTTCATATTGACCGAGCAGCTTCTCGAAAGCCGCCGTGCTGGCCGCAAGTCCGCCTTCCCGGTTGCGCGCGAGCCAGAGCCGCTTGAATTCGGCTAGCGTCCGCTGAAGCTGCGCCCGCAGCTGTTCCACCCAAGCGGACTCGGACGCTGCCTCCTCCAGATCCGGGCGAAAAATATACCGATGAAGACCGGCCGCCTGCTCGATCAGGTCGAGCGCGTTGGCCAACTCCGCTCGGAAGAGCTCCGATTCGGCTCCAGGCTCGAAATCCAGACGCGCAAGCTCTTCCCGGCGCTGACGCAGCCACTCCGCCATCTCCGCAT
This sequence comes from Paenibacillus methanolicus, assembly GCF_008124765.1. Lineage (GTDB taxonomy): Bacteria > Bacillota > Bacilli > Paenibacillales > Paenibacillaceae > Paenibacillus_Z > Paenibacillus_Z methanolicus. The sequence continues at coordinate 147,485 of NZ_VNHS01000005.1, read as the reverse complement.
ACCGCCAGTCTTGGGCGAACGGCGTGCCGCTGCCGCCCAGCACCTTCAGCACCTGGACCATGACCTCGGCATCCCGCTCCAGCTTCTCCCGATCGCTTAATCCTTGCAAGAGCAGATAGGCCGCCAACGTCCGATTGTCCATCGTGCTGCGCTCCAGATGATAATAACGCCCCATCTCCATCAAGAACCGTGCCGCGTCTCCGCCGCGGTCGCGCAGCATGCGCGCGGATACGTGATGCTCGAGCGGTTCCATCCGGTCGAGATTCGCCTCGGTCTGCCAGGCCGCTCCGGCCGCGTACGCAAGAGCGGGGTAGCTGACCGCCGGCGTCTGCCAATGGCCGCCGTCGCCCCAATCGGCGACGATCAGTCCGCTTGCGCCGTGAGTCAACCCGCTGCGCGCCGCATCCGCGATGTTGCCCAGCATATTGTCCGTGCGGCCCGTAATGGACAACCATCCGCTCGTGCCCGGGCAGACGTAGTAGCGGACACCGTGCTCCCGCAGCCTGCGGCAGTGCGGCTCATACGCCACGGGCGCGTCATAGTTCCAGTGCAGCACGGTGACGTCCGGCGGTATCCGCTCCATCAGCTCCGGATGATGCGCCAGCACGTCGCCCCAGATCATCGGCTGCTTGCCGTGGCCGCGCGCGATCTCGAACATCCGCTCCGCGTATTCGAAGTACAGCGCGCCGACGCCTATCTCTTCGGCCCGCGCACGGCTCTCGCCCGTGCCAAGGCCGAACGGCTCATCCATATTCAGATTGACGTAAACGGAGGAGAAGTTCGGCAGCAGCTCGTCGAACAACGCCTTCGCCAGCTCGGCTGACCGCTGGTCTACGGGATTCATCGTCAGCGGCGGCAGCTTGAACGCCAGCGGCTCGGGCGCCGGCATTCCTTCCGGATGTTCCGCGATATCGCGGAACTCCGGCTTCGCCAGCCACGGCCCCATATGCCCGAGACAGTTCTGATTCGGCACGAGATCGATGAACCGCGCGGCCGCGTATGCATCCAGCTCGCGATACTCGGCGGCGGTCATCGGCGTGGCTTCCGGGAATAGATGCGAATGCCGGGCGTAATCGAAGCAGAAGCCTTCCATGTACAGCTGAAGATGGTTGAATTTCAGCTCCGCGAGGCGATCGACGAGCATCCGCAGCGTCTCCATCTTCGGAATTTTGTTGCGTCCAATGTCGAGCATCGCCCCCCGCACGGGGAAATCCGGCTCGTCGTCGATCGCGCAGTGCGCCCATTCCGCGGCGCCGCGCTGGCCTTCGAACAGCTGTCCGGCCGTCAGAAGCGCGTAGTGGAGACCTTGCGCCGTGCGGACGGCGAAGCGCAAGCCGTCCGCGCCCCACGCCAGCCGGTAGCCCTGCGGATGGAGCTCTTCGCGATATTCCACGAGCGCGACGGCGGACGACGGATCGCCCGATTGATCGGCCGATCCGGCGCAAGCCGCCGCCAGAATGGCGGCCAGCCGCTCTTCCGCGCGCGTCTCGGCAGCGAGCCGGGCAGCCGTCTCGCAGGCGGCCCGCAGCTCGAAGCGTTCCGGCCGAGGCGACGTGCCGCCTATAGTCTCGTAGCGGCGCGGCTGCGGGAAGAGGTAATTCGGAGCGGCCGCCGTCATGCCGGCACCTCCCCGTTCAGCTGACGCAGCACCGCCTCGAGCGCGGCTTCGGTGAATTTGCCGCCGCTGAAGGAAAGCAAGCCCCGCAGCGGCATCTGTTCCATGAACGCCCGCAGCATGGCCGAATGCTCGGCGCTCAACTCCTGCGGGAACGGCAGCACCGAGGACAACTGCCGGACGAACGCTTCGCCCGCCGGGCTGCCGCCGATATCCGCCAACGTCGAATTCCGATGGAAGACCATGCGGCGTTCGGTCGTCGATTGCACCGTCACCGTCTCGGACAGAACGATATCCGCCGACGACCGGCCGATCAGCAGCTCGAACTCGCCCGTCTCGACCGTCCATTCGCGCGTCTTCGCGTCGTAATAGGCGAAACCGCGTTTGTCCAGCTCGAACGTCACGACCGCGGATTCGCCAGAAGCCAGCTCGACTTTCTCGAAGCCCTTGAGCTCTTTATCCGGCCGGATGACCGAGCTCGCCTTGTCGCGCACATACAGCTGAACGACCTCTTGGCCCGCGCGCGTTCCGGTATTGGTCACGTTGACGGACACGCGCAGCGATTCCGCGTCGGTCAGCGTCCGCTTATCCACGGTCAGCTCGCTATAGCCGAAGGTCGAGTAACTGAGGCCATAGCCGAACGGGAACAAGGGAGCCAGCTGCTTCTTGTCGTAGTATCGGTACCCGACGAAGATCCCCTCCCGGTATTCGACCCGGTCCCCTTCGCCGGGGAAGAACAGATAGGACGGGTTGTCGGCAAGGCGGACCGGGAACGTCTCGGCGAGCCGCCCGGAAGGATTCGCGTCCCCGAACAGCAGATCCGCGATCGCCCCGCCGAGCGCTTGACCGCCGAGATACGCTTCCAGCACGCCCTTGGCACTGCCCAGCCACGGCATCTCGACCGGCGCGCCGTTGCTCAGCACGACGACGAGGTTCGGCTGCGCCGCCGCGACCGCCTCGATGAGCGCGACTTGGTTCGCCGGCATGCGCAGATGCTTGCGGTCGAATCCTTCGGACTCGTACCGGCTCGGAAGTCCCGCGAACAGAATGGCAACCGAGGCTTCGGAAGCGATCTTGACCGCTTCGGCAGTCAGTACCTCGTCCGGCTCCTCCGCGTCCAGCGCGTACCCTTGCGCGTACCGCACTTCGGCCTGCTCGCCGGCCGACTTCGCCAGCTCCTCGGCGATATCGTCGATCCGGGTCGGCCGGATCTGAGAGCTGCCGCTGCCTTGGTAGCGCGGCGTCTTGGCCATCGCCCCGATAACCGCGATGGCGCCCGCCTTCGCCAGCGGCAGAATGCCGTCCTCGTTCTTTAGCAGCACCATGCTCTCTCGCGCGACTTCCCGGGCAAGCGCATGATGCGCATCCGGATCGAACGTCGTCTCCGGACGCCGGCTGTCGACCGCCCGGAACACGACGGTCAGGATGCGCCGTACCGCCTCGTCCAGCTTCTCCTCCGCAAGCGTCCCGCCGCGCACCGCTTCGATGATTTGGCGCTCGCCTTCGCCGTGGCTGGCCGGCATCTCCAGCTCCAATCCCGCGGCGACGCCTTTCGCCCGTTCATTGACGGCGCCCCAATCGGAGACGACGAACCCTTCGTGACCCCATTCGTCCTTCAAAATGTCCGTCAGCAGCGTTTCGTTCTCCGAGGCGAACGTCCCGTTCACCTTGTTGTACGCGGACATGACGGTCCATGGCTGCCCCTGCTTCACGGCGCCCTCGAAGCTGGCCAGGTAGATTTCGCGCAGCGTCCGCTCGTCGACGATCGAATCCGAAGTCATCCGGCGATGTTCCTGATTGTTGGCGGCGAAATGCTTCAGCGAAGCGCCGACGCCTTGGCTCTGCACGCCGTTGATATGGCTTGCCGCCATCTCGGCGGATAGATACGGATCTTCCGAGAAGTATTCGAAATTGCGCCCGCACAGCGGCGAGCGCTTAATGTTCGCGCCCGGTCCGAGCAGAATGCCGACGTTCTCCGCCTGGCTTTCCCGGCCGAGCGCTTCGCCCATCCGCCGGATGAGCGCGCGGTTCCACGAGCTCGCGACGCCCGCGGCCGACGGGAAGCACGTCGACGGCACGCTGTCGAACAAGCCTAGGTGGTCGGCGGACGCCCGCTGCTTGCGCAGGCCGTGCGGACCGTCGGTCATCATGATCGAAGGAATGCCGAGCCGCTCGATCGCGCGCGTGTTCCACGTATCCGCGCCGGCGCACAGGCTCGCTTTCTCCTCCAGCGTCATCTTCCCGACGAGCGCCTGAATATCTTTATGTTCTGCCATATTTATTCCTCCTATGCTTCATCTTCCGTCAGTTCGAACGCCGCTTCCCGCGTCTGCCGGCTGCTCGGTCCGATCATGGCGCGGAACTCTCCCGCCTCGGCGGCGCAACCGCCCTGGGGCGACCAGAAGGCGAGATCGCCAGCCGTAATAGCGAACTCCACTTCGCGCTTCTCGCCCGGCTCCAACCGAACGCGGGCGAATCCCTTCAATTCTTTGACCGGCCGCACGATGGTACCGTACATGTCCTGAATGTAGAGCTGGACGGTCTCGATGCCCGCGCGCGTACCGGTATTCGCGACTTCTACGCTCACCCGCAGCGTGCCGTTCATCGGCAGCTCGGTACGTTCGAGCTTCAGCTCGCCGTACTCGAACGTCGTATAGCTCAGCCCGTAACCGAACGGGTAGAGCGGCTCGTTCGGACCGTCGAGATATTTGGAAATATATTTGTCGCCCGCGTTCGCCTCCGTCACGGGGCGGCCGGTCCGGTAATGGTTGTAATAGATCGGAATCTGTCCCGCATGCGCCGGGAAGCTCATCGTCAGCCTGCCGGACGGATTGTATTGGCCGCCCAGCACGTCCGCGATGGCATGGCCCGCTTGCGAGCCGAGGAACCACGTCTCGAGGATGGCGTTCATGTGCATGTCGAACCAATCCAGCGTAAGCGGACGGCCGTTCGTCAGCGCGAGCACGACCGGCTTGCCGAGCGCCGTCACCGCCTCGGCGAGCCGCAGCTGCGCGTCCGGCAGCGCGATCGACTGGCGCGACGCCGCTTCGCCGGACATCTCGCTCTCCTCGCCGAGAGCGAGAATGACGACGTCGGCCTGCATAGCCTTCGCGATTGCATCCTCGATGCCGCCTTCGATCGGGTCGCGGACTTCGCAACCTCGGGCATGGAGCAGCTGATCCGGCGCATAGCCCTGAGCCGCCAATCCTTCGTACAACGTGACCGTCTCATGCTGGTAACGCGAGAACTGCCATGGGCCGAGCAGATCTTTGCCGTCCGCGAACGGCCCGATCAAGGCGAGCTTATCCTTACGGTCCCCGCTGAGCGGAAGCGTGCCATCGTTCTTCAACAGCACGATGGACTGCCGGGCGAGCGACCGGCTGGCCTCGAGGTGCGGCTCGCTGAAGTGCAGCTGCTCTTCCAGCTCCGGCCGGATATACCTGTACGGATCGTCCATCAGACCGAGCCGGTACTTAAGCGTCAGAATGCGGCGCACCGCATCGTCGATCTGCGATTCGGACAGCTTGCCTTCCGCGATCAGCTGCGGGATGTGGTCGAACGCGCGCGTCACCATCTCGATGTCCATCGTCGCGTCGACCGCCTTTTTCGCCGCTTCCTTCGCGTCGCGCGCATGGCCATGCTGCACGATTTCGTCAACCGCGCCGTAGTCCGAGATCAAGACGCCGTCGAAGCCGAGCTCCTCGCGCAGAATGCCCTTGAGCAGCGGAACGTTGGCCGCGACCGGCACGCCTTGATAAACGTTGAACGCATTCATCACCGAGGCCGCGCCGGCTTCGATGCCCGCCGCGAACGGCGGCAAATAGACGTTGCGCATGACGGCTTCGGACATGTCGACCGTATTGTAGTCCCGGCCGCCCTCCGCCGCTCCGTACCCGACGAAATGCTTGAGGCAGGCGACCATCGTCCCCGCCTCATGCAGCTCCTCGGGCGTTCGCCCTTGAAAACCTTCCACCTGCGCCTTGGCGATCAGCGAGCCGAGATACGGATCTTCGCCCGCGCCCTCCACGACGCGTCCCCAACGGGGATCGCGGGAAATATCGACCATCGGACCATGATTGTAGACGATGCCGGAGGCGGCCGCTTCCCGAGCGGCGATGGCGCATGCTTCCCGAATCGCGTCCATGTCCCAGCTGCACGACCAGGCGAGCGGCACCGGGAATATCGTCTGCGCGCCGTGAATGATATCGCCGTTGAACAGCAGCGGAATGCCGTGCGGCGACTGCTCCACCGCGATGCGCTGCAGCTCGAAGACGCGGCGAATGTCGAAGGCGCCGAGCACCGAGCCGGCGCGGCCTTCCGCGACGAGCTTCTCCGGCGGATCGGAGTCGACGGCCCCGCCGAACGAGAAGTTCGACGCCATGCATTGGCTCATCTGCCCGATCTTGTCTGCTAAGGTCAACCGGCCGAGTAGCGCTTCCACCGATTCGCGGATATCCGCTTCACCGCGCGGCAATACCGCTTCGTCTGGCTTGCGGTATGACGCGATCTCCTCGGCGAGCGGGGACGCGAGCGACGGACCGGCGCCTCTGGCCCCGCGCAGCTCATGGACGCCGAACAGCGGAATGTCGATCGTGCCTTGGAACGTATCTTCCGAGAAGTCGAGCGCGAGGCGCACCTTCTCGCCCGGACGCCAGCTGGCGCTGCCGGACCCGCGCAGCGTGTCGCCCTCCCGGCGGACGTCGTCGATCCGTATCGGCAGCGGGATCGGCTGCATGGCCAGATCGAGCGCGTAGGCGGATCGTTTGGAAACCTTGATTTGAAGCTTCAGCTTCATGCGTGGCGTTTCGATAAAAGCGTGCCATAGTCCGAGCATAGATAAGTGCCTCCTTCGTGATGACGCAGGCGGGGATGATCGTGAACGATCATCCCTTCACCGCGCCGATGGTCATGCCTTTGACGAAATATTTCTGGAAGAACGGATACACGACGAGCACCGGCAGCACGCCGATGACGGCGATCGCCATGCGGAACGTCTCGCTCGGCAGCTGCGCCAGCGCGCCGCTCGTATTCGAGTTGCTATTGGTCGTTAAATACTGGATATCGTTCATGATGCGGTTCAGCACGTTCTGCAGACTGAACAGATCGGGATTGTGGACGAACACGAGGCCGTTGTTCCAGTCGTTCCAATACGCAAGCCCTTGGAACATGCCCACGGTCGCCATGATCGGCAAGGACAGCGGCAGCACGATCGTCCAGTACGTCCGGTATTCGCCCGCCCCGTCGATGCTCGCCGATTCCAGCACCGCCGCCGGAATCGTCGTCGCGAAGAACGTCCGCATAAGCAGCACGTTGAAGCCGTTCATGAGCAGCCACGGAATGAGCAGCGCGAGCAGCGTGTCCTGAATATCGATCAGCTGCGTGTATACCATGTACGTTGGCACGAGCCCCCCGTTGAATAGCAGCGTGAAGAACACCATGAAGGACAACGTCCCGCCGCCCGGCATATCCCGGCGCGACAACGGGTACGCAAGCAGCGACGTCATAATCAAGCTGGCCGCCGTGCCGACGACCGTTACCAGCACGGTGACGCCGTAGGCGTGGAAGATTTGACCCGACTGCTGCCACAGGTACGTATAAGCGGACAAGCTGAAATCCGACGGGAAGAACGAGTAGCCTTCCGTGACGATCGCCGTCTCGTCGGTGAGCGAGGCCATGATGAGCAGCACGAACGGAAGCGTGCAGGCAAGCGAGAGCAGGATCAGGACGCCGTGCGCCGCCCACTGCCAGATCCGGTTTTCTTGTTCCATAGTGTGATTCCTCCCCGGCGCGCAAGCGTTAGAACAGCGCGTTCTCTTTGTTGATTTTGCGGACGATCAGATTGGAGACGAGCACGAGCGCGAACCCGACGAACGACTGGTAGAAGCCGGCCGCGGACGACATCCCGATATCCCCCAGCTGCAGCAATCCGCGGAATACGTAAGTATCGATGACGTTCGTCGTCTCGAACAAGGCGCCCGAGTTCATCGGCACCTGGTAGAACAGGCCGAAGTCCGAATAGAAAATGCGGCCGATGCCGAGCAGCGCCAGCATGACGATAACCGGCGTGATCATCGGAATCGTGATCCGGCGGATCTGCATCCACTTGGAAGCGCCGTCAAGCCGCGCGGCCTCGTAGTATTCCGGGTCGATCGCGATGATCGCGGCCAGGAAGACGATGCAGGAGTACCCGGCCCCCTTCCACAGATGGACGAGGGTCAGAATGTACGGCCAATACTTCGGCTCGTTGTACCAGTTGATCGGCTCCAGTCCGAACAGCGGCAGCAGCGTCTTGTTCACGAACCCGGTGTCCATGCTCAGCATCGCGTAGACGAGATAGCTGACGAGGATGATCGAGATGAGGAACGGCAGAATGATGACGCTTTGGTACAGACGCGACGCGATCCGGTTCTTGATTTCGTTCAGCAGTATCGCGATGCCCACCGCGATCGCCAATCCCAGCACGATAAAGGCGCCGTTATAAAGGAGCGTATTGCGCGTAATGATGTACGCGTCGTCGGTCTTAAACAAATATTCGAAGTTCTGCAAGCCGACCCAGTCGCTGCCCCAGATCCCCTTGGCGTAGTTGACGTCCTTGAAGGCGATCGCGAGGCCGAAGAGCGGCAGATAGTTGTTGATGACGAGGTAAGCGAGACCCGGCAACATCATGATATAGAGCGGTACGTAACGGCGAAATCGGTTTCGCCTCTTGGTTTGCGTGACGGCGGTCACGGCATTCTCCCCCTTCTGGCTGCTGCTTGCCTCTTCATTCTAAATCCGCGGGCCTCCCCGCTCTACCGCTCAGGCGACCTGTGGCTAGCGGTTTGCCGACCAGGCGACGAAGACGGCTTCGCGCGGATGGACGGAGATTGATTAGGGCGGCAAAAACCCGGCCAAATGGGCTGGCCGGGTGACGAGGTATGTGCAGAAAATCAGTTTCAGTTGTATTTACAGACCTGATGCCAATTGATAAATTTAAACCAATATACAGATGTGTAGCGAAGTAGGGATTTAAAGAGAGTTCGTTCAGAACGGAATGTGGTCTTGGAGAGGAGACGCATCATGCTAAACGCTTATTGGAAATACTTCTTGTACATCCTGAATCACAAATTGAATGTCCTGATCGAATGTTGGAAGGAAGGCCTCTATATTCAGGGGATCATGCACGACTTTTCGAAATTTGCACCCGCCGAATTTTTCCCATATGCTACAAAATTTTATTCCGGAAAACCCTTAACCATAGAAGACGAGCAGCGTTGGAAATACGCCTGGCTGCGGCATCAGCATAAGAATAAGCATCATTGGGAGTACTGGGTCATTAACCCCGAAACAAATGAGGCATTGCCGATGCCAAAGAAATATGTCATTGAAATGGTGTGCGATTGGCGCTCCTTCTCAAGAAAATGGGGACGCAGGGTAAAAACGTCTACGCTAAACCTTACGGATCGCATCGTAGTTCATCCGGATACGAAAAAAGAGCTTGAGCTGCTGACATCTCGTCACCAGTCAAAGGATTGATTACGAATTAAAAAAGGACCCCGAAGGGTCAGGCCATGAGTGCTGATTTGGAGCGGCTATCAATCTACCTCTTCCAGCCTGCGCAAGAAGTCATTCATCGCTTTCTCTTTCGATTCGTCCTGCCACGATTTCAGTATCGCTCCATTCCCGCTGTAATGCCATTCGATCGCTTGCCTTAAATGCGATTGGTAGTCTGGCTTGCCTTCCGCCTCCTGTTTCATAGCCCGCACTAACGCGAGCCAATTGGTCATGGTCTGGCCGAATTCATGCTCTGGGTACCGCGTCGCGAGCTCGATTGCGGACTCAAAGCCATCCGTCAGCAGCAGCTCCGCCGCGAGCAGGTCACCGACGAAGCGGTGGCTGCCGTCTACTTGGACAGAGGCGAGGAGCAGTTCCCGAGCCTCGGCATATTTACCCTGTTCCAGCAAGCCGCCCGCATAAATCGCATCTGCGTAGGAATGATCCTTCTCGGGATTATGCGCTACGTACGAAGCATAATACTTCTCCGCTTCCGCCCAGTCGCGCGCTCCGGCTTCGTATTCGAAGAGACGGAACAAATATTGCCCTGAAGGCACGAGCGCGTACAGCCGCTTCAAATACGGCATCATTGCAGCTTCGTCCGTTGATTGTCTGTCCATGGATGACTTCGCGTCATACACGCGCATGATCATACGAAGGCTATGCGTATCCTCGGCGTTCGCGTCCGCCGCCTTCTTGTAGGCAGTCAAAGCCTCGTCGAATTTGTCCGCCAGCAGCAGACGATCCGCTTCGGTCAGCGGACGACCAGACAGCCGAAAGAAGGGCAGTTCGCCGACGGTATCCGTGTTCAGCCGGTAGCCGTTGCTGCGGGAAATCATCGTCCCGTCCGCGCGGTACGCCTCGACGCTCCAAGAGAACTTGCCCGCCGGATAAGCATACCCCAGGAGCGAGATGGGATCGGGAATCTGCTTGCCTCCCACCGTTCCGTCCACGGATTTGTACTGAATTCCGCCACCGCTCGCTTCCAGCTCCGTTAGCGGCACGTCCGCCTGATGGTCCTTGATGCGGCCGCGAATCAACGTGCCGGATGAGGAGCCGCCGATATGAACATAACCGGACAACTCATAGTAAGCCGCTCCGTCTACCGGCTCCCATTCAAAATGAATCGCGTTGCCCGTAGTTGGCTCATTATTCACCGGCCCGACGATCGTAATCAGCGGTTCAAGGGTCACGGAGCGGCTCAGCGACTCCCCGCTCTTGACTTCGATCCATTCGTTCGCCCTGGTCGGCCAGGCCCATCCGTCAATCTGCTCATAGTCCAACCCGATGAAGAGCTGATAATAACCGGGGATGACATCGGAGAACGCGAAACGCCCCTCGGCATCGGTCAACACCTGGTAGGGTTCTTCCTCTATCACGCTATGAAAGACCGCCGCTTCTTGCCTTAAGTAGACGCCAATCTGTCCCATTGGCTTGCCATCGCTTCGCTTAACCGTGCCCGATACGCTCGATAGCCGCAGCTGACTGCCTTGTTCGTTCCGCATCGATTCCAGCTGATCCGTCAAACCCTGCAGCGATTCCATCTGATGATCGACTTGACTATTTTTGGCGTCGGCCGCGGCTGGATCAAGCTTCTCCAGCTCTCGCTTATAATCCTCTTCATCCGCCTTTACTTTGGCAATCGCCTCCTCGAGGTTGCCTTCCCGGAGCAGCATGGCAGCCTGCAGCGCGGTTACTTGCTGAAGCACCGTATAATCGCGCGTTTTCTCGCTGCTGGACAGGATCTCTTCCAGCATCTCGGAAGCTTCCTCATATCGGTTCATGGACACCAGCTGCTTCGCTTGATCGATCCCGTACCGAACGCTCTCCCAAGGATTTGTCGTCCGTGCCCTGCCGCTCTTAAGTACGCGAAGCGCCAATTCCGGCTGCCCGGTCGAATTATAATACAAGACCAGCTGCTTTACCGCACTGTACAGATCGCCACCCGAAGGGCCGTTCTCCGCATACGATTGAAGATAAGGCAGCTTCTCTTCCCAAGTGAGCCGCGGCTGCTTTCGATCCGCAGAGCCGCCGGATTGCGATGTCCCCGGCCCAATGCGCACATCAAACCCGTGTACAATCGAATCGCTTCCATCCCCCAGGATATAGGTACGGGTCAACTCCCATTGTTCCTGGCCGTCCTTCGCGTTGGCGAACCGGGCAAGCAGCGCTTCCTTCGCCGGAACGCCTCCCCGTTCGATCGTTTGCTTCGCCGCATATCGGTTTAGCGCAGGATCGATGACGGTAAAATAACAGGCAAGCAAGATGACGATGCTCGCCGCGGCAAACACGAGATGTTTGATTTTAACGCGAATCCGCAATCGAAGTCACCGCCCTCTCGTAATCGTCTATCCAATACGTATTTCCCCCAACCTCGATCAGCCGCCGCGTTTCGTGGACGAAGAGCTGCTCCTTGGGCGACTTCTCGCCACGGGTAAGCAGCAAAGCGCAGATAAGCAAGAAACAGACCGCAGCCACGGGAATAAGCGGGATCTCGATCTCTTGATTCCACCATGCGCGAAGCCGCTGTTTCCAGTCCGGCTGCCGAGCAGCTTTCATGAAGACCTTTTCCGCACCGGCAAAATACAGTTCGCCAAGCTCTTCGGTCAGCCGTTCCTTCATTTCCGTTTGCTCGTTCGTCATGGCCGAGCCTCCTGCTCTCGATTCAGTATGTCTTTCAATTGCGCCCGTCCGCGCGCCAATCTCGCCTTGACCGTATTCAGGTTAAGCGCCAGCTGTCCGGAAATCTCGGCAATCGGCATCTCATGATAATAATAAAGCGTGATAACCTCCCGATAGTTGTAAGCCAGTTGATGAATCGCGTGACTGACGCTCCCGCTCTGCCATTGATCAAAGAACATCTCTTCGGGGCCAGGCTCATCGCTCTCGAGGAGAAGACGCTTCTCTCCTAAAGTGGGGAAAATATGCCGCCAACTCCATGTCCGCTGCTGCATGCGGCATCGGTTCACGACGATCCGCACGAGCCACGCGTGAAGCTGATCCGGATGGTTCAGCTGGGCGATTTTGCGAAAGGCTTGCAAGAACGTATCTTGAACCGCTTCTTCCGCGGCTTGCCGGTCCTTCACGAGCAAATAGGCCGTACGCAGCAGGTTGTCTCCATAGCGGTCCATTACATAGCGTAGGGCCGATTCATCTTTCTCGCGTAAACGGGCAACGACTTCCGCGGCTTCCAATAACGTTCTCACCTCTCTCATACTAAAGATGCGTCCTGCATGAAATAGGTTGCACGGTTCAAAATATTTGACTTCAGCGTTCGCCGGGAATGACAATCCGGACAATGCCATCATCGTCAAAAGACCCCGATGACATGGGATCATCGGGGTCTTACTGTTGAATTGCGACGTCCGCTTATTGAAAATCGGGAGCCGACTGAATAAACGCCTCCATGTCGCTCCTGTCGATTGATCCGACCCGGGACGAGGCGACTTCCCCTTTCGCATCCATAATAAACAAAGCCGGAAAGCCGGTCTTGCCCAGCTTCTCGTGAATGCTGCCGTCCTCGTCGAGCAAGACGGGGTACGTGATGCCGTACTTCGTCAAATACGCCGCCAAATCTTCTTCCGTATCCCGATGATAGAGATTAATGCCGATCACATGAACCTGGTCCTTGTACTTCTCCTGCAGCTCGACCAATTTCGGCGCATCCTCGTTGCAATACGGACACCAGGACGTGAACACCTGCAGCACGGTCGGTTTCTCGGCAAAATCAACGGTTCGCGGGAGCTTCGTCGCGAAATCGTTCAACGTCATCGTGGCCGCTCCGGCGGTTGGTTCGTTCTCTTCGCCTGCCAAATTCGCGACCATCACATACACGATGGCCGCGAACGCCACGGTGAAGGCGAGCGCCGTGGTCCATTTCGTCCATTTACGCATGAATCAGCCCTCCGCTCGTAGTTACATCCATCTTTGTAAATTCTAACAAATCCGCCACGAATTTTCACTTCCTAGTTATGTCCGTCCCGAACGTCAATAAGACGCCGGACCACGATTCGGCGCCTTCTCTCGCGGACATGAGAATCCACGCCATGCCCATTGTCATCTCCCGTTGCTCCTGCTAGATCACCGTATAATTCCCTTCGATCTTACGGACCGGAATGAGAACATGCGGCTGATCGGTCGGCGTGAACTGTTTGATTTCGGCCCGATCGGGATCCGGAACCCAGTACATTCGCCCCCACCTGCGAACGATCCAGCCCTCGTATCCGGCGGGGACAACGTCTAACTGATCCACGGGTACATCATCGACGAACGGAAAATAGGCCCCGAACAGATTGCCCCAATATCCGATGACGCGACAAGACGCTTTGATTCGCGCTTTGTGCAGCCGCTCTTCTTTCCACCACGCCAACATGACAACACCTCTGCCCTTGATGGAAGTTTGGCTCTGTCTATTTATTTTACCCGGAAACGTATAATGCGCAATCGAGAAGAAACCTCGCCGCTCGCTATGGGGCATAATGAAGACATGAACGTTAACCAAATGATTCCAAAAGGAGCTGTTTAATTATGTCGATCAAGTTGAACCCGTATTTGAATTTTGATGGCAACACGAAGGAAGCGGTCTATTTCTACGAGAAAGCGCTCGGCGGCAAGGTGATGGGCATCATGCTGTTCAGCGACATGCCGGAAAACCCGGATCATCCGTTGACGGACGACATGAAGGACCGGGTCATGCACGCCCACCTGAAAGTCGGCGACTTCGATCTGATGTTCTCCGATACGTTCCCGGGCATGCCGTTCCAAGCCGGCGGCGACACGGTGCAGATTGCGATTCATCCGGCCGAAGAGGCACAAGCCAGAGCCATCTTCGCCGCGCTGGAAGACGGCGGGCAAGTCGTCATGCCGCTGCAACCGACGGAATGGAGCCCGCTCTATGGCATCGTGAAGGACAAATTCGGCGTGACGTTCCAAGTGAACATGCCGGCCGAAGAGCCTTGTGTAGAGTAGAGAATGAAGATGCAAAGAGCGGCAAACCAAGACTGATCTCCCAGTCCTGGCTTGCCGCTCTTTGCTTTTACATAACCGCCGTTATTTCGCCGACTGCGCCCACTCGTCCAGCTGCTTCTGTTTCTCGGCGATGATCTTGTCGATGCCCGCCGACTTCAGCTTGCCCTGGAATTCCGGCAGGATCTTCTCCGGATCGACGCTGCCCGTCTCGAGCGGCAGCTTGTATTGCTTGATAACGTTCGAGACCGCCGCGAACTCGGTCTTCACCGGCGTCACGTCGAACACGAAGCCCATTGCCTTCGATGGCTTCGCGCCGTCGTTGAACGCCTTCATTTTGGTCCAAATGTCCGGATCGTTGCCTTCCAGCACGTACGACAGGAACTGGTTGCCGAACAAGTAGCCGAGCGGATTCATATAGCCAAGCGTCGCCGGATCGGCGCCGTCCGGGTATTTGATCACGTTGTCTTGACCGGCCACCTTCACGTAGTGCGTCCCCTCGATGCCCCAGTCGAACAGGTTGACGATGTCTTTGTCGGTATACATCAGGTTCAAGAACGCCATCGCCTTCTCATGCTGCTTGGAATTGACCGGAATGCCCCACATGATGCTGGTGACGCTGCTCGTCGTCGCCACCGCCGGCATCGTCTCGACGATCGACAGGTCGATGCCCGTCGATTGCTTCTCCTGCGCGGCGAAGCCGGGTTTCAGCGCGGTGAACGTGCCGAACGCCTTGCCGGACTTCACCAGCTCGAACGTGCTCGTCTTGTTGGTCGCGGCGTCCTTCATCGCCAGGCCGTCCTCGTACCAGCGGCGCGCCCGCGTCAGGAAATCTTTGTATTCCGGCATGTCGTACAGATTAACGATCTGCAGGTTGTTGTCGTAATTCGGGAGCACGCCGACGCCGTCGCCCAGCTTGTCGTAGAACACGTATTCGTCGAAATACGAATGGCCCGCAACCGCCGGCACGAGCGGCGCGAACGTTTTCTCGCCTTCCTTAACCGTGCGAAGCACCTGCTCGAAATCGTCCAGCGTCTTGATCGCGCTTGCGTCGATGCTGTATTTGTCCGTCAAGCTTTTGACCATGGAGAAACCGTAGCTGACGGCCAAATCGCGCACCGTCGGCACGGCGAATGTCTCGCCTTTGATTTTGGTCGCGGTCATGTATTGGTCGCCGATCGCCGTCTTGATGCCTTCGCCATGCTGATCCAGCAGGTCGTTCAGCGGCACGAGTTGTCCCTTCGCGGCCATGTTGCTGTACGCGGCGCCGGAGACGGTGATGAGGTCCATCTCTTCGTTGCTCGTGAACATCAGATTGAGCTGCTGCGCCCACTCGCCGGCGCTGATCGGCTTTAGCTTGACGTGCGTCTGAATCTTCGCCTCGGCGATCTTGTTGATCGCATCCTCGATGAGCTGCATGTCTTTCTGCGCCGCGTTGATCATCGGGTAGGTCACCGTAATATTCGCCAGTTCCTTGCCGCCGCTATTCTGCGCGCCGTTCGCGCTGCCGGTGTTCGCGTTGCCGCCGTTGCCGTTACCATTGCCGTTGCCGTTACCGTTACCGTTGTCGTTGCCGCCGGAGCAGCCCGTCATCGCAATTGCCGTCGCCATCAGCAGCATGGCCGCCGTCTTCATTCTCTTCATCTGGTTGTTCCCCCGCCTTTGCTCGATTCTCGTGAAGCTGTCTTTATTATAGGGGGGCGCGCCCCGGCGGCTCTGCTCGCGTCACGACTTCCTGCTGTCACTTTGACGACTATGTGCCTCCGCCGCCGTCGTGCTGGCGGGACTGCCGGTACTCCATCGGGTTCATACCGGTGTATTTCTTGAACATGCGCGAGAAATGGGAGAA
This sequence comes from Paenibacillus methanolicus, assembly GCF_008124765.1. Classification (GTDB taxonomy): domain Bacteria; phylum Bacillota; class Bacilli; order Paenibacillales; family Paenibacillaceae; genus Paenibacillus_Z; species Paenibacillus_Z methanolicus. Next base: position 131,523 of record NZ_VNHS01000005.1, on the reverse strand, counting down.
GTTCGCGTAGCCGATCCGGACGGCGACCGCGCTGACCGGCTGATCCGTCGACGCCAGCAGCTCGGCCGCGATCCCCAGCCGCTGCCGGAGCAGATAGTCCGAGATCGACAGCCCGGTCTCCCGCTTGAAGATGCGCGTTAGATAATCCGGATTCAAATACACGTGGCTCGCGATATCCTCCCTGGAGATCTCCCCGGCGAGATGCTGCTGAATATAGGCTTTCGCCCGGGCGACGACGCTCGGCGCGAGCGTCTCCGTATCGGCGTAGTCGAGCGACTTCCCGACGATGTGTCGAATCCAGAGGACCGCATCCTTCGCGGAACGGGACGCGCGGGCGAACAGCTCCGTTGATTCGCGGTCGCTCAGCAGCTGATGCGCCATAATGCCCTTCAAGTGGAGCACGTAATGGACCATCTGCTGAAAATCCTGGATGAACGGGCTAAGCACCTCCTGCGTCAGCTGCCCGGCCTGTACTTGGTTGTCGAGGAATCGCTCCGCCTCCGCGACGACCTTCTCCCTCGCGCCTTCCTTCAGCATGCTGCCCCACGGATGCATATCCGGCAGCGCGCGGGGGGCGGCCGCCTCTTGCAGCTCGCCGAGGCGGAATATGCGGTTATCGTAGGCGACGTTGTCCGCGTCGAGCCGCCGCAGACGTTGATATATGGCCGCCATCTCGTGCCCTCTGACGCGCTCGCCGATATAGCAGGAGATATCGCAATGAAAATACGTCCGGCACGCCTCGATATACGGTTCGCACAGCTGCCGCAGCCGCTCGTCGTCGTACGCCTCCTTCTCGCCGTTCAGCACGACCAGGCTCATGTCGTCCTCAACCGAAATGAGGAAACCCCGCTCCCGCCGCTGCGCCAGCATCTCCTCCGCCGCTTTGCGCAGCGCGTATTCCATCGTCTTTTTGTCCCGAAGCGAGTAGTCCCGGTACCAACGCCGCACGCGCAGCAGAATCGGCAGGAAGACGAGCTGGTCCGAATACGGGATGTTCCGCTCGTCCGCGGCCCGCCGGATCGCCTCCTCCCGCGCCGGAATCGCTTGATGGAGAATATCGAGCCAGAACCGCTCGGTGAGCACGGGCTGATGCTGCACCCAGAACTTCCCGAACTGGCTGAATTCGCTCTGCCGCCGCTCCTGTTCAATCTTCTCCACCGCCTTCGCGACGATCGCGGCCAGCTCTTCGTACGGAATCGGCTTCAGCAGGTAGTCGAGGCTGCCCAGCTGAATCGCCGCCCTGGCATAATGGAACTCGGCATGGCAGGTGAGGAAGATCGTCTCCGTCCGGGGATAATGCTCCCGCACCCACTCGAGCAGCTGCAGTCCCGTTCCCTTCGGCATCTCGATGTCGCACAGCAGAATATCGACCGTCTGCTCGCGAAACATCTCCTTCGCCTGATCGACGCTATGGGCGGTCATGACCCGGCCGATTCCGACGGAAGCCCAGTCGACGCCGGATCGCAGTCCTTCCACGGCGATCGGTTCATCATCTACGATTAACAGCTGCCGCATCGCGGTCTCACTCCTTCGGTTCCATATTCGCGTTCAGCGGAATCGCGATCTCGGTAACGGCCCCGTGCGGATCGTCGTTGTAGCAATCCAGCCATGCTTGATCGCCGTACTGCAGCTTCAGCCTCTCGCGGATATTCCACAGGCCGATGTGCTCGCCGCGCTCGTCCGTCGGCATGCGGCCTTCCCGGATATCGAGCAGCGCGGCATCCGAGAAGCCTTCGCCGTTGTCCCGCACCGTAATGCACGCCATCGGCTCTTCGGCGAGGTCGTCCAGTTCGGCTTCGATCGCGAGCACCGTCGCTTCGCCCGGCCGCACCGCGTATTTGATCGTATTCTCGACGACCGTCTGCAGCATAAGCGGCGGGATGAGCGTCGATTCGAGATAAGGCGGCACTTGAATCTCCACTTGCAGCGCGTCCTCCGTGAAGCGCATCTGCTGAATGCGCAAGTAATGGCGGATGTGGCGCAGCTCGTCGCCGAGCGGGACCAGCGTCCTTCCGCTTTGGAACATATATCGGAAGTAATGCACTAGATTCATCGTCATCTCCTGAATCGCCCCGAACTGTTTCACTTGCGCCAGGTTATATAGGATGTTGAGGGAATTCATGAAGAAATGCGGATTGATTTGCAGCTGCAAATGCTTCAGCTCCGCTCGTTGCTTGCTCAGCTGTTCCTCATACACGTGAATCTTCAGCTCCTCGATTCGCGAGATCATCGTGTTGAATGTCCGGCTGACGAGCGCGAGCTCATCCGGCGCCCGCGGGGACGTTTCCATCCTCAAATTGAAATTGCCTTCCCCGATGAGGCGCATCGCCCCGACCATCCGGCGCATCGGCAGCAGCAGCGCCTGACGAAGGAACAGGAAGCTCAGCGGCAGCATCAGGAAGGCGAGCGCGATGACGATCGCCGACGCCCGCGTTAAATTGGGCAAATTCTCGAGCATGGCGCGCTCCTGGATCGCCGCGACAAGCGAGAAACCGCCGCGGACCGACGCTTCGCCGACGATGAGATAGTCCCGATTGCGGCCGGACAAATAATAATCGCCGAACCCGCGGTTCAAATCCAGACGTTCCTCGGACAAATCCCGCGTGCCGTGCAGCGCTTGCCCTTGCTCGCCCACCAGCAGCACCGCGCCCGTGTCGCCCGTCATCCCTTGAAGCGGCTTTAGCAGCGTATCGGCTTTCACCCAAGCGCCGACGTACAGGTTGTTGTCGCGGATGATGCGGATGAGATACGTTTGACCGCGGATCGTCTGCATTTTCCACTTGGCGTTGCGATACAAAGGCTGCTCCGACAGCTGCCCGATCGTGTCGTTCAGCGCCTCGCGCATGGCGGCGAGGTCGGCATAGGTCATCGCGCCTTTGTACGTATCCACCCCGTCGCCTCGAATCGCGCTGTAGACGTAGAACCCGTCGAGATACGGATAGATGCCCAAATCCGATGCCAGCGTCCGGGATACCGCGCTCTTCGCCAGCATATACGCATCCTCCGATACCGGCTCGCCCATCGTCTGCGCGTTCAGGTCCGTCATCGTAAGGCCCACGAGATACCGCTCGGCCTCGGTCAGTTGCGCATCGGTCTGCTTCATATAGATGGACATGAGATTTTTGTTCGTGGCGGCGACCTGGTTATGGATAACGTTCACGCTGTAACGGTTATTGTAGACGAGCAGCGCGATCAGCGGCAGCGTAATGCCGAATAGACCAAGCACCAGCTTGATCCGGAGCGAGCGCCAGGGCACGGCATGCAAGAAGTTGAACATTGGGCGATCCCCCAATCGAAGAATGAAATCTGGATGAACATGGATAATGACTACAGTATTTCCGTAGATCGCGGCCCGGCAACCGTATTCTCGTCCCGCAAAAGCAAAGTCGTTCGAATCGAACCCGCGAATCTGATCGTTCGATGAGCCGTATCCCTTAAGCTTACCCGACATAACCGAGCGCGGTCTACGCGTCCCCCGACTTCCCGCTTGCACTTTGACGACCAGTTGCGAGGCGCGCGAAGGGAGGAATGCCGCAGTCATGCAGCCGCGACGCGGCGAGCGCGAAAAAGAATCAAACGGCGGAAATCGGCGCGCGGGTTGTCCTTGCGGCAAGTTACGGCAGGCGGAAGTCGGGATTTTGCTAGCAGCAGGTCGGATGGACGGCAGAGGGAGCAGGCGGCGGCGCGTAAAATGGGGGCTATCTTCGCAAGATGAGAGGGGTACGCACGGCATGGCACTTTTACGACGGTTATGGAGAAGTCTCGCGGGGCTGGCGATTCTAGGCTCGCTGGTGATTCGAACGGTGCTGCAGCGGTCCCCGATGCCGCTTGTCCGGTGGCTCCGCAGCCAGCCCGACCCGGGCTGCGCCAAGCATCCGGAGTCGGCCGCGATCCGGAAGCGCGTGGCCGCGCACAAGGATATTCGGTATCCTTCCGCCTACAACTCGAACGAGGTCGACGTTTACTACCCCAAGGATGCGCGGGAGAAGCTGCCGACGATCCTCTGGGTTCATGGGGGCAGCTTCGTCGCCGGCGACAAGTCGGGCACGGCGGATTGGTGCGCCGTCATGGCGGACCGAGGCTATGCGGTCGTCAGCATGAACTACGAGGTGGCGCCCGAAGCCCGCTATCCCGCTCCGCTGCGGCAGATGAGCGAGGTCGCCGCCTATCTGGCGATGCTCGCGGACCGCTTCCCCGCGCTCGATCCGGAACGCCTGATCATCGGCGGCGATTCGGCCGGCGCCCAGATCGTCTCGCAGTTCGTCGCGATCCAGACGAATCCGGAGCTCGCACGCCTCTCGGGTATCAGGCCGACCGTGCCGGAAGGCACGCTGCGCGCCGCGGTGCTGTACTGCGGACCGTATAACGTCGAGCGCCTCGCGGACGGAGCGGGCGGCCTGCGCGGCTGGCTCATGCGGCAGCTCGGCTGGGCGTATCTCGGCGAGCGAAAGTGGAGCAGCAGCGCGATCGCCCGGCAAGCGTCGACCGTGCATCAGGTGTCGGACCGGTTCCCGCCCGTCTTCATCACGGACGGCAACACGGGCTCCTTCGAAGCCCATGGCTTGGAGCTGGCGGAGAAGCTGCGCTCGCTCGGCGTCGCGGTCGATACGCTGTTCTTCGACGCCGCGGCGGGCGCCGTGCCGCACGAGTACCAGTTTCAACTGGATACGCCCGAGGCTCTGCGGTGTTTGGAGCGGACGCTGGATTTCCTGGAGGGGTGCGTGGGGACGAAGCGAGAGGCGGGGTAAAATGAGGTCTCTCCCGAGGTCGGCGGGAGGAGAAGTAGCGGTAGCCTGGATCAAAGGGAAACGCGCCGCGGGGTCTTTAATGCGGCGCGTTTCATTTTTCTAGTCTTTAAAATTGCTCCGGACAAGAGAAAAGAATCGCGGCATGACGTCTGCGATTGTTACGCTCCTCCCTTTTTCAGATATGATTAGATGGTGCTACCAAACGGCGAAAATAACAAGGATACCCTTCCGTTTACTTCATTAAGCTCATATAATTGGTGGTTATTGGGACTTTTTTAAACCCCCATTTTTCGTAGAACATCACTTTATTATCTGCGCAAAATAAATCAACGCGTTCGATACCCTTTATTAATGTACTGTTAACGACCGCTTCGAGAAGCAACCTTCCAAATCCTTCGCCTTGGAATTGTTCCAAAACGATAACGTCATAGATCGTTGCTCGGAAAACATAGTCAGTCACGACTCTCGTAAATCCTATTAGTCGGTCCGATTCAGAATCACATAAACCAAATATATACGAGTTATTAATCATCTCTCGAACTTCATCACTCGTTCTTGTCTTGGTCCATGATCTTTCATTGTATAAGTTCATTAAATCTTGAAAATGCCTTTCAGATAGCTGATTTACAATATAGGTGCGATTCATCAATTCCCTTCCTTTTCTATAACATTAGGGCGAAAAACGTGTCCAATGCCCTTCGGAAACAACTTCGACTGCTCCGTCGATCACTTTGACGGCGGTCTGATCATCAATCGCATACGCCGGCCCCTGCATCCCGGCGGCCCAGCTCACTGCAGAGGCCATTGTGTTATGCGGCAGCATCTCGTGATCCAAATGCGGAAACATTGCAAAATCGACCAGTCCCAGTGCTTCATCGCCACCGTTGGGTGGAGTCCATCCAACGAAGAATTCCCCGATGTTAGGTGCCAGCACCATACTCCCGGCGCTCATTCCCACATAGACTGCCTGCAGCGACGGCAAAAGGTCTGCCAGCCCGGATTGCCGCATCCAGTGGCACAGGTAGAGGGCGTCTCCGCCCGCCACCAGCAGGACGTCCGTCTCCCGGACCAGCGGCACCCAGCGGTCTTCGCCGATGCTTGGCAGCGCCGTGAGCTCCAGCACCCCGACGGACTTCCAGCCCAAGTTGACCATAGGATTCTCTTCTTTCCCGCTGATGAACTCCCAGGCTTTGACGCCGGGACCGACCCAGGGGTGTCCGTACATCGCGGTGGGGATGCACAGGGCGTTGGAGTCGGCGATCGGCTTGCCCAGCATGCTAACCAGCGCGTCGTGTATGCTTTTGTTATTGATGCCTCCGGATGTAAGCAGCAATTTCATAACTTCACTCCGTTTCTTTATATGCGTCTGACGAAACTGACCCGATATTCTCGCTCTTTTCATTACGTCGGCCATTAAACCTATCAAACAGGCTTGCTCGGCTAACGTTCCCAGTTCAATGAACGGTTTAAACGCTAAGGAATGTAATCGCTGTTCCGAAGGTTGCTGGTTCAGACAAAGTTAACTGGAAGATTGGAAATAAAGAACAAAAGCCGTTATTATCCCATCGATTTCGAAATGCTTTAGCCCATTTATTACGAAATACCGAGATTTGTTCTTTGTAATCTTCGGGTGGAACGATTCCTATGAAAAAGTGTATTTTCATCCCCCCCTTTATACTTTTTATATTCATTTCGATCATCAGCTTTCCAGACTATTCCTCGAATATTTTCCAAATCCTGCTTTAGCGTTAAACTCCCTTTAGCTAAATAAAAAGGCGCCCTCGATGAATACGAGAGTGCCTTATTGATCCTAATCCGATTGTTTATTCTGCTCCCTTGCTGCAATCCCGTCCAACCCGGTGAGCATGACGGACAGCGCATAGAGAATCAGCGCGGCCAAATAGCCGCCAATTAACCAAAGGAAGAAGCCTTTATCGATGTAAACATTGCCGTTGCTTTGCTCGAATCCTTGATTGAGCGCCCCGATTATCCCGATGATCAGAATGAGGATGGCATGCCATCGGAGGAAGACGCCGAGCTTGCGATAATGATCGATTGTTGCCACTCCTTTCCCGAAGGCCACTTTAAAGTGCCTTCTTCTCACGTTCAGACGATTGCAGTATCGTGAAGGTAACGGATCCGGACCGAATAATCCTGCCTGAAAGAAGGTCGTTAACGTGAACGAAACGCTGCCAGAACAAACGAAGAAATTCCTCGATCAAATGTCGGGCTTGCCGGCGCTGCACCGGATGACGCCCGACGAAATCCGTAAGGTCATCATCGCGAACGCGATCTCCGAACGCCACGAATTGGCCGACACGCAGGATGCCGAGTTGCAAGGGCCGCACGGCCCGCTAACCGTGCGCATCTACCGCCCGACGAACAAGGAGAAGCTGCCCGTCATCGTGTTCTACCACGGCGGCGGCTTCGTGTTCAACCGAATCGCGGATTACGACCCGATGTGCGGCAAGTTGGCGCACGTCACGGGACATGCGGTCGTGTCCGTCGATTACCGGCTCGCCCCGGAGCACAAGTTCCCGGTGCAGATCGACGAGGCGCTCTATGCCGCGCAGTGGGTATACGAGAACGCCGAAGCGCTCGGCTTCTACGCCGACCGGGTAGCCGTCGCCGGCGAGAGCGTCGGCGGGAATCTCGCCGCGCTCGTGGCGCAGCAGGCGGTCAAGCGCGGCACGCCGCGGATCGCCCGGCAAATTCTGCTCTGCCCGGTGACGGACTGGTCCGGCAGTTACGCATCCAAGACAACTTACGGCGCCGGGTATTTCCTCGAGACCGCGCTGCTCGATTACTGCGCCGGACACTATTTTGGCAGCGATGCCGATCGCGCCAATCCATTGGCATCTCCCCTGCTCGGCGATGTAGACGGCTTGCCTCCCGCCTTGGTCGTCACCGCCGAGCTCGATCCGCTGCGCGACGAAGGCGAGCTATACGCCCGCAAGCTGGCCGAGAGCGGCGTGCGCGTCAGCTGGAAACGGTATCCCGGCATGATCCACTTGTTCTACGCGCTGACGGACGTCTTCGACGACGGACACGACGTCTATGCGTTCATCGCGCGCGAGCTCGGCACGCCGGATTAATCGGGTTCGGCCGCGAGATCCGGCTCGGCGGCGTCCTCGGGTGCCGGCTCGTTGTCGTACGCCCGCCTCGATTGCAGCACCGAGTCGTAATGGGCTTCCGTCCACCGGTGCAGCATTCTCATCGGTTCGATCAACGTCAGTCCCAGCGGCGTCAGCGCGTAATCCACGGTCGGCGGGACGGTCGGATAGACGGTGCGCCGCACCAAGCCGTCCCGCTCCAGCTGACGCAGCGTCTGAGTGAGCATCTTCTTCGTGACGCCTTCGATCTGTTTCCTCAGCTCGCTGTATCGCTTGCTCCCCTTCTCCAGCTCGTAGAAGACGAGGACGGTCCACTTGCTGGAGACGACCTCCAGCGCCCGCCGATAATGACACGGCGACTCCGGCTCGTAACCCGGGTGTAGCTGATCGCTCATCGCACGCAACCTCCGATCATTGTGCATTTGCTTCGGTACCCATTATAATGCGGAATGGGAATGGAATAAACAAAGTGGAACTCAAGTTCCTAACAAGTATATGCTGCGCAAGAGTGATGATCTTTCGATCGCTGTTGTTCACGTATTCCTTTGATTGAATAGTGAGTAGAAGATCGAATCCGTTCACAAAGGCGAGCGCTACCGCTTCTTCAGATTCATCTCTCTTTCTCCGCGCTTTTGTTTTTCTATTCAGTTCAACTTTTAAAGTGGTGAATGCAGACAGAAAGCGGCTTGCCACGGGCAGGCTGCTTCTTCATGTTGAAAGACTCGAGAAAAATATCGCGCTTCGAGGATATTTTCGCCCGCTCGATCGTGTACGTAATGGGGGTGATGGCATGGACGAGCATGCGGCCGGGCGCACGGCGCGCGAATTCGCCGACTTATACGAGCGGCATATCGACCGGGTGTACCGGCTCTGCTTTATTCTGCTGCGCAATAGCGCCGATGCGGACGATGCGGTCCAGTCGGTTTTTCTGAAGCTCTTCAAGCACGGCCAGACGTTCCGGGACCGCGAGCACGAGAAGGCGTGGATGATCGTGACGGCCAAGAACACGTGCAAGGACATACTGAAAAGCTGGTGGCGCTCCCGCAGGGTCGACTTGGACGCGCTGCCCGAGAACACCTATTGGGACCGTCATGACGAGCGGCGGCGGGACGTGCTCGAGCGGTTGCTCCGGCTGCCCGAGAAATATCGGACGGTGCTGTACCTCTATTATGTCGAGGACTACTCCGTAAGAGAGATATCGCGGCTGTTGGATCGCAAAGAGAGCACGCTGCAGACGCAGCTGGCAAAGGGACGCGCGCGGTTGAAAGCGGATTGGGGAGGGAAACAAGGTGAAGGCCAACCAGCTCAAGGAGCAATTGGAATCGCTGAAGCCAAACGAGGCTCATAAGGAACGTTTATTTCGCGGCATCCTGCGCGCATCCGAATCCGACGCCGCAAGGAGAAGGAAGTCGCGTCCCCGGAGACCGCTGCGATCCGCGGTCATGACGGCCGCGGCCATGATCTGCATGATTACGACCACGGCGTACGCGGCAGCCTATATGGGGCTGGATGTCAAATGGTTAAACTTCCTGCGCCCGGCGGACGGCGGGCAAGCTGGATATTTGGAAAACGGCGCCTACGTGGTCAATCAGCAGGCGGCAAACGAGAACGGCACGCTCGACGTGAAGCAAATTATCGGCGACAGTCATTTGATCTATGTGCTGATGGATTTTACCGCGCCGGAGGGGGTAAGGCTAAGCGCCGAGCGGTACCGGTTCGACACGCAGTTGAATTTCGATGCGCCCGGGTCACATGGTGCCGGAATCGGCTACGAGGTATTGGATGACGGCCGCCCGTATGACAATAAAATCAGTCTGGCCCTGAGTTATCAACTCTCGAGGCAAGCACCGATCGGCAGCCCCGTTACCTTGCAAGTTCGCGATTTGGAAGAGGCGGCTGCTCTTCCGGATGAATTCGAGACGATTGCGCCCGGCTTCTGGGAAACCAAATTCATTCTAGATTATAAAAATCTGTCGACCACGCATTCGGTACAACGGAAGGTGAGTCTGTATGGCCACCCGGCGACATTGTCCTCGATATCTATTTCGCCGATTGCCGTAACGTTAAAGGTGGACAGCCCCCAACTCAGACAGATTAATGAGGCCGCGAATCTTAAGCAGAAGGAAACGGCACTAAACCCATACACGGATGAATACCCGATCACCATTCATTACAGGGACGGCACTTCAAAAACAACCTCCGTATGGAAAGGCACGATAGTGGGGGACTTCCTAACCGACACCCTCACGATCATCAAACCGTTCACCCCGATACTGAATGATAAAGAAATCGAGGCGGTTTCGTTCTTCGACGCCTACATTCCGTTGGACTAGAGGAAACGGGAGGATCGCTTTATTTCAAAACGAACCCTCCCTGATCCCGCATGAGCTGCTTCAAGTACGGCGCCATCAGATCGTTCGAGACGGCTAGTGCCTCCTCCCGCGTCGACGCCGGTCCGGCGAACATGAGTCCGTCCTCGCCGTTCCAGCTGCCGCCGGCCGCTTCATCGGCGCCGGCTTCTTTGGTATGCAGCAGCATCGTTAATAATAACAGACTATATTTACGTGTCATGCCCTTCCTCCCTTTATCTGGAGCCCTTACTCTAGTACGAGGAAAAGCTTGTCCTTGTTGCGCTAGCGGGACAAGTGCTTGTTGCCTCTCGCAAAGGTTTATGCAACGCCCGTCAAACCTCTACTCGATCTCACGCACCTGATGCCCGGCCGGCTAACCACACTATACGCAGTCGGCGGGAGACGGCACAATAGACACATTTCAGGGACGCTGACCGAATTCCGAAACCGTTGGCACGCCTGGGTTTGACGGCCGGATCAGGCGGCGAAGTCATGCCAAAAAGAGCCGTCCCCAGCTCGGAACGGCTCTTCATTCATGGTGAAATCGGCTCTTGCGGAAGTACAGGCGCGTCTCAATTACATCGCTTCAATCTCCTGTTTATGCAGCGTCTTCTCGATTTCGCCCAGGTGATGCTCGTACGATTCGATTTTGCGGTCCAGCCGCTCCAGCGTATTCGTCATCTCGCGGACGCGAACGGCGAGCTGCTCGCGCTGCTCCGCCAACAATTCCTTCCTTGCGCTTAGCGACTGATCGCCCTGCTGGAACAGCGCCACGTATTCCGTCAGCGCTTCGATCGACAGTCCCGATTGCCGCATGCATTTGACGAACTCGACCCACCGGAGATTCTCTTCGGTGTATTCCCGGATGCCGCTCTTGTTGCGGTTGACCGGAGGCAGCAGCCCGATCCGTTCATAATAGCGAAGGGTGTCCTGCGGGATGCCGAACTTGGCGCTTACTTCGGCCATTCTCATGCCCTTTCACCTCCCGTGCTTCATGAACCTTATTATAGGGCTATCGGCAACGAATGGCATCCCCCGAACACGCCGGATTAGCGCGACGCCCGCTTCCACGCCACCCTGTATACCGGTTCGGCCGTTATCCGATGGAACTTCGCGACCGCCGCTCCTTCGGGATTCCGCTCCGCTGCCAACCCGGCATCGGGCGAGAACGCGGCCGGACCGTCGCGCAGCGGCGTCGTCTCCAGCACGAGTTCTCCATCCCGCAGCCGGTCGCGGAACCGCGACAGCCCGAGCTCCCACGGCGCCCCGTTATGAAAATGATCGTGGATCAGCTGCCCGCCGGAGAACGCATACCCGACATTGCCTGTATACCCAATATGCAGGATTAGATCGTCTACGCTATCGAGCGCGCCATCCGGCACCTCGACGACGACCTTGTGGTCGTGGATTCGCCTCACGGCAGGCGCGACGTCCTTCGCGGGGAAAGTCGCGGTATACGTCGTGAACCAGCCGCTGCGTTCGGCTGATGCAGCGACGCTCTCCTTCGCCGGGAGCCAACGCGGCTCGTCATTCGGCGCCGGCGCATATTCCCGGAAGGATGCCTCGCCGTCGCAGCCGGCGACGACCAGCTCCAGCCCGCCATCCGCGGACAGCGGAGCCGACGACGAGAATAAGATCCGCCGCTCGCCTCCGTGCTCCGGCTCCCACAGCATCGCCGCTTCGCCCGCTTCCATCGCATAGATGCGGATCTCCGTCCCCTCGGCCCGACGAATGCGGATCATGCCGGGCGAGGAGCTCGGCACCGTGACGCGGTATGCGCCGTCTGCGTCACGCTCGACTTGCCCGTACTCCGCGTTAATTGAAACGACGGATGCGCCGTCCAGCACGAACTCCCCGTCGACCCCCTCCGGCATGAGGAAGAAGTACGTGCGCGCGCCCTCCGATGCCAGCTCGGTCACCGGCTGCGCGGACGCGCTGATTAAGTCCAACCCGTCCAAATCCATATGCAGCGGCACGAAGAACGAGGCGTTCCGGCGAATCGTCCATGCCTGCCCGCGCGGGAAGCGGACCGTCTCCTGATCCAGTTCTACGGCGAAGCGGACATCGGCGTGCTCCGCCATCTCGGCATGATCCTGATAATTGTTCACGAACAAGAAGCCGGACCGTCCGTCCGTGCGGACCGCATAACGCAGCGACTTCGTGTCCTCGGGGCTGAGACGGTCCGCATCTGCCGGCAGCGCGACGGCCATCGGCGCCAGCCGATCTCCGAACCGCCGCAGGAAATAATGGAGCGGCCGCAGCAGATGGTTGGAGGCCCGGATTTGCCCGAATTCCCCGATCGGCGCTTGAAAATCGTACGTGATCCGCGGCGTCGAGCTCTCGTTCAAGTAGCCCGTACGTCCGACCGGATTGGTGCCGCCGTGGAACATGTAATAGCCGATGAAGTTGCAGCCGCTCGCGATTTTGACCAGACTCATCGCGGCGACGCTCTCCGGTTCCACCTGGAATCGGGCCAGGTACCACGTCTGCATGCCGCCGCCCATCTCGCAGCAGGCGAACGGATAGCTCTCCTTCGGATACGGCGGGTCGAAATCGCGCGACATCGCGGCGTTATCGTGATAGCGCGTGAACAAATATTCGCCGGTCGGCTTCTGCTCGCGCTGTCGTGCCGTAATCGTCCACGGCGTATACGCATAGCCGCCGTAGAGCGGAAGCACCTCGTCGACCGGCACCGGCGCGTTACCCCAGCCCGTGATGGAATAGATCGGCGCGACGAGACCCGCTGCCGCGGCCATCTCCTTCAAGCGAAGAATGTGCGCTTCCCCGCCGCTCCCCCCGCTCAAATATTCGTCCCCTTGCTTGGCGGTCAGCTCCCACAAAGCGGCCGACGCATTGAACTCGTTCTCCAGCTGAATGCCGATGACCGGCCCGCCGTCCTTGAACATCAGCCCCGCGGCCTGCCGCCCGATCTCCTCATACAGCCGCTTCACGTAACCAAGATACCCTTCATCGTTGGAGCGGACGTCGAACGAACGGCCGAACAGCCAATCTGGCAGCCCGCCGTTGCGCACCTCGCCATGACAGAAAGGGCCGACCCGCAGAATGACGTATACGCCGTCGCGCCCGCACAGCTCGACGAACGCTCGCAGATTGCGGTCGCCCTCCCATTCGAAGCGGCCTTCTTCCTCCTCGTGATGATTCCAGAAGATGTACGTCGGAATGACGTTGATGCCGGACATCTTCATTTTGCGAATCTCGGTCTCCCATTGTTCGCGCGGATAACGGGAGTAATGGAACTCGCCGCAGATCGCGAAGTAAGGCTCGCCGTTCCTCGTCATGTAATAATTCGTAAAGCCGATCTCGTCCCCTTGCGGATTCGCGCCGCCCAACCGCAGCGTAGACGGATAGATGTCCTTGCGCATGCCTCTTGCTAGAATCGTATGTTCCACCTGCGTACAGCCCCTCCCGCGCATGATCCGGTCCGCGTCTTGAATGGCCGGCCGACTCGTTTTCCATGCTTGTATGCTTCGATTATAGGGGAAGCGCCATGCCGGACCGTAGCAGGAATCCGACGAAAAATCGTACGATCCTCGCAAGTTTGGGAGCGTTTGCAGGTGAAGCCGGATGCCCAGGGATGTCTGGCGCACCCGTGGGAACGGCGAACGTCTAGGGCCGATGTTCCGCTTAAGCGATGGCCCCGATCTCGCCGGCTGCGCCCGGTCTCAGCTCTGACGCCGGTATTCCGCCGGCCCGCAGCCGAACCGCCGACGGAACAAGGCGGCGAAATGGTTGTAGCTCTGGAATCCCACGTCGTACGCCGCTTCGTTCGCGGTCCGGCCCGCCTGCTTCATGAGCAGCGCCGCCTGCTCGAGCCGCATGCCGTTCAGCGTCTCGACGATCGATCTGCCGGTCTCGGCCTTGAACAGATGCGACAGCCGAGACGGCGATAGCCCGACGCGGGCGGCCAGCTCCTCGATCGTCAGCGGCTCCTGCATATGCGCGGACAGCAGGCGGATGACCCGGCTGACCCGCGGGTCCAATCGGTCGGCGAGCTGGCCGGCCATGAGGAGCAGCAGCCCGCTCAGCTGATTGGCGCACAACTCCTCCCAGAACTCGCCGCGCACGCGCGCATCGGACAGCACGGACCGGAACGCCCGCAGCGCGCGCCGCTGCATGGCGCCCTCCGGCAATCGGGCGACCAGCATCTCCGTTTCCGGCAGCAGGCCCGTCTCCGGCACGCCCGGGAAGTGGGCCCACATGAAGTTCCACGTCTGCCCGGCGCTCGTCCCGTATTCATGCGGCACCCCTTTGCGAAGCAGCGCAAGCTCGCCCGCTCCGCACCGCTTCTCGCCCTCCGGCGTCCGGAAATACCCTTCGCCCGCCAGCGTGTAGACGAGCAGCCAATCCGCCCTCCCGGCAGGACGCGCCACCGCGTAAGTCTCCGTCTCGCGAAAATGTCCCGTCACGATGCCGCTGCTTGGTTCGATCGCTTTCATCGCCTGCCCGCTCCTCTTCATTCATCTGTTGTCGCGCTTTTTCCGATTCCACGCTTCAGCCCAACGCTCGTTCATTGTGGAATCATGGCAGAATCGCGTTTATTCCGCTTCGTTCGAATCTGCCTTTACAATACCGATTTCGCATGCCGATGTCTACCGACGCAGCAGAATCCAACCACTAATGTGCATGAATCCGACTTCTGCCTTCGACCCCGCCCCGCTACACTAAAGGTAAGCAAACAAGAGGAGAGATGGACAATGACGCGATCGTTAAAAGTACTGACCGATGAACAGCTGGCGAGCTTCGAGCAGGAAGGCTATCTCATCGTGCGCGGCGTGTGGAACGAGTCGGAAGTGGACGAAATCAAACGGACGTTCGAGACGATCGGCGCCCAGCCCGTGCCGGGCTACTTCGAGCCGGATCTGTCCGGCGCGGCCGACGACCCGCTTAAGCGTTACCCGAGGGTCATGCACCCGCACCGCTTCGACGACGTGAGCAAGAAATACATGCTGCATCCGGGCGTGCTGGCCATCTTGGAGGATCTCTACGGCGAAGAGGCGCTCGCCGCGCAGAGCATGTTCTATTACAAGCCGCCCGGCTCGCGCGGGCAAGCGCTGCACCAGGATAATTTCTATTTGAAAGTGGAACCGGGCAACTGCATCGCGGCTTGGGCGGCGATCGACCGGTGCGACGAGGACAACGGCTGCATGCTGCTCGTCCCGAAGACGAACACGTACGACATCGTTTGCCCGGAAGTATCCGATTCCCGCGAGTCGTTCACGACGCACTACGTGAAGCCGCCGAAGGAAGAGAAGCCGATTCCGGCGGTGATGGAGCCCGGAGATATCCTGTTCTTCAACGGCAATCTCATCCATGGCTCGTACCGGAACCGGACGACCGACCGGTTCCGCCGCGCCTTCATCTCCCACTATGCCAACGTCAGCGCGACGAAAATCTCGCATTGGTACAATCCGCTCTACCGCGCGGACGGCATGGAACTGACGCTCGACACCAATCCGGACGGGGGGCCATGCGGCATTGAGACACCAGCCTATCACTAACGGCGGGGCGCGCCTCGACGTCCACATGTCTTGGTGGGGGATGAATCATCTCCGTCCGGAAGGTCCGGAGCTTACCATGGAAGAGAAATTCAAGATGATCGCGCATGCTGGCTTCGATGGCATCGACGCGTTCGTTCCGAAGCCGGATGAAGCCGCCGCATGGCGCGAATCGCTCGATCGGCATCGGCTGGCGCTTAGCGTGAACGCCTATCCCTCCTCGGCGGACGATCTGCGACGGGAGTTGGAGCTTGCCGCCGGCTTCGGCGGTATCCGCGCGGTGAACGTCCAAGTCATGACGCCGTTCCTGACCGGAGAAGCCGCCATCCGGCTGCTCGAAGACATCGCCGCCCTAGCCGGCGAATACGGACTTTCCGTCAACGTGGAGACGCACCGGGGAACGATCACGCAGGATTTGATCCGAACCGCCGACTACGTGCAGTACATTCCCGAGCTGCGGCTGACCGCGGATTTCTCGCATTACGTACTGGCCGGCGAGATGCCGCGTATTCCGGACGAGGCGGAGAACCTATTCCGACAGCTGCTATCGCGCGCGGATTGCCTGCATGGCCGCGTCTCGAACGGCGAGCAAATTCAGGTCGGCTGCTTCGCCGACGAGGAGCATCCGATGCTCGCCCACTACGGCCGCTGGTGGGAGCTGGCGATGCGCGGCTGGCTGGAGCGATATGCCAATGGAGTCGTGAACGGGGATAGCGACGGCGGGGCTTTATTGTTCATTCCGGAACTCGGACCGCCGCCGTATGCCATCACGACCGAAGTCCCCGGCAGCCGCGGCGTCGAACTCAACGACAGATGGCAGCAATCGCTTGCGCTTGCGGCATATGCGCGTCGGCTGTGGGACGGCGTGCTGCTAAGCGAACATAACGGAGCGGAGAACGAATAGCGAAGCGAAGCAGATCGGTCACCGATCTGCTTTTTTTCGCGGAAGGATGTGCGCGAGGGTTGAACCTGTCCGCGATTTCCGTTATGAAAGAAGGAGATCAATCGCTTGCAGAATAGAAGAGAATGGAGGATGAACATGAAGGTAACGCGAATCGTGGCTAACATTGCGACGCCGGATGTGGCGGCGGCCAAGCGTTTTTATCAGGACGTGCTCGGCCTGGAGCTGCTCATGGACCACGGCTGGATCGGCACGTACGGCTCCGACGAGGCGATGAACGTACAGATCAGCTTCGCGTCGCAGGGCGGGTCGGACACGCCCGTGCCGGATCTATCGATCGAAGTCGACGACGTCGACGAAGCGTTCGAACGAATGCGGAGCGCCGGCTTCCGGATCGAATACGGACCGGCGGACGAGCCCTGGGGCGTGCGGCGATTTTATGTCCGCGACCCGTACGGCAAGCTGGTCAACATTTTGGCTCATGGGCGGTAGCGAGCGGTTTATTAAGATTAGCGGATTACGATTGTGCGCCTAGCGACCGCGGCATATAATGAGCGCAAGGAGCGTGATTTTTTGCCAACGATTCGAAAAGAAATCCTGATCGACGCGTCGATTGAACAAGTGTGGGATGCGGTGAGCGATGTCGGCGCGGTGCACCATCGGCTGGTTCCCGGCTATACCCTGGATACGCAGATGAACGGCGATGAACGGACGCTGATCTTCCCTCAAGGCGGCTTGGCTCGCGAGTTGATCGTGTCCGTTGATGACGCGGAACGACGAATGGCTTACGCGCTCAAGGAAGGACGCATGCCGCTGCTACATCACCACGCTACGTTCCAGGTATTCCCTCATGATTCGAAGGGCAGCAAGTTGGTGTGGATCACCGATTTCCTCCCGGCAGAATTGGCAGCGGAGATTCAGGTACGCGTCGACCGCGGAGCGCAGGTCATGAAAGCGACGATCGAGGCGGAAGCGCGAAAAGGCTAGATCCATTCGGAACGTTGACCCGCATCGGCGGCCGGTCGTCTCGATCGGCTGCCCTTGTTTCGCCTTCTACCCTTCCATCAACGCCTTCAAATAAAACATCAGCCCCGCCCGGTCCACGTTCGAGAACTGCAGCGGATCTTCATCCATCATCCGTCTTACTTGCTCTACCGCCACCCATCGCGGGTTCTTCGTGTCGTCGCCCGAAGCCAACAGCTCGCCCTCCGCCTTACAGCGGAAGTAAGCGCCGACGGAGTCGAAAGGACCGGTCAGCGTTTGGTAGACGCCGAACGGTCGGATGCACTCCACCTCGAAGCCCGGGTCGATACCGGTCGTCGTCACCCGCGTCTCCCCGCCTTCGATTTGAACCACGTCCAGCCCCGTCTCTTCTTTCACTTCCCGGATCAGCGCCGTCACGAACGATTCATAGGGCTCGATTCTGCCGCCGGGCAGTTCGATAGCGGCCGCTCCCCCCGGTTTATTCCGCGTCTGCACGACGATCTCCCTCGATCCGTTCATCGTTCGCTCGATGATGGCACGCGAGTTGACGAAAAACATGCGATCAGCTCCCTTTTGCTCGTTAGTTAATCCTCAATTTCTGTCGTTCCAGAGCGCTCAAAGACCATCGATTAGCGATAGTCCGTTCGTAATCCGCATCCGGCTGTCCCGTATAAAATCACGCGTCCACTGATCGGGCTCTCTCAAATCCCAGCTCCGGTGCATGCCGATGAAGACGATAATTTCGCGCAGCCGGAGAAAGAGCGGCAGCTGGTCCCGCCATTCTTTCGGCATGCGACGTCCCTCATCCGCGTAGCCATTCTCGAAATGCGCCAGGAACAATTCGTACTGCGCCTTCCGCAGAGGCTTCGAATCTTCGCCGAAGACATACAGCAAATAATAGAGTTGGACGGCGATATCTTCGACGTACCAGCTGTACTGGCATTCATCGAAGTCGAACAGCGTCAGCTCGCCCGATGAATCGACCGTGAAATTCCCCGCGTTGATGTCGCCGTGAATTAACCCGAAATTGTCCGGCGTCACGGGCAATCGAGCCAGCTCTGCTTTCAGTTCCTCCAGGGCATGGAGAACAGAATGGTGTTCCGACGGTATATATTGATCGGCCTTCAAGAGGTATTCGTTACGGTCCCACGCATGTCTTCGGGCCAAGGGGGCGTAGCGTCTCGACAATTCATGAAGACGGCCGGTTACGCGACCGCACCCTTCTACCAGCTCGGCATTATTCAAACATTCGGGATAACCGATCCGACGACCGGGCGCGTGCATAAAGGAAGTTGCGTAGAAATCCATCTCGTCTCCCAGGATTAGTTCGAACGCTAGACCGGCAACCGATACGACCGACTCCGAGACCGAGACGCCGTTGCGCGAGAGGAAACGAATCCATTCCAACTCGGCCTCAAGTCCTTCCTCGGTGCGCAGAGCGCCGGGGGTGAACCGGAGAATATATTTCGCATCATCGCGATGATACGCATATATGAAATTTTGAAAGCCGCCGATGAACGTCAGCTCCTCGGGGCGAACGCCGTACCGCCTCGCGCCTTCGGCGGCATGCTCGTCCCGGAACGATGATTTGGTTCGAGGGTCCATGCGCATCCTCCTTGGCTATTGAAATCTATCGACTCCTTGCCATCATACTAACCCGCCATTTTCCAGTCAATTCAAAATGATAGGCTGCGCGCGACCAACGCGCAAAAGCAGCCGATCGATCCGATCGGCTGCCCGTAAATTGGTAGACGCGATGCATTTCTCCCCGCCCCAAAGCCCTTACCGCGCTAAATTTGGATAACGACATTCCCCTTCTTATGGCCGGCATCGACGTACCGATGCGCTTCCACGATCTGCTCGAGCGGATAACAACGATCGATGACCGGACGCAGCTCGCCCGATTCCAAGAGCGTCTTGAGAAAAAACAGGTCCTCCGCCTTCTCTCCCCCCGCCGATGCCCGGAACTTCTTCCCCTCGGACATCCTTAGCCGCATACGGCTCGTCATCGAGGACATTCCTAGGCTGTACGCGCTAAGGCAGCTTCCCCCTGGCTTCAGCGACCGAATGCAGCTGTCGAGCTTGCTCTTGCCCACCGTATCGAAGATCACGTCGTAGCGCTCGCCGAGTTCGGCAAAATCGGTTGTCGTGTAATCGACGACGGCGTTGGCGCCCAACGACTTCACCAGATCGATGTTGGCCGCGCTGCATACCGCGGTGACTTCCGCGCCGAATATTCGGGCCAGCTGCACCGCATACGTACCGACGCTGCCGGACGCGCCGTAGATCAGAACCCGCTGACCGGACCGAACTCCGCCGGCGCGCAGGTAGCGCAAGGCGGTCACCCCGCCGACCGGTACGGCTGCCGCTTCGCCATCGCTCAGATTGGACGGCTTCGGCGCGATGACGCCGTTCTCCGGCAGACATCGGTATTCGGCATATGCCCCGAATTTGGTTCCGCAGGAAGCGAAGATTTGATCTCCCGCCTTGAAGCGCGCAACCTTCCGGCCGATCGCCTCGACTTCGCCCGCCAGCTCGAAGCCCAACGTCCGGATTCGGACCGGCTTCGCAAGACCATTGAACAGACGCGCCGCGAACGGATCTGCCCTACGCATGCGGCAATCTCCCGCCGATACGGTCGTCGCGCGGATTTTGACCAAG
Organism: Paenibacillus methanolicus; assembly: GCF_008124765.1. Classification (GTDB taxonomy): domain Bacteria; phylum Bacillota; class Bacilli; order Paenibacillales; family Paenibacillaceae; genus Paenibacillus_Z; species Paenibacillus_Z methanolicus. The sequence continues at coordinate 111,249 of NZ_VNHS01000005.1, read as the reverse complement.
ATTTCGTTGTCTTTTGGCACGGGTTTTGCCACTTCGCGCATCGTCAACACGTCCGGTGGCCCGTATTTCTCATAGACGACAGCCTTCATCCAAACCCTCCCTCTTTTCGCTTCATTCCAAAGTTCTAATCGACACTTCCTTGTTCGTACTATGCGAGCAAGCACGAAGGTATGCGGACGTTCATCGAATCTCTATGTCCCTACTCGACCGTTATCGTCGTATAGACGCTCACGTTATAGGGGACTATCCACGACCGATTCATCCAACGAAAATAAGGACATGGCCTTGATGTGATATGTTCCCGGTGGCAGGTTGAATTCCTTCTCGCTATAGAATTCCCGCCAAAATTCCGCCTTCGGGTCATCGTTACCGTAGACGACGACCTCATTCTTCATCAGCTTCGTTTTCATAAAATGGAATTCCACTCCCTCATCACGCTTCTTCTCAATAGACGCAAGGTAGGGGTAAAAAAGTTACAGAGACGAAAGCGCGCAAGTCGTGCTAGTCCTTCCCTCCCACATCCCGGCTCGATTCTTGTAAATTCCTGCCGCCAAGCATGTCCATATTCCTTCCTCCACGATTCCCAAATTAATATCGATACGAATTAAATGCATTAATATTCAATCACATTAACATATTATCCCAAAAATAGCCCTTTACAACCTTTTTGAAAGCGCTTATATTAGTGAATGAAGGCAAACGCTAATGGATTAACAAAAAACTAAATAATAATGTTGTTAAACAGTGAGACGTTTGCTCCCGCGTATGAAACGGTTTTTTCGGGCAAGAACGCAAGCAGGTTTGACAAATATGGGAGGTTCGCACATGAAGAAATGGTTGATGGGTTTGACGATGATGAGCCTGGCTGCCGGCTTGATCGGTTGCGGCGACAATTCTTCTTCCACGGGGGCGACCACGTCCGTCATGGACGACGGCGCGGGCGAGACGGCCACGACGCTGAAGTATTGGACGTTCGTGGAGCTGCACGGCCAGCATTTTCAATCGATGCTGAAGAAATGGAACGAGGCGAACGCGGATCGCCAGATCAAGCTGGAAGTCTCGGTCATGCCTTACGACGATATGCATAACAAGCTGTCCATCGCCCTGCAGACCGGCCAAGGCGCGCCGGACATCTCGGACATCGAGGTCGGGAAATTCCCGGACTTCCTGAACGGCACGCCTCAGTTGGAGTCGCTGAACGATGTCGTAGAACCGCATAAAGCATCGATCGTCCAGTCGAGACTGGATCTCTATACGAAGGACGGTACCGTCTACGGTCTGCCTACGCACGTCGGCGCGGCCGTCGCTTTCTATAACACGGAGATTTTGGAGTCGGCCGGCGTCGATTACAAGTCGATCGTCACGTGGGATGATTACAAAAAAGCCGGCATTCAAGTGTACGAGAAGACCGGCAATTACATGGGCACGGCCGATACAAGCGCGGGCTGGCAGGCTTCGATGATGCTGGCGCAGCAAGGCAAGGACTTCACGGACGACGCGGGCACGCCGATCGTGAATTCCCCGGAGATGATCAAAGGCCTCTCCATCCTGAAGGATCTGCAGAAGAGCAACGTGATCGCCACGGTGGCAGGCGGCCAGCCGGACACCGAAGAAGCTTACGGCGAATTCAACACGGGCAAATACGCGAGCGCCATGATGCCGTTCTGGTTCATGTCCCGCTACGTCAACTATATGCCGGATCTGAGCGGCAAGATCGCGATCGCGCCGATCCCGGTCATCGAGAAAGGCATGCCGACCTCGTACGGCGGCGGCGGCACCGGCACGGTCGTCACCAAGCAAGCGAAGGACGTGCAGCTGGCCAAGGACTTCCTCGCCTTCGCGAAGCTGACGCTCGACGCCAACATCAACATTTGGAATACGCTCGGGTTCGACCCGGTAAATACGGAAGTATGGGCGATGGAAGACGTGACGCATAACAAGGACAACAAGTTCGTGCAGTACTTCCAGAACAATCCGTTCGAGGTACTGAACGAAATCAAGGACGGCATCAATCTCATCAAATCGACGCCGTCCTCCCCGACGATCAACAACGTCATCAACACGACGACGTTCAACGAGATCTTCGAGAACGACAAAGACGTCACGGAAGCGCTGAACGAAGCGCAAAGCGAGATCGAGCAGCAGTTGAAGTAAGCATCCCGGCATTATTCCCGGCTACCCTGGCTCCTCAGGGTAGCTTTATTTTCAAATTCGCAAGGAGGGCAGCGTCATGCTCAAGAACTTCCTCTATTCGCAAAAGGTGGCGCCCTACGTGTTTGTCCTGCCGTTCGTGCTCATCTTCCTGGTCTTCTGGCTCTACCCGCTCGCAAGCTCCGCGGAGATGAGCTTCCAGAAGGTCATGCTCGGGCAGTCCGCGCAATGGGTCGGCTTCGATAACTACGCCAAGCTGATCGACGACTCGATGTTCCTCAAGGCCGTCATGAACAGCGTCACCTATACGGTCATGACCTTGGTCATTCTCATTCCGTTCCCGATGCTGTTCGCCGTCCTGATCAACGCCAAATTCATGTGGGGCCGCGAGCTGTTCAAATCCGTGTTCTTCTTCCCGGCGCTCACCTCGGTCGTCGTGGCGGGCACGATCTTCCGGCTCATGTTCGGAGAGATGGAAGGCTCGCTCATCAACAGCCTGCTGGGCATATTCGGCATCGAGCCGGTCAAATTCCTGAAGGGGCATACGACCGGCTTCGTCGCCCTGCTGTCGCTTGCGGCTTGGCGGTGGATGGGCGTCAATATTCTGTATTTCCTGGCCGGTCTGAAGAACATCCCGGACGATTATTACGAGGCGGCTTCGATCGACGGGGCATCGACCTTCCAGAAGTTCCGGTTTATTACGATTCCGCTGCTCAAGCCGACGACGATCTACGTTCTGACGATCAGCATCTACGCGGGCATGGCGATGTTCGTCGAGAGCCTCATGATGTGGAACGGCAACAACTCCCCGCAGAACATCGGCTTGACGATCATCGGCTATCTGTACCGGCAAGGGATCGAGAAGAACAACCTCGGCTTCGCGGCGACGGTCGGCCTCGTGCTGCTGCTCGTCACGATGATCATCAACTTGACGCAGCTGGCGCTGTCCGGCCTGTTCAAGAAGGAGGATGCGTAGCATGGAACGAAGCGCTCGTCTGAATAAAATCCTCCTGCTCGTCTTGTTCGTCCCGCTCAGCCTATTGATCCTGCTGCCGTTCTACGCGATCGCGCTCGCGTCGTTCAAGCCGGGCAAGGAGCTGATCCGCTACGGCCTGAATCTGAAGCTGGATTTCTCCGTCATGAGTCTCGACAACTACGCGTTCTTGTTCTCGGGCAACAATGATTATTTCACCTGGTTCTTCAACTCCATGCTGCTGACGATCGTGCAGGTCGCGCTCACGCTGTTCATCAGCGCCACCGTCGCGTACGGGTTCTCGGCCTACGAGTTCAAGGGCAAGACGTTCTTGTTCATCTGCGTGCTCATGATCATGATGGTGCCGTTCGAAATCCTGCTGCTGCCGCTGTACCGGCTGATCTTCAACCTCGGCCTGATGAACACCTACTCGGCGATTATATTGCCGGGACTTGCGAACGCCTCGACGATCTTCTTCTTCCGGCAATATTTGCTCGGGATACCGAGAGAGATGATCGCCGCCGGACGGGTCGACGGCGCCAGCGAATACGGCATCTACCTCCGCCTTATTCTGCCCGTCATGAAGCCGGCCTTCGCGGCGATGGGCATTCTGAACGCGATGGGCAGCTGGAATAACCTGCTGTGGCCGTTCATGGTGCTGAGCAACCCGAGCAAATTCACCCTGCCGATCGGGCTGAAGACGCTGCTGACGCCGTACGGCAACAACTACGACCTGCTGGTCGTCGGCTCGTTCTTCTCGATCATCCCGATCTTCATCCTGTTCGTCATGTTCCAGAAATATTTCATCGACGGCATGACCGCCGGCGCGGTGAAGGGCTAAGGCAGGCTTACGCGTCAAAAAGCAGCACGTCACTGGATTATCCAAGGACGTGCTGCTTTTGCGTTTTCGGCCGCGGCTAACACCGCACCAGCTTAATTATGGTTGAAGCCGAGCGCATCGGCGAAACGCCGCATTTCCGCGCGCGTGTAGTTTTTCACGTCGGTGCCGCCGTCCGGATAATAGCGTCCGATCACATAGTTGCTGCCCAGCGTCGGGCCGATCGTGGCCGTCAAGCCGCTTCCCGCGGTCTGTCCCGTTTTGTCGCCGGCGAACGGAGCTTTAAACTTCTGGTCCTTCAGGCTCCCGAGCGTATTGCGCAGATGCTTAAGCACGTCGTCCGGGGATTTGGTGCTCGGCCAGACCGAGTTTTGACCTTTGATATCCGTGAAATCGAACGTCTGATACCGGTGCCGGTACATAAAATGTCCCATTCGCTCGTCGGAAATTTCTTCAAGCCCGAGCGGATTCGTCCACCCTTTCCCGACAGCCTGTACCGCGCCGACGCCGCTTCGATTCGCGAACGCGAGCAGCGCCTTCGTCTCCGTCGCCAGAATATTCTCCGTCTTCATCCGGCGCGCGACCGCCCCGTCGTATTTGAAGGTCGTCATGAGCTTCTGGATCGTGTCCTTCAGCGGCGTGGCGTACGCCATCAGACTCGCCGTATCGACCGGCGTCAGCCCTTCGCACATAGACGCGAGCTGAGCAGGCTTCCACCCTGCGTTCAAGTAGCCCTGTACGGCGACTGAAGGCACGCCGCCATCGAGCATCGGCTGAACGTCCAGCGACGGATCGAGCTTCGACAGATCGGCCACCATCGCAGGATCGGTCACCGGCGCTTTCTCATAGAGCGTCAGCAGCTTGCTCCCCTTCGCGCCTTGCAATGGCTGCAGATCTTGCTGCAATTGATCCCGGTCGGCCTGAAGCTGAAGCAGCTGCTCCAGAATATCCCGTTCCTTAACGGTCCCCATCAGTGCCAGAATCGCCTCGGCGTCCTTCAGATCGCCAGCCTTCATGCGCTGCATCGCCCACAGCGTATCCGTATTCACTTTGCCTTGGGCAAAGTCGATGACGTCCTCCAGCTTGAGCGAGGGTAGGCGCAGCAGCGATTCGCCGGCGGCCGCTTGAGGCCCGTTCTGGTTCAGAATGCCGACCATCCCCGCCACGCGCGACGCGTCGAGCTGAGCGGTCTGCGCGATCGCCCACACTTTCATGCCGTCCGCCTGTTTGGACGCGATGAACGGTCCCATAATCTGCAGCACGATCGGATCGGCCGACGTATTCTTCACGACCTCAGCCAGATGGGTCAGCTTATCCGGAGCGGTCTGATACAGCTCCAGCACCGCTTCCAGCTTCGGACCGTCGTACGCCGACGCTTGTCCGGCGACGGCCTGAACGAATGGCCCCGTTACGGCTGGAAGAGAACGCAAGAAGCCGTACAGCCGGATCGTCTTCTCCAACGTCAGGACATTCCCCGCCGTCATGTCGGTCAGCCAGTCAATATGCTTGGCCGCAACCGCGTGATCGCCCGCATGCTGGAGCACCAGCTGCGCGAGCGCCGGCGCATCGCTCCCGGTCGGCTTATGCTTGTACAACCGGATTAATTGGCGGGCCATGTCCGGCTGGCCTCCGGCCGTTTGCAACGCTTCGTGCGCCTCTTTGCTCTGCTGCTCTTCCTGAAGAAATCGTTTCGCCGCCTCGATCTCGTTTTGCTTGTCGGTCTCGGCTTCGGCCCGCGCCTGTTCTTTATCGGTTACGGTTTTCTCGCGAACGGACTTAATATTGGTATCCAGATTCTTTTTGGCGTTCTTATCCCCATTGGAGGCTTTGGGGGTCAGCGTCACTTTATCGCCTGCTATGCCGGAGATTTTCTTCTCCCGTCCCTCTTTGAACTTCGCGATCTTCGCCGTCACGTCCAGATCGGCCTTCGCGTCGATTCCTTGCTCCTTGATGACCACTGCGGCGTCCTTCCGCTTCTCGGCCTTCTCCTCGACCTGCTGCTTCGTATCCTCGCGGAATCCGTACAGCGCCAGCTCGTCCAGCACTTCGCCTGCCTTCGCCACATCCCGGCCTTGCTGCAAGTAGACGTCGCGCGCCTTATCGAGCAGATCCGGATCGGCGCAATCGTAATTCGGGCGATCCTTGACCAAATAAGCGCACAGCTTGAATAGTCCGCCCGCATCCAAATCGTCCTGAGAGGCAACCCACCACGCGAATTCATAATTGAAGTTAGTCACTCGCAGAAAATGGCCGATGTGCTCCGCCTTCGCGACATCCCCGCCCGCAAGATCGAGCGCCACCGCGCCCAGCGACTGCAGACCGCTGTATCGCTGCATGACCGGGATTCCGGCCGCCGCCGGATGCATCGGCTCGTCCGGCCGGCGCTGCAGCGTAAGCATATGGCGTACCGCGCTGTTGCCCGCCATGCGCTGCATCGTTAAGATCGACGCCGCCCCGCCTTGCGCCGTACGTCCGGCGTTAGGCCGGGTGGTTCCCGTCGTCTCTGCGTCATGAAGTCGACCCTCCCGCTGCGCGTGAACGCGTCCGCCGCTGTTATCGCTCATTGCCCATACGCCTCCTTTCGGCCGGGAATGACCGATTTCTCTCGATTCCGACAGCCGTGCGCCTTTTTAACCTCTATTATACGGTACAATCGTACGAGACGTGGAGCTATTTTCCATCCTGCGGCTCATCTGGGCCGTAAATTGATGCCGGCATCGCTGCCGTGCGTATAGAACGATAGCCATGCATGTTTGATCAGCGGCAACATAACCGTATTATAAAGAACCTGACGGCGCGGGTTGCAGATGAATGACTCCCAATCGAAGAGAGGTTGTTTATGAGAATCGAACTGACAACGAAAGGTCACCCAGCGCCAGCGATGCCGGCGGATAGTACCATGAGAGCGCTCGTATACGATCATTACGGAACTCCCGATGAACTCCGCATCGAAAAGATGCCCATCCCGACGCCCTTAGCTCATCAGGTGCTCGTCGCCGTCCGTGCCGCGTCGGTCAATTCGTGGGATTGGGATTTGCTGCGCGGCAAACCGTATATCACCCGGCTTGGCGGCTGGCGCAGCCCCCGTTACCGAACGTTAGGCGCGGACATTGCGGGACGAGTCGCGGCCGTCGGCGCGGCGGTCACCCGCTTTCGGCCGGGAGACGAGGTCTTCGGCGATCTGTCCGGCTGCGGATGGGGCGGGTTCGCCGAATACGTATGCGCCAGCGAAGCAGCGCTGACGCCGAAGCCGGCCGGAATCAGCTTCGAACAAGCGGCCGCAGTCCCGCAGGCTGGCGTGCTCGCCTTGCAAGGCTTGCGCGACGCAGGACGGCTGCAGCCTGGCGGGCATGTGCTGTTCAACGGCGCCGGCGGCGGCGTAGGCACGTTCGGTATCCAATATGCCAAGCTGCACGGGGCGGAAGTGACGAGCGTGGACAAACCCGGGAAATTGGAGACGCTGCGCGACCTGGGAGCGGATCATGCGGTCGATTATACGCAAGAGGACTTCACCGCCGGCGGCCGGCAATACGATCTGATCCTCGACGTCGTCGGCAACCGTCCGATTCGGGCGATCAAACGCGCGCTGCGTTCAGGCGGCACGTACGTCATAGTCGGCGGTCCTATGCCTCGCATCCTTCATGCCGCGATAGCGGGTTCGGTAACGTCGCGACTGGAGAATAGGAACGTCAAGGTGCTCGTCCATAAACCAAACCACCTCGATCAGTCGGTCTGGGCGTCGCTCATGGAAGACGGTCGCGTCACGCCGGTCATCGATCGGCAGTTCGCGCTGCGGGAAGCTGCCGACGCGCTTCGATATTTCGGGGAAGGGCGCGCCATCGGCAAGGTCGTCGTCAGCATGGAAGCGTAATGATGGCAGACATAGGACCTCCACCGCTGCTATTTCTAGATAGAAACAGTAATTAATTATTATTATTCAATTAATATATATTGAAATACGATAAATTCTATGATAAATTCAACACGAAGCGAGGTGTTCGGAACGATTCAAGCTTCAATACGAGCATGACGAGGTGACCCGTATGAACCCCTTGGCGCAACTGCTGCATTTCGGCTATCACCAGGCGATGAGCTGCATTTTCCCGGTTGCGATCTTCGGCACGTTGGCGCTATCCAACGTGATCGACGTGCCCTTTATCTACCGGTATGATGCGATCCTGCTCGTATTGCTCGCCGCCCAATATGTCATGGTCCGCAGCGGGCTCGAGACGCGCGATGAGCTGAAAGTCATCTGCGTGTTTCACGTCATCGGGTTGCTGCTCGAAATCTACAAAGTCCATATGGGGTCGTGGGCCTACCCCGAACCTGCCTATACGAAGCTGTTCGGCGTACCGCTCTATAGCGGATTCATGTACGCCAGCGTAGCGAGCTTCATGTGTCAGGCGTGGCGCAGACTACAGATGGCCATGACCGGCTGGCCGGGGCTTCCCGCGGCGGGGTTGCTGGGCGGCGCCATCTACCTGAATTTTTTCACCCATCACTTCATCCCCGATTTCCGCTGGTGGCTGACGGCGCTTGTGCTGCTTGTCTTCTGGCGGACCTGGATCATATACCGAGTACGGGGCGTTATGTATCGCATGCCCTTGACGCTCTCCTTCGTCCTCGTCGGATTCTTCATCTGGCTGGCCGAGAACATCGCGACGTTCTTCAACGCCTGGAAGTATCCGGACCAGCACGAGACTTGGCGGCTCGTCAGCTTCAGCAAGATCAGCTCCTGGTTCCTCTTAGTCATCATCAGCGTCATTATCGTGGCCCAGTTGAAGCATGTGAAGGCGGGGCGGAATGCGGGGGATTCGTAGGCAGGCGGGAATTAAAAGCGTGGCGAAAAAGCGCGGCCTCCGGTCGGTACGGGCCTCCGCTCGCCGTTCCGGCTCCATACCGACTCTCCGGCCGCTTCTTCACCACGCTATTGAACTGTGAATAGTCGTACAGGATGTACTGGCGGCCGGTCCAAGATCGGCCGCCTTTCTCCAATCGTTCACTTCCAGTATGCGGTATTATTAGTTGAAGCCGCGTTGCGCGTCTGCTCGGCAGCTAGCAAATGCAGAAGCTACTTTCTATATGAGGTGATCGAGTTGGGAATGGATTTTACCGCCTATATGTCGCATAGCTTGAACAAGTCGGAGATCGCAGATTTGTGCAACCGCCTGAACGAGAACCCGACCTCGTTTCCTCTTCTTCAAGCGTTTATCGATGAACTTTTACCTTTTAATCCAAGGAAAATCGAGAAAGAGTGGCATGTGGATTTCGATTATATCGGGGGAACCACCATATTGGCTGGACCTTGCGGGATCTCACTTACATTATCGGAGAACGTGTGTTACTTCCATCATTACCTCCGATGGAGACAATTCCTGATCAACCCTGATTTGCAAATTATGCTAAGAAAGGTATGTTACGAACTGAGGGAGATTTTCAACGCTTCCTTCGTCATTTATGTCCCCGATAATGCCGCTAGAGAATCCGCGATTATGGATTTCATATGGGAAGGTGAGAATCGAGACATCGATTACATGCGGGAATGGCTGCTCGTGAACTGCGGACCGCCAAAGAACAAAATCGTCCACATCTATAAAAAGCTCGTAGACTCCTGGGAATCCGACGGCTATTATATCGATTATTTTCAAGATCGCGAGAAGCTGCTGAAAACTTCAGCCATTGACAAATCCCGTTAATTCCCTCGCACGAAAATCTACTGTGAAGGAGCGTGTCCATGCATCCGAACCCGAAGCTGAGACTAAACGGCAAGTGGCTATGGCCGGCGTTGACGCTCCTCATCGCGACAAGCTGGGTCGGCAATCTCTGGTATTACGAAGCCATGCAGCTGGAGAAACCGGTTTTTCTGAAGCATTATATGATCTTGTATCCCAACCTGAACGACGGGTTCGAGTTGACCTACGCGGAGAACAAATCAAAAGGCAAGAAGGTAACGGGCATCCGGATCGAGGAACTGCCAGAACTTCTGTTCCGGATCGATCCCCACCCGGATACATACACGCATCAAGTGCTCGGCAAGGCTTATGGCGAGTGGAGAACCGAGGCTGCCGCGCAGGTGGAGCGAGCGCCGATTACGGTCAAGGAAGCTACGGTATATTATAACGATGGCCCGCCCGAGAAGGTGCCGATTGGAGAAATCCGTGTCGTATGGGACCGCCAACAAAGCGTATTGGTAATGTCTTCGACCTCGGGCTCCACGAATGGAAACGGCCAGTACAGCGTGAACGTCACGCAGCCGATTACGCTAGAGCAGGTCGATTACAGCTTCAGCGACAGACTTGGCAAGATGTTCGAGCTGACGATGGAAGGCGGTGGCGAACCGGGACCGCAGCTTCCTTTGCGCATGACCGCCGGTGATCTGCTGACGTTCGACTACCAATGGACCGTGCCGGACGAATCCCCTGCCGCCTACGAGATATATCGAACTCGCATCCTGATGACATACAAGACGGAGGACGGCAGAACGATCCATGATCGCCTTCCCGTCAATTTCAACCTGTATCTGAGCGAGAAGCAAATGAAGCGGCTCGTACGCGCGGGAGGCGAGCTTCCATGAACCCTGCCTTGCGAAGCGCGCTCAGGCGACTCGGTTGGGGACTTGTATTTCCCCTCGTCGATGTGCATATTGTCCTTGTCGACGCGCTGCCTGATCTGATCGGGTATTTATTAATTGTTTCCGCTCTTCGTCGGCTTGGAGCCGGGCATGAAGGCGTTAAAGCCGCTATCTGGCTTGCGGTTGCCCTTGCCCTCTTGTCCGTGGCGCAGCTTGTGTTCAACGCGAGCATCAACATCAACCAATTCGCGACTGCTCCGCTAGCCATCCACGTCTATGTGCAGGCGGCGATTATCCTGCACGGCTTGTTGGCGTATCGGATTTTTCAAATTCTGTATCGAATCGCTGGGCCGATCGCGCCTCCTCCGCTCAAGGATGCCATCGTGAGCAGACGGAATTACTACATGGCCGTGTTTGCCGCGCAGCTCTTCTTTTATCCGTTTCTGCTGAATATCGACGAAAGCTGGATCATGCTCCTTCTCGCGCTGCAGCTTTGCTTCATGCTCGCGGAGTTTCTCCTCATCCGGCTGCCTTTCCGCATGTCGCGCATCCGGCACAAGCCGCCCGCCGATCGCGGCGAGAACTTGGCGTCGGAACCGCAATAGGAACGAACGCGTTTCACCACGAGCAGCTCTCCAATCTATAGAAAGCCGCCCCCCCCTTTCGCAGACACGCCAAAGCAGCTGCCGACTCCGCCGGCAGCTGCTTTTTGCAACCTATACTCGCCTCTCGCTTAAAGCTCTGCCGACGTCGACACCTTCATCGCTTCCTCGCCAGTGATCGGGCCGGTCACGCCGTAGTGGACGCCGTCCGCCGTCCAGAACAGCTCGGTCATGCCGGGCTGCTCGAAGATCGCCCCCTCCGCGTCGCCGACTTTCGTCTTCGTGAACAACTCCGCCGGATAGGCGGGCGCCATTCGGCTAGCCGTGAACGTGACCGTCTGCTCGCCGGACGCATACGTGAAGAGAATATCTCGGGCCGGTTGCCCCGGCATGCCCACCGCGCTCATCTCCTTCAGCGCGTACCCTTGCGGCACGACCGTCGGCAGCCGCAGCCCTTCGCCGAAAGCCGCCTTCGCCTCGTCGATCGAACCGAGCGGCGTCGTCGTCAATTGGGTTACGTCCGAACCTGCGGCGCCTCCGTGATTCTGCGCCGGCGGCACGTTCTCCGCGACTTGGTTCCCGGGCGCCGGCACGCTCGATTGATCCAGCAGCGGAATGGCCACGACGATCATGGCCGCCGCTACGAGACCAGCCGCGCCTACCTTCCATGATGTCGCTAACGTCCGCTTGCGCACCGCTTTCCCTCCGACCGCTTCTTGACGAATTCTCCGCTTCAGTTGTTCGCTCATCTCCATACCCGAAAATAACATATCATCCGACTCCTCTCGAAATTGTCGACGCAGCTCATGCTCCCGATCCGTCATGAAAATCTCCCTCCTTGCCCATCTCCCGCGCGAGCATCTCGCGAGCCCGGTGCAGTCTGTTGCGGACCGTACCTTCCGGCGTGTTCGTCGCCTCCGCGATCTCCCGCGTGCTGAGGTCCGCGTAATAATACAAGTACAATGCTTCTTGATACGGTAACGGCAGGCGAAGCACATGCTGCAGCACTTCGCTCTTCTTCAATCGCTCGAGCGCCTGTTCTTCCACGCTGATCGTGCGGCCCAAGTCCAGCTTAGCGGGCTCTGTCGGCTGCTCGGTGAACATGCGCACGCCCATTTTGTCGCGGCAGACGTTGACCGTAATCGTCGTCAGCCACGTCTTGACGGCACTGTCGCCGCGGAACGCGGTCCACTTGCGGTACGCACGCAGGAACACTTCCTGGCTAATGTCCTCGGCGAGATGCGAATCGCCTGTATAGAAAAACGCGGTCCGCAGGACGATCGCGCCGAATGCGTCCATCAGCTGTTCGAGCGCTTGCGCGGGGTCTTTCGCGAATTCATCTTTGTGTCGTTGGCCGGCCGGCTTCACGTGATCACCACCTCCACCCTATTAGACGGCCCGAGCGCGAAATCCGCTGCACGGCATTGCTTCGTATTTCAAAAAATAAACACTTAAATCGCGGCAACCTCGGCCTTCGGGCTTGCCTGTGGTGATGGAACGAATGATTGCGGACGCAGTTTCCGGAGCGTCGGGGGAGCTGCTGCATGATGCGAAGGAAATGAATATGCGGCGTTGGTTGAAGGGGAAGCTGGATAGAGGGGAAGCAGGGGCATGCGGGTAGCGGCAAAAGGCCGACCAGCCAAGCCGGTCAGCCTCATGCAAGCGTTATGCGCTCATTGCGGTTTGAACGTCAGCCCGCTCTCCGCCAACGCCGCTCGCAAGATCGGCATTGATTTGGGGCCCATGCCATGCAAGCTCAAAATCTCTTTCTCGCTGTAAGCCGACAGCTGCTGCAGCGTCGCGACGTCATGATGTTCCAAGGATCTCCTCGCCGGAGCCGATAGCCGGGCTAGAAATCCGGCGTCTGGCTTGCGTGCCTGCTCGCAGATCGGGCAAGTCGGACAATCGCTGCTTTTGTAATAGTGATGCCCATTGTCGCAGGTGCGTAACGTGCCGGTGGTTGAGGACATAATAAGTATGCGCTCCTTGTTGGAAAATTAGGGACAATGCAGCAGCTGCAAACTATCTCAGCCTCCGCCTCCCCTTTCTGCGAACCTCGATGAACGAAACGCCTCTTCGGCTGAACACGTTCACCCCGTGAAAAATCGCCAACCCGAACGCAAACACGCCCCACATGACCTTAAAGAAAATAAAAGGATTGGCCACGACGCCATAAATTCCGAGCGGCGCGGCGACCACCAGCATAATTAGAGAGATCCCTTTCGATGGACGGATTTGAAACACGGCTTGCGCCTCCCCTAGTTCATCATCGCCGGTGCGAAGGTGAACGGCCGAATCAATGGACTTCATCGCCATCATAGCCTAATCCTACGATGGCCGCCAGCACATCAAGTCGCAGATGTGAGACGGGCCAATCAGCGCGGCGGTTGTGGCGACTATAGGCACACGGTGATCGTCGCGGCATGCGGCACGCTGGTGCAAGGCTGATAGCGACGCATAGGTCGCTATCGCCCTGCTCCCATGCAACCTCGAGCGCAATAGCGACGCACAGGTCGCTATCGCCGCTCCCTACTCCGCTGCCGGCAGCAGCGACGGATCGAATCGGACCGTCATCGTCAGCTGGTGAACCGGGCTGCCATCCTTGGCGCTCTCTTCATAGATGATCAGCGTCCCCGTCGGGCTCGTCGGATTGATTCCCTCGTTCATCTGCACCTCGAATTCAAAGTCCCCCCACTCCGGCGCCCCTTGGCTCGCCATCACATGCCCTTCAGCCAGCACTTCGTGCCCGTCCTCGAACGTGTAGCTGAAGGCGGCCTCGAATACGCGCGCCTGCCCTTTCACCTTGAACGCGCGCCCTACTTGAGCGTCCATCTCGGGACTTAGGATGCGAAAAGCCTCGTTCTCCGCCACGTACGCCTTCCCCGGCGCGCCCTCGTCCGTCGTCGGCTTTTCTTCGCCGCCGGTGCCGGCGCCGCTTTCCGGCTGGTCGACTTCCGAATCCGGATTCGCTTCGCCCGGTTGTTCGGAGGTTGCCGGCTCATTCCCGTCACCCTCGCCTGCATCGGTCGATCCGTCCACCCCATTTTGACCACCGTCGTCCGGTATCGCCGTTCCTTCGCCCTGCGCCTGGTTCGAGTTCGCGTCGCCCCCGCCTTGCGCCGTATTCGCGCACCCGCTCGCCGCAAGAACGATCGCCGTCATCAATATCGCCTTGGCTGCTAGCGCGGCAACCGAAATCTTCGATCTTTTCATGTCCATCGTCTCTCCTTTCGCCCGGTGCATCTTGATGCCCGCGGTCTTCTTGGTACTATCGACGATCATGGACCGCGAAAGGTTTCAGCTTCCATCGACGGCAGAGGCATATCGCGTACTAGACAAGCCCTATGTAATATCCACTTGACTTCGTGTATAGTTTATATTACATTTTGTATAGAGAAACATACTACATGTAAAAACTTAGCGACAGGAGGCGCAGCTTGTGACCTACCAAGAGAAGAAAAGCATCGTATCGCTATTCAGTGCCGTACTCATCTTCGCCTCGTACTGCTTGTACATGGTACCGCGCTATCCGGAAGAGGGTCTGGCGTCGGCGGACACGTTCCGCTACTGGGGCACGTTCGTCCTCATGCTGGCGTTGTTCTCCGTCATCGCGCACATCGTCATCAGCATTATTTTCAACATCGTCTATCGCGTCACGACCCGGGAGAAGGAGCCGAACTTCGCGGACGAACTGGATAAGCTGATCGACCTGAAGGCGTTCCGCAATTCGTTCTTCGCGTTCATCCTCGGCTTTCTGCTGGCCATGGGCTCGCTCGTCGTCGAACAACCGCTCGCGGTCATGTTCATCATCCTGATCGGCGCGGGGTTCGTCTCCGAGGTGACCGGCGCCCTGACGCGGCTGTACCACTACCGGAAAGGAGTCTAGCATGGGCAAACATCTTGTCGGCAATCACATCCGCAAATTACGGTTCAATCAGGACGAAATGACCCAACAGCAATTGGCTGACAAGGTAGGCGTCACGAGACAGACGATCGTGGCGCTGGAGAAGGGCAATTATTCCCCGTCGCTGGAGTTGGCCTTTCGCATCGCGATGGCCTTCGACCTGCCGCTCGAAGAGGTGTTCTTTTATGGGGAAGACACGAAGGCGTAGTACACTTTGAGGAAAAGAAGGGGATACGTTTATGCGCGCAAATCAAATCTCAGCCAGAATTACAGGCGTCTTATTTATCGTGGCGGCCGTTACGGCCGTGGCCGGTCTGCTGTTGTATGATCCGATTCTGAAAAGCGCCGATTATCTAAGCACGGGCGCCGCGAACGGCAACCAGATCATACTCGGCGCGGTCATGGAGCTGCTCCTCGTCGTCTCCGCGATCGGGACGGCCACGACGATGTTTCCGATCCTGCGCCGATATAACGAGACAATCGCGCTCTGGCATGTCTGCTTCCGCTTCCTGGAGGCGATCGTCATTACGATAGGCATCGTCAGCGTGCTGTCGCTGTTAACCTTAAGCCGGGCATACGTCGCCTCGGGCGCCTCGGACGCCGCCGCATTCGAACCTTCGGGCACGCTGCTCATCGCCATCCACGATTGGACGTTCATGCTCGGCCCCCTCTTCCTGCTCGGCATCAACACGATGATGTATAGCTACATTTTCTTTCGGACGAAGCTCGTGCCGCGGTTTATCTCTACTCTGGGCATGATAGGCGCCGCGTCGGTGTTTGTCTGCGCCTTGCTCGTCATGTTCGGCGTCATCGAGCAGATCTCGACGTTGGGCGGCATCCTGGCCGCGCCGGTCGCCGCGAACGAAATGATTCTGGCTGTCTGGCTGCTGGCGAAGGGATTCTCTAGAGATGCCTTGGCTACGGGGGCGCTTTCGCGACATTCGCTTCAGACCCGACTCGACGCTTGAGTGGCATCGACAACAACATCAAAAAGACGACCGATCGATATGATGGGTCGTCTTTTGGTTCGAATCTGAATGGTTATGATTCAACTGTGGAGTTCGTCGATGACAGCCGTCAACTCTACGAACTTCTTCGCCCTACCCCTTACTTCCTCAGAAAGCGGGTTTATACGGGTGTCGCCGATTTTCGTCACGGCATCGAATTCGCCAATTAAGGAATCCAAGAGAATGAAATACGCGAAACTATAATGATTATCGTCGGCGCGATAATCTTGGATGTAAACCTCTAAGTCCACGTAGTGTCCGCGATGTTCAGGAATGAAGTAGACGTCCTCATAGGACAGATCGACATTCCCCATGCTTATTTTGATATCATCGGAGTTCATGCGGGGTCTGAATTTAATAATTGTCCAGTTTAGCAAAGAAGGCGCTGCCTCCCAGAGATTCTCGACAGCCTCGAATGAATCCGCGAGCCCATCGGCGGACACAATGAATTCCCGTTTCTCCCCCCCCTTTATCGTTCCGATTTCAAAGGTGAGATTGGGATCGATCCCCTTTAGTTTCTCGCTTATTTCAGCCATATATTGCTCGTTATGCGTTTCAAAATTCAAGTAATATTCCTTTTCCTTTTTGCTAAACCACTTCCAGAATGAAACATTCGGATCGTGCTTCTTGAACAAGGGCATCATCTCTTCCGATGACTTCCTCTCTGCGCGAGTATGGACGCCAATATATATCAACGCTTACTTCATCTTCACACAAATTGAGATTTCTTGTCCACAACGCATGTTTTCCAATCCGCCCGCCGCTGGGTGGATACGCGAGCTTCGCTAGCCTAACTGGATTCGCCTCATAAAAGCGCCGCCAGTCTCGCCTTCACACCTGCCCAGTCTTCGTCAATGATGCTGTAAACGACATAGTCCCGCCCATTGTACTTCTTCCGCAGGATGTCTTCTCTTTGGGCGCCAAGACGCTCGATCGCGTTTTGTGAACGGGTATGCGCGGTCGTCGTAATGAGCTCCGCTCGCACCGCTCCCCACGTCTCGAAAGCGTATTGGGGCATCAAAAATTTACACTCCGTATTCACCACGGTCCGCCGCACGTCCGGGCCGTACCACGTCCAGCCGATATTCAAATTCTTATGGCTGTCCGAAATTCGCAAATACCGGGTCATGCCTACCATGCGGTTCAACGACTTATCGAAGACCGCATAGGGAAATTCCTCTCCGCGTTCCCACCCCGCGATCGCAGCGCGTATAAAGGCGAGCATGTCTTCGAAAGTTCGGACGTTCGCCGGGAGGTTCTCCCATATTAACGGTGAAGCGGCGCAGGCGTATAAGGCTTCCGCATGCTCCATAGACGGTGTCCGGCGGGGCGATCCGCATGACGGGCGCTTCGAGGCTCAAGATGGCCCGTTCGTTGATCTGGGCGATCAGTTCCGCGGCTATGCCCGAGGTGCGCTGGGCTTCCTGCACGACAACGGCCCGATTCGTCTTGGTCACCGAGGCGACGATGAGCTCGATGTCCAGTGGCGCCAAAGTTCGCAGGTCAATCACCTCTACCGTAACGTCTCGCTTCGCCTCCAGCTCCTCCGCCGCGCGCATCGAAGGCAGTACCATGGCACCGTAAGTGACCAGCGTAATATGAGCGCCTTCCTTTACCACCTTGGCTTTGCCGATGGGGATCGCGTAGTCTTCTTCCGGCACCTCTTCCCGGAAGAGGTGGTACAGCTTGAGATGCTCGAGGAACACGACCGGATCGTTATCTCGAATCGCGGAGAGCAGCAGTCCCTTCGCATCATACGGATTGGAAGGAGCCACGACCTTGAGACCCGGCGTCTGCAGCAGAAGACCCTCCAGCGAATCATTGTGCATCTCCGCCCCCTTCACCCCGCCGCCGTAAGGAACGCGCACGGTCAGCGGCGCCTGATAGCGACCGCCGGAGCGATACCGGAGCCTAGGCCCTTGCACGAGCATTTGGTCCATCGCTTCATAGATGAACCCGATAAACTGAATCTCCACGACCGGACGGAACCCCTGCGTGCATAGACCGACCGCCACGCCGCAAATCGCGGATTCCGCCAAAGGCGTATCGAACACCCGGTCCTCTCCAAAACGCTGCTGCAGCCCTTCCGTTACCCGAAATACGCCGCCTACTCCGCCGACATCCTCGCCGAAGACGAGCACCTCGTCCTGCGCAGCGAGCGCTACGCCAAGCGCCTGTCGAATCGCTTCCTTCATGTTCATGAGCATGAGCCGCACCGCCTTATCGTTTCATTTTTCCCTCATCCTTCCATTTCAATTATGTAGTACAGATGTTTGTTTTATATATAACAAATTAAAAATTAACTATAAAAATATTGAATTTACGACATATCTGTATAAAAACAGATACAAAATAATTATGCAACATAGCAACTACAACCGATTCCAATTCGCTCAATGCGAAGGAAGATACGGTAAAGCCGCATGCCAAGTCTGCTCGACCCGCACTATGAAACGAGCAAAGGACAGCCGGTGCTCGACCAGCCGCCCTCAGTAACGGTTACATTCGCGCTAAACTCGCATATGCGTCATTCCCTCACAGTCGCTTCGCATAACAATGCCGCATCTTCCCGCCGTACATCGGACGCGTAAACCGCAGACTTAATCCCGCCGCCTCCAAATTCCGAATGCTCGGCAGGTTGTCTGGATGGACAGTGGAATACAGATACAGGCAACCCCGTTCCCGAGCCCTCCGCTCGCGCAGGTCATGGAACCGCCGCTGCAGGCCGTGCCCGCGCGCCGTCTCGTGGACGACCGTGGCTTCCAGCACCGCCACGCGAGACAGCTCCTCCTCCGGGACGCCGAACTCGCGCGCCAGGTTTCTTTCGTCCAGCCCGGGGAAGGCCAGTACCGTATACGCCACCAGCGCCCCCTTCATAAAAGCGCCGTAAATCTCGCCAAGCTCCTCCATGTGCTCAAGAAGATAGGCTTCGTCGCCCATGGCGAACAGGTCGGGGGAAGGAAGCCGGGAGATGACGTCCGTCATGAACGATTGAACGCGGCCCACATCCTGGAGTCCTAACCGACTTATGTGGATCTCCGCGCTTTTTTGGGTTTCCATTGCGAAAGCTCCTCTCGTATGAATCGCAGGAAGCTACGCGCCCCTGCCTAGCCTAACGGGTTATCGAGATGGATGGCGAGCCTTAATATCTATATGGATGAGGAGATCAAGCAGCAGCTGAGAAGCTTTAGACTCACCTCGGATCTTGAAATCGCAGACATTCTGGAGAGTTGACGATTCGACGAAAAGCTGACGGCGCGCGCCGTCAGCTTTTGTTCTTGCATGGCTCGCCATATCGACTCGCGCTAGTCCTACCTAGATGACGCCGTACGCGGACAATCGGGAGATCGCCTCGAGCGTCGCGACGCCGCGCCATTCCAATTCGGCAGCAGGTCCGGGCGCTTCCCAACCGATCGGCCATCCGCCGTCCGGCAATTGCTCGCGCAACAGAACCTCAAGATGACGGTCGATTTGGCTTTGCGTGAACAACGGGCTGCAGACGGAATCCGGCTGACGCGCGAAGTGGAGCGGCGTGAGGCCGTACGCATCGCTCAGGGCGTCCGCCTTGAAGAAGCGGGCTCGCGGAAGCGCGATCGAAATCGTATCCATCAGGTTCGCCGAGCGCTCTTGATCGGGTATGTACGCCGCCAGCTTCGTCGCGCACAACAGCGTGTGCGCTTCAAGCGGCGGCTCCTCCATAATCAAGCGGAAACAGGTCTCCGTCGCGCGCGCAAGCCATTCATGTTCAATGCCCTGATCGTGAAGCGAACCGCATAGATCCGCGGTCGGATTAAGACCGGGAGTTGGCGTAACGTGCTTCCAATGATTCGCTACCGGCGCTTGCAAGGCCGACTCGGAGAATAAGGGCACGAGACCGTTCTCATCGGACACGGACTGCAAGTAGTCGCAGACCGATAAAGCAAATGCCGCGTCTCTGCAGCCCGCTTCCTCCATCGCCCCGAGGCCGAAAGACGTGAACAGCGGCTGACTCTCCGGAGCGCGAATATCGGGCTCGAGCGCATGCCCCAGTCCGCCGTCCGCATTCTGATAGGCTCGTACGGCATTGCCGACGGAAGCCGGCTGGCCTCCCTCGAATCGAACCTCGAACAATCGGCGTTCCAACAATCGCGCATGCGTTAGCAAGAACGTGCGCGCATTCGTCAACGTGTGCGTCATTTGCCATCTCCTCCGCTTTCTCTCTTCGCTCACATCCATAACATTGCGATCATGCGATATATCGTTCGCGGTATTGCCCTAGGTCTAGGTTAACTCTACCATATTCCAATTGTTTCCTGAACCTTCCGTGTGATATCCATCAAATAACCACGCGCGAGCTGCCGCCTATCCCG
This sequence comes from Paenibacillus methanolicus, assembly GCF_008124765.1. Taxonomy (GTDB): domain Bacteria; phylum Bacillota; class Bacilli; order Paenibacillales; family Paenibacillaceae; genus Paenibacillus_Z; species Paenibacillus_Z methanolicus. The sequence goes on along the minus strand of NZ_VNHS01000005.1, from coordinate 90,854 downwards.
CGCGTCTGCAGACCCATGCCGGCTCCGTCCGGGGAACGGCTTCATTTTCCGCCCGGGGGCGGTTCAGCCGCAGCGGCCATTCCTTTACGATAATGTGGCAAACACTTCCAAATTCGCAAGGAGCGAAGAGATGAAATCCAGCACACGAAACAAGAAGCGGACGCAAGCCGTCATGTCGTCCCTCGTTGCGGTTGCCCTGCTGGCCATTCCCGCCGGCGCCTATGCCCAACCGCACTCGTCGCCGTTGGCAGCAGCCGCCTCGGCTTCAGCCCATCCGGCTACTGCCATCACCGCGCAAGAAGCGAAAGCTTTCGCGGACGCGTATTTCGCCAAGCCCGAGGTTCAAGCCAACCTTGCCGGCGCGCTGGTCGTCATCGTGAAGGGCAACGACGTGTTGATCAATCAAGGCTATGGCTACGCGGACGTAACGGCCAAGAAGAAGATCGACCCGAACCAGACGCTATTCCGCATCGCCTCCATCTCCAAAGTCGTCACCGCCACGGCCGTCATGCAGTTGGCGGAGCAAGGCAAGATCGATCTAACCAAGGACGTCTCGACCTATTTGCCCGGCATCCGGATATCGAACTCGACGGGAACGGCCGTCACCACCGAGCATCTGCTCACGCATACCGCAGGTTTCGATTATACCGACGTGTACCGGATTCCTCCGGGTCATCAAGGGACCGAAGTTACGATCGAAGAGATGCTGAGCGCCAATGAGCCTTCCGTCGTCCGCAAGCCGGGCGAGGCTTACCGTTACGACAATCTTGGTTACACCATGCTAGGCCATATCATACAAAATGCGGCCAAGCAGCCTTTCGAGGATTACATGGAACAGCAGCTGTTCGAGCCGCTGCAAATGAAGCATGCGACGTTCCGGGTGGATGAACAGAACTTCGCCAATCTCGCCATCGGCTATCAAGCCGACATGAAACCGCTTGAGCCGTACCCGCTGATCCCGACGATCTCGCCAGGCGGCGGGATGTTCGCGACGGGCGTCGATATGGCCAATTTTATTAAAGCGCATCTGAATGACGGCCAATTCGGCGGCACGCGCATCTTGAAGGAAGACACCGCCAAGCTCATGCACAAGCAGCAGTACGAACTCGCGCCAGGCGTGCCGATGATGGCTTACGGCTTCGAATCGTTCTTCCACAGCAGCCATAACGGGCAATACGTCATCGGAAAAGGCGGCGACCTTGCAGGCTACCACTCCTGGCTGTGGCTGCTGCCGGAGCAGAACGTCGGCGGCATGATCGTCGCCAACAGCGACGCCAGCATCGGGATCAGACAGCAGTTTTTCGACGCGTTCATGGATCATTTCTATCCGGACCAAAAGCAGCCGCAGCCGGACATTGCGCTCCCGGCCGACCAACTCGCCGCGTTCGAAGGCATCTACCGCAGCTTGCGCGCGCCTATCCTTGCGACCAAAGTCAGCGCCATTAACGGGGAACTGCAGGTGAGCGATTCAGGCGGCACCCGCAAGCTGCGCGCGATCGGGCCGCTGCTATTCGAGGACGAGAACGGAGATCCGGCCGCCTTCAAGAAGGATGCCGAAGGTAACGTAGCTTACCTCTATCATTCATCCCTGGACAGCATGTACGAGAAAGTAGAGAAGGCCGCTCCGTACGCCGATGTGAGCGAGACGAGTCCTTATGCCGCGGACATACAATTCCTGCGTTCCATGCAAGCGTTCGACGATGAAGGAGCGCTCGCGTTCCGCCCCGAAGAGCCAATGACGCGGGCGGAGTTCGTCAGCATCCTGGCGCGATTCTCCGGTCAGCGGCCGTCCCCCGATCCTGTCGCGTTCCGGGATGTGCAAGGGCATCCGCTCGCAAGCTGGATTCAGACGGCTGCGGAACTCGGCGGGCTAACGGGAACGAATAAGCAGCTGTTCGAGCCCGACCGCGCGGTTACCCGCCAGGAAGCGGCCGCGTTCCTATGGCGCGTGGCCAACCATGAACTTGGCCTGACTCCCCTTGAAGCCAAGCTTAGTTCGCAGCCGGCGGCCTGGGCGAAGGAAGGCCTGCACTTTATCGCGGCCAAAGGCATGTACGGCCCCGAGATTAAGACGGACGCCGGCGGCGCCGTGGATTTCAAGCCGGACACCATCATGACCCGACAAGAGGCGGCCGCCATGTACGCCCGATTCATTCAGAAGTTGTTCCTGCCCTAGGACAAAGCAAAGAGGCGTGCCAAAGTCGGCTTAGCGACTTCGGCACGCCTCTTCATGTCATGCGAAATTTAACGCAGATTGTGCACTTGAACGTCCGGATTCACGTCGGCCTCGTAATCGACGCCTTCGGTCTCGAAGCCGAACAGTTGGAAAAACTCGCGGCGGTAGCCGTCGAGATCGGAAATGTCGTGAATATTATCGGTCGACACCTGTTCCCAAATCTGCTTGACTTCGGCCTGCACGTCTTCGCGAAGCTCCCAATCATCGATGCGAATGCGTCCGATCTCGTCAACCTCCGGCGCGGCGCCGTTGTAGAGACGATCGGCGAACAACCGGTACATTTGCTCGATCGTGCCTTCATGCAGCCCTTTTTCCTTCATTACTTTGTAAAGCGCGGAGATGTACAGCGGCACCACCGGAATGGCGGAACTGGACTGCGTAACCAGCGCCTTGCTCACGGTCACATAGGCTTTCCCGTGAATGCCGCTCAGCTTGTCGGTCAGACGGCCGGCGGTCGCTTCCAGATCGTCCTTCGCCCGGCCGATAGAGCCCTGACGGTAGATCGCTTGCGTAATGTCCGAGCCGATGTAAGAGAATGCGACCGTTTGGACGCCTTCCGCCAGCACGCCGGCCGCCTGCAGCCGGTTCATCCACTGTTCCCAATCGTCGCCGCCCATGACGGTGACCGTATGACGAATCTCCTCTTCCGTGGCAGGGTCGATCGTGATGTTCGTGACCTCGCCGTTATGGAAGTTGACCGTCTTGTTCGTGTAAGACTGGCCGATCGGCTTGAGCACGGAGTTGACGGCCTCGCCGGTCTCCGGGTCGACGCGACGCGCGGAAGCGACGCTGTAGACGACCAGATCCACTTGACCCAGTTCTTGACGGATTGCCTCGATCACATCATCCTTCGTCTCGTCGGAGAAAGCATCGCCGGCGACGCTGAAGGACTTCAGGCCTTCTCGGCTAGCCGCCTCTTCGAACGCGGCGGAGTTGTACCAGCCGGCCGAAGCCGTGCGCTTCTCGCTGCCCGCGCTCGGACGGTAGACGCCGATCGTGTTCGCGCCCGCGCCGAAAGCCGCCGCGATCCGGGCGGACAAGCCGTAGCCCGTGGAAGCGCCGATGACCAGCACGTTCTTCGGGCCGTCGATGGCCGGTTTTCCTTTGATATACGTGATCTGTTCCTCGACTTGGCGCGCGCATCCTGCCGGATGGGCGGTCGTGCAAATGAAACCGCGTGTTCTAGGTTTGATAATCATGGTTAAAGAGCCTCTCTGTTTCGTTATTTTGACATAACGTATTATAGCAATTTATTGGATGCAGGCATACTTTGACCGGAAACCCGCTCGGAATCATCAAATTAACGGGCGCAAAATCCCGTGCACGACGAACCGTCCATCCTCCGCATCCAGCGCGTATTCGCACGTCGAGAGCGTGAGGATCCGGTTTGATGCGCGCGCTTCAAGATCGCTTGGGTGAATCGATCGGCTCCGAATCTGCGTCAAGAACGTCTCGAATTCCGCGTCGTCGGCGAATTCCGTCTCGATATAATTAACATCCGTCGTCGCGGAATAGACCGCGAATGTCGTCCACCGATGGTCATCGTCGAGAACCTAACCTCGTTCACTTGCGCGCGTAATTAGTTCAATTGCTTTTTCTGTGCTGCCCCGTAAATGATAGCTTTGACTAAATTCGCTCATTCGACCGCTCCCCCGGTGGTGCATAGGCGCTGCTCGCCGAGCAGAAATTGATCGATAGCTGCTCGATCCCCGTCTGCCAGTCCCCGGCCGATTCGCTCGGCCCATTCGCGCTCGATCGCTGGCTTATTCGCACCGAACTCAACCACAAGCTCTGCCAGCGTGCAGTACTCGTCGAGATCCTGCCAGAATTCATCTGCCGTCACGGGCCGATGATGGGACTCGATGTACCATGCGGCCGGATATTGTCTAATACTCTCGACGATCCGAAGGAAATCCCGCGCCGCATAATACCGAGGTCCATCGTAAATGGCCGGTCCGAGGACATCGCCAAGAAACAGGATCTGTTCCTCGGGGACATATAGGATACACGAATCCACTGCATGAACGCCGCCAATATGTTCGATTTGACAGGATACCGCGCCTAGATGAAGCGTTAATCTGTCGGTAAACGTCATATCCGGCAGCGCAACCTGGATATCGCGTTCTCTTCCATCATATTCCTTCTTCATATAGTCCGCACAGAACGCGATCTCCTCGCCTTGCCTGACGCGTTCGTCAAGCGCTTCGTCCGACCATTCTAAGCCGACCAGCCGCTGAAGTGCTTGGTACGTCAATTCCGTTGCGACGAGCGGGGACGCTGCGTCGTAAGCAGCGCCAAAACTGTGATCCCAGTGCCAGTGCGTTAACGCCGTTATCGAAGGCCGGGCAGGGTATGCCTCCCCCACCGCTTCTCGGAACTCTGCCGCATGACGCAGCGAGTTGCCGCCGTCCAAAAAGAGCGTCCGCTCCTCGCCTAGGATCGCGCCGAGAATGGGGCGGTCGACCGCACCGTCTGCAGGCATATATACAAACCGCTGCGTTAGCTGTTTTATCATGTTCAAAGCCTATTATCTCCTTTACAAAAAAGGCAGTTACTCTAGTCAGTAGATCTGAATGTCATGTATAAAGCCATCTTTGCCGTAAAAATTGACAATCGCCGAGGTGGCATCTTTGTGCCAAGGGATGAGGAAGCCTTTACGACCTTCAGTCTCATATTCGGTCGAGCCGATCTTGCCTTCTCGCCCGAAGTAAATGACAAGAACCGATTCAATCGCGTGCTCGGTCGCCGCTTCATGGATACCGACGCCGATGTAATCGCCAAGGCCGCTGACCGATAGCCCCTCTTCGTCTTGTTCGTGCGAAATATAAGAATCCGCTTGGGTGATGCCGCCGTTCTTCTGCCGCTGTATCCGATACATAGCCGCTTTTTCTTTCGAGACATCCAGCGCTACAGCCGCGTACTTGGAAACGATGGTGTAATCCACGATGGAGAGGTCATTCTGCGCGATATAAGCGTCGATCTCCTCTGCCCTAATCGGTTCTCCGTCCGGATCATCCGCCGGCAGCGGCGCTTCCGCCATCCATGCGTCCCATTCGTCAGCCGGCAGCAGTTCGCTCTTGAATTCGACATCGGTAACCAATGATACCGTACTGGAGCTCGCCTCCCACTTGACGTGAATGCCTAGAATCTCCGCGACGAACCGCAATGGCACCATGATTTGGTTATGATCCAAGTAAGGGACAACATTCTGCAAATCGACCTGTTTCCCCTCGTCGTCCCAAGAATAATAAAAGTAGATGCTTTGGCCAAGGATCATATCGATGCCCGCGAGGTCGTTGTATACCCCAATCTGGGCTTCTCCCTTATACACGTAATAGTTGTACTGGGCTTGAATCTGATTATGGTTGAATAACGAAATCGGCACATGCAGCCGATTGCCCGCACCCAAGACCACGGGTACTTCCGACGCGTCTATTGTCTCTCCGTTCAACTGCATAGCGATCACTTGTTGTTGGGGGGCCGCCTGCTGCTTACGACTCGGTCGCTTCTTGTGCCGCGGCTTGATGCAACTGCCCAAACTGAGTTCCCATGCTGCCGATCAATAACAGTGCCGCTATCGCGTTCTTCCAACGAACCATCATTTCACTCCGCTCCCAAATTCCATCATTCTTCCTTTATGGATATCGGCCGGGAGAGCGGAATAGTTTACTAGTTGTCGGTAAAAATGGAAAGGCCGAACTACCTTATCCGTTTACTCGATCGGATCTCATCCCTTATCGAGTTTCCAGATCAAGCCGAAGTCGCCCGTTATGATCACATAATCATTCTTCGTTTACTCGCGTTGCTTGGGGAAACTTCTCATATTCAGCCTGCATGTTCTTGTATATGTTTCGCAACAGCACCACTACATTTATAAGCAGCGTGAAGAAAATCGCGATGCCGATGAAATAACCGATTGGTCCTAATGCTGCCAAGATGTATGTTACGATGAGACATAGAATAAAAACCAGAACAAAGTTTAACGCACTCACTTCTTTACATCCCTTCTTCGCTCGAAGCTTCCGATACATGCCCCGTTACTGGAGCCAGCCATTGAATCGAGACGCTGGAGAACGTCCCGATCTTCACGGTTCCGCTCTCGATCCCTTTGATGGCGGCAATCTCTTGATTCAGAATCTCATGATCGATCTTCATGCAAAACATGATTAACATTCATTTTATTTATCTTCACACTACGAGTATAGTCTACCTTATACAAAACATTTTTAAGGAGCATGATGGGGATGACCGTTGAAGCGAATGAATCGTATTATGCCGTTATTTTTTCGAGTCAGCGCACGGAGGGGGATAACGGCTATGGTCGCATGGCCGACCGGATGGAACAACTTGCCGCCGAACAGCCCGGATTCTTAGGCGTAGAGAGCGTACGAGATGCCGCCGGTTCCGGAATTACGATTTCCTATTGGGATAGCCTGGAGGCCATTCGCAATTGGAAGGAGAATCCCTTGCACCAAACTGCGCAGGAGAAAGGCAAGCAGGACTGGTACCACAATTACAACGTCAAGATTTGCAAGGTCGAACGAGCGTATTCTTCGAATTAATGGCCGCGTGGAAATAGTATGGAGTGGAGTGATTACTCCTGCCCTCGCGACGAAAAAGCCCGCTTAATCTTCTGTTCCACGTAGCCTCTCCGTCAGTTGCGACGCCTCGGATCTCGAACTCGCCGGGGCGCTGATCATGATTCCGTCCTCGTAATTCCAACTCGCCGTCGAGCCCTTCTGTTCCGCCACGGCAATCGAGAACGCGCTGAAATCTTCATTCATGTCAATGGAGCCAAAAGCAAACGAATGCTGCCTTTCGTTGCGCTCTCCTTTATTCTCAAGGTACTCATACTTCATAATCCCAACGCCATTCTCTTTAAATTGAATATCGAGCATCTGCTGATCCTCCGGTACGGGTAGCTGAACGCCATCGATGCGAATCGTCCCGGCGAATTGCTTCTGCCCTAGTAGACTCGTCTTCAGCCGACCATCCACCCGAATCGCAACCGGATCGGCCAGTTCAACCTGTTCGGCGCCGAGTCTATACTTTATGCCATGGAAAGTCATATGTATCGGCTTTGGTTTCAGGATGACATACCCTACTACGGAAGCCGTTATGAGAGCGAATAGCAAGAGAACGCCAATCTGCTTCTTCATTACGCTTCTCTCCTCTTCTTTCCATACATGATAACCTACTGTTCAATCCCGACGTTCTCTCTCCGCTTCGCTCCTATAACTAGCTATGCCCACTACGCACTTAAACGCTCGTCTGGACTTCCTCGTTTTTTTGAACCCTTCTTTGGTATCCGCAATGAACACCGTCTTGCCGATCCAAATCCTCGCGTAAGCGGAATGATAGATAATCGGCATAATGACGCCTTTCTGCTCGATTTCCGCCCCGTCTTCAAGTTCCGTCTCCGTTCGCACGATCCAGGTGTTCCCGATGCCTGCCTCGATATATTTCAATCCGGATACCTCTTCCTAGTTCACTAGTTTCCCATAGCCACGATTATTTCAGCCGCTCATCCTCGGACGAGAATCCCACGCGCATATCAGAATCGAGGCGATCAGGCAAATATACACCGTAACAGGAATCCGGCTAAGCCAACCGCCTCCATCCGCATTCGGAATGAACGGAGCCAACATCGCGACTATAGCGATTCCTACAAGCGTAATCACAGCCATCAAAGCGGCAAATAATTTATTCATAGCGCCCTCCGACGATCCCTTATTAGTGTTCGCAAAACCACTTCCGCAGCAGATTGATTTGCGCTTGATGGTAACGGCTATGGTCGGCAATGTGCCACAAGCCCCAGCGCAGGGTCGCCTGCTTTTCATTGTCGTGTCCGAACGTCACGATCCGAGCGAGATCCGCATCCGTCAGCTGTGCGCACGCCTCATCGAGCATATTCAGTACATCTTCGTATTGGGACATTAGCGTTCTCAATGGCACGTCTTGAACCATTGGAATCCGACGCTGTTCATCGATCATGGGGCCATACAGCTGCTGCAGGGGCGTCGGAAGCGGCTGTCCCTTGATGCGAAACACCCAATTCAGGTCGACTATCGCCAAATGCCGGATTAATTGCGCCGTGCTATTCATGCTGTTCTCGCGTCCCCGGTAATCGACTTCGTCTTGCGACATCGCTTCCGTGATCGATCGCAACCGCGCGTAGTTCTCTCTTACTGCGGCATACAGCATGCCTACGATAGGGGTCATATGGGCCGGGCTTTTCAGATCATGCAGCATCTCCGATCATCCTCTCGTCTCTATCTCCACAAGCTCATTCGCGCGGTCACATCATGCAACTGTCTCGTTAAATAAGGCGAAACGTCGCCGATGCCGGACACGGCTTCCAACAAGGGAAAGACATGCCCTCCCCAAGGGCCCCGCGGGTCGAACACTTGTCTGCCGATGCGTACCCCGTCCGCATCGACGTAGGCATTCAGTCGCTCCAATCCTTCGGCAAGCACGCCGGCCGGCAGCTCTTGGTTCCTCCGACGGGACCATTCCGCCAAGAAGGACATGCCGCGCAAAATATCGTATTCGAAAAACCTCGGAAAGCAAGGCTTCAGCCATTCCGGATCGATGACGCTTCCGTCCTGTTTGGCGCATAAGAGACGATGCTCGATGAGATAACGCGCGCCTTCGTCCAAGAAGTTCGCTTCCCGCTCCGTGAACGCGCGGTCGGTATGCCGCAGGATCGCCTCCAGCGGAGGCAGCGTGGAGATGATCGAGCTTTTGCGCGAGCCCGTATACGCCTTCGGATCGCAGTTCAGTCCGCCGTCGGGCAGTCGGTGGGTTAACAGCCACTGGCGAATCCAAGGCAGTTCATGATCCACATCACAGCCGGACGCCGCGAGAATCATATAATACACGGCCAGCTCGCAGTGACAGCAATCCATCTTCCGCTTATCCGCCTCGCTTGTCGGCTGGTCATCTTCGGTTATGACAAAGGTCTGCCAAACTTGCGTGTCCAGCAGCTGCGCGGCTTTGGCGATCGCGGATGCCGGAATGCGTCTCGCTTCTCCCATTTCATAGAGCGCGGCCATATGCCACCAAGCTCCGTCCCATTTGCGACGGCTGTCTTCCGCTCGCGCGGCTTCCCATGGCGAAGCAGACGCCAAATACCGAATCGACTGTTCCATCGCGACGTGAATCCGTGGATTTGTTTCCACCCGCCTCTCTCCCCTTCCTGCTCCCTGCTTCCCGGGACGGTCCTGACATGCTCCGTCTCCTGCTTACTTCCAATTTTATCAAGTTGCCGGACCGTATTTCTATCTTTTTTGCAGATCAACCCCAAAAAAAAGACGCAATCTGCGTTTCCGCCGACCGCGCCTCATTCCTCTCGCCCATCGCCTGCTTGGCTGCTCATTACGGAGCATCGTAGTTTCGCAATGGCATGCCTACATATTCCCGGAAAGCGCGAATTCGATCTCCCTCATACTCGAAGACGACCGCCAGCTCATTGCTGTAAGGCCTGCCGTTCAACGTCCCTTCCGCGCGAAATACCACCATCCCATAGTCTTCGTTCGCAAGTTCGATAAGCGACGTCAGCTCCACCTGCAGGACGGCTCGCTCGAAGCGGATCAACTCCTCGAACCGGACTATACCGCGCTGCTCCTGATTCCATCCTTCCAGCGGAAGCGGTACGTTAAAATGAAAGTCCTCCGTCACCATCGCCGCAAAATCCACGGTATTCCCGGTTTCGAACGCCTGCTTGAATGCTTGAAACACGGTACCAATTCTCGATTGCATCATCTTTTATCGCCTCCCGATTGAGTTTCGTCAGGCCATCGCATCCTTCGTTCATCGGATGAGCTTCAGCTGGCTGGATAGGACGCCGAGATGAATTGCTTCGTGCATGAAGGCGAAATTCATCAATTCGCCGGACGTCTCGAAGCGGAACGGCCCCATCTCATAGGGCGCTGTCAGCCTCTGCTCGAGCAAGCCGGGCGTCGCTTCTGACAAGCGGGATAGCTGCGCGGCCAGCAGCCCCATCAGCTCTTCCTTCGTCGGAGGCGGCGCCGTCCAATCCGAAGGTTTCGTGCCGGAATCGAAGAATGTCCCGTATCCGGCTGGAATGGCGGACGACCAGCCGAAGCCGAGCGAAGCGTATTTGTCCCACCAATACGCCATGTGGCCGACATGCCAGCGAACCGTATTGGAGAAACCTTCCGGCTGGATGTCCATTTGCGACTCGGATACGTTTTGAAGCCGGCCGATGACGATCTGACGAAGTACCTTCCCTGTGTGGATAATCGATTGCGTCATGCGAAATCTCCTCCTGCTTTGGTTTTCTCTTGACACCTCAAGCATACCTCCGCGGGCCGCGCGCAACCATCGCGGGATTCCGATGCAATCGATCGGTTTCAGTAATGATCCGGTAGAAACTGTCGGTACCGGGGGATAGCCGTTATAATGGCGGAAAGAGATCGATTATGGAAAGGAGGCCGGGGGCTATGGAGCTTCGACAGCTTGAATATTTCGCCGCCGTATGCCGGGAGATGCATTTCTCCAGGGCAGCCGAACAGCTATGCACCACGCAGTCGAACCTGAGTCAGCAAATCAAATTTCTCGAGAACGAGCTGGGACTCCCGCTCTTCGATCGCATCGGCAAGCGGATCGCGCTGACCGAGGCCGGCAGCATTCTGCTCGAGCAAAGCCGGCATATTTTTGAACGGGTGGACTATGCCAAGCGAGCGATCTCGGATCTGAAGCGAATGGAAGGCGGCCGGTTGGATATCGGGATTTTGCCGGGGGACGGCGATCTGCTGTTCGACGCGCTGCTGATCGATTTTCACCGCGCGTATCCGAAGCTGTCGATCAGCGTGACGGAGACGATGGAGGTGTATGAACAGGTGCTGAGCGGCGCGAGAGATCTTGGCGTGACGACCGTGCCGTCCAAGCCGGATGAACGCGTGGCGGTCATTCCGTTGTTCCATGAGGAGTTCGCGCTGGCCATACGATCAGATCACCAGCTTGCCAAGTCCAACACGATGCCGTTCGAGCAGCTGCGGGAGTTGAAGTTGGTCATGTTCGGTCCCGAGCACCAGATGACGAAGGTCATTCAGTCGTGCTGCGACGCCAAAGGCATCGCGATCGACAATCCGATCGTCACCTCTACCTTGTCGACGCTGCTGTCCCTCGTCGAACAAGGCGTTGGCGCGTCTATCCTCCCTCGGCTGCTGCTCGATTATATGGACCATCCGCATATCTCGGCCGTGAAGCTGCTTCATCCTACGCCGAGCCAAGAAATCTGCATTCTCTATCGCACGGACAAATTCATGGGGCAAGCCGCGAAGTTGTTTATGCAGGAATTGCAGGCTTTCGTGGATCGCGTCAAGCAGCATGCCGAACGGTCGTTGGGTTCGTAACCAGACTCGCTCCTCCTTCCCCCTCCGCCGCAATGCTGTCAGGTTAAAGGGGCTCTGCCCCTTTGACCCGACTTTTGCTCCCTCCCCCTTCCCCCTCCGCTGAGGGGAACCAAAGGACTTTGCCCAAGCGTATGCTTCCGAAGTGCGTTTTCCTTTGAAAACGCTCAGGACTCCCTATTTCGTGCTGATGCACTTGTTCGCGGTCGGCGGGAAGGCTTGAGTGTGGCACGCTTTTGTCCTTGCGGACAAAGCTTCAGCGAGTTTTAAGTCCATCTCAGACATAAGCGTGTTGAAGCCTGTTAACCGCTGGCCGCCGCTGGCTTCTCCGTACGTTTTTCCTTAACCTGACAGCATTGTCCCCCGTCGAGGGGAACCAGAAGGTTTAAGCATATGCTTCCGAAGTCGTTTTTCTCCGAAAAACGTTCACCTCTGGACTCTGCTAATAAGCATAACTCGGCACGCGGCCGTCTTCGATGTGTCCTTTCGGGATGTGCTCGCGATTGTCCTTTGGACAAAGCTTTCGTTCGAGCTTCGTTCGTGACGTTGCGCCTTGTATGGTTGCATAATTTCTTGATTTCCTAAGTAATAAAAAAATCCGCCGCTCCCATGCGGGGCGACGGATTCGTTGCTTTTCATTGCAGGCAAGCTAGCCCGCCTCGTCGTTGGTTACCACGTTTCATCTAGATGCTGCGCATAATACGCTAAGCCGCGTTTGAAGTAAAGCAGCTTCTCGTCCGAGGTGGTGTCCATCAAGTTCGTCAGCGCAAGCTCCATGGCTTCCTTGTGCTGTCCGGTATTATAGAGCGCCATCGACAGAAGCACCTGGATCGCTCGATTGGCGGGGAACTCGTTCGTCCCCCGGCGCAGCGTGGCCACCGCTTCTTCATAATGCCCCAGTGAACGGTAAGTGCTTCCGAGACCAAGCAAGCATCGCTCGAGATCCGCTCCCGTCAGCCCTAATTCGAGGGCGCGCAGGTAATACGGAATCGCCGCTCGGCCCATGCCCGAATTGTCATGCGCCACGCCGGTCTGGTAATGAATCTCCGCGACGTCCGGATAAGCGGCCGCCAGTGCCAACAGAAGCGCCCGGACTTCCGCCAACATCGCCTGGTCCTGCTTGGCTCGTCCCTCTTCGCGCAGCCGAATCGCCTGATCCAGCCGCTCCCGCATGCTGTTCGATTCGCTGGACGTGATTTCTTTCTCCATCACATAATCATCCATCACGAATCCGCCGCCGATATCTACCGCCTGTTCCCGTACGATTCGAAAGCCTTTGCGCTCGTAAACCGCAATACTGGATTCGTTATGCCGATTGACCGTCAGCCAGATATGGCTGAGGTTGCGCGCTTGGCACAGCAGCTCGAGGAACGCCATCGCTTGACTGGCATAGCCGCGTCCCCGGCACGCTTTGCCTACGTAAAATTTGCTCAGAAAGAGCTTGCCCGTCTCTTCTTGTCTGACCGATAGATAGCCGACCATGGCGCCGTCGTCCTGCATCGCATAATATTCGTAGCCCTGACGCTCGATCTGATCCGTAATGGCGACTACCGATTGGAATTGGCCGATCATGTAGTCGATCTGTTCCATCGTAATGATGGCGATGTAATATTCGCGCCAAATGTCCGCTGCCAATCGAGCAAGCTCGGCTATGTCTGCTGCGCTATTCACGCGTTGTAACGTTATGCTCATCGTTTGTTCCCGCTTTCTATTGTCTCTGAATGGAATGAAAGGCGAACATGATCTCCGCTTCGCAAACCAACTCATCATTTACCGTGGCGATGCCTTTTCCTATTTTATCAACGAAGGACAGGAAGCAGATACTCCCGATTATCATCACCCATGAATTGGACGCCCTTAAGAAGGTTGAATTGCGAGATTTCCTCTTTGGTCATTCCCCTTGCATCGAAAATGACTTCACCGGAAATCGTGATCGTCCCTTTATCGTCATCTTGAATACGTTCGCTGGAGAGACGCTCTACTTTATCTTTGATGATCGTCGATAGGATCACATCCGCGTCGTCTACCATGCCGATTCGTTCCGGATTTTGTATCACGATTGAGTAGGTCAGTTTTTGTGAAAGCCAATCCGTTTGTTCTGAAGAGACAGCGCCGACCGAGAAGGAACTACTGAGGATGCTCATGTCCGGAACGCTCGTTTTATTCGAGCAGCCCGCAACCGTTAGACTAGCGGCAAGAATGAGAACATATACGTTGAATTTGATATCGTCGGCCTCCTCCTCACTTCAACTCGTGGATACATGCAAAGGTCTAATGATTTCATCTCGAACAGCCCAAGCTTCATCCGCCATATCCAGCAATGTCTCCGCAACTTGCCATAAATGACGGCATTCCTCGCCTTCCTTCATGGAACCCCCCTCTGCCTGCTTGAGCAGCTTATCGACAACCAGGATGAACCGAAGGGCTGCCGTGGCCATAAAACCAAAGCGGGCTAGCCGGCAATCTCCCGTCCATCCCGTCGCTTGAAGTCCCCGCAGGTATTCCGCAATGAGCGACTGCCGATACTCCATCGCCTGTTCGATCGGGATTCGCTTCTTCAGCAAGGCATAGCCGAACATTCTGCCGAGCTCTTCACCCACCCCCGAGATACTTGCAAACTGCCAGTCGATTGCGAGCAGGGAAGACCGACCGTGCCGTTGAACGAGAAATATATTGTCACCATGCACGTCTTGGTGCGCAAATACGCGGGGCAGCGCTTCTACGGTATCTACTAGCCGTTGTACGCGGGTTCTTTGCCTAACATAACGTTCCCACACGACGGCTTCCCTCTGGAAATGGCGATCCCACGCCGCTCTCTGCTCGTCGATCGGCTTGGCATAAGCGGCACAGACCGATACCCACGATCGAATCCAATGTCGGCATACATATGGATGATCGGTCGGGAGGCGCGTCGCATCTAAGTAATAGCCATTGAATTTCCCCAGCAAAAAGGCGATCTCGCTCATCTGCTCAAAATCCCAATCGCTCCGCAACGGTTCGAGGTCGACATCTTCAAGCCAGATCCAGACCGTCCCGTCCTCCTTCTCTTCCACGGCATAGCATTGCGGAGCCGCCATATCCGTCGGGAGCTGGCGGAGCATGCCCGAACCGTAAACCAGCGCCTCGCGTTTCCAATAATAATAATGATCGACTCGATCTCGCTTGGCATCCGGTTGCAAAATTTTCAAAATCACGGTGGCGCAACGGCGCTCCCCCTCTTGTTCCGCATAGCAACAGGAGATTCGAAAGACCGAGCTCTCCTCTTTCTCTTCTCCAAGCGGGACAATCGTCCATGTTAGCAGCTGCAAAGAATGCGAGGTTACGACTTCTCTCAATATGGACTGCATGTGCGCATATTCGATTTGGGGCTCATTATCCGACTTTTCATCTCGCATTATCTACACCTCATCTCCTGGTCAGTTCAACCTTTCCTCGAGAACACTACTTTACCACAATTTGGATAATCCATCAGCTAGAAACTGTTGCAGACTTAACAGGGCGCTCCCCTCGTAAAGTCGAAAGGCACCCGGCTCGGGTGCCTCTCTAGCTTTTATCGTCCCAAGCACGCCTCGTCTGCCTACATCGCCATAAGCGGCGGCTCGGACTCGTCGGCTGTCGGTCTCTCCAGCCCGGTCGGCGCAACCAGCTGCTCGATGAGCGCAAGCGGCGGAACGCCGGTCTCCTTCAGCATCCCGATCATCCGCTTCTGATACAGCGGCGCGTGCTCCATCGTCTTTGAGAACGACTGGATCAGCCGGACGACGTCGTCCAAGCCGAAGCGCGCTTCGAGCCGGGCCGCCATGCCGACCAGTTGGAATTCGACCAGCGCGAATTGGGCCGTCAAATGCAGCCAGCCGATCAGCGGATCGCGCTTATGCAAATGCGGCAGCAGCAGCTGGTAACAGCCGTTCACCGCATAATTCTCCAGTAAATAGCCATGCTCCCGCATGAACGGCGCATAATAGCGGTCATAGCCGTTCATGTACCGGGTTAGGCTGTCGTCGGTCAATTCGCTGCTCGTATACGCGAGCCCGCCGAAAACTTCCGTCAGACATTGGACATACCGCCGATTCGGAATGCCCATGACCATGCGCGCCTCCAACAACTTGCGAAGCAGCCGAATCCGTTCGGGCAAAGAAGGTCGAGCAGCACCATCGCGAGACGGAATCGTTCCCTGCGCCAGCTCCCCGGCGATCGCGGTAAGTCTTGCGGAGATCGTATCCGGTTCCTCGGATTTGTCCCATGTCTGTACCGCGTGAAGCAGCTCGGCCCCCTTCAGCAGCCGGTCCTCGATGCGAAGCGTCCGCGTCTGCAGGATGTCGATCAACAGGGCGCGCACCTGCTTCCAGTACGGATCGCCGCTCGGGCGATCGGCGGGCGGCCATTGCCGGGCTAGTATATGCCGCTGCTCCGCCTCTTCCTCCATAACGACGAACCGAATGCCCTGCTCGTTCAGCAAAATGAGACGCGCCGCCGCCGGGCAGGAGAGGGAGGCCGAACGCTCGAGTTGTCCTTCCACCTTATTCGTGATACGCGGGAAAGCCGAGCAAACGTCGGACAGATAGCCTTCGCCGACCGCGGCTTGAATGCGGCATAGATTGTCCGAACGCAGCTGCGGACAGCGCTGATCCGCTTGCATGACCATCCGGCCGAAATTCTCGTCCCGGTCGGAATCCGGATTGGGTTCGATTTGACCGCCGAGCCCGTCAAGCTCGGGATGAAGAAGCTGCTCGTAGCGCCCGTAAGTCGCGCGGTCGATATCGATCCGCCAGCCGGCGCAGCACGTATCTTCGCAGGCCGGGCCGATGCAGTGAAAATCCGCCATATAGTTCAGGCTGTGCACGATTCGCTTGCTCATCGACAGTCCTCTCCTCATCGTTCGATTCTTCATCCCTGATGCGCGCTCCCGCGATGCGACTGCTTATGCCAATCAATTGGAAGCCCTTACATAACTAAAGATAGCGAGTGCGGCTTCGCTTGTAAATCGTTATTTTTCAGGGAAATCGCGGCTTTGAAAGCCTTCGGAATACAAGAGCAGACGGGTCGACATTCCTCGTCCGCATCCCCCTTCGAGCGCCAAAAAACGCGGCGTTTTTCGATTCCATTCGGGACCGAATAAACGCCGCGCACTTTCTTCTACGTTATTGAGGAAGTCCCTTCCGCTATTCCAAGCGCAATGGATCTTCGATCACTAAACCATCGTAACCCGGCACCCCTTCGCCCTTCTCCGTCGCCAGCGTTCCGAGAACATGGATCTTCCAGACGCCGTCTTCCAACTTCAGCGCGACCTCCAAGTGGGCGGCGTGCCCGATCGCGTAGAATAGATTGAGCGTCATCGTGAAGCGCACGGTATCCGGCGAGACGGATCGGATATCGATCGGCGGCCAGGAGAAGGAGCGGGAGGGATGACCGCTGGCGCGCTGCTCGTCGAAATCGCCCTTCATCCGCTGAAAGCCCGGATTGGTCCACGCCTCCTCGGAGAATAGCGCGAGCAGTTTATTCGCTTCCGTCCGTCCTCCCGGCAAATCCACGTATTCGTCCAGCCCGAGAGCCTGCTCGATCAGCTCGGTATACCGCTCCGCAAGCTGGCGCAGCTGCTCGCTCTCGCGCTTCCGGTCGGTAGCGCCCGTCACGACGAGCTCGCGCCCGGCCAAATTCGGCTGCAGCGTCAGCTCAAGCCGATCCTTGCCCGCCGTCATCACGATCGCATCGCCTTGAAGCCGCACGGGCTGATTGTCGTCCAGCGGCAGCTCCGCCAGGCTGCGCTCGCCCACGCCCCTTGCGCTGTCCGCATACCGGAAGACGAGCGGGAACGCTTCACCTTCGCGTGTCACCGCATAGGCGCGCAAGTACCGCGGATAATGGGGACCCAACTCCTTGCTGAAGCGGTATTGCTGCGGGCGAAACAGCAGCAGGTCCCAGCCATCGAATTCGATGCGTTCCATACGCGATACGCCGGACTCTTGTTCGAGCCGGAGTCCTTGAATGGCGGGCAGCTCGCTGACGGCGCCCGTCTTGGCTTGGAAGCTAACCGCATAGTCTCCGTAATACTGCCGGCCGTATTCAAGCTCGCCCGCCAGCGGCTTCAGCCGGATCGTTCCATATCGCGACTTCCCCTGCACGCGCGCGCCGGTTGCCTTCTCGGCCGGCTTGTAGTAGCCATCCATCTTCCACCATTCGTGCTGCTCCGGCGCGTCCGAGATGGAAGGTGGCAGGATCGGCAATCCGCCTGCCGTCTGCTTGATCCGCTCCGCGAGCTTCGCGTAGCGAATCGTTCGATCGCTGCCCGCCTTCATCCGATCGTCGCCGACCGGATCGGGCTCGACGTAGACCAGCCAGCGATCCTGATGGACGATAGGCGCATCGAATCGCCATGCCGGGCCAATCTCACCGCTTTGGTTACTCACGACCGTTCGTCCGTCCAGCCATCGCCAATCCGGCTTCTCCTTCGTCCATCGATAGAGCGCGTCCCCCACGTCGGACGGCACATGCAGGTAGAGTCCCTGCTCCGTCTCGATGGCGGACGCCGGATTCGGCGCCGGCCAGATCGTACGGCTCTTATTGTCGGCGAGTAGGATCGTTCCACGAATAAAGGCGGCGAGCTGGTCATACGGCTGCACGATCTCCGGCTGCTTCAAGTCCTCCGGCGAGCCGACAGTTCGGTAGTCGGTCAATACGCCTGTCTGGATATCGTACCGCTTATATGCGATATTCCGCTTCTTCGGCTGGTCATCCGGCTTCGGCGTTGAGACGCGGAATGTCTCCAGCCACACCTCGTGTTCGGACGCCCAGCCGTACACGTTCATGCGCGCGTCCGTCGGCCCCCGCAGCGTGAACGTTCGCTCCGGCTTGCCGTTCCGGTTGTAGAACCGGACGCTCTGCGCGTATAGATTCAGCCCGGTGTCCGAACTCGCCGCGAAGGCTCGGCTCGCGTCGCCGAATTCCTGATAGAATCGCGTGCTCTCGGCATTCCAGCTAATTCCCGGGTCCATGAGCGCCGTCGCTTCGCCGAATCCGAAAGAGCCTATCGTCTTGCCGCCAGCCGGATCAAGCACCTGGAACTCCCGACCCGACTTCGGCTGATACACCATGCGGCCGAGATCCGGCGACGGGAAGAGCAGCTCGCGCACCGGCGAGCTGCCTGGATCGCCGAAGGCCGGATAGGCGGCGCCCGCGCTTGCCTGCACTTGACCGCTCGTCCGATCGATCAGCCACGTCCGCCCCTTGAAGCTGGTGAGCAGCACCTTCCCGCCAGCGCTCCCCTTTCCTTGCGCTACATGCAGACCGGTTAGAAAATCCGCCTCCTTCCCATCTTGCAGCGTCTGCGACCAGAATCGCTCCGCGACGGCTCCACGAATACCCAACGACGCCTGCCAAAAGCAAACCGCCTGCCGCCATCGCCATCAGACGCCATCTCCGCATGGCGCATCCCCCTTCGCTTTTCTCGAACGCTTACGTACCACCTCAGACGAGAATTTTCCCAAAAAGTTCCGGTTCGATACGCCCGCCGCGACGAATCCTCCGCCGAACAATAAAATAGGGAGCCGATGCCCGATGGCACCAGCTCCCTGTTTATGAATTAGATCAATACTTCGTTGCGGCTCGGTTCGTCGCTGTTCGCCGCCGATACAGGATCGACCAGACCGAGGGTTTGCGACGTCGAGGCATGAATTTCGCGAATAAGTGCCGGATTCTTCAACAACGACTGACCATACGATGGAATCATTTCTTTGATCTTCGGCGCCCATGCCTTCGCTTGCTGCGGGAAACACTTCTCGATGACCTCGAGCATGACGGACACCGCGGTGGACGCGCCCGGCGAAGCGCCGAGCAGCGCGGCGATCGAACCGTCGGCGGCGCTGATGACCTCCGTGCCGAATTGCAGCGTGCCTTTGCCGGCGGCCGTATCCTTGATGATCTGCACGCGCTGGCCGGCGACGATCAATTCCCAATCCTCGCTCTTGGCGTTCGGGATGAACTGCCGCAGCTCTTCCATCCGCTGCTCTTTGGACAGCATCAACTGCTTGATCAGGTACGTGGTGAGCGACATGTTCTTCACGCCTGCCGCCATCATCGTGACGAGATTATGCGGCTTGATCGACTTGAACAGATCCAGGTTAGAGCCGAACTTCAGGAACTTCGGCGTAAAGCCGGCGAATGGCCCGAACAGCAGCGATTCCTTGCCTTCGATGAGCCGCGTGTCCAGATGCGGAACGGACATCGGAGGCGCGCCGACCGGCGCTTGGCCGTACACTTTCGCATTGTGCTGCTTGACAACATTCGGGTTCTTGCACACCATGAACAGACCGCTGACAGGGAAGCCGCCGATGCTCTTGCCTTCCGGAATGCCGGATTTCTGGAGCAGATGCAGGCTGCCGCCGCCGCCGCCGACGAAGACGAACTTCGCCGTATGGCGCTCGACCGCGCCGCTGCCGGCATTGCGAACCTTCAATTCCCATGAGCCGTCGCCCGCGCGCTTGATGTCGTCTACTTGACGGTTATACTGAATGTCGACGTTCTTGCTCTCGAGGTGGTCGAGCATCATGCGCGTCAGAGCGCCAAAGTTGACGTCCGTTCCGGCTTCGCTTCTCGTCGCCGCGATCGGCTGATTCGCGCCGCGGTTATTCATCATCAGCGGAATCCATTGGGCCAGCTTGCTCGGATCTTCGGAGAACTCCATTCCCGCGAACAACGGATTGACCGACATGGCCGCGTAGCGTTTGCGCAAGAAGTCGACGTCTTTATTCCCTTGAACGAAACTCATATGAGGTACGGAGACGATGAAGTCCCGTGGGTTGCGAATCAGTTTGCTATTGACCAGATAAGACCAGAACTGCTTGGAAACCTGATATTCTTCGTTGACTTTGATCGCCTTGCTAATGTCGACGGTTCCGTCCGGCTTCTCCGTCGTGTAGTTCAACTCGCAGAGGGAAGCGTGTCCCGTGCCCGCGTTGTTCCATTCGTTGGAGCTCTCTTCGCCCGCGACCGCGCGGCGCTCGAACACCGTAATCTTCCATTCCGGCGCTAGTTCCTTCAGCAGCGCCCCCAACGTTGCGCTCATGATTCCGGCACCAATTAAGATAACGTCTGTTTTCGTTTGACTGCTCATGATTACCTTCCTTATCCCCTAAGAATCGCATACCTAAGCATTGCAGAAAGGATGTAGGCGCTCCTGCTTAGGAGCTACAGCAAGTAAGCAAGGGGCGCGACCACGTCACACCGCGTGTTGATGAATCAACGTATTTACCTTCTCTTAGTTTATCACTATTGTTAATAGATTAAAATAATTGGTACTGCCAAGTACCTCAAATTATTTCCGGCAGTCTAACCAATGTCAGGAAATCTCCACATTCGGCTCCCTTGCTATACCTATATATCGGCTGGAAGCGTCCCGCTTATAAGATACCTTTATTCAAAAATGTCCCGTCCGGTGAACAAATCAAAAAGAGCAGCTCCGGCAGCTGCTCTTTGTTCTTGACGCTATGGACGTTATTTTACTTTGACCCGAAACGAATTGCGACCCGGTAACTTAATGAACCATCTGGACTTGGAGGATCCGTCGCCGCCGGTTTTGCGCAGCGCCATGAAGAACGCCGTGACGCCAACGGATAAGCCGAAGACAAGACCGTATAATAGAAACAGGTACACGAAATTCATGCCCCTGTACATTTGGAAGAGATCCAACTGAACCATGATCGGCTTCAGGATGAACGAATACGCCCCGCACAGCGCGATCCCGAACAAGTAGAAGTTGCGCCGCGTATTCATGCACCATTGGTACAGCAGCATGAACGTCACCGGCACAAGGGAAGTATCCAACGTGATGCTTTCCGGCAGGAATGGCACGAATTTATACGGGTAGCCCCACATGCCACGCTCCACGCCGAAGGTATCGATATAGCTGAACCATATATGCACGTTCAAGCCGAAAAACCCGAGCAGGAACGCTCTGCTTCGATCCATCTTCCATAACACCACGATCAGAGGGACGACGAAGAGCACGGCAAGCAGCCAGAACTGCCACGTATCCATGTTCGAGTGCTGCAACCAGTAGCGTTGTATCGTCTCCGCTTCTTCCAGCTTCGACTGCCGGATTTGTTCGAATTGACGGGCTTGTTCGAGATCCATGCCGCACACCTCCCGTAATACTGTTTCCCGGATGTGGTTAAACATGCGCGGCCATGGGCGGAACTATAATTGACAACCGCCGCGACCGCCCGCTGCTCGCGACCCGTTTAGGTGACCTTCCCCACGTAATAGCCCGCCATGAATATGGTCAAAATCAAAATAAAATGGAGCACCAGCCATCCGACCTTCCCGAAATGAAACAGATGCTTGTCGATCGGCCTGCGAACCTCATCCGGCACGCAGAGCGCGCCTACGTATTCGAACACCAGCAGAAAGATCCACCACCAGGTGTACGAATCCCAAATGTCCCATTTGGACTTGAACTGGATGATGTCGGTGAATTCCACGAGCATCGTTTCGAAGAAGACGCCGATATGGACGATGCCCCAATAGAACGGGATTTTCCAAGGCCACGGCTTGGGGCTGTATTTCACGCCGAAGAGCACATAGAAGGGGAACAGCGTAAGCAGCAGGAAGACCGGAAGCTTCAGCACCGGGATCAGCAGCGAATCGAATCGATAATAGCCAAGCCCGACGAATAACGCGCAAATGACGCTCCCCGCCAACGCCGCGATCGCATACAATCGCCCATAGTACTTCCAGCTCGTCTTGAGCACCCACAGCGTGCCCGATAGCGAGAGGAGGACCGAGATCAGCAATATATAGTAATCTTTATGGCCCGATGCGAACTTTGCCCATACATTCGCCACGATTCCCACTCCCATTTAACTCCGTCTACCATAATTAGACCAAGTATACCCAGCCGCCTCGGAGATTATTCCCGCTGCCACTGCGTACCGACTTGCTCCGATTTCAATGCAAACAGGCAGCCCCTGTCCCCTGAGGCTGCTTCCCGTTTACCTAGCGTGGAGCGCGCTTACTCTCCATCTCTCCTCACAAATACCGAACCTTAATCGAATGCGCACAATCCCGGTCCGCCGCCGGCGGTACTTCGTACAAGATTTCCGCGAATGGAGTCCCACTTGTCTGCCGCCTGCGACACTTCTCACACTTTCGCCGTCCAATTGCAGCACGCTAAAGAAGAGCAACCGGCTCATAACCATGCACTTTTATTTTATTGGCTTTGAAAATATTCCTTGCGTTCCAACTAATCACCATCTCCCTGACTACTAAGCCATTAAGCCGCTCATACGTCAAATTAAAGTCCTGCGCCGCCGAAAAATCGCCTTGCTCGTAAATCAGCTCCGATCTCGGAAATACGCCGCTGACGCAGTGAGGACATCGCGCATGGCGATAATCTGTTTCTATTCGCGTTCGCGGGTTTAATGGCGGAAGGATACTGGTGATGTGCATCTGATAAACAGCGCCTAGCTCCCGACCTTTATAATCATGGGTCGGCGAAAATTCGCATCCTGTAAGCCCATTATCCACGATGGCATTCTTCGCTTGCTCGGTTACGACAAACTGCGGAGCCATCGTGACGAGATGCCACTTCTTCATTTTCTTAACATCTAGTTTTAACTCGGATACTTGCTGCCATTGGCACTCGCAGTCCATATTGTGGTTGTTGAATTGCGTTCCGTAATACATGGCATCCCTTTCAGGCTGCTCCCACAGATAAGGAACATTCATATGAAAGAAGGCGGCTGCTTCCATCTCGTTCTTAGTATAGCTCCGATTTTCCGCATAAAAGTACTCCAGTTTGCGTTCTTCAATTAGTTTTAATAATACGGGATACCCTTCTCTGGCCTTATCGCTATTTACGGTGATAAAACCATAATCGATAGTATGCGAGGTAATGTCATCCACCTTGCCTGCCACAATTTCCGCGATCTCCGACAAATCAGAAGCCAATCCTTTTATGTTTAATCGAACATGTCTTTGCATTTATTGCGTCCCCTTACTTCATCATTGAACGAATTTTTCTGTCCATTCCTACAAGCATACAGGATAGCTATGAAATCTGCATCGACTAACGTAGGCTTCAGCATAAAGAATTGTTGCTGCTGTTGCAGGTGCAGAACTAGCGGCTGTGCTGATGTGCACAGCCGCTAATCGTCCAATGGTTGCTCATCGACGCGATGTAGACGGAGTTGCCGGCGATTACCTCTACTTCAATTATAGAGACGCACCGTTTGCCTTTGCCCCTAAAACTTCCGACCGTTCACGGCCTCGGCCGCCCGCTCCTGCGTGAAAATATCCTCCGGCGGCACCATTCGCTTCGGCAGCGTCCGGCCGGCCATGATTTCCTTCGCCGCCTGCATGAGCTGCGGGCCGATGAGCGGATTGCATTCGACGACGGCGTTCAGTTTGCCCGCCGCCAGCTGCTCGAGCGCGCGGCGCGAGCCGTCCACCGAGAGGACGAGAATATCCTCGCCCGGCTTCAGGCCGGCTTCCTCGATCGCGTCGATCGCGCCGAGCGCCATGTCGTCATTGTGCGCGAACAGGACGTGCGGCCGCTTCTCGGCCGGCGCCTGCAGGAAGCCGCGCATGATCGCCCTGCCCTTGTCCTCGGTGAAATCGGCCGGCGCGCTCTGCGTGATGCTCATGTCTTCGCGGGCGGACACGACGCTGCGAAACCCTTCCCCGCGCTGAATGGAAGGCGCCGATCCGCTCGTCCCCTGGAGCTCGGCGATTCGGATCGGCCCCGGCAGGTGGCGCAACCGATCGAGCAAATATTTCCCCGCCTTGGCGCCCTCTTCATAAAAATTCGACCCGATCGTCGTGACGAACAGCGACGTATCCTTCACGTTCACGGAGCGATCCAGGATGACGACCGGAATGCCGGCCGCCTTGACCTCGCGCAGAATATCCTCCCAGCCCGACTCCACGACGGGCGCGATCGCGATGACGTCCACCTTCATCTGAATAAAGTCCCGAATCGCCTCGAACTGCTTCTTCTGCGATTGCTCCGCGTTCTTCATGACGAGCCGGATGCCGGATTCCGCCGCCGCTTCCTGCACGGACGCCGTGTTGGCGACGCGCCAAGCGCTCTCCTTGCCGAGCTGCGAGAAGCCGAGCGTAATGGGCGTCTCCGGCTTGGCGGTCTCGGAAACCGACGTCTGCAGCCAATCGCCGAACGAGGGTAATGCATCGGTCTGGACCTCCGCGGTCCCGGCCGGCGCAGGGGGCGAATCGGCGTTATTCCCGCTGCAGCCTTGCAGCGCGAACACGGCGAACGCCGCGATAATGCCCAACAGTAGCGCATGGACCGCTTTCCTCATGTTCCGCCCCCTCTCCGGCACCGCCCGATTCCTCAGACGAACCGATTAATAACTTATGTCTTCAGCGAAACTCGTCGTTCGCTCAATAACCGCTGGAATAGAATGAAGACGAACAAGAGCAATCCGATGACGATCTTCGTCCACCACGAGCTCAGCGTGCCTTCGAAGCTTATTATAGTTTGGATAACCCCTTGGATCAACACGCCGATGAACGTGCCCGCGACGTAACCGACGCCGCCCGTCAGCAGCGTGCCGCCGATGACGACCGCCGCGATCGTGTCGAGTTCGAGCCCCATCGCATGCAGTCCGTAGCCGGAGAGCATATAGAACGTGAACACCACGCCGGCGAGCGCGGAGCAGAAACCGCTGAACGCATAGATCAGAATCTTCGTGCGCGCCACGGGCAAGCCCATGAGCAGCGCGGACTGCTCGCTGCCCCCGATCGCGTACGCGTTGCGGCCGAACCGCGTGTAGTGCGCCAGATAGATGGCCCCTGCCACGACCGCGAGCGCGATGACGACGTTGATCGAGATGAAGCTGTCGCCGGGCAGCGCGATTTTCGTCTGGGCGACCTTCGTGAAGAAGCCGTTCGTAATCGTAATCGTATCGATGCTGATGATGTAGCACAAGCCGCGGGCGAGGAACATCCCGGCCAGCGTCACGATGAACGGCTGGATCTTGAAATAATGAATGATCGCGCCCATGATCGTGCCGAACGTCGCGCCCATGACGAGCACGAGCGGAATGACGACCGCCGGCGACCAGCCGTGCTGTTCGACCAAGCTCGCGCTCACCATCGTCGTCAGGGCGATGACGGAGCCGACCGACAGGTCGATCCCGCCCGCGACGATGACGAAGGTCATGCCGACGGCCGTAATAATGAGGAACGCGTTGTCGATCAGCAGGTTGAACAGCACCTGCGCGGAGAAAAATCCGGTATACCGGAACGAGCCCGCCGCGAACATGACGGCCAACAGGCCGAAGGTGACGAGAATCGGGACGTATTTGCGGTTAAGCATGGCGGGTAACCTCCTGTTCGGCCGGGTAATGCCGTTTCTTCCACCGAAGCTTCAGCGTCTTGCGGAACGCCTCGGATTGGATCAAGCAGACGGCGAGGACGACGAACGCCTTGACGACGAGCGTAATCTCCGGCGGCACGCCGATCATGTAGATCGTGGTCGTAAGCGTCTGGATAATAAGGGCGCCGACGACGGTGCCTATCAGATAGAACCGGCCGCCGTTCAGCGACGTGCCGCCGATGACGACCGCCAGAATCGCGTCCAGCTCATACCAGAGCCCCGCGTTGTTGCCGTCCGCGCTGGATACGTTGGCGCTTAAGATCAGACCCGCGATTCCCGCGCACAAACCGCAGAATACGTAGACCGCCAGAATGACCGTACGCGAGCGCAAGCCCGCCAGCCGGCTCGCGTTCGCGTTGCTGCCGACCGATTCGATGAACAAGCCGAGCGCCGTCCGGCGCGTCAGCAGCGAGGCGAGCACGAGCATCCCCGCCACGATAAAAATAGAGAACGGCAAGGCGGCCAGCGAGCCCGCGCCGATATATTCATAGTTCGGATTGGAGACGGTAATGATCTGCCCGCTCGTAATGAGCTGCGCGATGCCCCGCCCGGCCACCATCAGGATAAGCGTGGCGATGATCGGCTGAATCCGGGTGACGGTGACGAGCGCCCCGTTCCAGAGCCCCAGCACGAGCGACAGCAGGACGGAAGCGCCGACCGCGGTCAAGACGAGCATAATCGAGCTTTGATCCGTCCCCTTGCTGATCGACAGGCACGCGATGGCGCCCGAGATCGCGACGATCGAGCCGACGGACAGATCGATGCCGCCGGTCGCGATGACGAGCGTCATCCCGATCGAGACGAGGATGAGCGGCGCGCCGAAATTGAGAATATCGATGAGACTTCCGTACAGATTGCCATCTCGCAGCACGAGCGAGAAGAAATCCGGCGAATAAAGAAGATTGAATAATAGTAATGCGCCTAGTACGCACAGCGGCCAGAACAGATGATGCCGGACCAGCTTGCCCCCCATAGTCTTATCCCCCTGCCATCGCTTGCATAATTTGCTGCTGGTTGATTTGCTCGCCGCTTATTTCCCGCACGATCGCCCGGTCCCGGAGCACGGCCACCCGGTCGCTCACCCGGATCACTTCTTCCAGCTCGGACGAGATGAACAGCACCGACATGCCCTGATTCGCGAGCGACAGCACCAGCTTCTGGATTTCGGCCTTGGCGCCGATATCGATGCCACGCGTCGGCTCGTCGAGAATGAGCAGATCCGGCTCGGTCAGCAGCCAGCGGGCGAGCAGCACCTTCTGCTGATTGCCGCCGCTCAAGTTCTTGATCAGATGTTCGGGATTCGGCGGATTAATATTGAGCATCCGGATATACTTCTCCGCGATCTCGTCCTGCTTCTTCCGCGGCAGCGGCCGGAACCAGCCCCGGGTCGCCTGGAAAGCCAATATGATGTTCTCGCGCACGGTCAAATCGTCGATAATGCCCTCCGTCTTGCGGTTCTCCGAGCAGAAGGCGATGCCTTGGTCGATCGCGCCCCGCGGCGACTTGACGCCCCCGCCGCCCGCCACCGCAAGCTTCCCTTCGTCGCTGCGATCGACGCCGAACAGCAGCCTCGCGATCTCCGTCCGGCCCGATCCGAGCAGGCCGGCCAAGCCGACGACTTCGCCTTTGCGAATCGTGAGATCGAACGGCTTGATCGCGCCTTTGCGTCCAAGGCTAGATGCGGTCAGCATCGTCTGGCCTGCCGAATTCTGCGTCTCGGCGGACAGCTTCGGCAGCTCCTCCAGCAGCTTCAAGTCTTTGCCGATCATCTTCAGCACGAGCTCGAACCTCGGCAGCTCGGCGGCCATATATTCCCCTTCCAGCTCGCCGCCCCGGAGCACCGTAAGCCGGTCCGACATCTCGTACACTTGATCCAGGAAGTGGGTGACGAACAGAATCGCCAGTCCCTCGCTCTTCAGCTTGCGCATGATGCGGAACAGCTGCTGCACCTCGGTCTGATCCAAGCTGGACGTCGGTTCGTCCAGAATGAGCACCTTGGCGGAAATGCTGAGCGCCCGCGCGATCGCGATCAGCTGTTGAATCGCGACCGAATACGTCTGCAGCGGCACCGCGACGTCGATGGTCAGGTTCAACCGTTCCTTGAGCAGCCGCTCCGCGTCCTGGTTCATCTTCTTCCACTGAATGCGCCCGAACTTCCGCGGCTCGCGGCCGATGTAGATGTTCTCGGCGACGGTCAAATTCGGACACAGGTTGACCTCTTGATACACGGTGCTGATCCCGGCCTTCTGCGCCGCCAGCGGACCCGAGATCGAGACGGCCTTGCCTTCCATCAGAACGCTGCCTTCATCGATGGAATAAACGCCGGTCAGCACTTTGATCAGCGTCGATTTGCCCGCGCCGTTCTCGCCCATTAACGCGTGCACTTCGCCCGGGAACAGCCGAAAGTCCACGTTCGACAGCGCCTTGACGCCGGGGAAGCGTTTCGTAATTCCCGTCATTTGCAAAATCGGGGCATGCTCCTTCACGTCGATTCCTCTCCTTTATTCAGAAGACAAGTCCCCCGGCCCAAGCAGCGGGCCGATGAACTTGTCTTCGTGATCTGCATCCGATTAGTATTGGCGGGATGGCAGCGCTTCTTTGGCTTGTTCCGACGTGAACGTCGTCTCTTCGGTGACGATGCGCGCCTCGATCTCTTTGCCGTCGACGACCGCTTGCACCGCTTCCATCAGCTGCGGCCCGAGCAGCGGGTTACACTCGACGATGAAGTTGATTTTGCCGTCCGCGGCAGCCTGCATGCCGTCCTTGACCGCGTCGACCGAGATGATGACGATGTCTTCGCCCGGCTTCAGGCCCGCGGCTTCGATCGCTTGGATCGCGCCGAGCGCCATGTCGTCGTTGTGCGCGTACAGAACGTCGATGTCCTTATGAGCTTTCAGGAACGCCTGCATGACTTCCTTGCCTTTGGCGCGCGTGAAGTCGCCGGTCTGGGATGCGATGACCTTCAGCTTCGGATTGGCGGCGATCTTCTCCTCGAAGCCGGCTTTGCGATCGTTCGCCGGCGCGGAGCCCGTCGTGCCCTGCAGCTCGACGATGTTGACGTCTTCGGACGAGTCCTTGTACTTGTCGGCCAGCCATTGGCCGGCTTTGCGTCCTTCTTCGACGAAGTCGGAGCCGATGAACGTTTTGTACAGCGTCTTGTCGGCCGAATCGACCGCGCGGTCGGTCAGGATGACCGGAATGCCCGCGTCCTTCGCTTCCTTCAGCACCGTATCCCAGCCCGATTCGACGACCGGCGAGAACGCGATGACGTCGACCTTCTGCTGGATGTACGAGCGAATTGCCTTGATCTGGTTCTCCTGCTTCTGCTGAGCGTCCGAGAATTTCAGCTCGTAGCCGGCTTCCTTGGCCGAATCCTGGATCGACTTCGTATTCGCCGTCCGCCAGCCGCTCTCCGCGCCGACTTGGGCGAAGCCGAGCGTAATCTTCTTGTCGCCGGCAGCCGCATTGCCTCCGCCGTTATTGGCAGGCGCGGTCGTTGCCGCTTCATTGCCTCCCGTGTTCCCGTTATTCGTATTTCCGCCGTTGCCGCCTCCGCAAGCGGTTACAACACTCATCATAACGGCAAGCGATAAAGCCAGTCCCCATTTTTTCTTTGGTCTCATTCGTGGTTAAGCCTCCCTTTGTGGTTCACCGTGATCGGGTGTGAACTCAGTATAGCGCCGGCCGGGAGAGCGCTAATATGGGCTGCGTTTCGCGTTCGTTTCATTAATTTAGGAATGTTCGCCGAAGCGCCCAGCGCGAATTGTAATTTTTTTCGTGAAAAGTGCACTATCCCGCGAAGGCCTTAAAAGCGGGATAAACCATGCTATAATAAAAAAAATCTATATAAGTTAGAGTTAGAGTTAGAGTTTCTGAGCAAGTGCGGAGAAAGAGAGATGAATATGGAGAAACGTTAGTGGTCGCCTTTGTGAACGGATATCGACCCTATTCAATTACATTCAGGATATCCGTGAACAACAGCGTGTCGCTGAATGCTGCATTCCCTGTCTCTCGACAGTGAACGCAAACCAATCAGCTTATATCGAGAGATCATCTCTCTTGCGCAGCATCACTTGATTTAGAAACTACTGCTCAACTTATATACCGGAGGAACACAATGAACGTCGTCACCTGGATCTCATCCAGCCTTCGGGCCAAACTGCTGAGCATGTTTATTATACTGACCGCGGTCCCGCTGCTGGCGGTCGGGTTGATCTCCTATCAGAAGTCCTACACGGCCGTCTCCGATCACAGCAAAGCGTCGACCCGGCTGGCCGCCGATCAGCTGGCCCGCAACTTGGATATGCTGTTCGAAGACACCGAGCGCATTCTGGAGATGGGCAAAAACCCGCAGGTGCTGCAATTCCTCTATTCGCAATCCGAAACCTACCAGGAAGCCAAGTCCATCCTGCAGACGTTCAAACTGTACCGGGAGACGTACAAATACGACAAGGTGCTGAACATCGCGATGGTCAACTTTTACGGCAAAGGGATCAGCGAACGGAGGGGCGTCTTTCAACTGGAGCGCAACCCGCTTCGGAATCCGTATTTTCAATATGTCACGCAATATCCCGACGCCGTCCTGCGCATTCCGCAGTCGGCCGCTTCGGAGTTCAACCGGCTGGACGGCTTCGACTACCCGAACCAGAAGGCGCTTTCAATCATCGCGGCGATCAAGCAGCGCATTACGCACGAGGTGATCGGGTTTATCGTCATCGACCTGAACGAAGCGATGATCGACGACTTTCTCGCGAATACGACGATCGGCCAGACCGGCTTCTTCTATATAAACGATCCGTACGGCAAGGCGGTGTTCGAGCCGAAGGCCGAGCAAGCTTCGACCGCCGTGCTAGCGCAGATCGCCGAGCAGCCGATGGCCGCGGAACAGGACGGCTTCGTCCTGTCGACCAAATCCAAGCCGCAATTCGTCGTCTACAGCACGTCGAAGGTGACCGGCTGGAAAATCGTCGGCGTGGCGCCCTTCCAGGAAATCATCGCGGAGGCCAACGGCATCCGGCAACTCATCATCGTCAGCGTGCTGCTCAGCGCCGTGTTCGCGCTCACCCTCTACTTCTTCCTGACCAACCGTCTCACCCGGCCGATCCAAGTACTGATGAACAAGATGCGCAAAGCCGCGGGCGGTTACTTGGACGCGAAGGTCGCGCCGACCGGGACGGACGAGATCGCCGATCTGGGCAACAGCTTCAACATCATGCTCGAGAAGATCAAGAGCCTGATCGACAACAATCGGCATGAGCAGGAGCTGAAGCGGATGGCGGAGCTCCGCACGCTGCAGGCGCAGATCAACCCGCATTTTCTGTACAACACGCTCGATTCGATTATCTGGATGGCGGAGGCGGAGAAAAAAGAAAGCGTTATCAAGATGGTCAAGGCGCTGTCCCGCTTCTTCCGGCTCAGCCTGAACAAAGGCCGCGATTGGGTGACGATCAAGACCGAGCTCGAGCATGCCCACAACTATTTGGTCATCCAGCAGATGCGGTACCACGATATTCTACGGTACGAGATCGAGGTCGATCCCGAACTGCAGGTGTACCCGATGCTCAAAATGACGCTGCAGCCGCTCATCGAGAACGCGCTCTACCACGGCATCAAGAACAAGCGCGGCCAAGGACGCATCACCGTCGGCGGTTACGTCGAGGGCAAGGATATCGTCCTGACCGTGACGGACGACGGCATCGGGATGAAGCCCGAGCGGCTCGCGGAGCTGCGCGAACAATTGGAGAAGCCGATCGACTCCCTGGCCCCGCAGACGGACGATCATGAAGGCGGCTTCGGCCTGCTCAACGTCCACCACCGGATTCGGCTCTACTTCGGGTCGCCATACGGCCTGGAGCTGGAGAGCGTCTACCGGGAGGGCAGCCGGATTTCGATTCGCATTCCAAAACAGTAAGGAGGGTCTTGACGATGAAAAAAGTGATGATCGTGGACGATGAAATTCTCATTCGCGAAAATATGCGCACCTGCGTGGATTGGGAGAAAGAAGGCTTCCACTATTGCGGAGACGCGCCGGACGGCGAGATCGCCCTGCCGCTGATCGAGGAATGGATGCCGGATATTCTCATCACGGATATCAAAATGCCCTTCATGGACGGCCTGGAGCTGGCCGCCGTCGTCCGCAAGCAGATGCCGGCGATCAAGGTGGTCATCATGAGCGGCCACGACGAGTTCCGCTATGCGCAGAACGCGATTCGCCTCGGCGTCGAGGACTACTGCTTGAAGCCGATCAGCGCCGCCGAGCTCGTCGAGCTGCTCCATAAGGTCGGACGGAAGATCGACGAAGAACAGCAGCGGCTCAAAAGCCAGACCGTGACGAAGGAGCGGCTGCTCGCGGATTTGTGCGGCGGCCTGATCGGCACCGGCGAGGCGATCGAATGCGCCAAGGAGCTGTCCATTCCGCTGTCGGCCCGCTACTACGCGGTCGCCATCTTCGATATCCGGCCGGCGGAAGTCGCGGAACCGCAGGAGCCGCGCGTCATGAACGGCTTGCGCGAGGCGATGGACCGGCAGCTCGTCCCCGGCATCGACCGTTTGTCGTTCATGCGGAGCCGGACGGAGCTGGTCGTCATCTTCAAGGGCAGCTCGGCCGAGCGCATGGCCGAGTGCCTCCGGCAGATCGGCTTGGAACTTCGGGCGGAGCTGGAAGCCCGGTTCGGCTGCGACATCTATACGGGCGCCGGGAGCGTCCAGGAGCGCCTCCAAGGCATCCACGTCTCCTACCTCGAAGCGGAGGAAGACAAATACATCGCCCGGCTGAAGCAGCAGAACAAGGCCGCGTTCGGGGAAGCGGACGAGTCGGCGCGCGTGGACGTCCTGGTGGACCGCGCCGCCTTCCTCGACTTTCTCAAAGTAGGTTCTCCGGCGCGGCTGGAGACGTTCGTGCGGGATTTCGCGCGCGAGCTGCAGCCGCTTCATTGGACCGCCTCCTCATACGGCTTCTATCTGCTAAACGATTTGACGCTGGAGGCGTTCCGCGCCGCCCAGCAGACGTTCCGCACCGGCTTTGATCCGAGCGACGGCATCGGCCGTCTCCAGCAGGCGATCAAACAGGTCGCGACATGGGAAGATTGCGTTCAATATTTGTGCGGGCTCCTTCGCGAGTTGTGGCGTTGGCGGGCGGAAGCGGCGGACAAATACGGCGATATCATCAAGAGCGTGAAGGACTACATCGTCGGCCAGTACAACAACGACCAGCTCTCGCTGAAGGTCATCGCCCAGCACGTCCGCATCAGCCCGAGTCATCTCAGCAAAGTGTTCAGCCAGGAGACGGGCCAGACGCTGACCGAATATTTGACCCAGGTGCGGATCGGCAAGGCGATGGAGCTGCTGAAGACGACGCGGCGCAAATCGTTCGAGATCGCGTTCGACGTCGGCTACAACGACCCGCACTATTTCTCGAACCTGTTCAAGAAAATAACGGGCATGACGACCAAGGAATACCGGAACCAAGGCGCCTCGGAGGTCAAGGAACAGGCGCGATCGGAAGGGCGAATGGCATGAGGCGCGCGCGCAGGCTGCCGCTGGCCGCGATCGCCGCGTTCCTGTCGCTTACGCTCGGCGGCTGCTTCGGCGGCGAGTCCGGTCCGGAGACGCCGCCGTCCGGCTCTGGCGTCCCGCAGGCCGAGGCGCCGCGTCCGCTTACCGAGACGTTCGGGATCATCTACCCGATGGCATATCCGACCTACGAGACGGTGACGCAGGATGCCAGCGCCGCGGCGGAGGCGCACGGTGTCGCCCTCATCGTAAGCGCGCCCGACGAGGCGAACACGGAGCAGCAGATTCGCATCATGGAGACGATGATCAAGCAGCAGGTCGCCGGCATCGCGATCTCCCCCGTCGATTCCGACGCGCTGACGCCGGTCATCGACAAGGCGCAAGCCGCCGGCATCCCGGTCGTCACGTTCGAGTCGGACGCGCCGGGGAGCGCGCGGGCCGCGTACGTCGGCGCGGACAATTACGCAACGGGCAAGCAAAGCGCCATCGCCGTCAGCCAGCTGCTCGGGGGCAAGGGGATGATCCTCGTGGAGAACGGCATGGAAGAGATGCACGGCATGCGGCAGCGGCTCGCGGGCTTCATTGACCACTTGAACGCGAATTCCGCGATCGATGTCCTCGAGGTGCACTATAACCAAGGCAGCGAGGAGAAAGCGATGAGCGATATCGAGACGATGATCGAGGCCCATCCTCATTTCGACGCCTTAGTCGGGCTCGACTTCGTCTCCGCCTCCGCGTCGACGCTCATCTGGAAGGCGAAAGGCTTGGACCGCCTGGCCGTCTCCATGGGGATGACGACGACGAGCAAGGAGGCGCTGACCAACGGCCAGCTCGCCGCCGTGATCTCCCAGCGCGAAGAGGATTGGGGCGCGCTCATCATGGAGACGCTGCTGGCGGCGAGCAAAGGCGAGCCGGTCGCGGAGCGGATGGAGACCGGCATTCAAGATATTCGGCAGGACGACGCAAGGGTAGCCGAGGCAAATAAGCAGTCGCCGTCTTGATCCGGCGATTTGGATCTCTAGCTTGGCGAATACAGCAAAAAGACCTGCAGCGCTCGTTGCAGGTCTTTTGCCTATTGAATGCCTACTGAAGAATGAGCTTCGCCAACGCCGCCAAATCTTCAATATCGATCTTGCCGTCGCGGTTAATATCCGACTTGGCCGCTTCCGCCCAATCCGGGTCCGCGCTCGTCTTCCCGTAAGATTTGGCCACGAGGGCCAGGTCGCCGATGCTGACCTTTTCGTCCTCGTTGACGTCGCCAGGAGACAGCTTGACGATCGCGTCCTCGAACGCGCGCAGCGCGGAACTGAGGTCGCGAAGCGCTTGCTCGACCGCCCCCTGTGTAGCGCCCGCGTTATTCGCAACGGCCGAAGCGGCCGCGATCGCCTGCGCCAGCGCGTCCTTCGCGGTTTGCGGCGCTTGCCCGACGTCCGTGCCGGCGGCCGTGCCGGCGTGCTTGGCTTGCGCCTCTCCGATCAGCGCGCGCAGGGCCGCTTTGTCGATCGCGTTGATCTGCACCTCGATCGCGTCTCCCGCAAGCGGCGTCTCGATGCCTTCGCCGCTCGCGGCGGACGCCGCTTGCAGCGCGATGGCCGCGAGGCCCGCTTCGCTGTCGGCCTTGACGTTGAACCGCAGCTTGAACAGCTCGCCGCCCTCCGTGCCGCCATCTTCGCCGGTCTTGGCCAGCAGCAGCCGGGTACGGCCCGGCTCATCGTCCTGCCCGACGAGCTGATAGCCGTCGTTCAGCAGGACGATGCCGCTGTCAGCCAGCTCCAGCCTCTCGGCGTCGTATGCAACGGTAATGTCTTGCGCTAGGAAAGCTTCGCTCGGACGCGGGAGCGCGACCGTCACGTCGAACGGCTGCCCGCTCTCCCCGATCTCCGGGCCGGTCAGCGTCAATGCGTTCGGCTGCTCTCCGCCTTGCGCCGCTTTCTCGACTTTCAGCCAGCTGATCATCGGCTTGCCGCTGCCGGCTTTCACCGCTTTGACGACAAGCTCGCCGTTCGTAACTTGAACGTCCGCGAACTCGTGCGATTCCCGTTTGTTCCCGATGACGTAATTCGCCAGCTTCGTCTCCCCATTGACCGTCACGTTCATGACCCGGTTGTTATCCGTCCACGGATCGAAGAATCCGGCCGTGACCTTGTACGTTCCGTTCGGCAGCTCGAAGCGGTAGGCCAGCCCTTTGCCATTCGCGGTGCCGTCATACTGCCGGATGGATTCATGCGCATCGACCGGAGCAGTGTGGGCCCACGTCTGGCCGTCGTCCGCTTCGTAGCCCCATTTCATTCCCGTAATCGGATCGGCGCCGTACGGCTGCTCCTCCAACGATTGGAGCGAGCCGAGCGTCTCGCCCGTCTCCGGCTGACCGGTCGATCCGTCGCCGGCATCGACGTAATAGAGCAGCGGGCTGCCCTTCGGCGTGCCCTCCGCCGGGAGCGATTGCGCCCGTCCGTCAGCTCGCTCGGCAATGACCGAGAAGACGTACGCCGTATCGTTCGCGAGTCCGGTTACGATCGTCGTTCTCGGATTAGCCGGAATTTCGATCGCTTCGGCATCCGGCGCGCCTTTCGCCTTATAGCGGATGAAGTAGGCGTTCGCCCCTTCCACCTCGCTGTATTGGAGCGCGATCTGGCCGTCGCCGGCCTTTGCCTCGTAAATCTCTGGAATAGCGCTGAAGCTGCCGGCGTCGCGCGTGATTCTCAGCGCGGAGAACTGCGCGTCCGCCCAGCTGTGCAGTCCCGCATAGCCGCTCGTATACAGCGTGTCGGCGACGTCGAACAGCTGCTTGTCGTCCGCGAACGCTTGGATCCGTTTGCCGTCCAGCTTTACCTCCAATTTGTACAATTCGCCGAGCTTCGCCGTGAACGGAACCGGCACCGCGAGATTCGCGCCATCCTTCCGAAGAACCATCGCACCGTTCTCGAACCCGAACCAATACCCTTTCGAACCGGCGCCGCCGCGGAAAACGACGCCCCAATCCGCGCCTGCCGTCGCGTGCTTAGCGACCGCCGTAATCGTCCCGTCGATCACCTTCGCGTCCTTCACGCTGAGCTCGCCTTGATGGTCGCCGCCGGAGGCATGCTTCATCAAGCCGTCTTCCATCGCCCAGACGCTTACCTCTTGCTGGTAACGGGTCATCTCCCCGCTGTCGAACGTATCCTCGAAGCGCACTTCTTCCGCTTGCGGCGTTACCGTCTTCTCCGCATAGCCGCTTCCCGGACCGCCCTTGCCGACCGTAGATACGCGGATCGCGACCGGACTGCCGTTCGTAAGTCCCTTCAATTCAAGCTCGGTTCCGCTCTGCCGCTTCGGAGCCGCGGCGACCGCGGCGCCCGAAACATATTGAACCGCGTATCCGGCGGCTCCTTCCACTGGAGCGAATTCGAGGCGGACCGAGCCGTCGCCCGGGATGGCGATGATTTTGCCCGGCGCCGGAATGTCCGGCTTCACTTGGAACTCTGCCGTAGGCGCGCTGACCTCCGCGCCATCGACGGCCTCTAAGACGCCGTAATACGTCGTGCCGTTGCGAAGGCCTTCCACGTTGATGATACCGGTTGAATCGCCGCTTATCGTCTCGGCCGCGTAGGATCCCGATTCGGTACCATAACGCACCCGATACGAAGGGACGCCCGATTCGGCCGGGAAGCGGAGCGCGAATCCGCCGTCCGTCCCCGCGGCCGCGACCTCCGCCGGCGGCAGCAGCTGCGGCGTGCCGGTTACGCGCTTGGACGGCGGGCCGAAGCCGTTGCGGTTGCCCGCGCGGACGGTGATCGCGTACGACTTGCCGTTATCCAGCCCTTGGAGAACGACAGGCGCATCCGTCGATTGCGTCACGGTGCGGTCTTCGTTCTCCCGCTCGCCCCGGTAGCTGATTTCGTACTCCGTGGCGCCTTTGGCCGCTTCGAACTCGATCTGAAGCCCTTTGTTCAGCGGCGTCACGCCCGACACTTCCGGCGCGGCCGGCTTGTCGTTGTCCTTCACGACATCGCCGGTCAGCGTGACGACCGAGCGCGGCGGAATGACGGTCTCGAACGTGCCGTCGGCTTGCGCCTCGGCGTCCTGCCCTTTGCCCAGATCGGAAGCCTCGCTCGTGACGTACGATTGCATCGCGAATACCGCTTCGTTCTTGCCCAAGCCGTCCAACGCGACGTTGATCGGCTTCGGCTCGGCGCTGTCGTTGACGAACACCGCCGTAACGGTCTTCTCCTCCTCGTGCCGATAGGCCGAGCCGAGCAGCCCGCTTCGCGCCGCTTCGTCGATCCCGGTCAATTGCACGCGGTCCGCGCCGGGACGAATGAACTTGCTGTAATTGCCGAGCGTCCACAGCATTTTGGAAGTCAGAATGTTCTGCTCGTCGGCCGGAAGGTTGAAGTCGGTGTAGATCAAGCCGTCCTTGTAGTCCTCCTTGGAGACGGCCGTCCACCACTGCCAAGCCGAGGCGTTCGCCCGCGTCAGGTCGAAATGGATCGTCCTGGCGACCACGAGCGCGGGAGACATCCCCAGATCGCGGCCCGGTCCGTAAGAGCCGAGAATGCAGTATTCGCTCATCCAATACTTCGCGTTCTCGTCGTATTGCTTCAGATTGTCGGCCAGCAGCTCTCTAAGCTTACCAAGCCGGTCGTCGCCCGGATTGCTGTAGTCGGACCAGTACGAATGGGAGGCGATCTTGTTGCCGACGGCTTCCTTCAGCTCCGGGTCGCCCAGCAGGTCCTTGATGTATTCGCGGTATTTGCCAAGCCCGAGCGCGTTGGCGCCGCCCTTGTACTGCTCCTGGTTCGCGAACGCCTTGTAGACGGCATCGTCCAGCAGCGCCGTAATCTCGACGCCGTCGGGCGCGCTGATTTGCGAGTCGATCCCTTTCGCCTGCAGCTGCCGGTACAGCTCCAAAATGACCTTTTTCATATCCTCGTTGTTGTACCGGTTGCCCTCCTGTCCAGCCTTGTTCCAATCCCATGTCGGCTCGTTGATCGGGCTAATGTAATCGAACTTCAGGCCTTCCTGCTCGAAATGTTCGAGGACGTCGACCAGGTAAGTCGCGAATTCGTCCTCGTACCCTTCCTTCAAGTTCGTCGAACCGACGGTCGCGTCCGGCTGCCCATGACCGTTCTTCGTCATCCAGACCGGCGGGCTGTTGACGAAGGCGATAAGCGTATCGACGCCCCGCTCCTTCGCGGCCTTCAGGAACCACTGCTGGCCGGCCTGCTTGCTCCAATCGTACGTCTCTTCCGCGGACATCTTGAACGCCTCCGCCCGCCGCCACGGATTGCCGATGATGGCTTGGTCCGTCTCCGTCGAGCCCGCGCCGATGTTGAAGCGCCAAGCCGAGAGGCCGATGCCTTTGTCCCGCGAAAAGAGCAGGTCCGCCACCTTCGTTTTATTCGCGTCCGTCCAATGTTTCCCCAGCTGCTCCATCGACCACGCGTCCGATGCCCCGAAGTTATCGATGGCTTGGAACGTCGTGGAGGCATCGATCACGATGCGGGTTACCGGTTCGGCCGCCGGAATGACCGGATCGGCCGCGTAGAGCGGTCCCCCATACAGCGAAAATCCGCACATGCCCGCCAAAACCGCGGCCGTGCTCTTCTTCAATCGTTGTCGACTCAACGTCTTCCCCCCTAGCAGAATTCGTGCCAAATTACGTGCATATCCTCACCGGTAAATCAAGATTGCTGCCGTTTCCGTTCAAGTCCTCCGGCCTGCGCAAGCCAACCAGCGCCCTCCGTCGCCTCCTTATCCGGCCATGCCGCCGGCGAAGTTGCCCATTAGTGAAATGGGTTTCATGAAACCGGTTTCTGTAGCGGGCGAAAAAAGAGAGCGCACCTCGTCGCTCTGCATGAAAGGGGTTTCACTTCTCGATTTTACTGCTTGCGGGTCGCGGGCTGCATCGAACTAAATGCCCATTGCGCACGCGCCCGGCGGAGCTTTTTTTGTCGCATTGTGTTGGGGAGGGGTAACGCCGCTCGAGGGGCTTAGCAAGGTGATGGATGCATGCGATTAACGAGCTTCGGCTCACTATTGCGCCTCGCAGCCGCCGGAACGCAACAACTTCCGCGCTACGCCATCCCCGGCGCTCGTCCCGTGCTTTGCCTGACGACGAGCTTGGGCTGCAACACCGTGCTGCGCTTGGCGGGCAGGCCGTTGTTGATCTGATAGATCCGCTCGACGGCGAGCTTGCCGAGCTCGTTCGTGTTCTGCGTCACGGTCGTCAGCTCCGGGATGACCGCCGTGGACAGAGGCGAGTCGTCGAAACCGACGATCGAGATGTCGTCCGGTATCCGCAGCCCCCGCTCCGTCGCCGCTTTGATCGCGCCGATCGCCGTGAAGTCGTTGACGCAGATGACCGCGGTCGGACGGTCGGCCTGTTCCAACAGCTTCGCCATCAGCTCCCTGCCGGCCGTGATGGAGAACTCGCCGAAGAGCAGCCGGTCCTTGCGCAAGCCGAGTCCGTGCTCCTCCAGCTTCCGCTTCACCGCCTTCACCTTCTGGATCGTCGTCGTCAGCTCCTCCATCCCGCCGATGAACGCGATCTCGCGGTGCCCGAGGTCGATCACGTGCTGCGCCGCAAGCGCCGCCCCGGCCGCTTCATCCGTGTAGACGCGATGCAGCTGGCTTTTGGCCAAATGACCGTTCACGAGCACGACCGGAATTCCCTTGGCGGTATCGACGACCTCCTGCACAAGCTCGGGCGGGCAGTTCGCCAGATTGATCCGGCCCCCGACGAAAATAATCCCCTCGACCCGCTTCTCCCGCAATATGGACAAATATTCCGACTCTCTGCCGTATTCCCCGGCCGAATTGCATAGGAAGAACGTGTATCCCTTCTCGCGCGCTTCGTTCTCCGAGCCCCAGAATACTTCCGGGAAGAACGGATTCGTAATGTCCGGCACGATCATCGCGATGGTGCCGGTCTCTTTCTTGATCAAGCTCCGGGCCAACGCGTTCGGCTGGAACTTATGCTTCTCGATGACGCGCAGGACCGCCTCCTTCGTGCTGGCCTTGACGGGCGCCGTGCCGTTCAGCACCCGCGACACCGTCGTGACCGAGACGTCCGCTTCCTTCGCGATGTCGTAGATCGTAATGTTTTTCATTCCGCTTCACCCTGACCTCATTGTTGTCTTCATGATAGCAGATGATAGCTGGCTATGAAACCCATTTCATGTCTGCCGCCGGATGAACGGCGCGCGTGCCAAGCGCTTGCTTCGCCCGGATGCGCCGTTCCACCGATCCGCGTAACAGAACCCACTTTTATCGCATCAAACTCCGTAGGCGGCAGAGGACCGCAGGGCGTATACTCTCGTCGAAAGCGCTTTCGAAATTGTCCATGCGAGGAGTTGATCGATTCATGTATGTCCGTTTCTCCCTGCGCCAAGGCATGTCCTGGCTGCTCTGCTGTTGTCTCCTGCTCGGCTTGTCGCTCGCCTGCCTGCCCGCCCCTGCTCAAGCCGC
This sequence comes from Paenibacillus methanolicus, assembly GCF_008124765.1. Classification (GTDB taxonomy): domain Bacteria; phylum Bacillota; class Bacilli; order Paenibacillales; family Paenibacillaceae; genus Paenibacillus_Z; species Paenibacillus_Z methanolicus. The sequence continues at coordinate 49,888 of NZ_VNHS01000005.1, read as the reverse complement.
GACGAGCGTGTACACGATGTCGGCTTTTACGAACGCGAACGAATCCAACCTGTATATGTATCAGTCGTACAACGCGACGAACTACGGGCTGATGAAAGGCCCGGCGTATACGCCGCCGACCGGACTCATCCGCGACCCGAGCATCATGAAGCATACGGACGGCAACTATTACATCGTCTATACAACGAACTGGAGCGGCAATACGATCGGCATCGCGTCCAGCCCGGACCGGAACAATTGGACGTTCGTCCGCAACGTGACGCTATCGATTCCGAGCGGCATCGGGCATACGTGGGCGCCGGAATGGTTCAAAGACACGGACGGCGGCTTGAATATCATCGTCTCGCTGTCCCCGGGCAACTACGAGAATTTCCTGCCCTACAAAATCGCGGCGTCCACCGGCAATCTCGCCACGACGTCGTTCTCCGCGCCGGTCGCTCTCCAAGGGCTCGGTCCCAATTACATCGACACGTTCATCGTCAAGAGCGGCGGCACCTACCACGCGTTCGCCAAGAACGAAACGACCAAATATATCGAATACGCGACGGCTTCCAGCTTGACCGGTCCTTACACGTTCCAGCGCGCCGGCGACTGGGCCGGCTGGGGCTCCTGGGTAGAGGGTCCAGCGCTCGTGCAGCTGGATAGCGGCGCGTGGCGCATCTATTTCGACTCCTATACCGATGCCAAATACTACTACAGCGATTCCTCCGGCGGCTTCCTCGCGTGGACGGCGCGCAAGGAGCTAACCGCGCTGTCGGGGACGGTGCGCCATATGACCGTGCTCAAGGAAACCGGGCAGCCGGGCGATGTGCGGCGAGTCGAGTCCTACAACAATGCCGGCTACTATATTCGCCATTCCAATTATCAGGCTCGCATCGATCAGAACGTAAGTCCGGCGGACGACGCCCGCTTCCGGATCGTGCCGGGACTCGCCGCCGCCTCGGGCGTATCGTTCGAATCCGTCAATTTCCCCGGCTATTATCTAAGGCACAAGAATTACGCGCTCGTGCTGGAGAAGGACGACGGCACCGCGACGTTCAAGAACGACGCCACCTTCGTGAAGACCGCGGGACTCGCCGCTTCTTCCGGCTGGAGTTCGTATCGTTCCTATAACTTCACGGACCGCTATATCCGGCATTACAACAACGCGTTACGAATCGACCCGATCGCGTCCGCGCAGGAGAAAGCCGACGCCACGTTCCGCGAAGTGACGCCATAAGGCGAAAGGGGGCCAACCGTCATTTAGGATGACGAGCGGGGTCCCCTTTGCTACTCTTGAGCCTAACTTTTCGTCCCAATTCACAACGTAAAGAAACATCGCAATCTCGTGTTGATTGTCGAGATTCGAGTTGGTTCAGCTTACAACTGTACAACTCGATGGCCGCCGGGCGGCATTACTTTTTTCTAGGGCTTCCCGTTAGTCGTTTCCCGTTCTCTGATTTACGTGATAGGTTGCGTTTCGTGGGTAAGGCCATATGAGTATTTTTGCGCCTCTCATTTCTTTGCGCACTGCTTGCAATGAGGTTGATCGTGTAGTTCACCGTACCTGCCGGAATACTGATTGTTCGAAATCCGAGTCTCCTGCAATTGCTGCATACGCCTCCCGGAACTCCCCGGCTCCAGCATCCGTTATGACCATTATTCGGCACGTCCGTGGTGAAGTTACCGGACCATGTCATCGTTCTTGCCGTATTCTCGGCATAATAATAAAAGTCGCTCCCCCCTACGGTGCCGCTTACAAGCTGCCGCGATTGACCAGGATCCAAACGGTACCAGGCAGCTAAGATAATTCTCTCTCCTATGATGTGGAAGCCGCATCGAGTATCGTGAAAATATATGGCTACGCGCAGGACGGAATTCGTGGTGTTACGAAAAAAGAGACTCATTGATCTCACCCCCACTTAAAGTCTTACCACCCGCATTGCAGCTGTGGGAGAAACACTCCGACAACCACAGTTGCGCTGTGTTATACCTCGTAAAATGAGATGGTGTAGTCATGGCCGCATCTCAGCCGCATATTGCCCCAGGAACCCCATTTGGCTGTACAATAATTCGGTTACCCCGATTATTTTTCCAGTCGAAGATCTCGAGTCCTAATGTACCAGCCTGTCCAACGAGTGTGTCTTTGCTGACGAACTTCTGCTTGGGATCGTACAGAACGCAAATTGCTATTCACGTTTTTTTGTCAATTGAAAACCTCCTCTATCATGAATTACTAGAATCATATGAATTAGTAGAGGTAATCGTTCTGATTTACTAGCCCAAATCATAGAAACGCTTCTAAATTAGAACCAGTCTGTGTCGTAACTGTCGTTGGTTTGTGGCAGGAACATCAACTTTTGGAACAAAAAAAGAGCCGCAATTACGCGGCGTATTAGCGATGTCCACTTCCTTTCTCGAAAACCTGCATACGTTATGCATGTAATTCAATTCGAAAGGAAGTGAAAGCGATGGGATTTAATTTTCGTAACAATACCCATCTAACCGTGTATGTTGCCGCAGCCTACTACAAACCAAGCTGCAGGACCGACTCCGGCTCCACGATACCTTTCCCCAACTGGTATGAAGCGGTTGGTTGGTACCAAGTGAACCCTGGGCAAACGGTAGAGGTTGTGAGGGGAGCCGTAAATAATCAACAAATCTATTTTTATGCCGAATCTATATCCAGGAGTCTTGTGTGGTCTGGCGGGAACACGATTAATCTTCCTCAGAATGCATTCCGTCTTTGCGGGGGCGCAGGCTACTGCGATGCTCCGTTATGTCGAATAGTGGGAATGAGAAGAATCTCAGTTGGAAATTACAGGAACTATACTGTTAATCTTTCAACCGGCAGCAGTCAGAGAAAATCTAGGTTTAGAAACGTCCACACGGAATTAATCGGAAAACGGCCGAACGTTGGTCGGATCTCCCCGCCCGATGTTAGCGGCGATCGCGTGTTGCGGCCTCGTGCTGGTCGGAAATCAATTTCGAAACGTTAGTTTAATAGAACCCCAATGGCTGGTTGAACTCTGCGAGGTACGGGACTGCTCCCGGCCTCGCTTTTTCATGCATGAAGCAACCGACGCGCAAAGTCAAAGAAGTTGTCTTCACCCTCCAACCTCCCCGCGAATTGGCATGCTGCTCTCGGCTTAGCCGATACGCCTGCTGCCGCTCGCATCGAGAGCGTCACAATGTTGTAAACTTTGCACATTGTGCATCATTGCACTTTGAGCAATAATATATATAGACAGTAGCCCATCATCCCATCCGATAACGATGGAAAGGAGAATCTGCTTACGTGCTTCACGACAAGCTAACCTTGCGAGATAAGAAGAAGGAAGCAACTGCCGCCGCACTGGCGGAGACGGCATTCGAGCTGGCGCTGGAGCATGGGCTGGACGGCTTCATCGTCGATGATGTCGTGAAGAAGGCCGGCTATTCGAGACGTACGTTCGCCAACTACTTCTCCTGTAAGGAAGAAGCGGTTGCGGCCGGCGCGGTGACCGTGAAGAACGAAGAGGAATACACCGCTTTGTTATTCGCCTCGCTACCTCCGGATACGACGCCGCTCGATATGCTGTATCGTCTGATGACGATGCAATTGACCAAGGATTTTCTATTAAAGCTTCGCCGGTTCGTCTCGCTGGCCAAAGGTTATCCTACGCTTGAGCCCTATAGTTTAAGCATTCTGCATCGCTTGCAGATGGCCGCCCAGCAATTGTTGGCGGAGTTCGCCGGCGAGCGCTATCCCGCCGAGTACACCCATCTGCTCGCCGGCGCGGTCTACGGCGCGTTCGTCCCCGTTCTCGACGGCAGCATGAACGTGCTGCTCCCCGGCGAGGAGCCGGGCGACCAGACGGACGCGATCACTTTCGAGCAGTATTTGAACTCGACCTTCGCGTATTTGCGCAACGGGTTCTAAGAATTATTTTGGCTAATAAAGGAGCGCTTTACCCATGTCCACGTTTCTGTATAAGTTAGGCCGCACCGCCTACGACAAACCATGGCATTTTCTCATCAGCTGGGTCGTCATTCTCGGGATCGTCGGCGCCATGCTCGGCATCAACGGCATTCATTCCAGCTCCGAGATGAAGATCGCGGGCACCGAATCGCAGAAGGTGCTCGACAAGTTAACGGAAGAGCTGCCGGCCGCATCCGGCGGGCAAGCGAGCATCGTGTTCACCGCGCCAGAAGGCGAGCGACTGGATACGCCCGAACGGCTGGCGGCCATTCAGAAGGCCGTCGGCGGCGTCTATGACAAGGATTATGTGATTAACCCGGCTGAATTGGCAGCCGCGGCCGGCGCTTCGGCTGCCGCCGGCGGCCAAGAGGCGCAAGGCAATGCGGCATCGCAAGCCGGTCAAGACGCTGCTGCAGCCGGTCAAGCGAGCACCGGCGCGGATCAAGCAGGCGCTGCCGGAGGCGAAGCGCCTCCGTACGGCCCGCTGGTCGTGGACGGCGTGCCGGTCATCGGCGCCATGATTGCCTCCGACGCCAGCGTCGCCTTGTTCCAATTCCAGTTCACCGAGCAGCTGACGTCGCTACCGGCCACCGTGCCGGATGAGGTTATGGCCGCGGTGAACGCGGCGCAAGAAGGCAACACCGGCATCGGCGTCATCCCGAGCGAATCGCTCTCGACCATGCCGGCGATCGGCTCGACCGAAGCGATCGGCATCGCCGTCGCCGCCGTCGTCCTGTTCATTACGCTCGGCTCGGTCGTTGCCGCGGGTCTGCCGCTGCTCACCGCGATCTTCGGCGTAGCCATCAGCATCGGCGGCGCGTTCGCGCTCTCGAAGTTCGTCCAGATGACCGATATTACGCCGGCCCTGGCGGTCATGATCGGCCTTGCGGTCGGGATCGACTACTCGCTGTTCATCGTCAACCGCCAGCGCCGCATGGTACTCGACGAAGGTTTGACCGCGCGCGAAGCGGCCAGCCGGGCGGTCGGCACCGCCGGCAGCGCCGTCTTCTTCGCCGGCCTCACCGTGATTATCGCCCTGTGCGGCATGCTCGTCATCGGCATTCAGTTCCTGTCGACGATGGCGCTCGTCGCCGCGGCGACCGTCTTCGTGACCGTCCTGCTGTCCTTGACCTTGCTCCCGGCTCTGCTCGGCTTCGTAGGCGAGAAGATCTGCACCGCCAAAGCTCGCGAAGCGGCCAAGAAGTCCGCGAAGAAAGCCGATCAGGGCTTCGCGAATCGCTGGGCGAAAGGTACGGTCAAGTTCCGCTGGCTCATTATCGCCGGCGTCATCATCGTGCTCGGCGTGGCCGCGATTCCGGCCGCCAAGATGGACCTTGGCATCCCGTCCGGCGCCTCGGCGGATCTCGACACGACGGCTAGACAAAGCTACGACGCGATCACCAAGGGCTTCGGCGAAGGCTTCAACGGTACGCTGCTGCTCGTAGCGGAGCCGAAGGACGCGTCGGCGGCGATAACGCCGGAGCAGCTGGGCGGTCTGGTCCAAGAGCTGCAGAAGCACGAGAACGTGTCGGTCGTGACCCCGATGGGCTTTAACGAGTCCGGCAGCATGGCCATCGTCAGCCTCATCCCGAAGACGGGACCGACGGATAAAGAAACGAAGGATCTCGTGCACGATTTGCGCGACCCGGATTCGAGCTTCGCGAAGGCGGCGAACGCGACGATCGGCGTCACCGGCTTCACCGCCATCAACATCGACATGTCGGCGAAGCTCGCCGAAGTGTTCCCGCTGTACGTCGGCATCATCGTCGTGCTGTCGCTCATTATTTTGCTGCTCGTGTTCCGCTCGATCATCGTCCCGATCAAAGCGACGGTCGGCTTCATTCTGAGCATCCTGGCCACCTTCGGCCTGACGACCGCCGTCTACCAGTGGGGCTGGCTGCACGACGTGTTCGGCTTCGACACCGGCGGCCCGCTGCTCAGCTTCATGCCGATCATGGTAACCGGCATTCTGTACGGGCTGGCGATGGATTACCAGGTGTTCCTGGTCAGCTCCATGCGCGAATCTTATGTCCACGGCAAACGCGGCGCCGAGAGCGTCGTGAACGGCTACGAAATGGCAAGCCGCGTCGTCCTGGCCGCCGCCGTCATCATGGTGTCCGTGTTCGCCGGTTTCATCTTCGCGCCGGATGCGATGATCCGTCAGATCGGCTTCGCGCTGGCGGCCGGCATCCTGATCGATGCCTTCATCGTGCGCATGACGCTCGTGCCCGCGATCATGTCGGTATTCGGCGACAAAGCCTGGTGGCTGCCGCGCTGGCTGGACCGCCTGCTGCCGAACCTCGACGTCGAGGGCGACAAGCTGATCGCCAAGCTGAAGGCCGAAGGTCAATCGAAGGCGAAAAAAGCGGTTTAGTCGAGTTGAAAACAAAAGGTACGGCCTCCGCAAGATGCGGGAGCCGTACCTTTTTGGTCATTTGCTGCACCGGCAGCTTCAGCCGTACCGCTCCAAATACCCCGCAATATATGCGGCCTGCAAGCGCCGCACCTCTTCCGTAAAATGCACATGGTCCCAGAAGGCATCCGTACCGAATGCGCGGGTGAACGCGTACAGATCGAGCGTGGCCACGTCGTATCGGCTCATAATCTCGTCCGCGATCGCGTTATAGGCGACGACATCGTCATGGTAACGATGAAAAGCGGCGATGCGGGCGTTATGAATGTCTTCGACCGCATCCGTCGTGCGAAGCCAAATGACGGCTTGCGTCATTTCCCGCGCAATAATGACGATCTCCTCCAAATTGCGGCGGTACGGATCCGGCGGCACCTGCTTCTCGCCCGTCTCCGGATCCGTCTTCACATCGTGCAGTCCGCAATTAAGCAGCAGCAGATCGTAACGCGTCCCTCTCGCCTGCTCGCTCTTCAAATAGTCGAGCACCATCGCGCTGTCCCCGCCGTTCGCGCCGACGGGATGGTCCAGATCGGCGAGCGCCTCTTCTTCGCCCCGCTTCCGGTCATAGACGAACCGCCCCTCGGTCATCCGCTTTAAGTAAGGCCCATACTGAATGGAGATGCTGTCTCCCAGGACAAAAATCGATCTCATGACGCAAACGCCTCCTCCGCTATCGTTTTCCAATCGTTTCCTCTCCCTACTATAAATCGATGACCGCGGCCGGCACAATAGACCTTTTTCGGGCTATTGTCCTCACTTCCGATCCAACGCGAAAACAACCACGCCCGTAGGGGCGTGGTTGTGAGGAATGCGCTAATTCTAGCGGCTGTTAATCGCTGACGGCAGCGGGCTGCTTCTTCATCCGGTACATCCGCTCATCCGCCCGCTTATACAAATCGTCGGCGTTCTCGCCATCGCGCGGATAATGGCTGATGCCCACGCTCAACGTCACCTCGATGTGCTCGCCGTCGGCGGCAAGCCGGAACGGACTCGCCTCCTGCGCCTGCGCAAGCTTCGCGAGAAAACGGTCCGCTTCCTCCTGGCCGGCGGTCAGTACGACGAATTCATCGCCTGCGAACCGCGCGACGAATTCCGCCGGTCCGGCCGCCTCGGACAGCTTCGCCGCGACATGGCATAACGCGAGATCGCCCGCATGATGGCCGTAATTGTCATTGATGGCTTTGAATTTGTTCAAGTCCATCAGAATGAGAGAGCACGAGGCCGATACGCTCAGCAGCCGGTCCAATTCGCGCTGGAACGCAGCGCGGTTGTACAAGCCTGTCAACCCGTCATGATAAGCCAAATACGTGATCTGCCGCTCGTTGTGCTTCATCTCCGTAATGTCCCGGATCATGATGAACTGCAGCGTTTCGCCCCCGACGACGATAAACTCGGAATCCATGGCGATAGTTCGGTTCATCCCGAGCGCGGCGGATAGCATCAGCTCCGTGTTCTGCATTCGGGTCTGGGCGCGAAACGCCGCCTCATAATCCCTTAGCCACGCTTCCCGCTTCGTCTCCGGCACGTTGTGCATGATATCGGAGGAAGAAGCCGGCAAATTCAAAATGTCGAGCGCGGCCGGGCTCGCTTCCCGAATGGCGCCTTGCCCGTCGACGATAAGGATGCCCAGCGGCGCCCGCTCGAACAAGATCCGGTATCGCTTCTCGAAGGAAGGCAAGTCGTTATATTTGACCATGTTGATATAAATCCCGACCATGGCGAAAATCATCGAATGCGTAGTCAGCTTGTCCAAATAATACTGCTGCGATTGGAACAGAATGCTCGCGACGTTGATCCCGACTCCGAATCCGGTCGCCAAGAGCATCGCCGTGAGCAGAATGCGGGCCGGACCCGGCTCTCGTCTGAACAACGGAATAAACAATCGAAGGATCGTCCCGAGCGCGACGAACGTGAGCCCCCAGAACGCATACATGCCGGGACCGGGTTCATAGAAGACCGAACCATCCGATCGCAGGCCGACATAACCCGTGGACGACACGAAGGGAATCGATAACAGCTGGACGAGAAACGCGGCGATTAGCGCCTTGTACCAACGCGCATGCCTCTTCTCGTAGGCACGGGTATAGAGGAACCAATAATGAAGAACAGATACCAACAGGAGCGTGATGAGCGGAAACAGGATATAGAGGAGAATCGAGGCCCGGTGATGGAGCGGCGCGCTGTTCATGAAGAACATCGCCATAAAATTCAACGCCGCCACGGCAAACATCCGCCCGGCCGCCCGATAGAGGTTGTTCCGATAGTCCCGGCACACGATCATCACGGTCATGCAGACCATGGCCAGCGCGGGAACGAGAAAAATGATGGCAAGCAGGTAAATATTCATCCGTTTACCCTCTCTAAGGTGTCATAGGTATGTTATATCATATCCGCTACATGCCGTCTATTCGACTAAAGCGGTGAAGTATGGGCACGCTAGGCGAAATCATGCAAACCAAGAAACATCTGCGTATATCGACGTTCGTTGCGTAATTCCCGTTCGCTCCGGGCAGAGCGCTTGACGAGACCTCTCGATCATGCGATACTAAGCGAAATCATCCGACCGAACGGTCGGTCGGATTAGGAAGTGAACCCGCATTTATTACAAAGCTTGTCCTTTACGTTGAGCTTTGCTTGAATATATGAACATAACGAAGGAGAGATGAACGATGCATATTCTTGACGATTTGGCGTTCCGCGGACTCGTTCACCAGGCAACCGACCTGGAAGGATTGCGGGAACAACTGAATAAGGGGACCGTGAAGTTGTATGCCGGCTTCGATCCGACGGCGGAGAGCCTGCACATCGGCCACCTGCTGCCCGTCTTGACCTTGCGGCGCTTCCAGCAAGCCGGCCATGTCCCCTTCGCCCTCGTCGGCGGCGCGACCGGCATGATCGGCGATCCGACGGGACGAAGCGAGGAACGTCCTTACAATACGCACGAAATGGTGGAGCAATGGACGAACAGCATCCGCGGCCAGCTGTCCCGCTTCCTCGACTTCGACCATCCGGAGCGCGCCGCGCGCGTCTTCAACAACTTCGACTGGTTCCGTTCGATCAACGTCATCGAATTCCTGCGCGACACCGGCATCCGCTTCACGGTCAACTACATGCTCGCCAAGGAAACCGTCCAAAGCCGTCTGCCGCTTGGCATTTCGTTCTCGGAGATGAGCTACATGCTGCTGCAGGCATACGATTTCCGCTTCCTGCACGAGCGGCACGGCTGCTCGCTCCAAATTGGCGGCAGCGACCAATGGGGCAATATCACGGCGGGCCTGGAGCTCATTTCCCGCAAGGATGGCGGCGATGCGTTCGGCTTAACGATGCCGCTCATCATGAAGTCCGACGGCACGAAGTTCGGCAAGACCGCGGGCGGGGCAATCTGGCTCGATCCGGACAAGACGTCGCCGTTCCGGTTCCACCAATTCTGGCTGCAGACCGACGACGCGGACGTCATCCGGTTCATCAAGTACTTTACGTTCCTGTCCAAGGAAGAGATCGAGCGGCTGGAGCAAGCCGTCCGAACCGCGCCGGAACGGCGCGAAGCCCAGACCATGCTCGCCCGCGAGGTAACGCTTCTGGTGCACGGCGAGGAAGCGCTAAGCGGCGCGATCCAGGTTAGCTGAGCGCTGTTCCGCGGCAACGTCGAGACGCTGACGGCCGTCGTGAGAAATACAAGATGACTTATATGCGTGAACCTATATAACGCTTGTATTTGAACGAAAATCCGCGACGCGACGCGATCCGTCTCGTGACCGCAGAACAGGCGCTTCACGGCCGGTATGTCCTCGTGAAGGTCGGGAAGAAAAAATACGTCACGGCCGAATTCGGCCGTTAAGGAGATCGTTACGCCATGATCGTGGACCAAATCAAACAGCAGGCGCTCCGCTTATTCGCCTCCAAGGGCTACGAAGCGACCTCGCTCGACATGATCGCAACCGAGGTAGGACGCAAGAAGCCTTCGCTGTACACCCATTTCGCCGGGAAAGAGCAGTTGTTCCTCGCCGTCTTCAACGAAGCGATCGCGGAGGAAATCCGGGTGTTGGAGGAATTCTACGACCGGCATCGCGGGCAGCCGTTCGATCAAACGCTGCTGCGCCTGATCGAAACCTACAAGGAACGTTACCTGCGCGACGACCGCCTGAAGCTCATTCTCTACCACGGGTTTATCATCCCGCAGGTGCACAAGGCGAAACCGCGATCGCCCTCTTCTAGCGGCGATGCTGGTTACGTTCCGGCGAAATCCAGGATGGTGGATAAAGGTGAAACTTATCCATTCCTGGATTTAGAGGAGACGATCAAGGACGCGCTGAATCGATACTTCGACCGGAAGGAGCAGCTTGCCCGGCAGCGACTGACCGAAGCCGCGTCCAGCTTGGCCGTCGACGTCGACGCCGCCGTGCTGGCGTATTCCAACCTGCTGGAGGGCATGCTGGTGGAGCTGATCTATGCCGGGCCCGACCGATTCGATCGGCGGCTCGCCGGGTCGTGGGAGGTTTTCCGGCGCGGGATTCTTAAGAAACATTAATATTTATTAGTCCTTACAGGCTATTCCAGATTCGAGGCCCCTCGCGGATAATCAAATGGGCAGTCGGAGGGTCCACCTCTTCCGACCGCAATTTCGATCTCGAATGGAGGCATCGTAATGAACCAGAACCAAAAGCCGGGCGCTCGGAGAAGGCCGATTAAATTCGCCGCGTCTCTTGTGCTCGCCATGCTGATGTTCGGCATGTCCGTCATCCCCGCGATCGCGGCGACTCCGGCCAAGACCATCAACGCTTCGGCCACCCTCGCGTACAATTTGAAGGGGCTGAAGCACAACGTGGCCGTCCAGAAGGCGTATATCGCCTCGACGTACCTGTACGTCACGCAGCGCTCCGGAGGAACCGTCTACCTGTCCCGGTTGCTCATGAACGGCAAAGACGCCACTTACGTGGACGAGATGACGATCACCAACTCCGGCCACGGCCAATCGCTCGACATGTACACGTACAACGGGATCAATTACTTCTATTTCAGCTCCAAAGCGGATGCCTCCACCTCGTACTACTGGTCGCTGCAGGTGGCGAGACTGCAGTATAAAGCCGGCGCGACCTACGATTACACCGACCTGCACCGGTTTACGTACATGAATTATGCCAACAAAACCGGCGCTCGCCTAGGCGAGACGTACCGCGTCGACGGCGGCGGCAACAGCACGCATACGGTTTTCCGCGTCCAAACGGCGGAAGGCACGGTAACGTGGTCCATCTACGACACCGTCAAGCTGAACAAGCTGCTCGACGCCAGCGAACAGGTGCGCATGGATAGCGCCGCGGCGGTCAGCGCCTGCGTGGGCAGCTTCACCCAGTCGGGCAGCGGCATCGTTCGCCCGAACGGCTCGTTCCAAGGGCTCGATATGCTGGGCAGCACGGAGATCTACACGTCGGGCGGGGCGGAAGGCGAGACGCCGCAAATCGCGAAAATGTCGGGCTCCGGCGCCTACAACACGCTCGTGAAAATCACGAACGTCGGCAACCATGAGATCGAAGGCGTGCAGACGAAGGACGGCAACGTCTATTTCACGATCGTCACCGATCCGGTGAACAAGCAGAACACGCAGAAAGTGTACTACGTGCCGGATAGTATTTTTTAAACTGCGCCTAGGCGCGAATAGAGAAAAAGGCAGCCATTGGTCATGTCGACCAGGGCTGCCTTTCGCATTCGAGCATGAACGAGCGGACTCCGACTGACCTCAAGGCCCCGTGCCGACGCTGCCCACGTACCAGAACGGTCCGGTTTGCTTGAGGTAAAATACGCCCATCTCGCCGCCCGTCGCCCGGTCGGTGAAGCCGCGCACATCGTACAGATGCCCATAGACGCGGTCCTCCCGCTCCATATTCGTAATCCCCGCCGTCCAACAGTCAATCGGATGCAGATGGAGGAGCATGTAGCGGCGAATCGCCAACTCCGGCGATAAGAACGAGACGAGGCCGAGTACGATGACCGCCCCGATCGCGATCTTCCATACATGTTTTCGCAGCCATGGCAACCGAAACACCTCCCTCTTCCTTTGCCGTTCCGGCCTTAATCGCATGGACAAACTCACGCCTTAAGAATCGTTGCACGATCGCGAGAATCCTTACCCCTCCCTACCCCAACGACTCGAACAGAAACGGCGCGCCGTTCACGTATGCCCTGAGCAGCGCCTCCGCGTAAGGCTGCTCTTCGATCAAGCCTTCCGTCTCGAGCGGATTCTCCGCGTGGAAGCTGTAGCTTTCGATCATCGCCATGATGAAGAAGCTCTCCAGCTTCGAGATCGCCTCTTGCTCCAACGGCCTCGCTTCCTCGTATCCCGCTACGAAGCTAGCTCTCTGCGCGGGGGGCATGCCCATAATCGCCTGCGCCATGTCGTAGTGATGGTAGCCGTAGCCGCAGCGGCCGAAATCAATCGGGTACGGCTCGTCATCGCGAAAGACGACATTCCCGATATGCAAATCCGCGTGAATCATCCCATAATTTCGGTCATGACCCGATAGAGCGGCGAGCGTGGCCTCCACTTGATCGGCCGCCCTGGCATACAACGTCATCGCTTCCTCCGAGATGAAATGACGGTGATGTCGCCTCAAATGCGCCCAGTCGCGTCTAAAACTCTCCAAGCCCCAAGCCGGGCGCGAGAAACTAGGCGACGGGCTAAAATCGGCGCTCGCTTCGTGCAGCTCCGCCATGAGCGCCCCCATTTTCCGCGTCGTCTCCTCGGTCAGCGCCCCGCTTCCCCGATGTTCTCCCTCGATCCACGTCAACACGGTCGCGTGAAGTTGCTGACCACCGCATGTCGACGCCGTCGTCACATAAGCGCCGTCTCGATTGGCAACCGCTTCGGGGATCGCCAAACCCTTACGCTTCAGCGCGGTCAACCATTCGAGCTCCGAGGCGATTTCCGGGCGCGGCTTGCTGCCGGGATGAATACGGAGCAGGTACGAGTCTCCTTCGCCGGCCGCGATGCGGAAGGTGACATGTTCGGACACTTGTACAAAGCGAATCTCGTTCCATTCCAGTTCATACTGCCGCACCGCATGAAGCGCGGCTTGCCTGGCTTCCGCAAGCGTCTGGCGCCGGCTGGCATCCGTCTCGATTTGAAAACCGCTATTCATGGCTTTTTCTCCTTATTGACCATGTCTCCGCTCACTCGTTCAAACAGCTCCCGATAATGCGACATTCCGAAATCCCGTTCCAGTCCGGCGATTCTCCCCCAGAACTCTTCTTCTTCGAACCCTTCGAAGTTTTCTGCAATGTACCAAGCGAGATTGTGAAACGCATGCGCAACCCGAAACACGCGATTCCAGTTGTCTTCGTTGTACGCGCCGCCATTCTTGATGTCCAGGAACGCTTGGTAATTCAACGTTAAATACGCCTTTCTTCTACGACCGTCCATGCGTCCTCCCCTTATTCCTCTTCTATGCCGACAAAAAAAGCAGCCGCCGCGGCAGACTGCTCCTCGTTCCCGCGTCTTCGCTAAAGCTCCCGGCGATAACGCGCTTCCTCTGATTCGACCTGGAATCCGGCGGCGCGATACAACGAGAGGGCGGATTGGTTGGCCGTCTCCACCTGCAGCGTAGCGGTCGCGCAGCCGCATGCTTGCAGATAGGCAAGCGCCCGAGCCAGCAGATACGCGGCAATCCCCTGCTTCCGCCATGGCTCCCGCACGAACACATCCTCGATCGCGCCATCGCCGTCCTCGTCCACCCACGCCATGATACTGCCGACCAACAAACCATGCTCACGTACGACGAAAGCCGTCCACGACGCCTTCTTTTGCCTGGCCGCGAACGCTTCCCGTCCGATCGGCGCCTCCGGCCAAATTTCGCGATCCGCGGCCAAGTATTCGTCGACGCCGTCTTCCGAATTCCAGGGCGAACAGCGATACGGCGAAGCAAGCGGGGCCGGTTCAATAGAGCTCGATCCTTCTCTTCGCATCGTATACAAGCTCTTCCAGTAGACGAATCCTTTGGACTGGAAAAAGGCGTTGTTATGCGTCTCCGTGGATCGATTGCCGACCGCGATCATCGTCCGATACGGCCCGGGCAACGCTTGTTTCAACGCATGCGCCCGCTGCAGCAATGGCTCGTAGAGTCGCTCGTGCAGCGAATAGTCGGCCGCTCGGTGCGGCAGCGTTTTTAGATTGAGGAAAATCACATGTTCGCGCTCTGCCGAGCTGCCCGGCGGAATCTCGGTCATGACGCTCGCTTGCCCCTTGCCTACGATTCGCCCGCCCTCGATTGCTAGGAAGACGTTCGGCCACTCCGCTTCTTCTCCGACCCACCAGAACACGACGTCATCGTTGGCCGTCACGACTTGGTACATTTCGCCCAACTGACCAAAATCCTCACGGGTAAATAGCCGCACTTCCGTCTCTGCCATGTAACAAAACACCACCATTGCATGGTTTATCCAATTGCTTCGATAACCGTATTGTAGCATGTCGCCGGATGCCTCAGATGGTAGGAAACGATTATAGCGAAAGTGACGGACGCGACGAGACTAAGATGAGCTGGAAGCGACGCACGCGCGTTCGACATAGGCTCGGAATTCCGCGACCGACGTGAACAGCCGATCCGGCGCTTTCGCCGACAGCAGCTCCGATTCGGCCGTCTCGGCCCACGCGGCCGATACGATCGGGACGCCTGCTTCGCGGGACGCGTCGATGTCGCTTGGCGCATCGCCGACGTAGATGGCCTCGTCCGGCGCGATGCCAAGCCGCTTCAGCACATGCTCGATCCCCTGAACCTTCCGCGGTCCCTGCGGCGATCCGGTTTCGATGACTTCGAAATACGCATCGAGGCCGAATACGCGCAGCGTAATGTCCGTGCTTCTCTGACCTTTCCCGGTCACCATGGCCAACCGAATGCCGCTTCGTTTCGCCCAATCGAGAATCTCTACGATCCCATCGAACGGCTTGGCGCAGACGTGATGAAGCGCGCGATAGTGAACGAGGTAATCTTCAATGCCTTGATCGTAAGCATCCGGAATAAGCGCGAGCACGGTTCCTTCTTCGGACGGTCCGAACGTATCGATAATCTCCTGATCGGTCAGCGTCCTGCCCGCATGCGGCTCAATGGCGGCTTTGAATGCGGCGATGCACAGCGGCAGCGTATTGCCGATCGTCCCGTCCAGATCAAAAATAATGGCTTTCATGATCATCAAGCTCCTCCGCCTGGAAATTTGGCCCATCTTACATATGACGCGGTCGAACGCCAAAAAGATGATCCGTCGATGCGGAGACTACTCGGATTGAACAACCGGCGCTACCATGCGATCGATATACTGGTGGAAAATCTCGTAGTTCTCCTTCACCTTCCGCATGTTGGCATCAAGCGTATTCCCTTCCAAGGGGGCGGCAGGGAACGAAAAAAAGTACTTATTGTACTGCGCGAAGAGCTTCGGATCATTCTCTTTGATCGCGGCGAGCTTCTGCACGCGCTTCTGCGTGTATTTCGTCTCGCCTTGGTACATGCCCTCCACTTCGGCAAGCAACTCCGGCAGCGTGCGCGGCGGGTTGTCCTCCAGATCGGCGATATCGTCCTCGCCGTCCTGCCATTCCTTGACCGCCGCTTCCTTGCGCATATCCGACAGCAGCTCGCGCACGCCGACAACCTCGTTAATTTCGCGCAGCAGCGCTTCGCCTGGAATTTCCGGATCCCGCTCGCGTGCTGCCTCCGTCGATTCGTCCGGTTGATCATCCGACGGCTCGTCCATCTCGCCCTGCGGCGTTGGCGAGACGACAGTCGCGGGCTCCGGCAGCGACGGTTCATATTGCGTAATCGCCACGCCCGCGATGACGGCCGCGATGGCCGCGGCGGCGACGGCAAGTACCTTGAGCTTCAAGCGATTCCTCCTCCCTTCGATCTCTCGCCGCGCTTAGCGCACGCGGCGATTCATCAGTCTTTCGTTGCGCTGGAACCCGTACTGCTCGTACAATCCGTGGGCATCGAGCGTCCCGAGCAGGCTATGCAGATTGCCGAATTGCTCGATAATGCAAGCGACCAGCTGCTTCCCCAGCCCCTGCTTCCGATGC
This sequence comes from Paenibacillus methanolicus, assembly GCF_008124765.1. Lineage (GTDB taxonomy): Bacteria > Bacillota > Bacilli > Paenibacillales > Paenibacillaceae > Paenibacillus_Z > Paenibacillus_Z methanolicus. The sequence goes on along the minus strand of NZ_VNHS01000005.1, from coordinate 33,484 downwards.
GCCACGTCAATGATGACGTCGCACAAATAGAACACGGTCGCATGATCCGTGACGACGCGCGCGAACCCGACCTGCTCGCTCCCCCGATAAATTCCGTAACAAATCGAATTGTCGATCGACTTGCGGACGACTTCGACGGCGCGCTGGTTAGCCCAGTAACTATTGGAGAGCAGGCGGCAAATCCGCTCGAGGTCCAGCAGCCCTTTATCCGTGCTGATCCGATATTCGCCGAATTGTTTTTCCATGCGAACACTCCCACTTTTTGGATGTAATTATAAGGAGCGAACGTCTACTTCACAAGCGCTAATTTCAAAAAAATAGATTAGACGGCAAGCGAAAAGGAGCAGCTGCCTTGGCAACACTGCTCCCCGTCTAGAAGCTCGCTTATTGCATTCACGGTAACCCCCGCGTCCTTTACGGCACGGGAGTGATGGCCGAAATCGGCGATACCTCCGATTGAAGAACGCGCTGCGCGGCGTTCAAATTCCCCCCGGCATCATGGGCGAACACGTCGATCACGACGTTCGCGCCCGTCACGTTGAATTGGACTTCATAAGCGGGAAAACCCGCAATGCCGACTTCCCTGGTCGAGACCGCAAGAGGAGCAAGCGAGAACAGCTGATGCGCGGTCGGAATCCTCGGAACCCCGGCTGCGCTCAAGGGAACCAAAAAGGCCTCCAGCTCGATAATGGCCGTCGCGGCCAAGTCCTCGTTGCTGATCAACACGGTCAACGTCGTGGAGGGGTTCGTTCCGCTGTTCAGGATCGGTCCGCTGCTAATGGCAGGCATGCATAATCACCTCCTTGTTAAGGTACCGGCGTTATCCGGAATACCGGCGCTGCTTCGGTTGGCAGCACGCGTCCGGAAGCCGTCGCGTTCCCGTTGCCGTCCGTCGGAAAGACGGACACCAGCGTATCGCCCGCCGCGAGCCCGCTGATCGCATATTGGATCTCGAACGCGTCGAACGACGCCGCGAAATTCCGGGCCGCAACCGTATTCGGCGCCAACGAGAACAATTCATGCGCATAAGGAATCCGGTCAGTGCCGCTAAGGTAGAAGGCGACGATCTCGATCACGGCGAATTCGTCGGCGTTCTCATTGCTAATCAGCACGTGAAGGCCGGATGCGAGCATGCCCGCTCCGCTTCGGTTATCGAGAACGCCGGTAGAGAACGCGCCGGCGAACTGAATCTTCGCCACGAAGGCGTCGCGGCTGCCGGCAAGCTCGGGCTGAAACGCCTGGGCCGTGACGGGAAAATCCGTCGATTCGGTATCGCCGACCACATAAAGGTTCCCGCTCGCGTCGCTCGCGATTTTTCTGCCCAAGTCAAGCCCGGGTCCCGAGCCGCCAAGATAGGTCGAGAAGATAAGCGCGCTCCCGCTTGGATTCAGTCGGGTGACGAACGCGTCCTGATTATCGCCGTATAGCGGCTGAATCGCATCCGGCGTCACCGGGAAATCAGCAGCAGAGGTACTCCCGGTCACCGACGCATGGCCGAAGGAATCGACCGTGATGCCCCTTCCCTCGTTGTTGCCGCCGCTCCCGCCCAGATAAGTGGAATAGACGAGCGCCGATCCGAGCGCATTCACCTTGGTTATATAAGCCATGTTCGTCGGTTCGAACGTGGTATCGAAGGCGCCCGCCGTCACCGGGAAATCGGCGGAGAACGTCTGACCGGTCACATAGGCGTTCCCGGATGCATCGATCGCAATGCTCTCGCCGCTATCCGACGAGGTTCCTCCCAGATAGGTGGAATATACAAGCCCCGTCCCGAGCGGATTCAGCTTGGCCGCGAACGCGTCTTGCACGCCGCCGAAGAGCGGCTGCACGCAGCCCGGCGTCACCGGAAAGTTGGCCGATTGCGTCGTGCCCGCCACGTACGCGCTGCCGGATGCATCGATGGCGATGCCTCCCCGGCCAAAGTCGCCTCCGCTGCCGCCCAGGTACGTCGAGTAGACAAGCGCCGTTCCGGCCGGATTCAGCTTCGCGACGAAGGCGTCGCTGCCGCCGCCGATCATCGTCTGGAATGCACCGGGCGTCACGGGAAAATCGGCGGACGTGGTTTCTCCGGTCATATACGCGTTCCCGGACGCATCTACGGCAATCCCTCTGCCGATATCGCTCCCGCCTCCGCCGAGATAAGTCGAATAGACGAGCGCCGTTCCAGCCGGATTCAGCTTCGTGACGAAACCGTCGATGCCGCCGCCGAAGTCCGTCTGGAACGCGCCGGGCGTCACCGGGAAATCGGCGGATTGCGCGGCGCCGGTCACGTAAGCATGGCCGGATGCATCGACCGCGATGCCGAAGCCTTGATCGCCGGTTCCGCTTCCGCCCAGATAGGTCGAATAGACGAGCGCCGTTCCCGTCGGATCGAATTTGGTGACGAACACATCCGTCGTACCGCCCAAGGTCGTATCGAAGGCGCCGGGCGTCACGGGGAAGTCGGCCGATCCGGTGTCGCCGGTTACATAGACGTTGCCGGCGCTGTCCACGGCGATCGCATGCCCTTGATCGAAATCGGTTCCCCCGAGGTAAGTCGAGAAGGCGAGAATCGGATCGATCACCAACGCATAATCCGGCCGGTATTCTTCGCCCGTCTCGAAACCGACCGACCGGCTGCCATCGGCTTCCTTCCGGAGCGCGAATCGGCATTCGACGGGCTTGACGACGTTCTCGATCGATTGATAGGCGACCGGCTTGAGATCGGCGAACGTCCCGAGCGGCGTGACGAACTGCAGATTGCCGTCATCGTCCATCCGGAGCTCTTCCGCCCCTTGGCATAGAAGTTTAACATCTTCCAATCGGGCGCCCGGCGAGAGAATGACGTCGTATTTCAATTTCCCCTCGCAGGCTTGGAATACGAGGTCGATGCCAGGCCATACTTGCCGGTAGGCGACTTCCCGGTAAAGCGGTATGTTCGCGTAATGGTACGCTGGATCTTGGCCGCGAAAATAGCTGAACGTTCCTTGATCTGCAGATACGCCTTCCGGGACTAAGCCGGGGCGGGCGTTCAACAATTCCCACACCAGCGTAACGCCGTGCGCTTCTCCCCCGTTCTCTACCGGATTGGCGCGATGGAAGGAGAGCCATACGCGATCGGAACCGAATGCATACCGATAACCTGGCCCCCTCGCCTCGAATCGGAAGCGGTCATCCATTTGACCGGCGTTCGGGACGAATAACAGCGGTATTTTGCCGAAAGACGCTTGCCTCTTCTTCTGCTGCTCTACTGGGTTGATGTTCCCTCACCTCGCTTGCACCGTTTCTATTAATCTATGCCGCGGCGATTCTAGTGATTGGACAATGGACCTTATTTATGGAAGGATAGTTCGAGCGCACGTTACCCGGTTACCTCCCACTCGATCGCGAGCGCCCCTTGCGCCCGTCGGCCGGTAACCACGATCCGCACCGTCGTCGGCGCCTCGACCCGATACCCGATCCAACCATCGCCGTTCCGCGCATCGCTCGCATAGGCTCCGCCTTCGCCATCCAGGTAAGTGCCGTAGCCCCCGCCGTTCGAGATCCGCCAGTCGACCCGGTAGAACAACGTTTGCCCCCGCTCAAGCTCGATTGGAATCTCTTTCTTCCCGTGAAAATAGTCGAACTTCGCCTGGTAGCCATCCGCGCTTCTCGTCTCCGACCACTGCTCCGTTGCCGTAAAATCAGCCAAAGACACATACAAGGACGCGGCCAACAGCAGGACGGCCGCCGCTCCGCTATACGGCCACCACGCACGGTAAATAAGGGACGCGCCCAGGAAGGTCAGCGAACACGCCACGCCGTAGAAGCCGCCGAACAGCGTCCACAGCCATTGGCCCGGATACCAAACCAAGAATGGGAGAACCCCGCCAAGCATATACGACAGCACGGTAAACGCCGCCTTGGCGGGACTCTTCTTCAGCCGGTAGAGCGCCGCATCCGCGGCGACGGCGAACAGCACCGCATAGCCGTACACGAACGCCCACAGCGGAAACTGTCGGGTCAGCTCCTGCATCTCAACCAAATCCAGCCCCGCCGTTAGAGCGAGAAAACCAAGAAACACCGTTCCAGCCGCGGCTAATTTGGAAGACGCGTAAGCCCCTGCCCGCGTCCATGAACGCTTGGGCGAAGAGCTACATCGCCAAAGCGGTGACGGTTGGCCTGCTTCAAGGCCAAGGCGGCAGCCTCTTCGCGCCGGCGAAACCGGCTACGCGCGCGGAATGCGCCAAGGTTGTGTATCTGCTGCTAACGGCGCAAGAGTAAGCAATAGGGTTCAGCCAATTGAATGATGAAAAAGAAAATCGCCGGCGCCTTCTTCTGAAGGCGCCGGCGATTTTGTCATTGTCGGCACATTCGCCGATCTGAACGTTAACCGCGCGGGAGGCAATCGATCGCCCGCTTCAACGTGTCCCGGAACGGCGCTGTCGGCCGGCCGAGCAGGCGGGCCAGCGTCGAATCCGTGCGCGCGAATTCGCCGCGTCGGCTTGCGCGATAGAGACCCGCGAACATGTCCGCCCGCTCTTCCGGAAGGCCTCGGGCGATTAAACCGGCCCGATATTCATCATCCGCGATGACGGTTCTTCGAACAGGGCGACCAAGCAGTCCGGCCGCCATCGCCGCGATGCCTTCCAGGTCGATGGCTTCCGATCCCGTAAGCACGGGCGTCACGCCGCGGATCCTTGCGTCAAGCAGAGCAACCGCGGCCGCTTCCGCCAGATCGCCGTGCGACGTCCAAGCGACCGGGCCGTCCTCCGGAACTGCCAGTTCCCCCGTTCGCAGCGCGTCTCCGAGCAGCATAAGCGCCGAATCGGCGTAGAAGCCGTTCCGAAGCGAGACGTAAGCCATACCCGAATCTTCGAGCAGCGCCTCCGTGGCCGCGTGATCGACCATCGGCGGGAAATAAGAGTTCGGCGATGCGCCCATTTGGCTCGTATAGACGATTCGGCTTGCGCCGGCCTTCTTAGCCGCTTCTATTGCCGTGCGATGCTGTTGGACCGCGGATTCGCCCGAGCTGTTGGATGACACCAAGAACACTTGCGATGCCCCCTCGAAGGCATGCGCTAGGCTTGCGGCGTCGTTATAATCGCCGCTGCGTACGCGAACGCCCCGCTCCATAAGTTCCGCGGCCTTATTCACGTCCCGGACGCTCGCCCCGATTTGCTCCGCCGGAACATGCCGAAGCAGCTGCTCGACGACCAGCCTTCCCAATTGACCGTTCGCTCCCGTAACGATAATCATGGCAAACTCCTCCTTCGTTCTTCCCAAAAACCCAACACCGTTGTTTAAGCAACATCGTTAAACGTGCTACACTGTTAAGGATATAGAGCGGTCATAAACCGGGCAATCATCAATACGACGGAAACGTTGCTTAGCCGACAATAGCGCCGATTTGTAGTGTTTATCCCGGTTCCGGTTCCTCTTAAATGCCGAAGGAGCGTGCACCATCATGCCCGTGAACGAAAATGATCCTCGCGTTCAGCGAACGCGCCAATTGCTCATGCAAGCCTTCATGGAGCTATTGGAAGAGAAGAAGAACATATACTCGATTTCCGTCCAGGACATCGCGGCTCGGGCGACGGTCAATCGCGCCACGTTCTATGCGCATTTCGCAGATAAATTCGCCTTTCTGGAAAGTTGGATGCGGGAGAAGTTTCAGCGAAAGTTGAGCAACGAATTGCCGAACGGCTCGCTGTCGGATATGGACGGTTTGCGGGCCTTGATGTTATCCGTGTTCGACTTCCTCGCTCGGACGAGGCTGTACATGACGCCCGGCGATCGTCAATTCGAACCGCTCTTCGAGATTGCCATGCAAAAAGAGCTCGACCGGCTGCTTCTCCGATGGCTGCGCGGCTTGCAGCAACCATCCGCTTCCCCGGAATTGGTTGAAGCAACCGCGCTCTTCGCCAGCTGGGGCATCTTCGGCTCTGCCGTGCAATGGAGTCGCGCTCCCCGCGAGCGCACCGCGGAATCGGCGGTACGCGATCTACTAGTTGTCGTCGCCGCGGGAGTGAAGCCGGTTACGGGATAACCCCTGCCTTAAGATGGAATCCGTACCGTATCCCCCCTTCCCTAGATATGGTTGCAGCAAACACCGATCGCCCAGTACGGTTGGCGCAAGTAGCTCACGAATAACAAATACGTCAAGGCAAGCACAAGGTCGTATGGCGCGTCGAATACCACGTCTTATGCCCCTAAATGTCAAAGAAGCCGCCCGTTGCTTCGGCAGCTTCTTCGTTTACGGTATTCAAAAGACATCGTACTCCGGTAGTCGCAAGGAACGGATCGCTTGCCTTACCGTACCCCAACGCCAGTACCTGCTGGTCCTTGCGAGGCTCAGATATCTTGCGCTATCCTAGCTCCCGTATGACTAACACCGGACATATTTGCGTTTGAAGCCGAGCTTGCCTTTGTCGGTAAACTTCTGAATGTTCTCGGAAGCATCAATGAATTTCTTGCCTTTCTGGAGTTCAACCGGGCCGACTGCCTTGGCGGCGGCCACGGCCTTCTCATGGAGCGGCACGTAAGAGGTCGCGACCGTGTAGAGAAAAGTATTCATCGCGGATTTCACCCGATCCGGAGCGTCATGAATCGTACGTTCCGCGAGATCCAGCAGACCGGCGATCTTGCTGTCGTTAAACTCGCTATCTTTGCGGCTGCCGAGCAGCCAGCAGTAGCAGCTCCATCCCGCCGAACGGCGCAGCTCCTCTCCGCTTGCGATCCAACGATCGGCGACCTCCTGGGCAATATCGGCTTCGGCCAACGTGACGGCGACGACATAGTCGGACAGCATATAGAAGTACGCCCCGTCCATCCAACGCTCGAAATCCGCCTCCGTCATCTTCAGCGGTTCGGCAATGACGCCGGCGAAATACATGGCATCGTAGTTCCCGGTGGCGTAAAGCCGCTCGGCCAAAGGCTGATTGAGCTTGATCTGCTTCGCAAGCGGCTTCATGGCGCCCGTCGCCACGCCGAACACCGGCTCGCGCGCGCCGTTGCCCATGTACATCTTCTTCATACGTTCCTTGCCAAGCGCCTCCAATTCCTGCATGACCGTTTCGAAATCCATATCGCGCATCCTCCCTGTTCTCTTGCGTTCTCAGTACGCTCGTTTATTTCCTTTCTTCACGAACTCCCAGTCGACCTCGATATTATGCCTAACGCGCTGCAGAAGCTGGAACAGCATGTCCGCTTCTTCCTCCGACAATCCTGCCAACGCGACCGAGTCGGAATGCTCCCCTTCCCGCTTTAGCAAAGGATACGCTTGCATCCCTTTCTCCGTCGCGAACAGCCGTTTGATTTTCCGGTTCGTATCATCGTCTTTCTTCTCCACGAAGCCTTGCAGCTCCAGCTTCTGAATCGCGCGCGCCGCCGTCGTACGGTCTACCTTGATCATCTCGGCCAGCTTCTCTTGGATAATCCCCGGATGCTCCACGATACGGACCAGATACAGATACTGGCCTTTGGTCAACTCGACTTCCTTGAATTCAATATTGCTGATCGAATCCAGCGCTCGCGCGATCATGCCGATTTCGCGAAGGATCTCCTTCATTGGGTCACCGCCATTTTGTTGCATTTACAACAATATTATTTTTCGCTATACTGCTTGTGAAGGACACTGAGTTCATTATGACGATTTTCGTCCCAAAAATAAATGCCGGAAGGATTGAAGTGACATGAAAACCATGCAAATTACGCGCCAGGAGGAATTCGAGGAAGCGCGCGCCATTCGAAAGACAGTCTTCGTGGACGAGCAAGGCGTGCCGCTTCAAGACGAATTCGATGCATTCGATACGCTGGATGGACAATGCCGGCATCTGCTGGCTTATTATGAGGTACAGCCTGTCGGTACCGGAAGAATACGCGTCGTGGAAGGAGTCGGCAAATTAGAGCGCATTTGCATTTTGGCGCCGTACCGCAAATTTGGCATCGGCCGGGGGATTATCGCCGCCTTGGAGGACATCGCGGTTGAGCAGGGGTTGAAGCAGGTCAAATTGCACGGACAAACGCATGCCGAGGGGTTCTATGCGAAGCTTGGCTATCGGACCGCTTCCGAGGCGTTCATGGAAGACGGCATCCCGCATTACCTCATGCTCAAAGATCTGGCTGACGCACGATAATGAAAGGATTACGCATCCACGCCTTGATTATTTTTATTTGCGGCTTGTCGATCTTGACGTTGGGTATCTCGCTCACCATCCAATCCGGTCTAGGCGCCTCGCCTTTCGACGCGCTATTGGTCGGTCTCGCCGAGACCGTCGGTCTTACGGTGGGGAGCTGGGAAGTGGTGATCGCCATCATCTTGATCGGGTGTAATTCGATGTTAGCTCGACAAAGGCCGGAAATCTTGGGACTGCTCACCGCCTTCATTACCGGAATCGGAATCGATATGTGGCTTTATGGGTTAGCCCCGCTCGTTGAACCTACGCTATGGTTAAATAAGCTGGCTTGCTTTGGCCTGGGCTTGATCCTAATCGGGATCGGCACTTCTATTTATTTGTACGCCAAATTCGCCCCGAATCCCATGGATCGGCTTATGCTGTTGATCCAATCGTTAACGGGTCGCTCCATATTCGCCGCGCGCACCTTCATCTACTTCTTCTTCTTGATCGCCGCGCTCGTATTCCATGGACCCATTGGCATCGGAACGATCCTGACCGTTGGCCTGGGCGGCTTCATCCTTCATATCTGCATGCCGATTACGCGTCGAGCCTTGGACCGAATGCAGCCACGCCGTCATCGGTCCGCCGATCGCACTAGGCAAGGTGAAACGGCTGATTAGAATAAGCAGCCGGTCCTCTTGGATCGGCTGCCGTCGTCATCTCGTACCTACATGGTTGTCTTCGTTTACTTGCCTTCCTCGTCGGCCGTGGGACCATATACGCCCGGCACCGGAATATCGAGCAGACGCAGATACACCCCGAGCTGCGCCCGGTGATGGACCATATGGCTGAATCCGAAGGTGCGCAGCGCCGTCGCGCGCGGCTGGCGGAGGATGATATGGTCGCCGCTGCGCAACGTCCACTCCTCGCCGAGCTTCGTCTCGTCGCAATCGGCAATCAGCTGCTCCAGCCTGACGACGTTCGCGTCGAACTCCGCCAGCACGTCTTCGCGACTTGCCAACGCTTCCCGCCGATTCGGAACGGTCGACAGATCGAATTCCGGATACTGCACGATCGCGATTTGCCAGTTCAACAGGTTGACCAGGTGCGTGGCCAACCCGCCCAGCGCCATCGATTTCTCATGCGGCTTCCACGCCAGATGTTCCTCCGGCAAGCGTTCCAAGATGCGGCGCGTTGCGGCTAGCTCTTGCTTGGCATCTCCGATGATCAGTTGTTTCGCCATCAATAACCTCTCCTCTCTGATGGGTAGTGCACGCTCTATTATACTAGCATATATTGTAAGTTTCGTTGGATGAAACGGTATAATCGAAAGCTATAAATCAATCAGCTCTTCTTTCAAAAAGTTTAATAATTTTGCGCTAGCTGAGTTGGACTTAAAGGATGATCCTTTGTAGACCAAACCCATTAACATATCGATCGACGTTTCCTTCATTTGGCGGATCGTTACGCCTGGAGGCAGCCAATCGAAAGCAAGCTCGGGAACTAATGCAATACCGAACCCCTCCTGTACATAGGGCTTCATTGCGGTCATACTGCCAATCTCCATGGTTTCTACCGCGATATTCCCCGTTTCTCTGAGTGTCATCTCCAACTTTTTGCGATACGGACAGTTCTCGGACGTGACCAACAACGTTTGCCCGTTCAATTGTTCGGGACGGATGACATCATATTGCGCGAGTGGATGATCTTCAGGTAGTAAGACGACGAACTTTTCATGAAAAAGCGGTTGGAAGAAAAGCTCCGAGCCTACATTGGGAGACGAGCAAATGGCAAGATCGAGATCTCCTTTCGATAAGGAAGCAAGTAAAACAGGCGTCCCGGAGATTTCCAATGCAACCCGAATTTTCGGATATTGACTCGTGAATTTTTTTAACAACCGGGGAAACCGATAACTTGCGGTCGGTTCCGTCACCCCGATCCGGATCGTGCCTACTTCTCCATTGTGCATATCCATCATGTTCGTTTGAAGTTGTTCAAGGCGCTCGATAATAAAGGAACTCTGCTCTAAAAACAACTTTCCCGCATCGGTTAAACTACATTTCTTCCCCCGATCGAGTAGCAGCACGCCTAATTCCGATTCGAGTTTTTGGATTTGCATCGTCACGGTTGATTGCGCGTAGTTTAATTCTTCGGCAGCGAGAGCAAAACTGCCATATTTCGCGATCGTTTGAAACGATTTTAGCGTTTTGAAATCCATTCCAAATCCCCTTACGACAATTCATTTATTTTGAACATTTTCTTCGATACATTCAATTATACAAAGCCATATTTGCGCTATACAATAAAAATATTCCAACGACGGAAGGATGAGTAGTTATGAAAGTGACGAAGCTACCATGGGCAGGCATTAAAGTTGAAATGGACGAAACCCATCTTGTCATCGATCCGCTCTATCATTTCCCTTCGAAATTCGGGCAATCACACGAACCGCTTTTTCCATTGAGCGACTTCGGCGGCGTAGAAGCCGTGTTGATCACCCATCATCATCCCGATCATTTTGACCCGGAAGCAATCGCCCGTTTTTACGGGGAGGACATCCCTGTCTATTTACCTTCGGAATCCTTGCGACATATTCATCCCTCATCGCTGAAACAACTGCATGGCGTAGAACTTGGGCAATCCCTCAAACTAGGAAGCGTCGAAATTATAGCTGCTTTTTCCATGGATGGTTTCGGTGATCCGCAGGTCAGTTGGATTGTCAGAGGCAACGGTCAACAGCTCATTCACTGCGGGGATACGCTATGGCATGGGCATTGGTGGAATATCAAAAACGCTTACGGTCCCTTTGATGTCGCATGTTTGCCCGTAAACGCAGCCATCGTAGAATTTCGGGGAGACCCGCCAAGCGGTCAACCAATCTCCTTAAGTCCCGAACAAGCCGTTTCGGCAGCCAAGGTATTAGGAGCCAAAATGGTCATCCCCATTCATTATAAAGCTATCGATTACCCGCCAATCTATAGACAAACACCGGATTTGCTTGAACGACTTCAAGCAAGTGCACGGCAGCACGGAGTAGGATTAATTGTGCTCGATTCCAAAGAATCGATCGTGTTATGAATAAGGATTTGAATGAACCGGGGAGCGGTATTGGCCAGCGAAATACTCCCTCTGGTATTTTCGTCCGGGAACGGCTGCGAACCCCCTGCCTTGTCCGGCGGTTTGGTAGGATCAGCCGCATGTAGGACGATACAAACTGCACTGTTTCTATCAGCCGACGGAGGAAGTATGCGAGAGCGTCTATAATATTTAGCCTGAAGATCCGCTGCATTAGCGGATCTTTATTTTATATATGCGGCTAACTCTCAGGAGACGGGTTAACCCAGGTGGGAGAATATCCCGGATGCGCCAGCCTTCTCTCCTAGTCACCGATGATCATTGTGGATTATTTGGCGTCGGTACGGCCGGCTCATTCTCCCCGCCCATGCGGCGGCGAGACGTCTCCATATGGCCGACGGCCGGTACGTGCTGCGACACCTTTGCTAGCCCGAACACCGGCATATTACCGTATACGCACTCATAATCACCCGATCGGATTTTATAGGTTTCATGGTAGATGCCAACGGTTCCGTCCGTGCCGACCTTGCGATTGAAATTCCGCCAAGCGCTAAGATGCTGTCCGCCGCGAGCATAAGTCTCCAGTTGCTCATACGAATCCCAGTATTGGAGCAGATGGACGCTGCGCCAGCCCAGCATGAACTCCGTGCCGCGGAAGCCGAGTTTGCGATTCGTGTACAGTTCGCGCAGCATCGGACCCATGGCCTGAAAGACCGGCAGCCATTTGTGTACCGCCCAAAGCCGATTGACGCGCATGCCGATTATAAAGACGACGAAATCCCCTTCCATACGAGCTGTGTATCTACCCGGTATGACTTTAGCCATTGAACGTCCTCCCATAGCGATCGCGGATCGCATTTATTTATTAATTAATAAATAAACGATATGGCGGTAGCCGTCAACTATTTTCTTCCTCATTCAATCGGTAACAGGCGATGGTGGCAGTGGTCAGGTACTAAGAAAATGTGGTACTTTTCAGAACGTATGGTTGTTGCTACCCTTTGTCATAGAATAACTTCATCTACTTTTAAATACGCAGAAAGGATTAAATAAATTGAAGAAACTCATGAAATGCTTACTTTTCGGTATCCCAATATCAGCATTGCTATATTTTTCGATTCAATGTTACTTTGAACTTCATGGCGGCACGCCTTGGGGGAAACATTCATATCAACTTGAGGTTGAGAACTATCTTGCAACCACATATCCCAACTTAAAAACTCAAATTGAATCCGTAAACTATAGCTTCATAGAGATGAGATATACCGCACATGTTAGCACCACGAATGAGTTGAATTTTTATGTAGAAGAAGGTTATAGAGGGATATGGGATAACTACCCTCAAGCTTTATGGGCAGAGGAAGCAACGAAGATTTGCACAGCTTTCCTAAGTATACATCGTACTAATGCCAAGTGTGACGTGGGATTGGACGGTTCTGGCGGGATCAATGATATTCCTAATCCAATTCCGAATTACGAAGAGGTTCAGGAACAACTCTACAGCTCCTTAGAGGTGAATGTTCGATTTAATATAAAACTTGCCGGAACTGAAACTGATTACATAGAAATTCTAGAATTGAAGAAATTATTGGAGGCAGCTAAAATTTCACAGCAAATAAGTTTTCTATATGATGACGTAGCTTTCTTTGATATCAGTACACAAATAGATACCATTCAGGAATTACAAAAAAAAGCGTTTAAACGATTGACTCCTTCCGGTTATTCGACCACCAGAAAACATAAACCAAACCCCTAAGAGCAGTTTGCTACGTGCAGCTGTTCTTTTTCAATGGAGTCGCGGAAATTAAGTTCCGGTATGTGGTATCCTATTGACGAAACGAAGAACAACGGCATTTCGATTCCGATGCACAAAAGGCGGCGCAATCATGGAAACAGAACTAACACGCAAACTAAACATTCAATATCCGATCCTTCAAGCACCGATGGCAGGCGGTCCAACGACCGCGGACTTAGTTGCTTCCGTTTCAAATGCAGGAGGGCTAGGGAGTCTCGGGGCAGGATATTTGTCGCCTGATCAAATCCGGCACGCCATTAAGGAGATCAAACAGCGAACAGATCGCCCCTTTGGAATTAACCTTTTCATACCTGAGCCGTCTATGACGCATCAAGATAACATTGCCGACATGAACAACCACCTGGATACATTTCGCGCGGCGCTTGGGATTGCTCCAAATCCATCGATCCCCAAGGCCGCAGAGTCGTTCGAGGAACAGGTCCAAGTCGTGCTGGAAGAACATGTCCCCGTATTCAGTTTCACGTTCGGGATCCCTTCGCGGGAGATTATCCTATCGATGAAACAGCGAGGGATTGTGGTCATCGGCACCGCCACGACGGTCCATGAAGCGATCGACTTAGAGACCGCCGGCGTGGATGCGATCGTGGCTCAAGGCAGCGAAGCCGGAGGACATCGCGGAACGTTCTTAACGAGCACCGCGGATGCGCGAATCGGCACAATGGCGCTTGTTCCGCAAATGGTGGATCATGTTACGGTTCCGGTCATCGCATCGGGTGGGATTATGGATGGACGCGGGCTTGTGGCGAGCCTCGCATTAGGGGCTTCCGCCGTTCAGATGGGTACGGCTTTCCTAGCCAGCGCGGAGAGCGGCGCCCATGCCGCCCATAAGCAGAAGATCCTTTCATCGGGCGAAGATTCGACCGAGGTAACGAATGCGTATTCGGGCAAAGCGGCGCGCGGCATTCTCACGGATTTCATGAAGGACATGCGCGATTATCCGGGGACCGTTCCCGCCTACCCGATCCAAAATGCGTTGACGAGAGATATCCGCCAGGCGGCTGCCAAAGCGGGCAACCCCGAGTATATGTCGCTCTGGGCCGGCCAAGGTCTGCGGTTAGCCACCGATCAACCAACGGCGGATATCGTGAAGAGAAGCGTTGAGGAAGCTGTGCTGCTTATTAAGAACATGGGCAATCTTGGTTGTTCAGAGGAAAATGGGGAGTCGATGTGATGTCAGCCGTTCGGTTGACGCTGAGTAAGGGCTGCTAACGACCCTTATTTGTGCGAATATACTTTATACTCGCCGTTATTGGACGAGAACCTGAGAATATTGCCATCCTCGGGAATACCCTCGAAATAAGCGCCAATACACCCCGTCGTACATCTGTGTCCGGAAATCAAGATATTAATCTCACTGTCTCCATATCTAACTTTTAATTCATCCATAAAAGAAAAGATTCTGTTTACAAAGTCCGGTACTTGTTCAACGCCATTATAGAATCTGGAGTCCGGTACGCCGCCATTCATTTTAACTTCGTCTTTTTTCAATAAGTCCGCCTCGCCAAGATCAAATACATCGATTCTTTCATCGATTATGGGCTGCTTGCCCGTTGCAAGTTGAGCGGTTTGAATGGCTCTTTCTTGAGGCGAGGCGTATACATAGTCAATAACAACATCACTCAGTCGGTCTCTAACTCGCATGGCCTCCTCGATCCCACATTCATTCAGAGGGTAACCCTTTCTACCTTGGAGCCTTCCTGCTCGGTTAAGCTCCGTTTGACCGTGCCGAACCACATAAATCAAGCTGCAGTCCTCCTCGATTTGCTGTTTCCCTTCTACAAGCAATTGCTCTGGTTCTCGTTCAAGCCTGCAAACGAGATTCGCATTACGGTATGTTTATCGACACGATCTCGTTTCGATCAGGACTGTAGTAGAAAATCCTGTTGGCTGCAAGATGAATATTAAACGTCTTCTGATCGTTGAGTTTTTGCACAGTCCGGTCCCTAAGGTGGATTCGGTATAACTTTTTGCTGTACTCGGAATGATCGCTGTAGTAAAGCCACTCACCGTCAATATTCAGGTTTCGGGCATCGCGGTCGGACAACTCGGTCAGCGATTGTCCGTCTGTCCCCATGGTGTAAAGCTGGCCATTGTAGTTAAAAAACAAGCTGGTTCCTTTTAGTATGAGGGAAGCGATGCTGCCGCCATCCAATAGCTTCTTTTTGCCCTCTACGTTCGCATCAAGAACAAACAGCTTGTGCGTATGAATCACGTAATAAACGCGCTCCTTATCCACTACAAGCCTTGAGACCGGATTGGACTCCAGCTTCTTTATCGATGTGCCATCTGTTCTCATGCGGTAGAGAGCGCCGAACATCTCGTGCCCCTCCGTGTAATAAATCCACTCTCCGACGACCGACATCACATTCAAGCCGCCTACTCCAAAATCGCGCAAGACAACTCGTTCTGTTCCATCTAATTTCGTTCGGATTAATTGATGGTCGCTGAAGTAAAAAATGTTGTCATCAACCACGTTGATATATTCGACATATCCGTCATCGCTAATTTTTCGCCGCTCGGAGCCGTCGCTCTTCTGCTTGTACAGCTTTCCTTCATCTGCCGGGTTGTTATAATAGATGGTTTCCTTGTAAAAGGCGTAATGCCCGTTATTGTTTAAATTACCGGAAGTATTGCCGCTTGGATGTTTGATGTTCTTCCGCGCATGCGAGGAAATCCACGCTTGCCCCCGCTCAAATGGACCCCACACGCTTCCTTGCTTCATTAACGGGTGAACCTCGAAGCTCACCGCGTTCTCTTCCATCGTTACTGGGATTGCACGTTCTTCCGCATGCATGGAACCCGTAACCGGGGCTAACAGGAGGACCCCCGACAAGAGCGTAGACGCTAGATTCTTCACGTATTTCCGCCTCATTCCCACTTATCGTTCATTCATTAAGCTTGCCGGTTCTTCTGTTCATCTTCGTCGGCCTTCCTCGCCTCGCTCCGGCTACTGGCCTCGAACCGCTCCTCTAGCGAGCACGCGCTTCGCTTCCTCCAAGATCCGCTTGTCCCGCATGACCATGAATCGCGCGGAATAATCGTCGCACTGTCGCAAGGACGCTTCCAAGCACTCCAAAGCTTGTTCGATCGGCATCCACACCGCCCTCATGCCGAGCTTGGCCTCGCTCTCCGTGAGCGCGGCGAAACCGAGTTCGCCGACCGCATGGGCCATGTAGCAATACGATCGCTGCAGGAAGCCCGTGCGCTGCTTATGCTCGTCCACGATGCCCAACACATGCGTGATCTCCGCCTCATAGCCGGTCTCTTCTCGAATTTCGCGGATAAAGGCCGCTTCGATATCTTCGTCCTCGTCGACGCCCCCCCCGGGCAGCTTGTAGATCTCCACGGTCGACATGTACATCAAGGCGACTTGCATGCCATCGTCCAGCAGCACGCCCCGCGAAGCATGCCGCGATACGTGCGTGAGCTCACCGGAGGCTTCACCTACCGCCTCGAGATCGGTTATTTTCGCTAGCAGTTGCATCACTTTATCCTCCCTTCATTCCATTGCATGCGCCGCTCTAATCCTCTCCGTTCTCAGTTTTGAATGCATACCGGATGCCTTTGCCGGCCATCTTCTCGTGCGCATACCGGGGGATGACGTGCATATGGGCGTGAAAAATATGCTGCCCGCCGACGGCGCCGCAATTCCACCCGATGTTGTACCCGTCCGGCGCGTAGTTGAAATCCAGATAGGCTTTGACCTCGCCTAATAAACGATACGTCGCCGCCCACTCTGCTTCGGTCAAATCGAATACGGTTGCCCGGTGTTCATTCGGTACGATGATGCCGGCCCCGCAGATCTCTTGCCGCTCCAACAACGAATAGGTACAGCGGTCATTGCGAAGAATGATCTCGTGTTTGTCGCCGTTGCCCGCTATATCGCAGTATGGACAATCCTTCACCTTTAACACCTCGCTCTTGATTCAACGTCATGATCGAAGAAGGCTCGATTCCCCTTTGATCAAATCTTCGAATACGGGCCGCTGTGCGCTATTGATTTGATCCATGGTCAAGTCATGGAGGTGCCAGAACCGTAATTGAAGCGACTCGTGAAGCGAATCCTCGAAATGTATCCGATTCCCGCATTCCGATAGGTGCTGCTCGTAATCCGTCCAAGCATGAAAGAGAAACATCACAAAGACGACTTTATTCCCGTCCGGATACGTATATTCCATCCGAGGACCGCCGTATACCGCATAGAGCTCGCTCCCCTGAACCGAGAGTCCCGTCTCCTCATATGAGGCTATGGCGCCTGCTGCTCTTCCCGCTCCAATACCATCGAATGATTGCCGGCATTATATCGGAAATGATAGACCGCGATCGAATCCTGCCCTGCCCCCTGTCCCCCGTACACCACTAGCTCGTCTCGCTCTGCGCGAAGCGGATGAAGGGGGTGCTGACTAATGCGCGACAACGGCAGCCCGGTCTTCATATCGAACGTAATCGGGAATGCCTGCCCATCCTCGACTCCGAACAGATACGTCTCGCGTGCATGACAATCGGTATAGCGCGGAACAAAAACGAACAGATCGGCGGTCCCCACGGTTAGCCGCTGCAGCTGGATCGGTTCGTCGCTCGGTTGGATGATCTCGAAGTCGATCGGGAAGGCGAAGAGCTTGCCGGACGACGCGCCGGATGCAGGCTCCCACCAAGCTTCGTAGTCTCCCGTCCAACTGAGGTCGGTCTCCAGCCCATAACAACTCGGTGCCCCCAGCGCGTGCACGTTCGCGCGCGTACCCGGCTTAATGAGCAGACGCCCGTCGGTGTGGGTGCCTAGCGCCCGAACCGAGAGATCGCCCTGATCCGAATCCAGAGCGGAAGCGGAGGCCGGCGACGACACCGCTTGTTGATGATCTGTACTCGGATCGCGTGCCTCTTGAACCGTGCGATTCGCACAGGCGGAGCACAACGCGACTAGGAGTACCATTGCCGCCAGCTTCACGTTCATGATCAACTTCCTTTCGAATCGACTATATTAACTAATATCCAGACGCATCCTGAAAAGGGAATGTTGCGGATATGCGCTCGCTCCATCCAACGAAAAAAGGAGCAGGCCGTGGCGGCCCGCTCCTGCAATGGTTCGGCTTCCTACTCGAACGACGTGCCCAATTCCTCGTTCACCGCGTGAAGCAGCTTCGCTTTCGCCTCGGGAATGAAAGGTTCTGCCGCGGGTGTCGCCTCGTCGCCTTCGGCCAAGTAGTGCACTTCGGTCCGCAGCTCCTTCAGCTCATCGTCGTATATGACTTTCACCGCGATCAGATCGGTAATGTGGCCGTCTTGTTCGTCAACGTGCTGGATCTCCGCTTCCCAATACTCGTCGCCATCTTCCGTGATGCCATATTCGATGCCGTCATGAATCTGTATCTGCTTCCGGTTGCTCATGCGCGATCACCTTAATCCTCATTTATTTACGTGGCTTAATTATATACGAGAGCGAGGGTGGAAGAGAACATCCATGCGTTGAAAGTGCTATCAATTAATTTTATGCGACCTATAGATGGCGGTTATTACCTGGAAAATTATTCTAGGGAATGCCCCCATGCACGAAGAAACCCGGCGCCATGGCCGGGCTCTCCGCCGATCAATTCCGGGAGAAAGGCGGCGAGTAGCCCGCCTCCCGCAGGAAACGCTCCTGCTTCGACTCGCCATGGAATTCGCGCTCCATCGCCAGATTGGCTTGTTCGGCTTCTGCCGCTTCACGCACTTCTACCGCTGCTTCAAGTTCTGCATAACCGGATAACGGCTTAACCGACTCCTGCTCCATTCGCTCATCCTCCTTCACGCGGTGCGCACCTAGTTTTCCCAGCAGGGGAAACATGATGCAGCCTCCGTCGTTCCCGCCAAGGGCGTGGCTAACATGGAGCCGGCTACTTCGCTTTCTCAGCCGACCAAGTTCGCCGATTGGCCGAGCGTACCCGCCACGTCATTCCCTTCCCGCCGCCAGTATTCGATGCCGCCCAGCATTTCCTTCACTTGGAACCCAAGCGCGGACAAGCGGGCCGCTCCTTTGGTCGCGCCGTTGCATGCCGGCCCCCAGCAATAGACGACGATCGTCCGATCCTTGGCCAAGTTCGCGGTCATCTCTTCGCCGATCTGACTGGAAGGGAGGTTGATCGCACCCGGGATATGGCATTGTTCGTAAGCTTTCGCACTGCGAACGTCGATGAGCACGAAGGCATCGAGACCGTGCTGCCTGTCGTAATGAACGTCCGCGACGTCCGTCTCCAGGGCAAGCTTGTTCATGTAGTGCCGATGAATATCGGTCGGCGATGCAGCCGGCGTCTCGAGAACGAGGGAACGAAGTTGTTGCGTTGTCATAGGGATAACCTCCGAATGGGGATGATGTGTACTTGCGATCACTATAGCACGGCCCCCATTGACGGCGTTATCGATAGAAATCTATGCGATACTTCAATGATTTTGATGAGTTGGTACGGACAACCGGTGAACATGCGTTGGTTTCCTTGGCGC
Source organism: Paenibacillus methanolicus (assembly GCF_008124765.1). Lineage (GTDB taxonomy): Bacteria > Bacillota > Bacilli > Paenibacillales > Paenibacillaceae > Paenibacillus_Z > Paenibacillus_Z methanolicus. Next base: position 14,041 of record NZ_VNHS01000005.1, on the reverse strand, counting down.
AAACATCGCGGATCACCGCGAGCTTAACGGCTTGCGAGCACGATCTCCACCGTATACGTCTCCGCGTTCCAGTCCACCTTCGCGCCGAAAGCCTCGCTGACGAAGCGGAGCGGAATGAGCACGCTCTCCGCCGCCACCAGCGGCTTGGCCGGAAGCGGTACTTTCGCGCCGTCGATCGTCGCCGTTCCTTGTTCCGCATCCAACAGGATCGTACGGCCGTCTTTTATAAGCTTTACCGTATGCGTCTCGGACTGCCAGCTTACCTGGGCGCCCAGCGCCTCCGCGACGCGAATCGGCACCAGCGTAGTTCCGTTCACCGACAGCGCGGATGCGGCGACCTCGACCGCTCGGCCATCGACCTGAATCTCGATCGGACGCGAGACGCGGATCGGCACGAGCGAATCGCCCGAGTTCAGACCGGCGCCGAGCTGACCGTCCCCGCACGCGGCTCTACGCCGAAAGCGCCATTCATGCTGAAAGTCTAGATCTCAGCGATATGCGGGAATACGATTAACACGCGCAAAAAACTGCCGAGCCGCTGCTCGACAGTTTCGGAGTTCCGTTATCTCATCTCGTCTACTGCACGGCCCTCATCGGCAGACGCGTAAGCGATTGGCCCGGCGCCGACATCACGAGACTCTTCTCGAGATCGAACGCCACCGGCTCGATTCGGCTGAAGCGCTGCAGGAACGCCGTGAGCGCGATGTTAAGCTCCAGCCGTGCGAGCGGACCTCCCAGGCAGAAGTGAGGCCCGTTGCCGAACGTCAAGTGCTTCTTGCTGTTGCCCCGGTGGATGTCCAGCGTGAACGGATTGGCGAACATCTGCTCATCCATGTTGCCCGCGCTCATCCACGCGATGACAACGTCGCCCTTCTTCATCTCCACGCCCAGCGCGTCGGTGTCCTGCTTGACCGTGCGGTCCCGTTTGGAAATATGGAACCGGTAGCGGAGCATCTCCTCGACTGTCTGCGGGACGAGCCCCGGATCTTCGCGCATTTGTCCGAACAGCTGCGGATCGTCGTGCAGCAGCGAGTAGAAAAGACTGGCCATCATATGGCTGGTCGTCTCGACGCCGGCGCCGAGCAGCAGCATCGTCGTCCGCACGACCTCGTCGTCACTGAACCGTTCGCCTTCGATATCGACCTTCAGCAGATCGGAGATGATGTCATCCGCGGGATCGGTGCGCTTCCGGACGACGATCGGATACAAGTACTCGTAATATTGCTTTGCCGCGGACATTTTGCGCAGCTCCGTCTCTTGCTCGCTGCCCTTCTCGAGGGGCTGGAACAAAATATCGACCCAGTTCTTGAACAGCACGCTGTCGTCAGTTGGCACGCCGAACAAGTCGGCCATGACCATGGACGGCAGCGGCGCGGACAAGGTCTGCACGAGATCGATCGGCCCGTCCGGCTTCATGTCTTCGACCAGCTTGTTCGCGATTTGGCGAATGCGGGGCTCCCAGTTGTCCAGCGCGCGCGGCGTGAACGCCGCGGAGATGAGCGAGCGCCGACGGGTCGATTCCGGCGGGTCCTTGAGCGTCAGGTTGATTTTGTCCGGAATGCCGCCTTCCTTGTTCTTCGCGCCGACCGCGATCGCCGAACGTTCGCCCTCGCTGGAGAAGAGTTGATGATTGCTGAGCACTTGCTTGACGTCCTCGTACCGGAACACGTTCCACGTGTCCGTCGCTTCATGGTAATAGACCGGATGATCGTGAAGCATCCGCTTGTACCACTCGAGCGGGAAGAACTCCTCGGATCTCGAGCGGAACGCCGGAATGTCTTGAACCGCTATGACTTTGTTGTACATCATTCCACCTCCATCATAATCTCGATTGCAGCACCGTAACGCCTCATCATCACCCCAACAATTCCCATTTTATACGAGTCGTATATTTGCGGGTAATCCAACGAAACAACCAATCTGATTACGCTGATTAATTAGGCAATCGAACTAGACGATTAGTTCATTTTGCGGTTGAACCCAGGTAATACGGATTCCGCCGTCTCGGTACGGCGAATCGCGTTTCATTCCGAAGACATACAAAATGTTGGATAAGCGCGAAACTTATTCATCCTTGTATGCGAACAAAAACAGCCGGCATCGGGGCCGGCCGTTCTCGCGAAATGTCGATTCCGCGCTATTCGTGTTTGAATTGCTCCAAATACCACCAGCAGCCCTGCGCGATTCGCCCGGCCTCCCGGCTTAGCTCATCCGCCGCGAAGCTCCGTTCGAAAGCATGCAGCACCGCCTCCAGCAGCGAGGCGTTGAGCGCCTCCGCTTCCATCGCCGCCAGCAGTCCCTTGGTCAACTCTTTCGCTTTCACCGGCTCCTTCGAACGCTGGACGGACCGGTTGAACGCGCGAAGCTCCTCGCTCAGCGCCTCCTTATCCGGTCGTCTCGGATATTCGCCCTGGCTCATCCGCGACAACGTCGGCAGGTCGAATACGTGCTCCCCCCGCTCCCGCATCGCGTTCAGCACGAGCCCGATATGCCGGAGAACCTTCGGAACCGCCGTCTTCCAATCGGGATCGGGCCGGTCGAAATTCCGCCACGTGTTCGCCATCTGGTGCAGCATGCCGTAGAACAACACCGCTCCCTCGTACGCGAAAGGCCGAATCTCTTCCCCGTACAGGCTGACGAGACGATCGGCCAGCCAATTCAACTGGACCCGCCCCAGATCAGCCGCCTGGACTTCGCCTGAATAGAAGCCGGCCCAGAATAGGCTCCATGTCCGCTCCTTGTCCGGCGAAGCCATCGGAACGGCGATCTGGTCCACCAAGAGCTCGAAGTCCGAGGCGTAGACGTTCCCCTCGAGCGACTTGCGGATATGCAGGTCCTCTTGCAGCCGCTGCTCGAGGATGGCCAGGAAGCACTCTTCCTTCGAGGCGAAAAATTTATAGAAAGTCCCCTTCGATACGCCGGACCGGTCCAAAATCATCTGGATCGTCGTGCCCGCGTACCCTTGTTCGATAAACAGCGACAGGGCGGATTCCTGCAGCGTTTGCTTGCGACTGCTCATGCTCGCTTCCCCCACCGGCGCATGCGCCGCGTTTTGGTCTGATTGTACCACCCGAAGGACGAACCGGGTAGCGCCATATTCAGCGCATGCATGATCGCGCCTCCCGCATGAAAAGCTAAGGCAAATGCCAAAACATGGAGGTCTTGGAATGACAGCATCGAACGAGCATGAGAACACGAACGAACCGGTCAGCCTGGAACAAATCATGGCGGAGATCGAAATCAATTTGGAGGGCAAACGCTCGATTACCAACGTCCCGGGCAGCTCGGTGCTGGAAGCGCCGGAGATGGAGGAGCCTTGAGGTACGGAAGGTAGATTTGCCCACCTCAACACTTATTTCGCCCGCGCCCGGCTATGTGACGATTAGTACGGGCCCGGTTCTCGCAAAATTGACATTCGCGCCCCACTAACCGCGCAGTTATCTTGATTTGCATCGTTTCCCTGCAGACTGAAAGACGCGATTTAACGGGGCTTCTGAGATTGAAAATCGCCAGACTTCGAAAAATAAATATTAGACTGACATAAAAATGAAACAGCGGCCGACCAAGACTTGAAAAATAAAGTCTTCGACTGCCGCTGTCTTAGTTCAACTAATGTTCGCCGTTAGTACTACTGGTATGGCTAATCGAATTCAACCAATTTTTTATCCAATTCCATTAAGTAAGATATAGGTGCGTTGGTATCTTTCCAATTTGTCGGGAGAAATGATTTGATGTCAGATAAGACATTGCTCATTTTTAATAAATATTCCTTTTCCTCCGTTGAAAGTGGACCTTGCTTATAAAGGATGTCAACCGCTTTGCCATGCCACACCGAGTATTTGTAATACAAGTCCGAAATACTTTGTATTTGCTCATTTGGAATCTCAATAATACCAGAGCTTAAAGCAGAAAGGGTGCTTTGCAGGCTCTCTAATGTCATGGTCTGCCAGTTGAGCATGGATAATCGGTAATCCTGTCCCACCCATTTGTTTTTATTTACTGAGTCAATAGCAGTTCCAACTCCATTGAGGCGAGTAACTGCAGTGAACATGGTTTGCGATGTATATTGGGAAATCTTCTTTTCCTTTGCCCTCAATTGATATCCCTGCCAGATACAGATTCCAACCGAGACGGAAAGTACTATCACTAATAAGATTTGCACTTGTTTCTTCACCAGCATTATTTTCATCCATTCACAAAGGATTTTTTAGCATATTTTACCCCTTATGCGTTGGAACTATCCTGCCCGATAGTTCAACGACGAACGGCAGCCGATCTTGTGGCCGGCTGCCGCGGTGTCTTTATTCTACTAACGTCTCCAGTTAGTTCACTCATACTCCTGCCTTGGATTGTCTCGCAACACCTAATAAGCGCAGGCAAGCCAGTCAGTCCAACTCAAAAATTGGGAGTCGTGCTTACCATTATTTATCATAGTGGTATATCTTCCGAACTAAATTTGTGCAGCTCCGCCATCCACAAACAATTCGGTCCCTGTGATATAACTACTTTCGTTGGAAGCTAGGAACATAACTGCTTTTGCAATTTCTTCAGATGTCCCCAATCTACCTAACGGCGTTGTAGACTTGGCATACTCCATAGCATTATCGAGCTCAGCTCCAAATAATTCATTATGAGCTGGTGTAATAATATTTCCAGGGCTAACCACATTAACACGAATTTGAGTTCCCTTTAAATCAAGAATCCAGTTGCGAATTAGTTGTCTGATTGCCGCTTTTGTAGCGCTGTAGATACTGAATGCCGGCATTCCCATTGAACCTGCCATAGACCCAGTCAGGATAATCGAACCTACATTGTTCGGAAACAAGGGTAATGCCTTTTGAACTGTGAATATCGTTCCTTTTACATTAACGTCGAAGGTTTTGTAATAATGCTCCTCCGTAATTTCACCCAACGGAAGAAATGAGCCTATTCCAGCATTAGCAAAAAGAATGTCCAAATGACCTTTCTCTTGCTTCACTGCTTCATACAGCCGGTCCAAATCCGCCAGATTGGAAACGTCGCCTTGAATACCAGTTACATTATCTCCAATCAGCTTCACAGCCGCATCAAGCTCACTTTGTCTGCGCCCCGTGATATAAACATGCGCCCCCTCTTTAGCAAACTGCTGTGCCGTTACAAGCCCGATACCGCTAGTGCCTCCTGTAACAACTGCCACTTTCCCATTAAACTTTCCCATGCTATGACTCTCCTTTTAAAGGTGCTTTAAGTATGTCTGTCCGTCGTTTTGTCATCAAACAACTGTTCAGTACATCTCATAAATGATATTATTTAATAAAAATAACCATAATAATAGTACCCACTTTTTTGTTATATAGTAACTAAAAAGTAATAATTGTAATTGAAGGGAGATACAACATGAAAGTTTATTATTGTAACCTTGAAGTTACCATGGAGGTAATTGGGGGGAAATGGAAAGGACTAGTTCTATACTATTTGATGAAAGGTCCGAAACGAACGAGCGAATTAAAGCAACTTGTGCATGGTATCACTCAAAAAATGCTAATCCAAACCCTAAGAGAATTGGAAGCTGATGGACTTGTTAGCAGGAAAATGTTCAATCAGGTCCCTCCGAAGGTCGAATATTCGACTACAGAGCTTGGGCAATCGCTTGAGCCGATTCTAAGAGCGCTTTGTCAATGGGGTGACGGTTATGCGGATACAACATTCGCTGAAGGAGAGTTTCAAATTCTTAATAATGAATTTTGATTATCCAACTAAGTCAGGATAGGTTATTGTTTTTGACAAAACACAACACTGAGATAGTCGGTTGAACCGATAGCAGAATTCATCCAGATACGCTTGTTCGAGTTAAGACCGTAAAACGTGCCACCAATAAAGGCTTTAGCGTTGGAGATGACCGTATGAAGCCACTTGAGATGATCCTCGTTTTCTACAGGGTTAAACAGCTTGGCTTCATGCGATATCCTTGTTTAGCCAGAGCCTGGTAAGACTTGTACTTGTCGCTATTTTTTAAGTAATCTGCCCGTTACTTCAATAAAGGAGGGAGCAGCTGCCGCGTGGCAAACTGCTCCCTGGTTATTGGGCTATCGCTCACAGTTATTTTAATGACACTGCCGAACAGTTGACCTAAGTCTTAATGATCTCACGGAGAAAGGTCACAATCTATGTTAAAAACTGTTTTGACATTCCTTTGATAATGTCTTTTAGCTCATCCCTAAATTCTTCATTATTGATGTTTAAATAACTTTCGCCGATTTCTGTATATTTTTTCAACTCTTCCTTGCTTAAAAACTCTGCCAGATTTACTCCTAGTTCTTTTAAATAATTTGAAAGTGCAGTAAAAATGATAAACTCCTCACGATTCACTCCGAACACTCCTTTAACTAAATTTGGATTCATTTTATATAACGCAACATGGCGACAGAATGTTGAACTTCCTGTCCCATTACTTCAACAAAAAATAGGAGCAGCTGCAGCGCGGCCATCTGCACCCTGATTATTGCGCTAACGTCTCCCGTTAGTTCAACGAACCGCCGTTACCTCTTCTCAATTTCTTGTAGATGAAGGATAATGGGAACCAGAACATGAGAGAATGAAAAAATCCAACAATAGCCATTATTATGGTTAAAAAGGGAACAGCTATTACTCCTGCAACTACACCATTTAATTGTTTCTCTCCAAAATGGAATACATATTTATCGTCATACAATGAATAACCAAACATGCCTAAACCAATCAAAAATCCAAGAATTGCATAAATTATAATTGTTTTTTTAATGATTTTCTTTAACAAATGGCTTAGTCTCCCCCCTATTCCTCACCGTATTATTATACTATACCATCCCGTTATCCTGCCCTTTAGTTGAACGGCGGCGAAATTCTAAATGGGGTCCGCCGCCATTGGATACTTAAAAAAATCGTCGATAAAGCTCTCTCCGACGTTCGCCGCGGAGCTGTGCGTAAATTTGAGTGGTCGATGCTTTCTCATGACCTAGCATACCTTGGATGAAATCTAAGGGGGCACCGTTATCAAGGAGCTGGCATGCATAAGTATGTCGAAAGCGATGCGGGTATACATTCGCTTCAATTTCTCCCCGATCTGCAAGCCGTTTTAAGGCCCATCTAATCGTGGGTATGGCCATTCGTTTTGTTAGATGCGTATCGGTAACGAATAAGGCTTTGCAGGAGTCCTCACGGCTGGCCAGGTACTTCTTTAACCATACTTTGCACTCTGTCGTAAAATAAACTTCTCTTTGCTTCGATCCCTTGCCATTAACGATTGCTGAGCAGTTCTCCCAGTTCAGATCCTCGATGTTGATCTTCTCCACCTCTCCAACCCGGCAGCCGGTGCTGTAGAGAAACTCCAGCAGCGCTCTTTCCCTGAGTGACTGACAAGAGATCTTTAAGTGTATGACGTCTTCCTCAATCAAAAACTTTGGAATGCGCTTATCCAATTTCGGTTCTCTTAATTTTAGAGAAGGATTTGAAGTCAGATATGTCTCTTCATAAGCGTAGCGGAAAAGAGAACGAACAAACCGAATTCGATGACCTAGGCTGCTTGGCTTCAAACGATCGGCTTGTTTTGCCAAGTACTCCTTCAGCATGGTTAACGTTACCTCTGTGATCTCAATATTACCTAGCTCTTGCATCAACATTTTGTGCTGAAGGGCGTATGCCTTTAAAGTTCTTGTACTGAATCCTTGAATGCGCTTGTCAGCTTCATACAACCTCCACAGTTCACTTAATTGCATAACAAAACCTCCCTTTAGAAGCTATTAAATCTAGTTTGCTTCTAAGGAGAGGTTTTAATAATCAGCAGGGGCGTGTTGAACTAGCGTTCTCCGATAGTTCAACGTTCAGGTTTAAGAATTCTTTCACTGTGTCCTTTTTTATATAGATTCATCATTTCGTACCAGTATCTAATTGTTTCTTCGTTAAATTCCTTTTTAGATATTCTCTCAAGCCAATCATAAAGTTCTTTTATTTTGGTTTCGATATATCAAACTCAATCATAATGGTTTTCTTCTCCATAACATAGTACCTCCAATTGAGCTATAGTTACCGATAGGTTAATAGATCGTTATTCTTCAAAAATCCACTTTTCTCCAATTCCTCCGCCATATGGACCAGGGGTTTGATCGTGAATGTTATTTGCAGTCTTTACAGCTCTATACCATGCTGTGTGCAGAACATTATTTTTATAATACGAAACCCTGTATATTTCTTTGTATTTATTGTAATCATTACCGAATGGTGTATCTTCGTTTTTAATACGATAAATATTTTTTAATTCTCCACCATGTTGTTCTATAACCCTTGTCATTTCATTCTTTAACGTTTTCTCGTGAAGTGGATGTCATTAAAAGCAGCACTGGTACATTAACCAAGAAAATTGCCATGATTATTAATATTAATGTTCCTGTCCTTTTTCTAAAAAGAATACCGAACATAATGCCAACCAGAAGAACTACGATAAATACTATTAGTAGCAACGTTTGCATTTTATATTCCTCGCTATATTTTTCCTAATATTACGCCATGTCACCTCAGAAGTTTCTAATCGTTCATTGACGTAAACTCCCTTTAGTTCAACGACGAGCGGCAGCCAATCAAGTGATCGGCTGCCGCTGTGTGTATTCCTCTGTCGTTCTCCGTTACTTCAACAAGCTAAGGAGAGCGACTACCGCGGCGGCGAAATCATTTTTCTCTCTTTCGGTAGTCATCGGTTAGTACACCCTCAAACCCCCAATTCTCCTCTTCGATCTCCTGTATAACGATATGAATATGTTCTGGCTTTTTGCCAAGAACAGTTACAAGTGTTTCCGTAAACTCCCTAACAATCTGCGATTTTTGCTCGCGATTAGCACCTTTGGTTACCTGTAAGTTGATATATGGCATGTTAACTCCCCTTTGTTATAACGAATTAAGCATCATTATAATTATCCGGCAATCAATTATCGTTTCGCGTTAGCGTAAGCATCGAATGCGCGAGAACTGTAAGTCACTTAAGTGTGCAAATCGCCTAGCCAGAACAAGAACAGGATTCCCACCTCAGCTTATTCATTCTCGGTTTAGGTTTAACCTTTAAAAATTTTAAAGCAAAAGAAGCCAACCCTTGAGCAACTCTTACGATGAGGCGGATCCCAGTGCTAACCTAAATCCATCGCGCCACGAGGTGTAGCGCGGCTTCCAACCGTTCCTAAGGGCTTTGCCGTTTAGGGCCCCGCGCTCCCAGGCCGTGTGTCCCAGTTGAACGTCCGGTAGTGGGGCGCCTACGGCATCAGCGAAGATCGGCAGCCAATCAGTGCCGGCAGCCGGCTCGTCGTCAACGATATTGTAGCATCCGGAAGGCCAGCTGAGCGCATTTGCCGCAGCTAGCGCTGCATCATCGATATGCACGAATGAACTAATTCCACCCGTCGCTAGCAGAAGCCGCTGCCGCGCCTGCTCAGCCATATAGCCATCCGCGGCGTACCACGTTCCTTTTCCATAAAGCAAGCCGTACCGCAGGATAACATGTTCCGGCATTTCGGTAGATGCGCTTTCCAGTGCACGGATACCTTCAATCGTTGTGCTCCGCGGAGGCAGGGCGTCCAGGTCAAGCGGGCAGTCTTCCGCTGCCGGCCCATCGCCCGATTCATAAGCCCACGAAATGCTTTGGACGATCATTTTGCCAACGCCTGCCGCAAGTGCCGCATCCACAAGATTACGCGTCCCTTCTTTTCGGATTCTCGCGTTGTCAGAGAAGTTTATAGCGCTTAACGAGGTGAGCTGGTGAATCACGGCATCCGGTTTTGTTTTCTGTAATGCCGAAAACACAGCTTTGCGGTTAAAAACATCTAGAATAACTGGCACTATGCCCTTTCTTTTCAATTCGGTTGCGGTATCCGGGTTTCTCGTAAATCCGACGACTTCATGCCCCTCATGAATAAGAATAGGAATGAGTGCCCGTCCGACGACACCGGTCGCCCCAGCTACTACAATTTTCATCTTAATTCAACCTCCATTATTTGTTGTTTCGCCCGGGGAATCCAAACACGCCACCGTCCTGGTCATTGCGACTACGGAAGTCCTTCCCACACAGATGCTTCGGCTGTTGCAAATGTGGCACATTAGCAAAAGGGGGCCACAATTCCAGCCCCCTTAATTGTCTGTTATTCTGATTATTCTCTGTCACTTAGCAGTTGCCCACCAACACCTATATTTTCAAATTCATTTTCCTTAATAAAAACATAAAATGTTTCTTTTGTAATTCCAGTAACACGCGATGCCGTTTCCGTAAATTCTATTGCTAGTAGCTGTTTTTGTTCTTTTGTTAGTTTTGATCCTTCTAATGTAATTACTGGCATAAATCTTTCCTCCTAAAGTGTAGGATAGTTGTGAAATTTAAAAATTATCTCTTATCAATTCTTCTACTTGGCCAAGATAGTTAGTGCGGTCTTCAGGTGTTGAAGTAGGAACGCCTCCAAAAAACACATGTTTGATAACTTCCATTCCGCAAAATTCAAATATGGCTCCATCCGTAGTTTGCTTCATGGACTTATGCATCCCAATCTGTTCATATACATCATCCGAAGCCCCGGTTGTACTAATCAATAATGCCTTTTTCCCCTGTAGAAGCCCGGCCGTTCTACCATCCACATTATGAAATGCAAAGCCATTAGCAAATACTCTATCCACATATCCTTTTAATATTGCCGGCAAACCAGCCCACCAAACAGGATACACAAATGTAATAACATCTGCCCATTTGATATGCTCCTGCTCGGCTTTGATATCTTCAGCATGATTTCCACTACGTAAATTAAGGATATCCGTACCCTTAAGAATAGGGTCAAAGCCAATTTCATATAAATCTCTAAATCTTACTTCAGCTTCCTTATTTTTTAGCTCGTTTACAATGGTATCCGCGATTCCTCTCCCAAAACTCTTTGCGTATGGATGTGCGAAAATAATTAAATGTTTCATTTTTATTCCTCCCTTGGGTCGATTATAATTAGTTAATAAACGTACAAACAGGTCTGTGTTTGTAGTACTACTCCGAATACTAAGCGTACGGATACTGGTATAAAAACTAACAGGATATGGAGGTGAATCCTTGTAATGAATTCTGAAACAAGACGAAAAGAACTAGCTGATTTTCTCCGGACTCGCCGCTCACGTCTATCTCCGCATGAGGCGGGATTACCGATTGAGACCTCACGTCGTCGCACGCCTGGTCTGAGGCGGGAAGAAGTAGCAAGTCTATCTGGCATTTCCTTACCGTGGTACACCGCACTGGAACAGGGACGGGATATTCAAGTATCGGAACAAGTACTGGAAAGCTTGGTTCGTACCCTTCAACTTAGCAGCGACGAACGCAATCATCTATTCGTGTTGGCCAACCATGCTGTACTTCCACACGTGACAGTGGATGCGTCCATTTCTCCAGCTATACAAAGGATTCTTGACAGAATGGGGACGTACCCTGCCTATGTCCTCGATAAGCGCTGGAATGTTTTCGCATGGAACCAAATGACGAATAAGGTCTGTGGAAACTTTAATCAAGCGAAAGAGATCGAGAGAAATATCCTTTGGCGGATGTTCATGATGAAGGATAAGGAAGCTCGCATTGTCAATTGGGAAAATGTTGCCACCTTGCTGTTAGCTCATTTCAGAAGCAGATATGCTTTATACATAAATGATTCGTGGTATCAGGAACTAGTTAACATGTTATATAACAGCAGTGAGGAGTTCAGGGAGTGGTGGGGGAGGCATGATGTTTCCGGAAATTCGGAAGGAGAAAAAGTGATCCAACATCCTCAAGCTGGCCTGTTGACATTTCGTTACAATAATTTCAAAGTTTCTGAAAGCGGTGAATTCGTATTGAGGGTATTCACACCAATCGAAAACACTGGAACTGATGAACGGTTAGAAGATTTAGTGTCTGAGTTTCATTCGATTACTCAATAAAAAGTATTCCTGGTGTGAGCAGAAAATAAAGTATTAGACTGGATGTCTTTATTCCACGTGATTTTTCGAATTGTCATACCGTCAGACTCCATAAAATAAGTTTTAGACTGAACTTAGAAAATGAAACAGCGACAGCCAAGGACGAGAAAATAAAGTCCTAGACTGTCGCTGTTTCATTGAACTAACGTTCTCCGTTAGCATAATCATCGTTGCAGTCAAGTCTAACTCCACCAGTCAGGGTCCGAGTTCCATTTCTCAAAAAGAAGGCTCAGGTCTATATCTTCATTTAGTAGTCGCGTCGATACAGGTCCATACCCGCATACTTTACAATTCAAGGGATATGAATCCGTAAATATCAAGGAGAGAGTCTTTTCGTCAACTTCGAGCACCTCAGCATAATAACATTCATGATTAAACTGCTTATAGAGGTTAACTTCTAAATTGCATTGGAAAAGCACTTTGAACTTCGCATCGCCCATGGTATCTGTCCTCTTTGGGTGGTTTCCGTCATGTAGTGACTTAACTATCGTTCCTCGATAGCTTAATGCTCTCGTCGTCTTCTATTGCTGGTTCAGTCTACGGGGATCGTTTACCTATCCCGTTATTTCTCTTGAAGTTTGCGACAACCTGTTTTCCAAATCCTTCACTGTTTTTAACCAATTATTATGCTGATCTGAGTCTTTCCATAATTCCGCCAGTTCAGATTCCGCGATTATTTTAACTAGTGCACGGTGAGCATCTACCAACAGATTACCCCCTTGTCCTTTATGATTTTCGATCCATTCCTCCAACTCTTCATATTCCCAGGAATGAATTTCTTTAAGGTTTTGTTTCCTATTCGTAGTAACTTGTAATGCTAATAAAATCTCGATTGCCCCTATGGCAATGCTTGCAGTGTCAGCTTCAATAAAAGCGTCTTTAAGTGGTAATTGAATTGCTTCTTCGATTAAATTCATGCTGTCGCTTTCAATGAGATCTATTACCCAATCTCCTACAAAATCATTTTGAAATACACCATATCCCCAATACCCCATATCAGCACCTTCTCTTAGTACAGTTTTAAGATAACAATACCATATTTTGGTTGCACATTGAACGGTAAAAGCGATATACCGCTACTAAGTAAAAATGAATACATTTACACTTTCAGAGGTGCCGTTTTCGTTAGCGTAATCTGCCCGTTAGCGCAGCGACGGCAGCCGATCTTTCTGACCGGCTGCCGCTGTTGATTGTTGCGCTATCGTTCCTCGTTAGTTTAACAGTGATATTATAATACAATCGCAGGAGGCTTCATCGTATTTACTGATACTCTTTTCCGAACAGCACTCGATGAGCCTGTCTACCTACGTATCCATAACTTGAGAGTCCTACAAAGTCCAAGAACTTGGGTTTATGTGAGATGCGTTCACCTTCCAAATTATAAAACTTATCTTGTGTCTCGAAATCATCAAAAAAACCGTAGTCCACGTTTAACTCCTTAACAGTGACAGACTGATTCCCCACCGTTTCGAAGTACCCTTTTAACCAACCTTGAAAATTCACTACAGTTGGGGAGAATAAAAATTCACATTCATCCAAATTATCAGGTATTTCCTTATCGTGAGATAGACAGTTATACATGTATATCAGATTCATACCTTGAAAATTTAAATTCTTTCCTTGGATATTTGTCTCAATTACTTTACCAAAGTAATAGTGGTTCTCCTTTGGTTGAATAACGAAAACATCACCCACTACAGGTTTCTTTCGCGACTTCTTCATGACAATCAGTTCAGTAAATTCGTTTGACATACTAGATTCTTCCTCATTAATAATTTATTCAAGCATCCTTATAAACCTTTAGCCCATGCTCGTAAGCAAACTTTAACTACCCGTTAGCTGACAAGCTCCGATTATTCAGCAGCCTGGGTCATTGTGTTATCGTCTCCCGCCGTTAGCTTAATCCAATTATGATACTACTGAAGTGCTTAACTATTCATTTTAACTAGTTAATAAAAACTAAATAGATAAACTATAATGCTACATAGAAACTAGACAGCAAAAAGGAGTATCTTAGTTGTATGAAGCCGACAAGAAGAACGTTTACTCCCGAGGAAAAAGCGCGTCT
>NZ_VNHS01000004.1 GCF_008124765.1 Paenibacillus methanolicus | reverse complement strand
ATTAGCATTCGTTTCCGAATGTTATCCCGGTCTTACAGGCAGGTTACCTACGTGTTACTCACCCGTCCGCCGCTAACCTTACCCCGAAGGGTAAGGTCCGCTCGACTTGCATGTATTAGGCACGCCGCCAGCGTTCGTCCTGAGCCAGGATCAAACTCTCCATAAAAGACAAATTGGATTGCCGTAACCGAGGTTACGAGCACCATTTTGTCAGAACTTCGAAGCTTGTTAGCTCATTTAAAAACGTTGTCGTTTTATCGATTCATATGTTCAGTTTTCAAAGAACTTGCCGTCACGTTTTGTCGTGACTTTGCATATCTTATCAGCTTCGCATCTCGCTGTCAACAACTTCTTTCAATTAATGTTGAAATTTAGTTGTTTTGCGTCGTGCTTCAGAAGCGACAAGAACTAATATATCATCCTGGTACAAGGAATGCAACTTGTAAAAAATGACAAGCCGCGTTCTAGAATCGAGCGCAACTTGTCATTATCGATGTACCCATTTATTCGTTAAGCAGCCTTACGAGCTCCTCTTCATCATCAATCACGCGAATGCCTAGATCACGCGCTTTGGTCAACTTGCTGCCCGCGCTCTCCCCGGCGACGACAATGTCGGTCTTCTTGGACACGCTGCCGCTGATTTTGGCGCCCAACGCCTCGAGTTTCTTGACGGCCTCGTCCCGGCTCATTGATGAAAGGGTGCCGGTCAATACGACGGTTTTGCCGCTGAATATGCTGTCCGTACGGGTTGGCGCAGCTTGTTCCGCCTGCGCCTTAACGCCCAGCGCCAGCAAGCGGTCCAGACTCAGGACAACCAAGGGGTCCCGGAAGTACGTATAAATGCTTTCTGCCACGATCGCCCCCACATCCGGCAAACCAACAAGATCCTCGACCGCGGCTTCTCGAAGCGGAGCAAGCGCGCCAAAGTGATCGGCGAGCATTTTCGTCGTGGCTTTCCCCGTATTCGGGATCCCTAAAGCGAACAAGAACGCCGCAAGATCGCGATCTTTCGATTTCTCGATCGCCTCCAATAATTTGCGCGCCTTCTTGTCCCCGAAACGCTCAAGTCCGATCAAACGATCATACTCCAGTTCGTACAAGTCGGCCGGGTCATGGACATTACAATGGTCGAACAGTTGCTCCGCCGTCATAATGCTGAACGACTCGATGTCCATGGCATCGCGCGAAGCAAAATGGGTGATACGTCCAACCGTCTGCGGTCGACAGCCTAGCTTGTTATTGCAGAACAAATGAGCTCCCCGCTGCTCCAACGGCGTTCCGCAAGCCGGGCATGCATCGGGCGCTGCGATTTCCGCGCCTTCTTCGTCGTCCGCTTTGCCGAGAATCTCCGGAATAACGTCATTGGAACGTCGAATAAATACGCGCGTGCCCAGCGCATGCTTCAAGTTCTTGCGCTCGATGTCGCCGATATTGTTCAGCGTGCAGTTGGACACCGTGACGCCGGCGAGTTCGACCGGTTCGACGCGGGCGACGGGGGTGATTTTGCCCGTACGGCCGACTTCCCATGAGACTGACTCCAGCACGGTGGTCGTCTCTTCGGCTTCAAATTTAAACGCAACGGCCCAGCGCGGGAATTTGTCCGTATAGCCGAGCGCGTCTCGCGTCCGCATATCGGTCAGCTTCACCACGGCCCCGTCGATCAGAAAATCCAGCTCGCTCCGCATCGCCGTAATGCGCGCCAGCTCCGCTTCGACTTCCTCGATCGTATTCCAGTAGGTCACATACGGGTTGACCTTGAACCGGTTGTCGCGCAGAAATTGCATCATCTCCTGATGCGTATCGAACTGCACGCCGTCCGCGTAGCCAATGTTATAGAAAAACGCGTTCAGTTTGCGTTCGGCCGTGATGCGCGGATTCTGGTTGCGAAGCGCGCCGGCTGCGGCGTTGCGCGCGTTCTTGAGCGGCTCCGCCGCCGTGCGGTTGTACCCCTCCAGCACCGACAGATTCATGATGCCTTCACCCTGCACTTCGATAATGCCTTCCGAAAAAGGAATCGTCAGCGGGATCGACTTAATCGTCTTCACCTGCGCCAGGATGCCTTCCCCCACAACGCCGTTGCCCCTTGTCGCGGCTTGGACAAGCCGGCCGTCGTCGTACGTCAAATTGAGCGTGAGACCGTCGAACTTGAGCTCGACGACGTAGCTTGGATCGGGGAGCGCAACGCCGTCCGGATTTTTGGCGTTATAGTCGGTAATCGCCTTGCGGACGCGGGCGTTCCATGCGAGCAGGTCCTCGTTGTCCTGCGCCTTGTCCAGGCTCCACAACCGCGACCGGTGGCGATGAGGCTCGAACCCTTTCAAAATATCGCCGCCTACCCGCAACGTTGGGGATTCCGGCAATATGACGCCCGTCAGCGTCTCCAACCCGGTCAACTCGTCATACAGCGCGTCATATTCCTTGTCGCTCACCGTCGGGGTGTCGAGGGTGTAGTAATTATAGTTGTGCTCTTCGATCAACGACGCCAACTCGCGCATGCGCGCCAGCTGTGCCGGTTCCGCGCCTCGTCCTTGCTCCATCGCCTCATCCGCCTCTCTTCTGATCCCTATCATTGGTCTGTTTCGTTATGTAAAGAGAGAGACGCCCGCGTCTACTTTCGTTGCCAGCGCCTCTCTTATGATGCAGTACCTGCTTTATTCTACTTTCGTAATCGGGGCAAAGCTGGCCAGCAGCTTCTTGATGCCGACCGGAGCCGGAAACGCGATGTTCAGCTCCATCTCATTGCCCGCGCCCTTCGCCGAGACGACCGTCCCGACGCCGAACTTGCCATGCGACACGCGATCTCCTACTTTAAAGTCCTTGGAGCCTCCCGATGCCGCTCCGCCGGATGCCGAGCGAGCGGCGTCCGCCGGACTCGTCACCCGAACGCCGCTGCTCGAGGCGCCGGCACTCGCGGTGCCCGCGCTCGAACGAGAAACGGCGTTGCCCGACGCGCCGCGGAAACCAAAGCCGGATCCGCTGCCCGATGCGCTGCTCCTGCCCCCGCCGAATCCGCCGTTCAGCGGACGGCTGCTTGCGCGGCCGAACATGGACGCATCCTTCTTCAGCTCGTCCGGCACCTCGTCCAGGAACCGGGACGGCTTGTTCGCGTTCGTCCGCCCGAACAACGTGCGCACGCGCGCGCAGGTCATGAACAACTGCTTCTCCGCCCGCGTGATGCCGACATAGGCAAGCCGTCTTTCTTCCTCGAGCTCTTCGTGGTCCATAAAGGCGCGGCTGTGCGGGAATACGCCTTCCTCCATGCCAATAATGAACACGACCGGGAACTCCAGGCCTTTGGCGCTGTGCATCGTCATAAGAGTAACCGCGTCCTTCACGCCACCTTCCGGCTCGTCTTTATCGACGGTATCAATATCCGCGATCAAGGCCAAATCCGTGAGGAACGAAACGAGCGACTTGTCGTCGTTGCGCTTCTCGAACTCCTGCGTGACGGACAGAAACTCGTCGATGTTCTCGAGGCGCGCCGTGGATTCGAGCGTGTTCTCCCGCTGGAGTTCAAGCCGGTATTGGCTCATCTCGAGAATCTTCTCGGTCAGCTCCGTTACGGAAAGGTACTCCACCATCTGCGTCAGATTCGAGATCATGTCGCGAAACTCGCGAAGCGCCGTGCGCGCTCTACCGGTCACGTCCAGCCAATCGAGTTCCTCCAGCAGCGCGAAAATCGAAATGCCTCGCGAGCCGGCAATATCGGCCAACTTGGCAACCGTTGTATCGCCAATCCCCCGCTTCGGTACGTTGACGACCCGCTCAAAGCTAATATCGTCGTCCGGATTGGAAATTAACCTCAGGTAGCCAAGCAAGTCCTTGATTTCTTTGCGATCGTAGAACTTGATGCCGCCGACGATCTGGTAGGGGATGTCGGATTTGATCAGCGTTTCCTCGATGACGCGGGACTGCGCGTTGGTCCGGTACAAGATCGCGTGGTCGGCATACTGATTGCCCTGCTTGATGTTCTTCTGGATCTCGCCGGTTACGAAATAGCCTTCTTCGTGCTCGGACTCCGCCTGATAGACGGTGATCGGCTCTCCCTCACCCCTGTCGGTCCACAGTTTCTTCGCCTTGCGTCCCGTGTTCAGGTTGATGACCGCGTTGGCCGCGTTCAGGATATTCGACGTCGAGCGGTAATTCTGCTCCAGCATAATCGTCCGCGCTTCCGGATAATCCTCTTCGAAATTGAGGATGTTCGAAATGTCCGCGCCCCGCCAGCGGTAAATCGACTGGTCGCTATCGCCGACGACGCAGATGTTATGGTGCTGGTCGGCCAGCATTTTGCACAACATGTACTGCGCGCGGTTCGTATCTTGATACTCGTCTACGTGGATGAACCGGAATTTATTTTGATAGAAGGCCAATACTTCGGGGACATCCGTGAACAATTCGATCGTCTTCATGATTAAATCGTCGAAATCAAGCGAGTTGTTGAACTTCAACCGCTTCTGGTAGGACGCGTATACTTTGGCTACGATGCCGTCGAAATAATCGCCGATCTTGTTCTCCAGCCGTTCGGGCGTCTGCAGTTCGTTCTTCGCCGCGCTGATCTTGGCCTGAACCGCCTTCGGCTCGAATTTCTTCGTGTCGAGGTTCATCTCTTTCATGATGTTGCGGATGACCGACAGCTGATCCGCGGAATCCAAAATCGAGAAGCTCTGGGAAAACCCGATTCTTCCGATATCTCTGCGCAAGATGCGCACGCACATGGAGTGGAACGTCGATACCCAGATATCATGGCCGGATGGCCCGATGAGCGCGGAAACGCGCTGCTGCATCTCTCTAGCCGCTTTATTGGTAAACGTGATCGCCAAAATGCTCCATGGCGCCACGCGGCGCTTCTCGATCAAGTACGCGATCCGGTGCGTCAGCACTCGCGTCTTACCGCTGCCCGCGCCGGCCATGATCAACAACGGACCGTCGGTGGCCTGCACGGCCTCCCGCTGCGGCGGATTCAGTTTCTGCACCGCCTGTTCGATACTGAATTCGTTTAGCATATGAGGAATAAAGCTCCTTTTGTTCGCATTTGTTCGCCTATCTTCAGTCTAGACAACCGCGCCTGCGGTGTCAATTTGATTCTAGGTTTTGCAGACATTTGGCAGGACTTCGGCAAGCGGCGGACGTCCGTGTCGCATAGCGGAAAAGCGGGTCACAGCAACGCCGGTTATTTTCCGGTCAGGTAAAGCTTCCGCATATAAGCAACCGGCCCGTGCCGCAACTATGTCAAGAAAAAGAAAATAGCCCCTGCTCGGCCTCTGTTGGCTAGTCGACTCGATCGGGGGCTGTATGTATCTCGAGATTCTGGTTAGGGTTGCTTCAATTCGCAGGCCGTTTGACGGACGGCGGCGACCGTCGCGAGCGCCGCGTCCAGCCTGTCGTACACGGCATTGCCAACCACGACCGTATGGGCGAGCGCAGCGACTTCGCCCGCTCGCTCGGGCCCGTCGATCCCGCCGCCGTAAAATAATCGCGCGCCCGTCAGCAGCTTGCCGGCTCGATCAACGAGCGACATATCTCCGTAGGAACCGCTGTACTCGATATAAACAACCGGAAGCCGCATGAGCCTATCCGCCATATAAATATGCGCGGCGATGCCCTCCGCATCTTGTATCGCGTCCGCTCCGGTTATTCGAGCCGCCTCCGCGTCCGGATTCAATATGATGTATCCCTCGGCGGAAGTCGTCTCCCATGGGACGAACGGACCGAATTTGCGCAGCGCCTCGATCTGATTGCCCGCGATCCATTCGCCTTGCCGCGTATTCAGGACGAGCGGGATAAAGTACCAGTCGAAGCCCGGCACGGCCGCCTCTATATTCGATACCTCCAGCGCGCACGGCACCTCGTAACGGCGGATGCGCGACAGCAGGTCCACCGTATTGTCGTAATCGACGCCGCTCGAACCTCCGACGAGAATGGCATCCGTGCCGGACATGCAGACCGCGTCCAGCGCCTCGTCCGAGATTTCCCGCTCCGGGTCGAGTTTGAAGACGTGCCGCCATTGGGCGTAAATTTCGCTTTGCATGATGGTCCTCGCATTCCTTTCTAAGTTGCGCGTTCGCAAGACTGACCGATTTATAACGATTCGATGCGCTGCATGACGGAAAACTCGTTCGGATACAGCATAATCCACTCCGTCAAGCCGACCATCCGGAACAATTTCTCGTAATGCGGCGTGATGCCCCACGCGAACGTATGCATCCCGGCCTTCTTGGCCGTCCGGGCAAATCGGATCAATACGGCCATGCCGCCGCTGTTAATGTAGGTAATCCCCGTCAAATCTAATACCAGAAAACGCACTTCGCCGGCGAATTCGGCTGCGAATCCGTCCAATATTTCATGCTCGGATGCACGGGTCAGCTCTCCCCTGAGCTGCATGACGCAGCCGCCGGGAAACTGACGCTTCTCGATGACCAATGGCTGTTGCACTGCCGTCGCCTCCTTTGTTGTGCGCGCTAAGCGCGCGTTTTACGCATAAAATAAATTTCGAGATAAAAACCCCGCTCGTCCCGCCCGGTGGCCCAATAGTCGGATAACGCGTCGATGAGCACCAGCCCCCAGCCGCGCGGATCCTCGGATTCCCGCTTGCGGGCCATCTCCTCCTCGTTGCGCGCCACGTGCGGGAAGAAGCCTCCTCCGCTGTCGTAGATCCGAATGACCGTAATCCGGCTACCGACCTGCGCTTGCACGGCGACGACCGACCCCGGCCGCAGCCGATTGCCGTGTTCCATGGCGTTCATAATTCCCTCGGACACGGCGCTCTGCACGTCCTCGCCGAGCACGGTCTCCGGCCAAAACGTCGACACCAGCATCCCGACTTGCTCTGCCACCATCCGCTCGGTGCCTTGCGCGCTGCCAAGCATCCAGTCGTGGGCATAAAATCGGCTGGGCGCCATCTCGTCCAGCAAGGCGCCGTGCAGCGCGGCTGCCGCCTCGCGCTCGGCCGCCTGCAGCCAATACGCATGCACAAGCTCCAGCACGACGATGGTACGGTCGTCGTTGTCTCTGGCATACTTGGCATCCATTCGGCCGAGCCAGTCGTCCACCCGAGCCGGCAGATCGCCGCCAAGCCCCCACCGCGCCAATTCCTGCTCCAATCCGTCGAAGCTGTACATCCGCCCCGCTTCATCCATCGCTTCGATTAAGCCGTCGGTGTAGAGCATGAATTGATCGCCAGGCTGAAGTTTATGCACGATAGATTCATATTGCGTCTCGGGATCGATACCGATGGGAAGCGAGCTGCAATCTAACGCCCTGACGCTTCCGCACTCGCTTACGATATATGGGGACAAATGGCCGGCGCTCACATACTGCAGCGTATCGTGAACGGAATCGACGACGCCAATGCCCATCGTGACCGCTCCCTCTTCGCCGAGCGCTTCGCACAGCTCCTCGTTGATCCGCATCATGACCTCGGCCGGATTCCCGTTGCGTCTGATCTCCGCGCGAAAAAGCATCAGCAGCGCCGACATCAAAAGCGCCGCCGGGACGCCTTTGCCGGACACGTCGCCGATCATGATCGCGAACCGGTTCGGACCCAAGCTGAGCACGTCGAAAAAGTCGCCGCCTACCTCATGGTAGGGCCGGCTGCGCGCCGCGATCCGGTATGAGCCTATCGTCATATCGCCCGGCGGAAGCAGCTTCTGCTGCACTTTGTTGGCGAGTCTGAGCTCTCGTTCGAACTGCTCGAACCGCTGCCGCGCTCGCGCCTGAAGTTCGTGAAATACGAGCGCTAGATCGCTCGCCTCATCCTCCGGATCCCCCTTCGGTCTGGGTACTCTCGGATGCTCGTCCATGACTAACTCCCGCAGACTGCGAACCATGCGGCGAAATTCGGCACGAAAGCGCGTCGTCACGAAGATGGCCAGCGATAAGCCCAGCGCCGCGTCTATCGACGCCGCCCCGATGAAAGCCTGCAAGCTCAAGGACCCGGGTTGCTTGCTCTGAATCAGCATTAGCTGCTGCACATTCAACATCGCCGCCAGAAACGCACCCAAATACGTGGTCAAAAGCGGCCGGATTATGGGGAGACTGCGACCGCCTCCATACTCTCGCTGCAGCCGCAGCACCGTCTCGCGCAGCACGCCTCGCACGGCGACGAACAGCAGGACCGCCATCGCAAGCGACATTCCGATGCCGCCTGTCAGCACGTCCGCGTATGTCTGGACGGGATCTCCATCTCCTCCGAGCGCTACGGACACCCCGATGCTGATCAGGCCCGCGAACAACATCGAAGCTAGGAGTTGATACGGGTAGCGGAGCAGTTTCCATACCGCCGACTCCGCCTCCGCTTGTTGGCCCAACAACTGCCGGACCGTATAAAGACGCCAGGCCAAATGAATGCCGAGCGCCGCAATAATCAACGAAACGACGACGAGCGGATAGGGGATCCCTTCGCCTTCAACATGCGGAACGAGCCGATGCGACACGATGTGATTTTTGACGGTAAATATCAAGAGGCCTGCCAGTACCGACGCGGCTTGGGCGGCGAACAGCCTCATAAACAACCGTCTCCACGCGATGGAAGACGCGGGCGGCATCGCCGTCTCCCCCCGGGGGCGCCGCGTCAGTTCCATAACAGACGTTTGGTTTCTTCCAACGGCTCGGAGCCGAATTCTTCTTCGTACATCCGCTCAAGCCTCTTATACCAGCCGATCGCCTCGGCCCGGTGACTCTTGGCCAGGCAATGGCGAATCATAGCCTCATAGGCTTCCTCCTGCTTCGGACGCAGCGCGATCCATTCGCTAAGGGCCTGTTCGGCTTTCACTTCGTCCCGAAGCTCGGTATAGTATATCGCCAGCCGCTTCAGCATGTTGGTCTGCCGATCCAGCATCTGTTCCCGCGTGCGCTCCAGCCACTCCACGTTCGGGAGCTCCGTCGCCAACTGGCCGTACAGCGGCAGCGCTTCCTCATAGAGGCGGCAGGCCGCTTCCCGGTCGTCGTTCCACAGCTGATCCCCGACCCGGGATAAGGTCATGTACGCCTCCGCGTCCACATGCTCGATGATCTGCTCGTCCAGCCCGATAACGCCCCGTTTGACGTAGACCGGATCGGACATCCCCATTTCGCGAAGCGTATGGCGCAAATCGTGCAGCGTCACGTAGAGCTGGTTCGATTGTTTGGCCGTTTCGCCTTCGCCGAACACGCGCTCGAGCACCTGCTCGCGATTCGCTTTATAGGCAGGCTGCAGAAGCAGATAGACAAGCAGTTCTCCCGCCTTGCGGCGCTTCCATACGGGTTCGGCCACCTGACCGTCCGCGGAGCTAAAGCGCAAACCGTCAATCAACTGGACCCGCCAGCGACGGTCTGCCGTCACGGACGCCGGCTCCGGCTCCGTCAGGTTCGGCACCGCTTCGGCAGCCGGCCGTACCGTTATCGCCGGTTCGGCCGTTTCTTCGCGAACCGTTTGTTTGCGCAGCTCCTCCAATTCGATCAAGCGGCGCTTCATCTCCGGCGAAGACACGAGCGCGGCATACCCTTCCAAGGCTTGCCACAGTTCTCTCGCGCGTGAATCGTCTCCTCGCTGCACGCCTCTGCGAAGCTCCGCGGCCGCCGCGTAAAACTGTACTTCGATATCGTCATCGAGGGATCGCGGCGGCCTGCGGTTCGCGCGACCGAAGCAGATCGCGTTGACTAAGTACACGTATCTCGCCGGCAATAGCTCGATCGTCTCGTCCTTCGGCTTGCCGCCCGCATTCAGCGTCTCTTTCAGCGCTTGTCCGAGCGAAGTGTCATCGAGGCTGCGACCCAGCCACTGCAGCAGCAGTCTCCATGCGGGATTGACCAACGCATCGCGCTGCGGGTCATATAGCAGACGCTCTAGCATGACGATCGCCGCCCACAGCGGCTTGCCCTCTTCCCGGAACCGGTGCGCCGCCGCCAGAAACAACTCTTCCGGCGTCGTCAAGCCGCCTTGTTCGTCCAATCCGCCCCCGGCCAACGCGCGCGCCAACGCCCACGGTACGAACCCGCTGCACGCCTGCCCGGAATGCGCCCATTCCGTCCGCAAGAAATCAAGGACGTGCCTGGAATCCGACCGATCCCCGACCTGCTGATACAAAAGACCCAACATTCCCATTAGGGTCAGCATCGCCTGTTCGTTCGCTTGCGCCGCGAACGCCCGCAGCGCGCTTTCGATCAGCCGTTTTGCATCGCCCAATCGACCTTGCAGCAGCCCCTCCTCGCACTCCGCCTGCAACAGCAAAGGCGAGCTATTCCGAATAGACGCAGGAATAACGGCCAACATGTCCGCCGTTACGCGCCTTCCGTCCAATATCGCTCGTTCCAGCGACAATACGCTATCTGTCCATGCATCCGTGTTCTGGGACAACCTTCCATTATGTTCCATCATTTGTTCCCCACGTTCGATTGTCATTGTAATCTCTCCTCTATTTCGCCTCCATACGCCAAAATACCTGCCTGTCGCGCCAAAGTCTTGCTATCCGGACGCAAAAAAGCGGGGACCGCGGCCCCCGCTCATCTTATCGTTACTTCACCAGCTGTCCGCGCGTTACGCCGAGCTGATTGATCGCTTTCAAACTTCTCCATACTTGGGTGCCGTTAATTCGTCCGCCGAGCGCATCGGTATATAGACCGATGACCTCCTCTACCTTCTCAGCGGTTTCTTCCAAAAACTCGATTCGGAAGGAACCCACGCCAAGATCCGCGAATTGACGCAAGTATTCGGCGCCGGATTGCTCGATGGCGTTGTACACGGTATTGCGGCATCCTTCGTCGACGCGCACCGGATGCGACATGCCGATCCGGTCGCGGAGGGAAGCGCGCTGTTCTTCGCACGGCCGGCCGCAGTTCGTGTAATCCGTGCCTTCGCTCATGAAGGTGCAGTACACGCAATGTTCGGTATGGAACATCGGCAAATGCTGATGGATAACCACTTCCATTTGGGACGTATTCGAGCGGCCTAGCAGGTCGAACATTTGCTGAACGTTCAAATCGTAAGAAGGCGTCACGTAATCGCAGCCCGCTTCGAGGAACAAATCCGCCGCTTTATGATTGGCGATATTCAGCGAGAAGTCGCCGATTAAACGCGGAAACCCTTCCCCGCCGCGTTCCGCCCGGGCGCGCATGTAATAATACAGCGCCCCCGTATTCCGAACGAGTACCGCATCCGGCGCCAGCTTCAGAATGTTGGCGTGGTAACCGTTCTCGCCCGGCATATGAATGCGCGGCGTGGCCAACGCGATCGGCTTGCCCGCCTGGCGCGCAATCTCCAGCGCAGCCGGGAACTGCTTAATAAACTCGAAATCCGCGTAAACCATTCCCACGCCGGAGCGAACGGCCGCTTCGACCTGCGGCAGCGTCCGGCAAAGCGCCGTTAGGCGGGATGCCGCCGCCTGAGGCGTCGGCATCGGGAGCACGTCCCGGCGCTGACGCGCTTCGGCATCGGCATACACATCGACTTCGTGCTTCACGTAAACCGGTGGTTTCGGACGTTCGCCGGCCAGCTGCTCCACCGCCACGCGCCGCATCCGGTTCAACTCGCGAACCGGCACGATCAGGTCGCCTTGGAGTTCGGCGTCCAATTTGTCCAATTGATAGAGCGTGCCGCCGAGACGTCCGAATTGCTCTTCCAGCAGCGCGATATCCATCGGGCGCTTCTGCGCGGCTTCCAACTCCAGCTCGGAGACGACCTCCACGGTCGTGCCTTTCTCGACATCCGTCCACCACGTCTTGAGCGGCTGGCCGAGCGTGCCCAGCACCTTCACCCGAAGCGGGAACACCCGGTACGGCTTCTCGGTCTCGAACGTGGCGCGAAGCCGCTTGTCGAGCGCCGGATCGTTCGTCTTCCAAATCCGGTCGCCGACATGCACTCTGCGCAGGTCGACGTCATTGCGGCCCGGCACGATCTCCAGCATGGTGCCGTCCTGGGCTTCGCCCTCGATCTTCACGCCTTGGCGGCGCAAATCGTAAATCCGGCCGCCTTCTTCTTTCTTAGTCGGGTCGCCGGCGTCGAACACGATGCCATCTCCGCGTTTGAGCGGCGTTTCGATTCGGCAGACGACCGCGTCGCGCAGCACGCGCTCGACGCGTCCGAGATAGACGCCGCGGCTTTTCGGAAACGTGCCTTCGACGAGCATTTTGTTATTCGTGCCCTTCAGGAAGCCATGCGTAAATCCGCGCGAGAAGCTCTGCTGCAGCTCCTCGATCTCCTGCTTGGACGGGGCCGAACGGTCGCCGTCGAAATACCGGTCGATCGCGGCGCGATATTTGCTCACGACGTTCGCCACGTATTCCGGACTCTTCAGTCTGCCTTCGATTTTGAAAGAGGTGACGCCCGCTTCGATCAGCTCCGGCATGATGTCGATCGCGGCCAAATCCTTCGGCGATAGCAAGTAGGCCACATCGCCCATCGGCTTCTGCTCTCCGTCGACCATCAGGTCGTACGGCAGCCGGCACGCCTGCGCGCACTCGCCGCGGTTGGCCGAACGGCCGCCCCACATTTCGGATGTCAAGCATTGACCCGAATACGACACGCACAAGGCGCCGTGAACGAATACTTCCATCGGCAGCTTCGCCTGATCGCCGATCGTCTTAATTTGCTTCAGATTGTTCTCACGGCCCAGCACCACGCGTTCCATATTAAACGGCTTGGTAAATTCTACAGCCTCCGGCGACGTAATCGTCATCTGGGTCGAACCGTGGATCGGGAAATCCGGCGACATCTCGCGAATGAGCTTCACCAGCCCCAAATCCTGCACGATCACCGCGTCGACGCCCGCGTCGATGCACGCTTCGATCAGCCGCTTCGCCTCGCGCAGCTCGTCTTCGAACACGAGTATATTGAAGGTGAGAAATCCTTTCACGCCATAGCTATGCAGGAACGCCATGATCTCCGGCAGCTCGCTCATTTGAAAGTTGTTCGCTCTTGCCCGCGCATTAAACTTCTCCACGCCGAAAAATATCGCATCTGCGCCATTCGCCACCGCCGCACGCATGCAGTCCCAATCGCCTGCCGGCGCGAGCAGTTCAACGTCTGCGCGCGTTATAGTACTCATCTTGTAATCCGCCACCCTTTGTCCATTGCTATTCTTCTAAGTGTACCAGAGTGCCGCGGTTGATTCCACCGACAGCCGTTTCCAACCGACCCAATCTGACTGTGAACGCCATATGCAGACACCAAACCACCATAGGTCCGTGATCACACTTACGCTGCACATTGGCAACGCAAAAACCGCTCGTTCGGGCCAAACCCGAAACGAGCGGTTACTGATTGCTTACGTAAAGGACTTCACGACATTCTCGATTTTCTCTCTGTTAGCCGGCGTATCATTAGCCATATAAATCGTTGTCATCATAACGGCGACTTTCCCGTTCTTCTCCGTCACGTAGTAGGTCGAGACGTACGGGTTCAAATCCTCATCCGGTCTTGGAACTTCAATGACGATTTTGTAGAATGTTCTGCCGTTCACCGTAAATTGAGTATTGTCTTTGACGGTAGCCCCGGCGCTAGTCATTTCCGAGCTGTTCGCGACGTACTGCGGGAGCACTCGACTAAAATCAGAGGCACTCATGCCCTCGTCCGCGATATCGATGACGAAGATTCCGTAAGGCGTTCCATATTGGACCATCGATTGTTCGAAGTCCTTCTCAATTCCAAACCAAGTTTCCGGCAACGTGATCGAGTACCCGTATTTGCGACTGGTTTTGGTTACGGTCGCCGTGCTGTCGCTCGTGTCTTCGATCTCGCTGAAGTTCGCGTCCACGCTCTCCGTGTCGATCTCCAGCGTTGGCGCGATCTGCTTGTAAAGTACATCCCCGGCAACCGCGATGTTACTAGGGTAGAAATAGGATGCCATATACTTATGTTCGTCTTCGATATAATAGATCTCATGGTTCGTAAACCATTCCTTCTGATCGTACGTGTACTCGAAGCTCAGGACTCTTGCTGGGCCATTACCGATTTCGATCGTGCTTTCGCTCACGTTGCGAATGTAGTTGGCCGCAAAATAAGCTTCCAGGTCCGTTCGTTCCTTCGTTACCCACTGCTCCAGTGTCTGGCCAGACACGGCGGAGTACACCCGGAAAGTGAACGAGTAATCCTCATTACCGAAATCAGGGTATGGGGACTCGTCATCGCGTACCCAATCAGCAGGTGTCTGCATCGTCAAGCCGTAATCTTGGTCCGCCACGACCATGTAGCCATCCTTCACTTTGGTAATATCTTTGAGTGATGCATTCGATGCGTCAAACGATAGTTTGAAACTGTCAAGCACGGACTGATACTTGTTAAGCCCGTCGCGTGTTGCGGATTTAACACCGGCCGCGATGATATAAATACGGTTGTTTTGCTGGATCGCGCGGAATTCATAGAACCAGCCGTCGCGTGTCTTAACAACCATTTTCTCAAATTCCGCGCCGCCGGTCGTGATCGTCTTCTTCTCGAGAATGAACGCGTCCTCCGGCGTCATGCCGAAGATGAAATCTCGGATCTCTTCTTTGGTATACGCCTGATCAATCGGAGCGATATTCACGATAATGCTTGCATTCTCGCTGATATTCGACCATACCGTCGCGTCGCCATTATCCGTCTGGAAACTCATTGTTAGGTCTGATGGATAGCTCATGGACCAGCCGAAGTAGCTGTCTCCGACAGATGTTTTGCCCGCATCCACGTTAATACCAGTCGATCCTTCTTGTCCGCCCGCCGACGAGGAAACGCCAGCCGGCGTGCCGACGATGATGATCTGTTTGCCGTTCGTGCTGATCGCCGCGCCGAACGCCTGCGCGATAACCCGCAATGGCACCATCGTCACGTTATTAACGACGGTCGGGGCGATCGCGATGGCCGACGCCTTGCCATTCACCTGAACGGTTTTACTACCGATAGTCAATACGACCTTCGTCTTGTTGTAAGTCAGGGTAATGATTTTATTTTTCTCGAGCTTAAGTCCGGCGCCGAAAGCCTTCGTAATCACACTAAGCGGAACAAGCGTCGTGCCGTTCGCTTGGTACGGCTTCTGAATCGCCGACGTCGCTCCGTTAATCGTCACGACACCGCTGCCAACCGATAATTGCACGACCACTTTGGCCGATGCCGCGTCCGCCGCGACGGGCATGATGCCCAAAACCATGCAGGCTAATGTAAAAAGTACAGCCCAACGTTTTAACATAAAAACAACCTCTCCCAATCTCTCTGTAATCTATTCTATCAACCTGCGCTAAGCGTCAGTTTGCGCGTGACGAGCGAACCGCCCGATTGCACGAGCACCTCTACCTGCTGGCCAGGGATGAAAGCTTTCAGTGTCTCGGTCACGTCCACCAAAGACGTGACCTGCTGTCCGGCGATCGCGAACAACGCATCGCCGGACTTCAGCCCGGACTTCACGGCCGCATCGGACTTGACGTTTTTGATCGTAAGCGGATCGGAGGACGGCAGTCCGACAATGGCCGACCAGCTTTCTTCCAGTTCGACGCCGAGCGAAGCCCGGTTCACTTTGCCGTATTTGAAGAAATGCTGAATCACATAACGAACGGTATCGGTCGGAATCGAAAAGCCCAGGCTCTCTACGCCATCGCTGACGAATTTCATGGAGTTGATGCCGATGACTTCGCCCTTGAGGTTCACCAGCGGGCCACCGCTGTTCCCGGGGTTAATCGCGGCATCCGTCTGCAGCAGCTTGTAATCTGAACCGGTCGATCGGTTCATCCCGCTTAGAATTCCCGTTGTCGCGGTGTTGCGCAGCGTAAAGGATACCGGCGTGCCGATCGCGATGACGCTTTCGCCCACTTCCAACTTAAGCGGCGAAGCGGCAAACACAGCCGGCTTTAAGTTTTTCGCGGCTATTTTGACCATTGCCAGGTCGCTCTTCTCGTCATAGTACACGCGCTTTCCTTCATATTCCTTGCCATCCGAGGTGACTACGGCCAAATAGGCCATATCCTTCACGACATGCGCGTTCGTAACGATCCAACCATCCGACTTCCAAATGACGCCGGTTCCGTGCGAAAGCGCGTATCTATCGTCATAACCGAGCGGTTTGCCGATAATGCCGACCACCGACGGCGATACCTTGCCGATCACGGCTGGGATCGGATTGGCTGCGGTGTAGGAATAAGTTCCAGTTTTGGCATTATAACTCCCCGATCCGCCTAATACTTTAGTCACGGAACTTGCCTTGACGTATACTTCTCCACCGATCATTTTTGCCTCGAAGGTGCCGGTAGGAGCATATGCGTTGCCTACCATAGCAAACCCCGATAGTACCGCTGTTCCTGCCACTGTTAAGGCTGTAACTCGAGCCCATTTCGCCCTCGTACTTAACAACTCCATTAGACCCATTCTCTTTACTCTCCATCCTACCAACGAATTAATTAGAATTATACTATTCCCATGTACCGAGAACCAATAATTATTGATCCCAATTAGACCATCTTATTCCTATAGTTGTACTATCAAACTTAGATAAACTCAATCACGATCATAGAATCTATAACCGATAGTTTCTACTTTCTTTATAAGAGCTTTTATGACAGCGCTTTTATCTTTTTGCCCACTTATTGTGTGATTTTGCCATTCTGTCCGTTGATCGCTATGCCGTCCGCCAGGTCATGCTATAATGAATCCATTCTTGCATACTCATTTTGGGAGGTTTTTGGATCCATGAAACTTGGTGTTTTCGCTGTGCTATTTGCACAGAAACCTTTTGAAGAAGCACTCGACTATATCGCCTCGAAGGGCCTTGAAGCCGTGGAAATCGGGACAGGCGGCTATCCGGGCAACGCGCATTGCGATCCGGACGTCCTGTTGGCCGACGAGAGCAAGCTGAACGCGTTCAAGGAAGCGGTCTCCTCCCGCGGCCTGACGATCAGCGCCCTCAGCTGTCACGCGAATCCGCTCCATCCGCAAAAAGCGATCGCTAGCGAGCACGACGCCATTATCCGCAAAACGATCGTACTCGCCGGCAAACTCGGCGTTCCGGTCGTCAACACGTTCTCCGGTTGCCCGGGCGACCACGAGGACGCGAAATATCCGAACTGGCCGGTCGCGCCATGGCCCAACGATTTCCAAGATATCCTGAAATGGCAGTGGGAAGAGAAAGTTATCCCTTACTGGACAGAGATCGCGAAACTGGCGACCGAGAACAATGTCAAAATCGGTCTCGAGCTGCATGGCGGCTTCTCCGTTCACAGCCCAGCCACGCTGCTCCGTCTTCGCGAAGCCGCAGGCGAAGCCATCGGCGCCAACCTCGATCCGAGCCATATGTGGTGGCAAGGCATCGATCCGGTGCAAGCGATCCATATTCTCGGCCGCGCCGGCGCGATTCATCACTTCCACGCGAAGGACACGTCGATCGATCCGATCAATGTCAACAAACACGGCGTGACGGACATGCAGTCGTACGCGCTCATGCTGGACCGCGCTTGGCAGTTCCGGACGGTCGGCTTCGGGCACGACATGAAAACATGGGCGGACATCATTAGCGCGTTGCGTCTGGTCGGCTACGATTACGTCGTGAGCATCGAGCATGAAGACGGTCTTATGTCCGTCGATGAAGGCTTCACCAAGGCTGTACAAAACCTGCAGCAGGTTCTCATTCGCGAGCCACTCGGCGAGATGTGGTGGGTGTAAGCCCAACTTCATAGCAGCGCTAATAGCCCCATTGTTCGGCGGTAGGAACCTCCGCTGCGCAATGGGGCTTGTCGTACCGCTTAGCATAGAAAAGCCGCCGGCATCCAGAGAAATCCGGGTACCGGCGGCATATCGGGTAACGCTAGTTTCTTGATTAACCGATTACCATCCTTGGAACATGACGAAGTCCGAGAACAGGAACACGGCGGCGGCCACAAGCGTGAAGCCGATCGCAAAATAATTCTTGTTGCGCTGCTTCACCAAACGGAAGAGGCCGATTAAGATGACGATCGTAAAGAGAATCATCACGATGTCGTAAGGATCGAACAGACTTGTCGATGTTGCCGCTTCCGCAGCAGCTTCCTCTGCGAGATAAAACATAGGGGGGACCTCCTTATTTTCGCACGTAGCCTATATTAACTTAATGTTAGCTTTTACCGGTCTGTCTGGCAAGTCCATATTCACATTCGTAACAAGTTTGTCACTATTTCATGCTTGACGACTCGTTTGCAATCCATGTCCGTCATTTTATTGCAAGCTTTTTCACATAAAAACAAGACTACTGTTGAAGCATCTTTCATGACATACGTGATTCATAATTGAAATTCAAGTACTTCGTTGCATGAACCGGCCGTATAGGCGAACACCTCGATGCCTTAGTTAAAATTCGGGTTGGCAATTGGCGGCTCGATTGACATTATCTCGAAGGCTATATACTCGACACCATAGAAATGGGATCAATTGACGACCGCTACCTGATGATCCTTGATTTCTTCATTCTTCCCTGTACCAATAAAATGTCCATCTGCGGCAATGTTTATAACTGACGCATCCAGTAATTAACTGACTCGTTCCGATCTGCCAAACATATCGATAACCGCAGCAGGCCCTCATCGAATATGGATACGGCTGAATTATAATCCCTATTACTCGCATCTCCGCAACACCTGCCGCGTAAACTGGAAGGAAACTTTAAAGCCCGCCAAAGGAGCGATATTCATGGGATTGTTCGACAGCATTATGGGGAATGCATCGGAAATACCGGTAAGCGAAATTCAGCAGGAACTCCGCCCCATCCTGACGCCGGGCGAGCAGGTCGAGAAAGCGTACAAGGTGTTCCGGGACGGGATCGTCTTCACGAACAAGCGGATGATCCTGATCGACAAGCAAGGCGTGACGAGCAACAAGACCGAATTGCTCTCGATTCCATACAAAAGCATAACCCGCTTCTCCCGCGAGAGCGCGGGTATGTTCGATCACGACGCGGAATTGAAAATTTGGCTAAGCGGCCAATCGATGCCGATCGTGAAGAAATTCAATAAGCAGGTGAACATTAACGAGATATACGCGAAGCTCAGCCAGTATATTCTAGGCTGATCGCCCGCGAACGCAAACGATCCCCATGATGCACTGACGCCGCATGGGGATCGATCTATGAGCGCACCCGCACTTCGGGTGGTCAAGTCCTTGAACGCGTTGGGAAGGCTAACCCTCCCTCGTCCTCGCTTAACCCTAACGGCTTCTTTCTAATCCGCATGCGTTAGGCGTGATCGCTTGGCCGACTACCGACCATGCCTTCTGAGTGCTAATCTGCTTGTGCGGCCGCTACTGTCTCCGCGACGCGATGCGCTTCTTCCGTCCGCTGGCGGTCGCGCTCCAAGATCGGCTTCAGGTAGCGACCTGTATATGAGGCTCCCACCTTGACAACCTGCTCCGGCGCGCCGGTCGCGACGATCGTGCCGCCTCCGCTGCCGCCTTCAGGCCCAAGGTCGATCAAATAGTCGGCCGTCTTGATGACGTCCAAGTTGTGCTCGATAACGAGGACGGACTCGCCCGAGTCCACCAAACGGTGAAGCACGACGAGCAACCGGTCAATATCATCCACATGCAGACCGGTCGTCGGCTCGTCAAGAATGTATATCGTCTTGCCCGTGCTGCGGCGGTACAGCTCCGCGGCCAGCTTAACGCGCTGCGCTTCGCCGCCGGAAAGCGTAGTAGCCGGCTGGCCGAGATCCATGTAACCCAGACCCACGTCCATCAATGTCTGGAGCTTGCGGTGGATGCGCGGCACGTTCACGAAAAACTCGGTCGCATGCTCGATCGTCATCCCCAACACTTCCGCGATGCTCTTGCCCTTATACTTCACTTCGAGCGTCTCGCGGTTATATCGCTTGCCCTTGCACACCTCGCACGGGACATATACATCCGGAAGGAAGTGCATCTCGATCTTGATGATGCCATCGCCGCGACATGACTCGCAGCGGCCGCCCTTGATGTTGAAGCTGAACCGCCCCTTCTTATAGCCCCGTACTTTCGCTTCGTTGGTGGATGCATACAGATCGCGGATGTCGTCAAATACGCCCGTGTACGTGGCAGGGTTGGAGCGCGGCGTGCGGCCGATCGGCGACTGGTCGATATCGATCACCTTGTCGATATGCTCCAGTCCTCGAATCTCCTTGTGCTCGCCCGGACGTACCCGAGCCTTGTTCAGATCGCGCGCAAGCGTCTTGTACAAGATCTCGTTCACGAGCGTCGACTTGCCGGAACCCGAAACGCCGGTGACCGCGGCGAACACGCCGAGGGGAATCTTCACGTTCACGCCGCGGAGGTTGTTCTCCTTCGCCCCGCGCACTTCCAGCCACTTGTCGCCGGTTGAACGGCGCTTAAGCGGCACCGGAATGAATTTGCGTCCGCTGAGGTAGGCGCCGGTCAAAGAGTTCTCGACCTTCATGACTTCCTCCGGCGTCCCCTGCGCGATAATGCGTCCACCGTGGACGCCGGCACCTGGTCCAACGTCGATAATATAATCGGCTGCCATCATCGTGTCTTCGTCATGCTCCACCACGATGAGCGTGTTGCCAAGGTTCCGCATATGCTCGAGCGTCTTGATCAGCTTGTCGTTATCGCGTTGATGAAGCCCGATGCTCGGCTCGTCCAAAATATAGAGCACGCCCATCAAACTCGATCCGATCTGCGTGGCCAACCGGATCCGCTGCGCTTCGCCGCCCGAGAGCGTGCCTGCCGCGCGGCTGAGCGTTAAATACTCCAAACCCACGTTGGTCAAGAAGCCCAAGCGGCTGTTGATTTCCTTCAGAATCAAATTCGCGATCGTCCGGTCCTTCACGCTCAGGTCGAGCTGATCGAAAAATTGCTGAGCCCCGCCGATGGAGAGCGACGTGACATGCGAAATATTCTGCTTGCCTACGGTGACGGCCAAGCTCTCCTTGCGAAGTCGGTTGCCCTTGCAGCCGCCGCATGGTTTCGCGCTCATATACTGCTCGATGTACTCGCGGATGCCGTCAGAGGCCGTCTCCCGATAGCGACGCTCCAAGTTATGCACGATGCCTTCAAACGGCACGAATGCTTCCTTCGCCATCCCGAAATCGTTCTCGTAGCGGAAACGGACGCGCTCGCCGCCCGTGCCGTACATGAGCTTCTTCATCTGCTCGCTTGTCAGCTCGCTTACCGGCACGTCGCGCGGAATGGCGAAATGAACGCACACCGCCTCGAGGAACTGCGGATAGTAATTGGACGTGCTGCCCGCCCACGCTTCGAACGCGCCCTCTTCGATCGTCCGGTTCGTATCGGGTACGAGAAGGTCGGGATCGACGATCATCTTGGCTCCCAAGCCGTCGCAATCCGGACAAGCTCCGAACGGG
Source organism: Paenibacillus methanolicus (assembly GCF_008124765.1). Lineage (GTDB taxonomy): Bacteria > Bacillota > Bacilli > Paenibacillales > Paenibacillaceae > Paenibacillus_Z > Paenibacillus_Z methanolicus. The sequence continues at coordinate 525,807 of NZ_VNHS01000004.1, read as the reverse complement.
CTGTTAAAGGAGAACATGCGCGGCGCGAGCTCGTCGATGCTGAATCCGCATTCCGGGCAAGCCAGATTCGAGCTGAACATGAGCTCTTCCTTCTCCATGACGTCGATGAGCACCTTGCCGTCAGAGAGCTTGAGCGCCGTCTCGATCGAGTCGGCGAGCCGCGTCTGGATATCGTCCTTCACGACGATCCGGTCGACGACGACTTCGATACTATGCTTCTTGTTCTTCTCCAGCTCGATCTTCTCGCTCAGCTCGCGCAGCTCGCCGTTCACACGCACCCGCACGAACCCTTGCTTCTGGACGTCCGCAAGCAATTTGGCGTGTTCGCCCTTGCGTCCGGAGACGATCGGCGCCAAAATTTGCAGTTTGGTCCGCTCCGGATATTCCATGATCCGATCCACCATCTGCTCGACGGTCTGGGACGTAATCTCGATGCCGTGCTCCGGGCAATGCGGCTTGCCTATCCGGGCGAACAGCAGACGCATGTAATCGTAAATCTCCGTGACCGTGCCAACGGTCGAACGGGGATTGCGGCTCGTCGTCTTCTGGTCGATGGAGATCGCCGGCGACAGACCGTCGATCGAATCGACGTCCGGCTTCTCCATCTGCCCCAAAAACTGGCGCGCGTAGGCCGACAACGACTCCACGTAGCGGCGCTGCCCCTCGGCGTAAATCGTATCGAAGGCCAGGGAGGATTTGCCGGATCCGCTCAGGCCTGTCAGTACGACGAATTTGTCCCGAGGTATCGTTACGTCGATGTTCTTCAGGTTATGGGCTCTCGCCCCTTTAATTACGATCGATTCGCTTGCCACTTGGTTTCTCTCCTCCTGTACGCCCGGCCCTTATGCCGCACATCCGTGCAGCCCGGCCCTCGTATCCTTGGTTGAACATCACTCCGCGCACACCTGACGCGCGGTAGTTCCCGCTATGCAAAGCGGCGATGCCTGCTAACAGGCGCTCGCCGCTGATCATCATGATGATATATCGTCTAGCCTGCGTCCGCGCGCAGCTCCAATAGCGCGTCGCGCAGCTCGGCTGCCCGCTCGAACTGCAAGTTCTTCGCCGCGTCCTTCATCTCCGCTTCCAGACGTTGGATCAGCGACTGACGATCCTTCTTGGACATCTTCGCCGTCCCGACGCCCGCCAAGTAATCGCTCTTCTGCTCGGCGACCTTCGTCGCTTCGATGATGTCGTGCACCCGCTTGCGGATCGTCTGCGGCGTAATGCCAAGCCGTTCGTTATTCGCGATCTGCAGGGTACGCCGTCGTTCCGTTTCCTTGATCGCCTTATCCATCGAGTCGGTCATCTTGTCGGCGTACATAATGACGCGACCCTCGGAGTTCCGGGCGGCGCGGCCGATCGTCTGAATAAGCGATCTTTCGGACCGGAGGAAGCCTTCCTTATCCGCATCCAAAATGGCCACGAGCGATACTTCCGGAAGGTCGAGTCCTTCCCGCAGCAGGTTGATGCCGACCAACACATGAAAGGTGCCCAGCCGTAAATCGCGCAAGATCGCCATCCGCTCCAACGTCTTGATATCCGAATGGAGATACCGCACCTTGATGCCGACTTCCTTGAGGTAATCGGTCAAATCCTCGGCCATCTTCTTCGTCAGCGTCGTCAGCAGCACCCGCTCATCCTTGGCGATCCGATCCCGGATCTCGCCCAGCAAGTCGTCGATCTGCCCCTTGGTCGGGCGAACTTCGATAATCGGATCGAGCAGTCCCGTCGGACGGATGATCTGCTCGACCATGGTCGGACAGAGCTCCATCTCAAGCGGCCCCGGCGTCGCCGAGACGTAAATCATCTGGGTAATCTTCTTCTCGAATTCCTCGAAGCGAAGCGGACGGTTATCCATCGCCGACGGCAAGCGGAACCCGTGATCGACCAGCACTTCCTTCCGAGCACGGTCGCCGTTATACATGGCCCTGATCTGCGGCAGCGTCACGTGCGACTCGTCGATGACGAACAGCATGTCGTCCGGGAAATAATCGATCAACGTGTATGGCGTCGCGCCGCGTTCGCGGAACGTCAGCGGTCCGGAGTAGTTCTCGATGCCGGAGCAGAACCCCATCTCCTGCATCATCTCGATATCGTAGCGCGTGCGCTGCTCCAGCCGCTGCGCTTCCAGCAGTTTGCCCTGCTCGCGCAGCTCGGCAAGCCGCGCTTCCAGCTCGGCTTCGATATTCTTCAGCGCCACGCGCATCGTCTCTTCCTGGGTGACGAAGTGAGACGCCGGGAAAATAGCGATATGCTCGCGCTCCCCGACGATCTCTCCGGTCAGTACGTCGATCTCCGTAATGCGCTCGATCTCGTCGCCGAACAACTCGACGCGCATCGCCCGCTCGTTGTTCGCGACAGGGAAAATCTCGACGATGTCGCCGCGCACCCGGAACGTGCCCCTGACGAAGTTAATATCGTTGCGCTGGTACTGGATGTCGACGAGCTTATGCAGAATCTGCTCGCGCGACTTCTCCATCCCAACGCGCAGCGACAGCACCAAGTTGCCGTATTCCATCGGCGATCCGAGGCCGTAAATACAGGAGACCGAAGCGACGATAATAACGTCGCGGCGCTCGAACAAAGAGCTCGTCGCCGAGTGGCGCAGCTTGTCGATCTCGTCGTTGATGCTGGAATCTTTCTCGATGTACGTATCCGTGGACGGGATGTAGGCTTCCGGCTGGAAGTAGTCGTAGTAACTGACGAAATACGATACCGCGTTATCGGGGAAAAACTCCTTGAACTCGCTGCATAGCTGGGCCGCCAGCGTCTTGTTATGCGCAATGACCAGCGTCGGCCGGTTCAAGGCCGCGATCGTATTGGCGATCGTGTACGTCTTGCCCGTTCCTGTCGCGCCCAGCAACGTCTGGTACTTCATGCCCTTCTCCACGCCCTCCACCAATTGGCGTATCGCGCCCGGCTGGTCGCCTTGCGGCGTGTAAGGCGATTTCAATTGAAAAACCCGTTTGTCCTCGCTGCTTCCGCTCATCATTCCGTCCCCCCGTTCCCTCGCTTCTATGAAATGGCTCTATGATTTGGTATACCCATAAACACCGATAGGTTAGACGGTTATATTGTCAGGTCCCGCCAATTGACTTGCTGAAATTAACAATCGCGGGACAACATAAGAATATGTGTTCTCATCCATCTCATTATATCGGTTTCGTTCCTCCGTTGCAATTGCCCGATTAAATAAAAAGGAGGAGCGGCCCAAGACCGTTCCTCCTCGTCCATCACGCTTAATTGATACCGCCCTGCAAGGCCGCCGACGACTGCTTGTTGCTTCTCCACAACACCGCCAACGCGATCCCGACAAAGGCCGCAGTATAGATAAGAAGAATACCGAAGTTGCTCCAGTACTGCCCCCAATCTCCCGTCGTAACGGCGGCACGGAACGCGTTCACCGCATACGTCATCGGCAGGCAGCGCCCAATCGCCTGCATCGGACCGACGGCAAGCTCCATCGGGAATGTTCCCCCGGAAGTCGCCAGCTGCGCGACGAGCAGGAAGACAGCCGCCAGTCGTCCGAGCGGCCCGATCACGGAGACGAGCATCAGAATGCAGGTGAAATACGTAAAGGAAGCCGTCAAGCTGAGCAGCAGGAACTTCCAGACGCTCTGCACCCCGATGCCGAAGCCCAGCAGGAGCACGCCGTCAACGACGAGCGTCTGGAGAACCGCAATCGAGAGGAACAAGCCGTACTTGTTGACGAAATGATGCCATCCCGAAACGCCGTACTTCGATCTCCGCTCATACGGCAGAATATTCGAAGCGATCAAGCCGCCGACGAACAAACCGAGGGTCAGGAAGTAAGGCACCATGGCCGCGCCGTAATTCGGCACGTCCGTCACTTTGTTCTCGACCAATTGGACCGGCCGCGCGAACATACCGATCAACTTGCCGTCCGCATGAACCGCCGAGGCTTCCTCGCCGGCGTCGGCCAGTTTGCCCGCAAGCTTCTCGCTGCCGTCCGCCAGCTGCACGATGCCGCCAGCGAGCGGTTCGACGCCTTGACCTAGCCGCGAGATGCCGGATGCCATATTGTGGATGCCCGTTTCATATTGCCGGAAACCAGTCTCCCACTGCCCTATGCCTGCTTCAGCTTGCGCAGCCCCCGTCGCCAGGTTAGCGCTGCTCTGAGCGACGGCCGACAATTTCTCCAGCAGTCCGGCTGAACCTTCCGCGAGCGCCTTCTGCGCTTGGCTCAGCTTCTGCGCGTCCCCCGCCACGTTCGTCTGGTCGGCCAGCAAACCGTTCAACTCGCTGCCCAGCGATTCGCTCGCCTCTGCGAGGTCTTGGAATGACGCGTCATACGCAAGTTCGGGATGCGCCAGCGCAAATCGCTCCAACCGCTCCGATAGCGCCGCCGCTTCCGCGGCCGCCCGATCCGCCCGTTTATCCGCTTCCGCAAAACCTGCTGCAAGATTCCCTGCCATGGACGCCGTGCTTGCAGCGCTATCGGTTAATCGTCCCTGCGCTTGGCTGATGGCGCGTAAGCCTTCAACCAACTGCCCGCTTCCAACGGACAGTTGGCCCGCCCCTTCGAGAAGCTTCGATTTCCCGCCAGCCAGCGCGGCTCCCGCTTGATTCAACCGGGCAGCCCCTTCCGCCAGCTCGTCGATGCCGTCCTGCAGCCGGTCCATTCCGTCTCGCTCCTTGAGCAGTCCTCCGTTTAATTCCGATGCTCCGCCCGCCGCAGCGACGATCCCTGCCGCGAGCTCGCTCATGTTCGCGAACAATGCTTCCGTGTACGTCTTCGTAATTTCGTTGCCTACTTGATCCTTCAGCTTCTCGACGGCGCTCGAGCCGATCTGGCCCGCGACGAAGTTCTGACCGGGGTTCGTCCGGTAGATCAACTTCGCCGGCTCCGGCGAACCGCTCGTCAACGTCGTGACTTGTTGAGAGAAGGTACCGGGAATAATGACGGACATATAATAACGGCCCACTTCAAGCCCCTGTTCCGCCTCGGTCTCGCCGACGAAACGAAAATCCAGGCTGCCGCTCAATTTCAACTGCTCCGTCAAATCTTGCCCGATATGAATCGGCTTGCCATCCATCTCCGCCCCCTCGTCCATATTCACGACCGCCACCGGAAGCCGATCGAGGTGGCCGTACGGATCCCAGTATCCCCCGAGGAACATTCCCGCATAAATAAGCGAAATCAGAAGCAGGATCGCAATGCCGATTCTGGCTTGCGTCTTGCTCAGAATATGCGTCCATTCTTTCTTGAGCAGCTGTAGCCCTTTCATCCGTTTTCTCTCTCCTATTCGTATACCATTCAATAGTTGTATTATACAATGTTGTATTATACAACTATTTAACATGAAAGCAACCCTTTCTTAAGGCGAAACGGCTTCGCCGTCTTTTTGGCGGCGTGGCGCGTTTCATTCCGGAGAGGCTGCCTTACTTCAGTGCCAAATAATGTTCGGTCGTCCGGTTGAATTTCTCCAGCAGTTCGCCAAGCGAACGGCGCTCTTCGTCCGACCAATCGCCCAACAATTTGCCGAACAGCTGCTGCCGCGCCTCGCGCACCTCGTACAGCTGCTCGCGGCCGTACGGCGTAATGTGGAGCAGGTTAATCCGCGCATCGCGGACGTCCGATTTGCGCTCGACGAATCCCTTGGCTTCCAAAGACGCCGTCTGCCGGCTGAGCGTGGATAAATCCAACTGGAACGCGTCGGCGAGCGCTTTGATGCCTTGGGCTCCCTTCTCGTCGAGTCGGTGCAGGAGCAGGTAGGTGGAACGGTCGAAATCCTTGTATTTCAAATACGCGATCCGCGCCGCTTCCGCCCGGCGAACGAATACGGCGATCTCAAGCTCGATGCGCTCGATGTCCTCTCGATTCATTGTGGATCCCCCATTTCATATCTAGTGTGGCTGAGTGCCCCGTCTGTCATTCCGCCGCAAAGAGAAAGCCGCCCGGCTGGACTTCTCCCCCGTACGGCCCCTCGCCCTGCCTGCCTCTCCGCTTACATATGCGTCGTCGTTCCCCGTTCCTTGGTCGCGTTCCTCGCCCGGAGCAGTCCGAGCAGCGATACCGGCTTCGGCGCGACATACACGCCTGCCCGCTCGTCCGGGGAGAGCACCACGCCGAGCTGATGATGTTCGTTCGCATAGCGAGCCCGCTGCAGAAACTTTACATGCCCCTCCAGGTTGAGCACCTCCAGCTTACAGAACGCCGAGTTCACGTGAAGCGCGGCATGCAGCTCTTCCTTCGTCCGGACGGGCAGTCCGTTCACCTTGTGCAAAATCTCCCCAGCCGCGATGCCAAGCTGGTCGGCGGGCGTGCCCGGAATAACCGCGAGCACGCGCAAACCTCTACCGTCGTTTACGTAATAAGGACTGCGCCGTTCCTCCCGAAGCAAACTCAGCCACACCATCGCCTCATGCAGCAGCAGCGCGGCGATGGCCGCCGGGAGCGTGAGCGGCGACCAATACGCGGCGCCTACGGCCGCTCCGCCCACGATAAGGCCGAACCAGACCAACTTGCGCGCCGCGGCCTTTGCCGTATCCTGCGGCAGCATCGTGCGCGTCAATTCCGAGAACCCGATCATCATCGGAAACCCGAGCAGCGCCCAATGACCGCTCTGCGTCCATTCGCCGCCGAGCAGCGTCTGCCACGGCAGCGCCTCGCCCGCGCCGGATCCCGGCACGAGGAGCACGAGCGGAACCGGCCAGAAGCCTTGCAGCAAATAACCGCCCACCAGCTTGCCTCGCTTGCCCTCAAGGAATAGGGGGCTGGCGAACTTGCCCCCTTGCCAACCGACGAGGATCGCCTCCGCCAAGTGCATGACCGCCACAAGGACAAGCAAGCCCGGAATATCTAGCGAAGCCAGCGATGCGGCCGCGTCCCCGATCCAATTCGGCTGCTCCGCGAGCGGGGTCCAGCCAACGATGAATTGCAACACGCCTAGCATCCCGACGCTATAAGCGAAGCAAAGGTACCGGATCGAGAACGCCGCGAGCAGCACGGCGATCCCCCACATCCAGAGCACGGCCTCGCCCGTAACGTTGATTCCGAGGAAAAGTCCCGCGACCGATATCAGCGCGCCCGCCAGCAGGCCCGCGATAACCGTACGGATGAGCTGCAGCGGCCACGCGTGCAGACGAACGTGGAAGAGCGCGCGCTCCAGCAACGTCTGCCTCCTATATTGAAGCATGATCAGCAAAATTCCCACATAGTAGAAAGGCGACAGCAGCAGCTGTCCGATCCCTTCCAAGGTCTGCCGGAGCAGATCCAAAGCCGCGTCCAAAGCGTTCACTCCTTCGAAAGTAGCGCGATTGACTGGATAAGCTCGCCTGGCTGGAATGCAAATAAAAAAGAAGGCTGAGCCGCGCCGCCAGGCGCAAAGCTACAACCTTCCATACATTCGACACCGAAAATGAAAAATCCTGCCTTGTCTTTCTATTTCGCCGCTTTCTGCGAGACGACCTGTATCGCCTTGTTCAGCTGGCTGTCGTTCTGCTCGTTCCGGATGAGCACGATGAGCGACTCTTCGATCTTCTCGGCCGTCGTCTTGTCGACTTCGCCCGTGACCGGAAGCTGCGCTTGCTTCTGGAACTGCTTGACGGCCTCGGCCGTCTCGGCGGAGAAGTAACCGTCCTTGCGGTCGGTCTTGTAGCCGAGCGCGGCCAGCATAATCTGCAGGCTGCGGTTGTCTTCGCCGATCGTATCCGGCAGCTGCGTCTTCGCCTTGGACAGACGGGCAACCGTGTAATAGTCCGGCGGCAGCGATTCGATGTCCGGTTTGAGCCCGTTCTCATGCACCCAGTTGCCGTCCGGCGTCAGCCATTTCGCAATCGTCATCTTGACCAGGCTGCCGTCGCCCGTCGCCTTGTCGTAGCTGACTTGGACCGTGCCTTTGCCGAACGACGTCTCGCCAACCAGCACCGCGCCTCCCGCTTCCTTGAGCGCCCCGGCAAGCACCTCCGACGCGCTCGCGCTGCCTTTGTTCATGAGCACCGCTACCGGGTAGTCCTTACCCGTGCCCTTGGACAACGTCTTCTCGCGCTCGCCCGTCCGGTCTTCGACCATGACGATCGGCTTGCCCTTCGGCACGAACGGCTGGGCGATCGACACGACGACCGGCAGCACGCCGCCCGGATTATTGCGCACGTCGATGACGAGTCCTTTCATTCCCTTCTTCTCCAGCGCCGCCAGTTCCTCCAGGAACCGTTCGCCCGTATTAAGCGAGAATTGGCGAATCTCGATGACGCCGACGCCATCGTCGCGCAAATTCGCGTAGACCGTCTCGTAATCGATGTCGTCCCGCACGAGTACCAAATGGACGGGCGTGGAGACGCCCGCGCGCGCGATAACGAGCTTCACCTTGGTGCCTTTCGGTCCGCGGATCTTCGCCACCGCGTCGCTCAGCGCCACGCCTTCGAGCGATTCGCCGTCGACGGAGATCAGCACGTCCTTCGCCAGCACGCCGGCTTTCTCCGCCGGGGAGCCTTTGATCGGGGAGACGACGGTCACTTTGCCGTCCTGCAGCGTCACTTCGGCCCCGATGCCCGTAAACGAGCCTTCGATCGATTCCGAAAAATGCTGGGCGCTCGTCTTCTCCATATACACCGAATACGGGTCGCCGAGCGCCTCCATCATGCCCGAGATCGCGCCGTCGACGACTTTCGCGCGATCGACTTCGCGGAAATATTTTTGCTCGATCAAGTTCATGACCGCGCCCAGCTTGCCCGTTTCCGTGCCGGTCAGTCCGGATTGGCCCGATCCGTCCGCCGCCGCCGTGGGCTTCCCGCTTCCCAGCGCCACCCATTGATCGCTGAGCGTCAGCGTCGCCAGCACCGTCACCGCCACCGTCAGCGCGACGAACGCCGCTACCGTACGTCCTCTAAATTGCATGTGGTCACCAGCTTCCTTGAGTAAGTCCTTGTGTATGTACCCGAGTTGCAACTTTCCTAGTATATGACAAGCCGCACCCATTTATTTACGAAACGGGTACGGCATGTCGGTGTGCCCGGCGCGGCCGCCTCCGACAAGATCGTCGGCAATCCGCGCGGAGCGATATGATCGCTGCTTATAGGGTAAGATAAGTGCAGGGGTTATTTCAAGTAAGGCGCCGGATCGACCGTCTTCTCGTTAATGCGCACTTCAAAGTGCAAGTGGTTGCCCGTCGAAACGCCCGTCGAGCCGACCTCCGCGATTTTCTGGCCGCGCTTGACGAACTGGCCTTTCTCGACCATGATGCCGCCCGTCCGGATATGACCGTACAGCGTCCACATGCCGTTGCCGTGATCGATGATGACCGTGTTGCCGTAGCCGCTCCAGCTCTGGGCGACGAGCACGGTGCCGGACTCGGCCGCGTAGATCGGCGTTCCCTTCGGCGCCGCCATGTCGATGCCGGCGTGCAGCTTGCGCTTGCCGGTGACCGGATGCGTCCGATAGCCGTACGAGGAAGACATACGGTACGAATCCTTCAGCGGAACGGCGAGCTTGCCGCCCTTGTAATACGTGACTTTCTTCTTCTTCGCCGCTTTGCGCTTCTGCTCCTCAAGATCGGCAGCCTTCTTGGCCAGCTGCATGAGCAGCGCTTCCTGCTCTTCGCTGATCTCCTCGGATTCCTCTACCTTCTCGTTCAGCTGCTGCACGAGCACTTCCTTCTGATGCTCTTTGTCGACCAACAATCCTTGGTAGTCTTCCAGCTTGGCGTACATCGTGCGCACCTGGCCGAGCTGGCTCTCGATCTCGGCTTTCTTCTCCGCGATGAGCGCTTGGTCCTTCTTATGGTTGTCGAGAATGTCGCGATCTTGGCCGAGCATCGACGTCAGCGAGTCGAAGCGGTCGAGGAAATCGGTGAAACTCGTGGAGCTGAGCAGCACGTCCATATATGAAACGAAACCGTTCGTGTACATAAGGCGGATGCGAGATTGCAGCATTTTGTCCCGGGACACGATGCGCTCCTCGGCCGTCTGCAAATCCTCGCCCGCCTTAAGCAAGTTCGCCTCCGTCGCTTCGATTTGCGTCTGGACGCCCGTCATCTGCGTGCTGACGGAGTCGATTTGCGCCAAAATTTCGTTGACCGACTGCGTCGTCTGCTCTTTTTGTTTCTCGTAATATTGTTTATATTGATCGGCTTGGACGCGGCTCTGCGAAGCAGCTTCCATCTGCGCGCGCACCTTCTGAAGCTCTTTGTTGATTTTGTCGACCTGCGAGGATGCGGCCTGCCCCCCGTATGGCTGAAACACGAACGCGGCGAGCAAAATGACGGCCAGGACGGCTAGTCCCTTTTTCACGTAAGCACTCCTCCTACACTTTTAAATATTTGCGCACGGAAATGGTGCTGCCCCAGATGCCGATCATCGTTCCAAGACCGACCAGCAGCACGCTGACCAAGAAACCGACTTCCTTCAACGTCACGAGCTTGATCATCATGAGGCCGAAATCGAACTGCGACGCCTCGATCAAGCGATCGTAGCCCACCAATAGCACGACCGTCGTCAAGACGGAGCCGATCAAGCCGATCAGCGCGCCTTCGATGAAGAACGGCCAGCGGATGAAATGGTTCGTCGCGCCGACCAGCTTCATGATGCTAATCTCGCGCCGGCGGGCGAGAATCGTCATCTTGATCGTCGTCGAGATGAGGAACATCGCGGTGATCGCGAGTCCGCCTACGATAACGAGACCGATGTTGCGAACCGCGTTCGTGATGCGGAACAGGTTCTCGACGGTGCCTTTGCCGTATTTGATGCTCAGAAAAGGATTCGACTCGCTCGTCTGCCCGAGCGCCTCGATCTTCTTCGCCGCGAACGAAATCGTCTGCGGATCGAGCACCTCGACCGTGAACGAATCCGGCAGCGGATTGTTCTCTTTGTCGTACCCTTCGAGCAGGTCGGCGTTCTCCTCGCCCATCGACTCCCGCAGCAACTCCAGCCCTTGCTCCTTGGAGACGAACTCGACCTTGCTCACTTCGGGGATCGCCTTGATCTGCGTGCTCAGCGAATCGATTGTCGCCTGCGCCGTGTCGAGCTGCAGGAACACGCGGATTTGCACCTGGCTTTCGATCTGGCTGGCCAGATTGTTGACGTTCAGGGCAAGCAGCAGGAAGACGCCCAAAATAAATAGCGAGATGACGATCGAACTGATCGAAGCGAACGTCATCCAGCCGTTGCGTAAGATGTTCTTCGCGCCTTCTCGGAAGTGTCGGAGCAGCGTGCTAATTTTCATAGCCGTAATCTCCCCTCATCACGTCGCGGGCGATCAGGCCGTTCTCGATCGCGATGACGCGCTTGCGCAGCGTGTTCACGATCTCTTTGTTGTGCGTAGCCATAATAATCGTCGTGCCCCGAAAGTTGATCTCCTCCAGCAGATTCATGATCCCCCAGGAAGTCTCCGGGTCCAGGTTGCCGGTCGGCTCGTCCGCCACGATGACGGACGGGTTGTTCACGATGGCGCGCGCGATGGCGATCCGCTGCTGCTCGCCGCCCGACAGCTGCGCCGGCAGGGAAGCATGCTTACCGCGAAGTCCGACCAGCTCCAGCACTTCCATCGTCCGTTTCTTGATGATCCGGCGCGGCGCCTCGATGACCTCCATCGCGAAGGCGATGTTCTCGTAGGCGGTCATTTTCGGCAGCAGCCGGTAATCCTGGAAGATGACGCCGATGTTGCGGCGCACGAACGGGATTTTGCGCGGCTTGAGCTTGCCGATATTGAACCCGTTGACCGAAATCTGGCCTTTGGTCGGCACCTCTTCGCGGTAGATCAATTTCATGAACGTCGACTTGCCCGCTCCCGAAGGACCGACCAAATAAACGAACTCGTTGCGCTCTATAAGAACGGAAACGCCGCGCAGGGCATGGGTGCCATCCGCGTACGTTTTCCAGACGTCCTGCATTTCGATCACAATATCACATCCTGTAGATAGTCAGCTTATTGGTATTCGACAGAAATTGGGTAAATCCTCTAGTAAAGCGGTTCGTTCCGCATTTTTCATAATTCTAATGCTGCCCGGATGCAGCGTAACGATGCGCTTTTCGAATATTTTTCGACAAACGCGCGGTTGGCCGGCGGCATTCAGGTTCCATCGTTCGACGTTCCGGCTCGTGGTTATAGTATAGCTCTTTTCGTTCGCGGACGGTTTAATCAAAATTTAGCGGCGTTTCCTGTGCAACTTCCGATTCAGATTTTCGATGCGGCTGCATATACATCGATAATCGCGGGTTTGCAGAGGTGATGGGGCATGAAGAAGTGGCATGTGATCGGCATTGCCTTTTTTGCGGTATTGCTGGCAATCTCGATCGTATGGGGAGGATTATGGCTGTACGCCAAACGGGATGTCGTGCCGGAGGGAGCACGTGCGAGACCTCAAACGACGGATGGGGTTCTCCGCGTTACGGACAAGGGTACGATGATGCTCGGCGGGCTGACGGTCGACGAGGCGAAGGATCGGTTAAGGCGGCAAGCAGCCGCCTTAACCGGCATGACGGTGCCCCTGCAAACAAGAGGCAGCAGTCAGGTAAAACGAACGTGGACGATGGCCGAGCTCGGGTTGTCCGTCGATACGTCCGGCGCCGAACAGGCGCTGGGCAAGCTGCGGGAAGGCGGGATTTGGGCGCGCGCCAAGTACCGGTATCGTTTTGCCGACGAGCTAACCGTTAAGGTGACGTGGAACACGAAGCTCCTGGAGCAAAAAGCGCGCGGCGTCTGGGGCTTCCTGGAGAAGCACGAGCCGGTTAACGCCACCCGGACGATCCGGGCCGACGACACCGTCGCGTATACGCCGCATCACGACGCGTACCGGCTGGACATGCGCTCCTTGACGGCGACGATCCGCGCGCGGGTCGAACAAGCGATCGAGGCATCCGCGCAAGGCGGTACGATTGCCGCGTCGGGCGTCATCCCAATGCCGCTTACGGTCGTCCACCCTAACGTGACGCTTGCGAAGCTGAAGGCCCAGGGCGTCGAGCGGATGATCGCGTCGTTCACGACCGATTTCGGTACGAGCGGCGAAGGACGCGCGCATAACGTGATCTCGGCCGCCAAGTCGCTGTACGATTGGGATTTGGCCCCAGGCGAGATGTTCGACTATCTCACCGTCATTAAGGCGACCCGGGAAAGCTACGGCTTCAAGGAAGCGCCCGTCATTCTGAACGGCGAGCTCGTCCCCGGTATAGGCGGCGGCATCTGCCAAGTGTCGAGCACGCTCTATAACGCGGCGCTGCTGGCGGGGCTTCATATGACCGAGCGGCGCAATCATTCGCTGCCCGTGTCTTATTTGCCCATGGGCCGCGATGCGACCTTCGCCGAAGGTGCGATCGATTTCCGCTTCAAGAACACGACCGGCAAGCATCTGATCATCCGAACGGAGACGTCGGGCGGCAAGCTGACGGTCAAGCTGTTCGGCACGCTGCCGAAGAACGTCGCCTACAAGCTCGAGTCCAAGACCGTCGAGGAGATCGAACCGGGCATCAAGGAAGTGCCGTCCGCCTCCGTGCAGCCGGGCAGCCGCCTGCTCGTGAGTCCCGGCAAAACCGGCTATATCGTCGAGACGTTCCGCACGAAACTGGTGAACGGCAAGGCGGTGGCGACCGAGCGCGTCTCGCGCGACAAGTACAAAGCGCAACCGGCCATCTACGCGATCGCGCCGGAGAACGCGCAGCCGCATGGCATGCAGGAGCTCGGCCGGTCCCGCAAGGAAGTCGTAGAGGATGGCGTTACGCATTAGGATGTCCGAAGGCGAGGCGGTTCAGCAACGCCAATGTTGGTCAAACTTGTCGCAGACCTATGCGTTTCCATGTGAAAGAAGCCGCCTCTTCCCGGTCGGGTCGAAACGGCTTCTTAATTATTTCGATAGCGCATATTGCGAGCGTTCAATGGCTGCCCCTTGCGCGCCGGCCCTAAGCGATTACTGGCTCCGCTCGCTATACTCCTTCACCCAAGCGGCGGTCTGATCCTGCTCGCGTTCTGCCCGCGCGATCGCCTCGGCGACTTGCGAACGAGCCGTGCCACCGTACACGTTGCGCGCGTTGACGACCTGCTCCGGCTGCAGCACCTCGTAGATCCGGTCGTCGAACAGGTCGGAGAACTGCTTGAACTCGTCCAGCGTCAGATCGAGCAGGTATTTGTTCTGCTGGATGCAGTACAACACCGTCTTGCCGATAACCTCGTGCGCTTGACGGAACGGCAGCCCTTTGCCAACGAGGAAGTCCGCGATGTCGGTCGCGTTCGAGAAGTCCTGGTTGACCGCTTGGCGCATCCGGTCCTTGTTCACTTTCATCGTCGCGATCATCGGCGCGAACAGCTGGAGCGCCCCCTGCAGCGTGCGCACCGTGTCGAACATGCCTTCCTTGTCTTCCTGCATGTCCTTGTTGTACGCGAGCGGCAGCGACTTGAGCACCGTCAGCAGGCCGATCAGGTTGCCGTAGACGCGGCCCGTCTTGCCGCGGACAAGCTCCGGCACGTCCGGGTTCTTCTTCTGCGGCATGATGCTGCTGCCCGTACAGAAGGCGTCGTCCAGCTCGACGAAGTGGAACTCCGTGCTCGACCACAGGATCAGCTCTTCGCTCAGGCGCGACAAGTGCATCATGATGATCGACGCGTGCGAGAGGAACTCGAGAATAAAGTCGCGGTCGCTCACCGCGTCGAGGCTGTTCTCGTAGACGCGGTCGAAGCCGAGCTGGCTTGCGACGAAATGGCGGTCGATCGGGAACGTCGTGCCCGCGAGCGCGCCGGCGCCGAGCGGCAGCGTGTTGATCCGCTTGTAGCTGTCCTGCAGACGCTCGGCGTCGCGGCCGAACATCGAGACGTACGCCATCAGATGATGCGCGAACAGAATCGGCTGCGCGCGCTGCAGATGCGTGTAACCCGGCACGATCGTGTCGAGGTTCGCCTTCGCCTGCTCGATGAGCGCCGCCTGCAGCTTGTGCAGCAGATCTACGAATTCAACGACGCGCTTGCGCAGGTACAAATGCATGTCCGTCGCCACTTGGTCATTGCGGCTGCGGCCCGTATGCAGCTTGCCGCCGACCGGACCGATGTCCTCGATCAGCGTCTTCTCGATATTCATGTGAATGTCTTCGTCGGAGACCGAGAATTCGATCTCGCCCGCACGCACCTTCTCCAACACGCGCACGAGGCCTTGCTTGATCTTCTCCACGTCGTCCGCCGGCAAAATGCCCTGCTTGCCAAGCATCGTCACGTGCGCGAGACTACCCTGCACGTCCTCTTCGGCCAGCTCCTTGTCGAACATGATCGATGCCGTATATTCTTCTACCAACTGGTCGGTTTTCTTCGTAAACCGGCCGCCCCATAATTTGCTCACTTAGGTCCGCTCCTTTATCCCATGCTGTTGCTATCGTTCGCGTGATACACGCAGGGCCCCGGTCGCGAACGACCAGGGCCTTCATCGTGCCGAATCGAATTACTTCTTGTTCTGTTCCACGCCGGATGCTACTTTCAGACGAAGCGCGTTCAGGCGGATAAAGCCGGTCGCGTCGCCTTGGTCGTAGGCTTTGGAAGGATCGGCTTCCATCGTCGCGATGTCCGGGTTGTACAAGCTGACCGGGCTCTTCACGCCGGCGCCGATGATGTTACCTTTGTAGAGCTTCAGGCGAACGACGCCCGTCACGTTCTTCTGGCTCTCCGTCACGAGCGCTTGCAGCGCGAGACGCTCCGGCGCGAACCAGAAGCCGTTGTACACGAGGGTCGCGTATTTCGCGATCAGCGAGTCGCGCAGATGCATCACGTCGCGGTCCATCGTGAGGGACTCCATCTTGCGGTGCGCGGCGAACAAGATCGAACCGCCCGGCGTCTCGTATACGCCGCGGCTCTTCATACCCACGAAACGGTTCTCGACCATGTCGACGCGGCCGATGCCATGCTTGCCGCCGAGCTCGTTCAGCTTCTCCATCGCGGCGAGCGGGTTCAGCGACTCGTTGTTGATGGCGACGCAGTTGCCCGCCTCGAACGTCAGCTCCACGTATTCCGCTTGGTCCGGCGCATCCTCGGGCGCGACGCTCAGCACGTACATGCCTTTGTTCTCGTCTGCCGACGGATCGAACCACGGATCTTCGAGCATGCCGCTCTCGAAGCTGATGTGCAGCAGGTTGCGGTCCATCGAATATGGCTTCGCCGCGGACGCTTGAACGGGGATATTGTGCTTCTCGGCGTACGCGATCATTTCGGCGCGGCCCGGGAACTCCTCGCGGAATTGCTCGATGCGCCAAGGCGCGATCACTTCGATCTCCGGCGCAAGCGCGGCTGCCGTCAGCTCGAAACGGATTTGGTCGTTGCCTTTGCCGGTTGCGCCATGGGCGATATACGTCGCGCCTTCCGCGCGGGCGATCTCGACCATGCGCTTGGCGATGAGCGGACGCGCGATCGACGTGCCGAGCAGGTACTGGCCTTCATACAGCGCGCCGGCTTGGAACATCGGGTAGATGAAGTCTTTCGCGAACTCTTCGCGAAGATCGTCGATGTAGATTTTGGACGCGCCCGTTGCCAGCGCCTTCTCTTCCAGGCCGTCGAGCTCATCCTTCTGGCCGATATCGGCCGTGAACGCGATGATCTCGGCGTCATACGTTTCTTTGAGCCATTTCAAAATTACGGACGTATCCAGACCGCCCGAGTATGCGAGTACGATTTTATCCTTCGCCATGGTTTCTCCCAACGCTCCTCATATATCGAAAAATAGCCGCAGCTTAATTGAATCCCCTTTTGCAAAAACGGTGTTACGGTTACATCGTTGCCGCCATGATGGCTTTCTGCGCGTGCAGACGATTCTCCGCCTGGTCGAAAATGATCGAGTGTTTGCCGTCGATGACGCCCTCGCTCACTTCTTCGCCGCGATGCGCCGGCAGGCAGTGCATGAACAAGTAGTCGCTCTTCGCGTATTTCGCCAGCGCCTCGTTCACTTGGAAGCTCGCGAATGCCTTCTCGCGATCCTGCTGCTCCTGCTCGAAGCCCATGCTCGCCCAGACGTCCGTGTACACGACGTCCGCGTCCGCGATCGCTTCCTTCGGATCCTGCGTCAGATAAATCTGCGCGCCCGTCTCTTTGGCATGCTGCTTCGACAGCTGCACGATCTCCTCGTCCGGCTCGTAGCCCGCAGGCGTTGCCACCGAGATGTTGACGCCCAGCTTCGCCGCGCCCATCAGCAGCGAATGCACCATGTTGTTGCCATCGCCGATGTAAGCCAGCTTCAGCCCCTCAAGACGGCCTTTGTGCTCCAGAATCGTCTGGTAATCGCACAGCGCTTGGCAAGGATGGTTCGTGTCCGTGAGGCCGTTAATGACCGGCACGGTAGCGGCGCGCGCCAGCTCGATGATCGTCCGGTGCGCGAACGTGCGGATCATGATGCCGTCGAGGTAGCGGGAGAGCACCTGCGCCGTATCGGCGATCGGCTCGCCGCGTCCGATCTGCAGGTCGTTCTTGCTCAGGAACAGCGCCTGGCCGCCCAGCTGGTACATGCCCACTTCGAACGACACGCGCGTGCGCGTCGACGATTTCTCGAAAATCATGCCGAGCGTCTTGCCCAGCAGCGGATGGTAGACTTCGCCCGCCTTCTGCTTGCGCTTAAGCTCGATCGCCAGGTCGATCAAGTACCGGACTTCCTCCGGCGTATAGTCAACGAGGGCCAAGAAATCTCTGCCCTTCAGGTTCAAGGCCAACTCTTCGTTCAATAGCGTTTGCGTCATTCTGATCTGACTCCCTTCCTAAAAGCCCTTTAAACGGCCGCCGTGCGATCCGCGAATATACCGGCAAGTATCGAAACCGCTTGGTCGATCTCTTCCTTCGAAACGAGCAGGCTCGGCAGCAGGCGAATGACGTTCGGCCCGGCCGATACGGTCAGCAGCCCGCGCTTCTGTCCTTCGGTAATCAGCTCGCCGATCGGCTGCGCGCATTCGATGCCGACGAGCAGCCCCTTGCCGCGGATATCAATCACGAGCGGATGCCCGCCCAGCTTCTCTTTCAGCTGCTGGACCAAATACGCGCCCGCCTCCGCCGCCTTTGCCGCGACGCCTTCGCCCACGATCGTCTCGATCGTCGCTTTCACCGCCGCCGTCGCGATCGGCGTGCCGCCGAACGTCGAGCCGTGCGTGCCCGCGCTGAACGCTTCCGCCACGTATTCCTTGGCGAGCATCGCGCCGACCGGGAAGCCGCTTCCAAGACCCTTGGCCAGCGTGAACACGTCCGGCTCGATGCCGTACTGCTCATACGCGAACAGCGTTCCCGTGCGTCCCATGCCCGTCTGGATCTCGTCCACGATGAGCAGCAGACCGTGCTGCTTGCACAGCGCCGCGATGTGCGCGGCGAATGCCGGCTCCACCGGATAGACGCCGCCTTCGGCCACGACCAGCTCCAGCATGATCGCCGCCGTCCGCTCGTTGATCGCCGCCTCCAGCGCCTGCGCGTCGTTCAGCTCGACATGGACGAAGCCTTCCGGCAGCGGCAGGAAGCCGTCCTTCACCTTGTCTTGGCCCGTCGCGGTCAACGTCGCCAACGTCCTTCCGTGGAACGACTTCTGGAACGTAATGATCTCGTAACGGCCGCTAGCGGCTACTTTCTGCTGATAGCGGCGCGCGATCTTGATCGCCGCCTCGTTCGCTTCCGCGCCGGAGTTGCAGAAGAACACGCGGTCCGCACAGCTATTGTCGGTCAGCAGTTTCGCCGCCGCTTCCTGGTTCGGGATATGGTACAGGTTCGACACGTGCCACAACTCGTCGAGCTGCTTCACGAGCGCATCTTTGACCGGCTTCGGGGCATGGCCCAGGTTGGTCACGGCAATGCCGCACATAAAGTCCAGGTACTTGTTGCCCCGGTCGTCCCAGAGCCAGCTGCCTTCCCCTTTGACCAGCGTGATCGGGTATCTCGCATAGTTCTGAAACAACGAGCTTGCGTTAGCTTGTTCGCTCATCTTCGGTTCACCTCTCTCATTATGGCTGTTCAATCCGCGGAACATGTATGTTGATAGGCTTGCGTCAGTTTGTTAGCGCACGATGCGCGTGCCGATGCCGCCTTCCAAAACCGCCTTGCTGAGCACATTCGGCTCGTCGCCGTTCACAATGACGACCTCGCGCACCTTCCCTTGAATGCACTGAATCGCCGCGCGGACCTTCGGGATCATGCCGCCGTAGATCTCGCCGCTCGCGATCATTGCTTCGATCTCTTCCACCGTTACGGTAGGGAGCACCTGCTTCCGGCCGTCGATCGTCTTCAAGATGCCCGGCACGTCGGTAACGACGATCATCCGCTCCACGCCCAGATGGGACGCGACCGCGCCGGCCGCCGTGTCCGCGTTGATGTTATATCGCTGCGAGGCATCGTCGATGCCGATCGGCGCGATGACCGGGATATAGCCCATCTCCATGACGCCCGCGATAATGTCCGCGTTGACGTCCGTCACGTCGCCGACGAAGCCGATCTCCGCCGCATTCGCGACCGGTTGCGCCTTAATCAGCTTGCCGTCGACGCCGGATAGACCGATCGACTTGGCGCCGCTATGCTGAATTTTCCGGACGATCTCCTTGTTGATCTTGCCTGCCAGCACCATCTCGACGACGTCCAGCACCTCGTCGCTCGTCTTGCGAAGGCCGTTCACGAATTCGCTCTCGATGCCGAGCTTCGTCAGCGTCTCCGAGATGGCGGGACCGCCGCCGTGCACGATGACCGGCTTCACGCCGCTCTCCTGCAGCCCGCGCAGATCGGCGAAAAACGAATCCGGCAGCGCGGCGAGCGTGCTGCCGCCGCATTTCATCACAAACCGTTGTTCCATGTCGTCCGTTCCTCTCTATCTCCTCGAATTCGAACCGCGCTTCGCGCTCCCCGGAGCCGATTAGGTCCGGTAAGCCGCGTTGATCCGAACGTAATCGTACGTCAGGTCGCAGCCCCAAGCCTTCGCGGAGCCGTTATCCATGTTCAGGTCGACGTGAATGACGACCGTATCGCCCTTCAAGTAGGCGAGTGCTTCGTCTTCGTCGAACGCCACCGGCGCGGACTGCTTCAGCGTGACGATATCGCCGAGGCGAATATCGACCGTGTCCGGGTTCACCGGCTGGCCCGCGCGGCCGACCGCCGCGATAATCCGGCCCCAGTTCGCATCCGCGCCGAATACCGCGGACTTCACGAGCGAAGAACCGATGACCGTCTTCGCGATCGCCTGCGCCGCATCGTCCGATACCGCGCCGCGCACTTGCACCTCGACCAGCTTCGTCGCGCCTTCGCCGTCGCGGGCGATCGCCTTGGCGAGCACCTCGCATACGTAGCGCAGCCCTTCCGCGAACGCCGCCCAATCCGGATGCGCCACGGTCAGCTCGTCGTGGCCCGCAAGGCCGCTGGCCATGGCGACGAGCATGTCGTTCGTGCTCGTGTCGCCGTCGACCGTGATCATGTTGAACGTCACGTCGGTTACTTGACGCAGCAGACCGTGCAGCGCTTCGCTGCCGATGTTCGCGTCCGTCGTGACGAAGCCGAGCATCGTCGCCATGTTCGGATGAATCATGCCCGAGCCCTTGGACGCGCCTGCGATATGTACCGTGCGTCCGTCGATCGTGACGGCGACGCAGGCTTCCTTCTTGACCAGATCGGTCGTCAGAATCGCCTGGCAGAAGTCGTCCGCCGCTTCGTAAGATTCGCCGAGCTTAGCCGGGAGCTCTACCGCTCCGCCCCGCACGCGGTCCATCTTGAGCAGCTCGCCGATGACGCCGGTCGACGCGACTGCCACCTGTTCCGCGGGAACGCCGATCGCTTCCGCGAACACAGCGCGCATCTCATAGGCATCCGCTTCCCCTTGTTGGCCGGTGCATGCATTGGCGTTGCCGCTGTTGACGAGCATGGCGCGCAGGACGCCGCCCGCCGCGATGCTCTCGCGCGTCACCTTGATCGGCGCCGCTTGGAAGACGTTCGTCGTATAGACGCCCGCCGCCGCCGCCGGCACCTCGCACACGATCGCGCCCAAGTCATGACGCGTCGTCTTCTTCAAGCCGCAGTGCAAGCCGCCCGCGCGAAAGCCTCGCGGCGTCGTGACCGAGCCCCCCTGCACAATCGTAAAAGCCGTTTCTTGCACGGTTTCCTGTCCCATGTCCGCTTCTCCTCTGCTCGATAAACTCTCGTATTTTACGGATAAGCGGGGACAAATTGCAAACCGAGCGTCTCGTCCCAGCCCATCATCAAATTCAGGTTCTGTATCGCTTGCCCCGCCGCGCCCTTGACCAAGTTGTCGATGACCGACACGATCGTGACGCGTCCCGTCCGCTTGTCGACCGCGAAGCCGATGTCGCAGTAGTTGGAGCCCCATACTTCCTTCGTCGCCGGCGTTACGCCGAGCGGACGGATCCGGACGAATTTGCGTCCTTCATAATATTGGCGGTACAGCGCGATAAAATCCTCGGCCGCGTGATCGCCTTGAATCGTCGCGTACATCGTGCTCATGATGCCGCGCGTCATAGGCACCAAGTGCGTCGAGAACGTCGTCACGACCGGACGGCCCGCGATATCGGAAAGCGTCTGTTCGATCTCCGGAATATGTTGGTGTTGATTGAGCTTATATGCCTTGAAATTCTCGTTCAGCTCGGAGTAATGCGTGCCGAGGCTCGCGCCTCGGCCGGCGCCCGAGACGCCCGACTTCGCGTCGATGATGATCGTCGACGGATCGATGAAGCCGGCCGAGACAGCCGGGATTAAGCCCAGCAGCGTCGCGGTCGGATAACAACCCGGATTGGAGACGAAGTCGACGCCGTTCACGCCGTTGCCGTATACTTCCGCCAGACCGTAGACCGCTTGGTCGATGTACGCCTGATCGGCCGGTTCTTTTTTATACCATTCTTTATAGGAATCCCGGGACTTCAGCCGGAAGTCGCCGGAAATATCGATCACTTTCAATCCCGCGTCCAGCAGGGAAGGCACGAGCTTCGCCGCCACGCCAGCCGGGGTCGCCAGGAATACAACGTCCGCTTTGCCCTTGATAAGCGCCGGATCGACGTCGTCCAGCAGGTCGGTCCGAATCTCCGTCAAATGCGGATATCCTTCCGCGATCGGCGCGCCCGCGCTCGAGGAGGAAATGACCGAGGTAACTTCCGCCCGCGGATGGCTGGCCAGCAGACGGATTAATTCCACGCCGCCATAACCGGTCGAACCGATAATTGCAACTCTTACGTTCTCGTTCATACGCAAATCTCTCCCATTCCTTAGCTTCCCTTGGCAGCATGCGATGCACCGGGCTGTACCAATTATAACCAAACGTCCCGATGATCACGAGCTTTCTTTATGCCCGCCCGCCTTTTAGGATGCTAACCATGAATGCATGAAGCGAGAGGTTTATTCAGGGACGTGTATTATTATACATAGCGCATTATATAAATACAATACAAAAAATGGCCGACTCTCCCAGCGTTTCCGCATGGTTCGAGTGGCCATCAATTGAAATCGAAGCCATCTATTAAGGTAAGCTAAAGCCTTGTCCGACGACCTCCGCCGTATCGCTGATGATGACGAACGCATCCGGGTCGGCCGCGCGCACGAGCTGCTTCAGCTTAGATACTTCGCCTTGGCTGACGACGATCATGAGCACCGTCCGCTCCGCGTCGGTATAGCCGCCGCGCGCGCCCAACTTGGTCAGACCGCGGTCCAAATCGTGCAGCACGACCTGCGCGATATTGTCCGGGTGATTCGAGACGACGAACGCGACCTTGGACATGGAGAAGCCGGATTGAATGAAGTCGATCGTCTTGCTGGTGACGAACAGACCTACGAGCGCGTAGAGGGCGTTCTCCGGCTTGATGATAAACCCCGCCGCGATGATGACGAGCCCGTCGAAGCACGCCACGGCAAGCCCTAGGCGAATGCCCGTGAATTTATGCAGCAGCTGCGCCGCCAAATCCAAGCCGCCCGTCGAGCCGCGGCCGCGGAACACGAGACCGAGCCCCGCGCCGACGCCAATGCCGCCATAGATGGAAGCGAGCATCGCGTTGTCCGTCGGCGCCTCCCAATGGGAAGTCAGCAGGACGAACAGCGGCAGAATGAACGAGCCGAGCGCCGTCTTGAGCGCAAAGCGTCTGCCGAGCAGCCACAAGCCCAATAGGAACAGCGGAACGTTAAGCGCCCACTGCGTGTAGGCTGGCGGGATATCCGCGAGACGCTCCACCAGAATCGAGATCCCCGACACGCCGCCCGAGGCGATGCCGAGCGGAACGAGAAAGATATTAAAGCTGACGGCAATGATAAACGAGCCGGCCAGCAACAGCAGAACGTTCAGTACCGCCGCCAGCGTCGGATTGCCCGGACCGCCTCCTCGCCGCCGGCGGGTACGCTGCCCCTTCCCCGTTCTGCCTGCCGAAGTAGTCCCCGAGTTGGCATCGAGGCGTGTGCCTCGAACCACCGGATCACCCGGCTTCTCGGCCACGTCACTAGATGAGGTCATTGCGGCGCGGGAAGCGTGTCCGCTCGTCCCTCTTTGCGAATCGTCGGCAATGGCATTCCCGTTCTCCTGCAATAGACGCGCCACCAACGCTCTCCCCTTTCGTTCGCCTGTCCCCGCATTCCCGCCAACGTCGGGTTCATGCGACCGCGCTCGATCGGATGAGTCCTTATGTTTATGTTCTCTGCCCGTTATTACGGCACCCGCCGGATAGAATATTCCCTGTTCCGAAGGCGAAGACGCTTCTATGTTCAACTCGCCAGCATGCTCTTCTCTATCATGCAGGATCATGCCCGTCTGCTCCCCTGCCGCAAGCGCGCCGTTCTTTTTCAGGGCTGATTTACTTTCTCCTTGTTCCTTCACTGCCGACATCCTTCCCACGCTCCCGCTGTATGCTGCCCGATACCTTCTATTATGTTCAATTAAAGCGTCAACGCACCCGTATACCGCAAGAAGGAGCCCCCACGCCGACGATTCGGCGTAAGAACTCCTTCTTCAACCTATTCATATCGCTGCCTTACGGCCGTTATTCCGTACGATCGGTGCGGATCTGGCTGCGCAAATAGCCATCGATGAACGCATCCAAATCGCCGTCCATCACCGCGCCGACGTTGCCCGTCTCCACCGCGGTCCGGTGATCCTTGACCATGCTGTAAGGATGGAATACATAAGAGCGAATTTGGCTGCCCCACGCGATGTCGGACTGCTCGCCGCGGATTTCGGCCAGATGCTTTTGCTGCTCCTCGATTTTCCGTTCGTACAACTTCGAGCGCAGCATCTTCATCGCCCGGTCGCGGTTCGAGATCTGGGAACGTTCCATTTGGCAGGCGACGACGATCCCGGTCGGGATATGCGTGATTCGAATCGCGGACTCCGTCTTGTTGACGTGCTGGCCTCCGGCGCCGCTGGCACGGTACGTGTCCACCTTCAAGTCCTCGGATCGGATTTCGATCTCGATATCATCCTCGATCTCCGGCATAATATCGCAGGAGACGAATGACGTATGACGGCGTCCCGACGCGTCGAACGGCGAAATCCGCACCAGGCGATGTACGCCTTTCTCGGCTTTCAGATACCCATACGCGTTATACCCTTTGACCAGGATGGTCACGCTCTTGATACCCGCTTCGTCCCCCGGCAAATAGTCCACCACTTCAACCTTGAAGCCGCGCTTCTCCGCCCATCTCGTATACATCCGGTACAGCATTTGGGCCCAGTCCTGCGACTCGGTGCCGCCCGCGCCCGGGTGCAATTCGAGAATGGCGTTTAATTTGTCGTACGGCTGATTGAGCAGCAGCTGCAGCTCGAATTCGTTCGCCTTGCGGACGAGCTCGGCGGTGCCGGAGACGATGTCCGCTTCGAGGGAATCGTCCCCTTCTTCCTCCGCCAATTCCAGCATCGTCTGCAGGTCTTCCTGCTCCGTATTCAACCGTTCGTATTGCTCGACGACCGATTTGACCGCATTGAGTTCGGCGATCGTGCTTTGCGCCTTGTCGTTGTCGTCCCAAAAATCGGGCGCCGTCATCCGTTCCTCGTAGTTCGCGATCATCTCTTGCTTAAGATCTAAGTCAAAGAGACCCCCTGAGTGCTTGGAGCCGCTTTGCCATCTCGCGCAGATTGTGCTTTACGCTTGCGTCGATCATGACTGCTTCACCTCAAAATATGTCTAGCCCGCCTTGGCCGGCGGCAAGCTTACGCTTGCTCGCCGTGGCAGGACTTGTATTTCTTGCCGCTTCCGCAAGGACAAGGATCGTTGCGGCCGATGCGGTCCGCTTCCTTCAGCTTCACGGGACGCTTCACGCCCGTCTCGCTGCTTCCGCCGCTGCTGGTTTGGCCTTTCGCCACTTCTTGACGCTGCAGGTTGTTCTCCACATGCGCCTTCATGACGTACTTCGTGACTTCTTCCTGGATGTGCTCGATCATCTCTTTGAACATCTCGAAGCCTTCGAATTGGTACTCGCGCAGCGGATCGGTACCGCCGTACGCGCGCAGGTGGATGCCTTGACGGAGCTGATCCATCGCGTCGATATGGTCCATCCACTTGCTGTCGACCGCGCGCAGCACGACGACCTTCTCGAATTCGCGCATCGTCTCTTCGCCGATCTCGGCTTCGCGCTCTTCGTACAGCTTCATTACTTTATCGAGCAGATACTCGATGATTTCTTCCTTCTCTTTGCCCCACAGGTCATCTTTGGTCAGCATGCCTTCGTGCAGGAACGTGCCCTGCGCGTAATCGATGATCTCCTGGTATTCCCAGTTCTCCGGCACTTCGTCGTCCGAACAGTGGGCTTCGACGATGCGCTCGACGACCGGCTTGATCATCTCGTGCACGTCGTTGCGGATATTCTCCGAGTAGAGCACCTCGCGGCGCTGCTTATAAATAATTTCGCGCTGCTGGTTCATCACGTCGTCGTATTGCAGGACGATCTTCCGAAGGTCGAAGTTATTGCCTTCGACGCGCTTCTGCGCGGATTCGATCGCGCGCGAAATGAGGCGGCTCTCGATCGGCTGGTCTTCCTCGAAGCCCAAACGCTCCATCATGCCCTTGATATTGTCCGAACCGAAGCGGCGCATCAGTTCATCCTCGAGCGAGAGGTAGAACTGCGACGAGCCCGGATCGCCTTGACGGCCCGCGCGGCCGCGCAGCTGGTTGTCGATCCGGCGGCTCTCATGGCGTTCCGTACCAATGATGTGCAAACCGCCAATATCGTGGACGCCCTCACCCAAAATGATATCCGTGCCGCGGCCGGCCATGTTCGTGGCAATCGTTACGCCGCCAGGCTGGCCCGCGCGGGAGACGATCTCCGCTTCTTCGGCGTGATACTTCGCATTCAGGACTTTATGCTGCACGCCCTTCTTGCGAAGCATGTCGGACAGTCGCTCCGAATTCTCGATTGAGACCGTACCGACGAGAACCGGCTGATTCTTCTTATGCCGCTCGACGATCTCTTCCACGACGGCCTTAAATTTGCTCTCTTCGGTCTTGTACACGACGTCCGCGATATCCTGACGGATGTTCGGACGGTTCGTCGGCACTTGCACGACCTCGAGGCCGTAAATTTTCTTGAACTCTTCTTCCTCCGTCTTCGCCGTACCGGTCATGCCGGACAGCTTGCGGTACATCCGGAAGTAGTTCTGGAAGGTGATCGTCGCGAGCGTCATGCTCTCGTTCTGCACCTTGATTTGTTCTTTGGCCTCGATCGCCTGGTGAAGCCCGTCGCTATAACGGCGGCCCGCCATCAGACGGCCGGTAAATTCGTCGACGATGACGACCTCGTCTTCCTGTACGACGTAGTCGACGTCGCGCTTCATGATGACGTGCGCCTTCAGCGCTTGGTTAATATGGTGGTTGAGCAGCACGTTGGCGTGGTCGAACAGGTTCTCGATGTTGAACGCCTTCTCGGCCTTCTCGACGCCCGCTTCGGTGATGGTGACGCTGCGAAGCTTCACGTCGACCGTATAGTCTTCTTCCGCAACCAAACGGCTCACGAACCGGTCGGCCGCAAAGTACAGCTCGGTCGATTTCGCGGCTTGTCCGGAGATGATGAGCGGCGTCCGCGCCTCGTCCACGAGAATGGAGTCCACTTCGTCGATGGTTGCATAATACAGCGGACGCTGTACCATTTGTTCCTTATACAGGACCATGTTGTCCCGCAGATAGTCGAATCCGTACTCGTTGTTCGTGCCGTACGTGATGTCGCAGTTGTACGCGTGCTGCTTCTCCTCGTGCGACAGACCGCTCAAGTTACAGCCGACCGTCAAACCGAGAAACGTATATAACGGCGCCATCAAGCCGCTGTCGCGTTCGGCCAAGTAATCGTTGACCGTGACGACATGCACGCCTTTGCCCGCCAGCGCATTCAAATAAACCGGCAGCGTCGCGACGAGCGTTTTGCCTTCACCGGTTTTCATCTCCGCGATTTTGCCTTCGTGCAGCACCATGCCGCCGATCAGCTGCACGTCATAGTGACGCTTATTCAGGACGCGTTTGGACGCTTCGCGGCAGACCGCGAACGCTTCCGGCAGAAGATCGTCGAGCGTTTCGCCCTTCTCCAGGCGCGCCTTGAACTCATCGGTCTTCCCGCGAAGCTCGTCGTCCGAAAGCGGCGACATTTGCGTCTCCATCCCGTTGATTTGCTCTACAGTGCGCAGCAGACGCTTGACTTCCCGTTCGTTGGCGTCTCCGAAAATTTTCTTCACAAGTCCGAGCATGGTCTTCCCCTTTCGCTGCAAAAGCATGTTTGGGTAAATTGTAACAGTTTGCGGCGCGCATCGCAATGTAAGACGGGGGTCGAAAGGGCGCGCACGGCGAAATGCATGTCACCTTTCAACCCTTGCCGAGCCGCGGATTCCGGTTCGCTCGAAAGCGCCCATCCGGACCGGATCAAAGACGGTAAGCCGGCTATGTAACGATGACGCTCTAGCCGCGGTTGAAAAAACGAATAGCACCTTGTTCATGTGTTTCCCCATCTGCCCGCATAATATGAAAGGGCAGCGCTTCCGGTAGGAAACGATGCCCTGTTAATAATCAAGTTGATTAGTGCTGTTCGATTAAGCCATAACGTCCGTCGCCTCGCTTATAGACCACGTTCACTTCCTTGGTCTCGGCGTTGGCGAAGACGAAAAACGAGTGTCCCACCATGTTCATTTGGAGGATCGCTTCCTCCACATCCATCGGCTTCAGCGTGAAACGCTTGGTGCGTACCAGCTCCCAATCCTCTTCGTCCTCATTAATCCTCGCAGGCGGCGCATCCTCCCTAAATAAGGTTCGTATGCCGCTTTCCTGCCTATATTTGCGGTTCACTTTTGTTTTGTATTTGCGGATTTGACGTTCGAGTTTGTCCACCACCACGTCGATCGAAGCGTACATATCGTCGCTCTTCTCCTCGGCCCTTAACATGGTACCCGGGAGCGGGATCGCGACTTCGACGGCGTGTCTGCCTTTGGTCACGGACATCGTCGTATTCAATTCGGAGGTTTCGGGCGCTTCAAAATACTTTTCCAGGCGGCTCAGCTTCTTCTCGACATATTCGCGCATCGCGTCTGTCACTTGGATGTTTTGACCTCGAACATTGTATTTCATGGGGCACTCCTCCTTTACATGCTCTCATTATATCATAGTTGAAGGCGTTTTCCCAAGTCATTTTCTGTATTATTAAAATTTTCAGATAATAGTTCGGCCGATTAGTGAACGCACCGGAAGACAAAGGGAGAGGACGTTTATTGAAGGGAAAGTTGCCCGAAGAAGGAACGAGAATACAAAAAAAAGCCCTGGTTGCCCAGGGCTGCGGTTGTGTTTGCATTAGTTTGTCAAGCGTGAACCATCTATCGTGGGCTGAAGTCAGCCGATGATTACAGTTTGACTACGTTTGCAGCTTGTGGTCCGCGTGCGCCTTCCACGATGTCGAATTCTACAGCTTGACCTTCCTCAAGCGTTTTGAAGCCTTCGGATTGGATTGCGGAGAAGTGAACAAATACGTCGCCGCCTTGTTCAGTCTCGATGAAGCCATAGCCCTTCTCAGCGTTGAACCATTTAACTTTTCCTTGCATGCATAAACATTCCCTTCATCTTCAAATGCTGCGAGGTCACACATGAATGTGGCTCACAAATCGACTATACCATCGTTGTCACACAATTGTCAACGATGTTGTGGAAGCGTTTTACTTTCGAGAAAAATGGAGCTAACACGAGGTGCAAGGCGAAACGGCTGTCTCCGTCATGTAGCGGCGCAACGTGTTACATTCCGGATAAATACAAGGTGAATGAAATGAATGAATAACGTGAAACTAAAAATTCTTGTATTCAAAAAGAAGAAGAGAGCTATCTTCTTCGATCGAAGAAGAAGCTCTCTTCCTGGTTTCCGCCATAGCTGCCGTACCCGGCATTGTCGTAGACGCTGCGTGTTTTCTGACCTTGCTGGACCTTATCCAGATGGCCGGCCGCCTCAACCTTAAGCTCCATCATGCGGGCGATGATCTGCTTGTCCAGCTGGAGGATCAGTTTCGCATCCTTATGTTCCGATGGCTGCAAATTCCGCTGCATCAGTTCGCCGAAGATCTGCTCGCGTTCCGCCATGTAAGAATCGAAATCTTCCATCTCGCACTCCGGCAGCCGGGCGACTAATTCAGCCGACAACCGTTTGAGCCGCTCGATTGGCTGTTCCATTCGTGTTCGCCCCCGTCGCGTTCGCCGTTCTTGCCGCTTGGATCCACGTCTCTTTCATTTCGACCAAGTAGCCGATCACTTCTTCCACCGGCGCCGCGTCTTTCTTGATGTTAGCTTGGATCAAGAGATGCTGATAATATTCATACAGCGAGAGCAAGTTATCGGCGAGCGGCGATGTGCGATCAAGCGTGATGATGAATTCGGAAATGATGTTTTGCGTCTTGAGGAGGAATTCGTTCGCTTCCTGGTTCCGCTGTTCGTTGATTGCTTCAACCGCTTGCTTGCTGAAGCGAATCGCCCCGTCCATCAACATAATGAGCAATTGGGCCGGAGTAGCGGTTTGTATCGTCGTCTCCAGATACTTGTTACGCTGCATGGGTTGCATCATCGTTCATCCTTTCGGTTAGCCTGTTTGTTGGGAAAGCCAGCTGCTTTGGGAGTTCATTTTGCTCAAGTATGATTCCATCCGCGCAAACTGCGTATAGTAGCGATCCTGCATATCGGCGATTCGGACTTCTTCTCTCGAAATGCGGGTCGTCAAATCGCTCATGGATTTGCCGATCTCATAGGACTTCAGGGAAGACGAGGCTGCCGTACCGGCTTTGGCCGTGATCTTCGTAATGATCGCATCCGCCCGGTCGTACAAGCGAACCGCCAAGCCGTCGCCGGAGCTTGTTGTCGAATTGCCGTCGTTCGCCGTAAACAGCTTCATAACCTCGTCCGGGTTGTCGGCGATCGCTTTCTTCAGCTTCGCTTCGTCGATGTAGATCTTGCCTTTGTCCAAATAGGTGCCCTGCACCACGCCATTCGTGTTCAGGGTGGACGATATGCCGATCTGGGCCAAGC
Source organism: Paenibacillus methanolicus (assembly GCF_008124765.1). Taxonomy (GTDB): domain Bacteria; phylum Bacillota; class Bacilli; order Paenibacillales; family Paenibacillaceae; genus Paenibacillus_Z; species Paenibacillus_Z methanolicus. Next base: position 495,429 of record NZ_VNHS01000004.1, on the reverse strand, counting down.
TGTTCATCGTGGAGCTCATGCCCGTCATGCCTTCGGAGAACGCTTGACGGAAGGAGGATAAGCCGCTGGACAAGATGGAATCGCGGGACAGCAAGCCCACTTTCGCTTTCTCTTCCCACTTCTTGATGTCGTCCTCGCTCATTGCTTCTTTCTGCTCATCGGTCAGCGGCTGGTAGTCGCGGTCGTACGATTCCGAAACCTTCGTGTTGACCGTGTCGATCAACGTATTATATTTATCGACAAAATCTTTGATCGTTTTGAATACCGCGTCCGTATCTTGGTTAACCGTCAACGTCGCCGGCGATGTCGTCGTCGTCTTGGCCGTAATCGTCATGCCGGAGATCGAGAAGGTGTTGGACTCGTAAGAGCCTTCGACGCCGTTGAACTTCACCTTCGCGTTCTGGCCGGTCGTCTTGACGGCGGTCGGGTTGTAGGCGGTATCCAGCGCAGCATCTAATCCGAGACCGGCAAGCATCGTGGCGTCGCCGCTTGTGAAGCTTACGGCTTGTCCGCTAGGATTGTTCAGCACGATTCTACCGCCGTCGACTTGCGCGGTAATCCCCGTCGTTCCGAAGTCCTGGTTGATCTTGTTCAGCAGGTCGCCGACCTTGTCCGTCGCGGATAGCGAATACGTGTAGTCTTTGCTGCCTACTTTAAGCGTAATGTTCTGTGGCGCTCCGCCGGCGCCGAAAGGAATCGCGGATGTCGTCGTCAGTCCTTGGCTCGTTCCCGCTGCTGAAGCCAGCTTGAGCTTGGATGCGACCGAAGCGCCGCCGATATCGATCTGAGCGGAAGTGCCCGTCTTCATCGTCGAGAAGAAAACGCGTTGCATCGTCGTGTCATAGGAAGCTTTCACGCCGGTATCGGTCGATTTGGCATTGATCAGGTTAACCAGATCGGCAGCTTTCGTATCTCCGGTAAACGTGATCGTCTGCCCGTTGATCGTCATCGATTCGCCATTGGCATACAACACATCGTTCGCGCCAATGACGCCCGACGTCAACGAAGCGCCCTTGGCCAAGCTGGACACTTCAATGTTGTACTGGCCGGCATTCGCGCTGGATGTACCCGTCACGGAGACTGCGCCATCCTGCGACGAGGTCGCGGACTTCGTCAAGTAGCTGCCCTGCAGCTTCATGTTGAAGGCGCTGTTGCGCAGATCGAGTACTTTCGAATTCAGATCCCGGTAGTCGGCGCGCTTCCATTCGAGCAGCTGCTGCTGCTGCTTCATTTTGTTGACTTTCGAGCTTTGCGAGCTCACGAGCGATTTGACCAGTGAATCGGTATCCATGCCTGAAATCAGGCCGCTGAGGCGGTTTACGGAAACCATCTACTCACTCCTCTCTTTATTCGGCGGCTGCTCGTTATCTTTTCTCGTCTACCAGCAGACCTGCCATTTCCCATAACTTCGCGACAAAATCGAGCGTTTTCTCCGGCGGCACTTCGCGAATGACTTCGCCTGTATCTTTATCCAGCACCTTAACGGCGATCAGTTTCGTTTGTTCGTGAATTCGAAATTCGAGCGATGTCGATTTGCCCTGCATCGCTTTGATCGCGCGCTCGACGGCTTTGACGACCTGCTCGTCGCTCAGCGTATAGTTCTCGCCGCGCAATTCGGCTTGCTTCAACTCGTTAATCGAGTGGATGTGCGAGCCGAGCTGCGATTGGGCTAGCGAATCGGAATTCGCATTCGCATTCGTCGAAGCGGTCTCGCGCGGCTTGCTTACAGGCTCGGCCGGCGCAACCCGCTCGGGAAAGCTATTGCTATTACCGGAGATATTCATACTCATTCGACCCATCCTCCGTAATCAATGTGATTTAACTTATATATCGGCATGTGGTTTTGCAAGTATTATAGTTGGGCGATTATTTATGAACGAGAATATAAGAAAAGAGACCCTAGGAAGCCTAAGGTCTCTCTTTCTACTACTAAGATTAACGGAGAAGCTGCAGAACGCCTTGCGGTTGTTGGTTCGCTTGAGCAAGCATTGCTTGCGCCGCTTGTGCAAGGATGTTGTTCTTCGTTTGCTCCATCATTTCTTTCGCCATGTCGACGTCGCGGATACGGGATTCTGCTGCCGTCAGGTTCTCGGAAGCGGTGCCCAGGTTGTTGATCGTATGCTCCAGACGGTTTTGAACGGCACCCAGTTTGGAACGCTCGCTGGAAACGGAAGCGATCGCTTTGTCAACAATTGCGATCGATTTAGCAGCATCGTCCTTCGTGGAGATGTTCAGTGCTGCTTCGCCTTTAACATCGTTTGTACCGTCGGTAACTGTTTTGCTTGCTGTGAAGCCCGTATCGCCCGCTTTACCTACGATACCAAGAGCTTTCGCACGCATATCATTGATTTCCAAAGACATGGCTTGTCCGCTGTTAGCACCAATTTGGAAAGAGGTTTTGAACTCTTTTTGGATACCGCCGTCTTTGTATTCGATTTTGTTACCTTCAACTCCGCCTTCTTTAGCAGTAATGATCAGATCATCGCCAGTAGCCGTGAGAGTAACGCCATCAATTTTCGAACCTACGGTATCAGCGATTGCTTTAACAAGAGCATCCGCTTTGTTAGCGTTTGTTGCATTTTCCAATGCAGTGTTGATCGCTACACCAATTCCGCTTCCTGTGTATGCGCCATCGTTCGCATTGTAGAACTCAACTTGCTGGCCGTTAATCGTAAATCCAGTACCTACGAGTGCTTTAAGATTTGTGTCAGTTGCAGTAGTCGTAGCACCTGTAATTGCAGCATCGAAGTCAAGCGTCTTCGTTGCTTTTACATGAGTTGTTGTACCAACGTTGTCGGCCGCACCAGTAAATACGATTGCACCTGTTTCGGTTGTTGTATCGATGTTGCCTTCAGCACCATCAAACTTACCGCCAGCAACTGCAGTAATTGTTACAACACCTGTTGCATCAGAGACAGTATATTGGCCTTTTAAGGTTTCGTTCGCCTCAATCATTTTTGCCAGAGCATCTTTAAGTCCTGCGCCAGTCTTGGTTGCATCCGGCGCAGCGTCAATAGCAACATTTGCAGAGTTCGCTGTAACATTGTAGCCCTTGTTGTCGCCGCCTACTACTCCACCGTTAGATGTAGAAGCTGTGAATGTAACATTCAGTTCCTGCCCGTTAAGCGTGAATTTCACTGTATCGCCTGCAGCAGCAGCAGTTGTAATGGTGATAGCATTCGTAGCTTGCGTTTTGTTTGTTGCTCCGCTCGCCAAAGTACCATCAACAAAGACGTTTGCTTCTTTGAGATTTGCTTTGCCATCGCCTTTCAACAACTTCTGCGTGTTGAATTCAGTTGTATTACCGATACGGTTGATCTCGGACGTCAGCTGATTCATCTCGTCTTGAAGCGCACCGCGGTCAGCATCGGTGTTCGTGCCATTTGCGGATTGGTTAGCCAGTTCGCGCATACGTTGCAGAATGCTGTGCGTTTCGTTCAGCGCGCCCTCAGCCGTTTGGATCAGGGAGATGCCGTCTTGCGAGTTCTTCGCAGCCATGTCGAGACCACGGATCTGGCCGCGCATTTTCTCGGAGATCGCCAGACCTGCAGCGTCGTCGCCAGCACGGTTAATGCGAAGACCGGAAGACAATTTCTCGATGTTTTTGTTTGTTGCGGCGCTGTTAGCACCCAATTGACGGTACGTGTTCAAAGCCGAAATGTTGTGGTTAATACGCATGATAAAATTCCTCCTTGGAATGAGTGTTCGGCGGACTTCCATTTCCGCCGTAATCTATATAACAAGTCGCATAAGCGACCTATTACCGAAAATAAAAGGACGAGCAGCTAGCAACCTGTCGCCTGCGGTATCCTACCGGCTAACGGGTGCTGACTACTCGTCCTTGAGTAAACGGCTATGTAGTTGCGGCGCTTGCTTACGCTTGCGCGCGTTCTTGCTCGTACACTTCGCCCCGGAGAATCGGAATCTCCTTCGGCGCGTCGATGGCCAATCTGAGGTCGCCATCCTTGCTCTTCACGACTTGAACCTTGATGTTGTCGCCAATCATGATATACTCGCCCGGTTTCCTACCTACTACCAGCATCTACGATTCCTCCTTGAATCTCACACTTGTCCTCTATTATACATACACATAAAAAGGATGGCCCAATATAACCCCGAGCGGCCTCGCGTCCTGCAAAGCGCCGGTGTTCTATCAGGTCCATCCTTGACCGTCGGTGTATGTCAGTGGAACAATGTTCCTCTTGATATATATATCGGCGGTCTCTCGCGAATGTTTATAGCTTCTCAGAAAAATTTCTCAAAAAAATACCCGGTCACGTTAGACGCAACCAGGAATGAAAAAGTATGAGTGATCGTGACCTACCCTCGCCTAGGCTCTAGAAGCGAACAGCTGGGGTTCCGATTCCTGCACCCATCTGCAATTCGGGAATTGCGCCCGGATGCGGTCTACGACTCCGCTTGCCCCAGCCTTGTCGTTCATCCCTTGCAGGACGCGGTACATGCCCTCGAAAGCCGGGTAGCCGTTCGTATACAACGCGGCTTTGCGATAGTGCTCCAATGCTTGTTGGAGTTCGCCTTCGCTAAGGTAGAGCCCCCCCAGCAGTTGATGCGACTTCCCATGGTTCGGTTTCTGATGGAAGATGTTGTTAATCGTCGTTTTGGCCGCTCCCGTCAATCGATAGTCAGCCAGCAGTTCCGCCAGCTGAAGACGGAGCTCCACAGAACTTCCCGCGATTAAACGCGACATATAGTCGAAATCCTCTTGTCCTTGAAGGAGAATCAACTGCTTGCACAATGCCATAATGGTTTTGCCTAGTCCGCTTGGAATCTCGCCTTCGAACGTACGACTTACGATTTTGCCGTATGCCTTCAGTTCTTTGCCTGACCAGTTCAATCTCGCTTTCACTCGATCCAGCATCAGCTCGTCCCGAGACAGGAAAGCTAATAGCGTATAGTCGAGCACGTTCTCGTCCGGTATCACGTTAAGCTCTTCCCAATAGAGCTGGGCTTGCTTATAATCCTTCGCATACATGGCCGCGACGGCCAAAACATTTCGTTCCACGTTTACGCCATATTCGCGAATGTAGACTTGCAGCAGCGGGTGCTTCACGTTGTAGAGCACTTTAAGGAGCAGTTCGAGATCGTCGATCCGCGCGAGCTTGAAAATGCCGGCCATGCTCGCCTTGACTTCCTCCAGCGGCAACCGGAGTTTCGCCGTCAGTTCCAGGTACTTCACCAGAGCCGGAATCAGGTTGTGATGTTCGGCGGCTACCGTGGCAATCATATCGAAGCTTTTGAGCATTTGACCTTGGAGCTCGTAAACTTCGCTTAAACTCAAACGGGCTAAATACCCGCCGGTGCCCTCCACGACCATGTCGCCGGTATCGCCGATTTCCAGACAAGCCTTGAATGCTTCCTCCGCATCCTTCAAGTAGCCCATTCTCAGAAAGTTCTTGCCTTGCATGTATCTCAGGTCTGATTCACGCGGGAAGCAGTTCACCCCGTCTTCAAGCACTCTGGCCGCTTCATCGCATCTACCTAGCTCGTACAGGCAGAGCCCCAGCTTTGTCAACAATTCGGGTAGATAAACCCGATTTGTGCTGAGCGGATACGATTTTTGAAAATAAGGGATAGCCCCCGCGAAATCTCCGGCGGAAACGTGAGCCTTGCCTGCATTAAACAAGTTATAGCCGCTTGGATTCTCCTTCACGTCAAGCAGGATCAGCTTCAAATTGCGGTCGATTTTGTCTTTCTCCGTCATGGTCTCATCGCTGTAGCCGACATGCTGGATTACCGTCGTTGCCATGCCGCCTTTTAAACCCGCGTTTTGTTCGGCATTAATATTCAGGTGTTCGTGAAGACGGTTCTCGAAACGAAGCCTTGGCATATTGCGGAACAATCGTACGGCTGTATGGGTAAACGTCGATCCCGTTCCGACGATATTTTTGATTTTCATCGAATAATAATCCTGTCCGGACTGAAGGTCCCGGCGCAGATCGGCCTGCTCTAAGTATTCATCGGCGTCCAACACGAGGATATAGTCGGATTTGGCCTGCTCTAATGCATAGTTACGCGCAGCCGCGAAGCTGTTCACCCACTCGAAATGGTACACGCTGGCTTGGCATTGCTTCGCGATGTTTACCGTGGCATCGGTCGATCCCGTGTCCACGACGATAATTTCATCCACTAACCCCTGTACGCTAGTCAAACATTTCGCAAGATGCTTCTCTTCGTTCTTCACAATCATACAAAGGGCAATAGATGGGTACATTATTAGCCTCCCTATATTTTTAATGAAGGTCTTAGGCGGTGAAGCCTAAGACCTTGCCAATCGAACAGAACTATTAACGGAGGAGCTGCAGCACTCCTTGCGGTTGCTGGTTCGCTTGCGCGAGCATCGCTTGCGCCGCTTGGGAGAGAATATTGTTCTTCGTTTGCTCCATCATTTCTTTGGCCATGTCGACGTCGCGGATACGGGATTCCGCTGCCGTCAGGTTCTCGCTCGTCGTGCCCAAGTTGTTGATCGTGTGCTCCAGACGGTTCTGATACGCACCCAGCTTGGAACGCTCGGAGGATACCGTCTGGATCGCCGTGTTGATCGACGTGATCGCCGCGCTTGCGGAAGCCTGCGAGGAAATGCTGATGCCGTTCGTCGCTGTAGCCGCCGTGGTACCTGTTGCGGATGCTGCTCCCGTGCCGGCTACGCCAAGCGATGCCGCATCCATCGCCGAGATCGACAGCGACATGTTCTGACCAGCGTTGGCACCGATTTGGAACGTCAGGTTCGCAGCACTCGTTACGCCCGATCCCGTATTTGCGGAACCGTCAAGCAGCTTCTTCGTGTTGAATTCCGTCGTGTTCGAGATGCGCGTGATTTCTTTTGCCAGCTCGTCGACTTCCTTCTGCAGCTCGCCGCGGTCCGTCGTCGTGTTCGTGTCGTTCGACGATTGTACCGCGAGTTCGCGCATACGCTGCAGGATGCTGTGCGTCTCGTTCAGCGCGCCCTCTGCCGTTTGGATGAGGGAGATGCCGTCTTGCGCGTTCTTGCCCGCCATGTCCAAGCCGCGGATTTGGCCGCGCATTTTCTCGGAGATCGCAAGACCCGCCGCGTCGTCGCCCGCGCGGTTGATGCGGAGACCCGACGACAGTTTCTCGATCGATTTGTTCGTGTTCGCCGAGTTCGTGCTCAGCTGACGGTACGTGTTCAAAGATGCAATGTTGTGGTTAATACGCATGATAAATTTCCTCCCTGAATGTGAGGCCCGCTTCCTTGCGGTGCCTTGATGATTGGTTACAAGCGCTTCGCGAGTCTTGCTTCTCTCTCGTGCCCTTGTACTATATATATCGGTCGTTTGAAAAAGTAGGTTATAGCTGAAGAGCCGGTAACATTACCCATAATCTAGCGACTGAACAGACAAGAGCGAATGCAGCCGAATCGGGACTGGGCAGCTATATGTATTCAGATTCATATTCCGCAATCTGCTGCTTGCACAAGTCATGAATATCCTTTCCTTCCATATACCCGACCACCCAATCTACCGTCGCTTGCAAAGCGCGATCCGTGGACCATCTTGCCCTCCAACCGAGCTCCCGCATCGCCTTGGAGCAATCGAGATGCAATAAGCCCGCTTCATGCTTATGGGCTTGTCCGACTACTTTATAGCCTGGGTGCTCGTACGGCCACTTGTCCAGCATTTGATTGACGATGGTTTCGACGGAGCTCGTCTCGTTGTTAAGCGGACCGAAGTTCCAGGCTTGCGCGTAAGCCTCCCCTCCCGCGTATAACTGTTGGCACAGCACGAGATAGCCGGACAACGGTTCCAATACGTGCTGCCAAGGCCGTACGGCTTGCGGATTGCGAAGCTCGATCTGTTCGTTCTTCATCAATGCGCGGATCAGATCGGGGATCAGCCGATCCTCCGCCCAGTCGCCTCCGCCGATGACATTCCCGGCACGAGCCGTCGCCACTTGAATCGAAGGCGAAGCGAAGAACGATCGGCGATATGCCGATGTAATCAGTTCCGAGCAACCTTTACTGCTGGAATACGGATCATGCCCGCCCATCGGCTCGTTCTCCCGATAACCCCAGTACCACTCCTGGTTCTCATAGCACTTGTCCGAGGTCACATTGAGAATGACCCGGACGGAGTCGCAGGCGCGGGCGGCTTCCAAGATGTTGACTGTACCCATGACGTTGGTGCGGAAGGTTCCCACTGGGTCATCATACGAAGCCCGCACCAAGGGCTGCGCGGCCATATGTATGATGATTTCGGGGGCCGCCCGCCGCAGCGCCGAACGAAGCCACTCCAGGTCGGCCACATCGCCGATGACGGAGTTCTCCAAGCCTTGCTCCACCTTGCCAAGCTCGAATAACGAAGGAACGGTCGGGGCGGGCAGGGCAAAGCCCGTCACGCTCGCTCCCATGCCGTGAAGCCATAGCGAGAGCCAGCTCCCTTTAAAACCCGTGTGCCCGGTAAGAAACACTTGCTTGCCGGCCCAAAACGAGCGGTCTACGGTTCCGAATTGTACCATGTGCATGCTCCTGGTCGCGAGAGTGACTTGTTAATCGGGAATAGCCTCTAATTTCAGCTGGTACATCGCATAGCCGGGTTTCATAGCGGCTACGATGTACCGGGCCTGCGTCTCTTGGTTGCCGGACAACAGTTTGGCCACCGATTCGATCATCCGAGTCGCCTGCGGGCCGCGTTCAACGATGAAATCCATGACGGCCGCCTGGCCGAATCCGTGCTTCCGCGCTTCCGTCAGCAGCATATTCCGCACGTATATCCTTCGATTGTGAAGGGAAGCGGACGCATTCAGCATATCGAAGATCGCCTCAATGCTGATGTTGTTGGTGACGTAAAAGATCAAGCTGCCGTTATCCGCAAGCATCCTCGCTAACATCCCGAATACGACGCTCGCCTCTTCAGGATACGTATCCAGCGGCTTCTCGATGTAAATCAAATCCAACTTGCCGCAAACTACCTCCGGGAGCTGATCAAGCCGTTCAATCACAGAAACGTCGTCGGACAGCGTCCGCAAGTCCGTCTCGTATTTGGGCTCCGTCGTGCAGAGCCGCAAGTCCGGCTGGATGCCGAACTCGGACCAGATGCGATTTTTGATCTGCATGAACGTTGCTCCGCATTTGACATCTACGCCTAATAGGGTCTGCGCGCCGCTCAAATATTTCCGGTCGATCTCCAGATAGGTCGAATCCATGCGGGCGTCCTGCCAAGCATCCAACCCGTACTTGTCGAAGAAACTCCTCCGCCCCTCTTCCAAGGAACCGGTCAGATGATCCGACGTGGTCGTCAAGCTACCGTAATGGTGGGTGACCGTATCGGCGCAGTACACCAGCTTATAGCCGGCTCGCCTGATTTTGAAGCTGATGTCGTCATCCAGAAACTCGCCGCGGTAAAAACGGGTATCGTAGTAGCCGATCTTCTCGAGCAGCGCGGTCCGGCAGCATAAGACATTGGGCAGCAAGACTACACGTTCCTCCCATTTGGATGGATTGCTGATGTTAAACGCCCTTGCCCGCTCCTGAAAATCCGCGATGGAGACGAATGGGATGTCGATCTGCTGCATATTGGAGATCGAGGTGGCTCCCGGGGAAACGTATCCGATTTGGGGATCGCTCTCGATGCAAGCCATCAGATTATGGATCCAATTGGACGTGAAAATAAAATCGTTGCACACGGCAGCGGTATATCGGCCCTCCGCCGCCATGAGTCCCATGTTAAAGCCTTTGACGAGGTGAATATTATACTTCAAGTGAATGACCTTCGCGCCCGGAACGGAGTCGAAATACGCCTTCGTGCCATCCGTGGAGCCGTTGTCCACCAGAACCAATTCGTAGTCCATATCCCCCATGTTCGCGATAATGCTATCCACGCAATCGCGCGTCACGGCAAGATTATTGTACGCCAACAACACGACGCTCACCTTGCAGCCGGCCTCTTCCCCCAGCGTCACGATCTCATGGTGGTCAACGTCCACAATCTCCGGGTAGAATCGTGGATACGCCTCCTTGTCCACATGGCGCTCGACGATGTACGCGATTTCGAATTCTAGCACGCGGTATAACGAGTAAAAGTGAAAGCGGAAATCGTACAGAAACCGATCCACTTGATCGTCGTTCAAATCCTGCATGAGGCCGTCCAGGTAATAACGCAAATTGGCGTTGATTTCTGGCACGCGGTGAGGGACGTCGGCCTCGGCCATGCTCTTCTCGAGGATATCCAGCAGTTCGCCCATCGTTTCAAAGATCGCGATATCGGGCGCATTCAGCTCGCCCCGACGGATGCAATTTTGCAAATGGATCACGCCCTCATAACCGCCCTGAAGCAGCTCTAACGAATGCGTTGCGATTTCGGTATTCATGTCCGAACTCCCTCCGATAAACGTATGCCGTCCCTCATCTTGTCGAAATCGGTCCAACTCCGATCCTTCTCGGAGAGAAGGAGGTCCTCCGTGAACGGCCACTCGATGCCGAAGAACGGATCGTTCCAGCGGACGCCGGACTCATGGGAAGGGGTGTAGTACTCGCTGACCATATACTGAATGACCGTATTCTCGGTTAACGTCTGATAGCCGTGCGCGAACCCTTTGGGCACGAATAGCGATTGGCCGTCATCCGCGGACAGCGTGACGCCAACCCATTTGCCGAAGGTCGGGCTATCCAGATTCAGGTCGACGATGACGTCGTACAGTTTCCCTTGGACGCAATTCACGATCTTCTCTTCGCCATGGGGAGGCCGCTGAAAATGCATCCCTCTCAACGTGCGCGCATGCTTGTTAAAGGCTTCGTTGCATTGCGCCATGCGAAAAGAAAGGCCGTGCTCGGCCAATGTTCGGCCGCAGAACGTTCGGGCAAAGCTGCCGCGGTTGTCTGCGATCGGCTTCTGTACAAGCAGAGCGGCTCCATGCAGAGAGAGTGGCTGAACATTCATGACCGGCGATTCTCCTTGCTCTATAGTGGTAGTTAGCGGCTGCCATCGTGGTTGATCGGCATGTCCTTGTTCATTAGGATGGACAGCATGTCCCTTACGAATGCTTCAAGACTCGCTCTCGGCTCCAATCGAGGGTGCTCGATCCGGCTGGTAAATTCGAATTCCACCGACGAATCCGCTCTTTCCGGTGCTTCGATCCGGACCGGCAGCCCGAATTGTTCTTGCGCGATGCGCTGCACCAACCGGGCATACTGCAGCACGCTCAGCGTTTCTTTCCCATAGGCATGAATCATGCGTTCCTTCGGCCGCTCCTCCAAGAGCCACAGGATGCTTCCGCAAACGTCCGACGCGCCCACGAAGTTACGAAGTTGGCGTCCGGGCGTCAGGAGCGTGATCAGGCGGCGTTCAATCGCTTCCCGGCAAAATAAAAACGGGATCAAATGCCATCGCTTGAACGCGTCCACCTTATGCGGCACGCCGAACACATTCGAAGGCCGGACGATCCACCCGTTGATCGGACCGGCCCTATCGAACATCTGCACGGTCTGTTCCGCGATCAGATGAGACAACCCGTAGTCGTTCCGAGGGGCCGGAGCGGTCTGCTCGGTCAGCACGCCGCCCGTCGAGCCGAACACATGGAAGCTAGAGACGTAGATAAAATCCGGGATGCCGTTGGCTTTGCAGAAATCAAGGGCGGCATGGATCCCGGCTGCGGCTTCGGCGAGCGCGCCGAGGGGATCATTTTTGAGCATGCCTTCATTCGGCGAAACGAGATGGACCATGGCGTCAATGCCGCCGGCAGGAAGGCTTGCAACCTCAGAAGGCCGGGAGAAATCCATGCGAAAATCTCCGCTTCGTCTGCTTGCGGTCAAGACGCGATACTGCGACTGCCTTAAATGATGCGCCAAATGGAGGGCCAGGTAACCCTCCGCGCCGCTAACGAGCACCGTTTTGGCCGGCACGCTCATCCCCCTTTCTCCTTGCGGGGAATCGGGACATTAAAGAAGGACTGGGCCCAAGGCTTGTCAACCTGCCGGCTCATGTGCTTCCCGTCTTCCGTATTCCGATAGTAGACGGCCCCCGGTTGCAGGTCGTCGTTGCGAAGAAGGGCTTGATTGCCGATCGTGACATGGTCGCCAACGCGGCACCCGCCGATGATCGCGGACTGCGGGGCCATGGCCACGCCTTTGCCCAACACCGGATAGACGCCGTTGATCGCGCCGACCGTGCACCCTTGATAACAGACGAAGAAATCGTCATACAAGGCTTTGCCCAGCACAATCCCTCCCCCGTGCACGACGAGAAAGATGTCGGGCATGGCCGCGTCATACATGCACGCGACCCCATTGAGCGCTTTATTGAGATAGAACAGCTTCGATGCTAGTTCGGCGTCCTCCAGCCGTCTCCAGATCGAATTGGATAGGAACCACAAGAACATCGTATATTGATCCGAGTGCAGGTGGGAGAGGAAGGTCACGCCCTCGCGATGATACGATCGAAGCGCCACATGGCGGAAGCAATATTCCGCGCGGTCCAGCGCATCTTGAAATGCTTCGTCAATCCGCGGATCGCGAGGCGACAATCGACCGTCCGGGAAGAAATGGTCCAACTGACGAAAGACGTAGGTTTGAAGCTCTTGCATGGAGAGCGAGATGTTGAACATGGGCGTTATTCCTCCCACACTTTCCACGGCGCCTTCTGATGGACCCACATGTCATCCAACGTAATCTTCTCGCGCAGCGTATCCATCGGCTGCCAGAACCCGTGATGTTGATAGACGTTCAACTGGCCGTCTTTCGCCAGATTTTGCAAGGGCCCCTGCTCGAATATCGTCTCGTCCTCGACGTCAATATAATCGAAGACTTCCGGCTCACAGACCATAAATCCGCCGTTGATCCAGCTGCCGTCCCCTTTCACCTTCTCGGCAAAGCCGACGACCCGGTCGCCTTCGAGTTCGAGACGGCCGAATCGGCCATCCGGTTGAACGGCCGAGATCGTGGCGTGATTCCCGTGTTTTCGGTGCCACTGCACCAAATCGTCGATATTTATGTTGGCGAGTCCATCCCCATAGGTGAGCATGAACGGTTCGTTGCCGATAATCGGTTGGACTCTTTTGATCCGGCCGCCCGTCATCGTATTGATTCCGGTATCGACAAGCGTGACCTTCCAAGGCTCTACTTTGTTATGATGCACATTGACCGTATTGGCGGACGTAAAATCGTACGTAATGACCCCCGACATATGGAGGTAGTAATTCGCGAAATACTCCTTAATGGCATAGCCCTTGTAACCCAAGCAAATCACGAAATCGTTGTAGCCGTAGTGGGAATATATTTTCATAATATGCCACAGAATCGGCGCATCTCCGATCTGAATCATGGGCTTCGGTTTGATATGAGACTCCTCGCTAATGCGCGTGCCCCTGCCGCCTGCCAAAATCACAACCTTCATGCCGTCCACTTCCTTTCCCGGCCATCCGATTTTCCATAATATCACCTTATTGCATAAAGCCTATTCGGATGGCCGCGCCCTTCTCGACTGTCGACAGAATGCTCGTATGGAGGCGTTATGATAGGATGGGATTTCGACTTCGAGGTGGTGAGGGGGTTCCGGACATGGAAGCGGGGCGGTTATGAACTAGCCGTCTGCAGCATATGGTCGATTTTCTTGCAAAGCGTTACCCAGTCGAAATGGTCGATTGCATCCTGCTGCGTCCGGGTGCAGACCACTCGCAATCGTTCCGGGTCGTTGCAGGCTTCAATCAGACGCCGGGCTAAATCGGCCGCATCGCCAACCTCGTGAAGCGAACCGTACTCGACCTGCCGATTATTCCTACGATATGCCTCATCGAACAGCTTTCCTCTTCGGCCATGCTCCGAGGCGGCATCGCGGCTCGATTCGATATCCGAGGCGATGAAATAACACCCATGCGCTTTCGCTTCCGCCATGACGTTCGCAAACCCTTCGTATAAGGAGGGGAGCGCGAAAATTTTGGCTTTGGCAAACCATTCGTTCAACAGCGGCTTGTCCTGGATGTAACCGAGAAATACGATACGCTCGGCCAGCTTCGGGTTCTCGTTCAGAAAGCGCTCCACCTCCGGCTCGAACGAGGGTTCAATGCTGCCGGCCAGCACCAATTTCCAGCTTGGGGGCAATTGCGGAGCGGCCAGTTTGAAGCCTTCGAGCAGCACGTCCGTCGCTTTTTGCTGCGTTCCCAACCGGCCGACGGTCAGGATAACGTCCTCTTTCTCCTCGAACGAAAACATCCGCAGCAACCGATTCTCTTCGCTACCCAGCGAGTAATACCCATTCGGAATGTAATGCACCGGAACCGGCCACTTCTGATTGAGGTATTCGATCATAGTCTCGCTGGTGACAACGTCGCATCGCTGCAGGAACGCAACGAACGCCTCGTCCAGCGCGGTATTATTGATCCAGGCCAGGTTGGCATCGAGCTTCAAGTAGATTTTCCCCTTCGGGTTCTGTTCCTTGTATGCGGCCGCCACCTTAAAAAAGAAAGCGTAGAAGCCGAAGAAGTAGAGCACGTCGATATCTTTGGCATGCTTGACGATATACCCGACCATATCCCGAATGCAATCTTCCTGGTTGGCCCCGAACACCGTCTGAAGGATGGTCTCCGACCGAAATTCAAACGAAGGTTCGATCAGATCAACTTCCACCGGTTCCGAGAACTGGCCAAGCGCTGGCCATGAAAGCTCGCCTACGCTTGGCTTCAACGATACGTAGCGGGCCGTATAATCATGGTGTTTTTGCATGATGTACGGAATAATGCCCACGTCTTTCGTCAGATGGCTGTTCTCCAAACCGGGCCACAATATACAGAATGTTTTCTTAGCTTTCATACATCCACCGCCTTTCGTCATCACGTAAGGTTCGGCTCCAGTCATTCAGCAAGCTTCGCGTCTCGTTCACCTTCGATTGGAAGGTCGCCTCGCACTTGCGCTCGAAACTCATCATCGCCTCCAGAAATTGTTCTTTCAGCTGCACGATGTCCAGTTTGAGCTTCGTAGAGCCCGTCCGATATGCAAGATCCGCTGCGATTCGTTCACAAGCGGAGATCATGGAGCCGATCTCGTGCATCAGCTGCTCGCCGCCTTCCATCCGATCCAATCGCGAAAGCCCGCTTTCAAGGGCTTGGCATTGGCTGATTAGTCGAGTGAACTGCTCGTTGTCATGAGGAGGCAGGCACTGGCGTAGGATGCCTGCTTTGACTTCCGTCGTAATCGTCTTTTTCCATACGGTCGACCTCGCGAGCGGTTTTTCATAGTCATCGTCGAACAAGACCTTAAGCGCGAAAATAACCCCCGTGTGGTAACCGCCGTCCATCTGCTCATCCGGGGTAAAATCTTTATTCTGAATCTGCGGCGGCAATTCGCTAAAGTAGCAGTCGCAATGATACCCCATCAATATCCCGCCCGGCTTGAGCTTCTTGATGGCGAGGATCATCTCTTCCATTACCGTGCCGTATCGCTGCTCGTGCAGAAATATCGCGTCGAAATAATCGTTCTGAATCAGAGCTAGCTGTTGCAGGCTATCGCCCAAGAACGGAATGATCTGCTGCGACACGCCAAGCTTCGCCATTGTTTGCGAAAATCGCCGTAGTTGGCTCTCGGTCGTGCTTGGCGCCGCTTGATTCGACCCCCACCCGCCGCAGCAGTAAAGACGGTTCTTCTCGTCGAACAGCTTCAACGCGGCGGCCTGAAAATAAATCCCTGCGTCCAAATCGCCCAGGTTGAGCATGCGGGCATGCTTGCCGGTGGTGCGCAGCATACGATCAATCGTGAAGGCTACGACCGCGACCATATCTTCCTGCACGATCGGCTTCTCGGCATACTTATTGACCTCTTCCAGATTATGCATAATTACCTGCAGTCCATCGATATACACGGGCGTATGTTTCTCCGTTAGATTCATGCCAAAATCGGTCAGTCGGGTGATGCTGCCATTATCGTTGATGACCAACTCGTGTTTAATGCCATTCGCCCGAATGCTGAGCTCATACATGGTAACAACCCCTTCGCATCACCTTCGGCAGCCACTCTTGCCTAGCATGCGGCCGACCTTACAATCGTTCCGGATACATGGCGTAGAACAGATCGCTCCGCGTTAACACCAAGTTCTCCCCTTTGAGCGTAAGACCGAAGTCGTACTGATTGATCGCCTTGAAGAAAGCGTGGCTGCAGCCACGCTTCATGGCGTCATGCAGTTCAATGATAATCATTTTGACTTTGCCCAACCAACTTTCGAAGCCCTCCGAGAACACTTCTCTCTCCGCGCCTTCGATGTCCAACTTGAGAATATCGATTTCGTCAAAGCCGCTGTTCTCGAAGAGCGATTGGATGGTGACGGCTTTAAAGCTGGATTCATCCGGTTCGTCAGTCTCCAGCACCATGGTCCCCCATTTGCCCAGTCCGACATCCCGTACATTTAAGTATGTATTTTTGTTCCACAAGCCGGAATGAACCGGTTCTACCTGTGTATAGGGTTTTGTATTGTACTGCATCACGTCGAAATTGGATTTATCCGGCTCCACGGCGATGATTTTCGCCCCCGGATAGAGATTGGCGAACCAGACGCTGGCATACCCGGCATTGGCTCCGCCGTCGATGATCAGCTTCGGGGAGAACGTAAGGTCCGGGAAACTATATTCATGGAATCGGAATATTTGCTGCAGCGCAAAAGGATCCGACGTCTCGGTCCTGGCGTAAACCGGATGCGGAACGCCTTCAATATTGAATTGCTCTACTTTGTATTCATCGAAGAAGGAAGGCCGGAGGGATTGCTTGATATCCGCCAGCAAACTTAACGTCTCCTCCGATTGCGATTCGCTAGCCTCCAGACAGGACAAAGCCAGCTCGTGCTCGCCGATGCTATGCAGCACATAAGCCAAGTTATATCGCGCGTCTGCATTCGTTGGATTGATTGCCAGGGATTCCTGAAGAAGAGGAATCACATAATCCAATTGCTTGATTGACCAGAAGGTGATGCCGAGATTGCTGAGCAATAGGTCGAGCGAAGCTTGCCCGAATAACGGCTGCAGCATGACGGGAATCGCCTCGGCCAACAGGTTATGGTCGATGATGGCATTGGCAAGCGCAAGAAGTGCCTCTTCATCGTTTACATCCGCTTCAAGCGCGGCCAAATGTCCCTTTATATCCGACTCTATCTTCTGCGATAGGTTGACGTTCATGTTCGTGATCCCCCCAATGGTCCAATGGCCGAATCCTCTTGGCGCTTCGCGGTTTGTACGGCTGAATACCTGTATTATTCCGGCGGGGGGTGAATTTATGCCTCGAATGACAGCGCCGTGCCGACATACCCCAATTCATCCAACTGACTTCGAATTTGGGCTTCGTGCGCGTTGGCGAAAATGATGATCGCCTCAAATTGATTCACTTCCTCGGGGGTAGGCTTCATAATGGGGATACCTGCGAGCGTATGACCATGCTTGCCTGGATCGGTATCGAATAGACACACCACCGGGACCTTCCCTTCCAACATGGCCAGAAAACACATCGCCTCCGCACCGGCTCCCCAAGCCGCGACTTTCGCGCTTGCCGGCAGATGCGCGATCAGATGGTCGAACGCAGAGTCTCGCTTTGCCTTGAACGTTAGCCGCGGCTTCGGAACTTGCCGGACGTAGAGCTCCAACAAATTGGGGTTATCTGATTCTTGCGCGCAAATGACCGTCAGTCCTACCCGATTGGCCATGACGGAAAGGCTGTAGGGGGAGAAATACTGGATGTGGTCGGTGCACAGATTGTAATATAAGCGGTTTTGCATAATTCGTTGCCCATTCGGAACCTCGACCAGCATTACACCGTTATCGTTCAACAGTCTTGCGGCTTGCTCCACTAATGCAGCCGGATCTTCCAAGTGTTCCAAGACCTCAATGATGGTAATGACATCGAAGCCGTCCGCAAACGGAAGCTCTCCATGAAAATAATCATGGATTACTGAAAATCCTCTCTCGCGAGCAGCCGCCACGCTGGTGGCAGAAGGTTCCACGCCTTGCAAGTCCTCGAAGTGGTTCTTGGCTAACGCAAGATAGTGCCCTACCCCGCAGCCAATGTCCAAGAAGCGCTTTCGGGCTGGAGCCCACTTTCCCAAACGCTCAATTTGTTGTTCTCTAACGCGTCTGAAGCTGGCTCCCCAAAAAGAACCCATAGCATAATCGTCGTAATACTCCTCGCTGATCTGGGCTGGCATTTGGCCATGCCCGCATTGTTCGCATTGATAGATTTCGATATCCCGCAATTTCAAACGATCTGCGTCGAACGCGCTCATCAACATATGCGGCGTTCTATCGTACTTCTCTTCTAGTCGACAAAGGTGTCCGCAAATGCAGCAATTCATGATGACCCATCCTTTTGTCCGAGTTATATTGGTATGCAGGTAAGAGATGCGGCGCAGGCCCTACTCGACTATATTTTCGGCAATGCGTGTAGTCGTTATTCGAAAACGATCAGGACTCTCGGAAGTACCGTCGTTCGCCACGCAGCCGTCTTCGTCGTGTCCGCAATCTTGAAAACATCATAGGTTCCTAATCCATAAAAAAGCCCGTATCCGCTTCAAGCGGATACGGGCTATACGGGGGGGGGATTAACGGAGAAGTTGCAGGACCCCTTGCGGCTGCTGGTTCGCTTGCGCGAGCATCGCTTGCGCCGCTTGGGACAGAATATTGTTCTTCGTTTGCTCCATCATTTCTTTGGCCATGTCGACGTCGCGAATACGGGATTCCGCTGCCGTCAGGTTCTCGCTCGTCGTGCCCAAGTTGTTGATCGTGTGCTCCAGACGGTTCTGGTACGCACCCAGCTTGGAACGCTCTGCCGATACGGTCTCGATCGCCGTGTTGATCGACGTGATCGCCGCGCTTGCCGATGCTTGCGAGGAGATGCTGATGCCTTCCGTTGCAACGGCTGCTGCGGTACCTGTTGCCGCTGCGTTCGTCGTGGAGGCGCCGGTTACGCCCAGCGTCTTCGCGTCCATTGCCGAGATCGACAGCGCCATGTTCTGGCCTGCGTTCGCGCCAATTTGGAACGTCAGGTCGGAGGCGCTCGTCACGGTCGAACCCGTCTTCGCGGATCCGTCAAGCAGCTTCTTCGTGTTGAATTCCGTCGTGTTCGAGATCCGCGTGATTTCTTTCGCCAGCTCGTCGACTTCCTTCTGTAGTTCGCCGCGGTCCGTCGACGTGTTCGTGTCGTTGGACGATTGTACCGCGAGTTCGCGCATACGCTGCAGGATGCTGTGCGTTTCGTTCAGCGCGCCTTCCGCCGTTTGAATCAAAGAGATACCGTCTTGCGCGTTCTTGCCCGCCATGTCGAGGCCGCGAATCTGGCCGCGCATTTTCTCGGAGATCGCGAGACCCGCCGCGTCGTCGCCCGCACGGTTGATGCGCAGACCCGAGGACAGTTTCTCGATCGATTTGTTCGTGTTCGCCGAGTTCGTGCTCAGCTGACGGTACGTGTTCAAAGATGCAATGTTGTGGTTAATACGCATGATAAATTTCCTCCCTGAATGTGAGGCCCGCTTCCTTGCGGTGCCTTGATGATTGGTTACAAGCGCTTCGCGAGTCTTGCTTCTCTCTCGTGCCCTTGTACTATATATATCGGCCGTACGAGAGGTTCTGTTAGAGCTGTGCCGCCGGTAAGATTACCCATCATTCGCGTTGTTCCGCATGCAAAAAAGAGCCTCCGCACGTAATATGCGAAGACCCTTCATGACAACCGGTAGGTATTATTGACCGCCTTTCGCGTTGCCGCGCAGCAAATCGGCCAGCCTGTTCAAAGACGTCTCTCCTTGCGCCGCTTCTTTATTGGAGGCTTGAATGTTTAAGTATATTTCTTTGCGGAAGATCTCGACCTCTTTGGGCGCCCTGATGCCCAGCTTGACATTGTCGCCTTCGACGCTCACCACGACGACCTCGATATTCCCCGCGATCATGATCGATTCTCCGCTCTTCCGGGCTAAAACGAGCATCGGCTATCCCTCCCGCTCTTCGTGTGATGGGGCCTTCAACAGCGGATGACGGTTGCTGTACGCGCTGTTATGAAGGATGATCTGCTTGGCTTCGCGCGTCTTCTTGTTCATCACGATCGGCGCCAGCAGGTTGATCGTCGCCTCGGCCGCATTGGCGGGCAAGATGATGACGGACCACACCTCTACATCCTCCGGCTGTTCGATCCGCAGCTCTTGTTGGGCATGCTCAGGCATGTCCCATTCGTATTCCGGGTAAAAATGAAACGGATTGCCAATCAGCAACGACAGGCTGGATTCTTCCTCCGACTGAAGCAGTTTGATCGGCAGCTCAATCTCCAAGTCCAGTATAGCAAAATTTCTCAGCTCTTCGAAGCCGGGAAGCCCCTGATTGAATACCACCTTCTCCGAACCCGTCACTTTAATATCGCCAAGTCGAGTCGACTCCATCTGCATGCTCTCCTCCAATCGGGGTATATAGCAAAAAACTATAGACAGCGCGCTTCGCAAAGCGCGGTGGCTGTCTATAGTTCGTCGTCTATTTCATCATATCGAGCACCGGAGGCGTAATCTCTACGCGATTCATCTGGCGCAAATAAACCTCTACTTTGCCCGGCGTATAATGATGCTCCGCCCGGTTAGGCGTCACGTTGTATTCCACGCCGCCCTGCTGCACGTCAATAATCGGCTTGCTCGCCTTGTATTCGATGTCGACATTGTCCATCGAGGCTTCGCCCTCGAAAGCAAACTCGGGGAACGTGCGCCGCCAATCTTTGGCGCTCTCCGCGATCGGATTGCCGCCTTGATGGATGGCCGCCATCTGATTGCCCTTCTCGACGGTACGCGCAATACCGGACATCGCAAGCTGAGACGCTTTCGCGTAGATTCGCTTCATCGTCTCCAGATTGTTGCCCAGCGCCAAAGCGTCCCGAGCTCGGGACTGGTCGATAGTCAACTGCCCCTCCGTCTGTTCGATCGTAAGCTTGGCGGAAGTCTGTTTCATCTCGATGGTAGGACCAGGCTGTTCGATCTCCTGCTGCGCGGGGGTCGTCTGCAAGCCGATCTGCGCATATTCCTGATGGATCTGAATTTGCGGAATACGCATGTTACCTCACCTCAACTCTATCTCAGAAAATCGACCAGGCTCGGACGGATGATCTGCGCGCCGGCGGACAACGACGCCTGGTACACGTTCTCTTCCATCTTCAGGTTCGTGATGACCTGCGCCATATCCGCGTCTTCCGCCTTGGATTGCACGGTTTGCAGGTTGATGTTGTTATCCTGCAGACGGGCGGTGATCAGCTCGATCCGGTTCATCCGCGCTCCGACTTCGGAACGTTTCTCCAGCATGGTACTCATCCTGGAATCCACCTTGCCGATCAATTCGGATACCGCATCGGAATCCCCGGCATCCATCGCGTTAATCGCCTGACTAAGAATGTTGAACACATTATCGCTGCTGGCCTCATTGCCGGGAACGACGGCATTGCCGAAAAACTCGTTTCCGGTGACGTTAACGGCCATAACCATGCTTGGCGACAGTTCGTATTTAATTTGCCCGGTATCGCTCGTAACATTCTGGGCCAAGTAATTCGCCGTCGGATCGGCGGCCAACTGAGCCGGCGTAACGGCAGCGGCCTCGTCGATCGTCCGCTTCAAGTAAGGCGCCGTCTGCGTCTGCTCGCCGTTGTACATGAATTTGCCGTTGAACTGGCTGTTGCCGATCTCGACCAGCTGGCTATGGAGTTGCTTCAGCTCCGTGCTGATCGAGTTGAGCGCATCCTGCGGCAGCGTGCCGTTGGCGCCGCTGACCATCAGTTCGCGCACGCGGTGCAGCACGTCGACGGCTTCGCCCATCGTCGTATCCGTGTACTCGAGCAGCGATGTCGCCGCATCGACGTTGCGCTCGTACTGTTCGTTCGCCTGCAGCTCGCTCCGGTAACGCATCGCGAACGTCAATCCGACCGGATCGTCGGACGGCTTGTTGATCCGCTTGCCGGAAGAAAGTTGATCCTGCAGGGTATTCATACGATTCATATTTCCGGTTATATTACTAAGGAGACGGGCGTTCATCATCGATTGGGTGACGCGTAAAGACATCGGTCATTACCTCCGTGGTCTAGGATTTAGCAAGGCGAAACGGCTGTCGCCGTCTTTGCGGCGCGGCGCGTTACGTTCCGGAGAAATACAGGATGAGCTATAAGTGTGAAACTTATAATTTCCTGTATTCAAATTAGAGGCCTACGCGGCCCATGCCGTTGATGATTTTGTCCAACATCTCGTCCATCGTGCTCATGGTGCGGGCAGCCGCATTGTACGCATGCTGGAACTTGATCAGGTTCGACATCTCTTCGTCCAGCGAGACGCCGCTGACGGATTGGCGGTTCGATTCGACTTGGTCGACCAGCGACTGCTGGTTCGCCAAGCGACGGTTGGCTTCCTCGGCCTGTACGCCCAACTGACCGACGACCGAGCGGAAATACGCATCGCCCGTGTTCAGGTCCGTATCCGTCCCATTGCCGAAGTTAAACTGGCCATCCCGCATTTGGGAGAAGAGCACCGCCATCGTGTTATTACCCGTAATCACGGTATCGCTAGTCGCTCCGACGGCCACCCGCATCGACGTGGCGATTTTGTTGGCGTTCGCTTCGATCTCCGGATTGAGGCGCAGGCTCTCGGCCGTCAGTCCCTCCGTCGAGCCGTCGGCCTTCGTGAAGAAGGCAAGGCCGGTGGAGTTGGACGTAAAGTTGTAGCCAAGCTGGTGCAAGCCGTTCAGACCATTGACTTTCACGGTCAAATCCTCGGTCAGCGTACGATTAGCCCCCGTGTACGTCACGTTGTTAAGCGTCGTGCCATCCGGCAGGACGGAGCCCTTCGGAATCGTCACCTCGACCTCGCCGTTGGCGATCGAATTCACCATATTATCCAAATCCGAAATATACCCCTGCACGAATTTATCCCTGGACTCGATCATCCCGTAGATCTCGCCGCTATTCAAATCGCCGGACGCATACGCCGTCGTGAGCGTCTCCGCCGACATAGGCGTCACCGTCGAGCCGTTCAGCAGCTCGGTTCCCCCCATCGAAATGCGATACCCGTTCGTGGCATGGCTTACCGTAACGTTCATGATTTTGGACAGTTTGTCCGTCATCAAGTCGCGCTGGTCGCGAAGGTCGTTCGCGTCGTTGCCGAGCGCTTCGATCTTCTGGATGCTGCTGTTCAGCTGCGCGATGTTGTTCAAGTAGCCGTTGGCTTGATCCGTGCGAATCGCGATGTTCTCCGTAATGTCGCCTTTCAAGTCGCTGAGCTGCTTCGCCGTTTGATTGAAGGCATCGACGAGCGCGAGCGCCTGCTCCCGGACGATCTTGCGGCCGTCGGCGCTCTCCGGCGTCTTGCTCAGATCGGACCACGCGTCGTAAAAGTTCGACATGACGGTCCGGATGCCGGTATCCGACGGCTCGTTCATGATTTTCTCCAGCTTCTCCAGCACGTCCTGCTGCACTTCGTAGTTGCCAAGCGACTTATTCTCGTTTCGGAACTGATCGTCGAGGAACTTCTCGCGGACGCGGGTAATCGAGGTGTAGTCTACCCCGGTGCCGATCTGGCCGGCGGAGGTCGAACGCTGCAGCCCGAAGGCTTCCATCGGCTTGGAAGCGGTCAGGTTCACCTTCTGGCGCGTATAGCCCTCCGTATTGGCGTTGCCAATGTTATGCCCGGTCGTATTGAGCGATGCCTGCTGCGCAAATAAGCTTCTTCGTGCGGTCTCCAGCCCATGAAATGTTGAGGTCAACTCGGCACTCTCCTTTATTTAAGAGGTTGTTCAAAAATTCGCCATTTGATCACGAAGCAGATCAAGGAGTATCTCGACATCGAATCTTGCATTCAGGCTTGAAGTCCGGTGCTCATTTAGGTTTGCCTAAACTCCGCTTCTCCTTCTTCGCCTTCACGCAACCTTCTCGGTGCTGAAATGTCGACTTTTTGAACGCTCAATTTAAGCCTTTGTATCGTATCTTTAAGCCTTTGTATCGTATTTATTTAAACGACTATAACCGTTCGCCTGCAAGGCGCGGTGATACGTCACGTCTTCTTCGACGGGTCCAATCAGCAGGTCAAGCGAGTAGTCCACGTAATTGAGCTGCATCCGCAATAGCTGCTGATTGAAATCGTTCAATTCTTTCAATTTGTCGATTAGCCTGCGCAGCGCGTCGCTCGTCTCGATCAGCAGCCGCTTCTCTTCCGCGCTGTAAACGGCTTGAATCAGATGCTCCATCTTGAACTTGCGCACGACGACGAGACCGGTTTGTTTGAAATAATCCCGCACAAGGTTGCTTCGCTGCTGCTCCAGGTCGACGAGCGTCTGCAGCAGTTTCTTCTCCTGGCTCGTCACGCGGGACAAGCCGTTCGTATCGCCGGCTCCGATCACCTGCTGCTTCTCTTTCCCGATCGCAATCAGCTGCTCGTGCACCTCGATCAATCCCTGCAGAACGGTTACGATCTCTTTGACGACCTCTTGCATATTGGCAACGGCCCCTTCCCTTGTATCGGTTGTCAGACGTTATCTGATGAATGGCAATACTTTGTCCGCTAACTTGCCGGCATCTACGTTGTACGTGCCCGAAGCCACTTGCGCTTTGAGCTCTTGAATGCGCTGCGTGCGTTCAGCGTCGTTCGAACGGCTCGTAGAGAGCATCTCCATCGCCTCCGCTGAGAACTTGACTTCATCCTTCTGCTGCTTGCGATCCGCATTGGCGGTCGCGCGTACTTCGTTTTGCTTCTGATAAGGGTTGACTCCGCTAATGCGGCGCATATCGTTAATCTTCATGGAACTATCCCTCCATAGTGGAAACAGCCAAATAAAAAAGCCGATTTATCTGTTGTATACAGATATTATCGGCAATTTTACAAGAAAATTTATATGATTTCGAGCATTGTTTAAATTTAACTTTTCGTCCGGTAGATGCCTTGCCCCGAATTTTTCAGCGCGTCGGCTTTAATTTGCTCGTTCATCTGCCCGACATCCTTGATCAGACGCGTCTTGCAATCTTGACACATGTTCCCGTCGCGGATCATGGTCGCGCACACTTCGCATGGGTAGCCAAGGTTAGGCGCGCCGATAATCGAAATTCGGCCTTCGCGAATAAATTTGGTGATCTGCTTCACGGACACGCCGGTCGCATCGGATAGCTCGTGGGTCGTGATGCCTTTGTTCTGGCGAAGATGCTCCGCGCACAACGTGTACTCCTTGTCGATTTCCTTGATGCAGTTCGGACATACGTCTCTAAAGTTCTTCGTAAACAGTTTGCCACAGCGCGGACAGTTCGCAATATTCATTGTCCATGCCTCCTCCCCTAGGGTGCAGATATCGTTATTCTATCAGTTGTATCGACAAAATACATCATAATTTGATATATCCGCTTCTCTATCCGGGTGGTACTTTCAGGAACGGGCAAGCGTCAGCGCATAAATTTCGACGCTTGTTCCGGGATACAGGCGCCGAAGAGATTCGGAGAGCGCGCCCGCGCAAGCGTCGATCGTGCTCCCGGTCGTATAAATATCGTCGATCAGCAGCAGGCGGAGCGGCTGGCCGGCGTGGGGCGTTGGCGACGATCCGAATGTGGGCCAGAAGGTTGCGACAAGCGATTCGATGCTCCGGCTCCGGGTATCGTTCGGAAGGAACAGCGCCGGCAATCGCGATTCGTCCGCCGCGAACAACCCTTGCGTGTTCCGCATCCGCTCTCGCCGGGAAATATAGCTCTGCTTGCCGCTGTTCCGCGTGCGGCGCAGCGCCTCCACGACCGGGATGGAGCAGCGCGCGCCCACGCAAGACGCCAACTGCTCCGCCTGGTTGAATCCCCGCTCTGCCAACCTCTCTTCGCTCAGCGGCACGGGAACGAGCGCATCGAACCGGAAATGCGGGTATCTTGCGCGGCGCTCCGCAAGCAAATGGCGGCAAGCTTCCGCCATCATCTCGCCCAGCACCGGTCCCAGCGCTTCGTGTCCCCGGTACTTGTACGTCGCCAGCCAGCTCCGGACGGAGGCGTCATAGCGCACGGCGCTGCGGCTGGCGACGAAGCTGGCGGCGGTTCGGCGCGCGCAATCGCCGCAGCGCTCCGGTCTGCCGCATACCGGACATTCGATCCGCCGGATCCAGGGGATCGCTTCGGTGCAGGCCGGACATAAGCCGGCAAACGAAACCTTGCCTTGCCCGCGGAACGCGCGGCCGCATACCGGGCAAGCCGCGCTGGCGGGCGAGAGCATGGCGAGCGCGCCCGAGCAGCCGATCGTGACGGCGCTGCGGATCGCGCGGAGCGCCCTGGCCGCCAAGTCCGCGGCACTCATCGGTTGGCCTCCGCGATAGGGGCGACGGAGGGAGAGTCTGGCGTCGCCGCTGTTGGTTGGACGGCGTTGGGCGGCTTCGCCGGAGCAGGCGGCTTACCGCTCTCGTTGGCCTTCAAGTAGCCTTTCTTCATCGCAATCCTGTTCATGGCCCGAATCTCCTTCACCGCGCTTCGCTGCGCGTTGTTGACCGCGGGGGCGCCGAAGTAGACGCGGCCCGCCGGATCGTGCAGCGACCTCCCCGCTCTGCCCGCCATCTGGATGAGCGACGCATCGTCGAACAACCGGCCGTCGGCGTCCAGAATGAAGACGTCGCTGCGCGGGATCGTGACGCCGCGCTCCAGGATCGTCGTCGTCACCAGCAATCGGATGGCTCCGTCCCGGAACAGCCGGACTTTGTCGGCCCGCTCTTCGTCCTTCGAGGATGTCCCGTCGATGGCGACCGCCTTGAATTCTCGGCGCAGCCGCGCGACGAGCGGCGCCACGTGGCGAATCCGCTGCACGAACACGAACAGCTGGGCGCCGCGGTCCAGCGAAGCCTGGAGCGCCCTTCGCAGCGCCGGCGGGAACCGAAGCGCGCGAAGCAAGCGGTCGACGGCCGGCATGCGCAGCATGGCCGGCACCGGCAGCGGATGGCCATGGAAACGCACCGGCACGCGCGCATGCGGCAGGCTTCCGCGCCTGGCCTGTCCGCGCAGCTTCGCCGGCGGCGTGGCGGACAGCAGCACCGTCGCACCGTCCGGCGCCAGCGAACGGCTCGCCGCATAATGCAGCTGGGGATCACCGTGATATGGGAACGCGTCGATCTCATCGATAATAACGAGATCGAAGCCTTCCCGGAAGCGGAACAGCTGATGCGTCGTGGCGAGGGTAATGCACCCGCTCTCCCAGCGCTGCGGGCTGCCGCCGAATAACGTGACGACCCGCTCCGCCGGGAAGGCGCGGCGGATACGGGGATCGAGCTCCAGCACCACGTCGCGCCGCGGCGTCGCGATCAGCGCGCGGCCGCCCCGCTCGAGCGCCGCCGCGACGAGCGGGAAGATCATCTCGGTCTTCCCGGCGCCCGTGACCGCCCAGAGGAGGAACTGGCGCCGGGGCACGTTGTCGGTGGCGGCGAGCAATGCGGTCGCGGCCGGCTGTTCGTCGCGCTCGAGAAGCGGCTGCGGCGCCGACAGCGCGGAGGCTTCTCTGTCGGCGCGGTTCCCGTCGCCGCGCAGAAGGCGCAGACGATTAGACGCGGAGGCGAGCAAGCGCGGCAGACGCGGATAAGCTGGCGCTAACGGCGGCGCCGACAGCGCGGCGAAGCGCCCGGCGAGGCGGCGCCACGCTTCGCGGAGCCGAGCCGCGGGCTTGGCGCGCCGCTTCTCCTGCGGCGGCGCGCTCTCGATGTAACGAAGCGCGGCGGCCGCGGCCGCCTGCTGAGCGGGGCTCAGGTTCCATGGCGCGAGCCTGGCCGCCATGGAGAGCTGCGGCGCGGCGGAGGGCGGCGCCGCGCACGCACGCGATGGCGTGCCGAGGATGAGCAGCCCGCACTCGCGGCTGCGGCCCATGGCGAGGCACGCCTCGCAGTATGCGCACGCGCGGCGCCCGCATGAGGCGCAAGGCGTGCGCCTCAACTGCGCCTCGCCGCTGCCGCAGCGCTGGCAGCGGCGAGGTCGCGGCGCAGCTCCGCGCTGCCGCCAGCGGCCGGAGAGAGGCGGCGCGGGCGCGACCGCCGCCTCCAGGCGCGCGAGGCCGAGCAGCGCGGCGAACTGAAGCCGCGGCGCAAGCTCGCGCCATTCGGCGACGCCTAACAGCGCGAGCGCCTCTGGGACGTGCAAGGCGCGACCGCGAAGCTGCTCGGCGTCCTGCCGCGCCTGCCGGGTCAGCGCGGCGAATGCGGCAGACTTGCCGGCCGCCGAGGGGGGCCGCGGGGCGTCGGGTTGCCCGCCATCCCCGTCCGCCGCATCGATCAGGCCGCCATCGCCAGTCGGCCCCCATTTCAAGATGGGCCGCGCGTATTCCGCCCTGCTCCCATTAATCTTCGCGCCTTGCCGCTCAAAGCCGCCTTCCGCTTCCATCGCTTCCTGCACGCAGCGGCGAAGCGCGCCCTCAGCGGTCTTCTGCTCCAGCTCTCTTCCGGATGTCATCCTCCTCCAACGCGCCGCCGCTTCGATCGCGGCGCCCAGCGGCAGCGGCTCGTCCCATACCAGCATCTTGCAACCGATCTTGACCCCTCTCTCCTCGAAGTTGCCTATGCGATCAGCCAGTCCTCTAATTAGACGCTCCTCCCCTAGCCGATCCTTCCCTGCGCCGCCATCTAAGCCTTGTTCTTGCCGAAACCGCTCCACGCCAGGAGCAAGCCAAAACCAGCGATCCGCCTCCGGATCGAGCGTCCAGCGGCAAGAACTTGCCCGCTCCTCCAACAACGCGTAAACAAGAACCTTCATCCAACCTTCCTCCTCCGCGAACGCCGGGCAACAAAAAAAGCGCACCGATGCAGCCGCTTGATGCGGCGCACGGGTGTGCTTCACTCGTCCGTCTTCCTATTGCCACTCATTATAACCCGCCTCCGGGCCGCTGGCAATGTGCTACTGCGGCAGCTTCGACCAATCCGACGGCTCGCGCAAATCCACAAGCACCGCGTGTTCGGGTTCGGTAATAATTCCTTCCGCTTGCAGCATCCACATCAGATGCGTCGGTTCGAAGGTTTCCGCCTTCGCGCGCGCGCCAGTCTGACCCCGTCTTTGCCCAACCTTCAGTAAACGCTTCCATTTCGGAAGTTTCCGTTCTCCCGTCCCGATGACTTCTGCCGGTTGTTCATTCCGAGCTCCCTGAAGAGCCGATTGAAAGCTCCCCTCGAATGGCGTCCCGTCCTTCAGCTGGACGTCCATGCCTTTCTTGGCAAACAGGCTCGCGATTCGAACGGTGTCATCCTCCGACCCCCGGTCAATGATCGTCACCTGCACTTCTTTCCCGCTTCGGTGCGAATACCGGCGCAGCCCGCGCATATACCATTCCATCCGCTGCTGCTCATTGCCCGCAAGCAAAACATAATGTTCCGCCTTCGGTTTCTCCCTGAGCCGGAATGCCGCATGCACGAGAGCCGCCGCCACCAGATAACACCCGACCACCCACAGCAAAATTTCGATCATGGCGGCCACCTCCTTTATGCCAGTTTATGCACCGCGGCGCCCAGGGGTTACAAGGCGCAAGACATGCTTTCGCCGAACGTACGCCCCATCAGAAAAACAAAAACCGCCCGGAACCTTTCGTCCGGACGGTTTCGTATTCATTTCAGCACGCGCCCGCCAGCCGCAGACGCTATACGCGAACGTCGAGGTTCTCGCCTACGCCGGCTGCCGCCGCCACGTTCGTCGCCGGCATCGCCTGCGTCGGCGCTTGCTTACTGCCCGCGCTTGCCTGCTCGGTCGTTTTCTTGTTCTCTTCCGCTTTCAACCTCGCGATCTGCGAGTCGATCTGCTGGATTTGCGCCTGGATCCGCTGCACCTTCCGCTGCTTCGTTTTCTCGCCGTCCTTGCTCTGCATCTCCTTGGTCAAACTCTGCTGAAGCTCCGTCTTCGATTTCTCCAGCTCGGAAATGCTGCTCGACGCGCTCGTGCTCGTCGATGTCGTGCTTGAGCTGCTGGAACTGGACGAGGCGTTCCCCGAGCCTGCCGCGGCTGTAGAACCGGTGAAGAAGCTTCGGGTGGCGGATGATATATTCATGATCGTTACTCCCTTGTTACAGATGTTCAAAAAGTATTGCCATGCCTCTTAGTATAGGGAGTACCGATTTGCGCAACCTTAAAGCCAACTGAGCGTTCGCTGAAAGAACCCCTCCGTTTACCGGTCCATGGATCGCCACCCCACCCTTGCGTCCTATAACGGCATCCCGGTCGCCCACATCAAACACGACCCGAATACGCATCCTTTCCCTTGTCCAAGGGGATTCCCGTCTCAATGCGCGAGTTCTTCCCTCGCCTTGCCGCCTAACAACAACTTCGCTCCCGCCCCGAGCAGCAGGAGCGCCGTGAACCCCGTTTTAAAATAATACCGAAGCTCATGCGCCCAATATTGGAGCCCGAACACGTCGAACACGTCCAGCAGCAGCCGGTCGCCCACATAATACAAGCCCATGGCAATCAGCGCGAGGCCCAGCCACTTGCGCTGATGCATGACGCCGCTGACGATCGGTACGTCCGGCACGAAGCCGTCCATCGCGTAACGGGACTGCATTTGCAGCGAATCAAAAAACGCGTAGCACCACAAAATCGGTACGAGGAAGAGAAACAGCGACAGCTCCAGCGTATCGAGCAAATAGATCGATAACAGGAACCCGGCCATGAGCTGCAGCCCTCTGCGCTGAAGTCCCAGGTACATATGCCCCGCGCCCGGCAAAATGGACAGCACCGTCGCGAACAGCCGGCTTCGGCGTCCGCCCGCGCGATGATCGTCCCAATCCTCCATAATAGAACGGTCCAGCAGCGGCTCCCCCGACTGCTTGCGCCGTACCATCCGGATCGCATCGAACAGGCCATACAACCAGATGATCGGCAGCACGCCGAGAAACACGAGGAATCCGCCTTCGCCCGAGAGCGCGGTCACGAACAAGATCATCGTCAGCAAACCGAAGAAACCGATCATGAAGGTCAACCCGCGCTGCATTAAGCCCAGGCTTAAGTGCCCCAAACCTGGAATGAAGGAAAGCAATATCGTCAGGAACCGCTCGCCTGCATCATCCCGCCGCGCAGGCATGCCGTAGTTCGGCGGGGGCGGACCGTATGCGCCTGGGCCATGCGTATGCCCGGCGTGTCCCGGCCCTGCCCCGAAACCACTCGCGCCGCCATCGAATGCCGAAGGGGGCGGCGGCGATCCATCCGCCGAAGACGCGAACCCCGCTCCACCATAACCCGGGAAAGGCTGTGGCCCATACGGCGGATAAGCCGCGTGATATTCCGGCGACGGCTTGCCATTCGGGTACCGCAACAAATAAATGACCAAGTCCAGCATGTTCACGAGCCAGAACAGAAAAGCGATGACCAAACTCATCGCGAACAGTTCCATCTCGTTGGTCACGACGCCGAGCAGAAATCCGCCCGCCGCAATGCCGAATACGAAGAACGCATAGATGAACGCTCTTCCCTTCCGGTCAGCCGCCCAATGGCCAAGACCCGGCACGAGACCGAGCAGTAAAGTCACAATCGGATTGCGTACCATCATTTCATCTCCTTTATGTTGTCGGCTCGACTGCCGCGGCGTTCCGATCAAGGACGCTCGCTATCAAGCACTTTATCGATCACCAGCGACGTCTTCGCCATGAGGGCATCGCTCAGCGAGCCCCCTTGCTCCTGCTGCCGTTCGGCCTTCCATTGTTCCGGCTGCGCCGCCAATCGGTCGAATACGCCGGCGGACATCATGAGCAGCATGACGCAGACGGCGATGGCGTAATGGACGAGCGCGCGTTTGCGTCCCGCATCCCATGCGATCCGCCCGCGACGGCCGTCTCTTGCCTTTCCGCTCTGCGCGTCGTTCGCAGCCCGTGCGTTATCCGGTCCCGACAGACCGGATCGAGCTCCAGCCTCTGCCATCCCGTTCGTTTCCGATCGCGAAGCCTCCTCCGCCATCGCGGCAACGGCCCACATGACGGTATCCGTCAAATGATCCGCCCGATCCGCCTCCAGGGCAGCCATGCCTTCGACCGCCTCCATGTACGCGTGCAAGCATGCTTCGCATCTCGCCAAATGATGCTCGAGCTCTATGCATTCGCCACCCTGCAGCGCTCCCGCCGCAAAACGCTCCCATCGTTCTCTCGCCGGATGCATCATGTGAAATCCTCCTCCTTCCAGCGTTTGCGCAGCCATTGCTTCGCCCGATACAGGCGAGACTCCACGCTCTTCACCTCTAGCGACGCCTCCTCGGCGATCTGCCGCTGGTTCTTCTCTTCGAAGTAGTAAGCGCGCACGACCGCCCCGTATCCTTCCGGCATCGCATCCACCATGTCGCGCACCTGCTGCTTCCGTTCGCGCGCCAGCGCTTCCGTCTCCGCGGGCGGCGCGCATCCGCTTCTATAGTCACCTTCCGAAGATGGCCCGCCCGTTGCCGCTTCTTCCCGTCCCGTCCAAGACGTCTGCCCTTCGGCACGCTCTCGCGGCTCCGTTCCATCCGCGGGACCCGCTCCCCATTGCCGCGTTCTCTCTCGTTTGCGCCGGAGATCGATCGCGCAATTGACCGCGATCCGGGCGGACCATGCCTGGAAGCTTTGTCCTTTATATTGAGGGAGGGAGAGATACATCCGCACCAACGCCTCCTGCAGCGCGTCCTCCGCATCTTTCGGATGCCGCAGCACGCCCCACGCGAGCGCGTACAGCCGCTGCCGATGTCGGACCGCGAGCAGCCGGAACGCCTCCCGGTCTCCAGCCAACACGCGCCGGACAATCGTCTCGTCGTTATTGTCGGTCTCCCGCTCGTCCACGCCGACGCTTTGCGCCGCATCCGTGCCGGTCGGCCGCATCCGTGCCGGATTCCGCTCTATCTCGCTCTTTTCCTCGTTCAGCACGGGTTCCTTTCGCCAACTCGCAATGCCGCTCCCCTCCCTTCCCCTTGATCACGCCGTTTCGCCTTCTCTATATAAGACGAAGCTCAATGCCTCCACCCCTGCCTGTTTCGCAACTTTTTTTGGAGGTAATAAACCATAAGGACGCGGCACAGTCATGTGCATGCCAAAAAGGCCCCCGCTGACATGCGGAGGCCTCGAATGAACATGCGATGCGATTATAATTCGACCCAGCCGAATTTGATGGAATTGATGACGGCTTGCGTGCGGTCGTCCACTTCCATCTTTTGCAAAATGCTGCTCACGTGGTTTTTGACCGTCTTCTCGCTAATGAACAAAAACTCGCCGATCATCTTGTTGCTCTTGCCTTCCGCCATCAAACGAAGCACTTCCGCTTCGCGGCGCGTCAGCGGGTTGTTCTCGCTCGGGATGAACTTCACGCCGGCTTCGCGGGTCGCGGCCGCGCCGGACACCGAGCCGATCTCGTCCAGATATGTCATACGGCGAAGCTGGTTGATCAGCTTGCCCGTTACTTTCGGATGAATATACGCATGACCGCTCACGACCGAACGGATCGCGTTCACGAGGGCTTCCGCCTCCATGTCCTTCAACAAGTAACCGGATGCGCCTTTGCGCAGCGTCTCGAAGACGTAACTCTCGTCGTCATGGATGGACAGAATAATAACTTTGACGTCGGGAAAAATATCGCGGAGCCGCTCCGTGGCGATAACCCCGTTCTCAATCGGCATGTTGATGTCCATCAACACGACCTCCGGTTTGTTCAGATTGCAAAACTCCAGCACTTGAATGCCGTCGTTACACTCTCCGATAACCTCCAGGTCGTCCTCCATATTGAGTATGCGCTTCAAGCCTTCGCGGAACAACTGATGGTCGTCTGCGATCAATATTTTGATTTTTCGTTTGCCATTCGTTGGTTGAGCTTCCATCATCTATTACTCCTTTCTTTCCTCCGCATTGATCGGGATATGGATCGTAATCTTCGTCCCTTCGTTAATCGCCGATTCGATTTCCAGCCTCCCCTCGACCAATTCAACCCGCTCCCTTAAGCCGATGAGGCCAAAATGCGTGCTGTCCTTGGTCCGGGCTTCGACTTGGTCGACACGGAATCCGACGCCATTGTCGCGGACGACGATTTTCACCATCTGCGCCTGGTAGGTGATCTCCAATGCAACGAAAGAAGGGTTGGCATGCTTGTAGGCGTTACTGAACGCTTCCTGTACCATCCGGTAAATGCCGGCCTCCATCGCGGAGGGCAGCCGGATCTCCTTGCCGATGGTATCGAAGATTGTCCGAATCTTGGTCTTCTCCTCGAAATCCTGAACGTACTTGCGCAGCGTCGGCACCAGTCCAAGATCGTCCAATGCCATAGGACGCAGGTTGAAAATAATTTTGCGAATCTCCTCGATACCGGAGCGCACTTGTTTTTTCAATTCTACTAATTCTTCCTGGACAATTTGAAATTCCTGCTTGTGCAGCATTCTTTCCGCAATTTCCGTCCTAAGCACTAGATGCGCCATCGATTGTGCAGGACCATCGTGGATCTCGCGGGCGATCCGCTTGCGCTCTTCTTCCTGGGCGAGTATGATTTTCATCCCAATGAGTTGTCGATTTTTGGCGGATTCCAAAATACGCGTCACGTTGTTCAGATCGCCGGATAAATATTCCAGCACTACATTAATTTGAGACGCAATCGTCTCCGCGCGCTCGATGGACTGCTCAATGTTGCGCACCCGCTTCTGCAGCTCGTCCCGACGCGCCCGCAAATACGTTTCCTTCTCGCGGAACACCATCAGGTCGAGCTGCAGCTGGGTCGCCTTCTCGTAGGCGCTCTTGATATCCTCTTCTTTATAACGGACGAAATCCCGGCTGACCTCCGTCAGCCGAACGCGCGCGCGGCGGTAATCAATCTCGAGCTTGTCGACCTTGTCGATAATCTCGGCCGTCTCCGCCAGAATGTCCGTCAGCTCCTGGCTGAGCGAAAACAGCTCCTTGCGCGCGGATTCGCATATTTCATACACTTGGTATTTGCTTTCTTCCATCACATTAACCGCATTCTTGATCACACGGTCGATATCGTTAATGCGATAGTCCACGTCTGCATCGGCTCGCTTTCTTTGACACGCATTCTGCCCTTATCATACCACAGAATGACCCGTCAACGTCGAATTATTCGACGGAGATCGCCCCTGTTTTTGGATCCCAGCCCACTTTCAGGCCAAGCTGCTCCGAAACGAGCCGAATCGGCACGAGCGTACGGCCGCCTCTCGAGATCGGCGCCACCTCGGATTCC
Organism: Paenibacillus methanolicus; assembly: GCF_008124765.1. GTDB lineage: Bacteria > Bacillota > Bacilli > Paenibacillales > Paenibacillaceae > Paenibacillus_Z > Paenibacillus_Z methanolicus. The sequence goes on along the minus strand of NZ_VNHS01000004.1, from coordinate 460,337 downwards.
GAGCGGCTGCCGTTCAGCAGGAACGAGGACTTGCCCAGCCACATCTCCAGCAAGCGGTCTCCGCGAAGCACGGTGACGCGCTTGAGCGTGCCGTCCCAGTTGATCTTCGCGCCCATCGCGTCCGCGACGAAACGCAGAGGCAGGTAGGTCGTGCCATCCAGCGCGATCGGCGCCACGTCCAACTTCGTCGCCGTACCGCCAATGGAGGCCGACTTCGATCCCAGCGTCAGCTGGATCGACGGGCTTGTCTTCGTTTCAACCGATGCCGGGTACTGGAAGCCGATGTTATCGAACACCACCTGGCCGGTCAGCGCGCGCTCGTCCTGGTCCTCCTGCAGCGAAGCGACATATAGACGCTTCAGCTTGACGGGATATGTCACGCCCGCCGGTAAATCAGCCTTCAGCTGCTTCCAGCCGGCAAACGAAATTTTGTCCGCTAACGTAACCGGATACGCTTTGCCTGCCGCGTCGACGAATTCGGCGCGCAGCCAGTTCAAGCTGCCGTCCCCGTACACGTCGACGGTCAAGCTGGACGGCTTGCCTTCCACTTGGCGTCCCGAGCCGTTCAGCACCGCATAGGCGGCCTTCGTACCCGAGGCGACTTGCGAGAAATCGTAATCCAGCTGAAGCGCCTTCGCCGACGCTTGTTCCGGCAATCCGCTTACGAGCGATACGTTCCCCGTCACAGCATTCGTGCCTTGGAACGTCATTGGGTACGTCGCCGCTTCGAAATCTTCGAATTTTTTATTCGAACCGGCGGTCAGCACGAGCATGGCCGAGAATCCGTCGTACCGGGCGATCGCATAGCCTGCCGCGCTGCCGGCGGCCGCATTTTGCACGGTGAGCACGCCATCCTTCACGCTGCCCGCGAATCCGCTGAGCTCCCATTTCACCGAGCCCGCCGGAATCGTTACCTTGCGTCCGTCCGCCAGCACGGCTTTCACCGGCACCTCGAACGATTTCCCCGCCTCCAGCACCGGCGCGCCGGCCGCGATTTCCATCTCCGCGATTTGTTCGCCGCCGATGATCTCGATCTCCAGCTTGTCGCTAATGCTGCCGGAGATCGCCTTGACCGTCGTCTTGCCCGCCTTCTTCGCCGTGTACGCGTTGCCGCTGAACGTGCCGAGTCCTTGCGCGTCCGTCCACGTCGCCGCGACCGAACCGGCGTCGATCGGGTTATAGAAGGTATCGTATCCTTTGAGCGAATACGACGCCTGCTGGCCGACGAACAGGACGGTGCTGCCGCTCGCCGACAATCCTCTAAGCTGTCCGGCCGGCGCCATGGTGTAAACGCCTAGACCGCTTGCCACCGCGCGCTGGGAGCCATTCTGCGTCTCATGCGCCGGCGTTGTCTCCGTATCGCCCAGCGGACGGCTGATCATCGTCGTCGAACCGCCGCCGTCGAGGTTAATGCCTTTCCATACGCCGAGCTGCACCATCATCGTCTGCAGTTCCTTCAGCGACATGCCTTCGCTCTCGCCGGCGGCCTCCACGGTGATCAAGTACACCTTGCCGCCATCCTGCGAATAGCCGACCGCCGTGCGCGACACTTCGGACGAGCCGCTCACGCCGGTAATATCACGGGAGAACGCCGTCGTTCGGCCTTGATCGACCAGGATCGTATGGCCGCCGACGAGCATCTGCAGCGATGCCGCGTCGACCGGCTGCCCCGTCGAGGATGCGACGAGCGAATAGTTGGCATTGACCGTCGAACCGACCGGCAGATGGTCCGTGACGAATTTAGCCGCCGTGCCGTGCGTACGCAAAATGAACCCATTCGCCGGGGGCGTGCCCGGGATCATGCTATTCACCGCAATCTGTTGTACCACATTGTCTACAATGAGGACTTCCGTCGGCGTAGCGGACGATTCCGCCGCGCTTGGCCGTGCCGCCGTCCAAGCGCTCGTATAGATATGCGCCGCGTTCGAATGGCTGTACCCCTGATTGGGATCCGTGCGATAGGCGCCTTTGTTGAGACCCGCCAGCGGGAACGTCGCGCCGTCCTGCGCCACGATCGTCCCCTGGAACGTGAAGAGGTCCACGATCGGCTTGCGGTCCGCCGTCACCGCGAACGCGTACATCCCGTTCAGCTGCGAGGTGCTCGTCGCCAGCTTGCCTTCGTTCACTTGGGCTCCCATCGGGTTGCCCTTGGCCGCGGAGGACGTATCGAAGAAATCCGCGTTGATCCCCGCTACCGCGCCGGTCGTTTTCACCATATTCCCGACCGAGCTTTTGCCCGTGATCGCGCCCGTCTTGCCGTTCATGACGTCGAGCTTCACGTACGGATTCGTCAAATCGACTTCTATGACATGGACATTCGAAACCTCGCCATCGCCCTGCGTCCATTGATAGCGAATTAGTTTCGCGCCCGAAGTGATCATCTCTTCGCTCTGCATCTTGAGCGCCTGTACCGTCGCCGCCGCGGCCGCCACGTTATAGGCGGGCGGCAGCAGCAGCCCGACCGGCTGCAGCAGCAGCGCGGTTCCCAAGGCTACCGCGACGATCGTCGCGCTTGTCCGTTTCTTGCTTGGCTGTTGTATGCGAACGGTTCCCCGTCGATTCGTAAGCTTCGTCATGTTGGTTGCAACTCTCCCATCTCGAAATCTACCTGTTATAGACTCCGAAACTAGCGGAAAAGTTACGGTCGATAGAAACCTCCTATCGAGGAGGAGAGGAATGAAAAGAAAAAGCTATCTCTCCTCGTAGTGGAGAGATAGCTTTGGTAGATCTTTAAAAGAACTTGTCGATTTACGTATCCATCAGCCCGTTGAGATTGAGCAGACGCTCGATCATCACGGCAGCCTCCGCGCGCGTCGCATTCGACTTGGCGCCGAAATTGCCGTTCGACATGCCATTGATGACGCCCATTTGGACCGCCTTGGCGACGTCGACCTGCGCCCACGTGCCGATTTTGGCATTATCCTTGAATCGTTTCAGCATGGTGGCCGCATTTTGGGACAAGTCTACCTTGTTCCCGACATACTCGGCCGCCCGCACCATCATGGAGGCCATTTGCTCGCGGGTCACCGGACTGTTCGGCTTGAAGCTGCCGTCCGTCATGCCTTGAATGATACCCGCTTTGGCCGCGGCGCCGATGTAGGCCATCGCCGCATGACCGGAATTGAGATCCTGGAATTTCGCGGCCGCGGTTTTGTCGCCGGAGAGCCCCAACCCTTTGGAAATAAAGGTGGCGAATTCCGCGCGCGTAATGGCTTTCTTCGGTTCGAACGTCGTCGGCGTCCGGCCGTCGATGATATATTTGTTCGCCATGAGCAAAATATCGTTGCGTGCCCAGTGCGCGCCCAAATCGTTGTAAACGACGTTGCCTTTGATGACTGCGTAGGCGCTGTTGCCCTTCCGCTGGAAGGTGACGACCGATTTGCCATTGGCCGTCTCCACGTGCGTCGGCGCATACGAGATCTTGCCGACTTCCGGGTCGTACCAGACCACGGCCGTCTGACGCGTCTCGAGCGTTTGATCCACCGTAATCGAACGTTTGACGTACCCGCCGAAACTGCTGATTTTGGTTGCTGCGCCGTTGTTGTTCACGATGAAGGTCTCCATGTTCACCGGCTCGCCGATCAACTTGGAGCCCGCCGCGCTAATCGCCGTCGTCAGCGGATCGGTCAAGCTGTTCGAGCCCATGTCGATGTTCACGAGCAGCGATCCCGACAGAGATGTCGCGGAGCCGTCCATGGTCAACTGGTCCAGCGGCATTTCGTAGCTGGCGTTCTTATAGTTCACGACAACCTTAGCCTTTGGAAATTTATCTCTGGCCGTCTTGAGCGGAGACAACGGGAAGGCCACGCTGGCGCCCGCCTCGGTCGATGGCACCGTGAAGGACAGACGCGGTTCCCCGCCGATTCCGGTAATCGTATCGAACGCAGACTTTACTTTGCTCTCGGGAAGACTATACCGATTCACGCTCTTCCCGCCCGGCGTCGTCGTCGGCGTCGTGGAAGCAACCTGCTTCTTCAATCCGATACCGCCTCCGGTTACCGATTCGAAATCGCTGGTCGGGTCGTCGGACCATGTCGTCTGATTCGCGGCCGTCAAGTCGGTGAAGCTTTCCGCGTTCACGCCGCCGGACGACCGCAGCATCGTTCCGCCGCTTGTCGAATAGCTGACTTTGATCGCGTCGCCGATCGAAACCGGCGTCACCAGCGTGAGCACCACCGTGCTGCCGTTCACTTGAACGTTGGCGATCGAACGTACGGAATTACCGGATTTCACGGAAAATTGCGAGATCAGCGGGATAAAACCTGAATTCAAATTATCCGAGAAATTGAGCGTGATCGTACTGCCTTTAGCAATAGCGCCAATTACAGTCAAGGTCGAACCGGCGCCGGATATGCCCAAGTTGCTAAAGGATTCAGCCGGATTGCCGGCCAAGTCCGTTAAATACGGCGTCTGGCGCGTGTAGCTGACGCGAATCGTTTGTCCGCTTGCCACCGCCGAAGACAGCGTTAGATCGACTTGATAACCGCTTACCGTCACGGTGCTAACGGTTCGCGCCGTACCGTCCACCAAGACGGCATAGGCGCCAGTAGCCGGCTTGGACGTCGTGCTTAACGCTTCGTTATAAGTCAGCGATAATTTATTGCCGGAGACCGTTAGCGTCTGCAGCTGCGGAATAGCCGTATCTACCCCGTTCAAGATCTGGAAGGCCGAAAAACTCGCAACCGGGTTACCCGAAACATCCGTAAGCGGGTACGCTCCTTTCGAATAGGAAAGCGTGACGGTTTGGCCGACCGACACTTCGCTGCCGCTCAGATAGAGCGTCATCGTCGATCCCGTTCCACCGACGCTTGAGAACGTGCGGTAACTGCCGTTCACATAGGCGTAAAACTGCGTGTATGCCGATGAAGATACGGTACTCAGCTCTTCGCTGAAGGTCATCGTGATTAAGTTGCCGGCTACCGTGCCGCTAATCGGTCTCGGCACCGTCGTGTCCGGCGTATTGGTGACGAGCTGATTCGATATGCTTGCCGCTTTGGTCAATGTGGACAAGCTGCGGATCGCAGCGGCATTCAAATCAACCGGGGCCGTGTAATACAGACGAATTTCTTGCCCGTTCACTACCGGGCTTTGCAAGGTCAAATAGACGATCGCATCCGTAATTTGGACGGCGGTTATAGCCCGATACGTACCGTTTACCGTGACATAGAACGTACCCGCCGAAGGCAACGAAGTACTGTCGAGCATTTGATTGTAGGTCAAGGCGATTCTGCTGCTGCCTGACATCTCGACCGAAGCAACGGTCGGCGCACCTGTCGCCGAAGACGTTTTGAACGCCCATTGATACGTGTTCAAGATGCCGTCGAACGTATTGCCCGCCAAGTCGGAGATCGCATTCGCCGCAATTTCCACGTAATAATTCGTGTTGGCCAACAATGGATCCGGCGTGATATTCAGCTTCCGGTTATTATCAGGATCAATAGCCATGACAGCGGATGACGAAGATGTCGTCGAAGTTCGTTTGAAACTAATCCCGCTGGCATTCAGCACACGGATCGGTTCGCTGAACATGATGCTGAACGACCCCCCCGTCGTCGGAACGGTCGCGACGCCATTCGCGGGCGAAAGCGTCACGATCGTCGGTTTGACTTTATCATTGCTAACGGTAAACCGCCAAGTCGTCGTATCGGTGCTCAGCATGCCCGCGAAATTATTGCCGCTTGCGTCCCGGAAAGCTTGAGAGCCGATTTGGACATAATAGGTGGTGCCATCCACCAACGTCACGCCAGGCGAAACCGTGATTTTCGTCGTGCCGCCCCCGCTTACTTTGGCATCGGTAACCGGTATGGAGGCGATCGTCGTGCCATTCGGCGCTGATTTAATAACAATGTTGCCATTGCCTTGGAAAACAGGTTCGTCGAACGTAAGTTCCAAGGTAGACGAGGTTGTCGTTGCGGTATTGGATGGCACTTTCGTGGTCAGAACGGGCGCCGTAACATCATCGCCGTACCCGGTCGTAAAGTTCCACTCGCCCGCATCCAGCATTCCCTCATAGAGGGACGAAGCATTGGAGCTGTCTCTAAACGCCCCGGCATCCACTAACACGTAATAGCCAATGTTAGCGCCAAGCGGCGAGGAAGGCTGCACCGTAACCGTCGTTTCGTTGGTCGACGAATTAATGCTCATTTGCACCGCGCCCGAAGAGGATACGTCAAAATGTTGAAGTAACCCGTTGTCCGCGATGCGGTACAGCGATATTTGTCCCGTATTGCGCGCCAGGCGCTTAGGAAACGTCATTGTCAGGGCCGCCCGGATATTGACCGCAAATGCGCCATCGGCAGGCGAAAGAACAGGCGTCCCGAGCGGAGGAGGCGTTGTCGCGAACGACCAGCTGCCGCGCGAGATCCCCGCAAACGCATTACCGACCGCATCGACAAAAGCGGTATTCGGCACTTCAATCTGATAGGTCTTGTTGGTTCTTAAGTTAGCCGGGAGCGAGATCCGAATGGTATTCGTGCCGCTTCCTCCCACGCTCGAGGACGTAACGGGAATCATACGGGTATCGCTGCTGTTATCGCTATTGTGCAGCGTGATGAATCCGCTATTGGTATAGATGGGTTCATTAAACTGGATTGCAATCTGCGTGTTAACCGCGACATTCGTCGCATTATGAATTGGCGCAAGCGGCGTTGCCACGGACAATTGCGGCGCCTGCGTATCTGCCGCGTTCGATGTCGTCGTGAAATTCCAGCCCGCCGTATTATTGATCCCTGCATAGTTCGCGTTCATCGAAACGCTGACGAATGCGCCCTCCGCGATATTGACGTAATAACTCTTTCCTAACTCGAAGGATTTGTTATCCGGCAATGCAATCGTGACGATCGTCGGATTGGATGGATTAATGGTAATCTTGCTCGACGAAACCGTGTACTCCGTAAACACGGTGCTGTCCATCTCGTAAATGCCGATCTTCGATGCGTCCGGTCCTTTTTTGACGCTTTGGTCGAACGTCAGCACCAAATTCGCATTTACGGGTACATTCGTAGCCGCATTCGTCGGCGTCTTCACCAGGATTTGGGGGCCGACGGTATCTGCGTAGGCAATCTCGTAATTATGGCCGGCCAATCCGGTTTGGATTAATAGCGTTGCGAACAGAACATACACGATCCATTTGCGTATCAACGTCTTTTCACTCCCCAATCTATTAACATCTGTATTATATTTGTCGGCCATACGTCGTGAAAAATGAAGATAGCGCCACAAAATAACAGCAAACCAGTATGCCATAGCGCATAAAAAAACCGCACCCTAATAGGTGCGGTTTCATTGTTCTAAATCCATTGCTTAAGCGTTCACTTGCGCGTCCGCTTTCAGCTGCTCGGCTTTGTCGACGCGTTCCCAAGGAAGGTCGATGTCCGTGCGGCCGAAGTGGCCGTAGGCCGCTGTTTTGCCGTAGATCGGGCGGCGAAGGTCGAGCATTTTGATGATGCCCGCCGGGCGAAGATCGAAGTTTTTCTGGATAACTTCTACCAACACTTCTTCGCTCACTTTGCCGGTGCCGTACGTGTCGACGTTAATGGAAACCGGAGTCGCTACGCCAATCGCGTAAGCCAATTGGATTTCGCATTTGTCCGCCAGACCTGCCGCTACGATATTCTTCGCCACGTAACGAGCCGCATATGCCGCGGAACGGTCGACTTTCGTCGGATCCTTGCCGGAGAATGCGCCGCCGCCATGGCGAGCATAGCCGCCATACGTATCGACGATAATTTTGCGGCCCGTAAGACCCGCATCGCCTTGAGGACCGCCGATAACGAAACGGCCTGTCGGATTGATGAAGTATTTGGTTTGCTCGTCCAGCCACTCAGCAGGCACGACCGGCTTGATGACGTGCTCCATGATTTCCTTCTGGATTTGCTCGAGCGTTACTTCTTCCGCGTGCTGCGTGGACACGACGATCGTGTCGACGCGTACCGGCTTGCCGTCTACGTACTCGATCGTGACTTGCGTCTTACCGTCCGGACGGAGGTAGTCGAGCGTGCCGTTCTTGCGCACTTCGGACAGACGACGTGCGATACGGTGAGACAACGCGATTGGCAGCGGCATGAGTTCTGGCGTCTCGTTCGTTGCGAAACCGAACATCAAGCCTTGGTCGCCAGCGCCGATATCCGCGTTCTCTTGACGGATGTCTTTGCCGTCGCGCGTCTCGATCGCGGCGTTAACGCCTTGCGCGATGTCCGCTGATTGCTCGTTCAGGGAAGTCAATACGGCGCAAGTCGTGGAGTCAAAGCCGTATTTGGCGCGCGTGTAGCCGATTTCTTTGATCGTCTTGCGCGCAATCGCCGAGATGTCCACGTAGTCCGCGCTGCTGCTGATCTCGCCAATAACGAGTACCAGACCCGTAGCTACGGATACTTCGCACGCTACGCGCGCATATGGATCTTGCTCGAGAAACGCGTCCAATACCGCGTCCGAGATTTGGTCACAAATCTTATCGGGATGTCCCTCCGTGACCGATTCCGAAGTAAACAAATGCCGTCCTTTAATCGACAATGTTTTCAACCTCCTGCTACTCAAAATAAAGGTAAGTATGAAGAATAAGACATGCATGGGTTCGAAACAATAGAAAAGTCAACACGCCACACATGGACCTAACGAAACGTCTCATCCAAAAAATCAACCTTTTCCGGTGATGGAAAAGGTCGCTAGTCAACTCTCTAAAACAGTATGATACCGAAGTTGTCGCTTGGTGTCAATGGCTGTTGTCTTGTGTTTGGCGCCATTACAAGCCGTTCAGAACACGCTCTGCCTGCTCGACTAATCGACGTGTAATCGAACCGCCGATATAGCCGACATCGCGGGTCGCAAGCCGCGACCATGGTACGCTGGCTGGATCGCTCGATTCACCCACCGCGCCAAAATCATCTGCCGCAAATTCCGTCATGCCCAGCCGGTCCGGCGTCACCGCACCTGCCGTTAACCCAAGCTCTGCCGCAATTTCGTATTTCATCTGGTCAATCGCTGCTCGCGCTTCGGGTACCACTACAATGTTGCTTCGACGTTTAGCCATTTCGTCATGCACCTCCTGTAGTTGATATCCGTATTGTGCGCGACGTTGTTCCCTTTGAGCCGGATAACATGTTGGCTGCGGGGGGAAAAATAAGTAGCGCTGACATCGCGCGCATGCGAAGAAGTCCGAAACGCCAAACCGTCCCGGACTCCTTTTCTTCATCTTATGTCTGCTCTTGAAGCTCATAGGCTCCTCGAGCCATGACGACGATTGCACCGCTCTTCTGTTCAGGCGAGTGCTGAATGCCCCGTCCGCTTCTCGCCGCGAGCAACAAATGGTCATTCTTTACAGCTGCGCCTGGTTTCAGTTCGCCGCCATCCGTCAATTCAGATACGCCATTAGCATCCGAACTTACGACAATCGCTTTGCCGGCTCGAACCACGAACTCCGCGCTTGTCTTGGCCACGATACGCTTGCCAACCGGTACGTTGACGACCTCGAAGACCGAAGAAACTGCTTCAGGAGCAGACTCTTCATTCGAAGAGTTCGAACCGCCGTTACCCGTTAATGCGGCTATTTTTTGGTCGACATAGCTTTTGGTCACGACTGGATCCTCGATGGAGCCTGGTGTAACGGCGTCACCGTCGCTCTGTACGCGGTCCATTAAGAATACGGATGAAATTAAAATGACGCCAGCAACTACTAGACCAATCTTCTTATTATATAGAATCGCTCTTCACCTCTAATTACTGGTTGGTGGTCGTGGCGCTCAACTTCTGACTCGCCATTAACTTGCGATGACCTTGATATTCATCATAGATGTTGACCGTGAAATCTCTAAATAACAATCCCCACAACGGCTCATCGCTGAATGTTACGGAAGTCTTGATTCCTTCGCCCAGTTTCCACGCATCTGTTCCGGTTTCTAACTCGAACGCTTTCTCGTATTCTTTTGAACCATCGACCAATTGGATAACCAACTTATGACCGCCGGCGAGATACTCGTAATTGTACAATCTACTCAGGTCGTAAGTAAACTCGAATTTATATTCATGCGAGTCCGTCTGGTAGGTCGACCAATTTTTGATATTGATACGATATGGATTTAACGCCATATTTTGGAACGTGACCGGAGCCGTCATATTCGTCATCGGCAATGTGTACGACTTCGCATTCACAAATCCATCTGCCGTTCCGTCTGCAGGCGTGAAGGTGTTGCCTGTTATCCCCTCGCCAACGAGGACTTTAAGTTCGCTCGTATCCGTATTGCTCGGCAAGACCACATACGCCTGCACTAGTGAATTGCGGCCCGCGCTTGCCTTTGATTTCACGTTGACGAACGTTCCTTGCGTATAATTACCGTCCTTTGTTTGGAAAAACACTTGCAAGTTAGCAAGATCGGCAATGCGTTTTTCATCGTTGTTGTATTCGAATTCTACGTATGCCATTTTTGAATCTTTCTTCTCATAAATGGCCCGATTAACAAGCTTCAGCGTTGCGGCACGTCCAACGCCCGCGATTCGAATGGATTCCGTTAATCCGATGGCCGGCGGCGTCAAACTCGTGCTGCTGATATTAAATTGACCGATCGACGACTGTGCTCCTGCCGCGCTGTCTGTAACCTCGGACAGTTGAATCGTAAGCGCGCTCGATTTAAAGGTGTACGGAACCTTGGCGCTCAAAATATAGTTCGTGGATTGATTGCTGTCCAGCGAAATGATGTTATCTGTCTTAATCAACTGAATATCCTTCTCATCTACCTGGTATCCATTTAGCATGACGGTCGCTTTTAAGTTCGGGAGCGATTTCATGCCGCCTTCCGTATTGGAGATGGTGATGATGCTGTTGATAATATCTTGGGTCCCCCATGGCAGACGCTCGCCTCGCTCGACGGTTATGTTAAACAACCCCTGTTTCGAATTATAGCGAACGGTACGTACGTTTTGTTGATTCTGCGTTGTTGGGACATTATATAGGCCTTTGACAAAGCCTTTTTTATTTTCTTCCGATGTTTGTCGAACGACCAATCGGAGGCCGGACATTTTGGCGCTTGACGGAACGTTAAACTGGAGATACTTTTCAGCTAGCAGGCCAGGGAGAAGCTCCGTCGACGTCGCTGCATTTGTCGTTGTGGTGACTTGCGGATATAAGGTTCCATCCGCCGTCATCAACAAATAGCTATAATTCGGCAGACTCACGGCCTGTTTGCCCTTATTGGCGAAGCTCATGTACATGGAGACCTGCTGCGTCGTTCCGGTCGTGCTCACAAACGCATCGCGAAGCTTCGAATTCACTTTCGTGCCGTCGATCGTGATTGCCCGTTCTTTGTTGACCGGCGTGTAAACCCACTGCTGGCCAACCGGTGTGATCGCATATGTGGCGAGCGGCATCTCCGTTTTCGTTTCTTCATCGGTTACCGTTACGATTAGCTGCATATTCGGATCAATTTTATTGATCGGTAGCGTTCCATATAGCTGAAGCTCTTTAGCAGCCCCAGAAAGCAGTTGTTGCTCACCACCTAAGTCCACATTCAGTTTATTCATCGTTCCGCCGGAGCGCTTAATATAAAAATTAATATTGTTGAGCGCTATCGCCTGGTTGCTATAATTCGTTACTCGATAAGTCAATGAACCTTCAACCTGTCCTCCGATCACCGCGAATTCCGACTTGGCTAGCATGCTGCTCATTTGCTTACCGCCAATTTTGACAACCTTACCGGTGGCGCTCGGAACAACATTGGAATAATTCGAAGGTATGGAAACTTCGCCTAAAGAACGGATATAGTCCGGTTGGGAGAAATCCCATTTTAAAAATTTAATCTTGATATTGTTGATGGTTAAGCCGTAGTTCACTTTTGCGGAGAAATGGAATTCCTTCGTCGTCTTCGCCGGAATTTTCGTATCTTTTGCATCATTCGCATCGAGTTTAGAAGTGAATTTGCTTCCGGATTTACTATATAATTCAACCCAATAATCCCCGAAGTCCAGATCTTGATTCGAGCCATTATAAATGGCAACCGTATAGTACACCGTTTTTTCGTTTGAACCGTACATCATTTGAATGTCGGTCACTTTAGCTGTCGTGGAGGCGTTAATCTTCACAGTCTTTAAGGTTGGCGTTGCTGCTTTACTTACAACCTGAGCAGCATCTACTTTCTCTATAGGGAAACTTTGAAGAGTTAATGCAGTCGTAGAAGCAATCAAAACCGGGAGTCCAAACTTCTTTATCACGTTCATCGTCATCATCCTTTGTTATATTCTATAGTTTTAGACGCTTTTTAACGTGAAAAGTTTCAACCACGCTCATTTTGATAGTGGTTAGCACAAATAAAAAAAGAGCCGATTGCTCGGCTCTTTTTCATTGAAGCTATTAAGCAGTTACAACAACTTTGATCGTTGTTGGTGTACCAGCAGCGTCGTAGATTACCGCGTTGAAGGTATCGCCAGCAACTACAGTAGCTGTAGTTTTGCCAGTAGGCAGCGTAGTTGCAACTGGTGTGAAGGCTTCAGCTGCACCAGTCAGCTCAGTGCCGTACTGGTCAGTCGTTTTCACGCCGTCTTTGATAACTGCTGCGAAGCCAGCGTTGATCGCTGCTGCAGAAGCGGAGAGAACGAGCGTGTCTTCTTTCTTAGCGGAACCGTTCGTAACGAGTTCGAACTTCGTTACTTTCGGAGCAGTCGTGCTAACTTTAACGACTTTGCTCAGGTTCACTGGGCCACCGTTAGCGTCAACCGTTACTGCGATCGTAACTTCTTTGTTACCAGCGCTGTCGAAGCCAACGTTGCCGAATGCGCCGACTTTGCCGCCTGCGAAGTCAACGTTTTCGCCAGTTACAACAACGTTACCGTTATAGTACGAAGTTGGAACAGCTACTTTCTTACCGTCGGAAAGGACACCGTTGACTTTAACGTCACGTGCATATGCAGCGTCAACTGCAGTGCCTGCTTTGCTGCTATACAGCGTGGAGATATCAGCCAGCTCGTAAGAAGTGATATCTGCTTTCTCCACAACACGTGCGTTGTAGGAGTAAGCGCTGTTCGCTACGAGAGCGCCTGCTTTTTGCAATGTGAGCGTAACCGTTGCAGAACCTTTAGCAACGCCCGTGAACGTGGAAGCATCGCCGGAAGCATCAATTACTGTTTCGGAGCTCGTTACTTTAGTAGCGTCCGAGTTCTCGATTTTAACCGAGTATTGGCCTGCACCAGTACCCCAAGCTGGCGTAAAGTCGCGACCGTATTGGTCTTTGATCGAGATGTCGCCTGGTTTCAGCGTCGTTGTTGCTTCTTTTGCAAGGTTAGCGGAGTAACCAGCATCGGACTTGAAGCCAGCAATTACTGTTGCTTCTGCTTTGTCAACGAAGTTGAAGGTAGTGTAAGTGTGTTTGTTCGTTCCAGTCAGAACGGAAACGGAACCTGCACCCTTAAGTGTTACACTCGTTGCGTCAACAACCAGTTTAGCCGTGTTTTTAACATAATCTTGAACGAAGGTAGCGGAAACGTTACCGTTCGGCGTGTTAACCGTGATGGAACCGTTAATGCCAGCATTCAGATCGGAAGCTTTCGTGATCGCGTTGCCGAATTGGTCAACAGCCGTGAAAGGAATCTCGATTTTCTCGCCTGCTGGAGCAAGCGTCGGAGCGCTCAGCGTCAGCGTGTCAACTTTGATCGAGTCTTTAACCGTAACGTCGTAAGTTACTGTTTTACCGGAGTAGATTGGGCTCAGGTAGAACTTCGACGTGCCTGCAGTCAATTTGCTCGACGAACCGTTAGCAAGTGCGATCGTCAGTTCTTTCGTACCATCGATCGTCAGCTCTTTGAAGTTAGGTTTGAAGTTCGTTTTTGCCGGGTCTGCATCTACGTCAACAACGGCTTTGTCAACAACATAGTTGTTAGTCGAAGTCACGATTACATCGTCACGCAGGATGTCAGGGTTTGTAATAACGTTGCCGTATTGGTCTTTTGCTTCTACAACCAGTACGTATTCAGCTGGGTCCGAAGAAACACTCAGTGTTTTCGTGTTGTCAACTGTGTTGACAATTTTCTTCACAGTGATTTCTTGAACATTCGCTTGGTTCGAAACCGAAACGATCGCGCTTGCGAACGTAGTCGACGACGAGTCCAGCGCCGTTACGCTTACTTTTTGGTCGATAACGTAGTCAGCAGCTGTGTTCTTGATTGTCAGAACACCTTTCGTTGCATCCGGGGAAACGGAAGTCGAAGGTGCAGCAGTGAACGTTACGCCGCCAGTTTTCGTTTTCGTAACATCTTCGCCGTATTGGTTCGTGATTTTGTACGCAACTTGGATCTCTTTCTTATCCGTACGGGAGATTGCAGCTTTTTCGGAAAGGAACTCGATTTTCGCTACTTTCTCGTCTTCAACCGTGACTTTCGAAGTCAGCGTAGTTTCGCCGGATTTAGCTGTGATCGTGTACTCGCCTTTAAGAAGGTTGCTCACCATCTCAAGCGTTGCCGTTTGCTTGTCGTCAGCAAACGTTGTTTTGTTGATGTTTACTACGGAACCTGTAGCATTCTTGATTTCGAACGTTACTTTGGAAGTGTCAACCGCTTGGTTGAATTTCACTTCAACTTTCTTAGCGCCTGCCAGTTTAGCAGTAGCTTCGAGAGTTTTAACGACCGACTTCTGGTAAACAACGAACGAAGCGTCAACGAGGTCGCCGCGAGTTGCGTTCACTGTGTAGTCAGCGGAAGTCTTGATCAGACCAGCTGCTACTGCTGCAGCAACATATTGAGTCGCCCAAGCGGAAGTTTTGCCTTCTACTTTAGCGTCAGCTTTAAGTTCGAGTTTCAGAGCCGTTGCCGCGATTTTCGCGACTTGCTCCAGGGATACGTTCACTTTAGGACCGAATTGGCCAGCGCCAACGCCCTCGATGATTTTTGCTTCAGCAAGCGCGCCGATTTGGCCGATTGCCCAGTGAGTAGCCGAAACGTCTTTGAACGAAGCTGCTGCTGCTGGTTTGTTCTCGAGCTTGAGAAGCGTAGCCAGTGCTTTCGCGAACTCAGCGCGTGTCATCAACTGGTCGAGGTGGGACTCACCGTTGATACCTTGGAAGATACCAGCTGTTTTCATTTCTTGGAATTTCGCTTCTGTTGTCAGCGGATCCGCAGCGAATGCTGCCGATGCGAACATCGAGAAAGCCATGGATGTAGCGAGAATTGCGGATAGACTTTTCTTCATAACCTTTTTTTCTCCTCCTCGATTGTGTTGCACTTTGTTTGTAGAAGTATCTTGCCTTGACTCCCGTGAGCGTCCGAGCTTAATACTTCCAAAAAATGATGTCTACGACATGCACCGAACAATGTGTCGAAAGCCGTCGCAGAAACTAGTAAACGAATGAATAGTGTAAAACTACTTGGGAACTAGCACACTTTAACATTATACAATGGCGAAATACCTAGGTAAAGAGATTCCATAGAAAAATCTCTCAATCCCGCCGCCGTATTCCTGTCGTTTTGTGATGTTCACGTATATAGACGCAGCAGTCGTGCAAAAGTTGCGCGTGTTGCAAACTTTTTTATTTTTTATTTTTAATACCCTAATCTTGATTGTTTTTCCCGGACTCCCCCTTAAGATCGCATCGGTTCGCAACTAAGCGATTTAGATTAATACGGGCTCCCATAGGTTGTATAACCTCGCTCGGTAAACCTTAAACAAATCCTAATAGAAGAAGACAAATTTCGATAGAATGCGCAAAAACGGCCTGCTCCTCGGGGAGCAAGCCGCTTGCTGTATCATGCGTTACGATTAGTTGATCTTCGGAAGCTTCTTCAGATCAGCCATGACTTTGCCGACGATAATGGCGGCATCGGAGCGAAGCAGGTACGATTGCGATTCGAATACGTACCCCTTCGACAAGTCGGATGCATCTACAGGCGAACCTTTGATGTAACCCTTCTTGGCTATCGCTACAACCGATGCTCTCGAGTAGTAGCTGATGTTCGAGTAGTCTTTAAACGCTTTCTGAAGCGCCTTGTCGATCTTCACCGAGTCGGTATCCAGCTTCAAATCGAGGGCGCGCGCTAGTATAACGGCCGCTTCTCCGCGAGTTAAGCTGTTATTCGGCTCGAACGTTCTCGGCTGCGTACCGCGAATGATGCCTTCGCGAGCCGCCGTTTCGATATAACGATAATCCCATAGCGCGTCGATGTTCGTAATCGGCGCTACGTCGTCGAAATGCAGATTGCCTTTGTAGTTCAGCGGAATATCGAGCATGCGGATGATCATTCTTGCAAACTCGCCGCGCGTAGCGTACATGTCGGCGCCGAAGTCGTCGTAATTGGAGGAATTCATCAATCCTTTGGAATAGATGGCCTCCATATAGTTCCGCGCATAAGGATGGTTCGATACGTCGCTGTACGAGTAAGACAACTTACCAACCACGTAATAACCGAATTGCTCGAAAGGAACCGTGATCGTATTTTTGCCCGTGTCGACCACGCCGCCCAGATTCACCCAGAACTTGTTCTTGACGTCGTAGTGGTACACCGTTACGAGCGTGCCTACGCTATCGCGAATGTTCGGATCGAAGGAAAGCGTCAATTTGCCGACCTTCGACGTCACCAGCTCGCGGTCATCCGGACGCAAATCGTAGGTCGGAATATCCGAGCTCGGGAACTGGTACGGATCCACGCCTGTCGTTACAGGATCATACGAAGCCGTGGAAAGGTTGTCCGCAAGTCCTCCGTCAATCCAGTACACCGGACTCGCCTTGCCGAAACGAGTCGGGAACGAAACATTGAAACGCGTGCCGTAGTTCTCGATTAATTGGCTGAAATTCGCCGGCCACACGTCATACTCTCTGCGATTCAGCACGCCGTCCATCGGGTTGGCGATACCAAACAACAACTTATGGCCCGTATAGATTTGGTTTTTCAGTTTGTTCGTCGAATCGTAGTCCGTGCGGATCAGCGACGTTCCTTTGGCGAACGTTAAGGACAAGGTGCCGTCGAAGACTTTATGCGAACTCTTCATGTCCTCCAAATACTCCGCGCCTGGAATGTTCGTCGGTTGATAAGTCACTTCGAACGTGTCCGAAACCGTATCGTTGGCGTTTGTGATGGTAAAGCTGATCTTGTTCACGCCTGTTTTCAAGCCCGAAATCGTGGCGCGGAAAGCATTCGGCTTATCGATATCGCCGTCGTTGTCGGTATCGTATCCTGTTTTCTTCGCGTTGATCTTGTTAATGACGACGGAATCCGCCCCATTAGCGTTGATAATGACTTCGAGGTAATTCTTGTTGATAATGGCTTCCTGGGGAAGCATTGGACGCTCGATGCTATACGGAAGCGCCGTAGGGTCGAGTTCAACCCGGTACGATGCCTTCGGACCGTATTCGCCGTCATTATAGACGTTAAACAGATATACGCTAGCGCTTCCGTCCGCGTTCAGTTCTTTGCCCTTCAATACGAAGGAGAAACTTTGCGTCTCCGTATCGTAACGAACGATCAGATCCGGGTCATATCCCGCAGGAATCACGCCGGAAGGATCGAGCGGATTCAATACGCCCAGCTTCTGCGTCCCTTTGTACACTTGCAGCGGGAACGTCAGATTCCAACGGATATCCGTCTTGGACGATGTTGACGTGATTTTAAAGAGGTACTTGCTCGGACTCGAAATATCGTCTAGTGCATCTTCCACGTCGCTTAACAACGTTTCGGCCTTTTCGCCAAGATCGATGAAGTCAAACGTGCCGTAAAGGTTCACGTAAGACTGTTTCGTTGTGTACACACCATTGGCCAGCTTGAAGTTGGTGTCATTGTACACGGGCATTACGTCCACTGTATCCGATGCAGTGTGCGTGAATGGGAATACGCCGGCATCATCTACTGGAATCTTCGGCAGGTTGTTCGGAACAATGTTAACCTTGATCGTTTTCTCATAGTAGCTCTTAGTTCCTTGGAAAACGATGCGAAGCGAATTCTCGCCGTTGATCAGGGCTTCGAATGCAATTCTCTCCAGCTTCTTCGAGATAGGAGCGCCTAAGCTATCCGTCTCGCCAGTGAGCATCGTATCGTCCGGATTCATGACGAATTGCCGCACATCATTATCAGAAGGACCGGCAATACCGATTTCTTTCACTTTCAGCGGGATTTGAACATTATTGATATAGAAAAATACGGTTTGCGGCTTTTTCGGACTGGACGTCGTGTCGGCCTCGTAACGAATTTCGCTCGTATCGTTAATATTCGAGAATTCACCTTCGAAATTGCTGAAAGCATCATTGATGATATCGTCGATGCGGGTCAATTCCGAAGCCACGGTGTTGTCATTGATAATCATCGCATCGTAGATGCTCGTATAGCTCGCATACGGACCGTACAGCATGCTGAATGTTGCAGATGTGGATAAAGTCGTAACTGAAGCTGCACTATTCTTATAATTAATCTTCAGTGTCTGCGTCCCTTCGAACGGCATCTTCGAGAAGACGAATACTAATCGGCGATAAATGACGCCGTCCTTCGTTACCGTCTCATCCGAATCCGAAAGCGACAGTTGCGTATAGTCGGTGTTCGCCACAAGCGGATGGTTCTTGCCGTACAAGTTCGATATTGTAGCTGGCGTGACGACTGTCGTGCTGTCCACGTAATTCCCAACCAGCACTTCGACCGCCAGCGGCAACCCGTAAATTTTGCTGGCCTCAAGGGCGAGCGGCGTAATTGTTCCCATTGAAACACCCGATTTATACCCCGGCAGGTAATTCACTTCTTTGATAAACGCATCTGTGCCGCTTACCAATTTGAATCGATACGTGCTGCTCGACTCCAACTGGCTCGTCATCGGGTTGCTTGCCGTGAATTGGACGTTAAACTGCTCATTAAAGTGGAGATCGCTTGTCAGTAGGTTGGTTTCATCCACTTTGTTGGCTACGGTCATCGTAAAATCAAAAACGAAGTATGCATCGTCTCTATTCGCCGTCGGCACTGCCGTCGCCGTTGTCGTTGTCACGACATTGGCTGGCGTCGGGGAGCTCTTCAATACACCCGCGATCAGAGCGGCTACCGTCACGGGATTCGTTGGATCCGGTCTTGGCGTGCTAGTCGCAGTATCGTAGTTATTCGGGATAATAGCCTTACCGGTAATGGTGTATTTGTTGTTTTTATCCGTTGTGATCGTCGGCGTATCCGACAAATCGACCGATTGGATCAATGTACCCGCCGGCGTCGTCACTTCATTCAGGCTGACATCGCTGAATGTCACGCTACCGTTATAGAAGGTAATATTACGCGTCGAAGTGATGATTTGCGTACCGTTGTTTACTTTGAAGGTCACGATATTCTTGCCCTTCTGGAGCGTGATCGGCGATGCCGCAAAAGTATTGCCATTGGCTGTATTGACGGTGAACGACTTCGTGTTGCCGTTCACGCTGACCGATACAGACGAAGCATTCGGCGCGTTACCGGTGATGCTGATGTCTGCCGTCGTTCTGCCTTTGGTAGCATTCGAGTATACGATCGTCGAACTAGCTTCCGTAAGCGGGAAGCTGGAACCCGACAACGTTGCCGTCAGGTTGTAAAGGATCGGCGAGTTGCGGTATTCGATATAGATCGAGTTCGAGACTTGCCCACCGCTCTTCGTCCCTTGGAACGTAATCTTGTTCAAGCCAGGGAAGAGTTGAACATTATAAATTTTAATGGAGGAGCCCTCGACGTATACGTTACTCGTCAGACCCTCTCTTTTGTTCGGGGGATCCGTGGCTTCCGTAGGATCTACAATTTGATATACAGAGTAAGAAATCGAACTGGCATCGACATTGCTGATCGTGCCCGTGAGCGTAATCCGCTCATCCGTAACGGTCCGCGGCGAGCTGCTCGAGGCGCTTTCGGCCGGGAAGGTGAAGTTGGTCGTTGCCGCCGTCGCGACGTCATTCACGCTGCCTGGTGGCAGTAGTTGGATCACGAGGCTGAAGAGCATCAGCCATAAACCTAGTTTCTTAATCACGGTAAACCTCCTTATAGTCCATGCATTAATAACGTCGTTGTACTAGATTTATCGGACGTAACCTGCGAAAAGTTTACACTTGCGGCGAAATGGAACCTTTTGACGCAAGGCGAAACGGCTATCGCCATCTTTAGTGGCGATAGCTGTTTCGTTCCGGAGACATAGAGGCCGAAGTATAAACGTGAAACTACTACTTTCCTCTATGTCAAAAAAGCCTTGGTTCCACAAAGGAACCAAGGCTTCCATATCCGGGATATGTTATTTGGAACGTTGTTCTTCCGCACGCATCAGGACGCGCTGCAGGAAGTTAAGCACCGGACGACGCGTCTTGTCGACGATGCCGATCAGCTCGGCGCCGATCTGCAGGACGAAGACCAGAACCAGAATGACGACGAACGTGACCCAATTCGCGGCCGTCGACTGTACGATCGTCGATTGGACGATCGCGCAAGCGCCGAAGAATGCCGCAATGCCGTAAATGATCAGTACCGTACGGCGGTGGCTGAAGCCAAGTTCGCGCAGGCAGTGGTGCAGATGGCCTTTGTCCGGGGCGAAAATCGGACGCTTGTTGATCCAGCGGCGGACGATCGCGAAGAACGTATCCGACAGCGGCACGCCGATAATGAGGAGCGGCGTGACGAACGAGACGATCGTGACCTGCTTGAAGCCGATCATCGACAAAGTCGCCAGGCTGAAGCCCAAGAACAGGGAACCCGTATCGCCCATGAAAATCTTCGCCGGGTGGAAGTTATAGGCCAGGAAGCCGATGACCCCGCCGAGCAGAATCGTGCTAAGCAAAATGACAGGGGCGAAGCCCATAATGCCGGCCATGACGGCAATCGTGCCGATCGCGATGGCCGATACGCCGGCCGCCAAGCCATCCAATCCGTCGATCAGGTTGATCGCATTGGTCACGCCGACGATCCACAGAATGGTGAGCGGGATACTGATCCATGCCGCAACAGGCTGCATGGCTTCGCCGAACGGAATGTTCAGCAGGTCGATCTTAATGTCGAAACCGATGACGACGACGCATGCCGCGATAATCTGTCCAAGCAGCTTCACTTTCGCCGAAAGTTCGAAGCGGTCGTCCAGCGCGCCGATCAGCACGATGATCGTGCCGCCGACGAGCAGACCGTTAATCAAATTCGTATCGTAACTGCGCAGCAATCCTTCCGGCAGGAAGGGCTTGATGGCGAAATAACCGCCGACGAATGCCGCATATATGCCAAGACCGCCCATACGGGGCATAATTCTCGTGTGTACTTTGCGATGGTTCGGCTTGTCGATCGCGCCGATCGCGTAAGCCAATTTAATAACTAACGGAGTCACCGCCAATGCTAAACATAACGCGACAATAAATCCGATTCCGTAAAGAAAGCCCTCAGCCATCTTCATCTCCCTCTCATGTTCGTAAATCGAAGCCGCTGGCGTCCGCTTGCTATGTACGTGGACAGGCCGTGCTCGATTCACACCTGCGACAGTAAATAACGGGATGACGAATTTGTTTCATTCGCCTAAGACTATCGCCGGAATGAATTATACTCCGTTTGAAAAAGAAACTCCATACTCTTTTTCAAGCAATTTTCACCGTTTTCGCTAGTTTTCACAACGCATTGCGATATTTTGTCACGTTTTCTTTATCGCGCATCACTTTGAGCGCGAATTTGGGCAATACGAGCATGCGGCCAACCCGCGAAGGCTGCTTGAGCAGCCGGTAGAACCATTCCAGGCGTAGGCGCTGAAACAGCTTCGGCGCGCGTTTCACCACGCCCGCGATGACGTCGAAGCTGCCGCCGACGCCCATCATGACGGGAATGCCGAGCTCGGCTTTGTGCGCGGCGATCCACGGCTCCTGCGTATTCACCGAACGTGCCACGAACAGAAGATCGGCTTGCGACTGACGGATAGCCGAAATCACTTCGCCGTCTTGGTCAGCGCCGAAAAATCCATTGCGGTATCCTACGACGATAAGGCCCGGGTATTGTTCCGCGATTCGCTTCGCGCACGTCTTGATCACTTCCTGCGTACTGCCGAGCAAATAAACGCGCCATCCGCGCTGCCCGCCGATGCGGAACAACTCATGCATCAGGTCGTAACCGGCCACACGCTCCGCGACCGGCTGGCCGACTCTCGAAGCCGCCCATACGACGCCCGTACCGTCCGGCACGACCAATTCGGCGCTGCGCAGCGCCTCGTCGAAGACGGGACTTTCCAGCGCGGCCATGACCATAATCGGATTGCCCGTCACGACGTGCGTCGGGATATGTTGTTCGATGCGCGCCGTTAAATGGTTGACTGTATCCCTCATATTGAGCTTGGAGAACGAGATCCCATATATGGAAACGGTCGGCACGGCCGTTGCCGCGGCGCCTGTCTCATGCTCCGTCCGCAGCGTTGTTGACTGACTCATGTGCGCTTGTCACCTCTATTTGTTATGACGAAGAAGGCTGACGATTTGTTTCGCCGGTCTTCTCGCTTCCTGCTTGAGTTGCTCGATGGCCGCCTTATGTTCCGCCAACCATTCTTCGCGACGGTCTATCAGACGGCTTGCTTCCGCCACGAACGCGTCAGCGTTCAACTGCTCCGTCGTGCCGATCGCGGTTAGTCCGACCCGTTTCAGAAATTGATCGATCTTCGGATCGTACGACAACCCTAACATCGGGACGGATTGATTGGCCGCGTAAATCAGCGCGTGAAGTCGCATGCCGAACAGTACATCGCATTCGCTTACCGCCTTCAGCATGTGCTGAGGGTCGTCTCCGGGTGACGCAAGTTCGGCCGAACTGCCCGAACCCAAATCCCCAAGCTGCTCCATCACCTGCCGAGACGTTTCCGCATCCGACGGCGTATGGAACGGCAGAAATCGGAGTCGAACCGGGCGGCTGCGAGCCAGCGATGCTAACGCCTCCGCCGCGCGAGCGAGGTCGGCGCCGTCCTTGCGCCAATGCCGTAGAGATACGCCGATGATCGGCACCTCCGATGCGACAGCGTCATCGGAAGCGTCGCCCGGCACAGCGCCGGCCGGCAAAGGGAGCCCCATGACCGGATCGGACACGACTTCGATCGCCCCGCCCGGCACGCCGATCCTCTCGAGCAAAGCCGCCGACTCGGCGTCGCGAACCGAGACGTACGCGCTGCGGCGCATCACGCCGCGGATGAGCGGATCCATCCATCTCCGGTTGACCGGTCCGATGCCTTGAGCGTAAATAAACGTCGGTTTGCGGAGCAGCTGAGCGAGCTTCAATACGCCAGTATAATAAGGAATCGTGAGCGCGCCGGTTGCGTCCTGCAGCAAGCTTCCGCCGCCGCTTATCAAGCCATCGCTGCTCCGAATGGCGCGGATGACCTCCGCAAGCCGCATCCGATGAACCGCTTCGACGCCGTACATGTGCGTCGTCCATGCGGGATCGATCGATAGCACGACCGGCGCTATGCGCATGCCCTGCTGCCTGCCTTCTTCCTCCAGCGCGAACAGAATGGATTTCAATACGGCCTCGTCCCCGCTATTGCGGAAGCCGTAGTAACCGGAGATGACGATACGCTTCACTTCTGGCTGATTTTGAGCATCGGGACGTAGCGAAGCACCCATTTTCTCCAAACCCCTTCCAACACCTGCCACACCCCAATGCCGACAAGACCGATAATCGCGCCCAATACGAGACCGAGCACAACGCGGATTAACGAGATATGGAGCGGCGTATGAATATGCGCGAACGTATCGACCATCGACAATTGACCGATGGATCCTACGATAAAGAATACCCATGCGGCCCGGTAACGAAGCGCAAGGAAAAGCCCGACTAAAAATAACGGGTGGGACAGCATAAACTCCTTGAAGCGCGGACGAACCCCGAACGTCGTCTCCAACACGTTGCGGGTAAAC
Organism: Paenibacillus methanolicus; assembly: GCF_008124765.1. GTDB lineage: Bacteria > Bacillota > Bacilli > Paenibacillales > Paenibacillaceae > Paenibacillus_Z > Paenibacillus_Z methanolicus. The sequence continues at coordinate 436,527 of NZ_VNHS01000004.1, read as the reverse complement.
AGCTCCAGCGCGGAGGCTTGTCCGGCATTGCCCGTGCGCGACAAGTAGTACATGCCGACGATGCCGAGGACGCCGGCCACGACGACCCACAGCACCGTGATTTGGGCATTCAGAATACGTCTGATGTTGCCGCCGAACGAGCCGCTCGTGAACAAGAACACGTACAATGCGGACAAGCCGATCGGCGCCAAGTGCAAGAGGCTGACGCCGCGGAACTGCTCGAGCACGAGCGAATACGTAATGTTGTTGAGCAGACCGAACACGTAAGGCACGCCGATCAGCGAGATCACCGAGGTCATCGCGAAGATCGACAGCGCCATCGTAATTCTTCTGCCGAACGAAAGACCCGGGAACACCCAGTTCAGACCTCCGAAACCGCTCTTGGCGGTCCCGGCGCCGCCCACGGGACGAAGCGAACCGGTCGTGTGCGCTTTGACCCGGCTGATGGCCCATATAATCGCGAGCGTCGGAGCGCTAATAGCGGCCCCAAGCGCAAGCCCTTGCTCCAAGGTCGGCTTGGACAACACGTACAACCCTGCGCTTCCGATCAGCCCGATCAGGAAGACCGGAATAACCACGCCCGGAATAAAGGCGCTGACAAGCAGCGTGATCAGCGCAACCGCGCCCAGCGCAACCACCGCCTTCAGCGGCTTATGCCAGGATGGCGATTCGTAATCGAACGGCTGGGCCGGACCTGCTTCATAACCCAAGTCGCTAAGCTTGCGGATCGCGCCTTGCTCGCCCTGAAGCGCATCGTAAATATTCGGCAGCGAGTTGACGACCGCGGACTTGGCCGCGCTGCGCGTCGGCGCCGTGTTCAGATAAAACATCCGGATATTCCGGTCCTTCACCGCGAGATGGAACCGGTCCGCGATCGCTTCCGGCTCCATGGTCGCCGCGTCGGAGTCCGAGAGCGAATACAATCTTGCAATATTATATTGCGTCAAATACGCAAGCGAATTCATCCCTTTTTGCGCTTTCGAATTCTCGATGGCCGCAATGCCAATATTGTACTTCGTCAGGATATGCGCAAAACCCGCGATGCTTTTCTTCTCCGCGTTGTCTTTATACCCTTTGACCGCGTCGCCCTCGAACAGGAGGCGGTTAACGCCCAGCTTCGAAAGTTCGGCCATCTGCGCGTCCACCATATTCTGATCGTACGGGATACGGTCGGAGAGGCGCGGAACAATCGAGAACCCTGCCGCATGGATCGCTTGCAGCGCGATCGGATCGGGATTCATCGGCTTGAGCATGGCATTCTCTACCGGCGTCTCCAAAATCAATCCCGTGCGTCCTCCGAAGGACCAAGGCTTCACGGCGATTTCCCAATTCGCGAACGTCTGCTCGATCATCGGGGAGAGAGCCGCCTCTTCCTCTTCGCCCGCGAACAGAAGATAGGTGTAATTCTCGTCCGGGGCGACCGGCTGATCCTGCAGCTCGGCGGCCGCGGCGGAATTGTACACGGACAAATAATCCGCCCACACCAGTTCTTCCAACGACGATTCGAAAATGGCCATCGACGTGATACCGGCATCCTTCATTTTGACGAGCTCGTCGGCAATGTATTGCCGCGGGTGCGCCGTATACGACGCCGCTTGCACGAGATCCCGGTAGTCAAACACGAAATCCACGTTCTTCGACGATGAATCTTCCATTTGCCAGCGCGTGGCGCCCAGCGGCAGAGCCGCCAGGACGCCGACGAGCGTCAGCACCCACATGAATGCGCGCGCTTTACGATTCCATTGCTGCCAAGATTGTTGCACGCCTTCCACTCCTTAAGCCTTGTTATCTACCCGCGCCATGACGGCCTCGGTCAGACGGCCGATCGCGGCTGCCGCTTCTTCCCGGGTACCGCCGTTCACGGCGAAGTATACTTTGATTTTCGGTTCCGTGCCGGATGGACGCAGGCAGAACCACGAGCCGTCCGCCAGCATGAATTTCAACACGTTCTCCGGCGGCAGTCCGTCCAGACCCGGCGCATAGTCAAGCACATTCGTAACGGCTACGCCCGCAACCTCGGCCGGCGGGTTCGAACGCCAATCGTTCATGATGCCTTGAATTTGCTGAACGCCGTCGACGCCTTTGAGCGTGCGGGATTCCAGATGCTCCAGGTACGTGCCGAACTGCTCGTACAGCTCAAGCAGCACATCGTACAGCGTCTTGCCTTGTCCCTTGTAATAAGCGGCCGCCTCCGCAATGAGCATGGCGCCGATAACCGCGTCCTTGTCTCGCGCGTAGGTACCCGCCAGGTAGCCGTAGCTCTCTTCGTAGCCAAAGAGGAACGTGCGCTCGCCGTTTTGCTCGTATTGGTTCATTTTCTCGCCGATATACTTGAAGCCCGTTAGCGTATTCACCACGTCCGCGCCATAATGACGGGCAATGTCCGCCCCCATCTCGCTCGTCACGATCGTCTTCACGACGACGCCGTTGCTAGGCAGCTGGCCGCGTTCCTTCAGCGTGGAAAGCAGATAGTTGACCATAATCGCGCCGGACTGATTGCCGGAGAGCACGACGTATTCGCCTTCGTTGTTGCGCACGACGGCCCCGACGCGGTCCGCATCCGGATCCGTACCGATAATAATGTCGGCCCCTACTTCGCCTGCAAGCTTAATCGCCAGCGTGAATGCTTCGCGCTCCTCCGGATTCGGAGACTTCACCGTGCTGAAATTGCCGTCCGGCTGCTCTTGTTCCGGCACGATATGCACGTTGGAGAAGCCTGCCGCTTCCAGCACGCCGCGCACCGGCAAATTGCCCGAACCGTGCAGCGCCGTAAATACGACGGAAACCCCCGCGCCGAGGCCGTTCTTGAGCGCCTCCGCGTTCAAGCTTTGCGAGACGACCGTATCGATATACTTGCGGTCCTCTTCTTCGCCCAACCAGCGAAGGAGTCCCTTCGCTTCCGCTTCCTCGCGGGAGATGCGGCGAACTTGATCGAAGCCCGTTACCTGCTGGATCGCGCTGATCGCCTGCTCCGCATCGGCCGGCACGAGCTGGCCGCCGTTCTGATCATATACTTTGTACCCGTTGTACTCCGGCGGGTTGTGGCTTGCCGTAATGACGATACCGCCCGTAGCGCCAACCGAGCGAACCGCGAACGACAACTGCGGCGTCGGACGAAGCGATGGGAACAAATAAGCCGTGATGCCGTTCGCCGCGAGCACGAGCGCCGAATCGAGCGCAAACTCCGGCGAGTTGTTGCGCGAGTCGTGCGCGATGACGACGGAAGGATTCTTCGCGCGCTGCAACAGCCAGTTGGCCAGCCCTTGCGTTGCTTTGCCTACGGTATATGGATTCATCCGGTTCGTGCCGGCGCCCATAACGCCGCGCAGGCCTCCCGTGCCGAATTCAAGATCACGGTAGAACCGGTCTTCGATTTCTTTGGCATTGCCCGAGATGGAAGCAAGCTCCTCCTTCGTCGCCGCATCGATCATCGCGTCGTTCAACCATGCTTCGTAACGTTCAACCGCTGTTTGTGTCATTGTCTCCATTTCCTGCCTCTCCAATTGTTCTTTGTCTATTCATCTATATGTGTCATTCATGTATGTACACTGTTTAGGACGACTTGCACCGTCCAATGGTTTCCAAGACGGCCTAAAAGAGGCTTACGCCTTCTTAGGGTCTTGAAGCGCGAACATAATCTCGCCTTCGGCCACGACTTTGTCCCCGACTTTGGCGGTAGCTTGTCCTTTGCCGATCGGCCCTTTCAGACGGGTAATCTCGACTTCCAGAATAAGCGTATCGCCCGGCGTGACTTGTCCGCGGAAACGGAAGTTGTCGATGCCGGCGAAGAAACCGATTTTGCCCTTATTCGCTTCGACCATCAGAATCGCGACCGTCCCGACCTGCGCCAGCGCCTCGACGATCAGCACGCCCGGCATGACGGCGTACTCCGGAAAATGCCCGGTGAAGAAAGGCTCGTTCATCGTGACGTTCTTCAGCCCGACGGCGCGCTTGCCCTCTTCGACCTCCAAGATCCGATCCACGAGCAGGAACGGCGGTCGATGCGGGATGATTTGTTGGATTTGTTGAATATCGAGCATAGTGAAAAGTGCCCCTTTCGCGCCTGATTGGCGTAATATTTTGATTCGCATTGTGCCACAATAGGCATATCCTTCGTGAAACTGCAGTCATGGGGGTTTAAGATAAGGAGCCCGACCGTCTTGGCCCGAAACGCCGGGGCGGCCGGACTTCTTTGTGCGCGTTTATTTGGGCTGGTCGACCGTCGTGCCCGCTTCCGGCTTCCCCGCTCGGCCGGCGAGCCGCTCCCGATGGTTGAGCCGCGCGAACAATATAATGTAGATAAACGACGTGACGAACGAAAATCCGATCACGCCCCACAGGTAGGCTTGGGCGAACGGAAGCTCGAAAAATATAAACGCAATAGCCGCATAATACAAAACGGTCGTCAATTTCCCCATCCAATTGGCCGGCACCGTCTTCATGCCGCGAAAATGAAAGAACGCCGAGCCGGCGATCATCCCGATGTCCCGAATGAAGAACGCCACGCAAGCCGCCCAATGGAGATGGCCGGTGGCGAGAAGCGAGACGATGACCGCGATCATCATTAGCTTGTCGGCGAGCGGATCGAGCATCGCCCCGACGGACGTCACTTGGCCGTGCCGCCTGGCGAGGTATCCGTCGAGGATATCCGTCAACCCGGCCAATACCACCACCGCGAAAGCCCATTTCATATGACCGGATGCATACACAACGATGTAGACTGGAATGAGCGCGAACCGCAGCGTGGTCAGCATGTTAGGCACATTCAAACCATCATGCCCCCTTACCTTTTTCTGGCGGTTCAAGGTCCTCCATCATTATACCTCTCCGCCATGAAAAATAAAACCATGCGAAAATCCCGCAAAACCGCGGCTTTCAGCCCCTTTTTCTCCGAAACTTCTAGTGTGTTTTCATCCAATTCGTTCGAAAACCTTCATTTTCGAGAAGCGCCTGCCGTTAATAGTAGGAGGCAACGAAATAAAACAAAGCAGGTGAGAACAAGTTGAGGAAAACAGATAAACAAGGCAAGACACGCTTTAGCTCCCGTTCTACGGTATCGGCGCTGCTTGCGTTTGTGATGATGCTAACCTTAATGAGCGGCATGGCGTCCGCTGCGGACGAGACGGTAAAGGACCTCCAGTTCGAGGACTCCTATCCGACGACGATGTATGTGAGCAACGGGACGATGACGCTGAACGTGCTGGCGACCGTTTCTTCTTCCACCACGAAAAAAGACGTCACCTCCAGCGCGACTTGGACCTCCTCCAATCCGGCGGTCATCAAAGTCAGCGGCGGCACGCTGACCGCGCTCACGACGGGCACGGCCAAAATCAGCGCGCAGTACAGCGGCTTTAAAGTCTCGCTCGACATGACGAGCGAATATATGTACGACAGCGTTACGATCAAGCAAAACGGTTCCGCGGCAAGCGACAGCCTGAACCTGAACATCGGCGATGATCTGGAATTCACGCTGACGGCGACCAAAGGCGGCACGACGACGGACAACATCGCCGACGCGACGTGGACAAGCTCGGACGCTTCGGTCGCTTCGGTCGACGACGAAGGTATCGTAACGTTGACCGCGGCCGGCACGGCGACGATCACCGCTTCCTACAAAGGCCGCAAGGATACCGTGAAGTTGACGGTCGCCTCTCCTTACAAGGAACTGAAAATCGACGGCGACAGCATCCGCGAGTTTAAGGTTGGCGAAGCAGCCGTTCAACTGGTTGCAACCGCGACGAAAACATCCGGCGGCACAGAGAACGTTGAGGATGACGCCACTTGGACGACAAGCAGCGCGGGCGTCGTGACAGTAGAAGACGGTAAAATCACGCCGGTAGCACCGGGCAAAGCGACTGTAACGGCCACCCACCTCGGCGTTAGCGCCTCGGTAACGGTTGTCGTGCGTCCAGCGTTTGAAGCCATGCGTATTTCACCGACGGATACGCAGCATATTTTGATCAATGGCAATGACGTTCAATTCGAAGTTTCGATTCCCGACAACAATAACTGGAAAGACGTATCGGCCGATGCGACTTGGGTGTCCAGCGACATCTATACCGCAACGGTGGACAAATCCGGTAAAGTAACGCCGAAAGAAATCGGCAGCACGACAATCTCCGCCACGTACAAAGGGCTGGTTAAATCCGTACTGGTGCATGTCTACCCGACGATCAACACGATGAAAGCCGCGAAAGAAACGGTCGACGCGTTCGTGGACGAAGCGGTCGCGCTTCCGGTGATCAAGGCGACGTCGCTGGCGGACGAAGAGTTCGACGCCGACGACCTTGTGACTTGGACTACCACCGATTCGACGATCGTTGATTTGAAAGAAGACAAGTGGATCGGCAAAAAAGTCGGCGAAGCGAAGATGATTGCCGCTATCGGCGACAAATCGGTCGAGGTAACCGTGAAAGTGAGCGAGAAGCCGCTTGTGCTGACATCGGAGAACACGAACCTGTCGCTGGTCATCGGCAAAGAAGCGGATCTGCCGACGATCAAGGTCATCAACGAAAGCGGCACGGAAGAGGAAGTCACAAGCAAGGTGACGTGGAAAGCGTCCTCGGCGAATCTGCTGCTCAAAGCACCGAAAATGAAAGGTCTCGTGAAATCCAACGTGAATCTGACCGCTTCTTACTTGGGCAAGTCGATCACGTTCAAAGTGACGATCGAAGAAGAGCTGACGAAGCTGTTCATTGATGCTTCCAACGTTACGCTGACGATCGGCAAGACAAAAGCCTTTAAAGTAACGGGCGTGTACAAGAGCGGTCAAACCGTAACGCTCAGCACGAAAATGAACTGGTCGCTCAACTCCGAGACGATCGCAACGGTCAATTCCAACATCGTAAAAGGTTTGACGGAAGGCACGGTCACGCTGACCGGCACGTACCAATCGAAGACGGTTACCGCGACGATCGCGGTGAAGCCGAAGCTGCTCAAGCTCGTCGTCTCCGAGAAGTCGTTCACGATGGCGCCAGGCTCGGCTAAGACATTCAAAGTGACGGCACAGTATGAGAACGGCAAATCCGTTGACGTGACCAAGACCGCGGTCTGGACATCGTCTAAAACCGCTACCGCAGGCGTAAGCGATGGTACGGTCGTGGCGCTGGCGAAGGGCGCGGCAACGATCAAAGTCGCCTACGAAGGCAAAACCGCGACGATTCGCGTCACTGTGAAACCTTAAGTTGATCTCTGAAAACGTCCGACCCGACTTGATCGGGGCGGACGTTTTTTTGTTGCACGGCCGGCATTCCAGCGGCAAGAAAGTAGCCGCGCGTCATACGTTCGGCAGCTCGCTTATTGATCTCTTTGCTCGACCGGTTCCGCAAACTGAGGGCCTGAAGGAAGCGATGATTGGCCAGATGTAGAGCGTTCATTTCGCCTTAAGGGCGCATTGCGGGTAGCGCCGTTATCTCCTTCTACACGCGAGATGGCGTTATGTCCCCCCCATCGCATTCCACGTTATACACAGTCCTATGGTAACGGCGCATCTCCTTAGCTTACGGCTGTTGTCTGGGAAAACGACCTCTACTCGCTCGCCAGCTAAAGTCGCTCGCATTCTCTCCAGTAGCAGCCTCATTTATGCCATAAGCCTATTGATTGATTGTTATGATGCCCATAACAAACGCAAAAAGACGGTTCCCATGATTACTCATGTCGGAACCGTCTTCTTCGGCTATGCATTTGAAAAAACGAGATCGTACATATGCTTCCACGTGGACCACTCGAATACGTCTTCGCCCGCACCGCTGCCGAGTTTCGTGTAGCCGATGTACAAGCCGCCCAGTAGCGCGGCGAGCAACAGGAGCGGTACGATGCTTTTGCGCAACACCCACAGCAGCACGCGAAGCGCTGGATGCCTGCGGGCACGCGCTTCGCGCTTCTGCTGCTTCTTCGCGCGTCCCTTTGACTTGCCGGCAGCCGCCTCCGAACCGCTCTCCTGCGGCGAGGAGCCTGCCCGTTCCGCCGCCGCGCCCAATCCTTCAAATACAACCGTGTCGTTCTTCGTATCCATCCGTAACACTCATTTCTTACGCGCGCAGGTTGTTGGCCAGCCCCATCATCGTGTCACTGGACGTTAACGCCCTTGCCGTGAGCTGATACGCCCTTTGCACGGTGGTCAATTCAGTCATTTCATCTGTCAAATTTACGTTAGACTGCTCCAGGAATCCTTGGCGAACCGAGATATCGCCGCCAACGCCTCCCGTTACGTCCGTCAATACGTCGTCGACATTCAAGCTGTCGCTTACCGCATATAAATTATCCGCTACTTGCGTGAGCATGGCCGGCTTCTGCGCCTGCACCAGGCGAAGCTGGCCGATCTCTTCGAACTCGCCCGCCTGATTCTGGCTCACGATCGTGCCGTCCGGATCGATCCGGACGGACTTGGCGTTCGTCGGCAGCACGATGCGCTCGCCGTCCGCTCCCGTAACCGGATAGCCTTCCTTCGTCGTCAGGATCGCTTCGCCCGCCGCGTCATTCGTCATCTGGAACGCGCCGTTACGGGTATAAGCCCGTGTGCCGGCATCATCCGTGATAACCTCGAACAACGCATTACCCGTAATCGCCAGATCATAAGGCAGGTCGGTCTGCTGCATCGGTCCTTGCGAAAGGTCCGGCTGAATCGATACCAGACGCGAACCCCAGCCTTGGTTCAACCCGAGGGGCGTACGGCGCCCCGGCTGGGAGAACTCATCCGGCTGCTGCGTCATCGTCGTCAGCAAATCCTCGAAGGATGCCTCTTTACGTTTATATCCTACCGTATTCACGTTCGCGATGTTATCCGCCAGCAGGTCTAATTTCTGCTGCAAGCCGTTCATCGACACCATGGCGTTGATCATCGAGCTGTTCATGCTGCATGCCTCCTAATAATTTGATGACGACTCAAAACCGAAAACGGACATTAATTTACGCGACCGACTTCGTTAACGGCTTTATCCAAACTCCTGTCGTAGAATTGGATGACCTTCTGGTTCGCCTCGTAGGCGCGCATCGCCGACATCAGATCCACCATCGATTGGGCGGAGTCCACGTTCGAGCGCTCCAAGTAGCCTTGACGCAGTTCAACCCGCTCCCCTGCTCCGACAACCTGTGCCTGCTCATCGCCTTGCAAGGCGAATTTGCCGTTGCCGACGCGCACCAGGTTATTCGGGTTATCGATGCGGGACAGCATGAACTGGCCGACCTGCTCGCCTGTCATCGGATCCACCAGACGGAAATCGCTCGTAACCGTCAACTTGTCCATCGATTGATCCGGAGCCAGCTGAATCGGGTTGCCGCCTTGGCCCAGCACTTGCGAGCCGTCGCTCGTCGTCAGATAGCCTTGGTCATCCACCGTAAATCGTCCGCCCCGCGTATAAGTCGTCTCTCCGGAGGCATCCTGTACGGTAAAGAACGCTTGCGGCTGGTACGTGACCTCGCCGTCTTCGGAGACGGACTTGCCGGACTCGTCGAACGCGACGCCCGGCAGCTCGATATCCGACATGATCGCGAAATCGGAAGAGCGGTTCGTCTGCATGAGATCGCCCTGCAGCTGCACGGATAAGCTTTCCTCTGCGAAGACGCCCGTATTCAAACGGCCGATCGGCGTCTTGTTGTTGCCTTCGGTCAAGGCGATCATCATCTCCGGGAACGAGCGCGTCACCGCGTTGGACTGCTTGTACCCCGGCGTATTGATGTTGGAGATATTGTTCGTCACCGCGTCGTGGCGACGCTGCTGGGCCGTCATGCCCGCCGCTGCCGTATATAAGCCTCTTAACATGAGGTGATCCTCCCCGTAGTGCCTCCCGCGGACGCAGCCGCGAAAAGGCAAGCATAGTAAGCGTAAGTCTGGCTCTCGATATCTGTTATATCGGCACGCATCCGTTCTGGTTGAATAGCTGCAGCCTGCGACTTTGCGTCTGTCGGCGCCTCGGCACGCTCCCCTAAAGCGTCCTACCCGCGCCGACACTGGGGCCTGTCCGCCCTGCCGATCTCTACGTTATGCCAGAAGTTACCGCTCACAAGCTATCTTTTGCGAGGGGACCGGTCCAAATAATCCAGCAGCAGTCCCGTCCCTTTGACGACGCAATGCATCGGATCTTCCGCGATCAGCACCGGCACCTTGAGTTCTTCCGCCAACAGCGTGTCCAGACCACCCAGCAGAGCGCCGCCGCCGGTCAGGATGACGCCGCGGTCGATGATGTCCGCCGACAATTCGGGCGGCGTGCGCTCTAAGACGGATTTCGCCGCTACCACGATGGAGGAGACTGGCTCCCACAGCGCTTCACGCACTTCGTCGGAATGAATCGTAACCGTCAGCGGCAAGCCGGAGACCATGTCGCGTCCGCGGATATCGATCTCTTCCCTGCGACCGTTGTCGTATACCGAACCGATCTTGATCTTGATATCTTCACTCGTTCGTTCGCCGATCAGGAGCTTGTACTTATTTTTGATATACCGCATGATCGCGGAGTCGAACTTGTCCCCCGCGACTTTAATGGAAGAGGCGGTCACGACGTCGCCCATCGAAAGCACCGCCACGTCCGTCGTTCCGCCGCCGATATCGACGACCATGTTCCCGCTTGGCTGGTAGATGTCCATGCCCGCGCCGATGGCCGCCGCTTTCGGCTCCTCTTCCAAAAAGACGTCTTTCGCCCCGCTTCGTTCCGCAGCTTCGCGGATCGCCTTCTGCTCTACGGACGTAATATTCGTCGGCGCGCAAATGAGAATGCGCGGACGGCTGTACCAGGAGCGGCCGCCAATACGGTCGATGAACGCCTTGAGCATGATCTCCGTAATCTCGAAGTCGGCAATGACCCCGTCGCGAAGCGGCCGGATGGCGATGATATTGCCTGGCGTACGGCCTACCATCCGGTGCGCTTCTTCGCCTACGGCGAGCACGCGTTTCGTCTCGCTCTCGATCGCGACGACCGAAGGCTCATCGAGTACGACGCCCCTCCCTTTCACGTGAATGGACACGTTCGCCGTGCCTAAATCAATCCCGATATCCTTGCTAAACATACGTCTGAAATCCTCCAAAGCGAATAGTTGTCGATCCGAGTAACATATCGTACAGTATTCGCTGAAATCAACGAAATTCCTCTATTTTTGTAGAAAAAATCGCTTACGTTTTTGCCGCGGCCACCACTTCGCGCTTGCGTCCCGTGCTCTTCTTATACTTGATTTTAGTGGCTTCTCCGCCTCTGAGGTGCCGGATCGATTTGTGGTACTCCAGGATATGCTTCACCTGGTCCGCCAAATCGGGATTGATCTCCGGCAAACGCTCGGTTAAATCCTTGTGCACCGTGCTTTTGGACACGCCAAACTCCTTGGCGATCGTCCGTACCGTATGCTTCGTTTCCACGATGCACCGGCCGATTTTGATCGTACGCTCTTTGATGTAGTCGTGCACGCTCCCGCCTCCCTACTCGAGATAGTTTGGTACATTATATGAGGGGGGCGGGTAGATATTCTTTGTGGCCAAGCGTGACAAGCCCAGGAATGCAAATATTTTCATGACAAGGGTCGTTTCGGCCGAAAATAACGCAAGAGCAGGGGGATCCCCTGCCCTTGCGGCAAACCGACTGCCGGCTTGCTTCGAACATGCATTCGCTTATTCGGCTTGTTGGTCGAGCAGCGTGTTCGGATTAACCGCCGTGCCGTTCTGGTAAACCGCGAAGAATAAGTGGTTACCCAGCTGACGCTCGATTTCGTTGCGGCCGGCTTTGGCGATGATCGCGCCTTGCTCGACTTCGTCGCCGACTTTCACTTGGACGTCGCTCAAGCTTTGGTACACCGTTTTCAGACCGTCGGCGTGCTTGATTTCGACGATGTTGCCGTTCGTCGGATGTTTGTCCACCAAGAATACTTTGCCGCTGAGCGCCGCCGCAACGTCGAAGGATTTGTCGCCTTCCGCCGCCAGGCTGATGCCGGTGCTGCCGACGATCGTGTCTGCGCTGATTTGCACGAGCGCGCTCTCGCGCTCTTCTTTCGTCGCGTTGATGTCATAGAAGGATCTGGCGACCTTCACCGCGTTGCGATCGGCGACCGGCCACTGCATCGTCTCCGTGCCGGACTTCACGATGATCTCTTCTTCTTCAGCCGGTTGCGTGGTCGCTTCCTCGGCCGTCGTACCCGGCGTGGTGGCTTCGGTGTCCGGCGTAGTCGACATTGTCGGCGTCTCGTCCGGCCCCTGATAGACCCACATTAAGGTTACGATAATTGCCGCCGCTGCCATGAATGCTGCCGGTGCTGTCCATTTCTTGGAGAACAGTTTTCTCCAGGCGGATGTGTTGGCGTTGCTGGCTCCCACTACGTTTTTAGGAGCGTCTTGCGATGGTTTTTTGTTTTGATCATTCATTGTTTAATCACCTCATCAAGCATTGTTGCCAGAAGCTAGCAGTTTATACGTGAGGCTTTCAACAATTTCAAGCTTGTAAGTTTCCAAGTTGCTAGAGCCCCTCGGGCAGTTTGGAAACCTGCTCCACCTTCGTGCCGGAATAGTAATGGAGCAGGATGCGCTTGGCGTCCGCGCCGGCCTGCGCCATTCCGTTCGCTCCCCATTGGCTCATGCCGACCCCATGCCCGAATCCATAGGTCGTAATATGAATCTCGCTGCCGTCCAGCTGCCAGTCGAATTGCGAGGAGGCTAGTCCTAGTTTCTCGCGAAATTCTCGCCCGCTCAGCTTCTCCCCGCCCACAGACACCGTCGCGATGCGCTTGCCCTCGGTCCGCTCCAGCACCCGCATTTGACGAACCGCGCTCTTCTTCACGCCCAGCTTATCGGCCAAATCGGCGATCTTCATCGTAACGGTCTCTTTGTATCGCGGGGAGATCGCCTTGTCCCACGGACTGGCGACGCTCTTCAAATACGGCACGTCGAGCGTCCAATAGTCCGCCGCATTCTCGGTGTACCCGTTGCTCGTGGAGAAAAAAGCCGCCTGAATCGGTTCGCCCGCATACGTGATGATCTGTCCCTTCGTCTCCTCGACGGCCCGATTCAGCTTGGCGAGATTGTCTTCTTTCTGCTGCCCCTTCCAGCGGTTCAGCAATTCCGCCATCGGGATATAAACCTGATGCTGGACCGTATTCGTAACGTTCGCCTGCTCATCCGGCGTTCCGCTGCGGTCCCCGCTCATTAGTCTCCGGTAAATGTAAGTCCGTGCCGCGATGGCCTGCGCCTTCAGCGCTTCCAGTTCAAAATTAATCGGCATCTCGCCCGCCAGCACGCCGCGCACGTAGAGTTCGATCGGCAAGCGCTCGATGCGCTCGGTTTCGGTGACGTATACGCTCACGCGGAGGCGTTCGTAGTCGGCGATGGTTTTCGTCGTCGGAGGCTGTTCTTTGTCCGGCTTTAAGGGTTGTTCGTTTTCGGCCGGTTTCGAAGGCGCTGATGTTGCCTTATCGGGAGCTTGTCCCGTAGAAAGCTTCGAATTGTCCGATTTCTCGTGCTCCACCGTAGCCGATTCCTGTATACCCGTCGCGCCGATTGGATCTAACTCGGCAGGTTGCACGCCGGGGAACAGCAGCCCTTTAGTCGCGCCAATCATTAACAGACCTGCCGCGAAACCCGCCCACCAACGCCAACGGCCCGCACGATGGCCGCGGCGTCGCGATAATCGCCATTTGACTCGATTCACGCTCATTCTCCTCCCTCGCTTCGCCAACATAGCGGTCGCCTTTCCTGCACTATAAGCCTATGAAGCCCAATGATAGGATAGAACGTAATAGAGGCCGCCGCGATATGTCAGTTTATGGAGAAAATTTGAGAAGACCGTCGGTGTATGCTATAGTAATGCACTAAAGATATGCAGATGCGGCTTTCTTGCATTCATCTTGGTGTTCGCGCCATATGTGGCAAGTTGTCCATAATAAGCGTTAATAGTAGAGAATATAGCGATATAAGGGGTATTTCGATGCGGCAAGAGGTGGTTCCAATGCGAATGATAGCGATTATGTTGTGGTGCGGCGTTCTTTTCGTGGGGACCTGCACGGTCAGCGTGAGCCTTCTGATTAGCGATTATTACGTCCATTTTGACTTTACATCGCACGGACGTCTAGCGGATTTATTCCTGTTGGATATCATGCCGGAGAGCGACTTGTACGTCATTCAGAAAATCGGTCACATCACCGGCTTTTTCATTCTGTCGCTGCTGCTGACCAAAGGCGGCAAACAACCTTCTGGTCTGATCTGGGCCGTACTGTACGCCTTGTTGACCGAAATCCTCCAGCCCTTCTTCAATCGGGACGGGCGGCTGATCGACGTCTTGATTGACTCCGTCGGGATCTTCGGCGCTTATGGATTGTGCCGCTTGCTGCGCAGGCCCAAACGCTTTTAGGATCGCTAATCGAGGCTAAAAAAAGAACCTCCATACCGAGTATGGAGGTTCTTTTTTCGTCTATTGTCGCTCAGGTCACGGCCCACGTCGGCTGCGGCTTCAAACGGCTAACGTCTTTGTCGCGCTTCTTCTCGGACACGCTATCGGAGGCCAATGCTGCCGCCAGAACCGTATCCGCTTGCGCGGCAACCGCGCTAACCGCCGCTTCGATGCCCGAGGCCAGCGTCTGCAGTTTTTCGGATGCCGTTACGACATCCGCCGCCGCTTCGACGCGTTCGATGATCGCGCCCAAGCTTGCCAGCTTGCCCGTAATATCGACGTAACCGCGATCCACGTGATGAATGCCCGTGACCTCCGTCTCGCCGTCGGCTACGAGCGCCGCGCATACGAGCGCCGCGCCCGCGCGCAGGTCCGTCGCGCACACTTTGGCGCCCACAAGCGGCACGCCGCCGTTAATAATTGCCGTGCGCCCTTCTACCTTGATACTGCCGCTCATCTTCATGAACTCTTCCACGTGCATGAAGCGATTCTCGAACACGGTTTCCGTCACGACGGAGGTGCCTTCCGATACCATGAGCAGCGCCATCATTTGCGACTGCATGTCGGTCGGGAAGCCGGGGTAAGGGAGCGTCTTTACGTCAACGCCCTTCAGCGGCTTGCTCGCACGAACGCGAAGCCCCGTATCCGTCTCGGTGATCTCGACGCCCATCTCCTCCATCTTGGAGATAACCGGCGCCAGATGATCCGCGATCGCGCCTTCCACGTGCACGTCGCCGCCGGTAATCGCCGCCGCGATCATGTACGTCCCGGCTTCAACCCGATCCGGAATGACCGCGTGGCGAACGCCCGTCATGCGCTCGACGCCTTCGATGCGAATTACGCCCGTGCCCGCGCCGCGTACGATCGCGCCCATAGCGTTGAGATAGTTCGCCAGATCGACGATCTCCGGTTCCTTCGCCGCATTCTCGATGGTGGTCGTGCCCTGCGCAAGCGCCGCAGCCATCATGATGTTCTCCGTCGCGCCTACGCTGGCCACGTCCAAATAGATCTTCGCGCCTTTCAATCGTCCGTTCGCGCGCGCTTCGATGAACCCGTGGCCGAGCGTAATCTCGGCGCCCATTGCTTCAAAGCCTTTAAGGTGCTGGTCGATCGGACGCGTACCGATGGCGCATCCGCCCGGAAGCGAAATTCTCGCGCAGCCGAGCCTTGCAAGGAGCGGTCCCATTACAAGGAAGGATGCGCGCATCTTGCGCACCAAATCGTAAGGCGCTTCATATGACGACAACTGCTGCGCGGAGATGCGCATGGTTTCGTTCTCGTAAGATAGACTTGCCCCGAGTGCGGCAAGCACTTGTTGGATTATATTTACATCGTCTAGGAATGGAACGTCGGCGATGACGCTTTCTCCATCTTGTGCAAGTAACGCGGCCGCGAGTATCGGCAGTACAGCGTTTTTGGCTCCGCTGACACGAACGTTTCCGACTAGTCGCTGACCGCCGCGGACGATTATTTTGCTCATCTTTAAGTTTCCCTCCGCGCGCAGTTTTTCTTTACCTATATCTGGCACCTAACAAAAGCGCCACTATTCCTCATCATATCACCGTGGTACATAAGTCGACAAGCGTTAATTTAAACCTGTCGAATCATGCCGATTATAGTTGTTCGGAAGCCAATGTTCTTTTCGTACCGTCATGTATTACCCATTGTTGACATGTTTCAATGTTGTTATTCGACAAGTCCCGGCAGCAGGTTCGACCATTGCCAGTAATCGAGGACGAACCGGGCAAACTGATGACCCAGAATGACGGCCAGCATAATTTGGAGCGTTTTGGTATGTACGCTGCGGGCCCGCTTCATAAATACGTCGAGACGAATTTCCTGCACGACGAACCAGGCCGCCGTAATGCAAATTAGATCAATAATAATGTAAATAAGTCCCTGCATGCCGGCTCTTGCCGCAAAATCGTTCACAACCGCGTCCATCTCTTAGCCTCCGCCTTCATTGCTCGCGCGCTCTCGGCCGCTTTGCCATCGTTCCATTATAAACAGAATACGCGTCGTATGCCAGTAAGGAAAAAGACCCGCCTTTGCCCCTCTCCTAACTCGGAGCACCTTGTTCATAACCTGGAAAAGCCGTCCTTCTCGCGCTAATACGGGCTTGCGCAAGAGCCGTCAGATGATAGACGTTCACCACCAAGAAAATGTTTCCACCAATATTCCCACTTCCTACAACGTACAACTTCGCCCCCTATTGCATGCCTTTCGAAGCGTCCTTTAACGAAAACTTCAAAAGCTCCTATCGGCAGGTAATTTCGCTTCTTGGATCGATTGGCGGTGTTATGTCGGTGCACCGGGCGCGTTCACCTTGATAGGTCACAAGTCCCATATAGTGATAGAGCAACCGAAAAAAACACCTTTTCGTAACGGATGCCGCAAAAACGTCCATCTCGCAATCCCACTTGCGACCAGTGTTTTAATCGGCATTGTAAGCATTGCCGTGAGCATTACGGCAATCCGTTATCGGTTCGACCCATGCCTGCCTAATACGTGTCGCACTGCTTTCAAGCCGTTGCCATTGACCGCCGATTGAGGAGAGTCGATCAGATTTAACGCCCCCTTCATGCCGATCACGCAGCTGACTTAGGGGATTTCAATGGTCTTTGCCAGGATGGGGCTGTGCTGACCGACCAGAATTGAATGAATAAAATGAATGGTCGCTAACGGATCGCGGCGCTCTGCACGGCTGACCTACGTCTTCATACGTCTCTTTACAGACGTCCTCTACGGGCGATCGTCCCGCTTCGGATGTATCGTTCGCGCCAATCTGGTGACCCTTCTCTCCATGGAATTCGGCTCATCATATTGAGCCTTTAACCCGCAATTTGTTATTATGAAACTTTTCGTCCGATAAGTCCTCTTTTCTCGGGGCCGTCATATTAATTATCGCTAAAGACACTGCTCCCACGTAGTCCTCATCCCTTCTAAATCCTCCCAATCTATGCAGATTTCGATATTAGTTATGCCATGCGCAAAGCACCATTTTACGTCTTGATCAGAGCTTAGGGACTAACAATATCTCGCAATTTCAGATAGCTGCCAACGCTCTCTATTTGCCGTCCGTTAAGAATTGATCGTTGTTACGAAAACTGCATTTTCATAGGTTTTCGATGCCACACAAAAAAGACCTTCCCCTCCCGAGGAAAGCCTTCTCTCCGTACTCCCTACCGAATCAGCAGATCGCCGACTATCGAAAAATGCGTGTTAACCAGATCGAACACCACGCCCGGCCATACACCCAATACCAGCGTCCCGAGCACGCACATCCAGATGACGGCGCCCGTCGCGCCCGATACGGGAACGCGCGTATCTTCGCCTTCGGTGCGCATGAACATTTGCCGCGCGATCGCGAAATAGAAGTAATACGAGATGACGCTGCTGACCGCCATCACGGCGACCAGCCAATACGCGCCGGACTGGGCTGCCCCGAACAAAATAAACAGTTTGCCGAAAAATCCGCCGGTCAACGGCAGCCCCGCCAGCGAGAGGAGAAACACCAGCATCGCGGTCGCGGTCCAAGGCGCCCGGTGATACAAGCCGGCGAAACTGCCGAACGATTCGTCGTCCGCCGCCTGCGTCACCGTCGCCACGACGGCAAAGGCGCCAATCGTCATGAGCGTATACGCCAGCAGATACAAGAGTAACTCGCCGAAATTCGAGGCGTGCATGCCCTTCAGCGATAGGCCGAGCGGCACGAGCAGGTAGCCGGCATTGGCGACGCCGGATAACGCGAGCAGCCTTCTCAGCTGCCGTTGGCGCAGCGCCGTCAACGTCCCGATCAGCATCGAGGCGGCGGCCAGCACGAGCAGCAGCAGGAACGTATCCCCCGCGATGTCGCCGTCCGGCGAATCCGCGAAGAAGACGATATTATACACGATGCGGAAGACGACCGCGAGCGCCGCCCCTTTGGATACGACGGCCAAGAAGGCCGCGACCGGCGACGATGAACCTTCCACGACATCCGGCGCCCAGGCATGGAACGGCGCGGCCGCGATTTTGATGCCGAACCCGGCAATGAGCATGAACAGGCCAACGGCGAGCAGCGGCGACAGGCCCGCAATGCCCTGCGTCTGGAAGACGTTCGCGATCGCGCCGATGTTCGTCGATCCGCCCACGCCGTACAAATACGACATGCCGAACAAAATGAACGCGGACGACAAGCCGCCGGTCACGACGTATTTGAACGCGGCCTCCGCGGACTTCGCTCCCTGCTTGCGCATGCCGACGAGCACGTAGGTCGTGACGCTGAGCAGCTCCAGGCCGACATACAGCGTGATCAGGTCGCCCGAGGATACCATAATCATCGCGCCGACGACGGCCGGCAGCATCAAGTAGTAGTATTCGCCCCGGTTCGGCGTCTCCTCTCGCTTCATCGTCCCGTTGCTCATCAGGACGACGAGCGCGGCGGCGAGCAGGAAGATCAGCTTGAGCGTACCGGCAAAATGATCGATCCGATAGCTGTCCGCCAGCACCCGAATCACGCCGCTGCTTCCGTTCTCCTCTGCCCGTACGCCCGCTACCTCCGCCATCCGCCATATGACGAGTCCGCCGGATCCGAGCAAACCGGCAAGCGTAAGCCAGCCCAGCTTGTTCCTGCCGAACGTGCTCGGGAGCGCGAGGTCGATCAGAATGAGCAGCAGCGCCACGACGATCAGCAGACCTTCCGGCGCCAAATATAGCGCGTCGCTCCATGTGAACGCGCCGACCGTCGCCGTTGTTCCTTGGTTCGCGATCACGACGCCTCACCTCCCGGCAGCATGTGAATAAGCGCGTCGAAGCCATGCGCCATCGGATCGGTCAAGATGGAAGGATAGATGCCAACGAGCACGATCATCGCCAGCAGCACGATCATCGGCACCGCTTCAACTAATCGGGCATCGCGCAAGGCCGCGAACTTCTCCGGCATCGGTCCGTACGTAATCGCCAGCACCGCGCGCAGCACATAGACCGCCGCGAGCACGACGCCCAGCACGGCGACCGCAACGATAACCGGCTGCGTGTCGAACAGGCCGAGCAGCGACAGGAATTCGCCGATGAACCCGGACAGCCCCGGCAAGCCAAGGGACGCCATGCCCGCCGCGAGCAGGACGCCGCTCATGAACGGCATGCTGCGGGCCAAGCCGCCCAGCTGCGCAAGCTCCGTCGTATCCGTCCGCTCCTGCAGACTGCCGACAATCAAGAAGAGCAGCGCGGAGATCAGGCCGTGCGACACCATCTGCACGACGGCGCCTTCCAGCCCGATCTCGTTCAAGGATGCCAATCCGAGCAGCACAATGCCCATATGGCTGATCGAGGAGTAGGCTAGGACAAGCTTCAGGTCCTTCTGCACCATTGCCAGTATCGCGCCGTACAGGACGTTGACCGCCCCAAGCACCGCGATCGCGACCGCCGCCTCGCCCGCCTGTGCCGGGAACAAGAAGAGACCGAAGCGCATCAGGCCGTAAGCCCCCATTTTGAGCAGCACGCCCGAATGAATCATGACGATCGACGGCGGCGCTTCCGCGTGCACGCGCAGCATCCACGTATGGAACGGCGCGATCGGCAGCTTAATCCCGAAGGCGATGAGCAGCAGGAGAAAAATCGTCCACCGCATCGCCTCCGACAGGTAGAACGGATTCTGCGCGGTCGTCATCGCGGTATCGCCACCGGACTCCGGCGCCCCCTGGTTAATATACGAATCGGGGTTCGAGAAGCTCTCTTGCAGCACCTCGTAGCTTCCGCTATATTCGAGGCGGACCCCCTCCCCGCTTCCCGTCTCCACCTGATGGAAGCCCGCCGTGACCGTCAACAGCAGGAAGGCCACCAGCATGATCGCCGAACCGAGACCGTTATAAATCAGGAACCGGCTGGCCGCCTTTTCCCTCCCGAAAAATCCCCAGATGCCGATGAGGAAGAACATCGGAACGAGCGTCAGCTCGAAGAAGATGAAGAATAAGAACAAATCGCGCGCCATGAACACGCCGAGCATGCCGACCTCGAGCAGCAAAAACCAGAAGTAGAACGCTTTCCACCGTTTCTTGATATGCACCGAAGCCAGCGCCGCCATGGCGGCCACGATCGTCGTCAGCAGCATGAGCGGCAAGGATACCCCGTCGATATCCATTTGGTAGGCCAGCTTGAACGAATACGATGCTACGTCGCCCACCGTTTCCTTGTTCAGCGCGACATCCACCCACGTAACCGATTCGCCGTACGCGGCCGCGTCTTCGGGCGAGCGGGAGCTGTAATCGGCATAGAGCCATAGGGAAAGCGCCAGCGGAATAAAGGTTGCGGCGATCGCCGTTATTTTCAGCCACCGGCTTCGCTGCTTGGGCAGAAAGAGAAGAACGAGCAGACCCAGCAGTGGCGAGAAAGTGATCAGCGATAGAATCGGCAGTTCTTCCAACACTACCACCACCCCCTTCCGGCAATCGAGACGAGCAAGACCAGGAGGCCGAACAGCGTAATCAAGCCATACGTTTGCACTTGGCCGTTATGCAGGCGCGTTCCGCCGCGGCCGAGCAGCAGGGCAGCCCCGCCAACCAGGCGGACCGCACCGCCGACGATGTGATCGTCGATAATCGCGAAGACGCGCCCGATCCCGCGCACGCCTTGGACGAATACCGCGTTGTAGAGCCGATCCACATAATAACCCTCGCCAAGCAGCCGCACGAGTCCGGGCACGCGAGCGGTGATCGTCTCGCGGTTGATCGTGCCTTTCGCATACGCCAGCCAGCCGATATAAATGCCCAACACGCCGACCGCGGCCGAAGCGACCATGACGAGACCGCCGCCCGTATGCGTCGTCTCCGTGCCGCCGGAGAGCCAGTGTCCGAGCGTATTGTTCCACGGCGTCTCAATCAGCCCGGACAGTACCGCGGGAACGGTGAGTACGGCCAGCGGCAGCGTCATCGTCCACGGCGACTCCTTCACATGGCCGAGGTTGCCCCGTGCCTTGCCCGTGAAGACGGAGAAGAAGAGACGGGACATATAGAACGCGGTCAGGAAAGCCGCCGCCAGCCCCAGCGCGAACAACAGCGGCTTCTCCTGAAACGCGGTATGCAAGATCGCGTCCTTGGACCAGAAGCCCGAGAACGGCGGGATGCCCGACAGCGCCAGCGCTCCGATGCCGAAGGTGACCGACGTCACCCGCATCCGCCGCCATATGCCGCCCATCTGCCGGATATCCTGCGTATGTACGGCGTGAATGACGCTGCCCGCTCCGAGGAACAGCAGCGCCTTGAAGAACGCGTGGGTTACGAGGTGAAAAATACCGCCGGTCAGCGACCCCAGCCCGAGCGCCATCATCATATAGCCGAGCTGGCTCACCGTCGAATACGCGAGAATGCGCTTCATATCCTGCTGCGCTACCGCGATCGTCGCCGCGAAAATCGCCGTGAAGCCGCCTATGTACGCCACCGTATCCATCGCCGCCTGGGACGCTTCGAAAATATCGAACGTCCGCGCGATCAGAAAGACGCCCGCCGCGACCATCGTCGCCGCATGAATAAGCGCGCTGATCGGCGTCGGCCCTTCCATGGCGTCCGGCAGCCAGACGTGGAGCGGGAATTGGCCGGACTTGCCCGCCGCGCCGACGAAGATGAGCAGCGCAATGAGCGTCGTCATCCCGGCTTCAATGGCGCCGCCTTGGCCTTGGAACACATTCTGAATGCTCGCGAAGTCGAGCGTATGACTTGGCATTTGCCAGTACAGCAGAATGATTCCGAGCAGGAGCCCCGCATCGCCGATCCGCGTCACGATGAACGCTTTCTTGGCCGCGGCCCGAGCGGACGGCTTGGTGTACCAGAAGCCGACAAGCAGGAAGGAGCAGACGCCCACCAACTCCCAGAATACATAGAGCCCCAGCAAATTATCGGCCAACACGAGTCCAAGCATCGAGAACGCGAAGAGCGCGACATAGCCGAAGAAGACCGTCGCCCGCTCGTCGTCTTTCATGTAACCCGCCGAATAGAGATTGACGAGCACGCTCACGGCGGTGACGACCAGCAGCATGAGCGACGTCAGGTTCGTAATTTCGAAGCCCAGCGTCAGCTGCAGCGGCCCGGCGGACAGCCAACGGAAACCGTCGCTGTAATCTAGCGCATCGCTCCCCAGCCGCTCGGTCCAGATGAGCACCGACAGCGCGAACGAGCCCAAGGACGCTAGCGTCCCGATCCATGCGGCCAACGTCCGGTTTCCTCGCCCCATCGCCGTCAGGATGAGGAAGGCCGCAAGCGGGAATAACGGCACGAGCCAGCCCAGCTGCGTAAAAATCGTATCCATGGCTCCTACCCCCTCAATTCGTCATAGTCGTCCACGTTCACCGTGCCGCGCGCGCGGTACAGCATGATCAGAATGGCGATCCCCACAGCCGCTTCCGCCGCGCCGACCGCGATCGAGAAGAGCGCGAACATGTGGCCGGAGAGCGACGGGACGACGCCGTATTTGGAGAAGGCGACGAGATTGACGTTCGCCGCGTTCAGCATCAGTTCGATCGACAGCAGCACCACGACGGTGTTGCGCTTGGCCAGCACGCCATATAGCCCGACGCAGAACAAGATCGCCGCAAGAGTCAAATACGAAGCGAGCATACCGAAGCCTCCTTTGGAAGCATCGCGGTAAGCGGGGGATACGTCATAGCCGAGAACCCTATCGCCTTCGGCCCGGCAGGCAAGCCGGCTAACGGCGAGCGCGGCGCGGCCGCTTCCATTTTCGCGCAAACTTCCATCGCTACTCCGCCTCCTTCTTGGCCAGCACGATCGACCCGATAAACGCCACGGTCAGCAGCACCGACACCAGCTCGAAGGGAATGACGTAATTCGTGAACAGCAGCTTCCCGATCTCGAGCGCGTTGTCTTCGCCGGCTTCGAACGACTGCGCCGGCGCCAGCTCCGACGAGCGGATCGCGAAGAACAGCAGCCCGAACAGCGCAAGCGCGCCCACGGCCGCCAACCCTTCTTGCCAAGCGCGCTTCGTCGTCGCCTTCTCCTCCTCTTGATGCTTCGTCATCATAATGCCGAAGATCATCAGGATCGCCACCGCCCCAGCGTAAATCAGCACCTGGACGAAGGCGAGGAATTCGGCTTCCAGCAGGATGAACAGCCCCGCCACGCCAATAAAGGCCGCCAGCAGCGAAAGCACCATATGCACCACTTTCGTGAGGCTGATCATAAACACCGAGCCGGAGATGATCATGACGGCGAAGACGAAGAACGCGACGAACTCTCCCGTCAGCTCAACGTTACCCATCGCTCACTTCGCGCCCCCTTTGCCCGGCTGCGGTGCCCCGATATTGTTGTTGTCTTGGCGCACGTTCTTGTTGTTGTCCCTCAGCCATTGCCGGTCCTTGAACAGATCGTCCCGGCTGTAAGCGGCCAGCTCGAAATTGTTCGTCATGACGATCGCCTCGGTCGGGCACACCTCGGTGCACAGGTCGCACAGAATGCAAATTTCGAAATTAATATCGAACGTATCGATGACCTTGCCCTTCTTCTCCGGGTCCGGGTTCGGCTTGCCCGTCAGCGTAATGCAGTCGGTCGGACAGACGCGGGCGCATTGATTGCAGACGATGCACAGCTCGGGGATAAAATGCTGGATGCCGCGGAACCGGTCCGGCATCACCAACGGCTCGTCGGGATACGCGATGGTCACCTTCGGCTTCGTCATCGCTTTGAACGTGACGCCGAGTCCTTTCAACAGGCCTTTCATGGGCGTGCCCCCTTCTTGTCGGCTTCGATTGGCGCTATTTGACGAACAGCTCGAGATACACCGCCGTCACGAACACGTTCAGGATCGCCAGCGGCAGCAGCACCTTCCACCCGAGCCCCATCAGCTGATCGACGCGGATGCGCGGCATCGTGCCCCGAAGCCATATGAGGAAAAAGACGACCAGCGCGAATTTGAGCAGAAACCAGACGATACCCGGCACGAAATCCAGGAATGCCAGCGGCGCGTGCCAGCCCCCGAGGAACAGCACGGTCGTGAGGGCCGCGATCGCGTACATGTACACGTACTCCGTCAGCATGAAGAACGCGAAGCGAAAGCCGCTGTACTCGACGTGATACCCCGCCACCAGCTCGGATTCCGCCTCCGGCAGGTCGAACGGCGTCCGGTTCAGCTCCGAGACGGCAGCGATGACGAACACGACGAAGCCAATGATTTGCGGGAGGAAGTTCCACTGCCAGAACCAATCCCCCTGCTGCTCCGCGATTCCGCGCAAGTTCATCGTGCCGGACATCATGATGACGCCGACGACGGAAATGACGAGCGGCACCTCGTAGCTGATCATCTGCGCCGCCGACCGCATGCCCCCGAGCAGCGCGTATTTGTTGTTGGACGCCCAGCCCCCGAGCACGATCGCAATCGTGGTGATGCCGGACAGCGCCACGTAGTAGAGGAGACCAACGTTTATGTCCGCGAAATACAGGTCCTGCGTATACGGAATGACCGCGAGTACGCCGAAAGCCGGAACGTAGGCCAGCGCGGGCGCCAGCATGAATAGCACCCGGTCGGCTTTGCGCGGGATCGTATCTTCTTTGATCAGCAGCTTCAAAATATCCGCCACCGTCTGCAGCAGGCCGAGCGGGCCGACTCGGTTCGGGCCGATGCGCAGCTGCATCCAGCCGATAATTTTGCGCTCGAAATAAATCGCGTACGTGACGAAGCCGAGCACCAGCACGAGGAGCACGACGCCCCATAGCAGAAATACGAACGCATTGCCCCACGTCAGCGTGTCGTCCAGCATGCCGCCCATCAGCAATCGACCTCCCCGACGACAATATCGATCCCGCCCAAGATCGTAATGAGGTTCGTCATCGTTTCGCCTACGAGCAGCTTCGGCAAGATTTGCAAATTGACGAACGACGGGCGGCGGAACTTAAGCCGGTACGGCTCCTGCTTGCCTTTGGACACGATGTGGCAGCCGATCTCGCCCCGCGGCGATTCGATGGCGACGTACACCTCGCCGGCCGGCGGCCGAATGACGCGCGGCACCTTGCCCATCGTCTCGCCTCCGGACGGGAACTGCTCCAGCGCTTGCCGCAGAATGCGCAGCGATTGGCGAATTTCCTCCAACCGAATGAGGTAGCGATCGTGGCAGTCGCCCGTGCGACCAACGGGAACGTCGAACTCGAAGCGTTCGTAGAGGCTGTACGGCTTCGTACGGCGAAGATCCCAATCGACCCCGGTACAGCGCAAATTGGCCCCGGAGAGGCCGTAATCGATCGCGGTCTCTGCGTCATAACGCCCTACGCCGCGAATACGCGCGAGGAAAATTTCGTTGCCGCTGACGAGATGGTCATATTCGACGAGCTTCTTTTCCATGTAGGGGAGGAAGTCTCGGACCTTATCTAGCCATGCGTCCGTCGCATCCCACTTCACCCCGCCGACCCGCATGTAATTGTAAGTGAGCCGCGCGCCGCTCAGTTCGTTGAACAAGTTCACGATCGTCTCCCGGTCGCGGAAAGCGTAGAGAAACGGGCTCATCGCCCCGATGTCGAGCAGGTATGTCCCCCACCAGACGAGATGGCTCGCGACCCGCTGCAGTTCCATGACGATGAGACGCAGAAACTCGGCGCGCTCCGGGACCGCAAGGCCCATCATCGTCTCCACCGCATGGCAGAGCACGTAGTTATTGGTCATCGCGGAGACGTAATCCATCCGGTCCGTGTAGGGGATGATTTGCGTATAAGTGAGCTCCTCCGCCAGCTTCTCCGTTCCCCGGTGCAAATACCCCATGACCGGCGTCGCCTCGGTAATGACCTCGCCGTCCAGCTTAACGATGATCCGGAACACCCCGTGTGTGCTCGGATGCTGGGGGCCGACGTTGAGCAGCAGTTCTTCCGTACGTATCACGGCTTGTCACACCTCCGGATCAAGTGGCGCATAGTCTTTGCGGAGCGGATGCCCTTCCCAGTCGTCCGGCATCATAATGCGGCGAAGATCCGGATGTCCGGTAAAATGAATGCCGAGCAGGTCGTAAATCTCTCGTTCGTTCCAGTTGGCCGTCGCCCATATCGGGGTGACCGACGGAATCTGCGGCTGCTCGCGATCGGCTTTGACTTTGATGGCCGCATCGCGTCCGGTCGTCAGCGATACGAGGTGGTAGACGACCTCGAGATGCGTTTCGTAATCCACCCCCGATACGTTGCGTAAGTAGGTGAAGCGAGTCTGTGGGGCGGACTTCAGTGCGTTTGCTGCGGCGGTTAAATGGTCGGATTGAACAATGATGGTGGGCAAGTCGCCGTTTAGTTCGTTGAGCGTAGCGGATTCGATGGCGTCCGGGCCGGCTGCGTCACGGATGAGCGCGACTAGCCCGTCGAGCTCGGGCTGCCTTGGCGATGTCGCGGCTGGCGGCTGTTCGGCGCTGCCAGAAGCAGCTGATGGCGTTCCGCCTTCGGCTGCGGCTTTGGCTGCGGCTCGGGCTGCTCGGGCTTCCGCCGCGACTGCGAGCTTGGCTTCGCGCTCGGGGTCGGCGGGCGCCGGAGGGCCGGCGGCTTCGCCTTCTGCTGCGGCCTTAGCGGCGGCTCGAGCCGCGGGGGCTTCTGCCGCTGCTGCGAGCTTGGCTTCGCGCTCGGGATCGGCGGGCGCCGGAGGGCTGGCGGCTCCGCCTTCTGTTGCGGCCTTGGTTGCGGCTCGAGCCGCGCGGGCTTCTGCCGTCTCTTGGTCAGCTTCCCTATGCTCCACACCTGATTCTGCAGTTGATCCCGATCTTGATTCACGCTCGAGATCAATTGGGTCTGATGTGTCTGTATTTGCTCCCGTCTCTAGAACAGCACTCTCTGTACCCGCTTCAGCCGCCGATAGCCGAGATTCCCCTCGTTCCGCATCGTTAGCCGCTGTTAGCTCTTCGCTCAAATCGTTGCTCCGCTGCGAGCCTGAGGTGGCATCAGGCTCTAAATCATCCTTTGCGCCTTCCTTCTTCTCCTCGTCGCTCATCGGTTCGTCACCCGCTTTCCGGTCTTGGCTTCATAGCGGATTTTCTCCTGCAGCTTGTTGATGCCGTAGATGAGCGCAGCCGGATTCGGCGGACAACCGGGTATGTACACATCGACCGGCACGATCTGATCGACGCCTTTCATAACCGAATAAGACTTCACGTAAGGTCCGCCAGCCGTCGCGCAGGAGCCCATCGCGATGACCCACTTTGGTTCCGGCATTTGATCGTATAGACGTCTGAGCAGCGGTCCCATTTTCTTCGTCACCGTTCCCGCGACGATCATGACATCGGACTGCCTCGGCGAAGTGCGGAACATGACGCCGAACCGGTCCAGGTCGTAGTGCGATGCGCCCGTACCCATCATCTCAATGGCGCAGCAGGCAAGCCCGAACGTGAGCGGCCATAGCGAATTGCTGCGCGCCCAGGCCTTTAGCTGCTCCAGCGTGCCCACGAATACATTGCGCTCCAGCTCCCGGCGCTCCTCCGGGGAAATAGACGCTAAATCGAATTCCATTTCAGCACCTTCTTTCTCCAGGCATACAGCAATCCTACCAATAGCAGCCCCGCGAAGATCGCCATCTCGACCAGCACAAAAAGGCCCAACTGCTTATACGCAACGGCCCACGGATACAAGAAAACGGTTTCTACATCAAACACGACAAACATGAGCGCAAACAAGTAATAGCGCACATTAAAACGGACTTGCCCTTCGCCAACCGGCTCATTGCCACTTTCGTACGTCGTCTCTTTCTCGTTGGTCGGCTTATGCGGCCGTAAAATCCGGCCCGCGGTCAGCGCGGCAACGGGAAGCAGGATGCCCAGCAGAATGAAGATCGTCACAATTACGTAATTGTTGATGTACTTCTCCATGCTATCGCCTCCGTAGGAGTGTCGTAGGACAAAATGTAAACCTTTGCTTCAAGCAAGTTCGGAACGTATTCCGCATAGCCTCACAAACTGGTAAGTTGTGCCATTATTATAACAAAGGCTGGTTACGCCGTCTATGCGCTGCCGGGAGCTTCGAGTTCCAACCTAGATCTAGGTTACAACATATGCAACGCGCCTTTATTTCAGACGACCTCTCGATTGAAGTGGTCTCGCACATTCCTAGTCCCAACATTCCCTAAATAAACAAAAAAACTTCTCGCGCTCGAAAGAGCGAGAAGTTTTCAGATAAGTTTACAGCATACCCGCCATAATTTCTCTGCCTTTTTCAACTTGCGCATTGAAGGTTTGACGATAATCCGCAAGGATGGCCGTGCTATATCCATTGGCAGTAAGCTGAGCTTCCGTTTCAGCCAGAACCTGATTGAAGGAAGAGGTGCACGAATCCAATTGCGCGTAACCTTTGCTCTTAAGCGATTCTTTCGTCTTCGCATCCTCCGTGCTGATGTACTGAATCCCGATATCCATGAGCGCGGCCTGGCAGCTATTCTGCAAGTTAGTCAGACGAGCTTGGGCATTGGAAGTAATCGATTCATAGCTTGGCTTGGAAGCCGTGCCGCCACCTGTTGAACCGCTAGTACCGCCCGACGTTTGTCCGTTGTTGTTAGCTTGTCCGCCATCTGTTGAACCCGAAGTACCGTTACCGCCTGTCGAAGTGCCTGCATTCGGATTAAAGCCTTTCGATCTCGCCGAAATTTGTTGAGCTTTGGCATCCCAATAGATCGTGGAACCAGCAGATTCGGACATGAAGCGAAGTGGAACATAGATCGTTCCATTCAGGGCGTAGGCGCCTTGACCTTTAGGAAGAGCCTTGGTTGCGCCATCGAATACAAACTTCGCGGCTACCGGCTTAATTTGCACCGTGGATCCACCCTTATTTAGGCCAGTTCCCATCGCATTCATCAAGAACTCATTCAACGCAATGGTTTCGGACTTTGTGGGATCCTTGACCGTCACGCGGTTGCTGGAGGCATCCCACTGCACGCTTTTCTTCAGCGCGTAAGAAACAAAACGCATTGGAACATATGTAGTCCCATTCAAGGCGAAGATATGCTGACCTTCAGGTAGCTGTAGTACTTTACCGTCAAAGACGAGTTGGTACGAGCCAGTAGTGACTTTGGGTTGCGTTGTTGTTGGGGCTGCTGCAACCATAGTTTGTAACGTAAAAAGCAAAAGACCAAGTGTACAGAATGAAACAAAAAATTTACTTGTTTTAAGCCAGTTCATTGAATCACCTCTAGAATTTATTCATCATTTCGGACATAGTATATCCTTCTGGGTAGTTCTTCTGCCATCGCCAGGCATCTTCACACATTTCCTCTATATCTCTTACAGCTACCCACCCAAGTTCCAACATTGCTTTAGATGGATCCGCATAGCATATAGCTACATCACCATCTCTTCTTGCTTCTATTTTGTAAGGTATTTTTCGATCAGCAACTCTTTCAAAAGCTCGAATCATCTCTAAGACGCTGTACCCTTTCCCCGTCCCCAGATTATATATCGAAACTCCATTAGAAGTCTTGACCTTATCAAGAGCTTTGATATGCCCTTTTGCCAAGTCCACAACATGGACGTAATCTCTTACCCCTGTCCCATCAATGGTGTCATAATCAATGCCATACACCCTCACTATAGGTAACTTGCCTGACGCAACTTGAGCTATATAAGGGAGTAAATTATTGGGGGTTCCTTTGGGATCCTCGCCTATTTGGCCACTAGAATGCGCGCCGATCGGATTAAAGTATCTGAGTATCGAGATACTCCAATTGTTGTTCGATGCAGATAAATCCTTCAGCAATTCTTCAATCATTAACTTAGTACGACCATAGGGGTTGCTGGCTCCTAGCAGGTTTTCTTCCGTCATAATTCCGGAAGCGGATGGTGAATAAACCGTAGCTGAAGAACTAAACACCATCTTTAAAACTTTATGATTCTGCATGACTTCACAAAGATTAAGTGTCCCCATTACGTTATTTTGATAGTATTTTAGGGGGTTTTGCGTTGACTCTCCAACTGCCTTCACCCCCGCAAAATGAATGACAGATTCAAAATCATGGTGAAGAAATACAGATCCTAAGCTGTCTTTGTCCAACAGATCCACGTTGTAGAATGGTACTTTTTTTGCTGTAATTTCCTCCACCTTCTTGATGGAAGCCATACTGCTATTAGATAGGTTATCTACCACGACAAGATCATACCCTGAGTTTAATAGTTCTATGCAAGTATGACTTCCTATAAACCCTGCTCCTCCAGTTACTAAAATAGCCACATATTAGACCTTCCTTCGTTTACTTAATAGCTGAAAAACAAACTCTTTACTTTCTTTATTGAGAACCAGAAACATAAATGTATACATCAGTACATCTAAAACCATTCCTATAATAGGATAAATCATCCCAGAAATTAGCATATGAACTCCAATGACAATCAAAAGATTAATCCAGTTTCTGGATGTCCCTTTCCAAAATAATCTAAGGCCTTGCGGATTAAAAGCAATTAATCCTGCAAGCATCGTCAATTCCACGCCTAAGGCTGCATAGGCCCCACCAAGGCTCCCTAGTTTTGCCCCCAATATAGTATAAAGTGTGATTCCTATTACTAATGATAGAAAGAGGATTATAGCCCTCTTCCTCTGCATTCCTTTGGTTGTTAAGGCATCCGCGAGAGGAAAGCTAACCGACTGTAATATAACCATTAAAGATAGTATAGATAATGTAACTGATGCTTCTAACCATTGCGGACCAAATAAGAATTCGATCCACCATTGGGGGTAAAATAAAAATGGGAGACACATGACTACTCCGAAAGAATGCATAATCCGAATCTGATTAACACTTAATTTGAAATGCTCTTCTTTCAAGTTTGCGTTTCCAAATTTAAATAGTAATGGGTAAAAAGCTGCCGCCACAACCCCGGGAATATAATATAGAAAAGAGGGAATACGATAAGCTGCTGAGAAAAGGCCCACTTGCTTTAATTCTGTTACCCGTTCCATCACGAGCGATCCCATCTGTGGGAGAACCATCAACAGCCCTCCGCCAATCGAAAAAGATAAAAGATCTCTCAGTAGCGCTTCAGGTAACTGGTATTTTAATTTTAATTGTATTTTCCGAAAAACTAACCAAAGACTAAATACGCCACCAATTAAAAAGGAAATCCCATAAAACGGGGCTACAATATTTATACCCCAGTTCATAAAAATACAAATAAAAAGAAACACTGCAGTCATAATACCTGATACCGTTTGGATGAGTGCGCTATAGATCATGGTTTCTCTTACTTGAAAATATACTATTCCGATCCCTTGAAACGCAACGCCGAAAATTGAAGGTATGATAATCCAAAAGGCCGCATACTGCATATTACTATTATTACTATATAAAAATAACACGAAGGGTATCGATAAAAGCGATGTTACTAGACATAATAAAACCCTTGAGAAAAAAAGTTCACTGAAAAGGCTGGCAAGATCGACATGAGGCTTTGCTACTTCTCTAATAAATGTCTGACTTAAACCTAAATCAGTAAAAAACACAAAAATAGCCGCCAATGCCATTGCAACACTTAACAGAGCAAAATCATGAATTCCAACCATCTTCGCGACTAATATAGTCGCTCCCGCACTTACAATACGGACCACTACATTGCTTGCGAATAGGTAAGTAGCATTCTTAAGAATCAATGTTGTTTTCATAAAATTCGAAATATCACCTATCTAGGTAAGTTATCTTCATCGGGGTTCTGTAATATTAGACTTTTTCCCCGAAAAAATATCCAGATACTCTTTTATTCTTTTATCTAAGCTTAGTTCCTCTTCCACTGTTTTTCTTGCATTTATCTCGAGCAGTTTACGGTTTGCTTCATCGGAATACACGGTTACTATAGCATCTGCAAGATCTTTTGCATCCTTTTCCTTCACCAATAAACCGTTGTATGTATGCTTAATTAATTCCTTTAGCCCTCCAATCTCTGATGCAATTACGACTTTGTTACATGCCATTCCTTCTATTGCCGAAATTGACGTCGCTTCTTCAACGCCCTCAGAATTCACGGAAGGTACAAGAATTACATCACAAACGTTATACAGTTCGGCAATTTCCTTGTGATTTACATCGCCCAGGAAAACCACTTTATCTTCCAATTTATGCAATTTTATTAACTCTTCCATTTTACTCTTCTCTTGCCCATTGCCGGCGTATACGAGAAGAATGTTGTCGAACTCTTTCGTTCCTCTTAGTTCGTTCAGTGCTAATATGGGATAAACAACTCCGTTTTTGGGTACCAACCTTCTAGTGCTCAGCATAATAAACTTTTCTTTGGGCAAATTCCATTTTCCCCTAAGCCATCCACCATCTAATCCATTTTGCTTAAATGCATCAATATCAATGAAGTTTTTCAATATAGTAGTTTTTGAGTAGACCCCTTGGTGACCTGCCATATCAACAATATATTGCTTGATTCTG
Source organism: Paenibacillus methanolicus (assembly GCF_008124765.1). Taxonomy (GTDB): domain Bacteria; phylum Bacillota; class Bacilli; order Paenibacillales; family Paenibacillaceae; genus Paenibacillus_Z; species Paenibacillus_Z methanolicus. The sequence goes on along the minus strand of NZ_VNHS01000004.1, from coordinate 403,825 downwards.
CTGTCAACCGTTATGATCGATTCAACTTTTGGATGGGAGTAAACATTTTTTTCAAACCGCAAGTATAATTTCCCTACAAAACCATCCTTATTCAAACACCCATCACTTGCGGCTTGCAGTACAAAGTAACCGTGGGCGGTTAAATATATTTTATAGTTAAAAATTCGTTGAAAACGAATCGCAATTCTAGCAGCCAGTATGTCTTGACAGTTAATAACATTGTATTTCTGACGAAAAAGTATGGAAAAGAAAAAGAGTATACTGAGCATAACCTCAGTAAACCCGTAAACCCACAAAGTGCCTAAGTCTTTATTAATCAAGTTTAAAAGTTTACAAGGCAACGACAATACAATTTTTCTCATTAATATGCTTAAATTGGAAACACTGAGTGTATCGACTTCATTTTGTCTGTCAGTCAATCCCTTTCTCATTAAACCCATATGAGTCGACATTCCACCTGAATGAGGAAAATCGAAGACCGTAAACAGTAAAAACTTCATTGAGCGTATTCCTCCCTAGTTGTGTGTTCAGTTCGAATTAGCGGTTATATAGAAGTTTTCTAACCACGTTGCACTATCCTTTACATCATAACCAGCTTTTACAATGTCCTCGTGCGTATTTGGCCTTTCCCTTCCTATAGCTCTAATTGCGGCATCGGCCCATGTTTCGGGAGGTTGCTTCAGTGAAATAAAATCAACAAGGTTTGTTATTTTCACTATTCTCGGAACGTTTTCAGAAGCGATAACCTTTAACCCAGCTGCTTGCGCTTCAATAGCGGCAATTCCAAGCCCCTCATAAAGAGAGGGAAATAGAAAAACATCCATCGATTGAAGAAGTTCAGCTGTATCAGAGCGCAATCCCAAAAAAAACACCGCCCTGGCTAAACCAAGTTGTTCCGTTTTTTCTAGCAACTGCTCCTTTAATTCTCCTTCTCCGCACAAAAGCAAAATAGCATTATTGTTTTTATTGTATATTTCCTTAAATGTTTCAAGAATAAAAAAATGGTTTTTTGCTCGAGTCAATCGGCCTATGTGACCAACGACAAACTTACTATCGATCCCCAACTTTTGCCTTATCTCTTTTCGCTTCTGCTCACTGTAAGTAAAATGTTGGCTATCTATAGAATTCTTAAGAATCTTCAAATCGGCTAGTTGCTTTCCAAAAAGCCAAGTGCCGGCTTCGTCGGAACAAGCGAAATAGTGGTTTGCTACGTACTTAATTAAAGGTCTTATCATTCTATGAATAAATACATGAGTACCAAAGTTGGTATGACTATGTGCAATAATTACTTTCACACCAGCCAGTCGAAATAACAATAAATTGATCACGCTAATAGCGTGGGAAGTATGCAGATGTACGATGTTATAACCACCATCAGCAATTACTTTTTTTATTGACAATAAATTTTTTACAAATGTCCTCCCTTTAGGCGCTACTCTATGCATATTACCGCCTAACGTCTTTATCTCTTCTTCATAGAAATACGGACCTCCGTCATTAACGACAAAATCAAACTGAACTTTTGAACGATCTATATTCCGATAAAAATTCATAATCATGGTTTCCTGCCCGCCACAGTCCATGCTACCTACAAAATGAAGTACTCTCAAACACATATATTGCCGCCCCTTACTGCCAGTAAAAAAAATAAGGCACAATCGATAATAGGTTATTCTTTAATGCCAGTCCCAATTGAATTAGAGACAATGACACGACGCCAATTTTAACCAATAATCTTATTCTAGAATCTTCAATCATTTTGATATAAGAAGGGATCAAAATGGTTAAAAAGATTGTAAAGTAGAGCGTCATACGATTAAACAAAGAAAATTGGATGGACATAATTTGAAGTACTACAGCAACAATCAAAGCGTGAAACAACATACTATTCACTGAGTTTTTGGTGATAAGTTCCTTGTGGAGTGGTAGCATTCCCAGTAATATACCTGTTAATAAAATGAGCATAGTCACCCCTTCGCCGGAAACGACTAACTCGGAATAATAAGGATAAAACTTATGAACTAAATAATTTATTAGGCTGCCTCCGAGCATAAAAACTACTAGGGATCCTAATAGTACAAAACTTATATACTTATAACTAATTTTGATTTTCGTAACAACATAAAAAACGATAAATATTATTGCGGTTTTGTGGAACAGCGTCGCTAGCAATACGCAAAGCACGAATTTCAGGGGCTTTCTTTTCTTAATGAACTCGTAACTAAATAAAATTATAATAATAGCAATTGACTGTCTGACCATGCTAAATGATAAGGAATAAAACTCTAAAGTTATAAATAAAAAAATGCTTAGTGTAATATCTTCAGAATTCTTGTATAAGAAAAGAAAATATCCAGTCAAAATTACAGCCGATATAATAACAATAAATAATTGTTTATTAATGGTGAAAAAGGAAATTAACGAGTTGAAAAACACATAACCAGATTCCATATTAACAAACTCAAATGCAGGAAATTTCAAATTTGAAATAAGCAGAAAATATTGATAATAGGTTCGAACATCTGCTCCCACCGTGTCTTTCCGTAAAACCATAATAACGAGTAACTGAACAAAAGCAATTGCAGCTATAATGACTTTATTCCGTTTGTTATTAAACAGACCGATAATAAAGCCGTAAAATAATATTGTCACTGCATTAAATAAGTAAAGATGCAAGATATCCCCCCACGCAAAATCAACTAATTTTCATATACTGCCCTAAGTTTATTAGCGTAATTGGACATATTGTTTATAATGAGGGCTTTATTATAAACATTCTTTGCGATCTGACTTCGAAGCACTTCATTTGATAACAGAGCAACGATTATTTCAACCATCTCATCATCATTATCTGTATAAAACCCATCCTCGCCGTTTGCTACAATTTCCTTTATTCCATCTATAGGCGTGGACACTACTGGAACCTTAAGCAGCATAGATTCAAGAAGCACCATCGGCGTTCCTTCCATGCGTGAGGTCATAATCATAACCTTTGATTTACTCAGTATTTTATAAGGATTTGATTTATACCCAACGAATTCTAGATTAGTAATTTTCGATTTCTTTGCTATATCTTCAACTTCTTGTCTTAACTCCCCGTCACCGACGATTCCAATTTTCAATGAAGGAAGTAACTGATTGACCCTTTTAATTATTTCAATTAGTCTGTGTGGGTTTTTGGCATAAACTAGTCTGCCAACATATATTAGATCAAAATCATAATCTTCGTATGGCGCCTCTTCAACCTTATTAAGCAGTGCTTTTTCATCTACGACATTACCTAATAACAAACAGTTTTCTTTTAGTTTATTCTTAAAATAAAACTCATCCAAAATGCTCTTCGAAACCACAATCGTTTTTGAATACTTTTTTAGATTCACCCGATACAGTAATGACTTGATTGATAATCTTCCCATATCAAATGTTTTACCGTGTAAATGAGATATGACTTTTGTATTCTTTGAAAAATAAGCGGATAATATGCTGGCCCGCACATCATGAGCATGTATAACGTCAGGCTGATACATATCAATTACACGCTTCAGCTCGAAAAATGTTAACTGCTTAAGCGGAAAAAACTTGATCCCTCTTGTCTTCAGTGTCTCTGCTATGGGGCCATTCGCACTTGTGTATGCCATCTCATATTCGTCTTTAAAAAGATCAATGATCTGGCATGCAACATTCTCAGCACCTGAATAAAAATGACTCTGCAGGACATGCATAACTTTCATTTATTCACCCCTCTAGATACAACTTGTATATTTCCTTCATTTCTTTTTTTACGTTATCTAACGAATATTGACGTACCATTTCTAAACTTGCACGCCCATACTTTCCCCTTAACTCCTCTGACGCATATAGATCCTTAATAGCTTCAGAGAAATTAACCAAATCGTTTTGCTCAACAACATACCCATTAACATCTTTGATGACCAAGTCTCGATTGCCGCGACAATTTGTTAATACAAGCGGGAGACCGGTCGCCATCGCCTCCAAGGTATTCAACGGAAGCCCTTCTCTTCGGGACGACGATACAGAGACATCAGCAATCTTCAACAAATCAGGAATATCCTTCCGATAGCCTAGGAACTCTACATGGTTCTGAAGCTTCATTTCCTCTACAATATGCTCTAGTTGCTTGAATGCTCTACCTTGTCCAGCCAGTAAAAGTTTAATTTGAGGTATTTCCTTAATTAAAAGAGCTAAGCCTCTTATTAAGAATTCCTGGTTTTTGTTTTGATTAAGCTCAGCTGCGTAAAAAAGAATAAAGTCGTTATGGTTATATCCGTACTTTTTACGCAAATCACTTTTTTGAGTTGCATTTGGCTTGGAAAACCTTGTTGTATTTATGCCCACTCCATGGATATACTTGACAGACGGTATGGTTCTAAGCCACTTTTTGGATAGTTGATAATCCTCTTCATTTATCGTAATGATACAATCAGTAAACCTACCCAGTTGTTTCTCAATTGTATAGTACATCAGCCAATTTATTGCGGGTGCTCCCTTGTAAAAGTGAAGTCCATGTGCTGTATACAACACTTTGGTGCCTTTAGCTCTTAGTTTTTTTGATGCTAGACGCGTTACTGCCCCTCCAGATGGAGATTGACAGTGTATAACACCAAAATTGTAGTTGGAAAATAATTCTTTTAACTGTGTATATGCTTTTATATTTTGGATTGAAAAAGGATTTCTTGAAAAATCAATTTGATGCTTGACTATATTGCTATCTTCGAAATTATCAATGGTTTCATTAAAATTTGCTGCAATGTGTACCTCATGGCCCATCTCAACCAATACTTTAAAGTCATAATGACCGAAAATCCTAAAATGTCTCCCTAAATGCGCTATAACTAAAACTCTAGACATATCTAAACACCTTCTAAAATATTCTTCACTTCATTCACCACGTAATTAACATCTTCATCAGTCATTGTGGGATATAACGGAAGTGAAACAATATTTTCGAACCACTTCTCCGTGTTGGGCAACTCCAGGATTTGACCACCTAGCATTCGCTTATAGGCAGTCATCTGATGTACCGGGATAAAGTGAACACTCGTCCCGATGTTTCTATCATTAAGCTTATCAATAAAATCGTTCCTACTTATGAGATTCGTGTTAAGTGTAATAACAAATAAATGCCAACTGTGCGTCGTTGTGAATTCTGGAATCGATGGGAGAGTTATAGCTTTAACATCCTTCAAGCCAGACGTATATATTTTCGCTAGTGTCTCTCGTCTACTTTGCATCTCCTGGAGTCGATTTAATTGCACCATTCCCAGAGCAGCTTGTAAATCAAACATATTATATTTATAACCAGGCTCTTCAATATCGTACATCCACGAGCCGCCTTTTGCGTAACGATTCCATGCGTTTCTACTCATCCCGTGCGTAACTAATATACGAGCCTTGTTAGCAATCTCTTCATCATCAGTAACCAACATGCCGCCTTCTCCGGTAGCTAGGTTTTTGGTAGCATAGAAGCTATAAGATACCGTGCCTTTTGGCTTGCAGCCAATCATGCGTCCTTTATATTGAGTAAAAATTGCATGTGCAGCATCTTCTGAAACAAATAGGTTATACTTGTCAGCTATCTCATATATACGATCCAAATCACATGCTTGACCCGCGTAATGCACCGGAACTATCGCTTTAGTTTTTGAAGTAATTTTAGCCTCAATTTGCTCCGGGTCTATACAACCAGTATTTGAATCGATATCCACAAAGACAGGCGTAGCTCCAGTATGAACAATTGTATTGACAGAAGCGGCAAAAGTCATTGAAGTTGTTATCACCTCATCACCTGGTCCGACTCCTGCGGCGCATAAAGCAATATGGAGGGCCGCAGTAGCAGAGTTCATGCCTACTGCATATTTTGCACCGACATAATCAGCGAATTGTTTTTCAAACTCTATGGTCTTAGGTCCTTTGGCTAGCCAGCCAGACTTTAATGTATCCACTACTTCATTAATTTCTTCCTCAGTGATATCCGGTAAACAATATGGCAAGTAACCTTTTCTTATCATAGTTTGCATATTGATCTCCTCAAGTTGTATTAATCTGCAAGTTTTTTATTGGGCCAGTAATGAAAGATAGAATTGCAGCTTTCCAGTTGATAACCACAAGATACGTAAAACCTACCCGCGCTAATATTATCCATCTGAGTGCCTACTCGTATATATTCGACACCTCTTAATGCTACATATGATTCAAAAGCATCAATAAGCGCTTTACCAACACGTTTTCCTTTATAGTTTTCATCAACGGCAATAAGTTCGATAATTGCATGCTGTTTAGAAACAATTGAAAAAAGCAAAAAACCAACACTATTATTATCCAGCTCCGCTACAGCGAAGTAACGTTCTAATTGATTAAATGCATTGTTTGTCCATTGCGAGTAAATATCTTTTGCTTTTTGCTGCGACAACCATGGATCATTGAAAAATCTAGAATGCTTGAATGTTTTTTTTGCGATCTCCAGTAGTCTATTATTTCTCTGTACGCAATTTGAAATGCTAATTGAAATCCCATAATCGACTGGAGATGAACCTCTCCGTAACTTTTTCGAGTATTGAACGTTTACATCCGTTATAAAGGCGTTTGTTTCAATCCCCAACCACCTGTTGTTTTCACTGATATTATGTTTGTTTACAATTGTCAGGAAATCAAACTTGTGCCCATTAATAAATTCCATTATCTCTCTTTGCTCATTGACTGGTACTTCTTGTTCCAATATCACTTTTGCAGCATGAATTCCAAAGTATTCGCTATCCCATAGCAAATGAAATGCTTCAAACGATGTATTCTTACTTTTGCCGATGCTATTGGTCGGCTTGTACATTCTGCTTCATTCCTTTACCATCAGATTGAATACTTCGACTTGAATAGACCCCTTTTCTCCTTATTATGTTAATTATTGTAACCATGCATATTTTAACATCGAATTTAAACGAGATGTTATCCACATAGTAGATATCATTTTTTATTCTTTCCTTCCACTCAATGTTATTTCTAAAATAAGCCTGATTATAACCACTGATTCCAGGCAAAACATCGAGTCTTCTAACTTCATCATTTTGATAGTAATTTACATGCTCGGGAAGGTCTGGTCGCGGCCCCACAAAACTCATATCACCAATTAAGACATTAATAAACTGAGGTAGTTCGTCAAGACTGGTTTTCCTTAATATTCTCCCAACCTTAGTCATTCTTGGGTCATTTTCAGAATTATACGTAGTTCCATCAGAGTTGCGAATGTCGGGTGCGTCAACTTTCATTGAACGAAGTTTAAACATTTTAAAAATGTCACCTTTTTTTCCCAGGCGTTCTCCGCAATAGAATGCGGGACCCCTGTCTTCGAGAATTACAAATAGTGCGCACACCCCAATTACAGGAATAATAATCGGGGTCATGAGAATACACAATGCTACATCAATTGCTCTTTTTAAATATTTCTCATACATAACATACCTACCTCAATTCAGTTAAACTACCACTACAATTTAAAAAGACGCTACATTGTTATTAGTAACGTCTTTCGGGAATAATAGGAACTACTATTGCTGACCCTTATTCTCCTCGGACTTTATTTCGTCATATGACCTACCCTCACTCATGCCGTATTTTTTGGCAATTTGAGATAACTCATTATATTGTTCGGATGACATACTCTCAATAAGAATCCTTCGCGCTTCCTTCTTCTCTTCTTGGGTCAAGCCTCCACTAGCTAACCCTTGGATCTTCTTAATATCTGCTATGCTTAACTCTTTTAATAGAATCGAGGTTACTTCTGCCTTCTCGGCCACAGTCACGTTTTTTTCAATTTTCTTCGCTTTCTCAGCAGTTATATCTGGTGTATACTCATAGGCTTCATTTTTGTTGATGATACTTGAATCATGGTTAAGGCCTGGCTTCTCATTATTAGTTGGCTTCGTAATCTTGCTCCCGACATTGCTCCCATTCTGTTTTGGACTATCGCTTTTTTCTTCAGGTTCATTAGTAGGGGTTGATATTACTTCATTTGATTTTGTTACACCTTGTGGTAGAATATCGTTTTCTTTCATCGTGTTTTCTTCGGCTTGTTCATCTGCAGTACTCACGCTCTGTTCCACGGTAAGAGATTTCAGAACCTTATTGACAGCGTAATTAGCTATAATGACGCCACCGATTGTAATAGCCATTAAAATAGAGACAACCCAGATGACAACTTTCTTCCAACGTTTCATATGGCTGCTCATTCCCTTCTCTTCTTTAGCTAGGTTGCGATCGGAACCTTATACATGGGCACGACATACTCAATCACATCGCGGACCGCTTGTTGTCCTTCACCAATCGCGCGTTCCAGACGCTTGAACTGCAGCTCCAGCTCACCGCGGTTGATCATCAGCGGATGACCGATAAAGATTCGATTATGTCGGGTCTTTGTAATTTCTTCTTCATTCAGCAGCAGCTCTTCAAACAGCTTCTCGCCTTCACGCATTCCCGTGAATGCGATATCAATTTCTCGGTACGGTTCGTAGCCCGACAAACGAATGACATCCTCGGCCAGGTTCAGAATCTTCACCGGGGCGCCCATGTCCAGTACGAATATCTCGCCGCCCTGTGCAAAGGCACCGGCTTGGATAACGAGCTGAACGGCTTCGGGAATGGTCATAAAATAGCGCACCATATCCGGATGCGTTACGGTTACAGGTCCTCCATTCATGATCTGCTCGCGGAACCGCGGAATTACGCTACCTCTGCTTCCCAACACGTTGCCGAATCTCACCGCGACAAACTTCGTCTGGCTGCTGGCATCCAGCGTTTGAATGTACATTTCGGCCATCCTCTTCGTAGCGCCCATAATGCTCGAAGGGTTGACCGCTTTATCCGAAGAAATCAGAACAAAACGTTCCACCTGGTATTTATCAGCTGCATCGGCAACATTCCTGGTGCCGAATACGTTATTCTTAACAGCTTCCGCTGGATTTCTCTCCATTAAAGGGACATGCTTATGTGCTGCCGCATGGAAAACGACCCGAGGGTTATGTAAACGGAATACTTCGTCAATCCGCGATCGATCCTGAATATCCGCAATAATCGTCTCCAGCTGCAAACTCGGATAGTTAAACCGAAGCTCCATTTCAATTGAATAGATACTATTCTCGCCATGACCCAATAAAAGTAGTTTTTTCGGTTTAAACGATGCAATCTGTCTACTTAGCTCCGAGCCGATTGAACCGCCAGCGCCAGTGACCAGCACGATTTTATGTTCCACATACTCTGCAATCCCATTGAGGTCCGGACGCACCGGCTCGCGGCCCAGCAGATCCTCCACGTCGACATCTCTCAAGGAAGTAACGGATACTTTGCCCGTTATCAAGTCGCTCAACCCTGGGATGATCTTCGTCTTAGCCGATGTGGCTTTGCACAAGTCAATAATCTCCGATACTTGGTCTTTACCGACCGATGGCATTGCGATAATGATTTCTTCCGCGTTCGTGCTCTTCACTACTGCGGCAATTTGGTTACGGTCCCCAAGAACAGGAATTCCAAAGACCCGCGTTCTCATCTTCATGGCATCATCATCGATAAAGCCAACAATTTGCAGCTCCGCATTGGGGTTATTCATAATTTCTTTCGCAATGATCACGCCGCAATCTCCGGCGCCAATAATGATGGCTTTGCGTTTGTTGCTGGTGCTTCTACGGTATTTATTAAATACCCGCCACCCAAATCGGATTGCCCCTATCGCTAACAGCATCGTTTCCATTGTACGAAGCGAGATCGCAAGCGGGATACGCTCTCTGAAAATGGCTGCCATTAATACGTGAGACACGACGCAGCTCCATACAACGGAAGCGGCGATCGCCAAAATCTCCTCTATGCTCGCATACTGCCATAACCGATTATATAAGCGGAAATACGTCATGGTAACTCCGCTTATAACCGCCGTCACGATAAAGTAGATGAGCATTTGATCAAGCTGGCCGTTCGGAATCGTACCGCTTGACTCCAATAAATAAGAGGTACAGATGCTTAGCGCTATAATTATGACGTCCACGACTAGCAGCAACATCGACCGACGATTGAGAATCATTGATAAGCCCCCATATGCCAAAAATTCTAGTAAAATGAAGTATTTCCAAATACCAGTTTAGCAGTTTTCGACAATACTTCATACACTAAAATAGGTCAATCTGCCCATTCAAACCAGTATTGCTCAAATTTTAGGTTAACTTCAACTATACTCGTAATAGTAGTAACCCGAGCCATTCTTCTTCTTCACATTATTCAACACAACGCCCAGAATCTTCGCATTCACTTGATTCAGCTGCTCTTGCACCTTAAGCGCCATATCCTTCTTCACGCGGCCGCTGTCGAGCACCAATACGACTCCGTCGCTCTTCGTCGCGATAATCTGAGCATCGGTAACCGCCAGCATAGGAGGCGTATCAATCAACACAATGTCAAACTGATCTCGAAGCTCTTCAATTAAAGCGCTCATACGTCCGGATGCCACCATCTCGGATGGATTAGGCGGAATCGGTCCCGAGGTGATAACCGACAAATTCGATACCGCGGTGTCCTGAACTGCATTCGCCAAATCCACTTGTCTGGTAAGCAAGGAAGACAATCCATGTCGATTCGACAACTTAAATGTATGATGCATGGTCGGCTTGCGCAGATCCGCATCAATCAGCACGACTTTCTTATCCGACTGCGCATACACCACCGCCAGGTTACTAATTGTCGTCGATTTGCCCTCGCCCGGCGTGGCTGATGTCGACATAATGACCTGTACCTTGTTATCTAACGAAGAGAAATCAATATTCGTGCGAATGGAACGGTAGGCTTCGGTTACCGGGGACTTCGGGTTAAGAAGAGAAATTAGCGGTCGCTTATTTTCCGACTTGGACATGGTTCATTTCCCCCGCTTTAGAAATACTTTTCGTAGCTGTCGATTCTTGAAGTTCTTCCGTATCCAAACGAATAATTTGTCCAATAACCGGAACGCCCAGCAGCCGTTTGACGTCCGCTTCCGTTTTGACGGAATCATCCAAATACTCGAGTAATAACGCAATGCCTACAGCGACAACAAGCGATACCACGAAGGCAATTGCAATATTTAGCACCGTATTTGGTTTAACCGGCCCCGGCGCCACCTTTGGCTCCAGATTAGCTAAGTTAAGAATAGAAACGTTTTCGACTTTGAAAATCGATGGAATTTGTTCTTTGAACACCTGCGAAACCGCATTGACGATCTCCGCCGCTTTGCGGTAAGAGCCATCTTGCACCACAAGCGTCATGACCTGTGTATTATTAACCGAGCTTACGCTTACCTGCTTAATCAATTCGTCCGCCGTCATGTTGAATTGAGGATATTGTTGCACCACCGCGTCCATAACCGCCGGTGTCTTGATAATCTCTTTATATGTGTTAATCAAGCTCAAGTTCGAGTTGATTTCATTCAAATCCAGGTTGTTCGGTTGGGCTTCGGAAGCGGTGCGATTGACGATAATCTTGGTGCTAGCTTCATAGGTCGGATCAATAAAGAACACGCTAAATACTCCGGCAGCGAGCGAACATAGCAGTACGGTCGCAACAATCAGCCATATCCGCTTACGGATAATCTGGATGTAATCCCGGAGTTCCAATTCCATTTGCACACTATATTCCTCCATACATTTAACAAGTCAGCCTTCATGAGAACCACGTTTTAACGTTTTTTCGACATTCTAAGCGCATTAGATATCCCCTACCCAGTAATGAGCAGGGGATGTCTATGCAGTGATGAAGTACGACTATCTAGTTGTACTATCCTTTGAAGTTGAAAGCGCGATAAATGATAACTGCCGCCTCAGCGCGGGATGCATTCGCCGTTGGCGAGAATTTACCATTGTTGCCGATGACCAGACCTTTGCTAGCCGCGAAAGCTACGCCGTCTTTCAGGGAAGCTTGGATCGAGTTAGCATCGGAGAAATCTTTCAGCTCGACTGCCGCATCGACTGTAGTGTCCAGGCCTTTGGAAGCCTCAAGCGCGCGTGCAACCATCGTCGCCATCTCAGCACGCGTAATCGTCGCGTTCGGCGCGAATTGCGTCGCACTGCGACCTTTGATGATACCTTGCTCTGCTGCTGCAGCTACGTACGGCGCGAACCATTCCGTTCCCTTCACGTCACTGAAGCTTGCTTTAGCGCCGTTCGTTTCCAGATCGAGCGCGCTAACAAGGATTTTCGCAAACTCTGCACGCGTTACATTGTCTTTCGGCGCAAAGTTGCTTTGGCCACGGCCTTCGATAGCACCTTTAGCAGCCATTACTTCGATTTGACGACCTGCCCATGCTTTAACCGAAGCCGTATCCGTGAAGGAGACTTTGTTCTCGACTACAACATAGGAAGAGAACGTATCGCGCGCCTCCGTGATTGTGTTACCATCTACTACGCCGCCCTTGAAGAGCAACTTGCTGCTATTGAGCTTCGCAATGGAAAGAAGCTCTTTATCCAGGCCTTCGATATTTTTCAGCGGGATTTTCACGACAACTGGTTTATCGAACTGCGTCGTAGCTTTGCCACCAATGGTGAGCGAGAAATCATAAACGTCGGAGGCCGACTTCAACGTTCCGGTCGTTGTGTTGTCTGCCGCTTTGTTGGAAACACCAAACACCACTTCACCCGTGAACGAACCGCCAACCGGGAGCGTAGCCGAGAAGTTTCCAATGTTGAGCGCGAAACCTGCGATACCGTTATCCGCAGCCAGTTTGCCAGCATCGGAAGTCAGCGTTACAGCCGTGCTAGTCGCTGTGACTGCACCCAGATTGACGGCTACGTTGATTTTAGGTAGCTTAGCTTTAGCTTCTGGCGCAACTGCTTCGAGGGCTTTCACAACTTTCGCAATGTCATTGATCGCTTGCTCGACAGCCGCTTTCGAAAGCGCCAGCGTCGCTTTACCATCAACAACTTTAACATCTTTGGAAACATCCACAGTCGCTAGAGCTGCGATAGCTTTAGCAGCCTCTTGGGCAGCTTGCTCGATGAGTTTCTCTTTCTCTACGCCTGTTGCTTTTGCAATCGCGTCTTTCAACGCTTCGATTGCTTTAACAGCTGCATCCGCGCTTACGGAAGGCGTCGTAGGAATGATGCCACCGCCTGGGAAGATAGGCGTTGTCGTTTCTTTCAGGAACAGATTATAATAAGCGTCCGCGATCAACAAAGCAGCTGCCTTCAGCTTACCTCTGTCAACTGTCGGAATCTTATCCTGATACAGGTCATATACCTCGTCAAGCGTCTCTCTTTCCAAGTCATACTGATCAGCAATCTTACTGAACGTCAACGATTTGTTGGAGAGAACCGTGCTAATAACCGTCTTAGCCAGTTCGGTTGCTTTTGCACCATCCATATATTCGGCCGCGAATTGCGTGAATGTCTTCGTGCCGGCTGCTTTCTTCAGTTCCGCTTCTACTGCAAGAACAAACGCTGTGAAGTCAGAAACCTTCACATCTACATAAGCAACGCCGGGTTTATTGTTATCCGGATTGTTCGGATTCGCCAGTTTCTGTACCAGCTTGCGAATCACTTCGTCGTTACGGAGATTCTCAAGCTCTTTCGCTTGCGGATCATAATAGGCTACATTTACAAGTCTAGTAACCAACGTCAGCAGGTATTTGGCGTCCTCGTCAGTCAGCAGACCTGGATACTCAGCGTTAATCTTATCAACGAGCGGTTTAACAACCGAGTAGTCGTTCGCCGCAATTTGCTTGTCCAGCTCGTCTTGGATGACTTTACGCGCTTTACGGATTGTTTCCAACGTGGAAGCCGATTTGGCCAGTTCGGCATGGAGCTTTTGCAGACGATCCAACGTCGTCGCATCTACGAAACTAGCATCCGCAGCCGAAGCTACGTTCACGATGCCCAGTTGTGCCGCCAGACCTTTGTCACTGAACGGAATACCTGCGAAAGCCGATGCTACAACGCTTGCTGCGACGGTTGTTACGACAATTTTCTTCTTCAATTTCACTTTAGGTCCACCTCGATTAGATAATAGGTTGATATGTATACTAGTTGGGCACAAATCACTAGTAATTTTATCATGTTTGTTTATTTTTGGTCAACGATTTGCAAATAACTTTCGGAAAAAATTCCATTTTCTAGGATCTGTTTTGTCGAAAATGTGCGGAATCTGAATTTCACCGTTCTCTATGACTGCTATAGCATTATTTCGATAGGTTTGGACGTACTCGAGCCCTAATTTTTGATTAATTTTTTCATAAGCTTCTGCCAAGCGAAATCCGCGCACGCCAAGATTATGCGCATCCGAAGACACAAGATGAACGAGCCCATCGCTGCACATCTTCCAGCTAAAGCTTTCAATCTTCTTGCCGAACGCACCAAGTAGAGAATGTGTCGTAACCTGCCCATATGCACCCTCATCTACCAAACGTTGGAACCTATCAGGATGTTGCAGTACCTCTGCATTTCTTTCGGGATGTGCAATGATTGCTTTCACGCCAAGTAGATTCAGCTCATATACCCATTCTGACATTCGCTCTGGAATCGTCGACGAAGGCATCTCTAGCAAAACATATGCGGATCCGGCTAGCGACAGAAGCTCTTTCGTCTCGATGCCTTCTAGCAAATCCGTATGCACGCGAATCTCTTGTCCACTATAGACAGTCAGTGGAACCCCTTCCACCTTCAAGCGATTTTGAAGCTCCCATACAAGTTCACTCACGATCGACTTCGGATTGTCGTATTTTCCATTCGCATGATGAGGCGTGGCAACAAGGCCAGTTATGCCTTCTGCTACGGCTGCGCGCGCCATTGCGAGCGATGCTTCCCAGTCGGGTGCCCCGTCATCGATCCCTGGCAGGATATGCGTATGTATGTCAATCATACTTTCCTCCTACTTCGGTTCTCTGTTCCCGTATTATAGCACAGCAGCTACAAGTACTGGGATTTTTCACAATGATTTCACGGGTGGTAATTAGTAGCAAGAAGGTATTTACAGACCGCTATACTCCCCCCGCTATATCTCATGTTCGTTGGAGTCATTAGCATGCATATCCACATGGGGATAAACGAGTCTATTCATCTTATCCACATAGTTGTCCACATTTCACCCACAGTATCCACATTACTCTACTACTATCAAAGATAACGAATGATAGATCATAACTTATCTCGCTAAAATCAAAAACACCGCCGCAGCCTTATGCACCAGCATAAGTCCACAGCGGTGTTCGTTCCTTCCCTTAACCGCGCTGCTTCACAGCCAGACGGTTCATGGCGCGCTGGAGCGCAAGCTCCGCGCGGCGGAAGTCGTATTCGTCGGCTTTGCCGCCCAGGCGCTGCTCCGCGCGTTTCTTCGCGGCTTGTGCACGAGCCTCGTCGATCGCATGCGGGAGCTCGGCGCTCTCGGCCAGAATAACGACTTTATCTTTGCGTACTTCGACAAATCCGCCGCTTACGGCGATGATTTCCTCGGTACGGTCTTTCTTAATGGTAATCGATGAAATGCGCAGCGGCGTTACCATCGGAACGTGGTTTGCCAGAATACCCAGCTCGCCTTCCGTGCCTTTCACGATGACCATGTTGACGTCCTCAGCGTAGACCTTACGCTCAGGCGTTACGATTTCCAATGTAAAGGTGCTCATGCGGATACCTCCATCAGCGGCTTATTACAGCCCTTGAGCGAGTTTCTTCGCTTTTTCGACTGCGCCTTCAATCGATCCGACGTTGTGGAATGCCGGTTCTGGAAGATCGTCATGCTTACCTTCGAGAATCTCTTTGAAGCTGCGTACCGTGTCTTTAACCGGCACGTATACGCCTGGCATACCGTTGAATGCTTCGGCAACGTGCAGCGGCTGCGACAGGAACAATTGAACGCGACGCGCGCGAAGAACGACTTGTTTGTCTTCTTCGGACAACTCGTCCATACCGAGGATCGCGATGATGTCTTGAAGCTCTTTGTAGCGCTGAAGAAGCTTCTTAACGCCTTGCGCGACTTGGTAGTGCTCTTCGCCAAGGATTTCCGGAGCCAGAATCCGCGAGGACGAAGCCAGCGGGTCAACGGCCGGGAAGATACCCATTGCAGCGATGTTACGCTCCAGGTTCGTCGTTGCGTCCAAGTGGGCAAACGCCGTAGCCGGAGCCGGGTCGGTATAGTCATCCGCTGGTACGTAGATCGCTTGGATCGACGTTACGGAGCCTTTCTTCGTGGAAGTGATACGCTCTTGCAGCTGACCCATCTCGGTTGCCAACGTTGGCTGGTAACCTACGGCAGATGGCATACGGCCGAGGAGAGCGGATACTTCGGAACCGGCTTGCGTGAATCGGAAGATGTTGTCGACGAACAGTAGAACGTCGCGGCCTTCTTCATCACGGAAATACTCAGCCATCGTCAGACCCGTCAGGGCTACGCGAAGACGCGCGCCCGGCGGCTCGTTCATCTGACCGAATACCATCGCCGTCTTCGCGATAACGCCGGAATCGCTCATCTCGTGGTAAAGGTCGTTACCTTCACGAGTACGCTCGCCGACGCCGGCGAATACGGAGATACCGCCGTGCTCTTGCGCGATGTTGTGAATCAATTCCTGCATCGTTACGGTTTTACCTACGCCCGCGCCGCCGAACAGACCGATTTTACCGCCTTTGGAGTAAGGCGCCATCAAGTCGATAACTTTGATGCCTGTTTCCAGGATCTCTTGTTGCGTCGACAGCTCTTCGAATACCGGAGCTTGACGATGGATTGGGTTCGCGATCGTACGATCGACGTCGCCGTTGTTGTCGATTGGCTCGCCCAGTACGTTAAATACGCGACCCAGCGTAGCTGGACCAACCGGTACCGTGATTGGCTTGCCTGTATCGATTGCTTCCGTACCGCGGACGAGACCGTCCGTGGAAGACATCGCTACGCAGCGAACCATATTGTCGCCGAGGTGAGTGGCCACTTCGACTGTGAGTTGAATATCGCGTTCGCTAGCGTTTTGAGCTTTCTTCTCAATTCTTATCGCATTAAGGATGTCCGGCAAATGGCCATTGTCGAATGCAATATCGACAACTGGACCTGTAACCTGGACAACGCGCCCGTTGCTCATGTGTGTCCCTCCTAAAAGTCGGATTGGCTTCGAGGGCCAAACCTTCGGTTATTGCTGTGCGTTCGCTCCGCCGACGATCTCCGCGATTTCCTGGGTAATCGCCGCTTGACGCGCACGGTTGTACGTCAGTGTCAAGCCTGCGATCATCTTCGTCGCATTCTTCGTCGCATTGCCCATTGCCGTCATACGCGCGCCGAACTCGCTCGCTTTGCCTTCCAAAATCGCGCTGTAAATGACCGTCTCCGCGTATTTGGGAAGCAACACGTTAAGCACGTCTTCCGGGGTCGGCTCATACTCGTACGACGTCTTCGAACCGGTAGATTCGAGGTCGGCAAGAGGAAGAAGCTTCTTCAGAACCGGCGTTTGCGTAATGGCATTGTGGAACTGGTTATAAACGATATAGAGTTCGTCGTATTTCCCGGCTTCAAAGCCTTGTACCGCGGCTGCAGCAATCGACTTGATGTCGGAGAAACTCGGCGAATCGGATAATCCCGTTACTTCTTCCGCAATCGGAATACCGCGTCTGTTGAAGAAATCACGGCCTTTGCGGCCGATGACGAAGATCGAGTATTCGTTGGCCGACTTGTGTTCGCGCAAGGCAGTCGACACTTTGCGAAGTACGTTGACGTTATAGCCGCCAGCAAGGCCACGGTCCGAAGTAATCACGAGGTACGCGGTGCGTTTGACTTCGCGAGTCTCCAGCATCGGATGCTTGATGGATCCGCCGCTCGATGCGATCGAGGCTACAACCTCGCGGATTTTCTCCGTGTATGGGCGTGCTGCCAGCGCCGCGTCCTGCGAACGTCTCAGCTTGGCTGCCGCGACCATCTCCATCGCCTTCGTAATTTGCTTCGTATTCTGTTTGCTCTTAATCTGGCGTTTAATTTCGCGCATTCCTTTAGCCAATCGTTGTCACCACCTTATTACCGGGCTTGCCCTTCGCAAAGGACAACCCCGGCACATTAGACGCGTTTATTATACCGATGTGGAGAATCCGCGCTTGAATGCGGCAATCGCATCGACGAGCGCTTTCTCGTTATCGGAAGTCAGGTCTTTCGTATCGCGGATCGAAGTGAAGATCTCCGGTTTGTTGGCATCCACGTAAGCCAAAAGTTCAGCTTCGAAGCGGCGAACGTCTTGTACCGGAATATCGTCCACATGTCCTCTTGTTACCGTGAAGAGGGATACGACTTGACGTTCTACGGCAAGCGGTTGGTTAACGCCTTGCTTCAGAATTTCAAGCGTACGCTCGCCGCGGTTCAAGCGGGATTGCGTTACTTTATCGAGATCGGAGCCGAATTGGGCGAATGCCGCGAGTTCGCGGTATTGCGCCAGGTCAAGCTTCAGCGTGCCCGCAACTTTCTTCATCGCTTTGATTTGCGCCGAGCTACCTACGCGGGATACGGAGTTACCGACGTTAACCGCCGGACGTTGGCCCGAGTAGAACAGGTCGGATTCCAGGAAGATCTGGCCGTCCGTGATGGAGATAACGTTCGTCGGGATATAAGCGGAGATATCGCCCGCTTGCGTCTCGATGAACGGCAGTGCTGTCAGGGAACCGCCGCCGAGCTCGTCGTTCAGCTTCGCAGCGCGCTCCAGCAGACGGGAGTGCAGGTAGAATACGTCGCCCGGATAAGCTTCGCGACCCGGAGGACGGCGGAGCAGCAAGGAAAGTTCGCGGTATGCTGCCGCTTGTTTCGAAAGGTCATCATAGATAACCAGGACGTGTTTGCCGTTGTACATGAAGTACTCGCCCATCGAGCAGCCTGTGTAAGGCGCGATGTAAAGGAGCGGGGACGGCTCGGAAGCGCTCGCCGTTACGACGATCGTGTAATCGAGTGCGCCTTGCTTACGCAGGGACTCGACGACCGTACGAACCGTGGATTGCTTTTGACCGATGGCAACGTAGATACAAATTACGCCGTTGCCTTTTTGGTTGACGATCGTGTCGATCGCGATTTGCGTTTTGCCTGTTTGGCGGTCGCCGATGATCAATTCCCGTTGGCCGCGGCCGATCGGAATCATCGCGTCGATCGCTTTGATGCCGGTTTGCATGGGCTCATGGACCGATTTACGGGCCATTACGCCTGGTGCCGGCGATTCGATCGGACGGAAGCTCGTCGTGTTGATCGGACCGTTGCCGTCAACCGGTTCGCCCAGCGCGTTCACGACGCGGCCGAGCAATGCCTCGCCGACCGGTACTTCCATGATGCGGCCCGTGCGCTTAACTTGGTCGCCTTCGCGGATACCCGTGTAAGGACCCATGATAACGACACCGACGTTGCTTTCCTCGAGGTTGAGGGCCATGCCTACAACGCCGTTGGCGAATTCGAGCAACTCGCCGGCCATAGCGTTCTCGAGGCCGTGCACGCGAGCGATACCGTCACCGACTTGAATGACCGTACCGACATCCACGACTTGAATCTCGGATTTATATTGTTCGATCTGTTGCTTAATCAGCGTGCTGATTTCATCAGGTCTGATACTCAATTCCGCTCACCCCTATCTACAGTGCTTGACTTTTCAACGATTTCTCAAGACGTGCCAGCTTGCCGGACAGGCTGCCGTCGTACAGACGGTCGCCGATGCGAACCTGCACGCCGCCGAGCAGCGATGGTTCGACCACTTGATCGGCCACAATGCGCTTGCCAGCCAATGCGCCGAAAGTCGCTTCCACGTTCTTGAGTTCTTCCGCCGTCAGCAGCTTAGCCGTGTACACGGTAGCTTGCGCTTGGCCGAGGCCTTCACCGGCGATTTTGACGTAACTTGTATAAATATGACCTAGGAGATTCTGGCGCCCTTTGGCGATGAGCATCTCCAGCGTGTTCAGAAGCGTGGCCGAAATCTGATCTGCGAAAGCTTTGCGAATCAGCTCGATTTTGACGTTCTCCTCGATGCTCGGGAAGGAAAGAAACTTCACGATATCCGCATCGCTTTGCAAGGTTTTCACAACGAGACCCAGCTGTTCGAGAACTTCGGCGACGATGTTCTGCTGCGCAGCCACCTCGTACAGCGCTTGCGCATAGCGTTTCGCTACGACAGTCGCCCGGCTCATTTGCTTCCAACCTCTTTCAGGTATTGATCAACGAGTTGTTCTTGCGACTTCTCGTCGATTTGTTTCTCGATGATCTTCGACGCGATCATGACGGACATGCCAGCCACTTGGCCGCGCAGCGATGCGATCGCCTTGTCCTTCTCGCTCTCGATGTCGCGCACCGCTTCTTCTTTCAGGCGGTTTGCTTCGTTCTTGGCCGTTTGCACGATATCGTCGGCTTGCTTCGAGCTTGTCGCCCTTGCTTTCTCGATGATCTCGTAAGCCTCTTTGCGCGCTTCTTGCAGCGCTTGCTTCTGCTCTTCCATCTGAGCGGAAGCTTGCTTGCGCGCGGTTTCCGCCATACTCATCTGTTCCAGCACGAGCTGGCGGCGTTTCTCCATGATGCTGAACAATGGACCAAACGCAAATTTATTCAACAGCAGGTACAGGATTACGAACGCCACAATCGCGTAGACTGTCGATGTCCAATACAAAGCCATAGCTGCAACTCCTTTCCGTCCGCAGAATTCCTCTTAATCAAAACGATGGCGTGGAGGGCTAAGGCCTTCCCCGCCATCGTTCCGTCAATACTTTCTATTAGCCAAAGAACGCCAGGAATGCGATTACGACGCCGATGATAGGTACAACTTCGACGATACCTACACCGATAAACATCGTTGTTTGGAGCTTGCCTGCGTTTTCTGGTTGACGAGCGATGCCTTCTACCGTTTTGCTTACGATCAGACCGTTACCGATACCTGCGCCAAGCGCTGCCAAACCGACTGCAATTGCTGCTGCCAATACTTCCATTTTTGAAATCCTCCTCAAGGGTAGTTAAGTATTTGAAATGGGTATACCATAATCTCCGCGCCCGATGCGTCCGTACGTCCGAACCGTCACGAAGTTTATTGCTGATGCATTAATGATGCTCATGCTCTTCGTCGTGCGAGACGATTGCGTGGGAAATGTACACCATCGTCAAGATTGTGAACAAGAACGCCTGAATCGCGCCGACGAACAAACTGAAGCCCTGCCATGCGATTAGGAAAGGCGTACCGACGACGCCAAGCATCAGAATCGTGGCAATGAGAACCTCGCCCGCGAAAATGTTGGCGTAAAGACGAAGCGCAAGCGTAAGCGGTTTCGCGATCTCCTCGATGACTTTCAGCGGGAAGAAGAACCAGAATGGCTGGAAGTAAGACTTCAGATATCCTTTGGTGTTCATCTTCAAGCCCAGGAAGTTAACGAGAACGAATACGATGAGCGCAAGGCCGGCCGTAACGGACAAGTCCGCCGTCGGCGATTTCCACCATGCGATGTGCGCCTCTCCGTGATGCTTATCAAGATCCGCTTGCGTGATGCCGAGCGTCTCGTTGACTTGATGCGTCTCCGTCACAATACCGAACGGAAGACCGAGCAGGTTGGAGATGAAAATAAACATGATCAGCGTCATGCCGAGCGTCATGAACGACTTCACCTTGTTCATCGGCATCGTGCTCGCGATCGTATTGTGGACGAATTCCGCGACCCACTCCAGGAAGTTCTGGATTTTGGTAGGATTATCGACCGACAACCTCCGCACCGCCACCATACTGAGCACCAGCGTAATGAGCGCGGACACCGTAATGGCGATGAGCGATGACAGATCGAACTGGATCCCCCCGATGGTAATGACCGGGAATAAATGCATACCGTGTTTCACCCCTTTCCGCTAAGGTTGTCTCTTGCTTTGCATGTAAGCGAATATCAAACTTGCAAAGGGCATGAAGAAGCATGCGAACAGTGTCGTTGGCGTATGAAAGTGCTCCGGGAAACGTTGCGCGATTAGCGCCGCAATCAGCACGGTTGCAAGCCTGCCGCCCATCCCAAGCCCCACTCTCCGCGGGCCTTGCTCGATCGTCACCTTGCCCAGCCAATCGACCCTTCTACGCAATAAGAGCGCATTCATCATACTTGCCGACACACCCAACATGATGCCAGCCGCAACGGCGCGCCACTCCGGCGCAAAAGCCCATACCAGCAGCGATAACGAAATCACGAAGACCGAGATCCGCGCCGCTTTCTGTAAAACCTCATTCATCTGAACCCTCCAACGCCTTCCTAACCAGCCAAACGGCAGCCAGAATGCCGGCGGCGAGACCGGTGAAAATACCGGCGATCATCCAACCCGTCGTTCCGAAGATCCACTTGGTGATCCAGTAGCCGAGCAAGGTGCAGATTGCGACTTCAAAGCCTAGTGCGCCGACCAAGGCGAGTGCTCGCCACGGGTTATCCCCACTGCTCTTTGGTTTCATGGTTTGTCCCCTGTCAATCCTCATACATTTTATCGAAGCTTGAGAAGGTTTGTCAATTCAGATAAAATAAAACTTTCCGTGAACTGCATCCTCCAAACCCTTGATTTCACTGGGTTTTCGCCTCTTCAAAACCGTACAGCATCACTGTATGCTGTGAACTTCAAGCACTTGACCGCTTTAACGCGTCAACTATGAACGTTTTGTGAACGGCTCCGGCTTTTCGGACCTGCGGCCGAAGTGATGGAGAATCGCCTGCACGATGCGGGCGGAAGCTTGTCCGTCGCCGTACGGATTGGCCGATTTGCTCATCCGTTCGTAGAGCGCGGCGTCCGTCAGAAGCGCGCGGGCGCGTTCGTAAACGAAGTCTTCATTCGTGCCAACCAGCTCCAGCGTACCCGCCTCGATGCCTTCCGGACGCTCGGTCGTATCCCGCAGCACAAGCGTCGGCACGCCGAATGAAGGCGCCTCTTCCTGCATGCCGCCCGAATCGGTCATGATCATGTACGTATGCGGATAGAAGTTGTGGAACTCGAAGACGTCGAGCGGATCGATCAGGCGAATGCGCGGGTGATCGCCGAGCACTTCGTTCGCCGGTTCGCGGACGGCCGGATTCGGATGCACCGCGTAGACGATCGCGACGTCCTCGAACTCGTCGGCGATTCGTTTCACCGCGCGGAAAATATTCCGGTGCGGCTCGCCGAGCGACTCGCGGCGGTGCGCCGTCATGAGGATCATGCGCTTGCCCTTCGCCCATTCGAGCACCGGGTGCGAGAAGGATGGATCGACGGTGTATTGGAACACGTCCGCAGCGGTGTTGCCCGTGACGTACAGTCTCGACTCCGCCTTGTTCTCCTTGCGCAGATTGTCCGCGGACCAATCCGTCGGCGGAAAATGAACGTCGGACAGCACCCCTGCCAACTGACGGTTCATCTCCTCAGGGTATGGAGACAGCTTGTTCCACGTCCGCAAGCCCGCCTCCACGTGGCCGACCTGGATCTGCTGCAGGAACGCGGCGTAGCTCGCCAGGAACGTCGTCTGCGTGTCGCCGTGCACGAGCACGATATCCGGCTTCGCTTCGCGTAAGACCGGGTCAAGCCCTTCCAGCACGCGCACGGTCGTCTCGGTCAGCGTCTGGCGGTCCTTCATCACGTTCAGATCATAATTCGGGACGATCTCGAAAAAGTCGAGCACTTGGTCCAGCATCTGGCGATGCTGGGCCGTTACGCACACGATCGACTGGATCTCGTCCTCGTACTTCTGAAGCTCCAGCACCAGCGGCGCCATCTTGACCGCCTCCGGGCGCGTGCCGAAGATCGTCATTACTTTCAGTTTAGCCAATCTCTGTCACTCCCATAAAACGGATTATTTGGTCCCGTACATGCGGTCGCCGGCGTCGCCTAGTCCCGGCACGATATACCCGTGGTCATTCAGACACTCGTCCAACGACGCGATGAAAATATCCACGTCCGGATGGGCTTCTTGCACGGCCTTGACGCCTTCCGGCGACGCGATGAGGCACATCAGCTTCAAATTCAGGCAGCCGCGCTTCTTAAGCGTCTCGATCGCCGCGTTCGCCGATCCGCCCGTCGCGAGCATCGGATCGACCACGATGAGCAGACGCTCCGCCGCATCGGAAGGCAGGTTGACGTAATACTCCACCGGCTTGAGCGTCTCTGGATCGCGGAACAGTCCGATATGGCCGACCTTGGCCGCCGGGATGAGCTGCAGCATGCCGTCGACCATGCCAAGTCCCGCGCGCAGAATCGGCACAAGGCCGAGCATGCGGCCGGAGATGACTTTCCCTTGCGCCGTCGTAACCGGCGTCTCGACCGGAATGGTCTCGAGCGGGAGGTCGCGGGTAATTTCATAAGCCATCATCGTCGCGACTTCGTCCACAAGCTCGCGGAAGTCTTTGGTATTGGTGTTCTTGTCTCGAATGTAGGTCAGCTTATGCTGAATGAGCGGGTGATCGCAAATGGTTAATTTGCTCAAAATATCGTCCTCCTGATGGTGCTTCCGCGCCGGGAAAAATCCCCTAGTTACGCGTTTTCATTTTCAATCTTGTATATTATAGCACCACACGCGCAGGAATTGCACAAGTTCGCCATTTTTTCCGATATTGCCTCGGGTATCGCAATCATTGCTGTCAAATACGCTCGAAACGGCCCGCGCGATTCATGTAATTATAGGAAAATAGGTTCGTCCTCGGGCGAGAACGAACCTACTTGAAGGCGTTGTAAATTATAAGCTCCCGAATACCGGACAAGGCTAACTCGATCGAGGCGTTCTAGCTGCTTCCTCCGCAGGATGAACCGCCTCCGCATGACGAGCCCCCGCCGGTTCCGCCGCCGTCGCTGCCCGATGAACCGCCTGCGCCGCTATCTCCGCCTGAATACCCGCCGCCCGAGTCGCCGTTGCCGCCCCCATCGCCGAAGCCTCCGCCGTCGCGGGAATTGCCGTCTCCGCCGCCGAACCCGTCTCCGTCACGGTCGTCCCCGCTGCCGTCGCATGCATAGCCGCCGTTATAAGCACCGTTCTGCTCCTCGCGTTCCCGCGCCTCTTCCATCTCCCGCTGGAATTGATCGTCCGGCGCGAGCGACGAGGTGAAGAATAGACCGGACATCACGCCGGTCGTCATCATCGTATCGCTCCATCCGTCATGGCGTCGATGGCGATACTCGTCGCGGTAACGGTCGCGGCTCGCCGCGTCTCCTTGGCGCGCTTCGCTCGAAAGCGTCCGCCCTCTATGCATCAAATAGCCGATGACGTCGCGCAGATCGGGGTAAGCGTCGCCCGCTCGCCCGTTGAACCGTCGCGCGACCAGTTCTTCGTCGGACAGCGCAATGAACTCATCCATGCGCGAGGCCGGCATCGGCGTCCGGTACATAGCGCCCCACAGCCGCGCGCTGGCGGCATAAGGGACGAACAGCTCGCCATAGGCCCAATCGAACCAAGCGCGCTCGCCCGCTTCGGGCTGCCCGCCGGGGCCGTGCGGCGCATGATGAATCAGCATTCCGCTGAAGCTTTTGCAGAACTGCTCGTATTCGCGCGTGAACATGAGCAGCTCGTGCCAGACGTCGTCGACCTTCTCGCTGTACATCGGGACCGACCGCAGCACGCCGCACAGCAGGAAATACCGCTTCAGCTCGAACCAGCGCCACTGCCATTCCAGCTCGTACATGCCCGGCTCGCGCTTCTGTACCCGGTCCTTCACGCGTGCCTCCAGTCCCTCCGGCACGGCCGCTTCCAGCCGAAGCGCCGCCTGGTATGCAGGGTGCTCCTGCGGAACGCCGAGGTTCGCCGGTGGCGGGCCGG
Organism: Paenibacillus methanolicus; assembly: GCF_008124765.1. GTDB lineage: Bacteria > Bacillota > Bacilli > Paenibacillales > Paenibacillaceae > Paenibacillus_Z > Paenibacillus_Z methanolicus. Next base: position 378,105 of record NZ_VNHS01000004.1, on the reverse strand, counting down.
TACGATGAGCGGACGGCGTCGGTCGCCCGCCGTACGAAGAGCGCGCGCCTCCCGTCGGTCGGATAGATCTCCCTCTCTGCGAGCGAAAAACGAACGAGACTAGTAATGCGACTACTAGAATTACAATGAACACTGTCGGCGTCATGCGTACCGTCACCTGCCTCTATTCGTGGTACACCCATTCTACCATGCGTCTATCTGGGATCACATCCACTTTATGTAAAGTTAAGCAGAGTGAAACGAATGCAGCGACGTGCGTATGACAAACGAAAGCCCCGATGCGTTCGCCAAGGAACGCATCGGGGCTGTAACCATCGTTTCGATTAGTACGTCATGCCTGGGTAGAGCGGGTATTGCGCCGTCAGGTCGGACACCATGCCGCGCGCTTTGGCCAGCGTCGCTTCGTCGTCCGGGTTCTTCAGCACGAGCGCGATTACTTGCGCGATCGTCTTCATCGCGCCGACGTCCATGCCGCGCGACGTCGCCGCCGGCGTGCCGATGCGGATGCCGCTCGTGACGAACGGGCTCGTCGGGTCGAACGGAATCGCGTTCTTGTTCACCGTGATTTGGACGGAGTCCAGCACGTGCTCGGCTTTCTTGCCCGTGATGTTCAGGTTGCGCAGATCGATCAGCATCAAGTGGTTGTCCGTGCCGCCGGACACGAGGTTAATGCCTTGCGCGACGAGCTCTTCGGACAGCGCCTTCGCGTTGTCGACGACGTTCTGCGCGTACTGCTTGAACGATGGCTGGAGCGCTTCGCCGAACGCGACGGCTTTGGCCGCGATGACGTGCATGAGCGGTCCGCCTTGGGAGCCCGGGAACACGGCTTTGTCGATCGCCGCCGCCCACGGCTGACGGCACAGGATCATGCCGCCGCGCGGTCCGCGCAGCGTCTTGTGCGTCGTCGTCGTGACGAAATGCGCGTGCGGAACCGGGCTCGGGTGCAGACCCGCCGCGACCAGGCCCGCGATGTGCGCCATGTCGACCATGAACAGCGCGCCTACGTCATTAGCGATTTGGCCGAGCTTCTCGAAATCGATGATGCGCGGGTATGCCGAAGCACCGGCCACGATCAGGCGAGGGCGGTGTTTGAACGCCGCTTTGCGCACTTCTTCGTAATCGATCGTGAACGTGTTCTCGTCGACGCCGTACGCCACGAAGTTATAGAGCAGGCCGGAAGCGTTGACCGGGGATCCGTGCGTCAAGTGGCCGCCGTGCGCCAGGTTCATGCCGAGCACCGTGTCGCCAGGCTTGAGGGCGGCCAGATAGACCGCCATGTTCGCTTGCGCGCCGGAGTGCGGCTGCACGTTCGCGTGCTCCGCGCCGAAAATCTCTTTCGCGCGTTGGCGGGCGATATCTTCGACGATATCCACATGTTCACAGCCGCCATAGTAGCGTTTGCTCGGATAGCCTTCCGCGTATTTGTTCGTCAGCACCGTGCCCGCCGCTTCCAGTACCGCTTCGGAGACGATGTTCTCGGATGCGATCAGCTCGATGTTGTCGCGCTGGCGCTGTAGCTCCAGGCCGAGTGCTTTCAATACTTCAGGGTCTTGTTTGCGCAGATTTTCCATTGGACGTGTCCTCCTCTATATCGTGAAGCTAGTCAAAATGTCAGTCGCACATGCCATTATCCGCTTGCCTCTTGCCAACCGTCTCTCCGCTTGCGGCAGGGGCCAGTCCGGCCGCCTCCCGCGAATACACCGCCCGCTCGCCGCCGATCAGCTTCGGCCGCGCATAGGCCATCGTCACGTGGGCTTCGCCGATCCGCTTCACCGAGCCTCGCACCGGAACGGCCACCTGCCGCAGATGCATGCCGATGAACGTATCGCCGATGTCGATGCCCGCGTGCGCCTGCACCGTCTCCGCCAGCACCGCGTCTTCCAATGTCCGATACGCGCAGGCCGCCATCGACCCGCCCGCCTTCGGCACCGGAATCGCCGATACGAGCTCGAGCCCGTATCGCTCCGCCGCCGTCCGCTCCAGCACGAGCGCCCGGTTCAAGTGCTCGCAGCACTGATACACCGGATAAAACCCGACCTTCTCCCGAGCCGCCTCTACGCCGCGAAAGATCGCTTCGGCCGTCGCAAGCGTCCCGGACGTGCCGATTCGCTGCCCGATAACCTCGCTCGTGCTCGTCCCGACGACGAGTAGTTGCCCGGGGCGCAAGCCGCCCGCTTCCGCAAGCTCCAGCACCGCCTGCCGCACGTCTTGCTCGATCGCCGCCAGCTGTTCTTGTCCGCTCATGGCCGGTTCCCCCTTACGGATGAACGACGTTCGCGGCTTCGAGCTGCTTCACCTTGTTCAGCCGCCCGACGTGGCGTTCCCCGTTCGAGAACGGCGTCTCGATCCAGATGCGCACGATCTCCTGCGCCAGGCCAGGTCCGACGACGCGTTCGCCCAGCGCCAGCACGTTCGTGTCGTTGTGCTCGCGGGTCGCCTTCGCCGAGAACATGTCGTGCGCGAGCGCGCAGCGAATGCCCGGCACTTTGTTCGCGGCGATCGACATGCCAATGCCCGTGCCGCAGATCAGGATGCCGCGGTCGACCTTGCCCTCCGCCACGCGCTCCGCGACCGGCACCGCGTAGTCCGGGTAGTCGACGGATTGATTGCAATCGCAGCCCAAATCTTCGATCTCATGGCCAAGCGATTGCAGGAACGGCACAATTTCGTCTTTCAAGCGGTAGCCGGCGTGATCGGCACCAATAGCGATTTTCATAAGGAACGTTACCTCCCGCATGATCCGCATAAGGGCGGAAATAGTCGAATTACAATGGTCCCATTATACCCCATTAGCGCCCAAAAGACGAAAAAAGAGCATGGCGCGCTAAAAAACACGCGATGCTCTTTGCCCAGGCGACCGGCCGTATATTCCGATGCTCCACCGTGGTTTGATCCACTTTCGTCGCCAGTCACATCGGAAACCGTTATTTGCTTTCATCATACTTGATCGCAGGCTTAAAATCAATCCGCTTTCGGCGATTCGCCGTACAATTTGGCGATCAGCTTGTCCATCGACTGCGCGATTTCGTCCGCGCAAATCCGGTACATCTCGAGCGATCCGCCGAACGGGTCGGCGATATCGAAGCCCGGGATGCGGCGTTCAAGCTCCAGCAGCCGATTGCGTTCTTCCGGCGACAGCTGTCCGCCGAGCGCCTGCTTCATGTGCCACTCCGTGTACAGCGCCTCGAGCTCCGCGATATCCGCCACGACCGACTCGTCGGTCTGCGTGTATTCCTTCAGCGTGAACGTCTTGTCGATCGCGTTCGGAAAACGCTGCAGCAGATGCCGCTTGTGCCCGGTCGTCATCGTGAGCACCAAATCGGCCCACTCCACGGAATCGCTGCCGATCGCGGTGGAGCTGCCGTCGTCCGGAATGCTCCGGCCGCGCAGCACCGCGCGCGCATGCTCGGATACCGGCAGGCCGTCGACCGTCGATACGCCCGCGGAGCGAACCTCGATCGGCAGCGAGCGAAGGCGCGCCTGCTCGCGCAGCATCGCCTCCGCCATCGGAGAGCGGCAGGTGTTGCCCGTACATACAAACAAAATCCGTTTCAACGCTGGTCCCCCTCCTTCTTCGTGCGGAAGCGGCGCCGCCCGGCGCGATCTTCCTTAACGTTGCGTTCGTTCCGCTGCCTACAGTATAAACAAGATGCCGAAGGTTAACAAAATAATTCCGCCGAGCGCCTCGCCGTATTCGCCTAGCCCCTTGCTCACTTTGCGTCCCAACAGCAGCCCCATGATTGACATTAGCCCGCCGATGAACCCGAAGAGCAGCACCGTCAGCAACACGTCGGCGGCGAACATGCCAAGCGATATGCCGACCGAGAACGAATCGATGCTGACGCTCAGCGCGAACACGGTCAAGCCGAATACCGAGCGGTGGTTGAACGATGGGACATCCTCGCCCCGCAGCGAGCTGTAAATCATGTGGCCGCCCAATAGCAACAGCAGTCCGCCCGCCGCGACCGTAGCCACCCCGCCGAGCAGCGTGCTGACGTATTGCCCCGTGAAGATGCCCAGCAGCGGCATAATAATATGAAAAAGCCCAATAATGACGCTTAGCTTTACAATATCAAGCAGCCGGATTCCTTTCAACCCGATTCCGATTCCCAGTGAAAATGCGTCCATCCCGAGCGCCACCGCCATGATGATAAGCGTCAACAGTTGGCCGGTCTGCAAGCTCGCCTCGATCATCGCCACACCCCCTGTCCCAGTCTCCTCAGAGCATATGCGGACAAGGGGCGAAACATGATTGACCGGACGGGCCGGACCTGGCTAGACGCGAACGACCCGGTGGCCCGCCGCCTTCACGAGCCGGTTCATCAGCGCGTGGCCGATCCCCGTCTCCGGGACGGATTCGGCCCAGATGCGCTGCGTGCCCCGGTCGTCGAATTCGCGGAGCGCGGCGTACAGCGACTGCGCCGCGGTCTCCAGCCGCGCCAGGCTGCCGAGCGAGAGCACGTCGTCGGCGTCGTAGCCGCCGGCGCGCTCGTCGAACGTGAGGATGCCGGCGCGCTCGCCGCGCGCACGGGCGGCGTGCGCCTCGCGCCGGATGTAAGCGCGGCGCGCCTCCGCATCGCCCTGCACCAGCTCCATGACGCCGCGCGGCGCGTAATGCGCGTATTTCATGCCCGGCGAGCGCGGCGCCAGCGCGGCGTCGGCGGACAAGCCCGGCGGCTGCGCGGCGACCGTGGCCGGATGGACAACCGGATCGGCAGAGAAGCTGGTTGGGCGCAGCCCTTGCGACGACGCGGCGGCGGAGCCGGAGCGAACAGGCACGTCATCTCCCGGCGAAGCCGCCAGGCGTTCGGAGTCCGCAGCCCGAGAATCGCCGGCGGCGGTCGCCGTTCCCATCCCGGCGCCCGGCGCGGCGACCGCGTCATATTCGACGCGCGGGACGACCTCGCGCAGCTCCTCCGCCGTGACGCCGCCCGGGCGGAGGATGCGCACGGTCTCTCCGTCGATCTCGACGACGGTCGACTCCAGTCCCACGCCAGCCGCGCCGCCGTCCACGATGCCGGCGATGCGTCCGCCCAGATCGGCGGCCACGTGCGCGGCGAGCGTCGGGCTCGGCCGGCCGGAGCGGTTCGCGCTCGGCGCCGCGACCGGACAGCCCGACGCCGCGATGAGCGCGAGCGCCACCGGGTGGGACGGCATCCGCACCGCGACCGTATCCAAGCCGGCCGTCACGCGAGACGACACCGCGCCCGGCGCGGCGGGCAGCACGAGCGTGAGCGGTCCCGGCCAGAAGCGGTCCATGAGCCGCTCCGCCAGCTCGCCCCACGGCAGCGCTAGCCCGGCAAGCTGCGCGCGGTCCGCGATATGGACGATCAGCGGGTTGTCCGACGGCCGCCCCTTCGCCTCGAATATGCGGGCGACGGCTTCGTCGCTGCGCGCGTCGGCGCCTAAACCGTACACCGTCTCCGTCGGAAAGGCGACGGTATCCCCTTCCCGAAGTAGACCAGCCGCTTCCGCCAGCTCCTCGGGTTTCGGCGCGCGCGCGTCGACGCGCCATTCTATCGTTCTGTTCATCTGCGTTCAATCCTTTGTGGCATTCTTCTTTTGCCATATAGTATACCACACCCTGTCCAGACGGAAGTTCGACGAGGCGATGCGCCGCTTCGTGTTAGCCGCACGACAAAGCCCCGCCTGGCGCTATGGCTTCGCCTGACGGGGCTTGTCGTCTTGCAGGTGTATGGCGTTATGCGAACAGGCTTTTGAAGAACGAGAAGATCGACTCCAGCACTTCCCACAGGAAGAACTTCACCTCGGGCGCTTGCTGCGCATCCGCGTTCGTTGCCGCTGCCTGCGCCTGAGCGCCTTCGCCGCCGGTTGGCGCATCCGCCGCTGCCGTCGTTACGGTCGCGGCCGCCGCCGTCGCTTCGCCGCTGACCGCGTCCACGAAACAGAGCGGCGGGAAAAGCACGCACCACCAGTTTTGGCCTTCGCCTTCACCCAGCGTAATGCGGAGCGCTTCATAATCGCCGGCCGGGTATACTTTGCTGCCGTACATTTTGGTCGGGAACGGCACGATGCCGAGCTCGGCCTTGAAGCCGTAATCGAAGCCGCGGCTTTGCAATTCCTCCGCCACGACGCGCTCGATATCGGACATATGGGCATGAATCGTCAGGCGCGCTTCCTCGATGGAATGCCGGGCGTTCACCCAGCGGCCCATCTCTTCGACGACCGCGTCGCGGACATGGCGTTTGACCGCCTGGTCGATCGCGCTGTCGGAATTGGCGAGAATGCGCAGACGAATGGATTCCTCGGGAATGTCGCCGCCGGCAATAGCCGCATCGGCGCGCTGGCTCTCCCAGCTCATGAACAAAATCGCGAGAATGACGAACAGGTAACCAAACGATTTTTGATAAGGGAAACGGGTATAAGTGCGGATCATATACACAAGCTCCTTCGCGGCACCCGTCGGTGCACTTGGCTTGCGTCCCGGAACGTTATATCCCCAGTATGTCCGGGAATCTCGCGCTTAAACCTAGCGGTTCTACGAAATTTAACGAGGATAGACGAGAGGTTCGGATACGCGAAAAAGCCCGCATGACCAGGCTTGTCCGGGCCTATTCCCAAAATGAGGGTGTTGCGCGAAATACTTTAGCGGTTAAATAATAGAGTTAGGCATTCGCGGTTTGTCATAGAATGGTACCATCCAGCCGGATGCCGATTATGATACCGGGGAGGCATGCATCATGCATACGTTTTTGCTAACGGGCAAGTCTCAGATGGGGAAAACGACGCTGCTGAAGCGAATCATCGATACGGTGGGCGCCGAGCGCTTCGGCGGCTTCTATACGGAAGAAATCCGCGACGCTTCCGAGCGGATGGGCTTTACTTGCGTGCTGCTCGGCGGCGGATCGCTGCCGCTGGCGCATGTCGGGCTGAACAGCCCGCACCGGGTTGGCCGCTATGGCGTGCGCGCCGGGTGGTTCAACGAGGAGGTGCGTCGGTCGCTGACCGAGACCGTAGATAGCGGCAAAATCGTCGTGGCGGACGAGATCGGCCGGATGCAGATGAGCGATCCGGACTTCCTCCCGTTCATTCAAGGGTTGCTCGCAAGTCCGGAGCAAGGCATCGTGCTCGGCAGCATTATGGAGGAGCGCGATGCGGCTACCGACGCGCTCAAGGCGCTGCCCGGCGTGCGCGTGCTGCCGGTGACGTGGGAGAACCGCGATCGGCTGCATGAAGAAATTGCGGTCGAGATCGCCGCGCTGTTGCAGACGGGGAACTAACAAGTCGGGCGGATGCGGCCAGGCGCGGAGCGTTGGCAGGCGCTTGACTCGGCAATGGATCGGAAGCCAACCTCTCCGCGGGCGGCGCAGGTATGCTGTGGCAACCTCGTCTAGGCCGGTCTGACGTTATGTCCTTATCTCGATGGCCGCCAATTTAAAAAGCTCGGACCGTTCGGCATAATGCCAAACAGTCCGAGCTTTTTGCGCGTCGCGCCGGTTTACACGGCTTTCTCTTCGTTCTCCTCCGGCAAGGGCAGCAGCGAGACGCTGCGACGGCCGTCGATGCCGACCGGCACGTCGCCGGCGATCGTGACGCGGCGGACGACGCGGTGCTCGCTGCCGTAATCGTTCACGGCGTAATGCTGGGTCGCGCGGTTATCCCAGATGACGACGTCGCCTGCCGCCCAGCGCCAACGGACCGTATTTTCCAGACGCGTCACGTGCTCCTGCAGAATCGCCAGGATTCGCTCCGAATCCGCCGACTTGAAGCCCGAAATCCGCTTCACGAAATGCCCGAGCAGCAGATGACGCTCGCCCGTCTGCGGATGGACGCGGACGACCGGATGCTCCGTCTCGTACACCGTCGAGGCGAATACGGCCCGGTGCTTGCGAATATCGTCCGCCGTCGCCTCGCGGCGAATGACGGCCGCGTAGTCGTACGCGTTGGAGTGCACGGCGCGCAGACCGTTCGCCAGCTCCTGCAGCTCCGGCGTCAAATCGTCGTAAGCCGCCGCCGTGTTCGCCCATACCGTATCCCCGCCCGCCGGCGGGATGACGACGCCGCGAAGAATGGATGCTTTCGGATACGCTTCGACGAACGTCACGTCCGTATGCCAAGAGTTCGCCCGGCCGCCATGTTCGGAGTCGAGCTCCAGCACGGCGCTCGTGCCCGCCTTCACCGGAACGGTCGGATGGGCATAGAGCTCGCCGAGCCGCTTGGCGAACGCTTCTTGGCCGGCGTCGTCTAGCTGATGCTGGCCGCGGAAGAACAGCACCTTGTGGGCGAGCAGCGCTTCCTCGATCGCCTCGATCACTTCCGGGGCTAAGTCCGCGGAGAGCTCCACGCCGCGAATCTCCGCGCCGATTCGGCCCGCGACGGGCACGACTTCCAACTCTACCGCTTGGCTCTTCACGATTTCACTCATTCTCTTCTTCCTCCTTGGGGCGGATTCCGCCGAATATGGGTAAGTCGCTTGCCAATGACGCTACAGATGCGGATGGGGCGTTATTGAAGCGCTTCGTTCACGAACGAATCGTCCACCGCGTCTTTGAACGTCGTCGGCTGCTTCAAGAACTTATTCTCGAGCAAAATGTCCGCCGAGGCTTGCTGAGCGTCCAACGCCTTCTGCGTGTACGCGGACAATCCCGTCTGGCTATTCTCTAATACCTGCTTCAAGATCGGCGCCGGGATCTTCGTCAGCTTCTCGTAAATGGCGACCGCTTCGTCCAGATTCGCATATTGCCAGTCGAGCGCTTGCTTGTATTGCTTCAGGTATTCCACGACGATCTCCGGATGATTCTTCGCGAAATCGGTATGGGCGATCATCGAGACCGGCGCCTGCACGGCGATGCCGGCGTCCAGCGCCTTGGCCTTCTTCTGCGCCGCGTTCATCGACACGTACGGGTCGATGCTGACCCAGGCGTCCAACTTGCCCGCTTCGAACGCCGCCTGGGCGTCGTCGAACTGCAGGTTGATCAGCTTGACGTCCTCCTGCTTCAGCCCGTGCGCGGTCAACACTTTGATCAAATAGACGTGCGACGTCGTGCCTTTGGCCAGGCCGACCGTCTTGCCCTTCAAATCTTCGATCTTCGCGATCTCGCTAGCCGCGGGGACGAGCACCGTGTTCAGACGCTCGCCTTCGGTGATGAGGCCGACGACGCGGAACGGCAGTTTGTTCGATACCCCGGTGATCGCGGCGCCGTCGCCCAAGAAAGAGAGATCCACGCGTCCGGCGACGAGCGATTCCAAGAGCGGCGGGCCGCTGGTGAACTTGCTCCAGGAAATCTCCGCGTTCAGCTTGCCGAACGCTTCGTCCAGCCAACCTTTCTCCTGCGCAATGATGAGCGGATTCAATCCGCCGTTAATGGCGATGTTAACCTTCGCCTTCTCGCCGGAAGGTTTCGCGGCATCGTCATCGGTCGCATTGCCCGCCGCGGCTTTCTCCGTTTCGCCGCCGCTGGCTTGCGCGTTGGCCGAGCCGCCCGCGTTCGCGGCTTCGTTCGATGTCCCGCAACCAGCCAGCACCAGCGCGAACACGAGCACGATCGCCGCCCAAGATAACGTGAACCTTTTCATTGGTAGAACCTCCTGAAGTTTTGCGTGATAGTACTTCTCTGTATTAGCTTAGCTTCAAGCAAAACTCGCTTCGGAAGCTGTGCTTTAAGTGTTGCCCCGCCCCATTAGTAAGGACGGTCGCCCGCAATCGAGATCCGCTCGGCTACGCGGCGGTGCGGGAAGTAATCGGACGCCGCGTAATGCTGCGTCGCGCGGTTATCCCAGAATGCCACCGAGTTGGCCTCCCAATGGAAGCGCACTTGGTACTCCGGAGTTTGCGCTTGGCGGAACAGGTAGTTCAGCAGCCGCTCGCTCTCCTCCGGCTCAAGCCCCACGATGCGTACGGTAAACGCCGCATTGACGAACAGCGTCTTGCGTCCCGTCTCCGGATGCGTGCGGACGACCGGATGCTCCGCCGCCGGGAATTCTTCCTGCTTCGCCGCGAGAATGTCCGGCGTCATGCGGCGGCCGAAGCTCGGGGTGAAATCGTGGATCGCCGTCAAACCGTCGATCCGCCGTTTCACGTCCTCGGGCAGATTATCGTACGCCGCTCCCATGTCGGCCCACAGCGTATCGCCTCCGTGCGGCGGTACTTCGGACAGCCGCAGCACCGAGCCGAGCGCCGGGTCGAGGCGCCAGGTGACGTCGGTATGCCAGACGTTCTCGTTGCCCGTCATGTCCGCGCCTTTCTCGAAGCGAGTCACTTCTTCGGCGCTGCCTCTAGGAAGGAACGGATGTTTCTCCAGCTCGCCCCACAGCTTGGCGAACGCCAACTGCTGGCTGCTGTCGATCGTCTGGTTGCGGAAGAACAGCACCTTCCACTCCAGAAACGCGCGGTGCAGTTCGGCTTTCAGTTCCGGCCCGACCGGCTGGCCAAGGTCGACGCCTTCGATCTCCGCGCCGATGATCGGACCGAGCGGTTTCAGCGCGAACAACGTGTACGGCTGTTCCTCCGCACCTTCCGGCAAACGCTGTAAATGACGGGCACCTGCCCGGAATTCCCGGGTCGGAAGATAATCGCGGGATAAATAGTCTGTCGTCGTAACGCTCATGACCAACGCCCCTTCACAATCAATTAAATTCTTACCCGAATAATCGGATTTAGGTATGAAAAAAAGACTCCACGCGCAGATTCCAGGCTTGCGGCCGAATCTCTGGTCGTCCAGTCGATTCCGATGCGATCGGTACATATGCGGCCTCAAGCTCCTCTCACAGGGTGACTTTCCGTTCAGCTTGTGGCGTGAACAAATCGTAGCAGGGGGCAAAGCACGTTGTCAACCCTCTTTTTCCCATGACCCGACAACGCATGGCGCTTCCGCCTCCTGCTTGGGGGCCAGCATCGTCAGCAGCAGCGAGATCGTCTCGGGCGTAGCCGGCGCGTACCCGCGCATCTCCAGCAGCATCAAATTCTGGATCAGCGTGCCGAACAGCGTCGCCAGCTGAACCGGGTCGCCCTCCATGACCGTGCCGTCTTGTTGGCCTTCCTCGATGAGCTCAATGAGCAGCGCCAGATTGTGCCCGGCCCGCTCCAGAATCGTCCGCTTCTCCTCGCCGGTCAGCACGTCCGTGAACACCGCTTGCAGCAGCACCAGATAGATATCGGGATCGCCGACGCCGGGCAGCGAACGAACCGCAATGTAGCGGAACTTCTCGGCCGCGGTGCCGGGCATCGCGAGCGCCCTTCGGAGAATCGTCCCGTAAATCAACTGTCCCCGTTCGATGACGGCAAGCAAAATTTCCTCTTTCGAGGCAAAATGGTTGTATAAATGCCCATGGCTCATCCCGGCTCCCGCCGCGATGTCGGCCATCTTCGTCAGGACGCCCCGGCGGGCGAACACGCGGGCCGCGGCGTCGAGGATTTGCTTCCGCCGCTCCTCGCGCTGCTGCTGGTCTCGTTCCGTATTTCGTGGCATATGTTCCTGTTCCTCCTGTCGCCGTAAGACGTCGAATCCCCGTTATCTTACCAGAGCATTGCTTCCGATTTCCATCCCGCCATTCGAAAAATAATTCTCCTACCCGATTAGTCGGGTATTGACGACGATCCGACCGCAATGCTAAGATAGGGCACAACGTAACGGATGAGTCAGTCTGTGACGGGCGAATCGACTAGTCTACCTGGAGATTCGGCAGCGCGTTTTTCGCGCTGCCGGTCTCTTTTTTTATGCTCATATGCGAGGGCGAAGGAGTGAGTTGGCTTATGACGGCAGGACCCGTACTGGCGATTAATTGCGTCAGCAAAACCTTTCATGGCGAACAAGGCGCGACCCATGTGCTCGACACGCTGGATTTGACGGTGCACGACGGCGACTTCACGACGATTATCGGACCGAGCGGTTGCGGCAAAAGCACGCTGCTGAAGATTATCGCCGGCCTCGACCAGGATTTTCAGGGGGAAGTGCTGCTCAAGGGCAAGGCGGTGACGAAGCCGTCGCAAGAGAAAGGGTTTATTTTTCAGGAGCATCGGCTGTTCCCGTGGCTGAATGTCGAGAACAATATCGCCGCCGACCTGTCGCTGCGCGATCCGGACGTTCGCCGCAGAGTCGACGACTTGATCAGGCTCGTCAAGCTCGGCGGATTCGAGAAAGCCTATCCGCGCCAGCTGTCGGGCGGCATGTCCCAGCGCGTGGCGATCGCGAGGGCGCTGCTGCGCAAGCCGGAAGTGCTGCTGCTCGACGAGCCGTTCGGGGCGCTGGACGCGTTTACCCGGGGCCATATGCAGGAGGCGCTGCTCGATATTTGGCAGACGAACCGAACCTCGATGGTGCTCGTTACGCACGATATCGACGAAGCCGTCTTCCTCTCCACCCGCGTCGTCGTCATGGACGCGCGTCCCGGCCGCATCAAAGCGATCGTGCCAATCGATCTCCCTTATCCGCGCAAGCGGACCGGCCGCTCGTTCACCGAGCTGCGGACGCTCGTGCTGGAGAAGCTGGAGCATCATGACGAGCAAGAAGCGTACAGCATTTAACGATAACGTGACCTCAACCGCGAGAACGCGCTTACGGCGAACTAGCCGGCGCGGCGGTAAACGAAAGGAACGTGAATTTTCATGGCAGCACCTATAACCGCCAAAGGCAACCTCGCCGCCGTCCCGCGACCGGCGGCGGCACGGCGCAAGGCCGGAGGCAAATGGGGCATTTTCATCCGGGGGGCCATCCTGCCGGCGCTCATCCTCGCCTTATGGCAGCTGTTCAGCGCGACGGGCTTCATCTCGAAGCAGTTGTTCTCCTCCCCGCTGCTCATCCTCAACCAATACGTCGAATTAACGCGCTCCGGCGAGCTGCCGCATCACCTGCGCGTCAGCATCGTGCGGGCGGGGCTCGGCTTCGTGCTCGGCGCCAGCTGCGGACTGATCCTGGGCATGCTGGTCGGCATGTACCGCCGCTTCGAGGAGACGGTCAACCCGACCGTCCAGATGCTGCGCACCGTGCCGCTGCTCGCCATTACGCCGCTGTTCATCATGTGGTTCGGCTTCGGCGAGCTGTCGAAGGTGCTGCTCATCGCGCTCGGCGCGTTCTTCCCGCTGTACGTCAACACGTTCCTCGGCGTCCGCACCGTCGACGCGAAGCTGTTCGACGTCGCCCGGGCGTTGGAATTCACGCGGCTGCGCCAGATGGTCCGGCTCGTGCTGCCGGCCGCGCTGCCGAACATTCTGCTTGGGATCCGGCTGTCGCTCAGCCTCGCCTGGATGTGCCTCGTCGTCGCCGAGCTGCTCGGCGCGGATACCGGGATCGGCTACATGATCAACGACGCGCGCTCGTTCATGCAGACGGATATCGTCTTCGTCGGCATTACCATCTTCGCCCTCGTCGGCAAGCTGTCGGACTCCATCGTCAAGGTGCTGGAAGCGCGGCTGCTGCGTTGGCAGGACAGCTACAAAGGATAACATCCTCGCAAACGTCAAAACCTCCGTTCCCTGTTGGCGGCACGCGCCCAAAGGGAACGGAGGTTTTTCGTTGGTGATCATGGCCACTCGGGCGCATCCTCGCGCTTCGTGTGCTCGTAAATTTGCCGAATTCCCCAGGCGAGAGCCAAATACAACGTTTGAACGAATACGTAAATCGCGAAGGAATAGCCCAGATTCCAGTTCTTATACTGAAAGACGTGGCACCAATTCGCGATCTGCTCGTAGCCGACGCCCAATGCGGAGAATCCGAGCACGTACAGGCTGACGACCAGCCCCCGAACGCGCCATCGGTTATAGAAATACACGAACACATACGAGAACGGCGCATAGACGAGATAGAACAACAGATCGAACACCTCGTAGCGGCCCGAATCGTTAATGTTGTAGACGTCGATCGGCGGCACGCCGAGCAGAAAGTCGGCATTCATCGCCATGACGGGCCCCATCGCGTACAACAAAGCCGTAATGATCAACGGAAACCGGCGCGGAAGCCATAGCGAGAAACCGCCGACCGCCAGTAGAGAGAGCAGCAGAAACCATTCATTCGCGTCAAATTGCGCCGGCCAATACAGCTTCATGCCTCGACTTCCTTCCGTGCCAGCCTTCGCGACACCCGCCAAACCCCATAGGCGGACAGCGCGAAGACGCACCAATACCCTAGCGAATAGCCCCAATGCCACTTCGCCTTCAAGTCAACAACGCCGAGCAGCACCTCAAGCTGCTCGAATCCGGCCAGCAGAGCCACCGCCGCCACGGCTAACAGGAGCGGATGGTTGGCACGGCCGCTAGAGGCATCGGTTCCGTAGCGGATACAGTGCAGAGCGATGGCCGGAAAAATAATTTGCACCGCCAGCGCGTGGGCGACGACCGCCCGCATCAGCTTCGGCAGCGCGAAGAGTTCACCGTTCATGCCGATCAGCCACATATAGTTGCTATGCATGAATAGAACCCAGCCCCACACCAGGAACGCCTCGAACGGATGCACGCGCTGCACGATGACCGGCAGGGTGAGGAGACAAAGCATGGATATGCCCGTAATAACCGTAATTTCCATTAGCGCCTCCGACCATTCTTTCTATAGTTGGATATTTGCCATAAATGCGCGATTGTATACAAGTCGGAAAACGCGAAGCGCATCGCTTGCGACCGAACAGCCGACGCCGTCGAGGAAGCCACTAGCGTGGGCGGTCGCGCACGAACGAAACCACGAAATCGCTGCATCGCAGCCTGCGGGAATGCCCGGGCGCATATAAAAACCCCCGCGTCTTCGCAAAGACGCGGGGGTTCGGCGAACAGCTAACCTATAGATAAGGGGCGATGGCCATGACGTGCCGGTCGATGCCGCCGTAATCCCGAATAATGCGAATCTCGGACCAGGCGCCAAGGCCGCGAAGCAGATCCGCGACCGCCTCCGCCTGCCCCATCCCGAGCTCGAAGGCGACGATACGCGGCAGCGCGGCCAGCTTGGGCAGCTGCTCCACGATCGCGCGGTACGGATTCAATCCGTCCTCGCCGCCATCGAGCGCCAGGCGCGGCTCGTAATCGCGCACTTCCGTCTGGAGGTCCTCGATATCCCGCGCCGGAATGTACGGCGGGTTCGAGACGAGGACGTCGATCCGCAGGCCGGCGAGCCCGTCGCCGCCGTCCGCGACCGCCTCTCCCTCGCGCCGCGCCAGGAACGGCGCGAGCAGGTCGCCCTGCGCGAAGCGCAGGCGCGCCGCCGCGCCGTGGCGCGCCGCGTTCGCGCGGGCGACGCCGAGCGCGTCCGGCGACAGGTCGGACGCGACCACCCGCCACGCCGGGCGCAGCGCCGCCAGCGTCACGGCGATCGCGCCGCTGCCGGTGCCGACGTCCAGCACCGTCGGCACCGCCGGCGAACCGGCCCCGTCTGGCGCAGACTCCGCCGCGGCGTCCGCGCCAGACGGGACCGCGCCTTCCGAGCCCAACAGCATCGGCGCGGCTTGCCCATCAGATGCCTGGCCGGTCCCGGCATCAACCCCCGCCGCTCCCGGCCAGAGCCGATCGACGGCCTCCAGCACCGCCTCGACGAGCAGCTCCGTCTCCGGGCGCGGAATGAGCACCGCCGGCGTCACCGCGTACGGCAAGCCGTAGAACCATTGCTCGCCGACGATATACTGCAGCGGTTCGCCCTCCGCCTTGCGCGCCACCAGCGCCTGCCAAGCTTCGGCGCGCTCCGGCGGCAGCGGCTCGCCCCAATCCATCAACAGCCGGGCGCGGTCCGCGCCGAGCAGATGCATCATGAGCCGCTCAGCGTTCTCGCGCGGCTCACCGATGCCCTGCTCCGCCAGCAGCCGCACGGCCTGTACGATCCGCGCGCCGATCGTTTCATTCGGGGCGCTTCCTCCGCCATAACCCGTCATCCCCGTAGACGTCATGTCCACCTCACATCCTTCCGCCTTTCGGCTATCTTTGACCACCTGTCCGCGATCCATCGGGCAAAGGACGGCGATCCGACGATCGCTCCTGCACGCGCCCGCCGCTATAAAGGGATGAGGACTCCAAAGGCGCTTGGCCCGGCCTCGCCCTTCCCTCCGTCCGCGCCACGCATAACAAAAGCTGCCGCCCTTGCGGGACGGCAGCTTTCCGTTGAACGATTACGCGAGGTTTTCTTTCTCCAGCAACTCCGTCTGCGCAGTCAGCGTCAGCGCGTTGATGACTTCGTCCAAGTCGCCGTTCATGACCGAGTCGAGCTTGTGGAGCGTCAGCCCGATGCGGTGATCGGTAACGCGGCTCTGCGGGAAGTTGTACGTGCGGATCCGCTCGCTGCGGTCGCCCGTGCCGACTTTGCTCTTGCGCTCGCCCGCGTATTTCGCCTCTTCCTCTTGGCGGCGGATATCAGAGATACGCGCGCGCAGCACTTGCAGCGCCTTCGCCTTATTCTCGTTCTGCGATTTGCCGTCCTGGCACGTCGCCATGATGCCCGTCGGCACGTGAAGCACGCGAACCGCGGACTTCGTCGTGTTGACGGACTGGCCGCCGGCGCCGCTCGAGCAGAACGTGTCGATCCGAATGTCCTTATCGAGGATTTCGATTTCCACTTCCTCCACTTCCGGCATAACCGCAACCGTAGAAGTCGAAGTATGGATACGGCCGCCCGATTCCGTCACCGGAATCCGCTGCACGCGGTGCGCGCCGCTTTCGAATTTGAGCTTGCTGTACGCGCCCTTGCCGGCCACCATGAAGATAACTTCCTTAAAGCCGCCCAGGTCGCTCTCGCTGAACTCCATCAGCTCGACGCGCCAGCCTTGCGTATCCGCATATTTGGAATACATCCGGTACAGCTCGTAAGCGAACAATGCCGCTTCGTCGCCGCCCGCCGCTCCGCGGATCTCGACGATGACGTTCTTGTCGTCGTTCGGATCCTTCGGCAGCATCAGCACGCGGATATGCTCCTCGAGCTCGTCTTTGCGCTCGGACAGCTCGTCGATCTCCATCTTCACCATCTCGCGCATCTCGTCGTCCAGCTTCTCGCCCTGCATCGCTTTGGCGTCGGTCAACTGCTCGAGAACCTGCTTGTATTCCGTGTACGCCTCGTACGAAGCCTGCAGATCGGACTGCTCCTTCGAGAAATCGCGCAGACGTTTCGGATCGCTCGCTATATTGGGATCGCACAACAGCTCGCTTAATTTCTCGTACCGGTCGGCGACTGCTTGCAAACGGTCTAACACGTGCATTCACCCCTGAATCGTATAATTTCGTTAGTGTCGTATCTATATAGTATAACATAACGCAGCCCGCGCCATAAATGTGCGAATTCTGGGCGATCGCGCCCGTCCGCACACACGCCGAAAGGACCCGGCTTCCCGGGTCCTTCCTTTCGAGGCGTTCGCGCTACACGTTGAAACGGAAGTGCATGACGTCGCCGTCCTGCACGACATACTCCTTGCCTTCGAGGCGCAGCTGGCCTTTCTCCTTCGCCGCGTTCATGGAACCGGCCGCCACGAGATCATCGTACGCCACGACTTCGGCACGGATGAAGCCGCGCTCGAAATCGGTGTGGATAACGCCCGCCGCCTGCGGCGCCTTCATGCCTTGACGGATCGTCCATGCGCGCACTTCCTGCACGCCGGCCGTGAAGTACGTGTACAGGCCGAGCAGCTTGTAAGCCGCGCGGATGAGGCGGTTCAGACCGGACTCTTCCAGGCCGAGCTCCTCGAGGAACATCGCTTTGTCTTCGCCTTCGAGCTCCGCGATCTCCGACTCGACTTTGGCGCTGATCGGCACGACTTCCGCGCCTTCGGTTGCCGCGTATTCGCGTACGAGCTTCACGTACGGGTTGTCGTCGGCATTCGCCGCCTCGCTCTCGCTCACGTTCGCCGCGTACAGGATCGGCTTCATCGTCAGGAGGTGCAGCTCGCGCACGAGCTGCTTCTCGTCGTCGGTCAGCTCTACGCTGCGCGCCGGCTGGTCGTTGTACAGCGCTTCTTTAATCCGCTCGAGCACTTCGACCTCTTGCGCGTATTTCTTGTCGCCGCCCTTCAAGTTCTTGCGGCTGCGCTCGATACGCTTCTCCACCGACTCCACGTCGGCGAGAATCAGCTCGAGGTTAATCGTCTCGATATCCGAGATCGGGTCGACTTTGCCCGACACGTGGGTAATGTTCTCGTCTTGGAAGCAGCGTACGACTTGCACGATCGCGTCGACTTCGCGGATGTGAGCAAGGAATTTGTTGCCCAAGCCTTCGCCTTTGCTCGCGCCTTTCACGATGCCGGCGATATCGATAAATTCGAACGCCGTCGGCACGGTGCGGTTCGGCACGACCATCTCGGTCAGTTTGTCCAGCCGCGGATCCGGCACCTCGACGACGCCGACGTTCGGATCGATCGTGCAGAACGGATAGTTCGCGGACTCCGCGCCCGCCTGCGTAATTGCGTTAAACAACGTGGATTTGCCGACGTTCGGCAATCCGACGATACCTGCTTTCAAACCCATTATATAGACACCTCAGCTCACGAAATACAGTTCTTTGGACATTATACCCGAAGCGGACAGCGATGGAAAGGCAAGCGGGCTCCGGGCAAGCGCCGTCCGTATGTCGGGAAGACGCGCCGGGCATACTAACGCGGCCAAGATTACGGGAGGTGAGAGCATGGAGAATAAGACGCATGCGGGCAACTACAAAGGCACGACGAACATGACCGCCAAGAACCAGGACATGGCGTTCGTGAACGACACGATCGAAGATGCCAAGTCCGTGACGAACTTCCAGACGACGAAGAACAAAACCGATAAATAACGACCGCCGCTTCAGGCAGCCGCCATTCAGGCCAAAAACCTCCACTCCCGTATGCGTACGAGGCGTGGAGGTTTTTCGCATTATGTTTCCCGCAACTCCGAGCCCTTACACCCAGGCATCCTTCGCGTAGCCCCGCTCTTCCCAGTAGCCGGTATGGTCCGTGTCGATCAGCTCGATGCGGTTCAGCCACTTGACCGATTTGTACGCGTACATTTTCGGCACGATCAGCCGCACCGGTCCGCCGAGATCGCTCGAAATCGGCTTGCCGTCGTGCAGCACCGCCACCATGACGTCGTCCATCGCGGCCTGCTCGAGCGTGAGCGAATCCGTATACACGCCGTCGCCGGAGTACAGCTTGACTGTGCGGGCGGAGGCTCGGACGCCAGCCATGCGGAGCAATTCCTTCAGCGGTATGCCCTCCCACGTATTGGCATAGACCGACCACCCCGTCACGCAGTGAAAATCGCTCACCTGCACCGTCCGCTTCAGCGCAACGAACTGCTCCCAATTCCAGGCGAGCGGCTTCTCGACCAACCCGTCGATCGCAAGCCGCCAGGTCGCGTTATCGAAGGAAGGGATCGGCGTCACCGTGTAGACCCGGAAGCTGCCCTTGCTTCCGCCTCCGATCGGCGTGATCGAATCGGGGAGCGGCTGCGGCGCCGGCGTCAGCCGGTTCGCGTCCTTGCGGATCAGCTCCTCCGTATTGGCGGCGCCCGAGCCGAGGATGCCGCCCGCCCAGCGGAGGAACGAAGGACCGAGCGTCACCGCGAGACCGGCGCCGATCGCCGTCCGAATGAACGCCCGCCGCGTCATGATCGACTGCGGCCCCGCGGCGGGATGCAATCCCGCGTTCGCCGGACCGCCGCCGTCTATTCGGACCGTACGACGATGCGGTTCCTTCAACCACTTCGTGCGCGTGATCGAATGATAGATGATGTACGGCAATCCGACCCACGTTAGCAAATCGTGCGTCGCGAGCGCCGCGTTCGACCAGAACGGACCGACGAGGCGGAATTGCCATAGCGCTAAACCCGAAATCAGCCATCCGAGCAGCAGCGCCAGCACGATGACGACGTTCGCCTTCTGGGCGAATTTGCCTCGCAGCTGTTTCCAGTGCTTGCCCGCCAGCAGCAGGTAGTAAAGCACCGGCGCGAGCGACGCGATGCCCGCCCCGATGTGGAGCCATCGCACCCACACGCGCCCTTCGCCCAGCACGCCGCGCCAGAAGCCGCCGAACAGCACCAATCCGCTCAGCGCAAGCAGCACGACGAGCCAGCCGTTCCAGGCATGCAGCCGCGCAAGCTTGCGCCCGTACCCTTTCCGAATCTCCGCGAGCCAATTCCCCACTTTAGCCTCCGCCTCCTCTAACCGCCATTACCTCTATTATATATAAATAGACGCGGACAGAAGCGAATCGGATCGCCAAACCGAGGTGATCGCATAAAAATTGTCCGGTCCTAGGAGCGACGGAAGAGGGAGCGACGCGGTCTTCGTACGTCGAGGGTGGCTGCGAATGGCTAGTCGCCCGGAGCCTAATACGATGCCGAGAATCCCGATATGGCGAGCGTCTCGAACGTGCCGGCACTAATATTCGCTATCCGAACACGCCGCGCCGCCCAGGATGTTCCGTCAAGAACGCCAAAAAGCCGGGCTCGCCGCCCGGCCTCCTCGATTCTGCGCCATCGTCGCCTCGCGGCTACAACTGCGGCTCCTGGCCCCACTCGATCCAGTCCTCGCGCGTCGGGCCGTACAGATCGGGCACGCGCAGGCCCGCCTGCCGCATCAGCACCGTCATTTGGCCGCGGTGGTGCACCTCGTGCATGATGACGATGTGGAGCGTCAAGCCGTTCTGCCACTGATCGCCGTACATGTCGACCGTCTCCTGCAGCTTCGCGTCGTTCCATTGTTCTTTGATCGCGGCCAGCAGCGCCGCGCTCGTCTCGCGATAGGCATCGGCGATCGCCTTCGCCGATGCCGGCGCCTTCTCCTCGTGACAGGACGCCGGGAATTCCAGTCCCGTGCGGGTGAGCATCTCGTGAGGCGTCGACGCGATATGCCAGGCCAATTGGCCGAGCGTACGGTGCTGCGGCGCGACCGCCTGGCTCAGCGACGCGTCGGTCAGCGCGTCCATGACCCGCTGCGTCGCTTTCGATTCGTGAATCCAGCCGGCCTCGAAGGCTGTGATCGATGTAAACATAAGGAAATTCCTCCTTGCTATTGTCCGTAGTTGCGACGGCCATCCCGCCTGCACGTCAACAGCATACCCAACTTCAACTGACAACAGTATGGCAGCGTTTCGAACTCGTCCACGCGAATTTTGATATTCCGCGCGCCAGCCAGGCCCCTCGGCTGCATCCCTGTTCGCTCCGATCGGTTCCCGCCGCCGGTCTCACGCGTCCGCCTGCGGCACCGCCAGCTTGGACTCCCGCTCGTACAGCGACACGATCGCCCGAGCCCGGGCCGCGAGTTCGCGAGCCACATGTTCCGGCTCCAGCACCTGCACGTCCGTCCCGCACGCCAGCAGCATGCCGTACAGCCAAGGCTCTTCCGGCTGCGTCGCGGCGACGAGCAGCGTGCCTTCGGGCTCGACCGTGATTTGGCCAGGCTCGTAATAATCCATCACTGTCGCCTTGGCTCTCGGCTGGTAGCGAAGCAGCAGGTTGACATGCGCCTCGGCCTCGCCGCCCGTTCCGATCCGGTCGTACGTAATCTCCGCCGGGACCGAGTCGCGGCGTTCGAAGCGCTGCTCGAGCGCCGCCAGCCGTTCGATCCGGCTCAGCCGGAAGATGCGATAGTCCTGCCGCAGCCGGCAGTAGCCGTACAAATACCACGAGTACCCTTTCAGCACGACGCCGAGCGGTTCGCAGACGCGCTCCGATTCTTCGCCGCGCCCGCTCGTGTAGACGAATCGGATGACCCGCGTCTCCCGAATCGCGTCTTTCAGCCGCGCGAGCAGCTCCTTCACCGCGGCGCCGCCCTGCCACGGGTTCATATCGATGACGACCTGCTCGCTCATCAGACCGGCGGACCCGCGCTCCGACTTGGCCACGAGCGCTCCGACCTTGTCCAGCAGCGCCGGGATATCCTGCTCCGCCATCGAGGAGCGGATGCCCCGAAGCGCGATGATGATCGACTGCAGCTCCTCCATCGACAGGAACTGGCGATCGAGCCGGTACTGGTCCATGATTTCGTAGCCGCCCGACGCCCCCGCATACGAGACGACCGGGATCCCGGCCTGATTGATCGTCTCCAAGTCCCGGTAGACCGTGCGCAGCGACACCTCGAACCGATCCGACAGCTCCTTGGCGCTCACTCTGCGGCGGTTCAGCAGCAGCATCGTGATGGCCAGCAGACGGTCCAGCTTCATGCCCGCTTCCTCCTTCGCGTTACTTATCTGCCCTGACCTTACCAAAGCCGGGCGCGAAGGGCAAGACTTGACGAAACGGAAGATCGAAGTTTGCCAGTAGCCCGGACGCAAAAAAGCACGATTGCGGCACGAGGCCGCAATCGTGCTTGACCGAGCTTGTTAGAAAGGCATGCCTAGGCCGTATTCCGGCACTCCCTTAGGCAGTCCTTCGGACGCTTCGTTCCCGGCCTCAAACCGGCTTGCGCATGAAATACGCCCAGCCTGCCGTCAGGAACACGACGAAGCTGCCCAAGATCACGCCGAACAGCGTCGTCGCCGACAAATTGATCGCCGCCATGCCGTGACCCTCCATCGGGATCATCGCCAGCAGCGGCTGCGCCCACGGATAGTAAGGTCCGTACGTCGAGGAATTCATGACGAGCAAATTCGGCATCGTCAGCACGACGTTGACCGCCAGCGGCGCGGCGAAACTCGGCAGCGCCGTCGAGACGCCGAGCTGCAGCGCGGCGAGCGGCAGGCACGCCACCCAGCCGCCGCCGACCGAGCGAAGAATCGCGAGCCACGGCACCGGCCCCTGGAAGCCGAGCGCGGCGCCGACGCCGAGCAGCGCCGCCAGGAAGAGCAGCTGCGTCAGCAGCAACAAGAACATGACGTACATATACTTGACCGCGAACAGCTGCGTGCGCGACACCGGCAGCGCCAACAGCTGTTTCCAGCCCCCGCCCGCGTGCTCGAAGCGGCACAGCAGCGCCGCGAACACGCCGGTGAGCAGCGGCAGGAACAGCATCGCGTGCAGCGCGGCCATCAAGGCAAGCGCCGACATCCACTCCGCCCCTTCGCCATCCGTCCCTCTCGTGCCGGCATAGCCGACGACGCCGGCGAGCAGCGGACTCGCCGCCGCCACGATCCAGATGACCGTCCGTCTGAGCTTCATCCATTCCGATCGTACCAATCGCAGCATGCTAACTCACGTCCTTTCGGGCGAATTGCGCCATCCCGGCGAGCAATAGCACGACGCCGAGCGCCGCGCCGGCTAGGACGGAGTAGAGCGGCTCGCCGGCACCGTTGAGCAGGTGCGGCCATTTGTAGGGCACCCAATCGTCGAAGCGCGAGCCGAACATCGCCACGATCATCCCGATGATGCCGACCGTCAGCGGCACCGCCTGGTTCGCCAGCGTCACGCTAAGCCACACCTGCAGCACCATGAAGGGCAGGGCGGCGAAGAACGGGTAATACAACGTTTGCAGCAGGTCCCCGTACGGAATATCGCCCAGATCGAACCCGAGCGTCGCCCCGAGCGCGATGGTCATAACGGCGAGCAGCGTGCTCGAGACGAACAACAGCAGGACGTTCAACAGCGCCTTCGCCGCGAACACGGCGGTCTTCGGCACCGGCAGCGCGAGCGTCTGCTTCCATGCGTTCGTCTGATGCTCGATGCCCGCCGCCATCGAGGCCAGAATCGCCAGCCCGATGAACAGCGTCGGCAGCGTGAGGGCGCTCACGTCGCGAATCAGCCCGCCCCACGGATCGTCTTGGTACAGATTCATGAGATAGTCGTAGCGAAGGCCGTAGTTCAGCCCCTGCAGCCCCGCCACGCCGAGCGGGCCGAGCACCGCGAGGAACCAGAGCATTTTGCCGCGAATCTTCAGGAACTCCGCGGAGAGGATGCGCGCGAGCATCAGAGGCTCCCCTCCCCGCCGGTCATCTCCAGGAAGATGCGCTCGAGCGACGCGTTCTCCTCTTCCACCCGGTACACCGCGAAGTCATGCTCCACGAGCTTCGCCACCATCGCCGCCACCGCGCGGTCGTCGCCGCCTTCGGCGCTCAGCCGGCTGCGGTCCCAGTCGGCGTGATAACCGCTGGCCAGCAGCAGCTTCCAAGCGGCCTCCGGCTCGCTGACGCTGAAGCGAATGCGAGCCTGCGACCGCTGGCGAAGCGCGCCGATCTCGTCCTGAAAGATCATCCGCCCCTTCGCGATAATGCCGACGCGGCTCGCCATCTGGTCGATCTCGGACAGCAGGTGGCTGGAGACGAGAATGGTGACGCCGTGCGCCTGCGGCATGCTTTTGATCAGCTCGCGTATCTCGAGAATGCCCGCCGGGTCCAGGCCGTTCGTCGGCTCGTCCAGAATGAGCAGATCCGGCTGTCCGAGCAGCGCGGACGCGATCCCCAGCCGCTGCTTCATGCCGAGCGAGTAGCCTTTCACCGCCCGCCGCGCTTCCTTCGTCAGCCGGACGATCGCGAGCACCTCGTCGATCCGCTGCCGCGGCACGTCCAGGATGCGGCGGAGCGCCTCCAAGTTATCGTAAGCGGTCATATGTCCGTAATAAGAAGGGTATTCCACCAGCGAGCCGACCTTGCGCAGGATGGCCATCCGTTCCCGCTTCAGTTCCTTGCCGAATATATGCACGCTTCCTTGCGTCGGCTTGGCCAAGCCGAGCAGCATGCGGATCGTCGTCGTCTTGCCCGCGCCGTTCGGCCCCAGGAAGCCGTAAATATCGCCCTGCCGGATGCGTAGGCTGACGTCGTTCACGACGGCTTTGCCGCCCAGCTTCTTGGTCAGCCCGTTCGTTTGCAATATCCATTCGTTCATGTTCTTCACCTCGCTACCTAGCATAGCGAAGCCAGGTTAAAAGAACATGCCCGCTCCGTTTAAGCTTCGTTTAAAAAATGGGGCGCGATCGCGATGCGCGTGCCGGTCTCGCCGGTGCGCACCTCGCCGCGCAGCCCCATCTCCTTCAGCATCAGCGCGGCGATGGACAGCCCGAGACCCGCCCCTCGCTCCGGCGAGCTGCCGCTCATCCCCGGCCCGCGATCCTCGATGACGATGCGGCCCCCGGCATCCGGATGCAGCGCGAACCGGACGTAACGCCCGCTCCCGGCATGGCGCAGCGCATTCTGGCAGTAATTATCGAGCACGCGCCCGAGCCACTGCGGGTCAATCTCCCAATTGACGGCTTCTTCCGGCAGCTCCAGGTCGATCTCGAAGCCCGCCTGTTCGAATACCGGGTACCAGCCGATGAAGAAGGTGCGCGCCAGCCGCGCGATATCGACCCGCTCCGGACGGTATGGATATTTGCCCGCCGACAGCAGGGAATACGAGAACAGGTTCTCGATCAGCTGGCCGAGGTAACCGGTCTTGCTCTCGATCAACGCGACGGACTCCGCGCCGCGTTCGCTTAAGCGTTCGCCCCGCAAGCTGTACGCGTGTCCGCGAATGGCCGTCAGCGGCGTGCGGAGGTCATGCGACAGCTTCGCGATGAGCTCGCGCCGCAGCGCGTCCTCCTCCGCCTCGCGGGCGCGGCTTGCCGCCAGCTTCACGACCATGTCGTTGAACGCCTGCTCCAGCCGGCCGATCTCGTCCCGATTCAGCACGGCGACCTGCGCGGGAATGCCGCCCTCCGCGGACGGATCCGTCATGGCCGCTTGCAGCCGCACGAGCCGTCTGCGGATGCGGTAGAAGAAGAGCAGCGAGATAAAGAGGAACACCGCCAGAATGAGCATGGAGCCGCCGAGCACGACCGAAATGCCGAGCCAAGCCGACCCATACCGCGACGCGGCTCCGCTCGGGTTCATTGCGCTTCGCGGCAGCTCGAAGCCGATGAAGCCTTGCGCCTGATCGTCCCCGACGAACGCGATGATCGTGAACGGGTCGCCGTAGAAGCGTTCCTTCATGAACGCGACCGTGTAGGCGGTCGTCCAGACCGCCGGCCGCTTCGGATCCTCGGGAAGCTGAAACCCGGTCCGCCCCTGCGCGTCGACGCGGAACACCGCCGCTTTGGGGTAACGCGTCTGAATCGCGCGCAAGCTGGCGGCGATGGTTGGCTCGCTTGCGTCTTCGAGCTTCGCCGCCTCCTGGTGCCACATTTTCTCCAGCGTCGCGGCGTCCCGGTAGCGGTCGTCCGTCACGCCGAGCGACTCCCGCCACTGGAGCGGCATGTAGGTCAGCAGCGAGACGATCGGCAGGATCATGGGCAGGAGCACCATCGCGCACAGGATGATGAGCACGTACTTGGAGAGCAGCGAATCTTTGAGCTTGAAGAAGCGAAAGACCTTCATCGCTTCACCCGGTAGCCCAAGCCGCGGATCGTCTCTAGAATCGTCGGCGCCCCGGGATCGAGCTCGATTTTCTCCCGCAGGTAGCGGATGTGAACCATCACTGTTTTGTCACCTTCGATGTACGGTTCGCCCCAGACCGCCTCGTAAATCTGCTCCTTCGTGACAATCTGGTTCGGGTGCTTGAGGAAGTACAACAGGATTTGAAGCTGTTTGGCGGTCAGCGCGATTTCCTCCCCGCTGCGGGTATCGACCACCGACGGTTGCGCGGGATCGATCGCGAGGTGGCCGATGCGGATGTCCCGTTCCTCGTCCCGCCCGAAGCGGCGCAAGAGCACTTCGAGCCGGGCGGCCAGCTCGTCCGGATGGAACGGCTTGGTCAAATAATCGTCGGCGAACTGCAGCCCCTGCAGCTTATCGTCGACCGAGCTGCGCGCGGACAGCATCAGAATCGGCACGTCCGGCGCTTCACGCTTCAGCCGCTGCCCCACCGTGAAGCCGTCCAGGCCCGGCAGCATGACGTCGAGCACGACGATATCCGCCTCGCGCACCCGCTCCGCCGCGCCTTCGCCCGAGGTGAGCCACGCCACCTGATAGCCGCGCGACTCCAAATCCCCTTTTGTCCATCGTCCGATTTCAGGATCGTCTTCTATATAAAGCACGCTTCGCATGTTGCGGATCACCAGCTTTTCGTAAGAGTAGGAAGTAGAAGGAAGTCCCGGCCCGCCGGGTCAGCCTTATCGTGCCCTCATCATAGAAAATCGCCAGACAGATGGGAAGTTAAATTTCGTTTAAAAATGGCGGAGGCTGCGGGGTGAAACGCATGAAGTCTCGACGTTCGCCCTCTCCCCACGCCCTGGCTTCGCCGCGTCCTGCACCCGTTAACGCTCTACACGTCACTATCGCTCGCCCGCCGACGCCCCAAGCATCCGTTAGCGCTCTGCAAAACATTATCACTCGCCCACCGCCTTCAAATAAACGTGCAGCGCAGCGCCACGCCTGAGCACGCCAAAAAGCCGCATCACCCGTGGTGACGCGGCTCTCCTCCGCCGATTAAATCCGCAGCTTCGTGCCGCTCGTCCGCTGGTCCAGCATCGCCTGCAGCACGGTGCCGATATGCGCGCCGGCTTCGACGGGCGGCGTGCCCCGCTTGTGGATGTTGGAAATGACGTTGCGATCGGACTCCAAGGCGCCCAGCCTGGGGTTGTAGCCCATATACGCGCTCATCGAATCCGCCGACGCCAAGCCGGGCCGTTCGCCGATCAGCAGCACCATGACCTCCGGCCACAGCAGCTCGCCGATCGCGTCCATGCACGCCACCCGTCCGTTGCGCACGTAGAAAGTCGTGCCCCACGTCAGGCCGAGCACGCGCAGCGAATCGAGCAAAGCCGGGTAAATATCGCGAATATTCGCTTCGATCGCCTGCGCGCTCAAGCCGCCGGAGACGACGATCTGCACCTGCGGCCGCATCGCGCAGCGGCTGCGTAGCACAGCTTCAGCCTCTGCCGTAAGCTTACGCCCGAGATCCGGCCGCTTCAGGTAAGTCTCCTTGTCGCCGCTTGACGTATCGACCGCGAACCAGCCCATATCCGCCAACAGCTCATCCGGCACTTCGCTATACACCGCGTCCACGGCCGCCGCGTGATCAAGCCTCAGCTTGAGCAGCTCCGCCGTCGTGGGCCGGCTGCCCGCGCGGCCTACGCCGATCCGCGCCGGCGTCGAACGCTGCAGCCGGCGCAGCAGCTCGGCGGATTTCGGTTGCCAAGTCATGGCCGCACGTCCCCTTTCAACGAAAAATGGTCGGGTCTCCGGCGGCACCGGTCAGCGCGCCGTTCTCCATTAGGCCCCTCGCTTCCAGCCATCGTTCGAACTCCGGCGCCGGTCGCAGCCCCAGCAGCTCCCGCACCGTCGCGATGTCGTGATAGCTCGTCGACTGGTAATTCAGCATGCAGTCGTCGCTGAGCGGCACGCCGATCAGGAAATTGACGCCCGCCGAACCGAGCAGCACCGCCAAATTGTCCATATCGTTCTGATCCGCCTTCATATGGTTCGTATAACAGACGTCGACGCCCATCGGCAGGCCGTGCAGCTTCCCCATAAAATGGTCTTCCAGCCCCGCACGCGTCACCTGCTTGCCGTCGTACAAATATTCCGGTCCGATGAAGCCGACCACCGTGTTGACCATGAATGGCTTGTAATGGCGGGCCAGCCCGTAACAGCGCGCTTCAAGCGTCAACTGATCGATGCCGTGATGCGCTTCGGCGGATAGCTCCGAGCCTTGCCCCGTCTCGAAATACCAGCGGTTCGGGCCTGCCGCCGCTCCGCGTTCGCGAATCATCGCGTCCGCTTCGTCGAGCAACGCCTTATCGATGCCGAACGCCGCATTGCCGGCCTGCGTGCCCGCGAGGCTCTGGAAGATGAGATCCATCGGCGCGCCGAGCTCGATCGCCCGCATCTGCGTCGTCACATGCGCGAGCACGCAGTTCTGCGTCGGCACCGCCAAGCGGTCCATCGTTTCCCGGGTCATCTGCAATATCGCCCGCACGCTCTCCGGCGTATCGATAACCGGATTGATGCCGATCACCGCGTCGCCGATCCCGTAAGCGAGCGCTTCGAATAGCGATGCCTCGATGCCGCGCAGGTCGTCGGCCGGGTGATTGGGCTGGGCGCGCCCGCTGAGCACGCCGCGCTGCCCGATCGTCGTGTTGCAACGCGCGACGACTTCGATCGCCCGCGCCGCGCGCAGCAGATCGAGGTTGCTCATCAGCTTGGCGCACGCCGCGATCATCTCGCTCGTCATGCCGCGACCCAGCCGCAGCAGCTCGCCCCCGCTCTCGGCGAGCAGCCGCTCCCGCATCGCGCCGACGGTCAGATGCTTGATCTCGGCGTAAATCGTTGCGTCCACGCCGCTATCGATGACGGCCGACACTTCGTCCAGCTCCGGCGGCAGCACCGGCGGCAGCACCGGCTGCTCGCGCAGCGCGGAGAGCGGCATATCCGCCAGCACCAGCTTGGCGGCCGCCCGTTCGGCGGCATCCGCCGCGGCGATGCCCGCCAGCTGATCGCCGGACTTCTCTTCGTTGGCCTTCGCCAGCAATTCCTTCGTGTCCGCGAACGCGTACGTCCGCCCCCGGACCGTCGTCTTCAGCTTCAAAGCGTCTCCTCCTCACTGTGGCCGGCCGCAAAAGCAAGCGTCTTGACGATAACCGGCACGATCGCGCGTCCGGACAGCGGCTCGCCGAGATCGATATAATCCCCGTCGCCCGCCGAGATGCCGTCGAGGCAGACAACCTTCCGCTCGGAGCCGAACCGAAGCGACAGCGATTGCCCGAGCGCCTTGGCCATATCCCGCTCGCACACAACGATCACGGGCACCGCATCGGGAAGATAGATACGGCTAGCCGACGCGATCCCATCTGCGACAATCTGTAAATCGGCATAGGACAACAAACTGCCGCTCGCCAACAATAGGGCGAAACACGGGGCGCGATGGTCTGGCGCATGCGAGCCTTGGTTGTCGTCGCCTGACGCCGTCGCTTGCGCGTTCGCCCCTTCGCCTGCTACCGGGATGTCGGGTCGACCTTGCCCCGAATCTTCGACTACGGCCCCGCCGAGCTCCTCCTCATCCAGACCCTCGCCGACCGTCCTTCCGCGCTCTTCTACGTCCGGTCCTTCGCCGATCGTCTTGCCACGCTCCTCGCCGCCCGATCCCTCCGTCGAACCGCCTGCCCCATGCGCGGCCGCTTCGCCGTACCTGCGCATGGCGACCTCCGTCGCTCCCGCGATCTCGGCTTCTACCCGCATCGCTTCCGCTGCCGGGTAATCCGGCAGCGCGACGCGGACGACCGGCAGGTTGCGGATCGGCAGCACGCCCGGCGCGACGTGCACCGTCGCCCCGCTGATCTCGACCGTCCGCGTCCCGGCGCCGATCACCGTCGCCCGGGACGTATGCGCGGCCGCAACGCGGCGCAAGTTCATGCGGTCGGCGGCGCGAACGAGCGCATCGGCGAGCAGAAGACCGATGTCGCCGTACGCGGCCGCCTCCGCGATCGACGCCGGCTTCGCCCGCTCCGCGAGCGCCGCCACCCCGCCCGACAGCATCAGCGCATCGAACGGCGGCAGCAGAGGCGGGGCCTCGCCCACGAGCAGCGTACTGACGCAGCCGCTAGCGGTTCGTCCCGTCAAATAGCCGAGCAGGGCGTCCGCCATCGACGCCGCGACCGCTTCGTATTCGCCAAGCGCGCACCGCTGGCCGCGCGCAACGTCGAATCCGCTCGCCCGCAGCCAGGGGCGGATGGCGGCCGCCACGTTGATCGCTTCGCCGCTCGCGTCCAGTTCGATCAACCGCCCGCCGACGCGAAGCGTGACCGTGGCGACGAGCTCGCCGCTCCGGAAGAACGCCGCGTTCGCCGTCCCGCCGCCAACGTCGACGTTGAGGACGGTTTGCCCGGTTCGAGCCGAATACGCTTCGGCGCCGGACCCTTTCCCCGCCAGCATCGCTTCCAAATCCGCGCCGGCCGTCGCCACGACGAAGTCGCCCGCGCGACCCGCAAGCTCATGCAGCGCCTCGGCGGCGTTGGCTTTGTTCGCCGTCTCGCCGGTAATAATGACGGCGCCGGTCTGGACGTCAGACAGCCCCCGTCCCGCGCGTCGGTATTCTTCCGCCAGGAGCGCCGCGATTCGCCCAAGATCCAGCCGATCCTCGCCTTCGAGCGGCGTTCGGTGCATGGCGCTCGCATAATCGATCACTCGCTCCGCAATTCGATAGGCCGGCAAAGAAGCTGCATCCGATACTTTGGCGACGCGCAACCGGCTAAAGATGAGCTTCGTCGTGCTCGTGCCCAGATCCACGCCCACGCTGGTGATCCATTCATCTCGATCCGCGCCCCCCGCTTGTTCTTCACGCTCCTTGAAATCCGCCATTCCCGTCCTCGCTTCCGCCGTGAACATGCGCTCGACACGACTCATCATTTTCCGGGAAATAATTCATCCAGTCCGCCCACTCAATGCCGGCTATTTCGCTGCCGCTTCCACCCGCAAACCCGGGAACGAATCGGTCGTCATGGCTTGCGACGGCTGAATATCGAGCAACCGGCAGATCAGCGGCGCGACCGCCAGCTGCGGCACGTATTGATCGGTATACTCGCCCGGGACGAATGCCTCGCCAATTCCGATTAAGCCCACATCGCGTTCCGCCTCGCCGGTTCCGCCGTGATGTCCGTCCTCGTTCATGCCGTGGTCGGCCGTGATGACGATGTTGTAGCCCGCGGCGATCCAAGCCGGCAGCACCATCGCCAGCGTCCCGTCCAGACGCAGCGCCTCCCCGCGATACTCAGCCGAATCCGACGTGAATTTATGCCCGGCATCGTCGACGTTCATCGTGTGGATATACAGGAAATCCGGATCGAACGACGTGCGCAGAAATTCCGCGTCCGCGACGAGATGCGAGTCCGGATACCGGTCGTCGAAATAAAACATGCCGTGCTGAATCGGCCGGTCCGTATTCAGCTGGATGCGGTCGGCGTACTCGAAAGGCGCTTTCTGATACAGCTCGCTGACCCAGTGATAAGCGGCCGCCGCCGTCGTCAGGCCGTGCTTGCGCGCAAGATGGAACAAGCTCTCCTGATTCGATAGGCGCGCGACGGCGTTCGAGACGATCCCGTTCACGTGCGCGGGCGTGCCGGTCAGCAGCACCTCGTAGAGCGGCCGCGACAGGCTGGGCAGCTCGGATTTCACCTTGTATGCCGCCGCCTGCCCCTTCTCTATCAAATGATTCAAATACCCCATTGATGACCGCATGACATCGTATCGCAGCCCATCCAGCACCAGCACGATCGTTCTTCCCATTCGCCCTGCCTCCATTGACCATTTTCTTTGAATAATGACTGTTTATGTGGTTTTAGTAGAATATAACGCAATCAAACAACATGGTCAATGAGTTTTAAGCGCCGCCAACGCAAAAACCCGACGGCACTTACGCACCATCGGGTTTCGGAGCAAGACGAACGTCTGCCGTCCGTCTTGCGATCAAGACCGGCTTACAGCTGGCCTTGGATTTTGTTTTTCAGAGAATCTTTCGATTGCAGACCGACCATTTTGTCAACCGGTTGGCCGTCTTTGAACAGGATCAGCGTCGGGATGCTCATGACGCCGAATTGGGAAGCGAGCTCAGGCTCTTCGTCGACGTTGATCTTCGCGATCGTCGCCGTGCCGGACAGCTCGGTGGACAGCTCTTCTACGATCGGGAGCTGCATTTTGCAAGGACCGCACCATGGCGCCCAGAAATCCACGAGCGTTACGCCGCTCTCGATGCTTTGGTTAAACGTATCTTTTGTCAATGCTACTGCCATTGTCAATCATCCTCTCCAACGAATATAGGGTACTTGTATCACAGGGAACCTTCACCGCGCCGAACAACGGGTCAAGACGAAGGAACCCGCCCTGCCAAAATCGAACCTACTTGCACACTTTGATCCGCCCAAGCACGTCCGCGACCGTAATGCCGCCGAAATAACTCTCGAGCTGCTTCTCCGCCGTGCAAAATATGCCGTTCATGACCGAACGCATATTGGAACCGACGACGCAATCGGAATCCGGATCGCCCGAGCACCAGCTCGGAATGACCGATCCTTGGGCCATCAGCCGGTAAATATCGGCCAGCGAAACAACAGCGGGATCAAGCGTCAGCCGGTATCCGCCGCCGGCGCCTTCGCGCGTATCGACGTATCCGCCTTTGCGCAAATGGCTCATGACCTTGCGAACGCGCGCCGGGTTCGTCGAGACGTTCTCGGCGATCACTTCGCTCGGCGCCATCCGCTCCGGCAAATAAGCCAAATAAACAAGACTGTGCACGGCTATCGTAAATTCGCTGTTCATCTGCTACGGCCACCCCGCTTTATACTGTAATAATATCAGTTACAGTTGAGTTTGTCAACGCGGGTCTTCCTTATTGTACGGAAAGCTCGATTGGCCTATACATAGCGGATTGGTTTGCGTTCGCAATCCGAGGATTGCGGATGTAACATTCCGCCGGAGCGATAGACATGCCTACCATACCTTACCACGATCAAGTCAAATCAAACAGATCCATCTGTTCGACAGGCTCCGGTTCGGGAGCGGCGGGACGCTCGAAACTGCCGCGCGGCGGCGTCATTCCCAGCATGCGCATCAGCTCAAGTCCGTTGTCCGCCGCATCCCCGCCGGAATTGTTGTTGAACAGCACGACGACCCGGCTCGCTTCCCGCGCAAGCCGATCGATACGCTCCCCCCACTCCGTCAGCTCTTCTTCGCCGTACCGGTATAGATACCGAACGTCCCGCCAATTCGGCTGCCCGGCGCTGTTCCAGCCGGAGACGTTGCGGCCGTGCAGCCGGATGAGCGCCATCCCCTCGTCGGTCACCGCCTCCACGATCGGCACGGAGCCTTCCCCGGCCTGCGGTTCGTCGCATACGGTGTGGATCCACCCTTCCCGCTTCGTGAATTCGATGGTCCGCTCCCGCGTTCCCGGCGCATACCAGCTTTGGTTGCGAAACTCCAGCGCGCACGGGATGTCCGCCATTCTCCGCTTGGCCGTTCGCAGCTCCTCCACGTTGAACCGGGTACACGTAAACCACGGCGGATATTGAAAAAGCACCGCGTCCAGCTTCCCCGCCGCCCGAATCGGCTCGATCGATTCGTGGAACGCCTTGTACATCGCATCCTCGCTCTCGAACGGCTTATGCGCGCCGCCGCGCGAATGGCCGGTCATCCCCTGGTACGCTTTGACGACGAAACGAAAGTCGGCCGGCGTCTCCGACGCCCACTTCTCCGCCAGCTTGGGCGCTTGCACCGCATAGAAGGAGCTGTCGACTTCCACCGCCGGGAACCAGTTCGCATAGGCCGCCAGCTTGTTCTTCTCTTTCGCTTCTTTATATAACGTCGGATGGTCCCCCCATCCGCATAGCCCGATTCGTATCATGCGCGGATCACCACCCCGATCTCGCGGGCAACACCCGCCTCTATGAACAATGTACCCGTTTCGCCGCATTCTGATCTTGCGCGCGTCTTCCCGCTGCCTTAGCATGGAGGACAAAGGCTCGTCCCTCCTATGAAAGCGCAACGTGCGGGAATCCGCTGACGCGCCGCCCGAGCCGCAAAGGAGCTCCCATGCACATCGACTTCTATTATGATCTATTCTGCCCTTGGTGCCGCATCGGCCATAAACATCTCCTCGAAGCGATCGACCGCCGGCATGCCCAAGGCGGCGAGCCGGTCATCCTCGCGTACCGCTCGTATCAGCTCGATCCTTCGCTGCCGCCGGAGGGCATGCCCTTCCGGCACGCCGCGCACGGCAAGGCGGGAGAAGCGCTCCGACAGGTCTCCGAAGCCGGCGAGGCCGCAGGTTTGCCGTTCCGATTCGACCTCGTGACGCGGATGCCGAATACGCGCCTGGCGCATCGGTTCGTCGCGCTGCTCCCGGAGCCGCTCAAGCCCGAGGCGATCGAGGCGCTATTCCGCGCCGTCTTCGAGGAAGGCCGAGACATTGCGGCATGCGGTGAGATCGAGACGATCGCCGCATCGGTCGGGGCGGAAGCCGTCGCGGTCCTCGAGGCGCTGAGACGCGGCGACGGCGAAGATCGCGTCTCCGCGGATATCGCGAGCGCGGCGCGGCTCGGCGTCAAGGGCGGACCGCTATTCGTATTCGGCGACCGCTTCGCGCTGTCCGGCGCTTACCCGCCGGACAAGCTGCTTCAAGCGATGAGCCGGGCCGCGCAAGGGTGAAAAGCGGGCAGGCTCG
Organism: Paenibacillus methanolicus; assembly: GCF_008124765.1. Classification (GTDB taxonomy): domain Bacteria; phylum Bacillota; class Bacilli; order Paenibacillales; family Paenibacillaceae; genus Paenibacillus_Z; species Paenibacillus_Z methanolicus. The sequence goes on along the minus strand of NZ_VNHS01000004.1, from coordinate 343,226 downwards.
CATCCGGTACGGAGTGCAAGCGTATAGGCGGCCGCGGCCGGCTAATCCGAGCCGTCCCCAGAGGCTTAACGCCTGTAGTCGGCTACAGCCACGCGCCCCCGGCCGCTACTTCCGATTGCCCCGGATCAGCCGGTAGCCCTTGCGCACGCCGTCCATCATCCACTCCGGGATCGGGAACGGCAGCTTGGACAAGTAAGGCACGTAGAAGCGGTGGTACGCGCCCTTCAGATCGTCCCACATTCGGCAAGGCTCCGTCTTCAAGAAATCGGAGACGTCGACGACGATGCCGCGGCCTTCGTGCTGCATGACGTTCTTGCCGTGGACGTCGTGCGGGTAGAGCCCTTTGCTCTTCGCGTAGTCGAGCGCCTCGTCGATATCGGCGATAACGCGCGGCGCGATCCGCGTGCGGTCGAGCATGCACTGGTACAGCGTCTTGCCCCGCAGCCGCTTCAGCACCAGATAGCGGTGGCCGCTCGCCTCCGCGGACAGCTTGCAGCTGGCGAACGCGGGATGCTCTCCGAGCCGGCGGTACACTTCGGTCTCCGCTTCGAATCCTTCGCGCCCCGGCGCATACACTTTCACCACCCAGTCCGCGAGCTTCGGATGGGTGAAGACGCCGGCGTAGTTGCCCGCGCCCAGCCGGATCCACTCCGGCGGCTGCCGCCGCACGACGATCGGCTCGGTCGGATCGACGCTCGCAAGCTCCAGTCCCGGCAGCAGATCGCGCTCGATGAACGCCCGCAGCTCCTCCCCGTCCGTTACATCGCCTGTTGCGCCTTTCAGCCCGTCATTCCGAGCCGTCATAGCGCGATCTCCGTTCGTCTTCCCGTATTCTTCGGCCGACGCATCCGGACCTCCGTTCGTTTTGACGCCATGTCCCTCTAGGTTGTCGTGAACCCCATCGTTCTTCCCGTGATCCCAATCGCGTTTCTCGCTCACTTGACGGCCGCTCCTTCTGTTTTCCTGCCTCCATTGTAAGGGGCTTCCAGTCAAAAAGAAAGACCGCCTGCGACCGGGCCTAATGCCCGCCGCCGACGATCCGAAGACCCGCCACGCCCGCGATGATCATCGCGATAAACAATAACTTCCGCCGGTCCCGCGATTCGCCGAACAGCATCATCCCGAGCACGACGCTCCCCGCCGAACCGATCCCGGTCCACACGCCGTACGCCGTGCTGATCGGAATTTCGCGCAGCGCCAGCGACAAGAAGTAGAAGCTGAATATCCCCGACACGATCGCGCCGACCGTCCCTTTCCACTTCCGGAAGCCGTCCGACAGCTTCATGAACGTGACGCCGCTCATCTCGCTAAGTCCGGACAGCAGCAAAAACACCCATGCCATCTCGATCCCTTCCTTTCCTTGATTCGCGCGCGAAGCACGCCTTATCCGCACGCTTCCTCTGCCATGCGTACCCGCCGCGATCTTCCCCCGGAAATGCCAGCTCCGTCTACGCCCGCCTAAATACCGGTCTGTCCGCCGCTTTCCTGCGCGCTAGCCGGTTTTGTCGCGTCATCCTCATTCGAAGGTTTGTTATCATCCGAAATGAGCTTAATGCCGATAATGCCGCCCACCAGCAGCGCGACGAAAAAGATGCGCAGCGCGCCCGCCGGCTCGCCCAGCACGAGCATGCCGATAATGGCCGTGCCCGCCGTCCCGATCCCGGTATAGACCGCATATGCCGTGCCGATCTCGAGCATCCGCATCGCCTTGGCGAACAAATAGAAGCTGATCGCCAGCGTAATTGCGGTCAGCGCGCTCGGAATCGGCTTCGTGAACCCTTCGGATGCTCGAAGCCCATACGCCCAGCCGATCTCGAACAAACCGCCGATAAAGACATAAACCCAACCCATGCGTGAACCCATACGTGCTCTCCTTCCCTTCCAAAAGCATCGCTTGCGGCGATGACCGCCCCTAGCGCCTGCCCGTCGCACCAAATGCCTGCCCTGCCCGTCGCCCAACTAACGCTCTCCCGCCAGCGCGCCTCGGAACCATTCCCAAAGCATCTGCTGCCGCTCCCGATAGACCGCCTCTTCGTAAGCTTCCTGCTCCACGATCAACCCGTCGACCAAGCCGTAGAACAGCGCCGTAAGCGGCCGCACGTCGCGCGTCGCCTCCGCTCCATCGCGAAAGCATGCTTGGAACAACGGCCCCAGCCGCTCGTCGAGGAACCGTTCGTACGCCGCGAAATCCGAGCGGATCCGGTCGCGCAGATGTCGCGGCGGCACAATGATCGCCCGCTTCAGGAACGACAGCGCCTTCGTCGCGTCCGCATCGCTGAAGAAGCCGAATGCGGCGCGCACCCGATCCATCGGCGCCGCCTCCTCCGTATCGGCGAGCAAGGCCGAGAAACGGCTGCGCTCCTCTTCGATCACATCCGTCAGCAGCGACAGGAACAGCTGCTCCTTCGAGTCGAAATGCGCGTAGATCGACGGCGTCTTGATGCCGACGAGCTTCGCGATCTCCGACAATGAAGCGCCTTCGTAACCCGACTCGGTAAATAGCGTCATCGCCGCTTGTTTGATTCTATTGGCCGTCATGCGAATCCCCCATTTGTCGTACGTCCCCAGTCTCGGCGGCCGCCGATGCTTGCATGCGCAGCATTAATCGATATCCGCCTAACGATCGTTAGCCTCACATGATTGTAACGTCGCGCATCCCCCGTGTCAACGTCCGAGCCGTGGACGCCTCGTCCGTGCGATTTCGCGCGGCAACCTTGCCCCGCTGCAAGGCGCAGAGCAAAATCGCACAAACTTTTGTCCGCTCTCCCGGTTGATCGACGCGCCCGCCGTGGTATAATAAAACCATAACTTAAAGGCCATGCTACCTAAAGGTACAACCTCTATTCCGACAACGAGGCTGTACCTTTTTTGCGTCATCCGCATCAGCCTCACCGAACCAATTAGGAGCGTGAATAGACATGCAGCTAGAAGCCATTTACCACCGCCCCAAACAAAACTGGTCATACGCCTACGACCGCGAGACGATCCACATCCGCATCCGCACGAAGCGCGGCGACATGGACCGCGTCGTGGCCGTCGCCGGCGACAAATATGCTTGGGACACGACCGTCCGCAAAGTGCCGATGCGCATTTTCGCCTCGGATGAGCTGTTCGATTACTGGGAAGCGGCCGTGAAGCCGCCTTACCGCCGCCTGCGCTACTTCTTCCAGCTGGAGAAGGGCACGAAGAAACTGTGGCTGACCGAGAAAGGGTTCGAGAAGAACCAGCCGGCGCATTCCCTGGAAGCGTTCGACTATCCGTTCATCAACCCGATCGACGTGTTCGGGCCGCCGGCGTGGGTGAAGGACGCCATCTTCTATCAGATCTTCCCGGAGCGCTTCGCCAACGGCGATCCGTCCAACGATCCCGCGAACGTGGAGCCGTGGGGCGGCAAGCCGACGCCGAGCAACTTCTTCGGCGGCGACCTGCAAGGGGTCATCGACCATCTCGATTACCTGTCCGACCTCGGCATCAACGCGATCTACTTCTGTCCGATCTTCGAGGCGACGACCAACCATAAATACGATACGCAGGACTACATGCGCGTCGACAAGCATTTCGGTTCCAACGAGAAGGTGAAGGAGCTCGTCGAGGCGTGCCACAAGCGCGGCATCCGCGTCCTGCTCGACGCCGTGTTCAACCATGCGGGCGCGACGTTCGGCCCGTTCCTAGACGTGAAGGAGAAGGGCGCGCAGTCCGAATACGCCGACTGGTTCCACGTGCGCGACTGGCCGCTGCGCGTCGAGAACGGCATTCCGACGTACGACACGTTCGCGTTCGAACCGATCATGCCGAAGCTGAACACGGAGAACGAAGACGTGAAGAGGTACCTGCTCGGCGCGGCGAAATACTGGATCGAGGAGATCGGCATCGACGGCTGGCGCCTGGACGTCGCCAACGAGGTCGACCACCAGTTCTGGCGCGAATTCCGCCAGACGGTCAAAGCCGTCAACAAGGACGCGTACATCCTCGGCGAGATTTGGCACGACTCCATGATGTGGCTGCAGGGCGACCAGTTCGACGCGGTCATGAACTATCCGTTCACGAACGCGGTGCTCGACTACGCCGCTTACGGCAAAATCGACGGCGCAGGCTTCGCCAACGCGATCGGCAAGCAGCTCGGCGCCTATCCGCAGCAAGTCGGCGAAGCGGCGTTCAACCTGCTCGACAGCCATGACACGGCGCGCCTGCTCACGCTGTGCAGCGGCGACGAGCGCCGGATGAAACTGGCCGCCCTGTTCCAGCTCACCTACCCGGGCACGCCGTGCATCTACTACGGCGACGAGGTCGGCATGAGCGGCGGCCACGATCCGGACTGCCGCAAATGCATGGTGTGGGACGAAGCGGAACAGAACGGCGAGCTGCTCCGCTTCTACCGCACGCTCATCGCGCTGCGCAAGGACCACCAGGCGCTCCGCTCCATGGACATCCGCTTCCTGCACGCGGAAGCGCGCGACGCGGCGATCGTCTTCGAGCGCAGAGGCGAGTCGGCTTCCGAGCGCTTCATCATCGCGATGAACGCGGGCGGACGCGCCCGTACGGTCAAGGCGTCCGCGCGGACGGGCTCCTGGCGCAACGTCTTCACGGGCGAGACCGTCAGCGTGGTCAACAAAGAAGTAACGTTCGCGCTGCCGGAGTACGGATTCACCGTCCTGCAGCTGCTGGACGTCTAGACCCAAGAACACGATAAGGACAGCCCATGGCATTCCAATATGCCCGGGGCTGTCCTTTTTTATGACTACCTTCCCATTTCTTCAGCCCCGAATTATTGGTATAATGAAGAATATTGGCGAATTATGTAAGTGATACTGCATGGATAAGGGAGAGGGATATGAAGAAGCTGACGACCTGGGGTCTGCTCAGTCTCATTGTTATGCTTGGACTGTCAGTCCCTGCGGAAGCCGCGACCAAAGCGGTATCCGCCTACGACAAACTTGTCGCGACCTACGGCAAGAAGAGCCGGTTCTCGACCTTTCAGACCGAAGGCTCGCTAACCTACAACGTGTTCGTCTATCCGATCGGCAAGGAGACGAATATTAAAGCCAAACCGGCCACCTGCCCCGCGCAAGGCACTAACCTGTACATGAACCAGTACCGCGTCGCGTACTTCAAGAAAGACGCGTCGAAGGCCGAAATCATCGACCCCGGCAGCTTCGCGCTGACCGGCAAATATTCGTTCGTGTACACGATCAAAGCGAAGCCGAATCTGCTCGTCTTCTCGACCTGCGAGACCGGACCGCTATCCAGCTACAATATTTTCACCATGGTCAACGGGAAGCTGAAGAAGGTGCTCGGCCTTAGCTACGGCATCAGCCACGCGATCCGCCCGACCGGCGTCGACGGTCAGTTCCAGAACGTCGAATACACCGAGAGCACCAAGGAATACGCCTTCGTCACCTATCGTCTCGACAAGACGAAGAGCCGATTCGCGCCCGTCAGCACTTTCGCCCTCGCCGGCGAGAAGGGCTATGCCGCGTATACATACTGGAAGAACAACCCGAAGGTCATCATCAATGAAGCTTATATGAAACAAGCGGCGGCCGAGTAAGCGGTTGTTCGCCTAATGACGAAGACGCCTCCATCACCGGTCCGGCCGGCCATGGGAGGCGTCTTCGTCATTCGTTATGCCGCGGCCGACCGCCGCCATTAGTGCTTGAAGCCGGAATGATATTTGTCCGGACTCGACGACTCGTCCTTCGTATGCGACTTGCGGCGCTCGTCCCTCACCGCGATGTTCAACTCCTCGACGGGAATCGGATCGACGGTGCGCTCGCTCTCCCACATATCGAACAGGCTCGGCTTCTCGGTCGGATACTGCTCCGGATGGTCGCGGCGTTCGGCGCCCCCGCCGGCCTCGACCTCTCTCTTCTGCGCGCGAATCTGTTCCTCGTTCCGTTTCGAATTAGTCATGGCTTCCGTCTCCTTTCGCTTATAGGTCAAATGGATGTACCAGCTCATGATCCTTCGCCCCTATCTATGCGTGATCGTCCCTGCCGGGGCCGTCCCTTCCCTCTCTTATAAAGTATTGGCCGCATCCTGAAACATCCGACGGGGCGCACGTAACCACGAGACGCCAAAAATCCCCGGTTCGCGGCAAGCGCGAATTCCGGGGATTCACTTCGACTAGCTCTATGGGCGATCCTGCCGAAGCACGACCGTGCTGTACGCCGGCAGCACCAGCGTTGCGCCGTCCAGCTTCGCGCCGTCCTTGCTCTGCTTCGCGATCTCGGCGAACTCGCCTTCGGTCAATTGAACGGTCTGCTCCGCGCCGCCCATGTTGTGCACGACGAGCGCTTGATCGTCCGCCGTGACGCGCAAGTACGAGCCGATCTGCGGATTGTCGATCTTGTATTCCTTGATGCCGCCGTTGCGAAGCGTCGGCAGCTCCTTGCGCCACGCGATCAACTCCTTATAGAAGGCCAGCAGCGAATTCTCGTCCTTCAACTGCTCTTCGACGTTCGCGCCTTCCTTCCAATAGCGGGAAGCTTCCCACTTCGTCTGGCCTTCGCCGCCTTCTTTCGACGCGTACCACGGCATCGGCTCGCGGATCGCCTCGTCGGGCTTCATCCCCTGCATGCCGATTTCCTCGCCGTAATAGATGAACGGATTGCCCGGCAGCGTCAGCTGCAGCGCCGCCGCCATTTTGGCGTGGTCGACATTGCCCAGCAGCACGCTCATCGCCCGGTTCAGGTCATGATTGCCGAGGAACGTCGCGTCGACGAACGTGCCGCCCGACGACTTCTCGTACATGCCGTATACCCGGTCCAGCGAGAACGCCACGTCGGGATTCGTCTCGTCGTCGGCCGCGGAGAGCAGCTTCGTCGACAAGTCGAAGTTGAAGCCGGAATCGAGCGCCCGGTCCAGATAAGGCGCGACGATAACCGGAGAATCCCACACCTCGCCGATCAGATAGGCATCCTTCTTCTTCCCGCTCATAGCGGCGCGGAATTCCTGCCACCACGCCTGGTTCTTCTTCTGAATGTCCGGCGTGTTGATCGATGATTTGAAGTCGCCGTAAATATGCTTCGCCGCGTCCAGACGGAAGCCGTCGAGACCTTGATCCAGCCAGAATTGGCCAGCCTTGATCATCTCGGCCCGCACCGCCGGCTCGTCGAAGTTCAGATCCGGCATGCCTTCCCAGAAGACGCCCAAGTACTTGTAGCTGCCCGCGGCATGCCACGGATTGCCGCCCGTCGCGCCGTCGCCGGGCAATGGCTCGGACGCGTCCTTGAACGTGTACCAATTTCGGTATTTGCTGTTCGGATCGGCCGCCGCTTCTTTGAACCAAGGGTGTTCCTTGCTTGTATGATTGACGACGAGGTCCATGATGACCTTGATCCCGCGTTTGTGCGCTTCGTCCAGCATCTTCTTCATATCGTCTATCGTGCCGTATTCCGAATTTACGCCGTAGTAGTCCGTCACGTCGTAGCCGTGATAACTCGGCGAAGCGTTGATCGGCATGAGCCAGATGCCCTCTACGCCGAGGTCTTTCAAGTAATCCAGCTTCTGCGTGACGCCGTTCAAATCGCCGATGCCGTCGCCGTTCGCGTCATAGAACGACCGGACGAAGATCTCGTAGTAGACGCTCGACGGCTGCTCGTCGACCGCGGCGGTCTGCACAGCCGCCTGGCCGTTCGTCGGCGTCTTATTGCCCGCATACGCGCCGTCGCTTGCTTGATTGCCGTTGCCTGCGTTACCCGCGCTATTATCCGACGTACAGCCTACCGCCGCAAGAAGCAGGGCTGCGCTAAGCGCAGCCCCGATCCAAGCGCGTGCATAAGTTCCTTTCACGCGCATATGTTGATCATCCTTTCGATGCCCCCGCCGTAAGTCCTTGAACGAGGAACTTCTGCAAGAAGGCGAACAAGATCATGATCGGAATGGCGATGAGCACCGCGCCGGCGGCGAACATCGTAAAGTTGGAGTTCTGGAAGTTGGCGACCATATCCCACATGCCGACCGCGAGCGTCCAATTCTCTTTGCTGCGAAGCACGAGGCGGGCGAAGATGAAGTCGACCCAAGCGCCCGTGAACGTCGTCAGCGCGATGTACGTCAGCATCGGACGCGACAGCGGCAGCATGATGCGCCAGAAAATCGTAAAGTGGCTCGCGCCGTCGATCCGGGCCGCTTCGTCCAAACTGCGCGGAATCGTGTCGTAGAAGCCTTTGACAATAAAGCCGCCCAGCACGGAACCGGACGAGTATACCAAGATGAGCGCCGTGTGCGTATCCAGCAGGTTCAACTGAAGCAGCAGGATGTATACGGCCACCATGCTCATGAAGCTCGGGAACATGCCGAGTATGAGCATCAGCGTAAGGATGTTCTTCCGGCCCTTGAAGCGGAAGCGCGACAGAGCATACATGCTGATCGTCGTCAACAGCGTCGAGAGAATCATCGTAACGGTCGCGATCTTCAGCGTGTTCAAGTACCACGTGCCGTATTGGAAGCTCGGGTTCGTGAACAGTTCCTTGAAGTGGTCGAGCGTCGGGTTCTCCGGGAAGAACGTCGGCGCGAACAGCGAGCTGCCCGGACGCAGCGAGGAGAAAAGCACCCACACCGCCGGATACAGCGCGCACACCGCCAAGATCAGAATGATTAAATAGGACAACGTTAAGCGGAAGACGCCGCGAGATTTCTGGCTCATTGAATCATGTCCTCCTCTTTGTACGATTTGGAACGGCGGTAGCTCCAGATAGACAGAGAAGCCACGACCAGGAAGATGATGATCCCGATTGCCGATGCCATGTTGAATTTACTTTGGGTAAGCGTCAGCTTATAGAGCCAGGTGACGAGCAAGTCCGTCGCGCCCGCGTATTGATAGTCGCCTTTGACCGGATCGCCGTTCGTCAGCAAGAATATGACGTTGAAGTTATTGATGTTGCCCGCAAATTGCATGATAAGCACCGGCGCCGTCGCGAACAGGACGAACGGCAGCGTAATGATGCGCAGTTTCTGGAACGGCGTCGCGCCGTCCACGTCGGCCGCCTCGTACAGATCTTTCGGAATCGCGGTCAAGACGCCGAGAATGAGTACCATGGAGACTGGAATGCCGACCCACATATTGACGAGGATGACGGTGACCTTCGCCCAGAACGGATCCGTCAGCCACGGCAGGCCGCCGAGTCCGAAGTAGCCGAGGTATTGATTGATCGGGCCGAATTGGCCGTTGAACAGATTGCGCATGATCAGGAGCGAGATCAGCTGCGGAATCGCGTACGGCACGATGAAGAGCGTGCGCCACAGTCCCTTGAATTTAATATCTTTCTGGTCGATCAAGAGCGCGACGAGCAGGCCGCCGAAGTATGTCGTGACGGTCGCGATAATCGCCCAGATGACCGTCCACGTAAATACGCCGTAGAACGTGTGGCTCCATGTTTTTAGACTGAGCAGATCGTTGAACGTCTGGAATCCGACCCAATCGACAAGTTTTGCCGGCGGGATGTGGTTCGGAGCCGAGTAGTTTGTAAATGCCAGCAGGATCGCCATGATGATCGGCATGATCGTCAAGAACAGAATCGAGATGCCCGGCAGCGTCAAGAGCAGCTGCGGGAACCGCTTATCGAGCGTGAAATGCATAGTGTCCTTGAACGATGCGGGAGCGCCGCCTTCATCGCGATGCTTACCGGTTCGGTACGCATCCCTGACGTTGGAAATATAAATCCAGATGAAAATAGCGAAGATGAGCAAGACGATCAAACCGTTAATGAGCAGTTGAATCGAGTGATCCGCCACCGGGACCATTTTGCCCCCGATTTTCTCCATATGAAGCGGTTTGTCGCCAAGCGTGACGACGCCCCAGATCGCTTCTCCGAGACGCGGCAGAAAATACAGCAAGCCCGCGGCTTCGACGAGCAGCAGGAGGATTCCCTTCAAGAACTGGCGGTTGTACAGTTGTCCGAGTCCCATGGACAGGACGGATAAAACCGTTGCCGTGTTACGATGCCTATGCATCCCTCCCAGCTCCTTTCCCAATGTTGTCATTTTTCTCTTTATGTCACGTCACCCGCCCCTCGTGAAGAGGGGCGGGCAGCGTGTATTTTAGTATGGTTGTGAGCGGAACGGACGGTCTAGCTGCCTTGCGCAGCGTTCGCGTCTTCGATTTGCTTCACGGCGTTGTCAAGCGATGCCTTCGGATCTTTGCCCTCGTTCCAGATGTCGGAGAGCGCCGCGCCGATTGGCGTCCAGACGTTGCCCATCTCCGGGATGGATGGCATTGGCTGGGAGTTCTTGAACTGCTCGACGAACGCTTTGATCAGCTCGTCGCCGGAGACGGCCGGATCGGCGGAAGCTTCGCTGTTCGCCGGAATTGCGCCCGTCAGTTTGAAGTCGGCCAGCTGCGCTTCCTTCGTCGAAGCGTAACGCGCGAACAGTTTCGCCGCGTTCGGGTATTTCGTGAACGTGTTGACGTACCAGCCTTTGACGCCGGAGAACGAAACGGACGGCTTGCCGTTGATGCTAGGAATAGGAGCCGCGCCGAAGTTGATGCCGGACTTCTTCAGGTCGCCGATTGCCCAAGGGCCGTCGATGTTCATTGCCAGCGTGCCGCCGGTGAACAGACCTTTTTTGATGTCGTAGTTCACGTCGCCGGATTTCAGCGGGAGAACTTCGTCTTTCAGCGTTTTGAAGTACGTCGCGCCTTCTACCGCGCCGGCATTGTTCAGGCCGATGTCGGCTTTGTCTTGACCGCCGCCGCCGAACACGTAACCGCCCGTCGTTGCAAGGAACGGATAGCTGAAGTAGAAGTTGCCGATATCCCACATGAACGCATATTTATTCGCTTTCGTATCGTTGAACGTTTTCGCGAAGGCTTTCACTTCGTCGAACGTCGTCGGAGGCGCCGCGATCAGGTCTTTGTTATAGAACATCGCGTAGGTCTCGATCGAGCGAGGGTAGCCATACAGCACGCCGTCGTATGTAACGGCCGATACCGCGTTCTCGGCGTTCTCCGCTTTGGCTTGCTCCGCGTACGTGTCGTTCGGGAGAACCAGACCCGCGGATACCGCGCGGCCGAGGTTGTCGTGCGGGAACAGGACGACGTCTGCGCCGATGCCGGCAGGGCCGTCGGTCGTCAATTTCGTCACTTGATCGCCAGCGCCGACTTCTTCCATGCGAATGTCAACGTTATATTTTTCTTTGAATTCCTTAGCCATTTGCTCTACGAAAGGACGCTCTTCTTTCGCTTCCCAAACGAGCAGCGACGCGCCTTCTTCCGGAACGAGTTCTTCCGTCGCGGTCTCGCCGCCGGCGGTGTTGTTCGTACCAGCGTTCGTTCCTTCGTTCGTCGTCGTGCCTGCGTTGGTGCCCGTGTTGTTCGTGCCTTCGTTGTTCGTACCGCCGCATGCAGCCAGCGTCAGGGACATGGCCAGCACGCTGACCAGAGCGATGCCTTTTTTCATTGCAAGAAACCCCTTTCGAATTCTGTTCTCTTTGGCCCGGCGCGTTCGCCGGAAACCGCTTGTCTCCTTAGGTCGCCTATTGTCTTAAGGCTTCCCCCGTAGCGTCCCCGAAAAGCCGTTAGACCATTACACGATTTACAAATCTGCCTTTTGGAGGACAGCGGGGGAATAAACCGCGGTTAAGTGGCAGACCGTAAAGGGTATAAGACCTTATGCAGCGGGGGCTGCGGAACCTGCACAAGCTGTGCAAACGTTTGTGCATTTTTCGACAAAAAAAGGTTTCGGAAATCGTTTTCAGCGTGAAAACCATATAAGAAAGCGTTTTACCGATGTCGTTATCATACAACATCCGAGCGTTTGAGGGAAAACGTTTGCACCGTTCGTTTCAGCGAAAAAGTCGGGAACGTTCTTTAAAATGCTTCGTTTTTCTCGATTTATCGAAGGAAATCGCATTTTCGCGCGAAAGACGTTTACGATAACATACAGGGACGTATAAGTTTCACGCTTAAAAAGGCTGCGATAGCCGTTTCGCCTTGTTTTCACTATTTACATCTTCTATTTGCTCGTTTAACATAAATATATTAGAGGACTACCTTGTGCATACGTTTGCACTAACGGGGGATTAACACTATGGTAACCATCAAAGATGTGGCTAAAATCGCGGGCGTCTCGCCTTCCACCGTCTCCAGAGTCGTCTCGGGCAATCCGAGAATCAGCACGGAAACGGCGCGGAAGGTGAAAGTGATCATGGACGAGCTTGGCTATCATCCGAATATAATGGCCAAGAGCTTGGTTTCGAAAACGACCCAAACGCTAGGCATACTGCTGCCTCGGCCGGCCGAGGAGCTGTTTCTCAACTTCTTCTTCGGCGAGCTCATTCGAGGGATCGTGACGCAAGCGACGAAAGCAGGCTACGACATGCTGATGACGACGGTGACGTCGGATCATGACGAACTGGAGACGATCTCGCGCCTCGTGCGCGGCGGTCGCGTCGACGGTTTGATTTTGCTGTCTTCCCGCAAGAACGACCCCGTCATCGAGTTTCTGAAGCAGCATAACTTTCCATTCGTGCTTGTTGGCCGAAGCGAAGAGTTTCCGGACATCATATCTATAGACAACAACAACGTGCAGGCGGCCTACGAGGCGACGAACCATTTCATCGCGCAAGGACACGAGCGGATCGGTTTCGTCAGCGGCCCGCCGAATCTGGTCGTCTCCCAAGACCGTCAGCTTGGCTATTTGCAAGCGCTCAAGGAAGCCGGCCTAGAGAACCGGCTCGAGTGGATCGTCGAAGGCGACGTGCTGCAGGAGAGCGGTTTCCGGGCGATGTCCTTCTTCATGAGCCTTCCCGAGCGGCCGACCGCGCTCGTCGTATTCGACGACCTGCTCGCCTTCGGCGTCCTGCGCGGCTTGACCGAGCTCGGCTACAGCGTGCCCGGCGACATGAGCCTGGTCAGTTTCAACAATATCCCGCTCTCGGAGCTGGCTTCGACGCCGATCAGTTCGATCGATATCGGCACGTACCAGCTGGGCTACACCGCGACGCATTCGCTGCTGCGCGCCGTTCACGACGAGCCGCTGCCGCAGAACCAGATCGTCATTCCGCACCGGCTGATCGTGCGCGAATCCTCCATTCAACCTAATACCAGAAGGACGTGAGTTCTGTTGATTAACGACAAACCTTACCTGATTGACGCGATTACGGGCAATTCCCGTTTCCTCGCCTCCCTCGGCAATACCGGCCGCATGTACCGGCTGTGGTGGCCGAACATCGACTTCCCGCAGCACGTGGACAAAATCCGCAGCGGCCTGTTCTTCGAGAACGGGCTGGGCGGCACGTCGTGGTTCGACGAGCCGGACTACGGCTGGATTCACGAAGCGGCGTACGTCCCGGACACGAATATTTTCCGCGTCACGGCCAACCACCGCACGCTGCCGGTAACGGCGGTCACGGTCGATTATGCCGTGCCGGGCGAAGACTTCCATGTTCGCGACTACACGTTCACGAACACGGGCGACGAGCCCGTTTCGTTCCAGTTCATGTTCTACTCGTCCTTCAGCATCACCGAGAACAAGTTGTACAACACGGTGTTCTTCGATGAAGAGGCGGACGCGATCGTCCACTACCGTCACCGGTATTTTTTTTCAATCGGCAGTTCAAACGTTTGCACAGGTTTCCAGGCGGGCTTCGCGTGGGAAGCGGCCGACACCGGCGCGCTCCGCGGCAGCATGATCGAAATGACGACCGACGGCGGCATGAGCTGGAAGATATCGGAGCTTGCGCCGGGCGCATCGGTCACGATTCCGGTCTATATCGCGGCCGGCAACGATCGCTTCGAATCGCTCGCGGCGCTGGCTAAGGCGAAATCCAAGCCTTCGACCGAGTGGTTCGCCGAGTCGTCGCAATACTGGCACGAATTCGTCGCCGCGGCCACGCCTTGCCCGACGGACGATCCGGAGACCAAGGATCTATACGTCCGCTCCCTGCTGATGTTCAAGCTGATGTCCGACGAGAAAACGGGCAGCATCGTCGCGGCTCCGGAATTCGACGAGAACTTCACCCGCTGCGGCGGCTATTCCTACTGCTGGGGACGCGACGCGGCGTTCATCACGACCGCGCTCGACAAAGCGGGCCTCGGCAGCCTGACCGACCGGTTCTACGACTGGGCGCTCACCGCGCAGGATCCGGACGGCTCGTGGCAGCAGCGCCACTTCCATGACGGCAGCCTGGCGCCGTCGTGGGGCATTCAGCTGGACGAAGGCGCCTCGCTCATCTGGGGCATGTGGGAGCATTACAAGCACACCGGCTCCCGCGAATTCGCCGAGCGCGTGTGGCCAGCCGTCGCCAAGGGCGCCGCGTTCCTCGTCACGACGCTCGATCCGGAGACAGGTCTTCCGAGCCCGAGCCGCGATCTGTGGGAAGAGCGCGAAGCGGAGCACACGTATTCGGCCGCTGCCGTCTTCGGCGGGCTGAGCGCCGCGGCGTCGTTCGCCGATCTTCAAGGGCAAGCGGAGCTGGCCGCCGAATGGTCGGCCGCGGCGAGCCGGGTGTCGGCCGGACTGGATGCGCACGGCTATAACGAAGCGCGCGACAGCTTCTACCGCGCGCTTAAGCTTACCGTCTACCCGCACGTGTATCATGAAGCGGCCGAGCGCGGCGAGCAAGTATTCACGAAGACGAGCGCGAAAGGCTACGTGACGCATCATGTGCAGCATGATCCGGTTATCGACATCAGCCTTCTCGGCATCTCCGTTCCGTTCGGCGCCGTGGCGCCGGAAGATACGCGGATGCAGAAGACGGCCGACGTCGTCGAGCGCGAGCTCACGATGCCGGGCGTAGGCGGTATCAAGCGATACGAGGACGACACGTACGCGGGCGGCAACCCTTGGGTGCTGACGACGCTGTGGCTGGCCCATTACCGCATCGCGAACGGCCAATACGACGAAGCGAAGAAGCATCTGCGCTGGGCCATGGACCACCGCACGCAGACCGGCCTGCTGCCGGAGCAAGTCGACAAAGTGACGGGCGAGACCGCTTGGGTCGTGCCGCTCACGTGGTCGCACGCGATGTTCGTGCTGACGATCTTCATGCTGGCCGAGAAAGGGCAATTTTAGGGAAGGGCTTCGCCCTTTGACAACCCGTTTTTTTGCCCTCTGGACTCCCTTTTTCGTGCTGCCGCACTTGTTCCCGGTCGGCGATTGGGCTTGAGCGGGGCTCGCTTTTGTCCTCACGGACAAAGCTTCATTAGGTTTTGAAGTCCGTCCTAAGACTTAAGCCTGTCAACTATAGGTCCTAGTTGGCTTCATCCGACGTTTTTCCTTAACCTGACAGCATTGGCGGATTTTAACCAGAGAGTTTGCATATGCTTCCGAAGTCGTTTTTCTCCGAAAAACGTTCGACTCCGCAAATAAGCGTGGCTCGGTTCGCGGCCGTCCTTGATGTGTCCTTTCGCGGGGAGCCCACTAGTCCCTCGGACTGGCTTTTGTTCGAGCTTCGTTCGTTACGGTTTGCCTTGTGGCGTAAACCTTTTACTTCGGACACTTGGCGGGACATCGTGCTGACCTTCGCTTTCGTCCGCTTCCGCGGACACGCTTTACGTTTACATTCACAACCTAACAACAACAATTAAGCCTGCAAGGAGCAGCGGCTTTACGCCGCCTGCCCTTGCAGGCTTTTTTAGGTTCGCTGGAGCAGGACGCCCATGAATTGCGCCCGGTTGGCGACGCCGTATTTGCGATAGATCGCGCCTACGTGCTTCTTCACCGTGACGACGCTTACGAAGACCGTGCCGGCAATATCCGCGAGGGTTCGCCCCTCCGCCAACAGCAGCGCCACTTCTCGCTCCCGCTCCGTAAGCGGCTCTTGCGGCGCCGGCAGCGCGAACGACCCGCTAGCCACGGCCAAGGCCGCGGCTGGGGAGGACGCTACCCGTTCGGCGGGGAGGCCGATCATGCGCGAAGCATAGCGCGCGAAATGCTCGCCGGCGAGCCGCAGCTCGTAGACGTCGGCCATGCCATGCCGACTCCCGTATGCCGGATGCCCAGCGCCATCCACGGCTTCGAACCCCACGCTGCGATGGCTGTCCGCGTAGAAGGTCAACGGCGGCGGCGACGCGGCCAGCGTCTCGTAGACATACAGGCAATCGAGCAGCAGGCGGAAGGACGCGTGGCGCAGCCCCTCGTCCGACAAGTCGGCCACGTCGATCGTGCGGATGAACGCGCTCTTTCCTCGGTATAACGCATCTAGAGCGCCAGGCGTCTTCGACGCCATGTAGGAGGCGGCATAAGGATTCCTGCGCAGCAGGTCCTCGGTCGCCGGCGAGATCGGCCAGATGACGGCCAGTCCCGCCGCCTCGCCCGTCTCCGTCAGAAGCAGCTTGCGAACCGCGCGCTCGTCGCGCAGCTCCTCGGCGCCGATGTCCGCCAGGCGCAACACGCTCTCCTCCGACGACAGCGAATAGCGGAACAACGACGCGCTCGCCGGGTCGGCGCAAGCGACGGATTGCGGCGCCGCGCCTTCGCGACGGCGAGCGAGATACGCATCGGCCAGCGGTAGCAGCCGATCCTCCAGCGGCACCCAGCGGTAGGCGGAAGACTCCACGGCGCGATAATGCGCCCGCAAGATCGGATGCTCCGCGTAATAGAGCAGATCGGACATCGCCTCGCCGCTTCGTCCCGTCGCGCCCGCGCTCCCGCGGTCGCGCAGCGCCTCCAACGCGTAAGCGGCCGCGCGCCCTCTCGCCTCCTCATATTGCAAAGGCGCCGTCCGCTTGTATAAGGCGCGCAGCGCTTCCTTCAGCTGCGGCTGAACGGTCCAGCCGCAGCTGGCGCGTTCCGTCGCCCAGCTTCCGGTCAACCGATCGAACGCCTCCCAGCCGAGCGGCCGCCCCATGGTCGCGGACAAGCTCTCCCGCTGGAACGATCGCATCAGCGCGGCGTGCAGCAGCCCCTCGCGCGCCTCTTCGTTCGGCAGTTCCGCGAGCCATCCCCGCACCGCCTGCTCCAGCAGATCGGCGGCTCCCGCCACGGAGGACCCGGCCTCGCCGTGCCGGAGCGCGCTCTCCGCGGCAAGCGCCATCGTCAGCGGATGGCCTCTGGACGCGAGCCACAGCCGCTCGCCGAGCTCTTCGCCGAGCTCCAGCCGCCCCGCGTACCGCCGCACGTCTTCTGCCGATAGGCCGCTCAGCGCGAGCGTCTTCAAGAGACGGCTCCATCCCGGTTCGCGCGCGAACAGCCGGATCGGCTGCCGGCTGGCCGCCGCCACGAGCAGACGCATGGGCAGTCGGGAGAACATCTTCTCGCGGAGCCACCGGTCGAGCGCGCCGCCGGCTTCATAGGAATCGATCGCCAGCAAGACCGTCTCCCCGTTCGGCTGCTCCCCGCACAGCTTAACGAGCTTCTCGATCGCCCGCTCCATGAGCGAATCCGACCCTTCGCTCCTTCTCTCCGCCGGCAAGCAAGCTTCGCCATCCTGCGGCAGCGCGGCGTCCAGCGCCCGCAGCAGCGCCGGCAGCCAATCTTCCGCCGTCGCGCGCTCCCCGGCATCGGCGCGCAGCCAGCATGCGCCTTCGGCCTCCGCGATCGTCCTCCACGCGGCGAGCAGGCGCGTCTTGCCCATGCCGGCCGCGCCGGTCACGTTCAGCATCCGCGCGCCGCCGAGGTCGTTCGCGCCGCGCAGGAACGCCCGGAATTCATCCGTTTCCCGCCCGCGACCGACCAGCAGCCGCTCTTCCCAATCGGCCAACGAATGGCCCCAAGTCAACCCCTTGCCGGTCTCGCTTCGCATTTCCCATCACCACGCCTATACGGATTTTGGTTCACAGTATACTACAGACGGATACCGGCGTGTAGCCTTTTCGATACCGCGGTATACTGCCCGGCTCGCCTCTGTGGCCTGTATGCTGAGAGAGAACCCGTCAACAGCTTACGAACGGAGGAACTTCTATCATGCATTCGCTCTACACCGAATTTCTGGCCGGCGATGCGGCCGCGCTCGAGCGGCTGAAGACGCCCGGGCCGCTGAGCGGCTCCGAGATCCTGCTGCGCTCGCTCCTGCTCGAAGGCGTGGAATGCGTCTTCGGCTATCCGGGCGGCGCGGTGCTTTATATTTATGACGCCATGCACGGCAACGAGCAGTTCCGTCATGTGCTCGCGCGGCATGAACAGGGAGCCATCCACGCCGCGGACGGTTATGCGCGCGCCAGCGGCCGCACCGGCGTCTGCCTGGCGACGTCCGGCCCCGGCGCGGCCAATCTGGTGACCGGCATCGCCACCGCTTACATGGACTCGGTCCCGCTCGTGGTCATCACGGGCAACGTCCCGACCGACCAGATCGGAACCGACGCGTTCCAGGAAGCCGATATCGTCGGCATGACAATGCCGGTGACCAAACACAGCTTCTTCGTGCGCCATGCCGCCGACATCGCGTCGACCGTGCGCAAGGCGTTCCATATCGCGTCCACCGGCCGCAAAGGCCCCGTGCTAATCGATATCCCGAAGGACGTCTCCGCGCAGATCGCGGAATTCATCTACCCCGGCGAAGTCGAGCTCCCGGGCTATCGCATGCCCGGCGAGCCGGACGGCGCGCGCATCGAGGCGATTCTCGCCAAGCTCGCCGAAGCGCGGCGGCCCGTCCTGCTCGCCGGCGGCGGCATCATGCACGGCGAGGCGCCGGAGCGGCTCGCCGCCTTCGCCGCGGCGTCCGGCATCCCGGTCGTCACGACGCTGATGGGCCTCGGCGGCCTCCCGGCCAGCCATCCGTGCTGGATCGGCTGGCCCGGCATGCACGGCAGCGTCGCGGCCAACCGCGCGCTCGTCGAGACCGACTGTCTGCTCGCGATCGGCGCCCGCTTCGACGACCGCGTCACGATGAAGCTGGCCGGCTTCGCGCCGGACGCCGCCGTCATTCACGTCGACATCGACGCGGCCGAGATCGGCAAGATTCTCCCCGCGCAGCTGGCGGTTCAAGCCGACGCGGGCGTCGTGCTCGGCCTGCTGCTCGACCAAGGCGCCCGCCTCGAAGCCGCTCGTTACGAGCCTTGGCTGACGAGCCTTCGGGATCTGAACGAACAACAGCCGCTCCGCTATGACGACTATGACCCCGCCCGGCTGAAGCCGCAGTTCGTCGTCGAACTGATCGGCCGGACCGAACCCGGGCGGCGCATCGTCACGACCGACGTCGGCCAGCACCAAATGTGGGCCGCGCAGTTCTGCGCGTACGAACGCCCCCGCTCCTTCCTCACCTCCGGCGGACTCGGCACGATGGGCTTCGGCCTGCCTTCGGCCATCGGCGCGCAGATCGCGAGACCGAACGCGCTCGTCGTCTCCGTCAACGGGGACGGCGGCATCCAGATGTGCGCCCAGGAGCTCGCCGTATGCAGCATTCACCGGCTGCCGCTCAAGATCGTCGTGCTCAACAACCGCACGCTCGGCATGATCCGGCAGTGGCAGGAGATCATCTACGAGGGACGCCACAGCCATATCGATCTATCCGGCAGTCCCGATTTCGTGAAGCTGGCGGAGGCCTACGGCGTCAAGGGTCTCCGCGCTTCGAACAAAGCGCAGGCCGAGCTCGTCTGGCAAGAAGCGCTCGCGCATGACGGGCCCGTCCTGCTCGACTTCTGGATCGATCCCGAGGAACTCGTGCTGCCGATGATTCGCGTCGGCGGCTCGCTGTCGGACATGATTACCGCGGTGCCCGGCGTCCTCGAACCGAAAGGAGGGTCCCCGCGATGAGCGCTGCTCCCCTATCCGCCGCGAAGCCCCGTAATCGACAGGATGCGGAGGAAAGCACGCTGTTCTCCCTGCTCGCCGCCGACAGTCCCGGCGTGCTGCAGCGCGTCTGCGCGCTCTTAAGCCGGCGAGGCATCAATATCGACAGCATCGCGGTCGGCGGCAGCGAACGATCCGGCTTCTCCCGCATTACGCTGCAGACCGCCCGCGACGTCCATGCCGCTCCCACCCAGATCGCGCATCAGCTGGATAAGTTGATCGACGTGCTGGACATCGCGAATCTCCCCCCGCAAGCCGCCATTCAGCGGGAGATCGCGCTCATACGCCTCGAAGCCTGCGAGGCTGCGATATCGCGCGTTCAACAATTAAGCGCCGGCGGTCGCTGCGAACTCGTCTCCGCCTCCTCTGCCGCGCTGCTGCTCCAGATGTCCGGCGAGCCTCGGCGGATCGACGAGCTTCTTCGCGAGCTTGCCCCTCACGTTCGCCAGGTAACCCGCAGCGGCATGATTGCCGCCCTCCCCGAACAGTAATCCCATTCACGCCACAAAAAAGACCCTGAAGCACGCGGCCATCCGCCGCCCTTCAGGGTCTTCCTCCATCTCTTCCTTGCCTACATGCCCTGCAGATGGCCAGCCGCGACGCTGTTGCGCGTGCGCTTGGCTTCGTACAGCGCCAGGTCGGCGGCCGCCACGAGCTCCTCCCAGCTATCCGCCGCGCCCGCGGCGACGCCCATGCTGACGGTGACGTAGCGGCTTACCGTCGACTTGGCATGCGGGATGCGCGACGCCTCGACGCGGGCCCGAATCGCCTCCGCCAACTCGAGCGCCTGCCGCTCCGAAGCGCCCGGCAGGACGCAGGCGAACTCTTCGCCGCCGTAACGGGCGACGAAGCTGCCCGGCAGGACGAGCATGTCGTGGGCGAGCTGCGCCACCCGCTTCAGCACCGTATCGCCGCCTTGATGGCCGTAGTTGTCGTTGTACATTTTGAAGCAGTCGATATCCAGCAGAGCGATCGCGAATCCGCCGTCCTCGCCGGTCCGCTTCGCCCACTCCGCCTCCGTCTGGGCGTCGAAGTAACGACGATTGTATACGCTCGTCAGCCCGTCCATGGAGGAAAGTCGCACAAGCGAGTCGTTCGCCTTCTGCAGCTCCGTCTCGCTCTTTACCCGCTTCGAGATATCCGTCAAGGATACGAGCACGCCGTTCACTTCGCCCTGCTTGTTCTTGAACGGCGCCGCGTTGCAGGAGACGATGATTCGCCCCTTCTCGCCTTGATGAATGCTCAGCTCCAGGTTGTTCATCGGCTTGCCGTCGCGAATGACGCGCAGGAACGGCGGCCCCTCTTCGCCGAATCGGACTCCGCCGCGATCGGCCAAGTTCCACAGACAGAAGCTCGCCGCATCGCCGGAACCGCCGCCGACCTGAATGCCCAGCATCTGCTCGGCCATATGGTTCGCCAGCGTGATCGCGCCGGTATCGTCGAAGACGAGAATGCCGTTGGGCACCGTTTCGATGATCGTATCGAGCCGGTCTTTCGCTTCCTCTACCGTCTGCTCCAGCCCCTTGCGCTCGTTGACGTTGCGCAGGTAGACGGTGAGCCCTTCCTTGGACGGGTAAATATGCGTTTCGAACCAGGCGTTGTACAGTTCGGAGAATTCTTCGAACGACACTTTGACCTGCTCGGACATCGCTTTGCGGTAAGCGGAACCGAAAGGCGAAGCCGCGATGCCCGGGTAAAGGTCCCACAGCACGCGCCCGGTCAGCTGCTCGGCCGTGCGGCCCAAGTAGCGTTCGGCTTCCTGGTTCACGTACGTGAACCGCCACTCCCGGTCGACGACCGCGAACGTGTCGGTAATGCTCTCCAAAATATTTTTCAGCCATGCCTCCGACTTCATGTAAGCTTCCTGAACCTGCTTGAACTCGGTCACCTCGCGGCCGACCGAGACGATGCCGGTAATGCGCCCGTCCGTCTGGATGAACGGCGAATAGGAGGTGATGTAATATCGCATGCCCCCGGCCGCCGTCTTCAGCGCCCACTCCTGCACGGACGGCTCGCCAGCGAAAGCCTGGCGCAGCGCCTCCTTATGCGGCTCCGCCGCCTCGCTCGGCAGCAGCTCGTCCAAGCTCTTGCCCAAGAAGAACTCGACCGGGTTGAGCAGATCCTGCACCGGGCGGCCGAACATGCCGCTCACGCGCATGTCTTCGTCGAAGATCGTAATCGTCTCGTCGATGGAGTTGACGAGCGAGCGGAACCGCTCCTCGTTCTTGGCTAGTTCGCGCTGCGCGCGGCGCTGTTCGGTAATATCGATGCCGGTGGCGATCACGAACTGCACGCGGCCGGAGGCGTCCTTCATCGTCGCGTTCGACCACGCCACCCAATGGATGCGGCCGTCCCACGCCTCCCACCGCTGCTCGAACTTCGCGATGACCTCTCCCGTGCGCGCGAAATGCTCCATATGAAGACGGATATCCTCCCGTTCCTTCGGCAGCGACTGCAGCTCGTGCAGGGGCCGGCCCCGCGCCTCGTCCGCCGTATGTCCGCTCAGCGTCTCGCAAGCTTGGTTGAACCGCACGACCCGCCCTTCGTGATCGAGCACGATAATGAACGAGGCGGCCGTGTTCAGCACGGAGTCCGCGAACGCCTGCTCGACCTGCAGCTTCTCCACCGTCTTGCCGAGCGTGACCGACATGCCGTTATACACCTGCAGCAGTTCGTCCAACTCGACGGTGGAATCTTTGGTCGCGCCCGCGTCGATCACATAGCCGTACTGACCGTTCTGGATGCCCCGGACGCCGCGCAGCAGCTCTTCGATCGGCCGGCTCAGATGCGCGGCCACGCGAGATGAGGCGTAAGCGGCAGCCAAGAGCGCTATCAAGATGATGAGCGCCGTCATAATTAGCTGCGCGTAGATCGACTTCAAAACAACTTCGATGCCCGTCTCCGCGACGATCAGCCACCGTCCGTTGTTGGTCCAGGCGTAAGCCCCGTAGACTTCGCGCCCGTCATAATTGGCGTAGGACTCCGTCAACTGATGCCCGCTCGCGGCCGCCTGCGTCAAAGGCGTCTCCATCATCTCGCCTAACGCCAGTCGCGTGCCGGTAATCATCGTTCCGTCCAGCGCCACGAGGTACGACTCGCCATCCGTCCCGTACTGGAACTGTTTCATCAGCCCTTCGATCGTGGTCAGCTCGACCGCGCCGGTGATAAGCCCGGCGAATTCGTTATTCTTATCCGTGATCGGCGAGGCGAAAATAATGACGGGCTTGCCGTTATATTTGGAGATCAGCGTCCCGGAGATCGTCTCCTTCAGCAGCTTGCCCTCCTGGTAATACTCCCGATCGGTTAGATTCGTCGTTTTGCCGTGCAGGTCGCCGATGCCGTCCTTGTTCACGAACGTGATATAACTGAATTCCTTGCGCCCGGCCAGCACCTGTTGAAGATCGCCCCGCATCGCGTTCTCGTCCAGCGACTTGACCGATTGGGAATGGGCCAGGATATGAATATCCCCCATTCGTTCGGCCAGCCACTTCTCCAGGAACGCATGCTCCAGCATGACCGTTTGCTTCAGCTGGTCGAGCGCTTTCTCTCTATGATGGTCATATTCGATATACGTAAAAACCGCCATGCACGTGATGGCGACCGATAACACAAGCAGCATCATCTGCCTGCGAAATTTGCGATGAAGCGTATTCGGACGCGAACGCCGGTTAAACAGCCGATTCATGATGTTGGCTCCGTTCTATCCAGTCTGGCGCGGCATCTCCCGGACGAACCCATCTTGTCCGGAAATCTTTCTCGCCGCGCTTCTGACTTATTCGACAAGGTTTGACATATTCCTACTAGCGCACGCGTTGAAATATATGGCTTCCTTGGCGGCGATGGCCTTCATGCAGCTTTCCGACGAAAACGAAAAAAGCCGCCCTTCCCCCTTCCGGTTCCGGAGCAGCCGATCGTTTCGTTATTAATGAGCTAAAAAAAGACTACGGCCGAGCCGCCTGCGCGAGCACTTCGGCAATTGCCTCGTTGACCGGCGCAAGCCTCGGACTGCCGATCGCTTCGTCGCTAAGCTTCCCATTCGCCTTCATCCGCAGCACCCGAAGCACGCTCTCGTTCAGCCGGGCTTCGGTCAGTTCGCCCCGCTTGACGCTGGCCGCAATCGCCGCGATCGCCTTATCGACGTTGCCATACTTATGGGCGATGAGCACGAGATCCGCCCCCGCCTTGACGGATAACGCCGCCGCTTCGCCTATGCCGTAATGGTCGGCAATCGCGCCCATCGTCAGGTCGTCGGTAATGACGACGCCTTGGAAGCCGAGCATGCCCCGCAGCTGGTCGGTGACGATCGTCTTCGACAACGAAGCCGGATAGTCCGGATCGATCTTGGGGAACAGAATATGGGCCACCATGACCGCGCCCGCCCCTTCTTGGATCGCCGCCTCGAACGGCTTCCACTCGAAGGCCTTCAGCTCGTCCAGCCCTTTGTTCACCACGGGCAAGTCCAAGTGCGAATCGACTGCCGTATCGCCATGTCCCGGGAAATGCTTCACGACGGGGATGACGCCTTGCGAGCGGATCCCCTTCATCGTCGCCAGCCCCATCTCCGTCACGATCTTCTCGCCGCTGCCGAACGCGCGCCCGCCTATGACCGGATTCGCCGGATTGCTGTTAATATCGAGCACGGGCGCGAAGTCGACGTTCAGCCCGAGCTGGAGACACGCCCGCGCCAGAATTTCGCCGACGTCCTCGGCCAGCCCCGCATCGCCCGTATCGCCGATGACGCGGGCATTGGGCAGCTTCTTCAGCTCCGGCAGCCGACTCACTTTCCCGCCTTCTTGATCGACCGACAGCAGCAACGGCGCCGCGCCGCCGGCATTCCACGCCTTCAGCTGATTCACGTACCGAATGACGCTCTCCGCCGAAGCCAGATTATCTTTGTAGAAAATAACGCCGCCCACGTGCTGATCGCGGATCATCCGCTTCGCGCCGGCATCCGCCGCCGTCCCGTCCACGCCGGCCACGATGAGCTGTCCGATCCGCTCCTCTAGCGTCATGCCGGCGATCTGCCGCAGTAACGCCGCATCCGCCGCGCTTCCTGCGGCGTCCGCCTCGGCGGCGCCCGAAGAAGCGCCGGGGGTGCTCGCAACCGCGCCGCCGCCCACCGTCGATGGATTCGGCGCTTCCTCATGCGCCTCGCCCGCCGTCCCCGTCTGCGGCTGTCCGTCCGCCTTCGTCCCCGGATTCGCCGCGACCTGCCCGTTATCGCCCGCCGCTCCGCTCGTCGCATTAGCCGCGTCGTTCGTGCTCGCCACGCCGCTGGTCTCCACCGCCTGCCGCTGGCCGCCGGCACATCCGGCTGCCGTCGCCGCGAGCAGCAGCGCCGCGGCCGCGGTCGCCGTTCTTCTCATTCGATCGCGCATTTCGGCATCGCTCCCGTCCTCCTAGGTTAGCTTCATTGTCGGCCATGCGGCCTTCCGTTCATACGCGCCGCAACGGGACTGAAGCTCTTGCCTGTATGATTGTTGACGAGACCCGCCTTCCAAAAGTTGCCCCTAGCCGCCGCCCGACCGCAAGATGGCGCCTATTCGCCCAACACCTTCTGATAGCTCGCGATATCAAGCCGGCGGCCGAACTTGAACCCGACTTCTTTGAAATGGGCGCATTTCTCATAGCCCAGCCGCTCGAACAGCCGGATGCTGCGCTCGTTCTCCGTGCAGATCGTCGCCACCAACGTATGGAAACCGATCTTGCGCGCTTCTTCCTCGAGGAACGCGACGGCGGACGGCCCGAGCCGGTTGCCCGCCTGCTCAGGAGCCAAGTAGACCGTCACCTCTGCGGTCACGTCGTAAGCCTGCTTGTTCTTATGCTGCGTGAATAGGGCGTATCCGGCCATTTCG
The DNA here is from genome assembly GCF_008124765.1 of Paenibacillus methanolicus. Classification (GTDB taxonomy): domain Bacteria; phylum Bacillota; class Bacilli; order Paenibacillales; family Paenibacillaceae; genus Paenibacillus_Z; species Paenibacillus_Z methanolicus. The sequence continues at coordinate 317,704 of NZ_VNHS01000004.1, read as the reverse complement.
CCTTCGACCTCGATCACGTACGTCTTGTAGCGCGGATTCGGATTGCATACGTTCACCCGCATTTCGTCGAGCGTGACCTCCGCCGTATGGAATGAGATCGTCGTATTCGCCACGTAATAGTTATAAATGTCGCGAGCCTTCGTCAAATGACGCGCTTCATTGAACGCTACTATTTTCATCCTCGTAACCTCCCTATATCTATCCATAAGAAATTCCCCAATCCCCGACCGTTCTCCTCTCGCCCTTGCGCCATTTGTGCGATAGCACAAAAATCCCCCGCGCGGCTTCGTCAGCCTGCACAGGGGATAACAGTCGGTCTAAATCGTCCACAAGCTCCAGTCCGAACGCCGCTTGCCCAAGGCGTCGATCCATCGCAGCGTAATATCGAAGGTTTGCTCGCGCGCCGCCTTCGAGGAGAAGGTATGGTCGGCTTGTAAAATGACTTCCTTGTCGCAGCTGCCTTCCTTGCGCAGCCAGAACATCTTCTGATAGAGGAAGCAGTAGTCGACCGGAATGACGGTGTCCGCCGTGCCGTGCACGATCAACACGTCGCCCGTGTAGCCCCGAAGCTCCGTCAGCGGTTGGTATTCGGCGAGCGAATCGGTGAACCGCTTGGTCAGCTCGTAGTGCATATGGTCGCTCTTGCCCGTCAGCTCGATCTCTTCGATCGCCTTCGTGCCGATAATGTTGCGAATATCCATATAAGGGTGCGCGACGGGCGCCCACATGACGAGCGACTTCACCCGCGCGTCGCGCGCGGCCGTTAGGACGGCCACCGCTCCGCCCAAGCTGTGCCCCAGCAGGATGATGCGGTCGAGATCGACCAGATCGAGGCCCGATACGTAATCCAGCACCGTGCGGGTCTGCTCGATCAGCGCGTCCAAGCCGCCGCTGCCGTAGTCGCCCGTGCTCTCGCCGCAGCCGCCGTAGTCGAAACGCAGGACGAGATAGCCTTGCGCCGTCAATCGCTCGGCCGCTTCGACGAACAGCCGATCCGTGCCGATCCGGTTGCCGATGAAGCCGTGGCAGATGACGACGATCGGGTATTTGCGCGTGCCGCGCGTTTCTCTATGAAGATCGGGATATTGCAGAACGCCGGAGAGCTGCACATCGCCGCTTTGAATCGTAATGGAATGGTTCATCGTCGCGCACCACCTTATATCCAATAATTCATACCAACTTACTTGGTATTAAGGATATCACGACCGCGCCGTTGCCGTCAATCGTCAATTGCGTCCTGCCCGCGCAGCCACTTCAACGCTTCGCGCGCGCTGAGCGGCGATAATAGCGTCTCCTCCACCAATCGCGTCACGCTCGCGGCATCGGTCTTCGAGTATTCCCGGAGCGCCCAGCCGATCGCCTTGCGAATGAAGAAATCTTCATGGCCGGCATACCGGCGAACGAGCGCGAACAGCAGCTCCCGGTCCGTCCGCTCCTTGTAATGCAGCTGAAACAGCAGCGCGCTCCGGTTCAGCCACATATCGTCCGACGCCGTCCACTTGGAGATATACTCGTCCACCAGATCGGGATATCGCGCGAACAACGAACCGGCCAGCTTGCCGGCGAGAATATCGACCGTATCCCACCACGATTTCGTCGTAATGAGCCTTTCGAGCAGGGGCATGCGCTCCGGCTGCGCGTGCTTGAGCCGTTTCTCCAGCAGCAGCATTGCCGTGTATTGGAATTCCCGCTGCGGCAACGACCACAGCTCCTCCGCCACCTGAAGCAGTTCCGCTTCCCCGGCCGGCAGTCCATGCTCGGCGAGGAACGCCCGCGTCAGCGCCACGCGCTCCGGATTCTTCAGGCCGAGGAACGGGAATTGATCGCGCATATAAGCCGCCATCGGCGCGGCGACCGCCGGGTCTGCATGGCTGCTCAGCCGTTCGGCGAGCAGCGAAGTATAGGGCAGCATTCGATCCCCTCCTATCGTTGATACGAGCAGTGTAGCGGAAACGAGGGCGCGGAATCAAGCATCGCATCCGCGGGGCAAAGGGCTTCGCCCTTCGAAAACCTTCCTTCTCCCTCCCCCCTTCCCCCTCTGCCGAGGGGAACCAGAAGGTTAGCACCCCCTGGACTCTGCTAATTAGCGTGACTCGTTGCGCGGCCGTCTTCGATGTGTCCTTTCGAGGGGGAGCCCGCTAGTCCCTCGGACTGGCTATTGTTCGAGCTTCGTTCGTTACGTTTTGCCTTGGGGTGGTATTCTGAAGAGGCGTGCGCTTGATGCAGCTCCGTGCTGACCTTCGCTTTCGTCCGCTCCGGCGGACACGCTTTACGTATCCATTGAGCAAAAAAAGCGCCGCCTCGAGAGGCGACGCTTCTATCGATATTGTTGCAATTACGCGTAATGGCAAGCCGCAAAGTGGTTCGGCTTCACTTCGCGCAGCTCCGGCACCTCGGAGGCGCAGCGCTCGGTCGCGGCCGGGCAGCGCGTCCGGAACGGGCAGCCGCTCGGCGGGTTGACCGGGCTCGGAATATCGCCCTTGAGCACGATGCGCTCCTTCTTCGCTTCCACGTCCGGATCCGGAACCGGAATCGACGAGAGCAGCGCCTGCGTGTACGGATGGCGCGCGTCGGCGTACAGCTCTTCCGCGTCCGCGAGCTCGACCATTTTGCCCAAGTACATAACCGCGACGCGGTCGGAGATATGCTTGACCATCGCCAGGTCATGCGCGATGAACATGTACGTCAGGCCTTTGTCGCGCTGCAGATCCTTGAGCAGGTTGACGACCTGCGCCTGAATCGAGACGTCGAGCGCGGAGATCGGCTCGTCGCACACGATGAAGCTCGGATCGACCGCGAGCGCGCGGGCAATCCCGATCCGCTGGCGTTGACCGCCGGAGAATTCGTGCGGGTAGCGATCCGCATGCTCGGGCTTCAGGCCGACGACGTCGAGCAGCTGCTCGATTTTGTAGCGAAGCTCCTTCCGGCTGCCCGCCAGATTATGAAGCTTGAACGGTTCGGCAATAATACTCTCGACGGACCAGCGCGGGTTCAGCGACGCGTACGGGTCCTGGAAGACCATCTGCATGTTGCGGCGCGCCGCCTTCAGCTTGGAGCCGTTCATCTTGTAGATATCTTCGCCGTTGAACAGGACGGACCCGGCCGTCGGCTCGTACAGCCGGAGAATCGTGCGTCCCGCGGTCGATTTGCCGCAGCCGGACTCGCCCACGACGCCAAGCGTTTCGCCTTGGCGAATGCTCAGCGACAGATCGTTGACCGCCTTCAGCGTACCGCCGCCGACGTTGAAATATTTTTTCAAGCCATCGATTTGGATAAGTGCATCAGACTTCGATTTGCTCATTTGCGTTGCCCTCCTTTCTATACCACGTGGTTCAGCCAGCAGCGAGAAGCGTGGGTCTCGCTATGAGACGTGATCTCCGCATCCTGCTCGGCGCAGATTTTCATGGCGTCGCCGCAGCGGTCGCAGAACGCGCAGCCGATTGGCGGGTGCATCATATTCGGCGGCGTGCCGTCGATCGGAATGAGCGGCTCGTCCTTCGGCTGGTCCAGACGCGGGAGCGAGCGGAGCAAGCCGCGCGTATACGGATGCTTCGGATTTTTGAAAATCTCTTCCTTCGTGCCTTCTTCGACGACTTTGCCCGCATACATAACGATGACGCGGTCGCACATGTCGGCAACGATGCCAAGGTCGTGCGTAATCATGATGATGGACGTGCCCAGGCGCTTCTGAAGATCCTTCATGAGCTCCAGGATTTGCGCCTGGATCGTCACGTCGAGCGCGGTCGTCGGTTCGTCGGCGATCAGCAGCGTCGGATCGCAGGCCAGGGAGACCGCGATCATCGCGCGCTGACGCATGCCGCCGGAGAATTCGTGCGGGTACTGCGCATAACGCTGCTCCGGGTTAGGCAGACCGACCAGACGCAGCATTTCGATCGCGCGATCCTTCGCTTGCTGTCTACTCATCTTTTGGTGCTTGATCAGCACCTCGGTAATTTGGTTGCCGATCGTGATCGTCGGGTTGAGCGAGGTCATCGGATCCTGGAAGATCATGCCGATCTCTTTGCCTCGGATCGCTTCCATCTCCCTCTCCGACATCTTCAATATATCTTGTCCGTTAAAGACGATCGAGCCGGTCTTGATCTTGCCCGGCGGCGTCGGAATCAGACGCATGATCGTTTGGGCCGAGACGCTCTTGCCGGAGCCGGACTCGCCGACGATGGCAAGCGCTTCGCCGCGCTTCAAATCGAACGTGACGTTGCGGACCGCCTGAACGACGCCACCGCGGGTGTTGAACTGCACCTCGAGGTCTTTCACGGATAATACCGTATCTTGTTTACTCATGTCCGTCACCTCCGTTACACCTTCATTTTCGGATCGAATGCGTCGCGCAGCCCGTCGCCGAAAATGTTAAACGCAAGCATCGTAATCGTGAGCAAGCCTGCCGGGAAGAGCAGCTGCCACGGGAAGTACTTCCACGTCTTCATGGCATCGTTGATCATAACGCCCCACGAAGCGGCCGGCGATTGCACGCCGAGACCGAGGAAGCTGAGGAATGCTTCGGCGAAGATCGCCGACGGTACCGACAGCGTCAGCGTGACGATGATCGGTCCCAGGGAGTTCGGAATCAGGTGGCGGAGCACGATATGAAATCCGCCGGCGCCCATCGAACGAGCCGCGAGCACGTATTCCTGATTTTTAAGCTGCATAATTTGTCCACGGACGATCCACGACATGTTGATCCATCCGGTAATTGTCATCGCCAAAATAATCGTCCACATATTCGAGCCCAATACGACGCTGACCAAGATAACGACCAGCAGGTAAGGGATCGCATAGAGAACTTCGGAGAAGCGGTTCAGGATTTCGTCCACCTTGCCGCCGAAATAGCCCATCATGCCGCCCATTAATACGCCAATCAGCAAGTCCGCCAAAGCGGCAACGAGACCGACTGTCAGGGAAATTTGCGCGCCTTTCCATGTGCGGGACCAAATATCACGTCCTAGACTATCAGTGCCGAACCAGTAATCACCGGAAGGCGCAAGATTCTGGGCGTCCAAGTTATTGGAATAAAAGTTGTGCTCACTCATGCTCGGTCCGAAAATCGCGAAGAAAACAATGACGAGCAGAATGCCTAATGAAACCATAGCCCAGCTGTTCGTATAGAGGCGGTACAGAATCTCTTGACCAGCAGAGCGACTCTTGGAACCGGACTCCACGACGTCTTTGGGCGTTTTCTCGAGTTTGGCGAATTTGCCGGGATCGATGTTTCCTTTGTTCGTTTCCACGTTTGTCGTTTGCATGGCCTCAGCCTCCTTTTTTGGAAATTTTAATGCGCGGATCGATTAGTGCGTAAGCGATATCCGTAATGAAACGGGAGAACATCAAAATAGCGGCGTAGAATAGCGTAATGCCCATAATTAACGTGTAATCGCGGTTCGAAACGCTGTCTGTGAAAAATTTCCCAAGCCCGGCGATTCCAAAAATGGATTCGACGACGACGGAGCCCGTAATGATATTGGCCGTCATGGGACCTACATAGGATACGACCGGAAGCAAACCGTTGCGCAGCGCATGGCGGATCAGGATCGTCAGCGAGCCGAGACCTTTCGCCTTTGCCGTGCGGATATAGTCCGCGGAAAGCACTTCAATCATCGTCGAACGGGTCAAGCGCGCGATAAAGGCGATCGGCAGCACCGACAGCGCCAGCGTCGGCAGGACGTAATCCATCGGACCGTGCAAGCCGGCTACGTGGAACCAACGGAGCTTGTTCGCAAAGTAATACTGCGCTAGCGTCGCCAATACGAAGTTCGGCACGGCGATGCCGATCGTGGCAAACAGCATGATGAGACGGTCGATCAGCTTGCGGTTGTACAATGCGGCAATCAGACCGACGGCGATGCCCACGACAACCGATACGACGATCGCGACAAGACCGAGCTGCATGGAATATTTGAACGAACGCGAAATAATGTCGACGACGCTCTGGTACTGCTGTCGCATGGACATCCCTAAGTCTAGCTGAAGCAGGTTCTTCAAGTAAATGAGGTATTGATGCCAAAGCGGCTTATCAAACCCGTAGTATCTGATCAAGTTCTCGCGCACGGCCGCGGGAACGTTCTTCTCCTGCATGAACGGATCGCCCGGGATCGCCTTCATGAGGAAAAATGTCGCCGTAGCCAGGACGAACAGCGAAAGCACGATGTTAACCGACTTTCTTAGCACATAACGGAACATGATCCACCACCTCCCATTCAGATTATGAAACGTAGAAATACGTAGGCAATGTCATACGACGTCACCTACGTATTTCCACTAGCTTGTTCAAAGAAGGATCGGTTCCTTCTAGTTATTTCTTATTTCTCGATGTAAGCTCTCGTGTAGTCGATATCGCCTTTGTAGTCAATCGTTACGTTCTTCACGTAAGGCTTAACCAGCGTGTTGACGGACGAGTAGAAGATTGGCATGATCGCCATGTTGTCGCCGATCAGGATTTGCTCGGCTTTCGCCATTGCGTCTACGCGAGCTTGTTGGTCGCTAGTCGCATAAGCATCTTTGACGAGCTTGTCGTACTCGGCGTTGCTGAAGCCCGTGTCGTTGTTGCCGCCGCCCGTGATCCACATGTCGATGTACGTCATCGGATCGTTGTAGTCGGCGCCCCAACCTGCGCGCGCCACGTCGTATGCAAGGGACGTACGGTTTTGCAGGAAGACTTTCCATTCCACCGTTTGCGTTTTGACCGTGATGCCCAGGTTTTTATTCCACATGTCGGCGATTGCTTCCGCTACAGGCTTGTGAAGTCCGCCTTCATTGTAAGAAAGCTCGAACTCCGGCATAGCCGTCATGCCTTCTTCGGCAAGACCTTCGGCGAGAAGTTTCTTTGCTTCAGCCGGATCTTCTTTGAAGTATTCCGTCGTCACTTCGTCGCGGAAGTCGCCGTTGACGCCGTGGATGCCTGGCGGCACGAAGCCGTAAGCCGGAATTTCGTTGCCTTTGGTTACTTTCTCTACGATCGCTTTGCGGTCGATCGCCATTGCAAGCGCCTTACGAACTTTAACGTTATTGAAAGGCTTCTTCGTGTTGTTGAAGTTGTAGTAGTACGTGCTCGCCTGCGGCTGGGAAACCAGCTCAGGGTTCTTGTCTTGAATCAGCATAGCCAGTTGTTCAACCGGGATGGAGCCAGTCGGCTTACCGGACCAGTCGAGTTCTTCCGTATCGTACATATTCGACTCCGTGTTAGCGTCGGAGATCATAACGAAGTGTACTTTCGACAGCTTAATGTCGGCCTTGCCGTAGTAGTTCTCGAACGGCACCAGATCGATGGAGTCGCTGTGCGACCACGATTCGAGCTTGAAAGGACCATTGGACACATAAGTTGCCGCTTCTGCCGCCCATGCCGGGTTAGCCGATACGACGGCTTTGTTCACCGGGTAGTACGTGTAGAAGGAAAGCAGGCTTTTGAAGTATGGCGTAGGGTTTTTCAGTTCGACTTCAAGCGTCGAATCGTCGATCGCTTTGACGCCGACTTGATCGACCGTCGCGCCTTTGCCCGTGTTGTATTCTTCAGCGTTCTTGATGTAGTACAGTTGGTAAGCGTATGGAGCCGGAGGATTCAGGTTCGGATCCAGCGTACGTTTCCAGGAATACTCGAAGTCGTGCGCCGTTACCGCGTCGCCGTTGGACCATTTTGCGTCCGGACGGATTTTGAACGTGTACTTCAAGCCGTCTTCGCTTACTTGGATGTCTTCGGCCATGGCATTAACCGCTTCGCCGTTCTCCATGCGAGTCAAACCTTCGAACAGGCCGGACATAACAGTCGACGATACTTGGTCCTGCATCAGAGCCGGATCAAGCGTCGGCGGCTCCGAGCTGAGGTTCATGCGGAATACTTGGTCAGCGCCCCCGCCGTTGCTTGCTTCGCCTGCGTTCTCGCCGGCCGTGTTGCCGCCAGTGTTACCGCCGCTGTTGTTGTTGCCGCAGCCGGACAGGATAGCGACTGTTGCCACGACGAGGACAAGCAGCAATGTTAGCTTTGCTTTCATCAACCTTACACCTCTCTCACGAGTTATACGGGAAATTATATCAGCCTCACATAAACGTGACAATAGAATCTTAGAAATTTTCATTTCTTTCGACCCATAATCCCTTTTAATGGAATCTAATGTCACTATCACGTCAAGTTTTTTCTGTCTTTTACGAGACAGATCTGACATTTTTCACCACTTATTTGTGCGAATTAACTGCAAACGCTTACTGATATATATTACACTTTCGTCCAATGAAGAGCAATATATTTTTTTTAGCAAATAGCTCCAAAGTAACAGAAAGTTAATAATTATCAGATTATTAATGGTATTTACTGTTAATTTTACTTCGGAATTTTGTCACAGTTTGTTATTTCACGGCGAATTTCCGCAAAGTTATGCATTGCTATGAATAATCATGTATGTTTCTTTATGCACGTCGCCCCCTTGTCTCTACACGTTGACAAGCCGTCTCCTTATATATGCCCCAACGCAGCAAGAAATAAAAAACAAAAAAACATGGCTCCCCCAAGAGAACCATGTTCCTGCCATGTCATATGCAATTGCGTCGCTACGGCAAACTCAACCGATCGCTGCTTCCACCTTGCCCCAAGCCAATTGGTCCCGCATATGGACGACCGGTCCGACGACGATCGCGACCGGACTCTTCAGCGCCTTCGCATCCGGATCGTTCGTGACGGCGTCCAGCGTGCTGACCACGACCTGCTGGGTTTGGCGTGTGCCGCTATGGATGAGCGCAATCGGCGTCTCTCCCGGCTTGCCGCTGGCTATCAGCCGTTCCACGATCAGCGGCAGCGCCGCAAGCCCCATAAGAATGACCAACGTCTCCGCCCCGGCCGCCCATGCCCAATCGACGCTCGCGCGATCCTTCTCGGCCGATTCGTGGCCGGTAATGACCGCGAACGACGCCGCCAGCGTCCGGTGGGTAACCGGTATGCCCGCGTACGCCGGAGCCGCAATGCTGGAGGATATTCCCGGCACCACTTCGAACTCGATGCCGAGTTCCGCCAAATGAAGCGCCTCTTCGCCGCCGCGGCCGAACACGAACGGATCGCCTCCCTTGAGCCGGGTTACGGTCAATCCCCGCATCGCGCGGTCGGCGATAAGCGCGTTGATCGCTTCCTGCTTCAGCGTATGGTGACCGGATGCCTTGCCTACATACAGCATCTCCGCGTCAGGCCGAGCTTCCTTCAGCAGCTCTTCGGCAATCAGACGATCGTAGATGACGACGTCGGCCTCCCGAATCGTCTCAAGCCCCCGGATCGTGATCAATTTAGGATCTCCCGGCCCCGCTCCCGTCAGATATACTTTTCCGAACATGACGCTTCCCCCCTCGCCGCCTTAGTCAGCCGATTCCTTGGATGTCTGCCGATCGAAATATTTGGTCATCGCGACAACCATGCTGCCCATTCGTTCTTCTTCCGGATAGAGCACCCGCGAGATGCCTTCCTCCGCGAACGATTCCGCCGTCACCTTGCCGACGGCTACGGCCAGCACCGGACCCTCGAAAGCCGCCTTCAGCGCCGCAAGCCGCCCCGATTCGTCCGCCTTCTGCATCAGATAACGAACCTGAGGGGTGCTCGTCGCCGCGACCGCGTCGATGCCGCCCGCGATAATTTCTTCAATAAAGGCCTCCACGCCATCGCCTTCGGGCGGAATATGGCGGTAAGGCAAGATTTCCTCGCAAGCGGCGCCCCGCTCGACGAGCCGGCCGATGATCTTCGGCGCAGGATCGCCGTACAATTGCAGCGCCACCGACGCGCCGGCCAGGTCGTGCGGCTCCATCTCCCGCAGCAGCCCCGCCGTCGTGCCGTCATCATCCTTGACCAGCGGCGCGAGCCCCAGCTTCCTTAGCGCGTTCACCGTCTTATAGCCGCGCGCGGCGATACGCGTTCTGCCGAGCATGCCGATGAAAGCTTCTCGCTTGCCCAAACTCTCCGCCGCCTGCAGCAGCGCTTCCGTCCCCACGCCCGTCGTCAGAATGATCCAATCGGGCGGCTGGTCTATCAGCCGCTCCAGCTGCCCTTCGAGACGGGTATCGTCGAGGAAGACCGTCCCTTGCGTCGGCCTAATCACGGCGCGTCCGCCAAACTTCTCGATCATCCGGCTAATCTCGTCCGCCTTGCGCGGTCCGGTGACGGCGATTGTCACCCCTTCCAGCTTGGACATCAAACTCCACTCCCCTTGTCGATCTCGGTTGCGCCCGGCCCGCCGCCGACATGCAGCGCGCGGGTAACGCCCCCAAGATGCGTCTCTTTCCTTGCGGCCAAACCAAACGCCCTTTCAGTGACCCCATTATCACACCTGAATCTAAGCCAGGCAATAAGCGCGGTTATCAATTTTTCTTATATAAATTTCGCCACGTTCCGGCTTCCGCCGCCCCTTGCGGCAATCGTTTCTTGGTTATTCCGAGTATACGCCCACCGATTATCAAATGTCAACAATCATGACATGAGTTACTCGCAGTTTCGTTGTGAATGATTCACATATTCGTCTAAAATGTATCATTTTTCACGATTTCGGAGCTTTCGCGTCACCTTCAGTGACAATCCCAACCTGCTTTTTCCACGCTTATCGCAACCAAAATTCCATTTCAACTCATCGATTCCAGACAAATTATTGTGAACTATTGCTGATGTTTACTGGTCTCAAAGCACCATTTGTGAATATTCAATAAATAACGCCACTCCACTCTCCGCATAGGCAGCAATCGTTAGAATACATCCACAAATTTTTATGTTAGAATAGTTGACACAAACCTCCGTCGCACCTATAATTCAAATATGAACACAACGATGTGATTCAGATGAATTGAATCGCGCTTCGCACAACGATGTGCTTAGCCGTCCGGCAACGACGCCGCATTGCAGCTCCCAAGGCTGCCATGCGGCTTTTTTTGATCCAACCCGGCTTGACCGTAACCCAAACAAAGAGAACAAGGGGCAGCACGACCATGCACGCGGGATAGGAGTCCCATAAGTCGAGAGGAGAGATTCGAATGGCAGATCGGAAAGGTTTTTTAAAGAGCGGGCATACCCCGTCGCTGTTCAGCGCGTTTTTGTACTTTGACACCAGCTTCATGATTTGGGTGCTGCTCGGGCCGCTAGCGGTCATCATCATGAACGATTATCCGATGGATGCCGCGCAGAAAGCCAACCTCGTGGCGCTGCCCATCCTCGGCGGCTCGATTCTTCGCCTGGTGCTCGGGTACTTCACGGACGTGATCGGACCGAAGCGCACCGGCCAGATCGGCATGATTCTGACGATGATTCCGCTCGTCTGGGGCTGGCTGTTCGTCAACTCGCTAAGCCAGCTCTATATCGTCGCCCTGCTGCTCGGCGTCGCCGGCGCGTCCTTCGCCGCCGCCCTGCCGCTCGCGAGCCGCTGGTACCCGCCGCAATATCAAGGTCTCGCGATGGGCATCGCCGGCGCCGGCAACAGCGGCACCGTCTTCACGACGCTGTTCGCCAACCGGATCGCCCAGCATTACGGCAGCTGGGAAGTCGTCTTCGGCCTTGCCCTCATCCCGATCGCCATCGTGTTCATCGTCTTCACGCTGCTCGCCAAAGACAGTCCGAACCAACCCGCGCCGCGCAAGCTTTCGGATTACGGCGCCGTGCTGAAGCAGCGCGATACGTGGATGTTCTGCATTTTGTACAGCGTCACGTTCGGCGGTTTCGTCGGCCTGTCGAACTACTTGACCATCTTCTTCAACACGCAGTACGGCCTTGATCCCGTCCGGGCGGCCGACTTCACGACGATCTGCGTCATCGCGGGCAGCTTGTTCCGTCCCGTCGGCGGCTGGCTGGCCGACAAGCTCGGCGGCATCCGGATGCTCCTGCTGCTGTACGGATTCGCGGGCATCATGCTCGCTTGCATCTCTACCCTGCCGAGCCTGGGCATCGTCACCGCGCTGCTGTTCGCCGGCATGATGGCGCTCGGCATGGGCAACGGCTCCGTCTTCCAACTCGTCCCGCAGCGGTTCCAGAACGAGATCGGCATCGTCACGGGCATCGTCGGCGCGGCAGGCGGCCTCGGCGGTTACTTCCTGCCGAAGATTCTCGGTTCGCTCAAGCAGTCCACCGGTTCCTACGGACCGGGCTTCCTGATTATCAGCGGCGTAGCGCTGGCTTGCGTCGCGCTCATCTTCATCATCCAAGGCTCGTGGAAGCGCTCGTTCCTGGACAATGGCGGCAAAGCCCGCGCCAGCTCCTCGGCCAGCATCGCATCTTAAAGGGGGGGCACGCCCTATGGAAGCTTTCGACGCGATCGAACCGTTCGAATGGCTGGATGCCGTCGATTGGTGGGGCACGACGGCCGATAGGAGCTCCGCCTCCGCGCCGCATAGCGCCTCGCTTGCAGCGACGGCGGCGCAATCGGAACTCGATTCGCCCTAATCGCCGCCTCCGCATCCGCAATATACGAAAAGAAGCGCTTGAGCAGCCCGTTGCCCCGGGACTGTCCAAGCGCTTCTTCTTATGATATCGCGGGCGGCGCCATCCTCGCGCCTTCCATCTTCAGGTGATAGGCAATCTCCACGGCATTCATCGGCACGCCGATATGGTAGCCCTGCAGCTCCCGGCAGCCGAGATCGCGCAGCAGCTCTAGCTGCGCCTCCGACTCGACGCCTTCGGCGATGACCTCCTTGCCCAGCTGCCGGGCCATCTCGACCAACATGCGGACAATGACGTAATCCTCCCGGGATTGGGCGATGCCGCGCACGAGCGAGTGGTGCAGCTTAATATAGCGGTACGGAAACCGGTTCAGCATGCCGAGCGAGGAGTAGCCGGAACCCACGTCGTCGATGCCGAGCGTTACGCCCAGCCCGATCAACGCCTGGCACACCTGCCGGGTCCGTTCCATATCGGTAATCATCGTGCTCTCCGTGATCTCCAGCCGAAGCGCCCCCGCCGGCACTTCGTAGCGCGCCAGCAGCGCCTCGATCCGATCGGCGAAACCGGCTTCCCTCAGCTGCTGCGCCGAAATATTGACCGTTACCGTCATGCCCGGTCGGGCGCATCCTCTATCCAACCAGACGCGAATTTGCTTCAGGACCTCCTCCAGCACCCAGCTCCCGATCGGGATGATCGCCCCGCTCTCCTCGGCGAGCGGAAGGAACTTGGCCGGCGCCACGCGGCCGAGCTCAGGCGAACACCAGCTGAGCAGCGCCTCCAAGCTCGCCGTCTCCCCCGTACGGGCATCCACCTGAGGCTGGTAGTGCAGCTCGAACTGCTTCAACTCCAGCGCCGCCGACAGGCCGTGGATCAGCTTCATCTGTTCCTGCGCCTTGGCGTTGAGCTCGGGCGTGCAGCGATGGTACCGATTGCGGCCGCCTTGTTTGGCCGCGTACATCGCCGTGTCCGCCTGACGAATGAGCATCTCGACCTCGCGGCCGTCCTCCGGCGCGACGACGATGCCGACGCTGGCCGATACGCTGTAGTAGCTGCCGCGCAGCTGCATCGGCTCCACGAGCATCCGCAGCAGTCCGGCCGCATAGCCGGTCGCATCGGCATCCTCCCGCGCCGGGAGTAGAATCGCGAACTCGTCGCCCCCCAGCCGATAGGCGCTCGCGCCCGCGGGAAGCGACGTCCGCAGCCTGTCCGCGATCTGCTGGAGCAGCCGGTCTCCCGCGCTGTGACCGAGCGTATCGTTAATCCACTTGAACTGGTCCAAATCGATCAGGAGCAGCGCCAGCCGGCTCATCCCCGCTAGCGCGCGCGACAGCTCTTCCTCGATCGCGGCATAGAATTTACGGCTATTGCCTAATCCGGTGAGCGTATCCTCGTAAGCCAATCTGGCCAACATGCGCTCGGCGCTCTTCCGTTCGGTCATATCGATCACGATGAAGAAGGCAAGCTGCTCTTCTTCCATCTCCATGAATTCGCCGATTAACTCGACATCCATGACGCGCCCGGCTGTATTGACGATTTCCAGCTCCATCTCAAGCGGCGTCTGGGTCTGGAACGATTGCCGGTAAGCCGCCAGGAACGCCTGGTTCACGCCGAACAGCCGCGAAAGGCACATCCCCTCGATCGGTTCGTCGTCCTTCACTCCGGCAAGTTTGCGGAACGCGCTGTTCGCTTCGACGACGCCCCCTTTCTCGTCGAGGACGACGGTGCCGTTCGGCGACAGTTCGAACACCAGCTCATATCGTTTGCCGGCGAAGGAGAGCAGATCGTATTTCATCATCGACTGCCGAATCGCGAACACCCAGACAAGCACGCCGTACGAGGAGACGAAATCGAAGATGCGTTCCCCGCCCCGTTCGAACATGGCGCCAACCAGCAGACCCGCGCCCAGCAGAAGCCCGACAAGCAAACAGCCCGCGAGAATAATCCGAATGCGTTGGCTCTCCTTCTGCATCCAGCTCTTCAGCGCCGTTCGCCTGCCGGCCCGCGCGAGCAGAACGTACGAGCCGACCAGACAATAGCAGACGAGCACCACTTCAACGGCAAGGAACGTCCCGCTGAACAACTCGACGCGCCCCGCGGCCCGCTGCTCCATCGCTACCGCCGCCGGATCGATCACGAGCGGAATAAGACCGATCACCGGGAACAGGCAGATGACGTGCATCCATAGCTTGCGAATGCCCAGCTTGCTGATCATCACGAAGAAATACAGCGCCGCGGTCATCGTCAGGAAGACGGCCGGGAACTTCATGAAGCGAAGCGCTTCGCGCGCCGTCTCGTACGGCAGCGCGGCGAACAGAAAGTCGCCCAAGAATACAATGCCCAGGAAAAAGAATAACGCGGAAGTGACCCAATGGAGACGATTGCCCGGATTGCGGGCGAAGATCTCGACCGCCATGTAGAAGATTAACAGGAAGGGAAGCAATTGATTGAGGACGGGAAGTAACAACGAGGTGGACAAAATAATCAGCTCCCGATTAAGACGATTGGCGCGAAGTGCAGGAAACCCCCTGGGCTTCAAGGTTTCGCGTCAAGCCTTAAAGCGGTAGCTGGCAGGCATCGGTTCATCGTTCGACCATTAGCCCCTATAGCTTTGCGTCTTGCGTTTTCACGCAGTTTGCTTTTCTCATGTTCGGTATGCGGTTAGGTTACATTAGGTATATAGTCCTGATACTTTTATATCACGAGCCTTGCACGCTGTCTACACGCCATCGCGGTAACGGGTACATGCAATAGTTGGTAATTATGTTACGACTACCCTTCCGCGTCCAACTGCGCCAAATAAGCGCCGTACGCCTCGGGCGTATTCAGATTGAAGAAAACCGCGGCTTCTTCGGGCGAAACGTCGATCTCGCACGCGTCGAGCTCGCCGAGCAGCTTCATGACGCGAAGATCGCCGGCCGCCAGCGCCCGTTCGATTCGCGCCGCGGCGCGCGTATGGTAGAGCGCGTGGAAGGGCTGCCGCGGCGCGAATACGACGTCGGGCCCCGCGGCGCCGCTCCGCTCCCGACCGGCGACGGCCGCTTCCATCCGGCGCAGCAGCGGCGCGGACAGCACGGGCATATCGCAGGCCATCACGAACGCATAGCCAGGCGGCAGGCTGGAGAGCCCGGCATGCAGACCGGCAAGCGGGCCGCTCCCCGGGTAGACGTCCCGAACGTAGCGCACCTGTCGGGCGACCGGGCTATGCCGCAACAAGTCTCGATAGGCCGCCTCGCGCCTTTCGTCCGCGACGGATATCGCGATCGGGTCGCGCGCTTCCCTCGCCATTCCTTCCGCTAGCCGGAGGAGCAGCGGCTTGCCGCCAATCAAGAGCGCCGCTTTATCCGTTCCCATCCGCGAGCTGAGGCCCCCTGCCAGAATCAGTCCGCTCCCGCCGCTACTCTTCTCGTTCATCCCCCATCGCCCCCCTTTTGCCATTCATGCACACATCCCGCCTTCGCATATGCATACAAGGAAAGGGGGAGTTGCCAATGTCCGACCATGCTTCTCGTTCCGACGCGTCCCCGGACGCGCCGAGCCGATCCAACCTTGCCATCGCGCGAACGGAACGTTATAGCGCGCGCAACTATCATCCGCTGCCAATCGTGATATCCGAAGCCGAAGGCGCCTGGGTGACCGATCCCGAGGGCAACCGGTATCTCGATATGCTCAGCGCCTATTCGGCCTTGAACGCCGGCCACCGCCACCCGCGCATCATCGCCGCGCTGAAGGCGCAGGCCGATCTCGTCACGCTGACCTCGCGCGCCTTCCATAGCGAGCCGTTCGCGGACTTGTGCGAGCAGCTGGCCGTCTACACCGGCAAACCGCTCGCGCTTATCATGAATAGCGGCGCGGAGGCGGTGGAGACCGCGCTGAAGGCCGCCCGCCGCTGGGCCTACCGAGTGAAAGGCGTGCCGGACGGCACGGCGGAAATCATCGTCTGCGACGGCAATTTCCACGGGCGGACGATCACGGTCACTTCCTTCTCCGCAACCCCCGAATACCAAGCGCATTTCGGCCCGTTCACGCCGGGCTTCAAGCTGGTCCCTTACGGGGATGCCGGAGCGATCGAGCGCGCCATCGGGCCGAATACGGCCGCCGTGCTGATCGAGCCGATCCAGGGCGAGTCCGGCATCGTCATTCCGCCGGATGGCTACCTGCGGGCGGTGCGCGACGTCTGTACGCGTGAGCGGACGCTCTTGATCGCCGACGAGATTCAGACCGGCTTCGGCCGCACCGGCCGCCGGTTCGCGTGCGATCACGAAGACGTGGAGCCCGACTTGATCGTCCTGGGCAAAGCGCTCGGCGGCGGGGTGCTTCCCGTCTCCGCCGTCGTCGGCGGTCCCGACACGCTCGGGCTGTTCGAGCCCGGCTCGCACGGCTCCACCTTCGGCGGCAATCCGCTCGCCTGCGCGGTGGCGCTCGCCGCGCTGGCCGTCACCGAAGAGGACCGACTGGCGGAGCGATCGCGGTCGCTCGGCGCCTATATGCTCGAGCGGCTCTCCGCCATCGCGCACCCCGACATCGCGCAGGTACGCGGCCGCGGCCTGTTCATCGGTCTGGAGCTGCGCGTGCCGGCCCGACCGTATTGCGAGCGGCTCATGGCGCTCGGCCTGCTGTGCAAGGAGACGCACGAGCATACGATTCGCTTCGCCCCGCCGCTGACGGTCAGCCGGGAGGATCTGGCCCTGGCGATTGCCAAAGTCGAGCAGGTCTTCGCCGCGAACGCCGATGCCGCGGACGACGGCGAGCCGGCATAAGCGCGGCGCAACCCCCGTCTTAAGCTTACCGCTATCGCGGTCGGCTCCGCTAGCAGAAAAGGTACGGCCGACTGGCCGTACCTTTTCCTATCATTAGCCTTTCGCCGGATCGAACGAGCTCTTCAGCGACACGATGCGGTTGAAGACGATGCCGTCTTCGCCCGACAACTTCGGATCGACGTTGAAATAGCCGTGGCGGAAGAATTGGAATTTGTCCCGGCCTTGCGCTTCCTTCATGTTCGGTTCGACGAACCCTTCCAGCACCTCGAGCGAGTTCGGGTTCAGACGCTCCAGGAACGGACGGTCGTCGTTCTCGCCGTCGATCAGCAGCGGCTCGAACAGGCGGAATTGCGCCGGAATCGCCTGCGAAGCCTCCACCCAGTGGATCGTCCCTTTGACCTTGCGGCCCGCGAAGCCCGATCCGCTCTTCGTCTCCGGATCATACGTGCAGCGCAGCTCGACGACGTTGCCGTCCTCATCCTTGATGACTTCCTGGCACGTAATGAAATACGCGTGCTTCAGACGCACCTCGTTGCCCGGGAACAGACGGAAATACTTCGCCGGCGGATTCTCCATGAAGTCGTCGCGCTCGATGTAGATTTCGCTGGAGAACGGAATTTGGCGCGTGCCCATCTCTTCGTTCTCGGCGTTGTTCTCGGCCTCGAGCATCTCGACTTGGCCCTCCGGATAGTTCGTGATGACCACCTTCAGCGGCTGCAGCACCGCCATCGTGCGCAGCGTCTTCAGCTTCAGATCTTCGCGGATGAAATGCTCCAGCATCCGCTCGTCCACGACGCTGTACGCCCGCGCCACGCCGATCTCGCGGCAGAACGCGCGGATCGCTTCCGCCGTGAAGCCTTTGCGGCGCAGACCGCTGACCGTCGGCATGCGCGGATCGTCCCAGCCGTCCACGACGCCCTCGTCGACGAGCGATTTCAGATACCGTTTGCTCATGATCGTATTCGTCACGTTCAGCCGCGCGAATTCGTACTGATGCGGCGTCGATTCCATCTCGCATTCCTGGATCGCCCAGTCGTACAGCGGCCGATGGTCCTCGAATTCCAGCGTACAGATCGAATGCGTCACGCCTTCGATCGCGTCGCCGAGCGGATGCGCATAGTCGTACATCGGGTAGATGCACCACGCGTCGCCCGTGCGGTGATGATGGGCGTGCGCGATCCGGTACAGCACCGGGTCGCGAAGGTTGATGTTCGGCGACGCCATGTCGATCTTCGCGCGAAGCACGCGCTCGCCGTCCTTGAACTCGCCGGCGCGCATGCGGGCGAACAGGTCGAGATTCTCTTCCGCGCTCCGGTCGCGGAACGGGCTGTTCTTGCCCGGCTCGGTCAGCGTGCCGCGGGATTCGCGGATTTGCTCCGCCGACAGATCGCACACGTACGCTTTGCCTTTCTTGATCAGCAGCAGCGCGCGCTCGTACATTTCCTCGAAATAATCGGAGGCGAACCGCAGCTCATCCCATTCGAAACCGAGCCAGCGCACGTCCTCCTGGATCGCGTTCACGTATTCGGTATCTTCCTTGACCGGGTTCGTGTCGTCGAACCGCAAGTTCGTCCGTCCCTTATATTCATCGGCGAGCTCGAAGTTCAGGCAGATGGATTTGGCATGCCCGATATGCAGGTAGCCGTTCGGCTCCGGCGGGAAACGGGTCACGATCTCGCTTACCTTGCCGGACTTCAAGTCGGCTTCGACGATGTTCTTGATAAAATTCGAAGATGATGTCTTGTTCTCCACAGCGACCAATCCTTCCGGCGTAAATTTCTATCCTACTATAATACACAATTTTCCGGGAGATTATAAATAGGGAGTTCCGCGAATGACGGAAAAGCCGGCTTCCCTCTCCGGCATAAGGCGTATTCGCACACGCCGCGCGTCCGTCCCGGGACCGATTGACGCTAATCATTTTAGGAATATATAATTAGGTTACCTAAGTAAATAACACAACGATAGAAGAGGGCTCTTGCCGAGACAACCTCCCGGCGTTCACCTTCTATCCACGCAAAGGAACGATGTCCATGAACACCGAGAATGACGCCGACGCCCTCGCCCTCATCCGGGCCTTCCGGCAGCTGCGCCATATCAATTGGCGCGGCCAGCACGCCATCGAGGGCTATACGCCCGGCGAGACGATGCTGCTGTTCTGCGTCCGGCGCAGCCAACAGGACAACCCGCGGGGGCTGAAGCCGTCCGAGATCAGTCAGCATATGCGAATCGCCACGCCTTCGGTGACGCAGCTGGTCAATTTGCTCGTGGCGCGCGGCGCGTTGGCGCGCGCCGCCGACCCGACCGACCGCCGGGCCGTCCGCATTACGCTGACCGGCGAAGGCGAGCGCGTGACCGAGCTCGCCCATCAAGCGATGCGCCAAGGACTCGAGGGGCTCATGCAGCATCTCGGCCACGATCGCGCGCGGCTGCTTGTCGATTTGCTCGAAGACGTCTTCCAGTACTACAGCGCGCAAGCCGCGGCAGATACGGACGCTCCCTTCTGCGAAAGCGGCGCTCCAGATCCCAAACCATCCGAATGAAGGTGAACCCAGCGCCATGTTGAAGCTATTCCGTTTCATGAAGCCGTACCGCACGGCCGTTATTTTCACGCTCGTCCTCGTGTTTCTCCAGACCTTGTCCGACCTCTATCTCCCGACGCTGATGTCCGATATTGTCGACGATGGCGTCGTCCCCGGCGATACGGGCTACATCTGGCGAATCGGCGCCCTCATGCTCGTGATCGCCGCGCTCGGCGGCGTCTGCGCGGTCGGCGCCAGCTATCTGTCGGCCAAGTCCGCCGGCGCCTTCGGCCGCGATCTGCGCAGCCGCGTCTTCGCGCACGTCGAGCAGTTCTCGTTGAACGAATTCGACAAAATCGGCACCGCTTCGCTCATCACGCGGACGACGAACGATATTACGCAGGTGCAGATGGTGCTGACGATGCTGATGCGCGTCATGGTCATGGCCCCGCTCATGTGCATCGGCGGCATCATTATGGCGATGTCCAAGGACGTGAAGCTGTCCCTCGTCATCATCGCCGTCGTGCCGGTGCTGGCGATCATCATCCTCCTCGTCGTCATGCGCAGCATTCCGCTGTTCAAATCGATGCAGACGAAGATCGATAAGCTGAACCTCGTGCTCCGCGAGAACCTGACCGGCATCCGCGTCATCCGCTCCTTCAACCGCACCCGGCACGAACAGGGGCGGTTCAACGCGGCGAACGAGGATTTGACCCAGACTTCCATCGCGGTCAACCGGCTGATGGCCGGCCTGATGCCGGTCATGATGCTCGTCATGAACCTCGCCAGCATCGCGATCATCTGGTACGGCGGCAAGCGCATCGAGGCGGGGGGCATCGCCGTCGGCGACCTGATCGCCTTCATTCAATATGCATGGCAGATCATGTTCGCCCTCATCTTCGCCTCGATGATGTTCGTCATGGTCCCGCGGGCATCGGCATCTGCCGCGCGCATCCAAGAAGTACTCGACATGCAGCCGGCGATTCAGGACGCGGACGCGCCGCAGCCCATGCCAGCGCGGGCCGGCTCGGTCGTGTTCGACAACGTGACCTTCTACTACCCCGGCGCCGAAGTGCCGGCGCTCTCGAACATCTCGTTCACGGCCGAGCCCGGCAAGGCCACGGCGATCATCGGCGGCACCGGCTCCGGCAAATCGACGCTGATCCACCTGATCCCGCGCTTCTATGACGCGTCCGAAGGCGCCGTGCGGATCGGGAACGAGGACGTGCGCCGCGCCTCGCAAGAGCAGCTGCGAGATTCGATCGGCCTCGTGCCGCAGAAGGCGCTGCTCTTCACGGGCACGATCGCGGAGAACATCCGCTTCGGCAAGGAAGATGCCACGGACGAGGAGATCCGCCATGCGGCCGCCGTCGCCCAAGCGACCGACTTCATCGGCTCCATGCCGGAAGGCTACGATTCGATCCTCGCCCAAGGCGGAACGAACGTCTCCGGCGGTCAGAAGCAGCGGCTCTCCATCGCCCGCGCGCTCGTCCGGCGGCCGTCCATCTATCTGTTCGACGACAGCTTCTCGGCGCTCGACTTCAAGACGGACGCGAAGCTGCGGGCCGCGCTGAAGACCGAGACGGCGGATGCGACGCTGATCATCGTCGCGCAGCGGGTCAGCACCGTCATGGACGCCGACCAAATTATCGTGCTCGAAGAGGGCAAGATCGCCGGCATCGGCACGCACCGCGAGCTGCTCGCGAATAGCGAAGTTTACCGCGAGATCGTTATGTCGCAGCTGTCCGAGGAGGAGATCGCATGAGTGACCAACAACGCGGCGCAGGCAAACCCGGCCAAGGCGGCATGGGGCCCGGAAGCTTCGGCTTCGGCCCGGGCCGCGGCGGTCCGGCCGGCATGGGCATGCCGGTCCAGAAAGCGAAGAACTTCAAGGAGACGCTCCGCCGCCTGATCGGCTACTTGAAGCCGTATCGCGGCAAACTTCTGGTCGTCTTCCTGACGGCCGTGCTCAGCACCGTATTCTCCATACTCGGCCCGAAGATCATGGGCGAGGCGACGACCGAGCTGTTCGAGGGCTTGATGGGCAAAATCAACGGCGTGCCCGGATCGGCCGTGGACTACGGCTATATCGCCGATATTCTGCTCGTGCTGGCCGTCCTGTACGTCATTAGCGCTTTGTTTGGCTACATTCAGCAGTACGTGATGGCCGGCGTCGCCCAGCGGACGGTCGCCAGCTTGCGCAAGGACGTCAACGAGAAGCTCGAGCGCTTGCCGCTCAAATTCTACGACTCCCGCACGCACGGCGAAATTCTGAGCCGGGCCGTGAACGACGTCGACAACATTAGCAGTACGCTGCAGCAGAGCTTGACGCAGTTCATCACCTCGATCGTCACCCTCGTCGGCGTCGTCGTCATGATGCTGACGATCAGCCCGCTGCTGACGCTGATCACCATCGTGACGCTGCCGCTCAGTTTCATCGCGATCAAGGCGATCGCCGGCAAGTCGCAGACGTATTTCAAGGACCAGCAAGCTTCGCTCGGCGAGCTGAACGGGCACGTCGAGGAAATGTACACCGGCCATCCGGTCGTCAAGGCGTTCGGGTACGAGCGCAAGTCCGTCGCCAAATTCGACGGCGTGAACGAGCGGCTGTACCAGTCCGGCTGGCGGGCGCAGTTCGTCTCCGGCATGATCATGCCGATCATGGGCGTCATCGGCAATATCGGCTACGTGCTCGTCAGCGTCGCCGGCGGTTTGCTCGTGCTGCATCAACGGATTACGATCGGCGACGTGCAGGCGTTCATCTCGTATTCGCGCCAGTTCGCGCAGCCGATTACGCAGACGGCCCAGATCGCCAATATTATTCAATCGACGATCGCCTCGGCCGAGCGGGTATTCGAACTGCTCGACGAGACGGAAGAGGTGCCGGAAGCGGCCAATGCCCTTGCCGTCGCTTCGCCTGGCGCTTCGGCGGGCACCGCATTCGCCCCCAAGGGCAACGTACGGTTCGAACACGTGAAGTTCGGCTACAACGAAGACGCGCCGCTCATCGCGGACATGAACATCGACGTCAGCTCCGGTCAGACGATCGCCATCGTGGGTCCCACCGGCGCAGGCAAAACGACGCTCATCAATCTGCTCATGCGGTTCTATGAATTGAACGGCGGACGCATCACGATCGACGGCACCGATATTACGGAGCTGAAGCGCGGCGACCTGCGCAGCCTATTCGGCATGGTGCTGCAGGACACGTGGCTGTTCAACGGGACGATCCGCGACAATATCGCCTACGGTCGGGCCGGCGCGACCGAAGAGGACGTCGTGCGGGCGGCGCGAGCCGCCTATGCCGACCACTTCATCCGCACGCTGCCGGAAGGCTATGATACCGTGTTGAACGAAGAGGCTTCCAACATCTCGCAGGGCCAGAAGCAGCTGCTGACGATTGCCCGGGCAATACTCGCCGATCCGGCCATCCTCATCCTCGACGAAGCGACGAGCAGCGTCGACACCCGGACCGAGGCGCACATCCAGCGGGCGATGAACACGCTCATGGAAGGGCGCACCAGCTTCGTCATCGCGCACCGGCTCTCGACGATCCGGGAAGCCGACCTGATACTGGTCATGAACCAAGGCGCGGTCATCGAACAAGGCTCGCATGAAGAGCTGCTCGCGCAGGGCGGCTTCTATGCCGATCTGTATCAGAGCCAGTTCAGCGGAAGGCGGCAAGCGACGATCGACGCCGTGTAATCCCGCCGCATCGGAACACGCACCGCCCAGCTCCCCCGTTCGCCTGCCAGGCGCGACGGGGGAGTTTTTTCATGGTCCGTCGCATTTCAACCTCCCTCACAACGCGCTCGCATCCCACTCCGCCTATCCGCGAACGGTTGACGGGAGGTCGTTTCGGCAAGATATACATTCTCCCCGCCTCTTCGCGGACCGCCGTTTTCGACGTTTACCAATTATTATCCAGGCATTTTTTCACAATTGGGTCTAACGGCACCCTGCAAAATTTGTCGAATCGGATATGATGGGTATAAGATCCCCATAATATGGATATGCAAAAGGACAAGCGTACACCATCGATAGGGAAGCCAGCAAAACAACGCTTGAATGGGATGGAGTGGTGGAGTGTGATGTCCAGCATGAGAAGAATCAACTGGGGTTTGCTTGCCGCGATCGGATTCTCGGCAGCCGTGTGGGCGCTTGTAATCGTGCTGATCGGCAAGCTGTAGGCCGGCACGAAGGCAGGGGTCTTGAGGCGAAACGGCAGGGACGCCTTAGGGACGGCCTTAGAGGCGTCCGCTCGTTTCATTGCCTCGAATGCAAGAGGAGGATGCAGGCAAGCCGTATCCCTTCTTGTATGTCACAAAATAAGCGGCCCTTGGAGGAGCAGCGGGAACGATTCGTTCCGCTATCCCCCAAGGGCCGCTTTGTCATTCGATTACTTACTCGGAAATAACGCCCGCCGAGATCAGGAATACGCCGACAACCAGAATCGGCGCGATATACCTTAGCGTGAACCGCCACACTCTGTACCAGCCTGGCGTCAGGTCCGCTTCTTCATAGGCGCCCTTCCATACCCAGCCGGCGAAGATCGTGACGATCAGGCCGCCGAGCGGAAGCAGCACGTTCGAGGAGAGGAAGTCCATCCAATCGAAGAACGACTTGCCCCCGAAATTCAGGAAGTCCACGGCGCCTCCCGCCGAAGCCGCCGAAGGCAGGCCGACGAGGAACGCGATAATGCCCGTCACCCAAACCGCTTTGGTACGACTCGTCTTCCACTTCTCCATCACGAAAGCCACCGCAACCTCCAGCAGCGACACGGCCGAGGTGAGCGCCGCGACCGCCAGCAGGATGAAGAACAAGCCGCCGAACCAAGCGCCGAAAGGCATCGCCGAGAACGCCACCGG
This sequence comes from Paenibacillus methanolicus, assembly GCF_008124765.1. GTDB lineage: Bacteria > Bacillota > Bacilli > Paenibacillales > Paenibacillaceae > Paenibacillus_Z > Paenibacillus_Z methanolicus. Next base: position 293,160 of record NZ_VNHS01000004.1, on the reverse strand, counting down.
CAGCACGACGAATACCAAGCCGGCTCCCTGCGTTGGTTCCAGATTGAAGGCGAAGGTCGTCGGGAAGATGATCAGTCCCGCCAAGAAGGCGTACAACAGGTCGCCGAGACCGACCGCGAGCGCCGCTCCGCTAAGCGACTGCTTCTTGTTGACATAAGCGCCGTACGTGATCATGACCCCCATCCCGAGCGACAGGGAGAAGAAGGCATGTCCCAGCGCGACGAGAATGGCGGTCGGCGACAGCTTGCTGAAGTCCGGGTCGAGGAAGAAGCTTACGCCCTCCGCGGCGCCCTCCAGCGTCAGCGAGCGGATGACGAGAATAATGAGCAGCGCGACCAGGCCGGGAATGAGGATCTTGTTGAATCGCTCGATACCCGAGGAGATGCCCACCGCGACGACCCATGCCGTCAGCAGCACGACGATGAACTGCCAGAACACCGGCAGCGAACCGCTGATGAAATTGCCGAACGTCGCGCCGAAGTCATTCGACGCGAACAGTTGGCCGGTAAAGGACAGGTACGCATAATGAAGCGTCCAGCCGGCCACGACCGCATAGTAGGAGAAAATCATGAAGGAGCCGAAGATCGAAATAAATCCGAAGCCGCCCCATGCCTTCTTGCCGGAGAGACGCACCATCGACGAGGACGCGCTGCCGCGCCCGCCGCGGCCGACGGCCATCTCCGCCAGCAAGACCGGAAGTCCCACGACGATCAAACAAATAATAAAGACGAGAAAAAATGCCGCACCGCCATACTTGCCGGTAATGTACGGGAATTTCCACATGTTGCCGAGACCGACCGCACTGCCGATCGCCGCCATGATGAACCCCCAGCGCGAGAACTGGTCAGCCTTGCTGCCCTGCCCTTCGCTACCGGCGCCATTCGTATTGCCAGAATTAACGTTCATTCGATGCCTCACCTCTTCTGCAGAATCTATGTTGTAGTATTACCCAAGGCAAAGCATGTCAATGCCAAGACGCAACTTGACCTATGGTAAAACAGCTCTTAGAAGAAATCAAGCAAATTCGTTTGACTTCTCGGAATGATGCGTTCAAGCCGCGATGCCGCCTCGTCGGCCCCCGTTAACTTCCCGTCTTGCAGCAGCCGCTCCGGCCGCTGGTAGCCCATGAGCAGTGCCGTCAGCGTCCCGATGCCGCAGGACAGCTCCGCGCCGGCTTCACCCGATCCGCCGGAACCAGACCGCCGGAGCGACCAAAGTCCCGCCTCGTCGGCCTCCAGCCGCCAATGACCATCGTTCCAAGGCGCATGCTCGTCGCGAATGAAGAGCGTGATCGGCTCGCCGTCCGACGCCCCCTCCGGCACGCGAAGCCGAAGCTGCTCGACGAAGGCCGGAGCGTCGACGATGCGCCCCATGAAATACGGCACGATCTCTTGACCGATGCGCGGATTCGGCAGCAGGTACGGCAAATTGTCGTCCATCGGCGCTTCGAGCGTCACCTTATCGATCATCGAGTCGTGATTCGCGACGAAGGTCCATAGCGCCTGACGCGCCGTTTCGTCCAGGTAGACCATTTCGTTGATGTTGAACGCGCGCTCCGCAATCTCGTACAGGATATAGCCCGCCGCCTGCCCGGCCTCGTTCTTGTAGACCGCCGCCAGCTTCTTCTTCCGCCTGAAGACGGAATCCTGCCACCATGCCTCCGTGCGGACCAGCGTCCCGTTATACCGCGCCGCATATCGCTCATACACCTTGTTCAACTCCGCGATATCGCCTTCCGTCCGCTCGACCTGGCCGGCTGTCGCAACCCTACGCGGAAGGAGCGCGGTTGCGACCGTGTATTTCTTGTAGTCCACGTACAGCTCCCATCCGTATTTTCGGTAGAAGGGGAACGCGAACGGCGCCAGGCAGGAAATCGTCTGGCCGGCTTCCCGCATCACCTTCAGCGCGTGAAGGAGGAGCTCGTTCACATGCCCCTTGCGGCGCTGTTCCGGCCACGTGGACACCGCCGCGATGCCGCCCATCCGCAGCTGGCGTCCGTATAAATAGAGCTCGAACGGAATGATGCGGAGCTGCGCCTCTAGATCGGTCCCGTTAAACACGCCCCAAACCGTCTCCGGCTTGAATTTCTCCCGCATCTCTTCCCGCCGTTCCGGGGTCGGATGGATTTGGAATGCGTATTGCGCCAGCGCCATGGACGATTCGAACTCTTCGCTTGTCAACTGCCGGATCGGCATGATTTACACACCTCTTTCGCTGCTTGGAAGCAGGGATTTTATGACAGACCTCTCTAAAAGCATACTACAGCCGCCCGCTCCGTAGAAGACAAGCCGCAAGGGGAAACGAATAGCGCCGTCTTAAGGCGACAGCCGTTTCATGACAGAGAAGTACAAGAGGATGGATGCGCATGAAATAAAGCGGATTGGCTTGCGTTCACGGTCGTAAACCGGGGATGCAGCACGCGGCGCATAAATTCTTGTACTTGCACAAAGTCCGGCTGCCAAGCCCGGCGCCAGGCCGAGACCGTCTCCCTTCCCGCGACCGATGGCCGGCCGCATCGTCTTCGCTATACTAGAGCTATCACGCCCCCGAAAGGAGCGGATCGGCATGCGCAACCGCGCTTTGCTTGTCATGAATATGCAGCGGGATTACATCGGCGTGAACGCGCGCATGCCAGTCGAACCCAGTCAAACGCCCGGGCTGCTGGAGCACGTCAACGCGCTCGTCGACGACTTCGCGCAGGAGGGCTCGGACATCCTCTACGTCATGAACGAGTTCTCGTCCTATGATATCATCGGCAACGCCTTCCGGCGGCAGGCCGCCCTCGCCGGCTCGCCCGGCGCGGCGCTCGATGCGCGCGTGCGGATCGCGAGCGGCCTCCGCTTCGCCAAACGGCAGGGCGATGCCTTCTCCAATCCGGCGCTCGCCGGCTACTTGGCGGCGTCCGGCATCTCCGAGCTCGTGATCGCCGGCGTATTCGCCGAAGGCAGCGTCTACCGGACCGCCAAGGAAGCGCTGCGGCGAGGCTTCCTCGTCACGATTCCTTCCCCGGCCGTCGGCAGCCGGGATGAACGCCGCCGCGCCCGCGCGCTCGCGCATCTGCCGCGGATCGGCGCCGCCGTCGCGGACGATCTGCCGTGACGAACGCACCGCTCCAGATAAGACAATAACCCCTTCGATCGCACGACGGAGCCGTCGATCGAAGGGGTCTGCTATTAGCGAATATATATTGCCGGACTAGGCCTCTTCGCCTAGTCTCGTTCGTAGATCGATCCTGTCCGGCTCGCGTACAGCTCCCCATATACCTTCTCGGCATAGGCGTCCGTCATCCCCGCGATGTAGTCCGCCACCATTCTCGGCCACGGCCACACGTCCTGCTGCCGCTCGTAGCTCTCGATCCAATCCGGCGGAATAATGAGCCGTCCGGTCGTCTCGTCCTTGAAGCTCTCCCACAGCCGCTGGAGCAGAATCTCGCTGCGCTTCTGCAGCCGCTGCACGCGGAAGTCCTTGATAAGCGTCACCCAGGCGAGCTTCTTCAGAATTTCCATCGTCCGCAGCAGCTCGAGGTCCTGTTCGCCGTCGCGCACGAACGTCACCTTCTTCCAGCCCGCGGCCGGATCGTCGATGATGCCGACCCGCGCGGCGAACTGGCTCACCCAGCGCGCCTTCATCTCGCGGCGAGCGCGGGAGGTCTCCCGGCCGCACGCGTTGTAGATCGCTTCCCATTGCTCCAGATAGAGCGTGAACACCTGGCGCACCATGCCCGCGATGTCGACTTGGTCCCACCCCACCGCGGAATTGCCTTGGTCTTCGACGATCTCCTGCACGGTGTGGGCCACGAGGCGGTCATCCTCGAAGAAACTGCGGTTCATTTGGATTTTGCCGGCGCGGATGCCGTCCTCGATGTCATGGGTCGAATAAGCGATGTCGTCGCACAGGTCCATCAGCTGCGCCTCGAGCGTCGCGCATCCTTTCGGCATCTGCCACTGCTCGCGCAAATATTCGATCCCGTCCACCCATTCCATCGGGTAGACGCCTTTCATCCGGCCCGGTTCGCCGAGGCTGAACGGGTATTTGTTGATCCCCAGCAGCACGGCGCTCGTCAGATCCAGGCCGCTGTCGCTGCCCGCGCGTTTCTCGAGAAACATCAGGATGCGGTAGTTCTGCGCGTTGCCTTCGTAGTTCAGCCCGTAGTCGGCCGCCAGCAGCCGGTGCAGCACTTCCTCGCCCTTATGCCCGAACGGCGGATGGCCGAGGTCGTGGGCGAGCGACGCGCATTCGACGACTTCCGGCTCGATGACCAGTCCCGGATGCTCGCGCAGCGCGAGGAACGGCTCGGTCTTGTTGAGACGCCGTCCCACCTCGCGCGCGATCTGCGACACCTCGAGCGAGTGCGTCAGCCGCGTCCGGTAATAATCGCCCGTCCCCGCCCCGAACACCTGCGATTTGCCCTGCAGCCGCCGGAAGGCGGGGGACTGGATCAGTCTGGCGTAGTCTTTCTCGTATTCGTCGCGATTTTCGCTGGAAAATGCATTTTCGGTATCGAACAAACGCAGTTTGCGTACGTTCATGGGCATCCCTCTCCTTCCCCGGTGCACGGTCTTCGATAGCAGGCGTTACAAAGCGATGCCGAGCTCCTTGCAGGCCGATTGCAGCCGCGCCTTCAGCGCCTCCCGCATGGATGGCTCGGCGAATGCCGCGTCCAGACTGTTCCGGACGGTGGCGGCAATCTCTTCGATCGTCAGGCCGCAGTGGGCCATCAGCATGGCGTATTCCTTCGTCAACGTCGTATCCGACACGGTCCGGTTATCCGTATTGACCGTCACCTTCAGCCCTTCGCGCAAATAATCGCGCAGCGGATACGCCGCCCAGCCCGCGACGGCCTTCGTCTGCATGTTGCTGATCGGGCACATTTCCAGCGGAACGCCCCGCTCCCGGACGAGCTCGAACACCCGGTCGTCTTCCCGCAGCCGAACGCCGTGGCCGAGCCGCGCGGCGCCGAGATGGAGGACCGCTTCCTCGATGTTGGCCGCGCCAGCCGCTTCGCCGGCATGGATCGTCACCGGCATCCCGCTCTCGCGCGCCGGACGGAACAGCTCGCGGAACAACGAAGCCGGATACCCCGCTTCGTCCCCGGCCAGATCGACCGCGACGACGCCTTGGCCTTGGAAGCGCAGCGCCGCCGCGACGACCTCCCGGTTCACGTCTTCCGCTTCGTGGCGCATGTTAATGACGATCAGCCCCGCCGCGACGCCGTAGCGCTCTTCGCCGCGCTTCAGCCCGCGCAGCGCCGCCGCGATCGCCTCTTCGTGGGTCAGCCCTTCGTTCGTGTGCAGATGAGGACCGAACCGAACCTCGATATAAATGACGTTCTCCGCCGCGGCCTGCTCGGCCAGCTCGAAGGCGATCCGCTCGATCGACTCGGCGTCCTGCATGAAGCGAAGCACGAATTGAAATTTGCTTAAGTATTCGACGAGATTCTCGCACTCGTCCGTCACCCGCATATACGGCAGAAGCCCCTCCGCGGTATCCGCGGGGAGCTGAATGCCTTTCCGGGCCGCCAGATCGAGTATCGTCTCCGGCTTCACGCTTCCATCCAAGTGCACGTGGAGGTCAGCCTTCGGTAATGCAGCCAATTGATGTTTCGCCTTGTCGTTGAGAACCATGTCAACTTACCTCCCACTAGAGACCATGCTTATTGTATCTTATTCTCGCAGAAGTAACATGGTCATGCAAGAGCGACGGTTGGCGGAGGAAAAAATATTTCGCGCGTCTTGCGTCGACGATCGCGCGAGTTCAATAACCGACAATTCAGCACCGAGAAGGTGGCCGAGTTACTTCTTGATCTGCTTCTTGATCTGCTTCGTGATCAATTGTCGACCGCTTACAGCAGCTTCTCGATCGAGGCCTTCATGCTGGCCGGCACGACGCTCGGCTCGAACCGTTCCACCACGTTGCCTTCGCGGTCGACGAGGAACTTCGTGAAGTTCCATTTGATCGAGTTGTCGGTCATCCAGTCCGGCTTGCTCGAGGAGAGGAACGCGTTCATCCGCTCGCCCGCCGGATCGTTCGGGAAGCCCGAGTACGGCGCCGCTTCCGTCAAGTACCCGAACAGCGGGTGCGCGTCTTCGCCGCGTACGTCCGTCTTCGCGAACAGCGGGAACGAGACGCCGTAGTTCACTTTGCAGAACGATTCCACTTCGTCGTTCGTACCCGGTTCTTGGCCGTTGAATTGGTTCGACGGGAAGCCGATGATCTCGAGGCCTTGATCCTTGTACGTCTCGTATAGCTCCTGAAGTCCTTCGTATTGCGGCGTCAGTCCGCATTGGCTCGCCGTGTTGACGACGACGACCACTTTGCCTTTGAAATCCTCCAGGGAGCGGCGCTCGCCTTTAATCGTTTCGGCTTGAAAATCGTATAAGTTCGACATGTTCATGTACCTCCCAAATTGGTTGTCCCTCGGGCGGCGGCGAACGTTCGCTTGCCGCCTTCGAAGGTTGATGCTTCACTAGGCACGGCTAACCGTGTCCGCGAATGCATCGGCCGTTCCGCGTGGAATAGGCCGATGCTTACGGGCGCTTCCTGCCTCTCGAGGCAAGACTTATACGCGTTCCGTCTTGCAGCCCGCAAGTTCGCTGATCGTCCGCGTCAAGGCGTGGAGCTGGTCGCGCAGCTTCACGATCTCTTCCGGCGACAGCCGGGTCTGGCAAAACACGCGCGCCGGCAAATCCTCTACCTTTGCTTTGAGCCCATGCCCTTGCTCGGTCAAACGCACGATGACGCTGCGCTCGTCCTGCGGGTCTCGGGCGCGCAGCACGAGTCCGGCCGCCTCGAGCTTCTTAAGCAGGGGCGTCAGCGTGCCGGAATCCAGATGCAGCCGTTCGCCGAGCGTCTTCACCGGAATTTCGTCCTTCTCCCACAGCACGAGCATGGTCACGTATTGCGTGTAGGTCAGTCCGAGCTCGTCCAGGAACGGACGGTATAGCTTCGTCACCTCGCGCGAGCTCGCGTAGAGGGCGAAACAAAGCTGATTATCGAGAAATAAGAGCGGGTTCGCGTCCATGCTCCCTCCTGTCTGCACATGCTGCTAACGGCTCAATTAGATTTGATACAATTTAATTTTATAGCTGTTATCTTGCATTGTCAATCCTCCGGCCCCGAGCGCAAACGTCTCGCACCACACCATTTTATCCCTTTTCCGCTGGAACCATGCGATATTACGGCCTCATTTACTCCCGCTCTTAACTTTTAATTGGAAAATAGTGTTTACCGCCGCGACCTCGTCTGCTAAACTGGCACAAGACCGATTGTTAACCACGCGATCGAAGATAGGTTAACAATCTATGCATTCACCGAAACTTCACTACGCCAACCAACCTAACGACGAGGAGGCACGCGATCATGACGCGAACGTCAACCCGCCGCGATTGGCTGCGGCTTGCCGACCAGGCGCTGGCCGGGCAGCCGCTGACGCCGGAACAAGGACTCGACGTCCTGCTGGCTCCGGATGACGAAGTGCTGCCGCTGCTTCATGCGGCTTTTGCCGTGCGGAAGCATTATTACGGCAAGAAGGTCAAGCTGAACATGATTATTAACGCCAAAAGCGGCCTCTGCCCGGAGGACTGCGGCTATTGCTCGCAATCGATCGTCTCCACGGCGCCCGTATCCAAGTATTCGCTGCTGGACAAAGAGACGCTGCTCGCCGGCGCGCGGGAAGCGATGAGCCGCCAAGCGGGCACGTATTGCATCGTCGCCTCCGGCAAAGGGCCGACCGAACGCGAGCTGAATCAGGTCATCGAAGCCGTCCAGGAAATCACGGCGACGATGCCGCTCAAAATTTGCGCCTGCCTCGGCTTGCTGAAAGAAGGCCAAGCCAAGCGGCTCGCCGATGCCGGCGTTCACCGCTACAACCATAATGTCAACACGAGCCGCTCCAACTACGCCGCGATTACGACGACCCACACGTATGACCAGCGGACCGAGACGGTGCGGCGCGCCAAGGCCGGCGGCATGTCGGCCTGCTCGGGCGTCATCATCGGGATGGGCGAGACGGACGAGGAGATCGTCGAGATGGCGCACGCGCTGCGCGAGCTGGATGCCGATTCGATTCCGATCAATTTCCTGAACGCCATCCCCGGCACCCCGCTCGCGCATGCCGAACGCACGCCGGCCATGCGCGCGCTCAAGGTGCTCGCGCTCTTCCGCTTCGTCTGCCCGTCCAAGGAAATCCGGGTCGCCGGCGGCCGCGAGGTGAACTTGCGGTCGTTGCAGCCGCTCGCGCTATACGCGGCCAATTCCGTCTTCGTCGGGGACTATCTCACGACCGGCGGCCAAGACGTCGCGGACGACCACCGGATGATCGAGGACCTCGGCTTCGAGATCGAACGTTGCGCCCTCTGATCGTCTCGCGATAACCGGGCGGCGCAAGTTTCTCTAGCCGAATAGCAAATACACAAAGAACGCCTCGCCCGGAAACCCGTCAAGGTTCCAAGGGAGGCGCTCTTCGCGCTTCCATCGCCATGGCGCAAGATTCGCTTACGCCAAGTTGAGCCGGAGCCGTCGGCCCCATCTGCGCAATCGTTTCAGCATCCGCATCGTTCCTCCCGTTCAAGGCTGATGCGTTCACTTTAACAGGCGCGGGTCAGCGCAATGTCACCGCCGCGTTAAGATCCGGTAGACGATCGGCTCGGGCGGAGGATCATCCCGGCTGGTTTGCCAGCCTTAGGAAGATGCGCAGCATCGCCAGCCGCCAGACCAGAATCATGCCGAACGCCAGAATAAAGAACAGGCCGGCGGTCTGCGGAATGCTGACCACCTGCTCGAGCACGTCGTGCAGCAGGAGACGGATGATAAACAGCGCCAGCAGAATGACAATGAACGTCTTCGACCGCTTCAGTACGACCTCGCCGCCTTGGCGTTCGAGCCGCGACGTGCGGATGAGCGGGTACGCGAACAGAATCGCGCCCGCCGCGAACGCATAGAGCGCCCACAACCACGGCACCCGGGTGTCCGGAACGGCGAACATGAGGAAGCCAGTCGACATGGCCAGCGGCGGAATGATGATTTTGCGCAGCGAGACGGGACGGTTGGCCGCCCGCAGCCGCATCGCGATAATGCCGCCGCCGACGAGGAGCGACATCAGGATCGACGCCATATGCGAGAACTGGAGCTGTGCCAGGTTAAAATTCAAATTCATCGTGTAGCTACCTTCTTTCGCCTTGCCGCTCAGAAGGCGGCCTCGTCCTAATCGTATCGCAAACCGGATTCCCGGCGCAATACCAAGCGCTTCGCGGCCCTCTTGCTTACGGCTTCGGCTTCCGCCTCGCGGCCGACCATTGCGCGAACAAGGCATGGTCGCGCTCGGTCTGATCGGCGTACGACAGCGCCCAGTTGCCGACGGTGGCGCAGAACGCGGCTTCATCCTCGCCCATCGCCCGCACGATCTCGTCTTCGCTGTGGTAGCCGAGCAGTCCCTCCTGCACGTCCGCGTCGGCGCGGGCATGCAGCTTGGCCGTCAGCCGGCCCATCGCCTCCAGCACGGCGTGAAGCTCGTCCGTCGTCTCCAGCGCGTCCAGCTTCAGCCGCTTCTTATAAGGCGAACGCTCGCGCACGTAGAACTGGCGGTCTCCGATCGACAGCGTGCCCAAGTACCGGTCGGCCTCATGATGCATCGCGCGTTGGGTCAGCACGACCCTGCGGCCCTGATGCCCGCCGAACAGCGTCCAGAACTCCTCTTCGTACGGCATGAAATACGCGGGAATCGGCGTGCGCACCTCCTTGACCTCCAGCACCGCATCGTCCGTATCGATCGCGCCCGCTTCCGCCGCGGTCGCTTCGATCAGCACGTAGAAGCGATCCAACCCGAGCGAAGCCGTGCCCGAACCGTGTTTGACGGCGATATCCTTGATCTGAAAATGAACCCCGTGCGCTTCGCGCGTCTCTGCCGTCTCCGTATACTGCGGCCATGCGGCAAGCAGCGTTTCCTGCTCCTCGGCCGTTGGCGACACGAGCTCGTCGGTCTCGGCGAATTGGCGCTGATGCTGCATCATCGCGGTCACCTTCTCGAGTAGATGGTTGTCCTGCCGCTTGCGCAGCTTCCGCAGCAGCTTGCGGACCGGCCCCGCCGCCGTCTCCTCGTCGATCGCGAATTCGCGCGGATCGTCCTTGCGCTTGGCGAAACGCCGCATTTGGGACCCGTACGCCTCCAAATATGCGCGAATGGCGGACGCCTGCGCCGGCTTGTCCAGCCCCTTCGTCCGCGCGACGAGCGCGATGCTGACCGACATCCGGAGCAAATCGTACAAGTACGATCCAAGGTACCCTTCGTCGAAATCGTTCACGTCGTAGACCAGCTTGCCGGACCCGCTCCGGAACGCGCCGAAATTCTCCATATGCAGATCGCCCTGAATCCAGGTCGGCCGCTCCGGCGACGTATGGTACGGGAACCAGGCCCGGGTCACGTCGAAATAGAACAGATAGGCGCTGCCGCGAAAAAATGAAAACGGCGTCTCCGCCATTTTGCGGTATTTCACGGCGCGCTTCTTGCGGTCGAGCCCCATCAGCTTATCGTCAAATTCGTCGAACACGGCCGCGAGCGTCATTTTGCGCAGCTTGTCCCGGGTGTGGCGAACCCGGTCGGTCAGCGTTTCCCCGCTTAGATGGTTCATTCGGACGGTCTCCCCCTTCATTTCGTTCCTGCTTCTTCCAGTGTACGACGTGCGCCCAGCAATTGACAATCGCACGTCCGTTCTCTTAACCTTTAGGAACAAAGGGCTGCCTCATTTCTCCCTCGCCCCTTCCCCCTCCGCCGAGGGGAACCAAATGGCTTCGCCCTCTGGACTCCCGCGTTGGTGCTGACCTGGTAGATTGGTGGACGGCGGGCGCTTTCGAACGAGGCACGATTTTGTCCTCGCGGACAAAGCTTACTTGATTCTCTCCCTCCCACACGGTGCGTTCCTTTCCTCCTTCGCCCCTCCCCCCTTTGCAATGCTGTCAGGTTAAGGAAAAACGGCGGTGAAGCCAGCCGTGGCCCATAGTTGACAGGCTTCAACACGCTTATGTCTGAGATGGACTTAAAACTCACTGAAGCTTTGTCCGCAAGGACAAAAGCGTGTCACACTCAAGCCTTCCCGCCCACCGCGAACAAGTGCGCCAGCACGAAAAAGGGAGTCCAGAGGGCAAAGCCCTTTGGAGCCTCCTCGGCGGAGGAGGTGGGAGGAGGGAGCCACAAAAGCGGGGTCAACGGGGCGCAGCCCTTCTTAACCTGACAGCATTGCGGAGGGAGAAGGGGGAGGGAGTAATAAAAGTATGGTTAAGGGGGAGGAGCCCTTCTTAACCTGACAACATTGCCCCCCTTTGAAGGGGAATCAGAAGGGGAAGCATACGTTTTCCGAAGTCGGTTTCTAACGCTATTTGAACAAAACCGCCCCGGGCGGCTTGAAGGAGCGGATACGATGATCGCGGATCCCCGCATACAGAAGCTGGTGACGCTGAAGACGATCGCCGAAATGCTCAACCAATCGGGCGGCTTGACGCCGGAGCTGCTCAGCGGCGTGCTCGAGAAGCTGCTCGCCCTCTCGGGGCTGACGAGCGGCTGGATCTTATTTATAGAAGAGAAGGAGTTCGAATGCGCCTCCGACTTTGCGCTGCCGCCGGCGCTAATGGCCTTTGACAAGGCGCCGATGCGGTGCGGTTCCTGCTGGTGCGTGGACCGGTTCCGGGACGGCCGGCTGAACCGCGCCGTCAACATTCTGAACTGCAAGCGAATCGAGGACGCGCAGGAGAACGACTGGGGCGATACGCAGGGCATCACTCACCACGCCACCGTCCCGCTTCGGTCCGGCGACCGCAAGTACGGCGTGCTGAACGTGGCGTCGCCCGGCAAATTACACTTCAACGACGAGGAACTGGCGCTGCTCGAAGGCGTCGCCTACCAGATCGGCGGCGCGATCGAGCGGATGCGGCTGTACGCCGCCGAGCAGCAGCGGGCGGAGCTGTTCGCCAAGCTCGGCGTGTTTAGCCGCGCGTTAAGCGCGGCCATCGCGGCCGGGCGAGGCGAAGATGGTCGCGATCCGTCGTGCGACCTATCGGAGTCGGCGTCGGGCGGAGAGCCTGCGGAAGACGCGGCGAAACTCTCGTCGGCGAGCGTCGCGCCCGCCGAAGACGGCGGCGCGACGGGCGCGGCCAATGCGCCCGAATGCGCCGCTATGGAAGCGTTGAATCTTGCCGCCCCTAGCGCTACGTCAGCAAGCGGCGCCGGACGCCTCATCGAAACCGCCACCGCGCCGGCGGACGAGGACGTCGAGGATTTACCGTGCCGGCTCTACAGACAGGCAACCGCGCTGATCGGAGAGCACTTCGAATGGCCATTCGCCGCGCTTCTGACGACGGAAGGCCAGACCCTCGCCGTCCGCACCGTATACGCGAACGGCCGCATCGCCTATGCCGACGCGACGATACCGCTAGCCGCCGCGCCGTGGTTGCGCGAGGCGGCGCAAGGTCGCACCCACTCCGTCAAGCCGGCTGAGGACGCCGCCGCCCTGGCCGCCCTTCCCGAGCTCGGCGACGTCCTGCCGGGACTTCACTACCTGCTGGCCGCTCCGATCCCGTCCGGCAGCGCCCGCGACGCCGGGCTGCTGCTCGTCGGCGATAAGCGCGGCCGCAAGCCGGACTGCGCGCAGGGCGAGGTCGTCGAAGCGCTCGGCGAACATCTGGCCGTCGTATTCGAAGGCGCGGCGCTGGAGTATAACCGGCGCGAGCTGGCTCGGCTTACCGAGCGCAACCGGTTGGCGCGCGATCTGCACGACTCGGTCTCCCAGATGCTCTTCTCTCTCTCCATGACGGCGAAGGGCGTCGAGAGTCTGCTCGGCCGCGAGGCGACGGCGGAGGCTCTCGACTCCGTGCGCGACATGCAATCGCTGGCGCAGCATGCGCTGCGCGAGATGCGCGCGCTGATTATGCAGCTGCGCCCCGCCGGTCTAGAGGCTGGCCTCGCCACCGCGCTCGCCGCGTACGGCGCCAAGCTGGGGCTTGTCATCGCCACGCAAGTGACCGGCTTAAGCACGCTGCCCCGCGCGGCGGAGGAGGCGCTGTGGCGCATCGGCCAAGAAGCGCTGAACAACGTCCGCAAGCACGCCGGCCGCGCCGAGGCCGATGTCCATCTCCAGCTGCTGCCGGACCGGGCCGTGCTGCGCGTTTCCGACCGCGGCGACGGCATCGCCCCCGGCGGCGCCAAGGACGGATCGCTCGGGCTCTCGACGATGCGAGAGCGCGCCCAGGCGCTCGGCGGGCGCTTGACGATCTCGCCTGCGCCCGGCGGCGGCACGGCGGTCGAAGCGACCGTGCCGCTGCGGCAATGACCATTCTCCCGAAACTTAAGGAGCGAAGATAGATGACCATTCGATTATTGCTCGCGGACGATCATGCGATGGTGCGCAAAGGGCTGCAGGTATTCTTGCAGACCCAGCCGGATCTGCTGCTCGTCGGCGAAGCGGCCAACGGACGCGAAACGCTGGAGCAGGTCGCGCTTCACGCGCCCGACGTCGTATTGATGGACCTGCACATGCCCGTGCTGAACGGCATCGAGACGACGCGGCAGCTGACCGCCGACCATCCGGAGGTGAGAGTGATCGTCCTCACGTCGTTCTCCGATCAAGACCATGTCCTGCCTGCGATACGAGCCGGCGCGAAGGGCTATCTGCTGAAGGATATCGAGCCGGAGGAGCTCGTGCGGGCCATCCACCGCGTCCATCAAGGGCAGGTCGAGCTCCATCCCGACGCGGCCAGCGCGCTCATGAGCGTCGTCGCCGCGCCAGCGGCCGCTCCGCCGGCGCCGGTGGCGCCCGCGCCTCGCAACCCGTTCGAAGAGCTGACCCCGCGCGAGCACGACGTGCTGGAGCAGATCGCGCGCGGTCTCAGCAACAAGGAAATCAGCGAGGCGCTGCACATCACGGAGAAGACGGTCAAAACCCACGTCAGCCACCTGCTCGACAAATTGAGCGTATCGGACCGAACCCAAGCGGCGATTCTCGCCATCCGCCACGGACTCGGCTAACCGACCCTTTGACGAACTTCGCGCGGGCGGCGCCAGCGAATCTCCATCCAAAGTCGTATGCCTATCATCCGATCGGCGGACGCAAGCTTCCCGCGAATTTCCGTCCATCTGCCGACGCGGGCGACCGATTTTCCATGTACGATAAAGTTAAATCGAACGAAGCTGATTGGTTTGCGTTCACAATCCGAAAATTGGGAGTGCGGCATTCAGCGAAAGAGCGAAAGGATGATCCATGATGAAAATCGCCATTATCGCGGGAAGCAACCGCAAGAACGCCACGAGTACCCATTTGAGCGCCTATTTGGCCCGCCTGATCGAGCGTAACGGCTTCCAGGCCACGCTGTTCGACCTGCATGAGAAGCCGCTGCCGTTCTTCTCCCCCGACGAGTACGGCACGACGCATCCGGAAGTCGTCGCGCTGAAGCAGACCGTGCTCGATGCCGACGCCGTGATTCTCGCCACGCCGGAATACCACGGCAGCCTTAGCGGCGCGCTGAAGAACGCGCTCGACTTCCTCAGCCAAGACCACTTCGGCGGCAAGCCCGTCTTGTCCGTCAGTTCGGCCGGCGGCGCAGTGGGCGTCAGCTCGCTCCAGCAGCTCCAAGCAATCGTCCGCAACCTGCACGGCATCAACGCGCCGGAATGGCTGTCGATCGGAGGCGCGCAGCGGCGCTGGTTCGAGACCGCGACGCCGGACGAATACGAGGTCGGACACGAGATCGGCGACCGCATCCACCGGGTGCTCGATCATTTCCTGGCGCTGACGGCGCAGATCCGCAAGCCGAAGGCCTAAGCGGACCCACCTCTCGCTCATTTAGCGCAACGCAAAAGCTTCGGTGCACGATGAACGTGCGCCGAAGCTTTTTGCGTTGCGGCAAGGCCGAATCGGACACCCCCGCCAGATGGAGACTGCCGCCGCGCCGCTCCGTCTATAGACAAGTTCTTAGCGATACTGCTTCGCTTTCATCTCGTTCAAGCTTTTGAACGTATACCCTTTCGCCCGGGCGTCGTCGATGATTTGCGGCAACGCCCCCGCGTTATCCGTCGAGACGGAGTGGAGCAGGATGACCGCGCCCGGATGGAGCTGCGCCATGACGCTGTCGTAGGCGTATTTCGCCCCCCGCTGCGCTTTCGTATCCCAATCCTTGTAGGCGACCGACCAGAACACGTTCGTGTAACCGGCCCCTTTGCTCACCCCGAGCACCCGGTCGCTGAATATCCCCCGGGGAGGACGCAAATACGCCATCTCCTGCTGCCCGGTCAGCTGCGTCACCGCTTCCTTGACCTGGCTTAGTTCGGAGACGATCCGCGAATCCGGCAGCGTCGTCATATCCGGATGGCTCCACGAATGATTGCCGACCAGATGGCCTTCCGCGACCATCCGTTTCACGAGCTCCGGCTGGTCCTTCACGTAATGGCCGGTGATGAAAAATATCGCCGGCACCCCTTTCGCCTTCAGCACGTCGAGAATTTGCGGCGTGACGCCGTTCTCGTAGCCGCTGTCGAACGTGAGATACAGCTCCTTGTTCGCCGTGTCGCCCAGGAAGATCGAACCGTGCCGCTTCAGCATATCCATGAAGCCTTCCTGCGCGATCGACGGCAGCTCGCCGTTCTTGCTTTTCTTGAATCCAAAGTGAAACGGGCGGGAACCGTCGGCTCCCGAAGCCGGGGCGATTCCCGCGCCCGCCATTATCGTTGCGATCGCGATCAACGCGACAAAAAAGCGCCGCACCGTCCATCCTCCTCGAAGTCCGGGCTTAAAGCCGGTTATTCAAGGATAGGATGGCGCGGGCGGCGCTTTTCCACACGTGCCAATTGCAGGAATTCGGTTGCGATGAGATTATGGCGTCGTCGTTGTCTGGACTTCCGTCGTCTCGGACGCCGCAGCCGCTTCAGTCGACGTAGTCGTTTCGGTCGTAGCCGCCGCATCCGTCGTCGATTCCGCTACCGGCTCGGTCGTCGTCTCCGAAGCCGATTCCTCGGTCGCCGTCTCGTCGTTCACGATAACGCTCGACGTCTCCGGCTCCCATACGACGTTCGATTTCAGCGCCTCGCTCAAGAAGCGCAGCGGCACGAGCACGCGGTTGTTCACCGTCTGGCCCGGCACGTCCAGCTTCACTTCGGTCCCGTTCACGTACGCAACCGCGCTGCCGAGCGTCAGCTTCACTTCGACGCCGTCCTTGCTAACCGTGATCGTCTTCGTCGCGGCATCCCATGCCACTTCCGCCTCAAGCGCTTCGGCGATGGCGCGGAACGGCACCAGCACGCGACCGTCTTTCTTCACCGGCGCCACGTCGAAGTTCGGCTCGCTGCCGTTGACATACGCCTTAACGCCTTTCTTGCCGTTCTTTTCTTTGATTTTGCCCAGCTTCACGTAGAGCTCTACGTTCGTCGGATCTTCCGCGACGAGTTCCGCCTGCGTTTCTTCCGCCGCTTCCGTCTCGCCTTTCGCTTCCAGATCGGTGACGATCTCCTCGATCTCCGCTTGCGTCTCGGCGGTCACGTCGATGCCGTATTTCGCTTTCAACAGCTCCGCGATACGCTCGCCGGCAGGCTTGTCTTTCGTATTTTCATAGGCTTTTTGCAGACCGTGCGGGTTGCCCTTCTTCTTCTTGCCGCCAGCCTCGTCTTCCTGGGCTTCCGCTTCGACCTCTTCTACGGCAGCCTCGCCGTTTGCTTCCGCGTTAGCATCCGTTTCGGCGGTTACCTCAGCCTCTTCCGTCGCTTCCTCGGTCGTCTTCGTCTCCGTTTGGTCCGCGCTTTGCTCTTGCTGCACGCGATCTTGCTTGCCCTTCGCGGATACTGGCGCCGCCTGCGCTGCCGACATAACGCCGAGCAGTAATGCCGCCGATAATACCATTGCCTTGTTGTTCATCTATGATTGCCCCTCTCGACATGGTGTTCATTATTCCGTAACACAGTTATACCTCGACCATGGCGAGCGGTTCAATGGTTACTATTTACCAGCATGCGCGCGTCGCAGCAAGACGAGCGCGTTTTATTGGGCCGGCGTCCCCGGTTCGCAGATTGCTTTCACCCGGCCGACTTGGCCGCTTTGCAGCCGGACTTTAATGCCGTGCGGGTGATTCGGCGATTTGGTCAGCAAATCTTTCACGATGCCGCGGGTCAGTTTGCCGGTCGGCTGGTCCTGCTTCAATACGATATCGACGGTCATGCCCGGCCGGATGGCCGCGCGCTGTTGTCCATTAGCGTTCATCATTTCGTTCTCCTTTGCTTCGTGGCGAATTCGACTACTAGCGTACCATGCGAGACTCGCGCGCTCAAATCCGACCGGTCTGATCCTCGTCTGCTATCGGGCGCACATGCGGGTTCCTCTTATCGGGGTAAGATAACAATAGAGGTGATGAGAATGGCAAACGCGACGAGAAGCGGAAATTACCCACCCTTGAAGAACACGGAGCACGATCACGCAATCGGCCCCCTTCGAACCGTAGAGCTGCACCCGGAGAGGCGGCGAAACACGCGCCGCTTCGGCATCTGCGGGCGGATCGCGGCGTACCTGATGTCCATTGCGCTCGCGGCGGCGTTGTTGCCTACGCCGATCGGCAGCGAGACCGCCCACGCGAACGGCGCCTGCCGCACCGACGACCACGGCATCCGGCTGACCGCGGACGCCACGGGGGAATCGCCGCATTTCACGTCGATCCAATTCTTAAGCGCATCCACGGGCAGAGCGGCAGGCAACGGCTTCATGCTCGGCACGTCGGACGCCGGGTGCCGCTGGCAGCCGATCTATAGAGGGAAGCTGACCTTCGCGCAAATGGATTTCGTGACGAATTCGCTCGGCTACGTCCTCGCCGGGACGTCGCCCGAAGGGCCGGCCATGCTGCTGCGTACGGCGAACGGCGGCTCCAGCTACAGTCCGGTGCCCAATGGCGGCAACCGTTTTGCGCGCATTGATTTTCGCACGGCGACGGAAGGCTTCGGCTTTACGTTCAACGACAGCGGCGCGCATTACACGGCCAACGGAGGCGCGAAGTGGAGCAAACTGCCGACGCCGCCTAACACGCGCGGACTTCGCTTCTTCACGCTTGAGGATGGCTGGGCGGTCACGCTCGCGCCGGGCGGTTACCTGGTCAAGCGCACGACGGACGGCGGGCGGACATGGACGACCCGTCTGAAGGCTTCCTCCGCCGTCGGCGTCGGCGGCGCCGTCTATGGCGCAGGCGGCCGCGATGTCTGGGTGCTGCTATACGGCGGCTCCGGCATGTCGCAGACGTCCTACTCGCTCTTCCATACGAAGGACGGCGGCGCCAGCTGGAAGCAGGTCGTCTCGAATGCCACCGCAGGCGGCGGTCCCGCGCCGGGTCCTGCCGTCAAGGCGGGCAAGCTGCCCGGACCGGCCGGAAGACCGGCCGATATGGCGACGCCAGACTCGCGCGCGGCTTACCTGCTGGCCGGAAGCGGCGCGATGGACAAGCTGTCGCTGGGCCGAACGATGAACGGCGGCAAGACATGGCGGAACGGCGCCGCGGCGCCGGGCTTCGAGGGCAAGCTGACGTTCCCTGCGGCCAAGTCCGGCTGGCTTGCGGTCACGAGCCTGACCAGCCCGGCGGTCTACGCCACGCGCGACGGCGGCGCGACGTGGTCCAAGACGTTCGCGATCCCGGCTGACTGACCGGTATGCTGCCGCTCCGGCAGCGCCGTTTTGTCGACGGCTCAACTACCCGCGACTCGGCGCGGCCCGGCCGATGCAGCGGGGCCGTACCTTGCGACTAATGGATCTCGCTTATGCCCGGCCCGCCGTCTTCGCGCCCGCTTGAGGGTTGAAGACGGCGCAGGCCGGGTATTTTTTCATACCGCCAATCTGGTCACCTTCGGCCGATGCCGCACGCTTTGTTTCCCCGTCCGTACAACCCCTCCAGATTTCGCGTTGACAGCTTCGGTGAGAATGAATATCATTGAGAATATACATACAGACCAACCGTGAAAGGCTGGGTACGGACGATGAAGAAGATCAAATACTGCTGCCGCAATTTCCGCACCGGATCGAAGTCGGTGTACAAGACGCTCAAGAGCGAATTTCCCGAGCTGAAGCAGAAGAAGAAGGACTGCCTCGGCAACTGCCGGATGTGCGCCAAGCAGTGCATGGTCACGATCGGCAAGAAGGAAGTCGTCGTCGCGCCGACGGCCGAAGCGCTATACGGCATTTTGAAAGCCCGTATTGGCTAATTTCTCCATGCGCTGTGGGCTAACGCCGATCTTGTGTGGTACACTATAGAAGCGAATGCGGGCTCCTTGGCTAGCGTGCGACAAGCATACTGCGAAGGAGCCGCTGCTTTTATCACACAACGACGATGGAAAGGTGCGTGAACCCCCATGAATGAAATGCTCAGCCGCGCGTTAAACGACCAAATGAACTTCGAGTTCTATTCCGCCCATGTCTACCTGGCCATGGCTGCCTACTGTTCCGGCGAAAGCTTGGACGGATTCGCGAACTTCTTCATCGTGCAGGCGGAAGAAGAACGGTTTCACGCCATGAAAATTTATAAATTCCTCAACGACCGCGGACACCGCGCCACGCTGGCCGGCATGGAAACGCCGCAGAACGAATACGACTCGATTCTGCAGGTGTTCGAGCACGCGTACGAGCACGAGAAAGTCGTGACCAGCCGCATCTACCACCTCTCCGACCTGGCCCTGAACGACCGCGAACATGCGACGATGCAATTCTTGAAGTGGTTCATCGACGAGCAGGTCGAAGAAGAATCGATGTTCGACAGCATCATCAACAAGCTGAAGCGGATCGAGAAGGACAGCAACGCGTTCTACATGCTCGACAGCGAGTTCGCCGCGCGTTCGTTCACGCCGCCGTCTTCGGAGAAATAGGACAAGCTCTTGCGAAAGAAGGAAGCGATGCGCCGCCGATGGCCGCCCGCTTCCTTTTTTTCATGGTTTAGGCGCTCCGATGGATGCCATACTATAACCGCCGCGCCGGATCGCGCGTCACAAAACCGCCCCACTCCGTGTGATCCGGATCACACGGCCGACCGGATCGAATCGTTACAATGAGTACATACCACTACCGCAGGAAAGAGGGACTGCTCATGCTTCAGCCAAATACGATCGCCATCATCAAATCGACCGTTCCGGTGCTCGAGGTGCACGGCACCGCCATTACATCGCGCTTCTATCAACAGCTGTTCGCGAACCATCCCGAGCTGCTGAACATTTTCAACCACGCGAATCAAAAGCAGGGCCGCCAGCAAACCGCCCTCGCCAACGCCGTCTACGCGGCCGCCGTTCACATCGACCGTCTGGAGGCGATTCTCCCCGCCGTCAAGCAAATCGCCCATAAGCACCGCAGCCTTGGTGTTCAAGCCAAACATTATCCGATCGTCGGCCAGCATCTGCTCGGGGCGATCAAAGACGTGCTCGGCGACGCCGCGACGGACGAGATTCTCGGCGCTTGGGGCGAAGCTTACGGCGTCATCGCCGATGCCTTCATCGGCGTCGAAGCGGAGATGTACGCGGCAGCGGAGAAGCAGGAAGGCGGCTGGGCCGGCTTCAAGCCGTTCAAGATCGCGCGCAAGCAGGCCGAGAGCAGCGTCATGACCTCTTTCTATCTCGAGCCGGAGGACGGTTCGCGGCCCGCATCCTTCGCGCCGGGTCAATATATCAGCGTTAAGCTGACCGTACCGGGCGAGACGTATACGCATATCCGCCAGTACAGCCTCTCCGGCGAGCCCGGCCAAGACGCGTATCGGATTACGGTCAAACGCGAGGGAGGCGGCGAGGGGCAGCCGGACGGCGTCGTGTCCAATTATTTGCACGAGCAACTGAACGTTGGCGATATCGTAGAGCTGTCCGCGCCTGCGGGGGACTTCACCTTGGCCGCATCGGACGCTTCCGGCCCGGTCGCGCTAATAAGCGCCGGCTCCGGCATCACGCCGATGATCGGCATGCTTCACCAACTGAAGCGCCAAGGGCGTCCGGCGGTCTTCCTGCACTCTTCGCCGAACAGCGAGGAGCACGCGTTCCGCGACGAAGTGCGGCAGCTGGCCGAGTCGGGCAGCGGCATCGAAGTCCGTTACGCTTACACGCGGCCGACCGAAGCCGACCGCGCCGCCGGCGATAGCGCCGCGCATCTCGGACGCATCGACGAGGCCTGGCTCCGCGCCGCGCTGCCGCAGGATGTGGCGGACTGCTACATTTGCGGTCCGGCCGAGTTTATCAAACACGTCTACCGCAGCCTGAAGTCGATGAACGTGCCGCCTGAGCGGATCCACTACGAGTTCTTCGGGCCGGCCGCCAGCGTGGACGGAGAATAAGGCAAAGCGGTGCACGACGGTGCCGCTGTACGCGCCATCTGATAGCTGCGACGCGCAAGTCGGCTGGGTGCCGCTATTGCGCACCGTCTGCTCGCCGCGACGCGCAGTAGTCGGCTGGGTGCCGCTATTTCGCACCATCTGCTGGCTGCGACGCGCAATAGTCGGCTGGGTACCGTTATTTCGCACCATCTGCTGGCTGCGGCATGCCATAGTCGGCTGGGGCCGCTATTGCGCACCATCTGCTCGCAGCGACGCGCAATAGTCGGTTGGGTACCGTTATTTTGCTCCATCCGCTCGATGCGGCATGCAATAGTCGGTTGGGTACCGTTATTTTGCTCCATCCGCTCGATGCGGCATGCAATAGTCGGTTGGGTACCGCTATTTCGCCCCATCTGCTCGCCGCTGCACGCCATAGTCCGTTTCACGTTTCACGCCACTATTGCGCCTCCCCTAGACACATTAAAAAAAGCCGCAAGCATCACGTATCCCGTGACGCTTGCGGCTTCTTCGCGCGCAGCAGCCGGTTCACCGTCTCGCGGCGAAGGCCGAGCAGCTGGCCGATCTCTTCTTGCGTGAGCAGGTCGCCGAGCGGCGCGTCCTGCACGTACGCGCCGAACCATTCCTGCAGCCGGGCCAGCTTCTCCGCCGGCTCCAGCGCGGTCAATTGGTCGATGCGGTGCTGCATCATCCGCAGCTTCGCCTGAAGGAGGAGCGCCGCCTCCCGGTAACGGGCCGGGTCGCGCTCCATCCCGCCGTACCACTCGTCCGCCGGGATCGCCGTCACCTCGCAGGTCGTCAGCGCGATGGCGGTGCCGTGATATTCTTTGGGGCTGATCAGCGAATGGTGGGGGATGACTTCGCCGGGCGTGAGTATGTTGAAGATGAACGCGCCGCCGTCCGGGTGGAGGCGCACCACTTTGAGCAGGCCGCTCTCGATCCGAAACAGCGGCCCTTCCTCGCCTTGCCGGAACAGCGATTCGCCTTTGTTAAGCCGCATTCATGCTCGCCCCGATCCTGTTAGTCAAATAAACCTTTTACAAAGTTGAATACATCCGCGGTGAACGGCAGAATGCCGAAGCCGTGCTCGCCAATGGCCACGCCGCCGTAGGCGGTTTCGCCGACCGCCACCGCCCCGAGCACCTGCTTGCCGATAGCAACCGCCCCCAGGGCCTGCTCCCCGATCGCGACCGCGCCCATCGCGTATTTCCCGATCGCGACCGCCCCTGCCGCCAACTCGCCGATGGCGACCGCGCCGCCCGCCAAGCTCGAGACGGCGACCGCGCCGAGACCTAGCACCCAGCCGAGCGCCACCGCGCCGAAGGCAAGCACGCCGACGCTGACGCCGCCCAGAGCGATCAGTCCAACGGCGACGTCGCCGATCGCAATCAGCCCGACCGCCACCTTGCGCCGGCCGCCCCGCATGCCGCCCAGCCGGATCCGCACGATGGGGAATCCGGTCGCCGGCCACTGATAATCGATTTCCTGCCCGTCGTTCCAAGGTCCGCCATACCGCTTGAACCTGCTCAAACGCCCCCACTGAAACATGCGCGCGCCACCCTCTCGCAAATAACGTTTACTCGTATTGTAATCCTTAAGCGCCGGACAGCCAATCATCCCCGGCACCGATTTTCGCCTCGGTCTTCAGACGGAGAACTCTCAACGCCAATTAAAATCAATATAAAACAACAAAACAAAATAAAACACACAATCTTAATATGAGGTTTACGCTCGTTTTACACTTCTCCCCTACACTGAGGTTGTACAACCAAGAAATAATCGACAAATCACAACGCAACCCACAAACAACGTTGGTTGGGCAACCGCCGGAGCCGGCTGCGCGGCACGTTCCGGTCAAGCCCCGTCCGTTTCGAAACTCAATTACTTCAAAGGAGGTCGCAAGCGCGCATATGGAATCCCTCACGCTTGAAGGCATACACAAACGGTTTGGCGCGTTCGAAGCGCTCAAGGACGTCGCGCTGACGATTCCCAAAGGCAAGTTCACCTGTCTGCTCGGCCCGAGCGGCTGCGGCAAAACGACGATGCTGCGCATTATCGCGGGGCTCGAGCAGCCCGACCGCGGCGCCGTCCGGCTCGGCGGCCGGGATCTTACCCCGCTCCCGCCGGCGAAGCGCAATTTCGGCATCGTATTCCAATCGTACGCGCTGTTCCCGAATTTGACCGCCGGCGCGAACATCGCCTACGGGCTGAAAGGCAAGCTGCCTCGCGCCCAAATCAAAGCCAAGGTGCGCGAGATGCTGGACCTGGTCGGCCTGCCGGACATTCAAGACCGCTACCCGGCCCAGCTCTCGGGCGGCCAGCAGCAGCGGGTCGCGCTCGCGCGGGCGGTGGCGCTCTCTCCGGAGGTGCTGCTGCTCGACGAGCCGCTCTCCGCGCTCGACGCGAAGGTGCGCGTCCACCTGCGCGAGCAGCTGTGCCTGCTGCAGGAGCGGCTCGGCATCACGACCGTCATGGTCACGCACGACCAGGAGGAAGCGCTGACGATGGCCGACCACGTCGTCGTCATGGACCAAGGGCGTATCGCGCAGACGGGAACGCCGGAGGACATCTATGAGCGGCCCCGCACGCCGTTCGTCGCCGACTTCATCGGCGCGATCAACTTCATTCCCGATGGCGGCGCGGCCGGCGGCGTGCAAGCGGTGCGGCCGGAGCAGATTAAGCCGCTCGGCCCGCTCGAGGCGCCGGAGACCGGCTGCGCCGTGCTCGCCGGCACGGTGGCGCACGCCGAATTCCGCGGCGCGTATTACCGGGTCAGCCTGCTGCCCGAGCACGCATCCGCGGATGCGGCGCCGGTGCTGGTCGACGTGCCCGCCCAGCTCGCTCGCCGGCTGAACTTGACGCGCAGCGCGCCGCTTCGGCTGCAGCTGCCGCCCGGCGAGTCCCTCCGCTACCCGGCCGAGGCGCTGGACGCGCAAAGGAGGCGGTCCTCCTGATGCCGGATTTCGAAGCCGCCGCTTACCAGCCGTCCGGCACCGCGGCCGCGGCCGTACCGCGCCGGCGACGCCGGTGGGGACGCGCCGAATGGCTGCAGGCGATGCTGCTCCTCCTGCTGCTGCTCGGCATGACGGTGCTGGTCGCGCTGCCGCTCGCCTCGCTGTTCCGCCAGGCGTTCCTGACGCCGGAGGGCGAATTCGCCGGCCTGTCCTATTTCCGGGCGTATCTCGAATCGCCGGCCTTGCTGCAATCGCTGGGCAATACGGTATTCATCTCGTTCATGACGACCGTCATCGCCGTGCCGCTCGCCTTCCTGCTGGCCTACGCGCTGACGCGCACGGACATTCGGGGCAAATCCGTCTACAAAGCGATGGCGCTGCTCCCGCTGTTCGCGCCGACCATGATGCACGGCATCGGACTCGTCTACTTGTTCGGGAATCAGGGCGCGATCTCCACCGGCTTGTTCGGGTGGCTGCCGTTCGAGCTGCGCATTCCGCTGTACGGCAAGGTCGGCATCATCATGGCGGAGGTCATCTACACGTTCCCGCAGGCGTTCCTCATCTTGTCGGCCGCGCTCGCCATTAGCGATTACCGGTTGTACGAGGCATCGGAGACGCTCGGGGCGGGCAAGCTTCGCCAGCTGCTGACGGTGACGCTGCCTTCGGTCAAATACGGGCTTATCAGCGCCATTATCGTCTGCGCGACGCTCAGCTTCACCGACTTCGGCGCGCCGAAGGTCGTCGGCGGCCCATACAACGTGCTGGCGACCGACATGTTCAAGCAGGTCATCGGCCAGCAGAACATGGCGCTCGGCGCCGTCGTCAGCATCGTCCTGTCGCTGCCCGCCGTCGCGGCGTTCATCATCGACCGCATCGCGTCGCGCAAGCAGCAGGCGTACGTCACCTCGCGCTCCACGCCGTATGCCGTTCGGCCGGGGCGGCTGCGCAACGCGCTCGCCCATTCGTACGCCTCGCTGATCGCGCTGGCCATGCTGCTGCTGCTCGGCGCGGTCGTCATGGCGTCGCTCGTGAAGGCGTGGCCGTACAATCTTACGCTCACGTTGGCCAAATACGAGTTCGCGGACGCGGCGGCAGGCGGGCTTACCCCGTTCTGGAACAGCGTTCGGATGGCGGCCTGGACCGCGCTCGCCGGCACGTTCATCACGTTCGCCGCCGCTTACATGATCGAGAACATCCGGATTCTGCGCGCGATTCGCCAAGCCAGCTACTTCCTGGCGATCGTGCCGCTGGCGCTGCCGGGGCTGGCCATCGGTCTCGCGTACATCTTCTTCTTCAACGACCCGGCGAATCCGCTGCACGCCCTGTACGGCACGATGGCCGTGCTCGTGCTGGCCAACGTCGCGCACTTCTACTCGGTGCCGTTCATGACGGCCACGACGTCGCTCAAGATGATGGACAAGGAATTCGCGCACGTCTCCGCGTCGCTGAACGTTTCGTGGCCGCGTTTCTTCGTCCGCATCGCCCTGCCGCTATCGCTGCCGGCGATTCTCGAGATGCTGGTGTACTTCTTCGTGAACGCCATGGTCACCGTATCGGCCGTCATTTTCCTATACGGGGCCGACCTGAAGCTCGCCTCCGTCGCCATCGTCGGCATGGACGACGCCGGAGACACGGCCAAAGCCGCCGCCATGTCGGTGCTCATCGTCGCCGCGAACTTGCTGGCGCGGCTAGCCTACGAGGCCGTCTCCGCGCTGCTGCGCAAGCGGACCTCGGGGTGGCGCAGCCGCTAGACGGCCGCCTTCCGGACCTGCCTGCGGGCCAACTGCTTGCTCGACATCACAACATTTATAAGGCATTCCCATACTCAATCCCTAGGAGGAACTCACTATGATTCAAGCCGTCATGTTAGATTGGGCCGGCACGATGGTCGACTACGGAAGCTTCGCGCCGGTCGCCGCGTTCCGCAAACTGTTCGAGGAGCGCGGCGTCGCCGTCTCCGACGCGGACATCCGCAAGCCGATGGGCCGGATGAAAATCGACCACCTGCGCGATATTTGCGCCCAGCCGGCGGTGCGCGAAGCCTGGACCGGCCGATACGGCGCGCCGGCGAGCGAAGCCGACGTGCAAGAGCTGTACGCCGCCTTCGAACCGGCGCTGCTGTCGATCGTCCGCGATTTCGCCGAGCCGGTGCCGGGCGCGCTCGCCCTGGTCGACCGTCTGCGGGCCGCGGGCATTAAGATCGGCACGACGACCGGCTATACCCGGCCGATGATGGACCTTCTGATGCCCGAGGCGGCGCGGCGCGGCTATGCGCCGGACTCGTCCGTCACGCCGGACGAGACGCCGGGCGGCGGCCGCCCGCATCCGTGGATGCTGCTGCGCAATGCCGAAGCGCTCGGCGTCTATCCGATGCACGCGGTCGTCAAATGCGGCGACACGGAAGCCGACATGCAGGAAGGCCGCGCGGCGGGCGTCTGGACCGTCGGCGTCGTCTTCGGCGGCAACGAGCTCGGCTTGTCGCAAGCGCAGACCGAAGCGCTGGACGCCCTTGAACGCGAGCGGTTGTTCAACGACATCGCGGCACGGCTGACGGCTGCTGGCGCGCACTACATTATTCGCGAGATCGGCGAACTCGACCGCTTGTTCCCGGCCATCGAAGCCCGCTTGGCAAAGGGGGAACGTCCATGAGCCAGCAGCCTGCCTCCGCGGCCGTCCGCCAAGATGACGCGGCCTTGTCCGTCCAGAATCCGTACCTGCTGCTCACGCCCGGCCCGCTTAGCACGACCGCGTCCGTGAAGGGCGCCATGCTCCGCGACTGGTGCACGTGGGATAAAGAATACAACGCGCTCGTGCAGTCGATACGCAGCCGTCTTACGGCGCTCGCCGCCCCGTCCGATCCGTCTCGCTATACGACGGTGCTCATGCAGGGCAGCGGCACGTTCAGCGTCGAAGCGACGATCGGCACGGCGCTTCCGCGTCAAGGCGGCAAGCTCGCCGTGCTGACAAACGGCGCATACGGCGACCGCATCGTCCAGATCGCCGAACGCCTCGGCATCGACCATGCCGCCGTCGCGTTCGGCGAGGTGGCGCAGGCCGACCCGCGCGCGCTCGACGCGGCGCTGTCCGCCGATCCGTCCATTACGCACGTCGCGCTCGTCCACTGCGAGACGACGACGGGCATCCTCAACCCGCTCGAGGAGATTGCCGCCGTCGTCAAGCGCCATGGCCGCGTCTTCATCGTCGACGCGATGAGCAGCTTCGGCGGCGTGCCGCTCGACATGGCGGCGCTCGATATCGACTGGCTCATCAGCAGCAGCAACAAATGCATCCAGGGCGTGCCCGGCTTCGGCTTCGTCCTCGTCAAGCGCGACGTCATCGAGGCATGCGGCGACAACGCCCGCTCGCTGTCGCTCGACCTGTACGACCAATGGCTCACGATGGAGCAGCAGGGCGGCAAATGGCGCTACACCTCGCCGACGCACGTCGTCCGCGCGTTCGATCAGGCGCTGATCGAGCTCGAGGAAGAGGGAGGCATCGAAGCGCGCCACCGCCGTTATACGGATAACCAGCGCGCGCTCGCCGCGGGCATGGCGCAGGCCGGCTTCGCGCCGCTCCTGCCCGCCTCGTGGCAGTCGCCGATCATTACGGCGTTCCGCTATCCGGAACAGGGCGAAGTCGAATTCGACTTCGCCTCCTTCTACGGCGACTTAAAGTCCGAAGGGTTCGTTATCTACCCGGGCAAAATTTCGGCCGCCGACACGTTCC
This sequence comes from Paenibacillus methanolicus, assembly GCF_008124765.1. Classification (GTDB taxonomy): domain Bacteria; phylum Bacillota; class Bacilli; order Paenibacillales; family Paenibacillaceae; genus Paenibacillus_Z; species Paenibacillus_Z methanolicus. The sequence continues at coordinate 265,180 of NZ_VNHS01000004.1, read as the reverse complement.
GGATCGGCAGCATCGGCGACGTGCAGCCAGGCGACATGGTTCGACTGACAGAGGCGGTGCAGCGCCGAATGGCCGAAGCCGGCCGCGCGTAGGCACCGGCCGCACGCCGTTACCGCTTCCGAAATGACAACCGCATACCATTTTCCGAGAGGGGCTTAACGATCCATGAAAGTGTTCTGTCTAGGCGGCGCGGGCCGCATCTGCCGCGAAGCGGTGCTCGATCTGGTTCAACATTCCGAATTCGAACGCATTACGATCGGCGATTATAACGTGGAAGAGGCGCAGCGCGTCGCGGACGAGCTGAACGATCCCCGCGTCGACGTCGTGCGGGTGAACGTGCGCGATCATGAGGCGACCGTCGCCCAGCTGCGCGGCTACGATATCGTCATGGACGGCACGACCATCACGCTGAACGGCCTGTCCACCGCCTGCATCGCCGAAGCCGGCTGCCACGGCATCAACTTGAACGGCTTCGGCGACGAGGACCGCAGCCAGGACGGCTTCGTCCGCAATGGACGCACCTGTCTGCCGGGCTTCGGCATGACGCCGGGCGTCACGCAAATGATGGCGATGCACGCGGCCAATCAGCTGGACGAGGTGCACGAAGTGCGCGTCAGCCACGGCTCCTACCGCCCCATCGCCTTCTCGAAGTCTATTGCCGAGACGACGACCTATGAATACGATCCGGAGCTGCCGGGCCGCGTCGTGTACGAGAACGGCGCTTTCATTCAAGTACCGCCGTTCGCCCGTCCCCGCGAGATCGAGCTGCCCGAGCCGTACGGCACGGCGGTCCAATACATCATTCCGCATGCCGAGACGCGGACGCTTGCCGCAGCGCTTGAGGCCAAGGGCGTGCGCCTGATCGAGGTGCGCGGCACGTGGCCGCAGCAGAACATGCGCTTGGTGCGCGCCCTCTACGAATACGGCTTCATGCGGAATGACAAAATCACCATCGGCGACACGGAGATCGGCATCATGGACGCGATCGGCGCCTACCTATGCGACGCGCCGGAAGGCAGCGCGACCGAGCTGTACGGCTACGCGCTCCACGTCGAGGTGACCGGCATCGCCGACGGCCGCCTCATGCGCCACACGCTGACCCATACGCATCCGAGCTCGGACGGCTCGGTCCTCGGCTGGGAAGGACTGCGGGCGTATACCCGCAACGTCGGCATTCCTCTCGCCATCGCGACCGAGCTGATCGCCAAGGGCGAGACGCTGCGCGCGAACCGTCCGGGCATCGCGACGCCGGAGGAGGCGTTCGAGCCGCGGGTTATTTTCGAAGCGCTGCGCAAGCGGGATATTCAAATCCACGAGACGATCGAGTCGCTGTAGACGCCTGCCCATTAATTGAAATAGGAGCGAGAAGCCATGTCCTTAGCGGGAGAAGAACGCAAACAAATTATTTTGAACATGCTGCAGCTGCAGGGCAAGGTGCGCACGCCGGAGCTCGTCGCCACGTTGGAGGTGTCCTCCGAGACGGTGCGCCGTTATCTAGAGGAGCTCGAGAGCGAGTCGAAGCTGAAGCGCGTCTACGGCGGCGCGGTCAAAATCAACGTCGAACGCGAGGAGCCGGCCTACGTCCAGCGCGAAGTGCTGCAGGCGGAGGAGAAACGGCGCATCGGCCACGCGGCCGCGTCGCTCATCCAGGACCGGGAGACGATCGTGCTCGACGACGGCACCACGACGCTCAAGATGATCGACACCCTCGTCATGCGCAAAGGACTGACCGTGCTCGTGACGAGCGTCCATACGCTCAATCTGCTGATCGGCTACCGCAACCGCGGCGTGTTCGACGGGGACGTCGTGCTAATCGGCGGGCGCGTCAACACGAAGCATTACCGCACCTCCGGTTCGCTCGCCATTCACTTCATGAGCCATTTTCACGTGGACAAAGCCTTCCTCGTCGCCGACGGCCTGCAGATCGACGGAGGCGTCACCGCCTACGAGGACGAGCGCGCCATGCTATCCCGCACGTTCATGAAGCATGCCAAGCAGTCGATCGTGCTCGCCGACCATACCAAGATCGGCACGAACCATTACTGCCGCATCGCCGGCCTCGAAGAGGTGGACATCGTCGTCAGCGACGTCGCCCCGCCGAAAGAATGGCATGCCCGGCTGGAAGAGAAGGACATCCACTGGATGGTTGCTCCCCCGCTGATATCACAATGAATTACAACCATAACACAAAAGAACACAATTTATTTACGTGCATTTTACCTTGGTTTAAAGAACCAACTTTATAGTAGGAATTGTGAGGAATAACAATTCATGGGGAGCGAAACCAATGAAAAAACGTGGTTTGACCGCGCTGCTGCTGCTGATCGTCCTGATCGCGCTGACTGCTTGCGGAAGCACGGCCAATAACGCCGGCAACAACGGGAACGAAGGAAGCACGGCAGCCGGCGAGACGAACGGCGCGGCGAGCGGCACCGACGGCGCCAATGCCGGCGTCGATACGCAGAGCAAGGAGCTGACGATTTACACCGCGCTCGAGGATGATCAGATCGAGGCTTACCTGGCGACTTGGAAAGCCCAGCATCCGGACGTGAAGCTGAACATCGTGCGCGATTCGACCGGCATCATCACGGCGAAACTGCTCGCGGAGAAGGACAACCCGCAAGCCGACGTCGTCTGGGGCACGGCCGCGACGAGCTTGCTCGTCCTGGATCAGAACGGCATGATCGAGCCGTATTCGCCGAAGGGCATCGAGCGCGTGAACGCGTCGTTCAAGGACAGCGCGGATCCGGCGCACTGGGTCGGCATCGACGCTTGGGAGACGGCGATCGCGGTCAATACGGTCGAGCTGGAGAAGAAAGGAATCGCGATTCCGCAATCGTACGAGGATCTGCTGAAGCCGGAGTATAAAGGGCTCATCACCATGCCGAATCCCGCTTCTTCCGGCACGGGCTTCCTGACCGTGTCGGGTCTGGTGCAGCTGAAAGGCGCCGATGCGGCGTGGGCGTACTTGGACAAGCTGCATGCGAATATCGGCATGTACACCCATTCCGGCTCCAAACCGGCCAAGATGGCGGGCACGGGCGAATACCCGATCGGCATCTCGTTCGGCTACCGCGCCATCAAGGAGAAGAGCGGCGGCTCGCCGGTCGAAGCCGTGTTCCCGACCGAAGGCTCCGGCTGGGACGTGGAGGCGAACGCGCTCGTGAAGAAGGACGCGATCAAGCAGGTCGCCAAGGACTTCCTCGACTGGGCGATCACCGACGACGCGATGAAGGAATACAACAAGAACTACGCGATCGTCGCGGTCGGCGGCGAAGGCGCGGCGATCCCCGAAGGCTACACGAAAAACCCGCTGGACCAGCTGATCAAATACGATCTGCAGCAGGCGGCGAAAGACCGCGACGCGATTCTCGCCGAGTGGACGAAGCGTTACGACGGCAAGAGCGAGCCGAAATCGTAAGGTTCGGGCGCATAATACGCATAGGCAACGGCCGCCGGCGCGGGAATCGCGCCGGCGGTCTTTGACTGTGGGGGCGATTGCGGTCGAGTGCCGCGCCGGGAAGTACTTACGGGCCGAGGCGCCCCGCCCGGCCATGCACGCCTCCGCGGCCGCCTACATACCATGGGATAGCAAAACGAATCCCAATGTAACGGCGGTGCTGACGTGTATTATTATCATTCCTCTTACTTGTATCATCCCTATGGCCAGCCTTATCCCGCTGCCCCTTCCGCCGCGCTCCATCCGGCCGGCTTACGGGCATTCCCCCCGGTCGACACGAAGATATTCGAAGCCTCGGTCGGCAGCTTCTCCAAGCTGATGAGCGACGGCTCCCTGCTGCTGAAGAAGCTCAGCGATCACGGGTTCGCGCACCAATTGATGAGCGCCTCGCAAGAAGGCAAGCAAGAGACCGTGGACACCATGCTGAAGGGCGTCGGTTCCGACACGCCCATCCATACGTCCTACACGCCGACCGGGGTCACGTTCACGCTCGAGGCCGACGACTGTTCGCTGCGCATGACGCTGCGCTGGGGCATATAACTGCCGCCAAACGCAAACAGACACTTCCCGCTGCCCGCGAGAGTGTCTGTTCGTCGTCGTTCTTATTACTTAGAAGCGAATCACGCGGATGTCGTCGCCTGCGCGGACAAGCCCTACGGGATCTCCTCCAAGTAATTGGTTGGCGGCGCATCCGCGAATGCGCCGCCGCGTGCCGATTCCGGCTTGTCTGCTTCGCTCCCTTGCCTCCGTCCGCAAGCCAATCAAGCCTCCGACCGCCAAGACCGGCCGGTCGGAAGCTCGTTTATTGCCGCGTTCGTAATTACGCCTTATCCCACGATACGTTGGTCGCCCCCGCCCCCGCATAGGCGGATTCGTTGACGTCGTACATCGATTTCGGCAGCATGAGCGGCCACTTCGCATAGAGCGGGTTGCCCGTCACGCGTTCGCCGGCCGCGATGACGACGATGTCGCCGTCCGGGCTGCCGACGACCGCGCCGTCTTCGATGACCGCGCCTTCGCCGATGATCGCGCGGGTAATTCGCGCCTGCCGCCCGATACGAACCCCTGGCATGACGATGCCCTCTCGAACTTCCGTGCCGCGGCCGATCGCCACCCCCCCGAATACGACGGAGCGCTCCAGATCGCCCTCGACGGAGCTGCCTTCATGAACGTAGGACGTCAACACATCCGCATGCGGACTTACATACGAACGGAAGGCCGGCTTGCGTTCGCGCGTGGCGACCGGCCATGCTTCGCAGGAGGCGTCCAGCGTGCCGTCGAGAATATCCATATGCGCTTCCCACAGACTCTCGACCGTGCCGACGTCGCGCCAGTAGCCTTCGAACGCGTACGCCTCCAAATGTTCGCCGGCCTGCAGCATGCGCGGAATGATGTCTTTGCCGAAATCGTGGCTCGACCGCTCGTCCTCGCAATCCGTAAGCAGCACCTCGCGCAGATCGGCCCAGCGGAAGATGTAAATGCCCATCGAGGCGAGGTTGCTCTGCGCCTTGGCCGGCTTTTCCACGAAGGAGGTGATCCGTCCCTTGCCATCCGCGTTCATGATGCCGAACCGGCTTGTCTCTTTCCACGGCACGCGCTTCACCGCGATGGTCGCCGCCGCGCCGGACGTCTTGTGCGCCTCCAGCAGCTCACGGTAATCCATGTGGTAGATGTGGTCGCCGGAGAGCACGATGACATGCTCCGGCGCCTTGGCGTCGATAAAGTCGATGTTCTGGCAGATCGCGTCCGCCGTGCCCGCGTACCCTTCGCGGCCGATGCGAGACGATGGCAGCAGCGCAATATCCGTCTCGCGTCCGTCGTCCGTATGGCGCCAGGAGGAGCCGTCCCCGATGTGGGCATGAAGCGATTCTGCTTTATATTGGGTCAGCACTCCGATCGTCGATATTCCCGAGTTCACGCAGTTGCTGAGCGTATAGTCGATAATGCGGCACCGCCCGCCGAAAGGGACGGCAGGTTTGGCCAGATGCGTCGTCAGCGGAGCCAGTCTGCGGCCCTCGCCTCCGGCTAGAAGCATAGCGATGCATTCGTTCGTGTTCATGTTACGGTTCCTCCCGACGTATTTGGTATAACGTTTATACACCTCCCCCCATGGCTTGAAACCCGCGCCGCGCTTATAAAAAAATAATGTCGCCGCCCCCCGCCGATGCTGATTCAGCCGCCTGAAAAAGTGGTAAATGGAACGATTTGGCGATTTCCCCGCGACTCGCAACCACAGCTTCCGCACGACAAAAAAGGAGGCCCCGGCTGATCCAGCCAGGTCCTCCTTTCGCCGCTATCAGGGGTTACCGCTTCATCGCGCCCTCCCTACAGCCGCCAATGCTGTAAAGTTAAGTAAAAACGTCCAATGAAGCCGATTAGGCCCTATAGTTGACAGACTTAAGTCATAGGACGGACTTCAAAACCTACTGAAGCTTTGTCCGTGAGGACAAAAGCGTGCCCTGCTCAAGCCCACCCGCCGACCGCGAACAAGTGCGCCAGCACGAAAAAGGGAGTACAGAGGGCAAAGCCCTTTGGTTCCCCTCAGCGGAGGGGGAAGGGGGAGGGAGCAATAAAAGTCGGGTCAAAAGGGCGGAGCCCTCTTAACCTGACAGCATTCCTACAGCCGCGCGTCGCGCCGCTTACAGCTTGCGCATCATAATCCGGTACCCGTACGGGTCCAGCTTGATCGTCTGCACGCCTTCCTCGACCGGGACGCGTTCGCCGGTCAGCGCGTCTTCCCAGTCGTCGGTCTCCAGCGGGTGCTCCATATGCGTCTCCTCAGGCGTGTTGTTCATCCAGATGATGAAATGCTCGCCTTCGCCGAGCCGCTCGTAGATGACGCGCGAGTCGCCGCCGTCGGCCTTCAGGAAGCGGAAGCGCCCGCTGCGCAGCACCGGATGGGACTTGCGCAGGTCGATCAGCAGCTTGTAGAAATCATGCAGGTCGCGGTCCTGCCGCTCCTCCTCCCACTCCATGCACTGCCGGCAGTCCGGGTCGCCGCCGCCCTTCAGTCCGACCTCGTCGCCATAGAAGATGCACGGCGTGCCGATGTACGTCAGCAAGTATACGACGGCCAGCTTTAATCGGCGTTTATCCTCGCCGACGCGCGTCAGCACCCGCGGCGTATCGTGGCTCGAGAGCAGGTTGAAGATGACCTCGTTCGTCTGCTGGGGATACCGCATGAGCAGGTTATTCATCTGTTCGGCGAACGCGCGCCCGTCGAACGCGTCTTCGGCGAAGAAGCCGAGCACTTTGTCCGCGAACGGATAGTTCATGACCGAGTCGAATTGATCGCCGAGCAGCCACGGCCGGGATTCGCTCCACACCTCGCCGATGATGTAGGCGTCCGGCTTGAGCTCCTTCACGGTCTTGCGGAAATCCCGCCAGAAATGGTGGTCGATCTCGTTGGCCACGTCCAGCCGCCAGCCGTCGATATCGGCCTCCCGAATCCATGTCGCCGCGACGTCCAGCAGGTACGCCTTGACCTCGGGGTTCGCGGTATTCAGCTTCGGCATGTTGCCGTAGAAGCCGAACGTATCGTAGGTCGGCACGCCGTCGCGCACCTCGGGCGGGAATTCGCGAATGTGGAACCAGTTCGCATACTTCGATTGCTCGCCCTTCCGCAGCACGTCCTGGAAAGGCGGGAACTGCTCGCTCGTATGGTTGAACACCGCGTCCAGCACGACCCGGATGCCCCGATCGTGGCACTCGCGCACCAGCTTCTTCAACATCGCCGTATCGCCGAAATGCGGATCAACCTTCATGTAGTTCACCGTATCGTACTTGTGGTTGGACGGCGCCTCGAAGATCGGCGTCAGGTAGACCGCGGTCACGCCAAGGTCGGTCAGATGGTCGAGACGCTCCAGAATGCCCTGCAGATCCCCGCCGAAGAAGCTCTCCCGCGTCGGCTCTCCGCCCCAATCGCATACGCCATCCGGGCTAATCGACGGGTCGCCGATCTCGAACCGGTCCGGCATGATCTGGTAGAACACCGCCTCCTTCGCCCACTCCGGCGCCGTGAAAATATCGATCTCGTGTATGTACGGAAATTCGTAATACCCGCCCGGCGGCTCCGGTTGATCCGGTCCGATGCCGGATTCGGTCATGAATACCGTCTCGTCGCCGGCCCGCATGCGGAACCCGTAGGAGAACCGTTTGTACTTGGGCTTGACCGCCGCTTCCCAATAGTCGAAAAAATGGTCGTAAGCGATTTTCTCCATCGGCACGTCCTCGTGACAGCCTTCCCAATCGTACTTGTCGCCGGTGACGGCCGTGACTTCTTCGACGTCGTCGCGCTTCGTCTGGACGCGCAGATGAATCGTATCCTTGTCGTAAGCATACGCCCAGTTGCTCCGCGGCGAATGATGAAAGCACTCCCATTGCATGCGCATCTCTCCTCTGCGTGATGAACGACCGCTTCGCCCCTTGCGCAAGCGCCGCGCGGCAAGCCAGCCGCGCCGGTTAGCCGGGCAATGGACAAGCGGTCCATTTTAGTACACTCTTACACCCTCGCCCGGCGGCGTGAATCGGGTGCGCGACAACATGCGGGACAACGCCGGATTCAGGGCACGGGCTTGTTTCAAATCGCAGGCAGCCGGGTATATGACAATAGGTCCACAAGCGGCGGCGATAGCATCGAAGCAGATGGTTATCCCGCACCAACAAACCATACGAGTAAGCGGAGGGATGGACGATGCAGCACACACCGAGCGTTCAAATCGTTACGACGGCGATGGATGCCTTGCACGCGGTCCGGGATCTGAACCGCCGTGGCTTCCGTCAGGACAACATTTACGTGATGGCCCACGATCGGGACGAGACCAAGACGCTGGCCGACGCCACCGACGCGAACGAGATCGGCATGGCCGAGGAAGGCGCGTTCACGTCCATGGCGAACGTATTCCGCTCCAGAGGCGACGAGATCCGCGCCAAGCTTCAAGCGATCGGCATACCCGAGTCGGAGGCCGAGCGTTATGAAGAAGAGCTCGACCAAGGCCGACTGCTGGTTATCACGAACGTACAATAAACGGATCTACCATAGTGCGAACGGTCGCAAACCCACCCGGGTCGGCGGCCTGTTCGCATGTGCGCATTTATATTTCAGACAAAAAGGACGCAGGTGAGCGAACGACGTGAAGACAAAAACGAGGTTAATCATCAGTTTCATCGCGGTCATTCTGCTGCTCGGCTTCTTGGGCATAACCGGGCTGAACAACGTGACGCGCATGGGGGAAAAGCTGGACGAGGTCTATGATAATCGCTATCAAAAGCTCGTTCTCGCTTATGAATTGAAGGGCTACGTCCAGAATACGGCCAAAGGGTTGGTCAATATCCTGACGATGCCGACGAACGCCAATCTGATCAAGAACGAAGCGTTGCTCGTCGGCGAACCGGCGGAGGCGCGCGAACGAATCGGGCAGCTCGACGACATCGTCTCGAACGAAATCCGTCAGACGCTGTTCTTGGACGTCAACCGCACCGTGGAAAACTTTTTCGGCTATGAAGAACAGGTCATCGAGCTTGTTCGTCAGGGCAAGAGCCAAGAGGCGGTCGCGCTGCGCGAGCAAGAAGGGCTGCGGTTCCAGAATGAAGCGCTCGCCGCTATCGACGCGCTCGCCAATTATCAGCGCAGTTCGATGGACGAGGCCGTCGAGAGCGCGCGCCAGGCCAACAACGAAGCGCGCGCCGTCCTGATCACCGCCTCCATCATCGGTCTGTTCTTGGGGATCTTGACGATGCTCTGGAATTTGACCGGCGTCACCAAGGGACTGAACAACCTGACGATGCTGATTCACTCCTATGCGCAGGGCACGCTCGACCGGAACGTCCGCAAGCGGACGGAGACCGCCGACGAATTCGGCACGGTGGCCAAGGCCTTCAACGCGCTCGCCGACGTTCTCGAGGACAAGACGGCGGCCGAGCAGGTCTACAACCGCAAGGTCGAAGACGAAGCCTGGATCAAGACCAACCTGTCGAACGTCTCCGTCCTGCTGCAGAACGAACAGAATCTGGAGCAGCTCTGCAAAACGTTCATCGACCAGCTGATTCCGATCACGTGCGCGACCTACGGCGGCCTCTACATCCGCGAAGGACTCGGCGACGAGAATAGGCTCAAGCTCCAAGGCTCCTATGCCCCGCATGATCTGGAAGTGTTCGAGCAATCGTTCGCGTTCGGGCAAGGGCTCGTCGGCCAATGCGCCGTCTCGCAGGAGACGATTCAGCTGGATGATCTGCCGGCCTCCCATGTGAGGGTCAAGACCGGCCTGGGCGAGACGAGTCCGCTTCATCTGCTGCTCGTCCCGGTCATGTATCAAGGCCGCCTGCTCGGCGTCGCGGAGCTCGCCTCCTTCGAAGCGTTCGACCCGCGTCAGCGCGAGCTGCTGCACGAGCTCTCCACGGCGCTCGGCATTATTCTGAATAACCTGTTCGGCCGCATCCGAATCGAGGAGCTGCTGCGCGAGTCGCAGGCGCTGAGCGAGGAGATGCAGGTGCAATCCGAAGAACTGATGAGCCAGCAGGAAGAGCTGCGCCGCTCCAACGACCGGCTGGAGGAACAGACCCGCGCGCTCAAGAAATCCGAGGAGCAGCTGCAGTCCCAGCAGGAAGAGTTGGAACAGACGAACGACGAGCTGCTGCAGAAGACCCATCTGCTCGAGCTGCAGATGCGCCAGACCGAGCAGAAGAACGAACAGATCGAGAAGACGAAGAACGCGCTCGAGAAGCAGACCGTACAGCTTGCGCTCGCGTCCAAATACAAGTCCGAATTCCTGGCCAACATGTCGCACGAGCTGCGCACCCCGCTCAACTCGATGCTCATTCTGTCGCAGATGCTGATGGACAACAAGGAACGCAACCTGACCGGCAAGCAGATCGAGTTCGCCACGACGATTCATTCCGCCGGCGGCGACCTGCTGAAGCTGATCGACGAGATTCTGGATCTGTCCAAGATCGGCGCGGGCAAAATGAACCTCGTCACCGAGCACGTCCCGATCGCCGACATCCTGTCGGCCATGCGCCGGAGCTTCACGCCGGTCGGCCAGCAGAAGGACCTCGGCTTCGACGTCGAGATCGCGCCGGACGTGCCGAAGGAGATGTACACCGACAGCCATCGGGTGAAGCAAGTGCTCAAGAACTTGCTGTCCAACGCCTTCAAATTCACGCATCGCGGCGGCGTCGCGCTCACGGCGCGTCTGGCGACGGCGGAGGAAGCCGCCGGGCTTGGCAAAGCGCACGACGCCGGGCGAATGATCGCCTTCGACGTGCGAGATACCGGCATCGGCATCTCGCCGGATAAACAAGATATTATCTTCGAAGCGTTCCAGCAGGTCGACGGCACGACTAGCCGCGTCTACGGCGGTACCGGCCTCGGCCTTGCGATCAGCCGCGATATGTCCGGCCTGCTCGGCGGCGGCATCACGCTCGCGAGCGCCGAAGGCAAGGGCAGCACGTTCACGCTGCTGCTGCCGGAGTTCCACGTCGCCGACCCGCTCGGGGCGACCGGGCGCGACGACGCGCCGGCGGCCCTCGCCAAGCCGGCCGCCTCCTTGCCTCGGGGGACGGCGGCGCTGCTGGCCGCTCCTTCCGCGGAGATGCCTCTTCCGACGACCGAGGCGCCGCCGGCGGAGCTCGTCGAAGACGACCGGGAAGCGATCGGCCTGGAAGACCGCGTCGTGCTCATCGTCGAGGATGACGCCAACTTCGCCCGCGTCCTGCTCGATATCGCGCGCGGCCGCGGCTTCAAAGGCATCGTCGCCCTCCAGGGCGACCACGGCGTGACCTACGCCAAGACGTATAAGCCGGATGCCATTCTGCTCGACATCATGCTGCCGGTCATGGACGGCTGGTCCGTGCTTCATCACCTGAAGCACGATCCGGATACGCGCCATATTCCGGTCCACGTCATCTCCATGATGGACGACGTCCAGCAGGGGCTGTCGATGGGCGCCATCGCGTATTTGAAGAAGCCGGCCGCCAAGGAGAAGCTCGACCATCTGTTCGGCCAGATCGAATCGTTCCTCGAGCGGGATCTCAAGCATCTGCTCGTCGTCGAGGACGATTACGCCCAGCGCACGAGCATCATGGAGCTGATCGGGCACGACGACGTCGTCATCAAGGCCGTCTCGACCGGCAAGGCCGCGCTGGAGGAGCTGTCCGCCAAACATTACGACTGCATGGTGCTGGATCTGGGGCTGCCGGACATCTCCGGCTTCGCCCTGCTCGACGCGATCCGCCGCAACGACAGCCTGCGCGATTTGCCGATCATCATCTACACCGGCCGCGAGCTGGAGAAGAAGGAAGAGCTCCAGTTGAAGAAATACGCGGAAACGATCATTATTAAAGATGTGAAATCTCCCGAGCGGCTGCTCGACGAAACGACGCTGTTCCTGCACCGGGTCGTCGCCGACCTGCCCGAAGACAAGCGCAACGTGCTGCGTCAGCTGCACAGCGTGGAGGCGATCTTCGAGGGCAAGGACATTCTGATCGTCGACGACGATATTCGCAACGTGTTTGCGTTATCGAGCGCCCTGGAAGGGTATAAGATGAATATAAGCTTTGCCGAGAACGGGCGGGAAGCGCTCGAGGCGCTCGAGAAACACCCGAGCACGCAGCTCATCCTGATGGACATGATGATGCCGGAGATGGACGGATACGAGACGATGCGGCGCATTCGCGCCAACCCGGCCCACGAGAAGCTCCCGATCATCGCCATCACGGCCAAAGCCATGAAGGAAGACCGCGACAAATGCATCGAAGCCGGCGCGTCCGATTATATCGCCAAGCCGGTCAATATCGATCAACTGCTGTCATTAATGAGGGTGTGGTTATATAAATAACGAATGGATGGACAACGGCGCCAGCGAACGGGAGCGGATCGAGATCGCGCTGCTCCTGGAAGGGCTGTACCAGCTGTACGGCTATGATTTTCGCAATTACGCGTTCTCCTCGGTGCGCCGGCGCATCTGGCACCGCGTCCATGCGGAGCGGCTGCCGAACGTGTCGGCGCTCACCGAGCGGATGCTGCACGACCGCGAGACGATGAACCGGCTGCTGGCCGACTTGACGATACACGTCACCGAGATGTTCCGCGATCCGGAAGTATTCCTCGCCTTCCGCCAGCATGTCGTGCCGATGCTGCGGACGTATCCGTTCATCCGGATTTGGCATGCGGGCTGCTCCACGGGCGAGGAAGTCTACTCGATGGCGATTCTGCTCAAAGAAGAAGGCTTGTACGACAAAACGCGCATCTACGCGACCGACATGAACGAACGCGTGCTGGATCTCGCGCGGGAAGGCGTTTTCCCGATCGACCGGATGCAGACGTTCACCCGCAATTATATGGAGGCCGGCGGGAAGGACGCCTTCAGCCGGTATTATACCGCGCGCTACGACTCCGTTCTGTTCCATTCGGAGCTGAAAGAGAATATCGTCTTTGCCCAGCATAATCTGGTCACGGACCGCTCGTTCAACGAGTTCAATGTCATTTTCTGCCGCAATGTCATGATATATTTCAATAAAGAGCTGCAAAATCACGTGCACGGCTTGCTGTACGACAGTCTTAGCACCTTCGGGGTGCTCGCGCTCGGCACCAAAGAATCGATCAACTTCACGAGACACGCGGACGCGTATGACGAATTGGACGCCCACAGCAGGCTGTACCGGAAGACGAGATAGAAGAGGCAGGTGAACGCGAAGGCGATGGTAACATACGACGGACCCATTAACATCCTGCTCGTGGATGACCACCCTGACAATCTGCTCGCGCTGGAGGCCGTTCTCGGCGATTTGAACTACAACTTGGTCAAGTGCCTCTCGGGCGAGGAAGCGCTGCGCAGCCTGCTGCGAGAAGAGTTCGCCGTTATTCTGCTGGACGTGCAGATGCCGGAGATGGACGGCTTCGAGACGGCGCGGCTGATCAAGATGAGAGAGAAGACGCGCGAGACGCCGATCATATTCATCTCGGCCACCAGCAAGGAATCGGAGCACTTCTTCACCGGCTACGAGGTCGGCGCGATCGACTATATGCTCAAGCCCTTCGTTCCCCAAATTCTACGGACGAAAATCGAAGGTTTCGTGCGGATGTACATCGGCACGAAGACGCTGCAGCTGCAGACCGAGCTGCTCCATCAGAAGACGCGGGAGCTGGAGAAAATGAATCGCGAGCTGATGCGCACCGCCTACCAGCTGAACAAGACGCAGGCGCTCGCGCGCGTCGTACAGGAGACGAGCAGCGACACGATGGTCACCTTCGACGGCGAAGGGCGCATTCTGGCGGTGAACCCTGCGCTGACGGCGATGTTCGGCTATCAAGAGCGCGAAGTGATCGGGACGCCGATCGAGCAGCTTATCCCTTGTTTCGAAGGCGGCGGCTTCAAGGAGTCGGAGGGCGATGCCGAAGCCGGCTTGCCCACCGGCAAGCGGATCGAGCTGGCGCCCATGCGCAAGGACGGCAGCCGGTTCCCGGCGGAAATCCAGGTCGGCGTCGCCACGGTGGACGACGACCGCATCTACGCCTGCACGATCAGCGATATGACCGAGCGGAAGCAGTTCGAGCTCGACCTCATGAAGGCGAAGGACGCGGCCGAGATCGCGGCCCGCGCGAAGACCGACTTCCTCGCCATGGTCAGCCACGAAATCCGCACGCCGATGAACGGCGTGCTCGGCATGACCGAGCTGTTGCTGGAGACCGGCTTGTCCTCCGAGCAGCAAGATTACGCCGAGATCATCCACAAGAGCGGCGACGCGCTGCTGTCGGTCATTAACGATATTCTCGACTACGCGAAGATCGAGTCCGGCAAGCTCGAAGTCGAGGAGATGCCGTTCCAATTGGACCTCATCGTCTCGGAGACGTTCGAGCTGTTCACCGCCAAGACGAAGCAGCTCGGCCTGCACCTCGCCTACGAGCTGGATCCCGAGCTGCCGAAGATCGTCATCGGCGACGGACTGAAGCTTCGCCAGGTGCTGATCAACCTGGTCGGCAACGCGGTCAAGTTTACCCCGGAAGGCTCCGTCCGCGTCGAGGCGCGGCTTGGCCGCATGGACGGGGAAGCGATCGAGGTGCAATTCGCCGTCCACGATACGGGCGTCGGCATTCCGGAAGAGAAGCTGCCGCTCCTCTTCCAGCCGTTCTCGCAGGTCGATACGTCGCTCACCCGGCGATACGGCGGCACCGGGCTTGGCCTTGCGATCTGCAAGAACCTCGTCGAGCTGATGCGCGGGACGATCCATGTCGAGACGAACGAAGCCGCCGGGGCCACGTTCCGCTTCACGGTCACCGTCAAGCCTTACGGCGAGGAAGGCTACCTGAATCAGGAAGGCGGGACCGACCTCAGTCCCTGGATCGCGCAGCCGGGCTGGTTCCATGAGGCGATGTCCGAAGCGGAACCAGCCGTAGTAGCGCTTGAGACTCCAGCGGATGCCCTAGCCTTGATCGGTTCTGCCGACGCGAGCTTGCAGGATGGAAGCGAGGCCGATCCGGCTGGCAGCGGGGGCAGGCCGCCCGCCAGAGCCGAGCGGCTCGGCCTCGAAGGACGCGCGTCTTCGCGTATTCCGGAGATCAGCTTCGCCTCGTTGTTCGAATCCGGCAACCGGGAACTCTCCTGCACGATCGAGGTCATCCCGGACGAGACCCCGCCGGCGATCGGCGCGTCGGCGCCGCGGGTGCTGGTCGCCGACGACAACGAGATCAACCAGAAGCTGACGATCGGCATGTTGGAGAAGCTCGGCATCCGGGCCGATGTCGCCGCGGACGGCGGCGAGGCGGTAGCGAAGTCGGCCGCCAACCAGTATGAGCTTATCCTGATGGATATGCGCATGCCGGTCATGGATGGCTTGGAGGCGACCCGGCAAGTACTCGCCGCCAGCGGAGCGCCCCATTCGCCGGTCGTCGTCGCCATGACGGCCAACGTCCTACCCGCCGACCGCCAGCGTTGTCTGGAGGCCGGCATGGCCGATTTCCTGGGCAAGCCGCTGCAGTTCGAAGCCGTTAAGCGTTTGCTGCAGCGTTACCAGCTGCTTGGCACGACGTAGACAAGGCGAAACGGCTGGCGCTGTCTTTATCAGGCGATGGTGAAAATTACGCATGCTTGAATTTCAAGAAGGGCTGTTCCGCGCCATCCCAGATGACGTGCGGAACAGCCCTTTGCGATTGGCGGGATCTATGTACGGATGCATGCATGGCCAGCGCCCTTCTTATCCCCGCAGCAGCGACTCCGCGCCGTCGACGAACACTTCCGTCCCCGTAATATGGTTCGATTCGTCGGAGGCCAGGAACAGCACCAGATTCGCGACCTGCGCCGGCTTGCCCGGACCGTCCTCGAGCGGCTGGTCGCCTTCCGGGAACTCCATCGGGATCGTCACCTCGTCAAGCTCCGGCTTGCGGTCGGTGTTCTGGTCGATATGCGTCGTAATGGCGCCCGGGCAAATCGCGTTGACGCGAATGCCGAACTTCGCCAGCTCGAGCGCGGCCATCTTCGTGAAGGCGACTTGTCCCGCCTTCGACGTGCTGTAGGCGCTGAAACCGATGTTCGAGAAGACGCGGTTGCCGTTGATGGAACTTGTGACGATAATGCTACCGCCGTTCTCCTTCAGCGCCGGTATGGCGTGCTTCACCGTCAGGAAGGTGCCCTTGAGGTTAATGTCGATCGTCGTGCCGAACTCTTCCGGGCTCATCGTCTCGATCGGCGCGAGCACGCCGTTGATGCCTGCGTTGGCGAACACGATATCGAGCCGTCCCCACTTGTCCGCAACCTTCCGGTACGCGGCCTCCATGTCGCCCGTGCTCGAGATATCCGCGCCGATCGCGATCGCCTCGCCGCCCGCCTTCTCGATGCGCGCCAGCACGGCCGCGACCCGGTCCTCCTCCCGGTCGAGCAGCGCGATCTTCGCGCCCTGCTCCGCCAGACGCAGCGCCGCCGCGCGCCCAATGCCCGATCCCGCGCCGGTGACGAGCGCGACTTTCCCTTGAACTCTCCCCTGCCCGTTTGCTTGTGCCATGTTCCCTACCCCTTCCTAACTAACTTGGACTGTGCTTCCATCTAATACCCGTTTGGTATTTCCCAAAAACAAGAACGGCTATGCAGGCGGCCGAAACTTCGCCATAAGCGAGGCGCGCATTGCCGCCGCCCATCCCTACGTTCAGCCGGACAAGCCTCGTAGGTCTTACCGCCCGTTTTCGTCGCAAATCCGAAGAATGCCTCGATAAAACCAGCTTGGCTGCGATAACGACCTATGTAAGCGCTGCTTCCGTCCAAATATCGCCATACAGCCGGATGAAGCCGTTTCTTCGTCCGTTTACACCCTGCGCTTCCCGGGAGTATGATAGCTTGCGTACAACATCCAGCATCGCTGAATTTCCGAACCGGAAAACGGGGGAACCAAACGCGAACGCCGCCCATCGGCGCTCGCAGGGGTGAATCGGCTCGCCGCGCTCGAAGCGCGCCGGCCGTAGGGCGACTCTAACCGCCCGAATCCGTCAGCTAACCTCGTAAGCGTCATTAGAGGGGGGTAAACACTTCGCGTTCGAATTGGGAACGCAGGGGTATTTCCTCTGCGTTATTTGGCGTGTCCTAAAACGCGGACCGGGTGAAAAACTAACCTGCAAAACAAGGTTTTTGGACGCGCGAAGGCACGGGTAAAGAAAAGACAATGACATTCTCCGGGTGGTGAAGGCGCGTGTTTACGGCATTAAAACGTTTATTGATCGGGCGCCCTCTGAAATCGGCTGAGCTCGGCGACCAAAAACTGAACAAAACGAAGGCGCTGGCGATTCTGTCCTCCGACGCGCTCTCCTCGGTCGCTTACGGACCGGAGCAAATATTGATCGTGCTGATGGCCGCCGGCGCCATCGCGTTCTGGTTCTCGATTCCGATCGCGATCGGCGTGCTGGTGCTGCTGCTAGCGCTTATTCTGTCATACCGGCAAATTATCCATGCGTATCCGCACGGCGGCGGCGCTTATGTCGTCTCCAAAGAGAACCTCGGCATCTTGCCCGGGCTCGTGGCCGGCGGCTCGCTGCTCGTCGACTACATCCTGACGGTGGCGGTCAGCGTATCGGCCGGCACGGACGCGATTACGTCCGCCTTCCCGTCGCTGCACGAGTATACCGTGCCGATCGCGATCGTCTTCGTCCTGTTCATCACGATCCTGAATTTGCGCGGGGTGACCGAATCCGCTTCGGTACTGGCTTATCCCGTCTATCTGTTCGTGCTCGCGCTGTTCATCATGATCGGCGTCGGCATCTACGACATTGCTAGCGGCAACGTGTCGCGCGAGCTGCATGCTTCCATCGGCACGCCCGTCGCGGGCATCAGCCTCTTCCTGCTGCTGAAGGCGTTCGCCTCGGGCAGCTCCGCCCTTACGGGCGTGGAGGCGATCTCCAACGCGATCCCGAACTTCAAGTCGCCCGCGCCCAACAATGCGGCCAAGACGCTCGCCGCGATGGGTCTGCTGCTCGCGCTGCTGTTCTCCGGTATCGTCTTCTTGGCCTGGTATTACGGCATAACGCCGCATCCGCAGGTCACGGTCGTTTCGGAAATCGCGGAGCAGACGTTCGGGCGGAACGCGATGTACTTTTTCGTCCAAGGCACGACGGCGCTCATTCTGATTTTGGCGGCTAATACCGGCTATTCCGCGTTCCCGTTGCTGGCGGTCAGCCTCGCCAAGGATAAATTCATCCCGCGGATGTTCACCGTGCGCGGCGACCGCCTCGGGTATTCGAACGGCATCCTCATGCTGGGCTTGTCGTCGATCCTGCTCATTATTCTATTCAAAGGCCAGACCGAGCATCTGATTCCGCTCTACGCGGTCGGCGTCTTCATTCCGTTCACGCTGTCGCAGACCGGCATGATGCTCAAGTGGATTCGCCAGAAGCCGCAGGGCTGGGGGCTGAAGCTGACGATCAACGGCATCGGCGCGTTCATCTGCCTGGTCGTCACCTGCATGTTCTTCCTTACGAAATTCGGGCAGGTATGGCCAGTATTGGTCTTCTTGCCGCTCATTATTCTGCTATTCCGCAGGATCCGCAAGCATTACGACGCCGTCGGCGATCAGCTTCGCCTGTCCACGTGCGAGCCGCCGATCACGATCGAGGGCAACGTCATTATTTTGCCCGTGGCGGGCATGACCCATGTCGTGGAGAACTCGCTTCGCTATGCCAAATCGCTGAAGCCGGAGCAGATCATCGCGGTCCACGTTCCCTTCGAGCGGGAGGAGGAAGCGGCCTTCGAGGAGAAATGGAAGCAGTGGCAGCCGGACGTACGGCTTGTCACGCTGCACTCCCCGTACCGCAGCATTATTCAGCCGTTGACGAAGTTCATCGATACGGTGCAGCGCAAAGCGGGCGAGATGAACGTGCAGGTAACCGTCGTCATCCCGCAATTCATTCCGAGGAAGGGCTGGCATAACATCCTGCATAATCAGTCGAGCTTGCTCATCCGCGCGCACCTGCTGTACCGGCGCGACGTCATCGTGACGACGGTGCCGTATCACTTGAAGAAATAGGGGGATTTCCCTCCCCCTTCCCCCTCCGCTGAGGGGAACCAAAGGGCTTCTCCCTCTGGACTCCCTTCTTCGTGCAGCCACCATTGTTCGCGGTCGGCGGGTTGGCTTAAACGGGGCACGCTTTTGTCCTGACGGACAAAGCTTCAGTGGGTTTTGAAGTCCGTCCTAACTATAGGCCCTAGTTGGCTTCATCGGACGTTTTCCCTCCAAAGGGCCCCGGCCCTCTGCACACCCGGAACTAGCGTACCTTCTCCGCGGCCGTCTTCGATGTGTCCTTTCGGAATGAGCCCGCTTGTCCTTCAGACAAGCTCTTGTTCGAGCTTCGTTCGTGACGATTTGCCTGAGGTGCCGACCATCGCTTACGTCCGCTCCCCCGGACACGCTTTACGTTTTATCCAACATGCTATGAATATCATCATTCACTAAACAGTAAAAAAGCAGGGGCCGCCATGGCACCCTGCTTTCTTTTATCGTATTGGCAAGCCTATGCGCCCTACTTCTCGCGATCCGGCAGCTGTTCGACGTAGCTGTCCGAATACCGCAGCAGGTTCAGCGCGCCGTCGTAGTCCTGCTCCGTCACGGTCTCGACCGGCTTCGCCTCGCCGCCCGTCAGCGGATATTCCACGCCATCCTCGAACCCGACGCCCGGGATATAGAGCGATTCCCCGCTCAGGAACGAACCCGACGGCAAATAATAGCGTTGCGGCAGCAAATTGCGGGTCTTCTGGTTCAGCAGATCCTGACCGAAATGAACATGGTTTTGCATCGAAATGCCAAGCAAATTCATTACCGTCGGCATGACGTCCGACTGGCCGCCGATCTGCTGCTGCCGCGACGGATAGGTCACATTATCGCCGGCGATGATAAACGGAATGTTGATCATGTCGTGGTACGTGTACGTCCGCCCGTAAATCTCCTCCATCAGACGCTTATCGTTGCCGTCGAGGGAATATTTCGGCAGACCCAGATGGTCGCCGTAGACGAGCAGGATGCTGTTCTCCCACAACCCGCTTACCTTCAACTCCTCGATGAACTTGCCGAGCGCATAATCGGCATAGCTCTGCGCGCGGATGTAATCGCCGACGAACGTGCCTTGATAACGCGCCGGCAGCTTGATTTTATCCTTCTCCGCCGGAATGGAGAACGGGTGATGCGCCGTCATCGAGATGACATGCGCGTAGAATTTCGTGCCCGCGTCCTGCTTCTGCTTCAGTTCCTCCGCCGTCCTGCGGTAGAGCACCTCATCCGAAGCGCCGAAGAACACTTTATCCTCTTCGGTGAAGAACGGCTTGTCGTAGTAACGCGTAAACCCGAGGGCGTCGTAGAGGTTGTTCCGGTTCCAGAACGCCACGTCGTTGGTGTGGAAGTTGTACGATTCGTAGCCGCGGTCCGCCAGCAGCTTCGGCATGCTCGGCAGCGCCTTGTCCGCGTATTGCATCGCGGCCGCGCCATGCGGCGGAATATACAACGACGTATTGACGACGAACTCCGCGTCGGACGTGTTGCCCTGCCCGACCTGCTGGAAGAAATGCGGGAAGTAGAAGTTGTCCCGCGCCAGCTTGTTCATGTTCGGCGTCACTTCCTGGCCTTCGATCTTCAGGTCGATCAGGAAGTTCTGGAACGCCTCCAGCTGCACGATGATGACGTTACGCCCTTCGGCGGCGCCCGACAGGTTCGGCGAATCCGGCTCCTGAATGCCTTTCATGGCGTTAATCGCGTCCTGCGTAATCATGTCTGCCGGGACGAGCGGCTCGTCCCGCCGGTCGGCGACCGTGAACGCCTCGTAGTTGAGAATGCCCATCTCTTCGGCTTTCTTGATCTCGTTCATGCTGGCCCGGTTCGGCCAAATGTTGAGCAGGCAGAGCGCCGCCGAGACGACGAACAGCACGCTCGCGGTGCTCCGCTTCAGCTTGCGGGCGCTCAGACTACGCCAGAGGCGCGAGTTGGCGCTCCGGTAGATCAAGAGCGGAATCAAGATAATATCGGTGAAAATAAACAGGAAATACGGGTCCAGCAGCTCGAACACGCTGTCCTTCACCGCCGTTACCTGATTCACCTGCTCCAGCGCATGGTACGTGACGATGACGCCGAAATATTTGTAGTACATGATGACCGCGAAAAATATGCTCGTGAACAACAAATTGAGCGCCATGTAATAGATGAGCTTGCGCTTGGACGCGAACCATTCCAACAGGCAGAATGCCAGCCACGCGAACGGCAGCTCCGTGACAAGCGGCTGCCAGGTCGGCGTCGCGTCGAAGAGGACGAACCAAGCCAAATACCCTTTAATGAGCAAAATAATCGTAAAAAAAATGAACGGCCGTGCGCTTATCAGACGATGCGTCGTCGATAAGGACATGATCGCACCTCCCTATCCCGTAACAATCTGCCTTCCGCCGTAAACCGAATAACCATTGTATATTATGCGCCCGACATGGGCCGATGTCAAAACGGAAATGTCTCCTTCGCCCGCCGGTCATAGGAGGGAAAGACAGCAAAAAACCATGCTCCGGAAAGGAGCATGGCGCTGGGACAGGCTAGGATCGCTTGCTTATAGACTTGCAGGCTGTATCTGCGCGATCGATCATC
Organism: Paenibacillus methanolicus; assembly: GCF_008124765.1. Taxonomy (GTDB): domain Bacteria; phylum Bacillota; class Bacilli; order Paenibacillales; family Paenibacillaceae; genus Paenibacillus_Z; species Paenibacillus_Z methanolicus. Next base: position 243,633 of record NZ_VNHS01000004.1, on the reverse strand, counting down.
CAATGGAGAGACCCGCTCGATGGCGAAGACGGCAGCGCGGCGCTGCTTCTATTTGGCAGGCACCGCGAGCGGCTTACTCGCCGCGCAGGTAAGGCTTCGGCAGAATGCCCCGGCGCGTCTCCCCGTTGGCGCGCAGCGCGTTGTACGCCCAGTACGGGTCGCGGAGCATCGCGCGGCCGACGGCGATCAGCTCCGCGTCGCCGCTCGCGACGACGGATTCGGCCAGCTTCGGATCGTCGAGATTGCCGACCGCGATGACCGGCAAGCCGAGCGCTTGCTTGATTTCGCGCGCGAACGCGACTTGATAGCCCGGGTAATTGCCCGGCTTGCGCTTGCCGGCCGGTCCTTCGCCGCCCGAGCTGACGTCGAACGCGTCGACGCCCGCCGCGCTGTACTGCTCAAGAACCGGCAGCAAGTCGCTCAGGTCGTAGCCGCCGTCGATATATTCGATCGCCGATACGCGCATGATGAGCGGCATGCCTGCCGGCATTTGGGCCTTCACCGCGCGAATGACCTCGACGCCGAAGCGCGCCTTGTCTTGACCGTATTCGTCCGTCCGGTCGTTAATGGCCGGCGAATGGAATTGATGGATCAGGTAACCGTGAGCGCCATGCAGCTCGATCGTGTCGACGCCGGCTTCTACCGCGCGCCGCGCGGCATCCGCGAATTTGATGACCATGCCCGCGACCTCGTCCTTCGTCAGCGCGCGCGGCACCTTGAAGTTCTCGTCGACCCGCAGCGCCGACGGACCGACCGGCTGCGCGGCGTCTTCGGCCTTGCGTCCGGCGTGGGCGATCTGGATGCCGACTTTCGCGCCGTACTTCTGCGCTTCCTTAATAATGCGGGCGAACGCCGGCACTTGCTCGTCCGACCATAGGCCAAGGTCGTAATCGGAGATGCGGCCGTCCGGCTCGACGTCGGTCATTTCTATAATAATCAGCCCCGTCCCGCCGATCGCGCGGGAGACGTAATGGACGTAGTGCCACTCGTTCGGGATGCCGTCTTTCGCCTCGACGGCGTATTGGCACATCGGCGGCATGACGATCCGGTTTTTGAGCGTAAGATTGCCCAGCGTGAACGGTTGATCCAAGTGCGACATGGGACAGCGACACTCCAATCTCAATTTAGTTTTGTAAGTTACCTATTAATATTTAGAATTGTACACGATGCGGGGCTGCACGCGCAATGCGGATTGGTTTGCGTTTATACTCGGAAGATTGGGAATGCAGCATTCAGCGATCGTGACAAAGCGGCCGAAGTATTACCGTGAAACTTGTACTTTCCTATATGCGCGGAAAAGACCGCACGCGGGCGGCCTTTCGCGAACGATCTATTTGATCCGCTTATTCAGCTCGTCGGCTCTCCGCTTGCTTTCCGATTTCGCGTAGAAGTAGAACGCCGCCGTGTGCAGCGCGAGAGACAAGACCACCATGCCGGGCCACCACGCGATCACGCTGTCGTACATCTCCTTCGAGAATAGCCAGACCATCGCGAGTCCGCCGGCGATATTCAGGGTCGAGGCAATCAGAATGTTCCACGCCGGCTTCAACGTGAAGTAATTCCACAACGCGTTATACATCATGCCGAACAAGAAGGCGGCGATCAAGGCAATGCCCGCGGCGCTCCACAGATAGGACGTGGTGATCGATTGATCCTTGTAGAACAAGGACAGCAGCAGCGTAACCCATAGCGACGTCAACGTAAACGTTTGGAAGAACGACTGTCTCAACTCTTTGATCATTGTAATTTCCCCCTAAATGATTTGATATAGTGACGGCTGACGAAATAGCTCGATTGATCCGACAGGACGACCTTCACCCTCGCGTGCTCCGTCGAGAAGAACTCCTGAATGTAGCGGGTGTTAATGATGGTTTGGTTGTTGATTTTGAGAAACTCGGCGGGGTCCATCTCCTCCTCCACATATTTCAACCTTTTATTCAACAGGTACATCTCGCCGGTAATGAGACGCACGCTGGACATTCGATCCTCCGATTGAATGACCGCGATGGCGCTTCGCGCGACCTCGACGCTGCGGCCGTTCTTCGCGTTGATGACGACGATTTTCTGCTCCATGCCGCGGATCGCGTTTTCGATTTTGCTCCAGTCCGCTTGTTCCGCGGGGTTGGTCGTGATTCTGGCGAGGTTCTTCTCGAGGCTCGCATCGGTTCCGAATATGACTTTCACTGGGTAGCTCCTCCTCTCAAACCCATCATATAAGCTGCCGTTGGTCAAAACTATCTTTTTTCGCTTTGTTGCACAATGCTGCAGGTTTGTTGCATTTTCTCGCCGATCCGCGCAAGGCGAAACGGGCGTCGCCGTCCATCGGCGGCGCTGCAAGCTTCAAAGAAGCCCAGCTCCCGAAGGGGAACTGGGCTTCGCTAGGCGAGGCTGAACGCCGGCTGTACGCTGGCTGGATTCCGGCTGGATCTCGTTAACGCGTCACGATTAAAGGCGGCAAAGCCTAGATCGGATGGCATCCGCTGGACGAAGCCAAGTCGAATGCCGAGCTGAACATCGCTTCGCGCGACAACCCTCTAGCCGTATGCCATGTAAGAATAAAACCCGCTTATGCCGGCAATTCGTCGTCGTAGGCCAGCTCGCTCTCGCTGCTGATCAGCGTGCCCGCCTCGCGACCCTCGCACACCGCGCGCAGCGAGCCCGCCGTATCGAAGCCGACGACGTGGATCGGCAGCCGGTAATCGCGCGCCAGAATGAACGCCGACTGGTCCATCACTTTCAGATCATGGCGCAGCACGTCGTCATAATGCAGCGTCCGGAATTTGCGCAGATGCTGCTCCTTCTTCGGATCCCCCGTCAGCACCCCGTCCACGCCTTGCTTGGCGACGATGAGCGCCTCGCTGTTCACCTCGATCGCCCGCTGCACGGATGGATAATCGGTCGTCACGAACGGCTGGCCGTTGCCGCCGGCGAAGATGACGACATACCCTTTCTCGAGATGATGGATCGCGCGCAGCCGGATGTAAGGCTCGGCCACGGAGGAGATCGGGATCGCCGACATGACCCGGACCTCGCGGTTCGTCTTGGCCTTCAGCACCCCGCGCATCATGAGGCTGTTCACGACGGTCGCCAGCGTCCCGATGTTGTCCGCCTCCGCGCGTTCGATGCCCCAATTGTCGGCCAGATTGCCGCGGAAGATGTTCCCGCCGCCGATGACCACCGACACCTCGACGCCCAGCTCCAGCACCGACATGATTTCGTCCGCGATGCGGTTCATCCGCGCCGGATCGAAGCCCGAACCGCCCTCGCCTGCAACCGCGCCGCCGCTTAATTTAATGAGCACCCGCTTGTATTTCACCATCATTACCTCTGCACCTCCTGGACTTTGAGCGAATTACGGCATAAAAAAACACCAAAGCCTCGGCAGGCCTTGGTGTTCCATTGGAAAAGGGAAGAAAGAGAGCGGTTTTGCGTTTGCGCGGCAGTAGTTCCCTCATCTTTCCACCCCTCCCAAATGTTCTTTGCAGAAGAGAATACCGCATCGGACGGCAAAAGGCAACGACCCGCCGCCGAATTGGGCGATAGGTCCTAGCGGGAGGGACGTGCTCACGCCAGAAGACGGCATTTAGCTTTCTTTCAGTTTCGCCTCAGATGCTACTCAGGAACGCGCGCGATAATAGAGCCAGCTAGCGACAACCTAGAGGAGGCGCATTCGCATGACACGAGACAAATGGTTCAAATGGAAAATCGCCATGGCCGGAACGGCCGGCATGGCTTTCTTATTTCACGTGATTAAAACAAGCCCGGATTATGAAGCCGCCGTCTCGCAAAACGCGGCAGTCCCGGCTGCGGAGACGGCCGAGGAGAGCCAGGACCCCGTCTGGCAGGAGTGGCTGTCCGGCGTCGAGACGGCGCAGCCGGAAGCCGAAATCGGCGGAGAAAGCGCGCAAAGACGCGGTCGCGGCGAACCCGGATTCGATACCGGCGGACAAGGATGGCAGGGAAGCGACGGCGATGCAGCCGATTCCCGGACGTGGGACGCGAGCGGGGACGCGGCCCGGACAGGGAGGTCTTAACGATGCCGAGAACGGAATATCGGACGGAAGAGACCGCGCCTGCCGGAGGACGTCTTCACGATTTTCGCTTTCGCGCCATGAATACGACCGTCTATCTTCGTCTGCGCGCAAGCGACGGTCAAGCCGCCAAAGCCAAAGCTGCCGCGGCCGACTGGTTTCGGTTCGTCGAGCAGCGATTCAGCCGCTTTCGCCCGGATAGCGAGCTCTGCCGGCTTAATCGCGCCGAAGGCCGGCCGATGATGGTCTCGGATACGATGCTCGAGGTGCTCGAGCTCGCGGCCCATTACGGCCGCGTCACGGGCGGGACGTTCTCGCCGTTCGTGCTCGATGCGCTCGCCCGTTCGGGGTACGACGTCAGCTACGAGCAGCTGCGCGAACGGTCGGGTGAAGCCGGCGCTCATGAAGACAGCCGGAACGCCGCGGCTGCTCCGCGAACGGCTGATGCCGCGCCGTCCTGCTCGCCGATCTCGGCGCTTCGGCTCGACCTTGGCATGAAGGCGGCGACGCTCCCGCCAGGCGGCGCGCTCGACCTGGGCGGCATCGTCAAGAGCTGGGCGGTTGAGCGGTTTGCCGACTACCTCCGGCGCCGGCTGGACATCGCGGCCGGACTCATCAAAGCCGGCGGCGATCTGACGACTTGGGGCTCGCCCGGCGAGCAGGAGCATTGGTCCATCGGCATCGAGCATCCTTGGGAGCCGGACGGCAACTGGGGAACGCTGCGGCTGGACGGCGATTATCGCGCAGCCGCCACTTCGAGCGTGCTGGGCCGCAGCTGGAGCTCGCCGACCGGCGAGACGCGGCATCATCTCATCGATCCCGCGACGATGCGCGCCAGCCGAAGCGACGTCGCGCAGTGCACGGTGACCGGCATGGCGGCGACCGAGTGCGAGGTATGGGCGAAAGTCATTTGCATTGTTGGCTGGGCGGAGGGCACGTTCCGTCTGCGCCTGGCCGGCTCGGATTGCGAAGCGCTCGCGTTCACCCGCGATGGACGCACGCGCCTGTCGAGGGCGGCCGGACCGGCACGCGAAGAGCGCTGGCAAGAAGCAGCGGCCGCGGAGATTCCGTTGACGCGATTCGAACATTCCAACATCAGGAGGAATTCACCATGATGACTTGGTTCTTGGCCTTGCCTTGGTGGGAGGCGATGCGGGCACTCGGCTTGCTCTCGTTCGCCGCCATTACGGCCGGCATTTGCCTTGGCATTCTGTACAGCCTTCCCTTCTGGAGCGCTCCCGTCAAGAAGCGGTTGTACAAGACGCACGCCGCGCTGGCGATCGACGGCGCCGCGCTGGGCCTTGGTCATGGCATGCTGACCGTCATCGACACGTACGTCCCTTATAGCTGGAGCGAGCTGCTCATCCCGTTCACCGCGTCCTATCGGCCGGTCCTCTCCGGGCTTGGAACGCTCAGCTTCTATGCGCTGGTCCTCATTATTCTGTCTACCGACCTGCGAGGCAAATTGAAGCGGCCGCTCTGGTTCGCGCTCCACTTAAGCGCGTATCCGGCCTTCGTCATGGCGCTCGTGCACGGCTTCTTCATGGGAACGGACAGCGGCAGTCTCGCCGCGCAGTGGTTCTACGCCTTGTCGGCCTGCTCGGTGGTGCTCGCCACGCTCGTGCGCGCCGCGTACCGCTCGTTCGCGAACACGGGCAAAGGCGGCCGGGGCAGGCCGGCCGCGCTTAGGCGCAAGGGGTCGGTGTCGTGAGCGGGGGCATGCCGCGGCGGGAATAGTGGGCTGGGTGCCGCTATTGCTCGCGGCGTGACCGTTTCCGCCGTCAATAGCGGGCTGGGTACCGCTATTGCTCGCGGCACGATCGTTTCCGCCATCAATAGTGGGCTGGGTGCCGCTATTGCTCGCGGCGTGACCGTTTCCGCCGCCAATAGTGGGCTGGGTGCCGCTATTGCTCGCGGCGTGACCGTTTCCGCCGCCAATAGTGGGCTGGGTGCCGCTATTGCTCGCGGTGCGATCGCGTTCACCGTCAATAGTGGGCTGGGTGCCGCTATTGCTCGCGATGCGATCGTTTCCGCCACCAATAGCGGGCTGGATACCGCTATTGCACGCGGCGCAACCGTTTCCTTCGCCAATAGCGGGCTGAGCGCTGCTATTGCGCGCCCCGGGCCGCGCCGTCGCCGCAACCCGCACAAAAAAACGCGTAGACCGTCATTTCGACGTCCCACGCGTTTCTCTATTCCCTGCCGCTTACCGCCCGCGGCGCTGCGGACGACCGCTCTTGCCGGCCGAGCCGCCGCCGCGTCTGCCGCCGGCCGGAGCCGAGCCGCGGCCGCTCTTCTGGCCGCCCGCGGAACCGCCGCCTTGGCGAGCCGAACCGCCGCGAGCGCCGCCGCCATCACGGCCGCCGCCCCAAATCCCGGTGCGCGCCTTGCCGGACGCGCCGATCTCGCCGCCGCGAGCGCCGCCGGCATCCTGGCGCGCCCAGCCGCCTGCGCGGCTTGCCGATTCCTCGCGCTCGCCACGGCCGCCCGCCGCGCGATCGCGTGCAGAGCCCGCCTCTTGGCGGAATGCCCAGCCGCCCGAGCGGCCGGCCGATTCCTCGCGCTCGCCGCGTCCGCGAGCCGAACCCGCCTCCGGACGACCGGCACGACCGCCGCCGCGGGCGGCCGCGCCTCCACGCTCGCCACGGCCGCCGGCCGCGCGTCCGCGAACCGGCGCCTCGCCGCGCTCGGCGCGCGCCGCCGCGTCTTGACGGCCCGCCCAGCCGCTGATCGTCTCTTCCAGCTGCGCGGCGCTGCGTCCGGCGCCAGCCGCACCGCGTCCGCCCTTGGCGCCTGCGCGCCCGCCGGCCGTACGGTCGCGATCGCCGCGTCCGCCCGAGCGGCCCGGCGCATCCGCGCCGCGGCGAGGTTTCCGGTCGCCCTTGCCGTCGTCGCCGCGGCGCTTGCCGCCCGCCTTCGCCGAGCTGCTCTCGGTCCGAGCCGCAACCGCGACCTTCGTGCCGTCGACACGGCGGTGCTCCAGCGTCTGCCCGATGCCGCGCTCGATCGCATCGATCGCATGCCCGTCTCGAGGCGTGGCGAACGTCACCGCCAGCCCTTCCGCGCCGGCGCGGCCCGTCCGGCCGATCCGGTGGATGTAGCTATCGACGTCATGCGGCACGTCGTAATTATAGACATGCGTCACGCCTTCTACATCGAGACCGCGCGCCGCGATGTCGGTCGCGACGAGGAACTGCAGCTTCGCCTCGCGGAACCGCTTCATCACCTGCTCGCGCTTCGCCTGCGACAAGTCGCCATGCAGCTCGTCCGACATGTAGCCGGCTTCCTGCAGCGCTTCGTTCAGCGCGACCGCGCGGCGCTTCGTCCGGCAGAAGATCATCGCCAAGTATGGCGTGTTCTCGTGCATCATCCGGATGAGCGCGTCCTGCTTGCCGCGGTCGGTCGTCTCGACGACGAGTTGGCGAATGCCTTTGACCGTCACCTTCGGCGCTTTCACCGTGATGTCCTTCGGGTCGCGCATGAAGCGCGCCGCGAGCGAGCGGACGCCCTGCGGCATCGTCGCCGAGAACAGCATCGTCTGCCGGCGCGTCGGAATACCCGAGATAATCTGCTCCACTTCGTTCAGGAAGCCCATGTGCAGCATCTGATCGGCCTCGTCCAGCACCAGCATCGACACGCCTCCGAGCGTGATCGTCTCCCGGCGCAGGTGATCGAGCAGACGGCCCGGCGTCGCCACCGCGATATGCACGCCGTTCTCCAGCTTGCGCATCTGCGCTTCGACGTCTTGACCGCCGTAGACGGCGAGCACGCGGAAGCCCGCTTCCTTATCCAGCCAACGCTTCAGCTCCGTCGTAATCTGCAGCGCAAGCTCCCGCGTCGGCGTCAGGATTAGACCCTGCAGCTTCGGCTTCTTCGGATCGAGCTTCGCCAGCATCGGCAGCAGGAACGCGAGCGTCTTGCCCGTTCCGGTCTGCGCTTGGCATACGACGTCTTCCCCGCGCAGAATGACCGGAATCGCGCCCTCCTGAATCGGCGTCGGATCCACGATGCCTCCGCTGCGCAGCGCCGCCGCCTGCTCCTGTGATATCCCTAGTTGTACAAAATCCGCCAAAATGGCCACCTCATTTATCTATTCTTGCTCATACGCTCCGATAACAAGCCCACAGCTCCCTTTATCGTACCACAAAAGCATCTATATGACCCTTTATTCCCGAATTGCCCACGGCATAGCCTCCGTGCGGACCGTCTCGCCCGTCTCGAGCGCCCGGTGCATCATCAGCGACAAGTAATGATCCTGAGCCGCCTCCGCGAAACTATAAAAGGAAGGCCCGCCTTCGGCGTATTCGCCCATGCGCGCGAGCACCGTCGCGATCGCGATCTCGTCGTCCGACAACCGCCCGGGCGCGAACGGATTGCGGTACACCCACTCCGCTCCGAGCGTAACGCCCGTATGGCAGTAGCCCTCCAAATTGCCGCCGTGCCCTGTATCTACCCGCGTCAGCGCCATCCGAAGCGGCGTCCGGTAATCGGCCAGATAGCGGACCTCGTCGTCCTTGATCTCGCCGCGCTCCCCGCGAACGAGCAGGCGGTTGCTCCGAATCCAGGAGAAATACTGCTCCTTGGCAAAATCGAACACCGCCGCGCGCCCGCCGTCGAAGCGGAAAATCGCCAAGTCCTGTACCGAATCGGCCACCGTCTCCGACTCCGGCGCGCCGCCGCGGCCCGGTCCGCCAATCAGCGGCGCGCTGAACCGCTCGCCCCGGATGACCGCGTCCTCGAAGCCGATCCCGAGCAATTGGCGGATCAAGCTTATGCCGTGATACGCGTGCGCCGACGATACCTGCGCGTGCGACACCTCGCCCAGCTTGCCCGAACGGACCACCGCCAGCCGCGCCGCATGCATCGGCTGGAACACATACTGCTCGGCGACCTGAACCCGCGCATCCGGTCCAAGGCGCGCATGCAGCGCGAGCAGCTCGTCCAGCCCTTCGGCCGGCGGCGTCTCGGATAACACCGGCACGCCCGCCTCCGTCAGCGCCGCGATGTAATCCGGGCAGACGCTCCTCGATACCGATACGACCGCGAACGCGTAGTCGCGGCCGCGCACGAACGCTTCCATATTCCGCACCGTCGGCACGCCCCACCTCGCCGTCAGCGCCGCGCCCTTCTCCTCGCTGCGGACCAGCATCCGCGTAATTTCGAACCGCTCCGGCATCGCCGCGGCGATGCGCAAATAAAACTCCGCGCGCCACCCGCCGCCCACGATGCCGAATTTGATTTTCTCCGTCATGCTCCTCAACCCCGATTCCCCTTAAAAATGTCCGGCCCGGAACGCCCGCTCCCGGACGGCCGCATAGCTGTCCAGCGCCGCTTGCCGCAGCGCGCCGTAGTCGCCCGCCTTGATCAGCTCCATCATCCGCTCGTTCACGGCGTCGGACGAGAAGTGCTCCTGATGCGGCGTGCGCTTGAAATTCACGATCGCGGCCATCATCAGCTTGTCTCGGCACTCCTCCATGATTTTCAACATGAAATTGTTGTTCGATGCCGCCAAGTAAATGGTCGTGAACGCAAGCGAATGCTCCATATGCGCCGCGTAATCGCCGCGCCCCGTCGCCACCCGCTGCTGCTCCAGCATCTGCTCCAGCGCCGGGATATTGAAGCCGCCTCCCCGCTGCGCGACGGTCTCCGCCGTGAACGCCTGCATGCCGGCGATCGTCTCGAACATATCGAGCACTTCCTTGCCGGAGAGCTCCTTGACCAGAATGCCCCGGTTCTTCAGCGACACGACGAACCCTTCCGTCTCCAGCCGCGACAGCGCCGTGCGCACCGGCGTCCGGCTCATGCCGAATTCGGCGGCCAGCTCGTTCTCGGACAGCAGCATCCCCGGCATGAGCTCCGCCCGCACCAATTTGGCGCGAAGCCCGGCGTAGATGTAATCCGCCAATGAAGTCGTCATTCTCCAATCCTCTTTTCCACGATCTGTTAACAAAATTGTACGTTTTGTCCCGCCTGCTTGCAAGCAAGGCCCGGCTTTAACGAAACCTACACATGTTCTTGACGATCCCGTAACACTCCATCTCCATAATGCAACTTGTATACCAGTTACATACCCATACTTGCCTATATAATGGAGGAATTGTTCACCATGATGAAAAAAGCCGTGCTGCTCAGCGCAGCGATCGCCATCTCCATCACTCCCGCGGCAGCCTTCGCGGCCGGGACAACCGCCGCGCCAGCCGTGCAGTCCGTCGGGGCTGCAACCGCCAAGCAAGGCGCCTTCACCGACGCCAGCGTCGTTCGCAAGGCCGATGGCTCGCTCGTGATCCGCTGGAACGCGAGCGCCGACCTCGGCGCCGCGAAGGTATACTGGAGCACGAGCCCGGAGGGCGGATGGAAGGAGCTCGCCAAGACGTACGTCCGGTACAACGGCTTCGTGGCGGCCGATCCGAGCCCGGGCAGCCCGGTTTATTTCAAAATCAAAGGCGGGAGCGGCGCGACCATCGTCACCTCGGAACGCAAACTGTCGCTGAAGGGCGTCACGAACTTCCGCGATCTCGGCGGCTACCGGACGACGGACGGACGCGCCGTCAAGTGGGGCAAGCTGTTCCGGGCGGACGAGATGGCCGCGCTGACGGAAGCCGACATCGCCTTTCTGCAGAAGCTCGGGCTGAAGACCAACGTCGATTACCGGACGAGCAGCGAAGTGAAGGCGAAGCCGGATCCGGTCATCGCCGGCGTGACGTACGTGAGCAATCCCGCGTTCCAAGAAGCCGAAGGCAGCGGCGACGAGAGCAGCGGTACGGACATCGTCTCGCTCATCGCCTCCGGCCATCTCGACCAGCTGGGCGAGCCGGGCGACATGCTCATTCAAGCCAACCGCCAAATGGTGCAAAATCCGGAAGCATACAAGACGCTGTTCGAGCTGCTCCTCGATCCGGCGAACCAAGCGCTGGTGCAGCACTGCACCGCCGGCAAAGACCGCACGGGCTTCGGCTCGGCGCTCATCCTGCTCGCGCTCGGCGTGCCGAAGGAGACGGTCGTGGAGGATTTCCTGCTCAGCAACACTTACCGCGAGGCGTATAACAAAGCGGCGGTCGACGGCATCGTGAAGCAGCTGAAGCTGACGGACGAGAAGACGATCGAGGTGTTCAAAGCGCTGATGGACGTGCGTCCGGCATATATCGAGGCGGCGTTCGACGAGATCGACAAGACGTACGGCTCCGTGGACGGCTTCTTGGAGAAGGCGCTCGGCCTGACGGCGGAGAAGCGCGCGCAACTGAAGAAGATGTACTTAGAGTAGATTTTCCTGCCCGGCATATCATAGTTATCGGAAGAGGTGTCCACGGGCACCTCTTTTTCATTTTCGCTCGCGGGTGCAACCTTTCGAAGACCTGGCCGCGTCATAACGTTACTATATCGTTTGTAAAGGAGCCAGGATCATGAAGAAGCCTAAATCGCTGGCTAGCTTGGGCATCGCGGCCGCGATGCTCCTTCTCGTCCTTACTTCATGCAAGAATGCACCCGCGCCAAATGGGATCGAGCCGCCTCTCGCAGTCGTAAGCGAGCCTTTTCGCGTGACTGCCGGAGATATCGTCGAGGTCGCCATTGTGGACGATCCGGTTGCCGAAGGCATCACGCAGGATACGGTCGGCATCCTCGATTCGCCGGCGGACATCGCGCAATTCGTGACGCTTATCGACTCATCTCCCCCTCTTAACTCGGACGCCACGGCCGACTTCTACCGGATCGCGGTGCTGACGAAGAAGGATGGCACCGAGCTTTCGCTGGAGTTCGGCGGACAGGGACTGTTTTTTAAAGACATGGCGTCGAACGTATTCTACACGCTCCACCCGAAGAGCAAGCAGGACGAACTCCGGCGATTAGTCGAACGCGCGGAGGGCAAGGGACACGAATCGGGTTTTGGCGCTAGCCTGCCCGCGGATGTCGAGGGAACGCATTACGGTTATGTCGCTTGGATCGACCACGGAACAGATGCTTCTCTGCTGCTCCTGCGGGATCCGGGCGAGTTGGATTGGGCAACGGCATCCGAGGAAGACGTGCTCCGTCAAGCCAATTACGATCCGGCGGCGGCATGGTACCGACTGGATGCCGGACTGCTATCGACGTTAGAACGCGGGCAGGTCGTCGCCATCACGGCGGATAATGAGCAGCTAGACTCGAAGCCGCCCATTCGATACGGACTGTCATTAACCCTGCTGGATCATTAAATCAAGACGTCACAAGGCAGTGCCCGCTCTCCGCTGGCACTGCCTTGTTCGTTGTTCGCGATCGTTAAACCCATTCGTCCTGCGCAAAATAGTTCGGCGTCCGCTCGGTTGCATCGTAGCGGCCGTGGAACACGTGCGTCGTCGCCGGGGACAGCGGCGGGATGAGCCACGACCACCGTCCGGTGACGTCGCGGCCCTTCTGCGCCTCCTGCTCCTCGAACCGGGCGAACTGCTTGGCCGCCGTATGGTGGTCGACGATCGAGACGCCCCGCTCCTTGTACGAATGCAGCACGGCCGCGTTCAGCTCTACGAGCGCCTTGTCCCGCCACAGCGTCGCCTCGCTCCGCGTGTCGAGACCCATCAGCTCCGCCATGCGCGGCAGCAGGTTGTAGCGGAAGCCGTCGGCCAGGTTGCGCGCCCCGATCTCCGTCCCCATGTACCAGCCGTTGAACGGCGCCGCCGTATACGATAATCCGCCGATCTCAAGCCGCATGTTCGAGACGAACGGGACGGCGTACCACTTGAGCCCCAGCTCCCCGAACGCCGGGAAGTCCGGGTGGCGCAGCGGCACTTCCAGCACGAGCTCCCTCGGCATCTCGTACAGCTTCGGCGCGCCGCCGCCCGCTTGCAGGATGAGCGGCAGCACGTCGAACGCGGTACCCGCCCCGCGCCAGCCCATCGCCTCGCACCGCTTCGTGAGCGCGGCCGATACGGGATCGCCGAGCACCGTCCCGTCCTCCCGCTCGTAGCCCGCGTAGCGGACCAGCTGCGCGTTCCATATCCTCGGACCCGCGCCGTCCGCGTCCGCCGGAGCGAAGATCGTGATCGCCGGCCGGACGCGGCCTTCGTTCGTCGCGTACGCCATATGGCGGCAGATGGCTTCCGCCATGCCGTCGCTATCCGCGACGCCGCGCTCGTCGATGACGTGAAGCGTCTCCCAGAACAACCGGCCGATGCAGCGATTGCTGTTGCGCCACGCCATTTTGGCCCCATGGGCCAGTTCTTCGCTTGTATGCGCATAGGTGCCGGTCCTTGCGATGGAAGCCCGCACTTCGGCCGCCCGAGCCGCCGTCTGCCGCTCCGCGCGGCCAAGCTCCCGGTAACAGCTCTCGATGAATCGTACCGCTTCTTCGGCCAGCTCTTGATGCCGGGCCGTCTCGCGCTGCTTCACTTCCGTCACCTTCTCTTGTTGTTGTGTGCCGAAGGGACCTCTCGCGCCCCTTCAGGATTAATTACTATTATATAACAAATAGGCCCCGGCTTCCGGGACCTGCAGGTGGAGACTTGATGGCGAATTTGTTCGCAATTGGTGACAGCTCAATGACGTTGCCATGTGACATCGCGGAACTCGGAGATCCAGATGTCGACGCCGTCATCGCCGCGTACCAGCGGTCTGACCGTCACGACGACGTCAATCCGCCGGCCATCCTTCGCGATGCGCACGGTCTCGACGCCGGCGACCACCTCGCCGTTCAGCGCCCGGGCGTGCCGCTCCGCGACGCCGGGCAGCTCAGACGGCGGAATGACCGGGCATTCGTACGCGAGCTTGTTCTCGACCTCTGCTCGGGTATAACCGAACATCGTTTCGAAGGTACGGTTGACGCGCAGCATGATTCCTTCGCGGTTCAGCAGCACGATGGCGTCCGGATGGTAGTCCATGTAGGCGGCCAGCCTGCTGTCCGGCAGACCGTTCGTCCGGGAAGCCCGGATGTTCTCTCCTTGCGGACGCCATTCCTGCTTCCAAACGAGATTCATTCCGACCTGTCCGATTGTTTCCCGTCTTACGGCCATTCCATCATCTCCCATCGCTATCGGCGTGCTCTACGCTTGCTTCCCATGAACGGGCGCAGGCTTGCCGAACAGATAACCTTGGAATAACTCGAACCCCGCTTGGCGCAGCCAGTCGTAATCCTCCCGCGCCTCCACGCCTTCCCCCAGCGGCACGGCGCCGATCTCGCGCGCGGCGGCGAGCAGCTTAAGCGCGACCTCCTGCTTCCGCGGATCGCCCGCCACGCCGCGCACGTAGCCCATGTCGAGCTTCATGTAATGCGGCTTAAGCTCGCGAAGCATCTCGACGGTGCTGAAACCTTCGCCCACGTCGTCCAGCGCATACTGGAAGCCCCGCCGGCGATAATAATCCAGAATGCCTTTCAGATGCGCCAGGTCCTCCACGTATTCGGTCTCCACCACCTCGAAGACGAAGCGAGACGGATCGATGCCGAGTTCCCCCGCCAGCGCGACCGTGGATCGCAAGCAATGCTCCGGCGCGTAGATCGACGTCGGGATGAAGTTGATGAACACTTTGCCCGGCAGCTCGGCGGCGCACTTCACGGCCGACATGCGGCACACGCGATCGAGCGCGTATAAGCGTCCTCGCGCCTTCGCGGCCCGGAACACTTCGCCCGGCGGCGCCAGCGTCCCGTCCTCCCGCGCGAACCGGGACAAAATCTCGTGCGCGAACAGCTTGCCGTCCCGGTCCAGGATCGGCTGGCAATAGGGCACGACGCGCCCCTGAAAGACAATGGAATCGATCCACCGCGCGTCCAGCAGCGGCGCCAGCGCCTCGAACGGCCGCCGCTCTTCTTCTCCGTCCAACCGGAACGTTATTCCCGACGTATTCATATGATCCCGGCAAAAGTCCATGAAATCCGCCATGCCCGATTCGCGGACCGTGACCGCGCCTTCCTCTTCTTTGACCACGACGCCCGATGCGCGCATGAATGGCAAGATCCCTTGCAGCACTTCTTCGTTCGCGTCCGTGCCCGCCGTCACCCGGTACAGCAGCTCCCCGGGCTGGCAGCTCCGACATTCCGACATAGATGCACACCGCCTCTAGTTAGTCTAGTGTCAGTGTATCATAGTGAAATAGGGATACCCTCGTTAATTTTTTCCCATAAACGGGCATGGCTACTGGCTGGCGAGCGCGCTGCGAGCCGCAAGAATATACCTCGCCTGGTCGCGCGGATCGACGCCTCTTCTTCGCCGCTCGGTCCGAACGTCCGGCGGACTCTCCTGGTAGCCCGCGAACGAAGCGGATAACGTCCCCCGTCCTTTCGTGAGCGAACCGAGCCTCGCCGGAAAATCGAGCGAGGTCGCCACCGGCAGGATGCCTTCGATCTCTATCCGCTCGCCCTGCACCGCGGGCGGTTCGAATACCGCCCGCATGAGCATCAGCTCGTTCATCAGCTTCCCGCCGTACGCTTCCGGCACGGACAGCCGGAAGCGAAGGAGCGGCTCCAGCAGCTTCGTGCCCGCGTTCGCCAGCCCGTCCATGATGCCCATCGGCGTCGCGATGACGAAATCGAGCGGATGCGTATGCCACACGTGGTGCTCGCCTTCGACCAACGTAATCTCGGCATCCGTGACCTCCCAGCCGAGCAGTCCTTGCTGGAGCGCTTCGGGCACGCGCCGCGCCACCTCGTGCTGATAGCTCTCGAGCAGTCGCTCCCCCCGCACGAGCGAACGGTAGCGGATGCCGCTGCCGCGCGCGCCGGGTTCGATACGGAAGCGAAGGATCGCCCAGCACGGCTTCGGCGCCAAATAGGCCACGTAGCCTTCGCCGGGCGCGGCGGGCGTCTCCTTATAAATAACGGTCGGCTCGTCGAAGGACACCTCGAGCTTGAACCGGCTGCGCATGACATGCGCCAGCACCTCCATCTGGATGGTGCCCATCACCTTCACGTGCAGCTCCCGTTCCTCCGGCAGCCACTGCAAGTCCAGCTGCGGATCCTCGTCGGCGAGCTCCTGGAAAGCCGCGATGACGACGGGATATTCCGCGTCGTTCTTCCATCGCGCCTGCACGGTCAGCAGCGGCACGGCGAGCCGGCGTTCGCCGGGGACGGCGGCGTCCGTACCGAGCACATCGCCGATCCGCGCCCGGCTCCAGCCGGACACGGCGGCGATGTCGCCCGCTTCCAGGAGGCCGGTATCCTCCGTCTTCCGGCCGTTCAAGCGGCGGATCTGCGTCGCCTTCTCCTCCAGCTGCCGCGAATGATTACGCACGGCGTCCCGGTTGCGGATCGCGCCGTCGTACAGCCGCACGTAAGCGATGCGGCCCATGGCCGGATCGCGTTCGATTTTGAACACGACGCCGGATAGGGGGCGCTCCGCCGAGCCTTTCGGCGAGGGCAGCAGCGCCAAGACCGCATCCAACAGCTCCTTCACCCCGATGCCGCGGCTCGAAGCGCCGAAGAGCACCGGGAACAGCGCGCGCCGGCGCACGAGTGCCGGCAGCGCCGCCTCCAGCTGCCCGTCCGCGAGGCCGCCTTCCGCCAAGTAACATTCCATGGCAGCCTCGTCGCCCTCGGCGACGGCCTCTTCGAGCAGCTCCCGGTAGCCGGATGCCCCGAGCGCGAAGCCGCTATCTCCATTCAACAGCGGGATCGTGCCGGCGAAGCCGCTCTCCTTCCCGTCCGGCGCGAAGAGCGGCGCCGCCTGCGGCGACAGCAGCCGCCGGATTTGCGCGAGCACGGCCTCCGGATCCGCGCCGATCCGGTCCATTTTATTCATATAGATCAACGTCGGAATGCCGAGCTGACGCAGCGCGTCCCAGATGACCTCGGTCTGCGCCTGCACGCCTTCGACCGCCGAGACGATCAGCACGGCGCCGTCCATGACGCGCAGCGTCCGTTCCACCTCGGACAGAAAATCGACGTGTCCCGGCGTATCGACCAGATTGATCGGCACCCCGTCCCACTGCAGGCGCGTGACGGCCGCCCTGACCGAGATGCCGCGTTCCCGCTCCACGTCCAGCCAGTCGGTCTGCGCCGTTCCGCTGTCCACGCTGCCCGGCGCGCGCAGCTGGCCGCTCAAGTAAAGCATGTGCTCCGTCGTCGTAGTCTTGCCGGCATCGACATGGGCGAACACGCCGACGTTGCGCAATGAGATCGTCATGAGGAGTCCTCCTTGTTCGAGCCTGAATGCATTTCCTTTTATCATGCGGAATAATAGGACGGTTCGCAAGCCGGACGAGTCTTCGGGCAGATGAACAGGGAGCGTGAGCGCCGGCGATCCTTGCGTTGCGCGGCCGTCCGGAACGAAGCAAGGCGCCATGGGTCTGCCCCGAGGCGCCTTGTTCCTATGTATTGCCCACCGGGATCGCCGGTCAGTCCGCTGCCTGCCTCGCCGACTTCCGGCTACAAGCTCAGCGGCGTGCGCAAATGCCACCCGTTCGGATCGAACCCGCCCATTTCGCGCAACACGTGCTGAACCAGCTGTTCGTACTCCTGCACCTGCCGGTACGGATCGTTGTCTTGGATCAGCCGCACCATCTTCCGGGCGAATTCTTCATCCGGGAAGGGCGGCGCCAAATATTTGCCCAAATACCGGGGATCCTTCAAATAAGCCAGCACGTGGTGGTGCGGCGTCGAAGCGAGCTGGAGGAAACGGCTGTACGTCTGGAACAAGCGCATCATCGCCTGCTGGCAGACGAACGGATAGTCGGGCTTCCGCTGCTCGAAGCTGTCCAGCACATTGTCCATATCGTCCCACACCGCGTACTTGGCCAGCTCCAGCTCCGCGCCGGACAAGCCCTCCCGCTCCTTCGCGAGCCACTGCTTCGCCTCCGCCTTGAGCGCGTTGGTGACGCCGGTCGGATCGTACACGATCCGGCCCGTGGCGAACTGCACCATCGACATCGTGCTACGCGCCTCGAAATCCTGCCGGAAATACGCGCGAATTTGCTGCGCCGGATTCAAGAAATATTCGATCATGAGGCCGCCTCGCACGAGATTGCCGCGTTCCCGATTCTCGGCGTCCTCCGATAAGATAAGATGAATGTCCACATCCGAGCGGCGGGAAGGGTTACCCGTAATATAGCTGCCGCACAGCATCGCGCCGATCACATCGTTGCGGCTTGTCCACGCCAGCAAAAAATCGGCCGCGGCCGTCTCCCATCGTTCCACTGCCATCCGCCCCTTCCATCCAAATATGCGCATGCCCGATGCGAGCTCGAAATCTTACAATGCTCTTACCTGCTTCCCTCATCATAAGGGAATCGCGGCTGATTGGGAACCACCTTTTGGAATCCGCTGGTAAAAATCACTTAAATCGCGCGTAAGCTGACAAACACCCCTCGGCGACTGCCGCTAAGGCCCGAGGGACCCGGCACTGCCGAGGGGTGTATGGCCGACGCGCCTGGCTTTAGTACGTCCACCAGTTCGACGACATGACCAGCATGGAGAACAGTTTGATGCTGTCTTCGTAGTAGCCTTCCGACGCGCTGCCGGCCGTTTTCGTCCAGATCGCGTTCAGCCAGCTTTGATTCGCCGAGCTCGTCATCGCGCTGACGCCGAAGGGGGCGTAGAACGCGCCGCTGTTATAACCGCCGACTTTGCTGCCGCTTAGCGTATAGCCGTCCATGATGTTGCTTGGATTGTTCGACGTCTTTGTTTTGATCCAACCGTTCAGCTTGTTGAGCTGGTTCAGCGCGCGGTTGTCGCCGCTGATGAGGTAGTCGGTCGCGATCCGCCACGGCGCGCGGCACGAATTGTAGTAGTAGCTGCCGTCGTTGCCGCTCTCCAGGAAGTTGGCCGGCGCCGGCACGTACGCGTTGTTCTGATAGATGACGAAGTCCGGCATGAGTCCGGTCGCGGAGCTATTGTTCGTGAAAATGGCGTTGATGATCGCGTACGTCTGGTTCGCCACGCGATCCCATTTGGTATCGCCGGTCGCGGTTTTGAACGCCTTCATATGATTCAACATAAAGTCCGACGGACGCGTCGCGCTGCCCCAGTTGCCGCTCGTCGCCCAATCGCCGAGCCGCAGCGTCCAGCGGGTCTGGTTCACGTCGCTTTGCATGATCGCGTTAACGACCTTCTTCGCTTCGGCCAAATAGTTGATCGTCCCCGAGCTTCCCCATTGGCGATGCGCCAGCAGCAGCCCGTACGCGATATCCATATCCCCGTCGGTCGCGGAA
This sequence comes from Paenibacillus methanolicus, assembly GCF_008124765.1. GTDB lineage: Bacteria > Bacillota > Bacilli > Paenibacillales > Paenibacillaceae > Paenibacillus_Z > Paenibacillus_Z methanolicus. The sequence continues at coordinate 224,497 of NZ_VNHS01000004.1, read as the reverse complement.
TCCTCGCCTTCGATGTTCTGGAAGCTGCTGTTCTGCTTCCATGCCATCAAATTCGCGTTGATCGCGCTCGGATGCTCGCGGAAATACCGGTATAGCCCGTCGAAATACGTTTGCGCGTTCGCGTCCGCCCCGGCCATCATGACGGTCAACAGCATGCCGTAGCCGTGCGCTTCCGACACCGTCTCGCCCGCGCTGTTGTATTTGACGTAATATTTGCCGGTGCCCGCCGGTTTCAGATAGTTGGTCTTCCACGTGGTCCACTTGCTCTTCACCGCGTTGTCCATCGCCGTCTGCGTCACGTTGTTCGGCTTGATCGTGCCGGCGGTATACGCCGTATGCTGCGGGAACGGCTTGGCTTCGCCGGCCGCCAGGGCCGCGCCGACCGGCAGTAGCGATAGACAGAGTCCGCTTAACAGGAGTACTTTTAGTTTCATTTTCATTAACTTGCCTCCTTGTTTTTTGGTAAACAGGATGACTAATTTGTTCTCTACTTCAGCTCTCTTTCTCGTCTTTTTGTAGGTGGTGAGCATCACCTCCCCTATAAAAGTCGCTCCCCCAACCCCCTCCGCCGAGGGGGCTCCAAGGGCTATGCCCTCTGGACTCCCACTTTCGTGCTAGCGAGTTGGGCTGGTGGACGGCGGTTCGTTTCGAGCGAGGCACGCTTTTGTCCTGGCGGACAAGGCTATTGTTGGGCTCTCTTTTTCGCGCTGGCGAGTTGGGCTAGCGGACGGCGGGAGCTTTCGAGCGTGGCACGCTTTTGTCCTGACGGACAAGGCTCACTTTCACTGGTTAAGCGCGTCGGGACGGGTGAAAGAGCAGCCGTTTGACTTTCGAAGACAACAGCGAGTGAAAAGCCCACACCAACCGCATTCTCTTAACCTGACGACATCCCCCTACTCCCCCCTCGGCTTCGCCGTCGACGCGCGGACGACGAGCTCCGGCTTGAGCTCGACCTTCGCCGGAGTCGGGAGCTCGCCCTGGAGCGTGGCGAGCATGATATCCACCGCCTGCCGGCCGATGTGCTCCGCCGGCTGCCGGATCGTGGTGAGCGCCGGGCGATATTGAGAAGCGATGACTTGGTCGTCGAAGCCGATGACCGACACGTCCCGAGGGACGCGGACGCCCGCCGCCTGGAGGGCGGTGATGACGCCAATCGCCGTGTAATCGTCGGCGGCGAATACCGCCGTCGGCAGGCGGCCCGCGGCGAGCCAGCGGTCTGCGGCCTCGAGGCCGGAGGCGATCTGGAACTCGCCCGGCACGACCGCGAAGGGCGCAAGACCGGCTTCCCGCATGGCGTGCCGGAAGCCTCGCTCCCGTTCCCGGCTGCTCAAGAAGAGCGGCGGCCCCGTAATATGCGCGATGTCCTTGTGCCCAAGCGCCAGCAGATGATTCGCGGCCATAACGCTGCCCGCATAGTTATCCACGACGATGCTCGAGACCGAGGGAGCCGGATGCTGGTGGTCGATCAAAATATACGGGATTTTGCGCTTGTCGAGCTCGCGCATGTGCGCGATTTCGTTGATCGGCGAGAGCAGGATAACCCCGTCGACGCGATCCTCCTGGAACAGCATCGGCGACAGGTCGGAATCGACTGACAGCGTCAAGTAATACCCTTTGGCCGCGAGGCGGTCGCTAATTTCCTTGATGACGGCGTCGAAGAAGGAATCGTCCAACGTCGAGAGCATCATGCCGATCAAGTTCGTCTTCCCCTTCGCCAGGCTGCGCGCCGCCGCCTTCGGATGGTAATCCAGTTCTCTCATCACCTCGAGCACCTTCAGCCGGTTTTTCTCCCGGACGGTCGATTCGTTGTTGAGCACGCGGGAGACGGTAACGACCGACAGCCCCGCCCGTTTGGCTACATCGTAAATGCTGGCTTTCATAAGCGCGATTGCTCCTTGCGAATAATTTAGCGAGCGTTGCTTCAAGAGCTCGGAACTAAATGAAACCGGTTTAACTTTAGGCCGAAACCATTGGCGGAAGATCGGCTGAAAATCCGGGCTGGTTCGAATAGGAGCGGAGCTGGAGCGGCGTAAAATAAAACCGGTTTAATTTATTTATGACTTGCTGCTAGTATAGGCGACCCTCGGAGAAGGAGTAAATATATCCCTTTTCCTGTTTCCCTTTAGTTCTGCCGCACTGCGCTTGTCAAAATGCGTCTGAACCGCGCCGCCATTGTTCGACGTTCCGCGCCGCCCGTCCGTCCTCTCCCGCATAGACGCCAACAGCTTCGGCATGCCGCTCAAGCTGTCGGCCTGAAGCCCTTTAACGTTGTCGAAAAAACCATCGAAGCCCGCCGTTACGGGCTTTTATACAGTGAAGCGACACTCGACTAAAACCAAAGCGCCCTATCAAAGCCGACACCAAATGGTAACATTATCCGGTGTTGAGAGTTGCGTTCGATTTGGGTATAGTATCTAAGTGCGCATATTTATACAGACTTTATACAGAAGAGGACAATCCAATGAGCAGATGGTTAAAATGGGTCGTCACCCCTCTCGCCGCGCTAATTCTCGTCACGGGAATCGCGGGCGGATCGGGCTTTGGCGGCTTTTTTGCGAGCTTGACCGGCGATGCCGGGCTGGCCTTGGCCGCGGGAGAATCGACTTCCGATAGCGGCAAAACGATCATTATGGGCACCTCGCCCGATTACCCGCCTTACGAAAGCGTCGACGCCAAGAACGGCGGCGACATTATCGGCCTCGACGTCGAGATCGCCAAGGCGATAACCGAACGTCTCGGTTATACGCTCGAAATTTCGGGCATGGACTTCAGCGGCTTGATCGCGGCCCTCCAGACGGAGCGCGTCGACTTCGTCATGTCGGCGATGTCCGTCACGGAGGAGCGCAAGCAGAGCATCGATTTCTCCGATTCCTACTATGCCGCGCGCAACACGATCGTCGCCCTCAAGGACAGCGGGCTGACGACCGAAGACGCCCTCAAGGGCAAGCGCGTCGGCGTGCAGCTCGGCTCCACGCAGGAAGAAGCGGTCATGAAGATGGAAGGGCTCGGCGAGATCAAGAAGCTGGACAAGCTGCCGAACCTGATTCTAGAGATCAAATCCGGCCGCCTCGATGCGGTCATCGTCGAAGACGCGGTCGCGGCAGGCTACACGGACGCCAATCCCGACTTAAGCTTCGCGATGCTCGAGCCGAATCCGGAGGACCTCGGGTATGCGATCGCCTTCCCCAAGGGCTCGGAGCTGATTCCGGCGTTCAACGCCGAGCTGCAGAAGATGAAAGACAGCGGCGAGCTGCAGACGCTCGTCGATAAGTGGTTCAATACGAAGTCCGGCGTGAAGAGCACGAAGAAGGGCATCGATTTCAGCGTGCTGAACGGCTATGTCGGCTATATTTTCAAAGGCATCTTCGTCACGCTGCTATTCACGCTCGTCTCCGCCGTGTTCGGCTTCATCTGGGGCGGCATTCTGTCGCTGTTCAAAATCTCGTCGATCGCGCCGCTGCGCTGGTTCGCGACCGTGTACACGTCGATCTTTCGCGGCACGCCGCTCCTGCTGCAGCTATTCCTGATTTACTACGGGACGCCGCAGCTGTTCAACTATGACATCTCGCCGCTTATGGCGGCCGGTCTTGCGTTCGGCCTCAACTCGGCCGCTTACTTGTCCGAGACGATACGCGGCGGCATCATGGCCGTGGACAAAGGGCAGCGCGAAGCCGCGATCGCCCTCGGCATCCCGTACAAGACGATGATGATCAGCATCATTTTCCCGCAGGCGGTGAAGAACATCCTCCCGGCGCTCGTCAACGAATGCGTGGCGCTCGTGAAGGAATCGTCGCTCGTCTCGATCATCGGCGTCGCCGATCTGATGCGCCGCGCGAATGTCGTGCAGGCCAATACGTTCAAGGCGTTCGAGGCATTGCTGCTCGTCGGCGCCATCTACTACGTGCTCGTGCTGACGCTGACGTCGCTGGCCGGGCTGCTTGAAAGGAGGATGCGCCGCAGTGATTAAAGTCGAGCATCTAAACAAATCCTACGGGAAGAACGCCGTCCTTCACGATATATCGACCACGGTGGATCGCGGCGAGGTCGTCGCCATCATCGGGCCGTCCGGCTCGGGCAAATCGACCTTCCTGCGCTGCCTCAACCTGCTGGAGACGCCGACGGGCGGCTCCATTACGATCGACGGCACCGTGCTGACCGATCCGAAGACCGACATGGGCCTAGTTCGCCAGCGGATCGGCATGGTGTTCCAGCATTTTCACCTGTTCCCTCACATGACGGTCATCGACAACATCACCTTCGCGCCGACGCGCGTGAAGGGGCTGAGCAAGGAAGAAGCGCGCGCCAAAGGCCTACAGCTGCTAGAGCGCGTCGGTCTCGCGGAGAAAGCCGACGTTTATCCGTCGAAGCTCTCCGGCGGCCAGAAGCAGCGCGTGGCGATCGCCCGCTCGCTCGCGATGGACCCGGACATCATGCTGTTCGACGAGCCGACCTCGGCGCTCGACCCGGAGATGGTCAAGGAAGTGCTCGCGGTTATTCGCGATCTGGCTTCCTCCGGCATGACGATGCTGATCGTCACGCACGAGATGAAGTTTGCGCGCGAGGCATCGGACACGATCTACTTCCTCGATGCCGGCCGACTCATCGAGCGCGCCGACCCGGAGACGTTCTTCGCAAGCCCGCAGAGCGAACGCGCCGCGCGTTTCCTCGAGCAGGTGCTGTAACGCATTCATAGGGGCATTGCAAAGAAGCCGCCGGCATCAGCCGGCGGCTTCTTTGCGTGCTAGGCGGTAGGCTGCGTTCGAATCCGGCCTGGGGACGGCAGTCGAACCGTCTCTGGGAGACGAAGACTGACCGACTAGGCCGTCCGGTTCGGATCAAGCCCGCTCCCGCTGTTCCGACACGAGCCTCCGCCTTCCTTCCCGTTCCCGATACGTACGCGCTATCCGCGAGCTCTGACCGCCGGCGCGCGGTCGGCACCGCTCGCCGGAAGCTGCGCGCGCAAGCCGGCAAGCGCCCGGCCGCGGGGGCAAGCGCCTACCGGTAATACGCCCACTCCCCCGCATCCTCGCCGCCTTGCCGCCACTCCTCCGGCAGCAGCCGGCGGTACTGCGTCTGGCGATACCGGTCGTCGATGAGCAGCAGCGTGCCGCGGTCGTCCTCCGAGCGGATGAGCCGTCCTCCCGCTTGCAGCACCTTGTTCATGCCCGGGATGACGTAAGCGTACTCGAAGCCGCTGCCGCGCGTGCGGTCGAAGTGAGCCTTGAGCAGATCGCGCTCGAACCCGATCTGCGGCAGGCCGACGCCCACGATGCCGACGAGCGTCAGCCGGTCGCCGACCAGGTCGACTCCTTCGGAGAAAATACCGCCCATGACGGCGAAGCCGAACAGCGGCACGCCGCGTTCCGCCTCGAAACTGGCCAAGAATTGCTCCCGCTCCTCCTCCGACATCGCCGTGCGCTGCACGATGACTTCGATCTTCCCCTCCTCGATCCGCGGGCCGAGCAGAACGGCGAACCGTTCGTAGATGTCCGCCATGTAAGCATATGAGGGGAAGAAGAACAGACCATTCCCCGCATGCTTCCGCGCCTGCTCCGCCAGCAGTTCCGCCAGCGGCTCGCGCGTCCGCTCCCGGTCCTGATAGCGCGTCGAGAGCGGCACGAGGCGCACATCCAGCTGCTCGGCCGTGAACGGCGACGGAATCGCGACCGAATAATCTTCTTCCCCGCCGCCCAGCATGTCCATGTAGTACGACAGCGGCGAGAGGGTCGCGGAGAACAGAATCTGCGAGCGATAGCCCTTCGTCATCTGGCGAAGCTGCTGCGACGGGTCAAGACAGAACATGCGGACCTTGACCTCGCTCTTGAAGCATTCCGTATACGTGACATGCCGCTCCTCGTCGTACAGCTTGGCCGTGCGCAAGAACGCCTGCGACGCGAAGAACGCATCGAGCAGCTGCGCGCCCGATTCGGTTCCGTCTTCGCCTCCGCCGCGCGCCAAGTGCCGCTCCGCGACGGCCGAGAACGATTCGACGAGCGCCAGCAGCGGCTCCGGCTTCGCCGTCTCCACCTCCGTCAGCCGCTCTCCGATCGCCTTGCGCCGCCCGAGCAAGTAGTCGTTCACCGCCTTCGCCGCCGCGGCGACCTCGCGCTCCGTCGTCTTGAATGACCGGCTCAGCTCAAGGAACATGCCTTTCTCAAGCTCGGCCGAATACATCTCCCGCGCGCGGTCGACCAGGTTGTGCGCCTCGTCGACGAGCAGCGCCGTTCTGCGCTTCTGCTCCTCGAACTGCCGCTTCAGGCTGACGCGCGGATCGAAGATGTAGTTGTAGTCGCAGATGACCGCGTCCGCCGCGTAAGCGGCATCGAGCGAGAACTCGAACGGGCATACCCGATGCTTGCGCGCATACTGCTCGATGACCGTCCGCGTCATGACCGTCTCCTGCTCGAGCATGTCCAGCACGGCCCCGTTCACCCGGTCGTAATAGCCGTCCGCGTACGGGCAGTGCTCCGGCGAGCAGCGCACTTCCTCTTGAAAACAAACCTTCTCCTTCGCCGTGATCGTCACCGCGTGCATGCGGAGTCCCTTCGTCTCCATGAGCGCCAGCGCTTCCTCCGCGGCCGTGCGGGTAATCGTCCTCGCCGTCAAATAGTAGAGCCGCTGCAGCGCGCCCGCGCCGACGGCCTTGATGGCCGGGAAGAGCGTCGAGATCGTTTTGCCCGTGCCCGTAGGCGCCTTGGCGAACAGCTTCGTACCCGCTTCGATCGACTTATAGACGGCGCCGGCGAATTTGCGTTGGCCGCTCCGGTAAGCCGGGAACGGGAACGGCAGCTCGCGGATGCTCGCGTCCCTGGCCGCCTCGTGCGCCGCGCGCATGCGGGCATACGGCGCATACCGCCCGATCGTCTCGCGCACGAACGCGTCCAACTCGGCCGGCGCCAGTTCTCGGACGAACCGCTTCTCCGCCTCGCTGTCCACCTGCACGTAGGTCAACTGCACCCGGATGGCCGCGAGCCCCCGCTCCCGCGCCACGATGTAGGCGTAGCAATATGCCTGTGCCCAGTGCACCGGATAGCCGTCTTCGGCAATATTCGCGAGATCCCCGGACGTTGATTTGATTTCGTCGATCGTGATCGCGCCGTCCTCGGCCTCGAGCACGCCGTCGCAGCGGCCGTCGATGACGAAGACCAGCTCCCCGCAAGCGACCTCGGCCTTCACGTACACTTCCTTCTGGTCCCGTTCGCCATACCGGCTTTGCACCCGCTGGTGCGCCTTCGTCCCTTCGGTCAGCGCCGTCGCCGTCCGAAATCCCGATTCGATATCGCCGCTCGAATAAGCGTATTCCACCAGCGGCCGCACCGCGATCGCTACCGTCGTCGTCATGTCGCCTCCGTTTCTCCTTTGGCCGGTCACTCTCCGCCGCGCCCGCGCGCGCCGCCGCAAGGAACATTTGTTCCCTCCATTGTATCATGTCTTCGACGCGACTGTTCAGCCCGCTTGCCGAATCGGAACATTTTAACGATAAAACGATCTCTTCGTTCGCGGGCGAAATGCCGATAACAAGCAGTAATCCCTATTTTGCGCAAGGAGGAAAAGCAATGGATATCAATACGCTGCAGCTGCTCGACATGCGCCGCAAAAACAGGCTGGCCGGAGCCGCTCTGATGTTCGCGAGCGTGATGGGCATATTAGCGCAGTTCGCTTTAGGCAATCCCTGGCCGCTCAAAATCATGATGCTGGTCAGCACCTCGATCGTGGTCGGACTTATGGTGCTGAATCGGCGTCAAGTCGCCGTTACGTTGTTCCCTTATGCGGGCCTCGTGCTGATGGGCGCCGTCGTGGCCGTCTTCTTGTTCCGCAGCGCCAGCATGTCCAATCTGATGATGCTGTACATGCTGGTCGCGACCGGATCGATTTATTTGCGCAGAGGCATCATGCTCATCTACTTCGGGACCGGTTTCCTGATCTACGGCGCGTTCTTTTGGTACCACCAAGGGGACCCCATGCTCGACGGCTCCGCGCGAACGGTCATCATTCACCTGATGACCTACACGGTGGTGAGCGTCATCTTGTTCCTGAAGGAGAAGATCGCCTCCCAGATGTTTGCCGATATCGACGAGAGCCGCTCCGCGACGGAAGAACTGCTTCGCCTGGAGAAAGAACGCGAGGAACGATTGCGCGCCTCTTCCGCGGCGTTGTCGGCGAACATCGAGCGGATTTTCGGCAAAAACGGCACCAACGCCGAATCCATGAAAGAAATCAATCAAGGCTTCCAAGAAATCGCATCCGGCGTGACCGTGCAGGCGCAGACGATCAGCGACATCACGGAAGAGCTGGAAGAGACGAACCGGATGGTCGCCCGGATGGTGGAGCAATCGGATATGCTGGAGCAGAAGGCCGCCGAATCCGAGCAGGCGAGCCAGCACGGATCCGAGCGCGTCGAGGCGCTGTCCAGCGCGATGCAGCAGTTCAGCGGCTCGTTCGAGATCATGCACCAAGAGATGTCCAACCTGCAGGCCAGCATCGCGGAAGTGACGCATTCGATCCGCTCCATCAACGACATCTCCGCCCAGACGAACATCCTCTCGCTCAACGCCAGCATCGAGGCGGCGCGCGCGGGCGAAGCCGGCCGCGGATTCGCGATCGTCGCGCAGGAAGTGCGTTCGCTCGCCGCGCAGAGCACGACGCTTGCCGACGAGATGATGAGCAAGATCGGCAAAATTCAGTCCGACACGCGCTCCGTCCAGGAGCTCATGTCCCGCAACGTGGATCAGATGACCCAATCGGTCGAAATGACCGATCAGACGCGCGGCACGTTCCGCACGATCGAGGCCGCCGTCGGCATCTTGACGGAGAACATCAAGAGCAACCACGAGCAGACGCAATCCATCGGCCGAAAATCGGCTCACGTCAAGACCGCTACCGCCGACTTCGCGGCCTTCATCGAAGAGTTGTCGGCGACGCTCGATCAACTGTCCGCGACGGTCGGCGAACAGAGCGCGAATCAGCAGGAAATCACGACGGACATTCGCGAGAGCCGCGGCGAGGTCCAGCATTTGATGAGCTTGTACCAAGCGAAAAAGGACGCCGCATCTTAAGCGCGCCAACGCCGCAGCATACGAGAACAACGAGAAGAGGACGCCACGCGGCGCCCTCTTTCTTTGCTTCTCTGCCCATATTGGGCGATACCCGGAAGCGCCATGCTCGTTAGGGGGAGATACCAACGAGAATTCCCGAACACCCGGAAATCCAGCTTCTTCCCGCTTAAGCCGTGCCCGCCTGCCCGCAGCCGCCTTTGCGCTTCAAATAGTCGTCCATGTCGCGGCCGCTCATCGGCCGGCCGTACAGGTAGCCTTGTCCTTCATGACAGCCCAGCCCGCGCAGCATCTCGTGCTGCGCCGCCGTCTCGACGCCTTCGGCGACGACCTGCAGCCCCAGATCGCGCGCGAGCGCGACGACCGAGCGGATGACCGCCAGATCCTTCTTGTTCGTGACGATCTCCTCGACGAGGGAACGGTCGATCTTGATGAAGTCGAACGGGAACCGTCCCAGAACCGCCAGCGAGGAATACCCCGTGCCGAAATCGTCGATGGCCAGCTTCACGCCCATCTCGCCGAGCGCCGTGCAAATTTGGTACGACGTCTCCACATCGGCGATCGCCGTGCTCTCCGTGATCTCGAGGCAAAGATTGCGCGGCGGCAAGCCGTGTCTATCCAAGAGCCCCGCGACTTGCCCGGCCAGCTCCGCGTCCCGCAGCTGAATCGCGGAGAGGTTGACGGAGACGACGAATTCTTCGCAGCCCTGATCGACCCAATGCTTCGCCTGCCGGATCGCCTCCTCGAGCACCCAGCGGCCGATCGGCACGATCAGCCCGTTCGCTTCCGCGATCGGAATGAAGACGCCGGGCGGAACCGCGCCCAGTTCCTGCGAAGTCCAGCGCAGCAGCGCCTCGGCGCCATATACGCGCTCGGAGGGAAGATCGATCTGCGGCTGGAAGTGAAGCTGCAGTTCCCCCTTCTCGAGCGCGGTCGTCAAACCGCTCACGAGCGTCATGTAGTTGTCGGCGTTGGTCTTCAATTGCGGCTGGAACAGATAATATTGGTTGCGGCCGCCGTTCTTCGCCACGTACATCGCCGTATCCGCGCCGCGCAGCAGCGTCTCGTTATCGTGGCCGTCCTCCGGCGCCAGACTGATGCCGATGCTCGCGGTAATCGCGTACGACTTGCCGCCCAGCATGACGGGCTCCTTCATGGCGGCGATTATCGCCTCCGCCTGACGCAGCACCTCGTCCCGCCCGCCGTGTACGAGCACGCCGAACTCGTCGCCGCCGAGCCGGGCCACGAAGCCCCCGGAAGCGGTCCGAAGCTTGCCCGCCACCTGCTGCAGCATCGCGTCGCCGGCCGAGTGGCCAAGCGTATCGTTCACCCATTTGAATTGGTCGAGATCGAGCAGCATGACGCCCAGCTCCAGCCCTTGGGCCAGATCTTCCCGAATGCGGTCCGAGAAGTGCCGGCGATTGCCCAGCCCCGTAAGCTCGTCCTCGTAAGCGAGCTGGGCGAGCCGTTCTTCGTCCTCCTTCTGCTGCGTCATGTCGCGCGCGAGCAGAAACGCGTACAAGCTTCCGTCGATCTCGATATAATCGCTGTGCGCCTCCACGACCCGCGTCTGCCCGTTCATCCCGTTCAGCACCAGCTCCAGGTGCAGGGGCGTAAGCGTCGTGCTCGCTTCGCGGTACGCTTCTTCGAACGTCTCTCGTTCGTCTGCGCGCAGCAGCCCCGAGAAGCGAATACCGTGCGCGTTCTCGCCGGGGGCAAGGCCGATCAGCTTCGCGAACGAAGCGTTCGCCTCGACGACCCGGCATTGATGATCGAGCAGGACGATGCCGTGATGGGAAAGTTTGAACAAGAGCTCGTATCTTCTCCCCGTCGCGGCCAGAAAGTCGTGATTGACCATCGCGTAACGGAGCGCGAACGCCCAGATGATGACGCAACCGGTCGGAAGGAAATTGAACGTGTACACGCCTTTGGAACGAAGCACGAAATTGATGCCTACGGCCACGATGACCGCGAGCACGGTGAACAGCGTTCCCCACAGGATCGAGCTGATTCGCTTGAGCTCGGTCGCCCGGCGAGAGTTGGCAAACATGATTTTGCGTACGAGCATGAAGACGACGCCGATGAACGTATACGAGATCGCGATGCCGAGCAGCACGCCGTAGACCGAGCCGAACTCATCCAGCCGGTGAACGCCGCGAACCTCCAGCCGAACATCGTTCAAGAAGTAAGAGTGGAAGGAAGCCGCCGCGCAGACGAACGGAACGAGCGCGAGCGCCAGGCCTGTCTTCGTCGCCTTGCCGTCCGAGGTCAGATGGCGAAAGAACAGCAGCGCGAAGCCCATCGTCAGGAAGGCCATCGTAAACCGAAGCCGAACCGCCAGCTCGCTGGCCGACAACGAGAGGAAATGATTGATCGCGAACTGGAGGACAAGCATCAACCCGAGCGTGAACATCAACGCCATCGTCAGCTGATGCAGCCGATGCCGCGGGTTGCGCCAATAAATTTCGGCTCCCATATAGAACAGCAAATAGCTGGGAAGGAGAGTGAATAATAAGGAAATAATCCACAAGGGCATCGGAGTCAGCTCCACGTCGTTGATAGTCTGAGAAGTTCTTTGCTAATACCGCAGCTTGATGATGGATAGGGACGATGGCTTTAACGCATTAGAGGGTCAACTGTCGGGGGCAGAAAAAAAGAACCTCCGCGGGTTCTTCTTCATACGCGGCAGCTGGCTGGCAACGGGAGACAAGCTCCGGTAAGCCCCTATAGTTTTGCGTCCCGCCCTTTCGGCGCGGTTTGCCCTGAACATGATGTTGTTTAGCATCATTATAGGACGTTCTGCCTAAGATCGTCTACCCCGGATGCCCTCAAAAACCGTCATTCCCACCATTTGGCTAAGTTTGTGCGGAGTGACAAATCGCTCCATGATGTACCGCCACGCAAGGCATTTCGCACACTGTTTAAGCCCAAAAATTGCCCTTGGCGAATATGGCAACGCTGCCATGAAAAAAGCGAAAGCTGCTCACTTATTTTTAACACGAAGTTGATGCAAAGCTAATAGGTCTATGTTACGATAGCCCCATTGCAAAAAAGGAACGAAAGCGCAGGTGGTTTACATTGTCAACCGAAGCACAAGCCGACGGCGGCAAAGGGCTTAGCCTCTATAAATTGACGTGGCCGATCTTTTTAGAGATTTCGCTGTTTATGCTGATGGGTACCGCCGATACCCTCATGCTCAGCGTTGTGTCCGATGATGCGGTCTCCGCGGTCGGGGTCGTCAATCAGTACTTATTTATATGTATTCTCATTATGGAAGTCGTCAGCAACGGGGCGGCCATCGTCGTGGCCCAGTATATCGGGGCAAGGCGGATGCTCGAAGCGTCGAAGATCGCCGGCCTGGCGATCACGCTTAACCTGATTCTCGGTCTGGCCGTTAGCGGCGCGCTGCTGATCTTCGGCAATATGATTCTCGGGGAAATGAACTTGCACGGCCAAGTGCTCGATTATGCCAAAACGTATATGAGCATCGTCGGCGGCTTTCTCTTCATCCAGGCGCTCATTAACGTGTTCGCAAGCCTCATCCGCACCTACGGATTTACGAAGGAATCGATGTATGTCGCGCTCGGTATGAACGTGCTTCATATCGGGCTGAACTATGCGCTGATTTTCGGCAACCTCGGCTTCCCGGAGATGGGCGTGGCCGGCGCGGCCGTCTCGACCGTCATTAGCCGCGGCGTCGCGTTCCTTGTCTTCCTCTGGCTGCTATACCGGGTCATGGAAGTGCGCATCGCCTTCCGTTATTATCTGACCTTCACGAAGGAATATATTCAGAAGATCCTGCGGATCGGCATTCCATCCGCGCTTGAACAGGTGACGTACCACGCCTGCCAAACGGTCTTCCTCTATTATGTGACGTACCTCGGATCGGAAGCGCTGGCCGCCCGCCAATATGCGAATTCGATCTCGCAATATGTGTATCTGTTCAGCGCGGCGATCGGCATGGGCACGGCGATTATCGTCGGCCGGCTGGTCGGCGCCAAGCAGAAGGAGCTCGCGTTCCGCCGGGTGGTGACCAGCGTGACGTGGAGCGTCGGCATTACGGTCCTCGTCGACGTGCTGGCCATGCTGTTCCGTTACCCGCTCGCCGGACTGTTCACCGACAATCCGAACATCGTCGCGATCGTCGCGCAAGTCATTCTCATCAGCATCGTGCTGGAGACCGGCCGCGCCGGCAACCTCGTGCTCGTCAACGCGCTGCGCGCGGCCGGCGACGCGAAGTTCACGGTCTACATGGGCTTCATCTCGATGGTGCTCATGAGCCTGCCGCTCGGCTATCTGCTCGTATTCCAGCTCGATCTCGGCTTGGTCGGCATCTGGCTCGCCATCGCCGCGGACGAATGGCTGCGCGCCGTCATCATGTGGGCGCGCTGGCGTAGCCGCCGTTGGGAGAGCCGTTCGCTCGTCGAGCCCGGCGCTTCGGATACGACCGTCGCGGCGCATTAACTTCATTAGAGACAGCGCAAAGGGCTGGCCTGCGTCATCATCATGACGCGTGCCAGCCCTATTGTTGTGCGTTGGACTATATATTATAGAAGCAAAAATCCATTCGCCCAAATCTGCCGGGCTATCGGTCATCGCCTCCGATGCGGAACCCGCCATGCAAAAAAACACGGCATCCCCGAGGAATGCCGTGCCGCAAATGCGATATTAACGTTTGACGATATCCGCCACGGCTTTGTCCAGCTTGCCGAGCAGCTCGTCGCCGCTGATTTGCTTGCCGAGATACTCCTGCATCGCGGAGCCCCATTGCTGCGTGATGCCGTCCGGGAAGCGGTCCCAGTTCCAGCCTTTGACTTGATCCGCATGCTCTTGCGAGAAGGTCGCGAAGTCGCCGCCGATTTTGCCGATGGCCGCCGTGTCCGGCGCGATCGTCGATACGGCCGGGATGAATTTGAAGTCCGTCGCGATGTATTTCTTGCCCGTCTCGGAGGACACCATCCAGTTCAGGAACGCTTTCGCTTCTTCCGCGTGAGCGGACTTGTTGTTGACGATCCAGTTGTTCGGCACGCCCGTGAACGTGTACGGCTTCGCGCCGAGCGGAACCGGCATCATGCCGAGGTTCAGTTCCGGATTCACTTCGTCCACCATGCCTTGGATCCAGTTGCCGTGCTGAATGATGGCGTATTTGCCTGCCGCGAACTCCGCCACTTGCGTGTTGTAGTCCGTCGTCAGCGCGTTCTTCTGGCCGTTCGCGAACATGATGTCGACCAGTCGGAGCCAGTCCTTCATGACCGGTTCGTCTTTGAACGTCGCCTTGCCCGCTTTCACGTCCTCGATGAACGTCGCCGGATCTTCATGGTTCGCCAGCGCGATGTTCAGCGTGTGAATGCCCATCGACCACCACTCGCTCGTCAGCGCGAACGGCGTGATGCCCTTGTCCTGCAATTTCTTCGCGGCTGCTTCCAGCTCGTCGAGCGTTTGCGGCAGCGCCGTAATGCCCGCTTGAGCGAACAAATCTTTGTTATACGTGAAGCCGTAAGCTTCCAAGTTCATCGGCATGCCGAGCAGCTTGCCGTCGCGCGAGATTTGCGCTTTGGACGCTTCCACAAGGTCCTTCGCCCATGCTTCGCCGCTCAGGTCGGATGCGCGATCCACGTAAGGATCGAAGCCCGCCCAGCCCGCGGAGTTGAAGATTTCAGGCTCTTCGCCCGCCGCCAGTTCCGCTTTGAGCAGCGCGCTGTAGTCTTCGCCGCCGCCGTGCGTCTCGACTTCGACCTTCACGCCGGTTTCCTGCTCGTACGCCTCGGCCAATTTTTGCAGCGCGTCCGCGATTTCGACCTTGAACTGGAATACTTTGATCGTGACGTTCTCTTTCTTCGGCTCTTCCGGCTTCTCCGCGTTCGTCTGGCCGGCGTTCGTCTCTGTATTGCCTGCTGTGCTCGCCTGGTTGTTGCCTGCGTTGCCGCCATTGTTGCCGTTGCCGCAGCCTGCCAATACAACGAACAGCGCCGCGGTCAGCAGCATCGTGATCCCCTTTTTCATCCGATAAACCCTCCTAATCATCAGTGCGAATCCGTGATTACATCGTCATTATAAGTTGGAAGCGCTTCACGCCGACACCGAGAAAATTGAACGGTTGAGGTGGAAAATGTTGAACACCTCGTGTCTTACCCCTTGACCGAACCGGCCGTGATGCCCGCGATGATATGTTTCTGCAGCAGTAGGAAGAACGCGACGACCGGAATGGTGGACAACGTCAGCGCCGCCATCGCCAAATCCCATTTCCGTAAATACTGCCCGAAAAACTTCTGCACGGCAAGCGGAATCGTCGTATACGAGTCGTTGATGACGAGCACCGGCAGCAGATAATCGTTCCAAATCCACAGAACGTTCAAAATAATAACCGTCATCGTGATCGGCTTCAGCAGCGGAAACACGATGCGTCCGAACACGCCGTACGGCGTGCATCCGTCGACCACGGCCGCCTCCTCGATCTCCAGCGGCACGGACTTGATGAAGCCGTGGTACAGGAACATCGAGAGCGGAAGGCCGAAGCCGAGGTAACAAATGACGATGCCGTACAGCTCGCCCCGCAGCTCGAACATCGCGGTCACTTTCATGAGCGGCAGCATGATCGATTGGAACGGGATGATCATCGCGGCGACCAGCACGTTGAACAGCACTTTGTTGAACAGCGTCGGCCGGCGAACAAGCCGGTAGGCGGTCATCGAGCTGACGATGACGAGCGCCAGCACGCTGAGGCCCGTCACCACGACGGAGTGCATCAGCACGGTCGGAAAGTCGATCGCGACCCAAGCGCGGCGGAAGTTGTCCAGGCTGAACGCCTCCGGCAGCTTGGCCGCGTTGAGCAGAATTTCCGGCAGCTTCTTGAACGAGTTGTTCAGCAGAAAATAGAACGGCGCCAAGAAAACGAGGGCAAGCACAATGCCGAGCAGCTCCAGGCCGAACGTGCGTTTCGCGTATTTCTCCTCCACTATGCTTCCACCTCCCGTTTCTTCGTTGTCCATACTTGGAGCAGCGTGATGAGCGCGACCGCGAAGAAGAAGATCATCGCCTTCGCCGTGCCGAGGCCGTAGCGGCCGTTCGTCAAGCTTTCCTTGTAAATGTTGAGGGCGATCGATTCCGTTGCGTTGCCCGGACCGCCGCCGGTCAGCGCCAGATTGAGATCGAACATTTTGAACGCGTTCGACGTCGTCAGGAACAAGCAGATCGTGATGGCCGGCATGATGAGCGGCATCGTGACGCTAAGCAGAATGCGCCAGCCGCTCGCGCCGTCGATCCGGGCCGCTTCCATGAGTTCCTTCGGCACGTTGAGAATCGCCGCGACATAGATGAGCATCATGTAGCCGGCCGTCTGCCAGACGAACACGATGACGATGCCCCAGAATCCGGTCGCCGGGGTCCCGAGCCAAGGCAGTTCGAAGAATCCGATCCCCGTGCTTTCGCCGATCGACGAGAAGCCGCGCACGAAGATGAAATACCAGATGTAGCCGAGCAGCAATCCCCCGATGACGTTCGGCAGGAAGAAAATCGTCCGAAGGACGCCCTTCAGCTTCAAGTTGCGGGTCAGCAGCAGCGCCAGTCCGAACGCGATCAGATTCGTCGTTACGACGGCGGCTACCGTGAATTTGGACGTGAACCAGAAGGACGACCAGAACCGTTCATCGTCCGTGAAGACGCGCGTCAAATTGTCCAGGCCGACCCAATCGGCCTTATCGACCCCGTCCCAATTCGTGAACGTGTAGTAAAAGCCCATAAAAAACGGCAGTAAAATAATGAGGGCGAAGAACAGGAGACCCGGTCCGACGAAGACGGTCTGCTGCATCCATTCGCTCCATTGTTTGCGTTTCACCATAACGCGCGATTCCCCTCCCCTTATACGCTCTATCTGACTCTAGTATAAAATCCGCCGCGCGCCCGGCACACTGAGGATGATGAACAGCTAGGTGGAATATATTGACCTCCGACGCCGGATCGGTTACTGTTTAACCAATTGAAGCAGCAGCGGCGCAAAGCGGACGGCCGGTGCATGCTTCGCGAAATGTAAGCGCATTCGAAGCGAAGGAAAGGTGTGGTCGACCCGTCTATGTCCGGCTTTGTTCCTTTTAAAAATACGATTCGCAACCGGCTCATGCTGCTGCTGCTCGCGGCAACCATACTGCCGATCACGACCTCCATGATCATCTCCTACAACGCGACCAAGTCGTCGGTGACGGAAGAATCCGTCGCCATGAACACCCGGCTGCTGTCGCTCGGCAAGACGAACATCGTCAACTACATGAACAACATCAACCAGAAATCGCTCGCCGTCTACAACGCCATGAACGTGCCGCGCTCGCTGTATTACCTGCTCGAGCATGACATGGAGGACGAGGTGTTCCCCAACGATTTGACCGACGTCATCCGCAACCGGAATTTGCTGAAGGACCATCTGTACAACATTTATCAAAGCGTGCAGGAGTTCCATCAGGTGCGGCTGTACGTGGTGAAGACGAACGCGACTTACCTGCTGCGCAACAGCGACATGAAGGTCGGGCAGACCGAGAAGCCGCCCCGCGACGCCGAATATACGGGCAAAACGTCCATCGAGCCGACGCATCTGAGCCATCTGTACGGCTTGACCTTCAAGACGTCGCAGCCCGAGGAACCCGTATTCACCCTGCATCGGCCGATCTTCCGCGCGCCCAGCGACGAGCTGCTCGCCCGGCTGTCGATCGACGTGAAGCTGTCCGTGCTCCAGGATTTGAACCGGCAGCTGTACGACGAGGCCGAACGGCTCTACATCGTCGACAAGTCCGGCCGGGTGGTGCTCGCTTCGCAGGAGGCCAAGCAGGAAGAGGTGCTGGAGTGGTTCACCAAGGTCCGCCGCGCCGACTCGGACAGCGGCTATATCGACCAGAAGAGCAGCGACTTCAAAGGAATGATTTTCTACGACCGCATCCAGACCGATTACATGGATTGGTACCTGGTCAAGCTGTCGCCCTATACGCATCTGTACGAGCGGGCCGGCAATATCGCGCGCATCAACGCCGGCGTCAGCATCGGCTTCCTGGCGATCGCGGTGCTCGCGACGCTCTACGTCTCGCTGCGCATCACGCGTCCGCTGCAGCGGCTGATCGGCTACGTGAACAAGATCGAGACCGGCCATCTGAACGTCAACATCGATATCCAGAGCAACGACGAGATCGGCTTGCTCGCCCGGCGCTTCCGCTCGATGATGCAGACGATCAACAACCTGATTCTGAAGGAATACCGGCTCGAGATCGCCAGCAAGACGAATCAGCTGAAGGCGCTGCAGGCGCAGGTGAACCCGCATTTCCTGTACAACGCGATGCAATCGATCGGCACCGTGGCGCTGCAGCACAAGGACATGCAGGTGTATTCCCTGCTCACCTCGCTCGGCAAAATGATGCGCTACCAGATGAGCACCGAGAGCGCCGTCGTCGAGCTGTCCAGGGAGTTCGAGTACGTGCAGGCGTACCTCGATCTGCAGAAACAGCGGTTCGATACCGGGCTCGAAGCGACGCTGCGCATCGATCCGCGCACCAAGGGCGTGTTCGTGCCGAAAATGATTTTGCAGCCGATCGTCGAGAACTTCTTCAAGCACGGCTTCGTGCCCTCCGAAGCGGAGCCGGCGCGGCTGCTGCTCGTCAGCGAGCTGCTCCCGGACGGCAGCTTGTCCATCCGGATCGAGGACAACGGCAAGGGCATGACCGAAGCCCAGCTGGATGCGGCCGCGCAGGCGCTCGCCGCCGGCGACCAGCCGCTGACGCAGGGCGGCGCCGTGGCGCATATCGACGAAGGCGGGATTGGCCTGCGCAACGTGCTGTCGCGGCTGCGGCTGCATTTTCATCCGTCGTCCACCCTGGAGCTGTATGCGGCGCATCCGCACGGCCTGGGCGTTCTGATGCATATTCCGCTCGAGGAAGGAGCCGTGCTGTAACCGATGAAAGCATTGATTATCGATGACGAGAAACACGTCCGGGAGGCCGTCAAGCTGCTGGTAGACTGGGAGGCGCACGGCATCGGCACGGTGCTGGAGGCGTCAGACGGCGCGGCGGCGACCGCGACGATCATGGCGGAGCGCCCGGAGATTATATTCACGGACATGATGATGCCGAACATGGGCGGCGTGGAACTGCTCGCCTGGACGGCGCGCCACGCGCCGGAGAGCAAGGTGATCGTCATCAGCGGACACGACGATTTCGAATTCGTCCGCCAGACGCTGAAGCACGGCGGCATCGACTATATCCTGAAGCCGATCGATCCCGCGCAGCTGGCGGCCGCGCTGGGAGGCGCGATCGCCAGCTGGCAGGCGGACGAGGAGGCGCGCCGGCGCGATCAGCATCACGGCAGCCAGATCCATCAGCTAAAGCCGGTCTATCTGGAGCAATTCCTCTCCTCGCTCGTCACCGATCCCGGCGCCTCCTCCGGCGCCGCGGAGACGCTTCGCCAGGAATTCGGCCTTGGCGGCGCGCCAACGCGCGGTCGCATCGCGCTGCTAAGCCTCGAGCCCGCCTCGGACGCGATCCGGCAGAAGTTCGCCGCCGGCTGGGACCTGCTGTACTTCGCGCTCTTGAACATCTGCAACGAGTTTCTGCGCGAGCGGCGCATCGGGTACGCCTTCCGGTGCCGCGGCTCCGAAGGCGAGATCGCGCTGCTCTTCTGGGGCGAGGCGGAGGACGCCGCCGGCGTGCTCGCCGAGATCGACGCGGCGATCCGCCGGACGCTGAAGACGCGGTTCGCCTTCGGCATCGGCGATCACGCCGCGCTGCCCGCCGAGCTCGGCATGTCTTACCGCCAGGCCAGAACCGCGCTCGCCCGCCGCAACCTGTTGGACGCCGGCGCATGGTGCCACCGGTACGCGGGGACGACGGCCAAGACGGACGCTCCGCTGTTCAACGATTACGAGGAGCGCGTGCGCTACGCCGTACAGAGCGGACAGCCCGTCCAGGCGGAAGCGGCGATCGCCCCTTGGTTCGACGCGATGCGCGCGGCGGAATGGATCTCGCCCGAACAGCTCCAGCTGTGGTGGCAGGAGATCGCCGTCGCCAAATCCGTCTGGCTGCGCGAGCGCAAGCTCGCGCGGGACGGCGGCGCGACCGCCCTGCAGCTGCCTGCCGACGAGAAGGGCGCCTTCGATCTATCGGCGTGGCAGCGGCTCGTCTTGGACGAAGTGGGCGAGGCGGCGCTCGCGTGCTCGGACGAACGCCAGACGCACGGCAGCATCCACGACATCGCCAAATACATCGAGCAGTTCGCGCACGAGGACATCTCGCTGCAGACGATCGCGAGCCGTTTCTTCCTCAGCCGCGAGTACATCTCGCGCAAGTTCAAGCAGGTGATGAACGAGAACGTCTCCGATTACGTCACCCGCGTCCGCATCGAGCGGGCGAAGGCGCTGCTCGCTTCGCCGCAGCTGCGCATCTCGCAAGTCTCCGAGAAATGCGGCTTCCAGGACGAGAAATATTTCAGCAAGGTGTTCAAAAAGCAGACCGGCTGCTCGCCGGGCGAATACCGCAAGCAGATCCAGGAGCGCGTATAGACGCCATTGGATCGCGAAGCAGATCAAGAAGTATCTCGGCATCGAATCTAACCTGTCGACTTTTTGACTCTCGTATGCATAGTTTCATATATTTACATTATTTATATACGATTGACGAAACTAGAGTCGGGCTTTAAAATTAAAATAATCGAATTATTTCAATTTTGCGTCCGGCAAGCTAACGATAATTGGAAAAGCATGACAGTTTTTTTGTTGTACTGAATGCTTTTTCTTTTTACTTCTTTGCTTTTATGGGCAAAAGCGTTAATGCCGCGCCGCCACATTGCGTCACATGTAGAGAGGGGTAGAATTCATTTTGAAAAAGACGTCCTGGTATGCGCTAGTCCTGTCCGCCGTCCTCCTTATTGCAGGCTGCGGCAGCAAGAACGAAAACACCGGCACCAACGCGAACGCGAATAGCGGCGCGAGCGAGCAGACGGAGAACGCCGCTTCCGGCACCAATGCCGCCGATGCGAAAACGTACTCGATCGCCATCTCCCAAATCGTCGAGCATCCGTCGCTGGACGCGACGCGCGAAGGCTTCCTCGCCGCGCTCAAAGACGGCGGCCTCGTTGAAGGCGAGAACCTGAAAGTCGATTACCAGAACGCCCAGAACGACCAAACGAACAACACGACGATCGCCCAGAAGATCGCCAGCGACAAGCCGGACCTCGCGCTCGGCATCGCGACGCCTTCGGCGCAAGCGCTCGTGAAGAATATGACGGATTCCCCGGTGCTGTTCGCGGCCGTAACGGATCCGGTCGCTTCGAAGATCGTCGACAATCTCGATCAACCGGGCGGCAACGTGACCGGCGCCTCCGATACGAATCCGGAAGCGACGACGAAGCTCGTCGGTTTCATCGCCGACAACTTCCCGAACGTCAAGAAAGTCGGCCTGATCATCAACGAAGGCGAAACCAACGCCGTCATCATGGCCAAGAAAGCGGAAGAAGAGTTCGGCAAGAAAGGCATCGAGCTCGTGAAAGCCGCCGTTACGAACACCTCGGAAGTGCAGCAGGCCGCCGAATCCCTGATCGGCCGCGTCGACGCGTTCTACATTACGCTCGACAACGTCGTCGTTACGGGCGCGGACGCCATCTTGAAAATCGCCAAGAAAGAGAAGCTTCCGTTCTTCTCCAGCGACCGCGACACCGTCGAGAAAGGCGCATTCGCCACTGTCGGCTTCAAGTACTACGACCATGGCTACCAAGTCGGCCAGATGGCCGTCGACGTGCTGAAGAACGGCAAGAACCCGGGCGAGATGAAGGTCATGATGCAGGAGAAACTGGATTTGATTATCAACGCCAAGGCCGCTGCCGACTACGGCATCGAGCTGACCGACGCCATGAAGAGCGCCGTGGCCGACCCGGCGGAGAACCTGATTCAATAAGCACGCGCACGAGGGTGAACGTCCTTGAAGTTCACCCTCTTCTTGTTTTTAGGAATAATAAAACTCTTAGGAGGTTTCCACCATGCTCGACTCCATGACCGGGGCGGTGCAGATGGGGCTGCTCTACGCGCTGATGGCGCTGGGCGTCTACATCACGTTCCGCATCCTCGACTTTCCCGATTTGACCGTCGACGGCAGCTTCACGACCGGCGGCGCCGTCGCCGCGGTGCTCATCTCGCACGGCACGTCCGTCTGGCTCTCCGTCATCGCCGCGTTCTTCGCGGGCGCGATCGCCGGCTCCATTACCGGCCTGCTCCATACGAAAGGCCGGATCAACGGCCTGCTGTCCGGCATCCTGATGATGATCGCGCTCTACTCGATCAACCTGCGCATCATGGGCCGGCCGAACGTCTCGATTCTCGACACCGACCCGCTGTTCACGTCGATCGACAACATTTGGGTGAAACTCGCCGTCATCGCCGCTTGCGTCCTCGCGATCAAGTTCCTGCTCGACGCGTTCCTGCGCACGGACATGGGCCTCGCGCTGCGCGCGACGGGCGATAACGCCCGCATGATCCGCAGCTTCGGCGCCAACACCGACACGACCAAAATTCTCGGCATCAGCCTCTCGAACGGCCTCGTCGCCCTCTCCGGCGCGCTGATCGCCCAGCAGACCGGCTTCGCCGACAGCTCCATGGGCATCGGCATGATCGTCATCGGTCTGGCGTCCGTCATCATCGGCGAAGCGATCTTCGGCGCCCGCACCGTATTGCGCGCCACACTCGCCGCCGTGCTCGGCTCCATCGTGTACCGGATCGTCGTCGCCCTCGCGCTGCGCGTGGAGTGGCTCGATACGTCGGACTTGAAACTCATTACCGCCATCATCGTCATTATCGCGCTTCTGCTGCCGACCGTTCGCCGCTCCGTGAAGCAGAAGAGCATGGCGAAGAAGCGCGCCGCGGAACTTGCCGCCGCCGCCCCGATCTCGCATCCAGGACAGTCCGCGGGAGGTGCGCTTTAAGATGCTGCAGCTATCGAACGTCTCCAAGCTATTCTTCCCGGGCACGCCCGACGAGAAGGTCGCGTTGGTCAACATTAACCTGAAGCTCAATCCCGGCGACTTCGTCACCGTCATCGGCAGCAACGGCGCCGGCAAATCGACGCTCATGAACGTCATCTCCGGCGTCATGACGCCGGACATCGGCACGGTCAGCATCGAGAATACCGAGATAACCGGCGAACCGGAGCATAAGCGCAGCCGGTGGATCGGCCGCGTGTTCCAAGATCCGATGGCCGGCACCGCGCCGAACATGACGATCGAGGAGAACCTGGCGATGGCGCACACGCGCGGCAAATCCCGCGGCCTCTCCATCGGCGTCACGGGCGGCAAGCGCAAGTTCTACCATGAGCAGCTCCGCCGTCTCGGTCTCGGCCTGGAGAACCGGATGCGCGCCAAAGTCGGCCAGCTGTCCGGTGGCGAACGCCAAGCGCTCAGCCTGCTCATGTCGACCTTCACCAAGCCGCAAATACTGCTGCTCGACGAGCATACGGCCGCGCTCGACCCGGCCCGCGCGGAAGTCATCACGCGGCTGACCGAGAGCATCGTGCGCGAGATGAAGCTGACGACGCTTATGGTCACGCACAACATGGAACAGGCGATCCGCCTCGGCAACCGCCTCATCATGATGGACAAAGGCCGCATTATCCTCGACGTCAGCGAAGCGCGCAAGAAGGATTTGACCGTCGAGCAGCTGCTCGGCGAATTCGAGCGGATCAGCGGCCACAAGCTGTCCGACGACCGCGTCGTGTTCGGCTAGGAGCGCTTTCTTGCGCACGATGCCCTTTCGGCATCCTTCGCATACGGCCATTCCTCCGCCGGCATTAACGTATAAGTCTCTGCCCTGCACGCATTGTTGCGAGCGGCAGAGACTTTTTTCTTGCGACACGTTCGCTATCCGCGGCGTCCGATGATCGGCAGACCGGGCGAGTTGCCGCGTTTGTCCCCGCCTTCCGCCGGGTACAGTATCGGTATATAAGACCAAGAGGAGCGTGGGCCTGCTAATGAAAGTGATCATCACGGTCGCCGAGGCGATGGAACGGAACATTTGGCCGGACATTCTGAAGTTGTTCGGGCGCGATGCCGAAGAGGAGATGTGGCCGGGCGAGGAATTTATTTTGACCGAAGAGCAAGCGAAGCGACTGGGGCTGCTGCAATAGCGGCCCCTTTGACATTCGTGGGCGGCTAACGCGCCAACTTCCGGCTCGGGGCCGAATTGGATATACTAGCGCTTAGACATGACAGCGGCAGGAGGCTTGTTCCCGATGAACGATTGGAAAATGCGGCTGGCCAGCGGGTGGAACGCCCTCCGCTTCGCCATGCGGAGCCGTCTTCGCATCCGGCTGGGCCGCGTGCGGTTGAAGCCCGCGCCGAAAGCGCATTTGTACCCGGACGCCGCCACGAAGCGCCAAGAACGCGAGCTGCTGGACGCGTACGATTTCGGACGCTGGCGCGAGCTGCTCGGCTTAACCGATTACCAGCTTAATCTGTACCAGCTCGATTTCCTGCATCGGCTACAGCCCGAGCTGGCGAAGCGGCTTCCGCGCGCGCTCCGAATCGTCGATGTCGGCAGCCGCACGTTTTATTACGCGCCCGCGCTCTTCCGCTTCTTCCGCCGCCATTACGAGGTCGAGTCGCTAACGGGCATCGAGCTGGATGCGTACCGCCGCTACCGCAACGGATTTACGGCCTATGATTACGCGCAGGCTTATTTGAGGGAGCTGAATGAACCCGGTATCGTTCGTTATGAAGCGGTGGATTTCATGAAGGCGGAAGCGCCCTATAACGTCTGCACGCTGTTCCTGCCGTTCGTGACGCCGGATCCGCTGCTGCACTGGGGATTGCCGATCGGCACGTTCCAACCGGCCCGCCTGATCGAGCATGCGTATCGCCGGCTGGAGCAGCCGGGCGTGCTGATCGTGACGAACAAAGGCCCGGAGGAGCAGCAAAGTTTGCACCGATTGCTGCGCGAGGCGGGCATTCCGTTCGCCGACCGGGGACCGTTCACGTCCGCTTTCTATGCGTACGACGTACCGCGTTACGTGACGTTGGTGGTGAAATAACATAAGGGCTTTGCCCTTCGAGAACCCTCCTTTCTTCTTTCCCCCTCGCCCCTTCCCCCTCCGCCGAGGGGAACCAAGGGCTACCGCCCTCTGGACACCCGTTCTTCGTTCTAGCTCGAGTGTTCGCGGTTGGCGGTTCGCTTCGAGCTAGCCACGCTCTTGTCCTTGCGGACAAAGCTTCATGCGCGTGTTCTTCACCCTTCCCGCCGAGGGGAACCGGAAGGTTAAGCCTATGCTTCCGAAGTCGTTTTCTCCGAACAACGTTCACCTCCGGACGCTGCTAATTAGCGTTCCTGCGGTGTGCTTGATGCTGATCCGCGCTGACCTTCGCTTTCGTCCGCTCAAGCGGACACGCTTTACGTTTTTTCCAAAATATGAACAGTTGCACAATTTCCAAGACAGCAAAAAAACCGAGCCCCCTGAAGGGTCTCGGTTGCGCAGACCGTTACGCATGCGGCGCGGTCGTCGTCATCGCGGCTGAACGGCTGGCGGTTCTGCGGTGATGCAGCACGTAATACATGACGCCCGAGCAGGCGACGACGATGCCGCCGATGATGTACATCGTGTGGTAGCCGGTGCGCGCCGACACCATGCCGAGCACCGAGGAGCCGATGCCGTAGCCTGCGTCGAACAGCAGGAAGAACGTCCCGGTCGCCAGGCCGCTGCGGTGCGGCTCCGCCGATTGGATGGCGATCGTCTGGAAGCTCGGGAACAGCGCGCCGTATCCGAGGCCGAGCACCGCGCCCATCGCGAGGAACATCGGCAGCGAATGCGCGCCGCCGAGGCCCATCATGCCGAGCGCGAAGAGGACAACGCCCGGATAGACGAGCGGATGCGGGCCGGAGCGGTCGTACATTTTGCCGGTGAACGGACGGGACAGGATGATCATGAGCGCGAAAACCATGAAGAAGACGCTCGCGTACGCGCTTAAGTTCAGCGACTTGGCGTAAACCGAGAGGAACGTCGTGATCGCTCCGTAAGAGAAGGCAAGCACCGCCCCGGTCAGGCCGATCGGCACGGCGGCCGGCTCAATGAACCGGCGCCAGCCTGTCGGCGCCGGACCCGGCTTGCGCGGCAGGCGCGCGGGGATGCGTACGCTCAGCCCGCACACGAGGCCGCACAGCGCCAGCGCGAAACAAGTGCCGAATAGCAGCGGATTCGAGCCCGTCTCCGCGATCATGAGGCCAATGGCCGGTCCGCCGACCATGGCCAAGCTCATGAATAGGCTATAGTAGCCGACGCCTTCGCCTTTGCGGGCGGCCGGCACGAGATCCATCGCGATCGCGCCGATCGCCGTCGCTCCGATGCCGAAGCTAACGCCATGGACGAGCCGCAGCGCGAGCAGCCAGGCATAGCTGTCCACCAGCATGTAGAGGCCGCTGCAAACAAAGAACAATCCTAGCGCGATAAGCACGATGGTGCGCCGGTTGATTTCGTCCAGCCACTTACCCGCCAGCGGACGGAAAACGAGACCCGCGACGACGAATACCGTCATAACCGGGCCGATCCGGCTTTGGCCGCCGTGCAGCGTATCGGTGACGAAGATCGGCAGCGTAACCGCCAGGATATAGAAGGTCATAAATAAAAAGAAGCTGCTGAAGCATACCGCGACGAAGTCGCGGGTCCAGAGCTTCGGTCTTGCTTCGAATCCATTCGGTTCGCTCATGATGTCATTCCCCCATTTGTTCGATTGCTCTCTCGGCCGCCAGCGTCACCTGCTTGAGCAAGCGCCGAAGCTGTGCCACGTCTTCGCCGTTCAATCCGCCGAGCACCGATTGAATCGCTTCCTGCTCAATCGGCAGCAGCGTTTCGTTCAGCTCGCGCCCCCGAGGCGTGATGAATGCGAGAAAAGACCGCCGGTCGGCCTCGTTCGCCTTGCGAACCGCCAAGCCCTTGCGCTCCAGTTGATCCAAAATGCGCGTAATGTTGGTCTGGTCCTTCTCGGATCTTCGAGCTAGCTCCTTCTGGCTGATGCCGTCCTGCTCGTACAGCCGGTTGAGTACGCTCCACTGCTCGGTCGTAATATCGAAGGGCTGGTATCGCAGCGCGAGCAGCAGCGTAATGCGCCGGCCGGCATGATTGATCATAAATCCTAACGAGTCGTCGATTTGAATGTTCGCACGCTCCGTTCATTTATTTGCTATAGCAATTATATGACTAGCAATTAAAATCGTCAACCGTAGGAGTACGCGTCACGGTCGCCCCTTAAGCGAAAAAACCTATGGGCATCGCACCCATAGGTTTAGCCTTGCCGCTGGCCGGTTATCCCTCGAGCGTCTCAAGGGCCATCCATCTTTCATACAATCGGTCCAGCTCCTGCTGCTCCGCCACCCGCTGCGCCCAGAGTCGCGCCGTCTCCGCGTGGTCGCCTAAGACCTTCCCGTCGTTCAACGTCTCGTCGAGCCGCGCCAGCCGTTCTTCCGTCTGCGCGATCTCGCGCTCCAGCCGCTCGCGCAGCGCCGGATTCGGCTTGCTTCGGCGCTCGGGGCGTCCGGTTGCGCCAGCGCCGCCAACCACCCGGCTCTGCGCATCGCTATCTCTGTTCGCTGTATCGGCTTCGGAAATCGTGCCGTCTGCTCCGCGCGCTCGAAGAACCGTGTTCGTTCCCGCCCTCATGCGCCCTTCTCCCTGACCGCTCGCCATGGCGACGCCATCGTTCGCCTTCAACGCGGCATTCCCGTTCCGTTCACCGATCGACGCAATCGCTTTCGTCTTCCCGCCACCGCTCTCGCGCGCCGCAAGAACCCCCGCGCCCGCGGTATCGGCCTCTCCCGTCTCCTGTGCCTTCCTTCTCCCGCGCTCCGCCTCGTAATCGTCATAACCGCCGAGATACGCGCTAATTCGCCCCTGCTCCAACACCCACACTTTCTCCGCCAACCGGTTAATGAAATAACGGTCGTGCGTGATAGCCAGCAGAGTTCCTTGGTAATCGTCGAGCGCTTCCTCGAGCGCTTCCTTGGAGGCGATGTCCATATGGTTCGTCGGCTCATCCAGAATGAGCACGTTCGGCTTCCGCAGGACGAGCAGCGCGAGCCGCAGCCGCGTCCACTCCCCGCCGGACAGCTGGCCGACCTGCTTGAACACGTCCGCGCCGTAGAACAGATACTTGGCCAGCCGCGCTCTCGCTTCGCCTTCCTCTAATCCCGCTTCCTCTCGGAAATAGGCGAGCACGCTCCTCTTACCGTCCTCCGGGTACTCCTGTTGGGCCAGGTAGCCGATATCGACGCGCGAGCCCCAATGGAGCACGCCCGAATCCGCCTGCTCCAAGCCGAGCATAAGCTTAACGAGCGTCGATTTGCCCGCGCCGTTGCCGCCGAGCAGCATGACCCGCTCGCCGTATTCGAGCAAGCCGTCCGCGCCGCGCAGCACTTGTTTGCCGCCGTACGCCTTCCGCACGCCCTCGAAATGCAGCACCCGCGAGCCGGAGCGGTCCGCCTGCCGCAGGTCGAACGCCGCGCCGCGGCGCTCCAGCACCGGACGCTTCAGCTTCTCCATCCGGTCCAGCGCCTTCTGCATCGACGCCGCCCGCCGGAAGAACTTCTCGTTGCCGCCGACGCGCCCCCACTCCTCCAGCTGTCGGATCGTCTCCTTCATCTTCTTGATCTGCTTCTGCTGCTCTTGGAATTCCGCGAACTGCCGCAGCAGGCGCTCCTCTTTCTCCCGCGCGTACCACGTGTAATTGCCGTGATAGACGGTCGTCTCGCCGTCCTCCAGATCGATGATCTTCGCGACGACGCGGTCGAGGAACGTGCGGTCATGCGAGACGATCAAGCAGGCGCCGTTATATTGCTTCAGGTACGATTCGAGCCACTCGATGCCGGCCATATCCAAGTGGTTGGTCGGTTCGTCGAGCAGCAGCAGCTCCGGACGCCGGACGAGAAGCGACGCCAGGCCGATCTTCGTCTTCTCCCCGCCGGACAACGTGCCGAATTGGCGGGCGTATATCGCTCGGTCGATCCGCAGCCCGCTAGCTACCGCGTCGATTCGCGCATCCAGCTCGTAGCCGCCGCCCTGCTCGAAGCGCTCTTGCGCCTTCGCGTACTGCCCCAGCAGCGCGTCCAAGCCGTCCGATGCCGCGGCAGCCGGATCCGACATGGCCGCTTCGATCGCCCGCATCTGCTCCCGGCATTCGAGTAGCGCCTGGAATCCGAAGGCGAGCGCGTCGTAGACCGTCCGCGTTTCCCACTCCGCCGGAATTTGGGCCAAATAGCCGATTGAAGCGTCTTTGCGCACCGTCAGCTGTCCTTCGTCCGGCTTCTCCGCTTTGGCGATCAGCCGCATGAGCGTCGATTTGCCGCTTCCGTTGCGGCCGACGAGCCCGATTCGCTCCCCGTCGTGGATGTCGAACGTGGCATTCTCCAATACGAGCTGCGCCCCGTGATATTTTTTTGCTTGCTGGCTATTTATTATCAATGTCATTGTCAGTTCCTCCTAGGTATGGAGAGACCCTGACCATGACCCTTTCGTCTAGCTCCAAGAGAGCGCAAAAAGAGCCGCGGGAAAATCCCCCGCGGCTCTTATCCGGACGTTCATATCCGCATAAAAGGATCAGGCAGGCATCTTCTCGAATGGTGAGACCGTAAATTTGGACAGACTTCTCCCGTTGTCGGCAAAAGCATGTACATTACCGCTGATAATGTCTACCAGACGGCTCAAACAATCGTTCACCATTTCGAAATTCATCCTACCTTCACCTCGCTTTCCTAAATATAAGCGCAATAGCCCTTCTAACTTATCACACGCCGGCTTTCAATGGCAACCTCTACCGGTTGCTCGGGTAGAAATTCGGCAAATACAGCTTGTTTTTCTCCAGCATTTCGTTCAACAGCGTCTTCGCCACCGAAACGGACGGCACGAGCGGATGGTGCGTCATCGCCTGCAGCGCGAGCCCGCGGTCGCCGGTCATCGCCGCTTCGATCGCCAGGCGCTCGTACGTTTTCACCGCTTGGATGAGCCCCTTCGTCTGCTCCGGCACCCGCGTGACCGGCAGCGCCAGCGGACCTTGGCCCGTCACGACGCAGTTCACCTCGATACACGCGTCCGCCGGGAGAAAATCGAGCGTGCGGCCGTTGGCGACATTGAGCGTTTGGATGTCCCGCTTGTCGTTGTACAGGGAATCCATCAGGTTGACGGCCGCCTCCGAATAATACGCGCCGCCGCGCTGCTCCAGCTGCTTCGGCTTCTCCTTGAGATCCGGGTCTTGATACAGCTTGAACAGCTCATCCTCGACCTTCTTCACGACTTCGGCGCGCGTGCCGCTCTTCGCAAGCGAGATCAACTGCTCCTCGAGCATCGCGTCCTGCATATAGAAATACTTCAAATAATACGACGGGAGCGCGCCGAGGGACATGAGAAACTCATGATCCCACTCCGTCGCCGGCACGTTCTTGCCCGAATATTCTTCGCGCTTATCGAGCAGTTCCGGCAGCCGGTTCACGCCATCCACTTCGACACGCGTGACCCAATGCAGATGGTTCAAGCCGACGAACTCGGTATAGATGCGCTCCGGCGTGGCGTCGTACTTCGTGCTTAGCCACTTCTGCAGGCCGATCGGCGCGTTGCACAGGCCGATGCTGCGCACCTTCGAATAGCGGGTGATCGCCTCGGTCACCATGCCGGCCGGATTCGTAAAGTTCAGCAGCCAAGCGTTCGGGCTCAGCTCCTCGATGTCCCGGCAGATGTCGAGAAGCACCGGAATCGTCCGCAGCGCCTTCATCATGCCGCCGGGACCGGTCGTCTCCTGGCCGATCACGCCGTGTCCGTTGGGCAGATGTTCATCCCACTTGCGCGCTTCGAGCAAGCCGACGCGCATCTGGGTAGAGACGAAATCGGCGCCTTCGATCGCCGCGCGGCGATCCATCGTCAGGCGCACCTCGATCGGAAGACCGGATTCCGCGACCATCCGCTTCGCCAATCCGCCGACGATCTCGAGCTTCTGCCGTCCCGCCTCGATATCCACCAGCCACAGCTCCCGGATCGGAAGCCGGTCGTACCGGCGAATAAATCCTTCCACGATCTCCGGCGTATAGGAGGAGCCGCCGCCAATTACCGCGATTTTCAATCCCTTTGTCATCGTGTTCACACCCTCTTCGTTTGGCTTGGAATTGCGTTGTAATCGGATATCCGCTTCAGCTTCTCGTGCGCCTCGCTCGTCACTTGCCCCCCGCTGGCCTCGATTGCCAGCCATACGGCGCCGACCACCGGCTCGGTCGACAGCTTCACGACCTTCGCCTTCGACGCAACTTCGCTTACGTAAGCCCGGATCGGGTCTATGACGTAAGGCCCCTGGCCGCGCGTCACGATGCTGCCCGCGAGCACGACGTCGAACTCGTCTTCCTGCATGCCAAGCCGCTTGATTACCGCCGCCGCGGCCTTGCCCAGCTCGTCGCCCTGCGTATGGAGCAAGCGCTGCGCCACGGCGTCTCCCGCCAGCGCCGCGTCGAAGACGAGCTTAGCGACGTCGAGCGGCACGTCGCATTTGTCATGATCAAGATAATCGTCGAACATCGCCTGCACGCTCTCGTAGCCGAGCCGCGCCAGCAGCGGGGCCGTAAGGGAAGTCGGCTCCTCGCGTCCGTCCCAAGCGCGGATAACCGCGCGGAACGCTTCCTTCGCGAGCGTATGGCCGCCGGCGAAGTCGCCGAACAAATAGGAGAAGCCGCCGCACTGATAGAACTGGCCGGCCGAATTCTGGCCCGCGCTGTTCGTGCCGCTCCCGCAGATCAGCACGACGCCGTAAGGACGGTCCGTGCCCGCGCGCAGGGCGATGACCGTATCGCAGTTAATGTCGTGCTTCGGAAAGCCGAGTCCCGCGATCAGCGGACGCAAAATGTTGTAATCCGTCTCGCGGTCCGCGCCGGCCAGTCCGAAATACGCGAACTCGATATCCTCGCGGGCTAGCCCCGCCTCGGCAAGCGCGGCCTCGACCGATGCCGTAATGTTAGCCTTCGCCTCATCATAGCCAAGCTGATGATTGCCGTTGCCGGCCGAACCTCGGCCGACAACGGCTCCTTGCTCGTCGACGATTAACGTATACGTCTTGCTCCCGCCGGCATCCACGCCCAAATAATAGTTCACGTCCATCACTCCTTGTCTTGGTATACCGCCGCGCTTGTCGCGGCGCCTTATTCCTTGCGAGCGGTCGAATCCCGCACGATGAGCTGCGGCTCCAGCTGCAGCGTGACGTTCTTCTTCGTCTCGCCGTTGATGGCATCCAGCAGCAGCTCCACGCCGTGGCGTCCGATTAGCCGCGCGGGCTGGCGGACCGTCGTCAGCTTCGGCCGGAATTGCGACGCCAGCAGCTGGTCGTCGTAGCCGACGATGGAGACGTCCTGCGGAATGCGCACCCCGCTATTCTTCAGCGCGTCCATCACGCCGAGGGCGATGTGGTCGTCAGAAGCGAAGACGGCCGAAGGCAGCTTGCCGTCTTCCAGCCACTTGGAGGCGATCTCGTACCCCGACGCGACCTCGAACCGACCGCGTTCGACCGCCATCGGCGTCAGGCCCGCCTCTTCCATCGCGAACAGGAAACCCCGCTCTCGTTCCCGGCTGCTGAGGAACAGCTCCGTGCCGCTTATATGCGCGATCTCCTTGTGGCCAAGGTCGACCAGATGCTTGGTCGCCTCGTAGCCGCCCTTGAAATTGTCCACCACGACCGAGGTGACCGACGGATTGCGGTGCTGATTGTCGAGCATGACGAACGGAATGCCCTTCTTCTTCAGCTCCAGCACGAACTCGTTCTCCCGCACCGGCGAGAGCAGGATGACCCCGTCCACCCGGTCCTCCTGGAAGATCGCGCCGTGCGCTCCCTCTTCCTTCTCCTGGGTGACGGAGATCGCCAGGAAGTAGCCATGCTCCGCCAGCCGGTCGTTGATCTCCTTCACGATGACGTCGAATACGGAATCGTACAACGTCGTGAGCGTCAGCCCGATGATGCCGGTCTTGCCCCTGGCCAGGCTGCGCGCGGCCGCGTTCGGCTGGTAGTCCAGCTCCCGCATCGCCTGCAGCACCTTCTCGCGGTTCTTCGGCCGGACCGATTCCGCGTTATTAATGACCCTCGAGACGGTCACGACCGAGAGGCCGGAACGTCTGGCGACGTCGAATATGCTTACTTTCACGTAATTTCCTCCCGAATGCCGTTCTTGTCCGAAGGCGCGAATCGTGCTCGTCATGCGCCGCAAACCACAACCAAAAGTTAAAACGCTTTAACTTTTGGAATAAATAAAAACGGGCGATGCCCCGATTCCTCCTATTATTTCTGTTATCAGACCATGTTCCCGTCTGAATATCGGTGTCGCATCTCATATCCTCACAAAAGTTAATACGCTTTAATTATTCCCAGTATAGTATGCTTCCACGCGCGCCGCAAGGGGGAAATGGCGATCGGTCGAGTACGGCGTACAGCATTGCCTGCCGACCGATACGAACGAGCGCCGTTTGCCCGCGACGAGCGGCCAAGCGGCGCGCGATGCAGAACGATCATCGCCGCCGAGCTTTTACCCGCCATACTTCGCAAGCCAATCCTGCTTCCATGCCTCATAAGGCTTGCCCGACACTTCTTCCAACGTCTTGCCGTCCAGCGAGTAGCCGACTTCGTCCCCGCCGGGAACATTCACGAAGCCACCGAGCGGCTTATCCCCGGACATGAACACGGATACGCTCACTTCGCCCTCGCCGACCGGACTTCCCGTCGCGACGTAGCGTTCGATCGCGATCGTCTGTCCGAAGTAAGCGGACGGATCCGCGTCCTGGAGTCCCCACTGCTCCATGGTCGGCGACTTCGACAGTAGACGGCCGTTAATGACGTACCGAACGACACGTCCTTCCTGCCGCACGTTCTGATAGCCCTTGCTTTCCAAATACGCCGCCGCTTCCGGCGATCCTTCCGTCCCTCCGCCCGAACAGCCCCCGAGCAAAATCGCCGCGACGACGATCAGCGTCATCGCCCATCTTATGCGTTTCATTCCGATTCCCCATTTCTCGCCTAGCGCCGCGGACTGAATATATGGTCCATGCGCTTTGTTACCCTGTACATTCACCCGCTAAGGAACGCCATGCTATAGTTGCAGTATATACGGGCGGCCTCCCTTTTCGGGCATGTCTTTCCCATTGTACCGAATGCGGGCCGCCAGGAGAAGGCACGAATTTGCAGAAGGAGGCACGGCATTATGAAACTGACTAATCCCATCGGCGTCATCGTCGACAGCTTCGGCATCGGCGTTCGCGAAGGCTTGCTCAAGGCTAAGGACGTCGGCGCGGACGGGGTGCAAATTTACGCCGTATCCGGCGAAATGGACCCCGCCAATCTGGATGCGGCCCAGCGCGCGGAGCTGCGTCGCTGCGTCGAAGGCCAGGGCCTTGCGATCAGCGCCTTGTGCGGCGATCTGGCCGGTCACGGCTTCCAGGATGCATCCGTCAATCCCGCCAAGGTGGAGAAGTCCAAGCGCATTCTCGACTTGGCGCTCGACCTCGGCACGACTATCGTAACGACCCACATCGGCATCGTGCCGGACGACGAGAACGGCCCGATCTACGCCGCCATGCACGAAGCCTGCGAGGAGCTCGGCCGTTACGCGACGAGCCTCGGCGCGTATTTCGCCATCGAGACCGGTCCCGAGCCCGCCGCGCATCTGAAGCGTTTCCTCGATACGCTCAGCACCAAGGGCGTGTCGGTCAATTTCGACCCCGCGAATTTCGTCATGGTGACCGGCGACGATCCCGTGAAGGGCGTCCATACGCTCAAGGATTACATCGTCCACACGCACGTGAAGGACGGACGTCGCCTGCGCGAAGTCGATCCTCGCAAAGTATACGGCTACCTCGGCTACGACGCGATGAGCCACGAGAAAATCGCGGAGATGGCTGCCGGCGGCCTCGATTTCATCGAGCTTCCGCTCGGCGAAGGAGACGTCGATTTCGATGGGTATTTCGCGGCGCTCCAAGCCATCGGCTATACCGGCTATCTCACGATCGAACGGGAAGTCGGCGACGATCCCGCCTCGGATATTCACCGAGCGGTATCGTTCATCAACCGTTATAAGTAAACCTTTCAACACCCATTGAACAAGCCCGTTTGGCCGCCGTGGTCTAGCGGGCTTTGTTCATTTTACTTTTGCTTCGCGACGCGAGCTTCACGCCTTCTTCCCCGTCCGCCCCGCACCTTGCCCGCCGCCAGCAGCGCTAGCGGCAGCGCGACCGCGAAGGTGCCCGCGAAGAACGGGTAGTATTCTGCGATCCGGAAGTACGCGATAATATTGGGCGCGAGCATGTCGGCTAGCGGCAGCAGCAGCAGCGCAAGCGGGAAGGTAAACAAGCGATAATCCCGCAAGCCCAGCACATGCGCCGCGCCGACGCAGGTGCCATAGAAGCAGACGGCCATTTTGACGAAGAGGGAAAACATCCAGGCAATGGCCATAATCGCTTCGATCCGCTGCAAAAACTCGCCGAGCTCGATTTTTTTGGCCAGCAAGTAGGTGGGGTAGACGCTGTCCCGGATAATGAGGGCGCCGAAATTGGCTAAGCAGAAAAAAATGACCAGCGCAAGGATTACCCCTCCGAGTGCGCCCCCGATCACGAAATTCAGCCGAACCCGGCGATCATTGCGGACGAGCGGGAACAGGATCATCATCGACGCGATTTCCATATAGGGCACCGCGATCATCTGCAATCCTCCGCTGATCACCGGCTTCACCCCGTTGTAGAGAACAGGCTCGATCATGGATATTCGGCTGCCTGGGATCACGAACAGCACCAGCAGGACAAGCAGAAGAAGAACCCAAGGCGCGACGATTTGGGCCGTTCTCCCGATCGTCTCGGCACCGCCGCGCACCGCCCGGACCACGATGAGCATGAATAACATTTCGATGAACTGCACGGGCGTATTGGGCAAAATTTGCGTCGCCATGAAATCGCCCACTTCGCGCAGCAGCGTGGACGCGACCAGCAGCAAGAACACGAACACAAAGGCCGCGGAAACAGCCCGCCCGACGTAACGCCCGAGCAGCTGGTCGCAAAGCGCCAATATCGTCTGCCGGGGGTAGCGACGCTGCAGCACCGTATAGAATAAGAGCAGCCCCATTCCCGAGATCAGCGCGAACAAGCCGGCGAGCCAAGCATCCTTCCCCGCCGCCGTCGCCACGAGCGAAGGGATGAAGAGGATCGAGTCGCCGATCGTGAAGAGGCACGCGATCACGATAAATTGCAAATTACCGATCTGCGTCTTCTCCACTCGGCACCTCCTTCGCCGCATCCGATGCCCGTTCGCCCTCCGCATGAATACTCTGCGGCCCGCCGACCGCTCCCCGCTTGTCCTTAAGCCAGCCGACCGCAAGGAGCAGGAGCGTCCCCCCCACCACGATTGTCATATCAAACCACGGGTAATGTTGCGCGCTATTATTAATCGCAATGATGTTCGGGGCGAGCAGATCGCTCATGACGAGGAGGAGCAGTGCAAGCGGGAAGGTAAATAACTTGTAGTCGCTCAGCTTGAACATTTGGGCGGCGCCCAAACATATGCCGTAGAAGGAGAGCGTGAGCTTAAAAAAAATCGTAAACAGCCACGCGATGGCCATAATCGCCTCGATCCGCTGGAGAAACTCGCCGATCTCTATCTTTTTGGCCAGCATATAGCTGGGATACGTACTGCTTGCCGTAATCCCCGGACCGAAGACGGTCAGGCAGAAGAAAATGATGGCTACCAACAGCGTTCCGCCAGCCGCGCCGCCGAGCAGCAGCGGCTTTCGAAGGCCCCGTTCGCCCCCCCGAACGAAAGGGAAGATCATAAGGAACGAGCCCGTCTCGATGAAACCGTAAGCGAGGAACGTGAGCGAGCCCGCGATCACCGGCTTCACCCCGTTATACAAGAACGGCTGGATCCGATCGATATGACTCTCGGGAATGACGAACATAACCAGCAGGCCGAGCAGCAACATCACCCACGGCGCCGATATCTCCGCCGTGCGCGCGATCGTCTCGATGCCGCCCCGCGCGGCTCGCACGACCAGCACCAGAAAGAGCAGCGCGATCACCTGTACCGGCGTATTGGGCATAATCTGCGTGGACATAAAATCCGTCAGTACCCGCACCATGCTGGCCGACAAGAGGAGCAGAAAGCCGAACACATAGATGCTCGCCGCTATGCTCCCGGCCCATCGGCCAAGCCGCGACTGGCAGATTTGCACGAGCGTCCGTGCCGGATTACGCCGCTGCAGCGCCGCATACAGCAGCAGTACGCCCATCCCCATCGAGACGGATAGCATGCCGGAAAGCCAGCCGTCGCGCCCCGCGATCATCGCCGTGTAACCCGGTACGACGAGCAGCGTATCGCCCAGCGTAAACAGCATGACGAGCGCAAACAATTGGATTTGGTTTATTTGGCCGCGCTCCAGCATCCCCATTCTCCCCTCACCTTATTTGAATACCGCAAAGAACGCCTTGCCTATCGGTCCGTAGATCGCCTCAATCAGCTTAAAGGGACTCGGCAGCGGAATCCGCAACGCATGGAGCACGTTCAGCGTCACGGCCAGTCCGAGCGCCGCCAGAAACACGAGCCGTTCCTTATGCAGCTGCGCCCGCTTCAGCCTCGGCAGCTCGAAGCCGGCGAATACGAGCCCGGCCGCCATCGTCGCCACGATTCCCCACATGCCTTATTCCTCCTTCTCCTGCAGAAATGACCGTATCTTCGTGCCCACGCGCCGGATGTTGAACGAGACTTTCACCTCGAATTCAAGTTCAGGGAAGATATCCGCCCATTGCGACTCATGCTTCCTCCAGTACCGCGGGGCTTTGCGTTCAACCAGATTGCCGAACCCGACGAAGTCGGAGCGTATCTCTTGGGCTTTGCGCACGGTGCTCGTCAAGATGTCTACCGTCTTCTTCTCGGCCATTTTCTGCAGCTTATCGATCGTCTCCGGCTTACTCAGGTCAAGATCGCACGTTTGCTCGTTTACGTCCGCCTCAATGCGGAGATGGATCGTGACGAACGGCTTGTCGTCTTTCATGCGCAGAGCACGTTTGGTCTCGGCCCGGATAATTTTGAACACCGTATACTCGTTCGGCCCGCATTCAACGAAGCCGACCGAACGCACCACCTCGCCTTGAATATACTTATACCCCTTGCTCTCTTCCTCGTTCAGCCAACCGACCAGCTTGTCGCCGCGAAACACACCCAGTCCGATATACATCAGCTTGGCGGCGGGGCGGATGTTCGCGATGTTCGTCGGCGTCGACCCCTTCTTCCGGTCCCCTTCGATTCGGATGCCGGTCAAGGCTAGCTGTTTGCCCGGCGTCACCAGATCGTTGATCAGTTCGACCAAATGCACGCCTTTTACCGGCGCCCATTCCTTGGCGCTCGTTTCGAGCGAGGTATACATTTTGTTCCCGGGAATCTTCGTAATGGGCGTAAAGATGCCAAGCACCTCGCTCGCCTTCGCCTTCTTCGCCAAGATAATGAAGAAGTCGGTCCGCATCTGCCGCTCCCGCGACAAATAGTCCATTACTTTACCGACACCGTCTTTCCGGGCCATCTCTTCCCCGATAATGACCATACGCGTATGTGACAGGTAGAGCGGATACGGCGCCTTCACGGTTAGACGTCCTATCGCGTCATCCACCGATACGCCGATCTCTTCATAGGCAACAACTGCTGCCGACCCGCTGGCTTTGCCAGCGCTCCCCGCCAATTCGCTGGGATCGAGAATTTGTACTGTGACCTGAATTTTGTCGCCTTTCTTATCGAAGCCGATTGCCGAGACGATCCCGAGATCATTCAACTCGTGTCGGTCCCAGCAGCCGGCCAGCAGCGCGCACGCGATGACAACGGCGGCCAACCTTACAGCGATTCGCCTCATGCCGGTTCACTCCTCTCCTTGCGATTGCGGCGATCGCTGGCGGGTCCGGTTACGCACGGGGATGGAGAAGGGCCGAAGCACCATCTTCCATATCGGCACCCGCAGGATGACCCCGTCCTTCTGGTCATTCAGGACGAACGGCGCGTAAGGCTTTAGGTAAGGCACCCCGAATGAGCTGAGCGTATTCAAATGAATAATCAGATACGTAACGCCGATGAAAATGCCGTACAACCCAAACATCGCCGCAAGTCCCATCATTAAAAACCGCAAAATGCGGATCGGGGTCGCCAAACTCGTGTAGGGGATCGCGAATGTCGTGATCGCGGTCAGCGAGACGACGATGACCATGCCCGGCGATACGAGCCCCGCCTGAACCGCGGCTTCCCCGAGCACGAGCGCGCCGACGATCGAGATCGCCTGGCCGACGGCTTTCGGCATCCGCAGCCCCGCTTCGCGCAGCAGCTCAAAGGTCATCTCCATTACCATCGCTTCGACGAAGACCGGGAATGGCACGCCGGTCCGGGAGGCCGCGATGCTGATGAGCAGCGTGCTCGGCAGCATTTCTTGATGAAAGGAAGTAATCGCGATAAAGACCGACGGCGCCAGCAACGCGATGAAGAACGCGGTAAGCCGCAGCAGCCGCAAGATCGAGGCAATGTCCGCCCGTTGGTAATAGTCGTCCGGCGATTGCAGGAACTGCGTGAGCAAGGCGGGCACAAGCAGCACGAAAGGCGTCCCGTCCACCAGAATGGCCACCCGGCCTTCCGCTAGCCCCGCCGCCGCGACATCCGGCCGCTCCGTATTAAAGACGGTCGGGAAATAGGTCATCCGGTCGTCTTGAATGAACTCCTCGATGTTACCGGACTCGAGAATCGTATCGATGTCGATGCGAGACAATCGAACGCGAAGCTCGCTGAGCACGGACGGATCTGCAGTCCCTTCCACGTACATAATCGCCACATCCGTCCGGGATAGCCGCCCGATCGTCATCCGTTCGGATCGAAGCTGCGTCGTTTTGATTTTCCGCCTTAGCAGGCCGATGTTCGTCTTCAGCGTCTCCGTGAAGCCTTCTTTCGGTCCGCGCAGCACCATCTGCGTAGACGGCTCCTCGATGCCGCGCTGTTCCCAGCCCCGCGTGTCGAGGGCGAGCGCTTGCGCGAATCCGTCGAACAGCAGCACGGACGCGCCCGAGAGGAAGGATTCGAACAAGGCGGCTTGGTCGCCGACCTCCTTGATTTCGCCGACCGTCAGGATATGCGATCTTGCGTACTGCGGAAGTTCCCGCGCGAAGTCGGCCGCCTGATCGTCCGCGCGAAGCAGCGGTCTCAAGATATGGTCTTCGATGGTCGCGGAGTCGCACAGCCCCTCCACGTAGATCAGCGCCGCCTTAGCCGAGGCCGATGCGCCGGCGCGGAACTCGCGGATGATGATGTCCGCGCTGCCGCTGACGGCCGCGCGGATCGCGATCAGGTTGGCGTCTAATGAAGCATCCAGCGGAATCGGCGGCTGCTTGTCGCTGCCCGGCACTCGGATCCCCCCTTCCTGATTGAACGGCTGCGGCATGACGCGAGCGTTCTTCTAATCTTTCCTACTTTTTCCCAAAATGGCGAAAGCTATGTTCGGACTCGTCCGCTTTTTAATCGCATGCTCGTTCGGATGCCCCGCGCGGGGAGATATAGTAGGCGGGAGATGGACATGCAGGGGGAACGCAGGAGAAGTAATTCGCCGAGCTCCGCCCGTCATCGGCCTGCCGCGTTAAAATTTCGTTTGCGATTGCGTCTTTTCCCGAATGGTTCTCTCGTTCGCTGGAAACAGTAATCGTGGGCGGACATTCAGAATA
The DNA here is from genome assembly GCF_008124765.1 of Paenibacillus methanolicus. GTDB lineage: Bacteria > Bacillota > Bacilli > Paenibacillales > Paenibacillaceae > Paenibacillus_Z > Paenibacillus_Z methanolicus. The sequence continues at coordinate 183,720 of NZ_VNHS01000004.1, read as the reverse complement.
CAGGAGGGACCTGCTTTGAATATTTTGCGCGACGAACTGAAGAAATCGAGGAATGGTGGCTACGAGGTCATCATTTACCTAGCGGATGATCAAACCGAGTTCGCGGAAGAGCTCGGCAAAGGCGGCCCGGACAGCGAGACCAAGGCCAGCATCATCAACTACGTCAAGAAAAAATACCCGAACCTGAAGGTTACCGTGGCCAAAGTCGTTCTCGGCGGTGTCGTTCTCGGTACGATTCCGCTTGCCGGCGGCGCGGCGCAAGCGGCTGCGGCAGGTCCGAAGGATATCGACAAAGCCTCCGGCTTCGCGAAGGAAGCGATCGTCCGGCTCGTCGAGTCCGGCACGATCCAAGGCGACGAGACCGGCGCGTTCAACCCGAAAGGTTCGATGACGCGCGACGCGTTCACGTCGATGATCGTCAAGGCGCTCGTGAAGGACGCGGACCTGGTCAACCCGGATACGCCGACGTTCAAGGATGTGCCAAAAACGCACTGGGCTTACAAATACATCGAAACCGCGGTTGCCAAAGGCTTGATTACGGGTACGGGCGATGGCTCCTTCGGCCCGACCGGCCAAGTGACGCGCGAGCAGCTGGCGACGATTCTCGTTCGTTCGCTGGGACTGACGGCCGACGATATCAAAGGTCAAGGCGACACGCTGAAGTTTGCGGATAAAGATGCAATCTCGTCCTTCGCCCGGGATTCGGTTGCGTTCGCCGTGAACAACGGCCTCCTGACAGGCATCAACGATTCGACGTTCAACGGCAAAGGCGCCGCTACGCGCGAGCAGGTTGCGGTCGTGGTCGACCGTTATGTGACGAACGCGGATAAGCTGACCGAAGCGGCGAACACGATTAAGAATACGGCGTTCAAAGCGGAAGCTTCGAGCACGAACACGATCACGCTGTCCTTCACGACGGCGGTCGACGCGTTCGCGGCGACCGATGTGACCGTCAAAGACAAAGACGGCAAAGACGTCAAAGTGACGAACGTGAAGCTGAGCGACGACAAGAAGTCGGCCGTCGTGACGACGGACTCGCTGACGAGCGGCGCTTCGTACACCGTGACGGTGACGAAAGATGCCGTCAAAGGCAGCGCGACGGTAACGGCCCCGCAAGCGGCGGAAGTCGCGGCTACGGCAGCCGGCGCGAAGAAAATCCAGGTCAAATTCAACAAAGCGATCGATACGGCGACGGCGACGTTCACCGTCAAGAAGGGATCGCTCTCGCAGAACGTCTCGGCTAAAACGTTCTCCGACGATAAGACGACCGTGACGCTGGAACTCAGCAGCAAACTGACAGAAGGCGAGTACACGGTTGTCGTCGGCGGCGTAGGGGCAAAAGAAGTCACGTCGACGTTCACGGCGGCGAACGAGAAAGTCACGAAGATCGAATATTTGAGCAAGACGGCTCCGCAATATGATGCAGCCTTTGACGGTACGCCTGATGGCATTGAAATCGCCTATAAAGTGTCCAACCAATATGGCGAGAACATTACGAAGGCGACGACCCTCACGTCCAACTTCGGCGCAAGCGCGATCGACGCTTCCAGAGGCGTCATCACTTACGCCAACCCGGCATTGAAGGTCGACGATAGCGTACCGGTCACGCTTGTCCATGGTGAAACGGGCGTATCCGCGGTCGAAACCTTGAAGGTCGGCAGCGTGGCCAAAGCGTCGGAGATTTCCATCGCGGCTGGCGTGTACAACAAAGATAAAAAGACGCTCGACGAGGACGTGAACCTGACCACGGACGCGTTCTACCTGCTTGTTGACGTGAAGGACCAATACGGCAACCCGATCACGTCCACATCCAGACTGAATGCCGACATCGTCATCAACGCGTCCAATCAGACGATCGCGGCCGTGCCTACCGCAGCGGTAGCGCACAATAATGGTAATTTCACGACCGTTACCGTCGACGGCGTCGACCGTACGGCGATTAAGCTGAGCAATGCCAACGGCATCGCGCCTTTTGTGGGCATCGGTACGAACCAAGTGAATCTGATCTCGACCGCTACGGGCAAATCGGCGACTCATGCCGTTACCGTAGCTACGGCAACCCGTGCAGAGACGGTGAACCTGATCACGCCTGATCTATTCGTAGACGGCGAGACCAACTATATCCCGATTGAAGTGCTGGATAAGAACGGTACGGCGATCACGTCGCTGGCCACGCTTAACAACGCGACCAAAGGCGTCAACGCGAAAATCGGTTCCACGGCGCTCAAAATTGTTACGAAGGACGGCATCACGCAGCTGGAAGTTCCGGATGCCGCCATTAGCTCAGGCGCCAACACGATTATCGCGGTTACGCCGAATAACCAAGTCAAGACGCTTACGCTTACGGCCAAGGCGGCGGCAACGCCTAACGTGGTGCGCGGCGTAGATAGCGACTTCGCGACGGCCATGCTGCAAGGCACGAATAAGACGTTGGCATATACGGATCTGGTCCTTGAAGACCAATATGGCCGCGTCATGAGCGACTCGGCCGTCAACGCGGCATTGAACTACACGGTCGGGGCAGGCACAGGAAAACGTATCGTCGTCACGGAAACAACAGGCACGAACGTGTCCCTGACAGTAGGCAGCACGGCGTCTCTGAAAGGCGCGGCTGGCGCAGGCGGATCGCTTGCCGCTAATTCCTTCAACCTGACTAGCGCGACTACGACCAGAATCACGGCCGGCGGCGCGAACGGCAGCGAAAAGCTGACGCTTTCCCTGTACGACGGCGACACGTTGGTGAACGGAAGCTCCGCCGACGTCACAATCCGCGTGACGGACGGCACCGAGTACGCTTCTTACTCGGTCGACAAAATCGGTACGGTCTATGATGAAGACGGCGCCGGTAATACGGATCACGCTAACTACGATAATACCGTCAAAGTCTATGGCGTCCTGAGCGACGGCGGCAAAGTGCTGCTGACCAACACGACGGATTACACGATTTCGGCGCCGACCAACTCGGATATCGATACCGACGTTGCCGACGGCACGCTCGACGTTGCCTCCGCGCTGACTTACGGTACCGACAAGACCGAAACGACCGTACCGATTACGGTCACGATCGCAAGCACGGGCCAACAGCTTACGGAGTCGGTTACCTTCTCCAAAGTTGCGCCTAAAGTCTCGTCGATCAAATTCGTCGGCAGCAACTCGACAACGGCTTCGGAGATTACGAGCATTAACCACACGAACAGCACCACGTTCAACGTGGCAAGCCTCTTCACCGCCACTTCTTCGACACCAAACGTGGTCGTTACCGATCAATACGGCAAATCCTTCGTCGTGCCTAACACGGGCATCGTCGCCTTCGGCGATGGCACGACCGCGACGGCGAAGCTTACGATCACGCCGGTATCCGGCACCGTCACGATCGCGAACAACGGTACAACGTCCGCGGCCGTTACCAACATCAACGTGGACGACGTGTTCGACGTCACCGTCACGTATGGCAGCGTTACGAAAACGATCCGCGTTACCGGTGTATAACAATCAACACGATTCCTGCACGAGAAGAAACCCGCGCCCTCCGGCGCGGGTTTCTTTGTCGTTCAGCGTCACGCCTGCAGCCTCGTTGAATACCCTAGTTACTAGCCCAGAAACCGTGATCGAGCAGCCCATCGCCTTTCTCCCCAGCATCAAAACAAGCAACCTGGGTTAGAATACGTAATGAACCCGCGTCCGATCGTCGAGAATCTTTCGTATAAAGGCAGCAGCAAACTACTGGGCGAGACGGCGATCATCTCCGGCGGCGGCATCGGACGCGCGACGATGATCGCGTTCGCCAACCGGTCCGAGGCAAGAAACGGGATGCTCCCAGTGGAGCACCCCGCCTTTTTGCAGCATGCGATAGTACGTCTACGACTACAATTAAGCCAACCCGCGAAGCGCCCGCGCGGAATCCTTGAGCGCTTCCTTGGCCAAGATATACATCGCGCAGCTCCAGCCGAGCGGCGTATTCGGATTCGGCTCCGCCGTGCCGCTGTAGTACAGCTCCGGCAGCTTGCCCGGCTCCAGCATGACCGCTTCCGTACGGCGCACGTAATCGGCCGCCTCCGGCATATTGCCCAGCTCCCGGTGGCACAACGCCAGCCACGGCAGACCGAACGTCCACTCCGCTTCCGTCCCATAGTAGAACGAAAGCGGGTTGCCCCGGCCGTACTCCTGCTCCAGGGTGCTATAATAAGAGTCGCCTTCGTACCGGATAACGCCCCGCTCCCGGAGCAATCGCTTCTCGACGTTGCGCACGATCGTCTCGCCCAGCACGCCCGTGAACACCCGGTAAGGATACACGAGGCTCAGCTGCGCCAAGTCTGCCGGCTTGTCATGGCTTTCGCGCGGGAACAGCCGCATCAACGTTTGCAGCCCCGCCTGAATCGCTTCGTCCGGCACGTGCACCATCCGGTCCACCGCTTTCAAGCCGGCGACGCAAGCGCCGACCGAGGACGCGTGCACCTCGCGCCACTCCTCCCACATGCCGTTATCCGCATCATGCCAATACTCCACGTTGCAGATATAGTACACGAGCTTCTGCACGATCTCCCGGTCCTTCTTGTCCCGAAGCATCTTCTTCCCGCGCTCCGCCCCTTGGCCCATGCCGAACAGGAACGCGCCGATCATGTCATGCTGGATATGGCCCCATTCCTCGTGAATTTCCCGTACGTCCTCATAAGAATAGCGGGCGTGCAAGTACTCCCATTCCCATTGCGGCTTCTGCTTGCACAGGATATCCAACTTCCATTCGTACTCCCGGAACAAATCGAGCAGCCTGTAATACGTGTGCTCGTATTCCTTGGTCGGTTTATCGAGATAAGGCAGCGCCATATACACGCAGTCGCGGATCCACACATATTTGTAGTCGTTCGACGGACTCGCCACATACAAGCCATGCGGCAAACGCAGCTGTTCCAGCACTCGGTAACTTTCGGACAACATAACCGATCCCTCCTCCAAGTAGTAAAAAACGACCCGATTAGAGTTCATCTCTCTGTTATCCAGTGTGGCCCGAATCTAGCAGAAACAAACGGTTCGCTGATCCGTTTTTATAGACTATGCGCTATGTTCGGAAAGGGTGCGCTTTCAGGGCGCCGTGCCGGGCGGACGCGCTCGTCCCCGCCGGACATCCGCCTAAGGCGCCCGGCCTGTTCGGCCATGCCCGAGCGCGCATGCCGAAAAAGCCATCAACGCCGCGCGGCGCGCGGCGTTGATGGCTTTCCTTATCGAGACGAAAGAGGGCTGCTCCCCGCATGACGCCCGTACCGCGTGCGCCGGCGCCCATTTTGCGCGCGACCCGCGTAAGCAAAACCGCATGCGAGTTCCAACCTATGCAGCCGCAGGTCGCACGCTTGGCGCCGATCGTCTCGGCAACGTCCTGCTTGCGCATACGCATGCGTAGAAGATAGACTTCCCGCTACTGTCCGGTTCCCGTCGCGGCCGCGGCCAAGCCGTCGAACGGCAGCGCGTCGGCCGGCGGCCCCGCGACCCGATCGTAGACGTCCGTGGTCAACGTCCCGATCCGATCCCAGTTGTATCGGGTCGCCACTTTATGCGAGGCTTTCCTCGCCATCGCCTTGGCCATATCCTCGAACTCTAGCATTTTGACGATATGCGAGGCGAGCGACGGAGCGTCGCCCGGCAGGACGGTAAACCCGTCCACGCCATGCTGGATGATCTCCTGGAAGCCGCCCGTCCCGGAGACGATGACCGGCGTGCCCGAGGCCATCGCCTCCAGCGCCACGATGCCGAACGGTTCGTACAAGCTTGGGAATACCGCCGCGGACGCGACGCGCAGCAGCTCGTTGCGCATTTGGTCGTTGGCATAGCCGACGAACTCCAGCTTGCCCTTCGCGATAAGCGGATCGGCCAGATGCCGCAGCTGCTCCTGCATCGGCCCTTGGCCGGCGATGACGAACTTCGCGTTCGGGCAGCCCGCGAGCACTTGCTCCGCGCTTTCGATCAGCACGTGCACGCCTTTCTCCCGGACGAGACGCCCGATGAACAGCACGATACGCTCATGCGGCAGCGCGTAACGCGCGTGAATATCCGCCGCGTTATGCTCGACGCGGACGACCGCGGCGGTCTCGACGCCGTTCGGAATCATGTCGACTTTGTCCGCCGGTAGCTGGAACAGCCGGATGACCTCGTCGCGCATATAGTCGCTGCACACGATGACGCGCCATGCCTCGTACGTCAGCTGCCATTCCAGCGCGTGAATCCGATGCTGCAGCTCATTGTGCAGGCCGTGGTTGCGGCCGTGCTCGGTCGCATGAATCGTCGCGACGAGCGGCAGCCCGTGGCGCTGCTTCAGCGTCTTGGCCGCCTCGCCGACGATCCAATCGTGCGCATGGATTAGATCGAACGGGCCGTAATTCGCGATCAGGTCGCTCGCGTACGAAGCCATCGCCAAGTTCAACTGGAATACCCACTCCATGAACGAGACGTTCTTCCGCTGATACGCGGCTATCCGATGGACATGGACGCCTAAGTTAACCTCGTACGCCGGATACCCCTCCACATGCGAGGTCACGACGTGCACCTCCACTTGCTGCTCCGCCAGCTTGCGCGACAAATCGAACACGTGGCGGGACAAGCCGCCCACGATCATCGGCGGGAACTCCCAGGAGAGCATGAGGACGCGACGTCTGCCGGCCAGCTGGCGCGGCAGCACCGTACCTTCTTTCGCCGCCGGCTGCTTGGAGCGGTAGATCCGGTAGTCGAGATCGGGACTGATGGCATCGCGCGCTTCCACCTCGCGGAGCCAATTCTCGTCCGCCGCGCCCTGCAGCAGATCCCGATACAATCTCCGGAAACGAACGATATGGTTCTTGGTCCGCTTCAGCGCGTAATCCACCATCGTCCCGGCGTCCATGATGAACGCCCAGTCGCTGCTCTGCGCCAGCATCAGCTCGCGGGCCGCCTGGTTGAGCGCCTTTCGCTTAAGCCCCGTTGCATCCGGGAACCGGTCGGCTAGCTCGATCATCTGCTCCTCCATCCGGTGGAGATGGCGGTAAATCCACTCGTTGCTTGGACCGAGCCACACTTCGCCGAATCCTGCGCGACCCCAGCTGGCGAACGACAGCTCCGCCTGCGGATTTTCCGGATATTCGGCCAAATATTCGACCGGCGTGATCATTTTGAACGTCGATTGGTCATAGTGGATCTTCCGGCACAGATACTCGATCCACATCGGGCCCTCATGCCACCAGTGTCCGAACAGCTCGGCGTCGTAAGCCGCCATCACGAGCGGTTTGCGCGGCATATGCGCGCTCAGATGCTCGATTTGCTTCTCGCGATTGAACATGAAGTGGCCGGCGTGCCGAGCGGCCTTCTCCGCGGCCCATTCGGGGTTATATGGCTCTTTCGGCTGGCCCTCGCCCGTAATCCGGTAATATTTGATTCCCGTGTTCAACCGCACGCCGGAGGGATGCATGAACGGTTTCAGATACGACTCATCCAGCTCGTAGCCGATATCCCGGTAATATTCGCGGTAATCATGGTCGCCCGGATACCCTTCGAGCGAGCTCCACACTTGGCGGCTCGTCTCCTGATCCCGCGCGAACGCGGCGACGCCGTGCGGCGTGACGACCGGGCCGTAAGCGCCGAACTCCGGCTTCGGACGGGCATGCAGCACATGATGCGTGTCGGTCATGAAGAAGTCCAGCCCATAGTCCTTCAGGATGTGGTCCAACCCTTCGACGTATCCGCATTCCGGCAGCCAAATGCCTCGCGGCGCTCTGCCCAAGCTCGACGTATGGATGCGCACCGCGTTATCGATTTGCGCGCGGAGCGCCTGCTCCGTCCGGACGTAAGGCAGGAACGCGTGCGTGGCCGAGCACGTGATCAGCTCCAAGTAACCGGCCGCCTGGAACCGCTCAAAGGCCCGAATCAGATTGCAGCCGTACGCTTGCGTAAACAATTGCTTCATATGTACGAATTGCGCGGCATACCGCTCGGCGAGCGGCAGGATCGCTTCGTCGCCTTGCACCCGCTCGCACTCGGCCGCGGACAGCGCGATCAAATTATCCAGATGTTGCACGTACCGCTCCTGGAGCAGCGGTTTGGCCAGCATGGTCAGCAAGGTTGGCGTGAGCGACATCGTTACGCGGAAGTCCACTCCATCCCGATCGAGGCGATCGAATGCCTCGAGCAAAGGAATATACGTTTCCGTCATCGCTTCGAACAGCCAGCGCTCTTCTATATAATTGTCGCTCTCCGGATGATAAACGAAAGGCAAATGCGCATGCAGGACGAGAGACAAATACCCTTTGGCCAACAGAACCCCTCCTAATTAAACGTTCGCGGGAAGCGAAACGAACTTCGTTACGTACGCGGTCATGCGTGAATATTGATTAGGCCGGAAGATGCGGGATCGCGAAGCGGCCGGCGCGTCAATCCAGATCGGCTTGGGCCGACGACAACGAATAACCGTTGAAGTACGGCTGCCAAGCCGCTTGCGGCTCCGCCGCCTGCGATACTTCCATCCGCACCCACCGCGATTCTCCCTCGCGCTGCTCTTCGCGCGGCGGCGTCTGGACCGAATTGGAGCGCAGCAGCGTAATGAAGCGTCCGTCCAGCGCGATGGTACCGTAATCGATCACGTACGAGCAGGCCGGCGCCACGCCGTTGACGAACCAATTGTTCGCCTCCTGGGTCACGTCGAAATCCCAGTACCGATTGAAGTTGTCTCCTTTAAAATGAATGAACGACACGTCGTACACGCGCAGCCGCTTCGGCAGCACGCTCCAGCTGCAGCCGAAATGCGACTCGACCATGCGGATCAGCTCCGGCGTCAGCTCCCAATAAACGTACAGCGACTCCGCATCCCGCGGCATCGCGATCAGGTGATCCAGTTCGTAACGCTCATCCAGCAACGCATAATCGTCTACCTCCGGCGGCGCGGGCGTAAGCGTTCGGATTGCCTGCGATTTGCGGTGGTTGGTTAGCTGATACCGGAGCCTCCCGACCGGTATACCTAACTGTTCGGCGATATCCTTTTGCGTTTTGCCTGCTTCTAGCAGTGCCAGGATCGTTGTCATGTCCAAGCGAAGTCCCCCCGGGTTATGGATTTGCAGCGTGCGAATTGGTTCAGTCCACAACAGCATGGTTCACAGTTTACATGACGCCAAGTGGAAAGTCTGCCGAAAACGGTCTTAGAGTTTTTATGTTTTTTTGTAGATTAATTTAAGGGACTTGACGGGCAAAATACGGGCTTTGGAAACGCTATTATCATTTCTTAACCCATTTATTAACGATGAGAGTCAACTTGTCCAAATTTTATCGTTTTATTCGACAGCAGGGCAAAATGGACAACGTGTTGAAAATCGACAATTTGCCCGTTTTCCGCAACCGCGGTCGACATTCGGAGTCCAAGAAGCGCCGATGGCGAGATGATGGCGGCCGCAAGATTATGGCACGGTTGGCCAGAGACCACCCTTGCCCGCGCGGTTCCCGCGGCCGATGGCGATCGGTACGGAGTTAGCGCCTCTCCGCAGATGCCCTTCGCCGCCATGAGCAACCGATGCGTCGGGCGCTCTTCGCCGCTTTCCGTATACCAAAAAGACCGCCGAATGCATGCTCCGGCGGTCTGATCCATTGTCCGTATGCGGTTCTGTTATTCCCCCGGCGCCAGCCGTCCGCTTTCGTTCGCGCACGATTCCGCTATTTCTCCGCCTCCTGCAGGGCGAACGACTGTCGATACTCCGTCGGCGTCACCGCATACTTCTTGCGGAACACCTGCGAGAAGTGCCGCATGTCATGGTAGCCGATCCGCTCGCACACTTCCGCCAGCTTCAGCTTCGGATTCTGCAGCAGCTGCTTCGCCTGCTCCAGCCGCAGCTGGATCACGTACTCCTTGAAGCCGCTTCCGGTCTTCTGCTTGAATAGCTGGCTGAAGTAGACCGGATTCAAGTAGACGACCGACGCGACCTTCTCGAGCGACAGGTCGGCATGGTAGTTCGTCTTCATATATTGCAGCGCCACCTCGATCGCGCGGTCGCCGCCGCCGGCCACCTGCTCGTACACTTGGGTCGACGACGCCTGGCGCATGCGGCGCACCTCCGCGGGCACGTCCTGCACGTCCGCGATGACGCCCGAATGCATGATCTGGAACGGCACCTTCAAATAACGGCCGAGATGGCTGCGCAGCTCATCCACGAGCGAGCTCAACTGCTCCCCTTCCCGCGGCGTCACGAGACCGAGCAGGCTCTTGCCGTCGAAGGTCGTCACGAAGCCGGTGCCGTATTTGCCGATCAGCTCACCCAGCACGTTCTCAATAATGAAATGCTCCAGGTGCACGATTTTGTCGCTCTCCATCTTGATCAGCACCAGCTGAAAATGCGGATGGCTCTCCATGAACGAACTCATGTCGATCCCGCCGATATCAAGTCCCGATGCCCAGCGATGAAAGACGGCCTCCCGCAGGAACTTCTGGCTGCGCCGCAGCTGCTCGGCCTCCTCGGTCTGCTCCGTCTCGGCCGCCACCTCGGCGGTCAGCTTCTCGATCATCGCGGCAAGCACTTCTTTGCCGATCGGCTTCAGTAAATAATCTTTGGCCCCGAGCCGCACCGCTTCCTGCGCATAGGCGAACTCCGAATAGGCGGATATCACGACCCACTTGATATGCGGGTACAGCTTGCCGGAGAGATTCATCAGCTCGAGCCCCGTCATCCCGGGCATGAGAATATCGGTCAGCACGATATGAATGCGGTGCCGACGCAGCAGCGCCGCCGCTTCTTCCGGGTTCGCGGCCAAGTGGAGCGTATGCTCGGGAAACCGGTTATGCAGCGTGCGCATGATGCCTTCGCGAATGACCGTTTCGTCATCGACAATGAGAATATCCATCGAGTAGAACCACCTTTCTTCAAATACAAGCGTTATATGTTTCACGCATATAAGTCATCTTGTATTTCTTATCGCGGAATGCTGCATGCCCAATCTTCCGATTGGGTACGCAAACCAATCCGCTAAGGAAGCGGCATCACGACGATAACCGTCGTCCCCTCGCCTCGTTTGCTATCGATTCGCAGACCGTATTGGTCCCCGTACATAATGGCAATCCGCCGGTGCACGTTAGGCAGCCCGATGCCCTTGCGCCGCTGCGCCGCGCCCGGTTGCATGCCCCCGCCGGCAGTCGCCAGTCCGGTCGCGCCCGTATCCGCGATACCTGCCGCGGCTTCGCGTCCGCCGTTCGTCATTGCCAACGCCGGTGCCCGCGTATCCGCCTGCCCTTCGCCGGCCGCGCGCGCGACCCGCCCGCCGAGCAGCGATTGCTGCAGGAAGGCAAGCGTCTGCTCATCCATGCCGACGCCATCGTCCTCGATGACGATCCGCAGCTCGCCCGCGTCTACTTCGGTGTAGACGCGCAGCCTACCAGGGCGTCCGAGCGGCTCGAGCCCGCTCTTGACCGCATTCTCGATGATCGGCTGCAGCGTCATCTTGGGCATGACGGCATCCAGCCAGCGGTCCTCGATCTGAATTTCGGTCGACACGCGTCCCTCCAGCCGGCTCTCGATGATCGTCATGTAATGACGCATCTGATCGAGCTCTTGGCGCAACGTCGTTCGGGATGCCTCCTGCCAGTCGCTGCTGTAGCGGAACATGTGGGAGAGCGCCAGAATGACGCGGCCGAGCCGGTCGTTCTCCCGTTCATCCAGCATCCAGTAGATCATGTCGAGCGTGTTGTACAGAAAATGCGGATTGACCTGGGATTGCAGCGCCTGCAGCTCCGCGTTCTTCTCGCTGATCGAAGCGAGCGTAATGCCCTCGATCAGCTCATCCATGCGGTGCACCATCCGGTTGAAGGAGGCGACCAGCGAATTGATTTCATCGAACGACTTCACGTTCACGCCGCCCTTGAAATTCCCGAGCTCCACCTGCTTCATCTCGCGAATGAGCAGTTTGAGCGGCGATGCGATCGTCCGCGAGACGAGCGAAGCGATCGCGATCGAGAGTCCGATCAACACGGCGATGACGACGAGTAAGTACTGGCGCGTATCCTTGAGCTCCGAACCGATATCCGCCTTCGGCGTCAGGCCGAACACCGTCCAGTCCGCCAGCGCCGCCTTGGCCGAGACGATCAGCTGGTCGGTTCCATCGTCGACGACGACTTCCTTCTGCGCGGGCCTCGGCAGTCCGCTGAACGACGGCATAGCCGCCTCTTCGCTGCCGGTGGAGGCGATGATGCGGTCCTGCCGGTCGACGATGTACACCTGGCTGTTCGGGCTGATCGTGACGTTGGAGAGCGCGGCGAGAATCGGCTTCGGATTCGTCTCGATGAACATAATGCCGATTTTCTTGTAGGTCGTCAGATCGTACAGCGCGCGGCCGAAGACGAACACTCGCTCTTCCTGCAGACTGTTGATGACCGAGCCGTTGTACAAGCCCAGCCATACCATCTCGCCGGTCGACGCCTGCAGCTGCGCGTACCAATCCGTCTGCTTGTAATTGAGATCGAATACGCCGGCATACCGTTTCTCATAGTTGTACAGTTTGCCGGAGCTGGTAATGATGTGAATGCCGACGATGTCGTCCCGGGAGTAATAGACCGCGCCCAATATATTGGTGATCGATCGCTCATTGATTACGCTGAGCACCGGGTCCGTCACCTTCTCGCGCTCTTCCAGCAAGCGAAGCAGCTCGTAGTTGCTGTTGAGCGATTTCGTGACGCTGTCATAGCCTTCCAGCAGAAGATCAAAAAGACCAACGGTCTGGGAGATGTTTTTCTCGGCCATGTCGCTGATCTTGGTATGAATGATGTCGGATGTTTTGCGATAATAGAGCACGCTGACGATGACGATGAGCGTCATCATGCAGGAGAGAAAAAGCAGAAACAGCCGGTTATAGATCGAATGTCTGCCGCGCGACCGTGCCAATTCGTACAATCTCCCTTCCCCCGGGCGAAAACGCAAGGATCTGGCGCAGGAGCAGCACGCTTGGTTGCGCCCTCCCGCCTCGCCCGATCATTTTGCTCTCGCCATCTTCATCGATGACTCTATTGTAGCACAGCGGCGTTTGCCGAAGGCCTTAACCTTTGACCGCGCCGGCCACCATGCCCTTGGTAATTTTGTCCGCAAGCAGGAAGTAGATGACGATAACCGGCAGCGCCCCGAGCACCAGGTAAGCGCCGATCGCCCCGTAGTTGACCGAGTACTGGCTGACGAAGCTGTTCACGCCGAACGGCAGCGTCTTGAGCGCTTCCTTCGAGATGAACGTCGCGGCCAAAATGTACTCGTTCCAAATGTTGATGAACGTCAAGATGCACACGGTCATCATCGGCGGGATCGACACCGGAATGATGACGCTCCAGAAGATGCGCAGCACGTTCGCGCCGTCGACGACCGCCGACTCCTCGATCTCGTGCGGGATCGACTTCATGAAGCCGCTCATGATGAATACCGCGATCGGCGTCTGGAACGCGACGTACGGCAGGATGAGCGACCAGAGCGTGTTGAGGATTTTCATCTCTTTGAAAATAAGCATCAGCGGCAGCAGCGTCGCTTGCATCGGGATCATCATCCCGATCAGGAACAGCACCATGACGAGCTGGCCGTATTTCCAACGGAAGCGGCTGATCGCGAACGATACCAGGGAGGACAACAGCAGGACGAGCACCATCGTGCTGGTCGTCGTGATTAAGCTGTTCAGCAGATATTTGAAGTAGTTGCCGGATGCGATCGCGTCCGTGTAGTTGCTCCACATCAGCTTGCTTGGCAGCGAGAAGAAGCTGCCGGAGAGAATCTCCTCGTTGTTCTTCAGCGAGTATATAAGCAGCCAGAGGAGCGGATACAGCTGGGTGACGAGCAGAATGCCAAGCAGAATGAACACGATGATTTTCGCCAGCGGGAACATCTGCTTCCCTCTCTGTGCAACGGGCTTTACGCCGGCGACGGGTATGGTTTGACTCATGACCGGACTCCTCCCTTCCTTACGTGTATTTGCGTTCCAGGCGATTAAAGATGAAGTTGATGACCACGGTGGCGAGCAAGCAAAGCGCGACCAGGAAGGTGGCAATCGAGCTGCCGTACCCGTATTTCATGGACAAGAAGGACATGTTGTACATATGGGTCGAGATGACGTCTGTCGCGTGAGCCGGTCCGCCGGCGGTCATGACCATGACCATGTCGAACGCTTGAAGCGAGCCGATAAACGCGAGGACGATCGATATTTTGAAAATCGGAATATTCATCGGGAAGGTAATATACCAGTCCGCCTTCAGCCCTTCGGCTCCGTCAATCTTCGCCGCTTCGTAAATATCGGCGGAAATGTTCTGGATGCCCGTAAACTGGATCAGCGTATGGTAGCCAAGGTATTGCCATAATGCGACGAAATAGAGCGAGTACATCGCGATATTCGGCTCCGTCAACCAGGAATGCGTCCAGCTGGAGAGGCCGATTTGCTCAAGCACTTGGTTGAGCATGCCGCCCATGGCGGCCGGATTATAGATCGTTTTCCACAGTTGGCCGATAATAACGACCGAGAGAATGACCGGCATGAAGTACGCCGATACGAAGAAATTCGGTTTCTTGACGAAACGATTGAGCAAAATGGCGACGAACAGCGCGACCGGAATCTCCGCCATGGAGAATACGGCGAACATCAGCGTTCTGCGTACCGACGGCCAGAATACCGGATCATCGAACAGCAGCGTCTTGAAGTTGTCCAAGCCGACAAACTTCGAGGTGCCGATGCCGTTCCAATCCAGCAGACCGCTGTACATCGAGACGAGGACCGGAATGAATACCAGGCCGACGTATACGATCAGACACGGCAGCACAAAAGCGGCAATCGTCCATTTGGACACCCGCAAGACGTTCATGGAATCATCTCCTAACCAATAATGGAATGAGGGCGCAGGGGGCCGTCCCTGCAGCTAACGGCAGACCCCTTGCACCCTCAAACTTTGTCTCTATTTAGGTATGGCTTATTTGTTGGATTCGAACGCCGCTTGGTGCTCTTTCGCCACTTCCGCGGAGTCTTTCTTCTGCACGAACAGGTTTTGGATGCTCGTCAGATGGCCTTGGGACGTGCCCGGGTTCATCGTGTTGTCGAAGCTCAGGTCGCCGCCTTGCACTTCTTTGAACAGACCCAGTACTTCCATCGCCATGTCGGAGTAGCCGGCTGCTTTGAAGTCGCCTTCTACCTTTTGAGCCAGACCTACCGCGCCCTTCACCGCGAACGCTTCTTTCGGGAAGTTCAGCATGAAGTAGTTCAGGAAGTCCTTCGTCTCTTGCAGGTGCTTGCTGTTCGCGGAGATCGCGAACGCGGAGCCCGGCGCGAGCATAAACTCGTTCGGGTTGCCTTTGCCGCCAACCGTCGGGAATTTGAATACGCCGACTTTGCCGTTAACCGACGACGTCTCGATGCCGCCCGTTGCCCAGCTGCCCATGTAGTACATCGCCGCTTTGCCCGTCTTGAACAGGTTCTCGCCCGCGTTGTAGTCGAAGCTCGTCGCGCCTTCTTGGAACGCGCCCGCTTGCACAAGGTTCTGGAACGCTTCTACCGCTTCGACGAATGCCGGATCTTCGAACGTTTTCGTGCCGGCTGCAACGTCTTTCAGGAAGCCCGGGCCGTTCGTGCGGAGCAGGACGTTCATGAACAGGAACGAACCCGTCCAGGAGTCTTTCTCGCCGATCGCCATTGGCTGGATGCCTTTCGCTTTGAGCGCTTTAACCACGTCGACCATCTCTTCGAACGTCGTCGGCACTTTCACGCCGCCTTGCTCGAACAGCTCTTTGTTGTAGTACACGAGGCCGATGTTGTTGCCGTCCGGCAGCGCGTACAGATTGTTGTCGAACGTGTACCAGTCGAGGATGCCTTCTTGGAACGTGTCCTTCAGGCCGTTTTGCTCGACCATGTCGTTCAATGGCGCGAACAGGTTCGCTTCTACGAACGGCTGCATTTGCGCGGCCGGGTTGACGATCGTGATGTCCGGTACTTCTTTGGACGCCGCTTGCGTCTTCAACTTCAGCTTCTGTTGGTCCGTGTTCAGCGAGTCGAGCTCGATTTTCACGTGCGGATTCGCCTTCTCGTAGTCGGCGACGATTTTCTTCAGCATGCCGTTCTTCGGATCGGTCGGATCCGGATAGATATTTTGGAACGTGATCGTCACGTTCTCTTTCTTCGGCTCTTCGGCCGGCGCGTTCGTGCCGCCGTTGTTCGTCGTTGCCGCGTTGTTCTTGCCCGCGTCGGTCTCGCCGCCGCTATTCGCGTTATTGCCACCGTTGTTGCCGCTTCCACAAGCCGTCAAGCTTGCCGCCAGCACGCCAGCCAAAACCAGTTTGATGAGGTTGGATTGTTTAATCACCTTTGTAATCCCCCTTGGTTGATTTATGTTCTTATTATGACGCGGATATGATAACCCTTACAATGCGACAAGTTTAAGGGAAGAGGTTTAATTTCTTAAGGTGGGGAAAATTAAGGTAACCTGAAGTTTGCCTACCTTGGGGCGATTGGCAAGGGTCAAAAGCCTGTAACCGTGGGTGATTGAGGCGTATTTGCGACGAGGACTTTGGGCGGAGAAATTGGTGTCGGATTCTCAGATGTCTGATGTCCGATGTCCGATATCTATGTTCAGACGTCCGATGTCTAATGACGGATGGGCCGTGACTTGCGGCTCCCACAGGGACGTCACGGTAGGTCGATAGTGACGCGCGGACCACGCGCGAGTCCGAATTCGGTTCGGCGAGCGGCGATAGTGACTTGTAGATCGCTATTAGGTGCCGACACGAGTCGGCGTGCGGTGATAGTAACTCGCAGATCACTATTGAGTACAGACACGAGTCGGCGAGTGGCGATAGCGACTTGTAGGTCACTATCGAGAGCCGACACGGAGCGGCGAGTGGCGATAATGACTTCTAGGTCACTAATAGGTACAGATACGGGTGCGGTGGCATTAGCGACTTGTAGATTCGCTACCGAATCCAAACTGGTTCGCGACCGATTATCCGACTCCCCTTCTTTCTTTGAGATGCCCCTGCATTGCGCGGGGCTTGATCGCAAACCTCTCGCCGCGAACGCCAAAAGAGCACTGTCGCCAGTGCCCTCTCCCTTGTTTCTTCCGGTACGACATCATGCAGTCCTCTCCAACGCCGCCCTCCTATGCTTGACATGGCCACTTGGCTTCCGTCATCTTTGTCACGCGGAGCTCTCCGCCGGCCGCTCGGGCAGATGGTCCGTCTCGCCGGCATCCGCCTCCGTCTTGTTTTGACACGAGCTATTCGGCGAATTCGCATCTGCAACTGTCTTCGCGAGATGAGAGCCGTTCGGCGAACTGGGCACGGCCAACGTCTGCCCTGCCCCCGAGCCATCTTCCTGCCTCGAAGCCTTCGCCGACTCCCCCGCCCGCATCCGCGTAAAAAGCAGCGTCACCACATACTTCCGCGCATCCGCCGTCAACAGCTGCAGCTCGGCCCGTTCGCCGGACGGCGCCGCTTTGGCGAACGATACCGCCGAGCCGTCCATGTCCTCGCTGATCCGCGTAATCCGATACCCATCCGCCAGCAGCGCGTCGATCGCCCGCTGCTCCTTCAGCACCTCCGCGTAATGGCTCATGGCTGCGCGCTCCCCGCCGCTTCGGCCGACGCTTGCTCCGGCTTCGCCGCATGCTGCCCAAACCGCTTCCGCCGCAAATATTCGCCGCTGCCCGGCGTGCCGACGAACTGCTTGTCGCGGATGACGAACTCGCCCCGCACGAGCACCGATACCGGCTCCCCGGCGACGTCCATCCCCTCGAACGCATTGTAGTCGACGCGCATGTGGTGGGTCGCCGCCGATAGCGTCCGCTGGGCGTGCGGGTCAAAAATGACGATGTCCGCGTCGCTGCCCACCGCGATCGTCCCTTTCCGCGGGAACAGGCCGAACAGCTTCGCGCTCGACGTCGAGACGACGTCCACGAACTTGTTCAGCGACAGCCGTCCTTTCGCGACGCCCTCCGAGTAGAGGAGGCTGAACCGGTCTTCGATCGTCGGCCCGCCGTTCGGGATTTTGGAGAAATTGCCGCGGCCGAGCTCCTTCTGTCCTTTGAAATCGAACGAACATTGGTCCGATCCAATCGTCTGCAGCGAGCCGTTCCACAGCGCATCCCACAGCACGCCCTGGTGAGACTTCTCCCGCAGCGGCGGCGACCAGACGTATTTGGCCCCCTCGAAATCCGGCTTCTCCAAATACGACACGTCGAGCGTCAGGTATTGCGGACACGTCTCGCCGTAGACGCGCAGACCTTTGCGCCGGGCGTCCGCGATCTTCTCCACCGCCTCCGCGCACGTCACGTGCACGACGTACAGCTGCGAATCGGCCAGCTCCGTCAGGTTGACCGCCCGGCCCGTCGCCTCGCCCTCCAGCACGGACGGCCGCGTCAGGGCGTGGTAGATCGGATCGGTGTTGCCTTCCTCGAGCGCTTTGTCGATCAGGTAGGCGATGACATCGCCGTTCTCCGCGTGCACCATGACGAGCGCGCCTTCCTGGCGGGCCAGCTGCAGCGTGCGGAGCAGCGTGCCGTCGTCGGCTTGGAACACGTTCTTGTACGCCATGAACACCTTCAGCGACGTAATGCCTTCCTCGTCGATGATTTGCGGCAGCTCCCGCAGCACCTCGTCGTTCACTTCGCCGACCATGAGGTGAAAACCGTAGTCGATGACCGCCTTGCCCTTGGCCTTGGCGTGCCAGGTCGCCACCGCATCGCGCAGCGGCGCGCCTTTGCTGGTGAGACAGAAATCGATGATGCTCGTCGTCCCGCCGAACGCCGCCGCGATCGTGCCGCTCTCGAAATCATCCGCCGTCACCGTGCCGCCGAACGGCATATCCAGATGCGTGTGGGGATCGACGCCGCCCGGGAACACGTAATGGCCGGACGCGTCCACGACCTCCGCGTCCGCTGGCGCGGCGAGATCCGTGCCAATTTGCGCGATAACGCCATGGTCCACGAGAATATTGGCGACATATGTATCGGCCGCCGTCACGATCGTGCCGTTCTTGATCAGCTTCTTCATCGTCTACACCGCCTCCATTTCGGCCGTCCCGGCGTTCAACTTCGCCAGTGTACGCTGCCTGTCGTTCCAACTCATCGGCGCCCCCGCCGGAGCCGCCTCCGCCATCTCGATCGCGCCGTCGACCGGGCAGACGATCGAGCATAGGTTACAGCCGACGCAATCTTCCTCCCGCACCTGCAGGTACTTGCCGCCGTCCCCGTTCAGCATGTCGATGCATTGATGCGACGTATCCTCGCAGGCGATATGGCATTTGTTGCAGTTGATGCACGTCTCGGTGTTGATGCGCGCCACGACGCGGTAGTTGAGGTCGAGATCGCCCCAGTTGGAGTAACGCGGGACCGATTTGCCGATCAGCTCCTCGACGGAGGCGATCCCTTTGTCGTCGAGATAGTTGTTCAGTCCGTCGATCATCTCTTCCACGATGCGGAAGCCGTGGTGCATGGCCGCCGTACAAATTTGGACGCCCGTCGCGCCCATCAGCATGAACTCCACCGCGTCCTGCCACGTCGAGATGCCGCCGATGCCGGAGATCGGGACGCCGACCTGCGGATTGCGCGCGCACTCGGCGACCATGTTGAGCGCGATCGGTTTGACGGCCGGACCGCAGTAGCCGCCGTGAGCCCCTTTGCCTGCCACATGAGGAATCGTCTGCCAAGAGTGGATGTCGACGCCGGCCAGCGAGTTGATCGTGTTGATCAGGCTGATCGCGTCCGCCCCGCCCATGACCGCATGCCGAGCAGTCACCGTGATATCCGTGATGTTCGGCGTCAGCTTGACGATGACCGGCGTCTTCGCCGCTTCCTTCGCCCACATCGTCTGCATCTCGACGAGATCCGGCTGCTGTCCCGATGCCGCGCCCATGCCGCGCTCGGCCATCCCGTGCGGACAGCCGAAGTTCAGCTCCAGCCCGTCGACGCCTACGTCCTCGACCCGCTTGACGATCTCGTGCCACTTCTCCCGCTTCGGCTCGACCATGAGGGAGGCGACGAGCGCATGCTTGGGGAAACGTTTCTTCGTCTCGTAGATCTCCTTCAGATTCACCTCGAGCGGCCGGTCGGTGATCAGCTCGATATTGTTGAACCCCGCGACGCGCTGCCCGTTATAATGGACGGCCGCGAACCGCGCGGACGTGTTGATGATCGGCTCGCCGAGCGTCTTCCAGACGGCGCCGCCCCAGCCGGCCTCGAAGGCGCGCTGCACCTGGTAGCCGGTGTTCGTCGGCGGGGCCGACGCCAGCCAGAACGGATTCGGCGACTCGATGCCCGCCAGGTTAATGCGTAAGTCTGCCATGCGACCAACCCTTTCGCCCGTTAGTTGTGGAGTACCAAAAGGAAATGCCTATCCGCTGCCGCCGAATAGCCAGACTTAACTCCGTTCAATATCCGGCGGCCGGAGTAAAGGCGACGGGCGGGTAAACGACGTTGAGTCTCCAACCGTTCAGGTGTCTTAGCGGCCTGCGGTGTCCAATCACTTATTGGCGGCCCAACCTCGCGCGGGCCATAAGCGCCGCGACCGTCGTACCGCCGCTTTGCCCTGTTCGTCCTCGACTTGCGCCCTGAGCGCCGCTTCCCCGCCGGTATAATTTCCGCAAAATGCCGTCACATCGCCACTTTGCCCTGCTCGTCTTCGCCCTGCGCCGCGGGCGCCGCCCCCGATTCCGCGCGCGGCAGCTCCGCGAAATGCCGGCTGATCGCGCGCGCCGACCGCTTGCCCTGCTCGGCCGCCGAGACGACCATCGCTTCGCCTTGGCCCGCGCCGAACACGATATCTCCCGCCGCATATACCTTCGGATTGGACGTGACATGCGTGTCGGGATCGATCCGGACGACGCCGCGGTCGTGCGCAAGTCCGAGCTGGTCGATGAGCGCGACCCGGCGCTTCTGTCCGATCGCCGTCACGACCGCGTCCACCGGCATCCGGAATTCGGAGCCTTCGATCGGCACCGGCGCGCGCCGCCCGTCGGCGCCCGGCTCAGACAGCCGCATCCGCACGCACTCAAGCGCCGACACTCTGCCCTGCTCGTCGCCGATGATCCGTACCGGCGCCGTCAGCCAGCCGAACTCGACGCCGTCCTGCTTGGCGAACTCGAACTCGAAGTCGTACGCCGTCATCTCCGCCCGCGTCCGCCGGTAGACGATGCGCACGTTCTCGGCCCCGAGCCGTACGGAACAAGTCGCCGCGTCGATCGCCGTGTTGCCCGCCCCGATCACCGCCACGCGCGCGCCTTCGAAGGCCGGCTGCGGCTGGTCGGCGGTCTTGGTCGACTCTACGAGATGAATCGCGTCATACACGCCGTCCAGCTCCTCGCCTTCGATGCCAAGCGGCGGCACGTCGCCCATTCCCGCCGCTAGCACGATCGCGTCGTAGCTGTCCAGCAACAGCTCCGCCGGGACGTCGTCGCCGACCTTCACGCCGGTGCGAATGTAGACGCCGAGCTTCTCCACCTGCTCGACCTCCCAGAGCGAGATCGGCTGCGGCAGCCGAAACGAGACGATGCCGTGCGTGTCGAGGCCGCCCGCGAGCGGCTTCGCTTCGTAGATCGTCACCGCGAAGCCGTCCCGCGCCAGCTCCCGGGCGGCGGATAGGCCGGCCGGACCGCCGCCGATGACCGCTACGCGGCGTCCGTTCGGCGCGCCGGCCTTGAAGAGCGGGCGTCCGTCCGCGATCGCCCAGTCCGTCGCGTAGCGCTGCAGCTTGCCGATCATGATCGGCTCGGAGGCGTCATTCAGGACGCATGCGCCTTCGCATAGAATTTCCGTCGGGCAGACGCGCGAGCAGCTGGCGCCGACCGGGTTCGCGTCCATGATCGTCGTCGCCGCGCCCTTCAGATTGTCGGTCGCGATTCGCTTGATGAAAGACGGGATGTTGATGCCGGTCGGACAAGCTTGAATACAAGGCGCGTCATAGCAGTACAGACAACGGTTCGATTCCTCGACCGCCGCCTTGCGCGTAAGGCCCGGCTCGGCTTCCGCGAAATTGCGCGCGAGCAGCTCGGGCGCCAGCATGCGAAGCGGTGAACGTTGCTCCATCTCTCATCCCTCCCAAGGCTATGCTTTCATGTATGCAAGAGTGGACTGGCTTTATGCCGGCGAATCCGGAATTTGCGCATGCTTTCGATTCGGCGACGTCGATGGAGAGCGGCTCCGCCTTCGGATTCGCCGTGGCGAATAGATGCCTATGCCGGCTCCGCCGGCGCCGGAGCACCCGCCGCGCACAGCCGAAGCGCCGTCCGGTACAATAGCTCGCAGCCGAGCGCAATGTCCGCCTGCGTCGAGAATTCCTTCGGATTGTGGCTGATCCCGTCCTTGCACCGGACGAAAATCATCCCGTACTCGCAGTATCGCGACATCGCGAGCGAATCATGGAACGGCCCGCTCATCAGCTCGGGCAGCGCCGCGCCGAGATCGGCGGCCGACGCGCGGATCGCGTCCATAATCCGTTCCGCGCAATATCGCGGCTCGCTGTTCGTGTCCTCGCGGATCGCATACGTCAGCCCGTTCGCGGACGCCGCTTCTTCGATTAAAGCGCGCAGCTCCGCCTCCAGCCGGTCGCGCCGGGCGAGATCGATATCCCGCAGATCGACCGTGAACCGGACGTGCTCGGGGATGATGTTCCGCGAATCCGGAAACACCTGCAGCGAACCGACCGTGCCGACCGTCGGCGCTTCGGGATCGCGCGCGGCGATCGTTTGCAGCCCGCTGATGATCCTCGCCGCGCCCGCCAGCGCATCCCGTCTTAGCGTCATCGGCACGGAACCGGCATGCCCCGCGAAGCCGTAGAGATCGACCGTCCACCAGAGCGGCCCGGATATCCCGGTGACGAGCCCGACCGGACTGTCCAGCGATTCCAGCACGGGTCCCTGCTCGATATGCAGTTCCAGGAAGGAACCGACCCGGCCCGGCGGATAGACCGACTCCGCGAATCGGGCCGGATCGCCGCCGAACGCCTCGAGCGCCTCCAGCCGGGTGACCCCGTCTTTGTCCGCCCGCGAAAGCTCGCCTTCCTCCAATTGGCCGAGCAGCCCCCGGACGCCGAACAAGCCTTTGTTGAACCGGCACCCCTCCTCGTCGCAGAACGAAGCCACCTCGATCGGCACGGCGGGCGCGATGCCCTGCTCCTTCATCGTCTGCACCGCTTCGATCGCGCCGATGACGCCGATAATGCCATCGAAGCGTCCCGCGTACGGCTGCGTGTCGATGTGCGAGCCCATCATGACGGCCGGCGCGTGCGGATCGGCGCCTTCTAACCGACCGATCAAATTGCCGAACGCGTCGATCCGAGCCTCGAGACCCGCTTCCTCCATCCAGCCTTTCACGACGAGCACCGCCTCCAAATCTTCTTTCGAGAGCGCCAAGCGGCAAACGCCGATTTCGCTGATTTTGCCGATTTGGGCTAGTCGGTCGATACGGGACGTAATGCGTTCCGCATTTACGATTAAGGGCAACATTTCGCTTCTTCACCCCGTTTGTGTCAGATAATATAACATTAATAACATTTTTTCTGGTAAATCAAGCAGTGATTCAGATAAATTTTCAAAAATTCGCTATTTCGACACGTTTTTCACTTCCGATATGTTACATTACTTAACAAATCCAACTATATCGAGGATCCGATTCGGATTCACTAGACATCCTGTCAAAAAGGAACCGTATCTTTTCTGCCATCAAATTGCGGAAAGCGAGGGATTGCTTTATGGAGACGGAACGCAGCTTAACGGTCGGAGAGGCGCTGAAACGGCCGCTGTTCGAGGGCGCGCGGCTCGCGGCGGGGGCCGCCGGCCTGCACCGGCGGATCCGCTGGGTGCACATTCTCGAAATTACGAACTTCGAGACGCTCATCCACGGGGAAGAGATGATTTTGACGACCGGCATGGGGTTCGCGGAGAAAGCCGATTCCCCGCTCGCCTTCATGCGCGGACTGATCGGGCGCAAAGCCGCCTGTCTGTGCATCGAGCTCGGGCCGAAGTTTCCCGAGGCGCCCCGCGAGCTGATGGAACTCGCCGACCGGCATGCTTTCCCGCTCATCGTATTCCCGCGCACCGTGCGCTACGTCGACATTACGCAAGACCTGCATTCCGCGATCATCAACCGCCATCATCTCATGCTCCAGGAGCTCGAACGGCTCTCCCGCGCGTTTCACCGGCTGACGCTCGCCTCGCAAGGGACGCTCAACGTCCTGAAGCTGCTGCACCAGAGCACCGGCGCGCAGCTCGTCTATCGGCCGCTGGCCGGCAAGCCGACCTGTTTCCCTCCTCTGCGACCGGACGAACAGGCGCCGCTGCTGGAGCAGACCGCGGCCCGCGCGGCGGAGACGGAGACCGTTAAACCGGACGTCGCGCCGCTTGTCGAGGAACGAGACGGCCAGTATCGGGTGCTCAAGCCCATCGGCGCGCTGGATCAGACCTGGGCGTCGCTGCTCATGATCTGTCCGCGGCAGCCGGGGGAATTCGAATACTTGCTGCTCGACTCGGCCGCCCTCTCCATCGCGCAGGAGCTGCTGCGCACCCGGTATATGGAGGAGCGCAAGCTATTCGCCGAGAACCGGTGGATCGCGGAGCTGCTCGGCGGCGAGTTGCGCGACGAGAAGCAGCTGCGGGTGCTGGTCGGACTCGATTACAAGAAGCTGAGCGAATCCCGATTCCAAGTCTGTCTGATCGAAATCGATAATTTGTATGACGAGACGCTCGGCATGAACGAGCAGGAATGGGAGTCGATCCGGCTGCATCTATCGCTGCTGCTCCGCTCCGCCTTCGAGCGTCATGCCTTCCGGCCGCTTATGACGATGAAGAACAACCGGCTCGTCATGCTCGCCTTCGATCTGAAGTCGAAGCTCCCGTCCAAAATCCGGCTCCGCCAGGCGCTCGACGCCCTCGGCGACCTGCACGCCGACGAGAAGCTGAAGGACCTGAAGCTCGTCGCCGGCATCGGCGGCGCCTGCGAACAGCTCGCCCTGGCGAGCCACAGCTACCAGGAAGCGGCGCAGGCGCTGGCGCTTCACGCGACCTGCAAGCAGCCGATCGTCTTCTATGACGAACTCGGGGTGTTCCAGCTGCTGCTGCGGCTGAACGACGGATCGATGCTGCAGCAGTTCGTGCGCAGCAATCTAGGACCGCTGATCGACCATGACCAAAGCAAAGGCAGCGAGCTGCTGCATACGCTCAAGGTGTATCTCGACCACGACGGCTCGAAGCAGCTGGCGGCCCAGCGGCTGTTCATCGTCCGGCAGTCGCTCTATTACCGGCTGGACAAAATCGCCGAGCTCCTCGGCGAACACTACATGGCGCCGGAGAACCGGATCGCGATCCAGGTCGCCCTGCGCGCTTACCAGATGCTGTACCCGGATAAACTCCGCCCGGTCACGGCTCCCGCCGCCGAGCGCAAAGCGGCGCGCGGGTAAGCGAGCCGGCGCGGCAAGCCGGGGCTGGCAGGGCTCCGGCTCTTGGGGTTGTTCGGGGCGGTATTAGAAAGGGGCGCCTTGATGCCTGAGCGCCGGGCGACGGGTCGCTCGCTTACGTAGGCAACTGCTTCTGGCTGTGGATTGCACCGGCTGGCCAATCGCGACGCTCTATAAGCGCTATTTGAGCTAGTTCGGTGCGTCCGTAAGCAGAGAAAATTAATAAAGAAACCCGCCGCTATTGCGTATTTCGCGCCTACTATCTCGCCAATAGTCGGCTACACAGCTACACTACACGCCACTATTCGCACGCCTCACGTCCGCCAACCCACCGATAGTCGCTCCCACGCCACTATTCGCGCGCCTCACGACCACCTACCCGCCAATAGTCGCTCCCACACCACTATCCGCACGCCTCACGACCATCTACTCACCAATAGTCGCTCCCACGCCACTATTCGCGCACCTTACGACCACCTACCCGCCAATAGTCGGCCTCACACCACTATTCGCTCGCCTCACGACCATCTACTCACCAATAGTCGCTCCCACGTCACTTTTCGCGCACCTCACGACCACCTACCCGCCAATAGTCGCTCCCACGCCACTATTCGCGCGCCTCAACCCGCGACCTCGCCCATCGCCTGCTTGAATGTCTGCACGATAAAATCGACGTCCTCGTCCGTGCACGAGAGCGGCGGGCTGAACGTGAGCACGTTGTTGAAGCCCGCGACGGTGTCGCCGTTCTTGCCGATGATCAGACCCGCGCGCTTGCAGCCGCCGATAATCCGCTTCACGACGTCCGTGCCCGCCGGCGCCTTCGTCGTCTTATCCGCGACTAGCTCGACGCCGAACAGGAAGCCGAAGCCGCGGATATCGCCGACGAGCGGATGCGCCAGCAGTTCGTCGAATTCGGCGCGCAGCCGCTCGCCCAGCACGCGGCTCCGCTCGACGAGCCCTTCGCGCTCCATCACCTGCAGATTCGCCAGCGCCAGCGCGCACGCCGCCGGATTGCCGCCGAAGGTGTTCACGTGGCGCAGATGGCCGTACTGCTCGGGGTCCTTGAACGCGTCGTAGATGTCCTTGCGCACCGCGGTCGCCGACAACGGCAGGTAGCCGCTCGTGAGTCCCTTCGCCATCGTCACGATGTCCGGCTTCACACCGAAGTTGTGGTGCCCGAACTTCATGCCCGAGCGCCCGAAGCCGCATATAACCTCGTCGATGATGAGAAGCACGCCGTGCTTGCGGCAGATCTCCTCCACCCGCGTCAAATACGCCGGCTCCGGCACGATAACGCCGCCCCCGGTAATGACCGGCTCCATGATGACGCCGGCCACCGACTCCGCGCCTTCCCACACGATGGTCCGCTCGATCTCGTCCGCGCATTGGCGGTTAAACGCCTCGAGGCTCATCCCTTCCGGGCGGCGGTATCCGTCCGGCGGCGCCACGTGCAGGAAGCCGTTCGTCAGCGGCTCGTATTTGTATTTGCGCTGCGACTGGCCCGTCGCCGACAGCGCGCCGAGCGAGCTGCCGTGGTACGCGCGGTAGCGCGAGATGAACTTGAACCGGTTGTGCGCGCCGATCTGCTGCTGGTATTGGCGGGCGATTTTGAACGCGACCTCGTTCGCCTCCGAACCGCTGTTGGAGAAGAAGACGACGTAGTCGTCTTCCAGCCATTCGTTCAGCTTCTCCGCCAGCTCGATCGCGGGCAGATGGCTCTGCGTCAGCGGATAATACGGCAGCGTCGCAAGCTGCTTGTAAGCCGCTTCCGCCAGCTCCTGGCGGCCGTAGCCGACGTTGACGCACCAGAGACCGGACATCGCGTCCAAGTACCGATTGCCCTCGCTGTCCGTTATCCACGCCCCTTGCGCGCTCGCGACGATCATTGGGCGGTCGTGCTCGCTGTACGGCGACATGCCGTGCCACAAATACCGCCGATCCTTCTCCTTCATCTCCTGCGTATCGATCCCGTTCAAATCCAGCATGCGGATCAGCTCCTCTCCATAGCCGTTAATAGCGGGCCGTCACCATTTTTTTGCGCGTATAAAATTCGACGCCGTCGCGGCCGTTCGCGTGCAGATCGCCGTAGAACGACTTCTTGTACCCCGAGAACGGGAAAAACGCCATCGGCGCCGGCACCCCGAGATTGACCCCGAGCATCCCCGCGTCGATCTCCTCCCGGAACAGGCGGATCGCCTTCGCGCTGTCCGTGTAGAGACAAGCCCCGTTGGCGAATTCGGACCGATTGGCGACCGCGATCGCCTCCGCCAAGTCCTTCACCCGCACGACGGCGAGCACCGGCGCGAAAATTTCGTCGTTCCAGATCGCCATCCCCGGCTTCACCCGGTCGAAGATCGTCGGCCCGACGAAGTATCCGTCCCCCGCCGCGGCCGCATCCAGCCGGCCATCCCGCGCAAGCTCCGCCTGCTCCGCCACGCCCTGTTCGATATAACGGAACGTCCGCGCCTTGTTCGCCTCCCGGATGACCGGCCCGAGGAACACGCCGTCGTCCAGACCGTTGCCGATGCTGATCGCGTCCGCCGCCTCGACGAGCCGTGCAACGAGCTCGTCGGCAACCTCCTCCACGACCGCGACGACCGCGCACGCCATGCAGCGCTCGCCGGCGGAACCGAACGCGGCAGACGTTATATTACGGACGGCATTATCCAGATCAGCATCCGCGAGCACGATGGAATGGTTCTTGGCGCCCGCGAGCGCCTGCACCCGCTTCCCGTGCGACGTCCCCGTCTTGTACACATACTCCGCGACCGGCTGCGACCCTACGAATGAAATCGCTTCCACGTCTTCGTGCCGCAGCATCGCGTTCACGACGTCATGCGCGCCGTGCACGACGTTGAGCACCCCCGGCGGGAAACCCGCCGCCTCGAACAGCTCCGCCAGCCGGTTCACGAGCAGCGGCGTCCGCTCCGACGGCTTGAGCACGAACGCGTTGCCGCAGGCGACCGCGAGCGGGAACATCCAGCACGGCACCATCATCGGAAAATTAAACGGCGTGATGCCCGCCACGACTCCGAGCGGGTACCGGTACATGCCCGATTCGATCCCCGTCGCGATGTCCGGCAGCTGGCTGCCCATCAGGAGCGTCGGCGCCCCGGCGGCGAATTCGACGCATTCGATGCCGCGCTGCACTTCCCCTATCGCTTCCTCCAGGCTTTTGCCGTTCTCGGTCGTGATCAGCCGGGCGAGTTCATCCGCGTGCTCCGTGAGCAGCTGCTGATACCGGAACAGATAGCGCGCCCTTCGGGGCGACGCCACCTTCCGCCACGACGCGAACGCCTCCGACGCCGCGCGCACCGCCGCATCCAGCTCCTCCGCCGTCGACAGCGGCACCTGCGCGATCGCCGCGCCCGTGGCGGGATTGTAAACCTCCTCATAGACCGACACGCTGGAGTGGACCCAGTCGCCGCCGATCCAATTGCGCAGCTTCGCCGGTTGCGCGGTCAGCACCATTGCAGCATCCCCTTTCGTCATTCGCGCCGGGCGGCCGAGGGAGGCGAGCCTCATGCGCAAAACGCGCAAGCGCGCCATCTCCTTGCCCGGTTGATCGCCGCCACGTAGTAGCCGTTGGCCACGGCATGAACCGGCTGCTCCAGCTCCACAGTTAGATATTCCGAGTACCCGCGACCGTCGCCGACGGGTTGAACACGATCTGCGCCCCGCCGAGCCCGAGCATCCGCGCCCATGCCGGTCGCAGCAACTATACACGCCTACCTTAGCGTATGCGGTATTGAGCACCGGATAGTCCAAGTTGCCCGGCTCAAGGTGAAACGTTTGCGTCGTCTTTTGCGACGTCGCGCGTTTCATTCCCATCACGTTCTGGCGGACTTTGCGCCGATCGAGCTTCATGTCGGGATGTCTTCCATCTTACACACCGCCTCGGAACGTCTCATTAGACAAAAGGTGAAAGGGAATCGCGACAATTCCGGCATTTTGTCCAGCATGGCCGCTTAACGGACGGCGGTGCGCATGCGGTGGCGTAACATTCTCTTCCACGACCCCCATTTCGAGACAAAACTAGGACTCTAGCATTATTCACCACCGAAAAACTCTTCAGAAAACGCGCATTATGTCGATAAATAGTTTAGAATTGTAGATAATCTGTAATTCTTTTGTTATATCAGTCCGATATATAAAGCGAGGCTGATAAACGGGTACACGAGGGCGGTCTACAGAAGGACAACTATATTTTAGGACTAATGGAGGGAAAGAAACGATGAAAGAAGGTCAAAAGAAGAATCGCAAGCTTTCGTTTTTCACAAAGAACCTGTTGCTATCCTCGATCAACATCGTCTTGATCGGATCGGTCCTGATCGTAGCCAGCTACTACACGGAGAAGAAGATTCTCGTGGATCAGCTTCACTCGCAGATCAAGACGGTCACCGGCCAATGGGCGGAAGCGGTCGATCCGGTCACCGTGCAAGCCGCGATCGACGAAGGCAGCTACGACGGCGAAGTCCAGGCGAAGCTGCGCGATATTATGGATACGATCAGCCGCTATAATCCGAGCATCGCGCAAGCTTACGTATTCGGCAGCGAGCTTGAAGGCGGCACCCAAACGTCGCTCGTCGCGGTTCCGACGCACCTGGTCGAGCCGCTGAAGGAAGGCGACCTTGGCATCGGCGACCTGTACGAACAGCCCCAAATCCATGCGGACGCGGTAGCGGTCATGCTGGAGACGAAAGAGCCGGTCTTGACGAAATACTACAGCGACGATTACGGCACTTGGGTCACGATTCTGTACCCGATCATGAACGATAGCGGCGAGATTTTCTCCTATTTCGGCGTCGATACGGACGCAAGCGCGATCCCGGACGGCCTGCATAAGCTGCTTGTCTTCGGACTGTCGCTGCTCGGCTTCTTCCTGGCGCTGATTCTGGCGATCCAGTATCTGATCGTTCGCCGCACGCTGTCCCCGATCCGCGATCTGATCAAAGGCATCGAGGAAGTTAGCGCGGGCAACCTGGACATCGTGATCAAGACGGGCAAGGACGACCTTGGCATCATCAACGAGAAGTTCAACCACATGGTCTCCAACATGAACACGACCATGCTGAAAGTCCAAGAAACGTCGAACCACCTGGCGGACTCCGCCAAAGACCTGTTCCACGCATCCGAGCAAAACAATACGCACGCCGATACGATCAACACGAACATCCGCCTGATCGCGGCAAGCATGGAACATCAATCCGGTTCGAGCGAAGACGCGTCCCGTTCCATCGACGAGATGGCCAACGCGATCGAGACGATCGCCCACAGCTCCGTCAGCGCGGCAAGCGATGCGCAGGACGTGGAGAGCAAGTCCGCCGAAGGCGACGTCATCGTGCGCAACATGGCGCAGCAAATGCAGCTGATCACGGATTTCGTGACTTCGACGTCGGCAACCGTTCGACTGCTGGATCAGCGTTCCCAGCAAATCGGCAGCATTCTCGGCCTGATCACCGGCATCGCCAACCAAACGAACCTGCTCGCGCTCAACGCCGCGATCGAAGCATCCCGCGTCGGCGAACACGGCAAAGGCTTCGCGGTCGTAGCCGGCGAAGTGCGCAAGCTCGCCGAGCAATCCCGTGGTTCCGTGGATCAAATCTCGAGCCTCGTGCACGAGATTCAAGAAGAAATCCGCCTGACGGCGGACGCGATGGCCAAAGGCACGAGCGTCGTCGGCCAAGGCGCGACGCTGGCCAACGAGACAGGACGCCTGTTCACGGACATTCTGGAGCTGTCCCGCAAAGTATCGACGCAAATCCAGGACGTCTCCACGGCGGCGCAGCAAATGTCGGCCGGCACCGAAGAACTTTCGGCAACCGCCGAAGAATTGAACAACAACATCCGTTCCACGGCGACCAACTCCGACGAGATCGCGGAATCCGTCGGCCAGCAGAAGCAGCACATGGAAGCGATTCTGCAATCCTCGAATCAGCTTTCCGCTTCGGCCGAATCGCTAAACACGCTCGTCAAACATTTCCGCGTCAAACGTTAAGCCCGTTCGACCGGTCCAACATCGCCGTCCGTTAGGGCGGCGATTGTTGCGCTATATACGCTCATCATGCGATTCACGACAAGAAAGGGAGTAGTACTCGATATGAAGCCAACATCCGCTGCCGCGCCAACCTCGCAGGAGGATGCGCCTGTACTGAACATTCCGCTGGATATGCCGCCGCATGCGAGGCAATACGGCTTTGCCGAAGCCGCTTATGTCCCGAGCGAGCCGGTGATGGCGCGCGCAAGCGAACGATTCAAGGGCGCCGACACGCTGGCCGGCATGGCCGCCGCCGTCTACGCCGCGCTCATGTACCGGTTATCCGGAGGAGAAGAAGAGCTGAACATGGGCATCGCCCTGCATGGCGAACTCGTGCCATTGCAGCTCGATCTCGTCGGCGAAGGCCACACCTTCGATTCGCTCCGCAGCGCCGTCGTCGCGGGTATTCAAGCCGGAACGCCAGAAGCGGCGCGCGCGTTCGCGACCACCTTCCGCCTGAACGCCGAAGGCGCCTCCGCATTGCCGCATGCGAACGAAGTGCTCCGCGCGGAGCTTCGCTTGGAGCCGTCCGCATGGAGCGTCGTCTTCCGTTATGACGAATCGCTGTTGACGCCGCGGTCCGCCGACCGCTATATCGGCATGTACGAGCGTCTGCTCCTGGCCGCGCTCGAGAATCCGAGCGCCGTCATCGGCTCTGTCGATTTGCTGTCCGCCGAAGAGCATGCGTTGTATGAACGCTTCAATGCGACGGCGGCCGATTACGCGCGCGGCGCGACCATCCATCAGGCGTTCGAGCGGATGTCGGAAGCGTTCGGCCCGCGTACCGCGATTTTCACCGACGAAGAGCGTTATACGTACGCGTCGCTGAACGAACGCGCGAATCAAGTGGCCCGTCTATTGCTGAACAGCGGGCTTCGCAAAGGCGAGTTCGTGACGATTTTCATGGAGCGCGGTCTGTCCACCATCGTCAGCCTGCTCGGCGTGCTTAAGGCCGGCGGCGTCTACGTGCCGGTCGATCCCGAACATCCGGAAGATCGGATTCGTTATATTATCGGCGACACGGCTTCCCCTTATGTATTGACGAACGCCCGCTATGCGGCCAAAGCCCGGGCGCTGTGCGAGACGCTGCCGAGCGTGAAAGCGATTGTGCCGGTCGACAACGGGGAATTGGCGCGGCTGGCGGCGGACAACGTCGATGCGGGCGTGCTGCCGGAGGATCTCGCTTACGTCATCTATACATCCGGTTCGACGGGCAAACCGAAAGGCGTGCTCATCGCGCACGAAGGCGTCGTCAACCTGGGGGCCATGATCGGCCGCG
This sequence comes from Paenibacillus methanolicus, assembly GCF_008124765.1. Classification (GTDB taxonomy): domain Bacteria; phylum Bacillota; class Bacilli; order Paenibacillales; family Paenibacillaceae; genus Paenibacillus_Z; species Paenibacillus_Z methanolicus. The sequence goes on along the minus strand of NZ_VNHS01000004.1, from coordinate 151,028 downwards.
AGTTCGCCATTACCGAGGCGGATATTCTCACCCAGTTCGCCACGTTCAGCTTCGACGCTTCCGTCTGGGAGACGTTCGGCGCGCTGCTTAACGGCGCCGCCCTCTACCTGCTCGGCGCGGAAGAGCGCATCTCCGTCGAGGCGTTCGCCCTGGCGGTCGAGCGCACGCAAGCAAGCGTCATTATCGTCCTGCCGACGGTATTCTTCAACGAAGTCGCCGCTCATCTATCGGAGGAAGGCTTCGCGAGGCTCGCTTCCATTCGCAGCATTATGACGGCCGGCGAAGCGCTCTACGGGGAGCAGGTACGCATCCTGCAGCGCCGCCTGTCGCCGAACGTAGGCATCTATAACCTGTACGGCCCGACCGAGTGCACCGTCTGCGCGACGATGTACCGGATCGACGGACCGGTCGCCGAGGACGTGACGCATATCCCGATCGGTACGCCGATCAGCAACTATCAAGTGTACGTGGTCGGTCCTGATCAATCGCTCTGCCCGGTCAACGTGCCCGGCGAGCTGTATATCTCGACGGTCGGCATCGCGCGGGGATATCTCAACCAACCGGACAAGACCGCCGCGGCCTTCGTCGCCAATCCGTTCGCGGAAGGGGAAGTCGCTTACCGCTCCGGCGATATCGTGAAGCTGCGCGCCGATGGCCAGCTCGAATATGTGGGACGACGCGATGCGCAAGTGAAGATCCGCGGACATCGCATCGAGATCGGAGCCATCGAAGATACGTTGGCCAAGCACCCGGAAGTCCACACCGCCGCGGTTATCGCCCGCAAAGAGCCGAGCGGACAGACGATGCTCGTCGGCTACTATACGTCCAAGGACGGAGAGCCGATTGCCGCCGCCAAGCTTGCCGCGCTGCTGCATGAGTCGCTTCCGCCTTACTATGTGCCGAAGAAGCTCGTCCAACTCGCGGCCATGCCGCTCTCGCCGAGCGGGAAAGTCGAGCGCAAGCTGCTCGCGGGCTACCCGATTGCCGAAGAAGAGCCGGAGCAAGCGGGCGCCCGCTTGCTCCTGACGCCGACGCAGAGCCGGATTGCCAACGCTTGGCGCGGCGTGCTCGGCGTGAAACGCGTCGAGCCCGACACCAACTTCTTCGAAGCCGGCGGCGATTCGCTCGACATCATTCACGTGCTGGTGCAGCTGAAGCCGGATTACCCGCAGCTCGTCATCGGCGATCTGTTCCAGTATGAGACGCTGGCCGCGCTGGCCGCGTATGCCGAAGAATCCGGCTCGAACGCTGTGCAACAGCTGTCGCAGACGAGCGGCGTTCAATCTTACGAACGGCTTCGCGAGCTGCCCGTGAATCATGCCGGACTAGCGCCGCGCTCGGTGCTGGCCGCGCCGGTACCGGAGAATATCCTGCTTACCGGGGCAACCGGTTATCTCGGCTCGCACTTGCTATACGATCTGCTGACCGGCTCCGATACGACGATCATCGCGCTCGTGCGCGGCGCCACGCATCAAGCGGCCACGGAACGGCTGAACGACGTCATGACGATGTATTTCGGCCCGTCCGTTCTGTGGCTCATGAACGGCCGCGTCCATGTCGTCGAGTCGGATCTCGAGCAGCCGGGGCTTGGCTTATCGCCCGTGGAAATGCGACTGCTGCCGCGCCAGATCGACGCGATCATCCACGCGGCGGCCGACGTCCGCCACTTCGGGGATGCGCGCAAGTTCGAACGCACCAACGTCGCCTCGACCGTCGAGCTGCTGAAGCTGCTGGATGCGCCGCACCGCATTCATTTCCACTACGTGTCGACGATCAGCGTGCCGGAATCGCTCGCGCAATCCGGCCAATGGGAGCAAGTGGCAGCGGAGAACAAGCTGGCCCGGGAGCTGCGCGTGGACAACGTCTACTCCAGCAGCAAGCTGGAGGCGGAGAAGCTCGTCATGGCGGCCGGAGAGCGCGGCCTTCCGGTTACGATTCACCGTCCGGGCAACCTGACCTGCCACTCCGGCACGGGAAGGTTCCAGCGCAATATCGAGAGCAACGCGTTCTACCAGCTCATTAAGGCGATGCTGCTGCTGGGCAAGGCGCCAATGGCCGATTGGCACGTCGACTTCACGCCGATCGACTTCGCGAGTTCGGCGATCGCGCGGCTCGCGCTCATGCCGGAGACCGAAGGCCAAGTGTTCCACATCGTGAATCCGCATCAGATTCTGTATGCGGATCTCGTCCAAATGATCCGCGATTGCGGCTATCCGGTCGAGCTGATGAGCATGCAAGCTTATACCGAATGGCTGCTCGACGCAAGCATGCCGAAAGACCCCGAGGGCCTGCGCATCGCCATGAGCCAGCTGGGCGGAGACGGCGCGCAGGATTCGCCGCTCGTCTACGACTGCGCCAACGCGTCGGCCTTCCTCGAGGAGACGGCGATCGCCTGCCCGCGGATCGACCAAGCGTTCATTAAGCGCATGATCGATCACGCGGTATCGATCGGGTATTTCCCGCCGGTACGGGAAGCGGTCGCCCAGCTTTCGTAATCAAGCGACGAGGCGTCCGAGATTCCCCCGCCCGCACGACGAAGAGCACCTTCATGTCTGCCCGTAACGGCATGAAGGTGCTCTTTTTTCGCATGACTGCAAGCATAACGGCTCAAAAAAGGCATGGCCCCGCGCACAGGGGACCATGCCTTTCTTTCTCGTTCGCTTATCCTACCGCCGCGCGGATCGCCTGGATCCGCGCGCGAGAGATCGGCAGAGCGAAGCTCCCGTTCTCGCGGGCCGCCGAGCCGAAGTGCACCTCGTGCACGCCGCCGCCTCGCACGACGTCCGCGACCGTCTCCGCCGACAGGCCGTAACCGGCCAGGATGCGCAAATGGGTGCCTTCGGATGCCGCTACCAGCGCGGCCAGCCGTTCGACCGATTGCGGAGCAGGGTTCGGCCCGCCGGAGGTGAGAATCCGCCGAATCTGCGGGTATCCGGCGAGCGTCCGCAGCGCGGCGAACTGATCGGCCGCTTCGTCGAAAGCCCGGTGGAACGTCACGTCGAGTTCGCCCGCCGCCGCAAGCAGCGTATCCAGCGCGGGCACGTCGACGGCTCCCAGCTCGTCCAGCGCGCCGATAACGATGCCCGCGGCTCCCGCTTGCCGGACCGCCGCGATATCCCGCCGCATGACGGCCAAGTCCGCGCTGTCATAGCGGAACGACTGGCTGTGCGGCCGCACCATGACCTGCACGGGGATCGACGATACGGCCGCGGCCGCCTCGATCAGGCCAAGGCTTGGCGTCAGTCCGCCCTCGGCAATGCCCGTCACCAGCTCAATCCGGTCGGCGCCGTAAGCTCCCGCGGCGCGCACGTCCGCGATGTTCGTTGCGATTACTTCCACCAGCATGCGATATCGAACTCCTCGATTTCATAGTAAGGTCCCTGGCGCGTTAACCCGCCGGCACTTCGCGCGTTCCCTTCTTCATCGGCGACTTGCAGAGCGGGCAGGCTTTGCCAGCCGCGCCTTCGTCCTTCTGGATCATAATGCGCGTCCACGCTTTGCAGGAAGGGCTCGAGCACAACCACGCCGGCACCGTAATCTTCCGGCCGGCTCCATCGCCTTTCTGCAGCACGGCGCGTTCAGGCTCGCGGGCGCCCGCCCGCTGCCAGCTCATGGACGGGGCGACGCCGTCCGTCCGGCGGATGCCGGGTCCCGTCTCTTCCCGACTCGCATAACCGCCGGCGCCTCGTTTGCGCTCTTCGCCCCAGCCGTCCCGACCGGTCGCGCCGTATCCGCCGCGCTGGCCGTCGCTCTCCCGCTTCGGCGGCGCGCCCCAGCCGTCCCGACCGGTCGCGCCGTATCCGCCGCGCTGGCCGTCGCTCTCCCGCTTCGGCGGCGCCGTCACGCCGAACGCCGACAGCAGGAACCGCGATACCGCCGCCTTCTTGCCCCGATAATAGGCCGGCGAGCTGATGATGAGCTGCTCCTTCGCGCGCGTCACGGCCACATAGGCAAGCCGCCGTTCTTCCTCGATCGCTTCGTTCGCTTTCTGACCGCCGCTCTTCAGCTTCGCGAACGTATCCTTTATCCGGTCGGCGTCGAGCGACGAGCTGTGCGGCAGACTGCCCTCGGACGCGCCGATCAGCAGCACGACCGGGAATTCCAGCCCCTTGGAACGGTGAATCGTCATGAGCGCCACCCGGTCGCCCTGCTCTTCGCGCTTCTTGTTATCGTGCTCCTCGCTCTTCTCCATGACATCGCTGATGAAGGCGAGGAACGCCTCGAGCGTGTCGAACCGGCTGGCCGACGCCTCCAGCTCGTCGAGCATCTCGCGGAGCATCTCCTTGTGCTGCGTCGCGTTCTGCCGCTCGACCGTCTCCATGTGCCCGTCGTAGAACTTCCGCCGGATATGCACGATGGCATCCGCCGGCTTCATCGCGGCAAGCGATTTGATCAGCAGCAGCCGCTCCTTGATCTTGTCCTTCTGATAATCCTTCAGCTCCGGCCAGCTCAGCAGATGGATGAGCGGCCCCTTCTTCGCGCGGATCGCGTCCTGCTCGCGAATGAACGTCATCCCCCGGTCGCGGGAGATATAGAGCGTCGGCAGAACCCCTTCCATCGCATTGAAATCCCGTCGGTACAGCGCCAAGCGCAAATGATCGACGACCGGCTTGATGATCCAGTGCTCATAGAGCAGCTGACCGTCGCCGTATTCGATGAACGGCACCGACTGCAGGAGCAGCTGCTCCATGATCGCGCGGTTGTTGCTCGCCGAACGGTACAGCACCGCGAAATCCCCGTACTGCCGCCGTCCTTCCGCCACCTCTTCCTGAATAAAGGCGAGCGTCTTGGCCGCTTCGTCGTCCGTCGACTTGGGCGTCATGTAGCGCGGCACGTCCTCGCTCTGCTTCGTCGCCTGCAGCGTCTTCGCGCGGCGCGCCTTGTTATGCTGGATGATCGCGTTGCCCAGCCCCACGATCGCCGAGGTCGAGCGGTAATTAATATCGAGCGTGACGACCTTCGCGCCGGGATACGTCTCTTCGAATTTCAGAATGAACTCGCTCCGGGCGCCGTTGAAGGAATAGATCGTCTGGTCGTCGTCGCCGACCACCATCAGGTTGCGGTGCGGAGCGACCAGCATCTTGACCAGCTCGTATTGCAGGAAGTTCGTATCCTGGAACTCGTCCACCATCACGTAGCGAAACCGGGTCTGGAGCGATCGAAGCAGCTGCGGCCGCTCCTGCAGCAGCCCGTGCGCGAGCAGCAATATATCGTCGAAGTCGATTTTGCCGTTCTCCTGCTTCCATGCCTCGTAGCGGAGCAAGACCGCCTTCGTCTCCCGCTCCGCGTCGGTGCTCTCGGGCATGTCCGAGACCGCGATCAGATTCATTTTGTACGAGGATAGCACCGCCAGCAGCGTCTCCGGCTGGTACGTGTCCTGCAAGCCGAGCTCGCGCATCATCTGCTTCAGCAAAATATGCTGGCGCCGCGTCTCGCTGAATACGTCCTCCCGTATGCCCTGTCTGCGGAGCATGTAGAGGAAGAAGGAGTGGAACGTCCTTGCCTCCACCGACCCTGCCGCCTCCTTGCCGACGCCAGGCAGACGGGCGATGCGCTCGCGCATCTCGGCCGCCGCCTTCGTCGAGAACGTCATGAGCAGCAAGCTGCGCGGGTCGGCTTTCCTCACCGTCAGCAGGTAAGCGGTCCGGCAGACGAGCACGCTCGTCTTGCCCGAGCCCGCGCCGGCCAGCGTCAGCATCGGTCCCGTATCGTGGCGCACCGCCCTTGCCTGCGCTTCGTTCAGCCGGATGCCGTGCAGCGACAGCCGCTCGAAGAAAGCCGCGTCGTCCGCCGCATGGCGAAGCGGCCCGGCATTCGGCGCCATCCGCGCCTTCGGGATTCGTTTCTCTACCGCGCCGAGCGGCAGTTTATATAGCGTGGGAGCAGCCGGTTCGCTTGCTTCCGCGGATTCGTGTTCTTCTTGCAATTGTTCGTGCAAATATTCGTTCATGCGTTGCTCTCCTTACGTTCCGTTCCGATCTCTCTCCCTATTATAGTCGAAGTCCACGCGCAAAAGTAGAACTTATGCTCGCATTTTTTGCTGGTAAGGTCGTTCGGAAAGCCGCCATCCCTGTTCTGAAATGGCGGCTTTTTCAACTCGCAATAATCTGGATGGACAAGATTACATTTTTTGGGTTGCGACCCTGTTGACACGGCACCCCTTTACTTATATAGTTAGTTACATGAGTAATTAACCGGTTAGGTGGTGAGGTTGTGGGGGTACACATGGACGAAGACCGTCCGATCTTCGTGCAGATTGCCGAACGGATCGAAGACGACATCATTGCGGGCGCGCTCGGCGAGGAGACGCAGGTGCCTTCCACGACGCAGTTCGCGGCATTCTACCAGATCAATCCCGCTACCGCGGCGAAAGGCGTCAATTTGCTTGTTGATCAAGGCATACTCTACAAGAAGAGAGGGATCGGCATGTTTGTAGCGCAGGACGCGCGGGCGGTATTGGTGGAGAAGCGCAAGGAACAATTCTACGAGCAGTATGTCATCGCTATGGTAAGAGAAGCGGCGAAACTCGGCATTACGACCGATCAGCTGACGGACATGATTCGCAAGGGAGGAGCTGCCCAATGAACGCGATCGCCAAAGTTACGCGGTTAAGTAAAGTCTATAGCGGCACGGCCGCCGTCGCCGGCGTGAGCTTCACGCTCGAAGCCAACAAGATTTACGGCCTGCTCGGCCGCAACGGCGCGGGCAAAACGACGATCATGCACATGCTTACCGCGCAATCGTTCCCGACGAGCGGCGAGATCGCCGTCTTCGGCGAGGCGCCCTATGAGAACGACAAGGTGCTCAGCCGCATTTGCTTCATTAAGGAGAGCCAGAAATATCCCGACCATTACCGGGTGTGCGACGTGCTCCGCGCGTCGGCGCTGTTCTTCCCGAATTGGGACGCGGACTTTGCCGAGCGTCTGCTGGCGGACTTCCGCCTGCCGCTGAAGCGGAAGGTGAAGAAGCTCTCCCGCGGGATGCTGTCGTCGGTAGGCATTATCGTCGGTCTCGCGAGCCGCGCGCCGCTGACGATATTCGACGAGCCGTATCTCGGTCTCGACGCGGTCGCCCGAAGCCTGTTCTATGACCGGCTACTGGAGGATTATGCCGAACACCCTCGCACCGTCGTGCTCTCCACGCATCTAATCGACGAAGTCAGCCAAATGCTCGAGCATGTCCTCGTCATCGACCAAGGCCGCTTGCTGCTGGACGAAGACACCGAGGATCTGCGCGGCAAAGCGTTCGCCGTCTCGGGCGCGGCCGTCAAACTGGAGGCGTTCTTGTCCGGCCGCCAAGCGCTGGACAGACAATCGCTCGGCAGCATCGGCACCGCGGTCGTCTGGAGCGAACGCGGCGCGGAAGACCGCAGAGCGGCGGAAGCGGCTGGCCTTGAGCTTGCGCCGGTCTCGCTCCAACAGCTCGTGGTTTATTTAACGAACGGCAAACTACAGCAGAAAGCGGGGGATGCGCGATGAACCGGACCATGCGCGTGTTGACGCTGCACCTACGGGAAAGCAGCCTATGGTTCCTTATGCCGTGGGGCATCATGATGATGAGTTTCGTCGTTAACTTCATCATCGGCCTTTCGATCGAGCAGGAGCAGGGCATGTATACGGGCGGCATCGCTTCGCTTTATATTTACCTTTTCGTGACGGGCATCATTTCCGTAGCGCAGACGTTTCCTTTTCTGCTCGGCTTCGGCATTCGGCGCAACGATTATTTCATCGGCACCTCCGCGATGGTCGTCATCGTCGGCATCGTAACCGCCGCTCTGATGCAGGCGTTCGCGGCCCTCGAGTCGGCTACCGGCAACTGGGGCGCCAACCTGCACTTCTTCGACCTGCCTTACTTGAATGACGGCCCTTGGTACCAACAGCTGCTCATTCCGTTCGCGCTCGTTCTGAACATGTATTACTCGGGCTTGCTCACGGGTCTCTTTAACCGCCGCTTCGGACATTTCATCACGTTCACCGTGCTCGTCGTGCTGGCCGCGCTCGGCGGTCTGGCCTCCGCGCTCATTACCAAGTACGACAAGTGGCCGCAGATCGGCGAATGGCTGGCGAGTCAAACCGCGTTCCAATATTCGCTGTGGGCGCTGGCGCTCGCCGTCGTCTATGCCGCGCTCAGCTATTTGCTGCTGCGCCGGGCGACCGCTTAATTACCACAACAGGCTAGATTGCTTGCAGGGCTGCCTTTATCGGGTGGCCCTTTTCGCGCTTTGCCGTCAGATCTCGACTCTCGCCGTCCCAAGCGCAAAATGGTGCCACAATATGCGTTCGACCGTATCGCAATGGGACTCGTCGCACTCCACGATCAGGATGACTTCCGAGTTCTTGCCTCGAAGCAGCCGCTGCCGCTTCTTGACGACCTTGTAATAGACGAAATCGATCAAGAAGCCGCACAGAAACCCGCCTGCAGCCCCGATCAATCCCCAATATATCGGCCCCCACGCCAAACGGAATCCGACGCTTGCGCCGACCACCGAGAAGGCGGTGGCCAATGCCGCCCCGGTGCTTAAGAGCGAGACCCCGTCCGTATGGTGGATCGAATCGAATAATTTGCGCTCGAGTTTGCGATTCGTCAGCGGGACGGCGAAAATATCGTTTTTGCCTATTCCGTTCTTCTCCAAGGAGCTGATCGCCAGCTCCAGGTTGGCGGAATGTTCAAACGTGGCGTACACCTGATAGATCGTAATCCCCCGCAATCCTTCCCGTTTTCGCTCTGAAGCCAGGGCGTTGAAAATGATTAATTAAATAGGAACGCTGTTCGTTGGCGTAAAGTTTGTTATTTTCCACCGTGTTCATATACGAATCATAGATCGCGAATCCCCACATGGAAGGCATATACAGCATCCACTGGCGATCCAGAACGTTCGTCGAAGCGGGTATATCGCCCATGAAAAGAAGCTGTATCGCAACAAGCGCCTTCGAGTAGTACAGAAAGACGATCGTCCAGACCATGGCGAAGAAGGCTGTCAGCAGCCGATGGATATGCAGCTGTCCGAGTCCTGGCATGACCGCCGACCAAAAGACGGACATCGCCGGCTTGCGCCGGTCCAAATAATTGATTTCGAGCGATCCGATGACGAACGAATTGAACGGCGCGTTCTCCCGTTCGGCGAGCAAATGCACCTTGTTCAAATCCAGGCACGTCCGGTAGCTGTCCCAAATGCCGAATAGAAACACGGGCAGATACATGAGCATCCATCTCGTGTCTAACACGTCCTTAGCCATTTCGATCTGCCCCGAGAAGGAATACACCATCGCCAGGTTAATGTGAGCCTGATTGTTGACGATTACCTCCCAAATAAACAACACCAGGCCGCGCAGATACTTGCTTAGCAGGAGGTGGCCGAAGCCGGGGAACGCCGCCGACCACCAGGCGATCACGTAAGGATTGCGCAAATGGAATTGGGTGGTGCCGGCCGTACTGATATGGGCTTTATACCTTCTGTGTTTGTTGTCCAAATTGCGGTAGTTCTCCAGTCGACTCACATCCTTTCGTGGTGCTGCTAAAGAGCCCCGAACCTTTGCCTGCGGCTAATGCGATGCGCGATCATGTACAGGACGGCGTAGAGCGGGAGCGAGTATATATACCGCCAATGGAGCCGTACGTATAGTCCCAGCCACTCGGCGATGGGTTCCCCAATAAACGAATTGAACAGCCCAAGCGCAGCCGCGGACCACCAAGGCGAGATGCGGGATCCGTATTGAATCAGCAGCAGAATTTCGACGGTAATCGTCGTCTCCCACGGCACGTAAGGCGGCAGGGAGGGCAGAAATTTATAAGGATAATACCAGAGGCCGAAGCTGTTCCCGATAAAATCAAGCCAGGAGGTGGCGAGCAGACAGAAGCAGCCTGCGTACAGCAAGCGGTCGGTGCTATCCTTCCTGCGGACCAACAGCCACGCCGCAATCGGCCCTACGAACAGAATGGCTTGAAGCCACCATTGCCAGCCGAATAGGATGTGCTCCTTCCACAACTGAAAGTAGTCCTTATTAGCCTGTATGGTCGCATTCACAATTTTTTTAATTTCATCATGCAGGTACTGCTTCATCTTAGCCCCCGATCCTACCGTGGAAACAAGTTAGCGCGCGCGTCAAAATCCGCATTTTCTGGTTACGCTCCCCTGAACAAGGTTCATTTATTCCACTCGTCCGTTATTTCGCCATAGGCCGCGTTCCCTTATAATAGAGTCAGCGTTTTTCGACTGAAGGAGGAACTGTCCCATGTACGACATCACCATTGACTTATATCGCGACTGGATTCAAACCGTGCGCGAAGTGTTCCGTGGCTCCGGGCACCCGCTGCCCGAGGAGCTGGGCGACGACGACATCGCCAAGGCGTATTATATGCAGACGCTGGCAGAGGACGACGCCGTGCTGCAAAGCGCCGCCAACGAGCAGCGTCTGTTCACCATGCAGCAGACGATCCTCGACAATATGGACGCGGTCATCGTGCCGGACATCCGCAAGCGGACCGGATACGAAGGCAGCGTTTTCCGATTCAAATGGGTGTACCAGGGCGGCGAGCATATCGTCGAGGAGCTGTCGCAATACCGCATTCCGCTTGGCGAAGGGTAGAGGGGGGGGGCGCGTGCCTGACGGCGCGCCGGATCGCGCTGCGGTTGGCGTGCCGCCAGCCCCCGCAAGGCTGTATGACCCAAGCCGTTCATGACGTCAGACCTCCGGAGCATCCCCCATGTTGGGAATCCGGGGGATTTTGCGTTGTGCGTACCTCGCCTTGGAAGAGGCCGAAAACACTTCACGCCCGCTTTCGATCTATGTTACGATTCAGGTATGCGCTCAACAAATTCCGACATTTTGTTCGTCATGGAGAGGTATGTACCCGAATGAGTAATGCCGTCCACAACTATATCGTGATTATTTGCGTCTCCGGCGTGCTCAGCGTGCTGCTAGGTATTTACGCCTATACGCTCAAGTCGACCTTCTCCGGGCTCAAAACGTTCGTGTGGATCTCGGTCTTCTCCGCCATTTATACGTTCAGCTTCGCCCTCGAGCTCGCCAGCACGACGTACGAGGAAGCGCTGCGGTGGACGTATGCGGAGTTTTTCGGCATGCCGTTCCTTGCGCCTTGCTGCCTGCTCATGGTCATGCAATACATCGGGTTGGACCGGTTCGTGACGCGGCGCAACTTGATTCTCATGTTCGCCATACCCGCCATCACGCTGCTGATGGTGCTGACGAACGAGTACCATCATCTCTTCTATGCCGATATTTATATTCGCCCGGGCGAAACGTCGCTGTTCCTGGACATTGAGATCGGCCCCTGGTATATCGTCAATGGCAGCTATACGTTCGGCTGTCTGCTGTTCGGCGGCATTCTGCTCATCCGCCAGTGGCGGGGCGCGCGGTCCGCGTACCGGCTGCAGATGGCGATTCTAATCGCGAACTTATATATCCCGATGATGATGTCGTTCCTCTATCTGATGGGCCTCACGCCATACGGCATGGATCCCGTGCCGGTCACGCTGTGCGTGGTGAACGGCTTGTACATCTGGTCGATCGTCACCTCGGGGCTGCTGACGGTCGCGCCCGTCGCCCGGGCGGCGATCTTCGAGAGCATGCGCGACGCCGTGCTCGTCCTCGATCCGACCGGCCGCGTCGCGGACTATAACGGCGCCGCGCTGAAGCTGATCCCGTCGCTCGGCCAATCGTCCATCGGGCGAACGCTGCGAGAGCTTGCGTTCGCGCCGTCCGTTGCGGAACTGATCCCGTCGCTCGAGGCGCTGGACGAAGAGGAACGGGATTTGCGGTGGACGCACGAAGACGGCACGGTCAGTTGGTACAAGGCGCACGCCTGGCCGGTGATGCGGTCCAAGAAGCAGCTTGGCGGCAAAGCGATCGTGTTCGTCGACGTGACCGAATCCGTCCGGCTGCATGACGAGCTGCGGCATTTGGCCACCGTCGACGGGCTGACGCAAATCGCGAACCGCGCGTATTTCATGCGGTCCGCGGAGGAACTGCTGGCCAAGTCGCGGCTAGCCGGGAAGCCGTGCGCGATCGTGCTGCTGGATATCGATCACTTCAAATCCGTCAACGACGAACACGGCCATGCGGCAGGGGACCAAGCGCTCCGGCACGTCGTGGCCCGCTGCCAGCCGCATCTGCGCTCGGTCGACCTGTTCGGGCGTTACGGCGGGGAGGAGTTCGTGCTCTGCCTGCCGGCCACGGATACGAACCAGGCGATGCTGCTGGCCGAACGGCTGCGCGGCGCGATCGCGAGCCATCCGCTTCCGTTGGAGCGGCGTTCGCTCCCCTTGACGGCAAGCTTCGGCGTGGCCGTGAGCCATTCGCCCCACGATACGCTGGACGGGCTGCTGCGCCAAGCCGACGACGCGCTGTACCGCGCCAAGCGGGGCGGACGCAACGCCGTGGAGCCCGGCGCAAGCATGAGAGAAGACGTTCCCGGTTAGCGCCGGGGACGTTTTTTTGTTGCATCGGATGGCGTCTCGACGGGCTGACGGGACGCTGGCGGGTTAACGGCTGGCCGCGCTCAGCCTTGGTTCAGCGTCCGCTCAGGTTCGGAATCGTTATAACGCGGATGACATGAAGGCGATCATTGCCGAGCTGCAGACGAAGTTCCTGAGCTCGAATGCCTCCGGCGCCGTGCGGCTGTCCTCCGGTTTGGCCGAAGCGCTTCGCCAGCACCCCTCGTCCCCATACAGAAAAGGCCGAACAACGCCACACGGCGCTGCTCGGCCTTCCTCCTTGCATCACTTACATAAACACGCTCAAGAACGCGCCCACCGCGCGCTCCGGATCGACGTCGATCGCCACTTCGATCTCCGAGCCGACCGTCGGCTGCGGACGCAGGTCGGCGACGACCATGCCGAGCGTCAGCGGGCTTTGGCACTCGACGCGTACTTTCATCCGGCGGTACGTCACCAGGTCCGGCTGCAGCGCGACCATCAGGGCGAGCGGATCGTGCATCGGCGCGCTGCCCAGGTAGTAGTTCACGTCGCGGTAGAAGTTGAAGTAATATGTCAGCGACTGCTCCATGAACGCGATCATCGCCTTGTTCTCTTCGCGGCCGAAGCGGTTCAAATACTTCAGATGCTCTTCCGTGATGCGGGTCTTGAGCGTAACGTCGAGACCGACCATCGTCACCGGCAGACCGGAGGTGAACACTTGATCCGCCGCTTCCGGATCGCCCCAGATATTCGCTTCCGCGACCGGCGTAATGTTGCCCGGCACGAGCACGTTGCCGCCCATGACGACGACTTTCTTCAGCTTGCGCGTCAGCTCGGGATCCTTATCCAGCGCGTGCGCCACGTTCGTCAACCGGCCGAGCGTGACGAGCACGATCTCGCCCGGCTGCTCGTTCGCCTTGCGGACGATGAAGTCCGCCGCCGACTCGCCGACCGGCTTCTGCGGCGACGGCGCCAGCTCCGCGTTGCCGATGCCGTTCTCGCCGTGGACGTGAGGGGCGAACGTGCCCGGCTCCCGGACGAGCGCGCGCGTCGCGCCGAGCGCCACCGGAATCTCGTAGCCCGGGTTCGCCAGCGCCAGCAGGCGCAGCGTGTTGTCCGCCGCTTGTTCGACAGGCGTATTGCCGAACACGGTCGTAATGCCTTCAATATGTACGTTCGGCGCGCGCAGCGCGTACAGAATGGCCAGCGCGTCGTCGATCCCTGTATCGCAGTCAATGATGATTTTCGTTTGGGTCATCGTGCAAGTCTCCTTTAAAATGTACTCTCTCGTATTATGACATATATCGGCGGATTTGATCGAGCCCGCGCGCGATATTCTTCGCAGACGATCCAGCCGTTTGCAGCTAAGACAAAAACCCTCCCGCCTGAGGCCGATGTTGCGCCATAGACGGAAGGGGGACGACACGATTATGAACCTTGAATAAGTCCGAGCCACCGCCAGTACGGCACGCTGAGCACCGCGACCAGCACGACCGCCGCCGCGTAGAACAGCGCCACGAGCTGACCTTGCCGATGGCTGAACGCCTTTTCTTCCGAACTGTAGTAGGCGGTCAGATACGTCGGCGACTGATAGGCGAAGAAGAACGGATCGGTCGACAGCAGAATGATGAAGACGGCGATCCACGGATCGACGCCGGCCTTCTCCGCCAGCGGGATCAGCGCCGTGACGAGCAGAATGACCGCCGGGTCGTCGCGCACGACCAGCGTCACGAGGAACGATAGCGCGATGACCGCGCAGAGGAACAGCGTCGGCGAAGCGATGAACGCCTCCATATGCGCGCCCAAGTAATCCGATAGGGCGGCCGAGATGCCGAGCGCTTCGGCGGCGTTGGCGAAGCTGAACGCAACGCCAAGGAACAGAAGGAACGGCCAATCGATGCCTGTCAGCACCGCATTGCGGTCCAGCGTGCCGGACAGTACCAGCACCGCGAAGCCGCCCATGAGAATCCAGGTGCCGTCGATGCCGTGAAGAGGCTGGAGCATCATGAGCACAATGCAGCCGACGACGGTCATAAGCGAGACCCGCTCCGCCTTCGTCAGCGGTCCGAGCAGCCGCAGCTGCTCGTCCAGCACGCCGGCCTCGATCGGCCGCGCCGCCGTCGTGCCGCGGAACATGAAGCCGAGCGCGCCGAGCATCACCGCCGCGAACACGGCGAAGCCCGGCAGCGCGTACAGCGCCCACGACAGCCACGACACGCCCGGCGCATCCGGCACGAGTCCGTACGCCATCGCGTTCGTGTATGAGCCGGTCAGCAGGAACGGCGCGGTGAATCCGTAGAAGATCATCGCCGTCAGCCCAAGTCCGGCCGCGCCGCCGCTGCGGTCCCGGAACCCCATGGACTCCGACAGCGTCCGCGCGATCGGGACGCCGAGCGATACTTTCGCCGAAGAGGAGGGGATGAGGGGATTGAGCACGATGCCGCCCGCGACGATGCCCCACAGCTGGCCCCGGTAATGCGGCGGGAACCGTTTGAGCGCGTGCAGCGAGAACCTGTACAGAATGCCGGATCGCGTAATGGCCGCGCTCAGCGCCATGATGAAGATCATATACAGCCACGTCGGCGACGCGAAGCCGGATAGCGCCTGCTCGGGCTCGATCAGCCCGCCGAGCACCCAGAGCAGCACCATGCCGAGCGCCACGATATAATCGGGCACGATGTTCACGATCCACAGCAGCACGGCCGCGATGCCGATCCCGATGAAAATCATCCCGTGCCGCGACAAGTCGCCGACCGGCGGCAAATAAACGAACAACAGCACGCACAGCGCAGCCGCGATCGCGCTGACCCAACCGGCCCAAGGGCCGCCGGCCAATCGGCGAGCCCGCTCGGCTTTCTCCCGGCTGCGCCTGCCGGCCAGCTCCTGGCGGGTGAGCTCATAACCGCGCGCGGAGGTCCGGTTGTATGGATCGGCAGCCTCGGCTAGCCTGAGATACGTCATGGCCCGCTCGTCGTCGCCCAGCTGACGGCACAGATCGGCCCCGCGTTCATACAGTCGCGGGAGCCGTTCGGTATCGCCCTGATCTATCCAGCAAGCGGTTACATCCTCGAGCTTACGCAGCCCCGCTCCGGGATCGAGCGCCTTAGACGCCGCAAGCCAACGTTCCAGCACCGCCGGATATTCGCCCATTAGCGCCGCAGGCGCGCCGCGCAGCGCTTCGAACAACAGCGGGCGGCCGTCGTCGGCCGGATCCTGCGAGCTCTCTGCCTGCTCTGCCGCCTCCAGCGCCGCCAGCCAATCCCCGGCGTCCGCGTACAGCTCGGCGAGCTCCGGCCAGCGCTGCCGCTGGCGGTAGAAGCGAGCGGCATCCTCCCGCCACGCCCGCTTCCGATCGTCTCCGAACCGCTGCGCGGACCGGTCGGACAGCTCCTTCTTGAACGCCGGATGGATGCGGTAACGCCCTTCGCCTCCCGACGGCTCGTCGGCTTCGTGGAACGCCAGCTTCGCGAACGCCGGGTGACGGGCGTATTCTTCGTCCATTCGGCAGTGGAACGTATGGTCGATGAGCGCCTGCGGCGCCGCGGGCAGCTCCGACAGCCACAGCACGATCCGGTCCAGCGGCTCCGACAGCTCCGACAGCTCCTGCAGCACCCACTCGCTCTTCGTCTGCAGCGTATCGTGCAGCTGTCCGTTCGTCGCCGTCAGCCTGCGCGAGAGCATCCGGATGAAATACGCGGAGATCGAAGGATGCTCGGCGATCAGCCGATCGAACGTCTCCCGGTCGATCTCGTATAGCATCATCTCGCCGATCGCCACCACCGTCGCCGAGCGGGTCTCGCCGGTGAGCAGCGCCATCTCGCCCAAGCTGTCGCCCGGCCCGAGGACGGCCAGCGGTTGACGCGTCTCCCCGACCTGCGAATATAGCTGCGCCTCGCCATGCTCGATGATGAACATGCTTTCGCCGAAGTCGCCCTGCTCGAACAGCGCTTCCCCCGCGTGCAGCCGCCTTTTGGCCAGACGGCCGAGCAGCTTGGACAGCTCGACGTTCGACAGTCCTTGAAACAATGCAATGTCCGAAACCTTCATGCCTCTTCGCCCTTCGCCACAATGACTTTTCACCCATTGTACCTAATTTCGCATAACGTGGGAACACATCATCAGGCCGAACGACCCATCCTTGCGTCGAAACGGCTCGAAAGACTTCCTCGCTTCACAACATCTCTATATCCGCTTAATATAGCGCATACAATTTGTCCCTAAGCTTGGTGCATCCATATCTGCCATTTAGGGGGAAACTAGAGTATGAACAAATTCGTATCCGCCATTCTCGCCGCCTCGCTGCTGCTGCCAACGGGCAGCGCGATCGCCGCCACGTCCGCCGCGACGGAGGAGCTCGTGCCGCTGCGGGAGAAACTGGCCGCAATCGGAGCCGCCGTCCACTGGGAAGAAGAAGACAAGGCCATCCTGTTCAAATTGAAAAACGGCATCGCCGGCATCGTGACGCTGGGCGAGAAGGAGTACCGCCTCGCCGGCAAAGACGGCAAGCTCGCGCAGCCGGTTCAAGCCGCCCGGGGCATTATCCACGTGCCGGAATCGCTGTGGGCCAGCATCGAAGCGGCCAACGCCAAATACGACGGACAAGCCGTCCCGGCCTTCACCGTCAAGGCGCAGGGCGAGACGTCCGCGGTCGCCGACGGCGACGACGCGGCGGACGATCCGGCCATCTGGGTCGATCCCGCGGATTCGGCCAAAAGCAAGCTGATCGCCACGAACAAAGCCGGCGGCGTTCTCGTGTACGACCTTACGGGCAAGCAGCTCCAATCGTATAAGCTCGGTAAAATGAACAATATCGATCTGCGCTACAATTTCCCGCTGGGCGGCAAGAAGGTCGATATCGTCGCGGCCACGAACCGGACGAGCAATACGATCGACGTCTTCACCATCGACGGAAAGAGCGGCGCCCTGAAGTCCGTCACAGCCGCGCCGATCAAGTCGAACATGGGCGAAGTGTACGGATTCAGCCTGTACCACAGCATCAAGACCGGCAAATTCTACGCGATCGCGCTAGGCAAGGACGGCGAATTCGAGCAGTATTTGCTGAGCGACAACGGCAAAGGCAAAATCGCCGGCAAGCTTGTCCGCAGCTTCCAGCTCGCGACGCAGTCCGAGGGCATCGTCGCCGACGACGAGTACGGCACGCTGTATGTCGCGGAAGAAGATTACGCGATCTGGAAATACGACGCCGAGCCGTCCGGGTCGAAGAAGCCGCTCGCGACGGTCGACCTCGCCGACGGCCGCCGCGTGCAGGACGACATCGAAGGGCTGACCCTCTACTATGGCCAAGGCGGCACCGGCTACCTGATCGCTTCGAGCCAAGGCAGCAACAGCTATGCCGTCTATGACCGCCAAGGCAACAACCCGTTCCTGTCGCGCTTTACGATCGCGGACGGCGAGACGGCGGACGGCACGACCGAGACGGACGGCATCGACGTCATCGGCTTCGGTCTTGGCAGCGCCTACCCGTACGGCCTGTTCGTCTCCCAGGACGACCGCAACATGCAAGGCGACAAGCAGCTGAACCAGAACTTCAAGCTCGTCGGCTGGGAGCAGATCGCGGCCGGCCTCCGCGTCAGCCCGTCCGCCGAAGGCGGCGTAGACCCGCGCAAGCTCGTCTGGCGCCGCAACTAACGCGAGACGGTTAGACCGACGACGCGTGAACGAGCACTGCGGTGCCGGAATGCCGCGGCCTCGTATGGAAAACAAATAAGCCGCTCCTTCGCCATCGCCGGATGGGGAAGGAGCGGCTTTGCGCCGTTATCGGTTCTCGTCGCTTGTTGCAGTTCTTCAAGCGGTACATGCACGATGCTTTGAGAGCTTATTATGAGGAAACCTGCTTTCGTAAGTGTGCATACAGCCCTCGGTGCCCCCTCGGCGGAGGGGATTAAGCATTGAAAAACGTCGTTAGCTTTGTCCGCAGGACAAAAGCGTGCCCCGACGAAAACTATCCGCTATCCGCTACCAATCGATCAAGCACGAAAGCGGGTGTCCAGAGGGCGGCAGCCCTTGGAGCCCCCTCGGCGGAGGGGGTTTGGGGGAGGCTTTAAACCGTCTCGAACTTCCGGCCGTGCAGCTCGTGGTACAGACCGCCTTGCGCC
The DNA here is from genome assembly GCF_008124765.1 of Paenibacillus methanolicus. Classification (GTDB taxonomy): domain Bacteria; phylum Bacillota; class Bacilli; order Paenibacillales; family Paenibacillaceae; genus Paenibacillus_Z; species Paenibacillus_Z methanolicus. The sequence continues at coordinate 132,476 of NZ_VNHS01000004.1, read as the reverse complement.
AGCAGCTCTTCGTGCGTGCCCCGTTCGGCGATGCGTCCGTCCTGGACGACCAGGATGCAGTCCGCGCCGCGGATCGTGCTGAGCCGGTGGGCGATGACGAAGCTGGTGCGGCCCTTGAGCAGCGTCTTCATCGCCTCCTGAATGCGCAGCTCGGCGAGCGTGTCGACGCTGCTCGTCGCCTCGTCGAGGATGAGCAGCGCCGGATCGGCCAGAATCGCCCGCGCGATCGTGATCAGCTGCCGCTGACCGTGACTTACGTTGCCGCCTTCTGGCGTCAGCACCGTCTCGTAGCCGCGCGGCAACTGGGCGATGAACGCGTGCGCGTGGGCTTGCTTGGCCGCCGCCTCGATCTCCGCGTCCGTCGCGTCCAGCCGGCCGTAGCGGATGTTCTCCCGAATCGTGCCGGAGAACAGATGCGCATCCTGCAGGACGATGCCGATCTGCCGCCGGAGCGCGTCCCGGTCCAGCTCGTCGACCGGGATGCCGTCGATGAGGATGCGGCCGCCCGTAATGTCGAAGAACCGGCCGATCAGGTTGATGATCGTCGTCTTGCCCGCCCCGGTAGGTCCGACCAGCGCGATCGTCTGCCCCGGCTGCGCGGTGAACGTAATGTCCCGCAGAATCGGCTTATCCGGCGAGTAAGCGAAGGCGACATCGCGGAATTCGACGCGGCCGGCCAGCGGTCCCGGCTTCCGCGACGCCCCGTCCTCGTACTCGGAAGGCGTATCGATGATATCGAATGCCCGCTCCGCGCCGGCCACGCCGGATTGGATCAGGTTGAACTGGTTGGCCAAGTCCCGCAGCGGCCGGCCGAACTGCTCCGAATAGCCGATGAAGCTGATCGTCACCCCGACGGTCGCCTCGCCGTGCAGCGTGAGCCAGCCGCCGACCGCGGCGATGAGCAGATAGCTGAAGTGGCCGACCATATTCATGACCGGTCCCATGAGACCGGAGTAAATTTGGGCTGTCGTGCCCGCCTTCATAAGGCGGCCGTTCATCTCGCCGAACCGAGCCAGCGCGCGCTGCTCCTGGTGGAAGAGCGTCACGACCTTCTGCCCCGATACGTTCTCTTCAATAAAGCTGTTCAACGCGCCCAAATGCTCCTGCTGCGCCCGGAACTGCCGCTTGGTCACCGCGCCGATCCGCTTCGAGATGAACAGAATAAGCGGCACGGTCACGAGCGCCGTAATCGTCAGCCAGCCGTTGAGCGCCGCCATCATGGCGAACGAGCCGATCAGCATGATGACGCTGGATAGCAGCTGCACCAGCGTCTGGTTCAGCGTATTCGCCACGTTCTCGACGTCGTTCGTCGTGCGGCTCATGAGCTCCCCGTGCGTCCGCCGGGCGAAGAACGGCACCGGCAGCCGCTGCAGATGGCGGAACAAGTCCGTGCGCAGCTGCCAGACGGTCCGCTGGGCGACGTCCGCCAGCCAATGCGCCTGCAGCCAGTTCACGAAACTGCCGAAGGCGTATACGGCGAGCAGCAATAGGCAGACCGAGAAGAAGCCGTCGAATTGACGCGCGATAATATAGCGGTCGAGCGCCCCTCCGAGCAGATAGGGAGCCGCCAGCGTCAAGCCGGCGGACGCGAGCGTCGCCGCCATGACGCCGTACAGCCGCATCGGCTGGCGCAGCAGATAACCGCCAAGCCTGCGCAGCGTGGCGGGATTCGGTTTCGTTGTCGTCGCGGTTGCCATAAGGTCACGCTCCTTGCTGGGACGCGGCGATGTCCCGGTACAGATGGCTTCGGCGCAGCAGCTCCTCATGGGTGCCGCTTGCGGTAATGCGTCCTTCTTCGAGCACGAGAATCCGATCCGCGTGTTCGATCGACGCGATCCGCTGCCCGATGACGAGACAGGTCGTCTCCTTCATCAGCGTCTGCAGCGACTGCCGGATGCGGCGGTCGGTGTTCAGGTCGACGGCGCTCGTGCAGTCGTCGAGAATGAGAATGCGCGGCTTCGCGAGCAGCGAGCGCGCGATCGAGATCCGCTGCTTCTGACCGCCGGAGAGATTCACCCCGCGCTGGCCCAGCTCCGTATCGTAGCCGTCCGGGAGCGCCGCGATGAAGTCGTGCGCCTGCGCCGCCCGCGCGGCGGCGACGATCTCTTCCTCCGCGGCGTCCGGCTTGCCGTACCGGATATTGTCGCGGATCGTGCCGGTGAACAGCAGCGCCTGCTGCAGCACGACGCCGACTTCCCGGTGCAGCTCTTCCGGCGCCAGGTCCCGGATATCCGTGCCGTCGATGAGAATCTGTCCTTCGGTTGCCTCGTATAGACGAGGGATCAGGCTGACGAGCGTCGATTTGCCCGCGCCGTTCACGCCGACGATGCCGATCGTCTCGCCCGGCTCGGCCCGGAAATCGATATCCGCCAGCACGCGCGGACCGGATGCCCCGCCATAAGAGAAGCCAACACCGCGAAACTCGAGCGATCCGCAACGCGCATGGGCGCCGAGGCCTTCGAGCGTCGGCTTGTCCGCTCGGGCGTCATGGTCTGCGACATCTCCCAGCCTAGCCGCCCTTCCCTCGGGATCGGCGGCACGACCGTCAAGCCGCCCCATAATCCGCTCATCCGTCGCCTTGTCCGACCGGGTATCGAGCAGCTCCGCGATCCGCCGGGCCGACGCCTTCGCCCGCGCGATCATCATCAGCTGGCCGCCAAGCCCGACGATCGCGAACAGCAGCTCCGTGACGTACGCAAGGAAAGCGGCCAAGCTCCCGACTTCGAGCAGCCCCTTCTCGGTCAAGCCGCCGCCGTACCAGAGCGCGACGACGATGCTGAAGTTCAAGATGACCGACATGAGCGGGCCGTTAAGCGCCGCGACGCGAGCCGCCTTCAAGCTCGCTTCCAGGAAACGGCCGTTGGCTTCGCCGAAGCGCCGCTCCTCGTAGTCGCCCCGCACGAACGCCTTCACGACGCGGATGCCGGAGAGGTTCTCCTGCAGCACCGCGTTCACGCCGTCGAGCTTCTCCTGCACCGCGCCGTACATCGGCACGGTCATCTTCGTCATGACGACCAGGAAGACCACCAGCACCGGAATCATCGCCAGCAGAATGAGCGACAGCTTCGGACTGATGAGCACGGCCATGACGATGCTGCCGACCGCCAGGAACAAGCATCGGGCGACGATGCGCAGCGTCAGCAGCACCATTTGCTGCAGCTGCGCGATATCGCCGGTAAGCCGGGTGACGAGCGAGCCCGCGCCGAAACGGTCGAGCGACGGAGCCGAGAGCGATTGAATCTTCGCGAACAGCGCCTGACGCAGATCGGTGCCGAACCGCTGCGACGCCTGCGTGGAGAATACCGTGCAGCCGACGCCGCCGATTAACCCCACGAGCGCCACGCCGAGCATGTCGAGTCCGGTCCGGATGATATGATCCAGATTGCCGGCGGTCACGCCGTCGTTCACGATGCTGGCCATCAGCCTCGGCTGGAGAAGGTCCATAATGACTTCGAGTAGCATAAAAAGCGGCGCCAGCAGCGCCGTCCGCCAATAAGGCTTCAAATAACGCATCAGCTTCAACAAGTACGGAACACCTCCGTTACAACCGTCGGTTAAAGTAGAACAAGTATAGGCGCTGGCCGGACGCATGACAATGGAATAGTCCAATGTCGGACATGGATTTTACGCGCACGGCGCGCGGCCAAGGCAAAAAAGACCCGAACGCGAGCAGTTCGAGTCTGGCGGGTGATGGACTGCGCATGTTTTGCCGCATGATTAGACCTCGGCCGCTTCTTCGGACGTCGCCGCCGCGATTCCGCAAGGCCTGGTCTTAGCGCTGGTCGTCCCCGCGAAAAATTTTATGCTCGGCATACATCACGAGCGTTATCACCAGCAGCGTCACGAGCAGCCGCGCCACATCCAGCTCGTAGACGACCATATAACCGTTCACGTCCATTCGAGGCTTGGCTAACATCCAGATCGGCGCGTACGTCACGTTGTAGACCTCTTCCTGCGGTCCCCATACGCCGCGCTGCGGCACCATTAAAATGCCGAATACGAGCATGAGCAGCAGGTAGATGAAATAACTTAGCTTCCGCCGAATGCGATCCGCCACATGCCGCACCTCCCCGCATCACCAATAATTCCCTCATTTTACCATAGGGTACCGTTGTCCGCGTATAGGGCTAGGGAGTCAATCCTTCCGCTTTCGTCCGGTCGTCGAGCTTCCGCCCTCCGACGACAGTTACCCGGCACGCCAGCGCCGCGAGCACCGTGACCCCGCCGACGGCGATCAGCACGCCGCCAATGCCGAGCCACCCAGCAAGCGCGGCGCCGAGCACGGGAGCAGCCAGCATCGAGCTGGTCTGCAAGGCGCCGGAGAGCGCGGATACCGGGCCGATCGTGACGTCGTCCGTCTCCGCCTGGAGCACGTAGCCGAAAGGGACGGCGCTCTGCGCGCCGGTGAAGCCGAGCCCCGCGAACGCGAGCAGCCAGACGGCGAGCGGAACTTCGAGCATCCCCGCGGCGGCCAGTCCGACGAGCACGATCAGCGACCCGGATGCCAGGCTCGCTCCCGCCATGTAAGCGAGCGGCCGGCGCTGCCACCCGCTCCACTGTCCCGCCGCAAGCGCCCCGGCTACGCTGCCCGCGCCCACGGCGCCGACCAGCAGTCCGAGCCGGCTCTCGTCCATGCCGGCCTCCTTCGTCAGCAGCGGGAATAGCCCGTCGTACAGGAATACGAGGAAGAACATTGCCGACGCGAAGAGAATGGCGCCGCGCAGCGTCGGCCTCCCCGTCACATGCCGATAAGCGGCCCGAAGACTCGCCTTCTCCTTGCGCTCCTCGTCCCCCGTTCCGCTCCAGGCCGGAATGGCGCCCAACACAAGCGCGGATAGCGCGTACATCGCGCCCGACGCGAAGAACGGCGCGGAAGCGCCGAGTCCGCTCATCAGCGCTCCGCCCGCGGCTGGTCCGAATATTTTCGTCATATTCGCCGCCATTTGGCCGAGCGACGACGCCTGCGCCAACATGGCCGGGGAGACGAGTCGCTTCACCGCGCCCTGTCGGAGCGGATCGAAGGTCGCGCTGACGCTGTACTTGACGAGCACGAGCGCCAGCAGCACGGGCAGCGACGGCGCGAACGCCAGTCCGAGCGCGGTCCCCGCGCGCAGCAGATCGCAGACGATCATGAGCGTCTTGCCCGGCATGCGCTGCGTACGCACGCTCATGAACGGGCCGACGACGACATAGGGCAGCCCGATGCAGATCGAGAGCGCGGCGAGCGCCATCGAGCCATGCCCCCAGGCGTAGACGATAATGGCGCTCAGCGCAATGAAATCCAGCCAATTGCCGAAGTCCGACAGCAGCTGTCCGGCGAATAGCCGGCGATAGCCTTTCTCTTCAAGCGGTCGCCACAGCGGCGCAGTCTTCTGTTTCATCATTCCAAGCTCCTCCGGTCGCAATAAGGTTCACATCCACCTTACCGCCGCAATGTCAGAGGATTATCAGACGAAGCCAAGTTCATCCCGCAACCGCGATCGGATCTCCCCTTCGATCTCCGTCAGCCCGAGGTCGTCCGCAAGCTGCTTCCACTCCTTGGCGTATCGAACCCGGAGACCGGCCAACTCCGGCTCGCGGCCAACCGCAAGCACCGTATGATAGGCGTTCATTTGATTGGCTAGAAACCGCGACTGTCGGAGCAGCTCCAATCCCTCGTCAATGCTCGCCAAGCCGTTAGCCGCGTCTTCGCGGTGTGCCGCAATGCCCGTCAGCACGCGATAGTGCCCCGTCTCGCGCTGGTACGGATACCGCGCCAGCTGCCGCGCGGCCGCGGCCGAAGCCTCGGCTATCTCCGTCCATCGTCCTGCCCGAATCACGTACTCGAGCCTCAGGTTCGCGGCATACGGAATAAGCCCCTCCCAGCCGTTGCGCTCCGCCTCCGCCGCAAGCTCCGCCTGCTTCTCGCGCGCCGCCTCCCATTCGCCCCAGTCCATGCGCATCGAAATGATCGCCATCGTGGCAAGCTCCGCGTGCCAGACCGGCGGGAGCACGCGACGCTCCAGCGCCCGTTCGACATAAGCCCGGTTCTCGAACGGCTGCAAGAACTGGTACAGGTACAGCAGCAGAAAAGCCCGGTCCGCGAAGGCCCCCTCTTCCCGCGTAATAAACCGCACGTCCCGCCCTTCCATCATGCGAAGCAGCAGCGCGAAGGACGGATCCGCTTCGAAACCGAGCACCTCCCGGTTCCGCGACAACGTCAGCAGCGCATCCCCGCGGCCATAGCGCAAATACGCCCCCGCGATCGACTTCATATCCTCCGAGAAGGCTGCCTGGCGCGGCAGCGGATTGCCTTCGCCGGGCGGTTCCTCCGCGATTAATCTGTACCCGCGTCCGCGAATCGTCTCGATCCGGATGCCCGGCGACCATCCTTCCAGCTTGCGCCTCAGCCGGTACACATGGTCGTCCACCGTCCGGTCGGTCGGCGACTCCATCGCCCATACGCCATCCAGCAGCTGCTCCCGCGACAGCGTCTGCCCGGCATGCCGGTGCAAGTACCGGAGCAGCCCGTACTCTTTCGGAAGCAGGCTCAGCGCCCGGCCCTGCCATGTCACGGTGTAGGTTCCGTCTTCCCACCGCATGCGAATCCCTCCTCCAACCCCGAATTTGCGCGGCACGCCTTTGCCGCTCCTATAGCTTTTATCGTAACAGAAATCACGTTCGAATAGCGGAAAGACGCGTATTCTCGCACGCTAGCGCCGCCTCGATCTTCAACTAACGCATGCGTTTGTGGTAGTATCAGGAAGTAACGACCGTACACACGAAATCGCATGTAGATGCTTTTTGTATACCTATATTCGGGAGGAACCTATTATGGCAAAACGGATCGACGGCTTCAGCGACTGCGCCAGTTACGAGGGCTGTCCGGTCGAATTCACGCTGGACGTGATCGGCGGCAAATGGAAAAGCGTGCTGCTGTACCATCTCATCGGCGGCACGAAACGGTTCAACGAATTCAGGCGCATCTGCCCCAACATTACGCAGCGGATGCTGACGCTCCAGCTCCGGGAACTCGAACAAGACGGCATCGTCCACCGCGAGGTGTACCAGCAGGTCCCGCCGAAGGTCGAATATTCGCTGACCACGTTCGGCCGCACGCTCGAGCCGATCATTATGAGCATGAAGCAATGGGGCGAGACGTACCGCGACCGCGCAGAGCTCCCAGCCAACGACTAGACTAAGCCTGGCACGGATGCGATCCGCATGCGGGCATCTCGGCGGACATTGACGATCCGTCCCTAAGAACGCGTGCTCCCCGCAACGCCGGATGACCGGCTCGCAACGCAAAGAGGCCGCCCGCAAAGGCGACCTCTTCTTTATAAGCGGTTGGGATCGCGGCGCTCTTAGTGAGCCAGCGCGAACAGACCGTGGATGTGCGACAGGTAGCGGATGTTGGACGCTTCCTTCATGAGCGTGGCCGGCAGACCTTTCAGGTGCGTTTGGTTGCCGCCGATCATGCCGATCGCGTCTTTGCGTCCGAGGCTGCCCAGCGTACCGGAGAATACCGGCGTGAACACGTCTTCGACGCCGCCTTTGAACTTCACCGCCAGGTTGTAGCCGACGACTTCGCCCATCTGCCAAGCCAGCTGTGCCGTTGGCGGGTAAGGACGCGCGCCTTCGCTCGGGATGACGACCGCGCTGTCGCCAGCGAGGAAGACGTCCGGATGCGACGTGGAGTGCAGCGTGTCGGTTACCGACGCGCGGCCGCGGTTCACTTCGATGCCGCAGTTCGCGACAACGGCGTTGCCGCCTACGCCGCCCGTCCAGACGAGCGTGTTCGTTTCGATCGATTGGCCGTCTTTGAGGGAGACCGTCGTTTTCGTCATTTCCGTGATCGCGAGGCCCGTGAGGAACTTCACGCCGCGTTTCTCGAGCGATTTGTACGCACGGTCAACGAGATTTTGCGGGAAGCCGGCCAGGATGGAAGGACCTGCTTCAACGCAGTACAGTTCGATGTCGTTGAAATCGATGCCCTTCTCGCGGCAGACGACCGGCAGCTTGTCGGCGAATTCGCCTACGAGCTCGATGCCCGTTAGACCGCCGCCGCCGACCACGATACGCGCGTCGGCTTTGTTGCCCGATGCTTTGTAAGCGTCGAGGCGAGCTTCCACGTGAGCGCGAATGCGGTTCGCGTCGTTGACCGATTTCAGCACGAAGCTGTTCTCTTCCAGACCCGGAATGCCGAAGAACGCCGTCTCGGAACCGAGCGCGATCACGAGCGCATCGTAGGAATACACGACGCCGCTTGCCAACTCAACGCTCTTCTGGTCCGGCTTGATTGAAGCGACGGTGTCGATCACCAGGTTCACGTTCTTGCCGCGAAGCAGCTTCTCGAGCGACAGGGATACGGCCGGCTCGGCGATGCTGCCTGCAGCCAGACGGTGCAGCTCGGTGATGATTTGGTGCGTTGGGAAGCGGTTCACGAGCGTGATCGTCGCTTCTTCGGCCGACAAATATTGACGTGCCGTCAATGCGGTCAACAAACCGCCGTAGCCGCCGCCAAGAATTAGAATTTCTCTGGACATGTTTATCCCCCGTTCCCTACAGTTTGTTCCGGTCGCGTTCTGCCATGGCGTTCAGGAACGCCTGAGCAAAACGGAGCGTTTTTTGGACTTGCGGATCTTTCAGCATTTTCAGCATGCCGAACAGACCGATCGATGCCGTCTCCGCTTGCGCGCGGTCGTTGGCTTCGATTGCCGCAGCCGCGATGCCTTTGGCTTTGTCGACGACGGGAGTCACCATTTCGCCGAGACCGCCCATCATGTCGTCGATCAAGACTTGGTCGGTCGCGATGCTTTGCGCGAAATCGTACGCCTTGGTCATCATCGTGACCATCTCCGCCAGTTTCGGCAGATTCTCCACCAGAACGGTTAGCGATTCTTGAACCTCCGGCTTGATCAGCTGATCCAGAATATCCAACTGCTTGCTGGCCGTCAGCTCAGCCGTTTGTACAGCTTCAGGTGTTGACATTAGAAACGTCCTCCTTTACGGAAAATCACGGTTTGGTTGCCAGTTCGCGTGCCTGCTTCGGCCTGTTCCGGTTACGGCCCAAGCGCCTTGTGACAGTTTTCACATAAAAAACCAGACGAGTCTGATCCTCTAATTAACGCGTTTTATTCACGGTCGGAGAGCTCCGATCGCGCTGCGCAGGCAAGAACGAATTTTAACCTTCACCTTATTCTACACCTTTGAACAAAAGGTGAACAATAATTTTTTTCTTTTCGCGCTTAATTTGTTTGAAAAATAACAAAATTCAAGCCGGAATTCCACATAATGGGCGAAACAGTTTTCGAACTGGCCGCTTTTCCGGACGGTTGGAGCGCCCCTTGCGTCCGAATTACAGGCTGAAGCAACGCCGAATCGGCCGTCCCGGCGCATCGGGTTTTTTAACAGGGCCCGAATCGTGTAGAATTAATAGGGGGTCATTCTTCATTCTCTTCCATCTCTTCACCAAAGGGGAAACGCCGATGCGAACACAAAATATCGCGCTCATTGCCGTTCTCGCGGCGATCGCGCTGGCCATACTATTATTTATGCTCTGGGATCAAAAGGACGGAGAATCGAACATGCCCGAATCGCTGGCGACGACGTTTCATGAAGATGCCCGAACGACTCGCGCGTTCACGTGGTTCACGGATAACCCGAAGGCGGGCACCGTCATACAGGTCGTCGAAGGCAAGGCGACGAGCGCCGCGTTCGACGGCGGAAGCCGGGCGATTATCGCTCGTACCGGCACGACGCAGGCGCTGGCCGAAAGCGGCTCCCAGCAAGGCATTCACAAGGTGAACGTCACGGATTTGAAGCCGGATACGCTGTACACGTACCGGGTCGGGACCGGGGAGGACGGAGATTGGAGCGAGCCGGCGCAATTCGCGACGGCCCCCGTGGAGACGGACGCGTTCACGTTCCTGAACGTGACCGACTCGCAAGGAGCGACGGAGGCGGACTTCAAGCTGTGGGGCAACACGCTGAGCCGGGCGTTCGATGTCTTCCCGGATTCGCGGTTCATCGTGCATAACGGGGATTTCACGGAAAATCCGAAGGACGAGAATGCCTGGCGGTCCTTCTTCGCCAGCGCAAGCGGCATCCTCCCCTCCGTCCCGCTCATGCCGGTGACCGGCAATCACGACGAGGTCGAGGGGAATGCCGAGCGGTTCGTGTCGCATTTTCACGCGCCGAGCAACGGGGCCGCCGGGTCCATTCCCGGCACGACGTACTCGTTCGATTACGGATCGGCGCACGTCGTCGTGCTGAATTCGGAATCCAATCTGAAGGGTCAGGTCGACTGGCTGCGCAACGATCTCGCGTTCTCGGACAAGCCTTGGAAGATCGTCGCCATGCATCGCGGTCCTTACGGGGGCAATAGCTACAAGAAGCTGGACAAATGGGTCGCGGTGTTCGATCAGTTCAAAGTCGATCTCGTGCTGCAAGGGCATAATCACGAGTACAGCCGCTCCTACCCGCTGCGCGGCGGCAAGATCGCAGGGGACGGCGACGGCACCGTCCGGAATCGAGAGGGCACCGTCTATGTCGTGACCAACGCGGCCGGGCCCAAATTCAACGAGAAGAAGGAAGACCTGTTCTACCACAAGGTTCATCTCCAGAACAATAAGCAGATGTTCGCCGGCATTACGATCAAAGGCGACTCGCTCGTCTACGAGGCATATGACGTGGACGGCGTGAAAGTCGACGCGTTCGAGATTCGCCACTAGCCGCGTCAGATCCGCATGATCGCGCTTGAACGGCAACGCCAAGAAGCCTCCGCCCGCACGGCAATCGCCGTGCAAGCGGAGGCTTTCTCTTTCAATATTGACCGTGCTTCCTCGTTAATCCGTCAGTTTCCCCTGTTGAAGCAGTTGGAGAATCGCGACGCTCGCCACGTCGCGGGTGACGATGGTCTGGCCGCGGAAGTAGGCGACCCCGCCCGACGTATCGCCGCGCAGAATGCCGGCATCCGTCACCGCCGCGATGCTGTCCTTCGCATAGCCCGGGAATTCGCTCTCGTCGCCGTAAGCGACGCGCGATGGCTCGCCTTGGACCGGCGCGATATTCAGCAGCTTGATGGCGCGGGCGAGCATGACGCTCAGCTGGTCGCGCGTAATCGACGCATCCGGCGCGAAGCGGCCTTCCGGCGTGCCGGTAATGAGACCCGCTTCATACGCGGCCGCCACGTCTTGGGCATACCACGCGTCCTGCGGCACGTCCTGGAACGCCTGCTTGGACGAGCCCGACAGACCGAGGGCGCGCGCCAGCAGCGAAGCGAATTCCGCCCGCGTCACGGCCCGCTTCGGCGAGAACGTCGTCTTATCCGTGCCGTTCACGAGCAGCTTGCCGGCGAGCGCCTGAATCTTCGGCTCCGCCCAGCTGCCCGCGATGTCGCCGAACTGCGCCGTCGTCGACACGGCCGCGTACGTCGAGAAGCCCGGGCGGCTGACGGTGACGATCGTCGTGCCGTTGTCCTGCGGCGCCAGCGTCGATGCCGCCGGACGCAGCTTGCCGCCTTCCTCGTACAGTACGCCCGCCGAATTCGGCTTCACGCTGCCCGGAATCGTGAAGGAGCGCTTCACGAGCGTGCTGAACGGAACGATTAGCGGCTTCGTGCCGGAAGCGTCCGTGACGTTCGCTTCGAAAGCGACCGGATCGCCGATGACGGTCAAGCCGGATTCCGCGCTGCCGAATTGCGCCGCTTTATCCTTCTGCGGCGCAATGACGAGCTGCAGTCCGCTCTCGGCGGGAAGTCCTTTGATGAGCGAGATCGGCAGCGCAAGGGATGAACCGCCGCTGCTCAGCAGCAGCGTGCTGCCCGATGGCGCGCCGGCGAGAATCGCCGCCTGCTTCGCGGTCAGCGTCAGCTGCGCACGCTGTCCCTTCTCCGCCTGCAGCTGCACGATGATCGCCGCCGGCGAGCTGCCTGCCTGCTTAATCGCCGCTTCCAGATCCGCGTCCTTCACGGTCGCAAGCGGCGCGCCGTCCTTCTTCTCTTCGGCCGACGTCAGGCGCACTTGTTGCTGGCCTTGGCCCACGACCGCGTTCGCGGACGCGTCAAGCGCGGCCGGCGCCGGCGGCGTGATCACCGGCGGCACGTAGCCGCCACCGCCGCTTGGCGGCGTGACCGGAGGTGCCGGGGTCTCGGCGACGCGGAATTCCGAGAAGGCTACGTATTCGGCGCCCAGCTTGTTGTCCGGCGTAATGCTCAGGGCATCGACCACAAGGCGGTACGTCCCTTTCTTCAAGTGATAAAGAATTGGCTCGCCTTTGTCGTTTACGTCAATTTCATTGTCTCCGTCGGCGTCGTCGATATAGGTGTCGCCGACGTTCTCGAAGACGCGATCGCCCGGCTTGAACGCGACCAACGCGCCTTTGTCGTCGCGCTGCTGCGCCGAAGCCAGTACGGCGATCAGTTCGTCGTTCAGATCATACGCCTGCAGCTCGATATAATTCACGTCTTCCGCCGTCAGCTTATAGCTAACATCGGTTGTGTCGTTCTTGCCATCGCCGTCCGGCGTAATGATGCGTGGCGATACGGTCACATCCTCCACGCCGAAGCCGTTGCTAGGCTGCTCGTCGCCGACGTGCACGACGTACGGCAGGCGCAGGTCCGGCTTGCCTTCGCTGCGCAGCACGACCGTACCTTCATAGACGCCGTCCGCGGCATCCGCCTGCGGCGACAACGTCAGCGTGAACTCCTTCTGGCCCGGAGCAGCCGCGCCGCCGGACTTCGACACGGTTAACGCGCCGGCGTCCGTTCCTTCCAGCTTGACGTCGATATTCGCGCCGTCCGGCGTAGCGACCGCTCCGTTCGGATCGCCCGTGACGCTCGCATGCTTCACGACCGATGCCGTGTACGTAAGGTCCGCGTTCGAGAAGTTCTTCAGCACGAGCTTCACCGACTTGGCGCCCGCGCCGGCTTTCGCCAGGCCGAAGCTGGCGGAAGAACCGTAGTTGACGACGTTCTGCTCCTCCAGATTCGTATCGAGCAGTTTGAGGTTCTCCACCGTCTGGAGCAGCGCCGGCGTCTGGATCGCCTTGGCGACGTTCACGCGGCCCGCACCCTGGGAGTAGACGTCGTACGTCGTGTTTGCTTCGTCCTTGATCGAATCGGCCGTATTGGCCAGCGCCGCGCGAATATCGAACGGCGTCCAGTCCGGATGCGCTTCCTGGAGCAGCAGCGCGAGCCCCGCGACGTGCGGGCTCGCCATGCTCGTCCCGTTCTTCCGGCCGTAGGAGAGCTCATCGTACTTGACGTTCGGATTACCCTTGCCGTAGGCAGGAACGGTAGAGAGAATGCCCACGCCCGGCGCGACGACGTCCGGTTTGATGCCGAGGGTCGGATCGCCGTTCGGACCGCGCGAGCTGAAGCTCGCCATCGTATCGCCCGCCACCGTCGTGGATTTGAACGTCTCCCCGAACGTAAAGGTCGGATAGGATCCCGGCTGCTCGGTCAGCAGCTTCGCAAGCGCCCGGCCCGTCGTGCCCGCCATGTCGAACGTCGGGATGTATTCCGGGCTGTCGCCCAGGAAGCCGATCGCGCCAACCGGCTCGTCCCGCCCCGGGATGCTCGCGCTTAGATCCGGCACGTTGCCTTTGGCGTTGCCGTTGAAGATGACGGCCGCTTTGGCGCCGTGCGTCGCGGCAATGGCCACTTTCTCCGCGAACGTGAGCGTTCCGCGCGAGATCAGCACGACCTTGCCTTCGACGTCCTTGCCCTTGTAATCGTCGTCCGCGCCAAGCCCGACATAGACGCCCTCTTGCAGCTCTGCGCCGAGAATAGAGGCGAAATCCTCTTGATTCGTCGTCCATGCCATCAGGCCGATCGGGGTGCTGCTCGGCGTTGTCGCGCCGCCGCCGCTCGTGGGCGGCACAGGCTCCTCGGCCGCCGCTTCCTTTTTCTCTTCCGCGTCCGGCACGGCAAGCGCGATCTCCGGTTGCTCCGCCGCAGCTTGCTCTACCGCCGGCTGTTCGGCTTCCGTTGGGTCCGCTTCCGGCGTCGCGGCTTCCGGCTGTTGCACCGCGCCGCCTTCCGCCGTTTCGGCGATTACGGCCTTGTCCTTGTCTGCTCCCGTTGCGGCCGTGCCGACCGCCACGGTGGCTTCGAACCGCTTGGATACCGTCGTCGCCGCGCCGACCGATATCGCCAGCTGCGACGTGGCCGGAGAGCCCATCGAGTAGTAGTATGGACCGGAGTCCGCAGCATTACCGTTCGCCACGACCGTGACGACGCCCGCCAGCACCGCGTTGTTCACCGCGATCGCGTCCGGCGAATTCGGATCTTTGTCCACATCGGAGCCCAGCGACAGGTTAATGACGTCCATGCCGTCCTCCACCGCCTGCTCGATGCCGTCGATGACCTGCGCCGACGTGCCGGTTGCCTGGTCCGGCTTTTGGGTGGACGCCAGCACTTTGTACGCATACAGCTTGGCGCCGTACGCGATGCCTTTGTGCTGAATGTCGGACGTCGTATTCTTGGCTTGTCCGACGATCGTCCCTGCGACGTGCGTGCCGTGATCGGTGCCGTACACCTTGTCCTCCGGCTTGCCCGGTATATTCTCGTACGGATCGTTCGAATGCGTATGCGCGTTATATCCGCCCGCGTACGCGTCCTTCAGATCCGGATGCGTATAATCCACCCCCGTATCGATAACGCCGACTTTCAGTCCTTTGCCGCTTAATCCCGCCTCCCATGCCTCCGGCACGCCGATTTGTTTCAGCGGCTCGTAATCGATGAACGGCTCCGCCGCCGCTTCGCCTTCCTGGTCCGGAAGGTTGTAATACGTCACATTCTCGAACACGCCGGTTACGCCCGGCAGCTCCGCGAGCTCGTCGATCTGATCCCCCGGCACCGTCACTTCCATGCCGTTCAGAACGGTATCGTATTGGTAATTGACCTGCACGTCGAGGCCTTCCGCCTCCGCCTTGCCGATCAGCGTCGTTTGTTCCTGCTGGGCCGCGCGCTCGGCCGACTGCTGGGTCATCGACTTGACGCCCATTTTGGCCGCGTAACGACCTACCGCTCCGGGCTGCTGCGAGAGCGTCAGAATGACGCGTACCGGCTCGTCCTCGCGGTTCTTCAAATTCGGCGAAACGTAAGCCGGTCTCAGATGGGAAGCCGGCAGCGGCGCGAGCAAGCTGCGGTCCAGCAAGTTCTCGCTCGACAGGACGGCCTGAGCGGTCTGCGCCGAGGCCGCGAGCGGCATGGCGCCCCCCAGAGCGAGCAAGGCTGCGAGCGGAAGCGATACGACTTTGTTCAAGACAGGGATGGTTCTCAAATCATGCACCCTTTCACGTTGTAGTGAGGCCGGTACCTGATGCGAACGATGCCGTTGATGTTATGGCCGAATAAATAAAATAAGGTTGATGACGTCACGTTATTTCACAATAACATATGAGAAATAATGGAATAAACATATATTTTCAGACAAAACATCGTCCTGAATCGCTGTTTATGTCACGTTACTTCACGCGATTGCTAATATTTTCGCAAACATTTCTGACTTTCGGCCGATTGAACGGAATGATTTTACAAAAACTTCTTGTCGAAAACGTCGCATTTGTCCCGCGTCCTGCATCCTAATGACCGTTTTTGGGGGCATGAAGCGATTGCTTGTCTGCCGCGCCTCTCGCCGGCATGGCGAATCCCGGGACGGCTAGGCCCGCTTCCCCATGGCGATCGCCCGCCCATGACCCGAATCAAAGGGAATCCGCCGGATCTCCGTTGCCGTCGTTGCTGCCGGCTTCTTCTCGATTGCGGACTTCGCAACCGGCGTCTTGTTCGTCTGGACCGGCGGCGGCTCGCCCGTTTACACTGGAAGCATCACCCTGTCTAACGAACGCACGCAAGAACAGGCCGCGACCGGCGGCGCACGGTATGATGAGAGCACTGGAGGAGAGGCGGCAATGGAATGGCTGCAGCGCATGAAGGACGCGATGGACTATATGGAGTCGCGGATGGAGGAGAAGTTGGATATCGAGGCGGCTGCGCGGGTTGCCTGCTCATCCCCGTTCCATTTCCAGCGCATGTTCAGCATGATCACGGGCGTGACGGTCGGCGATTATTTGCGCAAACGGCGGCTGTCGCTGGCTGCCCAGGAGCTGGCTTCCACGTCCGCCAAGGTGATCGACGTCTCGTTCAAGTACGGGTATGATTCGCCCGAGTCGTTCGCCAAGGCGTTCCGCAAGGCGCACGGCATCACGCCGTCGGAAGCGCGCCAGCCGGGCGCGAAGCTGAAAGCGTTCCCCCGCATCTCGTTCCATCTATCGCTGAGAGGAGAGAAGGAAATGGAATATCGCATTATCGAACGCGGCGCCTTCGAGGTCGCCGGCGTCAGCTTCGTCACTTCGTGCAAGGACGGGGAGAACCACCGGGCCATCCCGAAGTTCTGGCAGGAGCACAACGCGAACGGCACGACGGCCAAACTGGCCGCGCATTCGCCGCGCCATGAGACGCTCGGCATCTGCATGGACTTCAACCATGCCGACGACACGCTGCGTTACATGATCGCGGCGGAAGTAGGCGAGGCGCCCGAGGTCGGCTTCGAGACCTTGACGATTCCGGCGTCGACGTGGGCGGTGTTCACCGCCATCGGCCCGGTGCCCGACGCGATTCAGGACGTCTGGCAGCGCATTTTCCAAGACTGGTTCCCGTCCTCGAATTACGAGCACGCGGGCGGACCGGAGTTCGAGCTGTACCCGGACGAAGACCCGACAAGCCCCGATCACCGCTGCGAAATATGGATTCCGATCAAACCGAAGTCCTGATTGCCGCCCATAAGCCGCATTTGCAGCAGCCGGCCCGCGCCTCCCGCGAGCAGGCTTTTTGCCGCGCTTTGCCCCGGTACAGCAGTGCATTTCCATTGGCGCGAACGTTGTTTTACAATGGACCCAAAGGAGATGATCATGACGCATGAAAGACGAATTAATTAAGCGATTGACTACATACGCGCAAATCGATACCCAATCCGACGACGACAGCCAGACGTGCCCGTCGACGCCGGGGCAGCTGACGCTCGCCCGCCTGCTCGTGGAGGAGTTGACCGCGGTCGGCATGCAGGAAGTCACCATGGACGACAACGGCTATGTCATGGCGACGCTGCCGGCCAACACGGATAAGAACGTGCCGACGATCGGCTTCCTCGCCCACGTCGACACGGCGACGGACTTCACCGGCTCGGGCGTCAAGCCGCAGATCGTGGAGTCTTATGACGGCGGCGATATCGTCTTGAACGAAGCGCTGAACGTCGTGCTGTCGCCGAAGGAATTCCCCGAGCTGAACCGTTACGCGGGCCATACTCTCGTCACGACGGACGGCACGACGCTGCTCGGCGCGGACAACAAAGCCGGCATCGCGGAGATCATGACGGCGATGAACCACCTGATTCAGCATCCGGAGATCAAGCATGGCAAGCTGCGCGTCGCGTTCACGCCGGACGAAGAGATCGGCCGCGGCCCGCACAAGTTCGACGTGGCGGCCTTCGGCGCGCAGTTCGCGTACACGATGGACGGCGGCCCGCTCGGCGAGCTGCAGTACGAGAGCTTCAACGCCGCCCAGGCCAAGATCACCGTCAAAGGGACGAACGTCCATCCCGGCACGGCCAAGGGCAAAATGGTCAATTCGGCCAAAATCGCGATGGCGCTGCACGCCGAGCTGCCGGATGCCGAATCGCCGGAGCATACCGAAGGCTACGAGGGCTTCTACCATTTGATCTCGATGACGGGCGCCGCGGAAGAGACGAAACTGGTCTACATCATCCGCGATCACGACAAGGCGAAATTCGCCGCGCGCAAAGCGAACGTCGAGGGCATCGTTCGGACGTTCCAAGAACGCTATGGCCGGGAGAACATCGTGCTGGAGCTGAAGGATCAATACTACAACATGCGCGAGAAGGTCGAGCCTGTCATGCAGATCGTCGACATCGCCCATCAAGCGATGACCAATCTGGGCATTACGCCGATCGTCGAGCCGATCCGCGGCGGCACCGACGGCTCCCAGCTGTCGTACATGGGCTTGCCGACGCCGAATATATTCACCGGCGGGGAGAACTACCACGGCAAGTTCGAATACATCTCGGCCGACAATATGGTGAAGGCGACCAACGTCATCATCGAGATCGCCAAGCTGTTCGAGGAATCGGCGGAGTAAGCGCTGCCGGGCGACGGATCGGTCCGTCGGTCAACTGGCCACGGCCGGATCGCCGGACACTTACGGCAGACGGACCACATGACAAAAGCCAGGCGCATATTTGCGTCCCTGGCTTTTTGTCGTGCTTTTCGCTTCAATCCGGCACTATACGTGCATATGCGCATCCGCCTCGTCCCACGGAACGGGGTATCCCTGTCCTTTCGCGCAGAAAATCGACGTCGACGAGTAGGCCGGATCGGCCCGCTTATCGTACCCGCGGCGCGCGATGACCGCGTCCGCGTCATGGCACCGGTCGTAACCGGCGAACGCGAGCGCCAGCGTCCCTTTCCCCTGCGTGAAGGACGCCAGCTCCTCGCCGTAATGCATGAAGGTCGCCACCGGCACACGTGCCGTAATAACGGCGTGCTCGCCGGTCGTCTCCGGCGGATCGAAGCGGCCGTGCCCCTGCTGCAGATCGGATAGCACGCGCCCGACCTGCGCGAGCGGCACTTTGATTTTCGCCGCGTAAACCGGCTCGAGCAGCACGTTCCCCGCCTTCTCCAGTCCCTGCCGCAGCGCCCGGAACGTCGCTTCCCGGAAGTCGCCGCCGCTCGTATGCTTATTGTGCGCCTTGCCCTTGAGCAGCGTGATCTTCATGTCCGTCACCGGGGAGCCGGTGAGCAGCCCGTGATGATCGCGTTCCAGCAGATGCTGCAGGACTAGATGCTGAAATTGCACGGGCAGCATGTCCGGATGGCATTCGCTGGAAACCTGAAGCCCGCTCCCCCGCTCGCCCGGTTCCAGCCGGAGATGCACTTCGGCGTAATGGCCGAGCGGTTCGAAATGCCCCGCGCCCGTCACGGTATTCGCGATCGTCTCGTTGTACAAAATCTGCGGCGGACCGAACGCGGCCTCGAAGCCGAACCGTTCCCGGACCACCCTGCTCAGCACGTCCAGCTGAATCGAGCCCATCACCTGCAGCTGGATTTCCTGCAGCGTCTCCTCCCATTGCACCGCCAGCGACGGGTCCTCGGCTCCGAGCAGGCGGAACGCGCGCAGCGCCTCCTTCGCCGGCACGCGGGGCGGTATGTCGGCCTTGGAGCGCATCGTCGGCTTAATCGCATAGTCGGTCCGTTCCGCGTTCGCGCCGAGTCCCTCGCCCGCCGCGGCCGCCGACAAGCCGACCGCCGCGAACAGCTGCCCGGCGCGCACCTCCTCGACCGGCTTGAATTTCGTGCCATTGTATAAGCGCAGCGCCGTTATCTTCTCCGATATCCGGCTGCCGCCCGGCCCCTGTCCGTAAGCGAGTTCGTCCCGTACCCGAATCCGGCCGCCGAGCGCCTTGGCGAACGTGAGCCGAGTCCCGTTCGGGTCGTGGCGGATTTTGTACACCCGCCCGGCGAACGCGCCTTCTTCTTCCCAGCTCGCGTCGATTAACGCATCGAGCACCGCCAGCAACTCCCGCACGCCCTCATCCTGCAGCGCCGATCCGCTTAGGCACGGGTAGAGACGCCCTTCCTTGACCATCGTTCTCGCCGCCGTCAACCACGCCGCCGCATCGAAATTTCCGGACATGTAACGCTCCAGCAGCGCTTCGTCCCGTTCCGCCAGGAAGGCCGCCGGCTCCTCCGGCCATTGGCCGGTGATCGGCACCTGTTCCAACAACAGCGCGTCGGGCGACAAATCCCGCCGAATCTCCGCCAGCACGCGGTCGACGTCCGCACCGGTCCGATCGGTCTTGTTGATGAACAGGAAGATTGGCACGCCCCGATCGCGCAGCAGCCGCCACACCGTCTCCGTATGTCCCTGCACGCCTTCCACCGCGCTAAGCACGACGATCGCCGCATCCATGACGTTTACCGCGCGCTCCATCTCCGGCGAGAAGTCGGCATGACCCGGCGTATCGATCAGCGTATAGGTCGTGCCGTTGTACGACATGATCGCCTGATCGGCGAACACCGTTATGCCCCGTTCCCGCTCGATATCGTGGCTGTCCAGGAATGCGTCTTTGTGGTCGACGCGGCCGCGCTCCCGGATGCTTTTCGTATGATAGAGGAACTGTTCGGCCAGCGTCGTCTTGCCGGCATCGACGTGCGCGAACATCCCGATTGTCTTGAACATCGCTTCCGCTTCCTTCCGTATCCGATCCTGTTCTTCATTAATAGGCTGATCCGGTTGGCCCGCTTGCCGCGCCGTTATCCTCGAGTCGTCGTCGCCGGATTCCCTTCGCTTCGCTTACCGTCCGTTCCCTGCCGCGTCGTGACGTACACGCCCGCGAAGACGAGCAGGCCGCCGAGCACCTGCGCCACCGTGATCGATTGCCCCATCAGCACGCTGAAGATCGCCGTGAATACCGTAATGAGATTGAGATAAATGCCGGCCCGGCTGGCCCCGATCTCGCGAATCGACGCATTCCAGAAGATGAACGAGCCGACCGACGGGAATATGCCCATGTACAAAATGCCCGTTACCGTCTCGCGGCTCACCTCGAAGTCGAACGCTCCGAAAGCAAGCGCAAACGGCATCAACATGAGGAGCCCGAACAGCGCCGACACGGCCGTCGCCGCAATCGGCGGAATAGAAGCCGCCCGGCGACCGACGATGGAGTAAATCGACCAGACGAGAATGGCCAACAGCATAAGCAAATCTCCTTCGTTATAATCCAAATGCAGCAATTGGCCGAGCTGCCCCTTGGTGAGAACAAGCAGCACGCCGAATAGCGATAGCACCAGCCCTACACCATGTTTCGCCGTAACTCGCTCGCGCAGCACCAACGCGGATAACAGCATGATTAGCGCCGGATTCATCGCGTTGACGAGCGCCGCGTTCATCGAGGTCGTGAAACGCAGCGCCTCATAGAGCAAGAAGTTATAGCCGATAATCCCGAATACGGACATGACGAGCAGCAGCTTCCATTTGCGCAGTACCGCGCGCCAATCCGGCTTCTCGATCAATTGTGTGATCGGGAACAAAAAACAGACCGCCACGCACCACCGCGAGACCGTCATCTGCAGCGGCGTCATGGTCTCGACGATGGATTTGCCGAACACGTAGTTCCCGGCCCAGAACAGATTCGCAAGCACGAGGAACAGTAGGATCCGATACGATTTCAATCCATTCGCCCCATTTCGATTTGAAGTGTGGATATATGCAAAAATCTGATATTTTCATTGTCGGATACAAGGTTAATTTGATGCAATTTCGCGACTGAAGTCGCGACCTGGTAAATAGCGTTTTAATCAAGTATTTCCGGGTTATGGGCAGGTCAAGTATAAGGGAATCCTTGGGGAAGAGCAACGGTGGACAAGCCGGTATTTAGGGAAGCAAACAACTATCCGGCAAGATTGATAAATCGACCGATTCGGATTTCGCGACAGTCGAGATAAGCCGACTCCCGATTACGACGGCAGATCGCAGCTTTCACCAATCGGATCGAAGGGAATGCCGTCGGATCAACCGGTTTGCCGCTGAATCAAACGGTAAAATGAAAGAAAATGACGTTTCTTTCATGAAAAAGAGGGAGAGGATCCATAAAACGAGTCGTTTCGGAACCGATTCGGCGGTTCCCAGGATGACGATTGCTCCCTCATGGATTCCATACCATTTAAACCCATTTTAGTTCATGCGTGGTCTAGAAGATCAATAATTGAAGAAATAGATAATCCAAGTTGATTAGATCGCAAGAATGACGGGGAGAAGCGAAGAAAACAACCAGGTGCGGTGAAGCGCGTGAAATTGTCGGAAGTAAGAACAATACGAGGAAGTCCGAAACGATCGAAACTAGAGCGAATGCCTGCAATGTCAGAATGGTTGAGATCAAAGCAAAACCAGCGAAGTCCGAAACGGCCAAGATCCGAGCCAATACAGGTATAGCCGATATTGCGCCAAATCCGGGTGAATGTTCATGGCCGCAAAAAACGAACATGCTAACCGGGGCGCGTGTTCGAGCCAAATTGAAGCTGCGCATGAATGCAGATCGGGTACCGAAGCCAAGCGGATTAATGAAATTTCTGGCTGGATCGGATCGAAGCCTTAGCGATTGGATCGACCTCGATTTTGAGAGAACCCATACGAATGCGCTCGAAGAACGTAACGACTCGCAATGATCGATGGAGCTTAAGTCTGAGACGACCAATTATGCGCCTGAACTTCAGCAGCCGACATTTACTTGCGCGAATGCCGATTGTTCAGAACGAATACCGTCGCATTCAACGGGATCGAAACGAAGAAAATCGCAAAATGAAAGAAAATGACGTTTCTTTCATGAAAAAGAGGGAGAAGAGACGCTAAAACGCATCTTCAAATGCCAAAATGGACGTTGGTAGGGTTGATCGCCTCTCCCTCGCAACCGTTAGCGGAATAATCGAGCAATTCAGAACTGATCGGTGTATGCTGTACTCATGTAGGCCTCGATCTACAATCGGCAATCCACCGGCGTCGTGAACGCTCGCCGCATTGCCGGGGGCGAACCGGAAGCCGGGCTCGCCGGCGACTTGACGAGCCTCGGAACCGGTGAGTCGAAGCCGAGTGGAACTTGTCCGCTCGGCAAAGCGGTTCATATCGTTTGAATTCAGCGAGTCGAGATTATACGGCGGGCGGACATAGGGCACTTTTGCGCGTCCGATGGCATGATGCATTGGCTAACCGCTTGTCGCAGCAAGCGAAACCCGGGCCCGAATCGGACTGTTTACAATCGTTGACCAGGGAACGTTTTGTCCCTGATCTGTGCTCCGCCGCCGGGGCATGCATACTCGGTCGATTCCGCATACGCTCACCTACGCACCACCGCCGGAAATACAATAATTGCGCCGAACGCCAAATAAGCACCTCGCCAATCGAATGAGCCGCTCACCTGCACACCATGTGTGTGTGGATTTTGATTCCTGGGCGAGCTGCAGGTTCGCAAGTCTCCACCCCTTCGCGTTCGTCCTCGCTACCTCGCTCTCAGAACAACACCTTTCTTACGGCAACCGACATAATAGCTTCGCGAATGGTGCTGATCGGCCATGAACCCCGTCGCATCAAGCGACTTCGGAGCGAAGAAAATCGCATAATGAAAGAAAATGGCGTTTCTTTCATGAAAAAGAGGGAGAGGAGGCGATCAAGCGCATGCCAAAATGCAAAATCAGACGTTGACATGGCTGACCGTCGCTCCCTCACGATTAAGCGTGGAATAATTAACCAAAACCGAAAGCCCAATTAAACAGTTACGTATTGTTGGAAGACTTGGGGCGGACTACGCCGAGCACTCCCCTCATACGGCTGCACGGCTGGGCGGACTATATCATAAACGCGAAAAAGCGGCCCATCGATGCATCAATGTAATGACACTGATCCATTCGATGAGCCGCTTTCGCCGCTCGTTACTTCACCGCGCACGAGCCGTCGTCGCACGCGTCTCCGCCTTCGGCCTTGCGGGATGGCGCGTCGGCCGCGTTCCCCGCCGATTGTCCCTCTTCCCACGCTTGCTGCAGAGCCCCCAGGAATACATGGGCCGGCTGCGCGCCGGAAATCCCGAACTTGCGGTCGATTACGTAGAATGGCACGCCGCGGATCCCCAGCTTCGCGCCCTCTTCTTCCTCTGTCCGCACCTCTTCCGCATACTGGCCGCCGGCCAGCATCGCCAGCGCGGCTTCGCGGTCTAATCCGGCTTCGGCCGCGATGTCGGCCAGCACCTCATGCTCGCCTAGGTGGCGGGAATCGGCGAAATACGCCTTGAACAGCAGCTCGGACACTTCGGTCCGCTTGCCGTGCGCTTCCGCGAAATGGCTCAGACGGTGCGCGTCGAACGTATTGGTCAGCACCATGTCGTCGAAGTTGAACGCCAGCCCTTCCTCGGCCGCCTGCCGGCCGACATTCTTGTTGTTCGCGATCGCCTGCTCCCGGCTCATGCCGTATTTAACGGCGAGCATCTGATGCACGTCGTGGTCGACCGATTTCGGCGAATTCGGATCGAGCTCGAAGCTGCGGTACACGACCTCCACCTCGCCTTGATGGGCGAAATCCGCCAGCCCTTTCTCGAAACGTCTCTTCCCGATATAACAAAACGGACACATATAATCCGACCATACCTCTACCCGCATGTCTCGTCACTCCAGTCTGTAGAAGCGTCCGCTTCACTTCGAAGGGTCCGCGCTCCTTAGTCTCGTCTATTATATGCCGCTTTATTTTATAAAGCAATATACTATCCGTAACCATATCAGCTCATCTCCCATCGTTCCCGCGCATCTCGACCTGTCCGGGCAGAACGAGGATAGCGGCGGCAATTCGAGCGCTTCCGGAACATGAGCGCTTCGACGTATCCGACGACCTCGGGACAAATCCGGGCGCGATCTAATGGTTAACGCACATGTTACCTCTCGGGACGCGCCAAATCTCCGATCGGTACAGCCCGCGCACGCCGCTCGTACGCGGAACGAACGCTTAAGCCGAACCCTCAATCGCCTTCCGTCTCTGCGCCGCCCCCGCGGCTCGCCCTCTGCCGATCCCGCCGGTATACGCGTACCCGAGCATCGCGACGACGCACAGCGCCGCATCCATTGCGATCAGCAGCTGGTAATTGCCGAACGCGTCGAAGGACAAGCCGCCGAGCAAAGCTCCGACGATGCCGCCCGCCTGGTGAAAAAGCATCAGATTGCCGACGACGCTCCCCTTCCTGCGCGCCGATTCGCCCGCGATCAGCATGCCGCCCGGAACCGCGCCCAAATACGTAAGCCCGAAGAGCAGGGCGAAGAGCACAGACGACCATCCGAGATGCGCGTACAACACCGCAAAACCAACGACTCGTATCCCGTACAGCAGCGCCATCGCCAGCCGCTTATTCATCATGTCCGTCAGGACGCCGAAAGCGAGCGAACCCGCGATCTCCATCACGCCGAGCACGGTCATCGACAGGGCGATAACGGATGGCGCCACCTCCGCCCCTTGATGGATCGCGACCAGATTCATTTCGACGGTCCCCATATTAATGCCGCAGGTGAAGAGCGCGAAAGCCACGATCGCAATCGGCAAATAAGCGGACACCCCGCCTCGCCCCGCGACTCCCTTCATCGCTCCTGCTTGCGAGAAGCCGGCTGCGGCATGTTCCCCTCGTTGTTCCCGTGCCGCATCGCGCGTACCATCCTCGCCTGCCTTTTGCCGAACCGCAACGCTCTCCTCCCCCGCCTTCGACCCGAATCCCGCATTCCGCTCCGGCATTCGAATCACGAATAAAATGAGCGGTATCGTCAGCAGGACGCTCATCGCCGCGGATACGAGAAACGTCAGCTTCCACGTCAGCCAGACGTTCGAGACGAACAGCGGCGTGCAGACCGCGAGACCGACCGACGAAGCGCTGCCGAGAATCGCCGCGGCCTTCGCCTTATGCCGATCGAACCAGCCGAACAGCAGCACGTACGCGGCGGAAGCGCCCAAGCCCCCGAGTCCCGACAGCACGCCGTATCCGATGAAAAAAAGCGCCGCTCCCTCGCCCCAATAGACCGTCGCGGTACCGGCAAGCCCGAACAGCGCGCTCGCCAGCATGACCCGCCGCACCCCGAAACGGTCGATCAGCCAGCCGCCGACCGGCGCGCACAGCGCGGCAATGAGCAGGTTCGTCGACCATGCCATCGAGATGAAGCCGCGCCCGATCGCCAAATCCGCCGCGATCTGGCTTTGGTAATACGCCATAATGAACCGGGTTAGCGCCCCGGCGAACCCGATGACCCACAACGCGGCCAGCCCGATCCACGGATAATACGCATTCGTCGCAAGCCGCTCCGTCTTTCTCCCCATCCCCATCCGATCCCGTCCTTTGCGCTGGTATTAGTATCATGCGTCGTTTAAAAAGATACCACTTGGTCTCTTTTTAATCAACCGCATTTTATTCTCGTTTCCGAAGCTTGTTATAATAGAGACAGGAAGCGCGTTCGCGCGCGGCAGGACGGAGGCTGACGACATGAAGAAAGGCGAGAAAACGCGGGAGCATATCATTCAGAAGGCGGCGGAGCTGTTCAATCAGCGGGGATACGCCGGCTCGTCCATGAACGATATCATCGCGCAGACAGGCATTCAGAAGGGCGGGATCTACCGTCATTTCGATAGCAAGGACGACATTGCGTTCGCGGCGTACGATTACGCCGCCGGCGTCGTGGGGCGCCGGTTCGCCGAAGAGGTCGCCAAAGAGACGAGCGCGGCCGGCAAGCTGCTCGCCCATTTCCGCGTCTATGCGGACGCGGCGCATAACCCGCCGTTCATCGGCGGCTGTCCGCTTCAGAATACGGCGGTGGAGAGCGACGACACCCACCAGCTGCTGCGGGAGAAAGCCCAAGCGGGACTTGCAATCTCGCTGGACGGGATCACCGCCATCATCCTCTCCGGCATCGAGAGCGGAGAATTCCGGCCCGATCTGAACGCCGAAGCGCTGGCCAGCTTCACGCTGTCCCTGCTCGAGGGCGGGATTATGCTGAGCAGGCTGGAGGGCAGCAACCGCCACATGGAGACGAACACCGCCGCGTTCGTCGCCTACTTGGAACAGAGCTGTTTGCGTCGCGATACTTGAGAGACGGGGGGCTGAGACGCGGCCGGCATGGTTCGCCACGCGGCCGGCTCCGGCTGCCGGCCCGATTGCTAGGCTGAGGCTGCTCCGCGCAACGCCGGACTCGGTCACGCATTCCTCTAGCGCCGGGCTGGTTACGCCGCCAATAGGCGGGAGGCATTCCAGACGCCCCATATACGGAGAAAGACCGGAACGCCTAAGGGACTGAACCCCTAACGCGTACCGGTCTTTTCTTCGCGCAACGATGTCTACACCTGCCGCCACCACGGCTCCGTCGGGAACGTCTCGCTGCCGATCACGACGGCTTCCCCGATCCGCGGCGTGGCGATCGCGACGCCCTGCTTGCGCGCTTCCGCCGTCGCCCGCTCCGCCGGATCGCGCCAGTCATGCACGGACAGCGTGAACGCGCCCCAGTGGATCGGAATGAGCACGCCGCCCTGCGCGTCCCGATGCGCCTGCACCGTCTCCTCGGGCATCATGTGAATGTTCGACCACCGCTCGTCATACTGCCCGCATTCCATTAAGGTCATGGCGAACGGGCCGTATTTGTCCCCGATCTCCCGGAAATGCGGACCGTACCCGCTGTCGCCGCTGAAGAACACCCGCGCGCCGCCGCCCTCGATCACCCACGAGCACCACAGCGTCGAATTCCGACCCGCCAGTCCGCGGCCGGAGAAATGGCGGGCCGGCGCGCTGACCAGCTTAATGCCCTCGAACTCGCCCTCCTCCCACCAGCTAAACTCCTGGATCGCGGACCGATCGATGCCCCAGCGGACGAGATGCTTCCCGACGCCGAGCGGCACGAAGAACCGGCGCACTTTGCTCTTCAGCTGCATGATCGAGCCGTAATCGAGATGATCGTAGTGGTCGTGCGATAGCACCACGGCGTCGATCTGCGGCAGCGCTTCGATCCGAACCGGCAGCCGCTTGCTGTAGCGCTTGCCCCCGATCGCGGGGAAGGGCGAAGGCGCGCGGCCCAGCATCGGATCGAGCAGCAGCGTCTTGCCGCCAAGCTCCAGCAGCAGCGCGGAGTGGCCGAACCACGTGACGCGGTTGACCGCGCTTTCCGCATGCCCGGACTTCTCCCAGCTCACCACGTCGAGCGGCTTCGCCGGCTTGCGTCCCTCCTGCCGCCAGCTGAAGTCGCGGAAGACGGACAGCATCGTCCGCATATCCATCCGCATGTCGGTCGGAATGGCGTTCACGAATTTGCCTTTCTTATAGAACGGGGTAATGCTCGCATGCCGGATGCGCTCTTCGCTCGTCGGCCGCCCTCCGAACGTCGGGTAGAACGTCAGCAGCGACCAGATGCCCGCCGACACCAGCAGCAAGAAGGTAATAATAATCCATACCGTCATAGTCTAGCTCCCTTGCGCAACGTAATGTTCAATGAATGAAGCCACTTCCGTCCGGTAACGATCCGGATCGGCGAATTCGGCGTAGCCGTGCCCGGCATTGGGCACGACGTAAATTCGTTTGTCCGCGGGACAGTTCTCGTATAGCCGGTAGACCATATCGGTCGGCACGAACCGGTCGGCATCCCCGTGGATGAACAGAATCGGGGTACGGGATTTGCGGACTTGCGCGAGCGCCGAGGCCTCCCCGAAGAAATAGCCGGCCCGAAGCTTCGTCATCAGGCTCGTCACATGCAGCAGCGGGAAGACCGGCAGCTTGTACATCCGCCTCAGCTGGTACGACAGCTCGTCCTTCACCGAGGTATAACCGCAATCCGCGACGATCGCGCGCACGTTGGCCGGCAGCGACTCGCCGCTCGTCATCATGACGGTAGCCGCGCCCATGGAGACGCCGTGCAGCACGATCCGCGCATCCGCTCCGTCGGCTTCCAATATGCGCCCGATCCACTGCGCGCAATCTTTGCGCTCCGGCCAGCCGAAGCCGATGTACGCCCCGCCGCTCGCGCCGTGTCCGCGCGCATCCGGTACCAAGATATTATAGCCAAGCTTCTCCCAATAAAGCCGCGCTTTGCCGCCCATTAACGAAGCTTGTCCGGAATAGCCGTGCGCGACGATCGCCGTC
The DNA here is from genome assembly GCF_008124765.1 of Paenibacillus methanolicus. Taxonomy (GTDB): domain Bacteria; phylum Bacillota; class Bacilli; order Paenibacillales; family Paenibacillaceae; genus Paenibacillus_Z; species Paenibacillus_Z methanolicus. The sequence continues at coordinate 103,788 of NZ_VNHS01000004.1, read as the reverse complement.
TTGTTCGTCGGCGCCTTCGCCTTCAAGTAGAACGCGCGCAGCCGGATGCCGTCGTGCGAGGTGATCTCCCATTGCTCGAAAGGCTGCCGGCTCCACCATGCCGCGTTCGCGGCGCTCGCCTCCCGCGCGCCCGGCACCATCGCAAGACCCGGATCGCCGTCCAGAAAATCCTTCTTCGCGCGCTTGATCGCCTTCCCGTAGAAATAATAGCTGCCCCCCGCCAAGCCGGCCAGCACGACCAGCGCCATCCATACGACCGTCCACATGAACGCCTGCTTCCTCTCTTCTCCTAGGTCCCGTTCGCACTCGCCGCCATGACGCCGATGACGCGAGCGGGCTCTTTTGTCATCGACTATACACCAATTCGGGCGAGGTTGCTAAGATTTTCCGCCGACCGAACCCGAACGAAGCCCGCCCTCTTCCGAAGGGAAGATTGCGGGCTTCGCGCGACTTGCCTTATTGCTCGGTCAGAATAAGCGGACCTTCCGGCAAAATCGCGATCACATGCTCATACTGGGCCGACAAGCCGCCGTCCTTCGTGCGGGCGGTCCATCCGTCCGCGTCCATCTTGCTCTGCCACGTGCCGGTGTTGAGCATCGGCTCGATCGTGATGACCATGCCTTCCTTCAGGCGCGGGCCTTTGCCGGCCGGACCGTAATGCGGCACTTGCGGCTCCTCGTGCATCTGCTGGCCGATGCCATGGCCGACGAATTCCTTCACGACGCCGTAGCCGAAGCCTTCCGCATACGCCTGGATCGCATGGGCGATATCCCCGATTCGATTGCCGACGACCGCTTGTTCGATGCCTTTGTACATCGACTCCTTCGTGACGTCCAGCAGCTGCCGGGCTTCCGGCTTCACGTTGCCGACCGCATACGACCAGGCGGAGTCGGCCAGCCAGCCGTTCAGGTTGACGACCATGTCGATCGTGACGATGTCGCCGTCCTCGAGCGGACGATCGCTCGGGAATCCGTGGCAGATGACGTCGTTGACCGAGGCGCAGGTCGCGAACTGATAGCCGTTATACCCCTTCTGCTCCGGCGTCGCGCCGTGCTTGAGCATATATTGCTCGGCGAAGCGGTCGATCGCGTTGGTCGTAATGCCCGGGCGGATCATCCCGGCGATCTCGCGGTGGATTGCCGCCAACAGCTTGCCGGCTTTATGCATCTGTTCGATTTGCTCGCGTGTTTTGAGAATAATCATATCGGTTCACCTAATTTCCCTTCTTGTCTCTAATCTGGACTCGCTTCAAGCCCGCATGCCGTTCATGAGGACGGACACTACGTCGGCCGCCCATGCTTCGCTGCCCCGTTCCGGGGTCAACGTGCTTCGGATGTAGGCGTTCGCCGCGCCGACGAGCGCGCCGACGAACGTCTGGAACAGCGTCTGCGCGCTCGCGGCGGTCAACTCGCCCAGCCGGATGCCTTCCTCTATCGTATGCAGCACGGGCTGAAGCAGTTTGTCGCGGAACTCGCGCAGCAGCCGCTGCGGGTCCTGGATGGGCAGCGGCTCCGCATAGTGGAACGCGTACAGGTACAGGATAAAATGGATCGGCTCGCGCGCCCAATCGTCGAGACTCGCCCGCGCGAACGCCGCCAGCCGTTCGGAAGGCCGAAGCCCGGTCTGCATCGCGTCCGCGACGATGCGCTCGCCGGCTAGCATCGCCTCGGCGAGCAGCTCTTCGAACAGCTCCACTTTGCTGTTGTAGTAATGATACACGGTACCGCGGCCGAGCCCGGCTTTCTCCGCGATGTCGCCCATCTCCATGCGCATGCCTCTCTCCAGCAGCAGCTCGGCCGCCGTATGCCGGATTTGGATCAGGCGCTGCTGCCGAATCGCTTCATTTTGCTCCTTCGTCCGGGGACACATCGAATCACCTCTTATTTTGACCTGCTGGCATGTCGGTCAAAAACTTAAATTCAGTATACCCGCATTCGCCGACTTTTACAACAGACGAGCATCCGGGGCAACCCCGTCAAAATCGAACAAGGATTGAACAAGATCGTGACAGCGCCTTCAGCCCGAATCCGTTACAATGGAAGGTACGACCGCAATACGCACAGTCGACAATTGAACAACCTCATAAGGAGCTCCTCATGAAAAAGCTGATCGCTATTGGCTGTCTCTCGTATTTTCTGATCGGACTGGCTCACGTCGTCCTCGGCTCCGTCCTCCCCGTCGCGCTCGATCATTACGATCGGCCGTACAGCGCGGGCGGCATGCTCATCTTTACCCAATTCGCCGGCTTCTTGGTCGGGGTGCTCCTTACGCCGGCGCTCAGCCGCCGGCTCGGCAAGAAAGGCCTTCTCCTCGTCGCGCTCGGTCTGCTGTTCGCCTCCGAGATGCTCTATACGTTCCTCCCGCCATGGGAGTGGATGTACGCGATCGCCGTCTGCGCCGGCTTCGGCTTCGGCACGATCGAAGCGGTCATCGGCACGATCATTATCTCGGCGGTTACGCATCAGACCGCCGTCGCCATGAGCCGGCTGGAAGTGTTCTTCGGCGTCGGCGCGCTCCTCATGCCGCTGGCGGCGAGCGGCTTGATCGCGGCGGAGCAGTGGCGCTACTCGTTCCTGCTCATCGCGCTGTTCGCCCTCGTCACGTACGCGCTGTGGGCACGCGGTTCCTTCGGCGCGCTCGACGCGGCGCTGCGCCGCCAAGAGGATGCCGCCGCCGCGGGCGGCGGCGGGCGATCCGGCCCGCTCTACGCCGGACGCAATCTCGGCATTCTGATCTTATTCATTCTGTTCTTCTTCCTCTATGTCGGCATGGAGATGAGCCTGGCGAACTTCCTGCCGGTCATTCTAATCGAGAAGCTCGGCCTGAACGAATCGTCCGCCGCGCTCAGCGTCACGTGCTTCTGGGTCGCGATGACGATCGGGCGGCTGTTCGCCGGCCATGTCGCCGAACGGTTTCATTATCGCAACTACGTCCTGCTGAGCTCGATCGCGGCGCTGCTGTTTCTGATTCTATTCCCGGGCGCAAGCGCGGCATGGTCGGCGTTCGCGCTTATCCTGCTGCTCGGCTTCGCCCTCTCGGGGCTCTTCTCCATCGCGCTCGTCTTCTCGAGCAAGCTGCTGCCGGGCACGGAGGAATCGACGCCCAGCCTCATGATCGCCGCGGGCGGCGTCGGCGGCGCGCTGCTGCCGCTGCTGACCGGCTGGATGCTCGACGAGGTCGGGGCGACGGCATCGGCCTGGCTGTTCGCCGCCCTGGCGGCGCTCCTGGTCGTCATCAGCTTGATCGCTTACGGGCTTCAGCGACAACAATCGCCGCTTGAGACGCCTTCCTACCGGTAAGCCGGACGACACCGCTGGCTTATGAGAAAACGGCCTACGCCGCGGAACCTTCCGCTCGAATCGAGCACGCGTTCCGCGGGCAAGCCGTTTTTTTGTCCTTCTTCGATCGATGTCCGACCAAGGCGAAACGGCTGTCGCCGTCTTTTAGCGGCGCGGCGCGTTTCGTTCCGGAGAAATACAAGATGAATGAATAAACGTGAAACTTATAAATTCTTGTATTTAAAAAAAGGGAAGCCTTGGCCATATTGGCCGGCTTCCCTCTTCGGGTTGAGCAATCTCGTACGCCTGATTACAAGCCTATTCTTCCCTCAGCCACCCTGCAGCCCGCCGCATCAGACGCTGGCCTGCAGCTCCTGATGCCGGGCGATCGCCAAGTCCATGATCAGCCGGTAAATCCGCGCCGCGCGCTCCGGTTCCAGGCCGTATTGGCTTGCCAGCGCCGTTATTTTGCGGAATTGCTGCGCTTCCCGTTCCGGGTCCTGCGCGTGCAAGCCGTGTTTTGCTTTATATTCGCCGACCGTCTCGGTTAATTTGTACCGCTCGGCCAGCAGGGCGATAATTTCCCGGTCGAGTTTATCGATGCCCGCTCGTAGTTCGTTCAGTTCAAGCCGTTCCATCAGCCGCCTCGTCCCTTCCGTAATCCGTCGTCGTGTTGCTTCTTTGCTTTTATGCTTTTATGCAATGAAGCGTTTACGGATACTATACCATAGGTCCCGTTTGGCTGTAAATAAGCGGGGTTCGGCCGCCGACGCTGCTTTGCTCAAATCCCCGGTTCCGGTTCATGCCGGTATAGGGCCAGGTCGATGCGCCCGTCCGCATCGACCTCGACGCCTTCGCTCTCCAAGTACATCGTCTGCTTCATTCGCCCTTCATCCTCCTGGATGGCGATCTCGCCTTTGCTATTCACGACCCGATGCCATGGCAGCCGGTGCGCCCGCGTCTGCGTGTGCAGAATTCGCACGACCTGCCGGGCGCCTCTCGGGCTGCCCGCCGCCGCCGCGACTTGGCCATAGGTCATAACGCGCCCCTCCGGTATGCGTTTGATGATCTCGACGACTTCCCTGGTAAATGGCTGCATGTTCGTCCCTCCGCTTCCGCTATCGTGTTTGACACCCGTCCCTTGCCCATAGCCCGCTTATGCCGCGCGCCGCTGCCATACCCGATAGGCGCCGAGCGTGCAGACAAGGAATGCGCCGTACACCAGGACGACGAGGACCATCCCGGACGGCTCCGTCATCGCCCTATCGCCCAGCAGCGCGAACAGCAGCATGGACGGCACTTTGCCGAGTGCCGAGGCCGCCGCGTAGACGGATAGTCTCGCTTGGCTCAAGGCCGCGTAAGCGTTCACGAGCACCGAAGGAACGAATGGAACCAGTCGAGCGAATAAGATCGCCAGGAAAGCATTGCGCTCGAACAGGACGGTAAGCTTACCCGCTCGTCCATGTCGTCTGAGCACCCGCTCCCCCCATCCCCGGTACACGCGGCGCACGAGCACGAACATGATCATCGAAGCGAGCCAAGAACCGATCCATGTCACAAGTCCGCCCAGCGCGGGGCCGTATGCCGCGCCTAGAATGCCCCCGATAATCGGATACGGCATCACCGGGAACAGCGCGAACAACACGGCCATGCCGGCTGCCAGCAGCAAATTCTCCGCGCCCTGCAGCCACGCCAGAATCGCCTCGCCCTCCCGACATAGCAGCAGCCCCGCCGCGAGGTAGAGGAGCGCCGCCGTCATTTTGATCGCCATCGCCGCAAGCCGCCCTTTCCATACATGATGTTGCTCTCATCCTACCATATTCGGAAGATCGGCGCTCCCGCAGGGTGCATGGCAAAGCCCCGACTCCGCCGAAGCGGTGCCGAGGGCTGGATCATGCGCGACTCGAACGACGAGCCGTGCAGCGTATGGCGATGGATGGCGCGATCGGCCCGACATGCGCCGCGACCGCGGGACATCGGGGCAGATGCGCAATCGACCAAAAGCGCCGCCACTATCGCATGCATGATATCGCCTCGCGCCATATGGCGCCGGGCGCCGGCCGCGGGACGTTACGCCAGGACGCGGTCCCAGTTGCGGTGCTTCGCGATGGCTTCGATGAACGCCGGCACGAACGCGGTCAGATGGCCGCCTCCCGTCAGCACGCCCGGCCCGCCTTCGATGCCCGCGGCCGGGAACAGCTCCGCGCCCGCTCCGCTTGCGCCGATCGTCTTGTAGTGCATGAACGCCTCGCGCAGAAACTCGGCCGCGTCCTTCTCCGCCTTCGGCGACGTCCAGCTGCCGCCCGCCGCGTACAGCGCGTCGAACAGCACCGCGTGCGCCGTCTGGAACGTATGCTTGATCTCCATCTCCACGCCGCCCGTCCCGGCCGCCTTGCCGAGCTTGTCGCTGATCAACTCTGCCTGAATGCCCGCCGCGGCGAGCTCGTGCAGCACCGTCTGCACCTCCAATCCGTCGAAGCCGCCGCCGATGAGCACGCCGACCTTGCGCGTATCCGGCAGCATCGCCGTGTTCAACTGGCTGAGCGCCGGGGACACCTTGGTCCGCTCCTCGATCGGCGCGACCGGCTGCGGCTGCTGGGCGCCGATATTCGCGGCGAACGCGGCCGCGAGCTCCACGTTCACGTTCGCGAACATGTCGACGACCTGCTGCCGCACCGATTTGCTCTGCACCTTGCCGAGCTCGAAGCTGAACGCGTCGATAATATGCTGCTTCTCCGGCGGGCTCATGCTGTTCCAGAACAGCGCCGCTTGCGAGAAGTGATCCTTGAAGCTCTCGCTGCGGGCGCGAATCTTATGCCCTTCCACCCGCTCCTGATAATGCGCGTAGCCGCCTTCGGCCTCGGAAGCCGGCGCCGGCGTGTTGCCGGCCAGCGAGTTCTTGTGATACGCCACCTGTCCGCGGTTGATCGTCTGGCGGCCGTAGCCGTCGCGCTGGTTATTGAAGAACGGGCAGACCGGACGGTTGATCGGCAGCTCGTGGAAGTTCGGCCCGCCGAGGCGGATCAGCTGCGTATCCGTGTACGAGAACAGCCGGCCCTGCAGCAGCGGATCGTTCGAGAAATCGATGCCCGGCACGACGTGGCCCGGGTGGAAGGCGACCTGCTCGGTCTCCGCGAACACGTTATCCACGTTGCGGTTCAGCGTCATTTTGCCGATGCGCTTCACCGGCACGTCCTCTTCCGGCCATAGTTTCGTCGGGTCCAGGATGTCGAAGTCGAACTTGAACTCGTCCTCCTCCGGCAGCAGCTGCACGCCCAGCTCGTAGACCGGATAATTGCCGGTCTCGATCGACTCCCACAAGTCGCGGCGGTGGAAATCCGGATCCTTGCCCGAAATCTTCTGCGCTTCGTCCCAGACGAGCGAGTGGACGCCGAGCACCGGCTTCCAGTGGAATTTCACGAAATGCGCCTGTCCCTGCTCGTTGATCAGCCGGAACGTATGGACGCCGAACCCTTCCATCATCCGGAAGCTGCGCGGAATGGCGCGGTCGGACATCGCCCACATGACCATATGGGCCGATTCCTGGTTATTGGCGACGAAATCCCAGAACGTGTCGTGGGCGCTCGCAGCCTGCGGCATCTCGTGGTGCGGCTCCGGCTTCAGCGCGTGAACCAAGTCCGGGAACTTGATCGCATCCTGGATGAAGAACACCGGGATGTTGTTGCCGACCAAATCGTAGTTGCCCTCTTCCGTATAAAATTTCGTCGCGAACCCGCGCGCGTCCCGCACCGTCTCCGCGGAGCCGCGCGAGCCCGCCACGGTCGAGAAGCGGACGAACGTCGGCGTCAAGCGCGACGGATCGATCAGAAACTTCGCTTTCGTGTAGGCTTTCATCGAGTCGTCGTATACCTGAAATTCGCCATGGGCGGCGAATCCCCGCGCGTGCACGATCCGCTCGGGAATGCGCTCATGGTCGAAGTGGGTCATTTTCTCCCGGAAGTGGAAATCCTCGAGCAGCGTCGGGCCGCGCTCGCCGATCTTCAGCGAGAACTCGTCCTCCGATACTTTCAGCCCTTGATTCGTCGTCAGCTTCTGCCCCGCGTCGTCGACGCGGAATTGGTCCAGCTGCGCGTCCTTGCGGTTGCGGCTTGCGTTTGGCGTTTCGCTCATGCGTTATTCCCTCCCGGCTAGGTTCAACATTTCCCTAACTAGTACCCGGACGAACCTTGCGCCAAACGCCGGCCTCGAGCGAATTCAACCGGGCGCCGTCCGCAATCGGCGACTCCCCGACACGCACGGGTTGCCCGCCTCCCAGAACCGCCACGGGTAGTCCTTCGCTTCGCCGCTATTGGGAATCCCGATGCGCGGCCCAACCGAAATCTCGGTCGGCTCCCGTCCTTCCGCGATATAGAGCGGCGGCGCGGTCAGCGGCAGACCGTAATCCGCCGGCGTAATGCCGAGCGCCTTGGTCAGCTTGCCCGGCCCGCTCGCCAGCTCGCTTGCCTGCTTCACCGGTCCCCGGCGGCTGATCATAAGCCCGATCCCTTCGAACGGCTCGACCGCCCGAATGAGCACGGCCTCCGGATTTCCTTCTCCGCCGCTCACCACGTTAACCAGACAATGCGTGTGCATGACGTAGGTATAGGCATGGCCCGATGGGCCGAACATGACCTCCGTGCGGGCCGTGCGCCGATTATTATAGCTGTGCGCCGCGCGGTCCATCGGGCCGATATACGCCTCCGTCTCGACGATCCAGCCCGCGGCGGTCCCCTCCGGCGTCTCTTTCACCAGCCGCTTGCCGAGCAGCGCCCGCGCCAGTTCCAGCGTCGGCTGCTCGTAGAAGCCGGCATGGAGCGGTTCGAATGTCATACGTCGTTCCTCCCTTCGATCGCGGTATGGCGCTGATTCGCTTTCGCGCATCAGCGCCGGTCACCTGCTTCCATTCCCATCCATCTCTATATACCCCGGAATAGATTTCCCTCCCGCCGTCCCGCCCATCCTTATCGTACTCATCCCGCGACGGAATCCCGTCTTAGAGCCCGAGACGCAGAAAACGCCTCCCGCCGAATTCCGGCAAGAGGCGCTTGTATGCAATGGTTAGGCGGCATGCGAACGCACGGCGTCCGCGGACGCCTGGACTTTCTTCGACAACAGCAGATTGAGGGCGATCGCCGTGATCGATCCGGAGACGATGCCGTTCTGCAGCAGCATCTTCGCGAAGTCCGGCAGCTGGTCGAACATCGCCGGCACCGTCGCCGAGCCGAGGCCGACCGCGACGCTCGCCGCGACGATGAGGAGGTTGTTGTCTTTGCGCAGATCGACCTCGGACAGAATCGAGATGCCCGATACCGCGACGGAGCCGAACATGACGATCATCGCGCCGCCGAGCACCGCGCTCGGGATGACGGTCGTCAGCGCCGCCAGCTTCGGCAGCAGGCCGAGGATGACCATGAAGCCGCCTGCGGCGAAGATCACGTCGCGCGTCTTCACTTTCGTCAAGGTGATCAGGCCGACGTTCTGCGAGAACGCCGTATACGGGAACGCGTTGAAGATCCCGCCTAGCATGATCGCGAGGCCTTCCGAACGCAGCCCGTTCACGATCTGCTTCTGCTCGACCTTCTGTTCCGTCGCCCGGCCGACCGCGAAGTAGACGCCCGTCGATTCGACCATGCTGACGATGTTCACGATGATCATCGTGATGACGGCGGTGATCGCGAACTCCGGCGCGCCGAAGTAGAACGGCTTGGCCACGCTCACGAACGCGGCGTCCGATACCGCGCCGAAATGCACCATGTCCATGAAATAACCGACGATCGTGCCGACGATGAGGCCGACGAGGACGGAGATCGCCTTCAGGAACCCTTTGGCGAACCGGCCCACGACGAGGATGACGACCAACGTGATCAGCGCGAGCAGCAGATTGCGCGGCGCGCCGAAGTCGGCGCTGCCCTGGCCCCCGGCGGCGTTGTTCATCGCGACCGGAATGAGCGAGAGGCCGATGATGGTGACGACCGAGCCGGTGACGATCGTCGGGAAGAACTTGAGCATTTTGCCATACAGCGGCGCGGCGAGCACCACGAATAATCCGGATAAAATGATTGCTCCGTACGCCGTAGCCAAATTCGAGGTCGACGCGATCGTAATGATCGGCCCGACGGCCGTGAACGTACAGCCGAGAATAACCGGCAGTCCGCTGCCGAAGAACCGCGTGCCCATGACCTGCAGGATCGTGGCCAGGCCGCAGGTGAACAGGTCGGCCGCGACCAGATACGCCATCTGCGTCTCGTTCAGATTCAGCGCCCCGCCGACGATCAGCGGCACGGCGATGGCGCCGGCGTACATGGCCAGCAGATGCTGGATGCCCAGCGTGACTACTTTTCGTTTGCTTAACGCGCTCATGGATGGTTTCCCCTTAGGTGTTGGATTTAAAATTGGACGAGATTGGCGTGCAGGCGGTATTCGCCTCGGGTCGGTTCGCTAGACTTGCGCCAGCTCCTCGTCTTCGATGAAGTCGACATGCCCCGGGGACATCGACGCGATCCGCGCGAGCGAATGCACGCGGACGCCCTTCGCCGCCAGCAGCCCCCGGCCTTCCTGGAAGCTCTTCTCGATGACGCAGCCGACGCCCGCCAGCTCCGCGCCCGATTCGCGCACGATGTCGACGAGGCCGACGAGCGCCGCGCCCGTCGCCAGGAAGTCGTCCACGATCAACACTTTGTCGTCCGGGCCGAGGTATTTCTGCGAAATGCTCACCTGATACGTCTCCTGCCGCGTGAACGAGTGGACCGGCGCCGAGTAGACGCTCTCCGACAGCGTGACGGCTTTCTTCTTCTTCGCGTACACGAACGGCACGTCCAGCGCGATGCCGGCCGCCATCGCGAACTGAATGCCGCTCGCTTCGATCGTCAGCACCTTCGTGATCGTCTTGTCCGCGAAAATCCGCTTGAATTCTTGGCCGATCGCCAGCGCCAATTTCGTGTCCACCTGATGGTTGAGGAAGGAATCCACCTTCAGCACCGTGTCCGACAATATCAGGCCTTCTTGGCGTATCCGTTCTTGAAGTTCTTTCATCTGCGCCGTATCGCTCCCTTGGTTGAAAATAAAAAAGGACAGCTTCCCTTGAGAGAGTCGTATCTCAAGTGAAGGCTGTCCTCCAGGTTCTCCTGTGGCATGTACACTATAGCGGCGTACCGCGGTCCGCTTGCGCCGCTTCGCGCAGCAAACGAAAGTTTGCCGTCATAGCGGTTGGCGCGTGCCGCGCTTTCACTCATAGTCGGACAATTGCAGTGGTTATCCGGTAGAAACTTATGGGCCATATTCCCATTATTATACGAGCGGGTATGAAATTTTATTTGTATATCTTACACGCTATGTGCGCTTGTTTCAATAGTCAGGGTGTCGAATTTACGAGAAAGCATGATGCAGTCTAACATAATTTTCTATTATTCTTCGTTATTTGGATTTCCGAATCGCATAAAATGACTCACGCGACTTATCCGATGCGGCTTCCCTGGACGCGCTCCAACACGTATTCCGCCGCGTGCGCGATCACCGCGCAGGCGACGAACGCGGCGGCCAGCCGCGATTTGCCCGCCGCATGCAGCGCCATCGCGGCAAAGCCGAATACGAGCGTCTTCATCGACAGACCGAGGACGGGGGATACCGGATAGCTGGCCTTCGGAGCCAAGAACAATCCCCACACAAGGGCGACCGCGATCGGCAGCCCCAGCATGACCGCGCCTTTGACGAGTAACGGAGCCGGCAACTTTAATCCCCAGTACCCGTACGCAGCCAGCGCCGCCAGCTCGCATAGGAAGATCACGCCCAAGAAAAAGCCTTTCGCCGCCATGATCGGACCAGCCACTCCTACGACTCCATCCGCAATCCCATCGGCGTGGGCAACCCGTCGAGACTCGTTTTGTTTTTCTGCGTCCAATATTCGTTCAAGCCTTGCTCGCCCTTCTGCTCGCTCCACCGCCGCAGCGTGTCCCGGTCGCGCTCGTAAGCCATGAACGGCACCGCGAACCCGCACGACGTCTGCACCAGCTCAACGTCTACGGCGACAACTTGACGCGCCCCCTCCAGCGGCGGGAAGAGCGGATAAAGCGAGTCCCACTCCGCCGTACCCGGCAGATGCACGCTCCCTCTCCCGTATAAGCGAAGAATATTCGGCGGGCCTTCGAACGCGCAGAACATGACGGTGATTCGCCCGTTCTCCAACAAGTGAGCGCTCGTCTCGTTGCCGCTGCCGGTCATGTCGAGGTACGCGACCCGGTTCGGTCCTAGAATCCGGAGCGCGTCGTGCCCCTTCGGCGACAAGTTGACGTGCCCGTCCGACGCGAGCGGCGCCGAGGCCACGAAAAACAGATGTTGCTTGCGGATAAACGCCTCATGCTCCGGGAGCATCGATGCGAATTGCTTGCCCATGGGTAAGGCCCTCCTTCGGGTTGGGCGCGCCAGGCGCGCCGCGTCTTTCCTCCACAGTAAACGTTATCGCGCCCAATGCCAATAAATACCTTCGGGAAAGCTAGAAAAATTTTATGGAGGGTTAGGCACGGGGCCGTTTTTTTGTTAAAATGATTGAAAATTCACTCGCATAAGGGGACCACTATGAAGTACATCAGCACAAGGGGAGAAGTCGCCCCAACCGGCTTCATCGACGCTATTCTCATGGGCTTGGCAGACGACGGCGGCCTGCTCGTGCCGACCGAACTGCCGAAGTTGTCCGCCGATACGCTCTTCGCGTGGCAGAAGCTCTCTTATCCGGAGCTTGCGCTCGAGCTGTTCACGCTGTTCGTGAACGACGAAATTCCGCGCGAAGAGCTGAAGCAGCTCGTCGACGCCAGCTACGCCACCTTCCGCGACGCGCACGTCACGCCGGTGCGCCGCATTCATGAAGGCCTGCACGTGCTCGAGCTGTTCCACGGCCCGACGTTCGCCTTCAAGGATATTGCGCTTCAGTTCCTCGGCAACCTGTACGGCTACATTGCCAAGCAGCGCAACGCCACCATCCATATTCTCGGCGCAACCTCCGGCGACACGGGCGCTTCGGCAATCGAAGGCGTCCGCGGCAAGGAAGGCATCCGCATCTGCATCCTCCACCCGCATGGCAAAGTCAGCCGCGTGCAGGAGCTGCAGATGACGACGATCGCCGACGACAACGTGCTCAACCTCTCGGTGGAAGGCACGTTCGACGATTGCCAGCGCATCATCAAGGAGCTGTTCGCCGACGTCGAGTTCAAGCACCAATACCACCTGCGCGCGATCAACTCGATCAACATCGCCCGCATTCTGGCGCAGACGGTGTACTACTTCTACGCGTATTTCCGCCTTGCGGACGAAGGACAGGCCGGCGCGGTCAACTTCAGCGTTCCGACGGGCAACTTCGGCGATATCTTCGCCGGGTACCTTGCCAAGCAGATGGGACTGCCGGTCGGCAAGCTCATCCTGGCGACGAACGAGAACAACATCCTCGAGCGCTTCGTGCGCGAGGGCGTCTACCAGCCGGGCGAATTCCGCGGCACGTACAGCCCGTCGATGGACATTCAGGTGGCGAGCAACTTCGAGCGTTACCTGTATTATCTGTGCGGCGGGGACGCGGCGGCCGTAGCCTCGTACATGGACGCGTTCAAGCAAGAAGGTCGCATCGTCGTCGAGGGCGAGAAGCTCGCGCAAGTGCAGACGGATTTTGCCGCTTACGGCGTGCGCAACGACGAGTGCCTCGATACGATCGGCGGCTACTACGACCAATACGGCTACCTGCTTGATCCGCATACCGCTTGCGGCGTCGCGGCGACGGATGCGATCGCGGGCGAAGGCGAAGTGACCGTGGCGCTGTCCACCGCCCACCCGGCCAAGTTCAACGAGGCGATCGAGCTGCGCGGCATCGCGCAGACGTATCCCGAGCAAATTCAAGCGTTGTTCGACAAGCCGCAGGCGCAAACCGTCGTGGACGGCACGAACGAAGCGGTGAAGAACGAGCTGCTGAAATTTTTCTAAACCGTAAGTCTCTTAACATGCCATCACCGGCTGCCATCGACGCAGCCGGCCCGCACGGCAAGCCCTGGACGTCCGTTAAGCGCGGCGTCCGGGGCTTTTTTGCTCGTTGCAAAAGGATTGCATGACATGCACGCGCCTCTCCCGCTCGAACGCGAACGCTCCTCGCCTTGTCGCGAGGCCGCTGCACTTGGTCACCAAGCGCTTCCTCTTGCCGCTGCGCAATCGAATGGGCGTATTCCGATTCCGGCAAGCTGGACGTAAACCCCAGGACCATAGCCGCAACCGCTTTCGTCGTTAGACGACGGATGACGACAACTTACACCATTCGCGGCGGGAGCAGACGAACGGCATGCGCTCGCTTGCCCCGGCATTGGACAAGGGACTACAAAACAGCAGCCAGCGGACTATTGCCTGTAATTTACATAAAATGTATAGTGTGGATTGGATCCAGAGCCTTTCCTTCTCTATTCCATCTCCTAATCGCCGCCGTTCGCCCGTCTTGCGTCCATGTGCTTTTCCTCAAAATGTAACCGCTTACCTTAATGCCCGACTTGTCGCGGCCCCCTTGGTATAAGCTCCTCGCGAGTTTATATACAAGCCTTATCGGGAAAGGAGATGATCGCCTGCAAGGGTAATCGAACGGCCATCCGGGCATCCGGGCATGACCCGCACAAGCCGTTCGCCCATCACGGCTCAACGCATGCATCATGCAAGCCGAACGTTCACAGGACAAAGGAGGAATTATTCATGTCTACGCTTCGATTGAATGCCGCGTCATCCCGTCGCCTGCTGCTTACCGCAGGCATGATGCTCGCCATGGCAGCCGCCGTGCTGCTCCTATTCGGAGGCAAGGCTTCCGCCCACGGGTATGTCGACAACCCGTCCAGCCGGGCGGCGCTATGCGCCAGCGGCGTCAACAAGAACTGCGGAATGATTATTTACGAGCCGTACAGTCTCGAAGCCTACAAGGGGTTCCCGGCCGCCGGTCCGGCCGATGGCAAAATCGCCAGCGCCAACGGTCTCTTCGCCCCGCTCGATCAGCAAACCGCCACGCGCTGGTCGAAGGTCAACGTCAGCGCGGGCCCGACGACGTTCCATTGGAACATCAAGGTGCCGCACGCCACGTCGAGCTGGAAGTACTATATCACCAAGCAGGATTGGGACCCGAACTCGCCGTTGACGCGCGCGCAGTTCAACCTGACGCCGTTCTGCAGCGTCGCGTACAACGGCACCGAGCCGGGCAACTCCTACTCCGACACGTGCAACATTCCGGTCCGCACCGGCTACCAGGTCATTCTGGCCGTGTGGGAAATCGCCGACACGCAGAACGCCTTCTACCAAGTCATCGACGTGAACTTCGGCGGCAACAACGATACCTCCGCCCCTAGCGCGCCTACCGGCGCGAGCGCGTCGAATATCGGCGCGACGAGCGCGACGATCTCCTGGACGGCGTCGACCGACAATGTCGGCGTGACCGGCTACCGTCTCTATAACGGCGCGACCCAGATCGCGACGACGAGCGGGGCTACGAGCGCGACGCTAACGGGCCTCTCGGCCAATACGAGCTACGCGATCACGGTCAAGGCCGTCGATGCCGCCGGCAACTTGTCCGCCGCCAGCAATACGGCGACGTTCACGACGCCGGTCGTCTCCGGCCCGGATACGGCCGCGCCGACCGCGCCTAGCGCCCTTCATGTCATGGGTACGACGACCGCGACGAGCGTGCCGCTCATGTGGGGCGCGTCGACGGACAACGTCGGCGTCACCGGCTACCAAATTTACCGGGGCGCGACGCTCGTCGCCACCGTATCCGGCACGACGACCAGCTACACGGTCACCGGCTTGACCGGCAGCACGACCTACGCGTTCACGGTCAAAGCCGTCGACGCGGCAGGCAACGTCTCCGCGGCCAGCAACGGCCTGAGCGTGACGACGCCGGCTCCGCCGACGACGTATCCGGCCTGGAACTCGTCCACCGCCTATGTCGGCGGCAGCAAGGTGACGCATAACGGCGTCAACTACGAAGCCAAGTGGTGGACGCAAGGCGAAGTGCCGGGCTCGTCCGGCGCGACGGTGTGGAAGGTTATCCCTTAAGATAGGTCTCGAATCGCAAGGGATGTCGCGCCGCGCGCACGCCAAAAAAGAGGACTGCCGCAGCACGCGGCGTCCTCTTTTTACATGTATCGGCATTGCGCTAAATCCGAATCTCCAGCACTTCGTATTGGATGATGCCCATCGGCGCGGTCACGCTCACGACGGCGCCCACCGCTTTGCCAAGCAGCTCCTTGCCGAGCGGACTCTCGTACGAGATCCGGTTCTCGAGCACGTCCGCTTCGGCCGGACCGACGATTTGATACTCGACCTTCTCGTCGAATTCCTTATCGTGCAAGACGACGGTGGAGCCGATCTGCACCGTGGACGCGCTCAAGCTGCCGGCATCGACGATGCGCGCCTTCGTGATCATTTTCTCCAAAATTTGAATGCGTGTCTCCATATGCGCCTGATCGTCCTTGGCCGAATGGTACTCGCTGTTCTCCTTCAGGTCGCCGTAGCTGATCGCCAGTTTGATCCGGGCGGCGAGCTCCCGGCGTCCGACCACCTTCAGCTCCTCCAGCTCCGCCTCCAGCTTCGCCAGACCCTCGCGCGTTAAGACCACTTCTTCTTTCGACATTGCGATTCCATTCCTTTCATTTTGTTTCCATCTTCCCATTGTACCCCATATCGCGCTTCCGTAGCGGCCTTCGCCAAAATAAATCGGCGCTCGGGCCGCCGTCCAAAATTCCCCTACCCCGAAACTAGGACGCGTGATACAATTAACAGCCTGTGTGCCTATTGACAGGTATACTACCATCACCAGACCGGATTCCTCCCGCGGAAACCGGCGGAAGACACTTTATTGGAGGCTGTTTGATTTGCAGAAAGAAGTCGCTACACCGATCAAAATCACCAACGCGGACCCGAGCGCGCTCGGCTTGTTCGGCCTGGCCATTGTCACGCTGGTCGCTTCGTCGCAGAAGCTCGGCATCACGTCCGGCCTTAGCTACGCCGTCCCATGGGCCGTGTTTCTCGGCGCGTGCGCGCAGCTGTTCGCCTGCGTGCAGGATTCCAAGCGCAACAATACGTTCGGCACGACCGCGTTCGGCGCTTACGCTTTCTTCTGGTTCGCCATGGCATCGAACTGGCTGATCAAGCTCGGCATATTCGGCGAGACGCTGGCCGCGGGCGTGGAGCCGAAACAGTTGGGTTTCGCCTTCGCCGGCTATCTGGTCTTTACGCTGTTCATGACGATCGGCGCCACGGAGACGAACAAGGTACTGTTCTATATCTTCGTCCTGATCGATTTCCTTTTCCTTGGCCTTACGATGGACGCCTTCGGCGTGATGGCGGACGTCTTCCATACAATCGCGGCTTACGCCGAGCTGGGCATCGGCATCCTGTCGCTGTACGGCGCCGGCGCGGCCGTGCTGAACGCGCATTTCGGTCGAACGTTCCTGCCGATCGGCGCGCCGATGGGCATTTTCAAGAAATAACGCGTCGCGAGGGCGGCGTTCGACTCCGCGTTGTCGGCGTGCGTAGGATGCCGGAGAAAAAATCGGTCTCCAGCCCGATCTTCCTGCTATACTTCGGCCGGAAGACGTCCCTGCCGGGCCATGCTATGCTTAGGCTATAAAAGCCCAACTTAAGGAGTGTTCGCCATGTCCGTGAATCGCAACGCCATTCTCGGCCCGCTTCTCATCCTGCTCGGCATCTTCATGTTCTTCCGGGGACAGGTCGACTGGGGAACGGGTACGATCTTCGAGTATTTCTGGCCCACGCTGTTCGTCATTCCGACCGGCTTGTTCATGCACTGGCTGTACTTCGGCCTCCTGCAGCGCCGCGGCGTCGGCGTGCTCGTGCCGGGCGGCATCCTGCTGACCGTCGGCGCGGTCTGCCAATTGGCCACGCTGTTCGACAGCTGGCACATCATGTGGCCGGGCTTCCTGCTCGCGCCGGCCGTCGGTCTGTTCGAACTATACTGGTTCGGCGGCCGCAACAAGTGGCTCCTCATCCCGATCAACATTCTGACCGTGCTGTCGGTGCTGTTCTTCGCCGTCTTCTCGGTCGGCGCGCTGCTCGGCACCGTCCTGGGCGGCCAGCCGATGATCGCCGGCGCGCTCATCGTCGTCGGCGGCCTGGTGTTCCTGACGCGCAAGCGCGGGCACCATTAAGAAGGAGCAGGCGCGCTGCGGGGGCGGCGCGCGGGACCTTCGCCGTTCGCTCGGAGCGGCATCTCATGAACGCGGCAGGCAGGCGGCGGGTCAGGACCCCGCGGCCGGATGACAATCAAGCGTAATAGAAGAAGAGCCTTTCACCCCGCTCGGGATGAAAGGCTCTTCGTTATGGGCAAGGGTCGAATTCCGACCGGACCGAGCCGTTGCGGCGGCTAACCCGCTTATGCCGCCGCGTCGCGCGCCTACAGCGCCACGCCCTCCGGCTGGCTGCCGCCCGTCTTCTTGATCTGCTTGCTGCGCAGCTGGCCGCAAGCCGCGTCGATGTCGACGCCGTGCTCGAGCCGGACGCTGACGCTCACGCCCCGCTTCTTCAGCGCGTCGTAGAACGCTCGCACCGACTCCTGCTCCGTCCGCTTGTACTGGCTGTGCTCGTCGACCGGATTGTACGGAATGAGGTTAACGTTGGAGAGCTGCTTCCGCTTGCCCTCGCCGATCAAGTCCGCTAATTCTTGGGCATGCTCCACGCGGTCGTTGATATCCTTGAGCAAAATATACTCCAGCGTTATCCGCCGGTTCGTCCGCTCCAGGTAGTAGTCGATCGCCGGCATCAGCTTCTCGAGCGGAATCGCGCGGTTGATGATCATGATCCGCGTGCGCAGTTCGTTGTTCGGCGCATGGAGCGAGATGGCCAGGTTCGTGCCGAGGTCGGAATCCGCGAACTCCTTGATCTTGTCCGCCAAGCCGCTCGTCGATACCGTAATGTGCCGCGGTCCGATCGCGAGCCCCTTATGGTCCTTCACGACGCGGATGAAATTGGACATGTGCTCGTAATTATCGAACGGCTCGCCGATGCCCATGACGACGATGTGGCTGACGCGCTCGCCTTCCCCGCGTTCGTCGAGGAACAGCTGCGCCTTCATGATCTGTCCGACGATCTCGCCGCTCGTCAGGTCCCGGCTCTTCTTCAGCAGGCCGCTCGCGCAGAAGCTGCAGCCGATGTTGCAGCCGACCTGAGTCGTCACGCAGACAGACAAGCCGAACTTGTGCCGCATAAGCACGGTCTCGATCAGGTTGCCGTCGGCAAGGCGAAGCAGGAACTTGACCGTGCCGTCCGTCGACTGCTGCTTCACGTGCTCCTCCAGCGGCTGCAGCGAATAATGCTCCTCGAGCAGCGCCAGGCACTCCGCCCGCACCTCCGACATGTCCCCGAACGACGTCACGCGCATGCGGTACAGATACTCCCATACCTGATGCGCCCGTCCTTTCTTATGTCCGCGCTCGCCCAGCCAGCCGGTTAATTGCTCTAATGTTAATCCATAAATGGATGGTTTGTTCATGGGAACTCCTCTTTTCGCGTAAAAGCCGAACATGGCGGCCGATCTCTGTATTGTCGCAAAATTCCGGGGGTAAAACAAGAGGAAGCCCCGCCAAGAGCGGCGCCGCCGACGGCGACTATCGGTCTAGGCCAATGTCGTCAGGTTAAGAGAAATTCGTTCGGGTGAAGAATCCGCGGCCTGCGAATGTTGTCGGCTTTCACTCCCTGTTCCATCTCCACACCAGCTCTCCGGCTGCTCTATCTCTTTCCCGACGCGCTTAACCTGACAGCATTGGCAAGGAGGGGGGAGGAAAAAACAACGTTAGCTTTGTCCGCAGGGACAAAAGCGTGCCAACTCGAAGCAATCCGCCGATCGCGAACAAAGGTGCAAGCACGAAAAAGGGTGTCCAGAGGGCGGAGCCTTTTGGTTCCCCTCGGCGGAGGGGAAAGGGGGAGGCGGTAACAAATCTCGGGTCAAAGGGGCAGAGCCCCCTTAACCTGACAGCATTGCGGCGGAGGGGGGCGGGTAAGGAAACTCAACGTCAGCTTTGTCCGCAAGGACAAAAGCGTGCCCACTCAAAACTACCCGCCGTCCACGCTGCCACGCGTCAGCACGAACAGGGTGTCCAGAGGGCGAAGTCCTTTGGTTCCCCTCAGCGGAGGGGGAAGGGGGAGGATAAAAAAAGACCCCCAAACGGGAGTCTCGTTGCCGATCAAAACGGACTGAGCACGTGATAAAAGACGTTCGGCGACGCCATCCGGTAGTACCAGCTGCACCAGCCGATTCCCTTGCCCGGCACGGACTTGTTGACGGCGCTGTAGTACAGGCGTTCCTGCTCCAGCTCCTCGATACGGTCCAGACGGCCCTCGGCGTATTCGACCAACCGGTAGACGGCCGTATCGAGCCGCGCGACCACGCCGCCGTAGCGGATGTCGATGACTTCCCAGCCGAACGGCTTGTAGATGCGCATCCATTGCGCGCGGTGCGCCTGGCGCAGCGCCTGCACGTCCTGCGAGATCGCCGGCAGCACCTCGGCCGCGATCCGCGCGAGTTCCGCCTTGTCGTCCGCGTCGTACGCCCGCTTCAGCGCGATGCCGACCTCGCTCTTGCGCGCCAGCACGGCGCTCAGCCGCTCCGGCACTTCGAAGACGAAGTCGAGCGCGGCGGACGGGTCGCGGCGATCGTGCAGCTTGCGCTCCAACTGCTTGTAGTGGTCGTTCAGCGGCAGCCCTTCGATCTGCTTGTCGAACAGGCCGAGCAGCACGTCCTGGTACAGCAGGAACTTGGACGGATTGCTCTGCTTGACGTTGTTCGGCTCGGCGCCCGGCGTCTCGTCGAGGTACTTCACGTTCAGGAACGTCTCTTCGTCGATGCCGGTACAGAACTTGACCCGCTCGGCCAGCTTCGCCGAATCGACCTCGCCTTCCGTGTAGGCATGCTCGGCGTAGAACTGCAGGCCGAGCAGCGCGATGTACGGGTTGCTCTCCATGCCGTCGTCGCCCCACATCGTCGCGTACACCTCGCGAATGCCTTCGCGCTTGCACACCTGCAGCGCGCTGTCCGTCGCGCCGAGCGACAAGCCGTAGTTGACGCCGAACGTGTTGAATACCCAGACCGCGCCGGCGAACGCGAGGTTGCAGCCGAGCGGGCGGTGCTTGGCGATCAGCTTCTCGTAATCGTCCTGCTCTTGGTGGGCGTAATCCCAATAGACCATGTCGACGTCTTTCGGAATTTTGCGCGCCATTTCCTCCGGGATCTGCGTGTGCTTATCATAGTGCTCCTCGCCGTTAGCCGAAGCGAATTTGAGGAACATGTCGCTCCACATCATCGGCTTCAAGCCGCGGCGGCGCGTGATCTCGAGCACCCGGTCAAGATGGTCGGTCATGATGTCGAGACGGCCGCGGTAGCCGTTCTTATCCAAATATTTGCCCCGGCCCAGCTCCTCCGCCTCGTCCATGCCGATGTTGATCCGGTTGCTGCGGAACGGTGCCGTCGCCGCGACGATCATGTTCTCGATGAGCTGCATCGCCTTGTCGTCCCCGACCAGCAGCGCGCCCTTCGTGTCCTTGTACGTCTTCACGTAGTCCCACTTCAGGAACTCCTCCAGATGGGCCAGCGTCTGAATGCTCGGGAACGCTTCAATCCCGAATTGATCGGCGTAATCGTCGATCTCGCGCAGCTCGGCTTGCGAATAGCGGCCGCGCATGTAGCCGAAGTACGGCTCGCCTTCCAGCTCGTACGTATCCTCCATGTAGAGCATGACCGTATTTAAACCCATGAGCGCCATTTTGCGCAGCAGGAATTGGAAGCTGTCGATGTTCAGCACGCCGTTGCGGGACAGATCGAACATCGGCCCGATCGTATCGAACTGCTGCTTCTCCGTGATCGCGAACTCCGCGCCGCCCGCACCTTTCTGGACGAGCAGGCCAAGCCCCCGGAAGAACTGGTGCTTCGCGCCGTAACGAATGTACGCCCGGCCCTCCGTCAATCCGACCTCCAGATCGCCTTCGGATGGCAGCACGGCCACCGGAATACCGTCCTCGGCTTCCGTAAACGATATTTCTTTCGCCAATTCGAGGATCCCCGCTCTGAACTCCGCGATCGAATCCCCTTCAAAACGCAACTTCACGCTTGCTTCCTCCCCGCTTGGTAAACCGTTCACCGTAGTACGTGCATGACTGCTCTCGAAGCGTATCACACCCCCTGCGGGAAAAATATAGCACTGAGGCTTGATTTTTGATAGAAATGAACGGAGTTTGGGCGGGGCGAAAACAAAGCGAAGCGCGGGGCAAGCAAGCGGCGCGCCCACGCGCAAGTTCGGGGGAGTGACGGAACGCGCGGCGCTAGTACTTGAGCGGCTCGGTATAATCCCAAGCGTCCAAGCCCGCACGGTCCGCCTGAATCGCCGCCTCGCACCCGGAGCCGAAGTCGACGCCGACGGTCCCCAGTTCCTTGGCCTTCACGACCAGCGCTTTGCCCGGCGCGCCGGCGCAGACGAGCGCCAGCTTCCACGGCGCGGCCGCGTAGAGCGCCTCCATCTCGCGCTCCGCGCGGAGCAGCCCGTTCCAGTCGGGGCAATCCACCGTGCCGACGATGCCCGTGAAGCCGTAGCGCCGTTCGAGCACCTCGCGGTACGAGACGGACTTCGCCCCGCACAGGACGATCGGCAGCGCGCGGAACCGTTCGTAGAAGAGCGGGTAACGGGCGATGTACACATTCTCGAACGCGTAGAACGTTTCCTTCGGCGCGACGTCGTAATAAGTCAGGCACATGTCGAAGAGCGGCTTGAAGTACCAATGCTCCGTCTGCGTCAGATGGCCGACGTAATCGGCGGCGCGCAGACAATGCGCAAGCCGCCGTCGCGCCTCGTCGTTGGGCAGCGTCACGCCGCAGTAGGCGGGGTCGCCGATCCAGCCGTAATGCTTGCGCATGAAGTCCATCGTCAATATGGCGCCATGCGCCATCACGGCCGCCGACGCGTCCCCGAAGCGGATGGAAGCATGCGGCTCGCCGCGCGACGCCATGTCGTGCCACCGTTGGATCAAATCGACTGAACTTAGCATCTCCTGCACCTCTCCTCAGCATTGGTTGCTCCATGTTATCCAGCAAGACGGCATTGTAGAACGGGATCGCGCGCAAAAAGAAGCCCAACGCGGCACGGCTCGATCCCGATTGCCCCAATTGGACTCCCTTCTATATATCCGCGCGATATCCGCTCGGTTACGGCTGCTTGACGCCGAACGTATCGCCGCCTTCGATCGTGCCGCTCTCGTAGCCTTTGCGGAACCAGCGCATCCGCTGCTCGGACGTGCCGTGCGTGAAGCTCTCCGGCACCGCGTAGCCCTGCGCCCGCTTCTGGATCGTATCGTCGCCGACCGCGCTCGCCGCCGTAATCGCTTCTTCCAGATCGCCCTGCTCCAGCACGTTCATGTCCTTGGCATGATGCGCCCATACGCCGGCCAAGTAATCCGCTTGCAGCTCGAACCGGACGGAATACTCGTTCGAACGCGGGTCTCCCTTTCCCTTGCCCGTCTGCAGCAGCGTCTGCACGTGGTGTCCGACCTCATGCGCGATGACGTACGCCATGGCAAAGTCGCCGGGCGCCTGGAACTTCTGCCGCAGCTCGTCATAGAAGCTCAGGTCGATGTACAGCTTATGGTCGCCCGGGCAGTAGAACGGCCCGACCGAAGCCCCCGCCGCGCCGCAGGCGGATTGAACGCTGTTCGTATATAGCACGAGCGTCGGCTCTTCGTAATCCAGGCCGCGCTCTTGGAACAGGTCGCTCCACACCTGCTCCGTATCGGCCAGCACGACCGAGACGAATTGCGCGAGCTCCTGCTCCTCCGCGGTCTGGGCGTAAGGCGTCTGGGTTCCCGAGCTGATGGACGAGCCCGTTCCCATGCCGGTCAGCGATCCTAAGACGTCCCCGATATTGCCGCCGCCCATGAGCGTTACCAATAGGACGATGATGACCCCGCCGATGCCAAGACCGCCGCCGATGACGCCGCGTCCGCCGCCCAGTCCCCCCATTCCTCTGCGGTCTTCCACGTTCGAGCTTCCTCTTCTCCCTTTCCACTGCATGGCTCCGTTCCTCCTTTATGGATAAAAGATGGCTCCGCTTTCGATGTGAACTTCCATGGCAGGATCGCTTGTCCTGTCTTTGTTTTTAACCCATGTGCGGAGATTTGAGTTAGGGAGGGAACGGCGAGGCTGGGCTGCGTTCGCTGTTTTTGGTAGTTTCGTTCTTTAGCATCGCTCCTTCTGACTGCCGCGGAGTCGGCGCTGCTCTTCGCCCTGGCGGAGTACAGCCGCGACTATCGGCTCGCCTTTAGCATCATTCCGAACACGCTGCTGCTGTTCTACGGCTTGCTTCGCGTTCAGAGCTCCGCCGTCCGGGCCTGGCATCCGCTGCGCCGGTACGGGAGAACCCGGCGCCCTTCGCCGTCCGCCGCGGCCGAGCAACGATAGAGGCATGACAAAAAGGGACATTCCGCGTGATGGAATGTCCCTTCTTGCTTGTCCGCCCGCTAGACGGACGCGCTCGTCTAGCGCTGACCCGCGCCCGTCGGCGTGCCGCCGCGTTGTCCCCGGCGCTGCCCGTGGCCTCTTGCTCCGCTGCCTTGCGCCTGCGGCTTGCGCTGGCCCTGCGGCTTGTTCGCGCCTCCGCCGGATGGCTGACCGCCGCCCTGACGCTGTTGCTGCGCTTTGCCTTGGCCGCTTGCTCCGCCGCCTTGCGCCTGCGGCTTGCGCTGCCCTTGCGGTTTGTTCGCGCCTCCGCCGGATGGCTGACCGCCGCCCTGGCGCTGCTGCTGCGCTTTGCCTTGGCCGCCCGCTCCGCCCTTGCGGGCGTTCTGCTGCCCCGCGTTCGGCTGCGGCGCGGCTGGCGGGATCTCGCCCGTCATCGGATACGGATGCTCCGCGACGACCGGTACCTTCTTCTTGATCACCTTCTCGATGTCCTTCAGGTACGGAATTTCCTCCGTCTCGCAGAAGGAGATCGCCGTTCCGCTCAGACCCGCGCGGCCCGTACGGCCGATCCGGTGCACGTACGTCTCCGGGATGTTCGGCAGGTTGAAGTTGATGACGTGAGACAGCTCGTCGATGTCGATGCCCCGCGCCGCGATATCGGTTGCCACGAGCACGCGCGTCGCGCCGCTCTTGAAGTTGCTGAGCGCCAGCTGGCGCGCGTTCTGCGACTTGTTGCCGTGAATCGCCTGGGCCGTAATGTTCTGCTTGGACAGCCCGCGAACGACGCGGTCCGCCCCGTGCTTCGTGCGGGTGAACACGAGCGCCGAGACGATCGACTGATCCTCCAGCAGATGGTTGAGCAGATGCGGCTTGTTATCCTTGTCTACGAAATAGACGGATTGCTCGATGCGGTCCACCGTCGACGATGCCGGGGTAATCTCCACCTTCACCGGGTCGATCAGCAGCGTCTTCACCAGCTGCGCGATCTCCGGCGGCATCGTCGCCGAGAAGAACAGCGTCTGGCGCTTGGCCGGCAGCTTCGCGATGACGCGCTTCACGTCGTGGATGAAGCCCATATCCAGCATGCGGTCGGCTTCGTCGAGCACGAACGTCTCGACGTCCTTCAAGTCGACATGCTTCTGGTTGATCAGGTCGATCAGACGGCCCGGCGTGGCGATCAGAATATCGCACCCTTGCGCCAAGTCCCGCTCCTGCGGCCTCTGCGGCACGCCGCCGACGATGACGAGCGCGCGCAGCTCGGTGAACTGGCTGTAGGCTTTGATGTTGTCCATGATCTGGATCGCCAGCTCCCGGGTCGGCGTCAGGATGAGCGCGCGAATGGCCCGCTTGCCGCCTTTGCGGGCTTGTCCGCTTAAGCGGTGAATGATCGGCAGCGAGAACGCGGCCGTCTTGCCCGTCCCCGTCTGGGCGCAGCCAAGCAGGTCTCGGCCCGCGAGCGCGGCCGGGATCGATTGCGCCTGGATCGGCGTCGGCGTCTCGTAGTTCTCTTTGCGCAGCGCCTTTAGAATGGCGGGATTCAATTGTAACGATTCAAATGTCATAAGGTCTCCTATTAGGTTGCTTCTATTTGGATTGGTGCCTGAATGCGAGGTGAATAACGGCTAGTGGTTAAGGATAACACGAATACGGATGAAGCAGAAGAGGGAGCGTGCGGAAATCCATACGGCGACGGGCACGAAGCTGAAGAGGACGGTCGCTCGTCAAGCGATCGTCCCCTCTCCTTTGCCGGCGCGGATCGGCTTAGCTGAATGCTGCATTCCCGATCTTTCGACCGTGAACGCAAACCAATCAGCCTTAGCTGAATGCTGCATTCCCGGTCCTTCGACCGTGAACGCAAACCAATCAGCCTTAGCTGAATGCTGCATTCCCGGTCCTTCGACCGTGAACGCAAACCAATCAGCCTTATTTAGCGCAATGCTGCATTCTCGGTCTTTCGACCGTGAACGCAAACCAATGCGCTTTGAATGCTGCATTCCCGGTCTTTCGACCGTGAACGCAAACCAATCAGCCTTAGTATTCAACCCGGTTCGTGTTGTATTTCGCGTTGTGGCGGTTGGCGATGAACACTTCGTACAGCTCGCGCTCGACCGGATCGCTGACATGGCAGACGGAGATCTTGGCTACCTCGTCGCGATGCTTCTTCATCGGGGATACCGAATCCTCGAAATGCTTCTTGATCCGCTGACGCAGCTTCCGGGCTTTGCCTACGAAGAGCAGCTCGTCCTTCTCGTTGTAGAGCATGAAGATGCCGCCGTGCTCCCGCGTAATGAGGTGGAAGTCGGTAAAACCATAGATATTGCTAAGCTCCGGCGCGTCCTGCTTCGTAATCGTCACGTTCGGCTCCGGGATCGTAATGGTAATCACGTTCGTGTCACGTCCTTTAATCGTATGGGGGCTCTGGCGAGCCGTCTGTCTCTAGTGTACCACCTTTCGGGAAGTTTAGCTTGCATACGTAGCGCCTGGCAGTCGTTTCTTGGTCGACTGGGCGCAGAACGATTGCCGCGAAGGAGGTACATGGCACAAAAGCAAGCAATCCCGCCAAGCGAAGAGAACCGCCCGGCAAGACGTTGACGAAACAAAGGAAATGGGCATAATTAACTACAAAGGAGAATGATAACTGTGACTCAAGCCCGACTTCGCGTCTACATCTTGTCGCTGTTTCTCATCGCAGCCCTCATCGCCGTCTCGACATTCTCCGCGTTCGTCCCCACCCCGTTCACCTTCCGGGTCATGGGCGTGTACTGGCTGTTCTCCTTGCTGTACTACCACTTGCGGGTTAACAGCCGACGGGGCAGCACGAGCATCGAGTACGGCATTAATTATAATTTGTCGCTGATCCTGTTCACGGGCCCGTTCGGTCTGTTTCTATTCGAAGCGGTCTACCGGCTTGCCGGCTATCTATATAAGAAAAAGACGAAAACCGACGAGCCCGATGAAGGCATTCAGTCGTTCTACAACGTCGGTTCCTTCGTCATTCAAGGAACGGCCGCGTATTATGTTTACCAGTGGCTGCTCCCCTGGTTCGACGGCAACCTCGTCGCCTTCTGGCTGCTCGTCTTCCTGCTCATCGCCGTCACGGCGGTATTGTCCGATCTCTTCCTGCTCGGGGTGTTCGGCCTGCTCGGCGATATCCGCACGCGGGCGGACGCGGCGGCGTTCCTGAAGGAGCGCAGCATCCTGGACATGGCCAAGACGTCGTTCTCCAACGGTCTGCTGCTGCTGTTCCTCGAACAGCGAAATTGGACGGCGATCATCGGCCTGTTCGTGCTCAACTATTTGGTCAGCCAATCCTATCTCGTCAAAGCGCAGATCGCGCAGGACAAGCACGAGCGGAACAAATACGAGCATATGGCCTACACCGACTTCCTCACCGGTCTTCACAACCGCGCCTACATGGAGATGAAGATGAAGGAGCTGGAGAAGACGAAGGAGACGATCGGCATCGTCGTGGCGGACATCGACAAGTTCAAGACGATCAACGATACGTACAACCACAGCGTCGGCGACCGGGTCATCCAGCACTTCGCGGCGGCGTTGAAGGAGAAGTCGGGACCCGACGATATTTTGGCGCGCAGCGGGGGCGAGGAATTCACGATGTTCCTGCGCGGCCGAAGCTACGAGACTTGCCTTGCGCTCGTCGAGGAGCTGCGGCGGCAGGTCGAACGCGATACGGTCGAAGCCGAGTTCCGGGACGAGACGAAGCGCATCGCCTATACCGCCTCGTTCGGTCTCTATTTCTTCACGGAGCAGGAGGAAGTACCGATCGAGAAGGGTTACATCTACGCGGATCAGCTGCTGCTCGAATCGAAGCAGCTTGGGCGCAACCGGATCACGGCCAACGCCGGCCAGCAGCGGGAATCTGGATAACGGTCGCATAATCAAAGCGAAATGGCTAGCGCCGTCCATTTGACTTGCGGCGATATGACGAACGACGAAACCTCCGGCTTCTTTCGTGAAGCGCGGAGGTTTGGTTTCATGGACGAATGCCCGGACACGCACGCACGATCCGACGATCTTGCTCTAGCAAATGTGCGAATCTACGAAAGACACTCCCCCGGACCGATTGCGAGATTCGGCATACAATATCCTATCTCTACGGAAAGGAGGTTGATAGGCTATGGCGATTCTCCTTCCCCAACAATTCTTTAATCTGGCTGCAGGCGTCGGCAAATCGTACTATGAGGATCTGACAGGCGGCAAAAACGCGTCGGTTACGGTGCAAAACAACTCGACGTTCGCGGTCGAACTCGTCTTGACGCGCGTGAACGCGCCCGTCATCTCGTACGCGATTCCAGCCGGCAACAGCTTGACGATCGTCGCGCACGGCTTGCTCGTCGCGGCGCTCTTGGCTAACGGCGGCGGCGCCACGTTCGGTTTTATCCAAGTGGCAACGGCGGATATCTAACCGACCTCGCGTCGGCAAGGCAAGACAGCTGTAGAGAAGAAAGCATGCGGCGGTCGAACCTGGATTCGGACGCCGCGTGTCGGCCATTATGCAAGTGTGCGGCTCCCGCTTCGCGCGGGAGTCTTTTTTTTTGCGGGAAAGGAGCGGGACGAAGGCGGATATATGCCCGGCCCCCGGGAGAAGGCTCGCGCAAGCGCCTTCGGCGATGACGGGCCTTCCGGTCACCAAATACGGCAATACGCTGTCGGAATAAAACGCGAAGACGCTTCCCCGGCCGCGCAAGATGCGCGAGCGGCGGAAGCGTCTTTATTGGAGGTGGCGGCCCGTGCCCTTGAACCTGCCCTCTACAGCCGAGCGATTCCGACAGGCTCCGATCCTAGAGTATGATCGGCAGGTAGCCATCCGCGACGTACCGCGCGAACGGAATATGTCCGCCGCTCTTCTCGCTCCCCGTCAGCGCGACGCCCGCCTCCTGCATGTCGTTCTCCACGCCGAAGAATCCGGAACAAGCCTGGCAGCCCCCTTTGATGATGCCAAGCCGCATGACCTGCTTGTAGAGCGCGTGGAACGGATGGTCGGCTTTGTCGAACTCCTGCGGCCACTGCGTGCCCATGCCGTCGAATAGAATGTCGACCTCGAAACCCGCTTCGTGCAGCTCTTGGCCGTATAGCAAACCGTGAACCGCCTTCCCGACATCCTGCTGATTCGCTTGAATAATAAGGACGTATTTGTTCGCTGACATGGCCATTCCTCCTCGTTATCGTGAACATACCGTTAAGCTTGAACCTTCCAACCAGAGCTGCCCGCCATCGGGCTTTACCGCCCCGCACCACCTCCTTGGCGGCCGCTCCCATGCTACTGCTACAGCGACGGATTGGCCGGCGAATAAGCGATCAAATCCCGTCGGAGTCCGTTCCCCCGCTCGGCATGCCATACTTCGTCCAGCTCGAAACGCACCAATCGCTCGGCGCCGGGAAACGACGCGATCTGCTCCTCATCCCATATAATTCGGGAGCGGCCGGTCAACTGGAGGATATGACCGTTCTCGAAATCGATGAACAGGAGCCCCGTGCCCGGGTCGCTGTATATATTGCCGAGCGTGTTTAACATCGAGTTGCCAAAATAATCGGGGAACACGATCGTCCTCTCGTCCACGACGCGAACGAAGCCCGGCAAGCCGCCGCGGTGCGAAGCATCTGCCTTCCCCGCCGCGCTTCGGCTCCCGATGAAGAACGTGTCGGCCTTGGCGATCCACTGCCGCTCGCCATCGTTCAGCCGGGAAGCGCGCGTCCGTCTTGCAGTCAGACTGCCCGCTTCGGGGCACGACGGAGCGGCGCGCTGCTGAATGTATTTCGGGCAATTGCCGTATACCTGCTCCGCCGCCACGACAATCGTGCCGTCCCGCGCAAGCGTGGCCGTCCCGTTGATCCGCAGCCGCAACCGCCTGCCCAAATCGATCGCCAGCAATCCGACGTCCCGATTGGCCGCCAGTCCGGCGGCTAACAGCGGGTCCTGCGCCGGGTCCCACGCCACCGTCAAGCGCTTGTCGTCCTGTACCGCGATAAAACCGGGCGAGCCCGTCAAGCAGGAGACCCATATCCGCTCATCGGCGCCGGCGGCGGCCGCGACCAGGAGCGTCTGCTGCTCCAGGAAAGCGGCAGCCCCCGGCACGAGCGAACCTCGAATGCTTCGCCCGTTCTGCTGCGCGACGATGGAGGCCCCGGCCAATCGCTGCACCGCCAATTCGCCTTCATGATAAGGGTTATCCATGATCGCATCCCCTCTTTTAACGTCTGAATGACCTTATTGGGTATTATATACACTTTTATTTAATGTGTATACACTTATTTTAACAGTTAAAAACGATTGTTTCCGTGGATACGAAAAAGCGAGTCTAAGAAAGCTCCCGCTTTCTAAGACTCGCTTATCGATTGGCTCTGCGCGCGCCGACGCTCCAGGTAAGCCGTCACCTTCATGCGGTTGCCGCATGTTTTGGGACTGCACCAGCGTCTCATGCCGTTCTTGCTGTTATCGTAGAAGTGAAGCACGCATTCCGGATTCTCGCACTTCCGGAGGAGGTGCGGCTCGTTGCGGCTCAGGAACTTCGCCGCCGACTCGGCAATCGGCGCCAGCAGATCCAGCGGACCGCGCACCAGGCGGCGGCGTTCCTCCCGGAACATGCCGTTCTCCTGGTACAGCCGGGTCGCGAAGGCCTGATGGTCCAGCAGGCCGTTGATCGGCGCCAGATGCGTCTCGTTTACCGGTTTGCCCTCCAGCAGGCTCTTCACCACGGCGAGCAGATGGCGGCGCAGTTCGACGGCCGCGCCATGCAAGCGCTCCTTCGCCGCTTCGCCCCACGTCGATGCCGCGGCCTCGGCTTCCTCGGTGAGCAGGCCGGCCCTGCCCATCCATTCCCACAGCGCGTCATAATCGGTCAACAGGTCGAGCGGCTGCCCGCCCGCCATGATATGCGTATTCGTAAAGTCCAGCATCGGCTCATTGCCGATAAACAAAAACGTCGGGGGGATAATTTTCGGCATGGCCCCTTCAACTCCTTTCGAACTTGCCCGTGCGTTCCTTTCGGCGCGGATGCTCGTCACATCTACGTCGTCCAAATCCAGTCTCGATCTATTGCTATACTAGCACATTCTTCGCTGGCTTACCGCTGTTTCAGTCCTTGCACCCGAGTTTCGCGACGGCAAAAAAAGCTATGGCTAGCGCGGCTAGTCATAGCTTTCTCTTTGTGATTACAGCACGCGGCGCGCCGTCGAATAACGCTTCGTGTAATCGCTCAGCTTCGCGATCACGACGCCGTTCACTTTGCTGCCGATCGTATTATGAATGAATTGGCCGTTGCCAATATAGATGCCCACGTGGCTGATCGTCGACGTCCTGCCGTTGTTGAAGAAAATGAGGTCGCCCTTGCGCAGGTTACTCTTCGATACGTATGTCCCCTGCTTCTTCTGGCTCGACGTGCCCCACTTCAGGCTGACGCCGCTCTTGCCGAACACGTATTTCGTAAAGGACGAGCAGTCGAAGATAAGCTGGCTCGGATTGTTCGTGCCGTATACGTAACGTACTTTGCCTTGCAGCGATTTGGCCGTCGCGATAATGCTGTCCGCCTTCGTCGCTTGCGTCGTAGCCGTCGCCGCATGGGCTTGTCCCACGAAAGCGTCGCCTACCAGCCCATTGGCAGACAGAAGAGCAAAGCAACAAGTCGTCGCGAGGATCGTTTTCTTCATCCAGTTGATTGTCGTCATGTTGTGTTACCTCCTGGTGTTGGTTTGGCTGTCCGAGGAGTATCGTAACACGCATTAATCTGGGTGTGGGGATTCTGAAGGCTTTCTAATAAGGGAAAAGCTGCATAACCTGACAACGGCGCGCTTCGCCTTTTGACCTTATGAACAAGACGCAGGCAACCCGAAAGGCGCGAAAAACCTGGCGGAATCGGGCATTCGCTCGGTACGCGTATATCGCGATGTCTTGCCTATAGTTATGCCCTGCGCCGCGGACGCGATTCGCGGGAGGCCATCTATTTCGGGAAGAAGGTTGACCGGGCGCGCATGAAAACGTGTATAATTTTTCCATAACAAAACGAGGAGTGGTTATGATGAACACGGAACGGTTGGATATTCGCATGCGGGATATTTCCGGATCGCGCTTCGAGGAGGTCAAGGCCGAATCGATGCAACTCGACAATGTCAGTCTGGCGCATAGCGGCATTCATAACGCGAATATGAGCGGCATGCGGCTCGACGACGTGAATGCGGCGGGAACGACGATCACGAATGCCAATCTGTCCGGCACCCGCATTCAAGACGCGAACCTCAGCCACGCGACGATCGACCATGTGCACCTGTTCGGGACGGAATTCCGGCGCGTAGTGCTTCCGCAATTAGGCGACGGCAACTACAGCGCCGATGGTTCGTACAAGCCCGTGTCGTTCGAGGATTGCGATCTGTCCGGCGCGCAGTTCAGCGGCTGCGATCTGTCCGGCGTGGACATCCGGGACTGCCGGATCGGCGGGCTTCGGATCAACGGCATTCCGGTGGAGGAGCTGCTGCAGACGGCCGCCGACGAACGATTCCGGCGAAATGTCGAGGTATCCCCGCCGGATGCGAACTGGCCCGCGCGTTATCGGGAGGAAGCCGAGAAACTACGGCGCGTGCTCGGTCCGGAGCTTGCGGCTATCCACCATATCGGGAGCACGTCTATCCCCGGCATGCACGCCAAACCGATCATCGACGTGCTCGTCGAGGTCCGGGATATCGAAGCCGTCGATGCGTACAACGATCAAATGCGGCGACTCGGCTATCAGCCGAAGGGCGAGAACGGCATCCCGCTGCGCCGGTATTTCAACAAAGGCGGCGCCCGGCGGACGCATCACGTCC
Source organism: Paenibacillus methanolicus (assembly GCF_008124765.1). Classification (GTDB taxonomy): domain Bacteria; phylum Bacillota; class Bacilli; order Paenibacillales; family Paenibacillaceae; genus Paenibacillus_Z; species Paenibacillus_Z methanolicus. The sequence continues at coordinate 71,238 of NZ_VNHS01000004.1, read as the reverse complement.
ACGTCTTCCAGGCCGGCAGCGAGCATGTAATTCGCCACTTGGCGTTCCGTGACTATTTAACGGCTCATCCGGATGATGCGAAGCGGTACGCGGACTTGAAAATCGAGCTGGCGAGGCAGTTCCCATCCGATATGCACGCTTATATCGAAGGCAAGGATGCGCTCGCGAAGGAGCTCGAAGCCAAAGCGCTGGACTGGCATGCGGCCGCTGGCGAGCAGGCGGAGAGCGCCGCCGATTAAGCTGCAGATGGCGAAGCAAACAGCAAGCGTTCTTGATCGCAACGACTCCATTAATTAGGGGCTAGCCCGCTCCTTTATGGTGAAAAAGCAGTCTTGCCCGAGAGGCCTTATGCCGCCGTCGAGCAGACTGCTTTTGGTCGTGCCTTTTACTGCTACCCCTTCAGAAAACCCGGCTGCGCATAGGACGGATTCGGGTACTTGTAGAAGCCCTCTCCGGTCGAGCGCCCCAGCTTGCCTTTGTCGATATAGTCGGTCTTGAGCAGGTTCGCCACTTGCTCGTACTCCGGCTTGCCCGTTGCCTTCGCCTTGGCCATGCCGATATTGTACGCCGTCGTGATGCCGACCACGTCCAAAATCGCGAACGGTCCGAGCGGCGCGCCCGTGCCGACCATCCACGTGCGGTCGATCGTCTCGACGTCGGCGATTTCCTTCACGAGCAGCTGCTGGGCCGCCTCGAGCAGCGGGACGAGGAGCGAGTTCAGAATGTAGCCCGGCTGCTCCTTGTGGAGCGGGAGCGCCACCATCCCGATTGCCTTCGCGAAGGCAACGACATCGTCGAACACCGCGCCGTCCGTGCCCGGGTGTCGCATGATCTCCGCGGTGTTGTTCTTCCAGATCTCGTTGGCAAAATGCAGCGCCAGAAATTTCGCCGGTCGGCCGGTGGCCTCCGCGAACTGGCTCGGCAGCAGCGTCGAGGAGTTGGTGGCGAAAATCGTTTTCTCCGGCGCGACTTGGCCCAGTTTCGTATAGAATTCGATCTTGATGTCCACCACTTCCGGTACCGCTTCGACCACGAGATCCGCCTGCTTCACCGCGCCGGCCAGATCGCTGTTATAGGAAATCCGCTCATAGGCCGCGTTCACGGCATCCTCGCTCGCGCCCAGATCGGCCCGGTAGTGCGGCTTTAGGTCGGCAATGCGCTTCTTGGCCTTCTCGAGCACATCGTCGTTAATGTCGTACACCGTCACTTGAAAGCCGTGGAACGCCGTTTGGAACGCGATCTGGCTGCCCAATACGCCGCTGCCGGCGACCGTTACATGTTTGTAATTCATCCTGATGCTCCTCTACGTGGTGATGGATACAGTCAATGTCCCCGCGATGGCTGCAATTCATACGGATCACGGACAAGCGGGCACATTCGCTTCCATGGACTGACTGTATACATGTTCGATGGCGGCCCAACGCGCTCCTTTACAAAATCAGGGGGAAGTTTGACGATACAATGATTTTTGCGCGCGCGGGAGTAACGAAGACACGACGAATAGCGGCCTTCCTTGTCGGGAAGGCCGCTATTTTCGTTCGTTTGCGCTTGCTGTGCGCGAATGCTTGCCGTCGCCGGCTTATCCGCTTGGCTACTCCGCGTCTTGCGTGCGGCTGGCCGCGCTGCGGCGGTACAGATCCGCCGTTTTGAATCCCTGCCCGAGGATGTGCTTCATCTCTTCGCGACGCTTCTTCCGGGTGCCTTCTTGCACGACGCTGTATACGAATCGCGCCCAGTCCTTCTTGTAACCCGGCGTGAGCGATTGATAGAATGCGAGCAGCTCCGGCGTATCCTGCAGGTCCTGCTCGACGCTCGGGATCATCGCAATGTAGTCGTCGACGGACTGGCTTGGCTTGCCGGAGGGCGCCGCGCCGCGCTTCTCGATTTTGAAGCCGACCACCGTGAACACGTCGTTCAGCCCGACCATGCGCGCGAACTTCAAGCTGCTCGTCCCGATGTAGCCGTCTTCGTCCGCGCCCAGCCCCTCGAACAGGCTGTCCCGGTGGATGTAAGTCGGATAGACCTTGTTGCCTTTCTTCGGATAGGCCACGAACAAGTAACCGCCCGGCAATAGCGAATCGCCTGCGATCACCCGAGCGACGAGGCACCGCATCGCCTCCATCTCGAGCGTGAACGCGAAGATCAGATCATACCCGCCCTCGCCGAGCTCCTTATCCGCCTGCTGCAGCCCCGCGAGCAAATCTTCGCCCTCCGGCTGGTTCAGCACGGCGGCTCTGTTGTATTTGGTCAAATTCAATTTCTCGACGATCGTCTTCGACATCGGTGTCGTACGCCTCCTTGGCGGTTCTTGATCGCGTATGAATACTCTAACCTTCTACCGATGACGCGTTATGCAGCTTAATCTCCTGCCCCGACTCCCTTATGTACGCCTTCCCCCACTCGTACATCAGATCCAGGATCGGAATCAAGCTCTCGCCGCGCGGCGTCAACCTATACTCCACCTTCGGCGGCACGACGGGATACACCTTGCGGTCGACGATGCCGTCTTCCTCCAGCTCGCGCAGCTGCGTCGTCAACATACGCTGCGTAATATCGGGAATAAGCGACTTCAGCTGACTGAACCGCTTCGTCCCCTCTTTCCCCAGATGCCACATGATGATCATTTTCCACTTGCCGCCGATGATCGAGAGCGTAAGTTCCTTCTCGCAGTTAAAGACGCGGTCCATATTCCGGGACACGTGCAGCCCTCCCCTATCTCCATGGTATACTTTACGACACTATATAATAAAAATGTGCCTACTTTCAACTTGGATACCGTTTGGCTATACTGAACCTCGCAAGCCAGCCACGCCAAACCCATCCGAATGCAAGGAGGCATTTTCCCTATGAAACTTCAACTCGCGCTTGATTTGGTGAACATTCCGGAGGCCATCGCGGTCGTCGAAGAAGTCCAATCCTATATCGATATCGTCGAGATCGGGACGCCCGTCGTCATTAACGAAGGGCTGCATGCGGTCAAAGCCATCAAGGACGCTTTCCCGTCCCTTCAGGTACTGGCCGATCTGAAAATCATGGATGCCGGCGCGTACGAAGTCATGAAGGCCTCCGAGGCCGGCGCCGACATCATTACGGTTCTGGGCGCAACCGACGATTCCACCATCAAGGGCGCCGTCGAGGAAGCGCGCAAGAACGGCAAACAGATTCTCGTCGACATGATCAACGTGAAGAACCTGGAGCAGCGCGCCCGCGAGATCGACGCGCTCGGCGTGGATTACATCTGCGTCCATACCGGCTATGATCTGCAAGCCGCAGGCGAGAATTCCTTCGAGCAGCTGCGCGTCATCAAGAGCGTCGTGACGCGCGCCAAAACCGCCGTCGCGGGCGGCATCAAGCTGGCGACGCTGCCGGAAGTCATCGCCGCTTCCCCCGACCTGGTCATCGTCGGCGGCGGGATCACCGGCCACGCCAACAAAGCGGGGGCCGCAGCCGAAATGAAACAGCTGATCGCGGCGCGTTAAGAGGACGTCCGCCATGACGAACTATGTCGCGACGATCGTTCGCGAGCTGGAGCGCGCCGCCGAACAGCTGCCGGAAGGCGCCTGCGACCGGCTCGCGGACGCCCTCCTGAAGGCCGATGCCATCTTCGTCGCCGGCGCCGGACGTTCCGGCCTGATGATGAAGGCGTTCGCGATGCGCCTGATGCATCTCGGCCTGCGCGCGCACGTGGTCGGCGAGACCGTGACGCCCGGCATGACATCCGCCGACCTGCTCCTGATCGGCTCCGGCTCCGGCGAGACGAGAAGCTTGCTCGGCATGCTGGAGAAGGCGCAGTCGCTGCAGGCAGCCGTTGCCGGATTGACCATCCAGCCGCATTCTACGCTGGGGTCTCGCGCCGACCTCGTCGTGCTGCTGCCCGGTTCGCCGAAGAACCAATCTTCGGGAGCGGACCTGACCATACAGCCGATGGGCTCCTTGTTCGAGCAGACGCTGCTGCTATTCCTCGACGCCGTCATTTTGCGCATCATGGCCGCGCAGGCGCAAACCTCCGGCACGATGTACGGGAAACACGCGAATTTGGAGTAATCCGCGTCCTTAAATACAAAAAACGGCCACCCGCTAAGAGGTGGCCGCTTGTCCGTCTAAATCTTATTCGAGGCGCCTGCGCCTAAACATCCGTCTGCGCCCGATTCTTGTTCGCCGGGGCGAACCAGCCGGCCAGCGCGATCAACACCAAGACGCTGTAGAAAATGATCGTCCAGACCGTGCCGTGCGGGAAGTGGTGATCCAGCACGCCGATATCTTCATGCGCCAGCGTAATCACCGCCAGCTTCACGCCGACCCAAGCAACGATGGCATAAGCGGTCGTCTCGAGCGCCGGGCGCTCCGCCAGCAATTTGACGAACCACGTCGCCGCGAATTTGATGAGGACGAGTCCCGCGACGCCGCCGAGCACGACGACGATGAACTTGCCGCCGTCCATGCCGCCGAAGTCGTCCAGCGGCGAATCGGGCAGACCGAGCGCCAGCGCGACCGCGGCGAGGATGGAGTCGATCGCGAAGGCAAGGTCCGCCAGCGCGATTTTGCCGACGGTTGGCCAGAACTTTTTGCCCGCCGAATCCTGTTTGATGTCCTCGCGAATATTCTCGTTTTCCTTGCCGAACTTCGCCTTGATAATATGCTTCAGACCGAGGTACAGCAGGTAAGCCGCACCGATCGCCTGGATTTGCCACACGTTGGCAATGAACGAGATCGCGAACAGCGCGCCGAAGCGGAAGACGAACGCCATAATAATCCCGTAGTTAATCGCTTTCTTCTTCTGATCCTCCGGCAAATGCTTCGCGATGACCGCCAGCACAAGCGCATTGTCCGCCGACAGCAACCCTTCCAATCCGATCAATATCAGTAGTGCCCATGCATACTCTAACCAAATGGAATCCAACTTGCATTTCTCCCCTCTGCTACCATGTGATGATTTGTCGTTCCGACGAATGCATATGTACGTAATGTTTTCTTACCCGGCAATGGATATACGTAAAATGTTGCCGGAGGAGTTCACTTTTTTGTCTTATTTGCGAAAGATTATTATGGCAGGGGGTTATTATCCGAGAACAAATCCGGATTGTCCCTGAGCATGTCCGTAATCACGTTCGCCACGGCCGCCGCATCGCAGACCCGGACGACGGCATCGCCGAGCTGCCCCTTCCGCATCGCGCCTTTCTCCTCAAGAACTTCGTCCACTTTCCAAAAGTGCTGATGCCATGACAATCCGCAATGTCTGCGAGAAGGGACGGGAATCTCCGTTCCGTCGGGTAATACCGTGTACAGCAGCTCAGGCTCATCCGTAAGTCTGCCCGGTATGTCCGCCCACTCTTCTACGCCATGTATAAAGGTATTGCGCCGCAGATCAACGCCGACTAACAGGATCGTCGCTCCCCGGTCGAGCAGCTTCCCCCACGCCGAGCCCCTTGCGCAGGGCGTATCGAATCGATGATCGTCGGCGGTAAAAGCGAGCGCATCCCGGCCTAGCGCAGCCACCGAGTGCGTCGGATGCCAGGAACGAACCACGCCCGGACGCTGGCGGAACCGTTCGGACAGAATCCCCACGCAGGATGGCGAACTAGCGACGTGAAATTTCGGATTGTCCGCTTTGATGTAAGACCACGTATGCGTAGGCAGTACAAGGAGTCCCTCCCGCATATGCGCCGTTAACGCATCCAGGACGGTATCCGCCCCGCCTTCAACCGGCCCTATGCTTTTCATCGACGAATGCATCAACAACGTTCCTTTGCCGGCAATGCCCAACTGCTCGATTTGTTTCATCAAACTCTCTTTCGTATGCATCCTTTTCTCCCTTCGCGCTTTCGGTAACCGCAAATGTTGGCACTTGTTGTCGACAAGTGAGCTTGGGACCATTTTCGCCTAAATGTTGCCGACAAGCAACAGGTGCCGACGGACATGTTTAACTTGCGTCCGGTTCGTCAACGCGAAGAAGCCGCCCCTTCGGGACGGCTGCATGACTTCCGTGACTGGCCCTTATATAAATCTTCGATCGCGCTTGCCTTGCTTAATACTCGCCTTTGATGACAAAAAACGAGCCCCGAATCGTTCCGGCTAGCTTGGACTTCTGCCGGGCAAACTTGAACTTCCCTTCTAACTCCTCTGGTATCTCCATCCCCTCGGAAAGCTTAAAACCAATGGCCCGCTTCTTCGCGTCGTCAACCGTATACATGACGTTGACCGCAAGTCCATCCTCATAAAAGACGAAGGCAAATTTGATATTCTCCACTTGAAACCGCGACGTTTCCAAAGGGGGGGCCGCAAACGCAATATCGCGTTCTTTCAAAACCCGATTCACATAATCAAGAGTCTCCTGGCTTTCGCTAGCTGGCACGGTCGTAAATTCATGCTTGTATTTGTTCATAAAATAACGGGCTTCATTCGCGCGTAAGCCGGCAAGCGCTTCTGCTACGGGCGACGACTCCAACCCAACCGTAGACACGTTTTTAAAATCGACGATATAGGACATCTCCAACTCCCCTTTTAAGTTACGGCAGCCCGTTCCTCAATCTTGAGATATCGAACGACGCTATATTTCGGCAGCACCGCCATCCTCGATTGGCGGCTCCTAGCTCGATACCCCATGATCATTATTCCTTAATTGCCTTGCGAGATGCAATTGGCCGAAACAACCGTTTATCTGCCTTCATTCACGTCGCCTGCTGGGACCCGGAACCCGCATCGTTCGTCTCTCCTCGCAAATGTCCGCCGTGCGCTTGCGTCCACGCCCACATGGCGGCGAAAATCGGCTGCAGCCCCTGACCGGCTTCCGTAAGGTCGTACTCGACATGAAGCGGAACGCCCGGAAAAATCGTACGGGTCACGATTCCCTTCTCCTCTAACAGCCTCAAGCGGTCCGTCAACGTCTTCGGGCTAATGGGATGAAGCTTGCGGCGCAATTCCCCGAAACGGCGATTGCCGTTAAACAGCTCGAACAAGAGAAGAAGCATCCACTTGCCATCGAGGATCTCCAGGATCGGCTCGACGGTACCGGGGCAGGATCGATCCATCATCACGACCACTCCATCGTTCATTTTTTGTAACTATTGCACTTAAATGTAACTACTTTTCAAAAGTACCATACTGGATTTACCATGTAAACCAGAGCACGCAATCGCGGCTCGGGTAGCGGCATCCATTCGAAGAGTAGCGAATCGAACACGAGGAGGAGTTATGAGATGAAAACGATCCTTTGGGCAACGATGACCGCCAACGGCAACTATGCGCAATCCAGCCCCGACAACCCGCCGAAGAAAGAAGCGTGGGCGGACTTCGTAACACACGCTTCGGCGGCGGGAAACTTTATTGTCGGGCGGCGGACCTTCGAGGCTATGCGCGGCGGCGGCGGACCGGGGCCATTCGGCGAAGTCGACATTGTCGTCGTTTCCAAGCACGCTGCGGACATCCCCGGCGTGAAGATTGTCAGATCGCCTCAAGAGGCGTTGGCCTACCTGCGGCAGAAAGGCCATCGAACCGCGCTCATTAGCGGCGGCGCGGACGTCCACAATTCGTTTCTCGGCCAAGGGCTTGTAGACGAAGTGATTTTCAATGTAGCGCCCGTAATGGAGGGGAAAGGGTTAAACCTATTGATCGACCAGGATCACTACCGCTTTAAGCATGTGGAGCTGCTAGGCTGCAGGCCCCTTGGCGGCGGCGTCGTTCAACTGCATTATGCGATTGCACGATAGCCGGGTGATTCGAATAAGCGCAATTACACAGGCACCCAAGCGGGTGCCTTTAATCGCGGCATACCTATTAACCTGCCCATGGGATCTGCTAGTTCTTGGTCACGCGGCTCGTCCAATTGACCAGGAATATCCCGACGAAAATCAATAGCCCGCCCGCATACGCGTACCAGCGGATCACCTCTCCCAGAATAAGCCATCCGGATAGCGCGCCGAAGAACGGAGCCAAGAATAGAAACGCGCTCGTTCTTCCGGGGTCGCCTTTGGCAAGCAAGTAGTACCACGTCGCAAATTGGACGATGGAGCCTAGGATCGCCAAATACAAGATGACCCCCAGCGATGTCCAATTCAAATCCAGCCGCGGCGTTTCCATGCTGCATGCGAGGACCAGCAGCAGCAAGCCTCCGAATAGCATCTGATAGGCGGTTAAGACCCAACGATCGAATCCGCTCCCCCACTTCTTGACCAGCAAGGTCGCGATGGCCCATGCGATGGCCGATCCAAGTCCAAGCAGCGTACCCGTCGATAATTGCATATGCGACCCTAGCGTAACGACAACGCCCGCGAATCCGACAACAACGCCCGCCCATTGATGGAACCGATATTGGAGCCGCATGAATAGAACGCCTAACACGACGACGAACAGCGGATTCATGAACGTTAAGATGGATGTCTCTCCGGCTGGAATCGACCGCATGCTTAAGAATATGCATCCCATAACCGCTGTCGTCTGGCACGCTCCGACGAGCAGCAGCTTGGTCCAATCCCTCAGATTGTCTGGCAAACGCCGTCTTTGCAACCGGACCGCAAGCGCCATGATTCCCCCTGCCAGCGCAAATCGAATTCCTACCAACAGTAAGGGCGATACATAAGAAAGGCCGACTTTGCCGACCGCAAAAGATGACCCCATTAGCGAAGTGGCAAGCAGCACAAGGAGTACGAACAGCGAACGATTCATAGATGCGACCTCTTTCGTGGATTGATGCTTTTATGCTACCATGTACATATTTCGATGGCGGCCGAATGATCGGTGCAAAGGAGAATAAAGATGAATCCGAACGTGCTTGATACCGCGCAATTAATGGGCGATCCCTCTCGGCTGTCGATGCTGATGAGTTTGCTTGGGGGAAGAGCGCTGCCCGCAAACGACCTCGCGCGCGCCTCCAGCATTTCGCCTCAGACGGCAAGCGCTCACTTAGCGAAGCTGGTTGCAGGCGGCCTGCTCGTTCATGAGCGTTATGGCCGGCACAAGTACTTCCGGCTAGCCAATTGGGAAGTCGCGCATGCGCTCGAGGCCCTGCTGGCGATTTCCCCATCCAAGCCGGTCCGTTCGCTGCGAGAATCCGATGAACTGAAGCGGATGCGCCATTGCCGGACTTGCTACGATCATCTGGCCGGAGAAGTCGGCGTCGCGCTTACCGATCGGTTCGTTGCGCTGGGATGGCTGGAGGCGTCGGGCCAAGATTATCGGATTCACGCCAAGGGCGTGGAGCGATTGAAGGCTTGGGGAGCAGATACCGATGACGACGCCAATAAGCGCCGCCTTTATGCCAGGCAGTGCTTGGATTGGAGCGAACGGCGCCATCACTTGGCGGGCTATCTGGGGGCCGCGATCACGAATCGGCTTTTCGAGCTGAAGTGGATTGAGCGAGTACCGCAAGGCAGGGCGATCCTGGTGACCAGCGAAGGGATGGACGGACTTCATCGCGAATTCGGTCTTCGGCTTGCAAAATAATGGAGTGACAAATACCCTTCCGCATATCGGGAAGGGCATTTGTCTCGATTTAGGGGGCAGCAGGACACCTGGCAATGTGGCGGCTACTTATGCCAATGCGCTCGAGGCAGGCGCGATATCCGTCATGGCCGTTACAGATGAAGACGACGGCAGTCAAATGGCAGGTTTCGTAGATCCGTTTCGTAATTTGTGGTGGGTTATAACGGCACCTTAAGACTGCCGGCACAAACCGATTGCCGGGTCGATTATTTTAGGGCCATCCTTTTGCGGGATGGCCTTTTCGTTGTCCTCGCTTTGCGAAATGGAAAGCGGGCTTTACATTTCTCGCGCCGCGCGGTTCACTCCCTTATGGAAAGCATGCTTTCCATAAGGGAGTGAACGCCTTGAATAACCGTTTAGAAGAAATTCGCAAGCAGCGCGGCATTAAGCAAGAAGAATTGGCATCGGCTCTTGAAGTGTCCAGGCAGACGATCGGTTCGCTGGAAAACGGACGTTACAACCCCTCCATCCTTTTGGCATTCAAAATTGCTCGGTATTTCGGGATGAGTATCGAAGAGATTTTTATTTACGAGGAGGATGAACAGGCATGAAAAAACCGATTTCGCCTTATTTTCTTACCGTTGCGGGCGTAGCGCTGTTCGTGGTGGGTCTGTACTTCATTAAGACAATGGAAGATCCGCAAGGCTTGCTGCGCGCGCTGCCTTACATCTGCGTTGGGATCGGCAGCGGAATGTTCGGTCACGGCATGGGAGAACTCCTGCTCCTGTACGCGAAGAAGAACGCCCCTGCCGCCGCCAAGCAGCTAGAGATTGACCAGAAGGATGAGCGTAACTTGGCCATCGCTAATCGCGCCAAAGCGAAGGCGTATGACATGATGATTTTTGTGCTGGGCGCCTTAATTACGGCAATGGCCTTAATGGCTGTCGATTTAACCATGGTCGTGCTGTTGGCTTGTGCCTATCTGTTCATCGTGGGATATGGCACCTATTATCGCTTTAAGTACAATAATGAAATGTAACACTGCGGATATATAGACGAATAGTCGCTTATGCTGATCGCGTATTTGCCTTAGAATGACCGTAAACGGTTAAAAAGGCTGTGATCCCCGTGTCGATTCAAAAGGACAAATGGTTGCAATATCGCATCCTTCGCAACAGGTCCTCGCTCGCCGGACGGTTGCCGGAAACACGGTTGCTCCAGAAGAAGGCTTTGTCGAAGATGCTGCTTCAATACCGAAGCGTCGTGCTGAAACCTCGCGACGGGAGTTACGGACGGGATATCGTGTTCATGCGGCGGAACGGCGCGAACGCCTATCGGATTCAGAACGAAAACAACGGGGCGACCATAAGAGGCACCGGCAAGGTACTCCAATGGCTCCGTCATAAAAAAAGAAGTCGCGGCTATATTGTTCAACGGCGTCTGCACCTTGCTCGAATTCGCCGCAAGCCGTTCGACATTCGGATCATGACCCAGCGAAAAAAAGGCGCCGCTTCCCCGTGGACCGTAACGGGTTCATACGCGAAAGTGGCGGCGCGAGGCTATCTCGTCACGAATGTGGCCAGCCGTACGATGCCCGTGATTGAAGCGCTCAAGTTAGCTGGCATCGGAGATCGCCGCTTGCTTGTCCAAGCGGAACGGATCGCGCTATCGGCGGCCCAACGACTGGGAGAGCGTTACCCCAAGCTTCGACAAGTCGGGTTCGATATCGGCATCGACAGCAACCGCCGGATTTGGATCATCGAAGGCAATTATCGACCGGACGTGCGCCCTTTTCGACGCCTACAAGATCGCGCGATGTATCGCAGAATTTTACGGTATAAGAAGTGAGCTATATACGCGATACGTATTCATTCTTGTATTGCGCCAAAAGACGACCGGCCTTTATTGGCCAGTCGTCTTTTCATGGTTGGCACCTGTTCTTGATCATGTCCCGTTCGGGATTTTATCGGCGTTTTTTGGCCGCACTAACAACGCGCGTCACTTGGAACCGGTTTACCCCTACCTGGATAACGGCAAATTGGCTGAAAGAAGTACCGGAAGACGTGTAAGGTTCCGCCTCAATATTTCCGCTCGGCGTTCTAACCGTTGCGGTGATTCTCGTCACCAAACAGACGCCGCGGCCAGAAGCTCTCCAAGTGTTGCCGGACTCTACGCTATAATTGTCGTCGCTACAAAAGATGGATGCATACTCCACTCTCCCAAACACAGTATACGGAGTGGAGTTATGAATCTGAACGGGGTCATAACCGCCAGGTCCTCCGGGTCTATTTCCCATTCTCAAAACCTCCCTTTTGATGGATATCGTTCATTACATGCAATAGAGTCGGTTTTGGAATGGTATAAATGTGGACAAGAAAAAAAACTACGTTTGTCCGGTAGTCGCGAAGATCCGGCAGCATTTACAAAAAGATGACAGCATGCGGAATCGATCTGTGGTAATCTACAGCTCATGAAATTGTACGATGAATGCGGACGAGGAGAATGCTCATGAACTACGAAACATACGTTTCCGATCTGGAAAAACGGCTGGAGCAAGATCGGCGTGCAAGACCGGAGGAATGGGTCGTGTCGGAGAGTCTAGCCAGAAAAATTACGCAGGGCGGGCAAATGAACGAATTTTACGGCGCCACCTCTGTAATCCCCTTATCTGACTCTGATCGCCACAAATGCCGGATTGCGCAGGAGCGGCTGCTTGGCGCGTTGGAGCATCATATCGTGCCGCTCGTGCCCGAAACCTTCCATTTGACGATCCACGCGTTCAGCAATGACAACAACACGTCTGGCGGCATTGAAATCATACAGGCGAATTTAGCGCAGCTTGAAGAAGCCATCGCGGCGGAGTTTCGGAACATAGCGGCACGATACGGAGGGCAGCGCATTCGGATGCGTTCTCTTGGAGCAAGTACCGGCGGCAAAGATGTCGTCAGTATTAAATATGTGCCGGCATCCGAGCGCGATTACCAGCTATTAACCGATTTATACAACCGGATGGAGAAGATCTTCCCGGAACGCAAGCCCTATGTGCCGCACGTCTCGCTTGGCTACTTCAAACCAATGAAGCTGGAACAGGACGAAATCGCCTTGTTATATGAGACGCTTGAGTCTATGCGCAAGGGGCTCGACTTGGACATCGTTCTGGATGTCGATCGCTTCGTCTATCAGCATCATGTTCATATGAACGACTTTCGGGCTGTTTTTAGCGTTCAGCAGTTAGCGGTTGTACCGTGATGTCTAAGATGCGAGCAAAAAGTAAGGGCACCCATTCGGGAGCCCTTACTTCGTTTACTGCGCGGTCCACCCTCCGTCAACCATGAGCGTGACGCCCGTTACCATGTCGCTTGCCGGCGATGCCAGATAGATGACCGCGCCTGCGACATCGCTGATCTCAGCCAAACGCCGGTTCGGTATTCTCGCCAGCACCCCTTCCAAATAAGCGGGATCATCCAGACGCTCTGCATTTCCCGGCGTGTAGGTAAAGGTGGGTCCGACCGCGTTCACGTTCACGCCCTTGGCCGACCACTCCAAAGCCAGCACTTTCGTCAGCTGATTAACCCCGCCCTTGGAGGCGCAGTAGACGGCATGATCGACGATGCCGACGACGCTCGCCTGCGAGCTCATATTGATGATCTTGCCATAGCCCTGAGCAAGCATGATCTTCCCTGCCGATTGACAACAGAAGAACAACCCTTTGAGATTCACATCCATCATGTTATCCCACTCTTCTTCCGTAACCTCGACGGCCGGATGATTGTCGCCCAGTCCGGCATTGTTAACTAGAATATCTAATCTGCCAAAGTGCCGTATGACTTGATGGACGACCGAGTCGATCTCCTTCACATCCCGAACATCCAGCGTAAAAGCTGCCGCTTCGCCGCCGTCAGCCCGGATATCGGATACTAATTGATCGAGTTGTTCCCGGTTTCTTGCCGCAACGGCAACCTTCGCGCCAGCGTGAGCCAATGCTTTTGCAAGCCCGAACCCGATCCCTTTGCTAGCTCCCGTGATCAGGGCAACCTTGCCGGTCAAATCAAACTGCGGGTACATGCTAGAGGCTCCCCCCTTTGATGCTTTCACCCATTCTGTAGATGATCGTCTCATAGCGATCCACCCATAATGCCGAACCTTCTCTCTCGGCGTGAAGATCGTCCCTTCCCGTACGATAGAGCCTATTTCGCTCATCTTTAGTCATCTCGTCTGCCAGGGTTTCCTGATCGAATTGAACGCGCGCAGGCTCCGCCGACAGATTCACGATAACCAAGAACGTGACGCCTTCGTGCTGCCTGATGTAGGACAACGCCATATTATTCGAGTTCCGTACGAATTCGAATTCGCCCGTCCAGAATGCCGGCTCGCTAGTTCGAAGGCGGGTCAGGAATTTATAGTGCTCGAACATCCTGGTATCGAACGAATCCCAGTCGAGTTGATATTCATCGAATAAGGACGTCCATGTCGACAGCGTATTCTCATTGAACTCTTGTCCCATCATGACTAGGGGAACGCCTTCGAGCGTCAGTAAGATCGAAGCGGCAGGCGCTGCATGCTCCGCGCCCAAATACTCGCCGATTCTGGACTGTTCTTTGTCCTCCAGCCAATTCATCCTCAGCGCGTTTTTAGGAAAGCTGTACTTGAACGAGTTATAAATCGTGATAAAATCATGCTGCGTAATCGTGCCGTCGATCATCTGACGAATAAGTATGCGAGGATTCCCGTTATAGGTCAAATCACAGGATTCAAGATGATGATATTCATCGTAAGACTGAGAGATCAGGATAAGATCCGCTTTGACTTCCTGCAAGGCTTGCTTGATCTCGGTGAGGAAATCATACGGCGTAATATCCGAATCATCCAAACGAATGCCGTCAAAATCGAACTCGGTAATCCAGTATTTCATCGACTGGATGACGTATTTCCTCATGTCGCGATTGCTAAACTCTAGTCCGGCAAAATACTCGCGAAGCGGCACGTCATAGTAGAGCTCCCCTTGTTCATTACGCGTGAAATACTCCGGATGGCTTTGCGTCAGAATATGATCCACGCTGGCGCGGTTCAAGACCCAATCCAGAATGACTCGGATCCCGTTCTCATGGGCTTTGCGCATAAAGAACAATACATCCTCTTTCGTTCCGAATTCCGGGTCTATAGAATAGAAATCTTTTACCGCGTAGGGATCGCCGTATGTACCAATCCTGCGTTCATGCCCCACTTCGTTGAACGGCATCAGCCAAAGCGTATTGATGCCCAGTTCTTTGAAGTAGTCGATTTTATCAGCAAGTCCCCGGAAACCGGCCTCCGTGTACGCACGGAGATGAAGCTCATAAATAACCGATTTTTTAATCCATTCAGGACTAGAGAGCGCGGTAAAGTTCTCATACATATAGCCCGGGTTGTTTTTTGAAATCTCATGGGTTCGGATGAGCACGTCGCCATCTTCGGTTACGGTAATCGCGGAGTTATTCTGCGCATCTTCCGATATACTCGGATTGAGCGGGTCTACGATCCACGCTTCCCCATTCACCACGAATTTGTAGAGATGTCTTCCCTTAAGAATCGGCAACTCAATCTCCCAACCGGTGCCGTCCTCCATTCTGTTCATGTAATTCCGATCGCCATTCCAATTATTAAAGGTCCCTGCTAGAGCAACGCTATCAACAGGGGCGTCCGTATAATAAACGAATCGTACGCCTTTAGTTCCCTTGGTTGGAAATGTAGTTAGCATGGGATGACCTCCCTTACATAGATTCTTGACTCATAGGGCTGAAGGCGATCCTCAGCCAACGTTTCATGCGTAGACGACGCTACATTGGATAACAGTAATCGAATCGATGGGTCAGCCAGAACATCAGGGATTTCCAAGCGTGCCAATGCGGCCGCGAAGTTCATAACCACGACTAATTGTTCTTTCCCTAGAGTCCTAGTGAAGGCTAGAATGGATGAATGGTCATGGAGAAGGGGTTCATATTGGCCATAAACGGCAACGAGATGTTGTTTGCGAAGCGCAATTAGTTTCTTGTAATAGTTCAATATAGAGTTCGGTTCTTGCTCAGCTGCCTCCACATTAATCCAGCTTGCATTGGGATTCGCTTGCATCCATGGCGTTCCGGTCGTGAACCCGCCATGCGGTTGGTCATTCCATTGCATGGGCGTTCGGGCATTGTCTCTGCTGGATTGGTGGATGGCCCGCATGATCCGATCCTCCGTCCAACCTTCCTTCTGTGCCTGGCGGTAAAATTGATGGGTCACGCTATCCCGATAGTCATCAATCGCATCCAACTTGATATTCGTCATGCCGATCTCTTCCCCTTGATAGATATAGGGGGTGCCTTCCAGCATGAATATCAGGGTTGCCAATAGCTTCGCCGACTCGATACGGAACTCCCGATCATTTCCAAAGCGAGAAACGGCCCGCGGCTGATCATGATTGCTCCAGAAGTTCGCATTCCACCCTTTGGCATGCAGTTTGGTTTGCCATTGATTCAGAATTTCTTTGAGCCGAGACAACTGCCAAGGCTGCTTTTCCCAGCTTTCGAGACCTGCGTTGTTATTGTCCATGCTTATATGCTCAAAGTGAAAGACCATGTTAAGCTCGTCTCGATTGTCGCCTACATACAACAACGCTTCTTCCGGACCCGTGTTCGCCGCTTCCCCGACGGTCATAATGTCATAGTGACTCAACACTTCGCGATGAAGATGTTGGATATGATCGTGTACTTTGGGGAGATTCGAGAAGAAATGATGCGCGGATACGATTTTCTCATGAGCCGGCGCTTCTGCATCCGGATAACCGTCCATCTTGACGATATGATTGATCGCATCGATACGAAATCCATCCAAGCCTTTATCCAGCCACCAGCGTACCATGCGATGAAGCTCTTCGATGAGGAGCGGATTCTCCCAATTCAAATCCGGTTGCTTGCGGTTGAAAATATGTAAATAATACTCCTCGGATTGTTCATCGAATTCCCATGCGGAACCGCCGAAGAACGATCCCCAGTTCGATGGGGGCTCTTTGTTCTCTTTTCCTTTTTTCCATATATAATAATCGCGTTTAGGGCTGTCTTTGGATGCCCGGGCTTCTACGAACCATGGATGCTCGTCCGACGTATGGTTTAAGACGAGATCGGCGATCACCTTGATTCCCCTGCGATGCGCTTCTGCCAATAACTGCTCAAAGTCTTCCATCGTTCCGAATTCTTCGGCCACCGCATAATAATCGCTAATATCATAACCGTTATCGTCGTTAGGCGATTGGTAGAATGGACAGATCCAAATCACGTCAACGCCTAAATCGCGGAGATAATCCAGCTTCGAAATAATCCCTTTCAGGTCTCCAATGCCATCTCCATTGGTATCCATGAAACTTCTCGGGTAAATTTGATACACGACGCTTTCTTTCCACCATTTCCTCTTATCATCTACTTGCTGCACCATATGAAGTCACCTCGAAGATTTTTATTTCGCTCTCTTCGTCTATCGTATCCGTATTGGGATAGGCTTCCAATATCCGATACCGCTCCATCATGATGCTATTCTGTTGTGGATTGTGATCATACGCTCTTACCGTGAACGGTTTCGTTCGCTCTGGCTAGGATGGCGTCTTTAAAGCTTTTAGGGGAACAATGATGGACGCGTCTGAACAACTTGTAGAAGTGCGATAGGTTCGGCAAGCCGACCTGCTCGGCAATCTGGGCAATGCTGAGATCTTCGGTCAGCAGCAGGCGTTCGGCATATTTGATCCTGCGATGAATGACATAGTCCGTGAACGTCATGCCCAAGGTTTGTTTGAAATATTTAAGGAAATAGGTATAGCTGAAATTGACGAGAAGACAGGCCTGCTCCACCGTTATTTTGTCGGATAAATGAGCTTCCACATAATCGAACACTAATTTGAGCTTGGCATAGTTCATCGATCGGTTGTGATCCAACTTCCCCTCATTGTCATGGCGCAATAAGAGGAAGAGACTTTTCTTGACCAGATAGTTAATGGCCATCTCATAGCCTCTTTGCCTCTGTTCATGTTCCCTTTGCAATTCGATTACGGTGGCGTAGAATTGTTCCCGCAATTCCGGGTTGTCCCTAAACAAGGAGTTTAACTTAACCAAAGGCAGCAATGATTCTTGAAACAAGTAAAGGAAAGGGAGCATGTTGGAATCCAAGAATGCCTCCAGCTCGAATTGGATCACCACATAATCCACCACTTGGTTTTGTTTTCTCAGATCGAGATGGGGGTGACAAGAACCCAGAATTAACACGTCCCCCGCTCGCAAGTGATAGACTTCATCCGGTGTGTGGATTTCCATCGTTCCGGATCGTACGGCAATAATCTCTAGCTCCGGGTGGAAGTGCCATCCATGCTGACAGATCGCGGCCGTGTAAAAGCTGCGGATTTGAATACGCAGCAGCGGATCGTGATAAACAATCGGTTCTTTGTATAATTCCATAAGCTAGATCCCCCAGAGCAGCGTTCATTCATAGTTTCGTAATTTCACCCTCACTTATGAATTTAAGCAAAAAGGATCTGGAAGCTTACCTTCAGATCCTTTATCCATATTGAGGCTTTGAATTCCTTTATTTTCACATCAAGCACGTTTGTTAACTTCAATCGCAATGAATGCCGGCAAATAATTGGGCGTACAGCCCTTTGATACCCTATCATCTTTATAAAGACCCGTTTTCTCACCAAGTTTAATACAACGTGCTCGATACTTTTCATCATAAACGCCTATCCATCCTGCGGTGAAATTCATCGCCCATTGAACTTCCGGTTCTTCCTGCGTAATCGTAGCTTCAATTGCAGATAGCAAGTCCTCGGTGTTATCAGGCGGCGTTTGTCCTGTCCATCTCAATCGCCCTTTATAATACCAGAAGGCTCGCCTTTGAAGAGCAGAAGGACTATTTTGCCATAACTCCATCAATGCAATGTTCTTCTTGTCTTTGGTGAGCTGATTAGCCATTAACCAATCCATTACGTTATTTCGCTCATCGAATGCGTGAATCTGCATATCCTTATCAAGCCTATTTAGCACATCTTCTGAAAGAAGTTTTTTGTCCATAAGCAAGATCGCCAATAGTCTGGGCAAAAACGCTTCGGTTGACCAAAGTTCCATAGCTAGTTCGTGATCGATTTTAATATCCTTCGCGATCATTCGTAAGTCGCCTAGCTTCGTTTTACTATTGATCTGTGATAGAATGTTTTCTGCTTTTGAAGAACGTTTCATTTCCGTACTTTTATTCTTATTCATTTGACACAACTCCTTTATGTCCTTGGCGCGATATGTCCATAACTTCATTTCGTTATAAGTCTTATTGCATACAAATGTACCATAATGGAGTGATTCATTTCGCCCTACTTATGATAAGGTTCTCCCCGATTAATCTTAAATGCGCGATACACCTGCTCCAGCACCATGACCTTCATCATCTGGTGCGGGTACGTCATACGCCCGAAGCTCAGCTTCTTATCCGCCCGCGCCATGACCGCGCCGGACAGTCCCAGCGAGCCTCCGATGACGAAAGCGACCGAACCCCCGCCATACACCGCCTGCTTGTCCAAATGCGTCGCCAGCTGCTCGCTCGTCCACGTCTCGCCCTCGATCGCCAGCGCCACGACGTGCGCGTCCGGCTTGATCGCCGCCAGGATGCGCTCGCCCTCCCGCTGCTTCACCTGCTCCGCCTCGGCCGCGCTCATGTTCTCCGGCGCTTTCTCGTCCGGCACCTCGCGCAGGTGGAGCTTCGCGTAAGCCCCCAGCCGCTTGGCGTACTCCGCCACGGCGTCGTTCCAATATTTCTCTTTCAACTTGCCAACCGTAATCAACTGAATGTGCATGGTCCTGCTGCTCCTTCGCTGCTCTATATTCATCCCCCGTCCGGCAACCGGAAAGGATCTGCATCTTCAACACCTGACAACTCCTTATTCTATCCCACCTGCGACCGACCGTCGACCGATTCCACCTTGCGAATGACGCCAACTCGAACAAGCCCGCCTTGTCTCTCCTAAAAAAAGAGATTCAAAGCAGGCTGTCCGAGGTATAAAGAGGTACACCGTTCGACCATCCTAATGCCAAGGAGGTGAATTCTCATGGCGAAAGATGTTCTGTGCGAAGTGAACAACTGCAAGTACTGGGCCGCCGGCAACCAATGCAACGCTTCCTCCATTTACGTGGTGAGCAACCGTGGCAAGCAGGCCAGCAATTCGGAGGAAACGGATTGCAAAACGTTCGAACCGAAGATCTAACTTCACGAAGCAATTTCTTGGGGCAGCCGAGCGACCGGCTGTCCTTTTCCTTTCGCTGAATGCTGCATTCCCAATCTTCGGATTGTGAACGCAAACCAATCCGCTTTTAGCTGAATGCTGCATTCCCAATCTTCGGATTGTGAACGCAAACCAATCCGCTTTTAGCTGAATGCTGCATTCCCAATCTTCGGATTGTGAACGCAAACCAATCAGCTTTTAGCTGAATGCTGGCATTCCCAATCTTCGGATTGTGAACGCAAACCAATCCGCTTTTAGCTGAATGCTGCATTCCCAATCTTCGGATTGTGAACGCAAACCAATCCGCTTTTAGCTGAATGCTGCATTCCCAATCTTCGGATTGTGAACGCAAACCAATCAGCTTTTAGCTGAATGCTGCATTCCCAATCTTCGGATTGTGAACGCAAACCAATCAGCTTTACCGGAATGAAACTCGCTTCGCCGCAAAGACGGCGTTAACCGGTTCACCTTGCTCACTTATATATTAACCAAGAATGATAATTATTATCATCGGGAGACGAAAATTATTTTTGGATGCTTTGCGGGGCTGGTTTCATGTTTGCCATTCAGCAGTGTTTATGCTAATCCATTCTCCTCTTCAAACGACTTCTGCGTCCAGTCCCACAACAAAAAAACATCACCTCATTCAGCCGGTAAGCACTTACCGCTTGAGGTGATGTCTAAGGTTTCTGCTCTAAGGTTTCATCATTCGTGCTGGACGCAACCAACCAGCACCACCCTGCAGCGGAGATTACTCCTGATAAGCGACTTTTGTAGGCCTTTTCCTACTGCTTCAGCATTCATCTAATCGAGGAACAGGTCTACAACGGGAGCGGACAGGAGTAATCGGAGCATTATACGACCAAATACGCCGCGATGCTCGCGCACATATCGCACGTCGCGGGCGCTTCCCAATCGCTAAACTTCGTCGTCCCCAAATCCACGATATCCGGCGCGTCTTCGTAGTCGTCCACGAACTTGTCGATCGCCAGTTCAATATGTTCTTTGCATACACAATACATGCGGTCAGTTCCCTCGTTCTCATAATCTGTCCTGCCTAGTAGCATCGACCAAAACGCCAATTTTTAGCCACCGGGCGTTAACGCTTGTCGTCTTCCAATCTTACACCACAGGCACGTGGATCGGCAACGTCCGCGGTAGATGCAAAATAGCGGCCTCGGGCATATGCCCAAGACCGCCATCCGCACGGCATTATTCGTCCTCCGTCTTCTCCCGCAATTCGAGCGTCAGCGTCTGGCGCTCGCCGTCCCGGTAGAACGTCACGTCGATCGATTGGCCGATCTCTTTCGCCTCGTACAGGTACTTCCGCAAATCCAGCGTGCTGCCGATCGTCTGCTTGTCGAGCTTGACGATGACGTCGTTGAACGCCAGCCCCGCATCGGCTGCCGGTCCGACCGCCTCCAGGACGATAACGCCCTTATCGACTTCCTCCGGCAACTTGAGGTCCGCTTGCGGCAAGCTGGCGTCCTCTTCATAGGCGCCTTCGTCTTCGCCCGTTGCGCCCTCTTCCTCCGGCTCATGGCCGCCGGATTCCAAGCTCGCCGCCTCCTGCTGAGCCAAATACTGATCGACGTCCATCGTGTACACGCCCAGATAAGGACGCTTCACTTTGCCGTAATCGAGCAGGCTCTGCACGATCGGCATCGCTTCGTTCGTCGGAATCGCGAAGCCGACCCCTTCCACGCCGAAATCGGATACCTTCATGCTGTTGATGCCCATGACGCGGCCGTTCAAGTCGATCAGCGGACCGCCGCTGTTGCCCTGGTTAATGGACGCATCGACCTGGATTACTTCCTGCTCCCAGTCGTAAACGCCGTCCTGCGCGAGCGACACCGGTATGACGCGCTCGGTCTTGCTCACGATGCCCATCGTCAGCGAGTCGGACAAGCCCAGCGGGTTGCCGATCGCCATGACCACCTGGCCGGCGCGCAGCTCCTTGGAGTCGCCGATCTCCGCGACCGTATCGATCCCGCCGGCATCGATCTCGAGCACGGCCAGATCGGTAATCGTGTCGGCGCCGATCAGCGTCGCCTCGCGCACCTCGCCCGTGCTAAGGACGGCCTTCAGGGCCGCCGCATCCGCCACGACATGCGCGTTCGTGATGATATGGGCTTTGCCATTCTCTTTCTCGAAAATCACGCCCGAACCCAGCGCCGCCTGCGTCAGCTCTTCTTCGCCGGTCGTCTCCTCCGGCGCCTCGCCTTGCAGCACCGCGAGCGATTGCTCGTTAATGATGCTGACGACGGCCGGACGGACCTTGCCCGCCGCTTCGACCGTCTTCTCGAGCGGGTCGGTCGTCTGCACCGTGGCCACCGCCGGGCGCGCGTCCGCCAGCGGGCCGGAGCCCCGGTCGAAGCCGCCGGTGAACAAGCCGAACAGGAGCACGACCGCCGCCGCGCTTACAAGGGAGGAGGCCGCCGCGAGCCGGACCTGCGACCAAGACCGGCTGCTGCGGCGGGGACGGGTCAAGAACCGCCGGTCCTCCGTTTGGGACGAAGAACGGACGCGACGCGAGACGCGGGTCGAATAAAAATCGTCGTCGAACAAGCTCATCTATAATCGCTCCTCTCGATGTCCTGCTGGCATCAAGAACTGTTTTTTTACGAATCTAGGAATGATATCGGAAGAATCGCCTACACTAATAATAGAGTATGAACGAAATGCGGAAATATATGCTAGATTTTGCGCTAGCACGCGTTGCCGCATAACCAAAGGAGCGATATTGATGAAACCGCGTCAATCATCCACTGCGATGGAACACGTCCATCTGGCCGCCAAACTGGCCGATTTGAAAGAGGATCACTACCGCCTGCTGCTCAGCCTCGGCGCGATGACGGAACTCCTCATCGAGAAAGGACTCCTCACCCGCGAGGAAATCGCGCTTAAAGCCGCTGCACTCGACCTAGAGCTAGATACGCTTGTTTCCGCCTCACTTCGTCCCATGGCGTAGGCCGGTCGTGATACGTCTCCCGCAGCGGGTATTCGTCCGCGCGGAAGAAATGCCCATTGCCTTCTAATACATTATTAACGGTAAGCTTCGCCAAGTCCATCAAATTATGGTCCAGACTGAGATGCGCCAGATACACCCGCTTCGTCCGGTCCGTCATCAAATAACAGAGCGCCTCGCCGGCCGCCTCGTTCGAGAGATGGCCGACGTCGCTCAAGATCCGTCGCTTCGTGCTCCACGGGTAATGCCCCATGCGGAGCATATCCACGTCGTGGTTCGACTCGAGCACGAGCACGTCGGAATCTTCGATCATCTTGCGCACTTTGTCGCTCACGTAACCGAGGTCGGTCGCCAGGCTCAGCTTGACGTCCTCGTCCTCGAACACGTAGCCGACCGGCTCCGCGGCGTCATGCGAGATCGCGTACGAGGTCGTCCGCAGATCGCCGAACGTCAGCGTTTCCCCCGTCTGCATGATGACCCGCTTCTCCGGCTCGATTTTGCCGACATGGCGCTCCAGCGCAGCCCACGTCGCCTCGTTCGCGAAGATCGGCAGGTTGAACTTGCGGGCGAACGCCCCCAAGCCCTTAATATGGTCAGAGTGCTCGTGGGTAACGAGAATCGCGTCCAAGTGATGGCCCGCGATGCCCCGCTCCCGCATAAGCTCCTCCATTTTTTTTACACTCATTCCGACGTCCACAAGCACCGCCGCCTCATCGCTCTGCACGATGGTCGCGTTGCCCGTCGATCCGCTCGACAGTACGGTAAACCGCATCCCCATAGCTCGTTTAACCTGTCCTTTCCCTCTCCCTGGTTGCATAAGGCGCCTTGTTGTCTACTGTCCTTCTTCTTTGCCCGTTACAACTTCGCCGCTGATCGCGTAGACGTAATACGCCGTGCCGTCCTCCAGCAGCACCCGCCACGAAGGCGCGGATACCTGGGTCTGCGAGTCGAAAATCTGGCCATGGTGATAGCCCAGCTTGATCTCTTTAATGACGGCGCCCACCGGCAAATAGTTGCGGTCGATCAGGCTCGCCGCCGCCTTCGTGGCCGGCAGCACTTCCTGCTTCTGCGACTGTTCGGCGGGCAGCAGCTCGATGCGGTCCTGACGATAGGCGACGATGCGCTGATTGCTGTAGAACAGCTCCAGCTTCACGTCGAACATCGGCCGCCCGTCGATCATCCGGTACAGCACGAACACGCCGTCCACGCCGTCGCGGCTGACCGACTGATCGAACTGGTACTGCGCCAGGCCCGGGATCTCGCCGCCCAGCGCCTGTCTCAGCTCCTGCTCGTTGTAGACGGCCTTGCTCGCGACCGGTTTCTTCAGCATCGTGCGTTCTCCGCTGCCGAGCGGCGCCTCCGCCCGGTACGTCAAATCCCGCAGCTCCGGCGTCTCCGCCGGAATGTTCGCCTGCACGGAGATTCGCTTCTCCTGGATGACGGCCAGCGTCTCCGGCGGCAGATCGTTCACGTCCGCGCTCGCGCTGAACCCTTCCCCATAGCTCGACCACAACTGATAGCCGAGCGCCACGTTCAGCAGCAGGAACGCCAATATCAATACGCTTTTCGCGCGTCTCCAATCCATCCGCCGTTACCTCCGCATATCCGGCAGGCTGGCGCCGGTCGATAGCTGCACGCCGACGGCGCCCAGACTTCCCGCCGTTCCGCCGAGCGATAGCCCGCCGGGCAGCGCCCCCGGATTATCCTTATCCGCCCCGCCCGGTTCGCCGGCCGCCGGCTTGCGACTGCCCGCCACGGCGGACAGCAGCTTCTCCTGCGAACCGTCGCGCAGACGGACAGCCCATATCGGGGTCACCCGGAGCTTGTCCGCATCGGCTTCCGTGCGTCCCTCGACCAATTCGACCTCGACCGCCGGGAATATCGCTTCCACCTCGCCCCGCCGGCTATAGCCGGCCAGCGTCTGACTGAGCAGGCTCCCGCCCGGCAGCCAGCGCACTTCTTTGCGGTCTTCGGTATCGGCCATCGTCGCGATCGAGCGTTCGTATTCCGTGACGACCCCCTGCTGCATGCGAAGCAGCATCTCCCCGTACAGGAACGGCTTCTTGGAGAGTACCGGGAACGCCCCGTAATATTGCTGATAACGAATCATCTGTTCGCCGCCCGCCATGCCGGGCTCGATGAACCGGTGTCTTCCGTCCCAGCCTCCATGCTCGTTAATGAACTGGATGGAAGCGTAGACGTTCTCGCTCACCCGCTCGGCGACGGAATCTTGCGCCGGCGCCGGATCGGTATACCGGATCCACCGGCCGCCTTGCTCCACCTGAAGACCGCGCTTGTGGTCGGTATACGTCTGCACGTCGTTCTCGTCGTTGATCGCCCGCGTGGCGCTCGGATCGGAGAACAGGTTATGCTGCATCTGCTCCGGCGTGTACGTACTGAAGCCAACGACCGCTTCGACCGCCTGCAGCGGCTCCTTCGCCAAGTACAGATTCGGCGCGACATATTGATAAGGCGTCCAATATTGGCCGAAGCCCACGTAGTTCTGCACGTCGCGCACCGTCAAGTCCGCGCGCACGGACTCGTAGACGGTCGTGCCGTCCGTGCTGAAGAAGTACGTGCTTACTTCCTCGCGCGCCGGACTTTTGAAAATCCATATATTCGAGATCGAGTCGTTCTGGAAGATCGAGTCGCCCTCCGACAGCTTCAACACCTTGGACAAAAGCTCGACCGGCACGCCCGTGCCGAAGCGCAGCTCGACGCCGATGCTCTGGGCGCGCACTTCGTCCCAATCGACGGCATAACGCGCATCGCGTTGGAAGTCCTTGAACTCCCTTCCTCTTACCCGATCGAAGATCAGGTCGTAGAAGTTGGTCTCCGGGTAGAGCAGCGTGTGCTGGTTGCTGCCGAAGTGCAGCACCATATCCTCGGGGAAAATCAAATTTTCCAGTTTCTCCTCGTCGCTCTTCAGATCGGCTTTCACGTAATCCTGCTTCTGGCTGACCGTCACCCCGATGCCCGGCATGCTGTATGCCAGCCAATAGCTCTGCAGCAGACTGAGCGCGACCAGGAAAACGAGCAGCACCGTCTTGATCTTCTCCATCATGACGCCGCACCTCCCTCATGGAGGGCGGGCAGCGTGACGGTTACGGTCGTGCCTTCGTTCGGTTCCGAATCGAGGGCGATCGTGCCGCCGTGCGCCTTGACGATTTCCCGGGCAATAGAGAGCCCCAGACCCGTGCCGCCCATATTGCGGGAGCGCGCCTTGTCCACCCGGTAGAACCGGTCGAAGATGCGGCTTAAATCTTTGCGCGAGATGCCGATGCCGGTGTCCTTCACCCGAATCGCGATGGAACCAGGGTCCGGCTTGCTCGCGACGATCTCGATCCGGCCGCCGTCGAGCGTATATTTGATCGCGTTGGAGACGAGATTGTCTAGCACCTGGTCGATCTGATCCCGGTCCAGCAGCACGTGCTTGATGCCGTCCTCGACGCGAACGGTCGAGCGGATCGATTTCTTGCGCATCTGGAACGAGAACCGGTCGGCCACTTCCTCCAGCATCTCCGGTACGCTCGTCGACTGGCGGCGCAGCGGAGCTTGGTTGGAATCGAGGCGCGATAAATGCAGCAGGTCGGTGACCAGCCGGATCATCCGCTCGGTCTCGTTCCGGATCACGGAGACGAACCGCTGGGCGAGCTCGCGGTCATCCATCGCCCCGTCGTCCAGCGCTTCCGCGTAACTCTTGATCGTCGTCAGCGGCGTCCGCAGCTCGTGCGAGACGTTCGCGACGAACTCGCGGCGGGATTGCTCCAGCTTCTCCTGCTCCGTCACGTCCTGCAGGACGGCGATCGCGCCGGATATGCCTTTGTCCCGGCGATGAATCGGGGTGAAGGTCACGCGCATCACCTCGTCGAGCTCCTCGTCCGGATGCTGGCGGTGAATGACGGTCGACGACTCGCCGCCGCCGCCCAGCATTGCCTGCAGATACCGGTCGTCCATATCGAACAACTCGGACAGCGGACGCTCTTGGCAGTCGCTCTGCAGCATCTCCCGCGCGCGCCGGTTGGCGATCATGACGACGCCCTGTTCGTCCGTCGCGACGACGCCGTCGCTCATGTTGGCGAGAATCGAGGCGAGCTTCTCCTTCTCTTCCTCGTTCGTCTCGAGCGCTTCGCGCAGCCGCATCGTCATGTTGTTGAACACTTCGCTAAGCCGGCCGATCTCGTCGTCGCCATGCACCGGAACCTGACGGTCGAACCGCCCTTCCGCGACCGCGGCCGCCTGGCGGGTCAGCCCTTTGATCGGACTCGTGATCGTATGCGCCAGCAGAATGCCGAGCACCCCGGTCAGGCCGAGCGCGATGAGCATGCCCGACATGAAAATCCGGTTGATCCGGTTCACCGTCGCGTAGAGCTCCTTCATCGAAGCGACCATGTAGACGGCGCCGACGATTTTGCTCTCGTACAGAACGGGCTTGGCGATGATCTTCTTGCGGACGTTGTCCTCGTCGATAATCTCTTCCTCGTTGTCCCGGATGCCCTGCAGGGCGCGGCTGACCGCGAGCGCCGTATTCTTCTTGCCGACGTATTCCTGATGAATCGACAGCGACGTGGCCAGCACCTTGCCGCTCGCGTCGATCAGCTGGATCTCCGCTTCGTTGATGCTGAACAGGTTGCGCACGAGCGAGCTGAGGTCGTCCTCCCCCGCTTGTTCGTCCTCCCCCGGCTTCTCGGTCCGGGCGTTCAGCTTCTCGGCCGCGAAGCCCGCGAGTACGTCCGCCTGGTTGTTCATGTTCGTCGTGAAATTCGACGTCAGCGACGTCTTCATCGTGCTGATGAAATAAACGCCGATCAGCTGCATCGCGATCAGAATGAGCAG
Source organism: Paenibacillus methanolicus (assembly GCF_008124765.1). Classification (GTDB taxonomy): domain Bacteria; phylum Bacillota; class Bacilli; order Paenibacillales; family Paenibacillaceae; genus Paenibacillus_Z; species Paenibacillus_Z methanolicus. The sequence continues at coordinate 43,747 of NZ_VNHS01000004.1, read as the reverse complement.
CACGTAGATAATGATCAGCTTGACCTGAATGGATCGAAAAAATCGAACGCCGTTCATCCGGCTCCGAAGCCTCCGGACTTCGGATTGCGCATCATATACCCGAGGCCACGGCGCGTCATAATGTATTCCGGACGGCTCGGATCATCCTCGATCTTCTCCCGCAGCCGGCGGATCGTCACGTCCACCGTGCGCACGTCGCCGAAGTATTCGAAGCCCCATACCGCCTGGAGCAGATGCTCGCGCGTCATCACTTTGCCGCTGTTGCGGGCCAGATAATACACCAGCTCGTATTCGCGATGCGTCAGATCGAGCGGTTCGTTGTCCTTATACACCACGTACATATCCGTATCGATAAACAAGTTGAATAGGGAAAGCCCTTGCTTCTCCTCCGCCTGCGCTTGCGCCGTACCCGCCGCGGCCGCCTGTCCGCTTGCGCCCTGCTCGTTCTTCTGCCGGCGCAGATGCGCCTTCACCCGGGCGAGAAGCTCGCGCGTGCTGAACGGCTTCGTGACGTAATCGTCCGCGCCTAGCTCAAGGCCCAGCACCTTGTCGAGTTCCGTGTCCTTGGCGGTCAGCATGATGATCGGCGTCTGCAGACGCGCGCGCACTTCGCGGCACACGTCCATGCCATCCTTCACGGGCAGCATCAAATCAAGCAAAATCAGGTCCGGCCGCTCTTCGAACGCGAGCTTGACCGCCTCGCCGCCATCGAACGCGCAGATGACCTGATAGCCTTCCTTCTCCAAATTGAACTTTAAAATATCCGCAATCGGCTGTTCGTCATCGACGACCAAAATTTTACCGTGCAACTAACGCCACCGCCTGTCGCATTGCTTGTCATTTTGCTTGCCAAACCCAGCATTCATGCCGCTTGGCCACTCGTCTATTCTATCATAGGTACCGGGGTTGTCCCAATGAAAGTTCCCTCATGTAAGCCGCATTCCGGAAAATATTCTCCGTCCGCCCGCGCTTTCTCCCGGCCTACGTAAAAAAGCGCCGCCATGGCCCGTTCAGGCCACGGCAGCGCCGAGTAAGAATTATAAATATTTGATCGGATTCTGGACCTTGCCGTCCTTGTGAATCTCGAAATGCAGATGCGTCCCGAACGAATGGCCGGTGTTGCCCATAATGCCGAGCTTGTCTCCTTGTTCGACGACTTGGCCTTTCTCGACGGTAACTTTGCTCAAATGGCCGTAGATGGTTTCATATCCGTTTTTATGGTTAATAATAACCGCGTTGCCAAGGCCGTTCTTGTAACCGGCGAATGAGACGACCCCGCTGTCCGCGGCCAAAATCGTCTTGTTCCCGATCAAGTCGATCCCCTTGTGCAGCCTTCCCCATCTCGTACCGTAACTGCTGGTCAATTTGGCGCCGCTTACCGGCCAAGCGAACCTGCCCGTTCCTTCGCCGAGTATGACCTTCGTCCCTTTCATGACAATGGCGGGGACGGAGGGCTCCAACACCTGTTCGCCGAGCAGCTCCTCGTTCATCAAGTAACCGTTCTGCTTCGTCAGTTGATAAACCACTTTCTTCTTGCCGGCTTTGCCTTCGCGCACGACCTTCGATTCGCCGGCGCGCATGTTGCTATTCTTCTGAATGACCGTGATCGGTTCGATCGATTCCGTCTCCGTGACATGCTCCACCGTCTGCACCGTCACTTCGGGCTGCAGCACCGTCAGGTCCAGCACGTCTCCGATCTTGATCATATCGTCTTTAATCCATTTGTTGTTCTCATAAATGACCTGCGGCGAAATGTCGAACTTCTCCGCGATGCATCCGACGCAATCGCCGGCCTGCACCGTGTATTTCGTCGGCTTGACGCTGCCCTTGATCATCTTCGTGTAAACCTCGCCCGCATCGGCGATCGCGCTCGGATCGACGCTCGCCGCCGCCGTGCTGACGCTCTCCACGATCTTCACGGACTTCACGACCGTGGATGGCGTGGCCGAAGCCGTCTTGGACGTTCCGGTATACGCGAGCGCGGTCACCGCCGTCTTGGCTTGCGGGGCCTGAGGCGCATAGCGGTTCTTGACGCTGGCGAGGATCTTGTCCGCCGTCGCTTGGTCCTTCACGACCGCGATGACCTTGCCGTCTACCTTCAGCTCCACGCCCATGGCATGCGAGTCGAACAGATCCGCCAGCTTGTCCAGCGTGCCGTCCGTATCCGGAGCCGCCTTGTAGGCGCTCTGCGCCTTGTACGTGATCGTCCCGGTGTCGAGCTCCATCGTGACATCGGGATTCGCCGCCGCGATAGCTTTCTTCTGCTCCGCCACGAGCGCCTCGACCTGCTCCCGAGTCGCGACGGACCCGACCAAGCTTCCGTTCCGGTACACATCGTAATAATCCACCGTATTGGCTTTCATATATTCCGCGCCGCTGAATCCGGCGATCAGCAGGAAGGCGAGCGCGCCCCCCGCCAACATGAACGGTTTTCTATGTAAAATGCGTTTGCCTTTGTTCGTGCCTTCTTCGTGCTCTATGCTGCTGGATGTATGAGATCGGGCGCGCCGAAAGGATTGCCGGAGAGAATTCCATCCCTTTCGGATCCGATCCGGTTCGTTAAAAACAGACATGATCGTCTCCTTTTCGTGTACGGGTACATTCTTTTGCTCGATTTCGACATAAATCTACATCGATTGGCTCCGTTGTCTACTGTATCATACGCTTAAAAGGGCGATCAACCAAACGGCGGGTTACGAAACATTAATATTTGCTCAGAATTTCGGTCATCCGGTCGTATTCTTCCCGATTCAGATGTTGGGCGAACAACTGCTCCACGTCCGTCATTTCCTGTTCCGTCAGCCCGTTTTCCATCATCGTCGAGATGCTCTGCCACGCTTCCTGCGGCAGTTTTTTCATCATGACGTCGAACAGCTCGTTCTTATCCTCGGCGCTGATCCGGTTCTTTGCTTCGCTCATCTCTTCCGTCGTCATCGCGACGCCGCCCTCCCGGGCATCGTCCAACGCCGTGCCGTCTTCCTCCGATGTCGCGCCGCTGTTCGCCTTCGTTCCCGTTCCGCCCCCGACATCGGTGACGATGCCGTCCGGCAGCTCGCCGTACGCATCCACCGCGAGCGGTTCGCCGCTTGCCTCGCCGCCTTGATCGCCTTCGCTTCCTTCGCCTTCCGCAGCTGCCGTACGGGAGCCGTTCGCTTCTTCCGATTCGCCGGATCCGCTGCTCGCTTCCGTCCGCGTGGAGGCCGACGCATCCTTCTCGCCGTCTTTCGCCGGACCGCCTTCATCCGCCGTGCCACCTTCGTCTTGCCCCGCTTCCGCGGCCAACGCGCCGGCATCCGACTTGACCTCCGGGTCCGCCCCCCACAGGGCGCCCCATACGCCGTCCATCGCGATCGGCTTCATTTCGAGCGGGATGTTGAATTGCTTGAGCAGCGTCTCCACATAACTATTGACGACATAGCCCGTCGTCCAGATTGACAAGAAGCTAATAATTAATCCCGCCGCCACCGTTTTTCCCAGCCAACTGACCATTTTCAGAATCATGTTTCCTCACCTTTCCGCTTGCGCACCCGCCTATCAAGCCGGATACCTGCCTGTTTCCTACTTCCTAGTATGGGCACGCTGCTGCGGAACCATTCACCAAGACTGGTAAAATATACTTGATCGTAAGGGGCGAATTGGGTGTGTAAACGGTTGGTTTTGCGGCGGCCGAACGTCAAAAAAGCCCCAATCCCTTGAAGGGATCGGGGCTTCCGCCATCTAGCCGAACGGGCAGGACTCGCGGCTTATTTATAGATCGGACGAATCTGGTTCGTCTGCTCGCGGTTGCGGCCGACGGAGAAGATCGAGATCGGAATGCCGGTCAGTTCGGATACGCGCTCGACGTAACGGCGCGTGTTCTCCGGCAGGTCGGCCAACGTCTTCGCGTTCGAGATGTCCTCGCTCCAGCCCGGCAGCTCCTCGTACACCGCTTCGCACTCGGAGATCAGCTTCAGGCTCGCCGGATAGTGCTCGATGACTTCGCCGCGCAGCATGTAGTGCGTGCAGATCTTAACCGTCTCGAGGCCGGACAAGACGTCCAAGGAGTTCAGGGACAAGCCCGTAATGCCGCTGACGCGGCGTGCATGGCGGACGACGACCGTGTCGAACCAGCCGACGCGGCGCGGACGACCCGTGACCGTGCCGTACTCATGGCCGCGCTCGCGAATCCAGTCGCCCGTCTGGTTCGACAGCTCGGTCGGGAACGGGCCGTCGCCGACGCGCGTCGTGTAGGCTTTCGCCACGCCGACAACCTCTTGAATCTTCGACGGTCCAACGCCGGAGCCGATGCACACGCCGCCAGCCGACGGGTTCGACGACGTGACATACGGATATGTACCCTGGTCAATGTCCAGCATGACGCCTTGCGCGCCTTCGAACAGCACCTTCTGGCCCGAGTCGATCGCATCGTTCAACACGACGGACGTATCCGTGACGTACGGACGCAGCACTTCTGCATAGCCGATGTATTCGGTCAGAATGCTCTCTACGTCGAGGCCGTCGCTGCCGTACACTTGCGAGATTACTTGGTTCTTCTCCACGACGAGGCGGCGAAGCTTCGATTCGAACTCTTCCGCATCCAGCAAGTCCGCCATGCGGATGCCGTTGCGCGCCGCTTTATCCATGTAGCACGGGCCGATGCCCTTGCGCGTCGTGCCGATCTTGTTGTCGCCCTTGCGCTCTTCTTCCAGCCCGTCGAGCACCAGATGATACGGCATGATGATGTGCGCGCGGTCGCTGATGCGCAGGTTGTCCGTCTTGAAGCCGTTCTCATGTATATAGTTAATTTCGTCGATCAGCGCTTGCGGGTTGATAACCATCCCGTTGCCGATGACGCATGTTTTATCCTGATTGAAAATACCCGATGGCACCATGGTCAGCTTGTACTTCTTGTTGCCAATCATAATCGTGTGGCCCGCGTTGTTACCGCCTTGATAACGGGCTACGACGTCGGCGCCCTCTGCGAGAAAGTCGGTGATCTTGCCTTTGCCCTCGTCTCCCCATTGTGTTCCGACAACAACTACCGTTGACATGCTCATACCCCCACTCGATGTATTTGCACACACCGAAAATTACTGCCGGTCGCAAAAGGCAGCAGTCTTAGTGTAGCAATGTTAAAAATCAAAGTCAACAAAAAACGAACGATTGCATGGGGTTCCATACAATCGTTCGGAAATATGACATATGAAAAACGAATAAGTGCGGTTTACGAGGCTTGTCCGGGCTCTTGGTGCGTCCGGTCCAAACTGACGAATTTGTTGAAGCTCTTGAGGAACGCCAGCTCCACGGTGCCAACCGGGCCGTTACGCTGCTTGGCGATGATGATCTCGATGATGTTTTTCTTCTCGGATTCCTTGTCGTAGTAGTCGTCCCGGTACAAGAACGCGACGATGTCGGCATCCTGCTCGATCGATCCGGATTCCCGAAGGTCGGACATCATCGGACGCTTGTCCTGCCGCTGCTCGACGCCGCGGGAGAGCTGCGACAGCGCGATGACCGGCACTTCGAGTTCGCGCGCGATCTGCTTCAGCGTACGGGAGATCTCCGATACTTCCTGCTGCCGGTTCTCGCCGGCTTTGCCTCGGCCCTGGATCAGCTGGAGGTAATCGATCAGAATCATGCCGAGACCGCGCTCTTTCTTCAGGCGGCGGCACTTGGCGCGGATATCGGCTACCGTAATGCCGGGCGTGTCGTCGATGTAGATTTGCGCTTCGGACAAGGCGCTGATCGCCATCGTCAGCTTCTCCCAGTCATCCCCTTCCAGGTAGCCGGTCCGCAGACGTCCCGCATCGACGTTCGATTCCGCGCAGATCATCCGGTTGACGAGCTGCACGGCCGACATCTCGAGCGAGAAGATCGCGACCGTTTCCTTCGCGCGCACCCCGACGTTCTGGGCGATATTGAGCGCGAAGGCGGTTTTGCCTACGGAAGGACGGGCCGCCACGATAATCAAGTCGTTTCGTTGGAAACCGGCCGTCATTTTATCCAAATCCACGAACCCCGAGGGAATGCCCGTCGAAGTGCCTTTATTCGAATACAGAATTTCTACGCGCTCGAACGCTTCCATCAACACATCGCGGATGGAGACGAACCCGCTGCTCGAACGTCGGTTGGACAGCTCGAGAATGCGCTGCTCCGCTTCGTTCAGCATGATGCCGACGTCTTCGGCGGCCGCGTAACCATTGGATACGATCTGGGTCGCCGTGCGGATCAGGCGCCGCAATAGGGACTTCTCTTCGACGATCTGCGCATAGTAGTCCACGTTGGCCGCGGTCGGAACCGCGCCCGCGAGCTTCGCCAAATAGCTCACGCCGCCGACCTCTTCAAGCTGCTGTTTGCCTTGCAGATGGGCGGTTAATGTGACAAGGTCAATCGGCTGATTCGCTTCCCCCAGCTCGACCATGGCTTCATAAATCAACTGGTGAGACGGCGTGTAGAAGTCTTCGCTGCGCAGCCGCTCCATCGCCGTGACGAGCGACTCGGCTTGGATCAGGACGGCACCAAGGACCGCCTGCTCGGCTTCTGTATTCTGCGGGGGTACACGGTCAAACATCAGCTGTTCATCGCTCATTGTTTTCGCTTGTCTCCTTTACCCACTGTAGTATTATTCTTCAACCGTCTGCACTTTAAGCGTTGCTTTGACTTCCGGATGCAATTTGACCGGCACGTTCGTGTAGCCAAGCGCGCGAATCGGCTCATCCAGCTCGATTTTGCGCTTGTCGATCTTGTGACCTTGCTTCTCAAGCGCTTCGGCGATCTGCTTGCTCGTGACGGAGCCGAACAGGCGGCCGTCCGCGCCGGACTTCGTCTTGACGACGACCGTGATCGCCTCGAGCTTCGCGGCGAACGCCTGCGCGTCTTCTTTTTCCTTCTCCTTGCGCTTCACTTCGGCTGCCTTCTGGATATCCAGCGTTTTCAGGTTGCCATCCGATGCGGCTTTGACGAGCCCTTTCGGCAGCAAGAAATTGCGCACGTAACCTTCCGATACTTCCTTTACTTCGCCTTTCTTGCCCTGCCCTTTGACGTCTTGCAAAAAGATTACTTTCATTCGAATAACCCCTCTTCCTCTTCAATATCGCGAAGCACCTGCTTTAATTTGTGGGCCACCTCGGAGACGGAGCCTTCCAGCTGCGCGGCCGCGTTGGTCAGATGACCGCCGCCGCCCATCCGTTCCATGACGATCTGGACGTTCATATGACCGAGCGACCGGGCGCTGACTCCGATCAGGCCGTCCTGACGCTCGCCAATGACGAACGAGGCCAGCACGTCGGTCATGTTCAGCAGCGTGTCCGCGGACTGCGCGATCAGCAGCTGCGAATATTTGCGCCCTGGCTCCGTGACGGCGATCGCCACATGCTCATACAGAATCTCGGCATGTTTGATCATCTCCGCCTTCTTGATGTATTCGGCCAGGTCTTCCTTGAGCATCTTCTGGATCATCGTCGTATCCGCGCCGCTGCGGCGCAGGAACGAGGCCGCCTCGAACGTGCGGGAGCCGGTGCGAAGCGAGAAGCTCTTCGTGTCCACCGTAATGCCCGCCAGCAGCGCCGTCGACTCGCGCACGTCGAGCACGACGCGGTCATGGATGTATTGCAGCAGCTCCGTGACCAGCTCGCACGTAGAGGATGCGTACGGCTCCATGTAGACGAGAATGGCGTTGTTGATAAACTCCTCGCCGCGGCGGTGATGGTCGATGACGACGATTTTGCCCGCCTGCTGCAGCAGCTTCGGCTCCTTCACCATCGACGCCTTATGCGTGTCGACGACGACGACGAGCGTGCCCGCTTCGATCAGGCCGAGCGCTTGTTCAGGCGAGACGAACCGCTTGAACAGCTTCTCGTCTTCCTTCAAATTCTCCATCATCTTCTGGATGGCCGGATTGATCCCTTCCAGCACGATGTGGGCATCCTTATGGAAGAGCTGCGCGGCTTTCAGCACGCCGATGGCGGCGCCGATCGCGTCCATGTCCGGCATTTTGTGCCCCATGATGACGATGTTGTCGCATTCCTTGATGAGGTCGCGCAGGGCGTGGGCCACGACGCGCGCGCGGACGCGGGTGCGTTTCTCCACCGCGTTGGACTTGCCGCCGTAGAACGTCTGCCGCTGTCCGACCTTCACCGCTGCCTGGTCGCCGCCGCGGCCGAGCGCGATATCCAGGCTCGTCTGCGCCCACTGCCCCAGCTCGACGATCGTCTCCGCGCCGGCGGCGAAGCCGATGCTGAGCGTCATCGGGATTTTCTGATCGGCGGTCATCTCGCGCACTTCGTCGAGCAGCACGAACCGGGACAGCTCGAGCTGTTTCAGCGTCCGTTGGTCGGTAATCACGAGATACCGATCGCTCGTCAGACGCTTCAGATACACCTGGAATTTCTGCGACCATTCCGTAATCTCGGCCGTGACCTTGGAGAGGAGTTGGCTACGCTGCTGGTCATCCATCCCCTGCGTCACTTCCTCCAGATTATCCATCATGACGATGCCGATCGCCAGCTTCTCGTCCTCGTAGCGTCTGGCCAACTCCCAGCGCTGCGTAATATTGCGGACATACAGCAGCCGTTCCTCGAAGCGGAACATCAGCTCGTACACTTCTTGGCCGATGACCGCTTCCACGGTGCCTTCCTTGTCCTTGGCCTGCGCCAGCATCGGGAACAGGTCGGTAAGCGACTCGCCGACGACCGAGTCCCGCTCCAGCATGTGCGTCACGAACGAGTTGTGCCATTCGACCGTCTTCTCCTCGTTGTAGAGGATAATGCCGAACGGCAATTCGCTGATAACCTCGCTGCCGGCTTTCTTCACCCGGTACGAGAGCGTGCCCAGATAGGTCTTCAGATCGCGCCGGAACGCGCGCTCCGCCATCCAGGAGTAGACGCCCACGGCGCCGGACAGCAGCAAGCCGACAAGGCCCAGCTTCCATTCGTACCACGCCACGGCGACCGTGAGCAGCAGCATGAGCACGAATGCCCATAGATGGTGCATCCCGTGCCAGCGTTTAATCAAAAACTTCGGCATCTTCACTTCGCCCCTGTACTTACGGTTTCTTGAACGCTGCGCGGATGGGGAATGCGGCATCGAATACCCCAATCAAGCTGAGCGGAGGAAAAGCCACGACGAGCGCTCCAAGCAGAATCGGCACGACTCTGCTCCAGCCCCGTTGATGGGCCACATAAAAGAAAAACCCGATCGCTTGAATCGTAAACGCGAGCCGCATGAGCGGTACGAGGTTCAGCAGTGCCACCGTCAGAAAAGAATCGCCCTGATCGGGAACGACCATGTCGGCGAACAGCACGATCAAATAATAAAACACCATAAGGCGCGGAAGCATCCATTCGCGCGCCTTCTGCAAGCCGGGAACCTCGATTCCCGATGCGCGCAGCAGCGGCCGTGCGATGGCGTGCGTAATGACCGCATACAGGAACGCCACCGTGATCATCGTCATCGGAATCGAATGAATCATCGTCTGAATGAACGCGTCCGTCATATCCGCGCCCCACGTTGCCGGCAGCAGCCCTTGCGCGTCCAGATCGCCCGTAGCCTGGAGAATGAGATCGCGGATCTCGGTCAGCAAGGACATATCGAACAACCGGTCCAGCAGCACCAGTTCGAGCATCAGCTCCGCGAGAAGCGTCAGCAACGTCGCGGTGACGACTTTGCGCGCCGGAGCGCCCTTCCGGTACAGATGCCCCATCACGATGGCCGGCACCACGAAGAACAGCCCGACGATAAGCGCGGGCGGGCCCATAATCGCCAGCGCGATGCCGTATACGGCCCCCATATGAACGGCGAACATGGGCTTCGATAAGGTCGCATACAACAGAACCGCGGGAACCAACATCACGGCCAGCGCAAGCGCGTTCAGCAGCGGAACGGCGACGGCGAGCAGCAGCGCCAGCAGGAGCGCGCTCCATAACAAAGATTTCATGCCGGTTCTCAAGCCCGTTCACCTCTTGCAGGATGAAGTTGTATGCCTAAACTGTAGTCCTCATTATAACATAAAACATCAGGCAACTAGAATGGTGCCTGTTGGGCCGCTAACCAGCGGTCTAGGCCGCCTTTGCTTTAGTCTATTACCCGCATGACCAGCTAAGACGCATGGCTTGCCGATGTGAGCAGCGAAGAAGCGCTGCGAGACTCGCGGCAGAAGGACGCCCCCGTTGCCGGAAGCGCCTTCGCCTAAACATGAAGCCGACACCCTTGCAAGAGGCCGGCGTTTCGGCGCTGCTACGCAACGGGTCTATTCCCAACATCGCCACGCGCTCCAATGAGCCGTGGTCCTTATGGACGCCATGCAAAAACGCCCCCATTGCCGGGAGCGTCTCTTGCTTTGCCTATGGGACCGATCCGCGCGCTATCGGGGTCGGTTAGCCGTTATTCGATCGTCCAGGCATCGCCGTCGTTCTCGGCGGCAAGGCCGAGCGTTGTCAGGAACGACACCGGCGCGAATTCGCGCTTGCCGATCGACAGCAACTCGCTGCTTGCTTCGCCCGATACGACGCGGTAGCCGCGTTCGAGCATCAGCTCGCCGTTCTTCGGCATCTGGCCTGCCGTGCCGGCCGTCTGACCGCCTTCGCCCTTCGCCAAGGCGAATGTCTTGGTCACTTCGTCCCACGTCAGCGTATACCCGTGTTCCGCGAGCGCCTCGACGTCCACATAGCTGGCTTGATTATAGCTTAGCACCGGATAGCTTGCGCCTTCCCACTGCAGCGTGCCGGCCGCCGTATTCGCGCCGACCCGCTGGAATTGGCTGCGCAGCGGTTCGCCCAGCCGCACCTTCTTGTTCATCGTGCCGTGGTCGAGCACGACCTGGCCCGCTACGAGCACGTAGTCGATGCCGGCCGACATGAGCTCCGGATTCTCGACCGTCGATTTATCGGTGACCGTATTCGGGTTGAAAATGACGATATCCGCGTCCATGCCTTTCGCGATGCGGCCCTTCTTGCGAAGCGCCGGCGCCTGCTTCTCCAGTCGCTGAGCCGGCATGAGAGACAGCTTGGCGATGCCGTCCATGAGCGACATGACCTTCTGATCGCGTACGTACATGCCGAGAGTGCGCGCGAACGTGCCCGACGCGCGCGGATGGTTATTGTTGCTCGGCTCCAGGATCGCGTCGCTGCCGATCATGACGAACGGCGCCTGGAACGCTTGTACGACCGCTTCTGCCGGAATGGCGTATGCAACCGCCAGCTTGCCTTCCTTCTGATACTTGGCGAAGCTCTCTTTCGTCAGACGTTCCGTCGTGCCGGCGATCTGAAGATCGTCGTAAGAAATACGGAACCGCTCCTGCCAGCCTTCGTCGAAGCGAGCGGAGTTCAGGTACGTCCCCCAATAATCATACGGGTACACGCATGCCGTAATATCGTAGCCTTCCGCACGGGCCTTCTCGATCATGCCGAGCGCCTCCTGCATGGAGAACGTGCCGCCCGTACTGTTGATATGGTCGATATGTACCGCTGCGCCCGTCTTCTCGCCGTAGTCGATCAGCTCCTGCGTCCCTTCCAGCTCCGTGCCCGGCGCCTCGGCGTCGGAATAGCGGCCATGGAAGTATACCGGCACATTGTATTCGTTGGCGAGTTCCATAAGCGAGATAATCTCCTCCGCGGAGATGCCCGGCACGTATTCGAGACTGAACGAGATGCCGAGCGCCCCGTTGTTCAGCGCTTCTTCCGCCTGCTCGCGCAGCTTCGCGATCTGCTCGGGCTTGGCCGCGTCGTAGCGGCTCAACTTGAACTGATTCCGCGCTTGCGTGTAGAAATAGGACGCGCCGAAGTGAACCGGCGGCATATCGCGCTCGTAATGCGCATACCACGCCTTCGGCGTCGACGTACCGCCATGCATCGCGATATTGCTCGTCACGCCGTCGCCGATCTTCTGCCAGACGCCGAGCGGATTCGGGTCGTACGACAGGTTATCGATGAAGCCCGGCGAGACCACCAGTCCCTTGGCGTCGATCGTCTTCTTGCCCTTGAGCGTCTTGGACGTCACGACGCCGACCGTGCCGTCCGTTACGCCGACATTGAGTCCTTCCTGATCCAGCTTCGTCTCCGGGTTGATGACGCGCCCGCCGGTAATGACGATATCATATTCCTTCGCCAAGTCCGCCTCCGTGACGGTCGCCTCCAACAGCTCCGCCGGCGTCTGTTCCGGCTTGTCCGTCGCTTCGCCTTCACCCTCGCCGGCATTCTCGCCCCCGCTGCCTGGAGCGTTGGTTCCGCCGGCTTGCCCATTATTGGCGTCTTCCGCGTTACCGCCGGTGCCGCCATTACCGGACCCTTGCTCCACGGTATTCCCCGGCGATTGCGAGTCCTCTTGCGTCATCGAGTAAGCCAAATAGCCCGCGAATCCGAGCACGAGGACGATGGCGATCACCATAATACCCCGCATCGACCCGCGTCCCCGCTTGTTTCGATCCTGCCTGCTGCTCATTCCCTACGCCTCCTACATGTAGAAGGGCCGTCCCCTTGGGAGGACGGCCCTTTGCTATTGCTTTGGTTTGCCACGCTTCCAACCGTTTCCTTAATCGTACTACGTCGCTGCGCAATTCGCAAACGCGTTTAACCGGCGGCGATCTCCTTCATCTCCGCCCCGCCGCTCACGATCAGCTTCTCGCAGTAGTCGATAATGTCGCTTCGTCTCACGATGCCGATGAACCGGTTCATGTCGTCGATCACGGGGACGAAGTTCTGCAGCTTCGCCAGCGACACCAAGTCTTCCATATTGGCGTCGATGCGCACCGCGCGGTGCGCCAGCCGAAGCTGGACATCGGATAGCTTCACCCGGTGCGTCTGTTCGAATGTCAGTTCCGGGTTGTTCTTCATATACCATAATAGATCGCCTTCCGTCACGGTGCCCGCGTAGCAGCCGTCGCGATCGAGAATCGGCACCGACGTGTACCGGTGATGCTCCATCCGCTCCAGCGTTTGCCTCAGCGTCGCTTCGGTCGAGAGGCAGACGACTTCTTGTTTCGGTAATAAGAAAAATGCAATATTCATCCAGATGATCTCCTACTCCCTAGTTTTGACCCCCTGGCGCGTGTCGCTCGCGGCTCTCTTGAAATATAGGAATTTATTTAGTTGTACGCTTATAAATCATCCTCTATTTCATATCGCGGAATGAAACGCGCTACGTCCTCAAAGACGGGGATAGCCGTTTCACCTTGTGCCAGCTGCTTACGGCGCAGCGGCCTCCGAAACCGCGGACGAGCGCACAGTCATTGTCGTCGCCGCGGTGTTCGCAGCCTTGCTCTTCTCATATTCCTCCGGCAGCGGCAGCTGGCTCTTGGTCAGCTTCGGGTCCAGCCAGGCCTCGATCAATGCGCCAACCGCATCCAGATCCGTTTCGTCCGCGAAGTAGTACCACGCGCCGCCTTTCGATTTCCGGTGGCCGTCTCCTTTTAGCGTGTGGCTATAAATCGTGCGCGTCTCGGTCTGCAGCATGCTTTTGGCCAAATTGATCATCTGCGTGGAGGTTAAATCAGTGCTGAAGTTATGACCCATAATATCGATAAGTTCCGGAATTTTCGTCCATTGCCCGACTTTCGAGGCCTTCTCCATGATCGCGTTCAAGAAAATCTGATGCCGGCCGGTCCGGCTCATATCGCCGCCCGCATCCTCCCGATAACGGACATAGTTGAGCGCGTCCTTGCCGTTGTACTTGTCTTGCCCGGCTTTTACCACGAATTTCTCATGGTCTGCGTCGTCGTTGACCAAATCTTCGGTGATTGGCAGCGCAATGCCTCCCATGGCATCGATCACATCGCGGAATCCATTGAAATTAATGGTGGCGTAATGATCCACATGAGAGCCGAACAACTTCTCGACGGTTTCGACCGACATGGCCGGGCCGCCGAATGCGTAGGCATGGGTAATCTTGTCTTCCCACGGTTCGCCGTTCTTCTTCGTCTTCCCGACGATGATCGCGTACGTATCGCGCGGGATCGAGATCATGAGCATCGCTCCGTCGCTTGGACGCACGACCGTGTAAATCATCGTGTCCGATCGGCCGATCTCCTGATCGCGCTGATCAACGCCGAGCAGCAGCAGCGTGAACGGATCTTCCTTCTTCGTCTGCGCGACCCGCTTCACCTCGCGGCCCTCGAGCGGCTTGTAGGATTGATCGAGCTTCTTCTTCACCTGATCGGCCAAGAACAAGTCGAATCCCCAGGAAGCCAACGTCGCCCGGTTGACATAGCCGAGGGTGCCCGTCACAAGAACGAACGCCATCACCGCGGCCATCCACTTCCATTTGCGTGATTTGCGTTCTGGTTGGGGTTGTGTAGCCATGAATGGTTTACTCCTATCCCTTTATCTATATAAACGAACCACCTTTATTTTAAACGACGCAGCCGGACCGAAAGTTACAGTATGGTAACATTAGCCACTCCCCCTTCCCCCTCCGCCGAGGAGGCTCCAAAGGGCTTTGCCCTCTGGACTCCCTTTTTCGTGCTGGCGCACTTGTTCGCGGTCGGCGATTGGGTTTGAGCGGAGCACGCTTTTGTCCTGACGGACAAAGCTTCAGTCGGTTTAGAAGTCCGTCCTAAGACTTAAGCCTATCAACTATAGGCCCTAGTTTCATCGGACGTTTTTCCTTAACCTGACAGCATTGCCCTCTCCAAGGGCTTTGCCCTATGGACTCCCATTTCGTGCTGACCCGTGATGTAGCGGACGGCGGGTATTTTCGAGCGTAGCACGCTCTTGTCTTACAGACAAAGCTTACGTTAACAACGTTCTTGTCCCACGGATAAAGCTCCCTGGATTCCGCTGAATTTCCGCCCCTTGCCCCCACCTGTACAACCTGGGCATAGTTTGCCTGAATGCCGAATAAGTAACACTAGGACATAATCGGGAAGGAGATCCTTGTCTATGCAGCCATATATGCCTGACCGCTCATCGACCGGGCTCGATCCGCGGCTCGTTGGATTGCTTTGTTACTTCGGCCTTTGCGTCACCGGCATGCTATTCTTGGTCATTGAACGTCAAAGCCGCTTCGTCAAATTTCATGCGCTGCAATCGATTATGGTCGCCGCGGCCATGATGATCATCAATATTGTGCTCGGCCTGCTCCCGTTTATCGGCTGGATTCTTGGCATATTCTTCGCGCCGCTGTGCTTCATCTTATGGGTGGCCATGATGGTGCTCGCCATGCAGGGGCGCTGGTTCAAGCTGCCGGTTATCGGAGAGTTCGCCGAGCGGCAGTCGCAGCTGTTTTAATGAGCTCGGCGTTAACGCGCCTTTCCTCCTCCTCCGCACAACGGCGGTTACTTTCGAGCGCACGCATCTGTCTTTCGGCATGCATACGAGCAAAACAAAAACAGCCGACATCGCTGTCGGCTGTTTCCTGGTATATCGTCCAGCGTACCGAAGTACGCGTGTCCTACTATTCCGTTGTGTAAGGGAGCAGCGCCACTTGACGCGAACGCTTGATAGCGATCGTCAGCAGACGTTGGTATTTCGCGCTTGTTCCGGTTACACGGCGAGGCAAAATTTTACCGCGCTCGCTG
Organism: Paenibacillus methanolicus; assembly: GCF_008124765.1. Taxonomy (GTDB): domain Bacteria; phylum Bacillota; class Bacilli; order Paenibacillales; family Paenibacillaceae; genus Paenibacillus_Z; species Paenibacillus_Z methanolicus. The sequence continues at coordinate 28,260 of NZ_VNHS01000004.1, read as the reverse complement.
ATAAATTTACGGAGCAGGTCCGTATCTTTATAGTCGATGTGCGTGATTTTGTTAGCCGTGAAGAAGCATACTTTACGACGCTTGTTACGGCCTTTGCGACCGCCGAACTTGCGCTCTGGACGCTCGTCGCCGCCTTCTCTTTGCTTGAAGCTCATCTGTATCCGTCCTTTCAGTTAGAATGGCAAATCATCTTCGGAAATGTCGATCGGACGTCCGTCATCCGAGAACGGATCACGACTGTCGTTCCGTGATGACCCTCCGGAACCTCCGGACCGGCCACCGCCTCCGCCGTAAGAACCTCCGCCACTACCGCCGCTTTGACCGCCGCCACCTTGGCTTCCGCCATAGTTGCCGCCGCCTCCGCCTTGGTTTCCGCCGCCGTAGCCGCCCGATTCTTCGCGTTGTCCACCTTCGCGGTTGGATTCCAAGAAACGCACGTTATCGGCAATAACTTCCGTCACGTAGACGCGCTTGCCTTCGTTGTTCTCGTAGTTCCGTACCTGAATACGGCCTTCCACCGCCGCAAGACGGCCTTTACGCAAATAATTCGCGCACAGCTCAGCCAGCTGACGCCATGTTACCACGGGTATGAAATCCGCTTCCCGCTCGCCGCCGCTTTGGAACGGACGGTCTACGGCCAGCGTGAATTGCGTTACCGCAACGCCTGCTGGTGTATAGCGCATTTCGGGATCTCTTGTTAATCGGCCGATTAGAATAACACGGTTCAACATCGACTTTCGCCTCCAATCGAACATTCCTTGCGTGAGTTAGACATCTTAAGCAACGTCTTTGACAACCAAGAAACGGATAACTTCATCCGTAATCTTCATGACGCGGTCAAGTTCAGCGACAACAGCCGGCGTGGCGTTGAAATGAACGAGGACATAGATACCGTCACGAATCTTGTTGATCTCATACGCAAGGCGGCGCTTACCCAGCACGTCGTGCTTCGTAACTTCTCCGCCGTTCGAGATGATTGCTTGGAACTTGTCGGTCAAAGCTTGTACCGCTTCTTGTTCCACATCTGGACGAATGATGTACATCACTTCATATTTGCGCATTTCGATTCACCTCCTTTTGGACTAACGGCCCCCTCGAGAGGGAGCAAGGAGCGAGTAATTTCTCGCAAGTAATTTCTCGCATACCATAACACTATACCAGAGTCGCCTATCCGTTGACAAGTGAAACCATGCATTCGAGCGCCTGGCTCTTTCTCCCGCTTATGTTCGCTCGCGTCGATACATACACTAAGCGTCGGCTCCGCATCCGCGGGCCGTTGACCATTATTCGCTTTGGAGGCTGATAACGATGGGTGAATGGACCGAATTCCGGCCTGGCGACCGGGCACCGAACGAAGGTACGTATATTGAGATCGGCGAGAACTCGTACCATATGGGCGTCACGAATCCGCAGAAAGTCCATTTGGATAAAGGCGAGCGTTTCCCGGAAACGTCGAACGATGGGCGCAAGTGGAAACGACTGCATCATAATCACTAGTTGCAGCCCGTTGCATAAAACGAAGCTCGAACGCGCATTCTATTCTTGACGGTGTGAAGAGAGGCGTGGTTCCGTTGAACGCGAATGCGCAAGGACCGCAGTGTGATTTTGTCCACGAATAGCCGATTACGAAGAAGCGAGGGGTTGTGCCAAAGACCAGCGTCCGTAACACAAGCACATCGGGGTAACCGATGACCGTGGTTTCAGAAGAAGACGTTATAGTGATGACGAATTACAATCGATCAACCACCGTCGGAAAAGGACTCGCAAGAGTCCTTTTTTCGTTGGCCGCGGCTTCTCATCGTCTGCGCCGCCATTTGGATGGTTCCGGCGTCCTTCCTATCCCCCAGTAGAAAATCACGTCCAATACCCTCTTCCTCTTCCCTAGAACGTATGCCTTTACAATACTCATTCGTCAGCTCTAAGTTTGTTGCTTTCTTATTGGTTGACCGACAGGCTCTCATCCAATGATGCAGCTCATGGCGCCTACAGTCACACGACTAAGCAAAGACACAAAAAAAACGACTCCCTCGGAGTCGTCGTCTGTTATGTATGGCGGAGAGAGTGGGATTCGAACCCACGCACGCTTTGACACGCCTAGCTGATTTCGAGTCAGCCCCCTTGGGCCTCTTGGGTACCTCTCCATGAGTAATCAACACCATGTATTTTATCACAAAAGCTGAATGGTATGCAAACGGAAACAGATGGTGAACCGACGCTCGGACACCCTTGGGCATCGAACCGGTTCGAAATTTCGCCACCTGATCTTATCCTTTCGAGACCACGAACTTCGGTGAATTCGACTTGGGCTTACTGCTAATTGCAGTTCCCCGCTTACTTTAAATACAACCTTTCGTGCTCTGCTGCCCCTATCTTACTGCCCATTACATGATACCAATGGCTTCAAACGGGTAACGCCGAATTGGAGCATCCAGTTCTCCCGGCAGCGTTTCTGCTTCCTATTTACGCTCGATTTCCACTCCCTATGATGGGGCGATTATGGGCCAGAAATAACAAAACCTCCTGCATCATCTGCAGGAGGCGTTATTGGAGTAATTAGAGAACGGAGAGAGTGGGATTCGAACCCACGCACGCTTTGACACGCCTAGCTGATTTCGAGTCAGCCCCCTTGGGCCTCTTGGGTACCTCTCCAATTAGTCAACGAAGTTCATTGTAGCATAGGGCTTGGACGATTGCAAGCGGTACCCGTAAAAAAATTAGATCCCGCCTTCAGCCTGCGTTTCTCCGGCTTCCGCGGCTTTCGATCGAAGCACCTTCTTCATATTCTTCTCGAACTTTAACCGCGGGATGAGCACGCTATGCTTGCATCCGACGCATTTAATCCGAATATCCATTCCCATTCGGATGATCTCCATCTCGTTCGTGCCGCAAGGATGAGGCTTCTTCATCTGGACGATATCGCCGAGTTCAAATTGTTTCCGTTCCAATCGCTTCCGCCCCTCTTTCCCGATCAGGACGCCTTGTCCTTCGATATCCCCATTATACGATGACCGGCTCGTAACCTCCACCTGCTAATGGACGAAATATGCCGCGAATTTCAACTTTTTCTTGGACCAGCACCGTTCGGACGGTCGTCAGATCGTCTTGGGGAAAATGAATCGATAACGCGCAGCCCGCGGTGATCTCTTTAGGCGTTGGACAAATATCTATTTCTACGTCGGCGTATTCTAGCAGCATTTCCGCCCGAAGCGCTTGTTGGGTCGAATCGAACGCAATCAGCATCCAGCCCCGCCTCCTTTATCATTTCTCGCATGCCGCAAGTATAAAATGGCTGTCTTATCCATATACTAGCTAGTAAATAAGCGAAGATCCTATCGACTCTCGGATCGCTCGCATCGATATCGTCATAGATTAATAGGGCCGACGCGCGGGCCATTGCTCACCATCAGGCGGGAGGGATTTCAATGAAGTTTTCAAGCAAGGACAATCCACTCAAGGTACCCTATTCGGAGCCCAACGTAACAGGTCTGCTCATTAATCGTATGGCTTATTTGCTGAGCGATGTGCCCGATCATGCGCGTATTGTCGTGGTGTGCGTTGGCACCGACCGTTCTACCGGCGATGCGCTTGGCCCCCTCGTCGGAACGGCCCTTAGCAAATATCGCAGCCGCTACTTTGATATTTACGGCACCTTGGAAGAACCCGTGCATGCTATGAACTTAGATGACACGCTACAGCGTATCAACAGACAAGTTCGTCATCCCTACGTCATCGGCATCGATGCATGCTTGGGACAAGTCTCGAGCGTCGGCAGCATTCAAGTCGGGACAGGCCCGGTCCGCCCCGGCGCCGGCGTGAATAAAGAACTGCCGCCCGTCGGCGACATCCATGTAACGGGCATCGTCAATGTGGGCGGCTTTATGGAATACTTCGTCTTGCAGAACACGAGGTTGCATCTTGTCATGCGAATGTCCGAAGTCATCGCGCACAGCCTCTTCTCGGCGATCGTGAAGTCGGTTCACCCGGCTATTCCCGCTTCAACGCAAGATTGATCGCCTTTTTCTCCTCCGGGGTTAGCGTATAGTCGGAATTGCCGTCTCGGATTGGTTTGGCGTACACGAATGTGTTCTCCCGATTGTGCAATCCGCTGAGGACGAGTCCTTCTTCCGTTTCGCTAAGAATAGCTAGCGAGAAGCTGAGGTCGCTGCCTCCGTCGGAGAACGCATTGTAACGATGAATGCCGACGTGCCCTTTCTGTTCTTTGACGAGGCGTTGCAGCTCTTCCACCTGCTGCTGCAGCGCGGCATGCTGCTGTTCCTGATGCGCCTGTTTTTCCTTCATTGCGATAATAATGTGTTCCAAATCCTCTATGCCCGACCCGCTCGTAAACTGCGTATAACTTTTGCGCAGTTTTTTTAATTTGCCGCCTAATGCGATTGACCGAATAACGAGGATCAAGACTACGATCGCCAGACCGATCGTTACCCCGTCCATTGGCTGCAAGTTCCATGCTTCCATCAATGTTTCTTCGCTCCCATTCCCTACTTCAACGATAGTGCTGTTTGATTTCTGCGATCGCCTCGACGAAGGCGTCTGCTTCCTGCTCCGTCGTGCCATACCCTACGCTAGCCCGAATGGCTCCCGTATCCGTCGTCCCGGCCATGCCGTGAGCAAGCGGCGTGCAATGGAATCCGGATCTTACGGCGATGTTGTAGTGTTGATCGAGAATAAAAGCCGTCTCCGACGGATCGATGCGATCCACCACGATCGATACGATGCCCGTCCGGTTTTGTCCTTGTTCAGGCCCGAGCACGCGCACGCCATCGATACGCAGTAATCCTTCGATCATGCGCTGGGTTAAGTCCCACTCCTTAGTATGTATCTTTTGCGGTGTCTCATTCAGCACGTAATGTACCCCTATTCTCAGACCCGCGATGCCCGGCGTGTTCGGCGTGCCGGCTTCATATCGATCAGGCCTCACCTGAGGCTGTTCAGGCGATTCGGATTGACTGCCTGTTCCGCCATGCATAAGCGGCACGGGATCGATCTGAGGCGATATATACAAGCCTCCGGTGCCTTGCGGCCCTAACAGTCCCTTGTGTCCCGGGAAAGCAAGTATATCGATCCCCATGGCATCTACGTCAATCTCCAGTGCCCCCGCGCTTTGAGCCGCATCCACGAGCAGCTTGGCGCTGCCATGCGCCCTCGTAATCTCGCCGATCTCCGCTACGGGCAGAATAGAACCCAGCAAGTTCGAACTATGGTTAACGGCAACTAGCCTCGTATTGGTGCGCAGCGCCTGTTTAACTTGATTCGGATCCAACTGTCCGCTCGCATCGGTCTCTAGATAGGTCACTTCCACGCCGAATGCCGCTTTCAAGTACTCCAACGGTCGTCGGATGGAATTATGCTCGACGGCCGTCGCGATTACATGATCCCCGGGTTGGACCATGCCTTTGATCGCCTGGTTCAGACCCATCGTCGTATTTAGCATGAATGCGATATCGTTGGGGTTGGCAATGTGGAACAATCTAGCCAATGCCTTACGGGTATCGAACAATACTCGGCTTGCCCGAACCGCCATCTTATGACTACCGCGACCAGGATTGGCTGCATCCTCCTCCATCGCTTTCGCCACCGCTTCTACTACGCCAGGTGCTTTCGGCCACGATGTCGCCGCATGATCCAGATAGATAAATGGTCTGTCTTGCCCCTCTGCCATATCGATTTCTCCTTTCCATGCTAACCGACCGTATTCGTTCTATACAATAATAGCACACAGCCTACAGCGAATCACGTGCTCGCTGCAACCGTGTGCTATGGTTCGCCTTACCGTCCATTCGGACGAATTAGGCCATTTGCTGCAGCAGCTCAAGCAGCCGCTCCAGGTCTTGTTTGTTGTAGTAGAGAAGCTCGATACGTCCCTTGTCTTTCTGCTGTTTAATCTTAACGGTCGTCTTAAACTGATCTCGCAACGATTCCTCAACTTGCTCGATGTAGGGATCGCGTCTTTTTAGAATCTGCTTCGTCTTCTCCGGCTCTACCTGCTGAGACAACTTCTGGATCGCTTCTTCAAGCTGTCGAACGCTCCACTCGTGCGTCATCGTCAGTTCAGCCAACTCTTTACGACGCGACTCTTCTTTCACGCCGACCAGCGCGCGCGCATGACCCATCGATAATGTTCCACGTGAAACATTTTCTTTGATCTGTTCCGGCAGCGTTAACAACCGCAGGAAGTTAGCAATGTGAGAACGAGACTTTCCGACCTTGAGCGACAGCTCTTCTTGTGTCAGATCGAATTTATCCATAAGCGCTTGATAGGCAAGCGCAAGCTCGATTGCGTTCAAATCCTCGCGCTGCAAGTTCTCGATCAAAGCAATCTCCATGACCTGTTGATCGGAGAAGTTGCGGACGACGGCCGGAATGGTACCATTACCGCATAACTGCGAGGCGCGGAAACGACGTTCACCGGCGATGATTTCAAACCCTTTTAGTACCGAACGGACAATAATCGGCTGAATAACGCCATGCTGCCGAATCGATTCCGCCAATTCTCTAATGGCATCTTCGTCAAATGTTTTACGTGGCTGATAAGGGTTCGGTCTAAGCTCCGTCAGGTTGACTTCAACGACCTTATCTTCATCGCTTACTGAAAGAGACGGAATAAGCGCATCAAGTCCTCTACCTAGCCGCTTGCTCATACATGATCACTTCCTTCGCGAGTTCAAGATAAACCTCGGCCCCTTTGGATCTCGGATCGTACGTGATAATGGCTTGTCCATGCGACGGCGCTTCGCTCAGACGAACGTTGCGCGGGATGATCGTTTGGTAGACCTTCTGTTGGAAATACTTCTTTACTTCTTCAATGACTTGAATACCGAGATTCGTGCGGGCATCCAACATGGTAAGCAGCACGCCTTCGATCTGGAGCGACGTGTTCAGATGCTTCTGCACAAGACGCACGGTATTGAGCAGCTGGCTAAGCCCCTCTAGGGCGTAATATTCGCACTGAATTGGAATGATCAATGAGTCCGAAGCAGTCAACGAATTGACGGTCAAAATGCCAAGTGACGGCGGGCAATCAATGAGAATATAATCGTATTGGCTCTTCACCTTTTTCAACGCGTTCTTCAGCTTCATTTCGCGCGAAATCGTCGACACCAACTCGATCTCCGCACCGGCAAGTTGAATCGTCGCAGGAATGATGCTCAATCCCTCGATTGCGGTTGCTACCGTTGCATCGTTCGGATGCACATCGTCAATCAGCACGTCATAAATACAATACTTCACGTCTGCCTTGTTGACGCCGATTCCGCTCGTCGTATTTCCTTGCGGATCAATGTCGACCAACAGCACTTTCTTGCCTAGCGTAGCAAGGCAGGCGCCCAGATTCACCGACGTTGTCGTTTTTCCGACACCGCCCTTCTGGTTGGATATCGCAATCGTTTTAGACAAAACCGTTCACCTCTAATGTTGATAGCTTGTTGAAACTCGTTCACTGTGTAATCGATAGATTCATTATAAGAGCTTACTCGGCCATGATCAATGAAACGTTGATTAATCGCTCATATATTTATATGTCGCCCAACTGGGAAAGGCATTGAATAGCGACTAACTACTAAACAGATTTACCGAAAAAGTCTCGCTTAAAGTTCAAATGACAAATGCAGCAGCACACTTAGCTATATCGAGGCCTCCGTGATTCACGCATGCCTTGGCGCATCATATCCAACCAATAGGAGGGAAGATCGCAAGCAGCAATAGCATTAGATTTGAAGTCAGATGCAGCTAACCAAAATAGAGCGTCTCCTAATGAAACATTGCAAACCGTACTAGCGTAGCGCCACCATTTAAGCTAGCGCATGCTTTATGGCGCGCTCCGATCGATGCTCTTGCACATCCATAAGATTGTTGTCCAAAAGGATTTTCCCATCACATACATTCATACGTCCATACCCATGGTCGTCACGCTTTGCTGCATTCATCTCCAACACGATCAGAAGTTGACGCGCAAACCGCCATTACCCGTCACCTCACGCCTCATACCCTCTACTTTGTTTCGCGAGAATATAAAAAACGTTCCGACCCCATGGATTTCAAGTTGCCGGAACATTCCTTCGCGCAATCGCGTTGTATGGTTGCGAAAAATGGCGATGCCGCCCTTCGTCAGGACGGCTGAACAGTGCCTAAAGGCGATATCACCTTATCATTTTCGCATATTTCTCGTTTTAAAAGCTACAAAATGAAAAAAGTTTAATGGCGGTTGCTGATCGCTACCCTTCACGAGATCGTTTTGGAATCTGAATGACGATTTCATAATGATCTTCAAAATCCTTTTCGTTCGTTTTAATCTGCAAGCCCGATTCGGTTACCATGTCGATCGATTGGCGAATCGTATTCAAAGCCAACCTAACGTCTTTAGTAAAGGAAACCCGTTTTGACTTTTTGGCTTTGGCGACTTCTTTATAGAACGCAACCCGAGCTTCGGTTTGCTTCACGTTCAATTCTTTGGCAACGACATCCTCCAGCACCTTCTGCTGAAGCTCGTCCGTATCCAGCGCCAACAGCGCACGCGCATGACGCTCCGTGATTTTGCGCTCAATTAGCGCGTTTTTCACCGCTTCGCCCAGGCCGAGCAAACGGATTTTATTGGCGATCGTCGACTGGCTCTTGCCCAGTCGCTGTGCAAGACTTTCTTGTGTTAACGAGTGGAGATCGATCAGTTTCTGATACGCAACCGCTTCCTCGATAGCCGTCAATCCTTCGCGCTGCAAATTCTCGATCAATGCAATCGAGGCAGCCTGCGAATCATTGAACTCCCGCACAATAGCAGGAATAGTGTCCAACCCAAGTTTTTTGACAGCCCGGTAACGACGCTCGCCCGCGATAATCTCATAGCGGTTGTTCCGAATCCGAACGACGATTGGCTGAATGACGCCGTGGGTCTTAATCGTTTGGCATAGCTCGTCGATCCGCTCGTCATCGAATATCGTCCGCGGCTGATAAGGGCTAGTATCGATATCGCCGATCGGTATTTGCTTCACTTCATCTTGGGCGCTCTTTGGATCTGAGGATAGACCAAATAAACGCGAAAATTGTTCTTTCATCTCGTCAACTACCACCCGAATTCAAAGTGCCAGAGAAATGCTTTCTCGATATATATTCTCTGGCTTCAAAATGATTTCCTGCTTGACAAGAAGCCTTGCCTCTTATTAGTCGGGAAAATGTTTCACGTGGAACATTACTCAAACATTATGCGTATCGGTCAAACAACTGTATGGAATCAAATTGCTACCAACTTCAAATGCGTCGCGTTAGTCGAATACCATAAGATCGACTTCATTCCATATGAATACAGGAACACATCCAGCCTCAACTTTATATGTAAAACGGAAGACAAGCGTGTTTCTTTCTGCTCGCCTGTCTTCCACATAGATATTTAGAATAGAACATGTTACTGAGCAGTGCATTTCTCGCATATCGCAATCTACCTACTCGTCAAAATCTCCTCGCGCTCAGATTCCCGTTTATAAAACTACTCAATCGGCTGCTTTAATGGCAACCCGGCTTTTCGAGGGTATTTCTTTGGCGTCGCATCCAATTTGTCCACGATGACGATATGGCGTTCCGACTGCTCGAACGGCAGTTGGAGATAATGCGTCGTCCGCACTTTGCCCCGGAGCTCGCTCAAACTTCGACTGGCTACTTGTAATTCTTCCTCTAGAGAAGCCCCTTTCATTGCGGCGAACGCACCGCCCTTCTTCGCGAAAGGCAGGCAAAACTCATTCAGCACGCTCATGCGCGCCACGGCCCGGGCGGTGACCAAATCATAACGATCTCGATGTTCCGGCTGTCTGGCGATATCTTCGGCTCGGCCATGCACGCACTTCACGTCCTTCAAGCCAAGTTCCTGCGCCACATGATTCAAGAACGATATGCGCTTGTTAAGCGAATCGACGATCGTTATTCGCAAATGAGGGAAACAAATTTTCAACGGAATGCTTGGGAATCCTGCCCCTGACCCGATATCCGCTATACTGCCGATCCCATTCATCGAAACATAGAAAGCAAGCGATACCGAATCATAAAAATGCTTCTCGTATACCGCTTCCCGCTCCGTAATGCCGGTTAAATTCATCTTCTCGTTCCATTCCACCAGCAGGCGAAAGTAGAGGTCGAACTGCCCTAACTGTTCCGCAGACAATTCGACCCCTTTCTCCGCCAGCAGGGAAGGGAACCACTGCGGCGTATCATTCATGATGCCTACCCCCGCGCCGCCGTTACGCGGTTATAATGTTCCAGATAGACGAGCAAGATCGAGATATCCGCCGGCGTGACGCCGCCGATCCTGGATGCCTGACCGATCGAGAGCGGGCGAATATTCGTCAGCTTTTGCTTCGCTTCGGAAGCAAGACCATGAACCGCCGTATAGTCGATATCTTCAGGAATGCGTTTCTTCTCCATTTTGGATAGACGTTCGACTTGAAGAAGCTGCTTCTCGATGTAACCGGAATATTTAATTTGTATCTCGACCTGTTCCTTCATCTCATCCGTCAGTTCTACGGGCGAAGGCACGAAGCGTTCCACATGCGTATATGTCACTTCAGGACGGCGCAGCAGCGTGAGCGCATCGGTCGTAAACTGCAGAGGCGCCGATCCAAGCTCGGCCAGCATATCTTGTACGCCTTGCTCTGCTTTGATTTTCGCCGATTTTAATCTTTCGATTTCCTGTTCGACGAGCTCCTTCTTCTTCGCGAACTTCGCGTAGCGCGCTTCGCTGATCAAACCAATCTCGTAACCGGTTGGCGTCAGACGCAGATCCGCGTTATCATGGCGGAGCAGCAAGCGATATTCGGCACGCGAAGTGAGCAAACGGTAAGGCTCGCTCGTCCCTTTCGTCACGAGATCATCGATCAATACGCCGATATAACCTTGCGAACGATCCAAAATGATCGGATCCTTGCCTTGGGCTTTGCGAGCGGCATTGATGCCGGCCATAATCCCTTGACCAGCGGCTTCCTCGTATCCCGACGTACCGTTAATCTGGCCAGCGGTGAACAGATTCGGTACGACCTTCGTCTCCAGCGACGGCCACAGCTGCGTTGGTACGACGGCGTCGTATTCGATGGCGTAGCCGGTACGCATCATCTCGACCCGCTCCAATCCCGGGATCGAACGAAGAATGCTTAGCTGCACGTCTTCCGGCATGCTCGTCGAGAGACCTTGCACGTAATATTCGGACGTATTTTTACCTTCCGGCTCCAGGAAAATCTGATGCTTCGGCTTATCGGCGAAGCGCACGATTTTATCCTCGATCGACGGGCAATACCGCGGCCCCGTCCCTTCGATCGCTCCCGAGAACATCGGCGCGCGGTGAAGATTGTCGTTAATAATGCGATGCGTCTCTTCCGAGGTATATGTCAGCCAGCATGGCAGCTGCTCGTTGTTGGAGTATTCCGTCTCGTAAGAAAAGAACTTCGGATTGTCGTCGCCTGGCTGAATCTCCGTTTTGTCGAAGTCGATCGTGTCCTTATGCACCCGAGGCGGTGTACCGGTTTTGAACCGCACCAGATCCAGACCGAGCTCGCGCAGGCTTTGCGACAATCGTACCGATGGCTGCTGGTTGTTCGGTCCGCTTTCATACATCAGCTCGCCCATGATGATTTTCCCTCGCAAGTAGGTTCCCGTCGTCAGTACGACCGTTCTCGCCCGGTAGATGGCCCCCGTCTTCGTAATAACGCCGACGCAGACGCCGTCCTCGACGATCAGCTCTTCCGCCATCCCTTGCCGAAGCGTCAGATGATCGGTTTCCTCGATCGTTTTCTTCATCGTATGTTGATACAGAAATTTGTCCGCTTGCGCGCGCAACGCGTGAACCGCCGGACCTTTGCCGGTGTTCAACATCCGCATTTGAATGAACGTCTTGTCGATATTACGCCCCATCTCGCCGCCGAGGGCGTCGATTTCGCGTACCACATGCCCTTTCGCCGGACCGCCGATCGACGGGTTACATGGCATGAATGCCACCATATCCAAGTTAATCGTCAGCAACAGCGTCTCGCAGCCCATCCGGGCCGACGCCAACGCCGCTTCGCATCCCGCATGGCCTGCGCCTATCACGAGGACGTCGAAATTTCCTGCTTCATATCCCATTTTGCCAATTTACCTCCTTGCCAGCCCCTCTTCTCCCTCTTTTTCGTGAAAAGGATTGCAAATCCAGAACTGGCAGTTATCAATGTTTATCGTTGTTGTCTTATTTACCTAAACAGAACTGCGAGAAAATCTGGTCGATGAGCGACTCCGATACCGAATCGCCTATCATTTCGCCCAATTGTTCCCATGCGGTTCGCACGTCAATTTGCACTAAATCAATTGGAATGCCGGCATCCGTCGCTTCCATTGCGTCCACAAGCGACTGCTTGGCTTGATGCAGTAGCGCAATATGTCGAACGTTGCTGACATAGGTCAGATCCCCGCTATCGATCTCGCCGCCGAAGAACATGCCGCGAATGACCTTCTCCAGTTGATCGAGCCCTTGCTCTCGCAATACCGATAACCGCACGATCGATCCCGAGGCAAAACGGCTGGCCATCTCGCCTTCATCCACCGCCACCGGCAAATCCGTCTTGTTCAAGAGTACAATTACCGGTCGCCCCTGCAGCTCTTCCATTAATTTATAGTCGTCCTCATGAAGCGATTCCGAGGCATTCACCACGAACAAAATGAGATCCGCTTCCTCCAGCGCGGTGCGCGAGCGCTCGACGCCGATCCGCTCGACGACGTCGGTCGTCTCCCTAATCCCTGCCGTGTCGAGTAGCCGAAGCGGAATCCCGCCAAGCGTAACATACTCTTCAATAACGTCGCGCGTCGTGCCCGGAATATCGGTGACAATCGCTTTGTTCTCCTGCACGAGCGCATTGAGCAGCGACGATTTGCCGACATTCGGGCGACCGACGATGGCGGTCATAATGCCTTCCCTCAATATCTTGCCTTCGCTCGCTGTTTTTAACAGACGGTCAATTTCGTCGCAAGCCTCCTGGCTCCGTTCGCGAATATAGTTGTTTGTCATTTCCGCCACGTCGTGCTCCGGATAGTCGATATTCACTTCAATATGGGCGAGCAATTCCACCAAGTTATGGCGCAGCGCCTTCACCCGGCGGGACAACGTGCCTTCCGCCTGCTTCATCGCGACCGAGAACGCGCGGTCGGATTTCGAACGGATCAAGTCAATAACCGCTTCAGCTTGCGCCAGGTCGATCCGTCCGTTCAGGAAAGCGCGCTTCGTGAATTCCCCCGGTTCGGCAATCCGTACCGTGCCCTGCCGCAGCAGCAGCTCCAGCACCCGCTTGACCGCGACAACGCCGCCGTGCGTGCTCAATTCCACGACATCCTCCGCCGTGAACGAACGAGGCCCGCGCATGATGGTCAGCAGAATCTCTTCGATTTTCTCCCCGTTCGCCGGATCCACGATATGACCGTAATGTACCGTATGCGACGGCGCCTCCACAATATTCGAAGCACTCTTGAACAACTTCGCCGACTCGGCCACGGCATCGGGACCGCTCACGCGAATCACGGCAATTCCGCCTTCGCCGACCGCGGTGGCGATTGCGGCGATCGTTTCTTGTGTCATCATAGATGGTTTATACTCCCTTAAAAAAATGAGCAATGACAACTGTTGCATGCCATTGCTTCATCTCATTTATGCATCTTGCTTTAATGTAATCACGACGCACCGGTTCGGCTCGTCGCCTTTGCTGTACGTTTTGACCCGAGCATGATTCTGCAGTTGGGCGTGAATCACTTTCCGGTCCTGCGGGGACATTGGCTCCAGCATGACTTCCTTCTTCGTCCGGATGACCCGTCCCGCCAGACGATCGGATAAGTCCTCCAGCGTCTTGCGTCTGCGGTCGCGGAAATTCTCCGCATCGAGCACAATGCGCAGATGGCTGTCGGAATAACGGTTGGCAACGATATTGACCAGGTACTGCATCGCGTCCAGCGTCTGACCGCGGCGCCCGATGAGCAGTCCAAGATCGCCGCTGCCTTGGATGGCAAGGGTCGTCCCTTCCCTCGACTTGCTTCTCGTGACCGAGAGAGACAGTCCCATGGTGGCGCCCACGTCGACGATGAAACGCTCGGCCTCATCCAACGGATCCACATCGCCATGATCCGGTTCAATGCCCTCCGGCGAAGCTTCCGCGGCAGCCGGCGAAACCTCGCGTTCGATCAGCGCGATCTCAACCTTGGCGGGCTTGACCCCGATCAGACCGAACAAACCGCGGCTTGGCGCTTCAAGCACCGTAACGGCTACCTGGTCCATCGTCGTATTCAATTCCGTTAAACCGTTGCGCACAGCATCATCTATCGTTTTGCCCGATGCGACGATTTTCCTCATTTCGCAGGTGCACTCTCCTTGTCCTTCTCTGCAGAGCGGATATACAAGAAATAGTTTTGAATGATCGTATAGATGTTACTGAAGATCCAGTAGATCGGCAGCGCGGCCGGAAGCGACAGCGCCATGACGAAGATCAGCACCGGGAAAATCAGCATGATCGTATTCATCGCCGGCATCATCGGGTTGTTGCCTTTTTGCTGCGATTGCATCATTTTCGACTGGACATATGTCGTTAACGCGGCGAGCAGCGGCAAAATATACGCGTACCAGGCTTGTTCGTTAACGGCTATCCCCATCTTGATTCCCAGGAAGGAGTGGTCTCGAATAGCCGGGTTCCAATAGATCGAATTATACAGCGCGATAAAAATCGGCATTTGAACGAACAACGGCAAACAGCCTGCAAGCGGATTGACCTGATTCTGCTGGAACAGCTTCATCGTCTCTTCCTGCTGCTTTTGCGGATTGTCTTTATATTTCTCTTTGATTTTGGCGAGCTCCGGCTGAATAGCCTGCATCGCCTTCGAACTCCTGTACTGCTTGAGCGTCAGCGGCAAAATCAAGGTGCGAACGATGATCGTCAGCAACAGAATCGCAAGACCGTACTCGCCGTTAAACCAATCGGCGAACGTATCGAGCGTCTGCGCAAAGTAATACACGACATACTTCTCCCAGAAGTTGCCTTCCTTTAGATCGGCAGTGTCAACCGTATGCGACGCTGACGGCGCGCACCCCGATAAGAAGAGAGCGAGAAGTACAAGCGTGAGCATGGTGATCCAACTGCGTTTAGAAATACGGGACAACAGAAAAACTCCTCTCTAGAGTAACCATCGCAATCAAGCGCCAAGGGCTTCTGCACGAAGCGTCCCGCTCCCGATGCATACATTACAAACTATAGCATATTTTATGGAACAAAGAAACAAGCGCAGACGAAGCAAAAAACCGCCAAAACCGCCGTTATTTCGACGTTTTCAGCAGTCCGGCCCGCTTCAACACGTGCATAATGCTACGCTCCAGTTCCTTGCTCGTCATCCCGACCGCCGGCTTGCGGACGATCAGAATAAAATCGACATGTGCCTGGATCCGGTCGGCCTGCAGTCGGACGATTTCCTTGGCGACACGTCTCATCCGGTTCCGCACGACGGCATTGCCGATTTTCTTGCTGGCGGACACGCCCAACCGGAACGGCTCCGCCTTCGGCTGCCGGGACCAGTAGAGGACGAACTGTCCGTTCGCGAACGACTTTCCCTGCCGGTAGATCCGGCTAAAATCTTCCCGGTTTCGCAACCGCAATTTCCTTTGCACGGCTCTTCGTTCACCAACCTTCTTGCGCTAATTTCAAGTATTGCCTGCTTCCGCCAACCTAAACGGCTTGTTTCCTCATTAATGAAGGTACGTTTTTGGACGAAATGCTCCCTCATTTTATACAAAAAAAACCGCGATCACAGCAACAAAATCCTCTGACTCGCGGCCGATTCCGGTTCAAGGCATAAAAAAAAGACCACGGTGCGTGGTCTTGTTCTTACGCGCTCAGTACTTTTCTACCTTTTTGACGGCGGGCAGCAAGCACTTTACGTCCGTTCTTCGAAGCCATACGTTTGCGGAATCCGTGCACTTTCTTACGTTTGCTAACGTTCGGTTTAAATGTCGGTCTCATTATTGCACCTCCTGTTTCCATATTCCCTCGCCAAGCGACTTTCTATACTTCGCCGATCGAACGACGGATCTTTAACATAAAAAAAACGCTTTTTCAATTAAACCATGCCTACGCTCAAATGTCAACCGAAGGTCCCAGCGCCTAACAGTCCCGCAGCCGTTCGAAACCGTGGATAACGGATTGGCTGACACCCGCCTGTGGATAACAAGAATAATCGGGATAATCCGTCGCAAACTAATAACATGTGGATGGCTTTAAATAGCCCTCCGCGATTTTTGTCGAATCCCAACAAGTTATAAACAATATGTAGTGTTGGTGATAACTTTTGTACACAACCTATAGAATTTGTGGATAGACTCGTTAGAATCGTTGAAAATACGGGGTCGTTTTGCTATGATAGATATGTTTTCTGTGTGGATAGCTATGCAATCCCCTCTTATTTATCAACAGCCTGTGGATAATACTGTGAACAACATCATTCCCCTATTGATATCTTACTCTCGAATAACTTTATACTGTGGATGAAGGTTTCCCTATACGGGTCTATTCGACATCAAGCGCATGTCTGCGCCGCATAAGGGCGAATTGGATAAGGAGTGACAATCTGTGGAAGCCCATACGAGCGAAATGTGGCAGCAGGTGCTGTCGATTATACAGACCAAGCTGAGCAAACCTAGCTTCGATACATGGTTCAAAGCAACCAAGGCATCGCTGCATGGCGAATCGCTAGTGGTTGTGACGGCACCGACGACTTTTGCCGTTGAATGGTTGGAAAGCCGCTATACCAAATTAGTACGCACCACGCTCCAGGAATATATGGGGCGTCAATTTGACATAAAGTTCGTGATCGAGGAGAACAAGCCGCCCGAGCCGGCCGTCCAAATGCCTATCGTGACGGCGGTACCGGCTCAGCCGGAAGAAACGGTTCAGCACATGCTGAATCCCAAGTATACGTTCGACACGTTCGTCATCGGCGCCAACAACCGGTTTGCGCATGCGGCATCGCTTGCCGTAGCGGAAGCGCCGGCCAAGGCATACAACCCGCTATTTTTATACGGCGGCGTCGGACTAGGCAAAACGCACTTGATGCACGCGATCGGCCATTACATATTGGAGCATAATCCGAGCACGCGCGTTCTTTATTTGTCGTCCGAGAAATTTACCAACGAATTCATCAACTCGATCCGGGACGACCGGGGGGAAAGTTTCCGCAACAAGTACCGCAGCATAGACGTGCTGCTCATTGACGACATCCAGTTTTTGGCCGGCAAAGACGGGACACAAGAGGAATTTTTCCATACCTTTAACGCGCTTCACGAAGAACGCAAGCAGATCGTCATTTCATCCGACCGGCCGCCTAAGGAAATTCCGACGCTCGAAGAACGGCTTCGCTCCCGTTTCGAATGGGGGCTCATCACCGATATCCAAGCCCCGGATTTAGAGACTCGGATCGCGATTTTACGCAAGAAGGCGAAGGCCGAGAACCTGGATATTCCGAACGAAGCGATGGTCTATATCGCCAACCAGATCGATACGAACATCCGCGAGCTCGAGGGCGCGCTCATTCGCGTCGTCGCCTATTCTTCGCTCATCAATGCCGACATTACGTCGCATTTGGCAGCCGAGGCGCTTAAGGATATTATTCCCGCCAGCCGTCCGAAGATGATCACCATGCAGGACATTCAGCAGAAGGTAGGCGAGTTTTACGGGCTGCGGATGGAGGAGTTCAAAGCCCGCAAGCGCACGAAAGCGGTTGCCTATCCGCGTCAAATCGCCATGTATCTCTCCCGTGAGCTCACCGACTATTCTTTGCCGAAGATCGGCGAGGCTTTCGGCGGCCGCGACCATACGACGGTCATTCATGCCCATGAGAAAATATCGCAGCAGCTGAAGATCGACCCCGATCTGTTCAAGATCATCCAGACGCTGACGGAGAAAATTAAGAACCACTCCTAGAATCGACAATTCGCGTGACATAAACGACAAAAGTTATGCACGCGTGTATAGTTTATACGGACAAGCCTATGCACAAGCTATTAACATGTGGATAGGCTTGATCTATCAGGGCCAAACCCGCTTATCCACATATCCACCGCGCCTACTACTACGACTACTCTTTTTTTAAAAGAAATATCATCAATAGAACAACGTCGATTTCTCCCGAAGACGATCGACCGTTCGCCAAAATCACGAGGAGTGAAATCATGAAACTAACGATACGTAAAGACCAACTCAATGACGCTATTCAGCAAGTATCCAAAGCTTCGTCCTCTAGACCCGCAATACCGATTTTGGGAGGCATAAAGTTCGATGTTACGCATCAAGGCGTCACGCTCACCGCATCGGATACCGACATCTCCATCCAAAGTTTTATTCCCGTCGAAGACGGCGATCAAATCATCGCATCCATCGACAAACCCGGCAGCGTCGTGCTCCCGGCTAAATTTTTTGTCGAGATTGTGAAGAAGCTCCCTTCCGAAAATGTCGAAATTGAAGTGAAAGACGGCCATCAGACGCTCGTGCGCTCCGGTTCCACCGATATCCAAATGGTAGGCCTGGATCCGGAAGAATTCCCCGTTCTCCCGACAATCGATCAAAGCGAAAGCATCTCGGTTCCGGGCGACCTGATCAAATCGATGATCCGCCAAACCGTATTCGCTGCTTCCACGAGCGAGCAAACGCCTATCTTAACCGGCGTGTTATGGAATCTCCAAGAAGATCAATTCAAGTTTGTTGCTACAGATCGTCACAGACTGGCAAGCCGCACCGCTTCGGTGTCCACTGAGAGTGGACTCCGCTTTTCCAATGTCGTCATCGCCGGCAAGACGCTCGCTGAACTGTCCAAGTTGGTACCGGATGACAACACTCTTGTTGAAATTGTCGTCGCGGACAATCAGGTGTTGTTCAAAATTGGACATGTGTTGTTCTTCTCGCGTATTTTGGATGGGACATATCCGGATACTTCCAAGATTATTCCGCAGAACTTCAAAACAGAACTCGTCCTTCACACGAAAAAGCTGACCGACGCAATCGACCGCGCCTACTTGATGTCCCGCGAAGAGAAAACGAACATCGTTCGGCTGGCGACGCAAGACGACGGCATGGTTGAAATCTCGTCCAGCTCGACGGAACTCGGACGCGTGACCGAGCAGTTGGAAGTAAAGCAGTTCACCGGCGATCCGCTGCGGGTGGCTTTTAACTCCAAATATATGCTCGATGCGCTCAAAGTCATCGACAGCGAATATTTGTTCGTCGGTTTCAACGGCCCGATGAGTCCCATTATTATCAAGCCGACGGATCATCCGCATAGTTTGCATCTCATTTTGCCTTACCGGACGACAGGCTAACGAATCGCAGCAGAGGAAAGAGGCGGACCAACATGAAAGACATCTCGATTTCGACCGAGTATATCGCGCTCGGACAATTTTTAAAGCTGGCCGATTGCATCAGCACCGGCGGCGAGGCGAAATTCTTTTTGCAGGAAACGAAGGTCGTCATTAACGGGGAGCCGGATAACAGAAGGGGACGCAAGCTGTACGACGACGATCAGGTCGAAGTGGAAGGCTGCGGCAAGTTCCGGGTCGTTCGGCGGTAAGACACCGCATATATGGCGCGTAGGAGGCGGCAGCTTGTTCTTAAATTCCATTCAATTGCAACATTACCGCAACTACGAGCAGCTGGAACTTCGGACCGACAGCCAGGTGAACCTGTTTGTCGGTCCGAACGCCCAGGGGAAGACGAATCTGCTGGAAGCCATTTTCGTGCTGGCGCTCACCAAATCCCATCGAACGAGCAAGGACAAGGAGCTCATCGGATGGCAGTCGCAAGACGCGAGGATTCGCGGCGAGGTGGATAAGCGATATGGTACGGTGACGCTCGACTTGACGCTATCCGGACAAGGCAAGAAGGCGAAGATCAACGGACTGGAACAGCGCAAGCTGAGCGATTTTGTCGGCTCGCTCAACGTGGTCATGTTCGCGCCGGAAGATTTGGAGATCGTTAAGGGAACGCCGGGCATTCGCAGACGGTTTCTGGACATGGAAATCGGTCAGGTGCAGCCCGGTTATTTGCATTCCCTCGGCCAATATTCCAAAGTGCTCGTACAGCGCAATAACTACCTCAAGACCGCCACTCCCGGGTCAGTCAACCAGGCCATGCTCGACATCTGGAACATGCAGCTTGCGGAGTATGGTGTTAAAATTATTAAAAAAAGGGAAAACTTTATTCATAAACTGCAAAGATGGGCGCAGCAGATCCATGCCGGCATTACGGGCGGCACCGAAGAGCTCACCATTGTCTACCGCCCCTCCTTCGAGACGGAAGATGCAAAAGATGAATCTGTTTTATTCGATCGATTTATGATAAAGTTAACACAGGTAAAAGATCAGGAACTGCGCCGAGGGGTAACGCTTGTAGGACCCCACCGGGATGACATCGCCTTCTTCATCAACGGCAAGGAAGCGCAGGTATACGGTTCGCAAGGCCAACAGCGGACGGCGGCTCTCTCGCTGAAACTAGCGGAGATCGAGCTGATTCACGAAGAGATCGGAGAATACCCGCTGCTTTTGCTAGACGACGTCTTGTCGGAACTCGATCAGAACCGGCAGACCCAACTCATTGAGACCTTCCAGAACAAAGTACAAACGTTCGTTACGACGACCGGGCTTGAGAGCGTCAATATCGCCAAACTGCACGATTCCCGCATCTATCAGGTGAGGGACGGCCAGGTTGTGCGGTAGCGGCGCTTCTGGTACTACCAGAGGAATTTTGCGGGGAGCGTGCTTGCCATGTATATTCATTTGGGCGGGGAAAAGATCATACGCGCGGCGGAGCTCGTGGCGATTTTCGATATTTCGATCGAGCAATCCTCGAAGCTGTCCAAACAATTCGTGGCGCAGGCCCGGAAGCGGAAAGACGTCGAAGTTATAGGCGAAGAAGAAGCGAAATCAATCGTTGTGACGCAGCACAAAGTCTACTATTCGCCAATCTCGTCCTCCACGCTGAAGAAGAGATCGCACCATTTTGCGACGACTTGATTCCAGCGGTAAGTGAAGCGAGCAGCCCTGCATTTAGCAGCCCGTCTTCGGGCTGGGGCATAGCAGTCGAGAGGAGCAGTGAATTCAAGCATGTCGTTGAATCAACACACCTACGATGAAAGTCAGATACAGGTTCTAGAAGGTTTAGAGGCTGTCCGCAAACGGCCGGGCATGTACATTGGCTCCACGAGCAGCAAAGGCCTGCACCATCTCGTATGGGAAGTCGTCGACAACAGTATCGACGAGGCGCTGGCCGGCTTTTGTACGCGCATTGACGTGACCATCCATGAAGACAACAGCATTACCGTTGTCGACAACGGACGTGGGATCCCGGTCGGAGAGAACGTCAAGCTGAAGAAGTCCACGCTTGAAGTCGTAATGACCGTCCTTCATGCGGGCGGCAAGTTCGGCGGCGAAGGCTATAAAGTATCCGGCGGTCTGCATGGCGTCGGCATCTCGGTCGTGAACGCGTTGTCGGAACAGGTCATCGTGACGGTTAAACGGGAAGGCAAAGTACACCAACAAGAGTACCGTCGCGGAACGCCGCAATCCGATCTCCAGATTATCGGAGATAGCGACGAGACGGGAACGACCGTTCGTTTCAAACCGGACCCGGAGATTTTCACGGAGACGACGGTTTATGAGTATGAGATTTTGCAAGGACGTATTCGCGAACTTGCGTTTTTGAATAAAGGCATCGAGATTAATCTGACCGACGAGCGGACCGCGACATCCAATACGTTTAAGTTCGACGGCGGCATTATCGAGTTCGTCCAGCACTTGAACCGGAAGCGCGAAGCGCTGCATGAAACTCCGATTTACGTGGAAGGCGCCAAAGATAACATCCATGTCGAGGTAGCGCTCCAGTATAACGACAGTTACACGGAGAACATCTACTCGTTCGCCAATAATATCAATACGCATGAAGGCGGCACGCACGAGTCTGGCTTCAAGAGCGCGCTCACGCGGATCATTAACGATTACGCCCGCAAGACGAATCTCGTGAAGGACAACGACTCGAACCTTTCCGGCGACGACGTTCGCGAAGGACTCACGGCCATCATTTCGGTCAAAATCCCGGAACCTCAGTTCGAAGGCCAAACGAAGACGAAGCTCGGCAATAGTGAAGTCCGCGGAATCGTAGAGTCCTTCTTCGCGGAGAAGTTCCAGGAGTTCCTCGAAGAGAACCCGGCCGTCTCTCGCAAAATCATCGACAAAGGTTTGCAGGCGGCCAGAGCGCGCGAAGCCGCGCGCAAAGCCCGCGAACTGACGCGCCGCAAGAGCGCGCTGGAAGTGAGTTCCCTTCCGGGTAAGCTGGCCGACTGTTCATCTAAGGACGCTTCGATCAGCGAACTGTACATTGTCGAAGGCGACTCCGCGGGCGGCTCGGCCAAACAAGGACGCGACCGCCATTTCCAGGCGATCCTTCCGCTGCGGGGCAAAATTTTGAACGTCGAGAAGGCCCGTCTGGATAAAATTCTCGGCAATGCCGAAATTCGCGCGATCATTACGGCGCTTGGCACGGGCATCAGCGATGATTTCGATATTTCGAAGGCGCGTTACCACAAAGTCATCATCATGACCGATGCCGACGTCGACGGCGCGCATATCCGTACGCTGCTGCTGACGTTCTTCTACCGGTACATGCGCAAAATTCTCGAGGCGGGCTATATCTACATCGCGCAGCCGCCGCTCTTCAAGATCGAGCGCAATAAGGTCGTGCGTTATGCGCAGAGCGAGCGGGAACGCGACGAGATTATCGCGGAATTCGGCGAAGGCGTGAAAGTCAACGTTCAGCGTTACAAAGGTTTGGGCGAGATGAATGCCGGCCAGCTGTGGGAGACGACCATGGATCCGGAGAGCCGCACGATGCTGCAGGTATCGATCGAAGACGCGATCAAGGCGGACGAAATTTTCGAGACGCTGATGGGCGACGAAGTCGAGCCGCGACGCGATTTTATTCAGCAATTTGCGAAGTTCGTGAAGAACCTCGACGTGTAGCGATAGAGGAAGTAAGCGAACAAGCCGCACGGGCGACCGGCGGCTTGTTTTTGATTGGTATACCGCTCCAGACGTGTGTGTAAGGCTGCATTATTTTGCCGCACGGCGCTTTTTGGGGCGTTTGATCCGGCCGTACCGCACGGCATAACGGTAGATTTTCCGGAAAACCGCAGGATCCTTTAAGGCGCGGAATATATACGGATCCGGCTTTGTATTGACTTCGAGCACCCAGAAACGGAACTGATCGTCGAGAGCGACGTCCAGACCGATTTCCTTCAAGCCGGGATATGCGGCAGAGAGCTGATTGGCCGTATCGGTGCCCAACTGACGTAGCTGCTCGTAGAGCTGTTGCTGGCTTTCTAAGTCCAAATAAGGACGTAGAAGGACGGATACTTCGGTGAGCGTGCCCCCGCTATGATAGTTGGTTACGATTTTGTTCGCCTGCGCCAAGCGGCCGATCATCCCTGTCGTCTCCCAGCGATTAGCTCCGTTTCGTTGAACCATGACGCGCAAGTCGAAGCTTCGTCCCTCCAGCTGCAGCAAGGAGATGCCGCGTTGAATGAGATAGCCGCGTCCGCCTATGATCGATTCCAACTGTTCAACTAGAGACGAAACCGACGTTAAGGCATGCGCCACTGTTCCCGACTGAAAGGAATACTCTCCTTCGCCGGCTTTCCATACCCGCATAACGCCTTTGCCGAATGTGCCGCCGTCGGGTTTTACGTACACCATCCCGTATTGATCGAGCATGGTGGCCAGGGTATCCGCGCTCCATAGCTTCGTGTCCGGTATCCGGGGAGCCAGGAGCGGCGACCTCAGGAGGACGCTCGTCTTGGCCCATTTGCTTCGAACCCGTTGAATAGCCAATGTCATCCGCCTCTCAGGAGTTGGTAGGGGCACAAGACAAACAAGACAGAGGCTGCAAACAATGGTATAATATCAGGGATAATGCCTATTTTTCGTTTGTTTTTTGGTACCCCGGGGATAGTTTATGTCGAAGCAAGGCGAGTGGAGAGGGTTTGTACCCATCGACCCGGATAGATTGACGAATATCCATGCGCTGGCGCTTCGGTTGCGAGGTTTAAGCGACTCCCGTTTATGGGCAAACTGTAATGTTATCCCTTTATTTCTTATACGAAATTAGTGCGGGGCAACCAAGCTTCGCGAATAGGTAAGCCGCGGATATCCCCGCATGGAGTCAACTTGCGTGTGGTCGTATTGAACAGCGGCGATGCTGCGAAGCACAATCATACGCGAAACTTTTAGGAGGTTTACGATGGCGGAAGAACAACAATCGCAGATTCATGACCGCGATATCAGTACCGAGATGCGCGAATCGTTTATGGACTACGCGATGAGCATCATTGTGAGCCGCGCCCTTCCCGACGTCAGGGATGGGTTGAAGCCGGTTCACCGCCGCATTTTGTATGCGATGTCGGAACTCGGCATGTCGCCGGACAAGCCTTACAAGAAATCGGCGAGGATCGTCGGCGAAGTCATCGGCAAGTATCACCCGCACGGCGACTCGGCCGTCTATGAATCCATGGTCCGGATGGCTCAGGACTTCTCGCTCCGCTATATGATGATCGACGGGCACGGCAACTTCGGTTCGATCGACGGCGACTTTGCGGCAGCCATGCGTTATACGGAGGCCCGTTTGTCTAAGATCGCCATGGAGATGCTGCGCGATATTAACAAAGACACGATCGACTTCGTGCCGAACTACGATGGCGAAGAACATGAGCCGGCCGTTCTGCCGGCGCGTATCCCGAACTTGCTCGTGAACGGCGTTTCGGGGATCGCGGTCGGCATGGCGACGAACATTCCGCCGCACAACTTGACGGAAGTCATCGAAGGCGTGCAGGCGCTCATCAAGAACCCGGATATTACCCCGATCGAGCTAATGGAATATATCAAGGGACCGGATTTCCCGACGGCAGGTTTCGTCATGGGCCGGGAAGGCATTCGCCAGGCCTATACGACGGGCCGCGGTTCGGTTACGATGCGCGCGCGCGTCAACATCGAGGATAATGCCGGCAAAGCGCGTATCGTCGTATACGAGCTGCCCTATATGGTTAATAAGGCGCGCTTGGTCGAGAAGATCGCCGAACTCGTCCGCGAGAAGAAGATCGAAGGCATCACCGATCTGCGGGATGAGTCGGACCGGAACGGCATGCGAGTCGTCATCGAGCTTCGTCGCGACGTCAATCCGAATGTCGTGCTGAACAACCTTTACAAACAAACGCAGCTGCAAACCAATTTCGGCATCAACATGCTCGCGATCGTCAACAAAGAGCCGCGCGTGTTGAACCTGAAAGATTGCCTGTATTACTACCTGCAGCACCAAGTCGAAGTCATCCGCCGGAGAACCGAATTCGACCTCAAGAAAGCAGAGGCTCGGGCGCACATTCTCGAAGGCTTGCGCATTGCGCTTGACCATCTGGATGAAGTCATCGCATTGATTCGATCTTCGAGAACGGCCGAAGAAGCTCGCGAAGGATTGATTTCCAGATTCGCGCTTAGCTATGATCAAGCCCAAGCCATTCTCGACATGCGTCTCCAACGCCTGACGGGTTTGGAGCGCGAGAAGATCGAAGCCGAGTATGAAGAGCTCCAGAATAAGATCGCCGAATACAAAGCGATTCTGGCCGACGAACAACTTGTCCTTCAGATCATCAGCGACGAGCTCAACGAAGTTCGGGAGAAATTCGGCGACGAACGCCGTACCGAAATCACGCTCAGCGACGACGAGATTTTGGACGAAGACCTGATTCCGCGCGAAGACGTCATTATTTCGATTACGCACGGCGGTTACGTGAAACGTCTGCCGGTCACCACGTACCGTAGTCAGAAGCGCGGCGGCAAAGGAATTCTCGGCATGGGAACCAAAGAAAGCGACTTCGTCGAGCATCTTTTCGTTTCCAATACGCACCACTATCTGCTGTTCTTTACGGACAAAGGCAAGGTTTATCGCTTGAAAGCCTACGAGATACCGGATCTTAGCCGGACGGCCAAAGGCACGCCTATTATAAATCTAATCCAGATCGAGCAAGGTGAAACGGTGAATGCCGTCATACCTGTCGAAGCGTTCGAACCGGATAAGTACCTCTTCTTTGCGACCAAGGAAGGCGTGGTCAAGAAAACGCCGCTCGACGATTACGCGAATATTCGCAAGGTCGGATTGATCGCGATTAATCTTCGCGAAGAAGACTCGCTTATTGGCGTACGTCTGACCGATGGCAACCAAGAGATCATCATGGGGACGAGTCAAGGGATGTCGATCCGTTTCCAAGAGCAGGACGTTCGCTCCATGGGACGCGCGGCAACAGGAGTGAAGGGGATTCAGACGGATGAGGGCGACTATGTCATCGGCATGGATGTCGTCGTTCCGGAGAACGAAGTGCTGATCGTGACGGCCAAAGGCTACGGCAAGCGTACGCCGATCAGCGAATACCGTATTCAGACGCGCGGCGGCAAAGGCATCAAGACGCTCAACGTCACGGAGAAGAACGGTACGGTCGTGGCGCTTAAAGTCGTGCAGAACGATGAGGATCTGATGATCATGACTTCCTCGGGTACGATGATCCGCACAAGCATGGACGGCATTAACACAATGGGCCGCAATACGGTTGGCGTTAAACTCATCCATATCCGCGAAGACGATTCGGTTGCGACCGTGACGCGCGTTGCCCGCAGCGAAGAAGAGGACGAAGAATCGGAGTCCACGGAAGAATCCGGAGAATCAACGCCGCCGCAAGCGGAAGAATAACTATTTAGACATTTATGATAACGGGAGGGTTCAGGGAATGGCGACGGTACCGGTTACGCAGGTCAAACTCGGAGATAAGCTAGTTGAAGACGTATTGACGCCGCTGGGAAGCGTGCTGTTTCACAAAGGCAAAGTCGTAACGCCGAGAGAATTGGACATTCTTCAAGCATTCCTTGTCCCTACCGTTGTCATAGATGCTCCGGACAAATTCCAGGATAAAGACGCGAGTGCTAACTCGGAAGTGATGAAACCTTCGGTGGAGGTAAAATCCGAACTGGGTGAGCAATACGTTCTAATGGTGAAGCTGCTCAAGAAAGTCTACAACCAGACGGTGAGCGGACAGAGCATTCCTGTGCTGGAGCTGCGCACGCAGCTCGAAGCGCTGCTCGGCTATATCGAGGAATACAAAGTGCTGCAGTTTGCGCCGCAGGTTGTTCAGAATGAAGAGTTTATTCAGCATAAGAGCGTCATGGTCGCCATGAGCTGCTATATGTTGGCTCAGTGGGTGGGGCTTCCCAAGAAGGATTGGATGCAAGCATCCTTGGCGGGCTTGCTTCATGATATCGGTAACGTTAAGGTCGATCCGGCTGTGTTGTATAAGCCTGACTCCTTATCGCTCAATGAGATGGAGGAAATGCGTCGCCACACGGTTCTGGGTTATCAGTTGTTGAAGAACGTAACCGCGATTAACGAGGGCGTCAAACTAGCCGCTCTGCAGCACCATGAGCGCGTAGACGGCAGTGGCTACCCGCTTGGCGTGGAGGCGGACAAAATTCACCCGTATGCGAAGATCGTGGCCATATGCGATATATTTAACGCAATGACGATGAAGCGGGCTTATCGCAAAGCGGCATCTCCCTATTTGGTGTTGGAACAAATACAGAAGGATTCGTTCGGTAAGCTAGAGCCTTCGTACGTTCAGACCTTTATCGAGAAGGTAACCCAGTTTCATAATGGCACCATCGTTCGCTTAAGCGATGACCGCATTGGCGAGATCGTATTTTCCGATCGTAACCATCCGACCCGACCATGGGTTTCGGTGAATGGAACGATTGTCAACTTAACGACCGATAGGCACCTTTACATCGAGGAAATCATGGTTCGGGGTAGCGCGTAATACAACAAATCTGCATGATTAGACTCGTGCTTTATAAGGCGAATGTCGGACCATGCAGATTTTTATTATTTTATTTCAAAAAGTACTTGCAATGGGTAAAACACCTATGGTATATTCTTTAAGTCGCCGCTGAGCAACACGGACGACACGAACAAAAAGAAACAAACTTGTTCCTTGAAAACTGAACAATGAGCGATATATGTCAACGTAAGAAATGAGCTATACAAGCACTTCTTTTATGGAGAGTTTGATCCTGGCTCAGGACGAACGCTGGCGGCGTGCCTAATACATGCAAGTCGAGCGGATCTTACCCTTCGGGGTAAGGTT
>NZ_VNHS01000003.1 GCF_008124765.1 Paenibacillus methanolicus | reverse complement strand
TCTTCTCCGCCATAGCCGGCGTCCGCAATGATTGTGCTAGGCAGTGCACCTAATGCGTGTTTCACTTTCTCCAGATGCGGCTTCAGGCATCTGGTATCCGTTGGACGCTGGTGAACGCTGTATCCCAGGATGAATTGGTTCTCGGTTCCGATCTGTACATTGTAGCCGGGTTTGAGCTGACCATTTCGCATATGGTCTTCTTTCATGCGCATGAAGGTGGCGTCTGGATCTGTTTTGCTGAAACTGTTGCGGCTCCCCAAGATGGTTTGCTGGGATTCGTACTTTTGGAGTCGCGGCAGCAGGTCTTTACGAAGGATGCGAACTGTTTTCTTGAGCGGCTTGTCCTTTGGTTTCGCTTCGAGTCGTTGTTCGAGCTGCTGCACCGCATGTTCCAGCTTCTCGCTCGTCATGTCTGCTGCTTCACCAAGCTCACTTAGATCCAGACCGCGGAGGACTTGGTCTTCCTGCTTCTCCGCTTCTTCGATGGTCGCGAACAAGGTCTGTACTTTCTCCTGCAGTTTCATTTTGTGTTTAATGACCGCCTTACCCCAGACGAAGGTGTAACGGTTCGCATTGGCTTCGATCTTGGTCCCATCGACGAAGTAATGCTCGAGTTTGACGTACTTGGCTTCGACGAGAAACTGAAGAACGGCGGTGAAAATGGATTCCAATACGTCTTTCATGCGCTCGGAACGAAAGCGATTAATGGTGCGGAAGTCTGGGCGCTGCCGCGCGGCCAGCCACATGAACATGATGTTCTCCCGAACAGCTTTAGCAATTTGGCGCGAGGAGTAAATCCGCTGCGTGTAGGCGTAGATGATGATCTTCGTCAGCATTTTGGGGTGGTAGCTGTCCCGACCGCCGCCGGGATAGGCCTTGGTGAAGAGGTTCATATTTAAGCGGTCGACCGCATCATTGACGATGCGAACGAGATGGTTTTGAGGGATATCTTCTTGCAAGTCCATTGGCAAGGACAGTTAGTCCATGGTATATTCTTTGTACAAAAGAAGCCTCTCCTTTGGTTGGATGGTTGGTGGTACTTCCATTCTAACAAGGACAGGCTTTTTTTGTTTTGAAATTTTGAGTGGTTACCTCAAACGGAGAGGTGAATGCTGCTTTCCCTTCCAGGGAACGCAAGCCAATCACCTTTGGTCGCATGATTCTGGAGAAGCGTCAGCGTTCGCCTTTGTGAGCGGATTCCTACCTTAGCCAAATACATTCAAGGAATCCGGGAACAACAGCGATCGGAAGAACATGCGACCGCGCAGTGGATACGGTAACCAAAGATGTTGTAAGAAAACGGGGGTGTCTCATCGTCATCATTTGATGACTTTTGGGACACCCCCTTTTTTTGTTGCACGATTGACTTGGATTAAAGGAATACTGCATGTGCATAAATATTCATCGGATGTATACTGAATTAACGAGCACTTACGTTTTTTTCTAATGAATTCGGGAATAAAGGCGTTGGCCTGCACCGCGATTGCCGCATTGACCGATGCGGCATGATCGAGACGGCGAAGGCCTAGCTGCAGGAGCGGCTTGCCGGCGCAGCATATGGTTGCCCGATTCCGAAGGAGAGCAACCGCCTAAGCTCCGGCCGCAGCGGGTGGGGTGAAATAAGATACGACAATTAACGAAATCATCTATTCACTCGCATTCTGGCGATATTCGGCTGGCGTAATCCCGGCATATTTTTTGAACACCTTATAGAAGTAGGTGCTTTGATTATAGCCGGTCCTCTGCGAGATCTCCTCAATCGAATGAGGCGTGGAGGCGAGCAGTTCCTTCGCCCGGACGATCCGGAATTCATTGACATAATCGGGGAGTGACTTATTGGTAATCTGCTTGAAGATACGCCCCAGATAGGCAGGGGACAGATCCAGGAGCTCTGCGATTTTGTTTAAGGATAATTCCCGGTCGGCATAATTCTGCTGAATGATTCGGTCAATGGAAGCGATCAAGCTGTCATGCTTGGCGCTTTTTTTGTCTTTGAAGCCGAAGCATAACTGATCGATCAACTCGCAGAAATGCATCCGAACCTCCTGCAGCGTCTCCAGCTTATGCATCTGATTGATGAACGCGCCAAAATCATAATCTGCTCTTCGGCCTGCGCTCTTGTCCATGTGGGCCGATATCGTACTGATCGAGAAGGCCAATTGGTTAAACAGCATGTTGTACGCGACGTAGGGGGAGGAGGTGACGGAATCCACGATTTCGCCGAACCATCGCTTCGACTCTGCTGCTTTACCCAGCTTAAGCGTCTCCAGCATGTTGCTCTCCAGCTGGGCGGGATAGATGAAGGGAGCCGGCGCGTCCGAACCATGCAGACGATTATGCAGGATACAACGATAGCCAACCATGAATTTCCATCCTAACTGCTGGTGGGCTTCTTTATACAAGTCGGATACTTCGGTCAGACGGTCACCAATTTGGCTAATGGAAGCAGAAATGGACAGATTGAGATAGTGCTCGACGGAATTCTGCACGTTATGTACGGCATCGATCAATGCATGTTCGTCCTGAAGACGCCCGTTCAGAAGTATAGCAATGCTCTTCTCATCGTCATCGATACATTCGCAGCGCCCCAGTCTGGTGAACCATTCGGATGCGATATTCATCACGCCATACTTGAGCAGCAGCCGGTCTTTATAGGGATACTGACGTGAAATCGAGTCGAAACGGTCGATAACGAAAAGGATAACCGCATAATCTCTGGCAGGATCCAGGGCGAGATCCAATTCCTGGAGCTCCTTCTCCAGATCATGAGGCTTCATATTCGCGCTATGATGCAGCAGCTGGCGCAGAAAATTCTGCTTCCATTTATCAAGATGAGTGTGCTTTTCTTTCATCAGCACGTTCAATCTGACGATGACCTTATCGATAGGCTTATACAGCGATTTCGACAGGAAGAAGGAAATGCCAAGCCCGATCAG
This sequence comes from Paenibacillus methanolicus, assembly GCF_008124765.1. Taxonomy (GTDB): domain Bacteria; phylum Bacillota; class Bacilli; order Paenibacillales; family Paenibacillaceae; genus Paenibacillus_Z; species Paenibacillus_Z methanolicus. The sequence goes on along the minus strand of NZ_VNHS01000003.1, from coordinate 735,139 downwards.
CAGAATGACGAAGCAGATCAGAAGCACTGTATTCTTCATCGTCTCGATCTTTCCCAATATCGTCTCGTAAGGCAGCACCCGTATGAAGATCCAATTCGTGACCTCATGCTTCGAATAGACGACGAGCGATTTGACCCCTTCCACTTCATCGACAAAATAATCGGAGGCTTGACTGTCAGAGGCAGCCAACACCTTGTTCACATAGGGCTTATTCTGCAAATTAGCCAAGAAAGGCATCGTATCGGTGCTGGTGACCAGCGTACCCGCACTGTCAATGATAAACGTGGATCCAGTCTGATCTTTATCCAGGCTTAGGATCGCTTCCTTCATCCATCGCTCAGGGACGTTCAGGATGATGACATTGTCGAGCTCCTTGGATTGTCCCAGCAGATCGTAAAATACGAATGTATACACGTTGGCGGTTTTGGTGTCTTGGAAGGGAGTCTGAACAGGTATTGCCCGGGGAATAGGCGCAAGGCGTTTATAGCTGCTGAAGTTCTCGATCAGTTTGCGGGCGTCCCCATCATAGAAATCCTCGAAGCTTTGAACGGCATTGACATAGGAAGGGGTGGAGGCGTAGAACGTCTTCGAGCTCTTGCTGTAAAGGTAAATGGAATGGAAGAAATAGTTCACATTCAAGTAAGTATTGAGATGATTCAGAGCGGCGGTAATCTCCGCGCTCCCCGGCGAAGGATAATGCAGCAGCCGGTCGAAGCGAGGGTCCTCATAAAGCTGAAGCGCATAATTGGTGGAGTTCTCAATCATTGACTTGGCGCCGTAGCTCGTCTGGGACAAGCTGTTCTTCTCCGAAGCATATAGGTTCGATAAGGCGATCTTCTCGAAGCTGGAATAGAGCGTGAAGGACAAGGTGACGACGGTAAGGAGGATGCAAACGATGAGGGACAGAAAGATGCTGGCGTAGAGCCTGTTCGGTGCGCGGGCTGCAATCAATTTCATCCGTTATCCATGCTCCTTCGTTATGGAGAATCGATGTTGTCATTATTATAAAGAAATTTAGAAGAACGGGTAAGCCCATGTACAAAAAATGTAAAGCGGAGCAGATTCGTATAGCGGGATTCCACAAAAAAGCACAGCAGTTTCAACGGTTTTTGAAGTATACGGGGCGCGGGGCCGTCGTCTACTATGGGATTAGGAAACCGGTTGACCTGTACAACGCCATATCGACGGAGGGATCCATGAAGAGCAAGTTGACGTTAGAGAAAATGGGGTTCAATCTGGTCGGCTATCTGTTGATCATGTTGTTCGCGGCGATGTGTTTAATCCCCTTCCTTATGATTGCGGTCGGTTCCATAACCGAGGAGTCGCACATTATTAAGAACGGTTACAGCTTATTCCCGCAACGCTTTTCTTTGGATGCTTATCAGTTCATCTTCGATAATCCGCGGCAGATCGCATCCGCCTATCAGATCACGCTGCTCGTCACGGTCATAGGCACGTTAGCAGGGCTGTTCATAACGGCGATGACCGCTTATGTGCTGGGACGGAAAGACTTCACGTACCGGAATATGTTTGCCTTCTATTTCTTTTTCACCACGCTATTCTCGGGCGGACTTGTGCCTTGGTATATCCTGATCGTGAAGTACCTAGGGTGGAAGGATTCGCTGCTTGCCTTGATCGTGCCTTCTCTGTTGAATGTGTTCTACATCATTATTATGAGAAGCTTCATCAGCTCGACCATCCCTGATGCAATCAGCGAGTCGGCCAAGATGGATGGCGCGGGAGACTTCCGCATCTTCGTCTCCGTCATCTTGCCTCTGTCCAAGCCGGCGCTGGCTACAATCGGCCTGTTCATTGCCTTGAATTATTGGAATGATTGGTATCACGCCACGTTATTCATCAACAAAGAGCATCTGTATCCGCTGCAATATTTTCTTTACCAAGTGTTGAACAGCATGTCGTTCGCGAATGCCTCGGTTGCATCGCAAGGGGCGGTCGTCATGGAGACGCCGAAGGAGTCGTTCAAGCTGGCGATGACGGTTATTGCCACCGGGCCAATCGTGCTGCTGTATCCGTTTGTGCAGAAGTACTTTATTCAAGGCATTACGATCGGTTCGGTAAAAGGATGACCCCGGCTTCGGCCGCTCATCATACATGCGAGATCCAAGTAAAAAGGGGGCGGAATGGATCGATGAAACCTGTAAAGCTGCTGATGGTGCTTAGCTTAGCTCTGGTCATGTTTGCGGCAGGCTGTTCGAACAACGCGGAGAAGGAAAATGCACCGCCGGCATCGAGCGCCGACACCGGCAAAAGCACGAACACATCGTCTGAAGCGGGCAAGCCGGATATTAGCGAAGAAGTGAAGCTGAAGATGTACCTGGTTGGCGAACAGCCCAAAGATATAGGGCTTATCTACGATGAAATCAATAAGATGCTCAAACGCGATATCAATGCAACGGTCGAGCCTATTTTCCTCTCCTGGGGAGATTACCTGCAGAAGTACCCGCTGCTGTTCGCAACAGGCGAGGAATTTGACTTGGTGTTCTCCGCGAACTGGGTTAAATATGGCGAGCAGGCGTTGAAAGGCGCATACCTTGAGCTCACGCCGGAGCTGCTGAACACGTATGCTCCGCTGACGATGAAGGAAATGCCACCGGAGGCCTGGGAACAAGCAAAGGTGAAAGGCAAAATCTATATGGCTCCTGCCTCGACGAAGGACTTCTCGATGGCTGTCGTTGGCGTCAGAGGGGATTTACGGGAGAAGCACAACATCCCGCCGCTCAAAACGATCGACGATTTCGAGAAATATCTGGACGCCATAGCCAAGAATGAGCCGAATCTGGTTCCTTTTGATGAAGGAATCGGCGCCTATACCCTATACGATTTCATTGTCGGAACCGAATTTACGCCCAAGTACGTGATCGGTAATTCGCATGTGACGGTGGACTTGAAGGACGCCTCTGGCAAGCTGGTCGACATTGCGCAGACGCCGCAATATTTGGAATTCGCGAAGAAAATGGCCGATTGGAGCAAGAAGGGCTACTGGTCGCAGAATGCGATGCTTAACAAGACGCCGATCCCGGAATCTTTCCTGGCCGGGAAGAGCGCCTCGATGGCCGGCAATATTCAAAGTATGAGTCTGAATGTAACGGCTGCCAATCAGCAGCATCCGGAATGGAAGGTCGAGCTGTTTGATCTGTATAACGGTAAAGCGACTTACGTGAATCCGTACATCGGCAACGGCATGTCCATCAACGCGAATTCCAAGCATCCGGAACGAGCTTTGATGCTGCTCGATTTGCTGCGGAATAACGAGGCGTACTTCAATCTGACGACCTATGGCATCAAAGGCAAGCATTACGAATTGACATCCGATAACAAAGTGAAGGCGCTGGGCGGCACCGATTCCGGCTACAGAGTCGATGCTGGTTCGCCGTGGGGTTGGAGAACGCAAGGACTGATCAAGCCGCTTGCCGATGAACCCGATGAGGTTGCGGCGATTAAAGAAGCATGGACGAAAAGCGCGATTACGAATCCGCTGCTTAATTTCGTGCTCGATACGTCGAACATCAAGAATGAATTGGCCGCGATCAAGAATGTGAAGGACCAATACATGCTGCCCATTACGCTTGGCATCGTGAACGACCCGGTGGAGGCCGTGAACACGCTTAACGCCAAGTTTAAGGAAGCAGGCCTCGATAAGCTGAAGGTTGAAGCGCAGAGGCAGATCGATGAGTATCTGAAGAATGTGAAGAAATAGAGGGAACAAGGACGAGAGAGGCTGCAAGATCAACCAACAGTCGCTCTCGTTCTTTCGTTACTTAGGAGGCGTCCGTATGCGGATGAAGCGCATAGCGCACGATTTGCGGAAAAATCGCACGATGTACGTGATGATGCTGCCCGCTTTCGTATTCTTTCTCGTCTTTAGTTATTTCCCGATGGCGGGCATGATCGTGGCCTTCAAATCCTACACATATACGGATGGCATCTTCGGCAGTCCATGGGCAGGCTTCGAAAATTTCGAATTCTTCTTTCAATCCGGCAAAGCATGGCTGGTGACGAAGAATACGATCGTGTATAACGTGGTCTTCATGATTGTGAACAACGTGCTGGAAATTACGATTGCGGTGATTCTGTTCGAGCTGGCAGGCAAGGTGTTCAAAAAAATATTGCAGTCGGTGATCTTCCTCCCTTATTTCATTTCATGGGTGGTCGCCGGAGCCATCGTCTATAACTTCCTCAATTATGAGTTCGGCTCGATTAATACGCTGTTGAAGTCGCTCGGCTTCCCGCCGGTCAACTTTTATAATACGCCAGGCTTATGGCCGTATATCTTGGTCTTCTTCAGCGCTTGGAAGGCAGTTGGGTATGGCACCGTCATCTATCTGGCGAGCATCGCCGGCATTGATACGGAAATGTACGAGGCCGCCAAAATCGACGGTGCGAACGTGCTGCAGCGAATCTTCTATATTACCCTCCCGTCGATCGTCCCGACGATGATCGTCCTCCTGCTGCTCAAGGTCAGCCAAATTGCCAGAGGCGACTTCGGCCTGTTCTACCAGCTCATCGGGAATAACGGGCTGCTATACGACAAGACGGACATTATCGACACCTTCTCCTTCCGCTCGCTGCTGGATATGCAGGAATTCGGGATGGCTGCTGCGGTTGGCCTGTACCAGTCCGTGCTCTGCTTCCTGATCATTCTGATGACGAATGAAGCTGTGAAGCGGGTGAATAAGGAGAGCTCATTGTTCTAATCGAGGAAGGCGATGAGAGGGGGGATGCGCTGGAATTGTTACCTAGCGGCATGGAAGAAGAACCGGATTTGGGGGATGACCATTATTTGAATAGGAGTTGATCAGGGAAGATGACTGCCTTGTATTCAAATCGCCGGTTGGCGATGGTGATGGCGTTCATGTTGGTATTCAGCTGGTTTAGCGTGCTGCCATTACAACGTGCATCTGCAGCAGATGCAGATTGGCCTGCTTCGGTCTTGTCAGGGCTCAATATGCCGTTCGGGCCGACGGACTCCCTCACCACGACGCAGAACCCGCCTGACTTCAGATGGCCCTACATCAACGGGGCGGACAACTATCAGCTGCAGGTTAGCCGAAGCTCCACGATGGCGAGCGTCGCGTATGATCAACAGACGCAAGCCGTGAACTTCTACAATTTTAATGAAACGTTCGAGGCGGGCACCTGGTTTTGGCGTGTCCGTTATCACCAGCCGGATGGCGGCTGGTCGGCATGGAGCGATATTCGTAAATTCAGGATCGACGAGCAGAATGTCCCGTTCCTGGTTCCTCCTGTCGAAGAGTTGGTCGGCAACATCAGCCAGACACACCCCCGCATATGGACGAATTCAACGACGCTTGCTGAATTTCGGAACCTTCGCAACACGACCGGTCAAGCGGTGTTTCAGCGGATTAACCACTTGGTCAATACGGATGTGAACCTTTGCACACAGGATCCGACGAAGTGTGAGTTTGTCGAACCTACATTCCCGGTAACGCACACCCAAGAGGAATTCGTCGCCGCCGCATCGGCGCTGCGCAATTACACGGAGCCGCTGGCCAGCAAGATGCTGAATGCGTCGTTCATCTATTTGCTGACAGGCTCGCCGCAGGTCGGCCAATATGCGAAGGACCGGCTGCTCGATATCGCCAGCTGGGATCATGAAGGAGCGACGAGCTACGCGAACCAGGACCAGATTTACCGGCTCATCGCGCTCAATTCCGCGATCGCTTACGACTGGCTGTACGATATTCTCACCGAACAGGAGAAACAGACGGTCCTGGGCATGGTGAAGGAGCGTACGCAGACGATGGTGGATAAGCTCGTCGTGCAACACCCGATTCAGAAGAACCCGTATAACTCGCACGGCTGGACGGCGTTCGGCTTCATCGGGATCATCGCGACGGCATTGATCACGGACTTGGATGAAGCGGAGACGTGGTTTAAGCAAGTCGTTCCTGCGTATATCAATATCCTGCCTCCTTGGGGCGGCGAGAACGGAGGATGGTCGCAAGGCACTGGTTATTGGCAGTGGTCGTCAACGCTAAGCAAGCAGTTTACAGATGTCCTCCTGATTGCAAGCGGATTCAATTTGTACGATAAAGCTTTTTCCCGCAATGAAGGCCTTTATCCGCTGTACGCGTTCCCGAAAGGCAGTACGAAAGGGATATTCGGCCACGACAGCGAATATATCCCCGGCGCGCCAAGCGTGACGCTTCTTAACCGGCTTGCGCAAATGTACGGCGATCCCCGGCTGAAATGGGGGGCTGAAGCGATCGGGTCCGGCATGAATTCGGATCTCTACACGTATTTCTACGGGGATCAGAGCCTAGCTTCAAGACCGCCAGTGGACCTGCCGGACTCCAGATGGTTCCAGGATATCGGCCTCGTCACGATGCATTCCAATTTATACGATCCGGACCGGGTGTCGCTCTATTTCAAGTCGAGCCCATTCGGCACCTATAACCATAGCTTAGCGGATCAGAATGGCATCATCGTGAACGCCTTCGGTGAATCGCTTGCTGTCGAGAGCGGTTTCTATGACTACTACGATAGCCCACACGATAAGAATTTTGCGAAGCAGACGTTAGCGGCGAACGCGATTACGATCGATGGCAAGAAAGGCCAGCTGTACGACAATATCAATGCGGACGGCAAGATCATGAGCTTCGTCACGCACCCGGACTTTGACGCAGCAAGCGGCGATGCGGTCTCTGCCTACGGGGGTAAGCTGAACAAGGCGAACCGCAGCATTCTGTATGTCAGACCCGATATGTTTGTCGTGATCGATCAGCTGGAATCGGCGAACCCGGAAGGGTCGGAATTCGAATGGCGTCTGCATGCCGACGATGTGCTCGACATGGATGCCGATCAGGCCGGCGCGACGATCTGGAAGAGAGACGCGGGGCTGAAGGTTCGTTTCCAGGCGCCAGCTGGATTGCGGTCGACGCTTGAGGACAAATACTTGGACGCAAACGGCATTGAAAGGAAGCCGTATGAAAAGTCGGCTTTTGCGAATCGAAGCCAGCTGCACGCGGCTTTCATTACGCCGAAGACGCAAGCGACGACCTTCGTCTCCACCATGGAAGCCTTCAAGCGGGGGACGGATCCTCAGGACGTGTTGACGGAGAATCATGATGACTACACGAAGCTGACGTTTAGCGATGGAACCGTTGTATACGTTCGTTTGACTGCAGCGGGTGAAGTGGACACGGGCAGCCTGCAATTTGACGGGACAGCGGTGGCGATTAAAGGCAATTCCGCGGTGCTGCTCGAAGGAACCAAACTGACGAGGGATGGCAATGTGCTCATTCAGAGTTCCAGCCCGGCAACGGTGGCGTATGGCGGCGGAGATCTCTCCGTGTCAAGTTCATCGGATACGCAGGTTGAACTGTACGCGCCTGGAACATCTCATGTACGCCATACGGATGGATCGGATATCCCGCAGGGGGGATCGGTGTCAGAGGCAGTCGGCATGCGCGGCGTGCATTGGGACACAGCAGGCAGTAAGCTCGAACTCCACGTGGAGAAAGGCCAGCATGCGTTCAAGCTGAATGAGGTGACATTGCCGCAGCCGCTGGATCCTGTGTCGATTACAACCGAGATTGATGGTATCCAGAAACAGGTGACGCTGCAAGCGCACAGCGATAAGCAGGGGGTTGCTGTCGCTTGGGGTAAGCTTAACAACACAGCAGGCTTATATCGTGTAACGGAAGCGCCGGAAGGCTTTATTTTCGAGAAGCATGGCAGCCCGAAGGACGTCTATCTGGAGGCGAATGCCAGCATTATCATTCGCGGGCCTGTCGGCCCTGTTAAGCTGAGCAAAGTTGGCGGAAGCAATTCTACGCAGGCCGAGGTGTGGACGGACCCGGAAACGATGAGGAATACATTAGCCTTCAATTGGATCGAGGCCGAGACTGCGGTCGAAATGGACCCCGGGGTCAGCGTCTATTCAACAAGACCGTTCCTGTCCGGCGGGCAAGGTCTGGGCAACTGGACGCAAACGGGACAGAAGGTCCGATGGACCTTTAACGTGCCCAAAGCAGGTACCTACGATCTGGTGATGAAGTATGTCGCCTTCGGATTGAGTCCGGGGGAGGCTTCGGGCAGGAGTCTCATGGTCGGGAGCCAAGCAACGGCCTTCGAAGCTCCTCCGACCTTCGACTACGGGACGCAGCCGCAATATTGGCAAGGACTTCGCGTCAAGATCGGCCAGCAATTGGGGGCAGGACCTGTCGATATTACGATGTGGAACGACAAGGGAGGCATAAATCTAGACTGGATCGGCCTGATCGAGCGGAAAGCCGATGAGGTGCGTCCGACCACACCAGAGGATGTCCATATCGTTTCGCTGACGGACACATCGGCAACCATCGGCTGGAGCGCTTCGACAGATCAAGCAGCGGTGAAGGAATACATCGTGTATGTCGACGGCGTGAAGAACAAGACCGTTCCGAGCGAGGTGCAGACGGCAACCATAAGCGGTCTAGAGGCCGGCAAGAGCTATGCCATCACGGTCGAAGCGGTCGATACGAGCGACAATCGTTCCTTGGCAAGCGCGGTTCTCCAAGTGACGACGGAGGATGAGAATGCGCCTGTGTGGGAGGCGTCATCGGCGCTACTGCCTCAGCATCTATTCTCGGATACGGCTAGACTGACCTGGAGTCCCGCGACGGATAATTCGGGATCCGTGGCCTCGTATTCGGTTTATCGCAAGGACGGAGCGCAAGCCTCCTTCGTGAAGGTGGCAACGGTAAGCGGTACTGCGCAGGAGTATGATGCGACTGTTCTGCAGCCTGGCGGAACCTATACATTCCAAGTGCAGGCAACAGATGCGAAAGGCAATGAATCGGCGGATGGCCCGAGCAGAACGATCACGCTGCCCGCAGCTGGCGCAAGCGGCGAGTACTATGAGTCCTTCGACGACAAGGCGGAGGGGATCGTAACCAGCGGCAGCGGTTGGACGGTGAGCACGAATGCCCAAACTTCGGTGTCGGTCGTGCCAACCCCGGATTCCATCGGGAAGGCGCTGCAGCTGACAGACAACCACGACACGACAGATTACACCGAAAGTCCGATCGTTCTTCGAACGAATGCCGCGCTTAGCGGCAAGGTAACGTTCGAAACGAAATTCATGTTTAACAAAGTGAACAGTGACATCGGGAACTTCGAGATGTGGCTGCGCGGCTCCGGCAAGGATGTCGTGCGGTTGAACGGCTTCTCGGATGGTACGATCGGATTCTCGAAACCAGTCTCGGGGACGAATACGTCAGTCAAGATCCCGAATGCCAGCTTCCGGCTTCCGCGCGATCAGTGGATCAAACTCCGGATCGATCTGGATATGGAGGCGAAGTCCTACGATCTCACCATGCAGATGGACGCCTTCAAAACCGTGACCGGCGAAGTTGACGCCCCTGCCGTGCTTGATCGGGCAACAGGCACGTACACGGTAACCGGAATCCCGTTCTACAACAATAATACCTCCGTCTCGGAGATCAGTGCGTTCCGGTTCAGCACGTTCAACTATACGAGCAAATTCTTATTCGATTACGTCACGTTGCACAATGCTGCTCCGGTTGCGCCGACAGGACCGGTCTGGGGAGATGCGGCTGCGCTTCAGCCCGTTCATCTCTTCCCAAGCGCGGCAAGGCTGGCATGGGATCCGGCGACGGCTGCCACTGGCTCCGTAGCCTCGTATACGATCTATCGGCAGGACAGCGCGCAATCGTCCTTCGCGAAGGCGGCGGAAGTAGACGGCATTACGCATACCTATGACGCAACCGGCCTTGCGCCCGGAGGAACGTATACGTTCCGGGTTCAGGCGAAGGATGCACAGGGCACGGAAACGCTTGATGGTCCGAGCACGACAGTGACGCTGCCTGCCGCTGGCAGAAGCGGCGAATACTATGAATCGTTCGATAATTGGGCCGCCGGGAATGTGACGAATGGCAACGGCTGGGCGGTGAGCACGAACAGCGGGTCATCCGTGTCGGTCGTACCGTCGCCGGAAGGAACCGGCAACGTCCTGCAGCTGAACGATAATTATGCGTTATCGGATACCGATTCGACGGAAAGCCCTGTTGCGGCTAGGACGAATGCGGCGCTAAGCGGCAAGGTTTCGTTCGAGACGAGATTCATGTTCAATAAGGTATCCAGCGACATCCCTAATTTCGAGATCAAACTGCGCGGCGGCGGATCTGATCTTGTACGTTTCATCGCCTTCTCAGACGGTACATTCGGTTATTCGAAGATGAATGGAACGACGTCAACAGCAGTCAAAATCCCGAAAGCCGCCGGCATGGCGCTGCCGCGCGACCAGTGGATCAACCTTCGCATCGAGCTGGATACAGCCGCGAAGACGTATGATCTGATCATGCAGGCGGATGCCTTCAAGAGCTACACGGGCGCGGTAGATGCGCCAGGTATGTTGGATAAGGCAAGCGGCACATATCGCGTCAGTGGAATTCCGTTCTATACGAACACGGCGAGTGCTATCGATACCTTCCGCTTCGGATCGTACCGGTTTACGAGCAAGATATTGTTCGATTATATCGCGATTTACAAGAATACGCAGACGCCTGCCGCGGCTCCGGCAGACGCCGTCCTTACGGCGAACCAGACGGCGCCGACCAATACGGATGTCACGGTGGCGATTCAATATCCATCGGACGCGGCGATCAAGGAGTATAAGCTCGGCGCGAACGGCTCTTGGACGGCGTATACGGCGCCTATCGTCTTGACGGACAACACGACCGTCTATGCGAGAGGAACGTCTTCCGCAGGCGCGGTGTCCAATACGACGAGTTACACGGTGGGCAACATTGACCGTACTGCTCCAGTTACAACCCTTAGCGGATCACCTGCGCAGCCGGATGGCCCAAGCGGAACTTACGCAAGTCCGGTCACGATCACTTTGACGGCGAGCGACAGCTTATCCGGTGTAGCGAAGACGGAGATCAGCCAAGATAATGGGGTTACTTGGCAGAGCTATACGGCGCCAGTTACGTTCGGACAGAGCGGCACCTATACGCTGCTCTATAAGTCGACCGACCTGGCTGGCAACGTCGAGGCTCCGCGGCAGTTTGCTTTTACGCTGAATACGAATGTCGTCAAGGTACAGCTCAAGGACAGTCAAGGCCATCCGCTAAGCGGCGGCCAAGTCTCCTATTATGACGGAGGCTGGAAGGACTTCGGCATCACTGACGCTTCCGGTTCGGTAAGCAAGTCGCTGCCTCACAAGTCGTATACGTTCGCGATGACCTATGAAGGCGCAGCAAAGCAGATCGTGCAGGATACATCGGACAGCGCCGTCGTCAGCTTCCAGACGACGAACGTCAACGTGCAGTTGAAGGACAGTCAAGGCCATCCGATGGATCAAGGCGAGATCTCTTATTATGCGGGCGGCTGGCGAACGTTCGGAACGACGAGCGGCGGAGAGGCAAGCAAGGAGCTGCTGCCCGGCTCCTATACGTTCGCGATGACCTATGGGGGCGCGGTCAAGCAGATCGTGCAGGATATCACCGACAACGCCATTGTCAGCTTCCAGACGGTGAAGGTGAAGGTTCAGCTGAAAGACAGTCAAGGCAATCCGCTGGATCAAGGCGAGATCGCTTATTACGCCGGCGGCTGGCGAACGTTCGGAACGACGGGCGGGGGAGAGGCGGTCAAAGAGCTGCTGCCCGGTTCTTATACGTTCGCGATGACGTACGGAGGCGCGGTCATGCAGAAGGCGCAGGATATATCAGCTAACGCGAGCGCCATCGTCAGCTTCCAGACGGTGAAGGTGAAGGTTCAGCTGAAGGACAGTCAAGGCCACCCGCTGGACGGAGGCGAGGCTTCCTATTATGCGAGCGGCTGGCAGCCGATTGGCATGACAAGCGGCGGAGAGGCAAGCAAGGAGTTGTTGCCCGGCTCCTATACGTTCGCGATGACGTATGAGGGCGCGGTCAAGCAGATCGAGCAGAATATCGCTGCAAGTCCGGCGGTTTTGTTCCAGCAGTGAGTATATTGGCAAAAATGAATGGTCGATTTGTTTAACGAGTCAGCTTAAGGCTGGAGAAGCATAGGGGAGATTTCGGCATGAAATCTCCCTTCTTGCTAGAAGGAGAGCGTTCGATTGGCAGCATTGTTCTGGAGAAGCAGCTTGGCTGAAATCGAGTGCCGTCAGGCATATTCGGAGCATGCGGCCGGTTAACCGGGCATAAGGCAGGCAAGGCGATTACTGAATGTCGATATGCTGAACGTCAGCTTCATCTGTTATGTTCGTTTCGCGTGTGAGCGCTCGCCGTCGTCGCTTGTTTGTTGTCGGGTGACAAGAGCATATATGTTTAAAAGTCGCGGAAATGCGACTTTTTTTACCCCAACAAGGTTGATTCTCAATAATATGGTTATTCGTGAGGCGTCTTAGGTGCGATCTGCCCTGAACGGCTATCTGCTTACGCCCGAACACCCAAATCAATTATTTAATACATACCAACCGAACGTATGCAAGGGGAGAGACGAATGGCAAGTTATAAATATCCTGAAGAGACAATCAACCAAATCCTAACCGTAGCTCTTAACCTGTTCATTCAAAAAGGATACGAGCAGACATCCATTCAGGATATCATCAACGAGCTGGGCGGGCTGACAAAAGGTGCGATTTACTATCACTTCAAGTCGAAAGAGGAGATCTTGGAGGCCGTCACCAACCATTTGTTCAAAGGTGTTGACGAGATGCTGTCGGGTGTCCGGGACGACAAGGAGCTGAGCGGACTGGAAAAGCTTCGCAAAATTTCCCGCGTCTCTCTCGACAATCCCGCCCAAGACGAATTGGCATCGGTGGCACCGAACCTCTTGCGCAATCCGAAGATGCTGGCGGCACGGATCGAGAACATCATCCATAAAGCCGTACCCATCTACATCCAGCCCATTATCGAACAGGGTATGATAGACGGATCGATCCGAACCGAATACCCTAGGGAGCTTAGCGAGGTGCTGATGATTCTCGCCAACATATGGCTAAACCCGACGGTCATCCAAGCTTCGCCCGAGATGATGTTGCGCAAGTTAAGGTTTTTCGATGAAATATTGAAAGGCCTGGGGCTTGATCTGTTCGATGAACAAATGCTTCTACGACTCGAGGAATTGTTTCGTTTGTCAGCTAGAGAAGTCAGCAAAGAAACCTAAACTGCCGAAAAGGCAGCTTAATTTTAAGTCTATCCATACCGCCGGTTGGTATGAATGGGTGATCAAGGTTCAAACGTGTGTTAGAAAACCTATTATAAGGAGATGGGAATGCAATGAATCAGAAATTGACAATGACCACCCGCTCGTTGGAACCGCAAGTCGTGACCAACTTTAGCGGAAGCAGCCTGGCGAAGAGTGACTTAGCGGGCGTTACGGCCCATAAAGGACAGTTTAAGGGCAGCGCGCTCTACGGTTCCGACTTTTCGGGTGCGGATTTGACCGGCAGCACGTTTAAGAGAAGCGACGTACGCGAAGCCAACTTTGACGGCACGAATCTGACGGACTGCAATCTGTCTGCGCTTGACCTGACAAATGCAAGCTTCAATAAGACGATTCTTGTACGAACGAACTTCAGCAGCGCGAATCTTAACGGAGCCAAATTCACGGGCGTAAGGCTGACCGACGTCACGTTAACGACGACGGATCTTAAAAAAACGATATTTGAAGGCTGTTTGTTTGACATGGTTGACTTCAAGTACTCCGATCTGAGCGGGCAGCGTTTCGACGGACAGACGTTTATCGGCGTGAAGTTTGACAGAGCGGGATTAAGCAACGCTTCGTTCAAGGGCGCTACATTAAATAATGTTTCTTTCCACCCGGGGTTTACCTTTACTAAGAAGCACTATCGCATGATCAAAACGATCTGCTTTGACGGCGCGACGATGGATAAACTGACATTTGCTGCTCTCAAAGGCATGGATGCCAATTTGTCAAAAGTCACAGTCAAAAATCCAACAAGCAGCTCCAAGTGCTGAAAGGTGACATTTCGGAGTCGTCTATAGTGAAAGAACACAAGCGGATTCTTTGATAAAGGAAAACGCCAAGCGGGGAGAGAGTCTATTTAAAACAATAGGACTAATAAAAAAGTAAAGTGAGGGAAACGAAATGGAAAAGAAAACAACAGAAGATATTAGTTTGTCAGAAAATAGGAAAGAAAAAAGATCCGCTGCCGGGCAGGATCGCCCGGAGCTGCAGAAGGCCGTCCAGGAGATCGTCGATTCCGGTTTCCTCGGGGTGCAGCTGCGCGTGCACGATGAGCAGGGCGAGTGGGTCGGCAGCGCCGGGGTGAGCAGGCTGGGCGAGGCGGCGAAGCCGCCTACAAACGGGCACTTCCGGATAGGCAGCAACACCAAGACCTTCACCGCGACCGTGGTGCTGCAGTTGGTTGCCGAGGGCAGGATCGGGGTGGACGACCCGGTTGTTGACTACCTGCCCGCGTTCGGGCTGGACCGGCGGATCACGGTGCGGATGCTGCTGCAACACACCAGCGGGGTGTTCAACTACACCGGCGAGTACTACGAAGACGGGACGGTCGTGCCGGGGATCCCCTGGCAGGGCCAGGAGTAGGTAGACAACCGGTTCAAGACCTACCGGCCGGAGGAGCTGGTACGGCTGGCCTTGTCCAAGCCGGTGCGATTCGAGCCGGGAACGGACTGGAGCTATTCCAACACCAACTACGTGCTGGCCAGGCTGCTGATCGAGAAGGTCACCGGCAGCGCGCTCGCCGAGGAGATGCGCGGCTGATTCTGGGACCGCTTGGGCTGTCGGGTACCGTGGTACCAGACACCCAGCCGGAGATCCCCGGACCGCACGCTCACGCCTACTATCGGTACGAGGACGCCGGCGAGCAGAAGACGATCGACGTCACCCGCCAGAACCCCTCCTGGATCTCCACCGGCGGTGACATGATCTCGACCACCCAGGATCTCCACACGTTCATCTCCGCGCTATTGGGCGGCAAGCTCCTCCCGGCCCCGCTGCTGGCCGAGATGTGCAAGCCGCATCCCAAAATCCCCTATGGCTTGGGGGTGTTCGTGCAGGACGCCGGCCCGAACGGCGACGGTACCATCATCACTCACAACGGCGGCATTTCGGGCTACGCGGCACTGATGTACAGCACGCCCGACGGCAGCAAGACCCTGACCGCCTCCTTGAACTATGTGGACGACGTCGCAATGTCCCTGGCAGTGGCGTTCCAGAAGGCGACGCAGAGGCTTGTCGAAGAGGTGTTCGGCGGCGGGGCGGTTGACAAGGCCGAGCCGGCCAGTAAATAGAGCTGGGCACCGTGGCCCCGTACGCCTTGAGGCTGGACTCCTTCCGGTTGTGCATGGGGTAGAGCGCTCCCCGGGTTGACCAAGTTGAGTGAAATAACTGCTAATCCAGTGAATGACTCGGATCGGCAGTACGGATGTTCTACAATTTTACTTTTCTTAGCAGCATTTATTGTCCCGATAGTTGGTTTAATTGTGGAGGGGTCTTTGCATTAGTGATGAACCTAATAAACAAGATGTAGGAAAGGCTCTTCATTAATTGCCGCGTAAATCGCCGCATTTTATGTTATGGAATGAGGTTGGGATTTTGTGGATGTGATGTTGCTATCAAAAAGCTGGACCCGTCGCTCGAGGAAGTGTACAGCTTCGGTGTCGTACGGGAGGATGTGCGGGGAGAGCTGTTCGATGGCGCCACATGCGCCGTGTGCTATTGCAAGGTCGGCAGGGAATCGTACGAACGGATGAAGTCCAGAATCGAAGTGATTGAGCGTAATGAGCACCTAGTACAAATATAATCTTCTTGGCTTGTTCGGCATTCTGCTAGGAACTGAAGCCGAGCGAACCTTAAGAATCGAGTAGGCCAATGCCCAATCGCATAGGCCTACTCGATTTTGCCATGCAATTGACTTTGAGTTTTACAACGTCGTATTGCGTTTTGACTCCGCTCGAGTGTTTGAGAGCGAGTCCCAATATTTTTGAATTAAATCGAGCTCGACTACCTAAATATCCGCTGCGCAAACTGATACAGCCCGTTCTTCCAAACCGGCCAGTCGTGGCCGCCCGCTTCCTCCAGCCATAAATGAGGGACCTGCTTCTCCTTCAGGAAAGCCGTTGTCCGCTCGCTCACGAAGAGGAGATTGTCCGCGTCGCCGCATGAAATCCATAGTAGGTGGAGCGTCTTCGAGGCTTCATCCGCGTTAGGGAGCAGCTCGACGGGCTCAAGCGTGTTGGGAGCAGGGGAGAAGGCGCCGATCCAGGCGAACCGATCAAGATGGCGAAGACCGATATTCAGCGATTGGCCGCCTCCCATGGATAGTCCGGCAATCGCGCGGTTGTCGCGCTTCGTCAGGACGGGATAATTCGCTTCGATGTAAGGAATAAGATCGTTCAGCAAGTCGTCCTCGAATGTCGTGAATGCGGCAATCTTATCCTCGGCGAAGAGATCGCCTTCGGCACGGTCGTTCGCCATGGCTCGCCCGTTCGGGAAGACGACGATAACTTCGGCGAGATTCTTCTGCGCGTAGAGGTTGTCGAGAATGTGCTGAGGACTTCCGTTATTAAACCACTCCCGCTCATCGCCGCCAATGCCGTGAAGCAGGTACAGGACATTGTACGTTTTGTCTCTCGAGAAGCCGGGCGGCGTATAGACGAGAGCCTGACGCTTGGTTCCGACGGTCCCGGAATCGTAGGTAATCGCGTCGATCTTCCCCCGTGCAGTATCCGGTTGTTCTTGATCAAACCCGGTAGCCGGAGGCGCGATGCTCCCCGCGATTGCGGCTTCAACCGCGGCTTCCGACGAATGCGCGGCAGCCGGTTGTTGTTCTTCAGGCCATAATTGATTCACAAGGATCCCCCCAGCCGCAGCTACGCAGATGAATGCCGCGGCAATATAATAGATTCGCTTTTTCATGCCGATAGCCCCGTACTACGACCGAAAGACAAGCTGCAGGAACGCGCGCGCGCTTCGACGCCAGACGTGCCAGTCGTGACCGCCCGGACATGTGTACAAATGGCTGCGGATACCGATCTCAATCAGGCGCCGATGTTCGCGGACAATCGCCTCATACCAGTCTTCCTGCTCGCCCATGGCCAGGAAGAACAGCTTCACCTTGTCGTTGAAAGCTTCCGGGTGTTCGAACAACTCGCGATGATTGAACAGGCTGTCGGCTTTGTAATCCAGCATGCCGCTGAATAAACCGATCCAGGCGAAATCGTCGAGATGACGAAAGGTCGTCCGGAGGGTCTGGAAAGCCCCCATCGATAAGCCCGCCATCGCCCGGTGTTCGCGATCGGTCTTGACGCGGAAATGGCTCTCGATAAAAGGGATGCAATCTTCCATCAGGACGGCATCGAAATCGCCGGGGAGGAAGTTGCTCAATTCGCCATCTTGGAAAGCATAGCCGCTGTTCATGACGACGATCATCTCCTCGCATTGCCCGGAAGCGATCAGATTATCCAGGATGTAATTGATTTTGCCCTGCCAAATCCAGCCGGTCTCGTTCTCGCCGCCGCCATGCTGCAAATAAAGGACGGGATACGCGCGGTCGGTCTGCCGGTCATAGCCCGGCGGCGTATATACCCAGCAATTACGCGTCCGCCGCGTGACGGACGATTCATACAATTCCATTCGAATCGAACCGTGCGGCACGGGCTGAAGCAAGTAGAAATCGCTTTCATGATCAGGGACTTCGTAGAAGTTGATCGGTTGAAAACAGCCATAGCCATAAGGGGCGAGGGTACTTGTCGCCATCGCGCCGTTGACGAAATAGTGATGGTAATGGAACCCGGCCGGGATACCGGTTAACGTAACCGTCCAATAACCGTCCCCGCAAGGCGCGAGATCGTGCCGCGGACCGCCGAGATGCGCGACCTGAACCGATTGCGCATCCGGCGCAAAATAATGGAACACGACGTCGCCGTCCTCCGTAACCGACACCCCGGGCTTCTCCTCCACATACGGAACCTTGTTCAGCTCCGAATCCACCTGCGACCAATCCACCTTGCGGAGGATGGGATCAAAAAATAAAGCATGGGCATGAAGGGCTTGGTTCAGACGCAAATCGTTTCTCTCCAGCGTGGACATGAACGCGCCTCCTTTTAACTAAAACGTTTTAGCAAGATTAAGATAACGAATGGTTCCTGAATTTGTCAATAGAAAAAGCTGCTGTACGAAGTCGCGTACAGCAACTCTTATGGAGAAACACGCGCACGCCCGACGAAGCAAAGGAGAGTAATGGCCTTTTCACCGTATAGGAACCTACGGCAAGGGGGGACAGCTCTCGCGGAATACGAAAGGCGTCTCAAACCGCTCGGCATGCGGCGAATGAAGCTGGCCCTTCAGTATCCCCATCAGTAAGTCGACGCAAGCGCTCGCCATCGCTTCGACCGGCAGGATCAGCGAGGAGAGCGCGGGAAGAGTGAAACGCTCATGCTCGCTGTCTCCGTAAGTGACGATCTCCATCTCCTCCGGAATGCGGACGCCGGCCCGATGCAAGACCGGTAGCGCGCCAACGGCCATAATTCCATTGGGGAAGAACAAGGCGGTCGGAAGCTCGCTTGATTCGATGAGCGTGGAGGCAGCTTCTTGCCCGCCGAGCATGGACATCGGCACCTGGAAGTTGAACGCCTCCGGCAGTTCCAGGCCTAGCTCCCGGGCACGGTCCATAAATCCCGTTCTTCGGCTGGTTATCGAGACGGTCTGAGCGTCGGGGGCGATCATGCCGACGCGCTTATGGCCTTTGGCGGCGAACAACGCCGCCGTCTTACGGCCTGCTTCAACATCATCGACGTAGACCGAGCTGTAATTCGATAGCCGCCGATTAAAGACGACGATAGGCGATCGAATGCGGTTCTCCTCCAGAAACTGAATGTCGGAATCGGAAACCCCTGTCAAAATGACGCCGTTAAACAACTCGCCGGCGGTCAGCAAATTAGAAGCATGCAATTCGGATTGGCGGTAGGGCTGCACCATAACCTCGAATTCATGTTTGCCGAGCAGACTGTTCTGAATGCCGACGAAGAATCGGCCCAATAATTCGCTCGGAAAATCGGACGCCCAAAAAACCGCTATCGTCGGCACCCGATCCTGGCCGGATTTACGCAAGCGCCGGGCCGAAACATTCGGGCGGTAATCCAGCTCCCGCGCGGCTTGCAAAATTTTCTCTTCCGTTGCGGGCGAGATGCGAAGCTCTTTGGCCCTTCCGTTCAACACGAGCGATACGGTTCCGGCGGACACGCCGGCCAATTCCGCGATTTCCTTCAGACCTGCCATGAGAACCACAACCATTCTATGTAAACTCGTTCGAGCACTTTTGGGCGCCAAATCACTACTTGCTAGTATACCATTGCCACGCGGAAGAGACACGAAGCCGGCTAGCTCGATGAGCTGCTTGACTTACAAATCGTTCATGCTTAACGAGTTCATCGAACGACTAAACTTAAACCGGTCATGGATGCATAGTTCGACAGGTTGTCGACCCATCGCCCCTGCTATAAAATCTCAACTGTAAGCGCATTCAACATAGTGTTGTTTGCGTTTGCTATTCTAGATAATCGCGAAGGAGATGGTGGATTGATGAAGAGGTTTGGCATGGCGATCAAGCTGTTGCTGCTCATGGTGATGGTGGCATCGCCGCTGCTTGGCGCGGGTCCGGCCGAAGCGTGGACGGGCATGCCGATGTCCAAGCTGCACGTGAGCGGCAATCAGCTGGTGAACGGCAGCGGGCAGCCCGTGCTGCTGAGCGGTTGGCACCAGCCGACAGGGGCGTATTGGACGTATCAGAACAGCAGTTATTATTTGAACCAGCACGGCGGAAATCGGCATGCCGCGATTTTGGCATACTTGAAGGATATCACGGACACGTTCACGACCACGTCGGCGAAGTACGGCAACAACCACGGCTGGTATATGAACCAGGTTCGCCTGTTCATCGACCGGGAAGACATGGGCGATGTCGCGGCGGGAACGTATAATTTCGCGGGCTTGCAGGCCGTGACGCAGAACGTGATCATCCCGTATATCGCCTATGCCAAGACGAAAGGGCTGTACGTGACGCTTGGCCTTGATTTCACCCTGCAGAACAATCAGGCGACCACGCCAGCCAATTTGGACAAATTCAATCAGATTTGGGGCTATCTCGCCTCGCAGCCTGCCATCAAGAGCGCGGATAACGTCATGTTCGAGCTCGTCAACGAGCCGGTGTTGTCGTATGCGAACGGAGGGTGGGGCGGCAATCCGATCGAGTCCGATTTCGTCGCCCATTGGAACGCGCTGCGGGATTTCCAGAATTCCATGATCGCCACCATTCGGAGCAAGGGCGCGGACAATGTGATCTGGGCCGCGGGACTCGGCTGGGATCAATATTATCAGCTGTGCGCGACCAACCCGCTGACGGATCCGCTGAACAATGTCGGCTATTCGGTCCATTGGTATCCAGGCTACGGCGCGAATGACAATTATTCGGTGCTTCAGCAGCAGTGGGACGCGAATATTAAACCATGCGCCGACAATTATCCGATCAACATTACGGAGACGACTTGGTTTAAATGGAAGTCGGGGGATTCCGAGTATTGGAAACTGTTCGACGGAACCAATGCGGGCTTCGGCAAAAACACCAAGGCGATCTTCACGGCCGCGGGCAATGTCAGCATTGCCGTCCATATGAACGGATTCCTGCTCAATCCCGGCACGAGAAGCTCGTTCGCCGATCCGACGGCCGGCCTCATGTATGACGGCGATGCGACGAGAGACGGCATGGCCCGGTTCATCTTCGAGTGGTACTATGAGCGGGCGCAGTTCAACCCTTGGAACGGAGTTTGGAACGGGATCACGTCCGGAGCGACCTACAAACTGATTAACCGCGCGTCGGGCAAAGCCATCGACGTGCCTAGCGGACAGAACACCAACGGCTTGCAGCTGCAGCAGTGGACGGACAACAACGCAACCGCGCAGCGGTGGGTCGCGGATGATCTGGGGACTTATAACAATGTGTACCGGCTGCGGAGCGTCAGTTCCTCGGACAACAAAGTGATGGATGTGCGCAACGGGACGAAAAACAACGGCGAAGCGATTCAGCTTTGGTCCGATCTGAGCAATGCGGCGCAGAAATTCAGGCTGATCAAGCTGAGCAACGGGTATTGGAGCATCCTTAACGTGAACAGCAATAGAGCGGTTGAGGTCGCCGGATCCTCTACGGCGGACGGAGCGAAGCTCCAGCAGAATCTGTATCGCGGCGATTTCAACCAGCAGTGGCAATTAGTTAAGATTGAGTAGTAAGGTGCTAGAATACCCCGTTCCGGCTTGCCGGAGCGGGGTATTCGTATGCGGTGAAGAAGCGAAAAGATCTAAAATTTATAGGGTAAACATCTAAAGGTTGTGGGATTGTCTCATCGGTTCGCAAGCGCTACACTTTATCGAGAAGATTATCGCTATCACTCGGCGGAGGAGCGCGATAAGACCTCTAGCCTATAGGAGGCAATAGACAATGAATAACAGACCGAAACCAAATGAGCCGCTCGTGACGCATATTTTCACGGCTGACCCTTCCGCGCACGTCTTCGAGGGCAAGATCTATATCTACCCGTCGCACGATCTGGACCACGATGGCCCGGACAATGACAATGGTGACCAGTACGCGATGGAGGATTATCATATTCTGTCCATGGATGATTTCGATTCTCCCGTCGTCGACCATGGAGAAGCGCTGCATCTACGGGATATTCCGTGGGCTTCCAAGCAGTTGTGGGCGCCGGATGCCGCCTTCAAGAACAATACGTACTACCTGTTCTTCCCCGCGCGAGACCAAGATGGCATCTTCCGGATTGGCGTAGCTACGAGCGCATCGCCGAGCGGACCTTTCTCGCCGGAGCCTCATTACATCGAAGGAAGCTTCAGCATTGATCCGGCCGTATTCGTCGATGAAGACGATCAAGCTTATATGTATTTCGGCGGGCTGTGGGGAGGTCAACTGGAGAAGTGGCAGACCGGAAGCTTCGTGGCGGATGCGGCCGGTCCTGATCCCGGCGCGCCTGCGCTCGGCCCGCGCGTCGCGCGATTAAGCGAGGATATGCGCCGTTTTCAGGAAGAGCCGCTGGAGATTGCGATCATGGACGAGGATGGTCAACCGATCTTGGCCGGCGACGAGGATCGTCGTTATTTCGAGGGTCCATGGGTGCACAAATACAACGGGTGGTACTATTTATCCTACTCGACGGGGACAACGCATAAGCTCGTCTATGCGGTAAGCCGCGATCCCCTAGGGCCCTACACGTTTAAAGGCACCATCCTGACGCCCGTCATTGGCTGGACAACGCATCACTCCATCGTGGAGTTTGGTGGCAAGTGGTATCTCTTCTACCACGACTGTTCGCTCTCGGATGGCGTCAACCATAAACGGTGCGTGAAATTCGCGGAACTTCGCTATAACGAAGACGGTACGATTCAAACCATCGACCCTTATGCATCGTCGATCGAACCGGTCAAGCAAATATAATCGAATCGAACACAATCGGAAGGCTGCCGAACATGGCTGCCTTTCTTTTGTTGTTAAGGAAATTAGGATGTATTAGACTTGCTCATAAAGTAAAGCGTGTCCGCAAAAGCGGATGAAAGCGAAGGTCAGCACTCATGTAGCAAGAATGAATCAAACGAACAGAATACCGCTTCCAGGCTATGCGAATCAAACGAAGCTCGAAAAGAAGCTTTGTCCGACTGGACAAGAGCGGGTTAATTACGAAGGACACATCGGAGACGACCGCGTACCGAGTCACGCTAATTAGCAGCGTCCAAAGGTGACGTGGCCAAAGTTGACAGGCTTATGTCTTAAGACTGACATCAAAACCTACTGAAGCTTTGTCCGACAGGACAAAAGCGTGCCCCGCTCAAGCCCACCCGCCGACCGCGAACAATGGTGGCTGAACGAAGAAGGGAGTCCAGAGGGCGAAGCCCTTTGGTTCCCCTCAGCGGAGGGGGAAGGGGGAGGGAGGAGCATTGCAGCGGAGGGGGAAGGGGGAGGGCGTTCACGCAGCCCAAGAAGGAGATTCGGAATACGAATCGTATTTTAAGTAAAGAACGGGTAACGAAACAAAGAGATGCTTATTGTGCAGCAAGGCCGCAGCTTCCATAATGTAAGCATATCGCCTGCGGATATCATTCACTGAAATGGGGTTAACCTGTTGCGGTATCCTGTCATGAAGAAGGTCAAGCTCATGCTTGCCGCCTGTTTGTCCGTGCAGCTGCTGGTTGCATGCGATCATAACCATACGGAGGAAGAAGAGCAAGAGACCGCATATCCGGACACGGGGCTTAGCAAGTATGATCCGCCGATCGAGCTGACGTTCGTCAGAGAGGGCGAAGACGAGTTAATGAAAGCGCTGCCGGGCGAGACGGTCGCGGACAATAGATGGACGCGGCTTTATGAAGAGGCGCTCGGCATCAAGATCAAATATGATTGGGTCGAACAAGGCGATCTGTACAGGCAGAAACTGGGCGTCGCGTTAGCCTCGGGGAATATCCCGGATGTCGTCAAAGTCAATGCGGAGCAGCTGCGAACGCTCACCAACCAGGGCATGATTCAAGAGTTGACCGACGTGTTCGATACCTACGCTACGCCGCTGACCAAGAAGGTGCTAAGCGAGGAAGGAACGGGACCGTTCGATTCGGCGACGATCGACGGCAAACTGATGGCCATCCCGGACACGAGCTCTTCGATCGAGGGGGCGATGTTTCTATGGATACGCACCGATTGGTTGAATCGGCTCGGCTTGCAACCGCCCAGTACAATGGATGACGTATTGATGATTTCGAAAGCGTTTACAGAAAATGACCCGGATCAAAACGGCGTGGACGATACATACGGCCTCGCGCTTACGCAATATTTGTGGGATCCCGTAATGGGCATCGGCGGATTTATGGCCGGCTATGGCGCATCGCCTACGATGTGGATCAAAGATGCATCCGGCAAACTGGTCTACGGCGGCATTCAGCCCGAGGCGAAGTCGGCGCTGAAGGCGCTGCAAGAGATGTACCGGAGCGGTCAAATCGATGCCGATTTCGGCTTCAAGGATGGCGAGCAGGAAGGGAAATTAATTGCATCCGGCAAGCTCGGGATGTTCTATGGCGTGCAGTGGGGTTCGTTCGTCGCGCAATCCAGCCGCAAGGACGGCGCAATCGCGGCCGAGTGGCAGGCGTTCCCCATCGTCTCGGTTTCCGGCGAGAAGCCGAAGGTCCCGCTGCCGTTCAGCACTTATCAGTATTTGGCGGTCAAAAAAAGCTACGAGCATCCGGAAGCGCTCGTGAAGCTCATGAATTTGCATCTGGAGAAGAACTGGGGCGAAACGGCCGAATACGAAACGTACTACAGCACGCCGCAGCCGGTCTGGAAGTTGTCGCCCGTCACGCCGTATCCGCTCATGAAGAATTTGGAGGCTTTCCGCCAAGTAGAGGTAGCGCGCCGGACGGGAGATACCTCCCTATTAAAGGATGAAGCGAAAGCGATCCACAAAAACATCGAAGTCTATAAAGCCGGGGGCGCGGATCGCGAAACCGGCTGGGGCTGGGAACGGACCTATGGCCCGGAAGGCGCCTTCTCGGTGCTTGAACAATATATCGAGCATGACCAGCTGTCGTATGAAAGTTTCACCGGCCCGCCGACGGCAACGGTGATCGAGAAAGAAACGGTGCTTCGCAACCTACAAATCGAAGCGTTCCGAAATATCATCCTTGGCCGACCCATCGAAGAGTTCGACCGGTTTGCGGCAGAATGGCGCAAGCTGGGGGGCGATCAAATGACGGCGGAAGTCAATCAGGCGATGGTAAGCCGCAAACCTTGAATCATCAGAATCTCATCCAGGCATCAAGCAGCAACGGAGGCGTTTACTTGCTCAGATTCCCCGTTAATTCGTTTCGCAATACGATTTTCATCCGGTTAGTTCTAACCTACTTAATTGTCATCCTGCCGATCATCCTATTAGGCGTGTACTTGTATAACTGGAGCTACAAGAATGCAAGCCAGGAGATATCGCGGGCGACGCTGATGCAGCTGAATTACTATTTGGAGGACGTCAACCGCGAGATGGAATGGCTGGAGATCCAGCAGTATGATCTGCTTCAGGACAATGACCTGAACAAGCTCGCCATTACGTGGGAGATGATGGACAGCATCGAAAGAACGACGGGCATGAATTACTTGAAGCACCGGCTGACCTCCATCAAGAATAGCAGCCCTTATATCAAGGATGTGTTCATTCATCTACAGACCATTCGGAAGACCGTCTCGGCTGCCCATGACGTGAACGATTTCGACGAGGAGAGCTTCAGATATCTGAAAAGCGCGCTGGACAAGAAAGAAAGCCGGCTGCTGGTCTGGAATAACGCGCTTCATCTCAGCGCGGCGAAAGACAGCGGTAAGCGCGATAAGGATCCAATCTTCATCGTGCAGATCGAGCTGGACCCGGAGAAGCTGAAGGAATCGCTCGCGCAGCTCAACATGTATCCGGAAAGCGGATCGTTCCTCATTGTCGACAATGCAGGCTATACGCTCGCAAGCGATCGGCAGGCAGACGCGCTGATGCGGCAATATTTGAAGGCGGTCGAGCACGGCAAGGCCAGTACTTTATTGCTGGATCTGGAGGACGGCGTCTATCACTTTAACCGAGCCTACTCCGATAAATTAGGCGTATCCATCGTGACCTTCCTACCGGAGGAAACCGTCGGCAGACCGCTCAGCAAATTCGAGACGTGGGCCTGGTTGTTCGCCATTATGTCTTTCGTGGCGATCGTCATTTATGCATATTCGACATATCGTTTCGTACATAAACCGCTGCTGGTTCTCGTTCAAAGCTTCAGACGAATGGAAGGAGGTGCATTGGATATTCCGATCGAGCATGAACAGAAAGATGAATTCGGCTACTTGTATCATCGCTTCAACCACATGCTGAAGAAATTGCAGGCGCTGATCGATCAGGATTTCAAGCAGAAGCTGATGATGCAGAAGGCGGAGCTCAAGCAACTGCAGTCGCAAATCAATCCGCACTTCCTATACAATAGCTTCTTCATTCTCAATTCCTTGGCCAGAACCGGAGATACGGACCGGATCGAGCTGTTCACGAATATGCTTGGCGAATACTTCCGGTTCATCACGCGCAATAGCGAGGATAATGTCCTGTTGTCCGAGGAAGTCAAGCATTCCCGGATGTATACCGATATTCAGACGCTGCGGTTCTCCAGGCGGATCAAGGTCCGATTCGACGAGCTGCCGGCCGAAATGGCGAACATCCGGGTGCCCCGTCTCATCATTCAGCCGATTATCGAGAATGCCTATGAGCACAGCCTGGAGAAAATGGATGGCGAAGGCCAACTTCGCGTCACCTTCGAGCTGGATGAAGCGGAGGCGCGCATCATCGTGGAGAATAACGGAGTCGCCCTCGACGACGACCGGATCGATGCGTTAAGCAAGCGGCTGTCCAGCACGCCGGAATCGTTCGAGATGACGGGCATGATCAACATTCACAGGCGAATCGCGTTAACCTATGGCGAAGAGAGCGGTTTGTTTCTATCCAGAAGCGACCTTAAGGGGTTAAAGGTCGTCATTCGAATCAAGGCGAAGGAGGAGGATTGGATTGCTTAGGCTGCTCATCGTCGATGATGAAGATATCATTACGGATGGACTATTCGAGGTGTTCCACAAGTTGATGCCGGACAAACTGGACGTCTGCAAAGCTTATTCCGGCAAAGAAGCGCTCCAGTGGCTGCAGCGGACCCGGATCGATATCGTGCTGACGGATATTAGCATGCCGGGCATGAGCGGCCTTGAGCTGTCCGAAGAAATCCGGATGTACTGGCCACGGTGCAAGATCGTCTTCCTGACCGGCTACAGCGAATTCGATTACGCGTATCAAGCGATTCAAATGCAGAATGCCCGGTATTTGCTCAAGACGGAAGGCTATGGCAAAGTCACGGAGGTCGTGCAGGACGTCATCCGGGAGATTCACCACGGCACGCAGATGAGCGCGTTAGTCGAGCAGTCGTTGGAGCAGCGGTACGCGCTGGAATTCGCGGCGCAAGGCGACTATATCCGCCATCTGCTTCAGGAGAGCCATGTGCTTTGCCAAGACCGCGATGTCCTCGTGGACGAATTTCGCAAGCTGAACATGCCGTTGGAGCCGACGCTTCCGGTCGCGATGGTCAGCGCTCAGCTGGCCTACCCGGAAGGGACGACCTATTCCGAACGCAGCGAGATGGTGAGCCAGGCGAGAATGATCTGGAATTCGTATTTCTCGGGGCAGACCCGTCATATCGGCATCGTCGACAAGCATGGGGATTTGTTGTGGCTGCTGCAGCCTTCCGAGGAAGCGGAAGAGAAGTTCTACGGCCACCTGATCCGATATCTGCAAGGAACGCTGGAGCTTATATCCGAGACGTGCTTAGAATCGTTGAATCTGACGATCACCTTCATCATCGGCAGCTCGTCCTGCGAATGGGCTTCGATCACCAAGCAGGCCGAGCGCCTTCGCCAGCTGCAGCAGATGAAGCTGGCCGACGGACTGCCTCTGATTACGACCGATCGGATCGAGCGGGAGGTGCCTTCCGAACAGAAGGATACCGGCCGGATTGCCCAGAAGGCGGAGGTGCTGGCGGCGCACCTGGAAGCCGGCAAGCGAGAGCGATTTTACGAAACGCTGGCGGACATGACAGGCTGCATGCTCCATCCCTGCGCGAATGTGCAGCGAACGGTAGAAGCCTATTATTCCATTGCGCTCGTGCTGCTGTCCGCGATCAACCGCTCCGGGCTGCAAGAGCAGTTTGGGGATTACGGCAAGCTGATGCGTCTGGATGAGCACCCGTCTTTAAAGGAAGGGATTCATTATTTGAATCAGATTGCGGATCGCCTGTTCAGCTTCAAGCAACAGGACGAAGCCGAAAAAGCGACCTCGGTGATCGACCGGATCTGCCAATACATCGAAGCGCATTTGAGCGAGGATTTGTCCCTGGTTCGGCTGGCCGAAATCAATTACTTCAATCCGTCCTACCTATCCCGTTTCTTTAAACAGGAGAAGGGGATCAATTTATCGGAATATATCGATCAGTGTCGGCTTCGCCAAGCCAAGGAGCTGCTCAAGGCAAGCGAGCTGAAGGTTCGCGAGGTGTCCGTCTACGTGGGCTATGAAGCCGCGCATTCCTTCACGCGGTTCTTCAAGAAGGCGACCGGGATGACGCCGCAGGAATACCGGGATTCGTACCATGCGGGTTAGAAAGCGGAAGGGGACGACAGGTCAGAACCATACCAATGCCGACTGTCGTCTTCGCGGCCTACCCGGCTAATAAGACGGAGCGTTGCCCGGTCTTAAGGAAGAGCAAGAGGAAGCGGGTCTTCCTATTCTCTAAACCAAGTTTTCTCATGTTAATAGACATATATAAGGAGGAGTTTATTCATGAATCAAGCCAATCCGACCCCCTTCACCGCAGCGGTGGGCAAAATTCCGCACGCCGGCAACCCGCTCGTGTCCCACAAATTCGGTGCAGACCCTTATGCATTGGTCTTCGATGGACGCGTCTATCTGTATATGACGAACGATGTGCTGGAATATGATGCCGATGGCAACGTGAAGGACAATACCTATGGCAATATCAACAAAATCGGGGTCATCTCCTCCGACGATCTGGTGAACTGGACCGATCATGGCAACATCGTTGCGGCCGGACCGGAAGGGGCGGCGAAGTGGGCGACGCAATCGTGGGCGCCGGCGGCGGCACACAAGGTGATTGAAGGCAAGGATAGATTCTTCCTGTACTTCGCCAACAATGCGAGCGGCATCGGCGTGCTGACGAGCGACAGCCCGATCGGCCCATGGGTCGACCCGCTCGGCGAAGCGTTAATCTTGAGATCGACGCCGGGCGTCGAAGCGGTAACGTGGCTGTTTGATCCTGCCGTTCTGGTGGATGACGATGGGAGCGCCTATATTTACTTTGGCGGCGGGGTCCCCGAAGGAAAGGACGAGCGGCCCGATACGGCTCGCGTCATGCGGCTCGGCGACGATATGATCAGCGTGGTCGGCGAGGCCGTAACGATCCCGGCTCCTTATATGTTCGAGGATGCGGGCATCAATAAAGTCGGAGGGACTTATTACTATACATACTGCTCGAACTTCTTCAAAGGCGAGCGCGCGGAAGGCAGTCCGCCGGCAGGGGAAATCGCGTACATGACGAGCGATAATCCGATGGGCCCTTGGACGTACCACGGCTCGATCCTCAAAAATCCGGAGCGCTTCTTCGGCGTCGGCGGCAACAATCACCATGCCGTCTTCTCGTTCGGCGACGCTTGGTATATCGCCTACCATGCCCAGACGTTATCGAAAGCGCTCGGCGTATCGAACGGCTATCGTTCCACGCATCTGAATCAGGTCGTTTTCCACGACGGCGCGATCCTGGAGATTCAAGCGGATTATGAGGGCGTCCGGCAGACGAAGGATTTCGATCCGTACGTCCGCGCAGCGGCGGCAACGATGGCCTGGAGCGCGGGCGTGACGACGGAATCGATTGTTCGCGCCGGAGACCCGTCGAATTCCGTGCAGGCCGTGGCCGATATTGATAACGGGGACTGGATCGCGTTGTCCCGCGTGAATTTCGGCGCGGCGGGCGCCTCCTCGTTCCAAGCATCCTTCCTAAGCGAAGCGGGAGGCTCGATCGAGCTTCGTCTGGATCAAGCGGACGGGGAGCTGATCGGCACGCTGGACGTACCGGCCGCAAGCGATGCGGCGTGGATGGAAGAGGACACCAAAGTAACGGGCGCCCAAGGCGTACGCGATTTGTACCTGGTGTTCAAAGGGGAGCCGGGCGCGAAGCTGTTTAAGCTGGGGCATTGGCAGTTTGGCTAGTAAGGACGAACAGTAAAGAACTTGACATCTTGTAAAGGCTGCCGGCATGATCGGCGGCCTTTTGTTTCCGTACGGATAAAGGAGGTGCCGCGCATGCATGCAGAATTCCTGTTTAACGAATTCATGACTGCCACGGAGACTGAACCTTCGGCTTTACATGAAGTGCTGTTAAAAGCGGCTTGTAAGCAGATCCATAAGGAGCTTGAGGAGACCAACTATACGATCGAATGTGTCCGGTTAGCACATCGGATATTCGGATATTTGGGGGACGAGGGTTTGCATAAGCGTTTGGCTTTAATGCGCGCCTTCTTGAATATCAACGCGTCGAAGCGGATGGAAGATCAATTCTGGGCGAACTGGGAGCTTGTCGACAATCTCGCGCTATTAATACAGTACAAGGCAATGATAGATGAACAGAAGCGGTTTCTAAAGTGGGCAAAGAAACACATGCCGCCAGACGATTGGCTGAAGGTCATGCATGATAGCACGCAAGCGATTGGTTGGGTACAAGAAGGGCAGGCAGACGCGTGGTTTACCATTTATGTCGAGCTTATTCAATGCGTTGAGCCAACCGCTGCAAATCGTCATTCTCGCATCTTGTATGTTGAAACGGCAACAGGCCTTCTCATTTTCCATGCAAACAAGCACTCGGAGGCGTATGTAGAGATCGAACGATTCAGCTGCATCATACACGAAGATCTATTATGGGCGGAGTATACGAATTTTCTCGTTCGTTTGATGTCTTATCGGTTGGCGCTATCCAGCGCATTAGGCGACTGGTTGACTTATGAAAAGACGGTGAATGAAGCGATGATGGTTATCATCCGTGAGATCAACAAGTATAACAACACAAACGATTCAGCAGCTTTGGAGAAAGTCTGCGATATGGCACATGATACCGGCGCTTGTCTGATATGGGAGAAGCGTTATAGGCAGGCAATGCCGTTGTTTGAATATGCGCTTCATAACCAAGGCACCGGGATCACGCATTATTATTATGCGATCTGTGTATGGGGTCGAGCAGCGGGACAGGATCGCCGCGCTGCATCATCTTAGGTTAGCCGAAACGAAGGTGAAAGGAAACGGGGGCCTGCGCTTAAGATATAAGCACATGTTCCTCGAGCAGGAAGAGTTCAGCGAACTGTGGGAGGACTATGAGTTTTTGTCTGCTTTTCTGGGATGACGATCTGTCGATTATCTCATTTCCGTTTGTCGCAGACCCGGATCGCCCAGTCTCTGAATCTCGGCGAAGAGTAATCGGGAACCTTCATGCTCAACAGGCGGTATGGCTAATGCAACCAGCTGTCGAGAGGTTGAACACACCTCCATACCTTCAGCAAAAATGGAGATTCATTACCGGATATCTCGCTGTTGGCGAAGCTCGCCGACTTCCTCGGCTGTACCACGGATTATTTGCTTGGCAGAGGCGGCGAACTGCAGCACGTTCTGCCGCAAATCAGGGCAGAGCTGGGAAAGCTGACGGAAGAAGTTCGTAGATCGCGTACGCGGCGGGTATAAGCTGAACCATAAAGGCGATATGGCATTGAGGCTTCTCATCATCCTGCATCGGGCGATCAGTAAGCCGGGTTCATTTTCGTTTACCTTTGCGCAAGATTAACTCCGATCAAGCCTTTGATGTGGTTGCAAGTTGTCTATAATTGACATTGGCGGTTCCGACTGGGACTGCTTTTTTACGTTCGTGCCCAATCATGCTCTATATATTGCCAGGTGACTATACAAGGTTCGACAGGTTGTTGTCTGGCTGCGTAAGAGCTAAAATTTCCGTAACAAAGGCGAGTAGATGAAAAAACGATGAAATCAATTCCAATAGCAATGCATAGGCAAGGAGTGAACGAACGATGAACAGTACGGCGAACGAGGTCAGCGGAACCGTCATCAGGAACCCGGTCATATGGGCGGATGTTCCGGACCCCAGCGTCATCCGAGTGGGAACGACCTACTATATGGTCAGCACGAGCATGCATTCGATGCCCGGATGCCCAATCATGAAGTCGGAGAACCTTATGGACTGGGAGATTGTCAATTACGTGTACGAGACGCTTGAGGACAACGATGCCCATCATTTGCGCAATGGCCAATACGTCTATGGCAAAGGCGCGTGGGCCGCAAGTCTGCGCGAGCATGAGGGCACGTTCTATGTATGTTTCTCCAGTCTCGATATGAACCGGTTCTATATATACCGGACAACCGATATCGAGCACGGACAATGGGAGCGCTCCGTCATTTTAGGTCTCCACCATGATCCGGCCCTGTTATTCGATGATGGCCGCGTGTTCGTGTTCCATGGCAACGGCAATATTCGAATTGTGGAGCTGACGTCGGACGCCACCGAGCTGAAGAAAGATGGCATTAACCAGCAGCTGCTGGAGACGGAGCGGGACGGGATCGGTCTGCGCTGCGAGGGCTGCCATGCTTATAAGCGGAATGGCTACTATTATCTGTTCTTTATTGAATGGCCAAGAACCGGGAACGGCCGGCGCAGACAGATCTGTTATCGATCTCGGGCGCTTCAGGGTCCTTACGAACGCAAAGTGGTGCTCGATGACGACATGGGGTATTTCAACAACGGCGTCGCGCAAGGCGGGATCGTGGATGCGCCGGACAGTACTTGGTATGCGGTGCTGTTCCAGGATCACGGCGCGGTCGGGAGGATTCCATGCGTCGTCCCGGTGTCCTGGATCGAGGATTGGCCGGTTTTCGGACGGGACGGCGCGGTGCCGGAGGCGTTCGACGCGCCGCTGCCAAGATCTGGCGCGAAGCCGCTCGTGATTAGCGATGAATTCGAGTATGACGACAATCGATTGGCGTTGAATTGGCAGTGGAACCACAATCCGGACAATCGGCTCTGGTCCGTGACGGCAAGGCCGGGGTGGCTGCGCCTGATGACCGGGAGCCAAGCCAGCAGCGTGCTCTTCGCCCGCAATACGCTGACCCAGCGCACGGAGGGACCAGCTTGCAGCGGCAGTACGCGCATGGACTTCTCCCGTATGAAGCCAGGCGATTACGCCGGTCTGGTCGCGATGCAGAATCGTTTCGGAACGGTAGGGATCCGAATCGCGGCGAACGGCGACCCTTGCGTGGAGATGTGCGTCAACCGCGGCGACGGCGGCGAAGAAACGGCGGAGCAGGTTCGTTTTGCGGGCAAGCGGATTTATTTGAAGATCGATTTTAATTTCCGCAACAACACCGACATCGCCCGTTTCTACTATTCCATGGATGGCGCGGCATGGATTCAGATCGGAGATCAGCTGGAGATGAAATACACGCTCGATCACTTCATGGGCTACCGGATCGGTTTATTTAACTATGCATCCGTACGAAGCGGAGGGTGTGCGGATTTCGATTACTTCCGTTATAGCAGGGAAGCATAGCGATTCGCTGTATTTAGCGACGAGCAAGCAAGAAATAGCGAGAAGCCGAGGCAAGGAGGCTTCTCTTTTTTTCTTATAAAAACAGTTATATAAGTTGAACTCATAAGACAATCAAGAAGAGAAGCAAAGAGATGAATCTGGAGAAGCGTCAGCGGTCGCCTTTGTGAACGGATTCCTACCCTATTGAATCTCAATCAAGGAATCCGAGAACAACAGCGATCGTAAGAACATCTCTGTTGCGAAGCGACTTGATTGTAAGTTATCCAAGTTCAACTTATATAATCTACATCTCCACAGGTCATCTCCGGGTTACGAAGTAAAGAATTGAACGTTGTTGCGCGCCGAGCGGCTTTCTTATAATGAAAGCGCAACCAAGAGCTGCAAGGGTGAACAAGGGGGTATTGCCGTGATCGCATTAGAAGAGAATCCAAGAGGAGCCGAGAGCGAAGCGCTTCTTCAGGCAATCGGCATCAAGCGGGTGTTCGGCAGAGGGAATGCCGCCGTCACGGCGCTCGCGGACGTTCATTTGACGGTTCCGGCCGGGGCGATGGTCGCGCTAAAGGGAAGGTCCGGATCGGGCAAGACGACGCTGCTCAATATATTAAGCGCGCTTGACGAACCGACGGAAGGGCAAGTCTTGCTGCGGGGAAAGGAAATTACGGGGTTGTCCAGCGCCGAACGGAGCGCTATGCGCCGCAAGCAGATCGGGCTGGTGTTCCAGTCGTTCGGGCTGATTCCGCTCATGTCCGCCTACGAGAACGTCGAATTCGGTCTGCGGATCGCGGGTACGCCGAAGAGGGGCAACCGGGAAGCAGCCGAGCGGGCGCTCGCGCGGGTCGGCATGAAGGAGCGGATGAAGCATCGGCCGATGGAGCTCTCCGGCGGCGAGCAGCAGCGCGTGGCGATTGCCCGCGCGATCGCGCATGAGCCGGGCTTGTTGATTGCCGATGAGCCGACCGCGGAGCTGGATAGCAAGATGGGGCTGCAGGTGATGCGCGTCTTTCGGGATCTGGTGAATCACGCCGGGATGACGATAATTCTGACGACGCATGATCCCGGCATTATGGAACTTGTCGATCACGTGATTGCATTGGAGGATGGGAGAATTGGTTCGCAGACGACGAATAACGCACCGCTTATCTAATCGGACGGCCCGCTTGAAGCCTGCATCCATCCTGCTGCTTGCCATGCTTGCGCTCTCCGGGTGTTCGCTGCTTCCCCGCGAAGATGTCGTGCTTCAGCCGCCGCTCGTGGAGCCGGCGCGGGAGGAATTGGACCTTGTGGCTGTCGGACGCGGCAGTATCAAGACGTTCTTGAAAGGCAATGCGACCTTCGAATCGTCGAATGTGAAGGCGCTCTCGTTCAAGGATGGCGGACAGCTGAAATCGATCAACGTCACGCTCGGTCAAGAGGTGAAGGCCGGCGAACTGCTCGGCGAGCTGGAGACGGGGGATTTGGATTTGCAGTTGGGGCTGCAGCGGCTAAGCGTGGAACGAACGCAGCTGCTCTACGGGCAAGCAAGGACGAACGACGCGAGCGCCACGGAAATTCGGCTGAAGGAAATCGATATGGAGCGGGAGAAAATGTCGCTTGCCGCGATGGAAAGCCGGCTGGATAAGGCGCGACTGTATGCGCCGATTACCGGGACCGTCATCTTCATCGAGCAGGTAAAGACCGGCGAGCGCGTGAATGCCTATCAGCCGATCATAACGGTCGCGGATTCGAACAGCATGCGGCTTACCTATACGGCGGCCAATTCGAAGGACGTGCTTCCGGTCGAAGCGGGCATGCCGGTCAGGCTGAAGTACAAAGGGAAGGATTACGCCGGCAAAGTACTGCAGTCGCCTTCGAACGTGCCGGCAGGCGCCGACCCGTCCAAGGCCGAGAAGAACGCGGTGACGATTATGATCGGGATGGACAATCCGCCGGCCGGAATACAGATCGGACATAGCGCCGAGATCACCATCGAGCTGCAGAAGAGAGAGAATGCCATCGTGCTGCCGCGTTCGGCGCTTCGATCCTATATGGGCCGATTCTATGTGCAGGTATCGGAAGGCGAGCTTCGCAAAGAAGTGGATGTCGAAGTCGGCTTGACGACGCCGACCGAGGTGGAGATCGTCAAAGGGTTGAAAGAAGGCGACAAGGTGATCGTAAATCAGTAACATGTAAAGCACGAAGCAAGCGATACAGATGCCCGGCGTTCGACCGGGCGCCAGAATGAGGTGTACGCATGGCTTTATGGACGATGATCCTCCGCAAGATGGCGAAGAATAAATGGCTGCAGCTGAATTTATGGTTCGGCCTTACGGTATGCGTAGCCTTATTCAGTTCCATGCCGCTCTATTCGGAGGCCATTCTGCAGCGGACGCTGATCAAGGAGCTGGAACGCATCCAGAGTCAAAGCGGCGCGTATCCGGGCTTCGTCAGAATCAGTACATCCGTGTCCGCGTCGAAGATGGACGAGAAGACGAGGGCGGCGATCGTCCGTGCCGATCAGTACGTGCAGCGGATTCCTCAGCGGATGGGGCTCGAGGCGCTGTCCGTCTACCGGCAGCGGTTCACGCAGAGGATGAAGGTGTACGGCGCGGATGCCACTGGGCAGGAGAAACAGTCGCAGAAGACGGCCGGCGGCTTCAAGGCGTTATCCGACGCGGAGAAGCGCGTCCGCCTGATCGACGGACGGATGCCCGAAGTTCGGGAAGACGGCATCTTCGAAGCGCTGGTTACGCAAAAGTTTCTGATCTCCGCCAAGCGGAAGCTGACGGAAGAGCTGATCGCGGAGTCGCCGGAAGGAGAACGATTCCGCGTCATCCCCGTCGGCATTATCGATACGGATCCGGCCGCCGATCCGTATCTGCCGTTCCTGACCACGGAAGTGCCGGATGGCTTCCTGATTCCGTTCGCGCAGTTCGAGAAGGAATTTACGCTTGGCGGCAAGGCTCGGGTGTCCGATCTGGAGTGGCGCTTGGCGCTGAATTACAATCAGCTGACGGTCGATCACGTCGAGGCGTTCATGCAGGCGAGCAAAGAAATCAAGCGTTATTTCCGCGGGCGTCTCGGCGTGGACGAGATCAACATCCCGGCCGGCGAGACCGTGTCCTCCTATGCAGGCAAGCAGGAAAAGCTGGACGTCATGATGCTGTCGCTCTACGCCCCGGTTATGCTGATGCTGGCTTTCTATCTGTACATGGCGGCGAATCTGGTCATCGATCGGCAGAAGACGGAGATTGCCGTGCTCCGCAGCCGCGGAGCGAGCCGGCTGCAGATTATGGCGTCGTTCACCGCGGAAAGCCTGCTGCTTGGAGGCGGCGCGCTGGCGGTTGGGCCGTTCCTTGGCGTGACGTTCACGAAGCTGCTCGGCGCCTCGAACGGCTTCCTGTCGTTCGTGCAGCGCTCCGCCCTGGAAGTGACGCTGACCAGCACAGCCTATAAAGTCGCGGCGCTGGCGGTAGCCGGAGCGATTCTGCTTATCCTCATCCCGGCCTTCATGGCGACGCGCGTCACGATCGTAGGCCATAAACAGCAGATGGCAAGGTTAACGAAAATGTCGTTCTGGCACAAGACGGGCCTTGACCTCGTTCTTGTCGGCATCGCGGTCTATCTGCTGTACAACTTTAACAATAGGCAGGAGGATCTGAAGCGGCTCGCGCTCGATCAGGGGGCGCTGCAGGTCGATCCGCTCTTGTTTCTCATGCCGGCGCTGTTCGCGCTGGGAGGCGGGATGCTCGTCCTCCGGGTTTACCCGTGGTTGATCCGTCTGCTCTTCCGGGCTGGGCGCGGCATATGGCCGCCAGCTCTATATAGCACGCTGATTCAGATCAGCCGCTCTTCCGGGCAATATTTGACCATCAAAGTGTTTCTCGTCATGACCGTCGCAACCGGCCTCTTCAGCGCCAATGCCGCCCGCACGATCAATGACAATATGGAAAGCAAAATCCGATACAACGTCGGCGCCGATATGGCGCTAACGACGCGTTGGGAGAGCGATGCGCCTGCCCCGGTCTACGCGGGCGGCGCGCAGCAGGCGCAGACCGATCTTGGGATCGCGGAGACGAGAAGGACGCAATATACGGAACCGCCGTTCCAGCCGTTTCGGGAGCTGAAGGGCGTGGAGGCAGCCGCAAGAGTGTTTAAGAAGGAAGCTCGTTTCACGGCCGGAAGCGAGAAGGTCAGCGGCGCGGCGACGCTGCTAGGCATCGATACGGCGGAATTCGGCCGAACGGCCTGGATGAAGAACGGGCTGTTGGAATACCCGATCAACAGCTATTTGAATGTGATCGCGCCGAACCCGAAGGCCGTACTCATCTCCCGGTCGCTCGCCGAGGAAGCGAAGGTGGCCCCGGGCGATCCGATTCGCCTCGCCTGGGACGGTCTTGATCAAGCGCAATTTACCGTTTATGGCATCGTCGACTACTGGCCGAGTTGGAACCCGCTCCCTGCCGGCGGCGAGGGAGAAGCGGACAACGCGGCAATACCTCATCTCGTTGTCGGTCATTTAACCGCGATTCAGAATCGACTGGCCGTCGAGCCTTACGAAGTATGGCTCAAGCTCCGGGATGGCGTATCCAGCCAGCAGATCTACGACCAATTAGCGGCGAATAAGCTGAGCGTCACAAGTCTCCGCGATGCCCGAGCAGAGCTCGTTACTTCCAAAAACGATCCGTTTCGCCTGGCGATCAACGGCGTCATGACCCTTGGCTTCGTCATTTCCATGCTGATCAGCTTCTTCGGTTTCCTGCTCTTCTGGCTGCTCAATCTATCGGGTAGAACGTTGCAATATGGGGTGCTTCGCGCGATGGGCATTCCGTTCCCGCAAATTATCGGCATGCTCGTTAGCGAGCAGTTCCTCACCTCCGGGGCGGCGGTCTTGATCGGCGTTATCATCGGCAATGCGACCAGCGAATTGTTCGTGCCGCTGTTCGAGATATCCTTCGCGACGACGGAGCAGGTGCCGCCGTTCGCCGTCGTCTATCGGCTTCGCGATTACGTGCAGCTGTACGGCATCGTCGGGTTTACGCTGACGGTCGGCCTGCTCATACTCGGGTATCGGTTGTCGCGGACGCGAATTGCCCAAGCACTGAAGCTCGGAGAGGAGTAAGCGATGATTCGCAGCGAAGGATTAATGAAGATTTACAAGACGGCCGATTTGGAGGTGGTCGCCCTGCAGGGGCTCGATCTTCTAGTCGAGGACGGCGAGCTGATGGCGATCATCGGCAATTCCGGCAGCGGGAAGTCAACGCTGCTCAATATGCTGGGCGGCCTGGATAAACCATCGGCCGGCAAGCTGTTCGTTGACGGCAAGGACCTTGTGAGCTTGAACGAGCGGGAACTGGTGAAATACAAGCGCGAGACGGTCGGCTTCGTCTGGCAAAGCAATGCGCGCAACCTGATTCCGTATCTGACCACGCTGGAAAATGTGGAGCTGCCCATCCTGCTTCGGGGCAAACGCCGCCGTGCGCGGGCGATCGAGCTGCTGGAAGCCGTCGGTCTTAGCCATCGGCTGAACAATCGGCTCAGCGAGCTATCCGGGGGCGAGCAGCAGCGGGTGGCGATCGCCATCGCGCTGGCGAACGAGCCGAAGCTGCTGCTGGCCGACGAGCCCACCGGCTCGCTGGACACCCAGACGTCCAATCAGGTGCTCGATCTGTTCCGGACGCTGAACCAGACGACCGGCATAACGGTTGTCATCGTGACCCATGATCCGGAACTGGCCCGCAAGGTGGACCGGGTCGTTCAGATCCGCGATGGCAAGACGTCGGCGGAAATGGTCCGCAAGGTCTCGTATGCCGACGAGTTGGCGCAGCTGGACGCCGAATATGCCGCAGAGGAGCAGGAGAGTCATGTCGAGTATGCCGTACTCGATCAGGCGGGACGGCTGCAAATTCCGGCAGGCTACCTCGACTCGGAGGGCTTCAAGAACGCGAACAAAGTCCGCGTGGAGAAGGAGGAGGGACGCATCGTGCTGCTTCCGCCGGAGGGGTAAGCAGACCAATGGTTCAACAGGTATATTCACGCCGATCGGCGGGTAGTTGCCGATTTTTGAACGCGATACACTTTATGAGGGTGCAGGCAGGCTGCCTGTCCGAATGATGCCATGGAAGCGTCCTCGCAGAGGGCGGTTTTATGGAATAAAAGTGGAAAGGCGAGGTGTAGTTCGTGATGAAGAAAGGATGGAAGCGCGGTCTTTCGCTCATGCTTGCAACCGCTCTCATGCTGACAAGCGTATCGGTGGGCATAATTGCGAAGCAGACGAAAGCGGAGGCCGTCGAAGCGACGCCGGCCTTGCGAGTCGCAACCGATTTCGAAGACGGCACCGTACAGAGCT
The DNA here is from genome assembly GCF_008124765.1 of Paenibacillus methanolicus. Classification (GTDB taxonomy): domain Bacteria; phylum Bacillota; class Bacilli; order Paenibacillales; family Paenibacillaceae; genus Paenibacillus_Z; species Paenibacillus_Z methanolicus. The sequence goes on along the minus strand of NZ_VNHS01000003.1, from coordinate 695,579 downwards.
GGAGCGGCCGAGGCGGCTCGGAGGTATTGACCGCCGAGGCGGCGGCCGCTCATTCGGGGGCATACGGGCTCTCGGTCACCGGACGAACGGAGGGCTGGCACGGTCCAACGCTGGATCTCAAGACATACATGCAGGAAGGGGCGACGTACGCCTTATCCGCTTGGGTGCGTTTGCCGGCGGGACAGCCGGCTTCGGATGTCTCGATGCTCATGCAGCGGCAGACGGACGGGAGCGCATTCTATGAAGCCGTGGCCGCCAAGACCGTAACGGACGGCGCTTGGGTGAAAATATCCGGCTCGTATACGCTGCAGCATCCGGCCGAACAGCTGGCCGTCTATATCGAATCATTCGGCGCTCCGACGCTTGCGTTCTACGTGGACGATGTGTCGATCGAGCGGGCAGCGGATCCGGTGCCGATCGAGATCGAGAAGGATATACCAAATCTTAAGGATGTATTCGCCGATGATTTCCTGCTCGGCTCGGCGCTGCTCGTGAATGAAATTCAGGACCCGAACGGGCCGGATGCGCAGCTCCTTCAGAAGCATTTTAACTCCTTGACCGCCGGCAATGAGCTCAAGTGGGACGCGACGGAGCCGCAGGAAGGACAATTCGACTTCACGCGCGCGGACAAGATTGTGGATTTTGCTACAGCGAACAGCATTGCGTCGCGCGGCCATACGCTGATTTGGCACAGTCAGACCCCGAATTGGGTGTTCTATGACGCGGAGGGCAAGCTGGCCAGCAAGGAGCTCTTGTTCGCGCGGATGAAGAAACATATCGAGACCGTGGTCGGCCGGTACAAAGGGGAAATCTACGCCTGGGACGTCGTCAATGAAGTGCTTGAGCCCGGCGATAAGCAGCCTGGCGGACTTCGCAACAGTCTGTGGTATCAGATTGCCGGCGAGGAATTCATCGAGAAAGCGTTCGTCTATGCGCACGAGGCGGATCCGGACGCGAAGCTGTTCATTAACGATTACAACACGAATATGCCGGAGAAACGGCAAAATCTATATGATCTGATCAAGCGTCTGAAGACGAAAGGCATTCCGGTCGACGGCGTCGGACACCAGACGCACATCGGCATCGAGTATCCGACGGTGCAGGAAATTGACGATCAGTTCCAAGCCTTCCGCGATCTGGGCATCGAGCAGCAGGTGACCGAGCTGGACATGAGCGTGTATACGAATGACGCGGACGCCTATGAAACTTTCCCGCTGGAGCTTCAACTGAAGCAGGCGAAACGCTACAAGGAAATCTTCGACGTGTTCAAGAAACACGCGGATCAGCTGACGGCCGTCATCTTCTGGGGCAAGGATGACCTTAACACCTGGCTGAGAACGTTCCCGGTTACGCGCAACAACTGGCCGCTCTTGTTCGATGAGCGGCTGCAGGCCAAGTACGCCTACTGGGCGATCGTCGATCCGAGCAAGCTGCCGGTCGAAACCCAGCGCGCGACGGCGATCGGCGCGACCGTGGCGGTCGACGGCAAATTGGAGGCCATCTGGAATCGGACGCCTCAGTTGACTATCCAGCAGCAGGATATTACTAAGGGAACCTTCAAGCTGCTCTGGGATAAGAAGAAGCTCTACGTCACGGTCGACGTATCGGATGCAACGAACAACGGCAATGACGCGATAGAGGTATTTATCGACGGCAACAACGGCAAGACGACCGCCTATGAAGCGGACGACAAGAAATATACGTTCCGGCGCAGCGGAGCCAATCCTGGGAAGACGGCCGAATACAAAACGATTAAAACCGATGGCGGCTACCGGATTGAAGCGGCCATTTCGATTGCGGGACTATCGATTGATAAAGAGCTCGGATTCGACGTGCGAATTGTTGATCGATCGGGCAGCGCCGTTACGACGACATCCTGGAACGATCGGACCGGCTCGCAGGATACGGATACGTCCAAATTCGGCGTCGCGAAGCTGGCCGAAGGACCGCAATTGACGGAAGCGACGAAAGGGACGCCTGTCGTCGACGGCACGATCGACGCCGTATGGAAGCAAGCGAAAGCCATTAAGACGGAGCGCTGGGTAAGCGGCAACAGCGGATCGACGGCAACCGTACGGACAATGTGGGATGCGGGAAGGCTCTATGTGCTGGCCGAAGTAACCGATGCGCTGCTGTCGAAAGCGAGCGCCAATGTATGGGAGCAGGATTCGGTGGAAATATTCGTCGATCAGAACAATGCGGCGAGCGCCTCGTATCAAGCGGATGACGGGCAATACCGCATTAACTTCGATAATGAACAGAGCGTGAGTCCGTCCGCGCTTGCCGGGAATCTGGTATCGGCCGTGAAGCGGACGACGACGGGCTATATCGTGGAAGCCTCCATTGCTTGGAACGGAACGCCGCCAAAGGCGGGCAGCATGATCGGCTTCGATGTACAGGTGAATAACGATGAAGACGGCGACGGGGACCGCGACAGCATCGCGATCTGGAATGACCGGACGGGGCTTTCCTATCAGAATACGTTCGGTTTTGGCGCGCTGAACCTGAAGTAATGAAAAGCGAACGAACAAGCGAAAACTCGTGAATAGGACGATCGACTTCAACTTGAAGAGGTGGCGGAACAATGGCAGATGCGGGTAACATGATTGCGAACGAATCGCTTGCGGAAGCATTCAAGGATGATTTTCTGATCGGCGCGGCGGTGAATAGCCGCACGATCGTAAGCCAGCGGGATCTGCTGCTTCAACACTACAACAGCTTGACGGCCGAGAACGAAATGAAGTTCGAGAGCCTGCATCCCGCCGAGGAGACGTATACGTTCGAGGCTGCCGACGAAATCGCCGCTTTCGCCCGGCAGAACGGGAAGCAGCTGCGCGGCCATACGCTGGTGTGGCATAACCAGACGCCGGATTGGGTATTCGACGACGGTCATGGCGGATCGGCGGACCGCAATACCGTGCTCGCCCGCATGAAGGCCCACATCGACACGGTCGTGGGCCGCTACAAGGGGACGGTCTACTGCTGGGACGTCGTCAACGAAGCGGTCACCGATAGCGGGGAAGAATGGCTTCGGCCATCGAAATGGCTGCATACCGTCGGCGAGGACTTTATCGCGCAAGCCTTCCGGTTCGCGCATGAAGCCGACCCGGACGCGCAGCTGTTCTACAACGATTACAACGAATGCAATCCAGGCAAGCGGGAGAAAATCTACCGGCTCGTCAAGTCGCTGCAGGAGCAGGGCGCGCCGATCCACGGCATCGGATTGCAGGGGCACTGGAATTTGATCGATCCCTCGCTCGACGAGATCCGGGCGGCCATCGAACGGTATGCTTCCCTTGGCGTGAAGCTGCAAATTACGGAGATGGATGTGTCGATGTTTGCCTTCGACGACCAGCGTACCGACCTGACCGCGCCGACGGACGAGATGCTCCGCCTGCAGGAGCAGCGCTATGGACAGTTCTTCCGGCTGTTCCGCGACTACAAGGACGTGCTGACGGGCGTGACATTCTGGGGCGCGGCGGACGACTATACGTGGCTGGATTATTTCCCGGTGCGCGGACGCAAGAACTGGCCGCTGTTGTTCGATACGAACCAGCAGCCGAAAGGGGCCTATCGGGAAGTTGTAAGTTTGTAGAATAAGTTACATCCATGGCAGCCCCCAATGATTCTCAAATCATAGGGGCTGTTTTTTTGCGTTCCACACCGAGGTGTATTTTCGTATCGGCTGCTGAGAAGAAATGAAAAATCACCTGTTGACCTTCACGCTAGCGTGAACCTCTATACTGATTCCAGAAAGACAAAACATACGAAAACATGAAGCAGGGAGGAACAATAGGATGAGGGAGTATGAAGGCAAGAAAGCCGTTATAACGGGCGGTACCCATGGCATGGGGATGGCAGTGGCCAAAGCTTTGCTGGCGGGAGGAGCCGAAGTCATACTGACAGGACGCAGTCCGAAGAACGTGGAAGAAGCCAGACGGGAGTTAGGCGAACGGGCGCATGTCATTCAGTCCGATGTATCGCGTATGGAGGAGATCCAAGCATTAAGCGATTACGTTACGGAACGATTTGGGGAGATTGACTTCCTCCACATCAATGCAGGAATCGCGCTGCTGGAACCATTCGAGACCGTGACCGAAAGCTCGTATGACAAGACGTTCGCGATTAATACGAAGGGGGCATTCTTTACGGTACAGCGTCTGTCTCCCTTGATTCGAAAAAGCGGATCGATCGTATTCACGTCATCCGTGGCAGATGAGGGCGGTAACCCGGGAATGAGCGTGTATGGCGCTTCAAAAGCAGCTTTGCGGTCGCTTGCGTCAGGTTTCGCCGCCGAACTGTTACCGCGAGGCGTTCGCGTCAATGTGGTTAGTCCAGGATTTATCAAAACGCCGACGATGGGCGTGGCGGGTTTCTCCGAAACCGAACGGACCGCCTTCGAGGAGCTTGGCGACCGGATTACGCCGATGAAACGTCATGGTTCTTCGGAGGAGGTGGCCAAGGCTGTGCTGTTCCTCGCCTTTGAGGCCACCTTCACGACAGGCGCCAAACTATCGGTAGACGGGGGTCTGGGACAAGGCCTTTCAGTGGAATAAACGAACGGAATCATAGCGATTCCCGCCAGGTCAATTCCGAGAAGCTGTTCCGCGCATTAGACGGATATCCGCAAGTCTCCTTTATTTTTGCCGGCTACCGTCAGCTCAACTTGCCGCTCCAACAGCTTCTTTAATTGCAGCATGGATTCGATCTGGCGGTTTACCTTGCGAAGCTTTCCTTCGTAGATTTCCAGCATTTCTTCGCAGTATTCGTAATCATCCGGCGATGCGACTTCGCACGTGAACAGGCTCCGTATTTCATCCGCCGTTAATCCCAGCTTCAAGTACAGCTGGATCGAATGGATCCGGTCAACGGCCGATGCTTTGAAATCACGGTAATCGTTGTCGAGTCTCTCGGCTTGCAACAGCCCTTTCTCCTCGTAATGGCGTATGGCGCGTGCGCTGACATTGGTAAGACGAGCTAATTCGCTGATTCTCATTCTTTCCGGACCTCCCTCGCTCGATATTATTTCGATTATATGCCGGGTGTGCCGTAGAAAGAAAGCGTACCTTATTCATGAAGGAGTGGAAATAAAATGAACGGAAACTCATTTGCAAAGGCTTCGGTTCATAAATATAGTGAAGGTCTGATTCCCGTATCCGTAATCGGGCTTGGGAATATGGGGCAGGCGCTGGCGGCAACCTTTCTTGCGGCCGGCCATCCTGTGACAGTCTGGAATCGTTCGGCGGGGAAGGATGAGCGGCTCGTCGGCAACGGGGCGGGCCGGGCTGAGACGGCAGCCGACGCCGTCGCGGCAAGCCGTATTATCGTGGTCTGCTTGTCGACTTATGAGGTTGTGCGAAGCACGTTCATGCCTTTGAAGACAGAGCTCGCCGGCCGCGTCATCGTCAATTTGACCACCGGTACCCCGGATGACGCTCGGCGTATGAGCGCATGGGCCGAAGAGGCGGGAATCGATTATTTGGATGGGGCGATTATGGCGATCCCCCCCATGATCGGCAGTCCGGAAGCGCTTCTTCTTTATGGCGGCCGTAAGGAGCTTTTCGAGGCTTATCAGCCCGTGCTGCGGCTGTTGGGCGGACATACGACCTATCTGAGCGAAGACCCCGGTGTGGCGTTGCTGCATGACCTTGCGATGCTGACGATGATGTACGGTGCCTGGTACAGCTATTTTCATGCCCATGCGCTGCTGCGAACGGCCCATATTTCTGCGGAGGCGTTCTTGCCGTATTCAAGCAATTGGCTGCAGCACTTGATTGTTCCTATGCTGACCAATATGGAGGCGGCCCGCAAACTTGATGAAGGCGATTACGCCACGGACATATCCAATATGACGATCAACAAGCTCGGGCTGGACAACATCGTCAAGAGCAGTCAGGAATTGGGCGTGCCAGCCGATTGGCTGCTTCCTATCCAAGCCGTCGCCGATCAGATGGTGGCCATGGGCTACGGGAATGATGGGTTCGATCGGGTCATCGAAGCCATGACGAATCACCGGTCGCACGGCGGCGATCCGGCGGATGCCATCGAGTGATTGATCCTATTTTTCTGGTTCTCTCGGCAGCTTAGACTTGGCAACCATTAGCCGCTTGTTCCCATATAGGGAGTAAGCGGTTTTTTCGGCTTGTTAGCATCTGCTTTTATTTAGGGTGAATTTAAATTGACAGGTAAAAGAACAGATAGTTGACAGGTTGTTGCCTGCACATGTAACCGCTAAACTTTCAATATTATGGAAGAAACTACACGAAGTGAACCAACTGGGAGGAGACTATGGCGACACTCGATCCGTTACCGGAACAATACCAGAAGCAGCTGCAGGGTAAGCTGCTGTTTACCGCCAAAACCGATTTGCTCCCTAATGGCCATTTTGGCGTGCAATGGATTGCCATCACCGAAGAAGACATTATGGTATGGCACCAGGAAGGTCCGCCCACGCTGCGCTTGAAGATTACGCAGCTGAAGGAAGCGAGAGCCGTCGGCGCGATCGGGGGAGGTACGCTTATCGTCGACACGCATGAAGGTCCGGTCGTTGTTGGCCGATATACGGCTGCGCTGACGCCTGTTTTTAATTTTGCCGCGAAACTGCTTGGCGCATTGGCGAAGCGTGAAGAACTGCCGGTCCTCTCGGAGCGTGATTTGCCGCGCAACTGCCCAACCTGCGGGAATCCGCTTGGCGAAGGGACGCAGATCTGCCATCTATGCGCGAAGAAGAGCACGGCAGCCCTCCGAATGCTTCGTTATGCGAAGCCTTACAGGCTTCAGCTGGTCAGCGCGGCGCTATTGCTTATTCTCACGACGCTGGTTGAGCTCGTCCCTCCCTATTTGACCAAGGTGATCATTGATGACGTGCTTCAAACCAAAGACATGGGCCCAACCTTAATGCTGCTAATTGTAGGGTTAGGCGTAACGATGCTCGCGATGACCGCGATGCAAACGGTACGCGGATACATTGGGATGTGGGTCGGCTCAAAGCTTATGCGAGATATCCGCAAAGAGATATTCGGGTCGTTGATGAGACTGTCGCTGGCTTACTTCGATCGGAGGCAAACCTCGCAATTCATTAGCCGCGTGAATCAGGACGCCGAGGAGATGCGGCAGTTTATGACCGACGGCGTCGTGTTTGTATGCGGCCACACGCTGCGTATTGCCGCCATCTTTATCATCATGTGCGGGTTGGACTGGAGGCTGTCTTTGTTCGCGCTGCTGCCCGTACCGATCATCGTAGCGTTTTCCTTGACGATCTGGCCAAGAATCGGACGCCTCATGTATCAGCAGTGGCGAGCCATCTTCCGCGTGAACATTCTGGTGGGGGAATCGTTGCAAGGGATTCGCGTCGTCAAGGCGTTCGGCCGGGAGAGGGAGGAGATGACCCGTTACGAAGAAGCGAACGCCGACGTGATGAAGAAGAACATCAAGACGGAGGGACTTTGGCAAATTATACACCCGTTGTTCAGCTTAATCGCGGGACTCGGGACGCTGTTGATCTGGTATAACGGGGGAAGCAAGGTGCTGCATGACGAGATGCAGCTAGGCGTGCTATTGGCGCTTGTCGCTTATCTGGGCATGCTGTTCGGTCCGCTCCAATGGGTTAGCCAGATGATCAATTGGGTCGGTAATGCGATGACGGCGGCTCATCGGGTCTTTGAAATTATGGATACGCCTTCCGAGGTGCCGGATGTAGATGAACCACTGCCTCTAGGCGTCGTTAAAGGCGAGGTGATGTTTGAGGATGTCACCTACGGCTACGAGAAGCATCATCCCGTGCTGAAGGGGATCCATCTTCAGGTGAAAGCTGGCGAGATGATTGGCCTGGTCGGACATTCGGGGGCCGGCAAGTCGACCTTCATTAATCTGTTATGCCGGTTCTATGATACGGATGAAGGGATCATTCGAATAGATGGCGTCCCTATTCGCAGCATTAGCCAGTCGGACCTCAGAAAGCAAATCGGGGTCGTCCTCCAGGAGACGTTCTTGTTTGACGGCACGATCGCGGATAATATTGCCTATTCCAAACCGGACGCAACGCCGGAAGAGATCATGCGCGCGGCGAAGATTGCCAACGCGCACGATTTTATCGTTCGGCTAGCGGATGGATACGATACGCGGGTCGGCGAACGCGGTCATAAGTTATCCGGCGGCGAGAAGCAGCGCGTGGCGATCGCACGTGCCATTATTCACGATCCGCGCATTCTTATACTCGACGAGGCGACGGCTTCCGTAGATACCGAGACGGAGCGGCAGATCCAGGAGGCGATAGCCCGGCTTGTGCAGGGCCGGACAACGTTCGCGATCGCGCATCGGTTGTCTACCTTGCGCAACGCCGATCGGCTCGTCGTGCTGGACCGGGGCAAAATCGTTGAAGTCGGCACGCATGAGGAGCTGCTCGTACAAGAAGACGGCCTCTATCGCAAGCTTGTGGACGCACAGAAAGAGTTGGCCCAAATGAAGGGGGCGGAGGGCTGATGGCAGACCGCTATGATATCAGGCTTTTGAAGCCGGACGATGTGTATTTGAGCAGGGGCGAGGGCGGCGTACTTCAGGGCGTTGTGGATGGCAAGCCGTATGACGAGTTGATTGTCCATAGGACGTTCCCATTTCGGCATCCGTCAGCCTATATCTCGATCCGCACGACGAAGGATGAAGAGCTGGGAATCGTTCGCGATATAAGGGAGCTTCACTCGGAGAGCGCAGCTGAACTTCGGAAGGAGCTTCAATTTCGGTATTTTATACCGCAGGTTATTCGCATCGATAGCATCCAACGAAAATCGGATTTGTGGCTGTGGAAGCTGCAGACGGATCTTGGGCCGACCCGATTGGCGATGCGCAATCTCCATGAGCATATTCAGTACCCCGGAGGAAACCGCGCGATCTTGATCGACATCAACGGCAAACGATGCGAGATTTCCGACTGGCGGACGCTTGATTCGCATAGTCGGCGGCTGCTGGAGGAAGTGCTGTAGTCTGGCAGTCGCGGCACAACGAATGGCAGAAAAGTCATTCATATCCCCCTTTCAAAGATGATAGATGAACCGATTTTTTTCCTAAACTACCCAACCTTTTTCATTTTCGCCGCAGTATGTAGTTGAGTGCCATTCGATAAGAAGGAGCTTTTTAGTGCATGGAAAAACATCAAGCCGACCGTGTCATCATGGACTATATCAAGCCGTTATTTGGGTTTGCACTGAACAAGACGGGAAAGATCGCCGAAGCCGAAGAGTTGGCCGGGAGAATTACGCTGGAGGTGTATCAGGCGCTTCTGAAGAAGGCCGACCTTCAGGATCCGAACAGCTATATTTTTAAAATCGCGCATTATGTGTGGGCGAGATTCGTCGGCGAGAAAACGAGAGCATCCAACCAATTGCGGATGGATGACAAGGAGCTGATTTCCAGAAACGAGGACTTCGACACGATCATCCATCAAGAAACAGCTGGTCTTTTGCGGAGGGAAATCGCCGTTTTATCTCATCAACAGCGGGAGATCGTCGTCAAGTACTATTACGGTGGGATGAAAATTAGCGAAATCGCGGCTGCGTTAGGTCTATCCAGCGGCACGGTCAAATGGCACTTATTCGAAGCGAAAAAGGAGCTGAAACACAAGATGAACGCCATCCGATCAATGGGCAATCTCGGCATCAACCCGATTCGAATGACAGGTTTGGGGCATAGCGGATCCCCGGGCAAGAAAGGCGACACCGCCGACTTTCTGGCGACGGCGATTAGACAGAACATCGCTTTCGCTGCTTATCAGAAGCCGCTCACGGTCCATGAAATCGCTGAAGAACTAGGGATTTCGCCTGTATTTGTCAAGGATGAAATCGAAGAGCTGGAGCAATACGGATTTTTGGATCAACTGCCGGGCGGGAAATACCGCGCGAATCTGTACATTGAAGATCCATCCCGGAACAAAAGCGAGGCACTGCATCGGTTGTTTGAAGCGTATGCCGAGATTGCCGTCGAGGAATATTTCAAAACGTTTTTTTCAATGGCAGACGTATTCCGAAAGACCGGCGTCTACATACCTGGCGGGGACATCCATTTACTGTTGTGGAGCCTCATCCCTTATGCCGGCAAACAGCTAAGCTTCAAAGAACTTGATCGGGTGAGCCATCAGGAGGTTTCGGTCAGCCGACAAGATGGGGGCCATTACGCCGCCTTTGCGAAGATCGTAAGAGCGTTTGACGTCAGCTTTGACCGAAGCCTCTATTTTTTCTGCGGCGATATGAATCGGGATTCCGATGAGCTCACATTACAGGGATGGCAGATCGATATGTATTGGTGCGGCAGGTTGGGCGGCTGGAGAGATAATCTGAGCTCGGATTTCATCAGCTTGATGCACGTGATCCATGGACATTTGCCGCAAAATCATGCGAACATTGATGCTTATCGCCGACTATTCGACAAGCACTATTTACGACAAACGGACTCCGGCCTTGAAGTCAATATTGTGTACTGCAAAGATAAGCAAACAGGAGAACGTCTGCATGAGGCGATCCCGCATCCGTCCGAACGAATTCAAGAAGCCGCCGCCAAATTGGATGAGGCGGTCTATCAATTGAATCGCGAAGGTCAGCCAGAACATGCGCATAAGTATGTGCGCTACTGGTCGCAGAACAGCATGGCGTCGGGAACCATGCGCGCCTACATACTCAAGCATTTGGTCGACATCGGCATGTTGAAAATACCTGATCCGCACCGGCAAAAAGGGATGTGCACGATCTTGTTTATGGGTCAAAGCTAACTCGTGCTTGCCGATATGTTGATGCAGCAGACAGCTTGTTACCCTTCTAACTGATTATGCTAGTTTAATAATCAATTCTGTTGCAAAGGGGGCCACTCAAATGTCATGTTTTATTTGCGATAAACATCTTGGCACTTCTAACCAACCACCTGGTGGATATTTTTATGAAGATGAGCATTGGAAAGTCTGTCATTTTCCCGTAGACCAATCCTGTGTTGGGCGTATTGTATTGGAATCGAAGCGCCATTTTCTGGATTTTTCAGAAATGACAGAGGAAGAGACTATTTCTTACGGAGTAGCATTAAAGCAATTATACTTAGCGCTCAAGCAGGTCACAGGAGCAGAACGGGTCTACTCGCTTCTAACTATAGATGGAGTTCCTCATTTTCATGCGCATCTTGTTCCCAGAGGGTACGATAGCATGTCAAGAGGGATAGAATACTTACGACAAGAATCATCATGTACTGAAAAAGAGGCTCTTCAAGTGGTTCATAAACTAAATGCCATTCTAAATTCTAGGTAACTCCCTCATTACGATGACTGATCCAATTAACTGGGAACTATAGCCCAATGCAACACGACGGGGGTAACGAACGAAATCTGACCTGATCCAGCCCTAAACCTCTGTCTGTTCAATCAGGAGGCGTTCATGCTACAATTATAATATCAGAACGTTATTCTATATTATAAAACCCAAGTAGGTGTCCATTACGTCATGCCGATCATTCAATCCCTCGACAGAGCGCTCCGCATCATCGACCTATTCGATGAACAGACCCGAGAGCTGAAGATCACCGAGATTAGCGCACGGGTCGATCTGCATAAGAGTACCGTGCATTCGCTATTGAAGACGCTTCAGATGCACGGGTATATCGAACAAGACCAGCATGGGCTGTATCGGCTCGGCATGCGATTCTTGGAGAAGGGGCAATTGCTGCTCGCAAGCTTCGATATTCGGGAGATCGCGAACCGGCCGCTTCAAGCGCTGTCCGGCGAGACGGGGCAGACCGTTCACCTCGTTATTCGGGACGGCGCGGAGGGCGTCTACATCGACAAAGTCGAAGGCAGCAAGGCGGCTATTCGTTACTCCCGGATCGGGCGTCGGGTACCGCTGCACAGCAGCGCCGTCGGCAAGGTGCTCGCGGCGTTCATGCCGGAGCTTGAGCTCGATCGTTTGTTGCAAGGTTACGAGTATACGGCGCATACGCCGCGAACGATCGCGAGCGAAGCAGAATTCCGAGAGGAACTGCGGGCCGTTCGAAGCGCCGGCATCGCTTACGACCGGGAAGAGAACGAGCCGGGCGTGCGCTGCGCCGCAGCTCCGGTGTTCGACCACGGGGGTCGCGTCGCGGCGGCGATCAGTATCTCGACGATGGCAGCCACGGTTGACGACGAAACGCTGGAAGCGTTAGCGCTTCGTCTACGCGATACGGCATCGCGAATTTCGCAGGGAATAGGTTATCGCCCCTAAGCGCGCGAGAACGAGGCGGCTGCCGCCGCTTCTTCTTATAAGCAATTTTCAGAACTTAGTTTTATAATGTAAAACAATATGCGGGAGGGAATCGAATATGCGTATTTTTCGTTATCGGGAGGTTTCACGCATCGTACTGGGCGTTCTGATGGAGGACGGAGCGGCTTACCGGCTGAACGCGCCCGATCTGATGTCGCTGGTGAGCGAGGCGAGCAAGGCCGGGGTCACGAACGAGGCTTACATTAAGTCGCTTGTGCAGGACCTCTCTCCGATCCAAGCGGCGCCGGAGTCGCTGGCCCTTCTGACGCCGCTGGATGCGCCGGAGGTATGGGCAGCCGGCGTGACCTATCAGCGCAGCCGCGAGGCGCGTAATTACGAGGCCACAGCAGGCAAGCTGGACGCGAGCACGTTCTACGACAAGGTATATGACGCCCAGCGGCCGGAATTGTTCATGAAATCGACCGCGGCGCGTACGGTGGGACCAGGCGATCGGGTCTGCTTGCGGAGCGATTCGTCGTGGCAGGTGCCCGAGGCGGAGCTCGGCCTCGTGCTGGACCGTTCCGGCGCCATCGTCGGGTACACGACCGGCAACGATATGAGCTGCCGCGATATCGAGGGCGAGAACCCGCTCTATCTGCCGCAGGCCAAAATTTGGCGAAATTCCTGCGCGATCGGCCCCTTCGTCAGGTTGACGGAGACGGTAGCGGATCCGTACAATCTCGCGATCTCGTGCCGCATATACCGCGATGGCGTCAAGGTGGTTGACGAATCAGCCAATACCGGACAATTAAAGCGCCGGCTGGAGGAGCTCGTCGGGTATTTGAAGCGCGACAATGCGCTCTACGACGGAACGGTGCTGCTGACGGGTACTTGTCTGGTGCCGCCCAACCATTTTACGCTTGCGTCCGGCGACCGGATCGAGATCGAGATTGCGGGCATCGGCACGTTGGTGAACACGGCCGTTTATACGCATGAGCTGGAGACGGCGTAAGACGCGAACTTAAGGAGGAGAACGGGATGACAGCAGTCCATGAGAATCAAGATGCGGTGACAATCGATAACTATATCGGCGGCGACTGGAGGGCGCCGGCGGCGGGCGAACGAATGCCGAGTCTCAATCCGGCGAAGCGGGGAGAGGTCGTCGGGATGGCCGCGGCTTCGGACCTGACCGATCTGGATGAAGCGGTTAAGGCGGCCGATGCGGCGCTGCGCGCCTGGCGCAAGCTGACCGGCGCGCAGCGCGGCGCCTTGCTGTTCAAAGCGGCGGACCTTCTCGAGAGCCGTATGGAGACGGTGGGCCGGGCGATGACCCGCGAGATGGGCAAGACATTGGGCGAAGCGAAGGGCGAGACGGCCCGCGGCGCGGCGATACTGCGTTATTACGCAGGCGAAGGCATGCGGCCGATCGGCGACGTCATCCCATCGACCGACGCGGAGGCGCTGATGTTCACGACGCGCGCGCCGCTTGGCGTCGTCGGGGTCATCTCGCCGTGGAATTTCCCGGTGGCTATTCCGGTCTGGAAGATGGCGCCGGCTCTCATCTACGGCAATACGGTCGTATGGAAGCCGGCAGTCGAGACCGCGGCGACCGCGGCCTTGGTCATGCAGTGCTTCCATGATGCCGGATTCTCGGCAGGCGTGGTGAACATGGTGCTGGGCGACGGCGCCGTGATCGGTCAGGGCATCGCCGCGCATCCGGGCATTCACGCCGTCACGTTCACGGGCTCGAACCGCGTAGGCAAGCAGGTCGGTCAGGCCGCGCTGGCGCGCGGAGCGAAGTATCAGCTGGAGATGGGCGGCAAGAATCCGATCATCGTGGCCGCGGATGCGGATCTCGATCTCGCGGTCGATGCGACAATCAGCGGGGGGCTGCGCTCGACCGGCCAGAAATGCACGGCGACGAGCCGCGTCATCGTGCTCAGCGGCGTCTACGAGACGTTCAGAGAGAAGCTGCTCGCGAAGGTGAAGGCGCTGCGGGTCGGCGACGGCTTGGACGCGGAGACATGGCTTGGGCCTTGCGCCAGCGCGAAGCAGTACGAGACCGTCATGCGGTACATAAACAAGGGAATCGAAGAAGGCGCCGAACTATTGACCGGCGGCAAGCAACCGGATGACCCGGCGCTGTCGGAAGGCTACTTCGTCGCGCCGGCCGTGTTCGATAAGGTGACGCCGACGATGACGATCGCGCGCGAGGAGATCTTCGGTCCGGTACTGGCCTTGATCGAAGCCCGCGATATGGCGGAGGCGATCGCGCTCGCGAACGACACGGAATACGGACTCAGCGCCTCGCTCTATACGCGCGACCTGGGCAGCGCGCTCTCCTTCATTCAAGAGACGGACGCGGGACTCGTACGGGTCAACGCGGAGACGGCCGGGGTAGAGCTGCAGGCGCCGTTCGGCGGCATGAAGGGATCCAGCTCCCATTCGCGCGAGCAGGGACAGGCCGCGATCGAATTCTACACATCGGTGAAGACCGTGTTCATGAAGCCGTAACCGGGAGGGGAGAAGCGGGATGAATGAACGGATCAGGAACGTAATGGGGAAGGACGACGAGACGTACTTCGAGGTGGCGACGCATGCGCCGGGTCCGGTCGGCGCGCTGCCGCTGACGCCGGAGATGCTCCTTCACGCGCCGAGCGGGGATCTGTTCGGGTGGAGCCAGAACGTCGGAATGGGATGGCAGCCTGAACGGCTGAAGGGCCGTGAAGTGCTCCTCCTCGGCACGCAAGGCGGCATCCGCAACGAGGACGGCACGCCGGCGGCACTGGGGTATCATACCGGCCATTGGGAGATCGGCCTGCTGATGAAGGCGGCGGCCGAGGAGATTACGAAAGCGGGCCATATCCCGTTCGCGGGCTACGTCAGCGATCCATGCGACGGGCGTTCCCAGGGAACGTCCGGGATGTTCGATTCGCTTCCCTACCGCAACGACGCGGCGATCGTCATGCGGCGGCTGATCCGCTCGCTGCCGACGCGCGCGGCAGTCGTCGGCGTGGCGACTTGCGATAAGGGGCTGCCGGCGATGATGCTGGCGCTTGCCGGCATGAAGCGCCTGCCCGGCGTCATCGTGCCGGGAGGCGTGACGCTGCCGCCCACGCAAGGCGAAGACGCGGGCAAGATTCAGACGATCGGCGCGCGCTATGCCAATGGGGAGCTGTCGCTGGAAGAGGCGGCCGATCTCGGCTGCCGAGCGTGCGCGACGCCAGGCGGCGGCTGCCAGTTCCTCGGCACGGCCGGGACCGCGCAGGTCGTCGCGGAGGCATTGGGGCTAACCGTGCCGCATGCCGCGCTCGCGCCGTCCGGGCAGCCGGTCTGGACCGAGATGGCGCGCCAGTCCGCGCGCGCGGCGATGGCGCTCGCGGCGAGCGGCATGACGATGAATGAGCTGTTGACCGATGCTTCCATCCGCAATGCGATGGTCGTGCATGCGGCCTTCGGCGGCTCCACGAATCTGCTTCTGCATATCCCCGCGATCGCGGCCGCTGCCGGTCTCGCCGTGCCGGACGTTGCCGATTGGGCGGCGGTTAACCGCGCCGTGCCGCGACTCGTCAGCGTGCTGCCGAACGGCCCTATCCCGCATCCGACCGTTCGCGCGTTCCTCGCCGGAGGGGTGCCGGAGGTCATGCTGCATCTCCGCAAACTCGGCGTTCTGGATGAAGCCGTCATGACGGCTTCCGGCGTCACGCTGGGCGAGACGCTGGACTGGTGGGAGACGTCGGAGCGGCGGCAGCGCATGCGCGCCTATCTCGCGGACCGGGAGGGCATCGATCCGGATACCGTCATTTACAGCCCTGAGCGGGCTCGCGCAGCCGGACTTGCCCCGACCGTCACGTTCCCGACCGGCAATATCGCTCCGGAGGGCGCTGTTATTAAGTCGACCGCGATCGATCCGTCGGTACTGGACGAAGCGGGCGTGTTCCGGCATGTGGGCCGGGTCAAGGTGTTCACGGCCGAGCGCGCAGCGATTCGCGCGATCAAGACCGGCGGCATAGCGGCCGGCGACATCCTGGCGCTGGTCGGCCGCGGGCCTTCGGGCACCGGCATGGAGGAGACGTACCAGCTGACATCGGCGCTTAAGCATCTGTCGTACGGCAAACAAGTATCGCTCCTGACCGATGCGCGATTCTCCGGCGTGTCGACCGGCGCCTGCATCGGCCATATCGGACCGGAAGCGCTCGCCGGGGGACCTATCGGCCGTCTGCGCGACGGCGATTGGATCGACATTCGGATCGACACCCGCAAGCTTACGGGAAGCATCCACATGGTCGGCTGCGGGGAATCGCCGGAGACGCCGGATGCAGGCTCGGCCATTCTGGCTGCGCGAACGCCGCATCCCGGCTTGGCGGAAGACCCCGATCTGCCGGATGATACCCGCCTGTGGGCGGCGCTTCAAGCCGTCAGCGGCGGAACGTGGAAGGGCTGCGTCTACGATACGGACCGCATTATTCAGACGCTCGAAGCCGGCATGCGCGCGCTCGCGTCAGAAACCGGCGAGGCAGCGGCCATTTCGGTTGAAACAAAGGGACCAGGGGCGTGAATATGTTCCTTCAATCTAGTGGAAAGCAGGTAAGCAGGCAATGGATGAAGCAATGAAGCTATGGTATACCCGTCCGGCGGGAACCTGGAACGAAGCGCTGCCCATCGGGAACGGCCGGTTGGGCGCGATGATATTCGGCCGGACGAGCGAAGAGCGGATCCAGCTGAACGAAGACTCCGTCTGGTCCGGCGGCCCTATGGACCGTAACAACCCGGACGCGCCGAGGCATCTGCCCGAGGTTCGGCGGCTGCTTGCGGAGGGGCGGCTGGCCGAAGGGCAGCGGCTGGCGGCCATGGCGTTGTCCGGCACGCCGGAGAGTCAGCGCCATTACGAACCGCTGGGCGATCTCATGCTCGAATTCGGACACGACGAGGCGGACGTGTCGGAATACCGCCGGGAACTCGATCTGGTGCATGCGATTGCTTCCGTCACCTATGAATGGCGCGATATCCGGTTCGAGCGCGAGCATCTCGCGAGCTACCCGGATGGCGTCATTGCCGTTCGGATCGCGGCGAACCGCAGCGGCGCGGTATCGTTCCGGCTGCGGTTCACGCGCGGACGGCAGCGGTGCCTCGACAGCCTGCGGAGCGAGGCGGGCGGCCTGCTCGTCATGAAAGCGGGCATCGGCGGCCCGGACGGCATCGGCGTCTGTTCGATTGCCAGCGTACAAACCGTCGGCGGGAAGGTCGAGAATTACGGAGAGTTTCTGGTCGTCGACCAAGCAGACGAGGCTGTCATTCTCGCCGCCGCAGGCACGACGTTTCGGCACGCGGATCCGGAGGCATGCGCCCGCGAGACGATCATGGCCGCTCGCAACCTCGGCTATGGCAAGCTGCGGGAGAGACATGTCGAGGATTATAGCCCGTTGTTCGGCCGCGTCACGTTGTCGTTGGGCGGTGCGACTGCCGATGCGCGGCCGACGGACGAACGGCTCGCCGAGCTGCAGGCCGGCGGCGAGGACCGCGGCTTGTCGGAGCTGTACTTCCAGTATGGTCGTTATCTGCTCATCGCGAGCAGTCGTTCCGGTTCGCTGCCCGCCAATCTGCAAGGGATCTGGAACGAGCATTTCACGCCGCCATGGGATTCGAAGTATACGATTAACATAAACGCGCAGATGAACTATTGGCCTGCGGAAGCATGCAACTTGGCCGAATGCCACGAGCCGCTGTTCGATCTGATCGAGCGGATGCGCCCCAACGGCCGGGAGACGGCACGGCGGATGTACGGCTGCGGCGGGTTCGTTGCCCACCATAATACCGACTTGTGGGGGGACACGGCGCCTCAGGACATCTATATACCCGCCACGATCTGGCCGATGGGCGCGGCTTGGCTGTGCCTTCACTTATGGGAGCATTACCAGTTCGCGCTCGATCGCTCGTTCCTCGGGAAGGCGTACGCAACGATGAAGGAGTCCGCGGTCTTCTTCCTGGATTACCTGACGGAGACGACCGACGGGAAGCTCGTCACGACCCCGTCCGTCTCGCCGGAGAACACGTACCGGCTGGAGAACGGGGAGGAGGGCGCGCTGTGCATCGGTCCTTCGATGGACAGCCAAATCATCGACGAGTTGTTCGGCGCTTGCATCGAAGCGGCCGAATTGCTCGGTATCGATGATTCGTTCCGGGAACTGCTGGCCGAGGTCCGGTCGCGTCTGCCTCAGCCGAAGATCGGCCGATACGGGCAGCTGCAGGAATGGATGGAGGATTACGAAGAGACGGAGCCGGGTCATCGGCACATCTCGCACTTGTTCGCGCTGCATCCCGGATCGCGAATTACGCCGCGGAAGACGCCCGAGCTTGCGGCGGCCGCTCGGACGACGTTGACGCGCCGGCTCACGCATGGCGGCGGTCACACCGGATGGAGCCGGGCTTGGATGATCAACATGTGGGCGCGGCTGCGCGACGGCGAGGAAGCGTACGGCAATTTCGCCGCGCTGCTCCGCGATTCGACGCTGCCGAACCTATTCGATAATCATCCGCCGTTCCAGATCGACGGCAACTTCGGCGGCACGGCCGGCGTCGCCGAGATGCTCCTGCAGAGCCATGAAGGCGTCATCGATCTGCTGCCCGCGCTTCCCTCGGCATGGCCGACCGGCTCCGTCAAGGGGTTGCGCGCGCGAGGCGGCTTCGAGGTCGATATCGAATGGGCGGACGGTGAATTGCTTAACGGTATTATTCGCGCGAATTCAGCGGGGGGATGCCGGATCAGGTCGGAAGGGCGGCGGTTGACGATCAAGACGGAAGCCGGCGCGTCCATCTCGACCGTGGCGGACGGGGATACGATCGCTTTCGAAGCGTCCGTCGGAACGGTCTATGTCGTGATGCCGTTCATGTTCTAATCCATGGTGGATGGATTAAACAAATACTCGTGAAATAGGCGAATGACTGCTCATTCGCCTATTTCACGTATTCTGGGAACGGGTAGCATTAGGCGGGCCAAATGCTTGACGTTCGGCGGCTTCTCCAAGCAGTCGGTCTATCGGCTATTTCAGCGTTTGTTGAAGAACTATAATTTGAAAGGTAATATTCATGAATCTATTGGGTGATGAACGAAAGTCTCTTCAGCTAAGATAAGTGAAGAGGAAAAAAATGGTTCATTAAACGTTTAACGCCTCTACATCTGAATGACCCGATCATCTAGATGGAACATCGATTGAATGGAGAGCGGTTTCGCAAAACCACAAGCATATGGGGGGATAATAATAATCATTGTATTAACGGGAGTCGCAGGGTTCATCGGATCGAATCTTGCCGATAGGCTGTTGCGGGAAGGCCATACCGTTATCGGTGTCGATAATTTTCTGACCGGGTCTTCCGCCAACATGGACAATCTCTTGCGGTCGCCAAATTTTGAGTTCATCGAACACGACGTTATTTTTCCCCTCGTAATTGAAGGACCTGTCGATTGGGTGATGCATTTCGCAAGTCCTGCCAGTCCGCCCAAATATTTGGCCTTTCCGATCGAAACGATGCGGGTCAGCAGCGAAGGAACGATGCATCTGCTGCATCTGGCCAAAGAAAAGCAGGCCGGTTTCTTCCTGGCTTCAACAAGCGAGATTTACGGAAACCCCAGTGTTCACCCGCAGCCGGAGAGCTACTATGGCAACGTGAATTCGGTTGGAGCAAGAAGCTGCTACAACGAGGCGAAGCGGTATGCGGAGGCGATCACCTATTGGATGAACAGGATATACGGCATACCGGTAAGGGTCATTCGGATTTTCAACACATTCGGCCCGAAGATGGATTTGAATGACGGACGCGTCATTACCAATTTTATTAATCAAATCCTGGCCAAGCAAAACCTCACGATTTATGGCGACGGCAGACAGACGAGAAGCTTCCAGTATATCGACGATCTGCTGGAAGGGATTGTGCGATTGATGAGTACCGCGTACGAACGGCCCGTCAATTTGGGGAATCCGGAGGAGGTCACCATACTTGAGGTCGCTGAGCTATTGAAGGAACTCATGAAGTCCAACGCGCAGATCGAGTTCCTCCCGCTGCCGGAAGACGACCCAAGGAGAAGGAAGCCGGATATTACCGTTTCGCGGACGATTATGGCCTGGGAACCGGCGATCAGTTTGCGCGAGGCCCTTACTAGAACGATCCATTATTACCAAGGCCAATATATCCATTAAGTGGGGGTACCTATGGAACAACAGATCATTGCGATAATAAGCGAAATCAAGGATGATGCCGAGCTGGCGCTAAGCTTGAACGAGCATTCCAACATCATGGAGGACGGGGGGCTGGACTCCCTGCAAATGATTACTTTCATTTTGAAAGTGGAAGAGCAGTTCGGTATTGAAATCGATTTTGAACAATTCGACTTCACGCTTGTGGAATCGGTCACGACCTTCTGCCGTTATATCTCCGACCTGAAGACAATCTCATCGGTATGAACGATAGACGCAAGGGCGAACTCATCATCGGGACGTTCGACGCGGAGCGCTTCTGGCGCGACCCTAATCTGGCCATGTTGCCGTCGTTTCGCGATCCCGAAATGGAGAATGTCGTGGCGGCCATGGATGAGCTGCTCTTCCCCTTTTGCGAGGCGCAGGATAGGCTCGTTACCCGCTATCGAATGAACGCTTGCCACAAAGCGTATTTGCATGAGCTCGGATTTGAATTTCATTCCAATTCAACCGATCTCGAAGAGCCTGAAGCGGGAAGCGCAGCCAGAACCGCCAATATATTCGACCTGATCACATTAGCCGATCGAATGGGCGACATGGATCCCCAATGGCTGGATGGCGCCCGGTTGTCACCCTTTGCCGTCATTCCGGGGGCGGATCGCGCTGCCGCGCGTTATGGGTTGAAACAGGATTTCCCAGCTGTCGAAACGGTTCAAACTGTAAATTCGAAGCTGTTTTCAACCGAATTGAACCGCCGCCTTGGTCTTCGGTCCGATAGCCAAACGGTCTATTCGCATGAAGAGCTGCTGGCAAGCGGCTTGACGCTGCTGCGTCAGGGACCCTTGCTGATCAAAGACGAATTTGGCGTATCCGGGAAAGGGAATTTGCTGATCGAGTCGGAAGGGATGCTGCGACGAGTGACATCCTATCTCGGCGATCAGCACAGCAAGGGAAGAACGGTCCGGTTTATTATTGAGCCGTTCCTCCGCAAGGAACTGGATTTCTCCTGTCAATTCCACATCGATCAGGATGGCGCTTACCGGCTTATTTCGGTGCAGAAATTGGTCAATCGCCATTTTGCTTACCAAGGCTCCGTTACGGCCGACGATACGCTGCTTCATGTGTTGCGGGAAGCGGAGTATTTTGAAGTGATGAAACTGGCGGCTCGCGAGCTTTACCGGGCCGGTTATCACGGCGACGTATGCGTCGATTCCATGCTGTTGACAGACGGCCGCATCGTTCCGATCGTCGAGGTGAACGCCAGAAGATCGATGAGTCTGATCAAGCATTACGTAGACCGTTACCTGGAGAAGCACTCTGCAGCCGGGAGCATGACGCATGTGACGGTGCAGTTTGCTTGCGACGTGACGTTCGATCAATTGCTGGAAACGCTGGATCGCGAAGGGGTTCTCTACAAGCCTGATCGAGGGTTCGGCATCTTGCCGTTAAGCGCGAATACGCTCTTTATTAACAAAGTCGTCAGCGAGCGCAGAGGGATCCGGAATAAGCAGGTGAAAGGCAGATTGTATTATTCATTAGTCGGGGGGGAACAGGATCGCGAAGGATTGTCCGCTAAGGTCAAGGAGGTGCTGTCGTCGTTATCCTTCAAAATCGTTGGCTGATGCAGTCCGAAGCGCTTGATACCACGAATGGAGGAAGAAGGCTTATGGGTGGGCGGAAAGTAACGATCCTATGCTCGGGTTTCGGGTTGGGGTTCTATATTCCCGGACTATTAGTTGCAAGCGCTTTCAATAAAAGGGGTATCGCGACCGAAGCGCTCGTGTTCGAAAGCTATTTGGAACAAGACAAGATGGATCATATTGCAGACAGCAGGAGCGCTTACCACCATAATTTCGCCCTTGCGAATGTATCGGCCCGCATGCCGATGGATATCCGGGGCAGCATGGATTATGCCCGGGTCGAGCTATTGCTGGACGCGTGGAAAGCGGAAGA
This sequence comes from Paenibacillus methanolicus, assembly GCF_008124765.1. GTDB lineage: Bacteria > Bacillota > Bacilli > Paenibacillales > Paenibacillaceae > Paenibacillus_Z > Paenibacillus_Z methanolicus. Next base: position 673,228 of record NZ_VNHS01000003.1, on the reverse strand, counting down.
CCGGCGCGAATTCATATCGCTATCCGGACATTGGGTCTATATTCTGGACCTGTATCGGGAGAAGATGCTGCCCAAACCCATTCATGTCGACCTGCTCTACGTCGATTCGGATCTGGCCCCGTCTTGGAAAAGCCTGAAGAAGTTTCATCCTCGCTATAACGAGTTTTATTATGATGCATGTCTCTATGATACCGACAAGATGGAGATTCGCTGCGAAATCCCGGTCTCTCTCGACGAGCCGCTGCCCTTCGGATCGAGAAAGCGGAGGCTTGTCGTCCATGGCGGGGGCTGGGGGATGGGCACTTATCAAAGTAAAGTGCCGGAGCTTGCGGGCAGAAACTACGGGCTTGATATCGTCGCTTACGATTGGAAGGAAGCGAAGCCCGATCCCGGCCACCGATATTGGATGAACGATCCGAAGTGGTGCGCATGGGTGAAGAGCGCGAACGACCTGCACGAGTTTCCGCCCTACATCGAGATATCGGAAGAAGAGACGAACGCCTTCGCCGCAAAGGCTGATCATCATTGGCTATTCGACGTCGCTTCGGAGGCGATGGCCATCGTGGCCAAGCCGGGGGCGGGCACATTGATCGATTCGCTTGCCTCCGCTACCCCTCTTATTCTGCTGGAGCCGTTCGGAAGTCACGAGCAGCGCAATTTGGAATTATGGGAGTCGCTTGGGTTCGGAATTCGCTACGAGAAGTGGCGGGAGATGGATTTTGCCGTAGAGATCCTGAAGGAGATGCATCATGCGATCATGAACAGACCTGGAGAACGGACGAATTATGTGGATCATTATTGTTCGAGAGTCGCGTTAACGAACGGATAAGATTGCAATGGCGGAAGGGATCGTGCGATGAGCGTAAACAAATTGAGCGTGGCCCAAGAAACCGTAAGCTACCCGAGATGGATCGTCTTACAGTTGCTGGAGGAGTGTAATTTACGATGCAAGATGTGCTATGAGTGGGGACTCGAAGGGCCTTACAAAAGCAAGAAAACGTTAGCGCAGCTGGATCCGGATGTGATCAAAAAGATTATCGTCGCGTGCAGCCCGGGCAAGCCGTATTACGATTTCTTCGGCGGCGAGCCGCTGATGTACCCGTGGCTGAGCGACATTCTGGCCATGATCCAGCATTATGGAAGCGTTGCGGACTTCCCCACGAACGGCACCTTGCTCGAGCAGCATGCCGAGATGCTTGTCGAGACGGCCCCCAATAAAATCTGGATGTCGCTCGACGGTCCCGAGGCAATCAACGACCGGCAGCGGGGCAAAGGCGTGTTCAAGAAAGTGATCAAGGGGATCGAGAAGCTCTATGAGCTTCGGGAGAGCAAAGGCAAGCAGTTTCCGAAGATGGGCGTTTCCTTCATCATTACGCCATTGAACTATATGTACATCGAGGAGTTCTTCTTCAAGCATATCGACTTGTCGATGTTGGACCATATCAGCATGGAAGTACAGCTCTATGCAACGGAAGAGCAGTATGCCCAATATGTGGAGGTTCTTCGAGAGGAATTCGATGTTCATGGCGCTCCTTATGCCAAGGGGATGGTATGGCGGGACATCAGCTCGTTCAGCCAGATCGATATCCCGGAATTGACGAGACAGCTCCATGCGGTGAAGGAATATTGCTTGAACAACCGCATTCATGTGATTACGTATCCGAAGACGATTGATGAACCGAATTTGCGCAACTATTTCTCGGGGCAATTCGATCAGATGGCCGATAAACGAAACCGCTGCTCGCTTCCATGGGTTTATGCGGAGATTACGGCAAGGGGCGACGTTTCGCCCTGCCATGCTTTCTATGATTTGACCTTTGGCAACGTGAACGACGAGAATCTGCTCGATATCTGGAATAGCGGCAAGTACAAAGAATATCGCGCGTATATGAAAAAAAATATGCTTCCGATTTGCACGGCTTGTTCAAGGTATTATATTTACTGATCGATGCGAGCGACCCCATACTTTGATGAAGGGTGTGTTCCTATGAATCCGAAATCGGAGATCAAACATTCACCCAAGGATTTAGAAATATTGAAACGTACCATCAAGAATACCGTGGAAACAAAGCGGAACATGGCGAAAACGAAAGGTTACGCGACGCCGTTGCCGGAGTCGGTCGGGATTAAACTGACGAACCAATGCAACTTGCGCTGCAAGCACTGCTATCAATGGAACGACACTGGCTACCACCACTTCATGACGCCGGAGCAGCAGCGGGAACAACTCGATTACGGGCTGCTGGAGAAGCTGATCCTCGAGACGGAACCAGCCAAGTCAAGGCTCTACATCTGGGGCGGCGAACCGCTCGTATACAGCCATTTCGACCGTTTGGCCGACCTGCTTGAAGCCCATCCTCGCGAAACGACGATCTGCACGAACGCGATGCTGATCGAGCGAAAACTGGACGCTTTGCTGCGTATTTCCGATAACCTGGAGCTGCTTATCGCGCTCGATGGATTCGAAGAGGAGAATGACGCGCTTCGCGGCAAAGGGGTGTTCAACAAGGCGATAGACGCCATCCGGATGCTAGTCCAGCTGCGTAAGGAAAACCGATTCAGGGGCAAAATCTCGATCCATACCGTCGTGAACGATGCCATGACCGGCAAACTTTACGATCTGCTGGACTTTCTGGAGGGCGTCGGCGTAGATCTGGTCATGGTCTGCTTCCCGTGGTATATCTCGGATGAATGCACGCAGGGGATGGACGATTACTTCGACCGGACGTTCGACTTTCTTCCGGCGAGCGAGCACAAGGGGGAACGAAGCTGGCACGCCTTTAACTACAAGCTGGACCCGGAGCGCATACCTGCTTTGATGAGCGAGCTGGACCGGGTTAACAACCGGACATGGAAGATGCGTTTGCGCTACCAGCCGAATCTGGATCAGGACCAGATCGAAGATTTCGTGCTCGGCAAAGAGGTGGTGGGCAAAGGCACGATGAACAAGAAGTGCCTGGCGCTGTCGAATCGGATGGATATTACGCCCGACGGAACGATTATCGCGTGCAAATTTTTCAAGGAGTTCGAGATCGGCCGATTACATGAAGCCTCCGTACAAGAATTATGGCATAGCATGACCTACGGAAGGATACGGGAAATGATGGACGAACGACTGACACCGGCGTGTTCCAAGTGCAGCGTCTTGCATTTGCACGGTGTTTAGCTATTCCAGATCAACATAAATGGGGTGCACCGGTGAGCATCATCCAAGTCGAACGCTTATCCAAGAACTTCAACTACTATGAAAAAGAATTGGGGTTCAAAAAATCCCTGAAAAATTTAGTGAAGCGAAATACGCTGATCAAAGAGGCGGTCAGCGAAATATCATTCGCGATCGAGCAAGGCGAGATGGTCGGATTCTTGGGCCCGAACGGTTCCGGCAAAACGACGACGCTGAAGATGCTGTCCGGCATCTTGTATCCGACAAGCGGCCAGGCGAAGGTGTTCGGCTATGTCCCTTGGGAACGGAAGAAAGAATTCAAGATGCAGTTCTCGATCGTGATGGGGCAGAAATCGCAGTTGTGGTGGGATCTGCCGGCGAACGAATCGTTGTATCTGAATAAATGTATCTATGAGCTCGAGGATAAGCCATACAACCTTGTCTTGGATGAGCTTACGGAGATGCTTGACGTAAAGGACCTGCTCAACATCCAGGTGCGGAGGCTGTCGCTTGGCGAACGGATGAAGATGGAGCTGATCGCGTCGCTGATCCACCGGCCCAAGGTGATTTTCCTGGATGAGCCGACAATCGGACTCGATCTGATTTCGCAGAAGCGCATTCGGGAGTTCCTGAAGCATTATAACCAGCAGACGAAAGCAACGGTCATTCTGACGAGCCACTACATGGCGGATATCGAGGATCTGTGCAAACGAACGATCATCATTAATCACGGGAAGATCGTATACGACGGCGACCTGCGGCGCGTGAACGAGTTGTTTCATGCCAAGAAGATCATCAAGCTGCAATTTACGGACGAAGTGCCGAGGCAAGCGCTGCTCGATTATGGCACGATCATGCAGCATGACGGCATGAATGCCGTCATGGAGATCGATAAGCATGACCTCCAGCGGCTTTCCAAGATGATGCTGGACCGGTTCCCGATCCTTGATTTCACGATTGAAGATATCCCGGTCGAGCAAGGGATCGAAAGCTTGTATCAGAAGGATGGGGTCAGCCATGAAAGCTTTGCGGAAGTATAAAAGGACGTACATCCTCGCTCTTCAGAGCGCGATGGAGTACCGGACCGATTTCCTGCTGAGCCTCATCAGCGGAAGCTTCATCATTCTCGTCCAATGCTTCCTCTGGACCGCCGTGTATCGCAGCTCGCCGCATGAGATTATCAACGGCTATACCTATTCCCAGATGATGATTTATTCCGTGCTGTCCGGCGTCGTCTCCAAGCTGGTTTCTGCCGGCTTCGAAGGGGAAATCGCGAATGATATCAAGACGGGCGGACTGAGCAAATTCATTGCTCAGCCCATCCATTATTTCAGCTATCGGATTTGTAATTTTTTCGGGGGGAAAACGGTTCAAACCGGTGTCGTCCTTATTCTATTTGCGATCCTGATGATCGTATTTACCCGGATTTGGGAGTTTCATCTTAGAGGGGAGCAGATCGTGCTGTTCTTGGTCGGCATTCTGTTCGGACTACTCATCAACTTCCTCCTCTTCTATTCGATTAGCGCGCTCGCGTTCATCATTACGGAGGTTTGGGGCGTTTTTATCGCGTTCGGACAAGGCGTCTACCTGCTCAGCGGCGCTATCTTTCCGCTTACTATTTTCGGAGATACGGTATCTAGCATCTCCAGCTATTTGCCGTTTCAATATGTCGTGTTCTTCCCGGTTAACATCATCAACGGGAGTATGACGGGTCATGAGATCGTGCGCGGGCTTCTCGTACAGGCGGTCTGGGTGATCGCGCTTATGATCATTTCCAAGTTCTCGTGGGATGCCGGGATGAGGAAATATGTAGCCGTTGGAGGTTAGGTCGGTGAGTGTCAGCTTAACGGAGATCCGGAAGCATGTGCGCATGTTCTTTATTTTCGCCAAGAACAGCTTGGTCGGTTACATGGAATACAGAGCGAATTTCTACTCCGGCTTGATCATGGAGACCGTATTTCTGTTTTCCAAGCTGATCTATATCTTCTTTGTGTTCCAGCTCGGGATCGAAATCAACGGGATCTCCCCGGACGAGATGATGATCTTCACCGGGACCTATACGATCATGATCGCGATCTATACGGGGCTATTTATGGATAACTTCTATCGATTCGCCGGTCATATCCGCAACGGGACGCTGGACTTGTATATGACGAAGCCGCTCTCGCTGCAGTTCATGATTTCATTCCGGCAGGTCAACTTCGCGTTTCCGATCCCGAACCTGATCGCCGGCATTACGATGGTCGTGCTGGCGTGGCGGCGTCTGGACATCGAACCAAGCTTTATCCACCTGGCCGGATATATCGGCGCGATCTTGAGCGGCACGGTCGTGATGTATGCGGTGCTTCTGATTCCGCAGCTGCTGTCCTTCTGGACGGTGAAATCCGGCGCGATTTTCGACATGCTCGACAAATGCTGGGATCTGAACAATATGCCCATGTACATCTACCCCAAATGGCTGCGGAGAATAGGGCTGTATGTCGTGCCGATCTTGTTCATCGTCAACATGCCGTCGGTTTATTTGATCGAGCGATTGAATGCGTTCCTCGGCATATGGATTTTTGCGGCTCCGGTTATCTCGCTTATCGCGGTTAGGCTGTTCTGGAAACTGGCCGTCAAACGCTATGAAAGCGCCAGCAGTTAGTGAAATGCCCAATAAACAGAACGATGAGAAGGTGATTCGAATGAGCAGAACGGAGCAGGAGCGCCATCCGTCGCAGACAGGGGCTATCGCAAAGAAACGGCTGCCCAACGGGATCGAAATCTATCCAAACAACGAAGGCGAGACCGAGTTCCTCTACAACGAGATTTTCCGCAAGGAGATGTATTTCAAGCACGGCATTACGCTCCCGGATAACGGCACGGTCATGGACGTCGGGGCTAATATCGGCATGTTTACCCTGTTTGTCAGCAGCAAGAGCAACTGCAGGGTTTATGCCTTTGAGCCGATCCCTCCGACGTTTAACCTCTTGATGATGAATACGAGCTCGCTGCCTCGCGTAACGACGGTTAACGTCGGACTTTCCAACGAGATCAAGGAAGCGGAGTTTGCCTATTTTCCTACGATGTCCACGGATTCCGTCCAGATCAAATACCGGGAGAACCACGATCAAGATCTCCGATACGGGCTAATCAACCATTACAGGAACGATTTTGCCGACCCGCGCGTGCTAAACCGGTTTGTCGATCATCTGATGACGCCGAAGCTCCTTAATGAACAGATCTATCGATGCAAGCTAACGACGATCTCCGAAATGATCCGCTATTACGATCTGAACCAGATTGATCTGCTCAAAATCGACGTGGAAAAGAGCGAGTTCGAGGTGCTGGAAGGCATCCATCCGGAAGATTGGGGGAAAATCAACCAAATCGTGATGGAGGTACACGGATTGGACGGGGAGCAGATCGGCAGGCTCGAGAACCTATTCCGAACCAACGGCTTCCATGTCTTGATCGATTACTACGAAGACTTGAACATCCCGGATTACTACAATGTGTATGCGTTCAATGAAATGCACAAACCGGCCGCGAAAGACGTATGAGAAGCGATTGTTGGGGGTAGTCATGGTACAGCATCTGCATGCAAGGTTGGTATGCTCCGGCTGTAAGGGCGAGCTGGCCCAATCGGATACCGCTCTGCAATGCCGCCGCTGCCAAGCGGCGTATACGATCGAGCATCGTTATGTATCGATGCTCGACCGGCGCGAGCAGGTTGACCGCCCTTCCGATTGGGATCGTAAAGCGGGCGAGATTCGGGATTATGCCGAGATTTCGAATTCCCTTGCGCTTTCCGGCATCGGCCGGTTCGCGACATTTTTAAACTATGGTTACGTCCCGACAGGGAATGAGCAGCATGCGGCGATCGAACCCGACGAGGTATGGAATCGAAATTCAGTCAAGCTGCTGCTCGAGGTAGTGGGCGGGACGGCGATCCGGGAGCGAGACGTTATCGACATCGGATGCGGCAGGGGAGGGAATATAGCGGCTTTGCATAAATATTTCAAGCCGCTCTCCATGGTCGGTCTAGACATCTGCCCGGCGAATATCGCGTATTGCAGTGCCAAATCCAGGTTGACGGAAGCTTCCTATCTCGTCGGCGACGCCGAAAATATTCCGTTCGCGGACGAGAGTTTCGATGTCGTGTTGAATATCGAATCCGCGCATGCCTATCCGAATCGAGCGCGATTCTATCAAGAGGTGTACCGGATCTTGAGACATGGCGGCGTATTCCTGTATACGGAGCTGATGCTGGAAGAAGAAGTCGTACAGAACGTGAGGCTGTTAGAGGAAGCGGGCTTGTCCGTGATCCGCAATCAGGATGTGACCTCGAATGTCCTTCTATCGTGCGACGAGAACGCCGAGCAGCGTACGGGCGCGCAAGGGATCGCGAACAACGCCAACGCGAGCACGAAGATGGAAGACATCAACGATTTCATCGCATTGCCCGGCTCGAAGAAATATGAAGAGATGAAGGAGGGAACGCGGCAATACCGGATGATGAACCTAGTTAAGAGGTGATGATAAATTTATGGAGGAAATGGTTTCTCTGGATAACTTTCAACCATTCGACGGGATGAAAAAAATGTTTCCTCATCATAATTTTCCTTATTTTAATTGTGAATACAATTTGTATTTAACGCTTGCCGGTTATTTCAAAAAAGATTCGTTGCCGATTTTAAATAATGTTGTTAGTATTTATCGATTCGATAAACAAAAAATAACAACAAAAGGATATTTCAAGCTAGAAGTGTTGAATCTCGAAGAAGGGGATACGTTACTTGCGAAAATGGGAATCTCGATTCGCAGAAAATCTCCTGACATCGATGCCTTACAAGATGAGATCATAAGCTCGATTTCGAATGGTCATCCCATATCCATTTTTATTGATTTGTTTTATCAACGCGGGCGGGAATTTTATTTTAACAAACAACATGGACTGCATCCCGTTTTAGTTTATGGCTTTCATCTTACCCAGAAGGAAATCTATACGGTTGATGATATTACGGAATACAGACGCTATTCTTTACCGTTCTCGGAATTTAAGAATGGATGCATGAGTGTGGAACACCTCAAAATGCCAAACTATTATTGGGAATATGCGCTAAAGTCCCCCGCTGATCAGGATGGCTTGCTAAATAAGAAGTTGGCGCGATCGAACATCCATGAATTTGTGGAGAATATGTACAGGTATCAAAATGAAATAACGGAAAGCTTGAAAAATATCTTGATGTTGGCGAAAAATTTCGAATTCGTGATAACAAACGAAACGATTATAGAAACGCTAAGCAGTACGATTTACCGAAAATGTTCGGAGAAATATAGGTTAAATACGCTCTATAAGTACAACATGGATCATCGAAATGCGAAAAATACAATGGACTCGTTGTTGGACCAAATTATTGATGACTGGATGTTAATAAGGATCTATTGTACGAAAGCCATCCATTCCAAAAAGTTCACCAAGGAAATCGTTGACAAGTGTGCGGGCATATTGGAGAGAATTTATGTAAATGAAACGCATTTTAATAATCAGTTTTTCTTCATGTTACAGGCTGCGGAATCGTTATGATGCCGCAGTAGTATCACCAATTAATCTCGGTCTAATAGGCGAATGATTGCTCATCCGCTTATTTGGCCTATTCTGGTGTGATTTTCAGGCGGGTCGAACACGGGACGCGAAAATGGCAGCCTGACGCGAGGTCAGGCTGCCATTCGTTTCTTTGCATACAACGCTTTTAGCAATCGGTAAATTGACTATTCCAGCTCGAATGACGCCAGACTCGCGTTGCCGATGCCTCTGTACGCGAAGTATAACGCTTGAACGCCGTCCGGAACCGCGATGTCGGCTTCGTACGTCGTCCAGACATTCGTGAACTCGACCGGAATTGCTCCAAGCGAGGGTCCGTCCCATGCCGTCTTGACCTCGAAGCGGCCTTGGGCATATCCGCGAACTTCAATCTTCACGCGCTTCACGCCCTCGCATCGGAAGTACTTGAACCCCGCCGTTGCGGAATCCCGCATATTCGCGATATAACCGATCTCTTCGTCCCCGTCCTTGCCGTCTTGGGTGATCTTCGGGAATCGGCCGTCCATCCACGCGCCGTGCGTGCCTGAGTAACTCTCTTCCGTTTCCGTGAACAGGTGGCAGGCTAGATAGGCCGGATACCGGCCGCGGCCGAGGAGCGGGCCGCCGTTCGGACCGCTCGTCGTGATCTCGACTTGCGGTATGGTACCGTCCTCCAGAATCGCGATCGGCTCGATGCAGCCCTGGCGGCTGAAGCTCGTGCCGTTCGTATGACGGTGATAGAAGATGTACCATTGACCGTCTGCTTCCACCAAGCCGCCGTGATTGTTGCCGCCATAATACATGGGCTTGCTCGCCGGCTTGTACGAATCGATATGCATGTCGTTGTTGCTTACGATGACGCCGCGGTATTCCAAGCCTCTCGTCGGATGCTTGCTGGTCGCGTAGCACAGCTCATGCATGACGACGGAGGAATAGACGAAATAATACGTATCGCCGCGCTTGCGGATGGAAGGCGCTTCGAAGAACGCATGCCCTTCATAGCCGGATCCTTGGCTGTACGGCTCGCTGGGCATGATGAACACCGGTTCTTCGACGATCGTCCGCATATCCGGCCCGATAACGGTGGCCATCGCGCCCTTGCGCGACTTGTCGCCGATCGCGCAGAACCCGGTATACAGGTAAGTGAGGTCGCCTTCCGTCAAGACGCCCGGATCGAATTGCGGCTGATCGCCTGCCCGCTCGCCCAGTCGCGTCCCGTCGGCGTACTGCACGTATCCGTAGAATTCATACTTGCCTGCAGGCGTATCGCAGACGGCGACCGAGACGACGGACACCTTATCCAGGACATAGTACAGATAATACCGTCCGTCCGGTCCTAGGGTGACGTCGGGGGCATAGAGACACATGCGTCCGTCCGGGTTCAGCGGATCGTCCGTCTTCTCGTAGATCACGCCTTCATATCGCCAGTCCGCCAGATCGTTCGCGGGCGCCGACCAGCAGACGTAATCGTTCAGACAGAAGACATGCCCGTTATAACGGTCATGCGATCCGTATACATAAACGCGGTCCTGGAACACATGGGGCTCGCCGTCGGGGATATACTCCCAGGACGGCAAGTAAGGATTTACGCCTTGTTTCTTCATTTGATTGATTTCCACTCCTCCGGTATGAATCCGCTTGATCGATTATCCTTTTACGCCGCCGACGATCATGCCCTTGACGAAATACTTCTGCAGAAACGGATAGACCATAATAATCGGCAAGCTCGCCACGATCGTCATCGTCGCGCGAACCGATGTCGGCGTTACGATATCCGCGCTCCCTTGAGCGTCGGCGTACTGGTCGGCGGCCGAGGAGCCCGTATCGGACGTGGACAAGATCTTCACCAGCTCGTATTGCAGCGTACTGAGGTCATGCCTGGAAGAGTTGTATAGGAACACGTCGAACCAGGAGTTCCATTGATAGACGGCCACGAACAGCGATACGGTCGCCAGCGCAGGCATGGTCAGCGGAAGCACGATGCGGAGAAAGGTCGTGAGATCGCCCGCGCCGTCCATTTTGGCCGATTCCATAATGCCTTCCGGCAAGCCTTCGATGAAAGATCGAATGACGATCATATTGAACACGCCGATGATGCCCGGAATAATGTAGACCCAGAAGCTGTTCAGCATGCCGAGCTCTTTAATGAGCAGATAATTCGGAATCAAGCCGCCGCTGAAATACATCGTAAAGATGAAGGTAATGGCAATGAATTTCTTCAATTTATATTCGGGACGACTGATCGCGTAAGCCAGCATCGCCGTGCAAAATACGGAAACGGCCGTCCCGACGATCGTCCGTGCCGCGGAAATGAAGGTTGCGTAGAACACGTTCGATTCGTTAAACACGTACGCATAGTTGCGGAGCGTCCATTCGCGCGGCCAAAAATAGATGTCGCCGCGAATGGAGTCGTTGGCGTCGTTGAACGACAAGGCGAACATATTAATGAAAGGATACAAGGTGACGAAGACCAAAATAATCATGAAGATATAATTGCCCGCGTCGAATATTCGATCGCCAATGGAAGAGAATCGAGTCGAATTCGTTTTCAGCATCGTTTCACCGCCTTTCAACTAGTACAATCTGCTTTCGCCAAGCCGTTTGGCGAGGTTGTTGGCCACGATCAGGAAGATGAAGCTGACCACCGTTTTGAACATGCCGGCTGCCGTCGCCAATCCATAGTTGTTCATTTGGATCCCGTACTTCAACACGAATATGTCAAGATTTTCCGAATATTCGACATTCATGCCGTTGCCAAGCAAATACTGAGGCTCGAAACCGGACTCCAGGATGTGGCCCAGGTTCATGATGAGCAAGATGACGATGACGGGCTTCATGCCCGGAAGCGTGATATGCCACATTTGTTGTAACCGTGACGCGCCGTCGATGCGGGCGGCTTCGTACTGCGTCGGATCAATGGTCGTAATGGCAGCCAAGTAAATAATCGTGTTAAAACCAACGTTCTTCCATACTTCGGTCACGCCGAGAATGCCCCAGAAATATTCGCCGACGCCCAGCCACAATATGGGCTTATCGATCATGTTGAACTGGAGGAGCAATACATTGATAATGCCCTCCGGCGCAAGCGCCGTTTGGACGATATTAGCGGCAACGACCCATGAAATGAAATGCGGCAAATAACTGATCGTCTGCACCGTCCGCTTGAAGGCGATTCTGCGGAGCTCATTCAGGAGAAGCGCCAATCCGATAGCCGTCACGAATCCCAGCACGAGATTAATCGAGCTCATCACGAGCGTATTGCGCAACACGAGGTAAAACTGCTGTTCCTGAAACAAAGCGGTAAAGTTATCCCAGCCCACCCAAGCCTGATCGAAAATATCTCGGCCCAGCCGGTATTTCTGAAAAGCAATCGTCCAGCCCCAGAGCGGAACGTATTTAAACACGATGACCCACGCAAGAAAAGGCAGCGACATGAGCATTAACATTTTCTGCTTGGACAAGGCTTTGAAAAATGCGACTAGGCGCGAATCGTCAGAAGTCGATCCTGTCAGCTGCACGGGTTGTTTCTCCACTCGATCCGTCTCCCTTCCGGCAATACCTGATCTGTCGCGAGCATAATTAGACGGGAAAAGCGAATGGCCTCGCTTTTCCCGGTTTTCTACGCGTATTTAGAAGCCGTCTTTTACCACTTTCCTGCGACTCGATCCTTCACCTTGGCGGTCATGAACGCCTCGAAGCCGGCCGCATCCAGTTTGCCGAACTCTTTGAGATAGTCATTCCAGACGGAATCGAATTGTCCTTCGGGGGCAAGCGCCAGCTTCGGATAATACTTCTGCTGAAGATCCGCGGCTTTCTGATTGAAAATATCTTCGGGAGAATTTTGCTCCTTTTCGATACTCCAAGCCGGATACCATGGTCTTTCCACCGGTTTGGCGAAGAAATCGGAGAAGGTTGCGATACCGTATGCATCAAGCAGCGCCCGGTCGCCATCCGTATAATTGATGTTCGCGACTTCAGGCTGGGAGAAAGGGCGATGCGCATTACCGTCCTCGTACACGGAGTTGTCGCCGTAACGCGGCCATTCATAATCGAAGTAAGCCCAGCCGTACTTCCGTTTGTATTCGTTATCGTTGCGATTGGCTAATTGCTCGTCGCTCATGACATAACGACCTTTTTCGTTCACGGAGTAGGTGACGTCTTTTTCTCCCCATTGGACAAGCTTCTGGTTCTCATCCGTCAGCAGGTTATCCCAATATTTGATGATGCGAACCGGATCCTTGGCGCTTACGCTAATGCCGAGACCGCGGTTGTTGACGAAGGAAGGAGGGTCCATGTAGGCATCCGTAATGCTCTCGTCGAATACGATCGGAAGGGATACATACCGCAGATCGTCGTTGCCGGCCTTCTTGAGGTTGTTGATGGCATCGCCGATCTGCCAGGTGTAGCCGCTGAATCCGAGCACGCGGCCGGAAGTCAGCTTGGCCTTGAATTGGTCTCCGTTCGCGGTGAAGCTCTCCGGATCAAGCAAGCCTTTCAAGTTCATCTCGTATAACGACTGCAGCCATTGCTTCTCGTAATCGGTTCCCTGATACAGCTTGGCTTCATGCGTCTTCATATCGACCATTACATTACCGTCGTTCGGATAACCGGCTAGATGCATTGGGGCATTGGTTACCGTATAGAATTGACCCGGTTCGCCGGCGAATGTCGCGTAGCCGATCGTATCTTTGCCATCCACGGTCGGATATTTGGCTTGATACTTCTCGATGAGTTCAAAATATTGATCAAGCGTCTTGACTTTCGGGTAGCCGAATTCCTTCAGCACGCGGCGTTGAATCCAGATGCTGCTGCCCGCATCCGGATCCGTCAAGTAGCCGCCGATGTTGGCCGTGAAAGGCAGGATATAGATGTTGCCGTCTTCATTCGTGATCTTGTCCATATAAGGGCCATAGACGCGCTTGATGTTAGGACCATGCTTCTCGATCAGATCATTGAGCGGAATCAAGGCTTCGGCATCCAAGAGCATCGCAAGTTCGCCTACCGGCGAGATGACATCCGGATAGGCGCCGCCGGCAATCATGACGCCTGCTTTCGTGGTCGGGTCTCCGGCGACGAACTCCATTTTCCAATCGACGCCGGTTTGCTCCTGGAGGATTTTGCCGATCGTGGTTTCGCTGGCAAGCACGTCTTTATTCGTTCCGAATGCGAAATAACTGAAGGTGACCGGGTCTGTGCTGACCTCTTCGGTCTTCTCGTCGGTCGCGGAGCTGCTGTTCGTGTTGTTGGTCTTTGCTCCCTCGCCATTATTCGACGAGCAACCGGCAAGGAGGAGTGATACGGCCGTTACCACGGCCAGGCTGGTAGGAAGCCACTTTTTGTTGCGCACTTCAAATCCCCTCTCTTTCTCAACTTGTGTAAGCACTTTCATTGTAGAAGAAAAAGAAACCGTTTGTTATATAGCAAACCTTAGGTTGGTCTTTGAATAGTTAAGAACTTGGTTGGTGGGAGCTTAATCTGTTCGGGTAATGGGAAGACGCAGCGTGATTCGCGTTCCTTTATTCGGAGCGCTGGCAATGGCGAAGTTGAACGATTCGCCATAGTAGATTTTTAGACGCGTCATGACATTTTTCATGCCGATGGAATCGCCCATGGCATCCTCCTCGTGAATGTACCGGTGAAGCTCGTCGATATTCGCTTGCGCGATGCCGCTTCCATTGTCCGATATGAGGAAGATAATCTGATCTTGCTCCTGCGCGATCTGAATCGTAATGTATCCGATGCCGGGTATGTTCTCGATCCCGTGAATACTTGCATTTTCCACGAACGGCAAAAACGCCATCTTCGGAATTTCAATATCCATCACGGATTGATCGACCTCGATATGAAACTCCAGCTTGCTGTCGAACCGATATTTTTGAATTTCCAAGAAGCACTCGATCAATTCCAATTCCTCGCGAATCGTGACGAAGCTTCGCTTCCATATGATCGATTTTCGAAAGATGGTCGCCATGTTCTGAATCGTCTTGGCCGTCTGCGATTCGCCGTTCATTAGACTTCGCATCCGGATGGTCTCAAGCGCATTAAACAAAAAATGAGGGTTGATCTGACTGTGGAGCGCGTGTAATTGGGCTTGCCGCTGCCGCAGTTCGAGCTCTTTTTTCTGGATCTCGGACACATACACGTCATTGATCAAGTTTTCGATCCGCGCGCTCATCCGATTGAATTCCACCGCTAATTGGCCGACTTCATCCCGTTCCTGATAATAGGGGACGCGTTCGAAGTTATTGCCGCGTACGGATTTCATGTGTTTCAGAATCGCTTGAATGCGCGTATGGATCGAGCGGGAGAAGATTAAGATGACGATCGTGGGCACGAAGAAATTAATCCCCGCAAACCAAAGGATAAACCGGCCGGATTGCCTGACATCATACAGGATGTTCGCTTCGTCGAGGACGCCGTATACCTTCCAGCCTCCCAGATAACGGCTGGACTGATATTGCTTGGCGAGGATAATGGCCTTATCCGGCTTCGGTATCTCATCGAGATGGAGCTTCCGATCCGCGGCGATCAGCTCGCTGGGCCGACCGCTTGCCAGTCGGCCGTAACGCGCCTCGTTGGATGGATCCAGCAAATAGATATCGCCTTCAAAGCCGGATAGATCGAATATTTGCTCGACGTAATTTTGATTCAAATCGATTTTGACCACATTGTCATAGGCCGCGTATCGGCGGTCCGTCAGCTTCTGAATGACGCTGATGCGCTCGTGCGTCACGTACAGATGCGGAAACGCGTTATTGTAATTCGCGATTTGGCGATACCAATCCGCCTCCCGTATGTCATCCTCCAGCTTGATAATATGACTCGACGTCAGAATCGTCGGATTGTCGCTTATGATCGTCACGGAGCTAATCGTTTTGTACTCTTTTTCCGCGCGATTGAACAGATTGGATACGCCGTTTAGCGATTCTACGTAGCGATCGTAGGAGGCATGGTCGATATTCAGATGATCGCCCAGCTGATGGTCGATCGAATACAAATAAGAGATACCCGCCGCATCGTCGATCAGGGCTCCTAATTCGGACTGCAGTAAAGTAATCGCTTGTTCCGCATCCGCCGTTTTCTGTTTTTTGACATTAAGCGTCGTCACATGGTAGAACGTCACGTTGGTCAGCACGATCGGCAGGAAGACGCATATCACGTAGATGACGATCAGCTTGTTTCGGAGCTTCAAATGGTCTAATCGAAAGTTGAGCAAGAGGGGCCTCCTTAGGATGGATCGATCATTTTATTGCGATAATCCGACGGCGTCATGTTCTCCAGCTTCTCGAATTGGGTGGCGAAGTAATCCGCGTTCTGAAAGCCGACCAGCTCCGCGATTTCGTACATGCGTTTTTTCGTTTGCCGCAGCAGCCGTTTGGCCTCCTCGATGCGAAGCGTCAACAGGTATTCATTGAAGTACATGCCGTAATGTTTGCGGAACAGCTGTCCAAGATAGACCGGGTTCATATGAAATTCGGCGGCAATGCCCTTCAGATAGATGTTTTCCCTGAAGTGGCCATCGATATATTTTTTCACTTTTTCAATATTGCCTTTGCTTTTTTCCCCGCGTTGCTTGGCGATATATTCGGCGGCCTCCTCGATGAAGTTCATGAACACAACCCTCAGCTGGTCCAAGTTACGGTATTTCGTCTGCCAATTCAGCAGGTCCGTAAGCCATGCCAGCTCTTCTTCATTGCCTTCGAGTTGCCGAATAATGTTGATCGTGGCAATCATGCTTCGCCTTACGGTATTCGCGACCGCGCCGGGGGTGAAATACCGTTCCTCAAAGGCCATGAAAATCGCATCAATCGCGTCGCTAAACCCTTCCTTATGATTGGCTTCAACCTCATAAAGCAGCTTGCTGTGCAGTTCTTCGTCGACATCATAATAATACAAGGGGAGTTCTAACAGCTCCGCCGCCATAAAGATGCCGTCAAAACCCGCGGCAAACCGATATTTCAAGCATTCGTCGGCGCTGGCGCGGGAATGAACGATCTTCTTCAATTGATCGACCTTACGGCCGACAAACAAAGCGACTTCCGTTGATAAATGGTTCTCCAAGCCTTGAAGCAGCTTCGCGTAGCCCATCCGCGCAGAGCCGAATCGCTCGGCTTGCCACGATGGCGGCACGATAAATCCGTATTGATTGTACGCGCGTACATGAATGAGCAGAGATTGCCCTTCGAGATGGAAAAATCGCTGGAGCACATGTTGCAAGGGCTGCATGTAGTCCATCTCCCGATGAGGGAGCTTGTCCTGTATTTCCGCAATGACATAGGTATAGGGGGAGGTCAGAGGAAGCTCGAGCGTGTGCGCAATTTGCGTCATCACCTGCTCGTCCGGTTCGGCCTGGACCAAGCTGTCGATAATGATCTCGACAAGCGGCTTCTCTCTTGTCATCGATAACAGTTGTTTCTGATTCAGCGTAGTCGCGATTCTTCTTAGGGTCGCTACCATCTCCTGTTCATCGACCGGCTTCAGTATGTAGTCGGACACCTTGTAACGGAAGGCTTGCTGAGCATACGAGAAATCCGGATATCCGCTTAAAATGATAAATATCGGCTGATGACTTCCCGCTTCATTCACCTGCCGGATGAGCTCCAGACCGTCAAGCACGGGCATTCGTATATCTACAATGACCAGATCGGGGAGTAGATGTTGGATAAGGGTTAACGCCTGCGCGCCGTTCTCCGCTTCGCCGCAGATTTCAAATTGCAGCGACGACCAATCGATTAGATTGACTAAGCCTTTGCGTACGAAAATTTCGTCATCGACAATCAGTACCTTATGCATGAGCCTTCCTCCTCGCAAGACCTCAACGTAGGTCGTTTATGCAATCCATGCCAATTCCAAACATGCGTACCGTCATTTGCTAGGGGATGCGGTAAAGGTATTATACTTGGTTCCCCTGTCATATGTGTAAAGTTATCTTAAGATATTCACGACCTATTTCCCACCCATATCCAATGTTATGATTTCCATATCAGATGCGCAGCTGATACGTTCTAAATAGCCAATTGAAAAGGAGATCAAAAAATGGGGAAGGACAATTTCATTAAAGCGATGCTTTCCGAAAAGGTTAGCATGACACCCAATGGTTTCGTTGCGGATCAATTAAGTCCTGAAGAATTTGCAGGCAGCTACGAATTGTTTTTTGACAAGATTCTTGAAATCAGTTCGTCGGATATAACCGGAGTAGAGGGCTATGGCGAGTTTAATGAAGATTGTAGAACAGAGTATCAGACCTGCAGGGAATTTCTGGTCGATACCTTTGCTGAAAATAAAGAGGGGTATTGGTTTAATTGGACGGAATTGTTTCATACGACGGTTTTGGAGCGAGAATTTTTTGATCGATACTATAAGGAAATGGAGAACAGAATTCGATATTGTGAAGATAACCGTTATTTGGTGAATAACAACACGTTTTTCGTCAATATGATCACGGACGGCAAGACCATAGTCGGATTCCCCGATTGGAGCAGATCCGGTATAGGTGATTTCCTTTTGGATTTCGTCATCATGGATCTTAATAAGCCTTATTTGAAGATACCCGAACTGTTGGCGGCGTATTGCAAGAAAAGGGGGCTAATCATCCCCGATTATAAAGAAAGGTTTCTATGCATGGCTTATTATAAGGGGCTTGATACCTTGCGCTGGCATGCATCAATCGATGATACGGAATCCTGCACGTCCATTATGAAATCCGTCAGTGAACTGAAAGATCGATTATATGCCTTATAGATGGTGATGGGATGAAATACGAAAATTACGATTTCGGAACTTGCCGACGAATACTATTTATCCTTGGATTCCGTTAAGAAAATCGTCTATTCGAAGAAAATCGAAAAACATGTAACCTATGCTCCGACCCTAGGTTCAGCCATTCAATATACGAATGTCGGTATGCTCGAAGAATGGATTCAATGTTATTTGCTGCTCACCCGAAAAGCGGCTCCCACACTAGATGCTTTGACGAAGGATGAATATCTATATTTCGGAGTGGTAAAGTTTCCGCTGCGGCTCATTCAGCCTAATGGAGTAGATAGTGGGGGGAGCCTCTCAAATGGCACTGCGGAGCATCTAGCCGATTCACCGCCGATGCTTGTGCGGTACGAAGAAGGGAAATTTCATTGCATCGAGCAGTTGGATTTATTGGCCGAATTAAAGCAACGTAAAGTGAATACATTCCCGACTATCATCGTGATGAAAAGAAATGATGACTATAAAAGGTTCATGAAATACTATGGCACCATTTTTCATTATGTCGATCATGTATGAATTTGATCCAAACCAAGGAGCAGTTTGCCGCCGCCGCGTCAGCTGCTCCTTTCTCGCTTTAAAGTAAAGGACAGAATGGCCCCAGTATGTGGTAATGTTGGTGTGGACTGATTTTTGGCTTTCAGGATATGGACGATAAGGGTTCAAATAATTCCAATGGTTAATCGGATGCAGGCGTTATTCCCGTAAAAGTATGATAAACAAGACGGTTTCTTCTCCCATCTTCCGTCTATGTGAGGAGACTGCTCGAAAGGAGGGCAAATGTGACTAGCACGGATTCGGAACTGGTGGCCAAGGTGCGAAACGGGGACATCGATGCGTTCAGTGAACTCATCGGGAAATATGCCAATGCCGTGTACGGAGTGGCATACAGCAAGGTAGGTGATTTCCACACCGCACAGGATGTTGCCCAGGAGGTCTTTGTTAAGATCTTCAGGAAATTGGAACACTTGAAAGAACCCGAAAAATTGAGAAGTTGGATCTATTCTGTGACTGCAAGGGAGTGCATGGACTGGTTCCGATCAAACAAATATGAAGCTGTTTATCAACGAGCAGAAGCAATTGATGCTGTGCAATTAGAGACGACCGAAGACGCATTGCTGAAGAAAGAGTTCCGCAATGAAGTTTGGAATGCGTTAAACACCTTATCCGAAGCAAACCGTATCGTCACCGTTCTTTATTACATCGACGATTACAAGGCAAGGGAAATTGGCGATTTCCTTGGCCTATCAGTTGAAGCAGTCGAGAGCAGACTCCGCAGGTCAAAAACGTTATTGAAAAAGGAGATGCTGAGCATGGTGAATGAAAACCTCAACCGGAACAAATTGAATGATGAATTTAGGAAGAAGATCTTTCAAGACAAAAGAATGCCCGAAACTCTATTCCGTCGTGTCGTCATGGAAGAAAGCGGCTTTGACGATATAGATATGTCTAAAGCGAACTTTGTCAATATCAATCTGGAAAACTCCAAGTTTGATAATATCAACATGAGCAAGGCCGTCTTTCATGATATCAACATGCACCTTGCGAAATTTGATGATGTTGGTTTGTGGGAAATTGAAGTTTCTAACTGTGAAATGGGAGGTGCTCATTTCCATGATGTTTCTTTACAGGGGAAGGCAAATACGTTTGAACGTTGCGAACTTAATGGTACTTCGTTCCTGAATTGCAACCTTTCCAATGTTGACATTCGGGATTGTAACATATCTGGCTTGAGAATCAACGGGATCTCCATAGACATACTCCTGGAAAGCTATAATAGGGGAGCTAATTAAACCATAGCTAAGTGATCGCGAAAGGGAGGTGCACATTGCCGCCCTTTTTTTTTCCTTTTCGATTGTTTCTTACTATAAACAGAAAGGTTGTTAGTAGTTGTTCGATTGCTATACACTCTAAGGCAGATTGGTTCGCATCTGTCAGGGGGGGGATGGATCAATGGAATTTAGAGAAATAACGTGGGACAACTTTATTGAATGTATCGAAGTGCAGGTTACAGAGGAGCAGAAACGCTTTATCTCCTCCAACCAACATACACTCGCGGAAGCTTATGTTGCTTCAAAAGAGGGTCAGGACATTATTACATTTGCGATTTATAAAGAAGACATGATGGTCGGCTTTATTATGATGTATTATGACGATGGAAATGGCAATTTCGAGTACAGCAGCTATGGAGTTTTTAAAATGATGATCGATCGCCGTTATCAAGGCAAAGGATACGGCAAAGAAGCTATGATAAATGCTATCGAATATGCTCAAGTATTTCCTCGCAGGAAAGCGAGGGTTATTGAGCTTACCTATAAACCTGATAACATGATTGCGAGACATCTATATTCATCGCTAGGTTTTGTTGAGACCGGGAATACCCATCCTTCTGGTGAAGTATACGCGGAGTTTGTCCTTTAGGATGATGAACGCGTTACGCAATGGAGTTTACAGATCGTATATTGAGGTGGTTATGAATTGGGACAAATGCGAGGGATTATTTTAGAAGGCTTCTCACATGCGGGAAAAACATCGGTGTTGAAAGCACTAAAGAAAATACAGGCCCTAGATGAATTATCAGAGCGTAGTGTGATTGTTCTTAGCGAGCATTATTCTCAAGTCCTGCATAATGTTGGTGGGACTTTAGTGAAATCGACTTATGAAGAGCATCTTCAACTTCTGAATGATAGAGTAGCAATCTTAAGACAGTTAACAGAGTGGGCAACCAAAATAGGCACTGCTTCTCGGAGAGCCCGTGGCATATTCTTTATCCTAGAGAGATTTCATTTAAATCATCGAGTTGCCTATCCAGATAGATCCTTGTATGAGATCGAAACATTAGAACAAGAGCTTGTAAATTACGGAGCCATGTGTGCTCTATTGACAATATCCCCCGAAACAGCCGAACGACGAATTCAGAGTAGAACACCTGAAGAATGGGTCAATAAGAAAAGTGAGGAGATCTCAGCAGCAGTAAATGAGCTTGTAGCAACGCAATCCGCACTTCGTATCGTTTCTAAGCAATCGGCCATCCCTACGTTAGAAATCAATACAGATCATAAAGAATGGGATAACTATGCTAAAGATATAATTGGTAAATTAGATAAGGTCATTCAGCTTTCAGAACCCTCAATCGGCGTCTAACAGGTGAGTGTTCGGGTAGGAACTATCTTCACTGAAGCGCCTCGACATGAAATCACAGAACAAGGCCATCCTGTCTGAGACACCGGATGGCCTTGTTCATCTTCCATGGATCAACGATCGGGATTACGCCGTAATCGAGCTCTGCTTCCGATACTCGTTCGCGCTCGCCCCGGTGTACGCCTTGAACTTCTTATAGAACCAATCGATCTCGGTATAACCGACTTCGCTTGCGATTTCGTAGATGCGCATGTCCGTTTGCTCGAGCAGCAATTTGGCCTTCTCCATGCGCTGCTGTAGGAGATACTCGTTGAACGACATGTTCTCGTGGTCTTTGAATTTCTGGCCCAGGTAGGCGCAATTGAAATGCAGAAGGGCCGAAATTTTCTTAAGCGTAATGTTCTGGTTCAACTGCTCTTGTACGTATTGCTTGACGATATCGATGATCGACATTTCCGGAGCTCTCTTCGGCAGCGCTTTCAAGGATAGCTGCAGAGGAGAAGCGTCATCCAGCTGCTTCTTCACCCATAGCAGGCTTGCCGTGACATCCGCGGCTTGAACCGGTTCCGCAATGTAATCGCTTACTTGAAAGGCCAAAGCTCGCCTGACCATATGGAAATCGTCAGAGCCGCCAATGAGGATGATCGGGACCGTGCTCTTCTGGCGAATATGCTCGCAGGTTCGCATCCCGTCGGCATGCGCGGCCTTGAGACTGATCAGAACGAGGGAGACCTGCTCGCTTGCCAGCAGCGCTAGCGCCTCCGAGGCATCGTCCGCATACGCTCGGATGTCGAAGCCCAGACGCTTCCAGTCCAGTAGTTGGTCGGTTTCTTCTCTTGAACGTCGATTCGGATCAACAAGCAGTACCTTATACACGGCTAGAACCTCGCTTCCAATCGATTAATGAGCATCTCACGGTCAGCTGTACCATGCTTTTATTATGTTCAACCCGCCTTAGGGAAGACAATGTGCATTTCTTTATCCGTCTACCATTTGTTTACCTATTGCAAATGCGGGTGCCGCGAGAAGCCGCGATTGAGGCGGATTCCTATAGTTCGTCGGGTAGTCGAACTAAATAGCGGCAGGTTGTTCGGTCAAAATGTAAGCGCTACACTTTTCCCTGTAATCCAAATTCAGGGGGGATCAACGTGCGATTGAAAAAAGCAGCTTTACTCTGCACAAGCTTGATGCTGACCTTTGCATTGGCCGCTTGCAGCGGCGGTTCGGGCAGCACGGAGAACGCGGGCGGCAGCGGGAACGGCAATGCGGCAGCCGAGAACGGGAATACGAACGGCGGAGCTGGGACGAACGATCCGGCAACCGCGAATAACGCAAGCGGCAACGCGGGCGGCAATACGCCCGGCAACGCCGAAGAGGATCTGGGAACGCCGGAGATGGATTTCGATATGGGTGGCCGAACAATCAAGGTCGTCTCCTGGTGGGATATGGCGATTCCGGAAGACAATCCGGACAATATCCAGAAGAAGAAGAACCTGGACGAGCTGATGAAGAAACATAACTTCAAAATCGAGTACGTCGCGATCGACTACGGCGAGTATCAGCAGAAGGTCGTGGCGTCGCTGCTTGCGGGCGAGCCGATCGGCGATATCGTCCGCTTGGGCAAAACGTATTCGATTCCGACGCTGGTCAAGCAAGACCTGCTGTGGCCGGTCGATGAATATACGAAGAATACGAAAGTATTCAATCAGAAGGTCACGAACGAGTTCATGCAGTATGAAGGCAGAGGTTACGGGTTCACGGAAAGCCAATCCAACCTGATTACGGGCATCTACTACAACCGCACCCTCATGAATCAGCTGGGCATGAAGCCGCTTCAAGACTATGTCAACGAGGACAACTGGAACTGGGATACGTTCATCCAAGTCGCCAAGGAAGCGAACAAGGACACGAATAATGACGGCAAGCTCGATACGTGGGGACTTGCGCAAGGCGGTCTGATGGACCAATCGCTGTATTCCAACGAAGCCAGCCTTACGCTCGGCGATAAGCAGAATATGGAAGACCCGAAGACCGTCGAAGCGTTCGACTTCCTCTCGCGCATCGCGACGGAGAAAGTGGCCAGGCCGACGGAAGGCGGCGACTGGACGGAGCCGGGCCAATTCTTCCGCCAAGGCAACACCTTGATGTATGCGGGCGCAGGCTATGAAGTAAGCGGCCTGAAGACGGATATGAAGGATTATGATATCGGCTTCGTGCCGTTCCCGAAAGGTCCTAGCGCGACTGCTTATCATTCCGGCGAGGCGCTCTTCCAAGCGTTGACGATTCCGAAGAAGGTCGAGAATCCGGATCAGCTCTTGTACATCTGGGAGAAAATCAACGATATCGATTCCATCTACGATTATCCGGATCAAGCTTCGCTCGAGAGCAACTTTACCAACGAGGACGACATTCAGAATTCGCGCACGGCGGCGGACGGCATGCTCGTGCTTGACCACAATACGTATCCGAAACTGCCTTACTACGACATCATCGGCGAGCTGACCGCCGGCAATTCGGTATCGACCGTCATCAACAAGTTCAAAGCGCCGGTTCAAGCGGCCATTGACGAAGTGTACAAAAAGTAACGGTTAATGTTAACGGAATGGAGACAGTCCCCTTTTTAGAACTCTCTAGAACGGGGACTGTTGTCCAATAAGGACCGCTTGCTGCCGGGAGGGGAGAAGAGTTGAACGTTAGAGGGAAAAAGCTCGGGATTGCCATACTGGTTGTAGTCGTATTTTTTTTGTCCATCTGGGCGTTCTATCCTTCGGATCGGGCGGATCGCGCCATGGGCATGAGCGATTTCGAGGCGATTGTCGATGCCGGCGAGACGGGCGGGTACGACGGTTATTTGAAATCGCACGAGAGCGCGGAGCGCCCCGATCGGGTGATCCGCATCGAAGGCGAGCGCTATGCCGAAGCGGCGGGCGAGGGCGTTCGAATCGCGGACCGGCCGGAAGGCTTGGACGGCACGGCCGTCATTACGCCGGATACCGGTTCCATCAGCTGGGATGTACAGGTGGATCAACCTGGACTGTACAACGTCCGCATTCATTATTACCCGCTAGAGGGAAAAAGCTCGGCCATCGAAAGACAATTCGCCATTAACGGGCAGGTGCCGTTCAAAGGCGCGGAGATGCTCGCGTTTGACCGGTTGTGGGGCAACAAAGAAGCGGAGATCGGGCGCGACGACAGAGGCAACGACCTGCGCCCGAGACAAGTGGAGAAAGCGCAATGGCAGACAGCGCCATTTGAAGATAGCGAAGGCTATTATGACGAACCGTATGCATTCTATTTCGACAAAGGCGTGCAGCGATTGTCGCTCGCGGCATCCCGAGAGCCGATGGCGATCGATTACATCGAGCTGTATCAGGAGAGAGACGTCAAGCCGTACGCGGAGCTCAAACAAGAATATGAGGCGAAAGGGCTTGCGCCGGTCAAGGAGCTATCCCTGAAGATTCAGGCCGAGAAGGCCGTAAGCAAGTCTTCGCCAACGTTATCTCCGTTATCCGACCGGTCCAGCCCATCCGTAATTCCGTATGACGTGTCCAAGATCCGAATCAATACGATCGGCGGGCTCAATTGGAAGCTGCCCGGGCAGTGGATCGAGTGGAACGTGGAGGTGCCGGAGGACGGCTTGTACCAAATCGCGCTCAAGCGCAAACAGGACCAGCTCCGGGGCGTGTACAGCACGCGGAGCCTGATGATCGACGGCGAATACCCGTTCAAGGAAATGAAGCGGATCCGGTTCGGCTTCGACACGGATTGGCGGATGGACGTGCTCGGCGGCGAGGAACCGTACTTGTTCCATCTGACCAAAGGCGCGCATAAGATCCGGATGTCGGTGTCCTTGGGCGAAATTGCGCCGCTGCTGCGCACGGTCGAATCGAGCGTCCTCAAGCTGAACGAGATGTACCGGAAGATCCTGATTATTACGTCGAATACGCCGGATCCCTACCGGGACTATGAGCTGGAGAAGCGCATTCCGGATATGATAAGCGTGTTTCGGGAGCAGGCCGATACCATTCAGAGCGTCGCGGATTACCTCGAACAGACGACGGGCGAACGTAGCGACAAGGTGGCGGTTCTGCACACGATGGTGCGGCAACTGAAAGAAATGGCGGATAAGCCGGAGACGGTCGCCCGGCGTATGAACGCCTTCAAGATCAATGTCGGCGGACTTGGCACATGGATTCTGACCGTCCGCGAGCAGCCGCTTACCTTGGACTACTTGGTCGTCTCTTCGCCGCAAGCGAAGCTGCCGAAGGCGGAAGCATCGACGTGGGAGCGGCTGAAGCACGAGCTGGGCGGCTATATCGCTTCCTACACCGAGGACTATGACAGCATCGGCAATACGGGGGAAGGCAGCCGTTCCATCACGGTCTGGATTACGACCGGCCGCGATCAGGCCCAGGTGCTGAAGAATCTCATCGACGACACTTTTACCCCCGAATCGAATATTTCGGTCAAATTGAGGCTCGTCCCGCCGAACATTCTGCTGCCGGCGACGCTGGCCAGCGAAGGACCGGACGTGGCCATGCAGATCGGCGAAGACGTGCCGGTCAACTACGCGATGCGAAGCGCGGCCGCGGACTTGACCGATTTTGCGGATTTCGAGGAGGTTGCCTCGCGTTTCCGCCAGAGCGGGCTCGCGCCTTATTCCTACAACGACGGCGTATATGCGCTACCGGAGCAGCAGACGTTCCCGATGCTGTTCTATCGCAAAGATATTTTGGCCGATCTTGGGCTTACGCCGCCGAAGACCTGGCAGGATGTCTATAACATGATTTCCGTGCTGCAGAAGCACAACATGGAGTTCTGGCTGCCGATCGATACGGCGGTCAATAACGCGACGCTCGTGCCGAATGCGACCTTCGCGACTTTGCTCTATCAGAACGGCGGGAATTTCTACCAACCGGATAGCAAGAAGAGCGCGCTCGATTCCGATATTGCCATGGAAGCGTTCAAGACGTGGACGAAATTCTATACGAACTACAAATTCCCGCTGCTGGCGGACTTCCCGAACCGGTTCCGGACAGGGGAGATGCCGATCGGGATTGCCGATTATACGACCTATAACTCGCTAACCGTCATGGCGCCGGAAATCAAAGGCTTGTGGGATTTCACGATGGTTCCCGGCACGGAGCAAGCGGACGGCGAGGTGGATCACACGGTCGCCAGCCATACGACCGCGGTCATGATGCTCCAGCATGCGGCCGACAAGGAAGCGGCTTGGGCGTTCATGAAATGGTGGACGGATAAGGATACCCAGGTTGCGTACGGACGGGAGATGGAAGGCTTAATGGGGGAAGCGGCCCGTTATCCGACCGCGAATACGGAAGCGCTGATGGAGCTGCCTTGGCCGATGAAGGACTATCGGAATCTGGAGAACCAGTGGCAATGGGTCGAAGGCATCCCGCAGGTGCCGGGCGGCTACTTCACCGGCCGTCATCTGGATAACGCGTTCCGCAAGGTCGTCAACGCCGGCGAGAACCCGCGCGAGGCGCTGTCCGATTATATCCTGTACATGAACGACGAGATCGCGATTAAGAGAAAGGAATTCAATTTACCGAATTAGTCAGGGGGTGAAAGCCGGTGCAAGCAGAACCATCAACGCGCGGGGCCGTTCCCGATCTCGCTTATCCTCCTCGCAAGACAGGCAGATTAGCGCAGTTGGCAAGAGAGCTGGGCAAGAACAAGCACTATTATATTTTGATGAGTCCGTACATGATCATTTTCTTCCTGTTCACGGTCATACCGGTCGTATTCTCGCTGGCGCTCAGCTTCTTCTACTTCAACATGCTGGAGTTCCCGCGCTTCGTCGGCTGGCAGAACTACGCGAGGCTGTTTCTGAACGACGACGTGTTCATGATGGCGCTCAAGAACACGTTCATGTTCGCGGTCGTGACCGGTCCGGTCAGCTATTTCGCCTGCTTCCTGTTCGCGTGGATCATTAACGAGCTGTCGCCGAAGGTCCGCGCCGTCATGACGCTGATCTTCTACGCGCCGTCGATCTCGGGCAACGTGTTCTTTATTTGGCTGATCGTGTTCTCCGGCGACAGCTATGGCTATCTGAATGGATTCTTGATCAAATACGGCTTCATGCTGGAGCCGATTCAGTGGCTGACGAACGAGCGGTATATTCTGGCGATCGTCATTATCGTTCAACTGTGGCTCAGTCTCGGCACGAGCTTCCTTGCCTTCATCGCGGGCTTGCAGACGATCGACCGATCGCTCATCGAAGCGGGGACGGTCGACGGCATCAAGAACCGCTGGCAGGAGCTCTGGTTCATTACGCTTCCGTCGATGCGGCCACAGCTGATGTTCGGGGCGGTGCT
The DNA here is from genome assembly GCF_008124765.1 of Paenibacillus methanolicus. Taxonomy (GTDB): domain Bacteria; phylum Bacillota; class Bacilli; order Paenibacillales; family Paenibacillaceae; genus Paenibacillus_Z; species Paenibacillus_Z methanolicus. The sequence goes on along the minus strand of NZ_VNHS01000003.1, from coordinate 645,261 downwards.
GCAGATTACCGGCGCCTTCGCGGTTGCCGAAATCTCGATCGCGCTGGCCGGATTCCCGAGCGTCAACTACGCGGCGCATACGGTCGTGACCCACTTGATGGACTTCGGCACGATCCGCTTCGAGATGGGCTACGCGTCGGCCATCGCGACCGTTCTATTCGGTCTCATGATCGGCACGAACATGTTGACGCAGAAGTTGCTGCGAAAGGTAGGCGATTGAATCTTGGTGACCAAAATGATCGGGGTCTTCCGGGCGCCCAAAAAGCTCAACCGCTCCTTTACCGTCAGCTTCATCCTGTTCGTCTTCCTGGCCGTATTCGGCGCGTTCATGGGCTTGCCCTTGGTATTCGCCATCAATAACGCGTTCAAGCCGCTCGATGAATTGTTTATTTTCCCGCCGAGGGTGTTCGTGAGCAATCCGACGATGGATAACTTCTACGATCTGATCGCCTTGATGGGCAATTCCTGGGTGCCGTTGTCCCGTTATATCGGCAACACGCTGCTCATCACGCTGGTCGGAACGGCCGGACATATTCTGCTTGCTTCGGCGGCCGCTTATCCGCTGGCCAAATACCGGTTCCCGGGTTCCAAGTTGCTGTTCTCGATCGTCGTCTTGTCGCTCATGTTCTCCGGGCATGTCACGGCCATCCCGAACTACATGGTCATGTCCTGGCTCGGGTGGATCAACACGCATGCCTCGATCATCGTGCCGTCGCTGGCGTTTCCGCTCGGCCTGTTCCTCATGAAGCAGTTCATGGAGCAAATACCGGACGCCTTGCTGGAAGCGGCCAAGATCGACGGGGCCAGCGAGTACCGCATTTACTGGACCATCGTCATGCCGAATGTCAAGCCGGCCTGGTTAACGCTGATGATTCTTCAGTTCCCCATGCTGTGGGGGACCGACGGCGGCAGCTTCATCTACAGCGAGAACTTGAAGACGCTCCACTACGCGCTCGGCCAAATTACGCAAGGCGGAATCGCCAGGGCGGGCGTCGGCGCCGCCGTCGCGCTCATCCTGATGGTGGTTCCGATTACGCTCTTCATCATCTCCCAGAGCAGCGTCATCCAGACGATGGCGACTTCCGGGATGAAGGAGTAGAAGGGAGTCAGAGCATGATGCTTAAACGGATTACGCGCCTAAGAGGATGCCTTCTCCTTGCGATGTGCTGCCTCGTCGGATTCGGCGCGTTCGGAGCGGGCGCCCGCCAAGTCCATGCGGACGACGGCGCAAGCTCCTACAATTATTCGTTCTGGGGCGATACGGTCGCCTCGCCCAAAGCTTACGAGGCGACCGCCTTATTGAACGGCGCGAAGCTTGGGACCGGACCGCTGAAGGACCCGTCCGATCTGTTCGTAAGCGCCGACGAGCGGATCTATGTGCTGGATGCCGGCAACAATCGCGTGCTTGTCCTGGATCGGCAATTCAAACTCGTTCGCATCATCGATTCGTTCGAACGAGACGGGAAGAAGGAAGCCTTCCTGAACCCGCAAGGGCTGTTCGTGACCGATCGGAACGAGCTGATCGTGGCGGACACGGGCAACAAGCGCGTCGTTCATCTGGATTCGGACGACAATGTCGTGAAGGTCATCGACTCGCCCCAATCCGAGCTGCTGGCGGAAGGATTCAACTTCGAACCGGTTCGGGTGGTCGCGGACAAGGCGCAGCGGATCTACGTCATGGCGGCCGGCGTATTCGACGGGTTCATGGAATTTAGCGCTTCGGGCGACTTTACGTCCTTTATCGGCGCCAACCGGGTCAATTTCGATCCGACCGATTATTTGTGGAAGATGCTCTCAACCAGGGCGCAGCGCAGCCAGATGGTCATGTTCACGCCGACGGAATTCACGAACCTGGACATGAACGACGAAGGGTTTATTTACGCCACCAATGGTCAGGCGAGCGATAATGTGAAGAAGCTGAACGCGCAGGGCAGCGACATCCTCCGGCGCGAGGGATATTTCCCGCCGGAAGGCGATATCCGCTTCACGACGCTCGACGGTCCTACCCGCTTGGCGGACATCGACGTTGCGGACAGCGAGATCTTCGCGATCCTCGACGCGACGAGGGGCCGGATCTTCACCTACAGCGGCGACGGCCATTTCATGTACGTATTCGGCGGCATCGGCAATCAGCTCGGCGAATTCCATACGCCGGTCGCGATCGAACGAGTCGGGGACGATTACATCGTGCTGGACAAAGCGCTTGGCGAACTGACGGTATTCCAGACGACGGAATATGGACGGACGCTGAACGAAGCGGTTCGCAGCTATTATAAGGGCGAGGAGGAGAAGGCGTACGAGTTGTTCCAGAAGACGATCAACATGAACGCCAATCTGGAGTTCGCTTATGCGGGCATCGGCAAGGCGCTGCTTCGCCAAGGGGAGTATGGCGAGGCGATGAACTATTTCAAGCAGAGCATGGATCAGCGGGGATATTCGAAAGCGTTCCTTCTCTATCGCAAGCAAGTGCTGCGGGAACACTTCACGGCGATTATGACCGTCGTTGCCGTGCTTGTACTCGCGCTCTTCCTGATCAGAAGGTACTTGAAGCGCAAAGGAGGGAAGAAGATTGTTCCGATGGAAGCGTGAGTTGGTTAGTTATCCGTTCTATCTCATTATGCATCCGTTCAACGGCTATTGGGATTTGAAATACGAGCGCGGCAAGAAGACGAATCTGATCCTGTCCTTCGCGATTCTCGTTCTGCTCGCGCTGACGAATATTATGCGGACGCAATACAGCGGCTTTCTCGTCAACGTGGTGAACCCGGACAACATGAACAGCCTGATGGAGATCGTCTATGTGGTCGTCCCCGTCTTATTCTGGTGCGTGGCGAATTGGTCGCTCACGACGCTGATGGACGGGGAAGGGAAATTCGAAGAGATCTTCACCTCGACCTGCTTTGCCTTGATTCCGCTCGTGCTGATTCATTTTCCGTGGATTTGGCTTAGCAACGTCATTTCGCTGCAGGAGACCAGCTTCTATCACTTCTCCGGCAGCGTGGCCATGGCGTGGTTCCTGTTCCTGATGTTCGTCGGCAACATGACGGTGCACCAGTATTCGCCGATGAAGACGATCGCGACCGGAATGTTGACGATCTTGGCGATGGGATTTATGGCATTCTTGTGCATGCTGTTCTTTAGCTTGATGCAGCAGATTGTCGCGTTTATTTCGATTATTTATCAAGAAATCGTACTTCGCAGCTAAGGGAGGGGGCATGGACATGGGGTTCGCTAGATATACCCTGCTCGGCGCATGCTTCCTAGCCGGAATCATGATGACAGGCTGCTCCGATGTCCAGTCGGGCAGCAAGGCGCAAGAGGGGAGCGAGGCCGTGGCCGCGTTTACGCAAGGCAAGGCCTTGAACGCTTCCTTCACGGATTCCCGGGTAAGCGGCATGAAGGGGGTTGCCGAGAACGAGCAACTTCGTCTGTTCGTCGAGGAAGCGACCGGCGCGATCGCCGTTCTTCATAAACGGACGGGCGAGGTGTGGTACAGCAACCCGCTCGAACGAAGCGCGGATAAGCTCGCCGCGGGCGTGAACAAGGACTTATTGTCCGCGCAGCTGAAGCTTGACTTCTATAACAGCTTCGGGCAGATCAATGCCATCAATACGTACACGGATAGCGTCAAATATAAGCAAATCAAGTTCGAAGCGATCGTGGGCGGCGTAAGCGTCAGCTACCAATTCGGCACCGCCCAGAAGACGGCGGAGGATCTGCCCAAGCTGCTGAGCGTCGCGCGCTTCGAGGAGCTGAGCGGGAAGCTGGATAAAGCCGGTCAGCGCGCGCTCAAGATCGCGTACACGGAGAACGCGGATCAATCGGCGTACGAGCGGAACGATAGCGCGCTGAACGGGCTGCAGCTGGAGAGGGCGCTGGCCGCGATCGAGAAAGCCGGTTATACGGACGAGGATTTGCAGCAGGATATGGCGGAGCTGAACTTCACGCAGGAGAAGCCGGCGCCCCGAATATTCCAAGCGACGATGAACTATACGCTCGATGACGACAGTCTTGTCGTGCATGTACCGGTCGACGGCATTCGGTATCCGGCGGAATATCCGGTGAATATGATCTCCGTCCTCAGCTTCTTCGGCGCGGGCGACGCGAGCGATAAAGGCTCGTTGTTCGTCCCGGACGGCGCGGGCGCGCTCATCCATTTCAACAACGGGAAGACGCAGTATCCAGCCTACCAGCAGTTCGTCTACGGTGCGGATCAAACGCTGGACAGAACCGAAAACGCGGCCAGAGAGCAGGAAGTCAGACTTCCCGTATTCGGCGTCATCCGGGAGGGCCGCGCCTTTCTTGGCATTATTGAAGAAGGCGCCGCGGCGGCCACGATTAACGCGGATATCGCGGGCCGGCTGAACGGCTACAATTACGTCTATCCCAGCTTCTATGTCGTGAACAAAGGCGAGGTCACGCTGGATGCGAACGGCCAGCAGCGATCGCTTCCGAAGTTTCAAGAACATCCTATGAAGAGCGATTATAAGGTGCGATACGCGTTTCTAAGCGGCGAGGAGGCTTCCTATACCGGCATGGCGCGCTATTATCAACGGTATCTCGAGAAGAGCGGGGGCTTGCCCAAGCCGGCCGCGGGCGAGGAGGCGGGCGATGTTCCCTTCTACCTGCAGTTGGTCGGCGGCATCACCAAGAAGAAGCATATCGTCGGCATTCCGTATAAGTCGCTGGAGTCGTTGACGACTTGGGAGCAGGCGCAGTTCATCGTAAGCGAGATGCAGAAGCGCGAGATCGCCAATATTAAGCTCCGATATGCAGGCTGGTTCAACGACGGCCTCGACCATAAAGTGCCGGACTCGATTAAGGTCGACGGCGAGATCGGCGGCAGCAAAGGCATGCGGAATTTCATCGCTTTCGCCAAAGACAAGGGGGTATCGTTCTATCCGGACGTAGCGCTCTTAGTTGCGAACTCGGGCTCGGATTTCGATCAGAACAAGGAAGCGTCGCGAACGCTGCGGGATGTGCCGGCCGAACTTTATCCCCTGGATCTGGCCTTGAACCGGCGCGACAGACAGAAGTCTCCTTCCTACGTGATCTCGCCAAGGGTGGTCCCGGACTACGTGGAATCGACGCTTGAGGGCCTACGCGACTATCAGGCGGGCGGGATTGCGCTGCGCGATATGGCCGATTCCCTGAGCAGCGAATATCGGGAGGGGAAGCAGATTGACCGGACGGAATCCGAGGAGATATCGAAGGCAGCTTTGATTAAGATACGAGAAGAGAACGATCGCGTGATGGCAAGCGGGGGCAACGCCTATGCGCTTCCCTACTTGACGGATATTACGAACGCGCCGTTAGCCAGCAGCCGCTTCAAGCTGGAGGATGAGGAAATTCCGTTCTATCCGATGGTCGTCCGCGGGCATGTCGACTATGCGGGAGCGCCGTTCAATTTATCCGCCTTTACGAATGAGAAGCAGGCGGTGTTGAAAAGCCTGGAGTACGGCGCGAATGTCTATTTCGAGTGGATCTACGAGCCGAACTACAAGGTGAAGGATACGGAATTTAACCAACTCTATGCCGTTAACTATGGACTGTGGATCGACAAGGCCGCTCATATTTATCAGGAAATCAATCAGGTTCTGAAGCCCGTTCAGGGCAAGCGGATCGCCGGGCATGAGAAGCTGGACGAGGGCGTATTCAAGACGGTATACGAGAACGGCTACTACGTGATCGTCAATTATAACCGCGCCACGGTCACGGTGGACGGCAAGACGATTGAAGCCGAGAGTTACGCCGCGGGTGGTGAACGCACATGAAAAGCATCTTGAAGCTCGGCATGAAGCAGCGCACCTACGCGGAGCAAAAGTCGCTATGGGGCTTTCTCTTCGTCCTGCCCTGGCTGCTGGGGTTTATCTTCTTCTTCATTATTCCGTTCATCTCTTCCTTTCGTTACAGTTTGAGCGCGATTGAAGCAAGCTCGGAAGGGATGAAGATCGATTTCGTCGGATTCTCCAACTATACGGAGGCGCTCACGGTCAACACGAGCTTTAACCGGATCTTGACGGAATCGATCCTGAACATGGTCGTCAACGTGCCGCTCATCGTCATCTTCAGCTTGTTCCTGGCCGTTCTCTTGAATCAGAAGTTCTTCGGCCGGGCCATCGCGAGGTCGATCTTCTTCCTGCCGGTCATTCTGGCTTCGGGGGTCATTATGACGTTGGAATCGAGCAGCCTGATCCAGGCGGTCAATGACCAGAATGCGGGTTCCGGCATTCTTAGCGGATTAGGTTCCTATGAGCTGGCATCCATGATGATGAATGCCGGCGTCAGCGAGACGATCACCGACTACTTGACGGGCGCGGTGGACCGCATTTATCAGGTCGTGAGCCAATCGGGCGTGCAAATTCTCATCTTCCTGGCCGGCATCCAGTCGATCTCGCCCCAGCTGTACGAAGCGTCCAAGATGGAAGGGGCGACGGGCTATGAAGCGTTCTGGAAGATTACGTTCCCGATGGTCAGCCCGCTCATTCTGGTCAATATGATCTATACGATTATCGACTCCTTCGCGCGCAACGACATGACGGAATTGATCCGGGAGACGGGCTTCACGACGTTTAACTTCGGCCTTAGCTCGGCGATGGCTTGGCTCTATTTCGTCGCGATCATGATCATTCTCTTGGTCAGCTCGTATCTGGTGTCCAAGAGGGTCTTCTACCAAGAATAGAGGGAGCGTGAGTATATTGATATTCGCCCGATTGTTATCGGCGGAGAGCTGGAAGAGAGGGCTGTGGTCGTTCGTCAGGCTGGCGCTGATCGTCGGCTTGTCGTTCGTGATCCTCTATCCGATCCTGCAGAAAATCTCGACGGCCATCAAGGACAAATCCGATCTGTACTCGCCGATCGTCGTCTGGATTCCGGCGAATTATACGCTGGACAATTTCAAACAGGCGATCTCGATCATGGATTATTGGCATACCTTGCTGAATACGTTCGTGCTTTCGTCGTCGACGACGATTCTGACCGCGGCTTCCTGCGCGCTGGCCGGTTACGGGTTCGCACGGCTCAAATTTAGGGGAAGCGGGCTGCTGTTCGGCGGCGTGATCCTGACGATCATGGTTCCGCCGACGACGATTCTGATCCCGATTTACTTGAATCTGAAAGACTTCACGCTCATGGGCATCATCCCTTTGCTGACCGGCAAATCGCTTAATCTGCTCAATACGTATTGGCCGTTCATCTTGACGTCGATTACGGCTAATTCGTTGAAGGCCGGCCTGTACATCTTCATATTCCGGCAGTTCTTCCGAGGGATTCCGAAGGAGGTCGAGGAAGCGGCCTATATGGACGGCGCCGGGGTCGGCCAGACGTTCCTGCGAATTATGCTGCCGAACGCGGTTCCGGCGATCGTGACCGTGACGCTCTTCTCCTTCGTCTGGCAGTGGAACGATAGCTTCTTCACGACCACTTATTTGACGTCCAGCAAAGTCATGTCGACGCAGCTCGGCTCCTTGCCGTATAACTTGTCGATCTTCCTCTCGGGCGGCGAGAATTCGAAGGCGGACCCGTTCTATATGAGCATGGTGCAGGATACCGGAATATTGCTGGCGATATTGCCGCTGATCATTCTATACCTGTTCGTGCAGCGTTATTTCGTGGAAAGCATCGAACGGACCGGGCTCGTCGGATAGTCGCAGGCCTAACGTCTACCGCAGCATCCAGCAGGGCTTCCGGGATAGGAGGTCCGCTGGATGCTTCTTCGCGGAGATAAGGATAGACTTGAAGGACTCTTTAGGCAAGACATAAGTTCGAGCAGGGGAAAGGGGAGTAGGGCGTGGAGGACATTCGTTCGGCAGAGTTAGCAGGAAGCGGCAAAGATGGCCCAACGGCGCCGCAAGATGCGGAAGCCAAGCGCAGCGGGTTCTATATTATCTACGACATGGCGATCGAGGCTGCGGCACGGGGAAACGACAACAACAGCCAAGAATTCTACCTGGAAGGCGAGCAGCTCATCAACCTGGCGAGAGTCGCGGGCGGCGTAACCGATGACGCGATCTTGATGCTTCTGAGGGACTGCGCCGGTTTTCGCAAGCTGGTGCACAGTATCGGCGTGAACGTGAAGGCGGGGAAAGATACGTCGGCTTCCTCCGTCGCGTTCGTGCTCGAGAATTGGGGAAAGACGAGCAAATACGAGACGGGGACGCGCCTTCGCATTCCATGTCCGGCCGATGGTACGGAGATGATCATGAAGCTGGATGAAGTCGACTGGTCGGCGGACGACGACGTTCCGGGCAAAATCGTATTCGAATTCGAGGATGCCGGCGCTTTGGCTACCGCCAGTGTAATGCTATATCTACACGAACCTTACGAGGTCCAGGAGATGCTTCCGGAGTCGCCGGTCAAGGTGGACTCGGAAGACTATCAAGCGATGATCGCGAAATCCTTGGTTAGTCCAGGGAATAACAAGAGGCTGAAAGCGGCGATCGACAAAGCCAAACGAGGCGAAGCGGTTACCATCGCCTACATCGGCGGTTCGATTACGCACGGCGCCGGTGCGAAGCCGCTCCATACGGACTGTTACGCTTACAAGTCTTATCTGGCGTTCAAGCAAATGTTCGGCAGACCGGACCGAGACCATATTCGATTCATCAAGGCCGGCGTAGGCGGGACGCCGTCCGAGCTAGGCGTCGTCCGCTATGACCGAGATGTCCTACGCGACGGTACCGCAGAGCCGGATATCGTCATCGTGGAGTTCGCCGTCAATGATGCCGGAGACGAAACGAAGGGCAACTGCTACGAAAGCCTCTGCCTGAAAATCCTTAGCGCGGCGAACAAGCCTGCCGTCGTGCTGTTATTCAGCGTCTTCGTCAACGATTGGAACCTTCAAGATAGGCTTGCCCCGATCGGCTGGCATTACGGGCTCCCGATGGTCAGCGTAAAGGATGCGGTCGTCGATCAGTTCCGATTGAATAAGGAAGAGGGCAATGTCATCAGCAAGCGGCAATTTTTCTATGATATCTATCATCCGACCAATACGGGCCATACGGTCATGGCGGATTGCTTGCGTTATCTGTTCGCCGTAACCGACCGGTCCGAGGAGGATCGCGAGGATATTGCGCTGGATCAACCGCCGCTGATCGGCAGCGATTTCGCGCGGATGCGTCTGCTCGACAGAGCCAATTACACCGACATCGCCAGCATCCAAGCGGGCAGCTTCACGGACACCGATACCGATCTGCAGATGGCGGAGATGGACGATCATCCCTTGGGCACGCCACAATTTCCGAACAACTGGATGCACGCGGGCGTATCCGGCCAGGGAAGCTTCACGATGACGATTACGAGCCGAAATCTCATTCTCGTCTTTAAAGACTCGGGTCGCACCGACTTCGGCAGCGCGGAAATAGGGGTGGACGGGCGAATGGCGAGACTCGCAGATCCGCATGAGATTAACTGGACGCATTGCAATGCCGTTCTTCTCTATCAAGAGAAGACGCCGCGCGAGCATCATGTGGAGATCCGAATGGCTTCCGGCCATGAACATCAAAAATTTACGATTCTGGGGTTCGGCTATACGATGTAGCGCATCCATCGAGATGCACGAACGAGCGGAGGTATGGAATATGAACGATGCGGCGAATTGGGATCGCTGCTGGCTGCGATTCAACCCCATATCGGACCGAGATCGACTGGCAGAATACCGGCAATGGGGGCAGGAGATTGCCGTCGCCGATCCGGCGGACGACGTGCTCCAGACCGCGGCGGCAGAGCTGATGGACGGACTAGAAGCCATGCTCGGCGTACGGCCCCGTAGATCTGCTGCTTCCACGGGAAAGGGAGGCATTCGGCTCGGCATTCGCGGGCAAATGGACGATAGGCCGATCGAGCCGGCGGCACAGGCCGGATCCGGGGACGGATACGTCATTAGAAGCATGCCGGCAGCAGATGAGCACGGGCTGATCGTGTCAGGGCAATCGGCTAAAGGGGCTTTGTATGCGGTCTATCATCTCCTTCGGTTGATGCAATGCGGCGAGGATCTGACCGGTCTAATGCTATCGGAGGCGCCGTCGAACGAATTACGGATGCTTAATCAGTGGGATAACATGGATGGTTCGATTGAACGCGGCTATGCAGGCCGGTCTATTTTCTACCGGAATAACGAGTTTGTACCCGATATGTCCCGTATTCGCGACTATGCCCGCCTGTTGGCGTCCGTTGGAATCAATGCGATTGCGATCAACAACGTCAACGTGCACGCGGTCGAAAGCCTGTTGATAACGGAAAAGCTGTTACCGGATGTCGTCAGAGTCGCGGACATTTTCAGGCGATACGGCATCTCCACGTTCCTGAGCGTCAACTTCGCAAGTCCTATTCAGCTCGGTGGCCTATTCAGCGCGGACCCGCTGGATGAGAGCGTCAGACGCTTCTGGAAGGAGAAGGTCGAAGACATCTATCGGGCCATTCCGGACTTTGGCGGCTTCCTGGTGAAAGCCGACTCCGAAGGACGGCCCGGGCCGTTCACCTACGGCCGCGATCATGCCGACGGCGCCAACATGCTGGCGGATGCGCTGGCGCCATACGGAGGCCTGGTCATCTGGCGTTGCTTCGTCTACAACTGCCAGCAGGATTGGCGCGACCGGACGACGGACCGGGCCAGAGCCGCGTACGACCATTTTACGCCGCTGGATGGGAAGTTTCGGGACAATGTCCTGCTGCAGATCAAGAACGGTCCAATGGATTTCCAGGTTCGCGAGCCCGTCTCCCCGCTATTCGGCGCGATGCCCGCGACGAATCAGATGCTGGAGCTGCAGATCACCCAAGAATATACGGGGCAGCAGCGCCACCTGTGCTACTTGGTCCCGCAGTGGAAAGAAGTGCTGGACTTCGACACGCATGCGCGCGGAGCCGGCAGCTCCGTCGCCGATGTGGTCAGCGGCCGATTGTTCGGCAACCGTCGCGGAGGGATTGCGGCCGTATCGAACATTGGCGATGCGACCAATTGGACCGGACACGTGCTTGCGCAAGCGAACTTGTATGGGTTCGGCCGTCTGGCTTGGAACCCGCGGCTAACGGCCGAGGAGATCGCGAACGAGTGGATTGGCCAGACGTTCGGCGCCGATCCCGACGTGATGCGAGCCGTGCGCAACATGCTGTTGGAGTCATGGAACATCTACGAGAAATACACGGCGCCGCTCGGCGTGGGTTGGATGGTCAACCCGGACCACCATTACGGCCCGAATGTGGACGGCTACGAGTATTCGCGCTGGGGGACCTATCACTTCGCGGACCGTCATGGCATCGGAGTGGACCGGACGGTTCGCACCGGAACGCGCTACACGGCGCAATATTACGCGCCCAATGCCGAGCTGTACGAGAATTTGGAGAGCTGCCCGGATGAACTGTTATTGTTCTTCCACCATGTTCCGTATACGTACAGATTGAAGACGGGCAAGACGGTCATCCAGCACATCTACGACACTCGCTTCGAAGGCGTGCTTCAGGCCGTCGAACTGTTGAACGCATGGAGCTCGCTCGAGCACAAGCTGGATGCGGATCGGTTCGAACAGGTGCGGGATCGACTGCGCGAACAAGTGAAGCACGCGCGGGAATGGCGGGATCAGGTCAACACGTACTTTTACCGCAAATCGGGTATTGCGGACGAGCATAACCGAGGTATCTATGCTTAGTAGAGCAATATAGCGGTGAAGGGGGTGTCCCAAAAGTCATCGGAAAAGATGACGTTGGGACACCACCGTTTTCAAATGCAATGTTTTGGTTACCGCATCCACTGCGCGTCGCATGTTCTTCCGATCGCTGTTGTTCCCGGATTCCTTGAATATACTTGGCTAAGGTAGGAATCCACTCACAAAGGATGATTGGTTTGCGCTCCGTTTGTGAGCGCAGCATTCATCCAAAAACGAACGCTAGTTTATGCTTCCGAAGCAGCTTTCCTTATAGAAAGCTTTTAGCTTCTCCAGAATCATGCGTCCTCTTCGTTCGGGGTAACCCCGTCTTTTTGTAGTTGCGCCTTGACGATCGTTTCGCAAATCTGTTCGATCTTCGAATCGAAATCAAATTTCAACTCGTGTTCCCATATACGAATTAAAAACCAGTTTTTCGCCTGATAGTATCTTGTTACTTCTATGTCTCTATCTATATTGCGGTTAATCTTCTTAGCCCAGTAATCCTGGTTTTTGGCAGGTATCTTGAAGTGTTTGCTGCAACCATGCCAAAAACACGAGTCAATGAATAACGCGATTCTATATTTTTTAATCGCAATATCAGGTTTCCCGAATAAAGAAAGGACATTTTTTCGGTAACGAAATCCTTTTCTCCAAACCGCTTTAGAAACCGATTGTTCTAGCTTAGTGTTCTTACCTTTTATTTTTCCCATCGGAGATTTACTGACATCGCCACCAGAACTAATAACATTGACCTCCTCTCTATTTGATAGGGAACGTATGTTCTCTTTCGATTTTACTCCTTCTCGTACTCAAAATCAAAAATAATAGTAAAACATTAATACTCTGATAAGAATTCATTTTCGAAGTCGGAGCATTCAGACCTTGACCGAGAGCCATCTGGAGAAGATGCGGCAGGTGCACACAGGCGTATATCTTAGGATGGCCATCAAAACCCACTGAAGCTTTGTCCGCGAGGACAAAAGCGTGCCCCGCTCAAGGCAACCCGCCGTCCGCGAACAATTGTGTCTGCACGAAATAGGGAGTCCAGAGGGCGAAGCCCTCTGGTTCCCCTCGGCGGAGGGGGAAGGGGCGAGGGAAAAACCTATAGTTCAACAGGTGATTCACCTTGATTCCGTCCGGTTGTTGTCGTTTCTTGTAAGCGCTACACTTTTTACAAGAAGACGATATCCTCGGCGGATGCAAGCCGAAGATAGGGTTGGATGGCTAAAGGAGGAGCAGGGGATGGTTATGCAGAGAAACAGGAAATTATGGGGTTCCATGTCGCTCGCGCTGGCGCTGAGTATCGCGCTTGTCGGCTGCAGCGACAATAACGGCGGCAATAACGGCGGTAGTAATGCGCCCTCGAATGCGCCGAGCAACAACGGCAGCGGCGAGGCCGCCGAGCAGACGAAGCCGGTTACGCTCTCGGCTTTCATTAGTACGCCGAATCAGGCGCCGACGGCGGACAACCGGATTTACAAGAAGATCAAGGACGAGCTCGGCGTATCGCTCGATATGGAATTCCTCGTCGGCGATCTGCAGCAGAAGCTGGGCGTCATGATCGCGGGCGGCGACTATCCGGATCTCATCACGGCGGATACGAAACTGGTTGCGGCCGGCGCCGTCATTCCGCTGGAGGACCTCATCGAGGAGCATGCGCCGAACCTGAAGAAGCACTATGCCAAAGCGTGGAACAAAATGAAGGATTCCAGCGACGGTCACATCTACTGGCTGCCGAATTACGGCGTCGTGACCGGGGAGCCCAAGTTCAACAGCTACTCGGGTCCCGCCTTCTGGGTCCAGAAAGACGTTCTGAAAGAAGCGGGTTATCCAACGCCGAAAACGCTGGATGATTATATGAAGCTCATCCGCGATTATGCGGCCAAGCATCCGCAGATCGACGGTCAACCGACCATCGGCTATACGACGCTGGCGTTCGACTGGCGGACATTCCCGCTGCTGAATGCGCCCGAGCATCTGACCGGCCATCCGAACGACGGCGGCGTCGTCGTGGATGACGGCGTGGCGAGCGTGTTCGCCGACAAGGAGATGTCCAAACGCTATTACAAAGAACTGAATGCCCTCTATAACGAAGGGCTGATGGATAAAGAAGCCTTCATCCAGAACTACGACCAGTATCTGGCGAAGCTGTCCTCCGGCCGCGTGCTCGGCATGTTCGATCAGCACTGGAACTTCCAGCCAGCGGAAGATACGCTCGTGAGCCAGGGCAAGATCGGCAAAACCTATGTCGGCTTCCCGTTAGTTTACGACACCAGCATTAAAGACTGGTACCTCGAACAGCCCGTTCCGAACTTGAACAACGGATTCGGGATCAGCGTGGATGCCAAAGATCCGGTTCGGATCATTAAATTCCTCGACGCCCTCATGGACGAGAAGTACCAGAAGCTCCTGAACTGGGGCGAAGAAGGGGTCGACTATATGGTCGGCGACGGCGGCAAGTTCTACCGTACGCCGGAGCAGCGCAAACAGCAGGAAGACCCGACCTGGAAATTGGCTAACCGGGCCGATGCGTTCTTGGGCGCGCTGCCGAAGATGGAAGGCACGTTCTCGGATGGCAACGCGACCAGCGCGGGGCTTCAGCCGGAGGAGTTCTACGCCTCCCTCAAACCGGAGGACAAAGAGCTGCTCGATGCCTACGGACATAAAACATGGACCGACTTCTTCTCGACGCCGCCGGAGAATAACGTGTTCTACCCGGCTTGGCAGATCGATCTGATCGAAGGCTCGGAAGCCTCGATCGCCAACAAGCAAATGTCGGATACCTCGCTCAAGTTCTTGCCAAAAGCGATTACGGCCAAATCGGCCGAGTTTGATGCGGTGTGGAACGAATACGTCGAGGCCTATAAGAAAATCAACGTGAAGGCCTATGAAGACCGCATCAACGAGCAGATTCAATGGCGGATCAAGAACTGGACGAGCGGCGAATAACGAGCGCGATCGATAGCGCGCGCAAGGCACCGGCGATGACGCCGCGTGCTTTGCGCGGTTTCGGCCAGCGCGAAAGAGAGAGATGAACGATAGGAGGAGAGTGCGATGGCGGGTTCCCCGGAAATGATTCCATCGAAGCAAGCAGCGCCGCAAGTCGTGCCGAAATCGTCCTTGTGGAAGCGGATGAGCGGTCAAAAGCAGCTCATGCTGATGTCGCTGCCCATACTGTTATATGTATTCGTGTTCTCGTATTATCCGATCTGGGGCTGGACGATGGCCTTCCAGAACTACAAGCCGGCCAGATCGTTCGATCAGCAGGAATGGGTCGGATTCAAGCATTTTAAATTTCTGTTCAGCGACGACACGTTCTTGATGGTGCTGCGCAATACGATCGGCATGAGCGTCATCAACATGGTGCTCGGCTTCGTGACGGCGATTATCTTCGCGATTCTGCTGAACGAGATCAAGCAAAAGTTGTTCAAGCGGAGCATTCAGACGATCTCTTACTTGCCGCACTTCCTGTCATGGATCATCGTCACCGGCATTGTCGCGAATTCGCTGTCGGTCGATAGCGGGATCGTGAACGTCCTCTTGATGAAACTCGGTTTCATCAACGAGCCGATCATGTGGCTGAGCGAGCCGAAGTACTTCTGGGGGATCGTAGGCGCCTCCCATGTATGGAAGGAAGTCGGCTGGAACGCGATCATTTATCTCGCCGCCATCACATCGATCGACCCGTCATTGTACGAGGCGGCCGAGATCGACGGCGCGAACCGGTATCAGAAGATGCTCTACGTAACATTGCCAGGGATCAAATCCATCGTGATCATCCTGCTGATCATGAACTTGGGCTGGATTTTGGACGCCGGCTTCGAAGTGCAATATTTGCTCGGCAACGGCGTCGTGGTCGACTGGTCGCAGACGATCGATATTTTCGTGCTGAAATACGGGCTGCAGATCGGCAACTACTCGCTAGCTACTGCTGCCGGCATCTTCAAGACCGTCGTCAGCATTACGCTCATCTTCGCGGCCAACACGATCGCCAAGCGTTTCGGCGAGGACAGACTGATATGAGGAGGGCATACCCATGAGAACGAGAACGCTCAAGCTGGAGCCGGTTGTCTTCCACACGCTTAATACGATCTTCATGATCGGCATTGCGATCGTGACGTTATATCCGTTCTTAAACACGCTCGCCATCTCCTTGAATGCGGGGAACGACACGATACGGGGCGGCATCTACCTGCTGCCTCGCGTGTGGACGGATCAGAATTACAAAGCCGTCTTCGCGGGCGGCACGATCTATCACGCGTTCTGGATTTCGGTGGCGCGGACCGTCCTTGCCACGGTGCTCAGTCTGTTCCTTACGTCCATGCTGGCCTATGCGATCAGCCGCAAGGAATATGTATTCCGCAAGCCGATCACGATCGTGGTCGTCATGACGATGTATTTTAATGCGGGCTTGATCCCGTCGTATTTTCTGATCCGGGATCTGCATCTCCTGAACAACTTCCTGGTGTATATCATCCCAGGGCTGATCAGCGCGTTCAACATGATCGTCATTCGGACCTATATCCAGACGCTTCCGGAGGGACTGATCGAGTCGGCCAAAATCGACGGCGCCGGCGATTTCCGAACGTTCATCTCCATAATTCTGCCGCTCTGTCAGCCGGTACTCGCCACGGTCGCCTTGTTCGTCGCGGTCGGCCAATGGAACTCCTGGTTCGATACGTTCCTGTATGCGTCCTCCAAGCAGGACCTGAGCACCTTGCAGTATGAGCTCATGAAGTTGCTGTCCTCATCCATGCTCTCCAACAGCAGCGCGGCCGTCTCGAGCGGCGCCGACCCCGGAGCCGCGAGAAACATGGTCACGCCCATGTCGATCCGGGCTGCGATCACGATCGTCGCATCCTTGCCAATCCTGGTGGTCTATCCGTTCCTGCAGAAATATTTCGTGCATGGCATGCAGCTTGGCAGCGTGAAAGAGTAGGGGAAAGGCTACAAAACAAAAACCGCTTGCTTTCGTGAGAAACGAAAACAAGCGGTTTTTGTTTGTGGTGAATAGAGCCACCGGTAAACGATTCTATTTTACATGATCGTTATTGCAGTTTCGTATTCCAGAATCTCAAGACCGTCCTATAGGTGATACCGTCGCTGGTACTCGTGAACTGGCCAAGCATATGCAGCATCATCTTTGCGACTATCTTTTCACCCAGCATTGTGCTGTCCAAGGCGGCATCCGCAGCCTTAATCGTATTACGAATATGAATTTCGAACACTTCTTGATTGGACACGAACGAGATGCCGATTTCGTCACGCGGATCAGCATATTTCAACAAATTGGAGAGCAGGTTATCGAAAACGCGTGAAAGATTCTCCATATTAACGGTGATGTAAGCATCGGGCAGTTCGCCCGTCAAGTTAATCTGGAATTGTTCTTGCCGCAGTACGCCAACCAGATCGGACATGAGATCGTAGATCGCCTCGTGTACGGGAATCGTCTCCAATTCTGCTTCCTGCTCCTTGTCCAGAAGGAAGTAGGCGAACAGATTATCCGACAAGTTTTTTAATTGCAGTGCTTTTGCATAGGCATTGGCGATATAGCTGCTCGCTTCTCCGGAGGGCTGATGTTGTTCTCTCTTGGCAAATTCCAAGTACATGATCAGGGAAGTAAGCGGCGTACGCATATCATGGGACATCTCGGTCACGAGGCTTCGGCTCTCCGCTTGCAGCCCTTCGATGGCGAGCAGCTTGCCTAGAAACGCTTTGCGGAGCTCTTCGACGCTCTCGGCGATCATGGCTAATTCATCATGCCCTCTGATGGTCATGCCATACTCCAGTTCACCGCCTTCCAGAATGTGAATCTCTTCATGGATCGTTCGCAGATAAATTAGGCTTCGACGAATGCCCATCAGTACAATAGCCAAAAAGAGGGCCGACGCAGCCAGAATCTCTAGCGCAAAGGCAATGTCGTAAAAACGGGCCTCGAAGAAACCGTCTATGATGACATCCCCTTGGCCGTCGCTAAACAGAACCGGTGAAGAATGCTTCCTCGCGTATTGCGATTCGGCTTCAACTCCGTATGCGGACTCATCCTCAGCCGTGTAGACGGAATCGAACTGGAGCACCTGATCCTTATAGATGGTAAGCAAGATGATTTTTTCGTTCTTCGTCCACGCGGCAAAGGCGTCTCGGTCCATCGAAGACAAACCATGAACGGCAACATAATGGGCAAACTTCTCAATATATTTGGATGACTGCTGCTTGAAATAAGTCTCCGTTTCAAGATGGCGGTCAATCAGTTCATCGCTCGCTGCTTGCATGACTAGGAAAGATAACCCGCTAACCATCGATGCGATTAAAATGAGCAGCGCGAGCTTTTTAGTTAGCGAAAACTTACGATATGACAAAGCGGTATCCTCTTCCCCATTCGGTCTGGATATAGGTCGGATGAGCGGCATCATCCTCAATCTTGGCGCGCAATTTGCGGATATGCACCATCACGGTGTTGTTCGAGCAATAGAAGTAGGGCTGGTTCCAGACGCTTTCATATATATTTTGCGCGGAAAAAATTTTGCTGCGCCTGCTTATGAGCAATTTCAAGATTCGATATTCGAGATCGGACAGCTCGATTTTTCGATCGCCTTTCCAGACCTCATTGAACTGCTCGCTGACCCGGAATTGACCGGCGACAAGAAATGTTTCTCCATGATCCTTTTTATCCTGATAGATTTTGTATCTGCGCAGCTGGGCCATTACTCTGGCGTGAAGTTCATCCTCGGAGAAGGGTTTCGTCATATAATCATCTCCGCCGGCCAAGAGGCCTTCGGTCTTATCGAATGTGCCGGATTTTGCGGTCAGGAACAAGATCGGGACATTGGAGCGCTCTCTAATTTGCTTGCATGCTTCAATTCCCGACATACCTGGCATCATAATATCCAGAATAACCAAGTCGAGCGACTCGTCTACAAGCTCCAGCGCCTGCTGACCATTCTGGGCTTGCGTCACCTCGTAACCCGCCCGGGCAAGAGAAGCGCAGAGGAGGTCGCGAATATCCGGATCATCTTCCACAACTAAAATGCGATTCGTATTCATCGTTTCACCCCATGCTAATAAACTGATCGAACTGAAACTGCTTATGCGCCCAGGTCTTATAAGAAGGATGCGTATGAACGAGTTCCTCGTGCGTGCCGACTCCGGTTACTTGCCCATGCTCTAGTACGACGATCTGGTCCGCGCGCACGACAGTCGATAATCGATGGGCGATAATCAAGGTTGTCCGATCTTGCATCAAATAGTCGAGCGCCTTCTGTACTTCATGCTCCGAGTCGCTGTCCAGACTAGCCGTCGCCTCATCTAAAAGCAATAGATCGGGTTTACGCAGTAAAGCTCGCGCAATCGCTATGCGCTGGCGCTGTCCGCCTGATAGCCTAATTCCTCTCTCGCCAACCTCCGTCTCATACTTTCCGGGAAGCGCATGAATAAAGTCGTGCGCATAGGCGAGACGTGCCGCTTCGATTATTTCTTCCTCGCTGACTTCATCTTCCCGGCCATAGATAATGTTGTCTCGAATGGTACCCGCCATTAGCGGACTCTCTTGGGAGACATAACCGATCTTCCTGCGCCAGGCATCCAAGGGAAAATCGCCTATCGCTGAATCCCCCCAAGAGATCGTGCCTTCCGCTGGTTCGTAAAATCGTTCAATCAGCGAGAAAATCGTCGTTTTTCCGCTCCCGCTGGGTCCTACCAGAGCCGTCACCTTGCAGTGGGGGATCGTAAAGGAAACATCCAGTAGAATCGGCTTTTCCTTTTGATAGCCAAAACGAATGCTGCGGAATTCCATGGGTTGTTGCTTGTCGGGAAGCAATTGAACGTGGGTTTTCGTTTCCGGCGGATGCTCCAGTATCAGTCTTAGTCGCTCTGTTGCGCCCATCACCTTTTTCAAATGAGAGAAGAAAGCCGCGAATTGGCTGAACGGAAACAAAATTTGAAACAACAACAGGATAAAGGATACAAGCGCTCCGGTACTCAAAGCGCCGGAAGAAACGCGGACCCCGCCGTATCCGATAATGACAACCAGCAGAACGATCATGATTAGCGTCATCAATGGCGTCAGCACTGCATTTATTCTAGCCTCTTTCATCTCAAAGCGATACAGTCCGTCTATGTCGGATTCACCGTTCTTCATTTCTCGCCATTCGGAATTGGAGGACTTCACCAGTCTAATTTCCCCGAGTACTTGCGAAAGGGTTGCGGCAAGCCCGGCCAATTGCTCCTGCATGTTCACGGAAATCGCGTACAGTTTATCGCCCATCGGCATCAGGAAGGCAATACCGATCGGCAGCGCCAGCAAAATGATCAGCGTCATCTGCCAGTCCAAGTAAAAAAGAATGGCGACCGCGCTTATGACGGTGAGCAGATTGGAACAAAAGGCAATTAAGTGGTCGGTAATGAACAATTTGATCTCATTCGTGTCGTTCGCTACGCGGCTCATGAGGTCTGCCGATCGATGGCGGTCGAAAAAGGGCACCGGCAGCGCCAATGTTTTCTTCCAAAGTTTCTTTCGTAGATGACTGACGATGCGGCTGCCAACGTAAGCCAGCAATAGATACGAAACCCCGCTCGATATCGCTTGCAAAATAAAGAAAAAAACGAGCTTCAGTACCATAGCGGCATTAATCGACGCCAGGCGAAACTGGTCAATCATACTGCCTGTGACGAGCGGAACAACCAGCCCCGCCATGGCGCTGATCAAGCTTAATAGGATCGCGATGCCAAGCGTCAGCTTGGGAATTCCCGCCGAGAATAAAAGCGCGGCAAAATGGCTTAGCTTGGTTTTAGACAATTGATCTTCAACGTTTGTCTGCTTGCCGGATGTGTTAGATGTATTCATGATTATCTCCCAATTCGTTAAGATTTGCTTCCAAAAGGAAATTTATTACGCCTGCGCCCAGGTCATTCGTTCATCATAAAGATCAAATCTTAACCGTTTATGAAAGTAAAAAATTTGTTCTTCGTCGATAAGTTCTTAAAATTATTTTTCGATGGCTTCATAAACGATTAAGAATTAAGCCTTAATTTAGCCTATGTAACCCAATAAAGAGGCTTAAAAGGAGTCTGTAAACTTAATGAAGCAAGAGCTTAAGAAGCAAGAACAAAGGCAACCGCAACCGATGACCAGCCGGGAACGGCTTCACTTCTTGGACGTCACGCGCGGATTCGCCATGCTAGGCATTATCCTAGTCAATTATTTTCTTATCGTAGATTCCGCTAATGGCTACGCAGAGCCAACAGAGGATATATGGCGCCAGTTGGTTGCTTGGTTTGGGGACGGGAAATTTTATACGTTATTCTCCTTTCTATTCGGTGTCGGCTTTATGATCTTTATGGAGAGAGCCGAACGGCAAAGCTCCCGGCCACGCATGCTGTTTGCGCGCAGACTAACATTTTTACTTCTATTCGGCCTTCTGCATATTACATTCATTTGGGTTGGAGACATATTGGCTTTCTATGCCATGGTCGGCTTTGTTCTGTTTGCTTTTTACAAACGGCATTCCAGGACGCTGCTCATATGGATTTTCGCGTTGATATTGACCGTCGCATGGCTTCCTTTTGCCGGCAGGTTACTGCTCTCGGATTTGGATGCGAGTGCGAGCGCGTATAAAGCGGATTTCTCTTTAGTCAGCCACAACATGGATTTGTCCTACCTGCAGTCCATTGGCGTGCGTTGGTCTGACATGAGCACCATGGTAGCTACCTCGACGAATACGATTGTGTCTATGTTGTTGATGTTCCTTCTCGGCATGTTTGCCGTGCAAAAAGGGTTCTTCCGAGATATGGAGGCGAAGAAGCGAATATGGAACCGGATGTGGGCCGTGTCGGCATCCGGCTTTGTAATTACGCAAGCAAGCCTCCTAACAGGAACGTTCGCGGATCCTGTTCACGAAACAAAAGTGGGTGAAATCATCTCTTATTTGGGAGAATTCGGGGGCATAGCCGGAAGTCTATTCTATATGAGCACGCTTGCCATGTTGTACTTGTATTCCGAGAAGCTTCGATATGTTCTGATGTGGCTTGGCAATGTCGGCCGCATGTCCATGACCTGCTATCTTCTGCACTCGACCATCGGAACTTTCCTGTTTCTTGGCTATGGGTTTGGGGCTGCCAAAGGCATCCAACCGGTTGGCGTGGTTGCGATTAGCTTAGGCGTCTACGCGATACTGCTTGCGATGAGCACTTTGTGGCTTAAACGATTTAAATACGGTCCGGTGGAATGGCTGTGGCGCAGATTGACGTACGGACAAATGAAGTAGCGCCGGAAGATGAAGTCATTCATGAACAGTTTCGTCTACAAGCGAGTCTACACGAAGATGCCGCCTCGAACCTATCGTTCGCTGGCGGCTTTATTATCTTTGTTTAAGCATACGGGAGCATCGTTGTCCTGACTAAAAAAGTGCAATTTTTTGGGCGGTTCGTGTACTTTTTTATGCGATACAAGATGGGTTCGGAAATCCTGCCGGTCGCAAAATAGGAGTCCGTTTCCCGCTTATTTGACCAGAAGCGCGTTCCAAATTCCGGAAGAGGTAAATGTTGGTTTGGACATGTAAAAACATGTACGTTGTATTTAGATCAGGATTTACAACAAAATGAAAATAGATGCCGCGAACGCGGTAGATGTTCGATAAAACCCAGTAAAACCGTGCCTTTCAAGCACTTCTTAGACTCGCGAAAGCCCATAAAATGTTTAACGTTTCGCCTAAGAAATTGCATCGAAAACAGCGGGCGATTCCTTTAAGATCATCTCAATGCGTTTATAGTTGTTAGCGCTTACAAGTGTTTCAGCAAGCATGGAGTAATGAAGGAGGTGATCATCGACGAGCAAACGAACGACTGGTCAGCTGTACAAGTGCAATTCATGGCAGTATCTCGTGAACGATTGAAAAGTGGAGGGTGTACGATGAAAAAATGGAAAAAGCTTATGGCGGCCACGATGGCGGCGACTACGGCACTGACGCTTGCCTCCGTATCGAGCCCGCTTACGGTCCAGGTAAAGGCCGCGGAAGCGACAATTACGCCGGCCATTGCCAAAACGCCCGAAAGAGGCAATCCGCTGCTATCG
Organism: Paenibacillus methanolicus; assembly: GCF_008124765.1. Classification (GTDB taxonomy): domain Bacteria; phylum Bacillota; class Bacilli; order Paenibacillales; family Paenibacillaceae; genus Paenibacillus_Z; species Paenibacillus_Z methanolicus. Next base: position 622,554 of record NZ_VNHS01000003.1, on the reverse strand, counting down.
CATAAGTTCGGCGCCGATCCGTCCGCGATGGTGTACGACGGAAGAGTATACCTCTATATGACCAACGACATCTTCGAGTACAATGCCGACGGGACCGTGAAGGACAATACATACGGCAGAATCAACAAGATCACCGTCATCTCGTCCGCCGATATGGTGAACTGGACGGATCATGGCGAGATTCCCGTCGCTGGCCCGCAAGGCGCCGCCCGATGGGCCAATAACTCCTGGGCGCCGGCGGCCGCGCACAAGACGATTAACGGCAAGGAGAAATTCTTCCTCTACTTCGCCGATAGCGCCAACGGCATTGGCGTACTGACGGCAGACAGCCCGATCGGGCCGTTCACCGATCCGATCGGCAAGCCGCTGGTGAGCAGAAGCACGCCGGGAGCTAGCGACGTGACGTGGCTATTCGACCCGGCGGTGTTGGTGGACGACGATGGGAGCGGCTATCTTTACTTTGGCGGCGGCGTGCCGAACGGGAAGGAGGCCGATCCGGGAACGGCGCGAGTGGCGAAGCTCGGGGCAGACATGGTCAGCCTCGATCTGGCTGCAAGCGGGGGGACTGCCAAACCGATCAATCCGCCATGGCTGTTCGAGGATTCGGGCATCAACAAATATAACGGCAAATACTATTACTCCTATTGCATAAACTTCTCGGGCACGCATCCGGCGGATTTTCCGACCGGAACGATTGCTTATATGGTCAGCGATAATCCGATGGGGCCGTTCAAGTATGTCAAAACCATCCTGCCAAACCCGGGCGTATTCTTCGGGGTCGGAGGCAACAACCATCATGCCCTGTTCGAATTCAAAGACCAATGGTATATCACCTATCATGCGCAGACGTTGGCCAAGGCGATGGCCGAGAGCGGGAAATACCCGCAAATGGGCGGCCAGCCGCATGGCTATCGCAACGCGCACGTCAATAAAGTCAGCTTCGATGCCAGCGGCGTCATTCAGAACATTACCGCCGATTACGCGGGCGTGCCGCAGGTGGGCAATGTTGACCCATATGCCAGAGTCGAGGCCGAAACGATCGGCTGGAACGGTGGCATCTCCACGGCAAGCATCACGGAGCCTGGCGCGATGGTCGAGAGCCTGAACCTGGCCGTGACCGGCATTGAAGATGGCGATTGGACGGCGGCGTCAAAGGTAGATTTCGGCGCGAGCGGCGCGGGGACTTTCACGGCTCATGTTGCAAACGGTTCCAACGGCGGCAAGATCGAGCTGCGTCTGGACCGCCCCGACGGGACGTTGATCGGGACGCTGCCGATCGCGAATACCGGAGGCGTGGATAGTTGGCAGACCAAAACAACCAGCGTGTCCGGCGCGACCGGCACACACGATCTGTATATGGTCTACAGAGGAGCGGGGGCTAACGAGCTCTTCAAGGTCGACTATTGGCAGTTCGGACAGAAGCGCACGGCTCATGAACTTGCCGCGATTAACGCCACGATCGATAAGCAGAAGATCGATGTCGCGACCGGCACGAACCAAGCGACCTTGAAGGTGACCGCCGTCTATGCCGACGGAACAAGCGAGGATGTAACCGCTCAGGCTGTCGCGACCCCGGCGCAAAACGGAATCGTCAGCATCGACGGGGGGGAAGTAACCGGCGTCGGCTATGGTTCAACCAGCATCAACGTCAGTTATGGCGGGAAGAGCGATACCCTTCATCTGCTCGTCAAAGATCTGAATAGCGAACTTACGGTGAAACGGTTAACCGTCGATAACGCGTCATTCGCGTTGGAAGCGGGCCGAACAGCTTCTTTCAAAGTAACCGCGGAGTACGTAGACGGACATACGGAGGACGTCACGAATAAGGCCGTCTACAGCAACACGAATCCGGATGTCGCCGACGTGTCGAACGGCACGATTACGGCAAAATCCAGTGGTACGGCGCAAATTACCGCCAGCTTCAAGGGCGAGTTAGGCGAGCCGGCATCGGTTCCGATAACGGTTACGGTCAACGCGCCTTCCTTCGTGGCGATCGAGGCGGAGACCGGAGCTGTGGCAGGCACGATCGAAAGCCATACTTGGTCGCAGGCGGATGGACAGTCCACGAAAGCGATGCTGTTCGGGCCGGATACGGGCTTCGCGATGACCGGAACGGATGCCGCCACGCTCGCTTCCGGCTCCAAGATGAGTTACAAAATTAACGTACCTGCGGCGGGAACGTACAATGTCTGGCTGCTAACGAAGAGCACCGATTTTTCGGGCGACTCCGTCCATGTCGGCGTAGATAATGCCTATCGGTTCACCGCCAACGGCATTCATGGCGTAAGCGGCGGTCAATTCAAATGGGCCAATATTAGCGGGGCGACCGGGGGCATATTCGGAGGCGCTGCTCTGACGCTCACCGCAGGCGAGCACGAGCTAAACTTCTGGGGCAGGGAAGATGGTTTATCGATTGACCGGATCTATCTCACGACGAGCGGTTCGACCGCGGATCCAATCTGGCCGCCGGTTCAGCCGCAAGAACCTACCGCTTCGCTTTCCGGACCGAGCACGGTGAAACCCGGCGCAAGCTTTGCGGTTTCTTTAAGTCTGGATGAAATGATACAAACTGTATACGCCGAAGACATCACCTTGTCGTATGATCCCGAAGTATTCGAATACGTAAGCGCGACAGGCGCGAACGACAACATTCAGATCGCGGGCGAGGACAAGGGAACGGCGGGCGAAGTCAGACTCATCGCCGCCAATATCGGCGGCGTATCCGGGGCCAGCACGCCGGTGCTGAATGTGACTTTCAAGGTGAAGGCCGGGGTCCATAACAAGACGGGTACGATTGCGGCTGCCCGCGCAGAGCTAGGCGTAACCGCTGCGGGAACCGAGATCCAGGCTGCGCTTAGCAGCAAGCGCATCGCGGTAGGCAGCGCGGACGTGGTCGTCGATAAAACGGCATTGACGACCGCGATCGCGAATGCGCAAAGTCTCCATGACGCGGCAGTCGTGGGCACGCAGCCGGGTCAATACCCGCAAGCCGCCAAAGACGCGCTTCAAGCCGCGATCAACTCGGCGAAGGCAGTTAAAGACAACGCAAGCGCAACGCAGGCTGAAGTCGACAACGCCGTAACCGCCCTGAGCAGCGCGGTCAATACGTTCAAGGCAACGGTCGTGAAGGAAGCATCCGCTGACGTGAACCAAGACGGACGCTATTCCGTAGGCGATCTGGCCTTGGTGGCGAACCATTACGGCAAGGATGCCGGCAGCGCGGATTGGACGACGGCCAAGAAGGCGGATATGAATAACGACGGCAAGATCGATATTGTCGATCTGGCGTTCGTGGCAACGAAGATCCTCAAATAGGTAAGTCGTTTGACGGCTGTTGATAAATATCGCTCGTTAGCCTAACAGCCAGCCGGCTTTGTCTTCCATGATGGGGGACGGTTTGTCCCCCATCACGCATTGCCTAATCGGGGAGGATCGCAACAATATGCCGATAAGAAAATGGGCTGTGCTCCTAGTAGCCATTGTCTTCACGCTAGGTTTACTGCCGGTCGGAACAACCTATGCGGACGGAACTACCGCCAAGAATCCGTTTATATGGGCGGATGTACCGGATGTTTCCGTTATCCGGGTCAATGACGCATATTACATGAGCAGCACGACGATGCACATGAATCCCGGCGTCCCGATTATGAAGTCCAAGGACCTCGTGAATTGGGAAATTGTCAATTATGTATACGATATTCTTGCGGATCGCGACAAACAGACGCTTTCCAATGGCCAAAACATTTACGGTCAAGGCTCTTGGGCAAGCAGCCTTCGGTATCATAATGGCAAATTTTATATCGCTTTTGCTTCCAACGATATCGGGAAGACGTTCATCTTCCAGACGACCGATATCGAGAAGGGCTCCTGGGAGAAGTATGAACTTGCCGGCGGAGTTTATCATGACATGTCGCTGCTGTTTGATGACGACGGACGGGTCTATATGGTATATGGCGGCGGATCGATCAAGGTCATTGAATTGACCGAAGATGCCACCGCGATCAAACCGGGCGGTATGAATAAAACGATTATTCAGAATGCGAGCGCTCCCGGAGGTACAGGCGGTCTTGGAGCGGAAGGCTCGCACATCCACAAAATCAACGGGAAATACTACATCTTTAATATTTCATGGCCATCAGGGGGAATCCGCACTGAACTTGTCCATCGGGCGGATCGAATCGACGGCAGCTATGAAGGGAAAATAGCCTTGAAATCGGGCAGCCAATCGAACGGCGCCGGCGTAGCGCAAGGGGGAATCGTTCAGACGCCGGAAGGCAAATGGTACGGCATGTTATTCCAGGACCATGGATCCGTCGGACGCATTCCTTACCTTGTGCCGATGACTTGGAGCGGGGATGGTTGGCCGGTGTTCGGAGATGTCAATGACACGGGCATACCTGCCGAGTTGTCGAGAGCATGGGTTTCATCCGATAGCTTCGATCAGCGCGAGAAGACGATTCATGCCTATCACACGGTGACGGCTAGCGGCGAGAATGAGGACAATGGCTCCAATCTTGCGAGAGTTTGGCAATGGAACCATAATCCAGACAATCGCCATTGGTCGCTCACTGATCGTCCAGGGTTTCTGAGACTGACGACCGGAAGAACGAGCACGAGTATTCTGAATGCCCGCAATACGCTTACGCAGCGAACGTTCGGACCGGAAAGTTCAGGGACGATCGCCATCGATGTCAGCCATATGAAAGACGGGGATTATGCCGGGATTGCGGCTCTCCAGCAGAATTACGGTTTTGTTGGCGTCAAGATGACCGGTACGTCCAAATCCGTCGTGATGGTCAAGGGCAATTCGAGCTCCTCATCCGAAGCGTCGAATATCCCGCTCTCGCAGAACGTCGTGTACTTAAGGGTCGAGAATGATTTTAAGAATCGGACGGACAAAGCCAATTTCTATTACAGTCTCAACGGCGAGCAATGGGCCTCTATCGGGAGCACGCTTCAAATGTCGTATACGCTACCGCATTTTATGGGCTACCGTTTTGCTTTGTTCAATTACGCGACCAAGACGACGGGCGGTTATGTCGATTTCGATTATTTCAACCTCGATGACAAGCTGAAGGGATCGAACCTCGACAACAGTTCCGTCGTGGCGCTCGAAGCCGAGACGGCGGCGGTGCAGGGCGTTATCGAAGGGCACGCCTGGTCGCAGACCGACGGACAGGCGACGAAAGCGATGCGGTTCGGACCGGATACGGGCTTCGCGATGACGGGAACGGACGCCGCCACGCTCGCTTCCGGCTCCAAGCTAAGCTACAAGATCAACGTGCCGGCGGCAGGGACGTACAATGTCTGGCTGCTGGCCAAGAGCGCGGATTATTCCGGCGACTCCGTCCATGTCGGCGTGGATAATGCCTACCGCTTCACGTCCAACGGGATTCACGGCGTAAGCGGAGGTCAGTTCAAATGGGCCAATATTAGCGGGACCGACGGGGGCATATTCGGAGGCGCAGCCCTGACGCTCACGCCCGGCGAGCACGAGCTGAACTTCTGGGGCCGGGAGGACGGACTGTCGATCGACCGGATCTATCTGACGACGAGCAGCTCGACCGCGGATCCGATCTGGCCGCCCGTTGAGCCGCAAGCGCCTGCCGTTTCGCTGTCGGCGCCGAGCACGGTGAAACCCGGCGCAAGCTTAGCGGTGTCCTTAAGTCTGGATGCGATGATACAAACTGTATACGCCGAGGACATCACCCTGACCTATAATGCCGACGTATTCGAATACGTAAGCGCGATAGGCGCGAACGACAAGGTTCAGGTCGCGGGCGAGGACTCGGAGACGGCCGGCCAGGTCAGACTGATCGCCGCGAATATCGGCGGCGTATCCGGGGCTAGTACACTGGCGCTGAATGTAACCTTCAAGGTGAAGGCGGGCGTCCACGATACGACGGGCACGATCGCGGTTACCCGGGCCGAGCTAGGCGTAACGGCAGCAGGAACCGAGATCGAGGCCGCGCTTAGCAGTAAAAGCATTGCGGTAGGCAGCGTGGACGCGGTTGTCGATAAGACGGCTTTGACGACAGCGATTACGAACGCGCAAAGTCTCTACGACGCCGCAGTCGTCGGCACGCAGCCGGGCCAATACCCGCAATCTGCAAAAGATGCGCTTCTGGTAGCTATTAACACGGCGAAGGCAGTAAAAGACAACGGAAACGCAACCCAGGCAGAAGTCGACACCGCCGTGACCGCTCTGAGCAGCGCGGTAAATACCTTCAAGGCAGCGGTGGTGAAGGAAGCCTCCGCGGACGTGAACCAAGACGGACGCTATTCCATAGGCGATCTGGCATTGGTGGCGAACCATTACGGCAAGGATGCCGGCAGCGCGGATTGGACGACGGCCAAGAAGGCGGATATGAACAACGATGGCAAGATCGATATTGTCGATCTGGCGTTCGTGGCCACGAAAATCCTTAAATAAGCGGTATCCAGATGGGAGACGGCAGTCTCCCATCACCTAATCCCTATGGAAAGGAACGAATGACATGAGAAGAAGATTCAAGCAAACGATCTCGCAAGTGCTCGCCGCAGCTTTGCTCATCCCGGCTGTCTGGCTTGCCCCGGCCACGGAAGCCTCGGCATCGGCTGCGAACAACTCGATCATCGCCAAGACGGCTTCAGTTACGCACGATGTAGAGGTTACGGAGGCTTCGGCCGTATCTTTCGACGCGATAACGTTCGAGAATCAAACGGCAGGCGGTTTTGCCGGGCGGGCAGGAACGGAGACGTTGACGGTGACCAATGAAGCCAACCACACGGAGGGCGGTTCATACGCGCTGAAGGTAGAGGGCCGGACGCAGACGTGGAACGGTCCCGCGCTGCGCGTGGAGCCATTCGTGGATCAAGGCTACGAGTACAAAATCTCGGCCTGGGTCAAGCTGATCTCCCCGGCGAGCTCGCAGCTCCAGCTCTCGACGCAGGTCGGCGAAGGCAACACGGCCAGCTACAATAGCCTGCAGGGCAAAACCATCCGGGCCGAAGACGGCTGGGTGCTGCTCGAAGGCTCGTATCGCTACAGCAGTCTAGGCGACGGGTTCGTGACGATCTATGTGGAGAGCGCAAGCGACGCCACGGCTTCCTTCTATATCGACGATATCCGCATGGAACGCGGATCTGCTCCCGTTGTCATCCAGAAGGATCTGAAACCGATCCAAGTAGCGTATCAGAATGATTTTCTGATCGGCAATGTCGCATCCGCGGCGGATCTAAGCGGGGTTAAACTCGAGCTGCTCAAGCAGCACCATACGGTCATTACGGCGGAGAATGCCATGAAGCCCGATGCGACGCAGCCGACGAAAGGGAATTTTACCTGGGCGGATAATCTGGTTGACGCCGCGCTGGCGGAAGGGTTAAGCGTACACGGTCATGTGCTGGTCTGGCACCAGCAGACGCCGGCATGGATGAATACGGCCAGCGGTTCTCCGCTCAGTCGCGAAGAAGCGCTTGCTAACATGCGGACGCACATTAAGACCGTCATGGAGCATTACGGCGACAGGGTCATCTCTTGGGACGTCGTGAACGAAGCGATGAACGATAATCCATCGAATCCGACCGATTGGAAGGCCGCGCTGCGCAAATCCGATTGGTATAACGCAATCGGCGAGGACTTCGTCGAGCAGGCGTTCCTTGCGGCGCGAGAGGTGCTCGATTCGCACCCGGAGTGGGACATCAAGCTGTATTATAACGACTACAATGACGACAACCAGAACAAAGCGCAAGCGATCTACAGCATGGTGAAAGAGTTCAACGAGAAGTACGCGAAGACGCATCCGGGCAAGCTGCTGGTCGACGGGATTGGCATGCAAGCGCATTATAGCGTGAATACGAATCCGAACAACGTGAAGCTGTCGCTCGAGAAATTCATTTCCTTGGGCGTCGAAGTCAGCGTCACCGAGCTGGATATTCAAGCCGGCAGCGATGGGGTTCTGACCGAGGAGCAGGCGATCGACCAAGCGTATTTGTACGCGCAGCTGTTCCAGCTCTATCGCGAGCATGCGGAGCATATTGCTCGAGTAACCTTCTGGGGACTGAGCGATGCGACGAGCTGGAGGTCGGCGAACAATCCGCTGCTGTTTGATAAGGATCTGCAAGCCAAGCCGGCTTATTACGGCGTGATCGATCCGGAGAAATTCATGGCGGAGCATCCGCCGACATCGGGCAACGCGAATCAAGGTTCGGCGAGCTTCGCCGCGCCGGTTGTCGACGGGACTGTGGACGAAGCATGGAGCCAAGCGCAGCCGATGCCGGTTAATCGGTACCAGACGGCATGGCAAGGGGCTTCCGGAACGGCCAAAGCGTTGTGGGATGACCAGAACCTATACGTCCTCGTTCAAGTGAAAGACACGCAGCTGGATAAGACGAACGTCAATGCGTGGGAACAGGACTCCGTGGAGATTTTCGTGGATCCGAACAATGCAAAGACCTCGTCCTATCAGGAGGATGACGGGCAGTACCGGGTCAACTTCGACAACGAGACTTCGTTCAATCCGGCGAGCATCGCGGATGGCTTCGTCTCGGCTGTGCAGAAATCGGGAACGAATTACACGGTCGAGGTCAAAATCCCGCTCAATTCCTTATCGCCAGCAGATGGCAAGAAGCTCGGCTTCGACGTCCAGATCAATGACGCCAAAGACGGCATCCGCCAAAGCATCGCGGCATGGAACGACGCGACCGGAACCGGCTATATGGATCCTTCCGTGTTCGGCGAACTAACCTTGACCGGCAAGGCGAACAACTCCGACGAACCTGCCGCCGCGCTATCCGGTCCCGCGCAAGTCTTTACAGGTCATTCATTTGAGCTGAAGTATGGTTTAACGAATGTGAAGGCCGACAACGGTATTCTGGCGCAGGACATAACCTTTACCTACGATCCGGAGAAGCTGCAATTCGTTGGCGCGACATCGCTTGAAGAGGCGATTGACGTCATCGGCGTGAATAAGGATACCGCCGGCAAAGTCCGCATCCTGCTCGCCAGCAAAGGAGCCGGCAATGCCGTTACGGCCGACGGCGCGCTCTTGAAGCTGGAATGGAAGGCGCTCCGTCCGGCTGCGAGCGCCGGCATTCAGCTCGCGCAAGCCGAGCTGGCCAACGGCGAAGGCGAAGAAGTATCGTTGGCCGCGGCCGGTCATGCGATCCGAATCGTCGATCAGCCTTCCGGCGATCTGAACAACGATGGAAGATACTCCATTGGCGACCTCGCCATGGCTGCTTCCGCATACGGCAAGAAGGCGGCCGATCCGGACTGGAGCCAATATAGCAAGATGGACCTCAACCATGACGGCATGATCGATGTCATCGACCTCTCCGCAATCGCGAGTTTGATTTTGCAATGACGCAGATGAGATAACGCGATGAATAGCTAGACGAAGAAGCTGCCCGACTTCACGTTCGCGGCGGCTTCTTTGCGCTTGAACAATTGGCCGGGACCTACATCGCGCAATGGGAATTGTCGGGTTTCACGGATAAGCAGAAAGCCGCTCATCGCTTCGGATGAACGGCCTGCTTCTATTTAATAGGATTCGGTGCCATCAACAGCTTACGGCTGCCAGTTGACGATCGTCGTCCCGGTACCGCTGGTCGGCGTCGTGAACGTGTGATTCGCGCCGCTCTCCCATGTAACGGTGGAGCCGTTCTTCTTGATGAATTTGAATTGAATCGCGGTGCCTGCCGGTACGCTGACGTCGTAGTACCACGTCGGATAGGACGTGATGATTTGGTTGAACATCGGTCCGATCGCTTTCGCCGCATCCCAGTTGCCCAGCTCGCTGACGCTGCCGACGAGGTACAGATTTTCGCCCAGGTTGGTTGTCGCGTTATTAACGATAAACCGGACGCTCACTTGCTGGCCTGTCAACACGTCGACATTGTTGACCACGTTGCTGTCGACCGCTGAGGAAGTGCGAACTTTCACCGCGTATTTACCTGCTGCGACGGCCGGGACGACGGCTTGAATTTGCGTGTCTTCCCATGACGTGATGTTTGCGCCGGTAACGGCCGTCGTGCCGAAGTATACCGTGCCTTTGGTCGCGCCGAAGCCGCGGCCGTCAATCGTAATCGTATTGCCGGCTTTCGCCATCATCGGACCGACGTGACCGATTGTCGGCGTCGTTGCCGCGGCCGTGTACTGCCATACCGCTACGCCGCCTGCCGCCAAGTTGAACGTGGAAGCCGCGCCGCCGCTGCCTACCGTCAGCGAGTTGCCATTCAGCGTGCCGCCGAGCGCATCCGCGTAAGTGCCGGCCGGCAGGGACGTCGTGAGTCCGGCGATGGATGCCGCCGTAGTCGAATTGCGGTTTATCGCGACGACGGCGACATTGTTGCCGAATTTACGCTCGTAAACATAGACGTCATTGTTGATCCACTTTTGCTGGGTTGTGCCGTACGCGATCGCCGGGTTCGACTTGCGCAGCGGAGCCAGCTTCTTGATGACGTTGTAAGCCGTCGTCGTTGTCGAGAAGGACGTCATGCGCTTACGGTTGTTCGGGTCGCCGTTGCCGGTCATGTATTGCTCGGTGCCGTAGTAGATGGCGGGTACGCCGCGGGAAGTGAGCGTAAAGGCAATGGCTTGTTCCAGCTTGCGGCCGTTCGCGCCATCGACTTGGAACCGGTCCATGTCGTGGTTATCGATGAACGTCACTTGGTCGTTTACTTCTTCATAGGCCGTTTGCGTGCCGGAGATCATCGAGTCAAGGCCGTACATGGTGTCCGAGCCGTCGCGGAATACTTGGCGGACCTTCTGGCCGAAGCGGAAGTCGAGCAAGCTCATGCCGCTTTCGTTGGCGAACTGATGGTTCGCGGCATCGACTTCGTTGGCGCCGAGGAACCATTCGCCGAACGTGAACACCGGTTTGTAATCATTGATGGCGGCCATCCAGTTCTTCTGCCAGCCGAGAGGCATATGCTTGACCGCGTCGACGCGGATGCCGTCAATGCCTTTGTCCAGCCAAAGTTTGATCGCATCTTTCATGTAACCGTCGATCGTCGGGTTTTGCAGGTTGAAGTCGGCAAGATCGTACATGTTCTTATAGATGCCGTTCTCCAGCGAGGAGAAGTTGGTGCCGCCGTTGTGGTGGAAGTAGCCGGCCGTATCGTTCGTATAACCGCCGATGAGCGCGCCGTTGTTGTACAGCCGTCCGTTGTCGGCGAATGCCGTATTCGTCTCCATCGCCGGAGAGGTATGGTTCGGCGCGAAGTCGATGACGACCTTAATGCCTTTCGCATGGGCCGCCGCAATCAGATTCTCGAAATCGGCCATGCTGCCGAACGCCGGATTCGTCTTCTTATAATCGCGTGCCCAATAGCCATGGTAGGACGTGATGTTGACGCCGGAGTAATTCACGACCGCGAAGATATTCTCCACCGGCTGCGAGATCCACAGCGCGGTTACGCCCATATTGGAGAAGTAGTCGTCGTTGATTTTATTGACGATGCCCTGCCAGTCGCCGCCGCAATACAGCTTCATGTTGGAACATGTCGCGTCGTAAGCCGCGCCTGTCGGATTGTTGGAGGCGTTCCCGTCAAGGAACCGGTCCGTCACGATTTGATAGATAACGTCCGAACTGAAGTTCTGCTTGTTCTGTACGGATGTGTCCGGAGCCGCCGTTGCTAACGGAATCGCGCTGATCGCCACCGCCATGGATAAAGTAAGGGTTGAAGTAAGCTTCAATACTGTTTTCTTCACGAAATAACCTCCGTTTGAGTTATGAATTAGGTTCCGCAAACAAAATTCGGATTGTATGGACGTACTGAATCGCTACAATCGGGGCCTCATCTCCTATCTCCGTTTTCTGGGAAACAAAAAACAACCCGCGTTTATCTCATGTGAGATGAACGGGGTTGTTTTAAACCGGCTGGTCTAAAAATCATCGCCCTCAAGTTTCCTGTTTCTGAGTTTAGGCGACGGAGGGTAAATTTGTCAACACCTATTTTGGATGCGCTTTCTCTACTATAACTGTCTAATTTCCACAAAAAATTAATCTGTTTGTCGACAAAAATCGGCTTTACAAGGACAAATTCAATATGATAAAGTTTCGTCCATAGTAATTTTCAGTCATCTAGATCCGCACAATACTATACTCGAATCTGAAGGCTATGTTACCTTTGCAAAAAGGCACAACCTCGCGTAATTACGCAGGTTGTGTCTTTTTTCGCGTTCCTTGGAGCATGGCGGAAGGTTCGGACATTCAGATCTTAAAGGAGGTAAGGGCATGTTAGTCGAGGCTTACTACCATCGGGCGAAAGGAAGTTGGGCTTTCCCGGACGGCTCGGGCGCCGTCCGGGTGCGTATGCGGACGAAGCGGGACGATGCGGATGCCGTGACGATCGTGTATGGCGACAAATACGACTGGCATCGAACGGAATGCCGGGCAACGATGGAGAAGCGGATTACGGATGAGCGGTTCGATTATTGGGAAGCGCCGGTTCTGCCGCCATTCGGCCGGCTCAGCTATCGCTTCGAGGTGCAATCTGGCGAGGAGCGTCACTGGTATGCGGAGCGATGGGATGCGCCTCAGTCGAGCGAGGGCGAATTCGGCAACTTTGAGTATCCGTACGTCGGCAACGCCGATCTGTACGAGCCGCCAAGCTGGGTGAAGGAAGCCGTGTTCTATCAAATTTTCCCCGACCGCTTCGCGAATGGGGATACGGCGAACGACCCGGAAGAGGTCGAGGCATGGGGCGGGAAGCCGACCCGGGAGAACTATTTCGGCGGCGATCTGCAAGGGGTCATCGACAAGCTCGACTATTTGGAGGCGCTCGGCGTGAACGCGATTTATTTTAATCCGCTGTTCCAAGCCAGGTCCTACCACAAGTACGATACGACCGATTATTTCGTGGTCGATCGCCATTTCGGCAGCAAGGAAGCGCTGCGGCAGCTCGTGGAGGCTTGTCACCGAAGAGGCATACGCGTATTATTGGATGCCGTTTTCAACCATGCGGGTGAATATTTCCCGCCGTTCCGCGATGCGATCGACAACGGAGCATCGTCGCCATACGCCGATTGGTTCCTCGTTCGCGAGTGGCCGATGCAGGCGATGGCGGACGGTTCGACGACGTACGAAACGTTCGGATTCGAGCCGCATATGCCGAAGTTCAACACCGCCAATCCAAAGGTGCGCGATTATCTGCTCGAGGTGGCCCGTTACTGGATTCGGGAAACGGACATCGACGGCTTCCGGCTCGACGTCGCCAACGAAGTGGACCATGCGTTCTGGCGCAAGTTCCGCGAAGCAGTCAAGTCGCTGAAGCCGGACGCCTACATCCTGGGGGAAATTATGCACGACGCGATGCCTTGGCTTCATGGCGACCAACTCGATGCGGTGATGAATTATGCGGTCACGGATTTCGCCATGAAATTTTTCGTGAAGGACGTCTTCCATGCGGCACAATTCGCGAATTGCATCGGCAACCAGCTGGCGATGTACCCAAGCAAGGTGAGCGAGATCGCCTTCAATCTGCTGGACAGCCACGATACCCCCCGCTTGTTAACGCTATGCCATAACGACAAGGAGCGAATGAAGCTGGCCGTTATCTTCCAGTTCACGTATCCGGGCACGCCGTGCATTTATTACGGCGACGAAGTTGGATTGACGGGCGGCGGGGACCCGGACAATCGCAAATGCATGGAGTGGGATCCAGACAAACAGGATCTCGATCTGCTGGCCTTCTATCGGCAGGCGACGAGGCTAAGACGTTCCAGCCGCGCGCTTAGGGAAGGCGGATTCCGTTTCCTCCAGGCGGAATCGGGCGCCAGGACGCTCGTTTACGAGCGTTCGAACGAGGAGGAGCGAATCATTGTGCTGATGAACGCGAGCGCCGAGGCGCGGACGATCGAGCTTCCGCCATTTGACGGATCATGGCGCGATGCGTGGCATGAAGAAGCGGCAGCGGGCGATAAGAGCGATGGCTGGTTCCTGCTTCCGCCGTATGGGTTTCGAATTTTCAAACAAGCGGGGGTATATGATGCAAGCGTTAGTATGGAGCGCAAGAAACCGGTTGGAGTTATCTGAAATCGAAGAGCCGCAGCTGGTCGCGCCGGACGACGTGAAGGTTCGCATCGAGCTGACCGGCATATGCGGCACTGATCTGGCCGTTATTACCGGCAAGGAAGAAGGCGCTCACGGGGTCATACGCGGTCACGAGGCGGTTGGCGTCGTCGTAGCGGTCGGAGGGCGCGTCGATCGCGTCGAACTTGGCGACCGGGTCGTGATCGATCCGAACGAAAGCTGCGGCAGGTGCCGCTATTGCCGGGATGACAATCCGCATTTGTGCGAGGGAGCGGACGGGAACGGGATGCGCATCGCGGGCATCAACGCGCACGGCACGTTCGCGCCGTACCTGGTGACGAATCAGCGGTTTGTTCACCGCTTGCCGGAGCGGCTTGGCATGGAGGCCGCCGTGCTGATCGAACCGCTGGCATGCGTGCTCCATAATTTCAACGTCGCGAAAATCACGCGCAAAGACTCGGTCCTTATCCTCGGATCGGGACCGATGGGACTGCTGTGCCAAATGGTCAGTCAGACAAGAGCGGGATTCACCGCCGCGACCGAGGTGAATCCGTATCGATTGTCGTTCGCCCGCGAGCTGTCCGACCGCGCGTTCCTTCCGGAGGAATTAACCGAAGAGGCTGCGTCGAAGCTTGTTCCCGGGGGCAAGTTCAAGGTCGTCATCGATACGGTCGGCACGCAGCTGGAAGTCGCCGAGCGTTGGGTCGACCGGGGCGGCACGATCATACCGTTCGGCATTAACGGCGGTTATCGGCATACGATCGCGCCGACAAGCTATATTCAGCGCGCCGTCAAACTAATCGGGGCAGGAGAATATCGCCATACGTTCGAAGAGGCGCTGCGCTTTGCGACGGATCACCCGGAGCTGAGCCGCCTGGTTACGAAGACCTACAAGCTCGCGGACTACGCGGACGCCGTCCATGAACTGCTCGGCTACGAACTCGACACCTTGTTAAAGGTGAGCAACGAGTCCGTCAAGACCGTGCTGGTACCTTGAAGACCGGGAAGACGCCTAGAACCGGGAACTTTAAAAAGAGATGAACGACTTGGAAGGAGCTAGTCTTACGATGGAGAGCAATAACCGACTAGGAGCTTTGACCGCTTTTTTGGCATCGCGCGCGCGATCGGATGCGGCGCCGATCTGGATTCCCTCCGTTTGGAACCAATGCGGATACCCATCCATTCTCGGGGAGCAGGATGGCGAGATTCTCGTCCATCCCTATCGATTTCTTAGCGACCACTTCCGATATGTGCGGGAAACGTCGAAGCGGTACGCGCCGACCAAGGCAACCGATCTGCAGAACAGCGTCATCTATTCTTCGCTCGTCCGGTACACGACGGCTTGGGATTACGACCATGACGGGGAGATCGAATCCGGTACCTTCCTGCGTCTGATCGTGCTGCTCCCGCTGCTCAAAACCTTCGGCGTGAACATCCTGTACATGCTGCCGGTTAACCGGTACAGCCTGTTGAACCTGAAGGGCGACATCGGTTCGCCGTATGCGGTGCAATCCTTGTTCGACCTGGATCCGAATTTGCACGATCCGCTGCTGGATGGCATGGACAATTTCTCGCTGCACGACGAGTTGGCTGCGCTAGTGGAAGCCTGCCATCTGCTCGATATCAAAGCGGTCGTCGATTTCATTCCGCGGGTAACGGCGAAGAACAGCGAATTAATGAAAGAAAACCCGGAGTGGGTGTATTGGATCAAAAACGAAGCGCTTGAAGGCTTCGCGCCTCCAACTATCCCGGAGCTCGGATTTTTCGAAGAATGCACGCCGGACAAACTGGAGACCGTCTATCGCAGTAAGGATACACAGGCATTCCTCGACAAGTTCACCCTGCCTCCGAACCAGCTGAATCCGAAGTTGTGGGAGGCGCTCAAGCGGCGGTCGGAGGAGACCGGCGAGGAGCTGCTGACGCTGATCGAGCAGGAGATGGGCATAACGACCGCGCCGGCGCATTCCGATTGGATCAACGACGTGCAGCCGATTTGGACCGACATCACCTTCCTGCGGCTGTACGAAGATATATGCCCGCAGGTCCGGCCTTATTTGCGCGAAGGTCAGGCGCCCTATGTCCTGTTCGATACGATCAAGTGCAATTATTACCCGGGCGAGCGGCCGAACGAAGAGCTGTGGGAGCGTCTGCTGGACGCGATCCGGTTCAATCTGGACACGTACGGCATCGACGGGTTCCGCATCGATATCGGGCATGTGCTCCCGACCCCGCTGCTGACGCGGATGTTCGAGACGATTCGGGATCGGAATCCGAACGCGATTCTAATCAGCGAGGATTTGTTCAACCGGAATCACGCGAAGGCGGCTGCGACCGGCTACAACATCATGCTCGGCAGCGGATGGAACGTCATGACCGATCTGACGAAGGACAACTTGCTGTCGTATTTGCGGGAGCTTCCCGAGCTGAGCATCCCGATTTTCGCCTGCGCCGAAACCGCGGACACGCCGCGGATTACGAGCCGGGGCGGCGTCGGGCTGGCGCGCATGCTCGCCGTGTTCAACCAGTTTCTGCCCCATGCGATCCCGTATTTGACGACCGGCTACGAGGTGAACGAAGAGCAGCCGCTTAACTGCGGGCTTGGCGACAACACGAACGGAGCCGATATCCCTCGGGCGTTCTTTAACCGCATGACGATCGATTGGACGGAGAACCATGACATGATGCGATTGCTGGCCGACCTTCGCGAATTCAAATCGAGCAAGCCGGAACTGCTCCGGCCCGAGGGGTTCTTTATCGCGGAATCGCCTTCGGATGTCGTGATCTACGGCTATGAGAACGGAGAAGAGACTGCGCTCGTCTGCATGAATGTAAGCGGAGAGTCGTCGGTTCAAGTCGACCTGGCCGCCATAAGGCCGGGCATCGACGCCTACGATATCAAGCTCGACAGCGGCCTTGGTTCGACTTTGGGGGATCCCCCCGTGTCGCGATTGACGCTGGCGCCGTATCAAGGCATGCTCTTACACCAACATAACCGCGGGGAGATGGGGACGATGCAAGAACGGACGAACAACAAGAAGGAATTGATACTCTGGCACGAGTTTGACGGCCCGGGGGATACCTCGATCGAAGTGCTGGAGGAAATCTGCCGGCTGTATTCGGAGCGTAACGGCGTACAGGTGACGCCGCAGGTCATGAACATTATCGAACTGGGTGAACGGCTCGGCAACGTGAAGGAATTGGGCGAGGGCCCGCATATGGCGTTCGTGCCGGCGGATATGGCGAGCTATGCCGACATCGGGGCCTATTCCGAGGTGCCGGACGGAGTAGTTGCTGATCTGCTTGCCGACGACACGCTTGCGAGCATGAGGAGGAACGGCGCCCAATACGGCGTGCCGGTGTTGCAAGGCAACCATCTTGTGCTATTCGTCAATCGCGACGTCTATGAGACGGCTCCGGATAGCTGGAAGGATATTGAAGACGCCGCGGAGCGTCTGATCGCGCGGGACATCGTGCCGATCGCAGGGGATTTGAAGCAATCTTACTGGTTCGTGCCGTTCTTGTCCGCTTTCGGCGGCTGGCCGATGGTAGAGGGCGCGCCGGCCGTGTCGACGCCGGCGATGAAGCAGGCTCTCGCCTTCGTCCGCGATAAGCAGGAGGCGGGCATACTGGCCAACTTCGACGGCTCGACGGAATTGCTCGAGAAGTTCATCGACGGCCGGATCGGCGCGATCATTTGCGGCGAGTGGATTTTCAACTATCTCGACAAAAAGATGGGCGAGCGTCTGGGCGTCGGCAGCTTGCCGAGCATAGGCGATGGCCAATCGGTCTCCATGTCTTCCTCGATCGGATTGGTCTACCCGAATCAGTCGTTGGAATCGGAATATGCCGAAGAGATCCTCTCGTTCACGCGCTTCATGCTAAGCGAGGAATGCCAGCTTCTATGGGCGGCAAAGGTGCAGCGGATTCCGACCAATCAGTCGGTCCTGAAGCTGCTGGCCGAATCGAGTTCCCCGTCCAAACGGCGGCTGATCGCCCTGCTGGATGCGTGCCGCCCGATGCCGATTCATCCGCACATGATTTATGTCTGGATCGCGATGGAGCTCGGCCTGCATTTATTGCCGGATTATACAATCGATCAAATTTGCGCGCGAATGGAGAGTAAGCTCGAAGAGAAGATTGCCGCCGCGGGCCGGATATAGGAGGAGGAAACGCAATGAAAACGACGGTATTCAGCCAAATTTCGATCGACGGCAAATTGACGCTCGGCGCAGGCAGCTCCAGCAAAGAGTTGTTCACCCTTTTTTCGAGCGAGGACATGGAGTTTATCCATAAATTCCGGGGAAACGTGCAAGGCATTATGGTCGGCAAGAACACGATTCAAACGGATAATCCGTTCCTGACCAACCGCTACGAGACGAACAAAAATCCGATTCGGATTATCCCGACCGCCACGATGGACATCTCGCTCGACAGCAACGTGCTGACCGATGAGGGGAAGACGATCATCGTCACGACGGTCCATGGCCAAGATCCGGAGAAGATGGAGTTGATTCGCAACAGGGGCAAGGACTGCCTGATCAGCGGTTACGAGAAGGTGGATTTCGTCGGGCTGTATCGCCAGCTGGAAGAACAATACGGGATGGAGCGTCTCATGGTGGAAGGCGGCGGCTATCTGAACTGGCATATCTTCGACCAGGACCTCGTCGACGAGATCATTCTCATGCAGCTGCCCATCATTATCGGCGGAGCGGACAATGTCACGCTGGTCGACGGCGAAGGCTACCGGACGATCGACTTGGCGAAGAAATTCAATGTCGTCGAAGTCGAGCCTCGAGCAACCTATACGCTTATGCGCTTCAAGCGGGCGGTGTAATGGAGGCGAACAGAGCGGCTAACGAGATAGGGATCGGTTCGACGTCCGCAATGGCAGACGCCATACGCGCCGAAGATGCCGGCCCGGCGTCGGCGTGCGTGGAAATCGGCCCGACGTCGGCCATTCGGGCGGTTATCTTCGATATGGATGGGGTGCTGGTGGATAGCGAGCCGATCTATTTCGAAATTGAGCAGGCTTCCTTTAGCTATTATGGGATCCATATGGTGGAGGAGGAGCAGCATCAATTCGTGGGCATCACGCCGGAAGAGATGTGGAGACAGGTGAAATCGCGCTATGCGCTGTCGCCTTCGGTTGCGGAGCTCGCGGCCTTCCATCAATCGAACGTGCTTAAGGCGATCGAGCGTCACCCCAAGCTTACGCCGATGCCGCAAGCGGCGGCGTTCCTCCATCGGCTGAAGCAGCGGGGCATCCCGGTCGCGGTTGCCTCCTCCTCCCCGATGGCGCTGATTGAACTGATGCTGACCCGAATCGGCCTGCGAGAGAAGTTCGATGCGATCGCGAGCGGCGAGGAAGTACGGCAGGGCAAGCCGGCGCCGGACATTTTCCTGCTGGCGGCCGCTCGGCTTGGCTTTGAGTCGAACGCATGCCTCGTTGTGGAAGATTCGAGCAACGGGGTAAAGGCGGCCAAGGCGGCCGGCATGGCCTGCGCCGGTTTCCGTAATCCCCATTCCGGCAACCAGGATTTATCGCTCGCGGACTGGATCGTCGAAGAGTACGGCCGATTCGCGACAGACATCTACAAATCAAAAGGGGCGGGTTAATCGATGGCCGAACAAGAAAAAGAAAAAGATGGATTTTACAAAAGCGTCTATAAAATCGCGATTCCGGTCACGCTGCAAAGTTTGCTCATGTCGCTGCTTTACTTTACGGATCAGCTGATGGTCGGTCAGTTGGGCGATACGGCGATTGCCTCCGTCGGCATGGCGACGAAAATTTTCGGCGTCATTTCCGTTGTATTGGCCGGTCTTTCGACCGGGGTTTCCATATATGCGGCGCAATTCTGGGGCAATAAAGACAGCGGGAGCGTTACGCAGGTGCTTGGCATTGGCCTAATCGGCGGAACGGCGCTATCCATGGTGTTTTCCGTCGCCGTCTACATGCAGCCGCAATTTTTCCTCGGGCTGTTCACGACCGATACGAATGTAACGGAATACGGCTACATCTTCCTGCAGGTCGTGGCGATCAGCTACGTGCCGACCATGCTCACGATGATGTATTCCGCGATTCTTCGCAGCACCGGACACGCCAATTGGCCGACGATCGTAAGTCTCGTCAGCGTCATTGCCAATATCGTGCTGAACTATTTGCTGATATTCGGCAACTTCGGAGCGCCCGAGCTTGGCTTGAAAGGATCCGCGGTGGCGACGGTCATCTCGAAGGTGCTGGAGTGCGTCCTGATAATCGGGGCCGTATATTGGTACCGTCTGCCGGGCGCGGTCGGGGTGATGAATCTGCTGCGAATTCAGGGTCCGCTGCTCAAGAAGTTTATCGGAACCACCTATCCGATCCTGCTCACCGAATTGGTCTGGGTGTTAGGCGAGACCTCGTATGCCGTAATCTACAGCCGGATGGGCACGGTCGAGATGACCGCGATGACCGTGACCTTCCCGCTTCAGGGCATCAGCATCGGACTGCTCTCCGGCTTGGCCAGCGCAGCTGCCGTCATGGTCGGCAATCGGCTGGGCGCCGGGGAGTACGACATCGCCCTGGCCCATGCGCGCCGTTTCGTCCGGCTAGGAATCATCATCTCGGTGGTGCTGGGCGCTGCCCTTGCCGCATTATCGCCGCTCTATGTATCGGCGTTTAATATTTCTGGAGAAGCAAGCCAGCTGGCCGTCTACATCGTGCTTGTATTCGCGGGCTTCCTGTGGGTCAAGGTGTCCAACATGATTATGGCCGGCGGCATTCTTAACAGCGGCGGGGATAGTAAGTATGTCTTCGCCATGGAATCGACGGCTACATGGCTGATCGGCGTTCCATCCGGGCTGCTGTTGTCTTTCGTGTGGAAGCAGCCGGTCTTCCTCGTTTATTTGGTGCTCTCCATGGAAGAGCTCGTCCGGTTCATGTTCGGTTGGGTCCGGATCAGTTCGCGGAAGTGGATGAAGAATTTGGTAAGCGATATAGCGGCTTAGCACGAGGGCTGTACCGGTCGGAATGACCGGTACAGCCCTTTTCACTTCTGCAACCAACGTCAAACCATGCCAAAGAAGCATCCCCCGCGATTATGCCGGAGGGATGCTTCTTATATTCGTTCGTCGATTACCCGACTATTTCGCAACCTGATGCAGCACCGCAAAACCATGCGCCGGCAGCTTCAAACTAAGCAAACTGCCGGACGTCTCGAGCACTTGACCGGAGAAAGCATCGGTCCAGCGCCCCGGAGTTACCTCGGCATTCAGCTCGGCCGGCTTGCTTCGCGTGTTCATCAAGATGAGGAACCGCTCGTCGTTGTTCCAGCGCTCGTAGATCAAGCGGTCGTCGCCCGGTAAGGCCTGCAGGAAACGGATCTCGCCGGTGCGCAGCGCGTCATGCGACTTGCGGAGGCGGATCGCCTGCTTGAAGAAGGCGAACAGCTCTTCGTTGCGGTTCGACCGGTCCCATTCCATGCATTTGCGGCAGTGCGGGTCGTTCTGGCCGTCTAGACCGACTTCGTCGCCGTAATATATGCACGGCACGCCTGGGAACGTCAGTTGGAACAGCGTCGCTTGTTTCGCGCGCTCTACACTGTCTTGGCACACCGTCAGCAGGCGGGCCGTATCGTGGCTGCCAAGCAGATTGAACGAGACCTCGTTGACTTGACGCTGGTAGCTGGCCAGCTGCGCGCTGATCGAATTGGCGAACCGGAACGCATCCGTTTTGCTCTGGCCGAAAAATTCGAGCACCGCGTTCGTGAACGGATAGTTCATGACCGCGTCGAATTGATCGCCCTGCAGCCAAGGCATGGCGTCGTGCATAATTTCGCCTAATATGTAGGCCTCTGGATTGATTGCCTTCACCGTCTGGCGGAATTCGCGCCAGAAATGGTGGTCGACCTCGTTCGCCACGTCGAGACGCCAGCCGTCGATGCCGATTTCCTCGATCCAATAGCGGGCGACCCCGAGCAGATACGCCTTCACTTCCGCATTCTCCGTATTCAGCTTCGGCATGATCGGCTCGAAACCGAACGTTTCGTAGGTTGGCACATAGCCTTCGAGGCGAAGCGGCCAGTCGCGAACATGGAACCAGTCCGCGTACTTGGAATCTTTGCCCTTCTCGAGCACATCGACGAATGGCGGGAAGGTCTTGCCGCAATGGTTGAAGACGGCGTCGAGCATCACGCGGATCCCGCGCTCATGGCAGGCTTCCACTAATGTCTTGAGCGTTTCGTTCGTCCCGAAGTGCGGGTCTACCTTCATGTAGTCGGCCGTGTCGTATTTGTGATTCGTCGTCGCTTCGAAGAGCGGGTTGAAATAGATCGCATTGACGCCCAGCTCCGTCAGGTGATCGAGATGGTCGATGACCCCTTGCAGATCGCCGCCGAAGAAATTTTTAGGCGTAGGCGCTCCGCCCCATGGTTCGACGCCCTCCGGGTCGTTGGAAGGATCGCCGTTCGCGAACCGTTCCGGGAAGAGTTGATAGAAGACCGCGTCCTTCACCCAAGCCGGCGGCGTGAAAATTTCGATCGGGTTCATGTAAGGGAAGTCGAATACGCCATGATACGTATTCTCGGGCTCGGTCTCCATGAATCCCTTCTCCAGCAGATAAGCGCTTCCCTTCTTGTCGTGAAGCCCGAAGTAATAGACGAGCCGGCGGTGAGGAGGTTCGACGGCTGCTTCCCAATAGTCGAATAACCGGTCGGACAGCAGGCGCTTCATCGGTACGATCAGCTTCGTGTTGACCCAGTCGTACTTATCGCCACAGATGAGGTCTACCCGGTCGACATCGTCTCGCTCGGTACGGATTCGGATGTGCAGCGTGGTCGCGTCGTAGGCATACGACCAGTTTCCTTTCGCGCGATGATAGACGGCATGCAAGTTCATTTCATCTCTCTCCTTTTCGATGGGAAAATAAAAAAGGCACAACCCACGAATAAATCGAGGTTGTACCTTTTTGGTAACATTGCCTTTAATATGGCCTTAATTTACCACAGGTTCGTAACCTTATCAAGAGGCTAAGAAGAAAAAAATGGAATTCCTTATGGAGACGGCTCTTCAGCCAAAGTTAGGGGAAGTTAGGTAAATACAGACCATTGAACGAACTTCATAGCGATGTTAGAATCTGGAATGTGATTAATTAATAATTAAGTAACATTCCACTTAAAGAAAAGTTATCCCGTTTATTGATCTTTCAACAGCAAGCGTGTCGCGAGCTTGTCGTACATGCGGCTCTGGAAGGCGAGCTGTCAGGCACATAAAAGAAAGCGCTTTCATTATTTGGATCATGTTGCCGAGGAGGTGAGTCCATTGTAACCAGTGGTCACGGGATAGCTCATTTCAAGACAGAAAGAGGCGGTAGCAACAAACAACGACGGGAGGAACGAAAATGAATCGCAGATGGATGAAGAGAATGTTCATGTACGCGTTCGCGGTCGCGCTGATCGTCACGCTAATCCAACCCGGGAGCGCGAACGCGGCGACGAATGCGGCGTTATACAAGCCCGCGGCGGCAAGCACCACGGAAGATTCGGACAAAACGCCGGACAAAGCGTTCGACGGCAACAGCGCGACGAGATGGTCGTCGGCATATTCCGATCCCCAATGGATCAGCGTCGATCTTGGCGCGGCAACGGTCATTAACGGAGTGAAACTGAACTGGGAGGCGGCTTACGCGAAGGCGTACCAGATTCAAATCTCGACGGATAACAGCAATTGGCAGACGGTCTACTCCACCACGGCGGGAGACGGCGGCGTAGACAATATCTCCTTCGCGACGGCGAACGCCAGATACGTCCGGATGTATGGTACGCAGCGGGCAACCGGTTACGGGTATTCGTTGTGGGACTTCGAGGTATACGCCGCGGACGATTCGGGATCGAATCCCGGAACGCCGTCCGCAATCGTGTCCGGCGGGATTTATAAGCTGACGGCACAGCATAGCGGCAAAAATCTAGAGGTAGCGGGCGGCTCCTCGGCCGATGGCGCCAACGTGCAGCAATGGACGGACAATGGCCAACCGCATCAGCAATGGAAGGTCATCGACGCCGGGAACGGCTATTATAAGCTGATCGCGCAATCCAGCGGCAAGGCGCTCGATGTGACCGGAGGATATACGCATGACGGAGTCAACGTGCAGCAATGGACCGATAACGGTCAAGCGAATCAAAGGTGGAAAATCGTCGACGCCGGAGGCGGCTATTACAAGCTGATCTCGCAAGCGAGCGGCAAGGCGCTGGATGTCGCGGGCGGTTCTACGGCCGACGGAGCGAACGTCCAGCAATGGACCGATAACAATAACGCGCAGCAAAGGTGGAAATTGACGCAAATAACGAACGCGGCGGAGGATACGACCGCGCCAACGGCACCATCCGATCTGAACAGTCCTACGAAAACGTCTCAATCCGTAAGCCTTACCTGGACCGGCTCTACGGATAATGTAGGCGTAACGGGCTACGACATCTACAACGGTACGGCCCTAGCGGGTTCTAGTACAGCGACCAGCTATACGGTGACGGGCTTGAACGCAAACACAACGTACAGCTTCACGGTCAAAGCCAAGGATGCGGCCGGTAACGTATCGGCGGCCAGCGGCGCGATAAGCGTCACGACTGACGCTTCCGGAACGGCGAACGCGGGATTCTACATTAACGGAACAAAGCTGTACGATGCCAATGGGAATCCGTTCGTCATGAGAGGCGTTAACCATGCGCACACTTGGTACAAAGGCCAAGAGTCGGTCGCGATCCCGGCGATCGCGCGTACGGGCGCCAATACGATCCGAATCGTGCTGTCGGACGGACAGCAGTGGACGAAGGATAGCTTGGCGGCGATTCAAAATCTGATTACGCTGTGCGAACAGAATAAGCTGGTCGCGGTGCTGGAAGTTCATGACGGAACGGGCTCCGACAGCGCGGCCGTATTGAACAACATCGCGAATTATTGGATCGAAATGAAGAACGCGCTGATCGGCAAGGAAAAAACGGTCATCTTGAATATCGCCAACGAATGGTATGGGACTTGGAACGGCGCGGATTGGGCGAAGGGTTATACGTCCGTCATCCCGAAGCTTCGCAATGCCGGCATCCGAAATACGATCATGGTCGACGGCGCGGGCTGGGGGCAATATCCGCAATCGATCGTGGATTACGGACAGCAGGTATTTAACGCGGATCCGCTGAAGAACACGATGTTCTCGATTCATATGTACGAATACGCCGGGGGCAATGCCGCTACGGTGAAAACCAATATCGATAACGTGTTGAACAAGAATCTAGCGCTCGTCATCGGCGAATTCGGCATCAAGCATACGAACGGCGACGTGGACGAAGCCACCATTATGAGTTACAGCCAGGAGAAGGGCGTCGGGTACATCGCCTGGTCCTGGAAAGGCAACGGGCCGGGACTGGAATATCTGGATATGGCGAGCGACTGGGCCGGGAACAGCCTGACCGAGCAGGGGAATGCGATTATCAACGGGGCGAACGGCATTAAGGCGACCTCCAAACCGAGCACCGTCTATAACGGAAACGCCGATTCGCAAGCGCCTACCGCGCCCGCGAATCTGTCCGGCACATCGCCGACCTACGCATCCGTCGCGTTGACGTGGAGCGCGGCGACCGACAATGTGGGCGTTACCGGCTATAATGTCTACCAAGACGGCGCGCTGATCGACGTAAGTCCGACGACAAGCTATACGGTAACCGGGCTTAAGGCCAGTACGACGTATACCTTTTCGATAAAGGCGCTGGACGCTGCCGGCAATTTATCCGCCGCAAGCGGGAGCCATGCCGTGAAAACGATGGCCAGCAACGATCTGACGGCACCAACCGCGCCGACGGGACTGAAAGCCGTACCGGCCGTCACGACGGTGAACTTAACCTGGACCGCTTCCACGGATAATATCGGCGTAGCCGGATATCGGATATTCCAAGACAACGCGCTCATTGGCACCAGCGTTTCAACGAGCTATACGGTAGTCGGCTTGGAAGGAGCGACCTCGTATGCGTTCACGGTCAAGGCGTTCGACGATGCCGGCAATGTGTCGCCTGCGAGCCAGGCGGTTGCGGTGACGACTGGCGACCCCGGCGATATTCAAGCCATTGATCCAGGCATAATCGACGACCATGCCGGTTGGTACGTCGGAATCAACGGTGCCGACAAGCCCGCTACGCCGACGATCGCTCAGCTTGCGCCGCTTGCAAGCGGCGGTCTGAATATGACGTTCAACCTACAGACCGAGAACTATCCGAGCATCCAGTTGGATCCAAGTCCGTCCAAGGATTGGAGCGGCTACGCCACGATGAATCTCATCGTCTCGAATCCGAACGCGGCGGAAATTCAGATCCAACCGATCGTCAAAGACGGGGAGTGGAAGTGGGTTGAGCTCGGATCGTACCTTAAGATCCCGGCCAAGACGACGATGATGGCAAACGTGCCGTTGGCCGGTCTTGCGAACAAACAAGTCAACCGACTGATATTCCGCTTCCAAGGCGGAAGCGGCGGGTTGGCCGGAAGCGTCCAACTACACGCGGTGAACTTTGATTTGCCCTCGGATGCGTACGCGACGACGATTGCCGATATGAACCGGCCGAAGACGGCCAGCTATTATACGTGGAACTTTAAAGAGTCCAGCTTCACCGGGAATGTCGCAAGCGGCTTGACCGGCGAAACGATATTCGTCGATTACGCTTCCGCCTTGAGCGATACCGTATCCGCGGGAGTCGGGACGGAAACGAAACCGGGCCTTGGCATCGGCGATGATTGGTCGAAATACGGGAGCTTGACCGCCACGTTGACGAACGCCGGCGAGAAGGCGATTCGCGTATCGTTGGTGCTGCGAATCGGAAGCGGCTGGCTATGGGAAGAGACGGGCGGCCAAACCGAGCTCGATTCCTCCGTCGAACGGACCATCCAGCCGGGACAATCCGTTGATGTGGCCTATGCGTTGCATGCGCCGATTTGGAAATCGAAAGCGACCGATTGGATCAACCGTGCAGCGCTCTCCAATGCAGCGGATGTTAGAGCCGTTCAATTCAAGGTCTATGCGGCTCAGGGCGAAACGGTAACCGCGGGGACATTGAATATTACGGATTTCAAGCTCAACTTCTGAGTTCGATCCGATCACCGAAAGCATGAGGCCGAAGGTCGGGACGGATGCGGAAGCTGCGAAGCGCGAATCTCGCGTTTCGCAGCTTTCTTCTCTTGCAGCGGCATCGAGATTGTTGGACGCGCGGCAATAAAGGGATGCTGTACAGGCATTTGTTTTGTTATAATAATAGCGAATCATATCGCAAACAGTTAGGTTGCTCGGGGGTATTAGACAGTTGAAGAGAATTACGATGCAGCAAATCGCCGACCACTTGGGGCTGTCCAAGTTTGCCGTATCGAAGGCGTTATCGGGCAAAGGCGGCGTCAGCGAAGCGACCAAGGACCGTGTCATCCAGGCGGCCTCGGAATTGGGTTATTTCGGACAGAAGAACGGTTACATCAAAAGTCAGCTTCCGTTAGAACCTCATATTAGTAATCGGGAGAAGAGGTCCGTGCTCGTACTGATGCCGAATATCCGGTTTCAGACGAGGGAGTCGCTCTATTGGGGCAAAATTATGGAGGGCATCTCCGAGGAACTGGAGGCGAGGAAGCTCGGCATGATCATCGTCTCCGAGGCGCAATCGGAGCATGTTATGCACGTGTTGAATCCGGAGGGACTGCTGGGCATCGTCGGCGTTGGCCAGATTGAATCCGCAACGCTGCTGGAAATTCATCGGTTAGGCCTTCCGCTGGTGCTGGTCGACCACGAGGATGCGCTCATCCCGACCGATACGGTGTTCGCCAACAACCGGGACAGCATGCTTAAATTATGCGCGCATTTAATCGGGCTTGGGCACCAACGTCTCCACTTCTTCGGCGATATCGAATTTTCGCGCAGCTTCCGCGACCGATGGACCGGTTATCGGGACGCGTTGGAAGCGGCCGGGTTGGATGCGCAAGACCGGCGAGATCCGATGTTGCGTCTGCAGGGCGTGGAGCGGGGCGACTACGAACCCGAAGTTAAAGCCTGGATCGCCCGGCGGGTATCCGATAACCGATTGCCGACGGCGCTTGTCTGCGCGAACGATTCCATCGCGCTCCGACTGCTGGGTCTGCTGCGCGAACTGGGGATTCGGGTCCCGGAGGAGGTCGCGGTAACGGGCTTCGACAACATCGACGATGCCAGCCGCAGCACGCCGTCCCTCACGACCGTCGATGTCCCGAAACAAGCGATAGGGAATCGGGCGGTGAAGAGGTTGATCGAGCGGATCGATCATCCGGGGCAACCCTTCGAGAAAATCCTCGCGAGCGCGGAGTTGGTCTACCGCGACTCAAGCGCTTCGGGCGGGAGCGGACAGAGCGAACAATAAGAAAGGCTTGAGCGAAGGGGAACTTCCGCTCAAGCCTTTTTTTGATCGTTTAACGAAGGGATAAGTTGCGGTCGATAAGTTCAATCCGCTGCGCCACGCAAGCATGGGAGCGGAAGGCGTCCTCCGGCGTGTTCAGCACGTAGTCCAGCAGACGATCGACCGTCGTGGATGCGACATGAATGCGCGTATCGGAGGAGGCGTAATAAATATAGACGTCGCCGTTCTCGGTCGTAATGACCCCGTTGCAGAAGACGACATTGGATACGTCGCCTACGCGCTCATCGGCTTCGGGCGCGATGAGATGACCGCCGGGACGATGGGTCGCCACATGCGGGTTGTCGAGCTCGGTCAAGAAAGCATACAGCACGTAGCGCAGCCCGGCAGCGGTGTTGCGCACGCCGTGGGCGATATGCAGCCAGCCGCGATCGGTCTTGATCGGCGCGGGACCTTGGCCGTTCTTCACTTCTTTGATCGTATGGTAATGGCGCTCGTCGATGATGATTTCGTTGTCGATGACGGCATGCTCGATCGACTCGGACAAGCCCCAGCCGATTCCGCCGCCGGAGCCGGTGTCGATGAAGCCATCCTGCGGACGCGTATAGAAGGCGTATTTGCCGTCCACGAATTCCGGATGCAGCACGACGTTGCGCTGCTGGGCGGAGGCGGTCTTCAGATCGGCGAGGCGCTCCCAGGTCGCGAGGTCCTTGGTACGGGCGATGCCGCATTGCGCGACGGCGCTGGAGAGGTCGCCTCGCGGCGCGCTCGGGTCCTTGCGCTCCGTGCAGAACAAGCCGTAAATCCAGCCGTCCTCATGTTGAACGAGACGCATATCGTAGACGTTCGTATCCGGAACGTCCGTCTCCGGCAGCACGACCGGATGATCCCAGAATCGGAAGCCGTCCACGCCGTTTGCGCTCTCGGCGACGGCGAAGAACGATTTGCGGTCCACGCCTTCCACGCGGGCAACCAAATAAAACTTGCCGTTCAGGTAGATGGCGCCGGGATTAAAGACGGCGTTGACGCCCAGCCGCTCGGAGAAGTACGGGTTCGTCTCCGGATTGAAGTCGTACTTCCAAATCAACGGCGCGTGCTCCGCCGTCAGGACGGCATGCTTGTAACGGTCGTATACCCCGTTGCCGTAAGGGACTTTCTCGTTGGGGCGGTTAATTAACGCCTCGTAACGCTCGGTAAGTTGTTGCTTTCTTTCTTCGAATACGCTCATGGGATCTTCCTCCAGATTAGAATTAGTGCGCTGAACGCGCTCCGAGCCGCTCGAGCAGCTCGATGCAGGCGCGGCTGTTATGATAAGGACATTTCCAAGGGCTGACTTTCGGTTGTCCAGCCAGCGGCTTGCCCGACGGATCGACGCCCCAGTGCCATTCGCCGCCCTCTTTATCCACGATGTAGGTCTGAATGAACGTCCAGCTTTGCCGGGCGGCCTGCAAGTATTTGTCGCTGCCGGTCAGCTGGTACGCATTATAAAATCCGACCATGGCTTCGGCTTGCGGCCACCAATCTTTGTTCGCATCGGTCACGCCGCTTGCGTCCGCTTCGTTCCAGATGCCGCCGTCTTGATCGATGCCTTCCGCCAGCACCGCCTCGGCCATGGCGAGCGCCGCGCCGCGCACGCGTTCCAGCACCCCGGACTCGCCCAGCACTTCGGCCGCTTCATATAATAGCCAGCTGCCCTCGATATCGTGGCCATAAGAGATGTGATGACCTTGGATCTGCCAGTTATCGTCGAAGAACAGCTGGAAACGGGGATGCTCGGGATCGATAATATGGTCGAGCGTCACCTCGATCAGCTCTTGCAAGCTGCTGCGCAGCTCCTCCGACTTCCAGACCCGGTACAAGTTGGTGTACGCTTCAAGCACATGAAGATGGGTGTTCATCGACTTCTTCACGTTCAAATCTTTGTCGCTCAAGCTCAACTTGTCGGTCGGCTGCCAGTCCCGCGCCAGTGCCTCGATATAGCCTTTATGGCGGGGATCGTAGGCATGCCGCTCCAATAAGCGGTAGATGCGTATCGCAATCGCCAACGCTTCTTCGCTGCCGAAGGCGCGGTCGTATTCCGCAAGCGCATAGATGTAGAACGCTTGGCCGTACACCTGCTTCTTCGTCTCGACGGGCTGCCCCGCATAATCGACGCTCCAGAATAGACCGCCATGCTCCCGGTCTGTAAAGCGATCCTTCAGGTAAGCGTAGGCAAGATCGGCGATCGCTTTGTACGCAGGCTCGGGATAGAGCCGGTAGGCGGCCGCGAAGGACCAGAGGATGCGGGCGTTCAGCACGAGTCCTTTGTCGGCGCGGCTATTAACCATCATCTCTCCGTCGATCTCGCCGATGAACCCGCCATGCTCGGCATCCACCGTATGTTCGATCCAGAATCGCAAAATGTTCTGCTGCAGTTCGGACTGCAGCTCTTCCTTCCATTGCAGGTAATCCACGGCTGATCTCTCCTTATTACTTTAATGCATAGAAGGCCGCGATAACGGGCTCGGCTTCTTTAGAAGTCCGCTTGTTCGGTCTGATTGTGCGGCGCAGACACCCTAAAGTTATTTTGTTAGTGTTTGTTATCGTAAATAATAACAAATTAGATATCTAATACATACTATAAAGCTAACGGTTAGGATGTTCAAGAAGAAAATATCGTGTTCGATCGGATTGCGAAGTTATAATGCGCAGCAAAAAAACCGCCCTATAGGGCGGTTGGCGGGTGATGAATCGAAAATAACAGGATGTTTAATTGTTAGCTTCCAAACGCTTGACGGAATCCCGGAAAACGATTTTGCCTTGGACGAGCACGCGGCCGTTCCGTCGGCCGGGGCTTTCGAGTTTCTCCATCATAAATTTGACCGCGGTCCGGGCCATCTGGTCGATATCCACCTCGACCGTGGTGAGGTGAGGGGAGACGAGCGTGGCATAGACGTCGTTGTCGAAGCCGACCACGGAGCAATCGGCAGGAACGCTATAGCCGGCCTCCGTCAGCCTTTCGTACAGATTGTATGCGACCTGATCGCAGTTGCATACGAAAGCGGTCGGCATTCGCTCCGGCAGTTGGATATCGATGTATCGACCGCGTTCATCCCGGTCATTCAGCAGCAGGCGCTCCTGGAAAGCGAGCCCGTGCTCGAGCAGCGATTTGTAATAGCCCAGAAAACGATCCTGAATGCTACTGGTGGAATAGATGTTGCCGACGTAAGCGATGTCGCGGTGGCCCAAGCGAATTAAGTAATTCGTCAACTCGTACGCGCCGTAGAAGTTATCCTGGATGATCGAGTCGACCTCGGCATGCTCGTCATAGAAATCCAGGAATAGTTTGGGCATGTTCATGTTCTGAACGGTTTGGATATATTCTTTGCTCACTTGTCCGAGGATGATGATGCCGTCGACTTTATTCTCGCTATATACTCTCGGGAAGTTCAGTTGATCCTCGTCTTCGTTACTTAAAATATTCAGAATGCCAAAGTAACCGTAATGGTCCAGGTGGAGAGAGATCTGCTGATAAACCCGGAGGTAGAAGGAACTGTTCATACCCGTAAAGCGCTGGGGGATCATAACGCCGACATTATAAGACAGGCCTTCCTTGATCGACTTGGCAGCCGAATTGTAGCGGTAGCCCATCTCGCCGGCGATCTTTTTTATTTGGAGCTTTAAGCTTTCGCTGACGCCTTCTTTATCATTTAGCGCTTTGGAGACGGTTACGCTGCTGACGCCTAGTTTATCCGCGATATCTTTCATGGTTATGTTACTCTTCATAAACTTCCTGTTCACCGTCCTATAGAAAGTAAAGCGATATCGGTTTTTTAGCTAAAACAAGTATACATATATCGTGCATGTAGATAAAGTAATTTATTACTCGACTTTGTAACTTAAGTTAGTTTTACTTTATTGAATTTAATGATTGACACGAAAACGCATACAAAATAGAATAATAAAGTACTTTACCGATAACTTAATAATTAAGTTCGAAAGGGGTTACAAGAAAGTGAAGACAAACAAAGCATTCATAAGCCTCATGTCGGTCGCGCTCGTCGGTTCCATGCTGGCGGGATGTTCCAAAGACAACGCGGCGAATAACGCGCCTAACCAAGGAGCCGAGAACGGACAAGCCGAGAATGCGGCGAAAGGACCGTCCGGCGAAATTACGGTACTGACCCAGCGGACGGATATCGTGGATACGGTATTCAAAGCGTATGCGGACGAGTTCAACAAAACGTATCCGGATGTTAAAGTCAATTTTCAAGCGCTCTCGGATTACGAAGGTCAGATCACGGTTCGGATGAATTCCGACGACTACGGCGACGTGCTGCTCGTGCCGACCAGCATCCCGCTCGCGGATACGCCGGAATTTTTCGAGCCGCTTGGCGATCTGGCCGAAATGAGCAAGGAATACATCGGTCTGGAAGAACGCGCGGTGGACGGCAAGGCGTACGGCATTCCGATCGCGGTCAACTTCTCCGGCGTTCTCTATAACAAGAAGGTATTCAACGACGCTGGCGTAACAAAGGCGCCTCGCACGATCGACGAATTCATGAGCGCCTTGAGAGCGATCAAGGACAAAGGCGATGCCACTCCGCTGTACACGAATTACGCCGATGGTTGGCCGCTTACGCAATGGGAAGCGGTGCTCACCACCGTGGCCGGCAAAGTGGATTACGTGAACGTCGATCAGCCGAACACGGACGAGAACTTCGTGTCGGGCAAGCCGCACTACGAGCTGTACAAAGTGATGTACGACGCCGCGAAGGAAGGCTTGATCGAGAAGGATCCGACGACGACGAACTGGGAAGCGTCGAAGGCCGACATCGCGAACGGCAAAATCGGCGCGATGGTGCTCGGCTCCTGGGCGATCGGACAAGTTCAGGCGCTCGCGCCGAACAAGGACGACATTGCGTACATGCCGTTCCCGACCAACGCGAGCGAAATCATTATGCCGCTGGCCGACGACTACACGCTCGGCATTAACAAGAACAGCGACAATAAAGAAGCGGCACGAGCATGGATCGACTGGTTCGTGAAGGAATCCGGCTATCCGACGGAGCAAGCGGGCGGCATGAGCCCGGTTATCGGCGCGCCGCTGCCGGAGACGCTGAAGCAATTCGAAGGCACGGACGTGAAATTCGAGCTGCAGACGCCGGCGAAGGCGGGCCAAGAGGGCCTGGTCGACAAAATCGACAAAGATGCGGAAATCGGTCTCTGGCAGCCGGAGTTCAAGAAACGCATCATCGAAGCGGGCATCGGCAATCTCGACGAATCCTACGACGACATTATGAAGGATCTGAATGACGCATGGGTGAAATCCCGCGCGAAAGTAAGCGGCAAGTAACAGGCTTTCAAGCGCCATTCGGCGCAGGCAACGCAAGAGGGGGACGCGGGATTTCGCGCTTCCCCTTTATATCGCGCATAGAGAGAGACGTTTGGGAGCAGGACCTTTTGGAGGTGTGGAGCGGTGTTAAACAATCTGAGCTATAAAACGCAGCGGAAAATCATCATCTTCGCTTTTTCGCTCATTCCGGTCGCGTTATTGTTCACGTTCGCGTATTTGCCGGTATTCAATATGTTCAAGTACAGCTTTACGGATTGGAACGGCTACAGCAAGAGCTACGACTACGTCGGATTCGAGAATTACAAAACGATCTTTACGGATTCGAAGTATTTTACCGTCTTCAAAGTCAGCTTGTACTACTTCATCGGCTCGTTCGCCCAGATGGCGGTAGCGTTGTATTTCGCGACCGTGCTGAGCTCGAATGTCCGGTTCAAGAACTTTTTCAAAGGCGTGCTGTTCTTTCCGTATTTATTGAACGGCGTTGCCATCGGCTTTATCTTTCTTTTCTTCTTCCGTCCTGACGGCACGCTCGATACGCTGATGCAAAGCGTCGGACTCGGAGCCTATACGCAGGGCTGGCTGCTGAATCCCGCCATCATCAATATTTCGCTGGCCGGTGCTTCATTATGGCGCTACATGGGCTTTAACTTCATCATATTCCTCGGGGCGATCTCTTCGATCGGCAAGGATGTGTACGAAGCGGCCGCCATCGACGGCGCCAACCGCTGGCATCAATTCCGACACATCATTCTTCCGAGCATCAAGAGCATCGTGCAGTTAAACCTGATCTTGGCGATTAGCGGCGCGATCTCCGCGTTCGATATTCCATATATCATGACAGGCGGCTCCAACGGCAGTAACACGTTCGTCATCCAAACGGTCACGACGGCGTTCAAGTATAACAAGCTCGGTCTTGCCTCCGCCATGGCGGTCGTCCTGCTCTTCATCGTCATTATCGTGACCTTGCTGCAGCGCTTGTTCATCAAGGAGGAGAAATAAACCATGTATAAGCTCAAATACGGGACGGCGGCCGTATTCAAATATGCCACCTTGCTCCTCGGCGCCTTCGCGGCGCTCGTTCCGATCGCGGTCGTATTCTTCGCCTCCTTCAAGACGAACAAAGAGTACGGCACGTCGAGTCCGCTCACGCTCCCGGATAACTGGCTGAATTTCGCCAACTATTCGAAAGCGTTCGTGAACGGCAACATGCTGCTCGGCTTCGGGAATACGATCTTCATCGTCGTCGTATCGATCGTCGGGGCCACGATAATCGGCGCGATGATCGCGTTTGTGCTGAACCGGTTCCGGTTCCGCGGCAGACAGCTGATGATGGGCGCCTTCCTGCTCGCGACGCTTATTCCGAGCGTTACGACACAAGTGGCGACCTTCCGGATCATCGACTTCTTCCATCTGGTGGATACCCGTTTCGCGCCGATTCTGCTCTATCTTGGCACGGATATTATCGCGGTCTACATTTTCATGCAGTTCCTCGATTCCATCTCGGATTCGCTCGACGAATCGGCGATGCTTGACGGCGCCTCGTATTTCACGATCTTCTGGCGCATCATTCTGCCGCTGCTGGCGCCGGCGATCGTGACGGTCGTTATCGTCAAGGGCGTCAATATTTACAACGATTTCTACACGCCGTTCCTGTATATGCCGAGCGAGGATCTTCAGGTTTTGTCCACGGCGCTCTTCAAGTTCAAAGGCCCGTATGGCTCCCAATGGGAGGTCATTTGCGCGGGGATCATGATCACGATCATTCCGATCCTCCTTATTTTCTTGTCGCTGCAAAAGTACATCTATAACGGTTTTGCGCAAGGTTCGGTCAAATAATCGCATTTATTACATCGATTAAAAGGAGAATTTTACGATGAGCACAGTACGCATCATTGGCGATAGCCTTCCGAATATGCCATGGCAGGAGAAGCCGGAGGGCGCAGCAGGCCCGGTATGGCGCCATGCCGCCAACCCCGTGATCGGCCGCAATCCGGTTAAAGGCATCGCTCGCATTTTCAACAGCGCGGTCGTCCCGTTCGAGGGCCAATACATCGGCGTGTTCCGCGCGGAGACCATTAACGGCCGTCCGCATCTGCATTTGGGCCGCAGCCAGGATGGCTTGAAATGGACGATCGAAGAGGAGCGCATCCCGCTCACGAACGAACAAGGCGAGCCGTTCCATCCGAATTACGCGTACGATCCGCGGCTGGTGAAGGTGGAAGATACGTACTACATTATTTGGTGCACCGACTTCTACGGCGCGGCGATCGGCGTGGCGAAGACGACGGATTTCAAAACGTTCGTCCGCCTCGAAAATCCGTTCCTTCCGTTCAACCGCAACGGCGTGCTGTTCCCGCGCAAAATCGACGGCAATTTCGTCATGCTGTCCCGTCCGAGCGACAGCGGCCATACGCCGTTCGGCGACGTGTTTCTAAGCGAAAGTCCGGATTTCGTCTACTGGGGCAAGCACCGTCACGTGATGAGCAAGGGCGGTCAAGGCTGGTGGCAGTCGGTGAAGATCGGCGGCGGACCGGCTCCGATCGAGACGAGCGAAGGTTGGCTGATGTTCTACCATGGCGTGACGGGCACATGCAACGGGCTGGTCTACAGCATGGGGGCGGTCATCCTGGACAAGGACGAGCCGTCCAAAGTAAAATACCGCTCCAGCACGTACGTTTTGACGCCGGAAGAATGGTACGAAGAGCGCGGATTCGTGGCTAACGTCATCTTCCCGTGCGCGACG
This sequence comes from Paenibacillus methanolicus, assembly GCF_008124765.1. GTDB lineage: Bacteria > Bacillota > Bacilli > Paenibacillales > Paenibacillaceae > Paenibacillus_Z > Paenibacillus_Z methanolicus. The sequence continues at coordinate 586,080 of NZ_VNHS01000003.1, read as the reverse complement.
CTGACGGATGCGGATACCGGTCGGATCGCGATCTACTACGGCGCGGCCGATACGTATGTCGGCGTGGCGTACACCACGGTGCAGGACATCGTCGATTACGTCAAAGCAACGCACGAAGAAGTCGGCGACGATGCCGGACTCGGAATCATGTAGTCTCTCATAAAGCTAGCGAAAACGGATAATCGGACATCGGCTATCCGTTTTCTTCTATATAAGGAGGAACAACATTGGCGAACGAGAAATTGGAAGATTTATTGGCTTATCGGGGAAGCAGTCCGAAGCCGGACGATTTCGACGCGTATTGGGCGCGCGCGCTGGATGAGTTGAATCGGCAGCCGCTGACGTACGAGCTCGTGCCGGCGAGCTTCCAAACGCCGCTGGCCGCCTGCTATCACCTGTATTTTACCGGTGTCGGCGGCGCTCGCGTCCATGGGAAATGCGTCAAGCCGCTGCGCAATAACGGGCAAGGACCGGGGCTGGCTTTATTCCACGGCTATCATGGAGGAAGCGGGGACTGGTTCGACAAGGTCGCCTACGCCGCGCACGGGATAACGGTACTTGCGCTCGATTGCCGGGGCCAGGGCGGACTGTCCGAGGATATGCTGACCGCCAAGGGGACGACGTTGAAGGGGCATATTATCCGCGGCATCGACGAGGAGAACCCGGATAAGCTTTACTACCGGAATGTCTTCCTGGATTTGGTGCAGACTGTCCGGATATTGAAGGCCATGGATGGAGTAGACCCGGATAAGATCGGCGTGCACGGCTGCTCGCAGGGCGGAGCGCTGACGATGGCGTGCGCCGCGCTCGAGCCTTCCGTCAAGCTGGCCGTGCCGGTCTATCCGTTCTTGACGGATTACAAGAAAGCGTGGGAGATGGGGGCGACAACCTCGGCTTATGAGGAGATCGCCTACTATTTCCGATTCATGGATCCGCTGCATAACCGTCAGGAAGAGGTGTTCCGCAAACTCGGCTATATCGATATTCAACATCTGGCCGATCGTATACGGGCGAAGGTCGTCTTCGTGACGGGGCTTGCCGATCCGATCTGTCCGCCTCTCACGCAGTTCGCGTCGTACAACAAAATCCGAGCGGAGAAGGAGCTTGTCGCGTACCCGGAGCACGGACATGAATATTTGCCGTATCTCAGCGATCGCGTTCTGCAGGAAATGCTGAAGCTGTAAACGCCCGCGGTCTACGCGTATCCAACAAAGAGGTGGCAGAGACAGAATGAAAAAACGACGGCTAACGTTCATGCCGCAATGGAAGAAGATCGGTCTTCGGAAAATCAAAAGGGCGACGCTCCATCCGTCCAAATCGGTGGGAGCGCGCGTGTTTCTTGCCTTCTTCCTGTCCACGATGACTTTCGTCTTAAGTCTTGGTTGCGTATCGTATCAGATGTCAAAAAGGACGATCGCGAACAATGCGGAACTCAGCATCCGGCAGACCTTGGAGCAAACGGCGGAGAAGCTGGATTTGACGCTGCAGCGGTTCGATGATTCGCTGCAGCAATCGCTGTTCGGCAGCGACATTCAGGATTTGGCGAGGCGCGGGGCGCTCGCCGGCACCGACGCCAGGGAGTTGATCGTGATCAGGCAGAAACTGACCTCGGCGCTTGGGAACTGGGTATTCGCCAACCCGGGCGCCTTGGGCGTCGCGCTGATTTCGAAATCGGGCGACATGGAGCCGGTAAGCAGCGGCATGATCGACAAGGGCATCCTGCAGGCGGCGCGGAATGCGGCTTGGTTCAAGGAAGCGATCGCGTCCAGGAAGGCTTTATGGCAGGCAGGCGAAGGGGGAGAAGGCGACAGCCGGCCATCGAAGCGTTTCTCTCTCATTAAGGCGCTTCCGGGCCCAAGCGGTAATGGCTATGTCGTCATGGCCGAGATCAAGACCGACTTTCTGACGGACGCATTGACGAAGATCGATCTAGAGGGACAAGCAGTAGCGAAACTGCTCTCGGCCGACCACGTGCTGCTTGCCGCTTCTTCGGAGCAGGAGGCATACTTGCCGAGCGAAGCGGGAGCTGCCCGCGCATTAACGGTCACCAGCGCGGTTAGTCTCTCGCAATGGCAGCTGTCCATTGCCATTCCGATGGAGGTGTTGATGCAAGACGCGCGCATGATTTTGTCAACCACCTATTCGATGGCTGTCATTGTGGCCATTATCGCAACGCTGATCGGCATTTGGATGGTCAGATCCATTGCTTCCCCGCTGCGGAACATGAAGGGCCTGATGCAAGAAGCAGCCTCGGGGAACTTGAAGGTTAGTATGCCGGTTCGCGGTCGCGACGAGATTGGCGAATTGTCCCGGTCGTTCAATGGGATGATGGCGCAAATGGACGAACTCGTGCTTCAGACCCGTCTCGCTGCTTCGGAGGTGCTGCATACCGCAAGCGAGCTTGGAGAAGCGTCCTATAGAACGTCGGCCGCCGCCATGGAAATCGCGGGCGCCACGGAGGAGATCGCGATCGGGGCGGCGAGTTTAGCGGAAGAGGTAGCCAGGCAGATGCGGCAGTTCATGGAGGTCAATCGGACCATTGGGGTGGCAGCTGGCGCGGTCGGGCAGGCGAGCGAACGGGGAATCGGGCAGTTGAACGCGCTCGAGTCGGAGACCGCGGACGCGGGACGCAAGACGGCAGCGCTAGCCGTTCGCGTGGACCGGCTTCAAAGTACGGCCTTGTCTGTCCTGCGGGTGCTCGAGGTCATGCAGGGCATCGCGAAGCAGACGAATATTTTGTCGCTTAATGCCACGATCGAAGCGGCCAGGGCCGGGGCGGCGGGCAAGGGATTTATTGTCGTGGCGGACGAGATTCGCGAGCTTGCCGCGCAGTCCAGACGGTCGATCGATCTGGTGAAGAATACCGCCGACGAGATTATGTCCGAGGTGAGCGCGACCGTGGACGCATTAGCCGAAGTGAGCCCGTTATTTGCTTCCCAGCGGGAAGCTGTAGCGGAGACAAGCGAGATTTTCCGTCAGGTCCATGCCCAAATGCGGCATTTCGTCGATCAATTGGGGACGGTAACGGATACCGTCGGGCAGCTCGTTCACGCGCAGCATACATTATCCGTATCCATGGGGAGCGTCAGCGCGGTGGCGGAGCAATCTTCGGCCACGACCCAAGAGGTCGCTTCCCTAACGGCCGACCAGCAGCGCGTAAGCGACAGGCTCGTTGAATTGTCGACTCAGCTTGAGTTGGTCTCGGCGAATCTTCGGGACAAGCTGGCCGTGTTCGACCGTTGACGGCGTCTGCCGGTTGTGCGATTTAGCGATTGGAACGTCACTTAAGAAGCTGCCCGAATGAACCTATTCGCGGCGGCTTTTTCGTGCTCGACAGAAGATCGAAGCTTCCTAGCGGCCCCGATCGCCATTATTTGAACGGAGCGTACGAACCATAATGAAAATGGTAAAGATTGGCGGGGTGAAGTAAAAACATGGACGTTGCAGCCCGAGCGGGAGTTACAACAAAATGAGAACATGCGGGCGAACGCGAACGGATCTCCGCCTGTCGGCTGCCCGGGGCAGCCAAAAACGCTAATAACCCCCGGGAGCCATTGCTTGCGCACAAAACGATGGTTGGATGAAAGCCCTGTCCCCAGCCGGACAGGGTTTTGTCATTCACGATCACACGGAGGTGCTGCGTGCTACGAACGATAACAAACTTGAACGCTTCCATTCGCGGCAAGCCGATCAAGCTGGCGCTCAAAATCCCTTTTTTATATTTTCTGGTCATCTTGCTTTCGGTCGCTTTCAGCTATGTCGTGTTCAATCAAATCTCCACCAACTCGGCGCAGAACAAAATTAATGAAGCTTCCTTTCAAACGCTTACCTCCATTCAAACGAACGTCGAATTCATGGTGGAGAACGTGAACAATTACTCGAAGATGATCTTCTCGGATGAGAATTTGCAAAATCTGCTGCGGCAGGGGAATGTGTACGCCAATCTGCCAACGCAGTCCAAAGTCAGCCTGTATTTGTACAATCTTATGCAAGCGGTTCCGATGATCGATTCCGTCTACATATTCGACAATTCGGGCAATCTGTTCTCCGTCGGCACCGAGCAATCGCCGACGTTCACGAGAGCGAACGTCCATGATGCGCAGTGGTATTCGCAAGTGGTCGCCCAGAAAGGGAAGTATATCTTGAAATTGAACGGAAGCGGAGCGTTCACGGGAAACGCCGATCAGAACTTCGTATCCTTCATCCGGTTGATTCGGGATCTCGACGACACGTCGCCGCTCGGCGTGCTTGTCATCAATATCAAAGGAGACGCTTTCGTCAAGGTCTATTCCAATTTGCCGAATCCCACCGCGCTGCCATTCGCGATTCTGGACGAAAGCAATCAGATCATCGCCGCCAACGCGACGGAGGATGTTCCGCTCGCGCTTTTCCAGCAGATGCAAGCGTCGTACGATCAGTTGGCCAAGCCAACCTTGCGGCAGACGAACGCTGGCTTCCTGCCCCTGAAATCCGGGTCCCAGTCCTATACGGTTTCTTATCTGTCAGGCGGGAGTTCGAAGTGGACGTTCGTGAGCATGACGCCGCACAACGTCATCCGTACGATCAATAAATCGCTCGTGCTCCTGGCGCTTGTGCTGCTCATCATCAACGGAGCCGTCTTCTTCGTGACCTCCTTCATGATTTCGCGCAGTATTATTCAACCGATTCACCGGCTGCTGCGTTCGATGTCCACAGCCAAGAGCGGTCGTTTCCAGAAGGTTCCCGCCACGCGCAACAGCTACGAATTTCAACAGCTTTTCATCGGCTACAACAACATGATCGAACAAATCGATCAGCTGCTGAAGCGGATTATCGAAGAGCAGCACACGCTCCGCAAGGCGGAGCTGAATACGCTTCAAGCTCAAATCAAGCCGCATTTTCTATACAACACGCTCGACTCGATTACGTCGCTGGCGCTGTCCGGGTTAAACGATCAGGTATGCGATTTGCTGGAGGCGCTGGGCGGCTACTATCGCGCGAGCGTCAGCAAGGGACGCGACATCATCACGGTCGGCGAGGAAGTCGAGATGGTCCGGAACTATTTGAAAATCCAACAAGCGCGGTACCGGGATATTTTCGAGGTGGAATACGACGTGGACGAAAGCTGCTATTCCTACAGCATTCCGAAGCTGGTCTTGCAGCCGCTCGTCGAGAATTCGCTTTATCACGGCATACGGTCTAAAGGAACGAAGGGCACGATTCGAATCCGCGCGCGCCGCGCGGGCGGGATGTTGACGATCGCCGTTGCCGACGATGGCATAGGCATGTCGGAAGAGAAGGTCGCGCAAATCATCCGATCGGAGCGAAACGGGCAAAGCCAGAGCTTCGGCTTGTGGGGAACCCTGGAGCGATTGCGCATTTTTTACGATGATCGAAGCCATTTCAGAATTGACAGCGAACCGGGCAAGGGAACGGCGATCACCTTATTCATACCTGTAGGAGAAGAGGCATAATGGACAATCTAAAGGTTCTCATCGTGGACGACGAATACCTCATTCGGAATTTGCTCCGCATGCGCATCGACTGGGAGCAGCAGGGGATGACGATCGTAGCGGAAGCATCGGGCGGGCACGAAGCGCTTGATCTGGTGGAGCAATGGAGACCGGATATTATCTTTACCGATATTTACATGCCCGCCATGAACGGAATCGATCTCAGCGGCCTAGTTCTGGAGAAGTATCCGACGACCAAAATCGTGATCGTGACCGGGCATGACGAGTTCGAATATGCGCGCCAGGGCATCCAACTCGGAGTGTCGGATTTTATCTTAAAGCCGATCCGCGCCGCAGAACTGCTTCAGGTCGCGGCAAAGCTAAAAGGCAAAATAAAAGAAGCGCGCAAGCGCGATCGGGAGCTTGAGAGGCTTCAAGGAGACCTGCAGCGGAATTTGCCGTTTCTAAAGGAAAAATTCCTGAACCAATGGTTATCCGGCGTTCTCTTCTCGGACGAAATTCGGGAGAAGGCGGGCTTCTTCAACATCCCGCTACATCCGGCCGTCTCGCTTCAGATTGCCGTGATCGAGATTATTCGGGCATCCGAGAAGCAATCCGAGGAGCAGCTCCTACTGCTGCGGATGGAATGCAGATGTAAGACGGAGGCCTTCTTCCGGCACGATTCGGGCGTAATCGTCGTATCGGATGCCCGCAACCACATCGTCGCCATCGCCATGAATCGGGACGCCGCGTTCGCAAGCGATTGCCGGCGGCTCCAATCCGACCTCATCGGTGCGTACCCTTGCGTCGCAAACATCGGAATCGGGCGGAGACATTCGGACCCGCTAGCGATGAGCCTAGGTTACCGGGAAGCTTCCCGCGCGCTCCAATACAAAGCCTTCGCCGGCAACAACCAGGTTGTCTGCTACGAAGACGTCGTCGAGAACGGAGAAAGGCCATATCAGTCCAATTCGGAGCTGATCAAGCAGCTGCAGTTCCATGTCAGCGTCGGATCTTCCGATCGGGCGCTTGGGATTCTGCATGAGATTTTCAGCGTGCCGTTCTCCGGCGTGTCGCAATTCCGCATGGCGGCGATGGACGTGATCACGGCAGGTCAGCATGCGGCGATCGAACAGCAGATCGAACACGAGACCGTGTTGGATAAGGAAACGCTGATAGCCTTGCTAAGCGCGGATAATCTGCCGGACATAAAATCGGCCTTATCCCAATACGTCGTTCAACTTTCAACGACCATCCACGCCAAAAAACAAGCCATTGAAGGGAACCTGATCGGTCGCGTGAAATCGTATCTCGAGCAGAACATGAGCGATCCGGAGTTGGGACTTGCGAGTACCGCCGCGGCCTTTTTCATCAGTCCGGGGCATTTGGGCAGGCTGATGAAGAAGGAAACGGGTCAAACCTTCGTGGAGTATCTCACGAATATACGCATGAAGAAGGCGGAGGCGCTGCTCAAGCGGACGGATCTAAGAAGCTATGAGGTGGGGGAGCAGGTAGGCATCGCCGATCCCCATTATTTCAGCATCGTCTTCAAAAAAAATATCGGCAGGTCGGTCAACGAATACCGAAGCCTGAAATCCTAAAGCGGCTGGATGTTCGAATAATGAAAGCGGATGCTCGTTTTTTGAATGGAGCACGGCTGGCCGCCTCCCTAAAATAAGAGGAGCAGCAACGATTCACCTGCGGAGTTTGAAATTGAAAGCGCTACAAAAAGAAGAGGAGGAGATCTTTTTGAAGAAGCGAACGAAGAAGCTGCTGTTGAAGCCCGTGATGATGGCCGTCATGGCATCCCTGGCACTTACGAGCGTGCCCGGTTCGGGGGCTGATGCCGCTGCGGCCGCAGCACAAGGAATGTCCGTATCCAAACAGACTGGCAACGCGAACGAAACCCCCAAGAAACCGGCGCCCGGCCCGGCGAGAGTACCGGTAGATCAGAACGGATTGGATGCCCAGGGAAGAATGGTGGCGTATTTCGGGTCGCCCGTGATTGACGGCAGCGTGGATAAAGCCTGGAAAAGCGCGCAGGTGGTCACCCCCAAATACCGCACTAGCCAAGCCGGGGCTTCCGCCGTCTTCAAAGCGTTGTGGGATGAACATGCGCTGTACATTCTTGCCGAAGTCAAAGATCCGCATATGTCCGTCAAATCCGGCACGCCCTACATGCAAGATTCCGTGGAAATCTTCGTAGACGAGAACAACGACAAGACCCAAGAATATGGCGTGGATGACCTGCATATTCGCGTGAATTACGACAATAGGCTGTCCGTGGACAACGGAGATGCCGAGCGGATTTACACCGCCGCGACAAAGTCGGAAGGCGGATACGTGGTCGAAACCAGAATCGCGCTCGATACGAAGTCGGACAACGTCAAAGCGCTCGGCATCGAATTGCAGGTGAATGACGCCAAAGAAACGGAACGAATCGGCACGATCAATGTATTCGATTCGACGGGCGGCGCATGGAATGATACGCGGAAATTCGGCGCGGTCCTCCTGACCGGCAAGACGAAAGGGGCGGTAAGCGGACCCAATCCGTACGATCTCTTGAATCTGATCCAACAGGCGCTGAAGCTTGATTTCTCGCTGTACAAAAATTCGGCCAGCGTAAAGGATGCCATTATGAACGTCATTGCCGAAAACGTTATTCATGATGATCGAGCGACCCAAGCGCGACTGGATGAGCACTATGCGGCGATCAAGGAGGCGATCAGCAAGTTGGAAATGACGGAGGAAGCGGCGAACGAGAAGTATTTCAAGCCGGTTCCGGATGCATATCGGCTGGAGAGCAAGCAGCCGGGGACCATTGAAAGCGTGGCGTACAAAGCGCCTAATTTAACGAACGGGACAGACGACAAGAAGCTGAACGTTTATCTTCCGCACGGTTATGACGCTTCCGATACGACGACGAAATATAACGTCCTCTATCTTATGCATGGCGGCGGGGAGAACGAGGACCTCATCTTCGGCGGCCCCGGCCAAAGCAAGGAACTAAAGCGTATCTTGGACAACATGATGGCAAACGGGGATATCGAACCGATGATCGTCGTGACGCCTACCTTCTATGGCGGCAAGAACGATACCGCCCTGTTCCACGAGGAGTTGATTTCCACGATCGTGCCTTTAGTGGAAACCAAATATCACACCTATGCTAAATCCGCGAGCTTGGAAGACTTGAAAGCATCGCGGGCGCATCGGGCATTCGGCGGCTTCTCCATGGGGTCCGTCACGACGTGGTACACCTTTATTCATGGCTTGGACTATTTCAAATATTACATGCCGCTCAGCGGCGACAGCTGGATATTAGGTCAGGCTGCCGGCGGCAGCAAGCCGAAGGAAACGGCGGAATACCTTGCCAAGGTTGCTAAGGATGCCGGTTATGCGCCGAAGGATTATTACGTATTCGCGGCCACGGGCAATTTGGATATCGCGTATCCCAACTTGAAGCCGCAGATCGATGCCATGAAACAATTAACGGATACGTTCATTTATTCCTCGGATACGACGAAAGGGAATTTCTATTTCATCGTCGGCGATGGGGGCACGCATGCTTGGAATTGGGTGAACCAGTATATTTATGACATTCTGCCGGATCTATTCCATTAGGTCGGCCTAGCAAAGCCTAGCCTCTCGTAGGGGGTTAGGCTTTGCTTTTGAATTCCAAGAGAGACCGACGCGGCTCATGGATCGCGCGGCTGGATGTTCGAATTTTGAAAGCGGATGCAGGTATTGTGAATGGAGTAATCCAGGCGCGCCTCTTAAAATGTGAGAAGAAACAACGATTCTGCCGGGGAGGTTTTCAAGAAATGAAAGCGTTGCTAAAAAGATCGATGGGGGTTGCGCTGGCTATCGGCGTCGCAGGCAGCATAGCCGCATGCTCGTCACAGAATTCGGGGGAGGCGCAATCGGGCGGGAGCGGCACGATCAAATTGACGCTCTGGGATCAGTCCGTCGGCAATACGGATCCGTCGGCCAAACTATTGCCGGAAATCATTGAGAAATGGAACAAGGATCATCCGGATATTCAAGTCGAACGGACCGGTACAACCGGCGAGCAGTATAAGACCAAAATCAAGACCGCGCTCGCGGCAAACGAAGCGCCGGACGTATTTTACGGCATGGGCGGCGGCAGCTTTATGCAGCCTTATATCAAGTCCGGCAACGTGCTCGACATTACGAGCCATGTCACGGACGACATCAAGGCGAAGATGGCGCCGGGGATGCTGGAGGGCATCACGACCAACGGCAAAATCTACACGCTGCCGGTCTATACGCATATCGCGAGCCTTTACGTCAATACGGAGCTGTTCCAGAAAGCCGGCGCCAAGATTCCGACCACCTATACGGAGCTGCTCGACGCGGTATCGAAATTGAAGGAAGCGGGCATTACGCCGGCGCTCATCGGCGAGAAGGACCGCTGGCCGGGCATGTATTGGTACGACCTCATCGCGATGCGCCAGGCAGGCAACGACGCGGTTATGGCGGCGTTCAAGGATCCTTCCCAGTGGAATTCGCCCGACTTCGTCGCGGCGGCCGCCAAAATGCAGGAGCTGGCCAAAGCCGGCGCCTTCAACAGCAGCATGTTCAGCATGAGCTACGACGAGATGCTCGGCGCCTTCAATGCGGGCAACGGGGCCATGATGGTCCAAGCGAACTGGGTCAATGGCGGCATCGAGGACGCGTCGTCTGCCGTTAAGGGCAAGGTGCAGGTCGTTCCCTTCCCGATCTTTGAAGACGGCAAGGGCAAGAACACCGAGATTTTCGGCGGAGGCCAGGACGGCTTCTACGTCAACAATTCCACCAAACACCCGAAAGAAGCCGTCGAATTCCTCACGTATTTGAGCATGGAGCTCGGCACGAAAGGGTTCCAGGCCGGCGCAGGGCTTCCTTGCTGGAATACGGACGGGCTCGACACGTCCAACCTGTCCGAGCTTGACCAAGCCGCCGCCGAGATCATGAAAACGGGGAACTCGTTCATTACGTGGTGGGACAATATTCTCCCGGCCGAATCGGCGGATGCGCACAAAAACTTGATTGCGCAGCTCTTATCGGGGGAGATTACGCCGGAGCAATTCTCCGAACAGATGGCGCAGCTGAAACCGACGGAGCTGGATCTTTGATCCGAAACTCGCCCGAAATCCGATGCGGTTAGGGATTCCCCTAACCGCATCTTTGATAGGAGAACCCTGATGAATACTGTATTTTCGAATAAAACGGCGATTTGCCTATTCGTTCTGCCGACGCTCCTCATTTTTTGCGGCATCGTATTGGTTCCGATTGTCGTCTCCAGCTATTATAGCCTGCTCGATTGGAATGGCGTGGGAAAAGGCACGTTTATCGGCCTGCGAAATTATGCGGAAATGTTCACCGATACGCGTGCCTTGCATGCGATGAAAAATTCGCTGTTGTTCGCCGCCGCGTCCGTGTTCATTCAATTGCCGATTTCGCTGCTGCTGGCCCTTATTCTGGCGTCCGCGGTCAAAGGGGAGGGGTTTTACCGTACGGTCTATTTCATCCCCGTTCTGATCTCTACCGTCGTGATCGCGCAGCTGTGGTCGAAAATCTACAACGCGGACTATGGCCTTCTGAACACCCTGCTGAAGGAAATCGGACTGTCCGGTTGGGCGCAAGACTGGCTGGGGCAGAAGAAGACGGCGCTTGTCTTCTCTTTTATTCCGACCCTGTGGCAATATATCGGTTATCATATGCTGCTGATGTACGCCGGAGCGAAGTCGATTTCGCAGGATATATTCGAAGCGGCCAAGATTGACGGGGCTTCCCGCGTGCGTACGGCGTTATGCATCACGATTCCGCTCATGAGGCCGATTCTCAAAGTCTGTCTTGTCTTCTCGGTCATCGGCGCGTTCAAAGTGTTCGATCTGGTCTACGTATTGACGGGCGGGGGGCCGTTTTTCTCCACCGAGGTGCCGAGCACGCTCATGTACACGACCATTTTCGATACGTACCGATACGGATACGGAAGCGCGATATCCGTCTTTATCATTGCGGAATGCCTCGTGTTTACGGGCCTGATCAATAAATTTTTCAAAACCGAATAGGGGGGTGACCAAAGTGAGCGTTGCAGAAGCGGCTTCGCAAAGAAGGCCAAGGCTCGCCGGCAACATCATCATGCAAGCGTTTTTGATCGTGATCGCGGTCACGCAGATTTATCCGCTCGTTTGGCTGGCGTTTTTCTCTTTGAAAGATAATGGGGAGATTTTTAGCGGCGATGTGCTCGGACTCCCCAAAAAGTTCCTTTGGAGCAATTATGTGAAGGCATTTACGGAAGGTCAGGTCCTCACCTATTTCTTCAATAGCGTGCTGGTCACCGCGGTCACCATTCTACTTGTCGTGGCGCTATCCTCGATGACGGGCTATGCCATCACGCGGATGAATTGGAAGTGGAACCATGCGACGATGATGCTCATTCTTCTCGGCATGATGGTGCCGATTCACGCGGCTTTGCTGCCGCTGTTCATGGTCCTCAAGAACTTGAAATTGTTGAATACCTATTGGGCGCTGATCATTCCTTACGTCGCTTTCGCGATCCCGATGGCCGTGTTCATCCTCGCCAGCTTTTTCAAAGGCATTCCCCGCGAGATGGAGGAATCCGCGGTCATCGATGGATGCGGAATCTACCGGACTTTCCTGTTCATCGTATTCCCGCTTGTTCGTCCTGCGGTGGCGACGGTATCGATCTTTACATTCCTGTCCTCTTGGAACGAATTAATGTTCGCGGTGACGTTCATTAACGACGCGTCCATGCAGACGTTGACGGTCGGGATGATGTCCATGGTCGGCACCTATATCACGCAATGGGGGATTATCGGCGCGGGACTCCTGATTACGACTATACCGACCATTGTCATTTATTTGCTGCTCAGCAAACAAGTACAGAACAGCATGATTGCCGGCGCCATTAAAGGATGAAGATGCTAACAACCGCGTCCATTGGGACGTGGTTTTACGTTAGAGATATTGGTGAAGGCTAACAGGATCAAACCTCGGGCTTATGATATAATCAAAGGTATGTCTGCGGTAAGCCTATACGGATGCTTGAGCGTAGTTCCACTGACATAGAAGAATATACCATTTTCGGAGCAACGACTGTTCTGGTAGTATTGAGGGGTTTTTGATGATGAAAGAAAACTTTTGGCGTGATTTACCACGACCATTTTTTGTGCTGGCACCCATGGAAGATGTGACGGATGTTGTTTTTCGTCATGTCGTAAGCGAGGCTGGCAGACCGGATGTGTTTTTTACGGAGTTTGCGAATACAGAGAGTTATTGTCACCCGGAGGGGAACAAAAGCGTGCGTGGGCGCTTGACTTTTACCCCAGATGAACAGCCCATTGTAGCACATATCTGGGGGGATAAGCCGGAATTTTTCCGTGAAATGAGCATCGGTATGGCGAAAGAAGGATTTAAAGGGATCGATATTAATATGGGTTGTCCTGTGGCGAATGTAGCAGAGAATGGGAAGGGCAGCGGCCTGATCTGCCGTCCTGAAATCGCAGCGGATATCATCCAGGCCGCCAAAGCAGGGGGACTGCCTGTCAGCGTAAAGACAAGGCTCGGTTTTAGCGACGTAGACGAATGGCGGGACTGGTTAACCCATATTTTGAAACAAGACATTGTGAATCTGTCTATTCATCTGCGGACAAGAGAGGAAATGAGCAAAGTAAAAGCGCATTGGGAACTGATTCCGGAGATTAAGAAGCTTCGTGATGAGGTGGCGCCAGATACGCTTCTGACCATTAACGGGGATATCCCTGACCGTCAGACCGGCTTGCAGCTTGCTGAGCAATACGGTGTCGACGGTATTATGATCGGGCGCGGGATTTTTCAAAATCCATATGCTTTTGAGAAAGAGCCGAAGGATCACGGCAGTGCGGAATTGCTTGATCTGCTGCGGCTCCATCTGGATCTCCATGATCAATATTCAGCAGAGGTACCACGTTCGTTTAGCGCGCTTGCCCGCTTCTTCAAAATCTATGTCCGTGGGTTTCGAGGGGCAAGTGAACTCAGAAACAGCTTGATGAACGCCAAATCATCAAGCGAGGCGCGTGCATTGCTGAGTGAGTTTAACAGCAAAGAGCATGTTGGAGCGGAGGAGCATGGAAATTAGATGGATAACTTAGAACGTTAAAACCCTTGAGAATCAAGGGTTTTTTTGTTTTTCTTTATAGTCATTGACGAGAATTAACATCCTGCATCAGGGGTCGATACAAGACACATCGATAATATCGTGGAAGAATATCCATTGGCCCCCTAGGTTAAGGCGATTATGATTTTGGTCAAGGTTTTCGACGATTCCGTTGTATGTTCGTTCCTCATAAGAGCCAAATACCGTAATCAAAATACGTTTTCGATCCATGTACGAATATCGGATGGATTCCGCAATCTCGCGTACCTTCTCATTGGTTAAAGCTGTTTTTTGACGGATCAAAGGGTGTGCGTTGTTACGTGTTCTCCGTTTTTTTTGCTCCGCATAAACAGGTTGCTGTACCATGTCAGTTAGCCCCCTCTTGGACATATAGGAACATTTGTTCTTAGTATACCATAGGTTGTGGACCTGGCCTAGTGTAACCATACCCTACCTGGAAAAGCCCCTAAACGAACAAGAGTAGAAAAGAGCTTATCGATCCAAATGTCAACCTAATGCATCAATCTATTACACTCGTTTGGATAATATTATCCACCCAGTTCCTCTCCGGCGTGATGGTATCATAGATGCATATCTAGCTAAATTTTGGACGAAATTTATCGAAAACCAAAATTGAATACACACACAACACATGACCCGGCCTATGATTCGCACAATCTAAGGCCGGGTCATGTGTTGTGTGCCGGTACGATTAGGAAACAAAGGCAATGCGTGAAGAGAGGATGCCGAGATGAATCGTGTAGCAGAGCAACATTCCGTAACATTATATCCATTGACCCATCCGCAACAACGAATATGGCTCGTCGAAAAGATTTATCCGGGAACGACGATGCATCATATTTCGGGCATTTCGTTGGTGAAAGCCGAGCTGGATTGGAAGACGCTGGAGGCGTCCATTCACCATTTTATCGCTTGTCACGACGCGGCGCGTTTCCGTTTCGTGGAAAGGGATCAAGAGGTTTGGCAATATATTCACGAATTCGAGCCGTTCACGATCAAGCAGGTTGACTTCAGCCAGTCTCATAGCCCTCAGCAGGCATTCGAGGACTGGTACGCGGACCGTTCTTCTTCATTCGCCTTCGACTTGTGCAATCGTCCTTTGTTTGATTTTACTTTCGTGCGGCTAGACGAGCTTCAGACCGGCTTTTTTTTCACGTTCCACCATCTGATCGCAGACGGTTGGTCGCTCGGCATGATGGTCAATCGGATATGGGAACAGGTCGCCTTCCTATCGCGGGGGCAGATTCTTACTGCGCCGCCTCAGACGACCTACCTGGATTACATGGATAGCGAAAGCAACTATTTGAGCTCAACCAGATTTCAAAAAAACAAATCATTCTGGCATGAGAAATTTCATGACTTGCCGAGCAGTTATAGGACTGGCGATTCAGCAGGTACTTCGGGCAAGAGGAGAACGTTCAACCTGAACGCCCAAACAAGCAAGGCGATTAAGACACTAGTGGACGATATCGGATGTTCATTGAATACATTCTTCGTCTCCATCATGCTCATCTATCTCTCCCGAGCGGAGCAGAAGCAGGATATCGTCATCGGGACGCCGGTGCTGAATCGATCAGGACGAAAGGAAAAACAAACGTTCGGCATGTTTACTTCTACGATGCCTTTTCGGTTCAAGCTGAACGATGACCTTTCATTCGAGCGGTTATTGCTTGAAGTCAACGGCAATTTAAAAGAATGTTATTTTCATCAAAAATATCCGTATGATCAACTCGTTCGCGATCTGGATCGAAGAAAAGAGGGGAATGACGACCTTGTCGATATTTGCGTGAATTACTACAACACGCGACTCGTTACGGAAATCGACGGATGCCCGGTTGTCACGACCGAGCTTTATAGCGGCCATCAGCTGTATGCGCTGCAGCTCGTAGTGAAGGAATGGTCCGTCGACGAAGGATTGATGATTCATCTTGACTATAAGACGGGCGTATACGCGGAAGCGGAAATCGAACGCATCTGGGAACGACTTCACGATTTGGCTCGATTGCTTGTAGAAAATCCGCTCCGGCGCGTTGGAGACGCGAGCATGGTTACGGACGAAGAAAGAGAAAGACTTATTCACTATTGGAATGATACCGCCGCGGATTATCCGGCAGGCAATCTCATCCATCAGTTATTCGAGGAACAGGTATTCCAATCACCGGATCGGATCGCGATCCATGATGAACATGAAAGGCTCACGTATTCGGACTTAAATCGCAAAGCCAATCAACTGGCAAGGCAGCTGCAAAAAAAAGGGGCGGTTCGCGGGTCGATCATTGCCATCATGGCCAAGCATTCCGTCGAGGTTGTCGCGGCCATTCTAGCCGTTCATAAGACGGGCGGGGCTTACGTCCCGATTGATCCCGACTATCCGGCGGATCGGATTCGATATCTATTGGAGGATTCGGGGGCAAGCCTCTTATTAACGAACGGAACCGCACTAGTCGATACCGAATTCAACGGTTTGGTTCTGAATTTGTATGGCGAGCGAGTAGAGGAGCTGGATGACGCGAATTTGGATATAGACCATGATCCTGCGGATTTGGCCTATATCATTTATACTTCAGGATCGACGGGCAAACCCAAAGGGGTCATGATCGAGCATCAAGGATTGATGAATTATATATGGTGGGCCAAAAAGCAATATGTTCGCTCGAACACGCAAACGTTCGCACTATACTCATCGCTATCGTTCGATCTAACGGTTACGTCTTTGTTTACGCCGCTGATCAACGGCAATCCAATCGTGATTTATCGAGATGATCGCAACGAGTTCGTTCTCCATCGCATCGTGAGCGAAAATCGCACGAATATTTTGAAGCTGACGCCTTCTCATCTGTCGTTGTTGAAAGACATGGATCTGAGAGGAAGCTCGATCCAATGCTTCATTGTCGGCGGGGAAGATCTCAAGACAAGTCTTGCGAGCCGCATCCACGAATGCTTTGGCGGGGAGATCGACATTTATAACGAGTATGGACCTACGGAAACGGTTGTCGGCTGCATGATCCATCGCTTCGATATTCGTCATGACGTTGGCGTATCGGTACCGATCGGGAGACCGGCAGATAACGTGCAGCTGTATATTCTGGATGAGCAATTGAATCTGCTGCCGGAAGGACAGATCGGAGAGCTCTATATTTCGGGCGATGGCGTCGCCAGAGGCTATGTCAATCAAGCGGAGTTGACTCAACAACGCTTTCTCTCCAATCCATTCATGCCGAACAAAAGAATGTATAAAACAGGCGACTTGGCGCGATACCGGCCGGACGGCAAGATGGAATATACGGGGCGGAGGGACAATCAAGTCAAAATAAAAGGCTATCGTATCGAGCTTGGCGAAATCGAGAGCGCCTTGCTTGGACATGAGGACATCCAGGAGGCCGTGGTCGCCGCTGTTCCGGACACCAATGGAAGTTCTATGTTACGAGCTTACTATATCGCTCGCAGCGCGATCGAGGATTTCGAGATTCGCACATACTTGCTTGGCAAAGTACCGGTTCATATGATACCCGCGCAGTTCGTGCCCGTCGAAGAAATCCCGTTGACGCCGAATGGAAAAGTGGACTTCGTAAAATTATCCGACATCCCGCTTGATAGTCGCCATGAGGAATCGGAGTCAAACTCGAGCGCAAGCAAATGGGAGACGCTCGTCTACCAGACAGTAGCCAAAGTGCTGAACATCGAGGGAGTCGGCCATCATCACAACTTTTACCAGATGGGCGGCGACTCGATCAAAGCCATTCAAATTTCTGCGAAATTGTTCGATATCGGGATCCAAGCAAACGTAAAAGATATTTTGTCTTTTCCGGTCATGAAGCAATTGGCCGCAATCGTGCAATTGAATCACCAATCGGCAAATCAAGAACGAGCACCCCTACAAGGTGAAGTAGCGTCCACGCCGATCACGGCATGGTTCTTGGAACAAAAGTGGGCCAACCGGAACTATTGGAACCAGTCCGTACTGTTGGAAGTCGACGTCCATGCGAGCGCGGAAGCCGTTGAACGCGCCACGCAATACGTGATCGCGCATCATGACAGTCTGCGCATGAATTTGAATACGGGCACAGGCCGGCTTTATTACAACGAGAAACATGTGTCGGCTCCATTTCGGCTGGAACGCTTCGACCTTTCGCAATTGAAAGAAAAGAGCATCGAACTCAAATCCGGGATGAACATCGAAGACGATTTATTGTTCCGGGCTGCGTATTTTAGCGCCGTGGGTCAATCGCCCGTCGTTTTATTTACAGCCCATCATCTTGTGATCGACGCCGTATCTTGGCGAATCGTGCTGGACGACTGGCTGATGTTTCTGCAAGCTGTCCTTCAGGCCAAGGAGCCGAAGATGCCGAGAAGAACAAGTTCTTTCCAAGACTGGGCGAAAGCGCTCCACGAGGGCGGAGACATCTTTGTGCAGGAACTTGCCTACTGGAGCGAACTGGATCACGACGCTTTTGTTTTGCCTCCGGATGGGCAGCCGGACCAGAAGGGCGTAAATAAACGCACGTTGACGCTTTCCTTGGACGAGAACGAAACGGAGTTTCTGCTCACGAAGGCGAACCTCGTTTGCAACACGAGAACGGACGAATTGCTGCTTACCGCGCTCGCATTAGCTGTGAACGAGGAGACGCGTAGCAAGGAAATGGTCGCAGAGCTCGAAGGCCATGGTCGCGAGGAATTGCGGGACAATTTGGATGTGTCCCGGACGGTAGGCTGGTTTACGTCGATGTATCCCGTTCGATTGCGCTTGGACGGGGAACGCCTCGTCGACCATGTGAAAGGAATCAAAGAACAACTGCGCGCGATACCAAACAAAGGAATCGGGTATGGGGTCTTAAAGTATGTGAAGCGGCGCCTGCCGGCGAAGGAGAACCTGAAGAGAATCCGATTCAACTACTTGGGCGAAATGGACAATCGATTCAAAAATGAAGCGGCGCGCATGAGATTCGATGACCACGGAGAGGAACAAGATGCCTGCAATGCGATGACGAGCCTGTTGGAGATCAATGCCCTGGTCGTGGGCGGCAGGCTTACGGTGTGGGTCGCATTCGATGAATCCGACTACCGATTCGATACGATCGATCGCGTTTCCAGGCGTATGATGGGGCATATTCAAGCGATCTTGCAATTTTGCGCCGAGGCGGAACGAATTGAATATACGACATCCGATTTTGACGCGGCGGAGCTATCCCAGGCGGAGATTGAAGCGTTGTTTGAGTAAAGAATTCATAGAGTCAGGTGGAGCTTAGATGAAGCATGCGAGAAGAAGATTCGGATTGTTGGCCGGCTTGATCATCGCCGTCGCTTTGCTCGGATTCCCTTGCACGGCGAACACGGTTGCCGCCGATCCGATCGCTAACTTCCCGGCCGAGAAGATCGAATCGTTCGTCAAAGAGCGCATGGATGCGATGAAAATTCCAGGTATGTCGTTGACGATCGTCAATGGAGATACGACGGCATATGCCTATGGATTCGGTTATGCGGACGTCAAAAATAGAGTTCCGGTAACGTCCGATACTTTATTCGAGATCGGCTCGAATACCAAAGGATTTACGGCGCTGGCGGTTCTGGCGCTGAGGGATGAAGGAAAACTTAGCCTGGACGATCCGGTGCAGAGCTACCTGCCGTGGTTTCAAACCGTGTACAAAGGCAAAGAGGTCAAAGTGACGCTGCGGCAGCTGCTTCATCACACAAGCGGGATCGAGCTGGACTGGTATCTGGGCGAAATTCCCGAGCAATCCACGCTCGAGGAGACGGTTCGCATCGTAAGCGACAAGGAGCTGAAATTCGAGCCGGGCAGCGTGTACCGTTATTGCACCTTAAACTATGACATTCTTGGTCTGATCATCGAGAAAATTAGCGGCCAATCATTCGATCAATACATCGAAGATGAGGTATTGTCGCCACTAACGTTAACAAACACCTATATCGATCGCGACAAAGCGATGGATACGGGGCAAATGGCGCAAGGCTACAAGTTGATGTTCAAACGGAACGTTCTGTACGACGGTCCTTATCATGCAGGCAATAAACCTTCGGCCTATATGATGATGAACGGCAACGATGCCGCGAAATGGTTGAAGATGCAGTTGGGCGCGCTGCCGGTGCCGGAATCATTCGCGCGTAGAATGAACGAAACCCATGCGGCCGACCGGACCGTAGCGCCTTCTTACGATCTCGCTTCTTACGCCATGGGCTGGGAAGTGTTTCAGAGCGGTCAAGGCTACATTGCGGGTCAAGGCCTGAATCCGGCCTATTCTTCCTACTTTGCCCTTCGTCCAGGCGAGAAGTGGGGCGTTGCGCTCATGACGAACCTGGGCTCGGAAGCCGTGGTGCCGATCGGAGCGGGCATTATGGACATTTTGCTCGACAAAAGTCCGGTGAAAAGCCCTGAGCCCTATATGTATATCGATAACGTCGCCACGCTTGCGGCGGGAATATCGCTCCCTCTATCCATCTTATCGCTGGTTCTAATCTTCATCGCCGTCTTTGACATCTTCAAGAGAAGACGACAACGGATCGCGATTGGGCTAAAGGAAGGTTTGGGCTTCGTTTTATCTCTATTGTTCTTCGGATTGTTCGCCCTATGTATATCCCGGATCAATAACGTGTTTTACCAGGGATACACGTGGAACACGCTCAAGATTTACGGCCCCGGAAGCTTATATCCTTCGGCGATATTGGTCTTCTCGGCGGGTGCAGTATTCTTAATTTATTACTGGTTGACGCACCTGTATCCGAAGAACAACGACCGGCCTTACTTTGCCTTGCTTACGTTGAGCTGCATGAGCGGATTCGGCAACGCGATGATTATTTTCATGATCATGGAAGCGCTGAATCGGTTGAACGGAAACAATTATTTCTTCAAGAACGGCAATGAACTGGTGATCTTCTTCGTTCTCGGGTTGATTCTATACGCTTACGGACAAAAGGTGATCCGCTCTCGGTTGATCGTCATGACGAACCGGATCATTTACGAACGCCGGATGGATACCGTTCAAAAGGTGTTGAACAGCCCGCATTTCAAGCGCGAATCGATCGAAGACGGGAAAATTTTGGCCAGCTTGAATAACGATACCGAGACGATCAGCCGGATTGCCAACACCTTGGTCACGGTATTGACGGGCATGGTCACGGTCATCGCTTGTTTCCTCTATCTCGGATTCGTGAACTTGCCGGGGCTGCTGCTTACTTTCGGAGTCCTTGCGGTTGCGGTCGGATTATATGCCTGGATGAGCACGGTGTCGAGCCGTTTATGGGAACAGGCAAGGGATATTCAGAACGCGTTCTTTCAATTCGTGCAGGATTTGATGTTCGGCTCGAAAGAGCTGTACCTGAACAAACGCAAAGCCCGCGATTTCACGCAAGATATGGACGAAACCTGCCGTACATACCGGGACAAACGGGTCGACGCGGAACAAAAATTCGCCAACGTTTTCATTATCGGCGAACTGCTCTTCGTATTTGTCATGGGCGCGGTGACGTTCGTATTCCCGCTGCTCACATCGAACGATAACTATCAAAATTACAGCAGTTTCGTGTTTGTGTTCTTGTATATGACGGGCCCGATTTCGATTATCGTCAGCTCGATCCCCGAGGTATTGCAAATCCGCATCAGCTGGAATCGAATTCGCGATCTGCTGGCGGAGCTGACGCTGCTGGAAAGCCAAGAGAAGCTTCGCGAGGCCGACTTGAAGCCTGATCAAGCGTTCGTCTTGGAGATTGACGGCGTCACGCACACGTTCAGACAATCGGATCATGCATTCCGGCTAGGTCCGATCGACGTGGCGTTTCGCTCGGGCGAGATCACCTTCATTACCGGAGGCAACGGAAGCGGGAAATCGACGCTGGCCAAACTCATGACCGGTTTATACGCGGCGGAGGAAGGAACCATCCGATTGAACGGGGAACCCCAAACTTACGAGGAGCTGGGCCAATACTTCTCCGTGATCTTCAATGATGTGCATCTGTTCGAGAAATTGTACGGGATCGAAACGAACGGCAAGGAAGACGAGATCGACGCCTATCTGTCCTTGCTTCAGCTGAAGGAGAAGGTCCGCATTGAGAACGGGCGGTTTTCGACGCTGCGGCTTTCAACCGGACAGAAGAAGCGGTTGGCGCTGCTGGTGAGTTTAATGGAAGACCGGCCGATCATGCTGTTCGACGAATGGGCGGCCGAGCAGGATCCGGAGTATCGCTTTTATTTCTATCACCAATTATTGCCTGAGCTGAAACGAAAAGGTAAATGTGTCATTGCGATCACGCACGACGACGCTTATTTCCATCTCGCAGACCACGTGATCAAAATGGATTGGGGCAAAGCGAATGTCAGCTTTTCGCTTGCCGTGCCCGCGATATCTTAACGAGCGATTAGGAGGTCACGATTTGATTGAACCGCAAACGATCAGTCGCAATAACGTAGAAGATGTGCTCTCCCTTACCCCCGTGCAGCTAGGGATGCTATTTCATACGCTGAACGCAGCGGAGCACGAGCTGTATCAAGAACAATTGTGCTTCACGCTGGCCGGAGAGATCGACGGGCGCTTGCTGCGGCAGGCGCTGGCTTGCGTGATCGAGACCAACGAGATGCTGCGTGCGGTATTCCGGTGGCAGAAGCTCGAACACCCGGTTCAAATTATACTGAAAAAAGCGGATTTGCAATGGAAGGATCACGATTTCAGCACGTTGGAACCGGAAGCTCGAACCCAAGCTTTGATCGAGCTGAAACAAGCGGATCGCGCAGAACGCATCGATATCGCATCGCATCCTGTGCGGGTCACGCTATGTAAATTGTCGGCTCGGCAGTTTGAAGTCATGCTCAGCTACCATCATATGGTTATGGACGGTTGGAGTTTGGGGATCGTGTTGAAGGAATGGCTGGATACCTATCGGTCGCTTCGTTCGGGGCACCAGCCTGATCTTGTACCCAAAATTCCATTCAAACAATTCGTCAAACTCGTGCAGCAACGAGACAAGCAAGCGGAGCGGACGTATTGGGAAGCTTACCTGCAAGGCTTCGAAAAGATGAACGTGCTGTCCGGCCCCAAGAGCGAGAAGGAGAAATCGGATGCCGTTTTTCAATGCTGCGTTCTGCAGACGGAGCTTCAGCCCCGAATTCACGCGTTCTTGACTCGTCACCGGTTGACGCTGGCCACCCTTCTCTACGCGGCGTGGGGAGTATGTCTGCAAAGGTATTGCGGCACCGACGATGTCGTGTTCGGGACGACGGTGTCCGGGCGATCGGCTCCCATTCGGGGCATGGAACAGATGGTCGGCATGTTCATCAATACGCTTCCGCTGCGGATTCGTGCTCATTCAGGCCAATCCGTCGATGACTTGCTGCAGGAGGTTGCAACGGATATCCAGAACCGGATGCCCTACGACCGCACTTCTTTAGTCGATCTGAAAGCGTACTGCGGCTTCGAGGGAACGGGGGATATGTTCGATTCCATCCTGGTCCTGGAAAATTATCCGATCGAGCGTTCCTTGCAAGCGGAGAATGAATGGGCGTATATCGAGAAAGCGGCCATGGCGGAACAGACGCATTATGATTTGACCATTACGGTGATCGATGCGGATCGTCTCACGTTCGAGTTTCGTTATCGTTCCGGCGCGCTAGCCCAAGAAACGGTCCAGGGCATGGCCAAGCACTTTGAACGGATCGTCGGCATCTTGATCGACAACCCGCAAATGCCAGTGCATCAAATCGGCATGCTGGACGAAATCGAACAACAGCGGTTGCTGGAATGGGGGCGGAATCCGCGGCCATTCTCCGAAGCGATATCCATTGTGGATATGTTCGAAGCGCAGGCGGCGGCTTCGCCGGAAGCGCTGGCCGTCGTCTATGACGGAAGGGCGCTAACGTATTCCGAATTGAATCGAAGAGCGAATCGGCTGGCTCATTATCTGCGTCAACAAGGGGTACGGAAAAATCAAGTTGTCGGGATCATGGCTGAACGCGGCCTCGAATTCATGGTCGGCATCCTGGCCATTCTCAAAGCAGGAGGCGCCTATTTGCCGATTGATCCGGATTATCCGGACGAAAGAATCGAATATATGATTCAGCATTCGAAAGTGGAATTGCTCTTGGCGGGCAAGCCCTCCGAGACTCGGACCCCCTTCACCGGCGGAGCGGAAGTCGTCGCGTACGATGAAATCTCGGTAGACGCACAAATGCCGGATCACAACTTAGGCGTCGCTTATGATCCGGATCAACTGTTCTATGTGCTGTATACGTCGGGTTCGACGGGGAATCCGAAAGGCGTCATGATTCGCGCGCATGCTTTCGTCAATCTCATTCGCTGGTTTACGCGCGAATTCGATCTGAACGCCAACGACCGCGTGCTTCTCATCGCGCCTACCGGATTCGATCTGGCGCAAAAAAATTTGTTCGGCGCTTTGGTGAGCGGGGGACAGCTCTGCCTCTATTGGCCCGGCATATTCGATTACAATCGGATGTCCAATCTAATTCAGGATTCGCGGATCACGATCATTAATTGCGCCCCAAGCGCTTTCTATCCCTTGATGGACTTTAATCAGGAGACGAACTTCGTCAGATTGTCCAGCTTGAAGCGCGTATTTCTGGGCGGAGAGCCGATCCATAACCGGAGAATTCGGCCTTGGATCGCTTCGGGAACCGCGGACGTGGAGATCATCAATTCCTACGGACCGACCGAATGCACGGATGTCGTTTCCTATTATCGATGCGACCGTCGGCACTTGCTCTCCGATCAGGCGATTCCGATTGGCAAACCGATCGATAATGCGGAATTGTACGTGTTAGGCAAAGATGGCCATCTTCTTCCGGCTGGATGGCCGGGAGAATTGTGCATCGGCGGAATGGTGCTCGCACAAGGGTATTACCATGCTCCGCAGCTAACGGCGGAACGTTTCGTGCCGACGCCGCATTTGCCTTCTCCGCGCGTATATAAGACGGGCGATCAGGCGAGGTGGCTGCCTGACGGCAATTTGGAATATATCGGGCGAATCGATAACCAGGTCAAAATCAGGGGCTATCGCGTAGAATTGGCCGAAATCGAGAGCAGTTTGGCGCGAGTAGAGGGGATCATTCAATCCGTCGTCACGGTAGGAGAGCGCGCGGACGGACATCGTTACTTGTGCGCGTATTACGTTGCCGATCGGGAAATCCGCAAGGAACATTGCATTCGAACCATGTCCCGAGAACTTCCCCACTTTATGATTCCGGATACCTTTGTGTCTCTGGACCAATTTCCGCTGACGCCGAATGGCAAAATCGATCGCCGCGCATTAGGGGAACCTGCGGAAGAAGCCGCTTCCCCGCCAATCCCGTTTGCAGACCGTGCAGAAGAAGCCGAGCTGGTTGAAATATGGCGCCGCGTGCTGGGCCCTCGGCCGTTCGGCGTTCACGATCATTTCTTCGATGCGGGAGGAAATTCGTTGCTGCTGATCCAGATGCATGGTCTGCTCGAGAAGAAGTTTCCCGGAAAGTGGGAGATCCCGGATTTGTTCTCGTATCCGACGATTGCCAAGATGGCGGCCTATTGGAGACAAACGGAATCCGCAGCGAGAATAGAAGGCTTGCCGTTCCCCCAAGACTATTATTCGGTCTTCTATTCCTTGTCGGATACGGACGTCGTGCCGTTGCCGATCACGGGCATGCACAAAGAGAAGCTGGAGCAGGTTGCCTCACGCGAAGCGATTCCATTGCCCGATATTTTGCTATCCGTGTGGGTCTATTTACTGCATGAAATATCCGGTCAAAGCATCGTTCCCGTTTATGTTTGCGGACGTTCGGTTGCGGAAGCCCGGTTATTGAAGGTTGAGCTTGCAGGGTTGACGGATTTCGAAGCGCTATTCGATAAGGTGCGCGAGCTGCAAAGCGCACAGAAGGAATGCAAGCGTCTCTCGGTCCCGAAAGACTTGACCAAAGGGAAGCCTGAGAGGATCGTTGTCGGATTCCACGATGCTGACAATCGGTCGGAAGCGATTCTTGACCGCACGCCCATTGATTTCATGCTGCAAGTCAGACAGGAGAGGGACGAAATTCGTCTTGGCTTCGTGTATCGGACAGATCGGCTTAAGCTCGAGAACGTCAATCAGGTGTTGAACGCGTACGACAAGCTACTGACCATGTTAATCCAGTCGTAAGGTGATAAAGGGGGGCTTCCGCTTGTTAAAATTCGATCAAGTCCAATTGAAGGAGCTCACGACGCTTCGTTCGGAGAAAGCGTCCCATGAATCGATCGCGGTCATCGGGATCGGCCTTCGTTTCCCGCTAGCTGATCGCGTCGAAACGTTTTGGGACAATTTGAAGCAGCAAGTCGATTGCGTAAGGGACATCCCCGATTCAAGGGAACAAGATGCCCGGGATCTCATGCAGCATCTGGGGATTCGGTTGGAAACCGATTCGTTCGCGCAGATCGCTTATTTGGATGAAATCGATACCTTCGACTACGGTTTTTTTCATCTCTCGCCTAAAGAAGCTTCCTTGATGGATCCGAACCAACGTTTGTTCTTGCAAACGGCGGTGACGGCTATCGAAGACGCAGGCTATGGCGGCCATCAACTCGCGGGGTCGAGGACCGGCGTCTACGTCGGCTATGGTTCGGAAGCGGTCTACCACAGACTGATTGCCAGCGTGGAACCGAATGCGCTGCCGATGGCCGTCGCCGGAAACTCCAAACCGATCATCGCGAGCAGGCTCGCCTACGGGATGGATTTCAAAGGTCCCAACATGCTGATCGACACGACGTGCTCCTCTTCGTTGGTTGCGGTTCATATGGCTTGTCAAGCGCTGCGCAACGGGGAATGCGAGACCGCGATCGCGGGCGGTTCGCAAATCCATTTGATTCCGGCGAGACAGACGGAGATCGGAATCGAGTCCTCGGACGGCCGAACGAAAACGTTCGACGATCGCTCGGACGGGACGGGCAGCGGCGAAGGCGTCGCCGCCATTCTGCTGAAGCCGCTGCGAGCGGCCTTGCGTGACAACGATCGTATTTATGCGGTTATCAAAGGATCGGCGGTTAACCATGATGGAGCCTCCAACGGAATAACGGCCCCCAATGCGCTTGCGCAAGAAGACGTGCTCGTTCGCGCGTGGGAAAATGCCGGAATCGACCCGGAATCGATCTCCTACATCGAAGCGCACGGGACCGGCACCAAACTGGGCGATCCGATCGAAATCGACGGCATTACGAAAGCGTTCCGCCGCTACACGGATCGCAAGGGGTTTTGCGGCGTTGGATCGGTGAAAAGCAATGTCGGACATCTGGATCACGCGGCCGGCATCGCGGGTCTGATCAAAGCGATCCTCGCGGTCCATCACAAAGAAATTCCGGCCACCATGCACTATCAAGTTCCGAACCGCAATATTCGATTTGAGAACTCGCCCGTCTATGTCGTCGATCGGCACCTGGAGTGGGAGAGAGGTCAGACTCCGCGGCGATGCGGCGTCAGTTCGTTCGGCATCAGCGGGACGAACTGCCACGTCGTGCTTGAGGAAGCGCCCGCGCCGGCCGTCCATGCGGAAGCTGATTCGGCTTCGCCCTATGTATTGACGATATCGGCAAGAAGCGAATCCGCGATGCGGGAATGGATCGAGCGTTATCAAGAGCGGCTGCTAAACCACAAGGAGGCGAATATCCGCGACATTTGCTATGTGTCCAATACGGGGAGGGGACATTACAGCCACCGATTAGCCGTCGTGGCGGCTAGCATGAACGATTTGAGGAATAAACTTTCGCAGCTCCATCACGAAAGTCTAAACGACTTGAAGCTACCGGGCGTGTTCTATGGTTACCAGCGCGCTGGCGCGAACAAACCGAACGGCGACAGCGCACACGACCTGACGAGGCAGCTGACACTCGGCGAGGAATCCCGGCAGTCGGCCGCCGAACGGTTGAGCGAATTGTACGTCCAAGGGGAAGACATCGATTGGGAAACGTTCTACCAAGGAGCACGGCCTAGGAAAGTCAGCCTGCCTACGTATCCTTTCGCCAAAAACCGCTGCTGGTTGGAGAAGAAAGAATCGATCGCCCTGTCCCGATCGCAAGGGACAATGCCGCAAGCTCCGTTAATAGACCGTTGCTTGGTCAAGTCCATGAGCACGGAAATTTATGCGACCTCGTTTGCTTCGGATCGTCACTGGGTGTTAAACGAACATCGCATGATGAATGAAGGTCTGCTGGTCGGTACCGGCTATTTGGAAATGGTGCTTCAAGCGGTAGGCCCGCGCTTGGACGGCGCCATCGCCGAATTCCGCGACGTGCAATTTATACAGCCTCTCCGGCTGCGAGATGACGAAGCAAGGGAAGTCCATCTTGTGCTGGATACCGGCACGCAGCCGCGAATCGGGTTCACCATCGCGAGCGCAACGGAAGACGAGAATGGCTGCGAACACTGGGTAGAGCACGCCACGGGCACCATCGAGCTTCGATCCCGAGAAGCAACAATCCCGCGCGTGGATATCGAAGCGATTCGAAATCGGGCTAGCAGCGACTATTTGATTCCCGACATCGATGCCTATCAAAGAGAAACAATCTTCGAGTTCGGTCCCAGATGGCGCAATCTGGCTGAAATGTACGTAGGCGAAACCGAGTTATTGTCTTATCTGCAAACACCTGAAGCATTTGAGGGGGAGATTAAAGATTATACGCTTCACCCCGCTTTAATGGATAATGCGCTGACAACGGTGCCCCTGGTTCGTAGAAATTTACCGGAGTCGATGCTACCTGCGCCTCCCGTCTTTCTTCCATTCTCCTATCGAAGCATAAAGCTGTATACCCGCTTGCGCAAACGATTGTACAGCCATGTTCGATTGAAGGAGCCGATCACCGAACAGACGGAATTGGTCGCATTCGACATCACCTTCGCAGACGAATCCGGCCAGGTAATCGCCGAAATCGAGGACTATACGTTGAAGAAGGTAAGGGCGGCTGCCCCTGTACGCGATGAAGACCCTCTATTTCATCAATTGCAGTGGGTGTCATTCGATACAACTCTGCGAGCAGCCGCGAACGTCGGCGAAGTGCTTCTGCTTGCGAACGATAACAAGTGGACGCAGCGATTCCGCCAGGAATTGCAAAGCAAAGGAATTCCCGCCATTCAAGCGTCATGGGGCGATGAATACCGGAAGCTCGGACCGGACGAATACGCCGTTAATGGCTCGCAGGACGATTTCGAGCGGCTTATCGCCGATCTGAACGCCCGCAATCTCACGCATGTCGTGCATCTGTATGCCTTTGACGATCAATCGGTTGCAAGTGAACAAGAGCTGGATCGCGCTCTGGAGAAAGGCGTGTACAGCTTATTACATGCAGTCAAAGCGATCGGCAGCCAAACTTGGAACCAGGCGATCGAGATCGTATGCGCGGTGAAGCAGGCGCATGAAGTAACGGGACAAGAAGACGAATTGTTCCCGCAGCACGCCAGTCTGTTGGGATTGGCGAAGGTGATTCCCGAAGAATATGCGAACGTTCGCTGCCGCTGCATCGATGCGGACGAGACGTTCTCGCCGGAGCTGTTGACGGAGGCCTTGCTTGACGGGCTCGATTCGCACGCCGCGGCATTCCGTCAGGGTCAATGGTACCGGGAGCAGCTGCGCGAACTCGACATTCGCGAGCGGACGGAGAAGCCATTCCAACTTCAACGAACCGGCGTATACCTCGTCACGGGAGGAACCGGAGGAATCGGACTGGAATTGGGCAAGTTTCTCGCCTCCCGGGAGAAGATCAATCTGGTCTTCCTGCAGCGAACGCCGATGCCGGATAGAAGCGAATGGGAGCAAATCCGTCAGGCGAATGACCCGGCGTCCAAGCTCGTTCGTCAAATCGCCGCCATCGAATCGATCGAACGATCGGGCGCGAACGTCGAATGTCATGCCGTGGATGTAGCGTCCTACGAGGCCATGCGGTCGTTATTGCTCGCGCTGAGAGCGCGACTCGGGTCCATTCGGGGCGTTATTCACAGCGCGGGAGTGGCCGGGGACGGCTTGATGTGGAACAAGACGGATGAAGATTTCGCGCGCGTTTTAGCTCCGAAAATCGCGGGGACATGGCATTTGCATCAATTGACGGCACAAGATCCGCTGGACTTTTTCGTCCTGTGTTCTTCCTACAACACGATTGCGGGGTTTGCCGGTCAAAGCGATTATACGGCCGCGAACGCGTATTTGGATGCCTTTGGCGCCTATCGGGCCAAACAGAATCAACCCGTGCTCACGATCAATTGGCCCGTCTGGAAAGAAACCGGCATGGCGTTCGACCGTCAAGCGAGCGAAGACGGCCTGTTGAAGGCCATCCCGACCAGCCAAGCGTTGCACGCGTTCGAACGTTTACTGCGTACGGATGTGAGCCGCGCGCATGTCGGCGAATTGAACTGGAATGGCTCCTTTCACGGGAAGACGATCCGCGATCTCGGAATCGACTTGTCGCCTTCGCTCAAGCAAGAGATCGATCGAATCGCAGCGCGCGGCAGCTTGCCTTCGGCAGCGGATCAACACGAAGAAGTCGTATTGGAAGGAAACGAGGCGGGCGTTTACTCGGACTGGGAGAAGCGGCTGGCGCAGCTTTGGCATGATATTCTCGGTTTTTCATCCTTCCGTCTGGATGATGACTTCTATGATCTTGGCGGCGATTCCATTTCGGCGATGATGCTCGTGTCCGATCTGAAGAGCAAGTATCAAATCGAGGTTCCGCTGCAAGAAATTTTCCGCCGGCCGACCATTCAACAACTGGCTCAATTCATCGCGGACAAAGCAGAGGTCAAAAGCGGAAGCGAAGGCAGCCGCAGCATCTCCCTTACAGCCGAGAAGGCGTACTATCCCGTTTCTTCCGTTCAGAGAAGAATGTATTTGATTCACCAAGCGAACAGGCGGGATCTAAGCTACCAGCTGCCGCGAATGATTCAAATCGACGGCGCGTTTGACCGCGCGCGGTTTGTCGCAGCCTTTCAACAATTGGTAAGGCGACATGAGACGTTAAGAACCTCCTTCCATATCGTAGAAGGACAGATCGTGCAGAAGATTCATCCGCAGCTGGAGCTTGCGATCGAGGCGTTCGAACCGTCCGATGAAGGAGCGGAAGAACTCATGGCGCGATTCGTAAGGCCGTTCGATTTGGAGCAAGCGCCTTTGATCCGGGTCGGACTGAAGAGACAGAGCGAAGATCTCCACTACCTGTTATTCGATATTCATCACATTATTGCGGATGGAACGTCGTTAACGCTGCTCGTCAAGGAGTTCGTCCAGCTGTATCAAGGCCATTCGCTTGCCGAATTGCCGATCCAATACAAGGACTATGCGATCTGGCATAACGAGCTGGCCGGAACGAATGAGATGGAGACAAAAGCGGCGTACTGGCATCGGCAATTTGCCGGAAGCCTTCCGGTGCTGGAGCTGCCCTTGGACTACCCGAGAGGAAGCCAGCCCGATCAACCGGAAGGCAGCCAGATTTCGTTCAAGGCAGACTCGGCTTTGTCATCGGCATTAAAGGCAGCGGCATCGTCGCAAGGACTTACCTTGTTCATGATGCTGTTCGGCGCTTATTCCTTGTTACTGTCCAAATGCAGCGGTCAGGAAGAGGTAATCGTCGGATTTCCGATCGCAGGCCGCGAACGTTCCGAGACGGAGCCGCTCATCGGCATGTTCGTCAATACGCTCGCCATCCGGAGTTTCCCGCAGGAAGAGAAGTCGCTCGGGCAGTATCTGGAGGAAATCAAGCAATCGTCCCTCGAAGCGTATGCCAATCAGGATTATCCGTTCGAGAAGCTGATTGAAGCGCTGGATCAGACATGGGAACCCGATCGAAATCCGCTGTTCGACGCGCTGTTCGTCATGCAGAACATGGAGAGCCCGGTTTTCCGACTGGATGAACTGACATTCACGCCGCTTGAGACGCGAGCAAGAACGATTCCGTTCGACCTCGAGCTGGAAGTCATCGAAGACCAGGGAGAAATTCGGTTTCATTTGTTCTACGCAGGCCGCTTGTTCAAGAAGGAAACGATGGAGCGGTTCTCGGCGGATTTCGTGCACCTGTTGAACATCATGGCGGACAATGGCGACCGTTTGATCCGGGATGTTCGCTTGGCATCCCGCCTGAATAAGGCGGACGATTTGCTTGCCGATGTACTGGATATTTCATTTTAGCAATCGCAAATCTGGAGGAGCAAACCATGCATTCAACTTCCGTCAACATGCCGTTTCCCGGCGACACAACCATTCACCGATGGTTCGAAGAGCAAGTGGTGCGAGCGCCGGAACGCATTGCGGTTATTCACGAGGAAGGCGCTATCACATACGGGGAGCTGAATCGGCGGGCGAACCGGCTGGCCCGCACCTTGAGACAAGCCGGCGTCGGACCGGACCGCATCGTCGCGATCATGACCGACAGATCGCTTGAGATGGTCGTAGGCCTATTCGGCATATTGAAAGCCGGCGGCGCCTACTTGCCGATCGATCCCCGCTATCCGTCGCAGCGGATCCGATTCATGCTGGAGGACAGCCGGGCGGAGCTCCTGCTCGTTAGCGGGAACCCGGCCGTCGATACGGGTGGCGTGAAGACGATCGATCTTCGGTCGGAATCGGCGTACGAGGGAGCGGAGGAAACCGATCTCGAACCGACCGGCAGGGCAACGGATCTGGCCTATGTCATCTATACGTCCGGCTCTACAGGCCAACCCAAAGGCGTGATGATCGAGCATCATTCGGTCATTAACCGGCTTCTCTGGATGCAGCAAGCGTATCCGATCGGAGCGCATGACGTGATTCTCCAGAAAACCCCGTTTTGTTTCGATGTATCCGTCTGGGAGCTGTTCTGGTGGTCCATGGTCGGAGCCAAAGTGTGCATGCTTGTTCCCCAAGGGGAACAAGACGTCGATACGATTATCCGGACGATCGCCAGCCGCCAAGTAACTACGATGCATTTCGTGCCATCGATGCTGTACGCCTTCGTCGATTATGTGGAGACCAATGGGGTGCCGGAAGGCTTGCGTTCCCTACGCCGCGTGTTTGCCAGCGGGGAAGCGCTGCCTG
Source organism: Paenibacillus methanolicus (assembly GCF_008124765.1). Taxonomy (GTDB): domain Bacteria; phylum Bacillota; class Bacilli; order Paenibacillales; family Paenibacillaceae; genus Paenibacillus_Z; species Paenibacillus_Z methanolicus. Next base: position 553,457 of record NZ_VNHS01000003.1, on the reverse strand, counting down.
CGCGGCTGGTCAACCGATTCAATCGCCTGATGCGCGCGAACGGAACGGCATTGATCAATTTATACGGTCCGACGGAAGCGACGGTCGACGTTTCTTATTTCGATTGTTCGTCTGAACTCGAATTAGACCTCATCCCGATCGGGAAGCCGATCGACAACATGCGTCTGTATGTCGTGGAGGGGGAGAACCGGTTGATGCCCGTCGGCATGACGGGCGAGCTTTGCATCTCGGGCGTCGGATTGGCCAGAGGATATTTGAATCGCAAGGCATTAACCGAGGAGAAGTTCGTGCCGAATCCGTTCGAGCCGGGTGAGCGAATGTACCGGACCGGAGATCTCGCGCGCGTATTGCCGGACGGGAACATCGAATATTTGGGGCGGATCGACCATCAGGTCAAAATTCGCGGCTATCGGATCGAGCTCGGCGAAATCGAGGCGCGCTTGCATCGGCACCCGTCGATTAAGGAGGCGGTGGTCATCGATAGCGCGGATTCGCAAGGGATGCCATTCTTATGCGCCTATCTCGTCGCTTCGGACGAGGTTTCGACCGTGGATATCAAACGCTATCTATCGGTTGATTTGCCAGAATACATGATTCCCGCCCGCTTCGTGCGTCTGGAACGAATGCCCCTGACGTCCAACGGGAAGCTGGATCGCCGATCGCTGCCAGCGCCGATTGCGGAAAGAGTCGCGGAAGAAAGCTATGCGCCGCCTCGGGACGAAACGGAGTCGTTTCTGGTCGGCCAATGGTCGAATCTGCTGGAAGTCGAAGAGGTCGGCATCCACGATCATTTCTTTGAGCTGGGCGGGAATTCCCTGCAACTTCAACAGTTGAAAATGAACGTTTTCCGTCTGGCCCGCGTCAGCGTATCGATAGCGGACATCCTTCGTCACCCGACGCCGGCGAAGTTGGCGCAGCTGATTCGCGGGCTAGACCGCGAAGAGCCGCCGCCGCCGCTCGAGCGTGTCCCGGCAAAGCCTTACTATCGCCTATCCGACGCGCAAAATCGGATGTACGTGCTGTACGAAATGAACCCGGCAAGCACCATTTGGAATATGCCCGGGGCGATGTCTATTCGGGGGCCGATCGACCGGGACCGACTCGAACGGTGTTTCCGAGAGGTGTTCAGGCGCCATGAAAGCCTGAGAACGTCGTTTGAACGGATCGACGGCCGTCCCGTTCAACGCGTGAGAGACGATTTCGCATTTGAGCTTCTGCACGGTGAAGTCGACGCGGATCAAGTGGACAGGACGCTTGCTTCTTTTATCCAACCTTTTCCATTGCATGCGGCTCCGCTGGTGAGAGCCGGGCTATTTCGAATCGACGAACAGACGCATCTGCTCGTCGTGGACATTCACCATATCGTGTTTGACGGCACGTCTATCGGCATTCTATTCCAAGAGCTCGGCGCCCTCTACAACGCGGAAGCCGGGTTGGAAGCGCCGTATCAATACAAGGATTTCGCCGAATGGGAGCTGGCATGGCGAAGCTCCGCTTCCTATCGGAATCAGGAACGGTTTTGGCTCGATGCGTTCCAGGCGGCGGCGCCCCCATTGCAATTGCCGACGGATTATCCGAGACCGGCTCGGAGAACGACCGAAGGGGAACAGCTTGAAAGGGAGTTCCCGGCCGAGCTGACGGCTTCCTTGCGCAGATTCGCTATCGAAACCGAGACGACGCTATATATGGTCTTAATGGCTTGCTTCAGCATTCTATTAAGCAAGTATTCCGGTCAGGAAGATATCGTCGTCGGTTCCTTCGTGTCGGGAAGAACGCATCCGGATACGACGAATATCGTGGGGATGTTCGTCAACACCTTGCCGATTCGGAGTTATCCCGGCAAAGAAAAAACGTTCAACGATTATGTGATGGAAGTGAAGCAATTTACGCTCGCCGCGCTCGAGAACCAGAATTATCCGTTCGCGGAATTGATTGACCGGTTAAGCGAACAGCCCGGCTGGCATCCCGAGTGGATGCGAGCGATGTTTACTCTGCAGAACACGGAGCATGCGACGCTTACACTCGCGGGCGCGGAAGTCGTGCCGTATCCGATCCGATTCCCGTACGCGGGCATAGATCTCTCCCTCCAAGCGGAAGAAGCCGGCGATCGCTTGCGATTCACGCTCAACTACAGCACGCAGCTGTTCCGCGGACATTCCATGGAGCGTTTGTTCGATCATTATGCCAGGATCGTGGAAGCCGCTATGCGCAATCCCGGCCTTCGCATTCGGGAGCTTTCGCTTGAACCTTCGAACACGCATCTTGAGATGCAGGATTTGGCCGAAGTCACCTTTGATTTTTAAATAAAGCGGCATGCCGCATTCGGAGGTCAGAGTCTTGAACACGAAATACACGCAGCAAATCATGCTGGCAAGCGGAGAGCTGGATGCTGAGAAAGCGTACTGGACGAACAAGTTCGCAGACCGCTCCGCGCTATCCTTTATCCCGATCGACAAGCCGAGCAGTGACCGCGGGGGGACGCGGACGATGTCTTCTTGCGCGGCTGTCTTCGATCCTTCGCTTGCCGGCAAGCTCATCGCGGCCAGCAAAAAATCCGATTACGCCTTGTACATGCTGCTCTTGTCGGGCGTAAAATTCGTGCTTGCCCGGATGATGGGCAGCGGCGACGTTACGGTAGGGATGCCGATTTTCAAACAGAACAAAGCAGTCGCGACGCTGCCGAATACAGCCGTGCTGCTTCGAACGATTATTGACGAGCAGCTTTCATTCCGCCAATATATGAACGCGATTAAGAACACGGTCATGGAAGCGAACCAATCGCAAAACTTTCCGATCGGACTGTTGGCGGAGCTGTTGGAATTGCCGGTCTATGATCCGGACTCTACCCATATCGACACGGTCGTACTGCTCGATTCTGTTCACGATATCGCATATTTACAAGGGTTAACCACCCAGGTCGGCATTCATTTCTCCAGGAAGAGCGAGGGATTGCATCTTCATGTGGATTTCGATGCGCACCTGTATCGATCGGATACGATGGAGCGCTTCTTGCAATATTTGATGCGATACTACGACATGACGATGCGTGATGCCGACATCGCCTTACGCGAGATCGAGATCATCCCGGACGAAGAAATCGGGAAGCTGTTGTCGCTTGCGGGCGCAGCGCCGACGGATTTTCCGGAGCACGCGTTGCTGCAGGAGCTCTTCGAAGCGCAGGCCGAGAAAACGCCGGACCACGCTGCTGTAGAGTTTCAAGACGCGCAATTGACCTATCGGGAGCTGAACGAGCGGGCGAACCAATTGGCCTGGCAATTAAGACGCGAAGGCGTCCTCCCGGATCAGGTCGTCGCGATCATGATGGATCGCTCCCTGGACATGATGATCGGGATCGTGGCGATATTGAAAGCCGGCGGCGCCTACTTGCCGATCGACCCCGGGTACCCGGAGGACCGAATCCGCTTCATGCTGGAAGATAGCGGGGCTAAGCTGCTGCTTGTGTGCAGGAACGACACGGTTGCCCTAGAGAGCGTGAAACGAATCGACCTGTCGGACGACCGTTCGTTCGGGCCGGAGACGACCAATCCGGAGCCCGTCAACACGTCGTCGAACCTTGCGTACATGATCTACACGTCCGGCTCCACGGGAAGGCCTAAAGGCGTCATGATCGAGCATCGTTCGGTATCGAACCGGCTGCATTGGGGACAGAAAGCCTATCCCTTCAACGAAAAGGACGTCATTCTTCAAAAAACGCCGATTAGCTTCGACGTCTCCGTATGGGAATTGTTCTGGTGGCCGCTAGTTGGCGCCCAGTTAATCATGCTGGAGCCAGGTGGCGAGAAAAACGCCAGAACGATCGTCGATGAGATCGCCCGACGCGGCGTAACGGCCATCCATTTCGTTCCGTCGATGCTCAGCTTGTTCGTCGAACATTTGGAGAACGGAGGCAGCCTCGCCGCGATACGAAGCTTGCGCTACGTGTTCGCGAGCGGAGAGGCGCTTCCCGCGGATCTTGCCAATCGCTTTAATCGCCTGCTCGGTGCGAACGGCGCGAGGCTGATCAACCTGTACGGCCCTACCGAAACGACGGTCGAAGTTTCGCATTTCGAGTGCGCGGCCGGACGTGAACATGCTTCGATTCCGATTGGCAAACCGATCGATAACATTCAGCTGCACATCCTGTCAGCGAACGGCCGATTGCAGCCCTTAGGCATGCCGGGGGAGCTGTGCATCGCCGGAGTAGGGCTGGCCAGGGGATATTGGAACCGTCCCGAGCTGACCGAGGAGAAGTTCGTCGCCAATCCGTTCCGGCCGGGGGAGAGAATATACAGAACCGGAGATTTGGCCCGTTGGCGCGAAGATGGCCATGTCGAATATTTGGGCAGGATCGACCACCAAGTGAAGATCCGCGGTTACCGCATCGAGTTGGGAGAGATCGAAGCGCAGCTTCTTACTCATGCTCAGGTCAAGGAAGCCGCGGTGATCGCCCGATCCCATCCGGACGGTCAGCAATACTTGTGCGCTTACGTCGTGATGGACGACGGACTCACGCCCTTCGAGCTGAAGCAGCATCTCTTGGGAGCGATGCCGGAATATATGGTGCCTGCCCACTTCGTGCGCATGGATCGTATGCCGCTTACGCCGAATGGCAAGCTGGACCGCAATCGGCTCCCGGAGCCGGCTCCGGAGGCGGAGACGAGCCTGATCCCGCCAAGGGATGAGCTGGAAATGTCGCTTGCCGGCATATGGTCGCATTTATTGGGCGTGGAAAAAGTCGGCATCCAACATCACTTTTTCGAGTTAGGCGGCCATTCCCTGAAAGCGAACCAGTTGGTGTTCGATATATACCAACAGCATGGCGTGAACGTTCCGCTGCACGTCATATTTGAATATCCGACGATCGAGCTATTGGCGGAATGGATCCGCAAGAACGGTCGCGGTACAGAATGGGAAACGATGGTACAGGCGCCGTCAGCGCCTCATTATCCGGTCTCCGCCGCGCAGCAAAGAATGTTCGTCCTTCAACAGATCGATCCCGCTTCCATCGGCTACCATATTCCGGAAGCGATCCTCGTTCAAGGGGACTTGGATCGCGCGAAGTTCGAGAACGCCTGGCGAACGCTGATCGATCGGCATGAAATTCTTCGGACTTCGTTCGCGATGGTCGATGGCGAGCTCGTTCAAACCGTGGCAGAGTCGATCGAATTTCGGATCGACTATCTGCATTCGAATGGAGAACGCTTGGATATGCTCATCGAACGGTACATGCGTCCCTTTGATCTGGAACGTGCGCCTTTGTTCCGCGTCATGCTTGTGAAGCTTAGCGAAAACGAGCATTGGCTGCTCACGGATTTCCATCACATTATGTTGGACGGCGTATCGATCGGCATCTTGATTCGGGAGTTGTCCGAATTGTATCGGGGGGCAACCTTGGCGCCTCTGCGATTGCAATACAAAGATTTCGCCGTATGGCAGCGAAAGCTGCTGGATTCAGGGGCATTGCAAGCGGAAGAGGACTATTGGATGGGCGAATTTCAGCAAGAGATCCCCGTCTTGTCCTTACCGACGGATTATGCCCGCCCCGCCGTACAAAGCTACATCGGCGACCAAATCCAGTTCGCCGTGAACGGCGACCTGTCGAAAGCATTACAAGCGTTGGCCGCCCAAAGCCAAGTTTCTCTCTATACGCTCCTTCTCGCGGCGTTCAACGTGATGCTGTCCAAGTATGCGGGAGCGGAAGAGCTTGTCGTCGGCTCGCCCGTCGCGGGGCGGACAAGGCCGGAGATGCAAAGCATGATCGGGATTTTCATCAATACCGTCGCGCTTCGCAGCTCGCCGCTAGGCGCCAAGCGATTCGATGCCTATTTGAGGGAAGTCGGGGAGAAGACGCTGCAAGCGCAAGCCCATCCTCACGTTCCTTTTGAGCGAGTCGTGGCGAAGCTGGACATGAGCAAGGATCTAAGCCGCAATCCGTTGTTCGACGTCATGTTCGATTTGCGCGAGGATATGGATTTGACTGCATCGCTCAACCTGGCGAATCTGACGTTCACGCCGCAAAAGTTCGTTTATCCGGTTTCCAAATTCGATCTGACGCTGGAAGCGATCGTAGGACCCGATACCATCGCGTTCGACTTGGAATATTGCACGGCGCTCTTCCGCCGAGAAACGGCTGAAGCCCTGTCAGAACGCTTTATCCATCTGCTGGAACAGATCATCGATCGCCCTCAGGCTCGCCTGGATGAGCTCGAAATCGTGACGCCGGACGAAAGAAATCGGATTCTGCTAGAGTTCAATCAGCCAGGCGCAATAACCGAGGAGCGTAGACCGATCCATCTCGTGTTTGAAGACCAGGTTCGTTCGACGCCCGACGCGGAAGCCATCCGATTCCAAGATCGACGCCTTACGTATCGGGCGTTAAACGAGAAAGCGAACCAACTCGCGAGGAAGCTTAGAAAGCACGGCGTTGTTCCGGACGCCATCGTGGGAATATTCGTGCAGCCTTCACCCAACATGATTGTCGCCATGCTCGCCGTGTTGAAAGCGGGAGGCGCTTATTTGCCGATTGACCCGGAATACCCGGCGGAACGGGTGCAGGTCATGCTCGAAGACAGCGGGGCGGCCTTGATCGTAACGGAGAACGCGACGGGCGGGAAGATTTCATTCCCGGGAGAGCGAATCAACCTCGACGAAGCGTCGTTCCAGGATGAACATGCGGACGACCTGGTATGGGAAGGGTCAAGCCGCGACTTGGCTTACTTGATCTATACGTCAGGTTCCACGGGCCAACCGAAGGGCGTCATGATCGAACACGGAAGCCTGTCGGGATACGTTGACGCTTTTCAACGCGAGTTCAACCTGTCCGCCGACGATCGCGTCTTGCAGCAAGCTTCCATCTCCTTCGATACGTCCGTGGAAGAGATTTATCCCGCCTTGGCAGCAGGCGCGACGATCGTCATGTTGTCCAAAGACGAGTTATTATCGCCGAACAGGCTTGTCTCCGAAATCGTTAATCAACAAGTGAGCGTCGTCTCGTGTTCGCCTCTGCTGTTGAACCAGCTGAACCAGCTGCTGACGAAGCATCAAATAAGACTGTTCATCTCCGGCGGTGACGTGCTGCTGCCGAGCTATTATAGCAACCTGCGCGCTTCGGACGTCTACAACACTTATGGCCCGACGGAAGGCACCGTGTGCGCAACCTATCATAAATGCACGCACGATGAGGAGACGCCCATCCCGATCGGCCAACCGGTATGGAATAAAAGGGTGTATATTCTCGATCACGCGCAAAATCCGCAGCCAATCGGCGTTCCGGGCGAACTATGCATCGCGGGCGAAGGGCTGGCGCGGGAGTATCGGAACCGACCGGAGCTGACGGCGGAGAAATTCGTCGCCGACCCGTTCGAGCCCGGTCAACGGATGTACCGGACAGGCGATTGGGCACGCTGGCGAGAGGACGGCAGCATCGAGTACTTGGGCCGAATGGACGACCAAGTGAAAATCCGCGGCTATCGAATCGAGCTCGGCGAGATCGAGGCGGCCCTTCTCAGCCACTTGTCTGTCCGAGAAGCGGTCGTCGCGGCGCGGGAAGATGCGGAAGGGCAAAAGACGCTTTGCGCCTATATCATTCCGGATGGGCAGCTGAAGATGACGGATGTGCGCGCTTATCTGGCTGAACGGCTGCCTGTCTATATGGTACCAACCTACATGGTAGCCTTGGAAAGGCTGCCGCTGACGAGCAGCGGCAAAGTCGACCGGAAGGCGCTGCCGAGCCCTCGGGAAACGGCGAAGAAGGAGGCCGTTTATCTAGCGCCGCGCAGCGAGATGGAACGGAAGCTCGCGGGAATTTGGGAGGACGTGCTGGGCGTTCCGCGAATCGGACTGGCGGACAATTTCTTCGAAGCGGGCGGCCATTCGTTGAAAGCGATGACGCTGCTGTCGCGCGTCCATCAGGCGTTCGCCGTCGAGATTCCGCTGCGGGCGCTGTTCACCTCCCCGACGCTCGAAGGATTCGCCGCTGCCATTCAGGAGGCGAATGAGAGCCGATTTGCATCGATTTCACCTGCTCCGGAACAGGCCTATTACCCGGTCTCCTCGGCGCAAAAGAGACTGTACGTCCTCCAGCAGATGGAAGAAACCGGAACGGCGTACAACATTTCGAGCGCGCTGCGAATTGAAGGTGAATTGGATCGCAGCCGCCTGGAGCAAGCCTTCCAAAGCGTGGTTCGGCGTCACGAGGTGCTGCGTACGAGCTTCGAGATCGCGGAAGGAGAGCCGGTACAGCGGGTGCATGAAGAAATCCGCCTCGACATCGAGGGCTTGGGAAGCGCGGCGGGAGCGGAGCTGGCGGCTCGCGCGGCGGCGTTCGTCCGTCCGTTCGACTTGAGCAAGGCGCCGCTCATGCGAGTCGGCTTGATCCAGGAGGACGAACAGCGGCATGTCATGCTGCTGGACATGCACCATATCGTGTCGGACGGCGTTTCGAGCCATTGGTTCTCGCAAGAGGTATTGGCTTTGTACCATGGAAGCCCGTTGTATCCTCTGCCGCTGCAATACAAGGATTTTGCCGTATGGGAGCAGCAATGGCGCAAGTCGGATGGCTATTATAAGCAGCAAGCATTCTGGAGGGAGCAATTAGACGGCGGTCTCCCGGTGCTCCGAATGCCGACGGATTTCAGCCGGCCGAAGACGAGACGGTATGAAGGCAGCGAGCTCACTTTTGCATTCGAGGCCGAAGACGTCCGTCGCTTGCAGCGTCTCTCTCAAGAACGAAACACGACGATGAACGCGCTGCTGCTTGCTATTTACGCGATCGCGTTAAGCCGATACAGCGGGCAAGACGAAGTGGTCGTCGGATCGACGGTCGCGGGCAGGCAACATGCGGATCTGGAGCGCATGATCGGCGTATTCATGAACTTCCTGCCGATTCGCATCGGAGTCAACGAGAATCAGCCGTTCCTGGACTTCCTGGCGCAAGCTTCATCGGCTATCTTAGCGTGCTACGAAAACCAGGATTACCCGTTCGATCACATGGTAGCGGATCGGAAACAGAAGCCGGATTCTACCCGAAATCCGTTGTACGATACGATGCTTATTTTCCATAACGAGCACCATGCCGATGGATTCGAGTACGGCGGACTGAACGTATCTCTATACGAATTAAACGTGCAAACGAGTTCACTCGATTTCAAGCTGGACGTGTACGTTGGCGGGAACGAATCGGATATGCAGGGCGTGCTGCAATACCGTACGGATCTGTTCCGCGAAGCAACGATGCGACAATTCGCCGTTCATTTCGGGCAGTTGATTCACGAGGTTGCAGCGAATCCGAACGTCTTGCTTGCCGATATATTGCCGTTCACGCCCCAGGAACAAGCGGAGCTTGAAGAGAAGTGGAAGCGCAGCGATCGGAAACCTGACGTGACGGAGTCCGGTTTGCACCCATGCCTGGCGATCAGCGCGACCTTTACGGCCGAGCCGATCGAACATTATGTGAAGTATTGGGCGAACGTCCACAACTTGCCGGTGAATGTCCGGTTCGCGGGCTACAATCAGGTGTTTCAAGAGCTTCTCGATCCAGCGAGCCTGTTGTCGGAAAATACGGGCGCGAACGTGCTGCTCGTCCGCTTCGAGGATTGGCTGCGCGAGGATACGCTATCGGAGGCGCAGCAGCTCGACAAGCTGGAGAGCACGTATGAGCAGCTGCTTCATGCGCTGCGAAACAAACCGAAAGCTGTCCCCTATTTTGTAAGCGTGTTTCCGGTGTCGACGCATGTAGGGCTATCGGATGCCGTTATCGGTCGCATCGCTCGTTTGAATACGCAGTGGCTGAGCGATTTGGCCGCCATGCCGAGCGTATACGGGGTCGATCTCCAAGATCTGGCCGAAAATTACGGGATTCGCGAGCCTTTCGACGCCCTGACGGATCGGATGGGACATGTGCCGTTTAGCGAAGCTTACAATGCCGCATTGGGGACTGCGATTGCCAGACAGTGGGTGGCATGGAGCAAACAGACGTTCAAGGTCATTGTACTGGATTGCGATCAGACGTTGTGGAGCGGCGTTTGCGGCGAAGACGGAGGCCTGGGCGTCTCCATCGCAGAGCCTTATGCCGAACTGCAGCGGTTTATGGTGGAGAAAAGCAAAGAAGGCCTGCTTTTGGCGCTCGCCAGCAAAAATGCCGAAGCTGACGTGTGGGACGTTTTCGATCGTCATCCCGGCATGATCCTGCAAAGAGAACACGTCGCGGCGTGGAGAATCAATTGGGGAACGAAGCCGGAATCCTTGCGGGAACTGGCGAAGGAGCTGAATTTGGGCCTCGACAGCTTCATCTTCGTCGACGATAATCCGATGGAATGCAGCCTCATGATGTCGCAATGCCCGGAAGTGCTGACGCTTCAATTGCCGCGCGATCCGAATCAGATTCCTTCGTTCCTCAAGCATGTGTGGGCTTTCGATCGAATGAAGGTCACGAACGAGGATCGTCTGCGCACGGAGATGGTTGCCGCAGAGCGTCAGCGCAAAGCCATGCAATCGGATGATCTGTCGCTGGACGAATTTCTGTCAGGCTTGCAGCTGGAAGTAAGCGTCCGCCGCATGACCGAACGCGAAGCGGATCGGGCATCGCAGCTGACGCAACGAACGAATCAATTCAATCTGAATGGCGTGCGCAGGACGGAAACCGAAATCCGCATGTTGGCGAACGATCCCGCTTACCAGTGCCGGATCGTCGAAGCGCGGGATCGGTTCGGCACGTACGGCATCGTCGGTCTTCTGACCGTCAAGGTGGAGGAAGAGAGCGCGACGATCGATACGTTCCTGCTGAGCTGCCGCGTGCTGGGCAAACGCGTGGAGGACGCCATGATGGCGGCAATCAAGCAGATCTGCATGGATCACGATGTAGCCACGCTCGGGGCTCTGTATATACCGACTGGCAAAAATATGCCGATTACGGCGTTCATCAAGCGGAGCCAGTGGAGAGCGTTGGATCCAAGAGACGGCTTTACCCGCTATGAAGTGCCTTTGCAGCTTCTTGCCGACAACGTCGAGCATCTGACGTTAACGTTCGGCGAATGGCCTTCTTCGGCTCCCGCGGATCATGGATCGACCGAGTACGATCATAAGAGCGTAAATCGAGACGATATGACGAGGATTTCGGACTCTCTCCAGAATTCCGGTTTGCAGACGAACGAATGGGAAATCAACTTGATTCAAGAGAGCCGGTTGCTTCATTTGTCCCACTATTCCTCGCTGGCCTGCCATACGCCGGAGAAATTGGTTCAATTACCGGTATCGCAAGTCATGCCTGGGCAGGACGTCCCGAGGGTGTATACCGCCCCTCAGAACGAGCTGGAGCGGAAACTCGCGGGAATTTGGGAGGACGTGCTGGGTGTTCCGCGCATCGGACGGTCGGACCATTTCTTCGAAGCCGGCGGCCAATCGCTGAATGCGATTACGCTGCTGTCGCGCATCCATCAGGCGTTCGCCGTCGAGATTCCGCTGCGGACGCTGTTCGCCGCCCCGACGCTCGAACAACTCGCCTCCGCCATTCAAGAGGCGAACGCGAGCCAATTCTCATCGATTTCACCTGCTCCGGAACGGGCCTATTATCCGGTATCTTCGGCGCAAAAGAGGCTGTACGTGCTCCAGCAGATGGAAGAAACCGGAACGGCGTATAACATTCCGAGCGCGCTGCGCATCGAAGGGGAATTGGACCGCAGCCGCCTGGAGCAAGCCTTCCAAGACTTGATTCGGCGGCACGAGGTGCTGCGAACGAGCTTCGAGATGGTCGAAGGAGAGCCGGTACAGCGGGTGCGCGAAACCTTCCGCCTCGACCTCGAGGATTTGGGCACGGCGTCGGAAGAGGAACTTGCGGCTCGCGCGGCGGCGTTCGTCCGTCCGTTCGACTTGAGCGCGGCGCCGCTCGTGCGGGTCGGCTTGATCAAGCAGGACGAGCGGCGGCACGTCATGCTGCTGGACATGCACCATATCGTGTCGGATGGCGCTTCGGCCAACCGGTTCTCGCAAGAGATATTGGCTTTGTACCATGGAAGCCCAATGCGCCCATTGCCGCTGCAATACAAAGACTTTGCCGTATGGGAGCAGCAATGGCGCAGGTCGGATGGCTATTATAAGCAGCAAGCATTCTGGAGGGAGCAGTTAGACGGCGGTCTCCCGGTGCTGCGAATGCCGACGGATTTCAACCGGCCGAAGACGAGACGGTACGAAGGCAGCGAATTCGCTTTTGCATTCGCCGCAGATGACGTCCGTCGCTTGCAGCATCTGGCTCAAGAACGAGGCACGACGATGAACGCGCTGCTGCTTGCTCTATACGCGATTGCGTTGAGCAAATACAGCGGGCAAGACGAAGTGGTCGTCGGATCGACGGTTGCGGGCAGAAAACATGCGGATTTGGAAAATATGATCGGCGTATTCATGAACTTCCTCCCCATTCGCATCGGAGTCAACGCGAATCAATCGTTCCTGGACTTCCTGGCGCAAGCTTCATCGGCGATAATAGCGTGCTATGAAAACCAGGATTACCCGTTCGAGCAAATGGTCGCGGATAGAAATACGAAATGGGATGCTGCCCGTAATCCCCTGTACGATACGATGCTCCTCTTCCATAACGAACGGAAACCTAACGGGATGGAATATGGCGATCTGTTGGTAGCTCCCTATGAATTACACGGGGAGACGAGTGCACTGGATTTCAAGCTGGATGTGTTCTATGGGGAGCACGAATCGGATCTGCAGGGAATTCTGCAGTACCGCACCGATCTATTCCGCGAAGATACCATGCGACAATTCACCGTTCATTTGGGGCAGTTGATTCACGAGGTTGCGGCGAATCCAATGATGGCGCTTGCCGATCTGCTGCCGTTCACGCCCCAGGAACAAGCGGAGCTCGAACAGAAGAGAATGCGAAATGGCGGGAATCCTGGTCCTGGCGATACGGGGTCCGGTATGCTTCCTTGCATGGCGATCAGCGCGACATTCACGGCCGAACCGCTCGAAAATCATTTGAAATACTGGGCGAACGTCCATCATCTGCCGGTCCATGTCCGGTTCGCGGGCTACAATCAGGTGTTCCAGCAGCTTCTCGATCCAGCGAGCCTGTTGTCGGAAAATACGGGCGCGAACGTGCTGTTGGTCCGCTTCGAGGATTGGCTGCGCGAGGATACTCTATCGGAGGCGCAGCAGCTCGACAAGCTGGAGAGCACCTATGAACAGCTGGTGCGCGCTTTGCGGAACAAGTCCAAAACGGTCCCGTATTTTGTAGGCGTATTTCCGGTGTCGACGCATGTAGGGCTTTCGGACACCGTTATCGATCGCATATCGCGGTTGAACGCGCAGTGGCTTCGCGAATTGGCCGCCATGCCGAGCGTTTACGGGGTTGATCTCAACGATTTGGGCGATGTATACGGAATTATCGAGCCTTTTGACGCCTTAACGGATCGGATGGGACATCTTCCGTTTAGCGAGGCTTACAATGCCGCATTGGGGACTGCGATTGCCAGACAATGGGTGGCATGGAACAAGCAGACGTTCAAGGTGATTGTGCTGGATTGCGACCAGACGCTGTGGAGAGGCGTTTGCGGCGAAGATGGAGGACTTGGCGTCTCCATTGAGGGGCCTTATGCCGAATTGCAGCGGTTTATAATGGAGAAAAGCAAGGAAGGCCTGCTTTTGGCGCTCGCCAGCAAAAATGCCGAAGCCGACGTGTGGGACGTTTTCGATCGTCATCCTGACATGATATTGAAAAAAGAACACATCGCGGCGTGGAGAATCAATTGGGAATCGAAGCCGGAATCATTGCGAGAACTGGCGAAGGAGCTAAATTTGGGCCTCGACAGCTTCATCTTCGTGGACGACAATCCGATGGAATGCAGCCTCATGATGGCGCAATGCCCGGAAGTGCTGACCCTTCAGCTGCCGTCGGATCCGGAGCAGATTCCTTCGTTCCTCAGACATGTGTGGGCTTTCGATCGAATGAAGGTCACGAACGAGGATCGTCTGCGCACGGAGATGGTTGCCGCAGAACGACAGCGCAAAGATATGCAGTCGCAAGATCTGTCGCTGGACGAATTTCTGTCGGGTTTGCAGCTGGAAGTAAGCGTGCGCACCATGACCGAACGTGAAGTGGACCGGGCATCGCAGCTGACGCAGCGAACGAATCAATTCAATCTGAATGGCGTGCGAAGAACGGAAAACGAAATCTGCCTGTTGGCGAACGATCCCGCTTACCATTGCCGGATCGTCGAAGCAAGGGATCGGTTCGGCACGTACGGAATCGTCGGTCTGCTTACCGTCAAGGTGCAAGAAGGGAACGCGACGATCGATACGTTCCTGCTGAGCTGCCGCGTATTGGGCAAACGCGTCGAGGAGGCCATGATGGCGGCAATCAAGCAGATTTGCCTGGATCACGATGTGTCCGCGCTCGATGCCTTGTATATTCCGACAGGCAAAAATATGCCGCTTGCGGCGTTCATCAATCGGAGCAAGTGGAGAGCATTGGGTCAACGGGACGGCTTTACCCGCTATGAGGTGCCTTTGCAGCTTCTAGCCGACAATGTCGAGCATCTGACGTTAACGCTCGGCGAATGGCTTCGTTCTTCGGCTCCGGCGGACCAGGCACCGTCCGAACGCGACGTGAAGAACGAACAACGGCTGGATATCGCGAGCCCTACGGATGCGATTCGAAAGGCAGGCTTGAAGTCGAACAAATGGGAAATCCATTTGATTCAGGAGAGCAGCTTGCTTCATTTGTCCTACTATTCCTCGTTGGCCTGCCATACGCCGGCGAAATTATTGCAATTGCCCGTGTCGCAAATCGTGCATGGTCAGGAAGCAGGCAAGGCGTATCTCGCTCCGCGCGGCGAGGTAGAGCGGAAGCTCGCGGGAATCTGGGAGGACGCGCTTGGCGTTCCGCGCATCGGACGGACGGACAACTTCTTCGAAGCCGGCGGCCAATCGCTAAGTGCGATTACGCTGCTGTCGCGCATCCATCAGGCGTTCGCCGTGGAGATTACGCTGCGGGAGCTGTTCGCATCTCCGACGCTCGAACAATTGGCCGCCGCGATCCTATCGGCAGGCGCGAGCCAATACGTTCCGCTTGCGCCCGCTCCGAAGCAAGACTATTACCCGGTATCTTCGGCGCAGAAGAGACAGTACGTGTTGCAGCATTTGGAAGAGATTAGCACGGCGTACAACATGCCGATCGCGCTTCGCGTCGAAGGCGAGCTGAATCGCGCCCGTCTGGAGCAAGCCTTCCAGAGCTTGGTAGAGCGGCATGAAGTGCTGCGGACGAGCTTCGAGATGGTCGAAGGAGAGCCGGCACAGCGGGTGCGCGAAGCCATCCGCTTCGAACTCGAAGATTTGGGCTCGGCAACCGAAGAAGAGCTTGCGGCGCGTGCCGCGTCGTTCGTACGTCCGTTCGACTTGAGCGTCTCGCCGCTCGTGCGGGCCGGCTTGATCAAGATGAATCAACGGCAGCATGTGCTGCTTGTAGACATGCACCATATCGTGTCGGATGGCGTCACGAACGGCATTCTCGTTGAAGATTTCATGGACTTATACGACGGAAAGACCTTAACGCCGCTGCGCTTGCAGTACAAAGATTACGCGGCGTGGCAGCAGAACTTCAATAACGGCGAGGAGATGCGCAGGCAGCGCGAATATTGGCATCGTACGTTCGCCGGCGAAATTCCCGTCCTGAACTTGCCGCTGGATCATGCGCGCCCTGTCTCTAGGCAATTCACGGGAGGGAAGCTGTACTTTACGCTATCCACTGAAGTCGGGGAACGCGTCAAGCGGTTGGCCGTGGAGCGCGGAGCGACGATGTACATGGTGCTGTTGGCCGCCTATAACGTGCTCCTCTACAAACATACCGGGCAGACGGACATCGTCGTCGGAAGCCCGATCGCGGCGAGGACGCACGCGGATACGACGCGGATGGCGGGATTGTTCGTCAATACGCTGGCCATGCGCAACCGACCGGAAGGCAGCCAAAGCTTCCTGGCGCTGCTGGAGACGGTCAAGGCGAACGCGCTCGCAGCCTACGAGAATCAGGACTACCCGTTCGAGCTGCTCGTAGAGACGCTTCACGTTCAGCGCGATTTAAGCCGTAACCCGCTGTTCGACACGATGTTCGCGATGCAAAACATGGAGGTCCCGTCGCTGGAACTGGAAGACGTTCGCGTGACGCCCTATGAATGGGGACATGCCGTCGCCAAAATGGATTTGACGTTGAACGCCGCGGAGGAAGAAGACGGTCTGCACTTTAGCCTGGAATACGACGCCAAGCTGTGGGAGCCGGAGACGATGCGGCGCATGGCGGATCATTTCTGCAACATCGTGCGGGAAGCAACCACGAACCCGGCACGGCCGCTGAGCGAGCTGAAGATGTTAAGCGCCGCGGAAGAACGGCAACTTCTCGTCACGTTCAATGATACGCGAACCGATTATCCGACAGACAAAACGATTACCTCGCTGTTCGAGGAGCAAGCGGCGCGAAATCCCGATCGGGTCGCTGTCGCAAGCGGCGGCGAGACGGTCACCTACGGAGAGTTGAACAGAAGGGCGAACCGATTGGCGCGGATACTGCGGGATAAAGGCGCCCAAGCGGATCGGCCGGTCGGCATGATGATCGAGCGTTCTGTTGATATGGCAGTCGGTCTTCTCGCGATACTAAAGGCCGGCGGCGCCTACGTGCCGATCGACCCGGATTATCCGGCCGACCGGATCCGGTACATGCTGAGCGACAGTCAGGCTAAGCTGCTGCTCACGCAATCGCGCTTCGTTAATGACGTGCAATTTTCCGGAGAAGTAGTGGATGTCGCGCTTTGGAATGAGGGAGAAGCGAGTGCCGAGGCTGGCGATTTGCCGCCTGTTCACGATTCGCGTCATTTGATGTACGTCATCTATACGTCCGGTTCGACCGGGAATCCGAAAGGAGTCATGATCGAGCACCGTTCCGTCGTCAATTTCATGCAAGGGATGAAGGAAGCGCTGCAGACGAGCGCCGGCCATACGTTTTTGTCGCTTACGACGGTGTCGTTCGATATCTTTGCGCTGGAACTGTTTTTGCCGCTTTGTTACGGGATGAAGTGCGTCATCGCCGCGAAACAGGAAGTGGAAGACGTGAAGCTCGAGGAGGTGGTCCTGCTCCATGGGGTGGATGTCATGCAGACGACGCCTTCCCGGATGCAGATGATCATGCAGTCGGAGCCGCGAAATTGGTTACGACAGGTCAATAAAATATTGATCGGCGGAGAGGCATGCCCAAGCGACCTGATCAAATTGATCAGAGACCATACCGACGCGCGGCTGTTCAACGTCTACGGACCGACCGAAACCACGATTTGGTCTACTGTTTATGAGATTCAGGATGACCGCATCTGCATTGGCTCGCCGATCGCAAACACGCAGGCTTATATCGTAGATAGCCGCAATCAGCTGCTACCGATCGGCGCGACGGGTGAGCTTTGCATCGGCGGCGATGGCGTAGCGCGCGGGTATATGAACCGACCGGAGCTGACCGCGGAGAAGTTCGTGGATAATCCGTTCGTGCCGGGTTCGCGAATGTATCGGACCGGCGACCTTGCCCACTGGCTGCCGGATGGCCGGCTCGCTTACGTCGGCCGACTCGACCATCAAGTGAAAATCCGCGGCTACCGGATCGAAACCGGGGAAATCGAAGCGCGGCTGCTGGCGCACGAGCGCGTGCGGGCGTGCTCGGTTATCGCCATCCAGGAAGACAACGGGAGCAAGGCGCTGGGCGCGTATGTGGTGCCGGAGGGCGATGAGCAGCCGGAAGCTGCCGAGCTGCGAAGCTGGCTGGGGCAAAGCTTGCCATCCTACATGATTCCGAGCTTCTTCGTCTATCTGGCAAGCATGCCGCTGACGCCGAGCGGGAAGCTGGACCGCAAGGCGTTGCCGCGTCCGCAGCAATCGCTGTTATCGGAGGACGCGGATGCATTCGCGGAGCCGCGGGATTCAAGCGAAGCGGCGCTGGCGCGTATATGGGAAGAGGTGCTGGGCGCCCAACGCGTTGGCGTACATGACGATTTCTTCGCGCTGGGCGGTCACTCGTTGAAGGCGATGAGCCTCGCGGCGCGCTTGCATCAAGAGCTGCATGTGGAAGTGCCGCTGCGCGATCTGTTCACGCACCCGACGCTGGAGACGATGGCGGCTCATATCGGGAAGTTGGCAAGCAGCGCGTATGTGGCGATTGAGCCCGTGGCGGAGCAGCCGTATTACCCGTTATCGTCGGCGCAGAAACGACTGTACGTGCTCGGACAGCTCGAAGGGTTGAACACGAGCTATAACATGCCGAGCGTATACCGGCTACGCGGCCCTTGGAACAGGGGACGGCTGACGGCGGCGTTCGAAGGTATGCTGCGGCACCATGAAGCATTGCGCACCTCGTTCGCGAGCGTGGATGGAGAGCCTGTCCAGCAGGTGCATGCGACCGTACCGTTTGCTCTTGAGGAGCTGACGATCGATCACCCCGATAGCGAGCATGCACGCCAGCAACAGATCGACCGATTCGTGCGGCCGTTCGACCTCAGCCAGGCTCCGCTGCTGCGGGCCGGATTAGTGCCGTTGTCGGCGGACGAAGCGATTATGCTCGTCGACCTGCACCATATTGTCGCGGACGGCGTGTCGCTGGAGCTGTTCGTCGAAGAGTGGATGCAGCTGTATCGGGGCGAGACGCCGACTTCGACGCGTATCCAGTACAAAGACTACGCCTCATGGCAGCAGCGGCAGCTGAATGGAGAGCGGATGCGGCGTCAGGAAGCCTACTGGTTACGGCAGCTCGGCGGAGAACTGCCGGTGCTGAACTTACCGACGGACTTCCCTCGCCCGGCGCTGCAAAGCTTCGCAGGCAACCGCGTGGGGATGAACCTGTCGAGCAAGCTGACCGAATCGCTTATGCAGCTATGCGCGAAAGAAGGCATCACGACAAGCATGGCGCTGCTGGCGACGTATCAGGTGCTGCTGTCCCAATATAGCGGTCAAACGGACGTGATCGTCGGAATGCCGATCGCGGGAAGACCGCATGCGGACTTGGCGCGGATGATCGGGATGTTCGTGGGCACGCTGACGCTCCGGGGCCGACCGGAAGGCGACAAGACGTTCCTGTCGTTCGTCCGGGAAGTGAAAGAACGTTCGCTGGAGGCGTACGAGAATCAGGATTATCCGTTCGAGCAGCTCGTGGAGAAGCTCGTCCTGACGCGCGATATGAGCCGCAATCCGGTGTTCGACGTGCTGTTCGTGATGCAGAACACGGAGCAGGGAACTCCCCGCGAGCGAATCGCCGAACTGGAAATCGCCCCGGTTACGTTCGAGCAACGGGTGTCCAAGTTCGACTTGTCGCTGGAGGCGGTGCAGAGAGATACGATTGAACTTGAGCTGGAATATGCGACCGCGCTGTTTACGGAGGAGACGGCCACGCGGATGCTCGGTCACTTCGTCCAATTGCTGGAGCAGCTCGTAGAGCAGCCGACGCTCCGACTGGCGGAGCTTACGCTTCTATCGGCAACGGAGCGCGAACGCGTGCTGGAGCAGTTCAACGACACGAAAGCGGACTATGCGCGGGAGCAGACGATTCACGGTCTGTTCGAGGAGCAAGCGGCGCGAACGCCAGACCGGATAGCCGTCGTGTCCGGCGGAGCGCAGCTGACCTACGCAGCGCTCAACGCAAGATCCAATCAGCTGGCGAGAATACTGCGCGCCGAAGGCGTAAAGGCGGACACGCTCGTCGGCATCCTCGCCGACCGCTCGCCGGAAATGGTCGTCGGGCTGCTCGCCATATTAAAAGCCGGCGGAGCGTTCGTACCGATCGATCCGTCTTATCCGGCCGAGCGGATTCAATACATGCTGGAACATTGCGCGGCTCCGGTCGTGCTCGTGAACAAGGAAACGCAGCAGCTCCTTCCCGTCCATTATCAGGGAGAGGCGATTGATCTTGACGCTTCTGACGCAGACGATGGTATCGCCAACCTGGCATCGGCGAGCGGACCGGAGCATCTGCTGTACGTCATCTATACGTCGGGCACGACGGGCAAACCGAAAGGCGTGCTGCTCGAGCATCGTAACCTGGTCAATCTGATCCATGATCAGCAGCAGAAGTCCGGCATCCCGTTCCACGGCAAAGTATTGCAAAGTACAAGCATGAGCTTTGACGTCTGCTATCAGGAAATCTTCTCGACGCTGCTTTCGGGCGGAGAGCTGCACGTAGTCGGACCGAAGATCAAAATGGATCAGCATCGTCTGCTGGACTATGTGAACACCGAGAGCATCGAGGTCGTCCTGCTGTCTACGTCGTATTTGAAGTTTCTGTTCGGCGGGAGCGCGAAGCCTCATCTGACTTCGGTGACGCATCTCGTAACCGCGGGGGAACAGCTCATTATCAGCGACACGCTAAGAGCTTTCCTGCAAGAAAGCGGGGTTACCCTTCATAATCACTACGGGCCTTCGGAGACGCATGTCGTGACGACGTACACGATGCACCCGGGTCGGCCGATTCCGGAAATTCCGCCGATCGGCACGCCGATCCACAATACGCAAATCTGGATCGTCAGCCCGACGAATCAGCTGCTGCCGGTCGGCATCGTCGGCGAGCTGTGCGTATCCGGAGATGCGGTGGGAAGAGGTTATCTTCATCTGCCTGAGCTGACCGCCGAGAAGTTCGTTCAACATCCGTTTATCCCGGCTGCCCGCATGTACCGAACAGGCGACCTGGCACGTTGGCGCAATGACGGCACGCTTGAATATGTCGGCCGGATCGATCATCAGGTCAAAATTCGCGGATACCGCATTGAAATCGGCGAAGTCGAGGCGGCGCTCCTTGACCATGAGCCTATTCGCGAAGCCGTCGTCCTTGCGCATGAGGAGGCGAACGGGCAGAAAGCGTTATGCGCGTATGTCGTTGCCCGAACGGGGGAGACGCTTGCCGCGGCTAATCTGCGCGCCTACTTGGGAAAAACCTTGCCCGAATACATGATTCCGACGTATTTCGTGCAATTGGAGCAGCTCCCGCTTAACCATAATGGCAAAGTCGACCGCAAGGCGCTTCCGAGGCCTGAAGTCGAGCTGCAAGGCACGACCGCGTACGCGGCTCCGCGCAACCGAACCGAGCAGACGCTCGCGCTCATCTGGCAGGAAGTGCTCGGCATGGATCAAGTCGGCATACACGACGGGTTTTTCGACCTCGGCGGACATTCGCTTAAGGCGATTCAAGCGGTAGAGAAGGCGCGAAGGCATCATTTGGAGTTTTCTTTACGGGATATGATGGAGCACAAGACGATAGCTGCGCTTACGGAGCATGTCTTGAAGGACGCGACGACGAACGAAGGACACAGACAATACAATCCATCGTTCGACAGGCCGAGAGAGTACCCGTATTATTATCCGTGCTCCTACGGGGCCGTGATGGAAAAGTTGAATTACGAGCAGCGAATCGGCCTTCCGAAGAGCTACATTTCGAATTCCAGGGGAGAAGGCCAGATCTTCTACCGATTCCGCAATAAGCAGCAAGAGGATCGGATCGTATATCCGTCCACGCAAACCTACTTGGGTCATATCTTGCGGCTTCCCGATATTTTCGAAGATATGAATGTGGAATTCCGCACGGTAACCTTCGACGAAGAGACGGAAGCGCTGGCGTGGTGCGCGGAGAAGCTGCAGAAGGGCGAAGTCGTCATCGTGAACGGGACGACGTATTACTTGCCGTACTCGCAAGACTATCATCTTCCTGTAGAGCAGTGGCTGAACGTGCTGGATCGGAGCATGAATGACGACCTGGGATTAGGCCGTTCTCACGTCTATACGCTCGTGGATATGCTGGAGGACGAGTGTATCGTCTATGACAGCACCTTCCGTTATTTCGGCGCGATCAGTATGGATGATTTCAAACGATCCATCGCCGGAATAGGGAAGATGGCGTTCATCCATCACCCCGCCCAGTCCACCGTCGACCCTTATCAGTTCATGGAGGTCGTAACGGAGAACGTGAAGCCGCTCGACATGCGGACGTACGGAACTGAGCTGCTGCTGCGTAACATAGACGCTTACCTGCGTTCACATACCCGTCAAATCGAGGAGAACGACGAGCCGTACACGTTAGTTGTCGGATTGGACGCGATACTCCGTCTCGTTCATACGATCGAAGACTTCGCTTTCTCGAGTGCCGACGAATTGGCCGCGCTTGTTTCGTTCTTGGGTGAAATGACGAACGCATGGAAATACAGGCTGCACTTCATGAATGACTTAATTGTAGATTTGCAAGAGCGCCATGAGTACGAAGGCATGAATCTCTATTTGCCGGAAGCGATTGCGAACCTATCTGCAATATCCTCGACGTGCAAGACGATAGCTGGGGAGCAATTGGCGACATACCCGGCGCAAATCGCCGCGCGGTTGCATGACATCCATTTCGAGCTCAAGCAGTACTTCGAGGACGTGCGGTCCGTCTTGATAAGCAGAACGTTAAGTTGTTAATTACGTAATAGGGGAACGCTGCAGCAACCTGAACACGGCAACCTGAACAAGCCGCCATAGAGCCTGTTGAGGTTGCTTCGCCTTCTCATCGGATAACAAAACAAGGCTTGCCTCTACCAGGGCAAGCCTTGTTTATATTCGAATGAGCCGCCGAAAATCGGCTGCTCAGCGCGGCGGCGCGCCCGATGGTTTGCAGCGGAATTCGACTTCGATATTCTGGTTGTAGTTGCCGAACTGCTGCCCGAATAGCGTCACGCCGCCGACGTGGCGGGCGTCCGGGGCGACGCCGATCCGCAGCGGGATGTCTGCGCCGTAGGCGAGGTCGAGATCGCGGATCGTCACGCCCGACAGCGGCAAGCCGTCGATAAAGGAGCCTTCTTCATTAATGGTGATAATCTTCAGCAGGCCGTATTGCGTCTTGTTGATCCGTGGCCACCAGTCCGGGTTGAGCGCCCCGCGTTTGTCTCCGAAGTCCCCGGGGCAGGTCCACGTTCCGACGTGGCGGCGGTTCAGCTCGAAGAAAATGTCGGATGGCCAGTTTTCGTTGGCGCCAGGCGCTTCGGAGCACATCTCGAGCGAGATCTCAAGCCGCTCCAACTGCTGGTACTTGAGCAGATAATTAGGAATGCGGTATTCGACGTACCCTTCGCCGAACCAGATGACGTCCGCATTAAAATGCAACGGATCCGAAAAATAACGCGGATCGTCGATCTGCCCGATAAATCCCGACGATGCAGCCAATCCGCAGGTCGGCTTGATCGCGTAGTCGGTGTAGTGTCCGACTCTGATGGAGCAGGTGTACGAATGATCGGCATGCCGCTGCTTGTCGAACCGACCCTCGAACTGCGCGTGGGTGAGCGAGCAAATCTTCTGCTGCCCGTGTTTGCCCGGGGCAGCCCGGCACAACAGCAGCCCGGCTTCCTCCAGCTTGCGGATATGAACCGTCACCGTCGCAGATGAGAAAGAGAGTCGGTCGGCGATCTCTTTGACGCTGAGCGGCTGCTCGGCGACCATTCGGAGAATCGCGAGCCGCGGTTTGGAAGCAAGCGCTTCATAGACGAGCAGCGATTGTTCATCGGTGGATAGGGAAAGCATAGATTCACCTCGTTTAGTTAGTTTATATTCTAACAAAAAGGAGGGATACCTTCAATTATCGTCCTTGGTTCCGTGGAAGGATTGACGAATCGAGAGTGAGATTTTAGAATATAGTCAATTAACGAATTAATTCGTTATTTAACTAACTCAAGCAACGCTGTATAGGAACAGGAGGAGATGGCATGCAGCTGTCGGAAGCCGAGTTAGGCGCGGTTATCGAAAAAATCGAATTTGCCAAGCTGTACGGAGAGCGGGCCCGCCTCGCGGGGGCGAACGGACGGATCGGCGTGCATGGGAAGCATTGCGAAGTAAATATTGTTCGGCTCACCATCGATGGCCAGACCGGATATGGTTCTTCTACCTTATCGAGAGAAGAGGCGCAATCCGTCGTCGGGCAGCCGCTTGGCGCCTTTGTTGATGGGGAAGGGCTCGTGCTAAATCCGTTCAGGCTCGCTCTGGAATATCCGCTGCTCGATTGGCTGGGGCGCAGGAGGAACAAGCCTGTCTATGAGCTGGTCTCCGAACAGCCGCTGTCTCCGGGCGAGCAGCTGAGCGTGCCGTGTTATGACACGTCGCTGTACTTCGACGATCTCCATCTGCCGGATGAGCGCGATGCGGTGAAGCTGCTGCAGGAGGAAGCGCAGGAAGGGTACGCCAAGGGACACCGCCACTTCAAAATCAAGGTTGGCCGCGGGGGCAGACATATGCCGCTCTTGGAAGGGACCAAGCGCGATATCGCCATCGTCCGAGGGATCAGTGAAGTTGCAGGACCGGCAGGAAAACTCATGATTGACGCGAACAACGCCTACAACTTGAACTTGGCCAAGGAAGTGCTTGGCGCGCTGAGCGATGTGAACCTTTATTGGCTGGAAGAAGCGTTCCACGAAGATGATGCGCTATATGCGGATCTCAAGTCCTGGCTGGCCGAGCGGAACCAGCAGGTGCTGATCGCGGACGGCGAAGGTCTTGCCTCTCCGTTTCTCGTCGATTGGGCGGTTAAGGGGTTCGTCGATGTTCTCCAGTACGATATCATTCATCCAGGGTTTACATTCTGGCTGGAGCTCGGCAGGAAGCTCGATGAGCATGGGCTGCGCACCGCGCCGCATTGTTATGGCAACGCTTACGGGATTTATGTATCCGGTCATCTAGCGCCGAGTATCGCTGGGTTTCAGTTCGTGGAATGGGATGACATTACGATCGGGGGCATGGACGCTTCCGCTTATCAGATCCGTGAGGGGACGATGCTCATCCCGTCCTTGCCGGGATTCGGCTTGCAGTTCGATGATGAGCTATTCACGCACCAGTCTGCCGCTAACGGATGGACAATGGAGAGGGGATAATTAAATGGTCGTTAGGATCGAAGATTGCGCCGTGTTACAGAACGGGGTTCGAATGCCGTGGCTAGGTTTCGGCAGCATGGGAGCGGGCGCGAATCCGGAGGCAACGGTCGAGATTGTCGCAGAGGCCATCCGTGCCGGTTACAGAAGCATTGATACGGCCAGCGTATATGGCAATGAAGCAAGCGTCGGCCGCGCCATCCGGCAGAGCGGAGTACCGCGCGAGGAATTATTCATCACGACCAAATTGTTCAATACGGATCAGGGGTACGAGAAGACGCTCCGCGCCTTTGACCGCAGCATGGAGAAACTCGGTCTTGAGGTGCTCGATCTGTACTTGGTCCACTGGGCGATTCAGGGCAAATACAAAGAGACGTGGCGGGCATTCGAGAAGCTGTACCGCGACGGCCTTGTTCGGGCGATCGGGGTCAGCAACTTCTTGATCCATCATCTGGAGGACCTGCTCGCCGACTGCGAAATCGTTCCGATGGTCAACCAGTATGAGTACCATCCGCTGCTGAGCCAGCCCGAGCTGCTCGCGTACTGCCAATCGAAGGGGATCCAGGTGACGGCGTACTTCCCGCTCATGCAGGGGCGTCTCGATCATCCGACCCTAGCGGAATTAAGCAACAAGTACAAGAAGACGGCAGCACAGATCGTTCTCCGCTGGGAGCTGCAGAAAGGCGTAGTCGTCATTCCGAAAACGTCCACGGCTGCCAGGTTGACTGAAAATGCGAATATTTTCGATTTCATCTTGGCCGAAGAAGACATGGAGCGGATCGACCGTATGAACACCAATACGAGATTCAACCATCATCCAGACGATCCGAAGTGAGGAGAAAAGCACGGGGTTGTTGAACGGGTAGGAATATCGCAATGTTGTGCTCGGCACGTATAACGACGGCGTTACGCAGACGCTCATATTCGTTGTCGGCGGATTCCGATAGGGATCGGCATGTGGATTTGCAATGAATGCTTACCTTTGGTTTTCCATCGGTAAGCATTTTTTGTGTTTAACCGGGCAGAGGTCCGTAGAGGAAACAAAACTGCTGCCGTGTCTCTTTAATAAACGCGACTTTTCTCTAAAGTTAAATTTTCGTGTAAACAAGTATAAATTTATTTAATTTAACATATTTACACGTGAAGATCATTTGTTTAGAATATTGAAATGTAAGCGAATACAAAAAACCGGAAGGAGTGGTTGGAGGCTTCGCGCATCAGCCGAGCCAGATTTGAAGGTTAAAAAAATGACGAAAAAAGCGAGGAATGATGATGAAAATTGCACGTCAAGCTCAAGCTGTTAAATGGATGTTGATCCTCTCTATGTTGTTCAGCCTGCTCGTTTATTTCACGCCATCACCATCGACTGCGGCCGATATCAATCTAGCCTACGGCCGACCGGTTACGGTATCTTCTTCCGAATCCGCCCATCCGGGATCCAACGCGGTGGATGCGAATGGCAATACGAGATGGTCTTCGGGGTTTGCGGACAACCAGAACTTTATCGTTGACCTGGGATCTCCTCAAACCGTATCGAGCGTGCTGATCAAATGGGAGGCAGCCTATGCGACCCAGTTTCAGATCCAAACCTCCACGGATAATGTGACATGGACGACGCGATACGAGAACTATAACGCGACCGGTGGGACCAGCTCGATTTCCTTTCCGGCTGTAACCGCCCGATACGTGAAGATGTTCGGGATCAAGCGCGCCACCGCGTACGGCTTCTCGATCTGGGAGTTTGAAGTTTATGGAAGCGCTGCCGCTAATACGGTTGGCGTTCTGGATTACCTCAAGGGAACAGGCCGAACGGGTACGGTCATCGGCGAACACAACCGGGAGCCCAATTCCGATCCGGCGAAATACACGAACGCCATTATTGGTATTACGGGTAAAACCCCGGCTCTCTGGAGCGGTGACTTCCTCTTCTCCTCCAGCGATGTGAGCAATCGGCAAACGATGATCGACGAAGCGAAGAAGCAGTGGGCGAATGGGGCCATCGTGCAGCTGATGATGCATGTCACGCCACCAACGCAGTCGGACGTGGGGAGCTGGGATGGCGGCGTGGTGAGCGAGCTGTCTGATTCGCAGTGGTCCACGCTCATTACCAATGGAGGCACGCTGAATACGGCGTGGAAAAAGCGTCTGGACACGTATGCCGGCTATCTGCAGCAGCTGGAAGACGGCGGAGTCACGGTTCTTTTCAGACCCTTCCACGAAATGAACCAAAGCGTCTTCTGGTGGGCGGGCAGACCGGGGACCAATGGAACGGCGGCGTTGTACCGACTGACGCGCGATTATCTGGTGAATACCAAAGGCCTAACAAATCTGATCTGGGTGTGGGATATGCAGGATCTGGAAAGTTCGGACAAGTTCGTGTCCTCCTGGAGCTCTTACAACCCCGGCAGTTCTTACTGGGACATCTTCGCGCTGGACATCTATAATCCGGACTTCTTCACGACGGCGAAGTATAATGCGGCTCTAACCGTAGCCGGCGGCAAGCCGATCGCCATCGGCGAATGCGCCAAATTACCGAGTCCGAGCGTTCTGGCGGCACAGCCCAAATGGGCTTTCGCCATGGGCTGGTCGGAATGGGTGTATGAGCCCATTAACGGGGTGGAGTACAATACGGATGCAGAGATACGAGCGGTATACCATGCATCGAATGTGATAACCAAGGATGAGCTTCCGAAGTTGAAATAACGGCATGCACCGGGATGCCAAAATGAAGGCATCAAATCAAAAATGGTGCTATTTTTATGCGTAGTCATTCAAGATAAAGTGAAAAGGAGGAAAAGAAAACGCTGTCATCAAGTAATGTTAGATGCGGCTGGATAGAAGGAGACGAAGAGATATGGGGAATGGCTTCAACGATACGAGAACAGATGGCAATCATTCAGCGAGTAAGAAGGGGAAAAAGCTGGAGAAGTACGATGTTGTCGTTTGCGGAGGCGGCCTGGCGGGTTTTTGCGCGGCGGTTGCTTCGGCTAGACATGGCGCCAAAACATGCCTGGTACAGGATCGCCCTGTCTTTGGCGGGAACAGCTCGTCCGAGGTTAGAGTGACGCCTCACGGCGCAGCGGCTTTTCATGTGTACGCCAAGGAAACCGGGATCATATCGGAATTATTGATTGAGGAACGCGCGCGCAATCACGAGCCGATATTTGAGAATGGCTGGACGAACAGCGTGTGGGATATGACGATGTATGATCTGGCGCAGCGAACGGACAATTTAACCTTCTATCTAAATACGACCATTCTGGACGTGCGGATGGCCTATGAGCGAAAGATTGCTTCGGTCGTGGGGTATGTAGCGAACACGGAAATGGAGATTGAACTCGAAGCGGATGTATTCGTCGATTGCACGGGCGACGGCATCGTGGCAGACCGTGCAGGCTGCGAATGGCGGATGGGTTCGGAAGCGAGCGAGGAATTCGACGAGCCGCACGCACCGCTGCAGGCCAGCGGAGATGTGATGGGGAGTTCTCTTCTTTTTAAAACGAAGGATTTGGGCTACCCCGCTCCGTTCACGGCACCGGATTGGGCCGCGAAGCTCGATAATCCGGATTTTTTCTATAAGCAGGGCCGTAATCCGAACGATATGCGAGGCGGTTACTGGTGGATTGAAATCGGCATGCCTTGGCACACCATCAATGAAAATGAAGATATTCGCCATGAGCTCACCCGCTATGTGTTAGGGATATGGGATTGGATCAAAAATAAGGATCCGCTTACGAAAGAGCTGGCCGCGAATCACGCGATTGATTGGATCGGTCAAGTGCCCGGCAAACGGGAAAGCCGCAGAATTATGGGCCACTATTTGATGACGGAACACGACCCGCTGAATCGAACCGTATTCGAGGATGAAATTGCATACGGCGGCTGGTTCCTTGATCTGCATACGCCGGGGGGACTTCTTGCGCCTACCAGCGAGCATGCCAGTTCGGAAGGCTATGATGAAACATCCCCTTATATGGTGAAAAGCTACTGCGGCCCTTACGGTATCCCGCTGCGGTCGGCGATTGCCAAGGATGTCGATAATTTGATGATGGCCGGGCGGAATATATCCGTGACGCATGCCGCATTAGGTACGGTACGCGTCATGGCGACGACCGCGCTGGTTGGGCAGGCAGTGGGGACGTCGGCTGCGATTGCCTTGAAGCACGGCATATCGCTTGCGGATGTTCCAAGCCAGGCGATCCGGGAAGTGAAGCAGACGCTGCTGCGCGACGGCTGCTTCCTGCCGAACGCGACGAACGAAGACGAGCTGGATCTTGCGCGCACGGCGCGCGTTACGGCTAGCAGTCAAGCTTCGTGCAGCGGTTCGGAAGTGAAGGCGGAGCTGCAAGCATCCGGCGAGCTCGGTCACCAAGATGAGATCCTCCGTCAGCGAAAGGGGCAATGGATCGCGATTTCGGAGGACGTGCTGCACCGTGTGTCGGTCTGTGTGACCAATCTAAGCGACACCCCTCAAATCGTGGAAGCGAAGATGATTCCCGTGGATCATATTTGGGACTACCGCTGCGACGCTAATCCGCCGCTGGCCGCTACGGAGCTGGAAATCATGCCAGGGAACTACCAATGGATCGATTGGGATGTGCAACTGAGCGGGGATGATGGTCTGAAGCCGGGGACCTATGTTCGATTGGATTTACTGGCGAATCCCCACGTTGCCTGGCATTGCGGGAATGGCATCGTGCCAGGCCAGACTTGCGCGTATGAAATGGGCGAGGGCAAGATGCGCCGGGATTGGAACGGTCCGACCCGCAGCTTCCGCGTAGATCCGCCGCAGCGCGCGTACAGCCCGGAGCATGTCATCAGCGGCGTAACGCGGCCTTATCGGTTCACGAACCTGTGGCGTTCGGATGCAAAAGAGGCGCTTCCGCAATGGCTGGAATTGAAATGGGAGGAGCAGCAATCGATCGGACAAATCGAGATCACGTTCCCGGGCAGCCTTCTATGGGAATATCGCGGGTATTCGCCGTTCTATCGCGATCCGCAATGTCCGAAGGATTATCGAATCGAAGCGTATGTGGACGGCAGGTGGCAGGAGCTTCTCCAAGTGAAAGATAATTACCAGCGCCATTGCCGGCATACCCTTACGCAATCGGTTCAAACCGATACATTGCGCGTCGTGATTGAGGCGACCAATGGAGATCCGTCGGCTGGCATCTATGAGATTCGTTGTTATCAAGGTTAGCTGGAGATTCGTGGGTGAAGTAGCTGAATTGGCCTTCGCCCGCGATCTTTTTTTAATACACCATAAGGAGCCAAATGAACATGCAGAGGAAATCCACTTCGCCGGCGGCGCATTGTCAGCTGCAAAGCCCTAAAGGCGCCGTTGTAGGGGATATCACGATAAATGAACGTGGCAGGCTGCAATATGCGGTGACGTTTCATGGCAGGACGGTCATTGCCGCTTCCGATCTTGGCGTCACGATAGACGGACATGATCTTGGCCAAGGCGTTTCGTTCGGTGATGCGGCGCAGGCCGATCGATTCGAAACATATCCGACTCGCGGCGTTCACGGCGAAGCCGTCCATGAAGGGCGTGAGCTGCAGTTGCCCGTGATTCACTCGGCATCAGGCAGAGCGTACACGGTACAGGCACGCGCTTATGAGGATGGCTTTGCGCTTCGCTACATCATTCCGGGAGCGGGGCCGACTACCGTTCAAGGGGAGAGCACCTCCTGGCAGCTTCCCGCAGCGGCAAAGGCATGGATGTTCGAGCGGAACAATGAGTGGAAGCTGAAGAGTTATGCCGGGGAATGGATCGCCGTAACGACCGATGCGCTGCACCATGTTTCTTCGCAGGGGTCTATTCAAGGGACGCCGCTTGTTGTTGAATTGCCTGAAGCTCTCGGTTATGCCGTGATTTGCGAGGCAGCGCTATATGCGTACAGCGGCATGCGGCTTGAGGCGGCAGGAGGCGGGATTGTCAAAGCCCACTTCACGGAGGGGACGAACGGCTTTCGGCTCGTAGGTGACGTGACGACGCCTTGGCGCGTAACCATGCTTGCGAAGGATCTGAACGGACTGGTCAATAGCGACCTGCTGACGAATTTGAACCCGCCGCCTGATCCGACGCTGTTCGCGGACACGGCATATATTCGCCCTGGCCGCTCCGTCTGGCGCTGGTGGAGCAGGGGAACGGGCAACTTTCAGGAAGAGAAAGCGATGGTCGAGCATGCGGAGGCGCTTGGGTATGAGTTCACCACGGTGGATGAAGGCTGGGAACTGTGGGAAGACAAGTGGAGGGCACTGAAGGAATTGACTGATTATGCCGGTGGCAAAAACGTCGGTGTCTTCGTCTGGAAGCGCTCCACGGAGCTGAATCATCCGCAGGATGAGTACCGTGTTATGCGCGAATTCATGGATCAAGTAAAGGCCGCCGGCGTTGCGGGGTTCAAAATTGATTTTATCGATTGCGAGGATCTCGGTTCGATTGCGTTCGAGATCGCCGCGCTTCGGATGGCAGCGGAACGGAAGCTTATGGTCAACTTCCATGGCATCTCCAAGCCCACCGGCGAATCCCGGACGTATCCGAATGAAATCAGCAGGGAGGGCATTCGGGGGCTTGAGCTCAACAGGATGAGCGAAGGGCCGATCACCGCAAGCCATAATGCGGCGCTGCCGTTCACCCGCTTCCTGGCAGGACACGGAGACTACACCCCGATCGGCTTCTCCAATCGGGGCCCCACGACCTATGCGCACCAGCTTGCCACCGGCATTCTATTTACGTCGCCGCTGCAGGTGATTGCGGAGCACCCGGAATATCTGCTGCACGAGCCTTCCTGCCGTCCTGCGCTTGATATCATCCGTGCGCTGCCAACCGTCTGGCACGAGACGATTGTACTGCCGGAGAGTCGGATCGGCGAATTGGCCGTGATGGCGAGAAGGCTGGACGATACGTGGTACCTGGCGGTGCTGAATGGCACCGACGAGCCGATTGCGCTGGCGTGGGAGTCGTTGCCGTTTCTGAATCAGGAAGCGAGCTGCTTGGCTGTATGCCTGTCGGATGCAGGCCCTGCGGCGTTCTTGCGGGAGGAGCGGTTGATCCGCCCAAGAGAGTCCGGCTTACGGGCAAATCTGCTGCCTTGCGGCGGATATGTCGCCGTATTTCGTCCGACGTAACCATTCGTTATACCTCGACTGTGAAAGGGGGGATGTCCGCTGAAGTCGTAATCAAGCTGTAGAAGCCGATTGTTCGTGCTCAAGTAAAAATCACGGGCCCGAAAGCCCGGCACTGTGCTATTGGAGAAATGGAGGGATCGACCGACTGTAATTTCGATATGGAGGAGCGAATTGATGATGGTTGCATCGATCCGTAAGGGCTGGACCTCTTTCGTTATCTTGACCATGATGCTCTCTGTGATTGGCGTCGGCGGGTTCTTGGGCCAAACCCCAACTGCTCAGGCAGATGAAGGATGGAATTCTATCGATACAACGCAGCCGATAACGGTTTCCGGCAGCGCCCTGGATTTATCCGGCATGAATGATGCACCGGCAGGAAAGTACGGTTTTATCCAACAAGGAGCTGACGGAGACTACACCTTCGAGCTGGCACCGAACAAAAAGGTGAAGTTATACGGAGCCAATGTAACCTGGAATATGTACTACGGCTCCCAGGAGGATGCGGATAAAACCGTAGACCGGCTCGCACGGTTAGGCTACAACGTGGTGCGGATCCATCCGGCCGATGCCATGGTAAGCTGGTCGCAGGGCATTTTCGTCCAGAATGGATCGACAACGCCCCAGTTGAATCCGGATAAACTGGATCGATTGGAGTATTTTATTGCGAAGCTGAAGTCCAAGGGCATTTATGTGGCGATCGATCTGTTCCACCTGTATGATTTTAAAAATATACCGGGGCTTGGCCAATATGCTGAGGGGTATAATTCGCCGTATTTGCTTCCGATAATCCCGGCTGCGTTGGATATGTGGAAGGCGATTGCCGACACGTGGCTATCACATGTGAACCCGTATACAGGACTCCCTTTGAAGAATGATCCCGTTCTGATCGGTGTCAGCCCGTGGAATGAAGCCTTACTCCCGAATATGAGCTTTAAGGACACAGTCATGAAGCAGGATTTGCGCGATTACATGCTTCAAGATTTCAACCAGTACCTGGCCTCACAAGGGAAACCGCCTATCACTAGCTTTCCGCCAAGTACTAGTATTACCAGCTATTGGGATGCATGGGGGGACTTTAAGGACCAACTTAGTGCATATTATTCCGATAAAACCATTACGGTCTCTAATGCGATGAGAGCGTATTTAAAGAATCAACTCGGCATTAAAGCGCCTATTGGCGGATTGAATTACCTAAACAGCCCGAATGTGAACTATTGGCGCGATCAAGCTTCCGATGTGTTTGAAATGCATTCGTATTACCAATTTTCAAACAAAAGATTTACCGATCCGGATGGGAAGGGCGGTTACCAGTATCATCCGCTGAGGGAGCCTCGTCTTAGCATGGCGTTCAATAGCGCTACAGCTGCCAATTATCCGAAGGAGTGGGCGATGGACAGCCATTTTATTTCGTACTATCCTGCGCTGTCTTTAAGGCAGCCGTATGCCAAACCATTCCTGCTGACCGAGTTTCAGGATACCCAGCCTGTCAAAGGGCGTGAAGACCTTGGGATTTTCATTGGCGCAACCGGGGCTTATCATGGCTGGGACATGATGAACCGCTTCTCCTTCGGACGGGATATCGGGGATGCGTATAACATTCGAAGACTGGGTGCCCCTGAGGAGTTCTCGATTGCGAATGATCCGCTTGCCATTATGTCGGAGACGGAAGCGGCGCTCTTATTCCGCAATGGGGCGGTTCAGGCAGCAAGCCCGAAATTCGTGTTCGTATGGGATCGCACAGGGGCCCGCAGCAAAGGCGCAGCCTCCGAACCCAACGCCTATATTTCGAACATGATGTACATTCCGCATTTGTTCAAGACCGTGTCCGTGTATGCAGATAAACCGAATGAACCATTGTCTGTGTACAAAATTACGCCGGACGTCACACCGCAGCAGATCGCCAGCGGCAACCTACCGGCAGCCAACAAGCTGACGATTTCGTCTTCCTTGACGAACAGGCAGATGGCTGAGCTGTTCATCAATTCGTTGGACGATGTGAACAAGAAGACGCAATTGCTAGCGGCCTTGAATGAGAATAAGCTGCTGTCCGACACCGGGGAGTTAACCTTTGATCTCAACCTGGACACCTACTTCGTGAACACGCCGAAAGCGATTGCCGCGGCGGGAACGATGAATAATCACACGTTTGCGCTCGGGCAAGCGACCGTGACCGGCGATGTCTACAAAGGTACTTTTTTTGCGTCCTCATTGGACGGAAAGGAACTGAAGGACAGCGAACGCATGGTGCTTATCTATAAAACCGATGTAGCGGCTACCGGCGAGGCTTATGTTAATCTGGCGAACGGTGAAACCAAGTATTACAAAGGCGATCTGCCTACGCTGGTCAAGAAGCAAACGGCTCAGTTCGCGTTAACGACGACTAAACCGGCCAGCGGATTCAAAGCGTATAAGCTTGGGCTGAATGGTACGCGCCTGGAGGAAATCCCGGTGACCGTGAACGGTCCGGTGCTGTCGGTTACGCTGGATACGGACAAAGGCTTTGCCTTTGAGCTCGACTACGGTACGACGATCCTGATGGATAACAGTGATGCGACAACCGTAGGGACATGGACGTCCAGCACGCTAAGCAGCCAAAAGTTTGGGGCGGACTATCTGCATGACGGAAATACGGCGAAGGGATCCAGCAGCATCACGTATACACCTAACATGTTATCGGCAGGCTCTTATGATGTGTACTTGTGGTGGAACGAAGGTGTGACCCGAGCAAACAACGTACCCGTAACCGTCAATCACGCAGGGGGGCCAACCACTGAATATGTCAACCAGCAGGTAGACGGAGGAAAGTGGAATAAAATCGGTAATTTCCAGTTCAACGCCGGTACATCGGGGAGCGTCGTCATTAGCAATACAGGGACTGGCGGATTCGTTATTGCCGATGCAGTCAAATTTGTCAAGAGGACCATCATCATGGATAACACGGATTCAACAGGCGTAACGATCACAGGGGCATGGACACCAAGTTCGTTCAGCAGCCAAAGAATTGGTGCGGACTATCTGCATGACGACAATACAGCGAAGGGATCCAGCAGCGTCACCTATACGCCTTACATTGGAGCGGCAGGCACCTATAAGGTGTTCCTGTATTGGAGCGATGGTACGACCCGAGCCACCAATGTCCCGGTTAAGGTCAACCACGCGGGCGGCCAGGCCAGTATAACCGTCAATCAGCAGCTTAACGGAGGGCAATGGAACTTCCTA
Organism: Paenibacillus methanolicus; assembly: GCF_008124765.1. Classification (GTDB taxonomy): domain Bacteria; phylum Bacillota; class Bacilli; order Paenibacillales; family Paenibacillaceae; genus Paenibacillus_Z; species Paenibacillus_Z methanolicus. The sequence continues at coordinate 518,208 of NZ_VNHS01000003.1, read as the reverse complement.
GGGAGTTATCAGTTCAATCCCGGGACAACCGGAAATGTAGTCATCAGCAATACAGGGACCAACGGATTCGTGATTGCGGATGCGGTCAAATTCGAGCCCCAATGATGCGGCAGGATGCCAAGAAGCTCACGGCAGAACCTTGCTCATTTCAACCTGTTCGAAACGGATCCGACAAAGGGTGCCAAAGGCCAGCCTTGCTGACAAGGCATCCAAAATGCAGGTATCAAAACAAAAATGGTGATATTTTTATAAGCGCTTACAAAACGTATAGTAAATTTACGCTTCCGAATCGGTTTTGCTACCGCAGGTTATGGGGGGGATGTCGCACAGATCGGCGACGCTGCCGAGAAAGCATGCATGGGTTGTAATAAAAGTGCACAGGAGGATTGAAGAATGAGAAAAGGAACGATTACGAAGGTTTCGGTTCCGCTGGTTAGTGCGTTACTCCTGCAATTATTAGGGGCTGCAGGTACGTCGGACCTTACCGCAAGTGCAGCTCCCATAGTTGCCGACAGCACATGGAAAGCGATTGATACGACATTGGCGGTAGCTCCCGGAAGTGCGCTCGACTTGTCCGATATGAATCCAACCCCGGCTGGAGACAAAGGCTTCGTAAAGATTGATGCGGATGGCGATTATTATTTTACGGATGAGCCCAATAAAAAAGTAAAATTCTACGGTACCAATCTTGTCGGCAGCTATGGTACGGACCCAACCAAGGAGGAAATGGTTATCATCGCCGACCGGGTTGCTGCTATGGGTTATAATGCGGCGCGATTTCATGCCATTGACGAAAATGTTGACTGGGCAAAAGGACTTATGAAGAAACCTACATCCACCACGGTTGAATTGGATCCAGTCAAACTGGATAATTTCGAGTACTTCATTTATTTGCTGAAGGAGCGAGGCATTTATGTCGATATCGACATTCTGGCCTATGCGGATTTTTCAGGCGTACCCAGCTTAAGCCAATACGGCTCATTCGGAGCCAAATATATGGCAACGCTTTTTCCGGACGGAAAAGCGCTTTGGCAATCATTCGCACAGCAATTGCTTACTCATGTTAATCCATACACCGGATTTGCCTTGAAGGATGATCCGATCTTGATGGGCGTGTCTCCCATGAACGAATCAATATTGTATAATGCCAACTTCTCAAACGCAAATGTAAAAGAGTGGTTACTTACAGACTTTAATACCTTTCTGGCCGGTAAAGGACGTCCTACTGTCACAACATTTCCAAATTTGTTTTGGAGTGCACCTGCGAATATTCGTAATGATCTTGCCGAGTACTTCACAGAAAAAACGGTATCTTCCCATAATGAAATGAAAAGTTTCCTAAAAGATGTCATTGGCGTCAAGGCGCCCATCGGAGGAATGAACTACATCAATGATTCGTTGGCCAACTACTGGCGCACGCAGACAGATGTTCATGAAACACACTTATATAATGGGATTGTGGATGGAAGGGGAGCATCATTCTCGTTTACCCCGGCGTCACATCCTCGTTACAGTATGATATTTGCTCCGGAATCGGCAGCTAATTATGTGCCGCAATATGGGGGGACGATATTTAAAAATTATATTCCCGGTCTTGCGCTTGGGCAGCTGTACCAGAAGCCTTTTGCCTTAACGGAGTATAATCAGGAGTTTCCGACTAAAGGAAGAGACGACCTTGGATTGATCACGGCCGCGACCGGCGCCTACAATGGCTGGGATATGGTAAACAGGTTTCAATATGTGTCCCGTGTAAAAGAGGCTACGCAACAAAGTGCAACTTTGGGCGGGTTTACCTCATTCGATACGCTAACAGATACCTTGGTAACGATGTCCGAATATCAAAGCAACCTTGTTTTCCGTAAAGGTCGCATCACGGCAGGCGAGCCTAGATTCGTCATTGTCAGGGATAAGACATCGGTCAAAACGAGTGCGGCATCGACGGAGAATGAAGATAGAGAGATTAATCGGATGTACATTCCGCATCTGTTCAAGATGGTTACCGTGTACGCAGATAAGCCCGGAGAACCGTATGCCATTTATAAAATCACGCCTGAGCTTACGCCGGAGCAAATCGCAAGCGGTAATATTCCTGCCCAGAATAAGATTACCATTACGAATAGCATGACCTTAAAGCAGGTTGCGGAGACGTTTATCAATGCCATCGATGATGTCGATCTGAAAACCAGCATGCTCGCTAATCTGAATCAAAACAAGCTGGTTTCGGACACGGGTGAGCTTATTTTCGATCTTAATTTAAATACGTACCTAATCAATACCCCTTACGTGATCGGAGCTGCAGGAACGCTGAATAACAACGTATTCGAGCTGGGTCCTGTATCCGTGAAGGCAAGCGTGGATAAAGGAACCGTATCCGCAGCTGCGCTTGATGATCAAACGCTCGACAAAAGCGAGAGAATATTGGTCATCCATACAACCGATACAGCGGCGACAGGGGAAGATACGATTCAAGATCCTGTCGATAGCAGAAAGCGGACCTATGTAAGAGGGAAATTGCCGACACTTGCCAAAAAAGGGACAATGGAATTCCAATTGAAGACGACACTCCTGCCGGCAGCGTACAAAGCTTACAAGCTGGCGACGAACGGTGTACGGCTGGAGGAAATCCCCGTGACCGCCGCAGGAAACGACTTGTTCGTCCAACTTGATACGGATAAAGGCTTCGCTTTCGAGCTTGTGTATGATGCACGCTATGCGGATAACTTCGAGGCGGGCAACGCAAACGGCTGGAGTCCGCTAAAAGGACAATGGAGCACCGTGCACGATGGCGACTCCTCCAACTATCTGTCCGGAAAATCGGGAATATCCGTGGCCGATGCAACGTACGGTACGGATTATTGGGTAGAAGCTGACGTCAAGGAGGAAGCTGACGGTGGAGACCTCGGTCTCATCGCGCGGTATGCGGATAGCGGCAATTATTATGCATTCACGTACCATGCACACACCGGCAATGCGAAGATCGAGAAGCGCCAGAACGACGAGAATATCGTGATTCAGTCCGTGGACGGACTTCCAAATGTTGAAGCGGGAACGACTTACAAGCTGAGGTTTGAAACCGTCGGCACATCATTGAAAGGGTATCTGAACGGCCAATTGGCGATCAGCGCCACAGATTCTGATTATAATGGCGGAAAAGCAGGCCTCATAACCAGCTCCAGCCGAAACGTTTCCTTCGATAACGTGCTTGTCCGCCATGACGACGCAACGGCTCCTACCGCCCCTTCAAACTTGTCCGCTGTGTCGAATTCTTCCAGTCAAATGGATCTCGCATGGGATGCGTCTTCGGATGAAACGGGCGTGTCGGGCTATAAGATTTATCGCGACGGACAAGAAATCGCCACGGTGAATGGAGTGGTCAACAACTATAAGGATACGGGCCTGACGATCGCAACAACCTATCGGTATTCGGTCAAAGCAGTCGACCCGGGTGGGCGGCTTTCGGAAGCAAGCAACGAGGTGACGGCCGCGACTAGCAGCAACTATTTTCAAGATGATTTTGAAGATGGCAACGCGAATGACTGGTCGGTTGATTCCTTATGGGGAACGTTCAAAGTTGTAACGGATGGAAGCTCTAAGGCCTACCTTTCCGATAATGCGGACAAAGGCGGCACCAAGTCCTATGCGGGACTCGCCACATGGTCCAATTACACGGTCGAGGCCAAAGGAAAGGTGGATAGCTGGAATAGTCGAATGGGTTTGATCGCAAGGTACGTCGATTGGAGAAACTATTACGTCATGAATTATGATTACTACTACAAAAGAGTGAATATCGTCAAGTTTCAGAATGGAGTAGAGACAATGCTTGCATCAACATCGCTGACCACGGCACCGACAGCCGGCGATTATCATACGTATAGCTTTGAGGTAAATGGCAGTGTATTAAAGGCTTATATAGACGGTCAGCTTTTTGTCACCGTGACGGACTCCAGCTTTACTGCCGGTAAAATAGGCGTTTTTAGCCATAACCAGAAGGCTTATTTTGACGATGTGGTGGTTAGAGCGATCCTCCCTTAGAGCTGACTTGCTCTGGATGACTACGTTACGATGAAAAGTGATGGAAGCAGCTTGCTGTAAAACGAATCATACTTTTACTAAGCCAAAGCCAGTCCCCCGAAGGGGGCTGGCTTTTCAACCGGTTTACCGTGAACGGAACCACGCTGCACTCCAATTTCTGCTTTATCTGGTTTTGCTACAAGCAAAAAGAGCCTCGCGGCATGGCGGGCTCCATGATCAGCTTACATCGTTTTCCGATGTTCCTTCGGCGAAACGCCGAAGTAGTTTTTGAACGCGCGGGAGAAATGATACAGGTTGCTATACCCTACCTTTTCCGAGATCTCATTGATCCGCAAGGTGGGGTTTTTGAGCAGCTTTTGGGCCTCTTCCATGCGAACTTTGGTTAAGTAGGCCGTGAACGTTAACCCCGTACGTTCCTTGAACAGCTTGCTGAAGTACGAGTAATTCATCGATACCCGATTGGCCACCTCGGCCAGCTGCAGGTCGCGGCTGTAATGCTGGCGTACGATGGATTCCGCTACGGTAATGACCGTATCCCCCAGGTGAGCATGCTCCGAGATCAGACGTTTCGTATCGGCGGCGTAGCTTTTTATATAATGCCGAAGCTCGCCTAACGTGTGAATGGTGTCGAAAGCTGCCGCGCGTTCGGTTTCTTCAAACAGAAACCGGTCATGGACATGGCGATGGATTTCCGAAAGCGCCAGATCATAGATCGACTTGAGCTGCTCCAAAGACATCCGCGGGCGCAATGAATCGCTTAGATGGCGGTCCACCCAGAGGCCGATTCGTTCCGCATGCAGGCTCTCGGCAGCTTGCTTGAATTCCTCCAGTTCCTTTTTGCCAGGCAGCCAAGCATCCGTCCTGCCCCATGGATCAACCGTCGCGAAGACATCGCTTGGTTCCCGCAAAATCCGCTCTGCCATCGTCTGATGCGCTTGTTTGTATAGACGCGATAAATGGTCTAAGCCCCGTCCGGATTGGCTGATCGAGGCGACGGGAAGTCGCGGATTGCTCTTCCGCAGCGCGATAACCGCTTGGCCAAGCACGCCTTGAACGGTTTCCGAGGAAACGGATGCCGCATAATTCAATACAAGGGATACGCGTCCTTGCCCGTCATGAAAGGCCAGGAAGCGCAGATCCGGCGCTAAATTATCGTCCTGCACACATCGTTCCAAACAATCGCTTACCGTATCCAAATGCTCTTCGCTAAAGGTAACGTCGCCGAAGGACAGCAAGGAAACGGCAAACAGCGGATGAGAAAAGTAAGCTTCGAGCGATTGCTGCGACTCGGAATCCTTGCTGCTCGCCGCAACGTTCGTCCCGTGGATCACGAGGGGCAATCGAGCGGTTAGCAGCGCCCTTGCGTCCGTGAGGCTTCGTGCGGCGAGCCGGTCGTTACGATGATCGTTCTCGATGCTCGCGATCGCGGACTGTACTTGCTTGCCAAGCTCATCGGAGGAAGCGGGCTTCAGCAAGTAGTCGAGCGCGCCGTATTTGAATGCTTCGCGGACATAAGAATAATCGCCATAACCGCTCAACATAATGAATTTGGCGCGCGGCAGCAGCGGAGCTAGCTCTTTAATCAATTGAATCCCATCTAACTCCGGCATCCGAATGTCCGTAATAATGATATGCGGTTGTAAGGCTTTGGCCATGGCAAGCCCCAGCATACCGCCGTCCGCGACATGGATATCCCGTATGCCTGCTACATTAGCCCGCTCCAGCTTGGCTTTCACGCCGCTGCCGATTAATTCTTCGTCATCAATTATTAATAGGGTATACATCGTCATTCGCCTCGTTTCTTCTCGCGTCATAAGGAAGAGTTAGGATCGCTTCCGTAAACTGGCCTTCGATGCTGCGTAACCGTAAGGGATAATGCTCGCCATAGAATAACTTCAGCCGTTCATTGATGTTGCCCAGACCGATGCTTTCCCGGTCGTTCTCCCCTTTGGCAGGATACACGGAAGTGCGGAATTGAAGATTGAGTTCCTCCAGCCGAGCAGCGCTGATGCCGGCGCCATTATCTTTTACGCCTATACGGATGGAGAAATCGTTTTCTTGGCTGGCATAAATATCAATGTCCAGCGTGTCCCGCTTCGCGAATCCATGCTTCACGCTATTTTCGACAATCGGCTGCAAAATAAATTTCAATACCCGAGTGGAAAGAAGGTCGCTCGGTACGTGGACCCGGAAATGAATATGTTCGCTGAATTTGAGCTTTTGAAGATTCATATACTGGGCGAGATAACCAAGCTCATCCTGGAGCGTAGCGAATTTGGCGTCGCCGTCCATGTTATAGCGCATCATCTTACCAAAGTCGGCCATGGCATCGGACACATCATACTGACCGGCGATTTCCATTTTGGCGCTAAAGATATCCAAGGTATTGTAGATAAAATGCGGATTGATCTGCGACTGCAGCGCAATGAGCTGCGCATCCTTGTGCAGGGTCTCCTTCTTGATCATATCGCTTAGCAGCAGGTTGATTTTATGGAGCAAAATGTTGAATTTCTCGGTGATGACGCCGAACTCGTCCTTCCGTACATTCGGAATGGGCTGAAACCCGGATGCAATGGCTAGATCCATCTGTTTAATGCTTGCTTTCATTTTGCTTAACGTCATCTTGAGGACGAAGTAAAAAGCAATCAATAGGACAATGAACGTAAGGATGTAAGCGAGATTGGCCGCAAGTTGCAAGGAACCGAGCAGCGGCGGGAGAGGGATCGCCATGATGACCCTATACTGGACGCCTTTTAACGATTCGGCGACATAGAGGAAGCCGGATTCCTTGGCATAGCCTCGCGCGAGGAGGGAAGGGCTTATCTGATCCAAATCTTGAAGGGCATCCTCGCTTCCCTGGGGAATGACGTTATGATGTTCATCTACTAGATATACAGGCTGATTCGCGATATTGGGGCTCTCCGCAGGTTCGAGCAAATCGACGGAGCGCACGTCAACGATCGTAATGCCTAGGTAATGACCTTCAATGGAGATCATTTTTTGGATGTATCGGAAAATATCGCTGCCGTCTGCCTGATTCGTGTTCAGCACCCAGAGGGACTTCTTGTCCGAGGCCATGAAAGCCTCGTACCAGGTCTCTTCTTTAATTTTCTGCTCCGAGTAAAAGGAACCAAAGCCTTCCGGTATGGATTCATTGTTACTATAAACGGAGATTTTATGGATGTTTACTTTTTGGAATAACATCGCAAAGTTAACAAGGGGAGCCGCGTAGTTGAAATACGTATCTAAAGAATCTTTCTCCAAGGAATAAGGCTCGCCAAGAAAGAGTTGGAGACGATAATTATACGTAATGTTGTTGCTAACGCTTTCAATGGAGTCGATTTTGCTTTCGATCGTGTACTTGATTTGTTTGACGGTCGTTTGGGAATTGGCGATTAACTGCGCTTGAATGGAGCGTTGGGACTGATTATACGTATAAAGCGCAAGCATACCGAAGGGGATAATGATGAAGAAAATAAAGGCAAGCGTCACTTTGCTTTTGATGCTCACGGAGTGAAAAGTAAACATTGCAACCGCATTCCTTCTTTCTCAAAAGAGGATTGTAGGGAGGTATTCGACAACGGACTTGCAAAACCTTTCGTTCATCGGGCCGAGACCAAATGAAGGTATCAAAACTAAAATGGCGGTATTTTTATAAGCGCTTTCAAAATGTATAGTGAGAATATGCTTCAGAAGCTGCTTTGCTATAGCAGAAGTACAGTAACATTATTGAGAACGCTGTCATTTAGTTATCACGACTTAGGGCAGGTGAATCGGGGAGGAAGGTCAAGTGGGTGGAGCCGTAGATGCGCAAGAACGTGTGCGGGCACGACGATTATCGGCGGCGGTCAGATGGCCGCGCTTCAAGAGCCAGTTCGCGCTGCAAAGCATGGTATGGCCGGGGATCTTGTTTTTGGTGCTGTTCTCGTATATGCCGATGTATGGCATTCTGATTGCATTTCAGGATTACGATCTTTTCCAGGGCGTGATGAATTCGCCGTGGGTCGGGTTTAAGCATTTCCAAGAATTCGTGAATGATCCGAATTTCCTGAATGTACTGCGGAACACGCTGGCGATGAATCTGTTGGCGTTGATTTTTGGGTTTCCAGCACCCATCGTGTTTGCGCTCTTTCTAAACGAGCTGAATAATAGGCGATTCAAGCGCATCGTCCAAACGATTTCGTATCTGCCTCATTTTGTATCGTGGGTCATTTTTGGCGGATTAGTTCTGACGGTGCTATCGCCATCGAACGGGATCCTGAATCTCTTGCTTACGAGTTTGCATATCATCGATGAACCGATTAATTTCATTGCAAAGCCTCATCTCTTCTGGATCATCATGGTTCTCGCCGAGATATTGAAAGGGATTGGCTGGGGGGCGATTATCTATATCGCCGCAATCGCCGGCGTCGACCAGGAAATGTATGACGCAGCCAAGATCGACGGTGCAGGCCGATTTGCGCGGATGTGGTACGTGACGCTCCCGGCAATTATGGGGACAGTCGTCATTATGCTCATTTTTGCGATAAGCTCGATATTGAACACGGGATTCGAACAGATTATGGTCCTGCAAAATCCGCTGAATCTGGATGTGAGCGAAACGATCGATACGTATGTGTATAAGGTAGGTCTCCAGCAAATGAGGTATTCCTATTCGACTGCGGTAGGCTTGGCGAAATCGGTCGTTGCCCTCATTCTATTATTCGCCGCTAATTATGTATCCCGCAAAGTGACAGACAACAGCTTGTTCTAAGAGGATCCCAGCGTGTAAGGAGGAACACAAATTGAAGATCCGTTCCCGAAGGGACAAATGGTTTGACGTCGGTAATATTATGTTCATGTCTGCAGTCGTATTCGTAACGCTGGCTCCGTTCTGGTTTGCCGTAGTCGGTTCATTCAATGACGGGTTGGATTACTTGCGAGGAAACGTATATTTATGGCCGCGGGAGTTTACAATCGCGAACTATAAAGCCGTATTCTCGGATACGACCATTTACCACGCTTTTTTCGTTACGATTGGCAGAACGCTGATCGGCATGACCACGCATGTCGCATTTACGGCGCTCGTTGCTTACGGCATGTCCCGAAAAGGGCTAAAGGGCCGCAACGTATATCTCGTCATCATGCTCACGACCATGTTCTTCTATGGCGGACTGATTCCAACTTACCTGCTGTATAAAGAAATCGGCCTGTTAAACAATTTCTTGGTGTATATCATTCCCTCTTTGTTCAGCGTTTGGGATATGATTATCATCATGTCCTTCTTCCGAACGATTCCTGAACAAATTATCGAATCGGCCAAGATCGACGGGGCGGGGGAATATCGAATTTTGCTTCAGCTGGTCATACCGTTGACAACGCCTGTCTTGGCTGCTATTGCCTTGTTTAGCGGGGTGCACCATTGGAACTCGTACATGGATGCGATGATGTTTACGACGAAATCATCCTTGGAGCCTGTTCAGTTCGTCCTGATGCGGATGGTGACCGATGCTTCGTATGGAGAATCCTTCAGTCAGCAAGCGATGAGCGCCATGCCGGAAGAAGCGAAGCAGGTTAGCTCCGCCACGTTAAAGCTGGCCATGATGGTTGTCGCCACGGCGCCGATCGTCGCGATCTATCCATTCCTGCAGAAGTACTTTGTTAAAGGCGTGCTGATTGGTTCCGTGAAAGGTTAAGTTCATCACTCTCGAGGGGGCAGAGCAAATGAAAAGCAATTTTGTCCGAGTGGGTATTGTCACCATGTTGGTTGGAAGCTTACTTGCAGGCTGTTCGACAGAAAAGAGCACGGAAACGGCAACGAACTCGCCCAAGTCGTCGGAGGCAGCTTCGGCAAATCCGGATGACAAAACCCCCATCAAGGTAACGTGGTTTGTCGCGGATGAATCCTATAAGAAAAATTGGGATCCGGTTAACAACGCGCTGGATAAAAAAATTACGGAGGATACGGGCGTCTCCATCGAATTCACTTCAGGAAATAATGATAAATTAAGCGCTCTTATCGCATCGGGAGATATCCCGGATATGATTACGGTGGATAAGACGGCGCCGCAGCGAGGCGTCCTCGAGAATTCCGGCCTGGTCGCGCCGCTCGATGAATTGATTCAGCAATACGATCCGTCGTTTAATGTGCCGAAATCCATGCAGGACTGGTTCCGTAATCCGGATGGCCATTTCTATGGGTACGCCAATTATTTCTGGGCCAAAGAAAACAGGAAACCAGGGGATACCCTTTACAGCAACCAAGGCTTATTCGCGCGGAAAGACATCATGGACCAGCTTGGCATTAAACCGGAGGACTTCAGTACGAAGGAAGGGCTGGTCGCGGCTCTGCGTAAAGTAAAAGATTCGAAGACGAAATATAACGGCTTCGATGTGGCACCCGCCTACTTCGATAGCTGGGTGATCTCAAGCTTCTTCGGCAGTCCGCGTGAAGATGAGCAAGGAAATCTGGTCGATCGCGAAAGAACGCCGGAAGCATTGGAAGCGTATCGATTCCTTAACCGTTTATATCACGAAGGCTTGCTGCCGGAGGATAGTCAAACGTTGAATACGGCACAGCTTACCGAGAAAGTGAACAACGGAGCCGTCTTTGCGCTTTCGAAGAAAACGATTAAATGGGATGGCTTATATGCCAAAGATCCGAACGCGATCTTCGTTGCCGTAGGACCGGTAATTGGCGACCAAGGCAAACAGCCGATCGTCGATCCGGTAGCGGCTTCCGGGTGGACGCTAACGATGGTTAGCAGCAAAGCCAAACACCAAGATCGGATCGTCAAGTTTATGAATTATCTTACCGATGAAGAGATGAACCTGAATGTGACATACGGGCCAAAAGGGATTACGTGGGATTACGATGCGAATGGCAAGGTGAAATTGAGCGATGAGTTTATTAAGGCTAGAGACGAGGACGCCGCTAAAGCGAAATTAAAATACGGCAATGGAACGTTAAATTGGCTGATTAGCTATATGCCTGTTCAACGTACGCTGCCCGTAACCGGCACGCTGGAAACGGAAGGTTTGAAATCGAACAAACATTTCGGTAAATACACGTACGATATGCTTGCATTCGAAAACACCGCACCGCTTGGCGGCACGGAAGAAGCGGGGATTAGCGCAAAACTTGAAGAGGTCCGCGCCAAAACAAGAGCGAAAATGATTCTCGCCAAATCTCCGGAGGATTTAGATAAATTTTACAAAGAAGGCATTGCACAAGAAGAAAAGCTTGGCTATCAAAAGCTGTACGACTATCAGAACGCGAAATTCCAGGAAGCCAAGAAAGCGCTGGGCGTTCAATTCGTTTGGCCGACGAATATGAAGAAATAAGCGGACGGTAAGCTGGTAAGCTGACACAATGGCATATGCAACGCTCGTGAGTGGATCGCGGTCTTCACACGCTTGCATATGCCTTTTTGCGCGATTTCATCGTGCTGCGGCAATTTGAATAGAAAGGAATCTTTCATGATGAGACAAATTTTGAATTTTAACACGGAGTGGTTATTCTGTGCCGAGGATGAACCCGGCAGCAAGCACAGGGAATACAGGGATGATCATTTCGAGGAGGTCCATCTGCCGCACACGAATAAGCTGGTTCCTCATCACTATTTTAGCGAGAAGGACTATCAGTTTGTTTCCTGGTATCGCCGTCACTTCGAGGCTCCGGCGGATTGGGCGGGCAAAAGTCTGATTGTGGAGTTCGATGGCGTGATGTCCGCCGCGGAGGTTTATGTCAATGGCCATTGCGTCGGCGAGCATCATGGCGGCTATACTTCATTCTCATTCGAGATCAGTCCATGGGTTGTAATTGGAGAGCCCAATGTAATTGCGGTTAGAGTTGATTCGACATGCAGACCGGATATTCCGCCAGAAGGGCGCTTGGTCGATTATATGCTGTTTGGCGGCATGTATCGGAATGTCCGACTCATCCTGACGAGCGCGGTGTATATCGAATGGGCTTCTTATGCGTGGAACGAGGTGACTTCGCAAGAAGCCTGGATGGAGGGCGCCTTTCGAATTCGCAACCTGGGGGAAGCGAGAACGTTGATCCTTCAAACCTCCTTGCTCGATTCAGAGGGGGATGTGGTGGAGGAAGTCGCTGTACCGATCGCAGCCGAGGTCGGGGTGTCGGAAGTTAGACAAATGGCGCTAAAGGTGAACAACCCGCATTTGTGGGATCTCGACGATCCCTACCTATACGCAGTGAGGACGACCTTGCGCGACATGGGGGAGGAGAGCGTTGATTACGATGATTTGACGACAAGAGTAGGGATACGATGCGCAGAGTTCCGCAAAGACGGGAAGTTTTATCTCAATGGTCAACCCTTAAAATTGCGAGGGTTAAATCGACATCAGATGTTCCCCTATTTAGGCGGAGCCATGTGTGAAAGGGGACAACGCAAAGACGCGGATATTTTAAAAGAGGAGCTGGGACTGAACTTTGTTCGATCCTCCCACTACCCTGCGGATCCATCGTTCCTCGACCGGTGCGATGAGATTGGTCTGCTCGTCTTCGAAGAGCTGCCGGGCTGGCAGTATATCGGCGATGCGGAATGGCAGAACAAAGCGCTGGTTCAGCTGGAAGAGATGATCGTGCGCGATCGTAATCACCCCTCGATCTTCTTGTGGGGCGTTCGTATCAATGAGTCGGCGGACAACGCCCAATTATATTTGCGCACGAACGCGCTTGCTCGCCGGCTGGATCCGTCACGGGCGACCGGCGGCGTGCGTGCCCTACAGAACAGCGAGTTTCTGGAAGATGTGTTTACGTACAACGATTTCACGCGCAATCGAGAGGGGAAAATCCTTCCGCCTAACCATGCGCCGTATCTCATTACGGAATACATGGGCCATATGTATCCGACGAAGTCCTATGACAATGTGGAACGGCAAATTAAGCATGCGCTCGGTCATGCCCAGATTCAGAATGGGCAATATGGCGTCCCTCATATTGCAGGAGCAGCCGGCTGGTGCGCGTTCGACTATAATACGCATCAGGATTTCGGTTCCGGCGATCGCATTTGCTATCATGGCGTCTGCGATATTTTCCGGCTGCCCAAGTTTGCCGGACACTTTTACCGCAGTCAACAGGAGCCTGTCAAGCAGCCGGTCGTGTTTATCGCCCGTTATTTGATTCCGTCCTTTAATGAGGACTTTGGGGATGTCGTGCCTGTATTTACGAATTGCGAAGAAGCGGATTTGTTTGTTAATGGGGTTAAGGTTGCTTCCGAACGCCCCGACTATGTGAATTACCCCAACTTGCCCCATCCGCCGGTTATGTTCACCGGCTGCAGCTGGTGGGAATGGGGGTCGAGTTTGCTAACGAGCCTCAAGGTTGTTGGCAAAATTGGCGGTCTCCCCGTAGCCGAGCACGAGCTGTTCCCGGCGGGGATGCCGGATCGATTGGCTTTGCTGGCGGATGATCGCGAGCTTATCGCCGACGGCGCAGATTGCACCCGCGTGGTCGTTGCTTTGCAGGACGGCAAAGGGCAGACCCTTCAGCTTGCTCATCATGCGGTTTCCTTCCATGTCGAGGGGCCGGGCAGATTGATCGGCGAGAATCCCTTCAGCCTGGAAGCCGGCAGAGGCGCCGTATATATCCAGGCGACGAGGACGCCAGGGACCATTCGTTGCATAGCGAATGTGAACGGGGGGATGACCGCCGAAGCGATCATTCAAACGGTGGCGCTGACTAAGCCTATTGTTCCTATTCCGCAACGAGCCAAGCAGATCAATTAAAAAGCATAGGCTGGACTGCTTAAGAATGTTTATATGGCGCGTGCATCAATTGTAATCCAATTGAAATGTTGCCTTCACACTGCGTTAATGAAGGAAGCCTATACTAAAGCTACCCCCTTAAACATATAAACTTTTGGACTCGCCGCCCGTTGCCGCGAGTCTTTTTTTTGAAATACAAAGAATTTATATGTTTCACGCATATAAGTCATCTTGCATTTCTTCGGAACGTAACGCGCCGCTAAAAGACGGCGACAGCCGTTTCGCCTTGTCTATCGACGGCTTACCCTGATCTTGCGACTTGTCATCGTACCCGTCTGCGGTCGAGCATCGAACCGTTCCCCAGAGCGATTCCGAAACCGGCTCCATCCCTTATCCTTAAAGCATAACGTTAGTGCTAGGGGAGAAAGTTATGGAAGAGAGCTTGAAGGTATACGTGCTTCTGACCGATACGGGGACGATCTTCACGAGGCTCATTAAGCTATTCACCAAGGTGTCGTTGAACCATGCTTCGATTGCGCTGGACCCGTCGCTCGAGGAAGTGTACAGCTTTGGCCGCAAATGCCCGAAGAACCCGTGGATCGGCGGTTTCGTACGGGAAGATGTACGGGGAGAGCTGTTCGATGGCGCCACGTGCGCCGTGTTCTACTGCAAGGTCGACAGGGAATCGTACGAGCGGATGAAGTCCAGAATCGAAGAGATTAGGAGAAATGAGCACCAGTACAAATATAATCTGCTCGGCTTGTTCGGCATTCTGCTCAAGAAGCGGATTAGACGCGAGCGGGCTTACTTCTGCACGCAATTCGTCGCCGCGATGCTGGAGGAGAACGGGATCGCCATCAGCGCCAAACCGTCCGAGCTCACGACCCCGTATGATTTCGAGCAGACGAAAGCGCTGCGAACGATGTATCGAGGGAGTTTGCGCTCTTATATCGCCAGGCAGAAGGAGGATATGCGCTGCTCCGCGAAGTAGAGGTTGGTCTTGGCTTTGGGCCGAAACCGGCGCCGGAAGCTGCCCGTTCTCAAGAGCATGGAGTCCCCGCCAATAGTCCCTGTTCACGTTGAAGCTGGCTGGTTATGATGGGGGGGAGGGAGGGTGGTAAACGATGGAAACGATGAGCAAAACGTATCGGGGAAACCAGACGAGAGAGATTTCTTTCCCGCTGGGGGGAATCGGCTCGGGCAGTATCGGATTAGCAGGCAATGGCAGGCTGGTGGACTGGGAAATCTTCAATTCACCGAACAAAAGAAGCTTTAGCGGATTCAGCCATATCGCGGTGAAGGCGGAGGCCGACGGGAAGCTGATGGATGCGAGGGTGCTGCAGGGGGATTATCCCGCGCCTTATATGGGCGAGCCTATTCGCGGCGGAGCGATGCACAGCGGTTATGGCTTCGGACCGGAAAGCAATACGCTGGCAGGCATGGCGCATTTTCGACAGGTCGAGTTTGAAGGCGCTTTCCCGTTTGCTAAGCTTGCCTTTACGGACGAACGTTTCCCGGGCCAAGTGAACCTTACCGCTTTTAACCCGTTTATCCCTTTGAACGACAAGGATTCCAGCATTCCATGCGCGATGTTCGAAGTGGAGTTGGAGAATCCGCTGCCGCATCCCGTTACCTATACCGTTGCATTCACGGCTTGCAACCCGAAGCCAACGGAGCAAATTGTTCATGCTTATCATTTCGCGGAAGGGGTACATAGCCTGAAATTAGGCAGTGCGCAGTATGCGGAGGATGATCCGCGATTCGGCGATATCACGCTGGCTGTCCAAGAAGAAACGGTCAGCTATCAGGAATTCTGGTATCGCGGAGGCTGGTTCGACAATCTCGAGATGTATTGGCGGGATTTCGCGAAGCCAGGCATGCTGACCAACCGGAACTATCTGCCGGAGCAGCCCCCGCAGCGGCACCAAGACAATGCAACGCTCGCGGCCCATATGGAACTTGCGCAGGGCGAGAGACGGAAGGTGCGATTCGTACTAAGCTGGAACTTCCCGAATGTGATCAACCATTGGAATCCGGAGCCTGCGGTTCAGCCAACGGCGTGGCGGAATTATTATGCCGGGCTGTTCTTGGATTCGCTTGCGAGCGCGCAATATGCGCTTCGGGAATGGGAGCGCTTGGAAGTCGCGACGCGAGATTTCCAGACCGCGCTGTTCTCCACGACGGTTCCGCCTGTCATCATGGAAGCCGTCTCGGCAAATCTATCCGTCCTCAAATCGGCGGCTTGTCTGCGGTTAACGGACGGCTCCTTCTATGGTTTCGAAGGGTGCATCGAAGATGTTGGATGCTGCGAAGGCTCCTGTACGCATGTGTGGAACTATGCTTACGCGCTGCCGTTCTTATTCCCTTCCTTGGAGCGGAGCATGCGCTCGCTTGATTTCCGCTACAATTATCGCGAGGGCGGGAGCATGGCTTTTCGGCTGATGCTGCCGGTCGGGCGGGAACCCGAGCCGTTCCGCGCTTGCGTTGACGGGCAGATGGGCGGCGTCATTAAGGCGTATCGGGATTGGAAAATATCGGGCGACCATGACTGGCTGGCTTCGCACTGGGACGTGATTAAACAGTCCATCGAATACGCGTGGTCGGAGGAAAACCCGGATGGCTGGGATGCCGACAAGGACGGCGTGCTTGAAGGACGGCAGCACCATACGCTGGATATGGAGCTGTTCGGACCGAACGCCTGGCTCAGCGGCTTCTATCTGGCCGCTTTGAAGGCCGGCGCGGAGATGGCGGAACATTTCGGCGAGGCGGAGAGAGCAATCGAGTATAGGGCACTCTTCGCCAAGGGGAAAGCGTGGGTCGACGAGCACCTCTTCAACGGAAGTTACTATACGCAGCGGCTTGACTTGAGCGATCGGCGCGTTCTGGAGATATACGACAACGGGGAATCATTAGCCGGTGATAATGCCGTGGCGGATTATTGGAATGAGGAGACGGGCGAGATCAAATATCAGATCGGCGATGGCTGCGTCATCGATCAGGTGATCGCGCAGTGGCATGCCAACCTATGCGGACTTGGCGAGATTTTCGACCCGGCGAAGACGCAGGCGGCGCTGCGTTCCCTCTACGCCGACAATTTCAGATCGATGCGCGACGAGGCGAACGCCTGGCGGTTATTCTCGCTTAACGACGAAGCGGGGCTGGTCATCTGCACATGGCCGGAAGGTACGCAGCGGCCGGCGGTTCCGCTCACCTATGCCTCGGAGACGATGACCGGATTCGAATACCAAGCGGCCTCGCATATGATTCAAGAGGGGATGATCGAGGAAGGCGTAGCGATCGTCTCCGCCATCCGGGACCGGTATGACGGGGAGAAGCGAAATCCGTGGAATGAGATGGAATGCGGTTCCAACTATGCGCGGTCGATGGCCAGTTACTCGCTGCTGTTATCGTTCAGCGGATTCGAATACGACTTGAACCGGGGAATGATCGGCTTCGCGCCTGTTCGAGCCGAGAATGGAAAGTTTCGGACGTTCTGGTCCATCGGCAGCGGCTGGGGCGTTTTCGAACAGCACTCATCGGGCGCGGAGCTTCAAGTTCTTGCCGGACATCTCACGCTGAACGTGTTCAAGCTGCCGCAGCTAAGCGGAATTGACCGCTGCCGAGCGGTCTACCAGGGCGGTGAACAATCGTCTGTCCTTCTTGAGGGGGCCTTGATATTCCCGAATCCAATCACGATTCAGGCCGGGCAGTCGCTGCGAGTGACGTGGGAATGAACAGCCGCCGCTGCGAAGCGGATAGGTAAGCCGATAGGACAAAGCAAAGTGCTTAACTAGGACGAGTGAGTCCTTGTTAAGCACTTTGTCGTTAGCTGTCGTTATGCGAGTTCCTGATGCATAGTTGACGACGCCAGCGGAGATGCGGGTCGCGAGCTAGCGCGGTTAGTTGACATTTCAAAGATATTTCAATAATATTCACCTATCTGACAGGTATAAAGGATGGTTGAAATATATGGTTCGCATCATCAAAAAGCAGCATGTGCACGAACTCGTGTCGGAAGAAATCATCCGATATATTGCCGACAAAGGGCTGGCGGAAGGAGACAAGCTTCCGTCCGTCGACGAGCTCGTTCGCATGTTTGGGGTAGGCCGTTCCTCTTTGCGCGAAGCGCTCCGATATTTGGAAGCGACTGAAATCGTGAAGGTCGTTAACGGCAAAGGCATATTTGTAAGCGACTCCGGCTCCTACCGATATAGCGGAAAAGTGAAAATAGACAACGAGAAATCGTTTTTGCTCGATATTTTGGATGTTCGAAGGGCGCTGGAGGGCAAGGCTGTCGAACTGGCCGCGAAACGGATCACGGCAGGCAAGATCGAGGAGATGAAAGCTTGCCTGGCAGAATATGACGAACGAAAGCAGAAAGGTCTGGATACGTCGGCGATCGATTACGTATTCCATCAGCACATTTACGATGCCGCAGGCAATCCGTTGCTGCACAGCGTGTATGAATCCATATCGGAGTTGATCAAAAAGTTCTTTTCCGGCCCGTTCGGGGTGAAGGAGCTGTTCGATAATACGTACCCGTTCCACCGTACCTTATTCGACGGTATCGCAAATCACGATTGTCAGCACGCGCTAAATGAATTTAACAAAATGATGGATATTATCGAAGAGACCATAAAGGATTATTGACGGAAAATTTAGATATTGACAACTTGTAAAACCCTCCCTATATTTAAACCTATCAGACAGGTATACAGTATGATACTCATTGAGGGGGATTCCAATGCAGAATAAGTCTTGGAAGCAATCGCTGTTAACCGTATCGATGATTGGTTTGACGCTCAGTTTGACCGTGACGGCCTGCAACTCGTCCGGATCCGGGAACGGGAATGGCGGGGACGACAAGGTCGTCACGCTGCGCATGATCGAAAGTTTGACCAGCCCTAACCGCACGGCCATCATTCAAGAAGGCATAAAGGCATTCATGGATCAGAATCCGAACATCAAAGTCGAGCTGATTTCGCCGCCGTTCGATCAGGCGGACAACAAAATAAGAACGATGCTCAATGCGAAACAAGAGCTTGATGTGCTTGAGGTTCGCGACCTCAACGTGGCGGAATTCGTGAACAATGGCTACGTAGAACCGCTAAACGAATACGCGAAAAGCTGGGATGACTTTGGCACCGTCACCTCCGTCGCCCAATCCGTCGCTTCCGTCGGCGACAAACTGTATTTTATCGCGAATGGACTCTATCAGCGGCAGCTGTTTTATCGAGCGGATTGGCTGAAAGAAGCGGGAATCGCCGTTCCGACAACCTACCAGGAGTTGGTGGACGCTTCCGTGAAGCTGACCGATCCTTCCAAGAATCGCTTTGGCTTCTCGTTCCGCGGAGGATCCGGCGCCAACGCCGTTCCGGATACCATGATCCAGGCTTACAGCTCGGAGAAGATTAACATCGATGACGCGATGTTCCTGAAGGATGAAGGCACCATCTACTCGTCTCCTGAAGCGAAGGAAGCGGTAGAACAGTACGTGAAATTGTATAAGGAAGGTTCTCCGCCGGACTCGATTAACTGGGGCTTCCAGGAACAAGTGCAAGCGTTTACATCCGGCGTAACGGCGTTCCTATTGCAGGATCCGGATGTGATTCAGTCGTTGACCGACAGCATGGAGGAAGGCACATGGGCGACCGCTCCGATGCCGAAGGGACCGCAGGGCAAAGCGCTCATCTCCGCCGGCGGAGCGGGTTGGGGCATCCCCGCCTATTCCAAGAACAAGGAAGCAGCCTGGAAGCTGATCAGCTTCCTGTCTTCGCCGGAAGAGAACACGAAGCTGTCGAAGAGCCACGGCACGGTGCCGATTCATTCTTCCGCCACGGAGGACGCTTTTTTCCAAAGCGGGCCCTACAAGACATTGCTGGATATGACGAATCAGCCGGATACGTTCGTTAACTTCAAGCCGCCTTTCGAATATCCGGCCAACGGACAATGGGGCACGGTCGCCATGGAATCCGGACAGCGGATGCTGCTGGGTCAGGCGAGCGTAGAAGATACGCTGAAAGAATGGGACAATTACTGGGTGCAAGCGAAAGCACAGTTGAACAAATAACCGATATACGCGGTGGGCGGCGTGCGATTCGCCCACCGCATTTTACTAGCGGGGAAGGTGAGATGGTGTGAGCAAGCAGCGAAAGTACATCGTACTGAGTTTGCTTCCTGCCTTGGCGTTGTTGCTGGCGTTTACGTTCTATCCTTTCATGCAAGGGGTAGTGATGGCGTTTCAAAATTACGTGCTGTTTGATTTGACGAACGTTCAGTTTATCGGACTGCAAAATTTCGAAACCGCGTTTCGAGACGCGAAGTTTCTTGCGGCGCTCGAGAACAGCGCGTATTGGGTGTTCTTCTCGCTTGTGTTGCAGTTTCTGATCGGGTTGTCGCTTGCCCTCGTGCTGCGGAAGAGCTTCAGAGGAAGAGGCGTCTATCAAGGCTTCGTATTCTATTCCTGGGCATTGTCGGGTTTTCTGATCGGCTTGATCTGGAAGTGGATGTTCAACTCGCAGATTGGCGTCATAAATGATCTGCTCCTGCGGACGGGGCTGATCGAGACGCGCATCGGCTTTCTCTCCGATCCGAAGTGGGCCATGACGTCGGTCATCATTGCGAACGTCTGGTACGGTGTCGCTTTCTTCGCGATCATGCTGCTGGCCGCGCTGCAATCGGTGCCTGCCGATCTGTACGAGGCGGCGGAGATGGATGGAGCCGGAGGGCTGCGCAAGTTTTTTAACGTCACGTTCCCCTATATTCTTCCGACGGTTATCGCAACGACGTTGCTCCGGGCCATCTGGATCTTCAACGATCCATCCATCATCTATGGCCTTACGAATGGCGGTCCTGCCGGAACGACCCATATTCTCTCTTCGCTCATGCTGGAGAAGATTATCTATGGCGGGGATTACGGGATGGCATCGGCAATCGGCGTCATCATGATCCTCATTCTCATGCTGTATACCGTGTTTTATTTGCTGGCGACGAAGTCGGAAAAAGCAGGTGATTTCTAGATGAAGCCGCGCTTGTTGATGAGTCTGAAGACGCTTTATCTCGCCATCTATTTCCTGATCATGGCTTTCCCGCTGTATTGGATCGTGATCACTTCGTTGAAACCTCGGACAGAGATTTTCTCGCTGCCCATTCGATATTGGCCGGAGCGGCTGACGTTCGAAAACTACGCCAACATTTTTAAAGTATCGAAGTTCCATGTCTATATCGGCAACAGTCTGCTTATTTCCGTGATCGCGGCGCTCATTGTCATCTGTATTGCGATATTAAGCGGCTATGTGATGGCCCGGTTCCAATTCCGGGGGCATAAGCAAATCATGATGGCTTTCTTCTCGACGCAAATGCTGCCTGGCTTTATTTCGCTGGCGCCGCTTTATCTGCTGATGTCGGACTTGAACCTGATCAACAACCGGCTGTCCTTGGTCCTTTCTTATACGGTCATGCTTATCCCATTCTCAACCATCATGCTGCGCGGGTTCTTCCAGCGCATCCCGAGCAGTCTGGAGGAATCGGCGATGATCGACGGCTGCTCCCGTTTGACGGCCCTGATCAGGGTCATTATTCCGGTGATGCTGCCGGGGATCGCATCGACTTTTATTTTTGCATTCGTACAAAATTGGAACGAGCTGTTCATGGCGGTCATGTTTATTGACGACGAAAACTTAAAGACGCTGCCTGTGGCGATGAACGCGTTCGTCATGAAGTTTGACGTGGATTGGGGCTCGATGTCCGCCGGCACCGTATTATCGGTCATTCCGACCGTCGTTCTGTTTGCGTTCGCTCAGCGGTATATCGTAGAAGGGCTGACGCAAGGCGCCGAGAAAGGTTAGCGGCGGGATGGCACGGCTACAAACAAAGGAATGACACAAACAAAGGAATGAAGGTATATGGAGAGAAAACCAATGGATGAAGGGCTGCACACCATCGTGGCGCATGATCAGGTGGATACGAAGCACTACGGCGCGGTTACCATCCCGATCTATCAAAATAGCCTCTTCGCGTTCGAAGACCATGAATCATTCGATCATGCCATGAAGGACGTGTTGGCTGCCACCGTCTATTCCCGAGGCAACAACCCGACGGTGCAATATTTGGAGCGTAAAATCGCCGAACTGGAGTCGGCGGAGCAGGCGCGCTGCTTCGCATCGGGGATGGCTGCCATCGCCGGTTCGTTGCACGCGCTATTGCGCTCGGGCGACCATGTGATCTGCGTCGATCAAGCCTATGGCCCGACAAGGCAGTTTTTGGACGAATTGTCCAATCGGTACCGGGTCGAAGTCACCTATGTCGACGGATGTCTATTATCCGACTTCGAAGCCGCTATGCGGCCGAACACGCGTCTGATCTATCTGGAGAGCCCGACATCGGGATTGTTCCAGCTGCAGGATCTGGAAGGGGTCGCGGCGCTTGCGAAGCGGACGAGCGCGCTAACGATGATTGACGGCAGCTGGGCGACGCCATGCTTCCAGCGTCCGCTCGCTTGGGGGATTGATCTCGTGCTTCACTCGATGACCAAGTATTTCTCCGGACATAGCGATTGCTTGGGTGGCGTCGTGGCCGGACGCGCGGACCTGATCGACGAAATTGCCAATAAAGGGTATATGCTGTTGGGAGGCGTCATGACTTCTCATACGGCCTCCCTCATGATCAGAGGGCTGCGAACGCTGCCGCTGCGGATGGAGAGACATCATCGGAACGGGTTAATCGTCGCGGAATACTTAGAGAAACATCCGCTTGTGAACCGGGTGAATCATCCTGGCCTGCCTTCCCATCCGCAGCACGCGCTAGCCCGCAAACAATTAGACGGATACGGCAGCCTATTTTCCTTCGAGACGCAGGTGCCGGTAGCGTTATTGAAGAAATGGGCGGATGCCTTGCGTTACTTTCGGATCGGGGTCAGCTGGGGCGGCTTCGAGAGTCTGGTGACGGTTGGCTCAACGCCGGCGGGCCGTAATTCGACGGGGAATAACCCTTCGGTAGCCCGTTTGTACATCGGCCTGGAGGATCCGCAGACGCTAATCGATGATATCGAGCAGGCATTCCGCGAGATTGGACAAAAGACGAGTTAGTCGTAGATTGCTTTTAGGACTAAGGTGTGAATGTGACTCTTAGGCATGATTAAATGAGGAAAGCCGGCGGCAATCCCCCGGCTTTTCTTTTTGCTTTTTATTTGACTACTAGGTCTTTTTTCATTTTGGCATAGAGGAGAATGTCTGTTTTAGTTGAATCATAAAATGGATAAACTATTTAGAAGAAATGAGGAATGGATGAGCCTTTTAAGCAGTTGGCTGGAGTTGTTACGATGTGCTGCATCAAAGATCATATAAACGGAGGTTGATTATGGAGCCTATACAATCGCTGTCGGATCTACTATCTGAACATTCAGGGAATGGGACCTTCATCGAGATTCACGCCCAATTGTCCAGAACATTTGGACAAACGACGCTTTCCGCTACGGTCGCCATGAATAAGTTGTTTTCCATCTATGAGGTTGATCTTGAAGTTCAGCGTCAACTGATCCCCAAGAATGTTTCGCAGCTCGTGGATTACCTGTTGCTATATCTGGAACACGGGCAGAGCATTTACTTCCCGGGCATTATCTTATCCGCGCGAGGCGCTGGCCAATTTAGTCAGGAAACGTCCGCGTTTCGCTTGCAGCCGATGGAGAAGTGTTATGTGGTGGACGGTCAACACAGGCTTGAAGCATTCCGCCGCGTGATGGAGATGCTTCAGAGCAATCTGGCGAGGGCCAAGGACCGAAGGGAATTTGAGCGAGTTCAAGAAATCACGGATAAGCTCAAGAAGCTGTATGCCTTCCCGATGTCCGTCATGATCTATTGCGACATTAACCCGAAGCAGGAGCGTCAGCTTTTCTCCGATATTAATAAACTACCAAGAAAAATAGCAGGCAATTTGGCCATGCTGCGGGAACAACGGCGTTTCTACCATGTGATGGCGACGCGGCTGGTACAGGAATATCCCGTGATGAAGCATTTGCCAACCGATATTTATTCCGAACGCGGGAAGAGTCCGGGCTATCTGTTCTCCTACTCGTTGTTGATTGAACTGTTGGTAGGGCTCTTTGAAGGACGTCTGAAAGTCAATGCCCGTCACAATGGGTATCATTTTACGGCCTTTGCTTTGAACGAGCATCTCGAGCAGGCAGCCAACTATTTTGAAAACCTGCTTCATGTCCTTCCTGAACCGGAACCGGGCCACATTTGCTGGTCGGAAAATATCCAGATTGCGCTTGCCTTATTTTTGCATGAGGAAGCTTTTAAATCGCAGCAGTTCAACAAGTATACCTTGCAATACGCGACCAAGATTCTTCCCCATATCCAGTGGGAGCACATTTACAAGGACGACGAACAGACGCGTTTGCCGCGCAGAAGCCGCATTATGAAAGCCTATCAATCGATTAAAGATTTTTATGCAGAACAACATCACTTGCTCATTTCGGATAAGGAGGACGCCGGTTAATGGATGGTCTTAAGTTGTCGATGAAAATCCAGCCTTATTGCGAGCGCTTCGGACTTACGACGGTTTCCATGCGCGTTCATGATTTGTTGAACTACACGGTCATCGACCCGATGGTTCAACGGAAGCTAAGCGGCGGGCAGCTTCGCAAAATCGCGAAATATTTGCAAGAACGGGAACTGGACCATGTGTTCTTCGGACCTGTCACGTTGTCGCTGCGGGACATCTCCTCGCTGATGAAAGGAGAGGATCATTTCATCCTGCTGCACGGAGCCAAACTGAGTATTCTGGATGGACAACATCGCATCATGGCGCTGGGGTTCACCAACGATCAGTTGGCGAAGGAAAGCCGCAAATACGAGAAGGAGCTCAGCCGCTTAAAAGTGAAATGCCGCCAGCATCCGGAAGATGACGCTCTCCGGGAGCATACGGAGCAGCTGGAAGGCTTATTGAGTCAAATTGAATCCAGAAGACTTGATTTACTGGAGAGCGAACTATCCGTTCAGCTGTACATCGGGTTAACCGAGGAGGAAGAGAAACAGCTCTTCGGCGATATCAATAGTAAAGTCCAGCTGGTCAGCAAGGAGCTCGGCCACGCATTTGACGGCAGCGATCCGATCAATACAATGATCCAGCAGGTAGCGGATCATAATACGCTGCTCAAGAACGCCGGCGTGGAAACCCGCAACAACCTAACGGCATATAACAAAAATTTCACGTGCTTTAGTTGGCTGCATACGATCGCTTCCCTGCTATTCACGGGTAAAACCCAAGCTTCTTACGAGCTTGCCAGGCGGGTTCGGAAAGACCCCACGACCTATACGGAGGTGTTGCACCAGTTTCTTAACGGAGTGCTGCCGCATTTTCCGGAGCAGCCGGGACTCGGGTCGTATATCAGCTCGAGTAGAGTCGTTCAAGAAGCGATCGCGTTATATGCGCATGACACCTTGGATATCGAAAAAGGGGGCCATCCCAATTGGACCTCGTGCTTCCAGATCTTGCGGCAAATCGACTGGAGTCATGATAACGAGGAACTGGCGAGCATCCTAGGCCGGTTGGACAACGGCAAAATCAATCTCATCTACGATAAGTCGATGAGAAAACATAATCTTGTGCTGGAATATATTCGTCAGCTTCGTCTTGAAGAGAGTGCTTGAACACGAGTTCGAACCCAGTCTAAACGCAAGTTTTTATAAGCAATTTGACTTTGAATTTTCCAAAGTCGAATTGCTTTTTTTGTGCTGATATTGACGGTATTGGTTGGATCGGTTGACTTCGACAATTCCACGGGTTCTCGCGACTTTTGAGCAAATGGTTGTTTTCTGAGGAAAACTATGATAAATTGATTTTGTGGTAACGGTACCACAAACGTTAATTTGAATTATACGTGTCTATTACAAGGGTGCTAATGCTTATTATGATACATATGTGGTAACGGTACCTTTTCTTTGAAGGAGGAGTTCTTCATCGCAACCATTCGTGATGTGGCCAAATTGGCCGGGGTTTCCGTGTCTACGATTTCGCGTTATTTGAATAAAAGCGGGTATGTGAATGCGGAAACGGAACAATCGATCAAGAACGCGATCGAAAAGCTGAACTATGCACCCAATCAGGTTGCCCGAGGATTAGCCGGCAAGAAAACGAATACGATCGCGCTTATCCTGCCCGATATATCGAACCTGTTCTTCTCGGACTTGGCGCGGGCTGTAGAGGATGTCGCCGCGACTTACGGTTATACGGTTATCTTCGGCAATTCGGATGATCAGGGAGTCAAGGAAAAGCGATATATCGAGACGCTGAAGCAGAAATATATCGATGGCATTATTTTCGCCTCCAATACGTTCGGGCATGAAGATGCGGAGATGTTGACGAAGCTCGGTATTCCATACGTCTGTCTCGATCGGGGTCCCGATGAGCAGAACGCCAGTATAGTCCGTTCCAAAAACAGGGAAGGCGCGGCAATGGCGGTCCAACATTTGCTAGATGTAGGATGTCGGAAAATCGCGCATATATACGGTCCGCAAAATCTGATTACGGGGAAGGAACGGCTCATCGGTTTTGAGAAATCCGTCCAGCATCTCGATTGGTATACGCCGTCGCTTTTGGAACCAGCGGATTTTAGGATAGCCGGCGGGATTGAAGCGACGGAGCGGTTGCTTGAACGGCATCCGGATATCGACGGCATTTTTGCGGGCAATGACCTCATGGCGATCGGCGCGCTGAAAGCACTTCACCGAATGGGATATCGCGTTGGCGAACAGGTTGCCGTGTGCGGATTCGACGGCATTCAAACCACGGAGATTACGATGCCGGAACTGACGACGATCGCGCAGCCCATTTACGATATGGGAGCGCTCATCTCGCGTTTGCTCATCAAGAAAATCGAGGGCACGCTTGAGGAGGACCGGCTATATGAACTAGATGTACAGCTGATCGCCCGGGCGTCGACCTTAAGGAGGAAAGAAGGACATGACACAACCTAACCTGCTTGTAATCGGCAGCTTGAATATGGATATCGTTGTCCAAACCGCGCGGTATCCGTTGGTGGGAGAAACCATTACCGGAGAGAACGTCCACTTTATTCCCGGCGGAAAAGGAGCAAACCAGGCGATAGCTGCGGCGCGCCTCGGAGCGGAGACGGCGATGATCGGCGCCGTCGGCCAAGACGCCTTCGGCGAGAATCTGCTCCACAGTCTCGAGAAAGAAGGGGTGGACGTATCCGGCATTAAACAGGTGGCCGGCGTGGCAACGGGCGTCGCCTCGATCTATATCGCGGAAGGTGACAACAGCATCGTCGTCGTGCCTGGAGCGAACAATCGGTTGGAGTTCGCCGACATCGACCGTAACGAAGCATTATTGAGACAAGCCGATATCGTGCTGCTTCAGCTGGAAATTCCCGAAGAAACGGTCCTCTATGCAGCAAGCAAAGCGAAAATATTCGGTAAAACGGTTGTGCTTAACCCAGCACCCGCAAAGCCGATACCGGATGAGCTGTTTCAGCTTGCTGATTATATAACGCCGAACCGTACTGAACTTGGACGGTATACTGGCATGGAGACAGACGGCAGCTCACTCGGGTTTGCTATGCAGCGGATGAAAGAGATAGGGGAGGCCCATATTGTAACGACGCTTGGTTCAGCAGGTTCCGCTTACATAGCGGATGACGGTTCGATACAGACCATACCGGGTCATAAAGTGCCGGTGGTCGATACGACTGGGGCCGGCGACTGTTATAACGCGGGTCTGGCCATATCGATTGCAACTGGCCGGAGCCTGGAGGAAGCAGTGAACTTCGCCTCGCTTGTGTCCGCACTGGCTGTAACGAAGTTCGGCGCTCAAGCGGGGATGCCGACGATCGCAGAAGTCAGGGCGTTCGAGGCAGAGCGGAATAAGACGGGAGCGGACCAGGCATGAAGAAGATCGGGATTATCAACAGCGAGCTCTCGGCATTGATCAGTCAACTTGGCCATGCGGACACGATCGTAATCGCGGATAGCGGGCTGCCGATTCCTCCGGGCGTAAGAAGGATTGATCTGGCGCTGAAGCAAGGGGTGCCCGGTTATCTGGAGACGCTCGAAACCATCTTGGTCGAAATGCAAGTGGAGCGATATACCATAGCGGACGAAATGAAAGAACGCAATCCGGACATGTTTGCGAAGACGGAACGTACGCTGGCAGGCGCTCAGATGGAATGCATGACCCATGAGCAATTCAAACTCTTGACCCGTCAAGCAAAAGCCGTTATTCGTACCGGTGAATACTCGGCTTACTCGAACGTCATTTTACACGCGGGAGTTACGTTTTGATGGACGATGTTTCCGCTGCGATCTTTGCAACACCGATAGGGAGGGTACAGAATGTCAGCGCAGCTGCTGGAGATGAAGGGGATCGAGAAAAGCTTTTCAGACGTTAAAGTCTTGCATCAGGCGGAATTCTCGCTCGAAAGAGGCGAAGTGCATGCTTTGATGGGCGAGAACGGGGCCGGGAAATCGACCTTAATGAAAATATTGAACGGCATCTATGCCAAGGATGGCGGAACGGTAAAAATCAAAGGCGACTTGAAAGCGCTCGCAACGCCATCGGCCGCACAGCAACTCGGAATTGTCATGATCCATCAAGAACTGAATCTCATCCCGCATTTGACGGTGATGGAGAACATCTTCCTCGGTCGGGAGTATACATTCGGACCGACAACTCTCATCGATTGGCGCAAAATGAAACGAGAATCGATGCGTTATCTATCGCAGTTAGGGCTAGCGATTAGCCCGGATACGATCGTTGGCGAACTGTCCGTCGGCCAGCAGCAAATGATCGAAATCGCTAAAGCGCTGTCGATGAATACGGAAATTTTGGTGTTGGATGAGCCCACGGCTGCTCTAACCGACCGGGAGATTGACGCGCTCTTCGATGTAATCGCTTCCCTCAAGAAGCAGGGCGTCGGCATGATTTATATCTCGCACCGCATGGAAGAGATATTCCGGATATGCGACAGAATTACGGTCATGCGCGACGGGCGATATGTCGGCACGGAGAACGTACAAGAAACGAGCATGGACCACATCGTGAAAATGATGGTCGGCCGTGAAATCAAAGACCGGTTCCCGAAGGTTGCGATCAAGTTCGGCCCAGAGAAGCTGAAGGTGAGCGGACTTTCGCAGAAAGGAAAACTGCACGACATTTCATTTTCCATCCGCGCCGGAGAAATCGTCGGACTTGCAGGTCTAATGGGAGCGGGACGGACGGAGCTTGCCAAAGCGCTGTTCGGGGTAGACTCGATCGATCGGGGGACGATATCGGTGGACGGCAAGCCGATCGCCGTTCGCAAGCCGATCGACGCGATACGCGCAGGCATCGCGCTCGTGACCGAGGATCGGAAAGACGAAGGGCTGCTTCTGCCGATGTCCATCAACGACAATTTGTCCATGCCGAATTTGGCGAAGATTTCGAACCTCGGTTTCCTGAGCGGCGCCAAGGAGCGGCAGTTGTCCGATACGATGATAAGCAAGCTGCATATTAAGGCGTCCGGCAGCTCGCAAGCCGTTGGTTCGCTCAGCGGGGGAAATCAACAGAAGGTCGTGATCGGCAAATGGCTGGCGACGAATCCGCAAGTATTCATATTGGACGAGCCGACTAGAGGCGTCGACATCGGAGCGAAGAAAGAGATTTACGATCTGATGAACCAACTCGCAGCGGATGGAGTCGCGATTCTGATGATCTCATCGGAGCTTCCCGAAGTGCTCGGCATGAGCGACCGGATTCTCGTGATGCACGAAGGGAAGATAACGGGAGAGTTTACGCAGCAAGAGGCGACCCAAGAAAAAATCATGGTTTGCGCAACAGGGGGAGGAGATCAGCATGCAAGTTGAGACGGCAGGCAATCTGAAAGCAAGAAAAATAAAGTTCCAGGGGCTCGGTTCGTTAGTTGGGTTATTGCTCATCATCGTCGTGCTCTCCGTTACGGCAGATAGTTTTCTAACGGTGAACAACTTATTGAATATCCTTCGGCAAGTATCGATTAACGCCTTGATCGCGTTCGGCATGACGTTTGTCATTTTGACGGGAGGCATCGATCTTTCAGTTGGTGCCACGCTCGCCTTATCAAGCGCGTTATCGGCCGGATTGATGGCAGGCGGGATGAGTACATGGTCTGCGGTCCTGATCGGAATTGTAGCGGGGATGGCAATGGGAGCCGTGAATGGATTGCTTATTACCAAAGGACGGCTCGCTCCGTTCATCGTTACCTTGGCCACCATGACCGTCTATCGGGGATTAACGCTCGTCTACACGGACGGGAAACCGGTTACGGGCTTGAATGAAGATTTTGCCATGCTGGGCAAAGGGTATTTCCTGCAAATTCCGATGCCGATTATTTGGATGGTCATCGCTTTTGTAGTTCTCTATATCATTTTGAAACATACCACTTTCGGACGCAGAGTGTATGCGATCGGAAGCAACGAGGAGGCGACGTGGTTATCGGGTATTAGCATATCCAAAGTGAAAGTGATGGTGTATTCCATCAGCGGTATGCTGGCAGCCGTGAGCGGCATGATACTGACTTCTCGTCTCAATTCCGCTCAACCGACGGCAGGGGCTTCTTACGAGTTGGACGCCATCGCGGCGGTCGTGCTCGGGGGTACGAGTTTGTCGGGCGGCAGAGGCTGGATCGTCGGAACGTTGATCGGCGCCGTCATCATTGGCGTGCTGAACAATGGACTCAATCTGATGAATGTATCGTCGTTTTATCAACAAGTCGTTAAAGGGGCCGTCATTCTAATTGCAGTGCTGCTGGATCGTTCCAAAAAACACAACTAACCCATTACGCGAAGGAGAAATGACTACTATGAAAAAAAGACTCTTCGGATATTCCTTGCTGCTTGCCTCAATCGTTCTGCTATCGGGTTGTTCCATGGGGACGGAGACCAATAACAAGCCAGCCGAAAATACGAAAAGCAATGCCTCGGATGACCAAGTAACGGTAGGCTTGTCGATTTCGACTCAGAACAACCCTTTCTTCGTCACGCTTAAAGAAGGTGCCATGAAAGCGGCCACGGCGTTAGGCGCGGAACTGGTCGTCGTCGATGCGCAAGACGATACGGCGAAGCAAATCAGCGGGATCGAAGACTTGATTTCCCAAAAAGTAGACGTCATTCTCATTAACCCAACGGACAGCGATGCCGTCGCGACGGCCGTGGAATCGGCCAACGACGCGGGTATTCCGGTCATTACGGTTGACCGCTCCGCCAACGGAGGAACGGTCGTTACGCATATCGCCTCCGATAACGTGAAGGGCGGTCAGATGGCAGGCGACTACATACTCGAAGCGATCGGCGGGAAAGGGAACATCGTTGAATTGCAGGGCACGGCTGGTACTTCCGCGGCACGCGATCGCGGAGATGGTTTCCACAAGGCGGTAGACGGCAAAGAAGGCGTGAACGTAATCGCTTCGCAACCGGCCGACTTCGACCGCGCCAAAGGCCTGTCGGTCATGGAAAATATTTTGCAGGGCAACGAAGATATCCAAGCGGTATTCGCGCATAACGACGAGATGGCGCTTGGCGCACTGCAGGCGATTGAAGCAGCCGGGAAAAAAGGCATTATTGTCGTCGGATTCGATGCAACGGACGACGCATTGACTGCGGTTGGCGCCGGCACCCTTGCCGCTACCGTCGCGCAGAAACCGGATGCGATCGGCGTAGAAGCCGTTCAGACGGCCGTGAAAGTGGCCAAAGGGGAAACGGTCGAAGGCGCTATCCCGGTTGAATTGGAGTTAGTATCCAAAAAGTAAAGGAAGCCGTTATAAGCGGGAAACCTAAAGCGGCCAAGCAGGTGTAAGAGAACCTGCTTGGCCGCTTTTGCGTGCATGCGGGGTTTCCGGCATATACGCCTTTCGCGATCATAGGCTAAAATGAATGGAGGCAAGGGAATTGAATATGGAGAGAGAGGCGACCCGAACGATGCGCAAAACCATGGTAGCAGCCCATACGGGCTGCGGCATTCACCCTGATAATACGATGGCCTCCTTCCGAGAAGGAATCCAGATCGGCGCGGACATCGTGGAAGTAGATGTACGCGTGACGCATGACGGCACGCCTATTCTGCTGCATGACGATTCACCGTATTTGCATACGCACACGTATGCGCAATTGAATCAACCGGACATTCGAAGCCGGCTTCACCCGTCTTATCAAACCTATGAAATCGCGACACTAGAACAGGTCCTTCGGGAATCGGGGCCGCTCGAATTGAAGCTCAATTTGGATTTGAAATCGATAGCTAGCATCGAACCGACTGTTCAGTGGGTACGCAAGTTTCATGCACAGAAACGGGTTTATATTACAGGCTGTTCAGATCACATGACGAAACGTTATCCAGATATGCAAGTGATGCTGAATACGCCAGATGAGCTTCTGCCGCAGCAGGCGCTGCACTACGCGGCGTTCGCAGATTCCGTATGCCGTGAAGCAAAGGAGCAGGGGTACGCCGGATTGAACATGAACGGTGGGACCTGCCGTCAGCAAATGGTGGACAAAGCGCATGCCTTAGGGCTGAAGGTATGGGTCTATACGATCAATGAACCCCAACGCCTGGATTGGTTTGCGACCATGGGAGTGGACGCGATTACGACAAGAAAACCGGGAAGACTCTTTGAGATTTTAAGAGATTGTTAGGATGAAAAAAAGGGTAGCAACGGGGAAAGAATGTTGCTATACTCAAGGTGAAGTTGAGGGTGGAAGTGCTTTCCAGCGCGTGACCATGACATTCATCCCGTGAATTATTTTTTTAGTTCACTATGGTAACGTTATCAGAAAACGCTTACAGAAAAGGTCTTGCCACAATTCGAAAGAAGAGGGTGATCCCGGACTTATGAAAGCAGCCACCACAGCATCGTTGAAACCGACAATCGTTAAACGAACGTTATGGAAACGTATTTTGATTCATCGTTATTTGTACTTCATGCTTCTGCCTTGTATCGCGTTCTTTATCATTTTTAGTTACATTCCGATGGGAGGATTGTTACTCGCCTTTAAGGAGTACAAATTCAACAAAGGAATTCTCGGAAGCCCTTGGGTTGGTCTTCAATACTTCAAAACCTTCTTCGATTCCTATCAGAGTATGGAATTGATCAAAAACACGCTTATTATCAGCGGGATGAAGATGTTCCTCTACTTGCCGTTCCCGATCCTGTTGGCCCTCATGTTTAATGAAATTCGCAACAAATGGTTTCGGAATATTTCGCAGAGTATTCTGTACTTACCGCATTTTCTCTCCTGGGTTATCGTTGTAGGCCTGATTCAGCGTATTCTCGCTCCCGACGACGGTTTGCTGAACCAATTCATTGCGAGCATGGGCGGGGATGGCAGTACCTTCTTTATGATGGATTCCAACTATTTTTATTCGATTATGTTCGGAAGCCATGTTTGGAAGTCGATTGGCTGGGATTCCATTATCTATCTTGCGGCAATCTCCGGTATTAATCCCGATATGTACGAGGCCGCCAAGATCGATGGGGCAGGCAAATGGCGAGAGATATGGAGTATTACGATCCCGTCTATTATGCCGACGATCATTATTCTTTTCATCTTATCGCTCGGGAACATTTTGTCGGCGGGTTTCGATCAGATCTATCTGCTGCGGACGCCGGGCAACATGGAGCTAGCCGATATTTTGGACACCTACGTGATTCGAATAGGCTTGCAAAGCGGTCAATACGGTTATGCCACCGCCGTCGGGATGATGCAAGGGTTGATCGGGTTAGTATTGGTAGTTATAGCAAATCGCATTTCGCGTAAAGTGTCGGAAACTTCGCTCTGGTAACGATACCATGTAGCGTCAACTTAGATGGACAATCCGTCATAATAAAGTTGAAAAGGGGAACGTACATGAACAAGAAATGGATCAAGATGTTCGCAATTTCGCTTCTGGTCGTATTGCTGGTTTCTGCTTGTACAAACAACGGCAACCAAGAGCCCGCTTCTAACAACAAGGGAAGCAAGGACGGTCAAACCAATGCGGCTTCGGAAGGGAAGCCCGCCACCTGGATTGCCGACCGTAAAATCAAAGGGCTTGTGTTCATGGGCACCGACGATTATACGGAAGATATGAACCCGGAGATGAAGGCGAAAATTAAAGAACTGACGGGCATCGATTTTGAAATTCAAATCATGAAAGCGGATCGTTCCATTGACGGTTTGATCGCGGGGCTTGCATCCGGCGACTTGCCAGACTTCGTCGCCTTCTACTTGAATAACAGCGGCCGACCGGAAATGCCGGTCCTGTTGAAAGCGGCTCGCGAAGGCATGTTCACCGACCTGGCGCCTCTGATGAAAGACACTAAAATATACAGCAAATACTTGGAAAAAGGTTTTTTGCCCTTAGACACGGAGCATAGCGTCATGTTCCGACCGGAATTCAATGGATCGACTTATTTCGTGCATATGAACATTAATCGCGAGGCCGGCTACACGACCAATCTGATCGGCGGCCCCTTTATCCGCAAAGATATCGCCGATGCGTTGCAGGTTGATCCGCGCACGATTACATCAACGGAGCAATTATATGAGCTGGCGAAGAAAATCAAAGCCGGCAACTTCACGGACAGTAACGGCAAACCCGTAGTGCCGATCGGTCCTGCCTACTGGGGCGGTTCGGAGACGGATAAGATGCTCATGGATTTGGAGTGGGGCGCAAGCGACCAACGCATCAAGCAAGACAAAGACGGTAAGATCCTTCATGAGGCAGAAACGCCATACGCGATGAAAAAAGTGGAATTCGTCAAAAATCTGTTGAGCGAAAAATTAATGCATCCCGAATTTTTCACGATTGACGAGAGCCGTGCTACAGAAGGCGCCGTCAACGGCACATGGGCCATCATCGGCAATATGCACAGCATGCAAGACTTTAACCAAGATGCGCATTACGTGCCGATCGGTCCGATTCAAGACGTAGAAGGCTCGACGCGAATGAAGCTGTCTTTCAAATCCGGTTACAGCGGCTGGGCGATTCCGACTACGACCGATCAACCAGAGGATATTATGAAGTTTGCGGATTTCCTTGCGACAAAGGAAGGCAAGCTGCTATGGAAATACGGGATTGAAGGCCGAGATTACACGCTGGATGCTGAGGGCAAACCGGTGGTCAAACAAGAAGTCATCGATTTGAAAGCGAAAGATCCGAATGAAGCCAAGAAACTGGGGTTTGACGGCGTAGGCAATAGCTGGGGTAACATTCTCGGCAGCACGGATACGGATAATATCGCCGATTTCGGCGAAGAGAACTGGGCGGATAAAGCCAATGCGGGCAGGAGTAGAGGCGCGGATCTGATCGCCGAGTATATGAATTGGAACAAAATGCGGGAGGAAGCGGAAATTAAGGATGTGTACACGCCAACCGCATTCTTGGGCGAGTTCGCAAACGGCACGGAGTTGAAGGCTGCTTTCGATAACTATAACGATAGTTTGGTCAAAGCCTTCTACAGCAAGACCGCGGAAGAGGCGCAAAAAACGCTGGATAACGCGTTGAAACAAATGAAGGCAGCCGGATTGGACGACTACCTGAAGCTACTTGAAGAGAAAAACGCCGATCCGAAAACGCCGGTAGATTTATAAGGATTGACAGGAGGCAAGGCGGTTTTATCCGCGAGATCCGGGTAGACCGCCTTTCCTTTCTTAAGCGTCTGTTTCCGAAGGAAGCTAGTATCGACTGTCTGGAGGCGAGAGATCCGTGGATTTTCATAAGCTGAGCGTTGGAGAAAAAGCGTTTAAAGCAATCAACTATTTGATCATCATCGCGTTGTGTCTGTCCATTATTCTTCCCTTTCTGAACATCATCGCCTTAGCCTTCAATCCTGGTAAAGACGCAGAGAAAGGCGGTATTTACTTCTGGCCCCGGATATGGTCGTTAGATAACTTTAGGCATGCTTTTCAAGCAGCCAACATCGGCGACGCGTTCAAGATTTCGTTATTCCGCACGGTTGTCGGCACGATTGCCAGCGTATTGCTGACCGCAATGGCGGCTTATGCGCTGAAGAGCAAGACGCTCCCCGGCGGGAAATTTTTCATGATGATGATTTTCTTCACGATGCTGTTTGGCGGAGGGACGATCCCGTTCTACATGCTTCTGAAATCCATTCATCTGACAGACACCATCTGGGTCTATATTATTCCGAGTTTATACAGCGCGTGGAATTTGATTATATTCCGGACGTTCTTCCAACAGATTCATGCAAGTTTAGAGGAATCGGCGCGTATTGATGGGTATAACGATTTCCAGATTTTCATGCGGGTCATTCTGCCCCTAAGCAAACCGGTTATGGCGGTAATTGCCTTATTCAATGCCGTCGGCCATTGGAATGATTGGTTCACGGGCGCGTTCTACGTTCGCGAGGAAAGCTTGCGTCCGCTATCCACGCTACTGCAAGAAATGCTGATGAGCGCGGAAGCGATGAGGGATACGTTAAATCAAGCGGCTGGCACGAATTACGATCTGCTTCTAAAAATTCAAATTACGAGCAACTCCCTGAAAATGGCTACGATTGTCATTGTCGTTACGCCGATTATCCTCATTTATCCATTCGTGCAGAGGTATTTTGCAAAAGGCGTTATGATCGGTTCGATCAAAGAGTAGCCGCCAAGGGGAGGAAAGAAACGCGATGCAAATTATAAACCCTTATGAACAGACGGGTACTTGGCTGAAAGGGAGCTTTCACAATCATACCGCCAATAGCGATGGATGGTTTCCGCTTGAAACGGTCTATAAAATGTACGGCGGCTATGATTTTCTAGGGATCTCGGATCATGATAAAATCACGAAACACGAAGGGGAACGAGACATTCCGACGGTATTCGAAGCGATCGAAGTGAGCAGCCGGCAAACGCATATGCTGCTCGTTCAGCCTCCGCATCGTATAATGGATGCGTATAGCAATGAATTTACGATAGCGAATTATCAGCGTTTGGTGGATATGACGGCAGCAAACGGCGGTTTTGCCGTGCTCGTTCATCCGAACCGGTTGTTCTCGAATTATTGGGAACTGGAAGACATGTTGAAGATGGAACGATATCTCGGGGTTGAAGTCTATAATGGAGACGGTAATCCGGAGTACGATATTGCTTTCGATAAGTGGGATGCGCTTCTTTCCGCGGGACGCAAGGTGTGGGGCTTCGGCAACGATGATTCCCATGTGTATGGTCAGGAGAGAAGGGCTTGGAATGTCGTCCAGGCCAAAGAAAATACGAATGAAGCGATTCTAGAAGCGATCCATCGAGGTAATTTTTATGTATCGACCGGCTACGGATTCGAAGGGATCCGGACAGAAGGGAACACGATACGTGTAGATCTTCGCTCGAATGATTTGCTGGATAGAATGTACAAATACGTGACTTTCTTCGGAAAGGACGGCCAAGTGCTCCAAGAAACAACTGGCCGTATGAAGGAAGCGAAATATGCGTGCAAAGGCGACGAAGGCTATGTTCGGATCGCCGTGTATCTGGAGGGCGGCTACGCGGCTTTCTCGCAACCGCTGTTTGTGAGCGAAGATTAAATGGTTATAAGCGCAATAAGATGGGGTGGGCAAGATGCAAGTGAAAATCAAAGACGTGGCCAAGCGGGCAGGCGTGTCGGTGACCACGGTCTCCAGGGTATTGAATGGAGAGAAGTACGTTAAAGATGATCTTAAGGCAAAGGTGAATAAGGCCATTGATGAATTGGGATACGCGCCTAGTCAAATCGCTCGCAGCCTGGTGCGCAAGAAAACGAATCTCATCGGCGTCATTGTGCCCGATCTTACCTCGAGCTTCTATTCGACGATTCTAAGCAGTATTGAACAAGTGGCAAGCGCTAATGACTACCATCTG
The DNA here is from genome assembly GCF_008124765.1 of Paenibacillus methanolicus. GTDB lineage: Bacteria > Bacillota > Bacilli > Paenibacillales > Paenibacillaceae > Paenibacillus_Z > Paenibacillus_Z methanolicus. Next base: position 480,619 of record NZ_VNHS01000003.1, on the reverse strand, counting down.
CTTGTCTGCAATATTAGCGAAGATATCGATAAAGAGCTCAAGTATTTGAATGCCTTTCAAGAGATGCGGGTCGAAGGCATTATCATTATGCATGAAAAGATCAATGAGCCGATTCGCAATTTGATTCATAAAATCCATATTCCCGTTATCTTCTCCAGCGTGAAGCCGATGGATCAGAAGTTCATATCCGTCATCGTGGATGATTATGCGGCTGCCTTTGACGCGACCAAGTATTTGATCGAGTTGGGCCATGAATCGATCGGTTTTATCGGCGGCGATATGCGAGATATTACATCAGGTCAGAACCGATATAGCGGATATCGCAATGCCATGGCGGCCAGCGGGAAAAAGCTCGTCTATGAGCATATCCGGTTCGGGGATTACAAGGTACAGAGCGGCTATGATCAGATGAAAGATCTACTCGGCACGGAAACGCCGCCAACCGCGGTTTTCGTCGTCAGCGATGATATGGCCGTTGGTGCGATGAATTGTATCCGCGATCATAACCTGCGTGTACCTGAGGACATTTCCATTATGGGATTTGATGGAAGTCTGTTGACGGAATTAGTTCGCCCCAAGCTGACGTCTATGGAGCAGCCGATTCATCTCATGGGTCGAGTGACAATGGAAGTGCTGTTAAAGCAAATAGAGGGCGACAAAATGCCAGACGAGGATGTTATCTTAGCGCACCGATTAATGATTCGCGAGAGCTGCAGGAATAGGAATGACGAACGTAATTAAAGAAACTGCAAGCGAAGAGGACGTGATCAACGGTGAAACCATATGATGCGATCGTAATCGGGGATGCGAATATCGATTTGATCGTTGCGGGCTGCAACGACTTGCCTGCTCCCGGTCAAGAAGTACTGGTGCAGAATATGACGCTGCATGTTGGAGGGGGAGCGGCATTGCTTAGCATGGCGCTCTCCAAATTAGGGTTGAAGATTGCATTTAATGGCATTCTTGGCGTAGACGGCTTCGGTAACTTTGTCAGGGAAAAGTTGAATGAATCTGGTATCGATACCAGATTCATTCGGACGAGTAGGTTGAACAATACGGGGATATCCATTGCCATCAATCCTGAGAAAGACAGGTCCTTTATCACGTACATGGGCTCGAATGCGGAATTGAACCTGCAGCAATTGGACATGAAGAGCGTTTCATTGGGGCGACATGTTCACTTGACGGGATATCGCGGAAGCCACAATCATAAGGAATATATGGAGATGACCAGCAGGCTGCAATCCTTAGGGTTAACAACGTCCATTGATGTTGGCTGGGATGATACAGGCGAATGGTATGCAGGTATCTATGAGCTGATGAAACAAGTGGATGTTTTTTTCATGAATGAGACGGAGGCACGGCACTATACAGGCTGTTCTTCAGCAGAGCAAAGCATCGCTGTATTGTCTCGGCATAGCAAGCATATTGTAGTGAAGCTGGGTTCTGAAGGTGCCGTCGCCGCGGTTAACGGCCGGCTGATGTACCGTTCGGGCTTTGAGGTGCCTGTCGTGGATACGACCGGTGCAGGGGATTCCTTCAACGCCGGTTATATGTACGGTTTCCTGACGAGTCAACCCACGGAGCGGAGTCTGCTGTACGGCAACGCTTGCGGGGCGATGTCCGTCAGTCAATTCGGCGGAAGTACTGGAACGTCGGACCATGAAACGATGGAGCGGTTTATTGCGGAGAAGGCCGAGCAGACAACCGATATTTGGGAGGGTACACGATGAAACTGACCTTAATCGGCGGAGGCGGCGTGCGTGCCGTCCTCTTTACGAAGAGCTTAACGTTGAAGGCGGAACAAGCCGGCATCACCAAATTGGCGCTGCTTGACAATGATGCCGCACAGCTTGAGATCATCAGTCAATTATGTCAAGTCGTCATCGCGCAAAGCGGCATTCGTCTAGAGCTGGAGTCTTACACGGATGCTGGCGCTGCGCTACGAGACGCGGCTTTCATCGTCACGACAATCCGTACGGGGAAGGAACAATCCCGGTATATCGATGAACAAATCGCATTGAACCGCGGCGTAATCGGGCAGGAGACGACGGGTCCGGCCGGCTTCTCGATGGCGCTCCGTACGATACCCGTGCTGCTTGATTATTGTAAATTAGCTCAAGAGGTTGCGCCGGATGCCTGGATGTTCAACTTCTCCAATCCTTCGGGCCTCGTTACGCAAGCGCTTCGCAATGCGGGATATGACCGGGTAATCGGCATTTGCGATACCCCAAGTCACACGAAATTACGGATGGCGGAGGCAATGGGGGTAGACCCGAGCGCGTTATACGTGGAATTCTTCGGGCTTAATCACTTGTCTTGGATTCGCAAAGCCATCTATGAAGGCGAAGATGTGTTGGAACGACTGAAGAATGACGCAGACTTCCTGTCGCGCGTCGATGAATTCAAGATGTTCGACCCGGATTTACTGAAATCTCTTCCCTATCTGCCTAATGAATATTTGTACTATTACTATCATAGAGAACAAGCGATGGATAATATCGTGAAAGCCGGTATGACGCGAGGCCAGATGATTGCTCAAAATAATGCGGAAATGCTAGCCGCTCTGAAGCAGCTAAACATCCTTAACCAGCCTGAGCAGGCGCTTCAGACGTATATGTACTACTCGCAGAAGCGGGAAGCCTCCTACATGGCGATTGAAACGAACGGGAAGTCGAAGCACGTGCCGCCTGCCGAACAATTACAGCTTCCGAATACGCTCGGCTACGCGGGGGTCATGCTTGATTTCGTCGATTCCCTGCAGACGGGGGCCGAGCATAATATCGTGCTGTCGGTGCCGAACCAGGGAAGCATTGCCGGCTTTCGCGACGAGGATGTCGTGGAAGTATCGTGTACCATCACCGCAGAGGGCGCGACACCCGTCCACATCGGCGACATACCGGAAGCGATGTACCTCTTGATGAGGAATGTGAAGCATTTCGAGCGGTTAACGATAGAAGCCATCCATCACAAATCGAAGGAACTGGCGATCGAAGCGTTAACCTCGCATCCGTTGGTCGGTTCTTATTCGCTCGCCAAGCAGCTTGTGAACGACTATTTGCAAGCCTATCAGCCGATTTTGGGAGACTGGCGTTAAGAGCGGTGATTCATGGCGTGCCGATCGGGGGGCGAATGGAATGAAATTTGTAATTGATCATTCGGTTGCTGCGCAGACGTTAGTTTTCCCCGTCTTTGTTGAAAGTCTATCTACGCTCCCCAACGTCCAGAAATGGCTGCAGGCGGTAACGGTTGTATCTCCTCTGGGAGCTAGGGGATCTGTTACGTGGTTCTATGGGCGCAGCGGAGAGCCGGATGTTGTGCTTGTCGGGTTGGGTGAAGCGGCCCGATTCCAAGCTTCCTGCATGCGTGAAGCCGCCGGCAATACGGGACGCGCTTTGCTGAAGGAACGACGCCTGACGGCAGCGGTTTCATTCGAAGCGCTCGCCGTCGCGGATGCATTCGAAGCGGGCAAAGCGGAGCATATTGCGGCATGGGTCGAAGGCTCGCTGCTGGGCACGTATTCTTTCGATAAATATAAAGCTAAATTAGCGGAACAATCGGAGATAACCGTCTATTTGGACTGCGAGGAAAGTCAGACCTATACAGAAGCCATACGCATGGCTCAAGTGCGGGCGGAGAGTACGAATTGGGCGAGAGACCTGACGAATGAACCTCCCAATTATCTGCGCCCCCTTACGCTCGCGCAGCGAGTGACGGAACGATTCGCCGGCACGCAGGCGAAAGTAACGATTCATGAAGGGGACGAACTGGAGAAGCAAGGCTTTGCAGGAGTAGCTGCTGTAGGTAAAGGAAGTATACATCCACCCGTATTCATTGAGATCCGTTACTGTACGAACAAGACGAAGCCGCTGACCGCTCTCATTGGGAAAGGGGTCACGTTCGATACAGGCGGAATAAGTCTGAAACGCGACCATGATATCAGCGATATGCGTATGGATATGGCCGGCGCGGCGGCGGTCCTTGGCGCACTCGATATACTGGTGCAAAGCGGAGCGGACGTGAACGTGGCGGTGCTTGTACCCTCGGCAGAGAATAGTCCGTCCGACCGCGCTATGCTGCCAGGCGAAGTCATCCGCTATGCGAACGGACTAACCGTTCAAGTCGGCAATACCGATTCGGAAGGGCGGCTAATTTTGGCAGATGCTCTGCTGTATGCCCAACGCATTGGCGCTGCGCGAGCCATTGACCTCGCCACGCTGACGTATTCCGTCGTGGGAGCGCTTGGATCCAAGATCGCCGGGATTTTGGGCGATGACGCGTTGGTGCGATCGCTCCGTTCCGCCGGTGAACCGTATGGAGAGAAAGCGTGGCAGCTCCCTTTGGTAGACGAGTATGAATCGTATCTGGACAGCGATTATGCCGATACCTCTAACATTAGCAGAGTAGGCGAAGCCGGCGTGATTACATCCGCCTTATTTTTGCGTAAATTCGTCCATCCCACGCTAACATGGGCTCATATCGATATGAACGGGCCGAAGGCATCATCCTCCGCAAGAGGTGAATTCGCCGTTGGAGCAACAGGCTTCGGAGCTCGCATGCTGGCTGCTTTCCTTATGGAGCAGGACAACACCTAACAAAGCTGCTTAGGGAATATAAATTCAACGGAGGAGGAGATCTGATGGGGCGTAATCCATTGAAATTCAGAGAAGATGGCACGTTCAAAATCGTGCAAATTACAGATCTGCATCTTAACGGGGTTTCCCCTGAGAAGGATATGCAATCCCTGACGCTAATCGAGAACGTATTAGCGGATCAACAGCCGGATTTGATCGTGTTTACCGGCGATGTTATCTCCAGCATGGATGCGGAGGATCAAGAGGGAACTTTCCGCCGGGCCATTGACGGAGCCGTGCAGTCCGAAATTCCGTTTGCGGTTATATATGGCAACCATGATTCGGAGAAGGGGATTACGCGCGAGCAGCTGAATCACATTCTAACGGAATTCGATAACAACCTTTCTGAGAACGGACCTGAGGACATACACGGCATAGGCAATTATGTATTAACAGTGGCCGCTTCTGCTAGCGAAGCGGATGCGGCAGCGTTGTACTTCTTGGATTCGGGCGATTATGCACCGGAGCCGATCGGCGGGTACGCATGGATTCATCCGGATCAAGTGGCGTGGTATCGCCGGGAATCCGCCAAGTTAACCAATATGAACGGCGGCCCGCTGCCGGCGCTTGCCTTCTTCCATATTCCGATACCCGAATATGATCAAGTTTGGCATCAGGGCACCGTAACCGGTCATAAAGGCGAGAACGTATGCTGTCCGAAGTTGAATAGCGGTTTATTTGCCTCCATGCTGGAGATGGGCGATGTGATGGGGACCTTTGCCGGACATGACCATGATAATGATTATATCGGTACGCTCCATGGGATTCAGTTATGCTATGGGCGCGTTACGGGGTATAGCACCTATGGCCGGCTGGAACGGGGCGTGAGAGTGATCAACCTCCTGGAAGGCAAACGCGAGTTTCATACGTGGCTGGAGCTAGACCGGCGATTAACGGCGCAATCCTTATAGAATGACAGAAACATAGATACGATCCGGTCGCGTAACTGCGGCTTTTTTTTATTTTCAGAATATGTTCTTGTCAAAAGTGATGTTGGATGTCTAATGAATATTTTCAACATACAACTGAATTTCGAAGCATGTTGAGGCGCTTCTATATTAGCTACAATGAAAACGTAAGTGCAATCGAGTTCGAATCCTTATGAAAGGGGTTACATTATGAGGGGAACGGCGACAAAACTCATCTCTCGGCTGCTCGCATTGGGGTTGGTCTTAAACGCCATGCCAGTAGGCGTACCGGCGGTGGCAGCCGCGTCAGCGGATTCGGTCGATGCGGATCGGATGATTACAACCCAATATTCATTCGAACAGGTCGACGGGAAAAATGTGCACAACGATGTGACGGGCGGCCCGGTCGCGGTCATGGGCGGGGCGGCCTCCATCGTGGACGATCCGCAGCGCGGCGGCAAAGTCCTTCAGCTGCCTGGCGGAAACGCGGGAGCCGGAAGCTGGCTTGCGCTGCCGGATCATTTGTTCAGCGGCGTGACCGGCACGGACGGTTTCGCGATCTCGATGTGGTTGAAGGTGCCGGTCGGGCAGAACGACAGCTATACGCGGCTATTCTCGGCGAGTCCGAATGCGCTCGGCGCAACGAATGCGGGCGCGAATTATTGGACCGATCCGGAGCTTGCGATCGTGCGCGGCGGCGGGGATTACAACATGCGCCTGTTCACGGGAATCGCGGCGAATAAGTCGGCAACCGACGGGGTGGATATTCAGTTCGACGATCCGTTCAAGACGGATAAGTGGCAGCAGCTCGTCCTGGCGATGAAGAACGACTCCTTTGCCGTCTACCTCGACGGCAAACGCATCTCTGACCTGGATAGCGGCATCGTGAAGCGTTTCGGATCGACCTCGATCGAGCAGGTATTGCCGAAGTTCTTCGATGAGGCCTATCTCAGCAAGGTGGTACATAGCGCGATCGGGCGCTCGCTGTATACATCGGACGGGAACTTCAAGGGCTCGATCGACGACTTCACGTTCTATAATCGTTACCTCACGGAACAGGACGTAGCGGAGCTAAGCGGAGCGGGCAACACGGATGCGCTTGTCGTGCTGCTTACCCAAGCAAAGGCCATCTCGCAGGATGAGTATACGAGCACGACTTATCAATACTTGCAGACGGTCATTGACGAGATCGATGCGCTGCTAGCCGACGAAAGTCTGACGCAAGGGGAGATTGACGCCGCGCTCGACAAGCTTCAACGTGCCATTGACAATCTGAAGGCGCCCCTCCCAGACGATATCTTGCCGGACTATTATTACTCCTTCGACGTGGCTCCGAATGTGAATCGCGAGCTGCTCAACGAGAAGAACGGCGGCACGTACGATGCCAAGCTGGAAGGAGGCGCAGGTACGGTGGTCGACCCGGAGCGAGGCTCCGTGCTCAATCTGCCTGGCGGCAACAACGGCGCCGGGGGGTCACTGAGCCTGCCGTCCAACCTATTCGAGCACGTGACGGATGAGACGGGGTTCACGATCGCGATGTGGACGAAGCTGCCGAATGACGTACATGGGTGGTCTCGTCTATTCGATGCGAGCTCGCAGAACTATGGCTCCAATAATCCGCCATTCTTCTATGTAGCGACGCTGAACGGCAGCGAAGTCAACACCGGGGACGGGAAGCAATATATGAGCGGCTACTCCACGCCGAAGAACGAGTGGGCACATGTCGCCTATACGGTGCAGGGCGGGCGGCAGACGGCTTACATCAATGGTTCGCCGGTGAAGTCGATGGAGGCGAACAAGAAGATTTTCGACCAGGCGCCTTCCTTCGTGAAAAATGCGGTGGGCCGTTCCCGATTCAGCGCGGATCCGGACCTCAAGGGCAAGGTTGACGACGTCATGTTCTTCAAGCATGCGCTCAGCCAGGAACAGCTCGCGCAGCTGGTCGGTCCCGCTTATGATGCAACGCTCACGCGTATTCGCATCCAAGATGACGTGCTCCCGGTCACCCCGAACAAGACCGTATATAACTATCCGGTAGCCGGCGTCGCGCAGATTCCGGCAGTAGAAGCCGTCGTGCCGCAACCGACGAACGTCAAGGCGACGTACACGGTCGAGCGGACGGGCACTTTCAGCTACGCGATTACCGTGACTTCGGCCAATGGCAAAGGAAAGCGGACGTACGAGTTGTTCTTCACGGACCCTGCCAAAGGCGCGATCGCGAACTTCTTCATGGATCAATCCACCGGTCCGATCTTGCACGGCGCTACCGGTTTCCTCTATGGCAACAGCGAACCTAACGTGCCCACGATCGACATGCTGCAAGCGCTCAAGCCGAAGGTTGTCGTGCAGAAAGCCCCTGGCGGTCTGCAGCATCCGTCAGGCGACGGGATGCGCGTATCCGATTCCGTGCTGACAGCCGGCGTCGAGCAGATTCAGATCTACATTCAAGACATGTACTACCAATGGCCTTATGAGTACAAAGGCTTGGGTCAGTACGAGCAGCTCGCGATCGAGACGGTTCGCAAACTGAAGAACGACCGCAACAGCGACAAATATGTGTACGTCATCTTCAACGAACCCGATGGCATCTGGTTCGGCGGCAATATGGACGAAGACGGCTTCTTCGCGGCCTTCAAGCGCATCTACGATGCCGTGAAGCAAGAGGACCCGAATGCGAAGATCGCCGGTCCGAATCTGTCCGGCTACAACTACAACGTGATGGACGGCTTCATGAAGTATTGCAAAGCGAACGGCTGCGTACCGGATGTCATGACGTGGCATGAGCTGGGCAATGGCGCGAACGATAGCTTCGAGAGCCGATGGGACGATCACTACGATCACTACCGGGGACTTGAGGCCAAATACGGCGTCGCCAAGATGCCGATCGTCATTAACGAATACTCGTGGTTCGAAGATCCGGGCGCGGCCGGCAGCTTGATCCTGTGGCTCTCGCGCTTCGAAGAGAAGAAGGTGTACGGCGCGATCGCCTATTGGCACTTGGCCAATTCGCTCAATGAGCTGGCGGCGGATGCGAACAAGCCGAATGGCGCGTGGTGGCTGTACAAATGGTATGCGCAAATGTCCGGCAATACCGTCCCGATCGAGACGACCAACGCCAAATTCGACGGGTTGTACGGGCTTTCCTCGATCGACGAAGCTACGGATACCGCTTACGCGCTGTTCGGCGGGCAGGACGGCGCGCTCACGACCACGATGCATAACTTGGCCGATACGACGGCGTTCAAGGACGCAAGCAACGTGCACGTGAAGCTTTACCGGACCAAATTTACCGGCTACTACGGCACGTTGGAAGCGCCGCGCGTCGAGTTCGACGGTAATGTTGCGCTTGAGCATGGCCATCTATCGATGACGGTGCCGGACGCGAATGCGCTGGATGGGTATTTCGCCATCGTCACGCCAGCTACCGATGAGCCTGTGACTCCGCCTACAGCCTACAACCGGGTATGGACGCAAACGTATGAAGCCGAACGTGCAACGCTGAGCTCCGGCGTTCAGATTGGCTACATGGACGCAAGCCCGGCTTCCAATGGCCAGTATGTGAAGGGACTGTCTTCCGCGGATGCCAAGGCGGCCTTCACGGTCGATGTGCCGGTCGATGGCAGCTACAAGCTGGAGGTGTTCTACGGCAATCCGGCGCCGCTGACGGACGGCAAGAACCGTGCGCAAGGGCTGCTCGCGACGCAGCTCCTGACCATCGACGGGGAGGAATACGGGAAACTCGTCTATGACTCTACGATCTTCGATGACTACTTCAAGAGCAAGGTGCTGTACGTCGATCTGACGGAAGGCGAGCATACGCTGCTCTTCAGCAAGAGCGGCGGGATGGATGCTTCCCTCGATAAAGTGGATGTGACGTATAACGGCGCGCGCGGAACGAAAGTATCGCCGCCGCTCGTCCTGGAAGCAGAAGAAGCGCAGGCGGGATCTGGCTATCAAAGAGCCACTGCCAAGCCGAACTATAGTTCAATCGGCTACATGAACGGCGTCGGAGAGATCGTTTTCACGGCCGTTGTGCCCGAGAATGGGTATTACGACGTAACGCTCGACTACGCCGCAGGTTCCGCGGGTGTGGCAGACCTGTTCAAGCAGATCGCCGTCCATCCCGCAACGGCTGCGAGCGATGAATCGATTAAGTCGGAATGGAGCCCTGTGGGCAGCGTCAAATATTCCCCTTCGAGCGGGTTCGCTACCGCTGACGGGCCGAAGTTGTATCTGACGGCAGGCGTCAACACGTTGAAAGTATCGGCATCGAAGCCGATGGCGATAGACGCGATGAAGATTGTTCAAGCTCCGGCAGCAACCGAGCAGAACGCGACCGTGATCGAAGCGGAGAACGCGAATCTGTTCGGAACGGCTGCGGCCGCGGACAATGCGAATGCCTCCGGCGGCAAGTGGATTACGGGCATTGGCGAGAGCAAGGACAATGGCCTAACGTTCGAGGTAACCGTGCCGGAAGCGGGAGCTTATAAGTTGTCGATCGATTACGTCAATAACGAACCGGCTCCGCCAATCGTCACGGACGCGCATCCGACCGGCTACATTCACCCTTACAATACCGACCTGGTCGAGCGTTATGCGCAGGTCGTCGTGAACGGCGGAACGCCGCAGACGGTTTATTTTATCAACACGCTGTCTTGGGAAGCGATCCGCAACACGGTGGTCGATGTGACGTTAACGGAAGGCAAGAATACGGTCACGATCTATAACGACAACTCGTACCGGTTCAGCAATGTCGCGCAGCATGCGCCTTACTTCGACAAGTTCGAGGTCGCGAAGGCCTCCGTGGATGGAACGAACGACCGCCATCAGGTCGCCTTGGAAGGACCGCGGAAAGTCCAGCCCGGCAAGACCTTCGATCTCAATTACGTGCTGAAGCAGGCGCAAGCGGACGTCTACGCCCAAGATGCGACGGTCGCCTATGACGCGGAGCAGCTGGAATTCGTGAAGGCGGAGCCGATCCGGAAAGATTGGGAGCTGGTGGCGCAGTCGACCGAGACAGCTGGCAAAGTACGGCTCATTGCGGCCAACATCGGCGGCAAGCCTGAAGCTTCCGGCGCGATGTTCAAGTTGACCTGGAAGGTGAAAGGGACGCAGACCACCTTCACGACCGTGGTGCTGCAGGATGTCGTGCTTGCGAATGCCGCAGGCAAGGAAACAGCCGTTCAAGGCAGCAGCCTCGGCATCCGGATCGAGGCGTTCGAGCAGCCGACCGGCGATCTGAACGGGGATGCGAGATACTCGATCGGCGATTTGGCCATGGTCGCTTCTTACTATGGCAAGACTTCCTCCGATCCGGCTTGGCAGTCGACTTACGCCCGAGCGGATTTCAATCAGGACGGCGAAATCGATATTGGCGATCTTGCATTCGCTGCAAGCTTAATCCTGCGGTAACGAGGGTTTTGCCGGCTTCGAGTTGAAAAGGAAAGCAGAGCAGACGATTTGAAGTTGCGAATCGTCTGTTTTTGCTCGTACAGATTGTTGACGCCATCGGATCGCGACTGGTTTATGATGGACGAAAAGCGAGCGAACGTGTAGACCGGCGCATACGCTCGTTTTATCACTTTCATAAGAATTGGTGGGATGCGTTTGTTTGCCATGAAACGGATTCGGATGAAGATATTTCTTGCCATGCTGCTAACCACGGCCCTGCCGCTCGCGATCACGGCCAGCATCATCCTGTACCAAGTGGATCAGCAGATCGATCGGGATCAGCAGTTCGCGGAGAATCGGATTACGCGCGACTTGAAGGGGAAGATCGAAGAGTTCTCGGTTACGCTGAGCGAGACGGCGTACCAGATCTATTCCAACCCCGACCTGATCGAGAGCATTGCGCTCGGCAAGGAATTCCTGACCGACAGTAGAACGTACGACACGCACCGGGACATCCACGAGTTCTTCCTGAACGTGTATAACCAGTCGAGGGTCAAGAACATACTCGGGATGTATTTGTTGCGTCTTGGCCAGACCGATTTATTAGGCAACTTTTTCCCGAATATTTATCCGCATTTCGATGCGTCCGACCTCACGGCCCTACAGCGGGATATCAAGAGGCAGGACTACGCGCCTTCGCTCAAGGTCATCTATTCGTCGCCTTACCGCGAACCGATCGCTCAGTTCCTCTACACCGTTCGTTATCGCGGGGAACCGGCCGGTCTGCTCGTCATCGACCTGTCGGAGAAGACGTTCCGCGAGATGACCGAATCGTACAATACGTTCTATCGCGGGCAAATCTCGATCTTGAAGCCGGATCACACCATCGTGTACGGAACCGAGCCGACGCGGACCGGGCAGCCATTCACGCGACAGAATGGCGCGTATCGGGTCTCGATCCAGACCGAACTCGCGTCCTCTTCCTGGATGCTGAACTATACGTACGAGATCCATCCCGAGCAGCTGTTCTATCAACGCATCGCTTTTGTTATGATAGCGGTTGCATTCCTGCTCGCGGTCGTCTTCTCGCTATGGCTCAGCTTCAATATTACGAAGCCGATCATCCAGATGCACCGGCAGATGATCCGGATCCAGATCGGGGACTACAGCGGGCGAGTCGAAGTGAAGACGAAGGACGAGATCGGGTTCCTTGGCAATCAGTTCAATGCGATGACAGAGCGAATGGAGCAGCTGATCGAGCATGACCTGAAGCTGCGGCTCGTGAATCAAGAAACGCAGATCAAAGCGCTGCAGGCGCAAATTTCGCCGCATTTCTTGTTCAACACGCTGCAGATGATGGCCGGCATCGCCGAAGTCAACCGGGTTCCGGAGCTGAAGCTCATCTGCCAGTCCCTCAGTCATATGTACCGCTACAATATGAACATCGAGAACGAGTGGGTGAACCTGCGCGACGAAGTGATGCATATCCGCAATTATTTGGTCATCATCAACAAACGTTTTCCGGGCGTTATCCGCGTTCGCTTCGATTTGGACCCGGGCACGATGGAGGCGCGCATCCCGAAGCTGATTCTCCAGCCGATCGTGGAGAACGCGGTCGAGCATGGGCTCATCCCGCATCTGGGCGAGCGTAAGCTGATTAAGATTACGGCCCGGATCAGCCCTTCAGAACATTGCCTGTATCTCAGCGTCATCGATAACGGCGTCGGCTTGGACGAGAAGGAGCTCGATGCGATCCGGAAAATGTTGTACCATGACCGCAGGAGCGGGGACAAGGAGAAAGGTTCCATCGGACTGCATAATGTCCATTCCCGGATTCGGCTCATCTGCGGGGACGAATACGGGTTCCAATTGAAAAGCCGTAAGGGCCGCGGATCCTGGGTTATTTATCGACTGCCCCTTAGAAAGGAGGAATGACCATGCGCATCTTAATCGTCGACGACGAATCTGCCGTGCACGATCAGCTGGCTAAACTAATTCCTTGGGAGAAGCTTGGCTGGGAGATCGCCGGCCACGCCTATAACGGAGAGGAAGCGAAGCGGCTGACGGATGCGACCCGTCCCCATCTCATCCTGACCGATATCCGAATGCCGTTAACGGACGGGCTTGGCTTTATGTCTTGGCTGGAGCAATCGGACGTCAGCGCCAAGGTTATCGTGCTGAGCGGCTATGGGGAGTTCGAATACTCGCGGTCCGCGTTCCTGCTCGGCGCCTACGATTACCTGTTGAAACCCGTCCAAGAGGGCGAGCTGCTGCGGGCGCTGGGCAAGGCGGTGGAGCAAATCGAGAAGGATTCGCGCACCCAAGCGGAACGCATTCGTGAAAAAGCGGTGCTCGGCGAAGGGCTGGCGCTCATGCAGGACGAGTTCCTGACGCAGATCATCGGCTCGTCCATTACCGACGAGAACGAGATCGCCGTGCAGGCGCAGCGGCTGCTCCTCCAACTGCCGGAGACGGGCTATGCGGCGGCAATCGTCCGCTTCACGGACTTCGAGGAGCTAATCCAAGCCCGGTACGAAGGCGACCGGCCCGCCTTCTATTATGCCGCTCGCAATGTCATTCGGGAGGTGGCCGGGACAACGTCGCTTGTCTTCCGCAATTTGTACCACATCAACGAATTCGTCGTGCTCATGCCCATGGCGGATAAGCAGGTTAGCGTCTTATTGCCGAAGCTGAGCCAGCTGCAAGCCGGACTTGCGAATGGACTGAAAATGCGCGCGATCGTTGGCGTCAGCAGTTGCAAGACGCGCTTGTCGAAGATGGCGACCGCCTATGCCGAAGCCCAAGTGGCGCTAGAGACGTTGAAGCTGGCTGGCGACCAGGCCATCACCCTTTACAGCGGGGAACAGCGAACCGTCAAGAAGGCGAGTTCGAAGGCGGAGGTGTTGTGGAAAGACATCGGTCTGCTCTTCGATCTGCTGGTCGAGGCCGGCTCCCTGCGCGACACTGACAAGCTGATTAATCTGCTGGAGGAAGCCTTCCGCGAGGATACGCTAGGCGCGATGAGCGTCTCCGACTGGAAGAAGTCGGTCACGGAGCTAATCCGCAAGCTGTCGCTCTATCCGATGAACGAAGACATGAGCCACTTGCTTGGCGAAGCGAGATCTTCGGTGCAGGCGCTGCATGTTCTGCAAACGAAGGAGTCGCTGCTCCGGCTGACGGCTAGCCTCATCGCCCTGAATTCGACGGAATACAAGGCGAAGAGCGGCAAGCAGCTGATCGAGGTGATTCGCGCCCACATCGACGAGCATTACCGCACCGTGTCGCTGGATCAGATTGCCGAGCGCTATTATATCAACAAGAATTACTTCTGCACGCTGTTCAAGAATATCGTGGGCGTCAGCTTCCTCGAGTATGTGACCGGGCTTCGGATCGAGCAGGCGAAGAAGCTGCTGCGCAACAGCACGCTTCGGGCATATGAAGTGGCGGATGCGGTCGGTTACACGGACCAGCGGTATTTCAGCCAAGTGTTCCGCAAGGCGACAGGGGTGAAGCCGACCGAGTACCGGCAGCTCGCCGGCGGAGGGTCATGAGTCTTAATATTTTCAACATTGCTGTGAATATCGAGTCATTACCCCTTTGAATCTTCCGCGTTACAATTAAAACGTAAACAATCGATATGTTAGAGAGAGGGGCTCCTCCATGAAAATGGCGAAATGGTCAATGGTCTTGATTAGCAGCATGATGCTCGCATCCGCGCTGTCGGCATGCGGTAACGGCAATAATGAAACGTCATCGTCTTCCACGAATGAGACCTCAGGCACGAACGCCTCGGCAACCGAGCCGGCTGCCGCAGAAGAGGCGGTCACCTTGAAATTCTGGTCGGCGCTCGACCCAAGCTCCGATCAAGGCAAGACGATCCAGCAGAAGGTCAAGGAGTTCGACGACAGCCATGACAAGATCAACATCGACCTGCAGGTCATCTCGTACGATGTCCTTCACGACAAACTGGTGGCCGCGATTAACGCCGGCGACGCGCCGGATATCAGCTGGGGCCTAGGCGAATGGTTCGGCGAATTCAACAAGCTCGACGCGCTGGCCGACTTGACGGACGCCTTCAATGCCTGGCCGGAGAAGGATAAAATCTACCCGAACGTGCTCGAGGCGATGCAAGTCGACGGCAAATTGAAAGCGCTGCCTAACTACCTCGGCATTCGCGCGCTCCTCTATCATGAAGAGCTGCTGAAGCAAGGCGGCTTGACCGAGCCGCCGAAGACGTGGGATGAGCTGCTGAACGCGGCGCAGTCGTTCAAAGAGAAGACCGGCAAGGAGATCTTCGGCATCGCCGGCGCAGGGGTGCGCTCGCCGCAGGAGCTGATCATGTATCTGGCGCAGAACGATGTGGTGCTCGCCGAGAAGCAAGCCGACGGCAAGTTCAAGAACACGTGGCTGGATAACCCGGATCAACTGGCCAAAGCTGCGGAAGTGTTCCGGTTCTATCAAGATCTCGTAGCGAAGAACGCGGTGAAGGCCGATGCGCGCACTTGGGGCTGGGAAGAAGAAGACCAGAACTTCGTGCTAGGCCAATATGCGATGGTCGTGAACGGCACATGGATCGAAGGCCGCGCCTCCGAGAATCCGGAAGGGATGAAGGACGTGAAGATCGCGCAGCCGATCTATGGCGGCAAGCCTGCGACGTTCATGGAGATCGCGCCGCTGTTCATCTACAAGTCGAAGCATCCGGAAGAAACGTTCGAGCTGGCGACCTTCCTGATGGGCGCGGATTATCAGAAGGCGGTCAACCCTTCCAGCGCGCCGCGCACCGATGTCGTCAGCGAAGGCTGGGGCAAACAATTCATGGCCCTTGCCGAGCAGGGAATCGCGTATCCGGCCGTATCGTTGGGCGGCATCACGAAGGCGATGGAAGATTCGCTCGCGCTCGCGCTGCTCAAGAAGGAGAAGCCGGAAGACGTGGCCACGCAGCTGTCCGATGCGATCAATGACAGCTTGAAGAAGAACGGCGAGCTGAGCGGCAGCTAAGCGAGGCAAGTATAAAAGGCAAGCATCGCCTGGGAGGCGCGTACACTTGCGTTACCTGGAGATGCTTGCTTTTTCATTATCGATAAAGTGTGGTGTTCGAACATGCTGACGTTAAGAGAGAAGCGAGCAAGACGAATCGCGATTGCATTCATCGTGCCGGCGCTGCTGTTCTTCCTCCTGTTGAATGCTTTCCCGCTGGGGCAGGTGCTGTGGGACAGTTTTCAATTGAAAAATCTGCTGAATAAAGCGGAGAACGGGTTCGCGGGATTAGCGAATTATGCGGAAGTTGTGAAAGCGGAATATTTCATGACGGCGCTTAAGAATACCGTCATCTGGACCGTGTTATCCGTGGCCGGCGAATACGCGCTGGGCCTTGTATCGGCGATTGCCCTCAATCAGAACGTCATTGGCAGAACGATATTCCGAGGCATTATTATCATCCCATGGGTCGTACCGATCGTGATCGCGGGGATGACATGGACATGGATGTTGACGCCGGACTACGGCATTCTCAATATATGGATGGTTAAGCTTGGCATTATCGATCAGCCTTACTATTGGTTGGGCGAGTTGAATACGGCGCTGCTTACCGTCGTATTCGTCAACATCTGGCGGAGTTTCCCGTTCTTCACGATCAGCTTGCTGGCCGGATTGCAATCGGTATCCCGGGATATGATTGAAGCGGCCGCCATCGATGGCGCGGGCGTACGCCGCCGGTTCTGGCATATCGTGCTGCCGCAGCTGAAGACCGTGTCGCTCACGATTATTTTCATCCACATCATTTGGACGGCCGTGAACTTTGACTTCATCTGGGTCATGACCGAAGGCGGGCCGCTCCATTCGTCCGAGACGCTCCCGATCATGATCTATCGTTACGCGATGCAGGAATACAATTTCGGTCAAGCTTCGGCGCTTGCCTCGATGATGCTCGGCTTCATGGTCGCCGGATTCGTGCTCTACTACTTCTACGCCACGAGGAAAAACAGGGGGTGATTGCATGCTAATCAGTCGTCGGAAGCAAAGAATTCTGACTATTGCGACATATCTGATACTGGCAGGATTCACGTTATACTGCCTCATGCCCTTCTTATGGATGTTCGTCACGTCCATCAAGCCGGATGACCAAATCCGGACGTTGAATCCGAGCTTCCTGGTGAAGCAGATAACGTTCGGCCATTTCGACAACGTGCTGAACAACTCGGCGTTCTTGACCTTTTTCAAAAACAGCCTGTTCATTGCCTCCGTCACGACCGTCGCCGCGTTGTTGATCTCGATCTTCGCCGGCTACGCGCTGAGCCGATTCGTGCGGTTCAAGGGCGTGAAGCTGTTCGGCGTCGCGATGATGCTGTCCCAGATGATCCCGGGGGTGCTGCTGCTCATCCCGCTCTATCTCGTGATGAAGAACGTCTCGCTTATCAACACGTACGCGTCGCTCATCCTGGCATACACCACGTTCACCGTACCGTTGTGCACGTTCATGATGAAAGGCTTCTTCGATACGATTCCGTACGAGATGGAGGAATCCGCGGAGATCGATGGCGCTAGCCGCGTCGGAATCATTTTTCGCATTTTGCTGCCTGTCTCGCTGCCGTCGCTCGTATCGACATCCTTGTTCGCCTTTCTCAATGCGTGGAATGAGTTCATGTTCGGCTTCGTGTTTATCAACGACGAGTCGCACCGGACGTTAACGCCGGGCGTCAGCCTGTTCAAAGGGTTATACCAGACGGACTGGGGCAGCATGATGGCCGCGTCGGTGCTCAGCGTGCTGCCGATCGTCCTCATCTTCATTTTCCTGCAGCGCTTCTTGGTGGAAGGCATGACGGCAGGCGCGGTGAAAGGATAAGGTTGAGCGCCGTGCCGCCAAAGAACCGTCCAACGGTTCTTCGGCGGCAGTTTTTATTGATTTCCGTGAGAGGCGTCCGGCAGCGGCTTTCTTGGCGTCCAATTCGAAATTTTACCTGATTGCGGCAGGACGGACCGAAAAAGACGGCGGGTAGCGAATAGTAAAGGAGTAAGCCAATTTTTTGTCATTAGCGATACATAATGTATCCATATAACGATAGCAATGGGAGACATTCACATGAGTGCCATCGCAGGAATTGTCCAGCGTGCGGGCTTCCCGCCGGATGACCGCCAGCTCGAACGAATGATGCAGGCTTTGGAGCGTTATCCGGCCGACGATCGGCGAATTTGGCGGGCAGGGAATGCGGCCTTCGGTTGCCATGCGCAGTGGATTACGCCCGAATCTCGCGGCGAACGGCTCCCTTATTACTGCGATCGGACCGAGCGGGCCATTACGGCCGATGCCATTCTGGATAATCGGGAGGAGCTGTTCGACCGGCTGCGGATCGAACGCGGACTGCGCGCAAGGATGACGGACAGCGAATTGATTCTCGGCGCTTACGAGGCTTGGGGCGACGAGTCGCCGAGGTATTTAATCGGCGACTATGCGTTCGCGATCTGGGACGCGAAGCACGGCAAGCTGTTCGGGGCGAGGGATTTGCAGGGCAACCGAACGCTCTATTACAGCGCGGAGGAGCAGCGGTTCGCTTTCTGCACCGTCATCGGTCCGCTGCTCGCGCTGCCCGGCATCAGGCGCGAGGCGGACGAGTCGTGGCTGGCGGAATTTCTGGCCATTCCGGTCATTCTGGATACGGTCGACGTGCATGCCACGGCCTATCGGGGAATCAGGCAGATCCCGCCCGGCCATTCCTTCTTGCTGACCGAGGGACGCTTGACGCTACGACAGTACGATGCGATCGCCGTCCCGCAGAAGCCGCTCAAGCTGAAGACGGACGGAGATTACGTCGAGGCCTTCCGCCATGTGTTCCGGGAAGCGGTCCAAGCGAGGCTGCGCACGATCGGAGAGGTCGGCGCGAGCCTGAGCGGCGGCTTGGATTCGGGCGCGGTCGTCGGTTTTGCGGCCGAATCGCTGCGTAGTCAAGGGAGAACGCTGCATACCTTCAGCAGCGTTCCGACGGCCGACTTCGTCGACTGGACGCACAAGAGCATGGCGGCCGACGAAACGCCGTTCATTCAGGCAGCGGTCCGGCATATCGGGAATATCGCGAACCGCCGCTTGGATTTTGCCAGGCGCAGTCCGCTCGATGAGGTCGACGATTTGATTGGGCTTATGGAAGCGCCATACAAGTTCTTCGAGAATTCGATCTGGATCAAAGGCATGCTCGAGGAAGCGAGCCGGCAGGGAATCGGCGTCCTGTTGAACGGAGCTGCGGGCAATTTCACGATCTCGTGGGGGCCGGCGCCTGACTACTATGCCCGGCTGCTGCGGAGGCTGCAATGGAGACGGCTGAATGCCGAATTGAAGGCTTACGGCCGCTATAACGGGATCGGGCGCAAGAAATTGCTGCCTTATATTGCAGGATTGGCGTTGCGCCAGGGGAGGGATTTGTTCGGTCCTCGGTCCGAAGCAGAACGGCCTTCGCTCATTCATCCGGAGCTCGCGAGGCGAACGAACGTGTTGGAGAAGCTTCAAGACCATGATGTCGGATTATCCGAGTGGAGCGAGCTTGCCTCAAGGGAGTATCAGTTCGAAAATTTGGCCGCGGCCAACCATCAGGGGACATCGGCAACCAAGCTGTCGCTTCAATACGGCGTGGCCGAACGCGATCCGACGGCTGATCCGCGGGTGATCCGATTCTGTCTGTCCCTTCCGATGGAGCAGTTCGTCAGGGACGGTATGGACCGGGCGCTGATCCGCAGGGCTACGGCGGGCATGCTTCCGGACGAAGTTCGACTCAACCAGAGAGTCCGAGGCGTACAGGGAGCGGATTGGATCCACCGCATGCGCTCCTCCTGGCCGGCGTTGACCGAAGAGGTGCGTCAGCTGTGCGCAGATCCGGCCGCGGCCGCGTACCTGAACACGGACCAGATTCGGCGGTCGCTTCAGAAGCTCGGCCCTTCGCCTCGGGCGGAGGCGGCGTTCGATCCCGATGCGCGGATCGTCATGCAAAGCCTGATCGTCTATCGATTTCTTCGCCGGCTATCCGGATCGAAGGCTTGAGAGGAGGTGAGAACATGAGAAAAGAATGGCAGCAACCGAACCTGGACGTGTTGGACGTCTCCGCGACAATGGGCGGACCGAACGGTTTGTACCCGGATAAGAACGGCAAGGGCGCGAACAACGGCAAGCCGCATGCGTCCTAATACTGCTCTTTTAGTATGAGAAACAGACCCTTATGCATGCGAAGCGTATAAGGGTCTGTTTCCCGTAGGAAACGAGGCGGAGGGCTGTCCAGCCAACGAAAAAGGGGGATCATCATGGAAACGAACATTCGGCAGAGGAAGGTGTACGAGTCTTTCGGCCTCCGAATCGCAAGCGAAATCGAACTTCCGGAGCTCCTTCCGGGCAAGCCGCAGGAGCCGGATTGGGCGGACGTCGACATCCGTCTGGAGGATCTGGAACAAGTGTGGAGGGAGCACGAAGCGCCCGAAGACTATTACGCGTTTCTTCCGGACCGGTTATTGTTCTACGTGCCGGACATCGCCATCTTCAGCGTGAGCGGAGGGCGGGAGATCCGCGTCTCTCCGCTGCCCGGCTCGGAGGAGACGGCACGTCGTCTCTATGTGCTCGGCACCTGTATGGGCACCATCCTGATCCAGCGCAAGACGCTTCCGCTTCATGGCAGCGCCGTTCTCATCGACGGCCGGGCCTACGCGATCGTCGGGGATTCCGGCGCAGGCAAATCGACGCTGGCGAAGGCGTTTGTCGAGCGGGGCCACATGCTGCTGAGCGACGATGTCATCGCGGTATCGCAGGACGGCCCTCATGGCCACCCGGTCGTGCAGCCCGCCTATCCGCAGCAGAAGCTGTGGCAGCAAAGCCTCGACAGGTTCGGACTTGATGGACGGAGCTTCGAAACGCTCTACGAGACCAAATATGCCGTGCCGGTCCGCTCGAGGTTCTGCGCGGAACCGATGCCGCTGGCCGGCGTCTTCGAACTTGCCAAGGCCGAGGAGGAGGAGATCGAGCTGGCGCCGTACACGGGTCTTGCGCCGCTGCCGGTGTTGCGGATGCATACGTTCCGTCAGTTCCTCATTCCGCAGTTCGGGGAGGATTCGTGGCACTTCCGCGCCATTGCGCGGCTGGCCGGCCAAATTCCGGTCTATCGCTTAAGAAGGCCTGCGGGACCGGGCTTCACGGCTTACGAGCTCGTCGACCGTATCCGTGGCGCGGTATCCGGCAGCTGAGGAGGACGCCCAATTGAAGGAGTTATTCGTTTATGTCCGCAAGCTGCGGCAATTCGCGGGACTGAAGCTGTATCTGAGCATGGCCGGCATGCTGGCCGCCAGCCTGCTCGAAGGAGCGGGGATCTTCCTGCTCCTCCCGCTGCTCACGCTGGCGGGGCTGGCCGGGTCCGCCGCATCCGATGGGTTATCGCTGCCGCTTCTCATGCCGGCTCCCCTCCGCGAGCTGCCGGATGGGATAGGCCTGCCCGCTGCGCTCGCGATGTTCGCGGCGATTCTGACCGGCCAGGCCGAGCTGCAGCGCCGGCTCAGCATCTTGAGCGAGCAGATCGAGCAGGGATTTATCCGCCAGCTTCGCCAAGATTTCTACCGCGCGTTGCTGCAGGCGGATTGGTCTTTTTTTCTGAAGCAGCGCCGGTCCGACTTTATCCATTACTTGACGGGCGAGCTATCCCGGGTCAGCTATGGGGTCACCTTGTTCCTCCAGCAGGCCATGACGCTGCTGTTTACGCTCGTCCAGCTCGGTCTGGCGCTGTGGCTGTCGGTCGAATTGACGGTCGGCGTACTCTGCGGCGGACTGCTGCTGGCGCTGTTCGCACGCCGGTATACGCGTAAGTCCCGGCGGATCGGGGAAGCGACGACGTCGCTCATGCAGCTGTACTTGGCCGGGCTGACCGACCATCTGGGCGGCATGAAAGAAATCAAGAGCGGCGGCATGGAACGCCAGCATTACGGCTGGTTCCAGGAGCTGTGCGGCCGGATGGAGCGGAATATGGTCGACTTCTCGACCGTGCAGGCCAAGTCGCGCTTCGCCTACAAAGCGGCGTCCGCTCTGCTGATCGCGCTGTTCGCGTATGCGGCGCTTGCCCTGCTGCACGTCCAGGCGGAGAAGCTCGCCCTGATTCTGATCATCTTCTCGCGCCTATGGCCGAAGTTCCAGTCGCTGCAGTCCGGCGCGGAGCAGCTGGCTCAATCGCTTCCCGCGTTCAAGGCGCTGGCCGACTTGCAGTCGGAATTGGCGGGCGTCCAGTCGATGGACGTAGAGAAGGAACAGGACGAAGCGGGCCCGGCGGCGATTCAGCTGGGCATCGCATGCAGCGGCGTCTATTATCGTTATGATGCGGATGCCTCCGCTTACTCGCTCGAAGATATCCGTCTCTTCATCCCAGCGGCCGGCACGACGGCCATCGTCGGCCAGTCGGGAGCGGGCAAGAGCACCCTGGTCGACGTTCTCGTCGGGCTTGCCGTCCCGGAGCGCGGCGAGGTTCTGATCGACGGCAAGCCCCTGACCGAAGCGGATGCGCTGGCGCTGCGCCGGTCGGTGGGCTATGTCTCGCAGGATCCGTTCTTGTTTCACGCCAGCATCCGCGACAATCTGTCGGCCGCTGCTCCGGAAGCCTCCGAAGAGGAGATGTGGGAAGCGCTGCGCTTCGCGGCGGCGGATCGCTTCGTCCGCCGTCTGACGGACGGTCTCGATACCGTTCTCGGGGATCGGGGCGCCCGCTTATCCGGCGGGGAACGTCAGCGGATCGTACTGGCCAGAGCGATTCTGCGGCGGCCCGCCATTCTGATTCTGGATGAGGCGACAAGCGCGCTGGATGGCGAGAACGAGGCGCTGATCCAGGAAGCGCTCGAACGTCTCCATGGCAAGATGACGATCGTCGTCATCGCGCATCGGCTGTCGACGATCCGCGGCGCGGATCAGGTCGTCGTCATGGAGAACGGCCGGATCGTTCAGCAAGGGGGATACCGCGAATTAGCCGGCGATATCGGCGGGACGTTCGACATGATGCTTGGTAGAACGGAGGCCGGCTAAGCCCTATCGGTTGCGATGAACGGTTCGGCTCGCCGGCCGTTCTTATTATTGGCTTTCTGAATATAGGGGCGGCTTCCTTTTGCCCTTTAACCCCGCACGCGAAATTGTCGGGGCGTGAGGCCGGTAGCCTGTTTAAAAAGCGAGCAGAACTGTGCATCGTTGGCAAACCCGCAAACATTGGAAACCGCGGAGATTGGAAGGTTTGTTTGCATGAGCAGGCGTTTGGCGGCCTCAAAGCGTTTGGACATTAAGTAGGTGATCGGGGAGAGTCCGTATTTCTCTTTGAAAAGGTGCCGGAATCGATCATAGCTGTAGCCGACAAGCTGAGCTAACGTCTCGACGCCGATCTTCTGGCTATAATTCTCGTCCATGTAGTTTTTGGCATAGAGGATCTTGTTCACGGTAGACTCGGCGGAGGGGAAGTCGTCCATCCGAAGCACTTCAATCATCAATTCGCTGACAAGAAGATTCAGTTTGGCGGCATAGTAGGAGCGTTTCGTTTTCATTTCAAGGCCCATCGCTCGCAAATAGCCCGTGATCGGGCTATCTTCGTAATCCGCATATAAACCTTCCCGCAACGGATGCAAGTCTGGTTCTGGTTGAAACCCGATAAAAATCACTTCCGTCTCCGTATCGCGCCTCTCGTCATGGAGGGTGTGGGGGCGTATGAGCGCAAATGTGTTCGGTTGGAACGAATAGGTGACCTCTCCGATTCGAGTCGTACCGCTGCCGCTTAGGTAATATACCAATTCATGGCATTGATGCCGATGAGGGGCAACCGTAACGTGGCGTGCGTGTTTCGTATGAAACAGGAAATCCAATCGTCCATTCATGGTGGCGGTTCCCTTCCGCATACTTTAGCCGAATCCTATAAAAAAGAAGCCGAAACATGATAAAAATATAGCATGGCAGGCCTTAAAATAGTAGCAGATCCGGTGAGGGAGCGCGAAACGGAAACCAGATCATCATAAAATTTTCGGACGAGGAGCTGTCTTATGAAATATCCCATCATTTCGGAAGAGCGGCGTATTCAGCGTTTACAGCCCAAAAAAGGAAAGCTTCGCATGGTGCTGGACACCGATACGTTTAATGAGATCGATGATCAATTTGCCGTCGTGTATGCCTTGCAATCGTCGGAGCGTCTGCAAGTGGAGGCTTTTTATGCGGCCCCTTTCCATAACGACCTGTCGACCGGTCCGCATGACGGCATGAGGAAAAGTTACGAAGAGCTTCATAAAATTTTAAAGCTGATGAATCGTACCGAAGTTCCGGTCTACCTTGGCTCCGATCGTTATTTGCCCGGACCCGAAATACCGGTTGAAAGCGAAGGAGCTCGTAATTTGATCGAACGCGCATTGTCTTCCTCGCCTGAAGATCCATTGTACGTCGTGGCGATCGGAGCGATCACGAACGTGGCCTCCGCGATTCTCATGAATCCCGACATCATCGAGAACATTGTCGTGGTTTGGCTCGGCGGCCATGCCCTGCATTGGCCCGATACCCGCGAATTCAACTTGGAACAAGACATTCATGCGGCGCGCGTCATGTTGGATAGCGGAGTTCCGCTCGTCTTGGTTCCATGCCATGGAGCCGCCTCGAATCTGAAGACGACGCTTGCGGAGATCGAAGCCTATGTGAAGGACGCGGGCGTGATCGGCGCCTATTTGCATGAGACGTTCCGGAATTGTCATTCGGACCACTTCGCGTACTCGCGCGTCATCTGGGACCTAGCGGCCATCGCGTATCTTGTTGACGACGAGCATACGCCTAGCGTACTGGTAGCGAGCCCGATCCTCTCCGATGCCGCGCGTTGGAGCCAAGACGGTACGCGGCATTTGATCCGTTATGTGCGGCATGTGGAACGGGACCCGATTTTTAGGGATCTGTTCCGTAAGCTTATCTGATGGCGGTCAGCCAGGACCCTACAAGCAAGCCTGGAAGACGTCCTGAATCCGCGCATGTTGCACCTGAACGCGTAGAGAACCGGCTAAAGAAAGGACATTTCGAAGCATTGCCTTCGAGATGTCCTTTCTTTACTGCTCGACATGCCCTGTTTACTTCACAAGCTTCGGATAAGACGCGCTTCTCGTCCCGCCTGTTCAATCCGCATCAACAGGACGGTTTCTCCCGCCAAGTGATGAAGCTGCCGTTGCTTGTTTCAAACTTGAAAGGAGACATCTGGATGAGCGTTGCGCCTTGAATTGCGAATAGATAGTGTATTTACACCCTTTTTCAATTCCTCCTCATTAAAAGTCCGCTGAACAATGCTTCCTTCTGAAGCTTGACTATCTTGACTGTTCTCATTGTTCGTTACCGTGTCAAAGAGAACTACTTTCTTATTAAGAAAAATGGTCGTGTCGGTATCGATGGGGATACGACGATAGTTAACTTGTTGCCGATTAGAATTATGAATGATCATTTCTAAAGAACGCGGAGTGTTTGAAGGTTGGCGGATAACTAGAATATTCCTGACATCCGGAGCGAGAATTCTTGAGCTTCCCAAATTAGAGGCTTGGCTGATAACCATAGTATTTCTAATATCCGCAGAGAGGCTTCTCGAGCTTCCAAAACTATACGCTTCAATTAATCGAGCGGTATCTCTAATAAGATTAGTAAGTAATCGTTGCCAAACGCCATAATTGGATTCTCCAATATCGCCTCCATAATGAGGGGTGAAATTAAATCTTTTAAGGTTTTGCATAACCACTGGTATAATTTGAGTATATGGCAAAAAAATCTCGCCAAGATCCACGCTATATCGCTTACCAAGAAATCTCACGCTTATTTCAAGCGGTATGCCGAGTCTGCCCCTCAATGTAGATGTCAAATGTTTGTTCAGGCTATTAAGTGTTAATTGTGAAAGCAACAACTCGGACAATTTATCGTCTCGCAACAAATTCAAAAAGATGTTCGCGCTCAACTTCCACGATTCAAGTGAACGGCTGATGGGGGACAGGACACCGCGAAGCGCTCCGCGAACGGCTCCCGCTAACTGACCTTCAAGCAATTCCTTTACTTTTCTGGGTGCTCTGCTATATAAACCTGTTCTTTTTAATACAATGCTCGCTTGTTTAACGTATATCCCTACTAGCGCGTCTACGAGCAGATTAACCCCGAACTCAACTAAACGTTCTCTCATTCGATCAACCGATCTTTGCAATTCACGTACGATACTCGCGACCAGTTCCTGTAAATATTCAACGAAAGCCTTAATGAGTTCACGTATCATGATGCTGCTGTAATTTGACATTCGGTTAAACATGATATTCGCAATGCTTGTCGTCAAGGCAATCAATTCATTTTGCCGAGGAATAAACTGAGGGTTCTGTAATCGCATCATATATGGATCTACTCGGTATCTGTCTGTCTGATCAGCGCCAATTGGTGTAAATATTCCTTTCAAGCTATCGTAAATGCCCTGAGATATGAAAGGTTGTTTTAGAACTTGGCCCACTGCTCTTAAAGCACTTTGTAAGGGACGAAACCATATATTAAAGTCGGGGAATAGACCCCCGCCATATTTAAGGATCAACGTATTAATTGATCGAGCAACCTGATCTTTATTTAATTGGTTCGCTGTCGCAATCAGTTTGTTTGGAATTTGCTCGTGTACGATCTTTAGAACGGTCTCGCTCAGGAGAATTAAAGGACGACCGACAAGCGGAAGCAAAGCCGACGATATGCCTTCCATCAAAATTTCTCTCTGATTTTCATCTCGATAATTTTCGTTCATTACAGAAGTCAAAGCATGTTTAACGATAATCTCTATCATGGGGAATAATGACGCTTCCAATAATATGGATACTTCTTGTTGTCGAGCAAAACGTTCTTTGATGCTTTCTTGAATTTGACTACTGAATTGTCTTTCTACTATCTTGGTAAGATTAGAATGTATGGACTGCATATTCGAACTACTCGGTGGAATTGAGTTCGAGATGTAAGTAAGCAATCCTCGAGTAACGTCACGAGGTGTGCCATTAAAGAGGTCTCTAAATATGGTGATGAAAGTCAGTACTTGACTTTCCCTTTCTAGCAGTAGGGATAGCGGTGCGTCTAGAAGATAATTCATCAAATCGGATAGGATTAACTCTTCGTTGATTGGTTTTTGTAGGCTCGAGTTGATCCAGATACGGATTCGATCGGGAATAGGAGTTACAACCTTAGGGTCCGTAATGAATAAACCTCCGCTTGAGAAACTTCGTGACAACGACTCTGTTAACGATAAACTAGCCCATAATGCGGAAATGTTTTGTAACCAGTCGTTCTGTAAATTAGAAGGAATCTCGGGTGTAATTAAATCCACGTAGCTGGCAAATGTCTGATTGAAGCTCCTCAATTGATTTAATTCCATAGGGACTGAATCCATTAGACGTAAAAATGCCTCTATATCTGCTGATCCTAGATTGTTATTTCTAAGAATATTACGTATAACAACACTTAGAAATTGAGAGATTCTCCGATAAAACCACCATTGTCCCTCAGCAATAAAGGTTTCAAGAATTGTCTTTCTTAACTCATCGCCTAATGTAGATTGGCTGCTGAATCGCAATCTTAACCCTAGATCGTAGGAGAGACGAGAAACCATCCTAAACAGAAATTCTAATTGAAGAAGACTGTCGCCCGAGAGACCCATTGCCTTAACCTCATTCATAATTTCAAAAATAAAAAGATCAAAGAGCCGCTGTACCATCCTTTGGGGATTCCCTATATTGGCTTTCAGATAAGTACGATAGCCTCCTCCAGCCAAAAAGCCGTATCCGGTATCAAATACCAACTCAAAGCCTTTATTATCGAATATATCAAATGTCGCGATTAGATCAGCATATGCCATTACCGCAATAGCTGCCTGCGCGTGTATGTCACCTTCTAGAACAATCTCATCCAATACGAGCCTAAATAGTTTTTCCGGTATGCCTTGGATTTCAGGTCTTTCGGTTACACGATTCATGATTTGTCCGACTGTTATATTAGATTCAATTCCTATCGCAATTGCAGCTCGCGCTATTGCCTGAACTCTTGCAGCCAGCCCGATCTGATCGAAAAAATTCAATGGAGTTTGTAACTGAACAGCAAGACTGCCTTCTAAAGAGATCTTCCCCAAAATATCCAAATCCGCCCATTCGTTCAGGATATTCGTTATCCTTCCTTCGACTTCTCCAATAACCCTAACGCCTTCGTTTATACCTCTTCTTTCCACTGACTGCACCTCAACTAAACTGCTTCCTCGAATGGTAGCCCAATCGTCAAGATTGCCGCTAGGCTTTGTGAAAATTTGTTGTTCTAGATTTATTGGCATGCGACAACATCCTTCCGTTGTTAAATCATCAATGCCCCCTTAAACTTGGAGAACAATGAGCATGGTTGATCTTCATACCCCATTCCATGTATATAAGAGATCGAATTTATCATGTCATAAAATACAACGGGACAACTCGCTATTTGAGGCAATCTGTCCGTAAAGGAGCTTTGTTAGCGGCTTTCGCAATCATTTGTTAAACCTCGCATAGTTGTATTTGGAGAGCGGGAGGCAATAGTTAATCTTTTTCTTCAGGCTATTCATTTTCCGTAGATTGACAATGAGGTATACTGGTAGAGACAGGAAGTAGACAAACCAAAGGAGGGAACAGCAACGTGGGCACAAATAACAAAATCGGCGGCGGCGGCTTTCATCATGTCGCGCTGAGAGCGAATGATTTCGAGTCGACGGTCAACTTTTATACCGAGGGCTTAGGCTTTGAACTGCGCCAGGCATGGGGCGAAGGCGACAAGCGCATTGTTTTGCTTGATACCGGCGACGGTAATTATTTGGAGGTATTCGCAGGAGGCTCCAATGAACCAAAACCGGAGGGGTACTACTTCCACGTCGCGTTCCGCACCGATAACGTGGACGCCGCCGTCGAAGCGGCCGTTGCCGCAGGCGCCGTCGTGACGGTAGCGCCGAAGGATGCCGTGCTGGGGAATACGCCGCCGACGCCGGTACGTATCGCATTTGTTCAGGGACTGAGCGGTGAGACAATCGAGTTTTTCCAAAGCACAGGGGAACATCAACTGTAAAACAACCATTTGGTGAAAGGGGAATTGCAGTGACAGCAACCTTTACGTTATCGATTGGGGATACAGCGCCGGATTTCACCCTTCCGGCTACGG
The DNA here is from genome assembly GCF_008124765.1 of Paenibacillus methanolicus. GTDB lineage: Bacteria > Bacillota > Bacilli > Paenibacillales > Paenibacillaceae > Paenibacillus_Z > Paenibacillus_Z methanolicus. The sequence goes on along the minus strand of NZ_VNHS01000003.1, from coordinate 451,517 downwards.
ACGGGAAGGATTACGGGCTGAGCGACTTTCGCGAGGCGAAGACGCTGGTCGTCTTTTTCACTTGCAATCATTGTCCTTATGTCATCGGATCCAATGAAGTAACGCGCGAAACCGCGAATCGCTATATCGACAAAGGAGTGCGGTTCGTCGGCATCAACGCGAATAGCGTGAATACGAAGCCGGAAGATTCCTTTGATCATATGGTCGCTCACATGGCGGAGCATGAATTCCCATGGGTGTATCTGCGCGATGAATCGCAAGAGGTCGCGCTGGCGTACGGCGCGCTGAGGACGCCGCACTATTACGTCTTCAATGAAGAGCGCAAGTTGGTGTACACCGGCCGCGGCGTCGATCAACCGCGGGATGCCGGCAAGATGACCGTCAACGACCTCGACAACGCGCTCTCAGCACTTACATCCGGTCTAGAGATTAACGTGAAGGTGACCAATCCGATTGGTTGCAATGTCAAATGGGATGGCAAGGACGCGCATTGGATGCCGGCCGAAGCCTGCGATCTGGTCTAACTATTTTATTAAACGCCACGGCAGCCAATCGGCTGCCGTTTTTGCGCAATCTACCGCTTGCAATAAATCGCCGATAGGGGGATTCGTATGAAAGTGCTGCTAGTTGACGATGAAGCCCGCCATCTGAGGGGGATGACGAGCATGATGAGGGCAATCCGTCCCGACTATGAGGTATTCATCTCCAAGAACGGCAAAGAGGCGCTAGACTTTGTCATCGCGGAGCGGCCTCAAGTCGTGATTTCCGATATTCGCATGCCGATGATGGACGGTCTCGCATTCATGGCCAAGCTCTCCGAGTTGAAGGTGCGGCCCAAGGTTATCTTTCTGACGGCTTATAACTTATTCGAGTATGCGCAGTCTGCGCTGCGTAACGGCGCATTCGATTATTTATTGAAGCCCGTCGATCTGGAAGCGGTAGATGAAGTATTAAAGCGAATCGAAGAACAGCTGGAGCTGGAAGCCGTCCAAAGCCATGGATGGAAAGATGCCGGCCTGCAGCACCTGCTCCGAGGACCGCGTGATTATCCGGCAGAACAGATCGGGGATGGACCTTCTTTTATGCATAAACCTGGGCTCGTTATTGTCTCGCGGATCGAAGACTTAGCGGGAAGCCAACAACCGACGAAGCCGGAAGCGTATATCCATGATCTTGAGGCGTCCTTGTCCAAGATCGGGGAGCCTCATGTTTACGTGGAGAAGTCGTATCAAGGCAAAGAAGCGACAATCGTTTCCATCGTATGCGTGAACGCTTCCGATGTCGACCGCGTTGCGATACGACTGCTGCTCACGGAATTAGCCAAACGGTCAACATACAGAGAGGCAAGGCTCGTTCATGGGATCGGTACGCATTGCGGCAGCCTCCAGGCAGAAGGCCGACATGCATATCGTGCGGCCAATCTCGCCGTTACGAACGCGTTCTATGAGAAGTGGGATGGGATTGTTTTCGCAGACGAACGAATCGAATCCGACATGAACGCGGCTGAACCGGATGTAGAGGCTCTATTCGAAGCAGCGCGAGACCAACAATCCGAGCGTGGATTGACGCTTATTCGGCAATGGTTCGACGGGCTGTCGGGAGAAGGTTGGACGGATCCCATCGTGATCAAAGAACAGGCTTCGCTGCTCGTGATGAAGCTCCGGAGCCGCTGTACCCTATTCGTCAAAAAGGAGACGGCTGAGCGAATGACGGAGGCGGCGGCCAGCGATATTCCCCATAGCGATTCTTATTTTGCCGTGCTTGCCTTAGTGGAGGCGCGGTATCTGGAACTAGCGCAGTCGCTTCAGAGTTTGAAGCGCGGCCGAAGCGAATATATTGCCGAATCCTGCATTCAACTCATCCGCGAGCGCTTTATGGAGGACTTGATGCTGGAGACGATCGCCGAGCAGTTCTACTTTAATCCCTCTTACTTCAGTACGATGTTCAAGAACCATACCGGGAAGACGTTCTCCGAGTTTCTCGCCGACACGCGGATGAAGCACGCCAAAGCGTTGTTAGCCGATGCAGACGCCCAGCTGAAAATATATGACGTCGCCGAGCGATGCGGCTACCGGGACACCAAATATTTCTCCCGCGTATTTAAAAACCACGTAGGCGTATCGCCGGAAGCTTATCGAAACGGCATACTGGGAAGCGGGAGAACCTAATGCTGCGTACCCGTCTACTCGTTAGTTATCTGCTGCTCATTCTCCTTCCTTTGCTGCTGCTCGGAACGTTGTTTTATCGCATGAGTCTTGGCATCGTGGCGGACCAAGCGCAAGATAACTTTTATCAAATCGTGAGAAAGAACAACGAGATTATGGACGTCAAGTTAAGACAAATTGATCGGATCAGCTCGAACTTGTTTACGGATAAAGAATTATTCGGTATTTTCAACCGGTTGAACCCGTCTCGGCAAGAGCAGCTCCTGGAGGCCGACCGCAAAGTTAGCGCCATCCTCGCCCAACGCTTTGCACAGACCGAGGATCTATTCGCTTATCAAATCTGGACGTCCTATTTTAAGTTCGGCCCGCAAAATATGCCGCAAGGGGATCTTACGGAGAGTCCCATCTATAAAGAAGCGAAGATGGCTGGCGGGCGGCTGGTCTGGAACCCTACGTATGACTTCGCTGCGATGTTTAACCAGCCATGGCTTAACCAGGCGACGGATTATGACTATCGCTATTTATTTACGGCCACCAGGCTGCTCAACTTCTCCTATCTCGATAACAGTACGATGGCCAGTCTGGATCCAGGCGTGGAAAGGCCCGTTCTGGCGATCAGCATGAAGGCCGATCTATTCCAACACCTCTTCGAAGATAGTATTCCAGCCGAATCCGAATACTTCGTCGTGAGCGCCAATGGCACATTCGTGGCTCATTCCGAGCAAAATCTCATTACGGAACAAATCCAAGACCCGTGGATTTACGATGTACTGGAGAAGGGGAGCGGCACGCAACGCCTTACGCTTGGCGGCCACAACATGCTCGTTTGTTTCGACAGGTCGGATGTGACCGGATGGGTATCCGTCGTCATGATACCGGAACGCGTACTCGTCGAGAAATTGGTACCCGTTATCTTAACCTCGACCATTACGATTGCCGCCATTCTCGCTGTAGCCGCGGTGACCCTTGCTTATTTCGTATTGAGCCGCATTACGGGTCCAATCAAGCATTTGATGGTGGCGATGCGTTTCGCCGGCGAGGGCGATTTTCACGCCAAAGTAGCAACGAAGTCAAACGACGAGATCGGAATCCTGATCCAAAAGTTCAATACGATGAATGACCGGATACGCGTGTTAGTCAATGAGAATTATGCAATCAAGCTGAGAGAGCAGCAAGCCGAGATTCAGGCGCTAAACTTCCAAATGAACCCTCACTTCCTGTATAACACGCTGAATGTGATGAATTGGGCGGCGCTTGAGAACGATCAACGAGAGTTAAGCAAAATGCTCTTGTGCTTGTCCAACATGCTGCACTATACCACGCGCAAGGATTGGGACGCCGTTCATGTAAGGGAAGAGATCAAATGGATGAACAATTACTTCTACCTCATGGCGATCCGCTTCGAAGACAAATTTACGGTTCATTATGACATGGATCCCGTTCTGCATGACGGTAAGGTACCCCGGCTGCTATTCCAGCCTTTCGTCGAAAATGCCATCATTCACGGTTTCGATCTCATGGAGAGCGGAGGCGTCATTACGATTACCGGCAAGATCGAAGGGGACGACCGTTGTTTCACGATCGCGGATAATGGATGCGGGATTGACGAAGTGACGATCGACCGAATTATGTCGGGCGATACGCCTTCCGTCGGGATTGCCAATACGATCGCGCGCATCCGCCATCGCTACGGAGATCATTGCGAAGTCAGCATTCAATCTGCGATTGGAAGAGGGACGACCGTTACCATCAAACTGCCGATCGATACCCAAGATTAGTCCACCAAATCTAATAATACTGAGTTTTGTAACCGCTTTATCTTTGTTATAGTGATCCCATCATAGACTGCAGCTATGAACCAAAGGGCGAATGAAAGGGGAACGGGACGTGAATCGTTCATGGAAGCGACTGACATCTCTATCCATTGGTCTTGTTGTGTTAGCATCCGGCCTATCCGCATGTTCGACGGACAATTCCAACTCGGCTTCAACTGGCAACAATAACGCTGCGGAAGCGGGCGAACCTTCCGGAGACGCCGGTTCCAAAGAGCCCGTTACGCTGCGGTTGACCAACTGGGGCAGTCCGAAAGAAATCGAAACCTATCAGAAGGCGATCGACCGTTTTGAAGAGACCCATCCAGGCGTCACGGTCAAGTATGAATCCATCCCGACGGACTACGATACGAAGCTGACCACCATGGTGGCCGGTAACCAAGAGCCTGACGTCGCCATGCTGGAATCGGCTACGATCGCATTTCCGCTTGCCGAACAGGGTAAGCTCGTGAACTTGCAGACCATGCTCGATAGCGACAGCGAATTCCATGCCGATCAATTGCTGCCGAATACGTCGTATTTCATCGAGCCTGGCCATATCATCGGCCTTGCGTCCAACATCGAGACGTTCTCGCTCTACTATAACGTCGATCTGTTCAAGGAAGCAGGACTACAACCGCCGCCATCCAAAGCGGAAGAGGCTTGGACCTGGGATCAATTTGTAGAAACGGCCAAGAAGTTGACGATCGACCAATCCGGCAAAAACGCAACCGATCCCGACTTCGACCCGAGTAAAATCAGACAGTTCGGCGTAAGCGGCGCCAACGGCTGGTGGGGATCTTGGTCCAACTTCATTTACAGCAACGGCGGCGACTTCGTGTCGGCGGACGGGAAGACGTTCGCCCTTAACCAACCCGAAGCGGTGGAAGCGCTGCAGAAAGTCGCCGACTTGATCAATATCCATCACGTGGCTCCGTCTCCGGTTCAATCCAAAAACGTACCGGGTACGAACGTGGCCCTTCAGACCCGAAAGGTCGCGATGGTCATTGACGGCCAATGGGCGAATTTCGACCTGAGCAGTACCGATGTGAACTACGACGTTGCGCCGCTTCCCGTCCTGAAGGAGCCGGTGACGACCGTTGTGAACGGCATGTTTTCCATTTTCAAATCGACGAAGCATCCGAAAGAATCATGGGAGCTTGTCAAGGCGCTGCTGGATCCGGAAGGTACGTTGGAGCTCCATCACAAAGGACTTTGGATGCCCGCGCTGAAGAACTGGTATGAGGACGAGGCGCTCATCGCCAAATGGACGGCCGATTCCAAAGGACGCAAGCCAGGGTACAGGGACGCCGTCATCAATATGGCGCTGTCTCATGGTCATCAGACCCCGACAGGCTACGTGAAGAACTTTAATAAGATTATGGATATCGTCAATCCCGCGCTCGACAAGGTATGGCTCGGCCAACAGACGGCCGAAGCGGCCATGAACGGCATCGCGGCCAAAGCCCAAGCTCAAGTACAAGGGCGACGCGATATTCAATAAAATGGCTACATAGATCTGACCTGTACGAAAGCGGGCAGCGATTCGCGGCCCGTTTTTCGTCCTGCCACATCGAAAGGGAGGGCCAAATGACTGCAAATCTGAAGTCGATCCCGCAAGCCCCCGTACGTGCCGGATTGCGGTCCAAGGAACGCAAAGCGCTGCTGTATGGTATCTTGTTTACGCTTCCGGCTACGCTGGGCTTTATTCTATTTACCGCCGGCCCGATGCTGGCGAGCCTATACTACAGCTTAACGGATTATAATGTGTTTCAGTCCGCGACTCACTTTATCGGATTCGATCACTATGTCAAGCTGCTGTCGGGCCAAGACGAGCTGTTCAATAAGTCGTTAGGGGTCACCTTTTATTTCGTCGTCCTCAAAGTACCGGTCACCATCATCGTATCCTTTGCCATCGCGCTATTGTTGAATCAGAACATAAGAGGAAGGGCGCTATTCCGCACGATCGTGTATTTGCCCAGCATCGTCCCGGCCGTGGCCACGTCGATCATCTGGATGTGGCTGCTCAATCCGGACCTGGGGTTAGTCAATACGATCCTCCAATGGCTGCATCTACCGACCAGTTCGTGGTTATTCGCCGAGCAATCGGTCATTCCTTCGATCGTGCTGACCACGATGTGGGGGATCGGCGGAACCGTCGTAATCTTTCTTGCGGGGTTAAGCGGCATTCCGCAGCAGTATTACGAGGCGATCGAAGTCGACGGCGGCGGCAGTTGGCATAAGCTCGTCCATATCACGCTGCCGATGGTCAGCCCGACTTTGTTCTTCAATACGGTCATGACGATCATCGGGGCATTCCAAGTGTTTAATGAAGCCTATATTCTGACGCAAGGCGGGCCGAACAATGCAAGCCTAATCTACATCTTCTATTTGTGGCGCACCGCTTTCCGCGATACGGAGATGGGCTATGCTTCTGCGCTGGCGTGGATTTTATTCGTCATAATCCTGCTCTTCACCTTGCTCGTATTCCGAACCGCCAAATCCTGGGTGTATTATGAAGGCGAGGGGCGATCATGAGAACATCGACCATGAAGAAGTCGGTCGTCTATGCGCTGCTTGCGATCATGTCCGCTTTATTTCTGCTGCCCCTCGTTTGGATGGTCCGAAGCTCGCTCATGGGTCTATCTCAAATTTTCGTCATGCCTCCGGTTTGGATTCCGTCTCCGATCGAATGGGATAATTTCTCGGAAGCGCTCACGATTTTGCCGTTCAATACGTTCTTTCTGAACACGATGATCATCGTCGTGCTCGTCCTGATCGGAACCGTAACGAGCAGCACGATTGCAGCCTTTGGATTTTCGCGCATTCAGTGGAAGGGTCGGAATGGCGTATTCGGCATTCTGCTGACCGCGATGATGCTGCCGGGCGCCGTGACCCTTATTCCTACATTCCTGGGTTGGAAAACGTTGGGGTTCTACGACACCTTTGTTCCCTTGATCGTACCGGCCTTTTTCGGCGGAGGTATTTTCAACATCTTTTTGCTTCGCCAATTTTACATGACCATCCCCCGCGACCTTGATGAGGCTGCATTGGTTGACGGCGCGGGGTACTTGAAAATCTATTATCATGTCGTTCTGCCGCTGAGCCGATCCGCCATCATCGTCATTTCCTTATTTACGTTCTTAGGGGCATGGAACGACTTCTTCGGACCGCTGATCTACTTGAAATCGACCGAGAAATTCACGCTGGCGCTCGGCTTGCAGATGTTCCAAGGGTCCTATACATCGCAGTGGGATTTGCTTATGGCGGCATCGGCTGCCGTGGTGCTCCCTTGCGTCGTCGTGTTTCTAATTGGTCAGCGATACTTCCTCGAGGGCATTTCATTGACAGGGTTGAAAGGTTGAGTTGTAAGCCATTAGTTGAAAATATTAGGATTGGCGGAGGCTAGCGACCATGGAGAACAATCTAAACCATCGCGTATTGAACTGGACGCCTGTTCCCTTTAACAAGGTAAACGTTACGGACGATTTCTGGCTGCCGCGGATTGCGACCTTGAAGAACGTGACGATTCCAGCTTGCTTGACACAATGCGAGAAGACCGGTCGAATCTCGAATTTTGCCCGAGCCGGCGGATTAGAGACCGGACAACATCAAGGCATGTACTATGACGATTCAGACGTGTATAAAGTACTCGAAGGCGCCGCCTATACGTTGATGCACGAGCGGGATCCTATCCTGGAAAAGGAGATCGACCGCATCATCGGACTTATTGCCGCCGCGCAAGAGACGGACGGTTATCTGTCGACCTATTACACTTTAGCATCGCCGGATTTTAAGTGGACGGATATGGAAAAGCATGAAATGTATAACGGCGGACATCTCATCGAAGCGGCCGTCGCTTATTATGAAGCAACCGGCAAACGGGAGATGCTCGGCGTCGCCTGCAAGCTTGCCGATCATTACCTCTCGATGTTTGGGCCGAGCAAGCGCCACTGGGTAGAAGGACATCAGGGAATCGAGCTGGCGTTGGTCAAGCTTTATCACATCACCGGTGAAGCGAAATACGTATCATTTGCGCAATGGCTATTGGAGGAGCGGGGGCATGGACATGGTTCCGGCGCCATATGGGATAAAGAAGATTGGGGTCCGGCTTATTGCCAAGACGATGTTCCGGTGAAAGACATCGAGAAGGTGACCGGACATGCCGTACGCGCCATGTACCTTTATGCGGGTATGGCCGATGTTGCGCGCGCAACCGGCGAAGAGGGGTATCTCGATGCTTTGCTCCGCGTGTGGGCGCATACCGTGGAACGCAATATGTACGTGACGGGAGGGATCGGACCCTCGCGGCATAATGAAGGATTCACGGCGGACTACGACCTGCCCAATGATACCGCTTACTGCGAGACTTGCGCGTCGATCGGCATGGCATTGTGGAATCACAGGATGAACCTGCTCTTTGGCGATGCCAAGTATGCCGACATTGTCGAGCAAGAGTTGTATAATGGCGTTTTGGCTGGCATATCGTTGTCCGGCGATCGGTTCTTCTATGTCAATCCGCTCGCTTCGGAAGGGAACCATCATCGGGTGGAATGGTTCCACACGTCATGCTGCCCCACGAATCTAGCCCGCTTCCTGCCATCGATCGGCGGTTATCAGTTTGCGGTTACGGATAAGGGGATCGTATGCAATCAATACGTCGCGGGCAAAGCCGACCTTCAGCTGTCCGACGGGTTCGCCGTTCAGATCGAGTCCGCCGCGGACTACCCCTGGGAGGGGAACATCCGCTTGAAGCTCCGTCCGCAGCGAGAACGGATATTTCCGCTGCTGCTTCGCATTCCCGGCTGGTGCCGCGGATTTCAAGTATGCGTGAACGGGGATCGTATCCATCCGGACGCTTATCGGTTGGAGAAGGGCTACCTAGTGCTGGAGCGGAATTGGGGAGTAGGCGATGCCGTGGAGCTTCGCCTGGAGGAACCCGTTCAGTTGGTTCGTGCAAAAGCGGAGGTAGAGTCCGATCGCGGACGATTCGCCGTTCGGCGGGGGCCCATTCTGTACTGCTTGGAACAAGCGGATAATCCGATCCTGAAGTATGACGATTATGCGATGCCAGCCGATATGACATGGTCCATTGCGCCGGGGAGCGACAGCCTTGAAGGCGCATACCTATTGACGGCTCACGATCGAAGAGGACATACATTCCGACTGATTCCCTACTATGCTTGGGATAATCGAAGTCCAGGATTCATGCAGGTGTGGGTGAAGGAATTAGAATCCGGCGCGCTTTATAAGCAATAACGATTATCGTGCCGGAAGAAGGCTGACGAGATTTCTCGCCAGCCTGATCGTCATGCCGTCCTGGTATGGTTTGCCGGCGTTCTTCTTCAGCTAAGCCCGGCCTATCCTTTGACCGACCCGGCCGTGAGGCCCCGAATGAAGCTTTTCGAGCCGAGCGCGAATAGGACGAGCACGGGCAGGGTGCCCAACGACAGGCCAAGAATTTGCGCCGCGAGGTCGGTTCGGTATGCGGAGCCCAACGTCGTGATGCCCAGCGGGATCGTATACATCTCCGGCTTGTTAATCATGATGAGCGGCAGCAGGTAGTTATTCCAAGACCAGAGAAAGACGAGCAACGACAGCGTCGTCACCGCGGGGAAAATAAACGCCAGCACGATCCGGAAGAAGATCCCGAGATCCGAACAGCCGTCGATGCGCGCGCTCTCGATGACCTCCGCCGGTACCGCGCCGCGGATGAACTGCGTCATCCAGTATACGCCGAACGCGTTCGCCACCCAGGGAAGGATAAGCGGCATCAGCGAACCCGACAGGTTGAGGTAGCGCATCTCGATGACATAGGCGACAAGGCCGAGCTGTCCCGGAATCATCATCGTGAGCAGGACGGCCGCGAAAATGTTGGACTTGAACCGGAATTCGTACTTCGCGAAGGCGAATCCGGCGAACGCGCTGACGAACACCGACAGCACCGTGCTGATCGCCGAGACGACGATACTGTTCCAATAGGCCAGATCGAAGCGGCTTGCCGCGACCGTCTTCAGATTCTCCATCACATAGTCGCCCGGTAGGAGCACGATTTGGGTGAAGAGGTCCTCGTTCCGGTACGTGCCCATCACGACCATAATGTAAAAGGGCAGCAGCGCGATGACGGATAGCAGCGCGATCCCGGTCGTGGCGATAACCGTGCGCGTAGACGTACTCATTTACGTCTCCTCCTTGTAAAACTTGGTGCCGATAAACGAAAACGCCGCAATAATGACGCACAGCCCGTAGGCGATCGCCGATCCGAGACCGTAGCGGGTCGTGCTGCCGAAGGCCGTGTCATACATGTTCCAGACGGTCGTCAGGCAACAGCGCTCCGGTCCGCCGATGACCGCGGACGACGAGCCCATGCCCGCGCCGCCGAGCAGCAGCATCGGTTCTTCGAGCAGCTGGAAGCCGCCGATAATGCCCGTGATGGCGACGAATGTCGTTACCGGCCGAAGCAGCGGCAGCGTTATCGTCCAGAACGCTTTCATGCCGGTCGCTCCGTCGACGGCCGCCGCCTCGTGCAAATCCTTGGAGATGTTCGCAAGCCCCGCCAGGTAAAAGATCATCGTGTAGCCGAATCCCTTCCAGAACAGCATCAGCACGATGACGACGCGCGCGTAGAGCGGCTCGCCGAGCCAGTAGATGCCTTCGTCGATGAAGCCGAATTCGAGCAGCACCTTGTTGACGAAACCGGCCTGCCAATCGAACAGCAGGTTGAACATGAGGCCGACCGCGACCGGCGTGACGATGTAGGGCAGGAAGTTGATAAGCTGGAAGAAGGCTTTCCACTTCACGAACTTGCTGTACAGCAGCGCGGCGATCGCCAAGCCGAACGCCATCTGCAGCGGCAGCGACACGGCTACGAACAGCAGCGTGTTGCCGACGGATTGAAAGAAATACGAATCGGGATTGAACAAGAACGCATAGTTGTCCAGCCCGACGAATGTTTTGGGGCCGATCCCGTCCCAGCTCGTCAGACTCACGTAGAACGAGAACAGGATCGGAATCAGACCGAAGGCTGCATAGAAGAGCATATACGGCGACAGAAACAGGTAGGGCACCCATCTTCGCTTCGCGGCATTCATCCATCCCACTCCGATCGTTCGTTAATCAAGCAAGGCGCGACGAGCGGCCGCCTGGCCGCTCCCGGCGTCTCTTGCGCATCCGGCAAGGCGTTATTCGAACGCGATATCCGGCGCTTTCGCTTTCAGCTCTTTTTGGATCCGGTCCATGGCCTCTCCAGCGCCGAAATTTTTGTCCTTCGCGAGCGTCTGCAGCACGATGTTCATCGCTTCGTCCAGTACCTGGTCATTCACGTTCTCGGCCACGTCGGTCGTGACCGCGGAGATGTCGACGAAGAACTTCTCCCCGATATCTTGGCTGCCGAAGTTCGCCCACGTCCAATTCGAGAACTCGGAATCCTGGTACGCCTCCTTGAAGTGGGTGAAGACGCCGTCTTTCTTCTGCGCTTCCGCGCCTGCCTGCGTCATCGAGGTGAATTCGATCCATTTCCATGCCAGTTCGGCGTTCTTCGCGCCTTTCGGAATGCCGTGCGACGAGCCGCCGCGGATGTAGCCGCCCTCGGGAGCGACCATGAGCGCCCACCGGTCAGGCTTCTTGTCGTTCGGTCCGATGACATACTGCGGCATCCAGACCGGGCTCGGCGTAAACAGGTATTTGCTGCCGCCGAACGAGGCGTTCCAGGCCGGCGTCCATTGGTCGAGCTTGTCGACGATGCCCGCGTCGCGGAACTGGACAAGCCTTGTCACCACCTGCTGCAGCTGCGGGACGTTCAGCTTGTTGCCGTCGAAGTACGACGCGTCCCGTTGGCCCTTCAGAATATCGTATACGCCGCCGAGGCTCGGGAACATCATGACCTTGCCGCCGCTCTTATCCAGCACTTCCTTGCCCTTCTCGATGAATACGTCCCAGTCCGTCAGAAGCGCTTCCATCTCCTCGGGGTTGTCCGTCCCCAAGTATTCCTTCGCGAGCGGTTTGATGTAGGCAAGACCGGCAACGCTCATGTCGTCCGGAATCGCGACCAAGCGGTCGTTCATGGCGAATACCGGAGCGTCATAATCGAACAGCAGGCTGCGGTCCGCCTTATAAGGCTCGGCTTCCAGATCTTCGAGAATATCCATATTGAAAATTTTGGCCTTCTGGCCGCGCTCGATTCGAATCGCGTCCGGCAGCTCGCCGCCCGAGGCGATGGTAGTCTGCAGCTTCTGCGGCACGTCCGCCGCTTCAACCTGCACCCGCTTGATTTTGATGCCCGGATACTTCTCGTTGAACGCCGCAAGCGCCGTAGGATGCTCCGGCTCCCAAGTCCAGAGCACAAACTCCCCGGACAGCTCGGTAGTCCCGCCGGCTTCCGTCCCGCCGTTGTTCGCTCCTTCAGTCTTGGGCGCGTTCGCCTTCGCGTCGCCGCCGTTTCCTCCGTTGTTGGCGTCGTTGCCGCCGGTGTTGCCCGCGCATGCAGCTAACATGCCAGCCAGCATGATGACGGTTACGCCAAGTCCGAACCTTTTGCCCCATTTCGAATTCCGCATCCCCAATCCTCCCCATCGGTTTCTGGTTACGCTTACAGCATACTGGAATCTTAATGAAAGCGTAAACATAGCAAACCTGCACTTTTGGTCGATATCCTGCACTTTGCTTCAACGGCCGCAAGCGCGTACGGTATAATTAATCTACGTGACACGGGAGGGGCCTATAGTTGACAGGCTGATGACTTAGGATTGCATTCAAAACCCACTGAAGCATTGTCCGACAGGACAAAAGCGTGCACCGCTCAAGCCAACCCGCCGACCGCGAACAATCGTGACTGTACGAAGAAGGGAGTCCAGAGGGCGAAGCCCTTTGGTTCCCCTCAGCGGAGGGGGAAGGGGGAGGGAGCAATAAAATGACGGGAGGGGGAGGGGAAACAGATGAAAGTCGTTTTGGTAGATGACGAGCGTATTGCGCTGGATCATATGCGAACACTGATTCCGTGGGAAGAGATCGGCTATGAGATCGCGGCGGCGGCGACGAACGGACGCAGCGCGCTGCGGCTTTGCGAAGAGCATCGGCCCCAGATTATGATCGTCGACATCCGAATGCCGGTCATGGACGGTCTCGAACTGATCCACGCGGTGGCCGAGCGAGACTGGGGCGTCAAATTCATCGTGATGAGCGCTTACGAGGATTTCAATTACGCCCGGCAGGCGATCGCGCTCGGCTGCGTCTCGAGCTACCTCGTCAAGCACGAGGTGGACCGCGACAAGCTCGTACGGGAGCTTGCCAAAGCGAAATTGGCTTGGCAGCTCGACGAGCGGCAGCGGAAGTTCGCCCGCTCCGAACAGCTGAAGGAAGCGTTCCTCCGCGGGGCGCATCGCGAACCGGTCGGGAGGCCGCCGCTGTGCGTGCTGCTCGCGCAGGCCGATGCGCCGTTCGAGCCCATTCCGACCGGCTCGGCGCTGCGCGATCCCGAAAGGACGAACGGGTGGATGGAAGCGTTCGAGCAGATGGAGGAGCCGGCCGACTGGAAGCGAATCGGACAATTCTCGCACGGGGCCGGCCGGTTGGTTGCCTTGTTCGAACAGCGCGTCCGGGGCGACGCGTTACGGCGAGATACGTTCCGCTCGTTCGCCTCGTCGCTGCAGCGCACGCTGCAAGGGCGGCCGAACCATACCGTCTCGTTCTACTACGCGTTCGAATCCGACGATGCGGCGAATCTGCCCGAAGCGATGCGCAAACTGGAATACGCCGCGCGGCACGCCGTGTTCGCCGGCCGGGGCGCGCTGGTCTGCGCGAACGATCTGCCTTTGCCGGACGGGACGTCGGCCGCTGGCGGGAACGCGCGCAACCGGTGGCTGGACGAGTCGGCATTCTGCTTGAAGCGAGATGATCACGGCGGTTTTGTAACCGCTGTCGCGAAATGGTTCGACGGCCTTGCTCAACCGGTATGGGATCTAACCGGCCTGTACGAAGCGGTCGGCGCGCTGACCGCGTTGTATCGCGAGCGGTTGGCGGCGGCGGGGCTGCCGGAAGCCGATCCGCTCGATCCGCGGACGGCCGACTCCCCGTACGACGCGGGCGATATTCGCGATCGGCTCATTCGGGCGTTCGGCGAGCTGCGCGAGCGGGGAACGGCGGCCTTCAACAGGTTGTCGCCCAAGCTGCTGCAAGCGCTGCGCTACCTCCATGCGCATTACCAGAACGACGTCGGGATCGAAGAAGTCGCGGAGGCGGCGGGTATCAGCGTGAGGTATATGCACGAACTGTTCAAGCGCGAGCTGGGCCGGACGTTTCTCGACTATTTGACCGAATACCGCGTCAACCAGGCCAAGCTGATCCTCATGCGCGAAGACGCCAAGATGGCGGATGTATCCGCGCGCGTCGGCTACCGCTCGCCCCAGCATTTCAGCCAGGTGTTCAAGCGGCTGACCGGCGTGCTCCCCCATCAGTTCCGCGCGGCGGAGCGGGCTCGATGACCAGACTGCGCACCGTCATTCTCCGGCGTATCGTGATCGTCGCCGCCGTCAGCTTCTTCCTGTCGGCAGCCTTTACATATTACTACTATAACCATATCCTGATCGGCCAGATGATGCAGGAGGACAAAGCGAAGCTGAGCCAGACCGTCCGCCAGCTCGATTACATGTCCGATGACATCTCGAAGTTCACGTTTACGCTTATCATTGCCGAGCGCCTGCAAGCGTTCTACAAGACCTATGATCGACTCGACACGTTCGATCAGTTCAAGGCGCTGCAGGACACGTTCACGTTCGTGGACGGCTACAAGGGGCTGCGCAAGGAAGTAACCAGCTACGCGCTCGTGCTCCCGGACGGGCGCGCGTTCTGGAACGCGGCCGGCAACGACGACTATTTCGGCGAACGCTTGAAGGAGCCGTGGTATTCGAATTTCATCCGCTCCGGCGCCGAGTTCGGCTTCACGCAGCCCCACCGGATGTTTGCGGACCAAACGCCCTTATCCGAGACGACCATCATCAGCTATGTGGTGACGGTGCGCGATATCGAGAAGCCGGGTCGGACGATCGGGCGTTTCATCGTGAACCTGGACTACAGCCACTTTCAGTCGGTGCTCGATTACAGCCCATTCGGCAACCTCGCTTGGCTCAGCGAATCCGGGGGCGAACTGTACGCCAAGCCCAGCCGAGGCGAACCGACGGCGGTCGATCTCGCGCATGGGCTGGAGAACGCCGCCGAGAAGGAGGGCGAATTCCGCGTGAACAACGGTTATCTGCTCGTCGACCGGTTCGAGACGACCGACTGGCGGCTGGCCACGTTCATCTCGCAATCGTCGCTGTTCGACAGGGCCAAGATCGTCTTGTACCTGCTGGGGTTCTTCACCTTGGTGAGCACCTCGCTCATCCTGGCGCTCATGATGCCGGCTATATTCCGCATCACCAGGCCGATCATGAGACTGTATCTTGCCATGAACGCCGTATCGAGCGGCAACCTGCAGACGTCCGTGCAGATTAATACCGGGGACGAATTGGAGAAGCTGGGCAACGGGTTCAATCGAATGACAAGCCAGTTGCGCGCGCATATCGAAGAATCGATTCGGCACGAGAAAGACAAGCGCGAACTCGAAATGGAGCTGCTGCTGTCGCAGATGAATCCGCATTTTGTGTATAACACGCTGAATGCGGTCATCTACATGGCCCAAAAGCAAGGCAACGCGGACATCGTCCGCATGGTCTCCGCTTTCATTCGCGTGCTTCAGGACGCCGTGAAGTTGGGCGGCGATCATACGCTCGTCCCGTTGAGCGACGAAGTCGCGTTGTTGCGCGACTACATCGACATTCAATCGTACCGGTACGCCGATATGTTCCGAGTGGAGTGGGCGCTGGATGCGGAGACGCTCCCTTGTCTCGTGCCGCGCATACTCATTCAGCCGTTCGTCGAGAATGCCATTTTTCACGGCATATGTCCCAAAGACGAGCCGGGCACGATTCGGATAGCCGCGTCGGAGGCCAACGGCGCGCTGCTAATCCGGATCGAGGACGATGGAGTCGGCATCGACCCGGAGCGACTGCTTACGATCTGGGAACAGCGCGAGAAAACGAGCAGCCCCGGATTAAGACACATCGGCCTCGGCAATACGAAGAAGCGGCTGGAGCATTTATTCGGAAGCCAGGCGTCCGTACGGATCGAGAGTGCGACCGATCGAGGGACTTGCGTCTGGATCCGGCTTCCTAAGCAGAGCGGCAGCAAAATAAGTTGAATGTGAAGGCCATACATTGGTACGACTGTGGGTATCCGCTGGCGACAAGCGCAGAGGTGCCCTTTTTTTGGCTTGGTTCGGCGCTTAAAGTGCGGCGTGGATGCCTCGTCGGTAGAACCGATTTACGGATGTTTAGGCTCCCAACCGCGCCAACCCTAAAATCCAGCAACCTTCACCTGAAATCCAGCGGATATATTCCACGACAGGTTCCTTCTTATAATGTTTATAAGGGGGGATGCACCGTGGAATTGCGACAACTTGAATATTTTATTCAAATTTGCAAATCAGGCAGCTTCACCAAAGCGAAAGAAGAATTAGGCGTGACGCAGCCTACGCTTAGTCAACAAATTCGGGTATTGGAGGATGAGTATAATATTCCATTGTTCGATCGGGTAAGCAGGGGAGTTGAAGTAACGGAAGCGGGTAAAATTCTATTAAGTAAAGGCCACGCGATCATGAATCTTCTAGAAGAAGCGCGAAATGAGATCGACGGCCGCAACCGAAAAGCGCAAGAAACCGTATCGATCGGATGCTGCCCGGCCGAACTTGAATATCTGGCGCCTTACTTGATGGGATTTCACCAAAAGCACCCGAATATTTCATTGAAAATTACCGATACGGAGGATGCCGCGAATCAGGTTGCGGAACAGAAGGTGGACGTTGGCGTCACGGCTTATCCGGTTTCGGACGCTTCGGTCATTTCGACTCATTTGTATCGACAAGAGATGGCGCTATTGGTTCATGCCGAACATCCTTGGGCCGGTAAATCTTCGATCCCGTTTCGAGCGTTGAAGCAACTGAATTCGATTATGTTCCGGCAACAAAACCATTCCTTGCTTGATATGTATGGTTTATCTTGCGGGTTTACGTTGAAGTCGATCATCGAGACGTCCTCCGCTTCCGTATTGATTCACGGGGTTCGTCATGGGCTTGGAGCAGCGCTTATCCCAACCTCGTTGCTCGAAAACCTAGGAGACGACTCGTTGCGGATCGTGAAACTAGCGGGACACGCGCCTTGTTGGGACATCTCGCTTGTCTATCTTCATTCGGTTGCGATGAGACCCGCCGCACGCGTATTTATTCAAGAGATGGATGCCTATGTAAGAGAAGACGAGGTGAATCTATCTTGTTCAGGCAGTTAGAATGTTTTATTCAAATTTGCAGAGAAGGCAGCTTTACGAAGGCTGCGGAAGTGCTCATGGTTTCTCAACCTACGTTAAGCCAACAGATCCGCTTTCTAGAGGCTGAGGTTGGAACCTCGCTATTCGAGCGAGTCGGCAGAGGGGTAAAGGTTACGGCCGACGGGGAAATCCTATACGACAAAGCGCTTTCCGTGATGAGGCTCATCGAGGAGTCAAAGAAAGAAACGTACGAGTTGCGCCATGCGCGGGTGAATAAACTTTCGATCGGGATTTCGCCGATGGACTTTTTTTGTTTAACGCCTCAATTTACGAAATTTCATGAACAATATCCTGACATTGCGTTAACATTTGCTAGCGCAGAGAATAGTTCGCAACAGGTAGCGGATAGCAGCATCGATATCGGTTTTACCGACCAGTATGACCCGAACAAAGAAGTTCATATGCTGCACCTGTACAAGGAAGAACTAGCGTTGGTCGTGTATGCGGATCATCCATGGGCGGATCGAACCGTTATTTCTTTTCAGGAGCTAGAAGATTTAGAATCTTCCTTATTTGTCGGGGACAAAAGTTTAATCGAGCATCTTCAACCATCGGGCGCTAGAATCGCCAAAACGTTGCAATCCAAGTTCGAGTCGACGTCCACGGCTATTCTTCTTTCGATGGTCCTCCAAAAGATGGGTGTGGCTATTTTGCCTGCTTCTTCCATCGAAATCTTATCTGGCCCGCAATTGAAAATAATTCGCCTCGTAAATCCGACGCCTGTTCGGAAGATGAACCTTATCTTTAGAAGGCATCATTATCAAAATCCATCTGTTCAGAAATGCATCGATTTTTTTCTCGAACAGATGCCTTCGTCTTGACTCGATTTCGTTCGCGATGATGTGCATGAGACGCTCTTTCCCAATATCAAGCAGGTCTATTAACCTACTAATGAGAGCTCTTTCATTTGCTTGCAATAACCTTTATACTAGCACTAAATTTAGTGCGCAGACGAAGGGGAGCTGTAAGTGGGTAAAAGGGGTAAATCAGCCATGTTGTTGCTAGCGCTGATGATGTGTTCGACGGTAGCGGCTTGTTCCGGGAACGTCGGCATATCTAGCAATGGCAGTGCTGAGAATCGGTTGAACGTCGAAGCCAATCCGAAGGAGTCGCAAGCGGTGCTTTCTCCGGATGAGCCGGCATGGAAGCAGGACACGACGCCGATTACGTTTGACTGGTATATCAATTTCGACTGGTTCACCGGCAAGTGGGGAGGCAACGTCGTCTCCGATTATATAACGAAGAAGACCGGAGTCAGCTTGAACTTTATCGTGCCTGCCGGCGACGCCGGCGAGAAGCTGAACACGATGATCACGGCAAGGTCGCTCCCGGACTTCATCACAATAGCCTCGTACGAGGATGCCGTCCAGAAGATAATCAAAGGCGGCATGGCGCTTCCGTTAAACGAGCTGGCGGACCAGTACGATCCTTATTTCTTTAAAGTCGCCGATCCCGCGAAGCTTGGCTGGTACTCCCAGGCGGACGGCAATGTATACGGCTACCCGAATGCCTCTTCGTCCCCTGCGGACTATCGAAAATACGGTCGGCTTTTCACGTCCAATCAAACCTTTGTCGTTCGCAAAGACATGTATGAAGCGCTGGGGAGACCGGATATGAGCACGCCGGAAGGGTTTCTCGGCGCGCTGAAAGCCGCGAAGGCGAAGTTTCCGGAAGTAGACGGCCAGCCGCTCATTCCGATCGGCCTGCATGAATTTACGGAAACCGGCAACTATTCGCTTGACTCGTATCTACAGAATTTCCTGGCGATTCCGCAGCAGAAAGACGGCAAACTGTATGATCGTCGAAGCGATCCCGCCTATCTGAAGTGGCTGAAAGTGTTCCGCCAAGCGAATGAGGACGGGCTGATGCCGACCGATGTCTATATCGATGAGAAACGACTGGAGAAGGATGAAAAAATATCGCAAGGCCGCTATTTTGCCATGCTGTATCAGTGGTCCGATTTCACCGAGATTAACCAAGCGTTATATCGCAAGGATCCGAATAAAGCGTATATCGCGATTGATGGTCCGGCGAATGATGCGCATGATGCGCCGACGCTTGCGGGAAACGGCGTCTCCGGTTGGACGGTGACGCTCATCTCGAAGAACGTCAAGGACAAGAAGCGGGCGATTGCCTTCCTCAGCTATTTGCTCAGCGAAGAGGGGAACAAGGATCTGTTCTTGGGCGAGAAGGGCGTGACGTACGATACGATAGATGGTCAAGATCAGCTCTTGCCGGAGGTCAGGGATCTGCTCAATACCGACCGCCAAGCGTTCGATCGGCAATATGGCGGTTCTTATATGTACTGGATGCTCATGGATACGAACATGAATCTAGCCTGGATGACGGGGATGGAAGCCGAACCGGCCAAACAGATCAAGAATTGGACGAGGGGCAAGACGATCAGCATGACCGAGTTCGAGAATCTCGATCCGGACCCGACGACGAAGGAAGGCATTGCGCAAGGCGAGAACACGAGGCTCTGGGCCGAGACGCTGCCGAAGCTGCTGATGGCGGAGTCGGATGCCGAATTTGATCGGCTGTTCGCCGAATTCATGAGAACGATTACGGAGAATCCCGAGTACGAAGCGATCGAAGCCAGCCGCCAAGCAGCCTATGAACGAAATGTAGAGAAGCTGCAATCGTCGCTCAATCAATAGATCTATAGTGGAAGCAGCAGGATGTGAGTCAGGAGATGGGACGCGAGTTATATCGCTGGTTATTGAGGATACGCGCATTTACGTTCAATCTTTCGCTTCAAGTCAAACTGATTCTGTCATTCGTGTTCGTGATCTTCATACCGGTTGTTCTATTCTCTTGGTATACGCTCAACGAAGAGTCCGCCAAGGCCATGAAAGAATTGATGAAGAACAACGAGAATGTGCTTGAAGTCGAGAAGATCAACATTGCGAATAACGTAGAGCTGATGGGATGGACCGCGCAGCTTGCGTTATCCAATCGAGAGATGAACAAATATTTGCAAATCGAACAAACGCAAAACGCGGCGTATGTGCTGCATATTAAGAAAGACGTGGTCAACAACTTTCAATATTTTCTGTTCAATAATCCGCGAATTGCGAATGTCCGGTTGTTCACGGACAATCTGGTCGTGAACGAAATTTGGCCGGTCATCCTGCAGGAATCTCGTATACAAGACAAGCCTTGGCATGATGACGTAATGAAACAGAACGGCATGCCGTGGTGGGCGATCCAGGAGAACGTTGTCCTCACCGGTCTGCCATCCGAGCCATCGCCGAACGAGCCCTACATGACGTACTTGCAAGAATTCAAATATCCGGACAACGCCACGCATAACGGGATTCTCGAAATCTCGATGAAACTATCGAATTTCTTCTCGCAGACGTTCAGCGCCGTGCAGGACACGAACTCCCAATTGATCGTAGTCGCCAGAAGCGAACAGGTATTCAGCTTAAAGGATTCACCCGTGTTCGAGCGTCACAGCGCGGAGGAATTGGTGAACGGCGTGAGGCTGACGCGTAACCCCGATATCGAGACGGTACGGTTCAACGTGAACGGGCAGTCCTACTTGGCCTTTCAGAGTTACATCCCCTCGATCGACGTTCATCTGGTCAATATGGTTAGTCTTGCGGACACCATGAGAGACATTCATCATTCTAGGGTTCGTTATATCGTTCTCATTTCGTTGCTAGCGGCCTTCCTCGTCCTGCTGTCTTATTCGATGCAAGCGATGATTCTACGCAGGCTGAAGGCGTTAAGAGAATCGATGCAGCAGGTCAGAAGCGGTAACTTCAACGTAGAGCTGCCGCCGATTACCGGTACCGACGAGGTAGGCGAACTAGGCTACCATTACCGCAAGCTCATCCTGAAGATTAACGAGCTTATTCAAGAGCAAGCCGCTAGGCAGGCGGCAGGCAAAGAAGCCGAGCTTCGGGCGCTGAAGAATCAGATCGATTCCCATTTTCTCTACAATACGCTGGAGAACGTCAAGATGCTGGCGGAGATTGAAGGGCAGGACCTGATATCGGAAATCATGACCTCGCTAGGCGGCATGATGAGGTATTCCATGGAATGGAATCAGGATCACGTGATGCTCGGCGATGAGATTCAGCAGGTCCAGGATTATGTAACCATCATGAATATCCGTTATGACGGAAGACTTGATCTTCGATTGTCGATTGCACCGGAATGCCTCAAGCAGGAATCGCTTAAAATGTCGCTGCAGCCCACGGTCGAGAATGCCATCAAGCATGGGATGCGCCGCATGCATTCCAGCGATGGAAATCTCTTCATTATCATCTCTGTCGTCCGGCGTGATCAAGCTTGCGTCATCGAGATTACGGACAGCGGCTGCGGCATCCCGGAAGAGAAACTAAGGGTATTGAATCGCATGCTGCGCATGGAAGAGTCCGCTTACCAGCATGCCCGGCAATTATTCGTTCGCAACGATACCCAAGACAGCAACGGAATCGGCCTGCGTAATGTGGATCAACGCTTAGTGATGAGCTATGGGGTGGAATACGGGATTCGAATCGAGAGCCAGGAAGGAAGCTATACGCGCGTTATCATGACTTTGCCCTATCGGGTCATGGGAGGAGAGTAGACATCTATGATTAGCTTGCTGATCGTCGATGACGAGAAGATCATTCGGAGGGGCTTGCAATCGGTCATCGAGAGGCAGTTTCCTAACCGGTTCAGCTACCGATTTGCCGAGAATGGACAAGAGGCGTTGGAACTACTTCGCCAAGAACCTGCGGATATTATGTTCACCGATATCCGCATGCCGATTATGGATGGTATCGAACTGCTCGAGCAGCTGCAAACTCATCCGGTAAAACCCGAGGTTGTGCTGCTGTCGGGCTATAATGACTTCGTCTATGCGCAGCGAGCGATCCGCTGCGCGGTGAAGGATTATCTCATCAAGCCCGTGAAGCGGAAGGAATTGTTTGCCGTCCTGGATCGATTACTACTCGACATAAGGATGAGAGAAGAACAAGCAGACACGGCTGGCCAAGAGGCCGGTCTTTCTGCTGCCGAGCTGGTTACGCTGCATTTGACTCAAGAGGATATGGGCGATGCGATAACGCCGAACAACGCCGGCTTAAGCTGGTTGGATGCAGGCTACACGCTAGGCTTGCTAACGCGACGCGGCGGGGGATCGCAGGTTGGCAGAACGGATGCCGTATCTTTCCGCAATCAAATCGAGGAGCTGTTACATGGGTATACGGATTGGATGCTCACGCGCGATGGAAAGGGCGGAACGATTGTAATTGCACCCGATCCTGTACTGTTCTACCAGCTGGCGGAACGATGGAGGTTGCGCGTACCCCAGTCGCAACTGCGAATCGCGATCAGCGATTCGGTTCAAGGAATCGAGCGGATCCGGTGGGCCTATAGTCAAGCGAAGCAAACCTTGAAATACGGGATTCTGCTTCCAGAACTCGATGTCATGGAACACGCCGGCATCATAAGCGAACGCCAGGAGCGGCATGTCGTTCCGGTAGAGTTCATTCGGCGTATATTGAATCTGATCGGAACGGGACGCGGGGAGGAAATGAGACAGCTTCTCGCTCAAATCCTCGATGTTCGCGTGATCAGCAGCTGTGAGATCGGCTATTTAGAACATATTAGCCAGCTCCTGAACGAGGAGCTGTTCGACAAGTTGTTCCGCATCTATGGGTATAAAGTACTTGATCTATTGCGGTCGTACGCCCATGTAGGGCACATCGGGAACTTCGATCGATTCGAAGATTATTACATTTCCGTCGAGCAACTTCTCGATCTTCTGGATCAGTTCATTCATGATCGGAGAGAGAAGGCGCCGACGGAACCCAATACGATGCAAAAAGTCATCGCCTACTTGCAGACGCATTATGCCGACGATTTGAACATGGCGGTCGTGTCCAACCATTTCTCGCTGAATTACTCGTATTTCAGCCAGGCCTTCCAAGAATATAGCGGGGAGAGTTTCTCGAACTACGTTCGCCGGTTAAGGCTGGACAAGGCGAAGCAGCTGTTGGTGTACTCCGATTTGAAGGTGTACGAGATTAGCGAGCAAGTCGGGTTCGAGAACGTGAAGCATTTTACGAGATTGTTCAAAGATACCGAAGGCATCACCGCGCTTGAATTCCGAAACCGGCGTAGGCAGATGGTTGAGCCAAGCATGCACGGAACGTAAAGTTTGAACCCCATCTTCAGTTTATTGAATTGTAACGGTGCAAACAATCGCCAGTTTTCTATACATGTCATGGGGAAAAACCTATATCAACCATAGGCGGTGGCGTTCGGCCGGCCCATCCAGGTAACCTGCCAATTTGTTTTCGGCATCGACTTGACAAAAAACAATTCCCTGTCTATACTTACCAGTAATTTCAAATCCAAATGTGCCGATTAGAATTAGTAGGAGCATGGAGACCTTTCAGAGAGCCGTTGGTTGGTGCGAAACGGCAGCGTCGATTGCTTTGAACTCGTCTATGAACAGTTTCCCTGATCATGTAGGGGAATCCGGGATTCCGCCGTTACAAGGATAGATGGTGATGGCCATCGAAGGAGTTCATTTCACCCCAGTGAAATGAAATTAGAGTGGTACCGCGGGTTCAACCTCGTCTCTATTGTAGAGACGGGGTTTTTTTGTTGGCGAAATTCCGGGTTTCGCCAGCCCCGCTTTATATAGATCAATCCCTTTATCTAGAGGAGGAGCTACAATGGCGAATCGCAACATTATGGTATTGGACACCACTTTACGTGACGGGGAACAAGTTCCCGGAGCCAAATTAAATATGCAGCAGAAGGTTGAATTTGCGCAGCAGCTCAAGCGCCTGAAGGTCGATATTATCGAAGCCGGGTTCCCGGCCTCTTCCCAAGGGGATTTCCAAGCGGTGCAGGAAATCGCCCGCACGGTCGGAGACAGCGTGTCGATCACGGCGCTGGGTCGGGCGGTAAAAAGCGATATCGATGCCGTCTACGAGAGCATCCGGCTCGCGCAGCAGCCGTTGATTCATATCGTGCTCGGGACCTCGAATATCCATGTGGAGAAGAAATTCAACCGCTCCAAGGAAGCCGTTCTGCAGATGGGGGTGGACGCGGTTCGTTATGCCAAAACCTTGCTGCCGCACGTGCAGTATTCCACGGAAGATGCATCGAGAGCGGATTTCGAATATTTGTGGAGCACGATCGAAGCGGTCGTGAAGGCCGGCGCGACGATGATCAACGTGCCCGACACCGTCGGATTTGCCGAGCCGGAGGAGTTCGGCGAATTGATTCGCAAGGTGAACGAGCGGCTGAAGAACGTGAACCCCGAGGTTATTCTCAGCGTGCATTGTCATAATGACTTGGGATTGGCGACCGCCAATACGCTGAGCGCGATCAAGAACGGCGCCGACAAAATCGAATGCACGATCAACGGCTTGGGCGAGCGGGCGGGCAACACCTCTCTCGAAGAGGTCGTCATGGCGCTCAAAGTGAGAGAAGCGCGCTACCGGTGCCGAACGGCTATTGAAACTACGGAGTTGCTGCGAACGTCGAGGCTGCTGACGTACCTGACGGGGCTGGATGTCCAGGTGAACAAGGCTATCACCGGAGAGAATGCATTCGCCCACTCCTCGGGCATTCATCAGGATGGATTGCTCAAAGATAAACAAGTGTATGAAATTATGTCGCCGGAAGAGGTGGGAGCCGATAGCATGGAGCTCGTATTAACGGCTCGCTCCGGTCGCCATGCCTTTAAGCATGCGGTCCAGCAACTGGGCTTCGATCCCGGCGAAGGCGAGGCGCTGGAGCAGCTGTTCCAGAGGTTCCTCGAGTTGGCCGACGCCAAGAAGGAAGTATACGATCACGACCTGTTCTACTTGGTCACCGAGCATCGGGAGCAGGCGGCCAGCAGCCAACAGCTCTTCGAGCTGAAGTCGTTCCAAGTCGTAACGAACGATGAATGTCCAACCGCGGCGCTCAGCTTGCGTAAAGGCGACACGGTGCTGAAAGGCAGCGCCGTCGGCGACGGTCCGATCGATGCCTTGTATCGCGGGATCAAGGCGCTGACGGGGCTCGATGTCAGCCTGAAGCATTACAAAATCAACAGCATCTCCAGGGGCACCGAAGCCGTGGGGCGGGTCAACATTCAGCTGGAATACGGCGGCAAAATCTATTCCGGCCGCGCGATGGATACCGATATCATCAAAGCCAGCGCCCAGGCCTTCTTGAACGGCATGAACGCGGCCTTGCTGGATACGGCAAACGATCAAAGCGATCTTAGCGGCAATGATCGATTAAGCAGCTAATCAGCTAGGCACGACAGACAGCAAACGCTCCGGACATGGGGCAGCCGAACGGCCGGTCGGCTGCCGCCATATCCAAGAGCTGCACGGTCGCGTGCGAAATTAGCGCTAAAGCTTAATCGTCTCTACCTACCATAAAATCCAATGAACATCGCCGCTCGATCCGCCGCAGGTCTACTTCGACATGTACAAGGGAGTCGAGATGTCTGACCCTCCGACCGGCGATTGGGTGGACGAAGCTGCCGCGGAGCGCGGCAGCCACAATCCGACGGCCATTGCCGGCAAGCTGCCGAAGCGTCGCCCGGACCGGAAGCGTGAAGGTGCTGAAGTCGCTCGTCGAACCTGACGGCCAGCGGAGTCACGCCATCTTCAAGACGTATTGGACCCCGATGATCGACAAATACCCGGCTACCGGCTTCCTGAAGAACTTGATTGCCTACGAAACCGCGGACAACTACGAGATGAACAATCCGACCATCGCCCATGAAGGCATCCGGCAAGAAGCGGTGAACTACGTCGACTGGATTCTGAAGAATACGGGCCTCGACAAGAAGATCGAAGAAGTGAACGCGAAGGCGAAGGAAGAAGGCATCGAATAGATTCGGCAAACAAGCCATCCAGCGGGAATCCGCTTGGATGGCTTGCCGTCTTTCTGGACAGTATAGCTTTATGCGCATATTGCAAAAAAAGAGCGCCCCGCTAGGATGAGGATGCACGCGAGGTTAATGCCTCAACGAGCCCATCGGGAGGTCGCTCTATTATCAATGCATGGCAATCATTATCGCTCGCCATAGGACGAGTTTACGGCTTCCTTGGCCAAGATGTACATGGCATTCGACCACCCTAACGGCGTGTTCGTATTAAATTTGCCGGAATTCGCATAATAAAGTTCAGGCAGCGAACCATCCTCCAGCATGACATGCTCGAATCGTTCCAAGAATGATCTCGCTTTAGCCATATTGCCCAGTTTCAATTGACTCAAGGCAAGGAAGCCAAATCCGAATGTCCACTCCGCTTCCGTTCCCGCATAGAACGAGCGCGAACGCCCTCTGCCATGCTCCGCTTCTAAAGTAGAGTAGTAACTGTCTCCAATATAACGTAGGATGCCATTGTTTCGTAAGAGATGTTTCTCCGTTTGATTCACAATAACCTGAGCCATTTCGCCGTTGAATACGCCGAACGGGTAGATAAGCGTCAATTGGGCCAAGTCATACTTGCGCGTTCTCGTCTCATAGGGAAACAGCTCATAGAGCGTCTCCATGCCTTTCTCGATCAGATCATCCGGCACATCCACGATTCCCTTTACGGACTTCAAAGCAGCAACGCAAGCGCCGACCGACGAGGAGCGCACCTCTTCATATTCTTCCCATATGCCGTTGTCCGGATCTTCCCAGAACTGCACGCATTCCAGATATTGCACGAGTTTCTGGACGATCTCTCGGTCCTTATCGTCGCGAAGCATGTGCTTGCCGCGTTTCATGCCTTCGCCAATGCCGAAGAGAATGGCGGCCGTCGCGTCATGCTGCTTGTTTCCCCATTCCGATTCAACCTCTCTAGCCGTATCGGCGGTATAACGAGGATGCAGGTATTCATGTTTATAGACCGGTTTTTGCTTGGTATGGATATCTAACTTCCATTCGTAGTCGCGAAAAATATCCAAGATGCGGTAATAGGTTTGTTCGTATCTATCGCAGTTTTTATCCAAGTAAGGGAGAACCTCATAGAACGTATCTCGCAGCCAAACGAAATTGTAATCGCTTGATGAGGAGGCGACATACAGGCCGTTCGGAAGTCGTAAGCGATCGAGAATTTCGTAAGCTTGCGCAACGCGTTTTTCTTGCGTGATGAACATGCTTGTCACCTTCTTAAGTAGAGTGGGGGAAATCTTCAGCGAGTGACGTAACTCTTGTAAACCTTCATGCGGATGACAAGATGTTCATCCGTCTCATAAGGAAAAACATAGGCGATGCAAATGCGGAAGAGGTTGAAAACGCTTTAGCAGGTTATGTCATTTTTATCGGAAGTTCGGTAATAAATTTGAAGATCCCAATGGCATGACGACGCAAGATTTTTCTCCCAACCGTCGCACCTTCGCCATCCATCGGCAGGTTGCGCCGTTGCGCAAGACAACGCTATACTAATAGCAACTTCATAACGTGGAACGAGGTGTTCGATCCGATAGGATTGAGCTTAATAGGGAAGTCCGGTGCGAAGCCGGCGCGGTCCCGCCACTGTAACAGAGAAGTCGCAGCTATGATGCCACTGGGGGATATCCTCCGGGAAGGCGGCTGAATCGACGTTGATTCTGTAGCCAGGAGACCTGCCTCGTTCGACAACACTGCGGATACCTACGGGAGATAGGGAGGTGTTACGGGCATGATGATCGTCCATCATGTTTGTTTGAAGCGCCCACATCCAGCCACTGCGGATCCGGGCGCTTTTTGTATTTGGGAGACAAGCGGAACGAGAAGGCGCTTAAGCGCAACATGCTGATTAAGGCGGGGAGAACGATATGGTCACGTGGAATTTAAATCAAACCAAGCATCATGTGCTGATCTGTAATGGGGGCAGCTGCATGCGCCAACAGGGGGAGGAAGTAACCCTCGCGATCCGTTCGGAGATCGCGCGGCATGCGGCGGAAGATGGTATTCATACCACGAGGACGAGATGTAACGGTCGATGCGACGATGCGTGCGTCGTCATCGTGTATCCGGAGGGAATCTGGTATCGGGATATGACACCGGAGACCGGAAGGCGACTGGTACGCGAGCATTTGCTGCAGAGCAAGCCTCTTCAGGATCGTGTGGCCTATTCTTATCTTCAAGATCGATTCGTGCCCAGCGGCATGGGGACCACGGGCGTGCTGCGGAAAGATAAAAACAACAAATAAAAAGTTTGTTATAGCTTTAAGCTATATCCAGATATAACTTTTAGATAAAACACGATTGTCATACACCTGTGTTATCTTATCTTTAGGAGCCATGCGGCTTCGATTCCTACAAGGCAGTAAATTATGGCAAGTCTACATATATGCGAAGGATAGATAAGAGAACGCTGGGGGAGGACTCACATGTTTAGAGAATCGATATTGAACAAGAAAACGGGAATCATCACGTACGGGATGACGCCTCCGAAAGCATCGCATACGGTCGAGAAAATCGCGGAAATTTCGCAAAAACAAATCGAACGGCTGCGAAACGTGAAGCTGGATGCATTGATTCTGTACGACGTGCAGGAGGAATCCGACCGCATTGAAGAAGAGCGTCCATTCCCCTATATGGCGATGCTGGATCCCGAGACATATAGCGAGCAATACTTGCAGGAACTCGACATTCCCAAAATCATCTATCGCTGCGTCGGCAAATATTCGGAAGCCGAGTTGACGCATTGGCTGAAGAGGGGCGAAGACAAAGACCGCTTCAGCGTGTTCGTCGGCGCATCCTCGAGCCAGCAGCAGGTGAGGCTTGAATTAGCCGATGCCTACAAGCTCAGCCGCCAACATGACGGCAGCCTCACGTTCGGAGGCGTTATTATTCCGGAACGCCATATGAAGAAGAACGACGAACATCTGCGCGTCGTGAACAAGATCAAGCAAGGCTGCAGCTTCTTCGTCTCGCAGGCGACGTACAATGTCGAAGCCTCGAAGAACTTCCTATCCGACTATTATCATTATTGCAACGATCACGAGCTTGAGATGGTCCCGATCCTGTTCAATTTGGCTCCTTGCGGCTCGACGAAGACGCTCGAGTTCATGAAGTGGCTGGGCATTAGCATCCCGCGCTGGCTGGAGAACGAGTTGAAGTATTCGACGGACGTCCTGGACAAATCGATCCGGTTAACGAATAAGATTTTCGAGGAATTGCTGGAGTTCGGTCTGGAGAAGGGAATACCCGTTGGCTGCAGCGTAGAGAGCGTATCCACGCGCAAAGTAGAAATTGAAGCATCCATTCAGATGGTAAGCGATATTAAAGCGATGATCGACAAGAAGAGCCTGGTCGAAATGGCAGGTTAAAAGACTCCCTTACTGCCCGAGAGCCGCTATGATGCGGCTCTTCTTCATGTTAACGGTCAATCGCCGCACCCGACGTGATCGGCGATTTCTCCAACCGGTCTTGACCGAAGGAGCAACTACGAGGCGCCGACATGGTCAGCTCACGAGGATCTATAACTTCCTCGCTTTGATTACAAAAGTGACCGGGAGCATCTTTGCTTTTTTGGCAAAATCACTGTCTTTTAATTGGATAATGTCGTCATCCGATTCCTCGATCATTTGCTCAATGACAAATCCCGCTTTTGCCAACGCATTCACATAAGTGGATAGTTTGCGATCCGATAAATTTAGCACGCTTTCATCGAGCGATACCGAATACCAAGATTCATCGAAATACCGCTTTTTAAAAACAAGCACATTATTTTCCGCTGCAACGCATTTATGTATAGGGTGTGACCAACTGAAAATAAATACGCCGTCTTTATTTAGGTAAGAAGCGATCCGACAAAAAGTACCCTCAAGGTCGGTAGTCCACCCTATGGCATAAATCGAATACACAACGTCGAAGTAATTCTCTGGTAAGCCGCATTCTTCTTCCATGGGAGAACAAATTAATGTTGCCGAAAGACCGCACGTCGTCAAATGTTGTCTTGTCTTTTCAAGCTGATTCTCGGATAGATCCATACCCCATAGTTCTGATGCCCGGCGTTCCCCGAGATATTGCAAAGATTGACCGCTTCCACAGCCGATCTCCAGCATCTTTTTTCCTGCAACATCCCCAAAGAGTTGGCATTTTTCTTCGGAGACAAAGGCTCCATAATAAGGAAGCGAGGTTGCGCCTAAAACATCGTTTCCTCTCGTATCCCAAAATAAGCTATTGGTTCTATGAACCGCATTTCTGTCCATGTCGACCGAGACGGCGACGCCAGCCTCGCCTGCGCCTATAATGTTTGTTCTATAAACGGAATTTTTGTCCATGCAAACACCCTCCCTAAAAATAGAATGATAGGAGCCCATTAACCCCCAATAATATACCTCTTTTCCAGTAACAATTCTACCTGAATTTTCCATTAAAACATCGCGTACACGGAACTATCGGAGCAGGTTAACACGCTGATTGCCTTGAATTACTACGTAAGGATCACATCTCAAACATGTAGTGAAGCGAATGGGTTCCGCTTGGCCCTCTCGGCGGGAAACGTCGCTGCCGCATACTCATGATGAAAGGAGTTCGCCGTACTTGTCTTTATCACTAGAAACCGTAATTGAGAATCACCTGAGTCCTCGGGATTTCCTCGTCGGCGGGGCTGTCGTCGTCGTGAAAGACGGTCATGCAATCTACGAAAAAGGATTCGGCCATGCGCGGCTCGGCTCGCAAGAAAAGCGCTTTACGGCGGATACGATCGCGTGCGTGATGAGCATCGCCAAAAGCTTTACGGCTGCTGCTTTACTAACCTTAGTAGGGGAAGGCCGTCTTCATCTGGATGATCCGCTTGTCCGCTATCTGCCCTATTTCCGGACGACCGATCCGGAAGCAAGCGGCTTGATTACCGTGAAGCACCTGTTGTCGCATACGGCGGGGTTCGGCGGCGATCTGGGCATTGGCGATCTTGTCGCGCCCAATGCCGCCGAGTTTGCT
Source organism: Paenibacillus methanolicus (assembly GCF_008124765.1). GTDB lineage: Bacteria > Bacillota > Bacilli > Paenibacillales > Paenibacillaceae > Paenibacillus_Z > Paenibacillus_Z methanolicus. The sequence goes on along the minus strand of NZ_VNHS01000003.1, from coordinate 420,246 downwards.
TTTTACGATCAGCTGAGACAGCAGGTTGGTTTGCCGGATTCGTCGCTTAGCTCGATTCGGAGTCGCGAAGACATTACGAGATTTATCCGCAAGGTCGCTTTGGCGGATCGCCCGGGAAACAGCTGGCATTACTGCACGGATGCGTATATTGTGGCTGCAGATCTTTTCGAGAAAGTCAGCCTTCAATCTTGGGATGCTTATATCGAAGATGTCCTGTTCAAAGGGCTCCACCTGAACCGAACGACCTTGGATGCCGAGAAAGTTAGGCAGGACGATGACCATGCCAACTACTACACCTCCGAGGCGAGCGACGACCGGCGTATTCTGCCATCGCCGTTCCCCGTCAACCCTTTAGCGGCGCCCATGGGCTTCCTTTATTCAACCGCGAAGGATTTGGCCCGTTATCTCAACGCCTATATGACTGATCGTTCATTGCTATCCCCTCCGTTAATGGAGAAAATGTTCGAACCCGTGTGGCGGTTTGATCCTCATGAGGGCTACGCGCTGGGATGGGGAACGAGCGCGGAGAAGGGCTATACCGTCATCGAGCATGGAGGCGGATATCAAGGGGTCAGCGCGTATCTATGCATGGTTCCCTCGGAAAAACTCGGCGTCATCGTGCTGGCCAATCATGATCAAACGCCTTCGCAGAACATCTGTTACCGCGTGCTTCGAGCATTGCTTCCTGAATAAGGTCGGGATGACGCAGCCTTGAATTTCAATCGGAGGGATGAAGATTGACAGAGAAGATCAGTGTTACGGATTTGATCGACCGAGAACGGGACCGTGATTGTGCGTTGGTCGTACTCATGTGCGGGATAGCGGGATCGGGAAAAAAGACCTTCTCTCAACTATTAGAACAGGATGGATACGTGCGTCTATCGATTGATGAGGACGTGTGGTCTGCTCATGGTCGATATGGCGTGGATTATCCCGTCGAACGATACAGGGCGTATTTGGATGAAGCACATGCACGATTACGTACGAAGCTTGTAGCGTTAATTCAACATAAACAACAAGTTGTGGTCGACTCCAGCTTTTGGAATCGGTCGGAGCGGGATCGATATAAACAGTTGGTAGAAGACGCCGGCGGCAAATGGCGACTCATTTACTTGAACGTGCATCCCGATGAATTGCGAAAGCGGCTAAAGATTCGCAGCCAACGTTTTGACGCCAATGCCGCCTTCCCGATAACGGAGGAGATGTTAACCGCGTGAGCCGACCTGCGGAGATCGTAGCCGTCGATAACGGCGATTTGGGCGGAAGCGAGCCGTACGACCGGCATTGGAAGCACATGCACCGAGGTTGCGTCAGTACGGTCCTAAGGTTCACGGGGGAGCGGGGACGCGTCGTGCTCTCGGCCTTCGGCGACGGCATGCATGCGGCGGAACTCGTGATTACGATCGAATAAAGCGTTAGTCCAAACAGCCGATTCCTAGCGTTCAGGGATCGGCTGTTATCCTTTGCTCGAAATTAATAGGACGGCTATTCAATCTCGCCGCCGATAAGCGCTTCGTGCAGATCGGCATTCCACTGCGCGCGTTCCCGGTTATACACTCCGAATCCTGCTCCGAATTCCCAGTACGCCCATGAAATGCTCCGTTTCTCCGACTCGGTTCGAATGAATTCGGTCCAACGAACGCGCGATGCCATGTCCGCTTTGGAATAGGCGCCGAATTCGCCTAACCAGAGGGGACGGTTGCGTTCTTCGCCCCAAGCGGCTGCCTGGTCGAGATCGCGAATCACTTGTTCCCGGCTGGCCGGATTATATTCGGGCGGCTGCGTGTTGTAGTCTTCGAACCAGCGATGGACCCATGGCACCTGATCGGCGGCTTCCCCGGCTTGAACCTCGCTTGCGGGCGGTCCTGGCCAAGTCAAGCCGGTCGTGCTCGTTTCCGCGCCGTTCCATTCCGCCCCTTGATGGGTGAATAGGAAAGGTTCATAGTAGTGAAACGTCACGATCGCGTTCTTCTCTTCTTCCGGCACGCGGAGCGCAGGCAAGCCGCGAATTCCGCCCCATTCGGAAGTGCCGATGACGAGGGTATGCCGTTCATCGATGCCGCGGATGGCCCGGATCGCTTCGGCAAGCAGGTCGTTCCAGGCCGAGGCGTCGAGATTGCCGTGCGGCTCGTTGAGCGGTTCGAAATAGACGGAGAGCGGCCGGTCCTTGTACCGCTGCGCCAGTTGCTCCCAAATACGCAAGAATCGTTCCTTGTGTTCGTCCGGCGCTTCAAAAATCTCGTCGTAATGGTGCATATCGATCACCGCGTTCAATCCGTGGGACTCCGCTTGGTCGAGAACCCAATCCACGCGCTTCGCAAACGCCTCGTCGATCGTATAAGGAGGTTCCGCGGTCGCATGGGCGGACCATTTGATCGGAACGCGAACCGTATCGAATCCGCCGTCCGCGATGAGTTCGAAATACGCTTCCTGCAACGTCATTCCCCACTCGCCTTCCTTGGGAGCCTCCAGCGCATTGCCCAGATTGACGCCTTTGCCTAGCCGCTTGGCTTGTTCGTATGGATCGGGCACCGCATCTTCCGCGAGCGGGCTCGTGCTCGACGTGCACGAGGCGAGAAGCAGGGGGAGCAAAAGCAAGACTAATACTGAAGTTCGCGCGTTCATATTCGCCATCTCCTTAACGGCCGCCAGGCAGCTCCTACCGCGACAAATAATGTAAGCACTTTCATCATTATTATTATTCGATATGACATCTATTTATCCTCTTGCCTTGGAAAATGTTTGGTTTACTACACGGTTATTGGTGTTAGGTGAAATTTAGTTAAAGATGCGGCTGTATTTCTGAAGATGCATAGGTATTTGACTGTTTCAACCCGGTTCCCAGGGTGATTCGAGCATCTTCTCAAAATGAATAATAATAACAGTTTTGTTCATGAACAAATAAACGTTGCGCTAAAATCTTGATTTGTTATGATGTTATTGTAAGCGCATCCACGAAGTCGTGGCGCACGAAAGCCAATCATCGCCGCCACCGAAGAAGGGGAGTGAGGAGATGAACGGGACGGGAAATCCCAGATCGCCGCTGCTGGAAGCGCGCGGCGTCACGCGAGTATTCGGTAGGGGAAGCGGCGCGGTTACGGCGCTTAAAGGCGCCACGCTCAGCGTCGGCCAAGGCCGGCTGATTGCCTTGAAGGGCCGATCGGGATCGGGCAAGACGACGCTGCTCAATATTATGGCCGCGCTCGACTCTCCGACGGAAGGCACCGTGATTTACGGCGACAGAGACGGAAGTAAGATGACCGACCGGCAGAAGAATGAGATGCGCAGACGCGAGATCGGGCTGATCTTCCAATCCTTCGCGCTCGTGCCGTATATGACCGCATACGAGAACGTCGATTTCGGTCTGCGCATCGCCGGCATTCCGGCGCCGGAGCGGAAGAAGCTGGCGGAAGAGGCGCTCGCGTTCGTCGGGTTGGCCGGCCGCATGCATCATATGCCCCCGGAGCTCTCGGGCGGCGAGCAGCAGCGGACGGCCATTGCCCGCGCGATCGCCCATAAGCCGGCGCTCATTCTAGCCGACGAACCGACGGCGGAACTGGATTCGCGGATGGGGAAGCAAGTGATGCAAGTTTTCCGCGATCTCGTTCGGTCGGAGGGAATCGCCATCGTCATGACAACGCATGACCCGCACATTATGGAACTGGTCGACGACGTATACGCATTGGAGGATGGTCGTATTGGATCGGAACGCAGCAAGGAAGCTTAACCGCCTTGTATATGCCGCCGTCTTGCTTGCCGCAACCGCCGCGGCGTCGAGCGGTTGCAGCCTTCTGCCGCAGGAGCAGGCTCCGCTGAAGCCGCCGCTCGTCAAGCCGGCGCAGACCGAAGCGCGGACGGTCGACGCGAAGCTGGGCAGCATCGTAAGACAGGTCACGGGTTCGGGCATGTTCGTGCCGACTAACGTGAAGTATTACCAATTCCGAGCGGGCGGCGTGATCGACAGCATCGGCGTGCGGGCGGGAGCCGTCGTCAAGAAAGGCGACGTGCTCGCGACATTGGAGAATGATGGCGTCGATGTAGAGCTGCTCCAGCGGGAGCTGGAATATGAGCGCAAGCGCCTGGCCCTGGAAGAGGCGGTAAAGGGCGGCAGCGGGAGGCTAATCAAAATCGCTAAGCTTGATTATCGGCTGGCGGCGCTGTTGTTCGAGAAGACGAAGGAGAAGGTCGCGGCCTCGACTTTGACGGCGGAATCGGACGGCGTCGTTTCCTACTTCACCGACTTGATGCCCGGCGACCGGGCGGAACCCGGCCGCGTGCTGGCCGCGATCTCCGATCCGCAAGCGATTCGGCTGGCTTTGACGACGACCAATAACCCCGTCTTGGCCGACATTAAAGTCGGCATGGCGGCGGAAGCGACGTTCCAAGGCCAAGTCTATCCGGGCAAAGTTACGCAGACGCCCGCCTCCGCTCCGCAGACGGACGACGATAGGCTGCGCGAGGAATACGCCCGCACGTTATATGTCGAACTGGACAGTTTGCCCAAGGATGCGGCGCTAGGCAAGATGGCCGACATCACGATCGTCGCCGCGCGGCGGGATAACGTGATCGTCGTGCCGAAGTCCGGCGTGCGCACGTATTTCGGACGGACCTTCGTGCAGGTGCTGGACGGCGAACGCCGCAAGGAGCTGGATGTCGAGACGGGTCTTGAGACCGCGACGGAATATGAGATCGTCCAAGGCGTCGAGGATGGCATGAAGATCATTCTACAGTAAGTCATGTGGAGAAACGAGGGAGCGTAAGGCCAATGTCCGTGCTCATCATGTTGTTCCGCAAGTTGGCAAGAAACCGCTGGCTGGCCGCTAGCCTGCTCGCGGGCATGCTGTGCTGTATCGCGCTGACGTCCAGCATGCCGATCTATAAGAACGCCGTGCTACGCTATATGCTGGTCCAGGACATGGACCGCAGCTATGCGGAAACAGGTATTCACCCGGGCGTCGTCTCCATCGACATTACGATGCGCGACGACAATCCCAACATTCAAGCAGCTATTATGGACCGCCTGGCCTCCTACTGGGCATCCAACATCACGGACGGCAGCCTGAAACTTCTGCTCGACCAGCGGAGCATGGAGACCGTTCGGTTCGCGCTTACGCCGGCCGACCCGTCGCGCGTCGACGCAGAGGAGAAGCGTTCGGCCAAATTCGCCGCTCGTACCGGTCTTGAGGGGAAGGTGCGCGTCGTAGACGGCGTCCTCCCCAAGAAGGAGCCGGTGAACGGCGTCTATGAAGCGATGGTGACCGACAACGCGCTCGTCGAGCTGAACATGCTGCTCGGCCAGGAATATATCATCGACGACCCGAGGCAGAAGGGGCAATCGATCCGCGTCAAGCCCGTCGCCGTCATCGCGGAGAACGATTTGAGCGATGCGTATTGGAGCCGCGCAAGCCTGAGCCCCGAGCGCAGCACGCTATTTCTGCCGGAGGAGCTGTTCAGCCGCGACTTCGCGGAAGGAGGTCCGTTCGTATTCGCCAAGATCGGAGCGCTGGCGGCTGCCGATTATACGACGTTCGACATCGAGACGGCCGAATTGCTGATCGGGCTCGAATCGAGCATGGCGGCCGACATGCTGGGTAATTATAATTTCTCCGTCAGTTCGTCGGCTTGGGTACCCGGCAGCGACGCCATGACCGCGTATGCCGACCGGGAGCAGACGCTTCGCGTATTGCTGTGGTCGCTCAACGTGCCCCTATTCATCTTAATCGGCTTCTATCTGTATATGGTCACGGGGATGCTGATCGAACGGCAAAAGTCCGAGATCGCCGTGCTGCGCAGCCGCGGCGCGACAAGATGGCATGTGATGTCCATCTATGCGATGGAATTCGGGCTGATCGCCGCGCTCGCGCTTGCGGCAGGTCCCGTTCTGGGCGCGGCGTTCACGCGGATGCTCGGTTCGACCAGCACCTTCTTAAGTTTCGTGGATCGCGGCGCGCTAGAGGTGCGAATATCCGGCGAAAGCTGGCTGTATGCAGGCGGAGCCGCGGTAGTCGCTTGGTTCGTCGGTCTGGTTCCGGTCTTCTTGGCGACCCGCAATTCGATCGTCGACCAGAATCGCGCCAAAGCCCGCGAGGGGAAACGTCCGGCCTGGCAGACGTTCGGCCTGGACATCATGCTGCTTGGCCTCTCGTTCTATGGCTATTATATCTACCATCAGCGAATGCGAGACTTGATTAAGCTCGGCCTGGACGGGCAATCGCTGTCGGCGGATCCGCTGCTCTACACGGTGCCGACCCTGTTCATTCTCGGAGCGAGCCTGCTGCTCATCCGGGCTTACCCGCTCCTGGTGTCGATTCTCTATCGGCTCGGCCGGAAGCGGTGGGCGCCGCAGCTTTATTCCGCGCTGCTGCTGGTCAGCCGGCGCAATCGGATCTATCACGGGCTGATGGTGTTCCTCGTGCTGACGATCGGCACGGGCATCTACAACGCGAACACGGCACGCACGATTAACGGCAACATGGAAGATCAAATCTGGTATGCGAAGGGGAGCGACATCGTGCTGCGCCAACATTGGGCGAGCGATGCGCCGGCGCCAACGGCCCCCGGTCAGGCCGGACCTGATCAGCAGGCCGTCACGGCTGCGCGCATTAACTATCTGGAACCGCCGCTGGCCTTGATCGAGCAGCTTCCCGGCGTCGAGCGCGCGGCGAGAGTGTTCATGAAGGAACAATCGGACGCCTGGCTCGGCAACAAGAGTGGCAAGGTTCGCCTGATGGGCATCGATACCGACGCATTCGGCGAAGCCGCCTGGATGAAGGAGGGGCTGCTGCCGCATCACTTCTATGATTATCTGAATCTGATGGCACCCGACGCGAACGCGGTGCTGCTGTCGAGAACGGCGGCCGATCATTTCGGCGCGCAGATTGGCGATGTCATGGATATCGGCTGGGAAGGGCTGCGGCCGACGCGATTCGTCGTTTACGGGGTCGTGGACTATTTTCCGACCTTCAATCCGAATCGCGCATCGGCCGAGACGTCGCAGGATGACGGGAATCCGATGCTCATCGTCGGCCATCTCGAGAAAATCCAGAACGAGCTGGCGATGGAGCCCTACGACGCCTGGATCAAGCTGGCGCCCGGGACGGACCGCCTGCGGCTGCTAGAAGCCATAGAGGAGATGGGAATCGCGCTGGAGAAGTTCGACGATACGATCGGCGAAATCGCGCAGAGCCGCCTCGATCCGTTCCGCATGGCGATCAACGGCGTCATGAGCCTCGGCTTCATCGTGTCGCTTGCCATCAGCTTTATCGGCTTCATGCTCTTCTGGCTCCTGTCCTTGCAAGGACGCATGCTGCAGCTCGGGATATATCGGGCGATGGGGATTTCGTTCCGCCAGCTTCTCGGCATGCTGATCGTCGAGCAACTGCTGACGACGGGCGCGGGTTTCCTGATCGCCATCGCAACCGGATTGACGGCGTGCCGCATTTTCGTACCCTTGTATCAGCTCTCGTTCGATCCCGGTCGAATCGTGCCGCCGTTCGAAGTGATCTCGGATCAAGCCGACATCGTCCGGCTTGCGGCCGCGACGTGCATCATGCTTGTCGCCGCGCTTCTCATTCTCGCCTGGTTGCTGAAACGAATGAACATCTATCAAGCGGTCAAGTTAGGGGAGGATTGAACGCGATGATCGCCTGCGAGAACCTCGTGAAGATTTACAAGACGAACGATATCGAAGTGATGGCGCTTCAGGGATTGAATCTGCAAGTCAAGCAAGGCGAGATGATGGCGATCATCGGCAACTCCGGCAGCGGCAAGTCGACGCTGATGAATATGCTGGGGGGACTGGACCGTCCGTCGGCCGGACGGCTTGCCGTCGATGGCATCGACATGCTGAAACTGACGGATCGGGAGCTTTCGCGCTACAAGCGCGAGACGGTCGGATTCGTCTGGCAGAATAAAGCACGGAATCTGATCCCGTATTTGACGGCAAGGGAAAATGTCGAAATCCCGATGCTTCTGCATGACCGGAAGAAGAAGCGCGAGCGCGCCGCCGGATTACTGGAGGCCGTAGGGCTTGGCCACCGCCTTCATAACCGACTCGAGGAGCTGTCCGGCGGCGAACAGCAGCGGGTCGCGATCGCGATATCGCTCGCGAACCGCCCGAAGCTGCTGCTGGCCGACGAACCGACCGGCGCGCTCGACACGCGCACGTCGGCTCAAGTGATGGAACTGCTGCGCAACCTGAATGCCGACTTGGGACTGACGATCGTCATCGTGACGCACGATCTCGATCTTGCCAAGCAAGTCGAACGCGTCGTCGAAATCCGCGATGGACGCACCTCGTCGGAGATGATTCGCCGGGCGGACGAGGCGGAAGGTGCCCAGTGGTCTGATGGGAATGGCGAATCGGACGATACGCATATCGAGTATGCCGTCATGGACCGCTCGGGGCGCATCCAAGTTCCGGAACATTACCTGGAAGCGGTCGGCGCGAAGAATGCCGACAAAGTGCTGCTGCGGCTGGAAGAAGACAAGATCGTGCTACTGCCCGAACGCCGGGAGCGTCATGGGAAAATGTGAGTTTCCGCGTTTGATTCGACAAATTTTCTGCTATTATAGGGAAGAGGAGTTGGCAGAACCTACGAAAATTAGTCGGATTGGATGATTGATATGAGAGGGAAAGTAACCATTCAAGAAATTGCCGACATGGCGGGCGTATCGAAGTTCGCGGTATCGCGCGCGCTTACCGGAAAAGCAGGCGTCAGCGCGGCAACGCGGGAGATGATATATAAGGTGGCCGGACAACTCGGCTACTTCAAGAACAACGAGCCGAAACGCGTCGCCGGCGAACTGCAAGAGCCAGTCGACCGGAAGCGGTCGGGAACCATCGTCGTCCTATTCCCGAATATTCGGTATCAGAACAAGGACTCCGTCTACTGGGGGCCCGTATTCGACGGCATATCGGCAAGGCTTAATCAGCTGGGCATCGATATCATGACGCTGACCGAGCCGTCCCACGATCATGTATTCGCGCTCGTCAAGCCGGAAGCGATCCGAGGCGTCATCACGGTCGGATCCATCTCTACGCCGATTCTTCTGGATATCGGCCGGCTGAATATTCCCGTCGTGATGGTCGATCACGTCGATCCGGCGTTCCCGTGCGATACGGTATTCACGGATAACTTCAGCTGCATGCAGAATTTGACGACGAAACTGGTCAGCAAGGGATATCGTAAATTTCAGTTCGTCGGCAATATATCCGATGCCCAAAGTTATTTCGAGCGGTGGCTCGCTTTCCGCACGACGCTCGAAAGTTATGGAATCGCGTTGGATCAGGATCCCCTCCTAATCGGGCAGGATGCCGACGATATGTATAAATTGTTCCCTCAGCTGGAGCTTGCGGAGCTGCCCGAGGTGTTCGTCTGCGCGAACGACACGACGGCCCAATACCTGGTCGACGAGCTCGGCAAACGGAATATGAGCGTACCGCGCGACTGTGCCGTAACGGGCTTCGACAATACGTGCGAAACCCATCCGATTCTCGGTACGGTCGACGTCAACAAAGGACTGTTGGGAATGCGGGCAGTCGATCAGATGCTCTGGCGCATCGAAAATCAAGACTCGGCGGTCGAGAAAAAACTGATTCAAGGCGATCCGATTATTCGGGAACAGCATGCTTATACGCGAGACAACGTTGCGGTATCTGAGTGATGCGCCATGAGGGAATGGAAAGAAAAGCACGAACGATAACGAAATCGATACTCGGCGAGCCGATGTGTCGATTTTTTTTATTGGAATAGGATAAGATGATGCACTTTAATTTATGGAAAAAAGGAACGTAAAGCGTGTCCGCGCAAGCGGACGAAAGCGAATGTCAGCACGATGTCCCTCCAAGTGCACGAACGGACAGGTTTCAACCCCAAGGCGAAACGTCTCGAACGAAGCTCGAACAGAAGCTTTGTCCTTTAGGACGACGCGGGCTCATCGCGAAAGGACACATCAAGGACGGCCGCGTAGAAGGCACGCTTATTTGCGGAGTCGAACGTTTTTCGGAGAAAAACGACTTCGGAAGCACATGGCTATCTTTCTGGTTTCCCTCGGCGGAGGGCAATGCTGTAAGATTAAGGAAAAACATCCGATGAAGCCAACTAGGGTCTATAGTTGACAGGCTTAAGTCTAAAGATGGACTTCAAAACCCACTGAAGCTTTGTCCGTGAGGACAAAAGCGTGCTCCGCTCAAGCCCAAACGCCGTCCGCGAACAAGTGCGCCAGCACGAAAAAGGGAGTCCTGAGCGTTTTCAAAGGAAAACGCACTTCGGAAGCATACGCTTGGGCGAAGTCCTTTGGTTCCCCTCAGCGGAGGGGGACAATGCTGTCAGGTTAAGGAAAAACGGCTAAGCCACCTGAGGCCTATAGTTGACAGGCTTGTGTCTAAGGAGAGACCTCAAAACCCACTGAAGCTTTGTCCGTCAGGACAAAAGCGTGCCCCGCTCAAGCCCAATCGCTGACCGCGAACAAACAGGCCAGCACGAAGAAGGGAGTCCAGAGGGCAAAGCCCTTTGGAGCCTCCTCGGCGGAGGAGGTGGGAGGAGGGAGCAACAAAAGTGGGGTCAACGGGGCGCAGCCCTTCTAAACCTGACAGCATTGGCGGAGGGGGAAGGCGCGAGGGTGAAAGGCCGGGATTTGCCGCGAAAGTAGTTTAGGTAATAAAACCAAACAAGAATAACAACTAGAAAACAAAAACGCATGATTTGTTGCATTGGTAATTGACGGTAATAAAAGACGGTGTTATGATTGTTTTGCAAACAGCACAGGATCACGGTGGTGATGAGAACCTAAAATCGTTAATTTGTAAACGCTTACTTGTAAACGGTTACTTCGGGGGATTTGGCCGCTGCGTATAGCCCAATAAGCTGTAATCGGTGCCAAGAGCAACACGATAACAAAAATGGGAGGCTTGACAATGAAAAAATTGAAAGGGCTTTCAATCCTGTTTATCGCAATGATGATGGTGACCACCGCTTGCAGCGGCGGCAGTAACAATGGCGGAAGCAATACGGGGACGAATGCGCCGGCGAACAATGCGACGGCGACGAACGAGCCGGCCAAGGAGGAACCAGCCAAGGAAGAGCCGGCTAAGGAAGAACCGCCAGCGGCCGTCGATCTCGGCGGCCGAACGATTAAAGTCGCGGCCTGGTGGGACCAGAAGCCGGCAGGCAACACGGCAGGCGAGAAAGCGCGCCTCGATAAGCTTGCCGAATTGGAGAAGAAGTATAACTTCAAATTCGAATTCATCAATGTCCCGTTCGAACAATACATGGATAAAGTGACGACGTCGACGCTGGCCGGCGAGCCTTTCGCGGATATCGCGATCATGGAGCTCAAGCGCGCGATCCCGCTGGTGAAGCAGGGTATCATTCTTCCGGTCAGCGAATTCACGTCGGCTACGGACGACATCAACAACGAGCAGAAGCTGATGCAGAAGCTCCCCGCCATGGGGGGCACCGAGTATGCCTTCGGAACACCGGGCGTACAAATAGTCGGCACGTACTACAACCGCGACCTCGTGAAGAAGCTTGGTTTGCAAGATCCGCAGGAGCTGTTCAACGCCGGTCAGTGGACGTGGGATAAATTCCTCGAGCTTGCGAAAGCCGCGACGCGCGACACCGATAACGACGGCAAGAACGACACGTTCGGCTACTCCGGCTGGCCGGTCGACGCGGCTCGCCACCTGGGCGTGACGAACAATGCCATGTTCGTGAACGAAGACCTGACCATGGGGATGACGGATCCGAAACTGGCCGAAACGCTGGAGTTCGTAAACCGCCTGTACAACGTGGAGAATGTCGTCAAAGTCAAGTCGGGCAACAAGATGGACTGGAACGAAACGAACACGTTCAAAGATGGCGACGTGCTGATGTCGATCAACTATGACTGGAACGTTGGGGACTTGACCTTCGAAGTCGGCGTCGTTCCGAATCCGAGCGGCCCGAACACGGACAGCAAGCATACGTACGCGAATTCGGCTCAGAATGGCTGGTTCATGCTTAAAGGCGTGAAAGACGCGCAGACGATTTACTCGATTTGGGAGCAAAGCTTCGACGTGCCGCCGACCGAAGAATACTTGGGTCAGGATTGGCTGGAATCCCGCTTCAAGAATCAAGCCGACATCGACCTTGCGCTGAAGAGCGTGAACGGCACCGGCCGTCTGGCGATCGAAGAAGGAATTCCGGACTTCCCGGTCTTTGCCGTCATGGACGAAATCATTCTGCAGAATCAATCCGTGTCCGCAACGATCGAGAAGCATAAGGCGGCCGCCGAAGCCGCGCTTCAAAAAGTAAAATAATCATCATTGCCGTTCGCGCAGCAGACGGTAAATAACAGAAGGGGGTGTGCTGTCACGAAGCACATCCCTTTTTGTCATTGTCGGCAAACAGATCCTAATGCGGATCAATCCGCGGGGTGGAATACGTCATGCGAGACGGATGGCATTACCGAAATCCTAATCAATTTTGACAAAAATCGATGGCTAACGGCAAAATACCGCCATATACATAATAACAAAACAATAACAAAGTAATAAAGATTCATTGACTGTTGTTTGGTTCGATGTTACGATCTTTATGTAATGTAAGCGTTTACCTAACAAGGATTATTCATCCGCTCGGGTGTAAGGGCGTCATGCCACGTACTCGTCGCTGAGCTTATTAGGGGGGCTGGAATTGAAGGGGAAGATGAAAACAGTGCTCACGGCCTTGAGCACCGTATTGGCGTTAAGCTTGCTGATATCCGGCAGCCGAATTTCAGCGGAAAGCGAAAGCACAACCGGCGAGACAAAGAGCGCAAGCGTTGATTTGACCGCCGACGAGGAGCTTTTCTCCATGATTCAAGGCAAAGGGGGATATGCGGCTTATGCCGCGAATTATGAAAGCGCTATCCGTCCGGAACGCGAGATCGTCATCGAGGCAGCCGATTATGACGCCATCGAAGGAGACGGCTTCGAGAAGCTCGACAACTACGAGGGACGGAGCGGCGTCTCGCTGAAGACCGGCGAGCGAGGGCAGGTGGATTGGGTCGTCGACGTGCCGGAGACGGGACTATACCATGTCTCGATGCTCTATTATCCGATCGAAGGCAAGAGTTCGAGCATCGAGCGGTCGTTCCTGATCGACGGCGAGGCGCCGTTCGAAGAAACGGCGTACCTGCAGTTCGACCGCGTATGGGGCAACGAGCTCGAGAAGGTGCAGCGGGACAATCGCGGCAACGATCTGCGGCCGCGTCAATCGGAGAAGCCGCAATGGCGAGAGACGCTGTTCAAGGATCACGAGGGTTATTTCGAGGAACCGTTCCAATTTCACCTGACGGCCGGCAGTCATACGCTAACCCTGGTTTCGCAGCGCGAGCCGATGGTGATCCGCCAATTGAAACTTTTTCAGTATCAAGAGCCGGCTTCCTATCAAGACGCGCTGGCGGCTTACCAGCAAGAAGGAATTCAAGAAACGGAAGATATCCTGGTGACGGTTCAAGGCGAGGACGCCCTCGTCAAATCGTCGCCGACGCTATACCCGCAAACGGAACGTTCCAGTCCTGCGGTTACGCCTTACAGCCCTTCCGAGGTTCGGGTCAATACGATCGGCGGCAACAATTGGCGCATCCCGGGTCAATGGATTGAATGGGAGGTCGAAGTGCCGGAGACGGGGCTTTACAAGCTGGGCTTCAAATCGCAGCAAAATTTCGTGCGGGGCATCTATTCGACGCGCAAATTGCTGGTCAACGGCGTCATCCCGTTCAGCGAAGCGCAGCGGGTGCCGTTCCGATACAAGAGCGGATACCGGGTCGATGTCCTGGGCGGCGACGAACCGCAACTCGTGCGGCTGAACCAAGGCAAGAACGTCATCCGGCTGGAGAATAACCTGGGCGATTTCGCGCCGCTGATCCGGTCCATCGAAGAGAGTCTGTTCAACTTGAATAGCCTCTACCGCAAAATCTTGATGATCACCGGAACCGCGCCCGATCAATACCGCGACTATCGCGTCCATGTGCGTATTCCGGATTTGCTCGAGACGTTCAAGGCGGAGAGCGACAGGCTCCAAATCGTCAGCCGGGAGCTTCGCCGACTATCGGGCGGAAGCAGCGACTCCGAAGCGCTGTTGAAGACGATGTACGTGCAGCTCGACGAAATGATCGACGAACCGGACACGATTCCGCGCCGTCTCGCCTCCTACAAGACGAATACGGGAGGTCTTGGCACGTGGCTGCTGCGGACCCGCGAAATGCCGCTGGAGATCGACGAGATTTACGTCGCCTCGCCGGACAAGAAATTCCCGCGCGCCGGTCTCGGCTTCTTCTCGGAATTGAAGCATGAAATCAGCACGTTCGCTTACTCGTTCTTCATTGATTACAACTCGATCGGGAACGTCGCCGAAGACGGCGATCAGCGTTCCGTCACGGTCTGGATCGGCTCGGGCCGCGATCAGGCGAACACGCTCAAGGCGATGATCGACGAGACGTTCACGCCGCAGACCGGGATTAACGTCAACTTGAAGCTGGTGCAGATGCAGACGCTGCTCCCCGCGACGCTGGCCGATCAAGGACCCGACGTGGCGATGCAGATCGGCAACGATATTCCGGTCAACTACGCGATGCGGAACGCGGCCGCGGATTTGACGCAATTCGGCGACTTCAAGGCGGTATCGGAACGGTTCCGTCCGAGCGCGCTCGTGCCGTATACGTACGAGAAGGGCGTGTACGCGCTGCCGGAGACGCAGACGTTCAATATGTTGTTCTACCGGAAGGACGTCATGAACGAATTAGGACTCGACATCCCGCAGACGTGGGACGATGTCTCCAATTTGCTGGCCATCTTGAACAAGAACCATATGGAGTTCGGCCTGCCGCTCGTGCTGAATCCGACCTATCCGGGAGAGAACTTGCCGCCGAATTCGATATACGCCGCCTTGCTCATGCAGAATGGAGGCCAGTTCTATCGCAATGACGGCAAGGAATCGGATCTTGATTCCCACATCGGCATCGAGACGTTCAAGACATGGACGGAGTTCTACACGGATTACAAGCTGGAGCGCGAGTTCGATTTTGCGAACCGGTTCCGTACCGGTCAGATGCCGATCGGCATCGCCGATTATACGACGTATAACCTGCTTACCGTATTCGCGCCGGAAATTCGCGGCATGTGGGGCTTCGTGCCGATACCCGGCACGCCGAAGCAAGGCGGCGCCCTCGACCGCTCCGTCCCGAGCGCGGGAAGCGGCACGATCATGCTGAAGGGCGCCGCGGACAAGGAAGCCGCATGGGCGTTCATGAAATGGTGGACATCCGCGGACACGCAGACGCAATTCGGCAGAGAGATGGAAGGGCTGCTCGGCGCATCCGCCCGCTATCCGACCGCTAACATCGAGTCGCTCGACAGCTTGCCTTGGCCGGTGGCCGAGTACGAGAACTTGAAAGCCCAGTTCGACTACGTCAAAGGCATTCCGGAAGTGCCGGGCGGGTATTTTACGGGACGCCACCTGCTCAATGCCTTCTATAAGACCGTGGTCAGCGCCAATACGGAACCGCGCGAAGCGATTGTCGATTACGTCCAGTTCATTCAGGATGAAATCAAAGCCAAACGCAAAGAATTCGGCCTTCCGGAATAAAAGGGGGGACATACGTGTCCAATATCACGATCGAGCGCAATAAGCAGCAGCCGGCGGGAACCGGCAAACCGGCGCGTTCCCGGACGCGGTGGGCCGTCCAGATGCGGGAAATGAAGAAGCAGAAGCATTCCTATATTTTGATGGCGCCGTATATGCTGTTGTTCGCGGCCTTTACGATTTTGCCCGTCATCATGTCCATCTTCATCAGCTTTACGTATTTTAACCTGCTCGAATTTCCGCGTTTCATCGGCTGGCAGAATTATTCGCGGTTGTTTCTGGAAGACGACGTGTTCTTGACGGCCATTAAGAACACGCTCCTCTTCGCGGCCATCACCGGCCCCGTCAGCTATATCGCCTGCTTTATTTTCGCCTGGATCATCAATGAACTCGGACCGAAGCTCCGCGCGATCATGACGCTGGTCTTCTATGCGCCGTCCATATCCGGCAACGTGTATTTCATCTGGCAGATCATTTTCTCCGGGGACCGGTACGGCATCGCCAACGGCTTCCTCATCAAGCTAGGCTTCATTCTGGAGCCGATTCAGTGGCTGAAGACCGAGAAGTACATCCTGCCGATCCTCATTCTCGTGCAGCTCTGGCTGTCGCTCGGGACCGGATTCCTCGCCTTCATCGCCGGTCTGCAAACGGTCGACAAGACGCTGTACGAAGCCGGCGCGGTAGACGGCATACGGAACCGCTGGCAGGAGCTATGGTACATTACGCTGCCGTCGATGAGGCCTCAGCTGATGTTCGGCGCCGTCATCCAGCTTACGACGTCGCTCGCCGTGGCGGACGTATCGATCAACCTGGCCGGATTCCCGAGCGTCAACTATGCCGCGCAGACGATCGTCACGCACTTGATCGACTTCGGCACGATCCGCTTCGAGATGGGGTACGCCTCCGCGATCGCGACCGTGTTGTTCGTCATCATGCTCGGCGCGAATCTGGTGATCCAACGACTGCTCAGGAAGGTAGGGGACTAATCGCATGAATTCCATCCTTAAGATGCGCAAGAAGCGGGTCAACCGGTCCTTCATGGGGAGTTTCTCTTTATTCGTGCTGCTGGCGATCGTCGGCGCTTTCATGGCGCTCCCGCTCGTCTATGCGATTAACTCGGCCTTCAAGCCGCTCGATGAAATCTTCCTGTTCCCGCCGACCTTGTTCGTGCGCAATCCGACGCTGACCAACTTCGTGGATCTCATGACGCTGCTCGGCCAATCATGGGTACCGTTCTCCCGCTATATTTTCAATACGTTCTTCATTACCGGGATGGGCGTCGTCGGTCACGTCATCTTGGCTTCGGCAGCCGCTTATCCCCTTGCGAAGCATGTGTTTCCCGGCAAAGCGCTCATGTTCCAGACGGTCGTGCTGTCGCTCATGTTCACCGGCGCCGTGACATCGATTCCGAACTACATGATCATGTCGTGGCTCGGCCTCATCGATACGTATTGGGCGGTGATCGTCCCGGCATTCGCTTATCCGCTCGGACTATATCTCATGAAGCAATTCATGGAACAGCTGCCCGACTCGCTGCTGGAAGCGGCCAAGATCGACGGGGCGAGCGAATACCGCATATTCTGGCAAGTCGTCATGCCCAATGTGAAGCCGGCATGGCTGACGCTCGTCATTCTATTGTTCCAGCTGCTGTGGGGGACGGACGGCAACGGCTTCATCTACAGCGAGCAATTGAAAACGCTTCATTACGCCTCGGGCCAAATCATTCAAGGCGGAATCGCCCGCGCCGGCGTCGGCGCAGCCGTCGCATTGATCTTGATGAGCGTGCCGATTACGCTGTTCGTCCTCTCGCAGAGCCGCATTATCGAGACGATGGCGACATCCGGCATGAAAGATTAGGGGGGACCGTCCGTGAGATTACAAAAAGCGATCGTGCTGGCGGCGATCCTCTCGATGTTCGCCGCCTTAGCGGCGCCGGCCGCCTCGGCCGCCACGCCGTATGAAGCCTATACCTACAACTTTTATGAAGAATCGGTGCCGCTGCCCGCGCCGTACGTGCCGGAGCAAGCCATTACGGGACAAAGTCTGGGCGTCGGCAATTTCAATCAACCAAACGACATTTTCGTCACGGAAGACGGATTCATCTACATTCTGGACAGCGGCAATGCGCGAATTATCGCCCTGGACCGGCAGTGGCGGGTCCTCCGGACGATCGATCATTTCGAGTTGGACGGAGCGGAGAACAAGTTCGCCAATCCATCGGGCATATTCGTATCGGAGGAGAAGGAGATCTACGTCGCCGATACGGATAAGGGGCGAGTCGTCATCCTGACGAACGAAGGCGAACTGATTCGCGTCGTCGACAATCCCCAATCGGAAATTTTGCCGCCCGATTTCAAGTTCGTCCCGGTCAAGGTGACGGCAGACAAGGCGGGCCGGATCTTCGTCGTCGCGCGCGGGATGTATGAAGGCATCATGCAGTTCGACGAGGCCGGCCGGTTCATCGGCTACGTCGGCACGATCAAAGTGACGGCGAATCCGGCCGACCGGCTGTGGCGGGCGCTCGCGACGGATGCCCAGCAAGCTCAGATGCAGCTGTTCATTCCGACGGAATTCGCCAGCGTCGATATCGACCGCAAAGGCTTCGTCTATGCGACGACGATCGATATGAATTCGACCGAAACGATCAAACGGCTGAACCCTTCCGGACAGGACGTGCTGAAACGATTCGGCGAATTCACGCCGCGCGGCGACATTCGTTACCGGATGCTGGGCAACAACTCGGGCCCGTCCAAACTTGTGGACATCAAGGTGCTCGGCGGCGGCATGTATGTCGCGCTCGATTCGCTGCGCGCCCGTCTGTTCGCGTACAACGACGAGGGAGAACTGCTGTATGCGTTCGGCGGACGCGGGACGCAGCTCGGAGTCTTCAATACGCCGGTCGCGGTCGAACGGGTGGCGGATCAACTGGTCGTGCTCGACCGGGGCAAGAACAATATCGTCGTCTTCAAGCCTACGCGATTCGGCGAACTGGTGGCCGCGGCGACAACCGAGCATTACAACGGCAACACCGACCAATCCGTCGGCATCTGGAGAGACGTGCTCCGATTGAATTCGAACTTCGATATCGCCTACCGGGGCATCGGACGTTCGCTGCTCATGCAGAAGAAGAACAAGGAAGCGATGACGTATTTCAAGCTCGGCATGGACCGCAAATATTATTCGACGGCCTTCAAGCGATACCGCCGCGAAGTGATGCAGGAGCAGTTCGGCAATGTGATGACGGCGCTCATGGTGCTTCTATTCGCCTTCATCGCCTATCGGATCGCAAGGAAAGTCAGGGTGAGAAGGAGTGAGAGACGTGAAGCATGATTTCGTGAAGTTTCCCCTCCATGTCATCGTCCACCCGTTCGACGGGTTCTGGGATATGAAGTATGAACGCAAGGGCAAGGTTCGGGTCGCGCTGTCGATCCTCGCGCTGTTCATCCTGACGCTTATCCTGCAGCGGCAATTCTCGGGCTTCCTCGTCAACTTCAACGATCCGCGGTACTTGAACAGCCTGAACGACATGATCTACACCTTGCTGCCCTTCTTCCTGTTCTGCATCGCGAACTGGTCGATCACGACCTTGATGGAAGGCGAGGGCAAATTCAAGGAAATCGTCATGGCGACCGGTTATGCGATGCTGCCGCTCATTCTGATCAATCTCCCGATGACGTTCGTCAGCCGCATCATGGTGCAAGAGGAGACGGCCTTCTATTATTTGATGAACGGCTTCGCCGGCATCTGGTTCCTCTATTTGCTGTTCGCCGGCATTATGACCGTCCACCAGTATACGGCCTCGAAGACCGTCATCACGATGATCCTGACCGTCATGGCCATGGGGATCGTCGTCTTTCTGGGCACGCTTGCGCTTAGCCTCGGCGCTCAGATTTGGTATTTCATCTATGATATCTACCGCGAACTCATTTTCCGAACGTAAGGGGGACAGCACCAGTGAACAAGAGAACGAAACTTTATGCGGTGCTGGCTTGTATCGCGGTAGTCGGAATCGGCGCCTTGCTCTACGTCACGCTGACGAGAGGAGCGCCGGCGGTTCAAGTATCCGCCTATGCGGGAGAGACGCTTGCGCCGGCTGCGGCCACCGAACCCAAGTTCCTGCCCGGCAGCGCCGTTCCCGGCATGAAGCTTGCGGCGGAGACGGATGCGCTGGCCATGTATATCCATGAAGAGACGACCGAGCTTGCCGTGGTGGACAAAAAGAGCGGCAAAGTATGGCGCACCAACCCGGAGACGCGCAGCGAAGACGCCAAAGCGTCCCCCGTCGAGAAAGAACGGCTATCCTCCCAAGTGACCGTCAACTACCGCGACCGTATCGGAACGCTGGGCGCGTTCACCAACTATGCGCATTCCATCCTGAATAAGCAGTTCAAGATCGAGAGTATCGAAGGCGGGCTTCGCCTGACGTACACGATCGGCGACATGTCGCTCGGCATCGACGCGCTTCCGAAGTACATCGGCAAGCAGCGGATGGAAGAGAAAGTGCTCAGCCAACTGGACGACCAGACCAAGGTGACCATCAATCGGGCGTATCTCCCGTCGGAGACGAACCCGGACGTCATGGAGCGGCTGGATACCGCGGTGGAACGACCGCTCGTGTTGCAGCGCGTGCTGGACGCGTTCGCCAAGGCTGGCTACACGGAGGAAGATCTCGCCTTCGACAACGAAGAGAACGGCATCGGCGCGGGCGGCGAGGAGAAGCCGAATTTCACGGTCGTCCTCGAATACCGCCTCGACGGCGACAGCCTCGTCGTGAACATGCCGGCAGATCGGATCGCGGAGAGCCAAGGGTTCAAGATCCGCAACCTCGAGCTGCTGAATTTCTTCGGCGCGGCCGGGTCGGATGAGCAAGGCTATATGCTGGTGCCGGACGGATCCGGCGGCCTGATTCATCTGAATAACGGCAAATCGAATGCCGAAGTCTATGCGCAGCGCGTCTACGGCGACGATTACAACGACAACAGCGGCCGGCGCGGCCAGGTCGCGGAGAGCGTCCGATTGCCGGTATTCGGCCTCAAATCGGGCGACGGCGCGTGGTTCGCGCAAATCGAGAAAGGCGATGCGATCGCGGCCATCACGGCCGATATCGGCGGTCGGCAAAATTCGTTCAACCACATTCATGCCAGCTTCGCGCTTCGCGGGGAAGACGAACTGGAACTGTACAAGGGCAACGAGGTCGACGAAATACAGCTCTTGTCCGAATCGCGTTATACCGGCGATATCCAGGTCCGGTACAGCTTCCTTGACGGTTCGGATGCCACCTATGCCGGCATGGCCAAGATCTATCGCGAGCGGCTTGCCGCGGAAGGCAAGCTGACGGCGCTCGATGGCGAAGGCGCCTTGCCGTTCTTCGTGGATGTGCTCGGCGCGGTCGACAAGCGCAAATCGTTCCTCGGCGTGCCGTACAAGGGGATCGTGCCGATGACGACTTTCCGGCAGGCCGGCGAAATCGCGGATACGCTAGCGGCGAAAGGCATCACCGACGTGCACATGCGATATCTCGGCTGGTTTAACGGCGGCATGAAGCATGCCGTTCCTTCCGAAGTCGACTTGGAAGGAAAGCTCGGAAGCAAGTCGGAGTTCCGTCTGCTGGCGGAGAAGCTTGCGGCGGCCGGAGGCAAGCTGTATCCGGATGCTGCCTTCCAACACGTGCTGCGTGACAGCTTCGCGTTCAAGCCCGCTTCCGACGCGGCCCGGTTCATTACCCGCGAGCAAGCGATGCGGACGCCGTATAACCGCGCGTTCAATACGATGGATTACGATCTGGGCCTCTACTGGCTGCTGTCGCCCGCCAAGCTCCCGTACTTCGTCGATCGCTTCATGGCCGATTACGGCGACTACGGCATCGATGCCATCGCGCTCCGCGATCTCGGCGATCTGCTCCATGCCGATTATCGCGCCAGCCGGGTCGTCTTCCGCGATACGGCGAAGAACATCGTAACGGAGCAGCTCGGCAAGCTGGAGCAGCGATTCCCGAATTTGCTGTTGACCGGCGGGAATGCGTATGCGCTTCCGTACGCCGATAAGCTGATCAACGCGCCGATGGAGGGCAGCAGCTTCAACATCGTCGATGAGACCGTGCCTTTCTACCAAATGGTCATTCACGGTTATATGGACTATTCGGGCTCGCCGATCAACTTAAGCGATGAGCAGGATCTCCAGACTCAACTGCTTCGTTCGGTCGAATACGGCGCGGCGCCGCACTTCCTGTGGACGCACGAGTCGTCTTCCGAGCTGAAATTCACGGCGTACGATTCGTTGTTCTCTACGGCGTACGCCGGCTGGATCGAGGAGGCCGCCAAGATGTACGCGAAGTCGAACGAGGCGCTCGGCGGTCTGCGGTCGCAGCCGATCGTGAACCGGATCGTCCACCAAGAAGGCGTCGTCGAGGTCCGCTACGGCAACGGGGACGCGGTGTACGTCAACTATACCGACCAGCCGGTGACGGTTAACGGCACGACGGTAGAAGCGACGAATTTTACGGTGGGGAGTGAGAGCAATTGATCAAGAGAAGTTTGACACTAACGCGGAAGCGGGCGCTTCTCGGGATCCTCTTCATCCTGCCGTGGCTGCTCGGATTCCTCTTCCTGTACGCATCGCCGTTCATTCAGTCCGTCCGATTTAGCTTCAGCGAGCTGAAGGTGGCGCCTAGCGGCTATGGCCTAAGCTTTATCGGCCTCGATAATTACCATAACGCGCTTCGCGTCGATCCTAACTTTAACCGGATCTTGACGGAGTCCGTGTCCGCAATGGCTTATAACGTACCGATGATTCTGTTCTTCAGTCTGTTCGCGGCAACGCTCCTGAACTCGAAGTTCAGGGGCCGGGCGCTCGCGCGGGCCGTGTTCTTCCTGCCCGTCATTCTCGCCTCGGGAGCGATCGCGGAGGCGCAGTCGGCCGGCCTGATCCAGCTGACCGGCAGCTCTCAGATCGCGCAGGAGCTGGGCGAACAGCAGAACGGCTTCGATCCGATGATTCTCGCGAATATGCTCGGCAACGGCGGTATTCCGGTCTGGTTCATCGAATACATCGTAACGGCCGTTAATCGAATTTACGAGATTATCCGCGGCTCCGGCGTCCAGATTCTCATTTTTCTCGCCGCGCTGCAATCGGTGCCTACCACGATGTACGAAGTCGCGAAGATGGAAGGGGCGACCGCGTACGAGTCGTTCTGGAAAATTACGTTTCCCATGGTCAGTCCGCTCATCTTGACGAACGTCATCTATACGATCATCGATTCGTTCGCCGACAGCCAAGTGACGCAGTATATCTATGAGACGGCGTTCACGTCCCAGAACTTCGGACTAAGCGCGGCGATGGCCTGGATGTATACGCTGGTCGTCAGTCTCATTCTGGTCGTGGTCGGGTTCTTCATTTCCAGAAGGGTGTTCTACTACAACTAATTTCTCGGAGAGGGGGGAAGACCATGTCCGCTAAAATACCGGCAAACGAAGCGGTTCTGCTGCGGTACCGGCGCGCGCGAAACAAAGGCGGCGAGATGCTGTGGTCGATTTTCCGCTACATCTTGATCCTCGGCATTTCGTTCGTCATTCTGCTGCCGATTCTGAAGCAAATCTCCGTCGCGTTCAAAGATCCGCTCGATATTTACGACCCGACGATTTATATGATTCCGGTTCACTATACGATGGCGAACATGAAGCTGGCGATGGACATTCTGGACTACTGGCCGCTTCTTCAGAACACGATGCTGTTCGTCGTGTCGACGACGCTGCTTGCCACCATATCTTGCGCCTTGGCGGGTTACGGCTTCGCGCGGTTTGCCTTTCCGGGCAGCAATATTTTGTTCGCGCTCGTCATTATGACGATTTTGATTCCGTCCAGCACGCTTATGGTCCCGATGTACTTGCATTTTCGAGAGTTTGACGTGCTGGAACTCGTCACGCTATTCACGGGCAAGGCAGGCGTCAATCTGCTGAATACGTATTGGCCTTCTCTCATCACCTCGGGATTGGCCATTGGTTTGAAAGCCGGCCTCTTCATCTATATCTTCCGGCAGTTCTTTAGAGGACTACCGAAGGAAATCGAGGAATCGGCGCTGATCGATGGCGCCGGAGGCATTCGCACCTTCTTCGCGATCATGCTGCCGAACGCGGTTCCGCCGATTATCACGGTGCTGTTGTTCTCGTTCGTCTGGCAGTACAACGACACGTTCTATACGTCGCTGTTCATGAGCGATAGCAATCTCATGGCGGTGAAGATCGCGTCGTTCCCCGCGGACGTCAATCAGTTCCTTCCTCGCCTGCTCGGCATCGAAGGAACGGAAGCTCGGGCGGATCCGAACCATGTCTCGATGATTGTCGACACCGGCATTCTGCTAGCCATTGCGCCGCTCATCGTCTTGTATCTGTTCGTCCAGCGTTACTTCGTCGAGAGCGTGGAGCGCACCGGCGTCGTCGGTTAATCGATCGACACATCGGTCGACACATCGGTCGACACACTTCAATAGGGAAGAGGGCATACGCAATGAAGGAGCATTTGCAAGCGAGATTAGCCGTCGAGCCGAAGCTGATTAATCCGAAGGCAAGCGCCAACGCCAAGCGGCTGATGGCCTATCTGTGCAGCATCTACGGCACGCGGACGCTGACCGGGCAGCAATTCGGCGTCGTCTCGACGCCCGAGATGGACGTCATCCGCCTTGCAACCGGCAAGTACCCGGCGGTCGGCGGCTTCGACTTCATGAACGATTCGCCGTCCCGCGTCGAACGCGGCTCGGTGCCGACCGATACGCCGCTTGCGATCGACTGGTGGAGAAACGGCGGCATCGTCACGTTCTGCTGGCATTGGAACGCGCCCAAAGATTTGATCGACGAGCCGCCGGATAACGGATGGCACCGGGGTTTCTATACGACGGCCACGACATTCGATATCGCGGGCGCCATGAACGACGAGACATCGGAAGACCACGCCCTATTGATGCGCGATATCGACGCGATCGCCAGCCAACTGAAGCGGCTGCGGGACGAAGGAATCCCCGTACTGTGGCGGCCGCTGCACGAGGCGTCCGGCGGGTGGTTCTGGTGGGGGGCGAAGGGGCCCGAGCCATGCGTCAAGCTGTGGAAGATCATGTACGATCGGCTGACGAATCGGCACGGACTGAACAACCTGATCTGGGTATGGAACGGCCAGCATCGCGATTGGTATCCCGGCGACGATTATGTCGACATCATCGGCGAGGACATCTACCCGCCGGAGCGGACGTATGTGTCCAACGTCGAAAGGTTCCGCCAAGCGCTGGGCTATACGGCCGCGAACAAATTGATCGCCTTGTCGGAGAACGGCCCGCTGCCGGATCCCGATAAAATGGTCGGCGAAGGGGCGCCCTGGCTGTGGAACTGTACCTGGTACGGTGGCTTCATATGCGCGCAGGACGCAAGCGGGGCATGGGACGTCGGCGAGCAATACACGGAGCGGGAGATGCTGCTCAAGTATTATGGGCATCCGATTACGTTGACGCGGGACGAATTGCCGGATCTCACCGTGTTTCCGATACCGGATGATACGGAACAGGAACATCGAGCAGCGAATTCTTGAGCGAACGGCTTGGTAGGGAAGCACAGATCACCGACAAATACTTAGCGTAACGGAGGAAACGGTCCATGACGTATAAAGTGTTGACGGAAGAGCAGGTCGAGCATTTCATCGAGAAAGGCTGGGTGAAGCTTGCGGGCGCTTATGCCCGCCAAGACGCGCTGGAGGCGCAAGCATTCCTGTGGACGGAAGTAGAGAAGCGCAGCGGCGTGCGCAAGGACGACCGCGCGACTTGGACGGAGCCTTTGGTGCAAATTAACGAGACGTTCTTGACGCCGGCATTCGCCCGCTGCAACACCGGGCGGCTCGGCGACGCCATCGAGGATCTGATCGGCCATGGACGCTGGGCGAACCGTACCGTATACGGCGAGACGGAGAAACTGAGCGGATTCGGCTGGTGGCCCGTCAACTTCGCCCTGGACGCGGATAAGCCATGGACCGTTCCGCAGCGAGGCTGGCATTGGGACGGCATCCACTTCAAGCATTTCGTCGACAGTCCGGAGCAAGGGTTGTTATGTCTGTGCCTGTTCTCCGACGTCGGGCATCAAGGCGGAGGCACGTTCATCGTGGAGGGCTCGCACAAGGTTGTCGCCCGGTTCCTGGAAGGCTACCCGGAGGGATTGGAGCTCGGCGACGCGATCGGCATGCTTAATCGCCAGCACCCGTATCTACGCGAACTGACCGGCGCGGACGCGAGGAAGGACGAGGCAGTCGACGCGACCCACGCCGACCCGATGCAGGACGAAGGGACGCCGGACGGGATAACCGCGGACAAGATCGCCCAGGCGCGCATTGCTACGTTCATGAACGAAGACTATATCGATGCGGACGGCTTTACGCTGCGCGTGCTGGAGACGATGGGCGAGGCCGGCGACGCGATTCTATGTCATCCCTTTCTCTACCATTCGTCCTCCCAGAATTTGATCGGCGTTCCCAGGTTCATGTGCAACCGTACGACGCCGGTAGTAGAGAGACTGAACCTGAAGCGGGAGAACGAGGCGGAGTATTCGCCGCTCGAGATCAGCATACGCAATGCGCTTGAGCATAAGTAGAACGCAGAACGAAGAACGGTAAACCATCATAAAGCCGATCGCGGCAGCAGCATCAAACCGAAACGAGGGACGGCATGGAACGATTGTTCATCAAAGGCATGACATGGGGCTGGAGCTCGAAGCGCGGCGACTACCGGACGGAAGCCGCGGCGGACTCCATGCGCAAGCTGCGAGAGACCGGAAGCGAATGGATCGCGCTGTCGTTCTGGACGTGGCAGGATGCGGTCCATTCGACGCAGATTCCGTTCGACTACGGCTATACGGTTACGGATCGCGACATCGAAGCCGCCGTGCGCGAGGCGAGGCGCAATGGGCTGAAGATTTGCCTGAAGCCGGTCGTCAATTCGCGGGACGGCCTCTGGCGGGCCCATATCGGGTTTCCGGAGGAGGAGAACGGAAGTCCTTCCTATTGGGATCGCTGGTTCGAATCCTATACGAATTTCCTGGTCCATTACGCGGAGTTGGCGGAGGAGCTGGGCTGCGAGATGTTCTGCGTCGGCTGCGAGATGGTTAAGACCGAGTCGCAGACGGCCAGATGGGCGCAGACGATTGCCCGCGTAAGAGAAGCGTACTCGGGACCGCTGATCTATAACGCCAATCATGGCAGCGAAGAAGGCGTCGCTTGGTTCGATCTGGTCGACGTCATCGGCACGAGCGCTTACTATCCGGTCGGCAGCATGCCGGGCGATACGGAAGCGAACATGATCGCCAACTGGCTCCCGGTTCGAGACAAGATGGAGCGGCTGCATCGTAGATTCAACAAGCCGGTCGTTTTTATGGAAATCGGCTGCCGCAGCGCGCATGGCTGCGCCACGATGCCCTGGGATTTCACGCGACGGGACCTGCCGTTCTCCGAAGAGGAGCAGGCCAACTTCTATAGTTCCGTCATCCAGGTATTCTGGGATCAGCCATGGTTCGGCGGGTTCTTCTGGTGGGATTGGAGCGTGAAGCTGTACCCGCTGTCGGAAGCGAAGTCGAACCGCGGCTTCGACGTGTACGGCAAGCGCGCGGGCGAGATTTTGACGGAATGGTATACAGGCCGGTAATCCGGCGGTGTCCCGGAGCGATATGCCATCTAACCCCGAAGTCCCTAATAGCACAAAAAAATGGCGTTACAGGGTTTTATTCCTGTAGCGCCATTTGCCGTTGTCGGTCTGTTCTTCCTAATGCGGGAGTCGCTGCTTAATACTGGATCGCGCCGATGCTCGGGCTCGTCGGATTCCATGGGTTGCCGTAGTAATCGACGAATCCGCTGCCGAACGCCGCAATATAGACATTCGAGCCGGCCGCTATAAATGGCGAATTGGCGCTCAAATGAAAGTCGCGATTGGCATAGTTGACGAATAGCGGGTCGCCTGCCACGTTATGATCACAAATATCTAACGGATACGTGGTTTCGCACGCATTCAGACCGGATACATTGACCGTAGCGTTCGTGCTGCTTTTGTAGCGAGCCACGGTGGCGCTCGAATCCCAGAACGCGTTATGATTCACGGTGTGCGTACCTGTCACCTCGGACGAAATATTCAAACCCACTGGCAAATACCCCGTATTGTTCACGTATTGCCCAATCAGGTTATTGGCGATCGTAATATTCTTTACATTACCTTTCGTATTATTGTAGTCCCTCACTTCAATCGCATACCCCGCGGTATCGACAATCGTATTGTTGACAATAAACAAGTTTTGAGATTCCAGATCGGTTTTGTTTGTACTGCCTTTTTCAGGCACCGGCCAAGGGGCGACGTCCATCGCATAAGGCTGCTTGGTCGGCCTAGGGGTTTCAGTAACCCCGGCAAAAATATTGCTGTAAAACAGGTTATCGCTTCCTCCGACGTGACTCGTGGCTTGGAAATCATGAAAATAGTTACGCCGAATAATATTATGGGTCGTCTTACCCGGTAATCCGATCACGCCAAAGGCATGCATGTAGTCGGAGTTGCCTGACGAAACGTCATTCAATTCGATAACCACGCGATGAACGCCATGCGTTCGGTTCGTACCCATCCATAAACTTGTATCCAACGAAATACCGCCATGTCCGAAATTACGGATTGTATTTCCGCTAATGAGTCCGCGTTCAACCGCATCCTGGAGAAAGATGCCTTCTCCGCCATAACTTTTATTCGGATTCGTATGGTTCTCTTCTTGCGACCACACCTTGTCGATCACATTGTTCGTTATGGTAATATCGGACACGTACTGATCCCATTGCTGCTGGGTAGGATTAGGATTCCTCACGGTTAGCGCATCCTCGTTTAATACCCGAATCCCGTGCTCATAGGCCTGCCGGATCGTATTATTATCGATCGTGATATGGGAGCTTGGCGCGTCGATATAGACAACGCCCCCTTTAAGATCCAAATTCTCAATCGTGACATAATGGGCGTTTTTCATATAAACAGGTCTTTCGTTACCGATCAGCTCGACGTCTTGCGGCGCGCCGGTCGTTGAGCCGACGTAGACCCAACCGTTGTTAGCGTACCATTCGTAAGACTGGTCGACGTCCGTTTCGTTCGCGCTTGCATTGTTCGTATTCACCTTGAATTTGGATAGGCCATTGACGAACAAGCGATCCGTGCCGATTCCGCTCGCGGGGATGGAATGCTTCCATCGGTTAGCGCCATCGGACACCCAGCCCGCATTACTAATTAAATACGTGACCGAAATAATGGGCTTCGCTTTAGCATTGCTGCCGTACGCCCCGATCGTGATCGGGTTGGCGCTGGTTCCTAGTTTATCTTTTAAATGGATGGTTCCTCCGATAATCGCCCCGGATGCGTTAACGCTGTTTCTATACCAAGCATCTCCACGGTTGAAAAGCACGGTATTGCCAGCTAATAGCAGCGCGTTCGCTGCCGAAATCGATTGTTTCGGCGTTAACGGAGACGTACCGTTATTCCCGTCGTTTCCCGATGTGGAGAAATAATAGGTCGTACCGGTGGCAGAAGCAACCTCCGGCTGCGGCACGACAATAGAGCCTAACGCAAATACCAACAGAAACAAGGCTAGACAGGTCGACTTAAAGCCCACGCTTTTCCGTCTACGGACGATGATCATCATTCATTCCTCCTTTTTTTGAATCGACTTCATTGTAATGGAAACGCTGTCAAAACCGTCCCCGTCAAACTTTCGATTTCATGGAGGAAATTAAGGCGGCATCCGCACCGTACTGTTCATCTTCTTCTCGGGCTTGCAGCGGTGTTATCCGGCAGTGCCGCGGATGCCCCGAACGGCTTCCATCAACAATAAGGCCGCCTTGCCCAGCACGTTTTTATTTTTATATGCGAGGCCTATAGCGACGACTGGATTCAGGTCGGCTAATGGTCGGATAACCAAGGCGCCTTCCTGTTCCAGACCGTTGTACATCGGTACAATCCCGACGCCGAAGGCGGCCTTCACCATTTGTTGAATGACGAAGAAACTGCCAACCTCCATATAGGAGAACTGTCGTGGCCCCGTCGGATCAATTGCCGTTTCCCAAAGCTCTCGATAGATACACGTCGGCTCTTTGACTAGAACGGTTAGCCCCGCAAGGTCGCTTGCCGTAATGCTATCCCGATTAGCTAAGGGGTGGTTAACGTTCAACATGATCCCTAATCGTTCCTCGATCAGCGGCTCGAACGCCAGCATGAACTTCGAAGGCGGAGCCGAGCAGACGCCGAATTCCAGTTCGCCGGCCCGCACCCTCTCCGCGATCGCTCTGCTGCCGCTTACTTCCATCGTTAACTCCACGTTCGGCCGGGCGTTGCAAAAGTCGGCAATCACGATTGCTAGCTGCTGGCTAGCGACGGGCTCGATAGCGGCAATACGCACCGAGCCGTTATCTCCCGCCGCAATATCCGAGACGGTCTGCCTTATCGCGCCGATCGACTTCAGTAATACCGAGGCCTGCTGATGGAGCCATCGACCGGCTTCGGTCACGATGACGCGTTTGCCGTCGCGCACGAATAAAGCAACCCCTAGATCCGTTTCGAGACGTTGAATCTGGAGCGTGACCGTAGAAGGCGCATATTGGAGTTCCTCGGCGGCTTTCAGAAAATGCCCATGACGCACGCACGCCTCGAAGGTTTTTAAAGCGCGAAGATCCATTGTCATCACCTTTGTTTGAGTTATTCGAACCATATGTTCATATTATTCAATTTTACAAAACATTCCCATGATTTTACAATAGGGTCAACGGGATCCGGACGCAAGGATACCCATGAAGGGGGAGTTATGATGACGAGAACGGTGATTGCTCGCGGCAATCCTGCGGTTTCTCACTGTGCCTTTACGTTCGATGACGGTCCGATGCGGATTCCGATTGACGCATGGCTGGACGCGTTGGAGCAAGGCGGCGCGCGAGGGACGTTTTTTCTGACGGGCGAGTGGTTCGATCGGCACCCGGCCAAAGCAAGAGAAATGCTAGCCAGAGGCCATGAACTCGCCACGCATACCTACTATCACCGCCGAATGGCCGATGTGACCAAAGCCGTATTTTTCGAGGAGCTGCAGTTGGCGGAGCTCGCATACCAAGAAGCGACGGGGAGACCTGTTCCGACCTTCCTGCGGTTCCCTTACGCTTCTTATCGGGAGGAGAACTTGGCGTGGCTCCGGGAGTGGAACTACTTGGTCGTCGAGGGGGAGGATACCGTCGACTGGTCGGGGCCGCCTAGCGCGCAGCTGATCGAGCGGGTCAATCCGAAGCTGGTCAACGGATCGATATTGATGTTTCATGCCAATGAAATCGCCAAAGAGACGCCGCAGGCCGTCAAATCGCTCGTACGCCAGGCCCACGCGAAAGGTCTTGCCATGGTTCCCGTCTCCGAGCTGCTTCATGCTGCGGGCGTCTCGCCCGGCGAACGCAGCTGGCAAGTCCGCTTCAAACCGACTCCCCAAGATACCTTCCATCTCGAGCAGTGGAAGGACGTAGACGGCGAAGAAGAACTGCGGAAGCTGGCCGCCGATTCGCTGGAATGGGGGAATCCGAACGCCCCGAGAGGGCCCGGCGCAAATAGCAAATGGCTGCAAGAACTCGCCAATCAGGGTCGGTCCGATGGCGAAACGCGGTTCGTCGCGCGCAGTTTTGCCGATCAGCATTGGGCATACGCGCGCGCTTCGGTCCGCGGCGGCGCGTTGGCGCTAGAAGACTTCGCCACGAAGGAATCCCATGCGGATGCGTTGGTCTATCTGCTGCAATGGGCGGCGCGCGAGGCGGCAGCCTTGGGCTGCGAGTGGGTGACGAGCACGCGGGACATGCGTCGCATTCACAAGCTGTGCGAACAGCTGGGCTTCGAAGCGGAGATTGTATGGCAAGAAGGATAGCGCGATGTTGGAGGAAGAGGGGGATATGGGCACAAAATCCGCATTCAATTGGATTACGCTATGGGCATCGTTATTATTTGTCGTCATACTCGGTTTCTCCCGGCTCTCCTACGGCATGTTCTTGCCCGGGATACAGAGGGTAATCGGGGGGAGCTACGGACAGTTGGGTTTATTGGGCACCGTCAACTTTATCGGTTATTTGGTCGGGACGTTGTGTCTGCCTCCTTTGATCGCGCGTTATCCGGCGCGCAAACCTATCCTGAATGGGATCACGTGCCTTTTGCTCGGATTGACGTTGATCGGCTCGGCGGCAAGCGATCATGTCATCCAACTTGGGCTGTGGCGATTCGCGATCGGATGGTTATCGGCCTTCGCGACCGTGTTGGTTCTGTCCATTGCATTGGATGCCGTTCGACCGGCGGAGCGAGGTGCGGCGTCGGGTCTTATCTGGCTGGGCGGATCCGCGGGCATTCTCGCGACGGGACTGTTCGCTCCCTTGACCATCGATCCTTCACACTTGCAGGGGTGGCGGTATGCTTGGGTGATCATGGGCGTATTCGGTGTATTGGCCGCGTTCGGGTTCGCGTTCGTCACCAGAACAAAGGGAGACGAAATCATACCCTCGCGGATTGAATCGAAGCCGAGCGACAATGAAAGCGAACCCGTGCATCGTCTCCTGTGGAGCCCGAAGAAGCTCTTGTTCCTTGTCTCTTCCTATTTCTTCTTCGGCTCGGGATACATCATCTATTTCACGTATTTGATTCCCTATCTGGTGAGCAAAGGCATTCCGTCCCTCTATGCCGGGTTGATCTGGTCCGGAATCGGATTTGCGGGGTTGTTTAACGGATGGATCGGAGGCAAAGCCATCGACCGATGGCCGAGCGGGTATACGCTTGCATCGGGTTTAACCTTAGGGACGATCGGCGTATGCGGGGTAACAACCAACAATATGTTCCTCACGGTGCTCGGAGCCGCCTTGATTGGACTAGTCTCCTTTATTACCCCGCCGCTGATGACGACCGCGCTGCTTCGGCGCCATGTCCCTCCTCGCGCGTATGCGGCATGTCTTAGTCTAGCCACCGCCGTGTTTGCCGCTGGACAAATGCTCGGTCCGCTCGTTGGCGGCTTGGTGGTCGAACGGTACGGCCTGCAATCAGGCGTGGCCTCCAGCGCGATCTTTATGGCGATTGCCGCCGCGTTGGCCGGTTTGTTCGGACATCGGCAGCGCAAGCTGGTTGAACGGTAGAAACATGAAGACAACGGAAGCCCGTCGCGACGACGTAAGATCGCGGCGGGCATATTTGCCGTTGTTTCCCGGGCACGATCCGCTTTCCCTCGCATCTTAATTCCGGACATGAAGTCGAAAGATTGGCGGGGACCCAATTGATAACGGTTCCATTATAATGACGGATATAGGGCGGCGAGATCGAGAAGGAGGAGGGAAAGTAGAATGAAAACACCGTTTTTACGCGATTTGCACCGATACAAAACTTTGCTGCTCATGCTCTTGCCGGCTTTGCTGTTCGTGCTGCTATTCCAATATACGCCGATGCTCGGGCTGGTTCTGGCCTTTAAGGAATACACGTACGCCAAAGGCATTCTGGGGAGCGATTGGGCAGGAATCGACAATTTCCGGTTTTTCTTCATCTCCGGCGATGTTTGGAGGGTTACGCGCAACACGGTTCTCTACAACGCCGCTTTTATCGTCATCAACCTGGTGCTGCAAGTCGGAATCGCCGTCATGCTGTCGGAGATCCGGAGCCGATGGTTTAAGAAGATCAGCCAATCGCTGATGTTCTTGCCGTTCTTCATCTCCTGGGTCGTGGTCGGTACGATCGCTTACAATCTGCTGAACTACGAGCACGGCACCGTGAATACGCTCTTCGGCGCGGCTGGCATAGACCCCGTCAATTTCTACAGCACGCCGGGCGTGTGGCCATTCCTGTTGGTCTTCTTCAACGCCTGGAAAGCGGTCGGTTACGGCGCCGTCTTCTATCTGGCGGCCATCATGAGCATCGACCAGGAGATGTTCGAAGCGGCAGAGACCGACGGGGCGAATGCGTTCCAGCGGATTTGGTATATCACGATTCCGTGTTTGAAACCAACGATGATGATCTTGACGCTTCTGGCCGTCGGCCAGATTTTCCGCGGCGATTTCGGCCTCTTCTTCAATATGGTCGGCGGCAACGGATTGCTGTTCTCCGCCACCGACGTCATCGATACGTTCGTCTATCGCTCGCTGGTGGAGAACAATGAAATCGGCATGTCGGCGGCGATCGATTTCTATCAATCGGTCCTGTGCTTCGTCACCATCCTGCTCGTGAACGGGATCGTCCGCAGAACGGACAAAGACTCGGCTTTATTCTAATCGGGAAAGGAGTTTGCAGCCTGATGAACGCGAACAACAAAAAGATCCGGATGGATCAGTTGGTTCTAGCCGTGGTGTCATACAGCTGGGTAACGCTTGTCGCCGTCATATGCGTCTTGCCGTTCCTGCTTATCCTCGGCGGTTCTTTCACGAAAGAAAGCGAGATCGTTCTGGAAGGCTTCAAGCTGATTCCGAAGCAGTTCTCGCTGGACGCGTATCGGTTCATATTCGAGTATCCGGAAGATATCATTCGCGCTTATGGCCTGACCGTTTCCTTAACGGCGATCGGCACGAGTTTATCCCTGTTTTTCATCTCGATGAGCGGTTACGTCATTCAACGAACGGATTTCAAGTGGCGGAATATCTTCTCGTTCATCTTCTACTTCACGACGTTGTTCAGCGGGGGGCTCGTGCCCTTGTACATTCTTGTCGTCAACTATTTGAAGCTGAACAATACGTTCTGGGTGCTGCTGCTGCTTCCGATGATCAACGTGTTCTACATTCTCGTTATGAAGAGCTTCATGCGAAGCATTCCCGCCGCGATCACGGAATCGGCCAAGATCGACGGCGCCGGCGATTTCACGATCTTCATTCGACTGATTTTGCCCTTGTGCAAGCCCGCGCTTGCGACGATCGGTTTGTTCGTGGCGCTGGCCTATTGGAACGACTGGTATTATTCGCTGCTGTTCATTAGCGACCAGAAGCTTTACCCGCTTCAATACTACCTGTATAAAATCATCGGCAACGTGGACGCGCTCAAGATCGTCGCGGAGAAAAGCGGGAACAAGGTTCCGGATTTGCCCGGCGAAGGGCTGAAGATGGCGCTGACCATGGTCGTCACGGGCCCGATCATCTTCTTGTATCCGTTCATTCAACGCTATTTCGTCAAAGGTCTTACGATCGGGGCCGTCAAAGGATAATGCCGGCAAACCCCGGTTTATCATCGAAATATAGGAATTTATAAGTTTCACGCTTATAAATTATCCTCTATTTCACCGGAATGTAACGCGCTACGCCATCAAAGACGGCGATAGCCGTTTCACCTTGCATCTCATTATGATTCGTAGGGGGAAAGAGGATGAAGGACAGAACGAGATTGAAGAAAAAGGCTTGGCTCGGCGTCATGCTGCTCCTCCTGATCAGCATGCTCGTCAGCGCGTGCAGCGGCAATAGCGGCAACGGCAATCAGGAAGAGAGCGCATCGCCGCCAGCCGCGGAAACGACGGAGCCTTCCGCCAACGCATCGCCGGAGGGCATCGATACGTCCGAGCCGGTCACGCTCAAGATGGTCCTGCTCGGCTCGAAACCGACGGACACGGACGACGTGTACGCGGAAGTGAACAAGATTCTGAAGGAGAAGATCAACGCCACGATCGAGCTCCGCTACCTCGACTGGAACGAATACAACCAGAAGTATCCGCTTCTGTTCGCGGCCAATGAAGATTTCGACCTGATTTTTGCCAGCAGCTGGGCGTTCTATCAGCCGACGGCGCGCAAGGACGGCTTTCTGGAATTGACGGAAGACATGCTCAAGACGTATGCGCCCGCAACTTGGGCGCAGCAGGATCCGCTTGGCTGGGAACAAGCGAAAGTAGACGGCAAGATCTATATGGTGCCGTCGGATTATTTCGAATCCGGCCATGGCATGGTGATCCTACGCGGCGACTTGAGGGAGAAATACAACCTGCCGGAAGTGAAATCGCAAGCCGACTTCGTGAAATTCCTGTCCACGGTCGCCAAGAACGAGAAAGGCATGACCGCTTTCGGAGGGCCGAGCACGAGTTTGAACGGCGTTGCCTTGCCGATCATGTTCAACGATCTGGAACGCGTCTTCGTCCATGGCAGCGCTCCGCTAGTCTATGATATGAAGAGCGAACACCCGAAGCTCTATAACTACTTGGACGATTCGAAATATATCGAGAAATTGAATACGCTCTATGATATGGCCCAGCAAGGCATATGGCCGAAGGATGCCATCGTGTCCAAAACGGACTGGGCGGCGGCGTTCAAAGAAGGCAAAACCGCGGCCCATCACGGCAACCTATTGACGTTGGCCGCCACGATGGAAGCCATTACGCTGGCCCATCCGGAGTGGAAGCCCGAAGTGATCGATCTCGTGCCGGACGCCAAACGCATTCGCGCGCCCTTTCACAGCAACGGAATCGGCATTCACGCCACCTCCAAGCATCCCGAGCGGGCATTGATGGCGCTTGATCTTCTTCGCCATGACAAGGAACTGTTCGATCTCACGACCTATGGGATCAAGGGCAAACATTGGGAGCCCGTCGGCGACGGCAAGTACCGAAGCCTGCCGGGTTCGACCGGATATCCGCCGGACGGCGCTTGTCCGTGGGGCTGGAGAACGCAAGGGATGTACCGTCAGCTTGAAGGAGCCGCGGGCGATCTCCTCGCCTCCACGTACGACAAATGGAAAAAGAATAATATCGTCGACCTGAAGCTGGCGACGTTCGTGCTCGATGACGCGAACATCAAGAACGAGCTAGCCGCGCTTGCCAACGTGCAGAAGACGTATTTGCTGCCGATTTATCATGGCCTCGTGAAGCCGGAAGACGGCATCCCCGAGGTACAAGAGAAGCTGAAGCAGGCGGGCATCGACAAGGTTCAGGCCGAGATGCAGAAGCAGATCGACGCGTTCGTCCAGAGCAATCCGTAAGACGCAAGGCGAATGAGCACGGTTAAACCACATGCGGGGTGCCTCGGCTCTTATCCAAGAAGTCGCGGCATCCCGTCTTTCGTTCAAATACAAGAATTTATATGTTGCACGGCTATAATCACCTTGTATTTCTCCGGAACGTAACGCGTCTCGCCCCAAAAGACGGAGATAGCCGTTTCGCCTTGGGTGATTAGCGCCCAAACGGACAACGTTTCTATTATAATAATGGTAGATGAATGCAGCCTTTTCACCATTATCCGCAGGAGGAAGGACGATGAAGGGTAGGATCAAGCTCAATAACGCAGCTTGGCTCAGCGTCATGCTGCTCCTCATGCTTAGCCTTCTGGCGAGCGCGTGCAGCGACAACGGCAACCGTTCAGCAATCGTTGCGCCCTCGGATTCGGGCATGTCGGAACCATACGCCGGCGGGCCGCCGGGGACGATCGATACGTCCGAGCCGGTGACGCTCAAGATGGTGCTGCTGGGCCCGAAACCGTCGGATACGGACGAAGTGTATGCGGAAGTGAACAAGATTCTGAAGGAGAAGATCAACGCCACGATTGAGCTCCGCTTCCTCGATTGGAACGAGTTTAACCAGAAATACCCGCTCCTGTTCGCGGCCAACGAAGACTTCGACTTGATCTTCACCGGCAGCTGGGCATTCTACCAGCCGACGGCCCGCAAGGACGGCTTCCTTGAATTGACGGAAGACCTGATCAAGACGTATGCGCCCACGACGTGGGCGAAGCAGGACCCGCTTGGTTGGGAGCAGGCGAGAGTGGACGGCAAACTGTACATGGTCCCGCACGATCATTTTGACTCGGGCTATAACATGGCGATCGTTCGCGGCGATTTGAGGGAGAAATACAACCTGCCGGAAGTGAAGTCGCAAGCCGATTTCGTGAACTACCTCTCGACGGTCGCCAAGAACGAGAAGGGCATGACCGCATTCGGCGGACCGAGCACCAATTTGAACGGCCTCGCGCTGCCGATCCTGTTCACGGATCTGGAACGTCTCTTCGTGCATGGCGGCGTGCCGCTCGTCTACGACATGCGGAGCGAGCATCCGAAGCTCTCCAACTACTTGGAAGATCCGCAGTACATCGAGAAATTGAATTTGCTCTATGACATGGCACGGCAAGGCATTTGGCCGAAGGATGCCATCGTGGCCAAGACGGATTGGCTCGCGGCGTTCAAAGAAGGTCAAACCGCGGCCCATTCCGGCAACCTCTTGACGATGACGGGCGCGATGGACGCGATCATGCTGGCCCATCCCGAGTGGAAGCCGGAGATCGTCGATCTCGCGCCGGATGCCAAGCGTTACCGGTTTCCTCTAATCGGCAACGGAATCGGCATCCACGCCACCTCCAAACATCCCGAGCTTGCCTTAATGGCGCTGGATCTTCTGCGGTACGACAAAGAGCTGTTCGATCTTACGACCTACGGCATCCAGGGCAAACATTGGGAGCCCGTCGGCGACGACAAGTACAGGAGTCTGCCGGGCTCGACCGGATATCCGCCGGACGGCGCTTGCCCGTGGGGCTGGAGAACGCCCGAACTGTACCGGCAGCTCGAAGGGCCGGCCGGCGAAATGATTCAGTCCTACTATGCCAAATGGAAGGCAGACACTATCGTGGATATCAAGCTGGCGACGTTCGTGCTCGACGATACGAACATCAAGAACGAACTGGCCGCGCTCGCGAATGTTCAGAATACCTATCTGCTGCCGATTTACCACGGTCTGGTGAAACCGGAGGAGGGGATTCCCGTGGCGCTAGAGAAGTTGAAGCAGGCGGGCATCGATAAAGTTCAGGCCGAAATGCAGAAACAAATCGACGCGTACGTGCAAAACAATCCATAATCCGATCGGGGTATCGCGGAAGCCGCGGTATCCCGATTTTTTGTTATTCATGGCGAAAATGAACGCTGGCGTAATTCCGGACATGAAATCGAAAGATTGCCAGGGTCCAAAATGAGAGCGTTTCCATTAGAATGATCCTTGAAGAGACGCACCAATATCTTGGCTAATGAGAAAGGGTGAACCAAATGACCGGTATAAGTACAGGGTTAAGCAGAAAATGGATGTCCATGCTGTTATGTTTTGCCATGATGGGAGGATTCGTTCTCGGTGTCGCGCCGCAACGAGCGTTGGCGGACAGCGACGTTCGCGTGCAATTGATCGACAGCAACGGAAATCCGCTCGCCGGCGCAACCGTCGATTATTACGACGCGGGCTGGAAGAACTTCGGCACGACCGATGCGGCGGGAATCGCCAGCAAGTCTCTGCCGGATAAGACGTACACGTTTCATGCCGCTTACGAGGGAACGAGAATGAGCAAGGAGCAGCACACCGGCAACAATCCGGCGGTCGTCTTTCAGACGGTGAACGTGAAGGCGCAGCTGAAGGATAGTCAGGGGAACCCGCTGGAAGGCGGAGAGGTCTCGTACTACGCTTCAGGCTGGAAGACTTTCGGGAACGTGACCGGAGGCGAGGTGAGCAAAGAGCTGCTGCCCGGCTCCTATACGTTCAACATGACTTATGAAGGAACGAGACTGAGTAAGGAGCAGCATATCGGCCATGATCCGGTCGTCGCGTTTCAGACGGCGAACGTGAAAATTCGGCTGAAGGATAGTCAGGAGAACCCTTTAGACGGCGGGGAGGTCTCCTATTATGCGACAGGCTGGAAGACTTTCGGCAGCCTAACCGGCGGCGAAGCGAGCAAGGAACTGCTGCCCGGCCCCTATACCTTCAACGTGACCTATGAAGGTACTCGGGCCAACAAGGAGCAGCATACCGGCAACGATCCGGTCGTGGAATTCCGGACGGTCAACGCCGTCGTGCAGCTGAAGAACAGCCAGAATCAGCCGCTGGACGGCGGCGCCGCGTCCTATTACGCGGATGGGTGGCGGACATTCGGCACCACCGCCGGCGGCCAGGCGAGCAAGGAGCTGCTGCCCGGCTCCTATACGTTCGCGATGACTTACGAAGGAAAGATAACCGAGAAGGTCAGCGATATCGCGGCTAATCCGACCGTTCTGTTCCAGGAACGAACGACAGGCGTCATCGCGCCCAAACAATCCGACCAGTACGATCCGATACCGCTGCCGCCGCTGGATCGTCCGCGCGTGCTGGTGAACAAAGATACGCTGCCGGCGCTGAGAGAACGATTGAACCATGAGGCTTTCGACGAAGTATGGGAGCGGATCAACACGAAGACGCAGCGCAGCGTCACAGGCAACTTCCCTCCCCGGTCAGGCGCCGCCTACACCAATATCGATCCGAGAACGGTCGATGTCATGAAAGCCCACGCGGTTCTTTATCTGATCAACGGAGATCGGGAAGCAGGACGGAAAGCGGTCGATCTTGCCGTCAATATGGCGAATTCGGCGCAATGGAACGAAGACCGGACGAATTCCACCACGGTATTCAACGTCGGCCGGGAGATCGGCAACCTGATCTTCTTGGAATCCCTTGTCTATGACTGGTGTTATGATCTCATGACCGACGCGCAGAGGGAGGCCATCCGGGGCAAGCTGGAAGTTTGGGTCAAGACCGCCCTGGAGTATCCATACCCGATAAGGGATCAAGACAAATTTATTCTTGCCGGGCATGTCAACGGCGACGTGCATCATCAGTTCAAGCTTGCCATGGGGATCGCGCTGTACGATACGAATCCCGAGTACTACAACGACATCGCGGACTTTATCTTGAATAAGGGCATGCCCGGATTCAATGTCATGCTCGACGCCGAGATGCCGTTCGAAGGCCCTGCTTACGGGGACAACCGGCTGAAATATATCATGATGGGCAACCAGCTGTGGAAGGCGATCGGCGTCGAGCCGCTCTCGGACAAAGTCGGATTGGCGCTCGACCGTCAGGTTTTCACCCGAAGACCGGACGGTTACATCATGACGGAGGGCGATGACTTCAACACGGATTATCAA
The DNA here is from genome assembly GCF_008124765.1 of Paenibacillus methanolicus. GTDB lineage: Bacteria > Bacillota > Bacilli > Paenibacillales > Paenibacillaceae > Paenibacillus_Z > Paenibacillus_Z methanolicus. The sequence continues at coordinate 379,725 of NZ_VNHS01000003.1, read as the reverse complement.
TCGCCATGGAAACGATTCGTACATGGCAACGTGACGAATATGATCGCCGGCAGCATTTACGGCAATCCGAGAGCGCAGAACGAGTTTTTGAAGCAGGATACGTTCCAAGACGAGTTGTATTATCTCCTGTTCTTTAATCCGGACGCGCCGACGCAGTCCGTATACGATACGCCGCTGTCCCGATACTTCCCCGCGCCGTACGGATCCATCGTGGCCAGGACGGGCTGGGATGAAGGACCGGATTCCCGGGCGGTCGTGGCGGTCATGAATATCGGCGAGCGACTCCAGACGAACCACCAGCACTTCGACGCCGGCGCATTCTCGATGTATTACAAAGGCTATCTGGCGATCGACTCCGGAATCTATCAGGGCAAAGATCCCGTAACCGGCAAAGCGATCGAATACGGTTCGACGCACGACTTGCACTATCATAAGCAATCCGTTGCGCATAACGTGGTGGAAATTAACGATCCGACTGCTTCCGAGAAGGGACATTACTCCCCGTCCAATCAGCTCTATGAGACGCAAATTCCAAGAACGGTCGAGCAGTGGAATACCGATCCTAATTACCAAAGAGGGACGATGATTTCCCATTCGATCGGCGACGACGAGATGCATCCCGACTATTCCTACATCAAAGGCGAACTCAGTCAAGCCTACGGGAAGTCCAGAACCGAACAGTATACGAGAAGCATGGCATTCCTGAATTTCAAGAATGAGGAGCACCCGGCCGCGATGATCGTGTACGACAATATCGACACGCCGAACGCAAGCGCCGAGAAAAGATGGCTGCTGCATTCCGTTAACGAGCCGGCGGTGGACGGCAGCCGGTACACCAGCGTCGTGACGGAGCGGGGCTATGACGGCAAGCTGGTCACCGATACGCTGCTGCCGAAGAGCGACGATCTGCTGGTCGAGAAAATCGGCGGCACGGGACGCGAGTTCGAGGTGGATGGCGTGAATAAGGGGATTCTGCCTACCAATTCAACGAACATCTCCAGTCTGGACGCGGGTAAATGGAGAATCGAGCTCTCCAATGAAGCGCCGGCCAAGCAAACCAGGTTCCTGAACGTCATGCAGGTCATGGACGCCGTGGACGGCCCCGCGCCGCAAGAGGTTGCGTATTCCGAGACGGACGATTATGCGGGGGCCAGGATTCATGACCGCGTCGTCCTTTTCGCCAAAGACTTCGGCCTGACTGACGATGAAGCGACGATTACGTTCTCGGGTGAGGCGAATCAAACGTACAAGGTGTTGGTCGCCGACCTTGCCGGCGGCTATTGGACGGCCGCGAAGGAAGGCGAGAGCGCATCCGTAAAGTATCAAGCCGTTCAAGAAGGCAACACGATTTACTTCGAAGGCACGCCGGGCACCTACGTGCTGCGGAAAGCAGATGCCAGCGCGCTTCCGCTCGCCGACAAGGTTCAATCCGAACCGGTCGAAAGAAAGATTCGCGTCCGGATCGACGCGAAAGGGCTGGATCTTGAAGTTCCCCCTCGGCTGATTAATGGCATTCCGATGGTGCCGATGCAAGAGACGCTGGAAGCAATGGGCATGGAAGTCGTCTGGGATGCCGAGGCCGGGACGGCGACGGCGACCAAAGGAAGCATGTCCGTCGCGTTCGCGGAAGGAAGCGAGGTGGCGAAGGTTAACGGCGAGAGCAGCGCCATGGACGCTCCGGCAACGGGCAGCCAGGAACAGATGTTGATTCCGCTAACTTTCCTGCGGGAAGGCATGAACATCGAGGTTGCCTGGGATGCCGATAATCTGATCGCCGAGATTTTCACCTTGCCTCCGGTCAAGCAACTGCAATTCGAGCGAACGCCGCTGACGCCCGTTACGCCGATTCCGATCACGGAATTGAAAGAAGTCGCTTACGACAGCTTTACGGCAACGTATGGCTCGGAGAACGTTCCGAAATTGTTCGATAACGACAAAGGCAGCGCGTCGCGCTGGGCAGGCGAGATCGGAGCCCAGATCATCTTCGATTTCGGGGAGACGATTCAACTTGAGCGATTGGACGCGGCGGTTTATAACGGTCATACGAGATCGAGCCGGCTCATGTTCTCCGTCTCGGACGACGGCGTCAATTGGACGCATATGTACGGAGGCGATACCTTAGGCGACACGAGCGACTTTATCCCCTATAACTTCCCGTCGCCGCAATTCCGATACTTTCGGGTGGCCGTGTTCGGATCGACCGATGCGATTGCCTTACCGGAATGGGTATCGCTATCCGAGTTGAAGTTCTTTGTGAAGCAGTAGGCGTTGCCGAATCGAAATTAGCCGTACCGGGGTTTGTTGCCTTGGTACGGCTTTTATCTTAATTCCGAACATGTAATCGAAAGATTGCCGGGGACCCAAACACGAGCCCTTCCGATACAATGATTACTAGAGAGCGGAGTAAGTTGGAAAGGAACGATTCGCAGATGAAAATCGATCGCATTACGTTAAGACAGGTTCGAGTGCCCTTGAAAGCTCCCTTCGAGACAAGCTTCGGGCGAATGTCGAGGAAGGATTGCGTGATCGTCAGCGTCTATAGCGACGGGATCGCAGGCTATGGCGAAAGCGTGGCGTTCTCGCATCCGTACTACAACGAGGAGACGACGGACACGATCTGGTATATGCTGGAGCATTTTCTCGTCCCCGCTTTAGTCGGCAAGGAAGTGACGAGTCCCGAGGAGGTTGCGGTATTATTCGCTCCCATTCGCCGCAACCATATGGCGATATCCGCGATCGAGACGGCCGTGTGGGATCTCTATGCGAAACGGAGCGGCCTTTCGTTGGCGCATGCGCTAGGCGGCGGCAAACAAGAGATCGAGGTTGGGGTAAGCATCGGGATCGAACCTACGGTCGATCTGGTCGTTCGGAACGTCGAACGATTCGCGGAACAAGGCTATAAACGAATGAAGGTGAAGATTAAACCGGGCTTCGATATCCAAGTGGTCGAGGCGATTCGCAAGCGATTCGGCGACGAGCTGCCATTGATGGTCGATGCGAATTCCGCCTACACGCTTCGGGATATCCCGATCCTGAAGGAGCTGGACCACTATAATTTATTGATGATCGAGCAGCCGCTTGCGCATGATGACATCATCGAACATGCCGCCTTGCAGCTAGAGATGCGCACGCCCGTTTGTCTGGATGAGAGTATCCATACTTTGGCCGATGCTCGCCATGCTATCGACCTTGGGAGCTGCCGGATCATGAATATCAAGATCGGCCGGGTTGGCGGCCTGGCGAACGCGAAGCAAATTCACGATCTTTGCCTGCAGCGGGGGATACCGGTCTGGTGCGGGGGCATGCTGGAACTCGGGATCGGCCGGCTCCATAACGTCGCTTTGTCCTCCTTGTCCAATTTCTCGATCCCCGGCGACGTATCCGCCTCCGACCGTTATTGGGAGCAGGACATCGTTATACCGGGCATTCAGATGGTGCGCCCGGGCGTATTGGCGGTTCCGACGCATGCCGGCATCGGTCATGAAGTATGCGAGCAGACGATAGAGCGATTGACCGTAAGGAAGCTGCAGGGGATCACCTAAGCGCGGAGGAGTGGTCGCATGTCCAAGTATGTGAAAATAAGCTGTCTGGCGCCACCGCTGAAAGAGGTAGATGGCGGACAGGGATTCGAAGCGGTCGTGGAACAAATGATACGCAAATGGGAAGAGCATCTGCTCCATGTGCTGCCGGATCGGCCCGATCTCGTCGTATTGCCGGAATGCTGCGATGATCCCGCCTTTCGGGGCATGAGCACGGAATGGCTGTACGCATACTATCGCCATCGGGGGAACCGGATCCGCGACTTCTTCGCCGGGGTTGCCAGAGACCACAGCTGTTATATCGCGTATTCCGCCAACGTCGAGATGCCGGACGGCAGCTTCCGCAATGCGACGCAGTTACTGGATCGCGCCGGTGACGTCTGCGGCGCGTATAACAAGAATTATATTACGATTCGCCAGAAATCGACGTCCGACACGTTATACGGGAATGGAGCGAACGTCGTTCAGACCGACTTCGGCCGAGTCGCGTTCATCATTTGCTTCGATATCAATTTCAATGAATTGTTGGAACACTATGCGAAGCAAAAACCGGATTTGATCGTATTCTCTTCCGCATACCACGGAGGGTTGATGCAAGCTTATTGGGCGTACGCGTGCCGGGCTCATTTCGCGAGCGCGATCTGGCGACCCGAATATTCCTCGATCGTGACCCCCGTCGGCGAAGTCGTAGGCGAGAGCACGCTTTTCTATCCCTACGTGACCCGAACGATCAATTTGGATAGCGTGGTCGTTCATTATGATTACAACTGGGAGAAGCTTGAGAAGGCGAAACGGAAATACGGCGCCGATGTTCTGATCAGCGATCCGACCCGGCTGAACGCGTTCCTGATCTCGAGCGAATCCGAGGCGTTCACGATCTGGGATATCGTCGACGAATTCGACTTGGAGCTGTTGGATGATTATTGGAGCCGATGCAGAGCCGATCGCGGCAAGCCCGGTCACCTTGAGCCTTCATGAGAGGAGCCGGGAAGAGGAGGGGAACAAGATGACTTCCGTAAAGGCGGACGAAAACATTCGGTATGATGTCGTGACAGACGTCGGCGAGCTTCGCGAGATCGTCGGTCTGCAACATATGGTGTGGGGACCTGATCCGGTCACCTCCATGCAGCAGATGCGCGCGGCGATTCTTCACGGAGGATCGGTCATCGGGGCATTTTGCGAAGAGGCGATCGTCGGTTTCTGTTACGGATTCGTTGGTTATGACGGCAAGGAGCCTTACGTAGGTTCGCATATGATGGGAATCCACCCCGATTATCGCGACCGGGGGGTCGGGATGCGGTTGAAGCTGGAGCAGCGACGATGGGCGATGCAGGCCGGGTACGGCAAAATCGTATGGACGTTCGATCCTTTCGAATCGCGAAACGGTTACCTGAACGTATGCAAGCTTGGCGGGACCGTGTCCGCCTATATCCCCGAGTTTTATGGACTCGATGCCGCAGGCAGTCCCACGGATCGCTTCCTTATGGAGTGGGTATTGTCTTCGGATCGCGTCGTTCGCGCAATTAGCGGACAGACGAAAAAAACGGACGACGCGGCCAACTATCCGAGTTTGTTGTCCGTAGCATACGCGGGAGAGTCGGTGACCGACATGCGGGATTCGGCGTTACCGACTCTAGTAAGCAAGCCTCATGGGCTCAGGCTTCCCGTGCCCCGGAATGCAGCCAAGCTCAAGCGGCTGCAGCCTGAGATATTCCGGGCATGGCAGCGGCGATTCCGCGAGCTCGCGACGGATTGTTTCGCCAATGGTTATCGCGTCGTATCTTGCCATCGATCGATTCCGGAGGTTCAAGACTACGTGCTTGAATGGGAAGGATGAAAGACGCGATCGTGGCATGGCTGCGCGCGCATCGGCATGAGCTGAAGAGGACCTATGCGGAATTGCACGCGTTAGCGGAAGTAAGCTGGCAGGAATACAAGACGACGGCGTATTTGCAGCAGGTATTGGACGAGATCGGGATCGAGTACGAGCGCTTTCCTACTCATACGGGGCTTGTCGCTCATTGGCATGGAAGTATGAAATCCGCCTATGATGCGCGAGAGAATGGCACGGTCATCGCCCTTCGTACGGATATCGATGCGCTATGGCAACAAGTGGACGGGGCGCTCAGAGCGAATCATTCCTGCGGTCATGATGCCCATATGACAATGGTATTGTATGCGCTTCAAGCATTGCGGGCAATCGGGTTCCAGCCTGCCGGAGAGCTGCGAATCCTGTTCCAGCCCGCGGAGGAAACGGGGGAAGGGGCGCTCAAGCTGCTCGAAGCGGGCTGCTTGAATGACGTGGACTATGTACTCGGCATCCATCTGCGTCCGGACCAGGAGCTTGTTTACGGCCAAGCCTCCGGCGCCATCTATCATGGGGCATGCGCCGTATTGGAAGGGATCGTGACGGGACGACAAGCTCATGCCGCCCGGCCGAAGGACGGGTTGAATGCCATCGAGATGTTGGCTGACATCGTACAGGCGGTGAAGGCCGTCTCTTCGGGCGAATCGACCGGCCAGGCTTCCTGCAAAGTGACGAAGCTGCATGTTCCCAACGAAAGCAGCAACATTATCCCTGATTACGGGGCGTTCACGATCGATGTACGGGCGCAGACGAATGAAGCGATGGATGCGCTGCTCCCTAAATTATCGGCTGCCGTTCATGCCGTCGGCAAGGCTTACGGCAGCGCGGTGGAGCTGCAATCGAAGAACCGCATGGTTGCCGCGCGTCCCAACCCCTATCTTGAAGCTTTAGTTGGCGGCGTCATTACCGAGCTCCTTGGCGATGCCGGACTGGCCCGGCCTCCCGTGACGCCCGGCGGGGAAGATTTTCACTTCTATCCGTTACGCTTGCCGGAGCTGCGCGCCACCATGATCGGACTTGGCTGCGGTTTGCACCCCGGTCTGCATCATCCCCAGATGCGTTTCCAATCGGATGCCTTGGAGACTGGAGCGGCGATTCTGGCCTTATCGGTCGTTCGTCTGCATGGTCCCGGTTAACAAAGCTCGCTCGCCGCGTTTGGCTTCATGCAAACGGAGGAGCGGGCTTTTAACATGGTTTCGCATCATAAGGCGTCCGAATCCTCTATATACGCAATATGCGCTTCCACGATCAATCCGTCTCCGGGCGAACTGTAGAATTTGAGTCCGAACGCTTCTCCGTAAAACAGTTTGATGCGCTCCTGAACGTTGCGGATTCCGTAGCCGCCGCCGCTAGGATTGATCGTCCTGCCACCGGATCGCAGTGCTTGTAGCTGCGACTCGTCCATTCCCACCCCGTCATCCGCGACGGACAGCACGAGACGGTCCTCCTGTCGTTCGCAGGCGATCGTAATGATTCCCTCCCGATTCTCCGTCTTCAATATGCCGTGCAGAATGGCATTCTCGACGATAGGCTGCAGGGATAGCTTTGGAATGAGTCCCTCGAGAACGTCGTCGTCGACTTGCACATTAAACTCGATTTTTTGTTGGAAGCGGATATTTTGAATGGAAACATAAAACTCGACCAGCTTCAGTTCTTGCCCGATCGTGATAATATCCTGTCCGTTGCTTAAGGCAAGCTTGTAATAGCCGGCCAGCGAATGGACGAGGGAAGGAATGTGGCCGTTCATCCCGAATTGAGCCATCCAATTGATCTGATCCAGGGTGTTGTACAAGAAGTGGGGATTGATTTGGGATTGCAGGGCTTTCAATTCCGATCGAACGGCTCTCACTTCGTAATCTTTGAGCAGCGCCAATTGCCGCGTCATATAGTTGTAACTCTGGATGAGCTCTCCGACTTCGTCATCCCCCGACGGCCTCGCGATCGGTTCAAGCGATCCGGCCTCCACGGCTTTCATTCTTCGGCTCAAATGCGTAATCCGCCTTGTCATATGGAGGGAGATCACGTGGGCCAACCCAAAGGCCAGCAAGCCGACGGCTAGCAAACCGACGAGGAGCTCTTGCTGAAGACGTTCGCTTCTGGACACGATCTCCTGATGGGGGATAACGGTAATCATCGTCAGGTCGGTTTGCGGGATCGGCAGTTGGAGGAATTCAAGTTTTCTCCCGTTGACGATTTGCGTATTGCTGCCGTTCGCCTGCCGGAACAAATTCGGCGCCGTCCTCCCGGCCGGCAGGTATTGCCGCATAAGGTCGTCGTCCGATGCAAGGAGAACGAGGCCGTCTCCGCTCTGCACGTACGTCAGACTATTTTTCACGGTATTCGCGCGCGATACGATTTCTTTCAGATTTCGTTCCTCGATGTCGATGCGAAGAAGGCCGATCGCGTCATTATAGCGGTCGGGATGACGGATGAGACGGACAAGCGATATGACCGGAACGCCGTCGACGGTTTCGGCCGGATAATCGCGCGAAGAGAACCACATGAGCTTCACCTTTGTCGCGTCGAGTTTCTCGTACCATGGCGTGCGCGAGATTTCTTCCAATCGGGACGTGTTCCGGCCTTCATCGGCGAACAGGTAACCTTGGGGCATATAAAGCCGCACCGTGCTTATATCCGTGCCGTCTTGATAAGAATCGAGGAACTGAATCAGCCTGTTCCCGTCCTCTAACTGTTCATACAGCGTGTATTCGTCCGTATTTCGAGTCAAGATACGGGTGATCTGAACCTCATCCAATGCGATAAGATCCGAAATGTCGGTCACCCGCGTCAGTTTGTAAGCGAGGAAGGAATGCGTCTGGTTAAAGCTTTGATTCAGCGAGAAGCTGACCATCTCCTGGATAATGCCGGCCACTTTGCCGGATGCGTAAAATTGAAGATAGAGAATTGGGAAGAGGATGAGCAGCAAGAACGACAACAGCAGCTTTTGCTTCAATCTCAGTTTAAGCAGAAGACGATTGACGGCCTTAAACATCGGCAACCCGCTTCCTGAACTCCGAAGGCTGCAACCCGGTTACTTTTTTGAATATTTTGCTGAAATATTCCCCATCGCCATATCCGACTTGCAAAGCGATATCGAACAGCTTGAGGTCTTTGTTGGCCAGCAGCTCTTTCGCCCGGTCAATCCGGTATTCCGAAAGGTAATGTTTGATCGTCATGCCGGTCCCTTCCTTGAACACGAAGCACAAATGGGGGATCGTCACGCCGACATACTCGCTGATCTCGGTAAGCGACAGCTGGCGATTCCGATAATTTCGCTCGATGTATTGCGTGACGTGCCGGATGATCGCGTTGCCCTTGCGCGCCTCCAGGTAATCGAATAGCGCGTCGAGTTCATCGCTTAGCATCCGATGCAAGTCGCCTAACGTCTGGCAGGCATACAAGCGAGACGCAAAGACGCCTACCGCCGTTTCCTGCTTGAATGCGGGAATGCCGTTTTCTTTGCCGACGAGTTGAACCGTTTGATAGAGCTGCAAATAAATGCCCTTCGTATAGGCAACCTGCGTGTCCGGATAGTTCCGAAGGGTGCGCGTCAGGTCCGCCAGCCAGAGCCTGGCTTGATCGGGGCTTTCTTGTTGAAGCAAGAGGGCGAATGCCCGGGAACGCTCGTCATCCAATACGAACGCATCGGTAGCGAAAGGACGTTGTTTTCGCCATACGACCGTATTTGGCGGCTCGTAAAAGCCGTGTTGAAGCTGGATCACCGCGGACAGATAGGAGGCATATAGTTGCTCCAAACCTTGTACGGTCTGACCGATGGCCAAGTGGAAGCCCGGGCCTTGGGGCAACCGAGGCGTTATCGCATCGATCCAGCGCGCCAGCCGGTCTTCCAAGCGAACATCCCCTTCCGAAAGGGAGATCAAATGGAGCACGATATGAACGTCGTCTTTCAACATGCCGAAAGCATGGAATTCCGCCGCTCGCGCAGCCGATTCGAGCATCTTCAGCAGGCCCGCGGGCTGTTCGATCGTCTGATGCCATTTGAGAATAGCGGACGCGCAGCCGTCGGAGCCGCCGGGCAGCGGAAGTCCGGTCAAGGGGAACAAACGCGCCAGCTTGCCCGCCTGAAATTCCGGAGCGCATAGCAGCGCCGCTATTTCCCGTTTAATTAGCGGGAGGCTCTCTGCTTCGCCCATGTCGAGCTGCCGTTCTTTCCGAATCATATCGGAAGCGATGCGGATCGCTTCGCTTAGTTCGATCGGATGGATCGGCTTCTCCACATAATGAACCGCTTGCAGCGTAATGGCGGCTTTCAAATATTCTTTGTCCGAATAACCGCTCATGAAGATGATGCGCACCTTGGGGCAGATCGTGCGAATGCGGCGCGCCGCTTCAATGCCGTCCATTCGCGGCATTCGAATATCGGTGAGCAGGATGTCCGGGCGGAACCGTTCGGCAATCCGAACGGCATCCAGACCATCCTCCGCCTGCATCACTTCATTGATGCCGTATGGCTGCCAGTCGGTCTTCATCACAATCCCTTGGCGAATCAATTGCTCGTCTTCCGCAAGCAACAGTTTCATGAAGCTCCCCCTTTTCGGAACGTGTCCTTCCTCATTTCATTATAATAGGTTTGCCGGGGAGGCATCGCGAAATCTTAATTCTAGACAGGAAATCGAAGGATCGACGGGGGAAGCGCCGGGCGTTGTCCTGCGTTATGCGAACTGGCGGGCATATCCGTCCTGTTCAACAATCCGTAAGCGCTCGTTCGCGAGCGCGAACGGTCCGGCGTGATGGCAGATAGCAGAGAAGCGTTACGGCAAGGGCGGCGATGATAAAGACGACGGAGCCCAAGACGGAGCTCGATAGGGCATGGGCGAGCTGCCTCGTTGAAGGCTGACCCGAACCGACGGCGGCATCGAATACGGTGATAAGGACGGCTAGACCAAACGAGGAGCCGCTTTGATGCGCGACATTGATCAGACCCGAAGCCGCTCCGGCGTCGCGAGCGTCCACGTCGGCGAGCCCCAGCGCGGTGAGAGGCTGGAACACCATGCCGGAACCAATGCCCATTAGCGCCAGCAGGATGAACATGGACGGGAAGAACGGCGCCTGGGCGAGAATGATGCCGCTCAGTCCGAGCGTACCGAGGGAAGCGAGCAGCAAACCGGCGGTCAATACTTTAAGCATGCCGAACCGGTGCACGAATCTCTGGATCAGGTACATCATCCCGAACTGCGCGCCCGTGAACGGGAGGAAAGCCAGGCCGGCTTCGAAGGAGCTGAACCCGAGAACGTTCTGCAAGTATTGCGGGACGAAGAAGAAGAGCGAGAAATTCCCGCATACGATAAGGAACCTCCCCAAGTAAGCACCGGTCCGACGGCGGCTCGCAAACAGACGAAGCGGGACGATGGGCTCTGCCGCCCGAGCTTCCAGAAGAACGAAGGCCGCTAACGATAGCATGCCGGCTGCAAGCGGAATCCATGTTGAAGGCGAGTCCCACCCAGCCTCCGCCGCTTGAACGAAGCCATAGACCAACGAAGTCATGCCCAATACGGATGTCATGGCACCCCAAAGATCAAACCGCCCCTTCCTCGTATCGGTCTCGTTGATAAAACGCCGAACCAAGTACAGCAGCGCAATCCCAATGGGAACATTGATAAACATCCCGAGCCGCCATGAAATAAAATCGGTGAAAAATCCGCCAAGCATGAGACCGATACTGCCGCCCGCGGCCGAAACCGCGCTGTACATCGCGATCGCTCTCGTACGCTCCTTGGTTTCTACAAAGTTCGCCGACAGCAAGGCCAGCGCGGCCGGCGTTGCCAATGCGGCGGCCAATCCTTGGCATGCGCGGGAGGCGAGCAGAAATTCGGCTGTCGGCGCCAAACCGGCCAGCAGCGAGGTAAGCGAGAACAGTCCGATGCCAGCGCTAAGCATACGTCTTCGTCCCCATAGATCCCCTGCCCGGGCGCCGAGCAGCAAGAAACCGCCAAAGGCCAAAATGTAGCTGTTATGGACCCAGGTCAAGCCGGTGGTCGTCATATGAAGGGCGCGGCCGATTTGAGGCACGGCCGTGACCATGATCGAAGCGTCAAGCACGACGATAAGCTGACAGACGATGATAATGGCTAGCAAGATCCGTTTGGAATGAAGCATATTCACGTTCCTTCCTTTGTATCAAGATGCTGTTTCTGAACTTTATTATGAATGGAATCCACGGAGGGAAGTAGACCGTTCCTGCCTGAAAATTGCCTAAAACTACAATTCCGTTCATAATAAGGTTCGGAGAAGGGAAAGAATGCCGGAACGAAGGAGAGATGGCTGCGCGATGATTGGAACGAGTGAATCTACTCATAAGCAAGCGCTGGATCAGCTTATAGCCATGACGGATCGGATTCCCCTGACGGATGGACGGACGCCGACTAAGGTGCCGTTTCTCTCCATTATTAAACATAGTCGGGATACGCCGCGAAGCCCGGGCGTGCTGACTCCGTCATTTTGTCTGATCCTACAAGGGATGAAGAGGCTCTACCTGGGCCAAGAAATCTATCGCTATGGCGCAGGCGATTATTTGGCAGCGTTGATCGATATGCCGGCTTCCGCCCAAGTCGTCGGAGCCGAGGAACAATCGCCGTATTTAGGGCTGCGCATCGATTTGACGACGGACGACATCGCGTCGGTAGTCATGGAGGCCGGCATCGCCACGGAATCAAGAGGGAAAGGGCCGAGGGCCGGAGCTTTCATCGGGAGATCGGATGCCGAGCTGCTGGACATCTTTTTCCGGTTATTGAAGATCATCGATAAGCCGCAAGACGCGCGGTTTTTGTCCGAGTTGCTTAAGAAGGAAATGATATACAACTTGCTGTCGGGCGAGTACGGACACTTGTTTGTCCAGAAGGCGCTCTTCGATCAACGAGCGGACGGAATCGGCAAGGCGATCCAATGGATCAAAGAAAACTATGCGCGATCGTTTGCCGTCGAGGAACTCGCCAAGTCCTGCAGCATGAGCACCTCCGGGCTGCATCATAAATTCAAGGCGATCACGACCATGGGGCCGCTGCAGTATCAGAAGCAGCTTCGTCTTCAGGAAGCGAGGCGCCTGATGTTGAGCGGTCCGATCGGCGTCACGACGGCCGCGCTGACCGTCGGATATGAAAGCCCCTCGCAATTCAATCGGGAATACCGAAGATTATTCGGCCTGCCGCCGCTGCAAGATAGGAAGGCGATGCGAAAGGCTTCCGGCGCCCTGGAATTCGAGGTTTGAAGGTCAGGTTGGTCCAGTCGAGGCTCTGTTCCTTGTTGACATACCCACAAAAACGAAAGCCCATCGCGATGATGAACGGTCGCGGTGGGCTTATTTGCAGTTGTTTCCCTACCCTTTCTCAATCTATGTCGCCGGAGCCTTACGGGCTTTGATGCAATGCAAGGTGTACGTCTGTCCGTGGGCTTTGGCATAACGCAAAATTTTCCGGAGCATGGAGGCGTCTTGTACCTTCGTGAACGGGCAAGGATCCGGATTGGTGTTGACCTCCAGCATCCACGGCCGAAGCTGCCGGTCTATCGCGATATCAAGTCCGAACACGTGCAGGGTAGGATCGGATTTGCTGAGCAGCCGCGCGGTCTGGAGAGAGATGGACTCCATCCTCCGGATGACCTGGGCTGCCTTCTTGGTGCCCGCCGCGTACCGAAGCAGCTGCGCGGACGGATAGATCGTTCCGCCTTGACTGCCGTTCGTGACAATCTTCTTGGGGTGGGCAAGCCTCGCGACGGTGCCGGTGCACTCCCATTGGCCCCGCGGATTCCGCTGTACCATTACGCGAAAATCAAACGGACGGTCGAGGTGCTTCAGCAAATAGATGCCTCTTTGCACCAGATACGGTTTGGCTCCGACCCGGCGGCGGATAGAGGCGTACATGGATGCGAAGGAAGAGAAGGCATACTTCGCCTTGCCGCTCTGATACCGGTAGCCCTCGTTACCGAACCGCTCGACCCGCATGACCCCAATGCCTAGCGCGCCAATGGTCGGCTTGATATAGACCATGCCGTATTGGGTGAGCATACTGGCGAGCCCTTTGCTCGACATCGGTACCGTCTTGGGGACGTATTGGGCCAGCTCGCGGTCTTTCAATATGATTGTGGTTTTTACGAGCTTGCTGATAAGCTTCGTTCGTCTAGGCTTCATCGCCACCGCTCCTCTTGTCGTTAATGACTTCTTCCGCCGACTCCAATAGTTTACGAGCGCGGAGCATCTACGGTGAGTCGTTGTCCGCCCAGTCCCGGTCACGTTGCGGATGCCCGTTTCTTGAACCGTCTACGCCAGATGCTCATAGAGTGAATGAACGACTGAAAGCGGGGTCTTGCTATGAACCCAGATCATGCATTGGTAGAAAAGCTTCGTCAAACCAAGCTTCTGTTTCCCTGGTACGAATCGCTGATCTCCTCGTCCGCGGGAACCGGCGTATTACCCCATTCGGCCAGGCTGGCGGAGCTGCCGCTGATGACGGCGGAGGTGCTGGAGAAGCATTATTACGCCGCGGATGAGCCGTTCGCCGGACGAACGGATATCTATTGCTATAAGACGAGCGGCACGAGCTCGGGACGAAGGAAGAGCATCTACTATTCCGCCGAGGATGAAGCGCGATACTTGGCGATCAAATTAAACGTCGTTAGCGCGATTCTCTCGGATGCGCGCCTGACCAGAGCGATGGCCGATATGGGTACGGGCCATGCGGCCGCAACGGCAGAGGCGGTGTTCAGACAGCTTGGCATGGAGACCGAGTCGATCCCGTTCCAACTGCCGATCGAGCGTCATGTGGAGCGGCTTGCCGCCTTCCGGCCCGAGGTGCTGTATACGATGCCTTCCATCCTGGACCGGATATTGATGGCTTCTCCGGACCCCATCCAATATGGGATTCGCAAAATCATTCTCGTTGGCGAAGCGGCGCCGCCAGCCTGGCAGCAGCGCGCGGCCGAGCGTCTAGGCATCCGTCCGGGCGACATCACGGATACGTACGGCTCTATCGAGATAGGCACCATTGCGAGCTATGATCATGCGCTTGGCAGATATGTGTTGACGGAAGGGCTGATCGCGGAAGGCTTGCGAGCGGAGGAAGCGGGAGTGGGGGAGGCTGAGCTCGGACCCGACGAGCGGATCCTTGTCCTCACCTCGACCGTGCGCGACTTGTTTCCGGCCATTCGTTTCGTCACCTATGACGTCGTCCGCGATTTCGAATCGATCGTCGTGAACGGGGAGACAAGGGCTAGCTTCAAGAGCCTCGTGAAGAGAGTCGGCAACGAGCTGAAGCACGGGGAGAAAATAAGCGTTTACGACATTGAAGATGCCGTGTACCGTCACATTCGCGATGCCGCCATCCGGGTCGTGGCGAAGGACAATGCGCTTACGGTGCATATCCTGGGCGAAACGGTTGCACCGGATGCGCTGGATGCGATAAAGCAAGAGATCGCGGGCCGTATTCCCGAGATCGGCGTCATGATTCAAGGCGGAATGCTGCAGGAAATCCGGGTAATCGCCGGCGCCTTCGATGATACGGTACACCGTCAGGCGATCAAAGGGAAGAAGATCCATAAGGCATAGGGGAGTGTCGGGATGAATACAGAGGAGGGCATCTTTCAATTCGTAGGCGAAACTCCATTAATACCGCTTCGCCGGTTGTACGGCGGACTGCCTTTTCAGGTTTACGCCAAGCTTGAGTTTATGAATCCGGGAGGGAGCGTGAAAGCCAGACCGGCTCTCTACATGATTCGAGAGGCCATCCGGAGGGGCGATATCCATGAGAAGTCGGTGGTGATTGAGTCGAGCTCCGGCAATCTGGGCATTAGCTTGGCGCAAATTTGCGGTTATCTCGGTTTGCGATTCATCTGCGTCGTCGATCCGCGAACGACCGATCAGCATAAGGCGATTATTCGCGGTTATAACGGCGAAATCGATCTCGTCGCGGAACCCGATCCGGATACGGGAGAGTTCCTGCCGGCACGCATTCGAAGAGTGAACGAGCTGCTCGCGCAAATTCCCGGCAGCTACTGGACGAATCAGTACGCGAACCCGGACAACTATTTGGCTCATGCCAACACGACGATGAAGGAAATCGCGGCATCGCTTGCGCAGCTTGATTATTTATTCTGCGGGGTCAGCTCATGCGGTACGGTTCGAGGCTGCATGGAATATGTGCGGGAGCAGGGGCTGAAGACGAAGATCGTCGCGGTGGATGCGGTTGGAAGCGTTATATTCGGCGGGGAGAAAGGGAAAAGACGGCTGCCGGGACTTGGAGCGGGCATCGTCCCGGGTCAATACAGGCCGGATATGGCCGATCATGTCGTGACGGTCACGGATATGGAATGCGTGCAGGGCTGCAGAGACCTCGTCCGCGCCGAAGCGATCCTGGCCGGCGGCTCCTCCGGCGGCATCGTGGCGGCCATTCGCAAGCTATCCGACTCGATTCCGGCCGGCTCGGTCTGCGCGGCGATTCTGCCGGATAGCGGCGAGCGCTATTTATCGACCGTCTTCGATGACGAATGGGTGGAGAAGGAATTATTAACGGGACAATCCGATCTAACTACAGGTGATCGCCCATGCGATATTTGAACGATGCGCATATTCGGGAGATGGGGATCGATTGGAACGAATTGATATCCGTTGTGGAGCAGGTCGTTCGAACGATCGACGAGGGGGATTATGCGCAGCCGATCAAGCCTTACTTGCGGTTTGGCGATCCGGCAAACCGGATCATCGCGATGCCGGCCTTCGTCGGCGGCGGGGTCGTCATGTCGGGCATCAAATGGATTGCGAGTTTCCCCGGAAACCATCGGCATGGGCTGCCCCGGGCGCACTGCGTCGTCATCTTGAACGATCCGGTTACGGGCAAGCCGGCAGCCTGCTTCGAAGGCGGCCTGATCAGCGGGTTGCGTACGGCTGCGGTCAGCGGGCTGATGATGCGGCATGGCCAGGCGGCACGCGGGTTAGCGGCTCGCAAGGTCGGCATTGTCGGCTGGGGTCCGATCGGAAGGCTGCATGCGGCCATGGCCAAGAACGTGCTTGGGGAGGGGCTCGATCGTATAACGGTGTTCGACTTGAACGGTGTCGACCCGGATTCGATCAAACCCGATTTGCTGCCGTTCATCGAAATCGCCGACGGCTGGCGAGCGCCATTCCGGGAGTCGAACGTATTCATCACCAGCACGGTGGCGAAGCAGCGCTATATCGATGAAGCTCCATCCGCAGGGAAGCTGCTGCTGAATATCTCGCTGCGGGATTATATGCCGGAGAGCGTACGTGATATTGGCGCCGTCGTCGTCGATGATTGGCAGGAGGTATGCCGGGAGAATACCGATATCGAACGGCTTCATCTCGAGCATGGCCTTAGGCAGTCGGATGCGATGACGATCGCCGACGTCGTATGCCGGGGCAAACTCGCGGACTACGGGCCGGGAGATGCCGTATTTTTTAATCCGATGGGGCTCGCGGCCTTCGATATCGGCATTGCCGCCTACTTCCTGCGCAAGGCGGAGATAAGCGGTATTGGCATTGATCTGCCATCGTAAGCGAGAGCGCAACAGGCGTCTCGGCCAATGGGTGCCCTTGCCGAACACTTCGGACAAAGTGTTTGGCAGAGGTGCCTTTTTGTATGCCGGCAACTTCTTCGACCCTTTCGTCGAGTTCCCCTTAATAAAGCGATAATTTCATATGATCAAATCACTCGATGTCAAAAATCAATTTATTTAAAGTGATAATTGAATTTATTAATTATATGCCATTTACATATTGAATGTATTGATTTATAATTCAGAAAAAGAAAGGAGTAGAGTATGAAATATCCTATCCTCACGCAGTGTCCGGTATGCGACCATCAGCTGCACGCGGTCAAGCTGGAATGCGGACATTGCCGGACGACGATCGAGAATACGTTCGAATTATCGAAGCTGGCTCTACTCTCGCCCGAACAGCTCCATTTTGTCATCACCTTTCTCGTGAACAGAGGCAACATCAAGGAAGTAGAGAAAGAGCTCGGCATCTCTTATCCGACGGTTCGCGGCAAGCTTAACGATATCATTACGGCCCTCGGATACGATACGCGGAAGAAGACGGAGGTTGACGAGAAGAAGGTCATCGCCATGTTGGAGAATGGCGAGATCACGCCGGATGAAGCGGTCAAAATGTTAAAAAACGAATAGGGAGGAAGGCACGATGAAAGAAGAAATCAGCAAAGTGCTGGCCATGATGCAGGAAGGTAAAATCGATTCCGACCAGGCTTCGAAGTTGATCGATGCCCTAAAGGAGAAGGAAACGGCACCAGCGTCGCAAGCCGTGCAGGTCATGGGGAAACCCGGCTATCCGAGTAAACCGTCATCTTCATCAGCCGGCGGTTATTTAAATAAAACGCTGAAAATACGGATTTCACAGGATAACGATAACGTGAACATCAATCTGCCCATTAAACTGGTGAAAGCCGTACTCGGAGCGGGACACAGCATTGCGTCCAATATTCCGCAGGCCGCGCAATATGTGAAGGACATCGATATCAACCTGCTGATCGATGCCATCGAGAACGAGCTTGACGGGCAAATCATTGACATCCGCTCCGGTGAACAAGATATCGTCACCGTAGTGATCGAGTAATGAGGCATGATGATTGTGAAGATGAAGAGCAGGGAGCACGCTTTTACGATTCCGGTCCCCTATCTTGTATTACGCATGGGGAGCGGCTTCCTGACATCCAATTTCGTCCAGCGCATAGTCGGCGGGCACTTGAGCCGACATGATAACTTGGATTCGGAGAGCGGCC
Source organism: Paenibacillus methanolicus (assembly GCF_008124765.1). Taxonomy (GTDB): domain Bacteria; phylum Bacillota; class Bacilli; order Paenibacillales; family Paenibacillaceae; genus Paenibacillus_Z; species Paenibacillus_Z methanolicus. The sequence continues at coordinate 361,558 of NZ_VNHS01000003.1, read as the reverse complement.
GGTTCGGGATTGCGCTGGCGATGTCGATCCTCGAGAATCGCGACACGAAGCAAGCCATCAGGCAGTTCATTAGGGAGCTGCAACATTGTAGAGGGACCGTTCTGCTCGATGTTCGGACTCAGGACGGTACGGAACTATGGGTTAGATTGTAGGCCAAGCCAAGAAAACCGCGCAGGTGCGCGGTTTTCTTAATCCAAAGCCAAACTCCCGTTGATAAAGAAGGGGGGACTCGCGTCATCCTAGCTCCATAAATTGCGCAATGCTTACTTTCCTTCCCGTACTCGCGCTCTCGAGCGAAGCCAGCACCATCGCCATGCTGTACCGGTTATCCCGGCTGTCCGTCTCGGCCAGACGGCCTTCTTCCAACGAGGCGAACATCTCGTCCAGGCAGCCCGGATGACCGTAACGCAGCTGCTGCGAACCTTCGGCGCTTCCATCGACGCGGATCGATTCCTTGATGAATTTGCCGGATTGGTCGCTTGCCGCGACAACTTCGGCGTAAGGAGCGCCATGGCCGTCCCAGATCGCCGTTCCTTTCTCTCCGGTAATGCGCCACTGGGCTTCCCACGACGTCGGCGATCCTTCCGCGCACCATGAACCGCGATAATTGAAGATCGAACCGTCGGACATTTCGAAAATGCAGACGGCTGCCGCGTTGCCCGCATACCAAGAGCCGGGAGGGTTATATTCCTGGCAATAGACGGTTACCGGATCCGCATTCAGAATCAGCCGCGCCTGGTCGAACGTATGAATCGCCATGTCGAGCAGCAGGGGGCTTGCCATGGCGTCGCGGAAACCGCCGAAATGGGCCCCGATGAAGAAATCTGCCCCCGCGAATCCCGGCTTGCCGATCGTACCGGATGCGATCAGCTCGCGCAAGGAACGGATGCGCGGGTCGTATCGGCGATTCTGCATGACGACATGGGCTCTGCCCGTCTGCTCCGAGATCCGCACGATCTCGTTGCATTCCGCCATCGACTCCGCCAGCGGCTTCTCCCCGAATACATGGCAGCCCATTCGGAGCGCCGTGCTGCTAATCTGATAGTGGCTGGCCGGAATCGTCACGTCGAACACCAAGTTCGCGCCGGTCTGCTCGATCGCTTGCGCTAGATCGGTGAAGACGGGGCAGGAGAGACCTTTGCTCTCTCTCTTCGCGATCGCGAACTCTTCCTTGATATCCACCAGCGCGACGATCTCGGTATCCGGGCGCTCCTTCGCATAGTCGATCCAGATATTCGACATCCCGCCGCAGCCGGCTACCACTACGTTATATTTTGCGCTCATCGTTGTTCGTTCTCCTCTCACATCCGTTAGACCGGATTCGGTACGAAGCTCCCGCCTCGGCATTGCTTCAGATAGTTGAGCGCATGCACTTGGCCCGTCATCTCCAGTTCGCCGCGATACACGGGGTCATGCCAGCCTTCGATATCGATCGTCCCTTGGTAATTCGCCTGACGGAGAATCGTAATAATGTCGGCCCAGTTCGTGTCGCCGAAGCCGGGCGTCCGATGCCAGACGAAAGGTTTAGGCCCATGAATGCCGTACTCCTTCACGATATCCCAAGCGATCGTCGCGTCCTTGCCATGAACGTGGAATACTTTATGTACCCATTTGCGAAGCTGCGGGATCGGATCGATCAAGGACACCATCTGATGGCAAGGCTCCCATTGCAAGCCGATATTATCCGACGGGATGGCGCTGAACATCATCTCCCACGCGGTCGGGTTGTGGGCGATATTCCAATCGCCGGATTCCCACGTTCCGCCCATGTCGCAGTTCTCGAATGCGATGCGAACGCCTTTGTCCGCCGCTCTTCTCGATAGTTCGCCGAACACCTTCGCATATTGCGGGATCGAGGCCTCGATCGACTCGCCCGTCAGCCGTCCCGTGAACCCGGAGACGATATCGGTGCCGAACAGATGCGCATGGTCGATCAGACGTTCCCAGCTCGCAAGCGTATCCTTATTATCGCCTGCGCCCGTCAGGGGATTGCCGAAGATGCCTACCGTCGATATGATGAAACCGTATTCATCTTGGAGCTCGCGAACCCGCTTGGCGGTCTCGGCCAGATCGGTCGTGCCGGTCGTCTGCCAGAAGGTCAGGCTGAATGATTCGAAGCCGTGAGACGCGATCTGGGGAATGACGCGAACGGCGTCGCCGCCGCCTACCAGCGTACCGATGCGCAATTGATTTGTCATCTTAATTACCACTCCTATTTTGGTATATGGCATACCTAAGCAACTTCAGTATAGCGAGGTTCCTGCCTGTTTTTCTCGTATGATTTTGTGTAATACTAGCACGATTTTGCGGGAGATGGTTGCCGTGAGCTTAAAGCCTGCAAAAGAATGCCGTTCCAATTGTCATGTGCTAGAATAGCGACTACAATAAAGGAAGAACGACCATGAAAGCGGGTGGCAGCAAATTGAGCAAGTCCATTCTTAACAACCTCGAGAAGAATGCTCAAATTCTCGTTAAAAGCCGCAAGGATTTAGCGAAATACTCGAAAGACGAAGTCATGATTAAAGGGCAGATCGAACTAGAAGCGGAAGGGTTCACCAAGCCTCTATTATATAAAAGCATCTCGGAACTCAAACGCATCTCGGTTCCGCTCATTACGCGGTATACGGAAATCGCGCTGAAGGACAATCAGAACGAAGAAGTGACCGAAGAAATCCAGCTGCTGCAGCATCAAATCCTAATCCTCGAGAAGGCCATTCAAATCAAGCAAAAACAAAACCGGCAGCTCAGCCACAATATGGAACGGAACTTTATCGACCACCCGTTCATCTCGTCGAGCAGCCCGAACGAGGAGACTTTGCAGAAACAGCGGAAGAAAGACGGCAGCTTAGAAGTCAATAAGACGGGTTTTCGCAACATGCACTATAACAACAGCAACGGCAAGCTGCTGCTTCCGACGGACGCGCGCAACATGCTGGGCATTTTCAAGCTATGGGAGCAAAAGGGGAAAAGCCAAAGCTTTGAATTTACGTTCAACGAACTGCTGAAATGCGTCCAGGTGGAAGCGATCGGCGGCGAATATAATAACCTGTTCGACAGCTTGTCGAACCTGGGCCAGACATCCATCGTTATGGAAGAATTTTTCGATGCGGAAGCCAAAAAACGGATGAGAACGAAGATTCATAACCCGTTTCAGGACATGGAAATCGACCGTACCACGAATACGGTGTCCGTGATGCTTAGCAACAATCTCCATAAGAACTTATTAATCGGGAACGTCGTGCCGATCAGCATCTCGTTGTTTAATGATTTGGCTTCGCCGACGTCGCGCGCGCTGTACCTGATATTGGTCAACAAAGCGAAGGATGGCGATCTGATGCTCGACGTGGAGCAGCTGCTTCCGCACCTGGGTCTTCATTCGAGCGAGAAGTCGAAAGCCTACTCGCATATGCAGCGAGCGTTCGAAGAGCTGCAATCGTTCGACGTTATTCAAAGTTTCGACATTGTGCGGAAAGAACGACGCGTTCCGGTGCAAGTGAGATTTATCCCAAGCGATTGGTTATTGCAAGCGGATTCGATGGACAATCAGCTCCAATTCAACACGCCTACCTTACTCGGGTAGCGCGTGTTTTTTGTTTTCCTGCCAAACTCCCCTAAAGTACGTCGTAAACCTCCCCTGAAGTACGTCATTTAATCGGTTTTAAAAAATTTTCTTTTAAAACGAGACTCCCCTGTAGTACGTCGCAAAACTCCCCTGTAGTACGAAGCTCCTCTGTAGTACGTCGAAAACCTTCCCTGAAGTACGAAACTCCTCTGTAGTACGTCGCAAAACTCCTCTGAAGTACGTAAGTATACTCCCCTGAAGTACGAAAACCCTCTGTAGTACGTCCGAAAACTCCCCTGTAGTACGAAACTCCTCTGTAGTACGTCCGAAAACTCCCCTAAAATTACGTTCCAAAACTCCCCTGTAGTACGTTTGACCATATCCTAACCCCAGTGGTATTGTCGAAACTAGGAGATTTATGTAATAAGGCTGATTGGTTTGCGTTCACGGTCGGAAGACCGAGAATGCAGCATTCAGCCAAGAAGCTGATTGGTTTGCGTGCACAATCCAAAGATTGGGAATGCAGCATTCAGCGAACATATAGCTGATTGGTTTGCGTGCACAATCCAAAGATTGGGAATGCAGCATTCAGCCAAGAAGCTGAATGGTTTGCGTTCATTCTTGTATGTCAATAAAAGGATAGAAAAAAACCCCCGCTGGTAACGGGGGTTAGGGGAAGTAAGGTCTGGTAAACTTTACTTCTTGCGTTCGATGGTAGGTTCACGATGGAATTCCGTACGTCAACGAATCGATGGGGATCGAGTCGGTGACGAATGGTTGCTGATCACCTGCTGGTAACAGGGAATCGGCTGATAAATCCTGCAAAGTCCTTTTTCGCGAAAAAATTGCGCTGAAAAGGTCTGCTTTAGTTTTGCCTTTTTATCGGCTGTTCCCTTATTATAACGCTCTCGGGACCGGGAGTAAATACGCTGCGCATGACATTCCTATGAATAGACGAGGAAGGAGGCCGATCTGGATGACGAAGCCGTATAAAGGAGCACATGCATTCCAATATATGAAATTGAACAATCGAAACTTCGATGCGACGTATCCGGTATCGGTCGATTACTCCTTCCTCCATGATCTGCTCCAGATTGAACGTTCGTACGATCAGGACGAAGTCTTGCTGTTCCGCCGCAACAGCCACCCGATGCGAAAATACCATGTGACGGAGATGTCGATCCGCCTCATGATGACCATTTCCCGGCGCTTCAATACGGAAGGCTCGCTAAGCGGCGTGTCGACGCATCAGTTGTATCAACTCATGAACGAAGAATATGAGGATGCCGGCTCCAAAGAACAATTCTATGCCGAGATCCGAAAGTTCATCGATCTGGGTCTGCTTTCGACCAACCAGAACGGCATCATCTCCGAATGGCGATTGGAATCGTTCAAGCGCCGGTCAGGTCGTTTCGTGCTGTTCAACCCGGTCGTCTTTACGAAAGCATTCACGGATCTGCCCGTGTCCGCGCAAAAGCTGTATCTCTACATCATCAGCCGCAACGGCGACAAAATGAATGCCGAATTCAAGGAATTCCTCGGCGAAGCATCCTGGATCTATACGCTGACGCACAAGAACCGCCCAGCCCAGATTCGCGAGTCGCTTCAATCGCTGGCAACCTTAGAGCCGCAGCCGGGACATCCTCTATTTACGAAGGCAGCCGTATCCAAGGACGCGACGGGACGGTGGTCTTTGTGCTGCGTGCCGAATCCGGCGTATCAGGTTCGTCACGAGGCGAATCGGCAATATCGGGCCATCCCGAAGGCGAAAGTCCCTTATAGCAAAACGGTCGGCCGGCTTCGCATGCTGCTCCGACAATTCCGGATCGGCGACCTCGAGCAGCTCGACAATGGACAAACCTTCCTCAAGCTTGCGCAATTACTGCATAACCGAGGGTTGAAGGTGCTCCGGTTCGCGGCCAAACGCCTTCGCGACATGTTCGATAGCCGAGAACTGTTTAGCGTGGATCCCGTGCTGGTACTGGAGAAGGAATTGGAAGATCGCACGTACCAGCGCTTCATCGAGATTACGCAAAGCACGGGCATTTACGCCTTTATCGTCGGCGAAGAGACGGACTATGCGCTGGCGCGACCTTATCAGTTCTATAGGGCGGTCAAAGGATGCTTCTCGCTCCGACAATTTAAGACGGCATGCCAGCTCGCAGTCCAGCTGCTTCGGACCGAGAATGTTGTTCTCGGGGCGGGAGCGGAGTTTTATGTGGAAGAGTATCTGATCTCCCGCTTCGCTCGAGCCGACAAGCAGGTTCACGCTTAGCCCCCAATGAAAGGGGCTTTTTTGGCGTTGGGCCCTACTCGATGATTCATCTCGTTCACGGGACTTGCCTCTGTACGGAAAGGAGATAAGCAGTCTATTTTCACGACAGCAGCCAGATCTGCTGTTATTTTTATCGGTTCGATGTGATAAAAGCAGAAAGTTAGGACAGATTCTGGACGCGTTAATTTCGCTTTTGTAAATATTGTAGACATGACGCTGTGGATTGGGGATGAATGTTGGGGGTAAGCGCCGACGTAGAGGAGGGCTGGATGAGGTGGTTTCCGATCGGCTTTCTTTTTCTTTTTTTTGAACCGCTTTATCGCTTTGGTCTGGAAAAATGACGATAGTTTGCGATACAGTCTGAAAAAATAATGCAGCCCTGCTTGGACGCCTTGTACCATGCGGGGTTTAGCCATTATTCGGCACGCTAGAAGATAGTATTCTTTAATAGATACTTTAGTTTAGAAGATATATTTCATCTTCATAGGCGTAGTGATGGATTGGACTCCAATCCATCCGAAAGCGATATCGGAATCGGACATAAAATTGCGGGAATCCGCTATTACGTTTTCCTATTTCGGGTGCAACAATGGAATCAGCCCGAATAGAAAGGAAGAGCGTGTATGAAAGGAATTATTTGCGATGGCGTTGACGCGCTGCGTTACGCGGAAGATTTGCCTGAACCGGCGTGGACTGACGGGCATGCGATCGTGCGCATTCGAAGAATCGGCATATGCGGCACGGATTATCATGCGTTCAAAGGAAACCAGCCCTTCTTCCACTATCCGAGAATATTAGGTCACGAGTTATCCGGCGTCGTCGATCAGATCGGCGACAATGCGAAGGGGCTGGCAGTAGGCGATACGGTGGCGATCATTCCTTACATGCACTGCGGCCGCTGCCTCGCTTGCCGCCGGGGCACGACGAACTGCTGCACGGATATGCAGGTGCTCGGCGTGCATCGGGACGGAGGCATGCGGGAGCGAATCTCCGTGCCGGCGTCTCATCTGCTGAGAGCCGAAGGACTATCGTTCGACGAGGCGGCCATGCTCGAGCCGCTCGCGATCGGCGCGCACGCGGTGCGGCGATCGGCGGTTGAAGCGGGCGATACCGTGCTCGTGATCGGTTCAGGGCCGATCGGTCTCGGCGTCATGGCGTTCGCCAAATACGCGGGCGCCCATGTTATCGCGATGGACATGAACGAGGAACGGCTAGCCTTTTGCAAGACATGGGCTAAGGTGGATCAGACCATTAATACGCAAGAGGGCGATGCGCGCCATCGGCTATCCGAATTAACCGGAGGCGACTACCCGATCGCGGTGTTCGATGCCACCGGCAACGCTGCTTCGATGACGAGATCGTTCGAACTGGTCGCGCATGGCGGCAAGCTGATTTTCGTCGGTCTCGTGAAAGGAGACATCGCGTTCTCGGATCCGGAGTTTCATAAGCGGGAGCTGACGCTCATGGGCAGCCGGAACGCGACAGAGGCCGATTTCCGTCATGTGATGGACGTCCTGAGCAGCGGAGCGATCGATATAAGCGCCTATATTACGCATCGCGCCACGTTGGAGGAGATGATCGAGACGTTCGGATCTTGGCTGGACCCGGCGTCCAAAGTCATGAAAGCGATCGTGGAATTGTAGAGAGGATCGGGCGGGTGAACGGGGGCACCGCTGTTCATACATCTTGCAGAAGCTGCGCGGAATTGCGCAGCTTCTGCGTGTTAAGTTAGGATCGACCGTATTCCGGAAGCGCCGCTTTGTGGAGTATAACATCATACGATTATTCAAATTCAAGCAACAATTTTGAAGTCATATCTTCTGAAGTTCTATAGTAGGTCTTCCCTGGATCCCTTTTAATATCTACATCATTACCGCCGTGGTTTGCCGCAGACGGAGGCCGTCCCCGAGCTTATTACTGCAGACGAGCAATTGTTGTACCTGATACACAACTATCCGCATTCATGATAAACTAGCATTTATACAACACGGAAATATTCCATATATAGTATGGTCGTGTGTATAATTCCAAATATTTGCTGGAGGGACTTCATGAAAGCATTCGTACTCAAATGGAACCAAATCAGCCTCGTCAAGCGAATACTCGCTGGCATGCTCGCAGGTATTCTCTTGGCAATAGCGCTCCCTCAAGCAACCGGCATCAGCCTGCTCGGCTCCCTGTTCGTATCCGCCCTGAAGGCGGTTGCGCCGGTGCTCGTCCTGCTGATCGTCATGGCGGCCATCTCGCAGCACAAGAAGGGCCAACAGACGAATATGGGCTCCATCCTCGTTCTGTATGGGATCAGTACGTTTCTTGCAGGCTTGATCGCCGTCATCGCGAGCTTTATTTTCCCGGTTACCTTGTCGCTGGTTACAGGATCGAATGATCTCTCGCCGCCGGAAGGCATCGTCGACGTGCTCAAGGCACTGTTGCTGAACGTCGTCGACAATCCGGTTCATGCGCTTATGAACGGCAATTATATCGGCATTCTGGCATGGGCAATTCTGCTCGGCGTTGCGCTGAAGAACGCCCAAGATAGCACGAAGACGATGCTTGTCAACTTCTCGGATGCTGTGTCTCAAATCGTCAAATGGGTGATCAATCTGGCGCCGATCGGCATCATGGGCCTCGTGTACGATTCGATTACGGCGAACGGCTTGTCTTCCTTGCTGGATTACGGGAAGCTGCTTCTCGTCTTGATCGGCTGTATGCTGTTCATCGCCCTTGTCGTCAACCCGCTGATCGTGTACGCGAATATTCGCCGAAATCCGTATCCGCTCGTGTTCAGCTGTCTCAGGGAGAGTGGCATCACGGCGTTCTTCACGCGCAGCTCGGCAGCCAATATTCCGATCAATATGCGGTTGTGCGAGAAGCTCGGCTTGAACTCGGATACGTATTCGGTCTCCATCCCGCTCGGCGCGACGATCAACATGGCGGGTGCGGCGGTTACGATATCCGTCCTGACCTTGGCGACGGTGCATACACTCGGCATCGAGGTCGACTTCGGCATGGCGCTATTGCTCAGCGTCGTCTCCGCCGTTGCGGCGGCGGGCGCCTCCGGAGTAGCCGGCGGATCGCTGCTGCTCATTCCGCTGGCGTGCAGCTTGTTCGGCATCCCGAACGAAATCGCCGTCCAGGTGGTCGGCGTCGGGTTCATCATCGGCGTGCTGCAGGACTCGTTCGAGACCGCGTTGAACTCCTCCTCCGACGTACTGTTCACGGCAACCGCGGAGTATGCGAAGGAGCGCAAGGCAGGCAATGAAATGTTGAGTAATGCGTAATTCGGCGGCATTTGCACAACGTTCTCGCAGCAAAAACAGCGGCATCCCTGTGGGATGACCGCTGTTTTTTGTGTTACGAGAATGAAGTGGCTACCTAAACGCAGATACGTGAGGCTTGCGCGTTCTATTCTTTATAAGCTCCTCCCCAACAAGATGCCCGCCTGCTTCGCCATATCGCGAGGAGGGTAGGGCATGCCGTTGCGGATCCACCATTCAATGAGCCCGACATAAGCCGTCCCGGCAAATTGCAGCATAACGTCATCGCGTAACTCCGCATTACGTCCGCTTTCCCGGTCGATCTCGCCTTGGAAGCCTTCCATGAACGATGCCAGCAGCCGGGTTCGGAACGAATCCGGGGCTTCTTTGCTCGCCAGCATGGTCGAATAGAACAAGTAGTTCTTCTCGAAGTATTCGAAATAAGGCACAAGCGCCTCGGCCCACTCCAGCTCGCATGCCCAGCTATCCATTTCGCCCATTTCGTTCAGGTGCGATTCGATTAGTTTATCCAGCAGATCGTATTTGTCTTGATAGTGCAAATAGATGGTCCCGCGATTGACGTTGGCCCGGTCCGCGATGTCTTGAATGGTGATGTCATCGAAATTTTTTTCGGTCATCAGTTCGATGACCGCTTTTTTTAACGCTTCCTGCGTTTTGATTATTCGCCGATCGACTTTAGCCATCGTATAGCCACCAAACTTTCTACGTTACTTAACACTTTCGCGCGTTCTGTTGAGATATGAACAGATCGCGATTTTTTAACCATTGAAGAGGCGTCCTTGGTTATATAATAATGAACACGAGTTGAATAATCAAACTAATTCGATTAAGCGCAACGAATTCATTATCTAGTCAAAGGAGACAACGCCCATGTGTCAAACTCACGTTCTGCGCGTCACGGCCGCCAAAGCGCCGTTCGAGAAAGCTTCGATAGAAAGAAGAGCGCTGCGTCCGGATGACGTCGCGATCGACATTAAGTTCAGCGGCATTTGCCATTCCGATATCCATAGCGCGCACGGCGACTGGGCAGGTGGAATATTCCCGATGGTGCCCGGTCACGAGATTACCGGAATCGTCACGGCGGTCGGGGAGCGCGTCAAGACATTCGCGGTCGGCGACCGGGTCGGCGTCGGCTGCTACGTAGACTCTTGCGGAGCGTGCGAATACTGCCTCCGGGGAGAAGAGCAGCATTGCGCCAAAGGGTTCGTCGCCACCTACAATTCATTGGACTATGACGGCAATCCGACCTACGGCGGATACAGCCAGCATATTGTCGTCACCGAAAGATTCGTGGTGCGAATCCCGGACCGTCTCGCCTTGGACGCGGCCAGTCCGTTGTTGTGCGCAGGCATTACGACGTACGCCCCGTTGAAACGCTGGAAGGCCGGTCCCGGCAAAAGGATCGCGATTCTGGGCATGGGCGGGCTTGGCCACGTCGCGATCCAATTCGCGCATGCGATGGGGGCCGAAGTGACCGTCTTGAGCCGTGCGAAAGACAAAGCAAGCGAAGCGCTCCGCTTCGGCGCGGATCATTACTATTCGACGGTGGATCCCGAGACGTTCAACGACTTAGCCGGTCGATTCGACCTGATTCTCAACACCGTGTCCGCCAACATTGACGTCGACCTGTATTTATCGCTGCTGCGCGTAGACGGAACGCTGGTCAATGTCGGCGCCCCCGCCGAGCCGAGTCAATATAACGTGTTCTCCTTGATCATGAGCCGCCGCAGCATCGCGGGTTCCTTGGTCGGCGGACTTCCGGAAACGCAGGAGATGCTCGATTTTGCCGCCGCGCACGACATCGTGCCGCAGATCGAGGTCATCCGAGCCGAGCAAGTCGACGAAGCCTACGATCGCATTCTGCGCAGCGACGTGCGATACCGGTTCGTGATCGACATCTCTTCGTTATAGAACGTCATGAACGATAAACGCACGGATCGTACGCTCCGGTTAGCCTTGATTCTGGCCGCGTTCGCCGCGTTAGGCCCGTTCACGGTCGATATGTATCTCGCCTCGCTGCCGCAGATTATGGATGCGTTCGATACCAACGCATCCATGATCCAAGCGAGCTTGACCGCCTGTCTACTCGGACTCGGCTTGGGCCAATTGGTCATGGGACCGCTTAGCGATCGATACGGACGACGCACGCCATTGCTGATTGCCATGCTGCTGTATATTGCGGCATCCGTCGGCTGTGCTTTCGCGCCCGCGATTGAATGGTTCATCGCCTTGCGGTTGTTGCAGGGGATCGCCGCCTCGGCCGGACTCGTCATCTCCCGCGCGATCGCCCGCGACAGGTATAGCGGCGTGGCCATGACGAAGTTCATCGCGCTGCTGACGACGATTAGCAATGTCGCGCCTCTCATATCTCCGAATGCCGGAAGCGCCGTGGCTTCGTACAGCTCTTGGGCGGGCGTGTTTATTAGTTTGGGCTTGCTAGGCATACTATTAACGGCCGTCGCCAGCTGGTGCGTAGAGGAAAGCTTGCCTGCCGCGCGGCGCGTCACAGGCAGCTTGTCGGCAGTCGTGAGCAATTACGGTCTTTTGTTTCGCGATCGCGCGTTCATGGGCTATGCCCTGGTGAACGGCATCCTGTTCGCCGGCGTGTTTGCTTTCGTCGCGGGAACGCCTTTTATCTATCAGAATATGTTCGGCGCGTCGCCGCAGCACTTCTCGATCCTATTCGCCTTGAACGGGCTAGCCATCATGATCGGATCGCAGTTGGTCAAACGTATGGTCGGCAAGCTGACGGAACGCTTTATCATTCAGGTGGGCTTATCGCTATCTCTCGTGTCGACTTCGGCGATCCTGATCACGGTTGTTGCGGGGGGATCGCTGCCGGCCATTGTCGCCGCGACTTTCTTGTTCGCGGTATCGGTCGGCATCATCGGACCGGTGTCGGTTACGTTGGCGATGGCATCGCAAGGACGGATCGCGGGCAGCGCTTCGGCCGTGCTGGGCACCTTGCAATACGCGCTCGGCGCGGTTTCTTCCCCGCTCGTGGGCATGGCGGGGGAACGTTCGGCTATCCCGTTCGGCATCGTAATATTCACGACCAGCATATTGGCCGTCGCCGCCTATTTCGCACTCGTCCGGAAAGCGGAATACGCCGACGATGACCGCAACGACGCAGGATCACAAATTCGCAATGTAAGCGGAGGGATATGACTATGGATATTAAACGAATCGGGTCCACGCCTTCAGGCAAAGGACCGTCGGATTATTTTACAGGCACGGTGCGCATCGATCCGCTGTTCGAAGCCGCCGACCCGGCACGCGCGGCAGGCGCAAGCGTGACGTTCGAGCCGGGCGCGCGGACAGCCTGGCATACGCATCCGCTCGGTCAGACGCTGATCGTAACGGCAGGCCTGGGACGGGTGCAACGCTGGGGAGGCGCGATCGAGGAGATTCGTCCCGGCGACGTCGTCTGGTTCCCGCCGGGAGAGAAACACTGGCATGGCGCTTCGCCCGCCACGGCGATGACGCATATTGCCATTCAAGAACGACTGGATGGCAAAGCGGTCGAATGGTTGGAGCATGTGAGCGACGAACAATACGCGTTTAGAGAAGATTGGGAATAAGAACAGCGATCGAAAAGCCTCAGACCCATTCAGTCTGAGGCTTCTTTTCATGAAAAGAAGCGATTGCATATGACGTTACGTCGTGTGGTTTAATGAACGTAGAGGTGAGTTCATGGAGCAAACCAAGTACACGGCCGGTCAATTGGCGGACGTCGCCGGCACGACCGTCAGAACCGTTCAGTATTATGATCAAATCGGTCTGCTGAACGCCGAGCGCAGCGGGGGCAAACGAATCAGAACTTACGACGACGCCGATTTGGTGAAACTGCAGCAAATTCTATTTTACAAAAAACTAGGCTTGTCGCTGAAGGAAATCCAGCATAGCTGTTTGCGTTATGAGCAGGCGGAGGACTTGAAACGTATATTGGCGCGGCAAAACGAGCTGCTGTTCCGAAAGGAAACCGAAATCAGATCGAACCGGGCTATTATCGAGGCGATCCTATCCGCGATCGAGGCAGGACATCACTGCGATTTGGAGCAGATGGTGAAGTTAACGCTCGGTTTGAATCGCGACACGATTTTCGAGTATGAGCGATTGCGGCTTGATCCCGACACGGTAACGGTTTTCGGACAATACGAAATCGACGGAGAGAAAGCCGCGGCTATCTATTGGCAGTGGAAAAAACTGCTCGTAGAGGCGGTATTGCTGAAATTCGTCGGCATTCAACCGGACAGCGATGCAGGCTATCAGCTCGGCAAAAAGTGGGGTGTCTTCGTGCGGAATGCGACGAATGGCAATGAGGAGCTGGCTGACGCGTATTATGCGGCGCGCAGGCAGAGTCATTTATGGCCCGAGGAAGACCGCTTGTTAATGGACGCCTGCGAAGGCTATCTGGAACAATCCTATCGCTATTTTCTAATCCGAGAGGGGGACGGACATGATGAAGTCGAACAGAGCTGCTTATAGAAGCGAGGCTTTAGAAGTCGGTCGTTTTATGACCGAAGCGGGCCAGGCGGCTTTCCGATCCGCGTATGATAAAGCGATGGCGCTTCTACCGTTCCCGGTTACGGTGCAGGATGTCGACACGGGGTTTGGCGCGGTGCGCGTCTATCAATTCGGCCACGAGGCTAACCTGCGGAAAGAACCACTTCTATTATTGCCGGGACGTTCATCCTCGACGCCGATGTGGGAACCGAATCTGCAAGGATTGATGCGCGAGAGGCCGGTGTACGCGCTCGACTTGCTGGGGGAAGCGGGGATGAGCGTGCAGACGAAGCCGATCGCGGATCGACGCGATCAAGCGAGATGGCTGGATGAAACGCTATCCGGATTGAAACTCGAACGCGTGCATCTGCTGGGCGTCTCCATCGGCGGTTGGACGGCCATGAATATCGCGCGCTTTTATCCGGAGCGGGTCGCTTCGGTTAGTTTGCTGGACCCGGTGTTTGTTTTTGCGCCGATATCGTTGAAAATGGCAGCTGCATCCATACCGGCCTCCGTCCCGTTCGTGCCTAAATGTATTCGCCAGCAGATGCTGAGCTACATCTCCGGCGGAGCGAAAACGGATGACGGCGAGCCGATTGCCCAACTAATTGAAACGGCGATGCGTGTCTTCAAGCTGAAGCTGCCTACGCCGGATCGGTTCAGCGCCGCGGATTTACAGCAAATTAACATTCCGGTTCTGGCCTTGATGGCGGAGAAGAGCACCATGCATGATTCGGCCAAGGCAGTGAAAAACGGAAGGGAAAATGTTCCGAGTATCGAGATCATCAATTGGCCCAACGCCTCGCACGCGATAAACGGAGAATTTCCCAACGAGGTTAATGCGGCAATAACCACATTCGTGAAGAAGCACGCCAACGATTCCCCATGAGGCCGTCGAGTTCGACGAAGAGCGCGTCCAAGTTTCGAGGCGTCCCCCGTTCGAGCAGCGTATGACCAAACGTCCCCTTGCCAAAACTAATGGTATTAGTTATTATAAAACTAACGACATTAGTTTTCGAAAATAAGGAGTGATCCGATTGAGAATCATTCATAAACTTTCCGTCTATCAACTGACGTTTTTGCCGCGCTTCTTCCCGGTGAACGCTTATTTGGTCGAGGAAGAAGACGGCTTGACCGTCATCGACGCCGCTTTGCCCTACAGCGCGAAGGGCATTCTTCAAGCCGCGGCGCGGATCGGAAAGCCGATTACGCGGATCGCGTTGACGCATGCGCATGGCGACCATATTGGCGCGCTCGATGCGCTCAAGGCCGCGCTGCCGCGCGTGCCCGTATTCATTTCGGCACGCGATGCCCGGCTGCTGGACGGCGACCGGTCGCTCGACGCGCACGAGCCGCAAGGTTCGATACGAGGGGATGTGCCGAAGGCCGGCAAGATCAAGACGAAGCCGGATGTGCTGCTGCAAGACGGCGATCGGGTGGGCTCCTTGCTTGCCGTCGCCGCCCCTGGCCATACGCCCGGGCATATGGCGTTTCTGGATACGCGCAGCCGGGCTTTGCTTGCAGGCGATGCGCTTCAGACGCGCGGCGGCATGGCGGTAGCCGGCCAACTGCGTCCGTTGTTCCCCTTCCCGGCCATGGCGACGTGGAACAAGGAAGCGTCGTTCGCGACCGCGCGCCAATTGCGCGAGTTGAATCCTTCGCTTCTTGGCGTGGGACACGGCCTAATGGTCGATAATCCGCTGGCCGAGATGGCCCGCGCGATCGAAACGGCCGACCGACAACTGCATGCCAACCCGGAAGGGAGCAACCGAGATGCCTCGCATCGGTCTTGATCTGCCGGCGGTCATTCGTGCCGCAACCGAAATCGCGGACGCGCAAGGGCTTGAAGCCGTCACGCTGGCTTCGCTCGCGCAGAAGCTGCAGATCCGTTCTCCGTCGCTCTATAATCACGTCAACGGGCTGCCGGAATTGAGACGCCAGCTTGCGCTGTCCGGGTTGACGCAGATGTCGGAACTGTTCGCGAGCGCGCTGGCCGGCAAGACGGGCGACGAGGCTATACGGGCGTTCAGCTATGCGTATCTCGACTTCGCCCGCGCTCATCCCGGCCTCTATGAAGCGGTGCAGCGAGCCGTCGACCCGGACGACAATCGGCTGCAGGAAGCAGCCGGAAGCGTGGTGGGTATGGCCGTGAATGCGTTGGAAGTGTACGGACTTCGGGGAGAAGCGGCCATTCACGCCGTGCGCGGGCTGCGCAGCTTCCTGCACGGGTTTGCCAACCTGGAGAAGCAGGGAGGCTTCGGCATTCCGCTCGACCTGGACGTCACGTTCCGATTAATTATCGATACGTTTCTTGCGGGGGTTAAGGCGATGCAAGCCGAGGAGTAGGACGTCGGAACGCATGAGGCAGTTTTTCGGATTTTTGGAGACGGGATCGCGATGAGTACGTGCTACCGGCGCCTGACGCTTGACAGTAATCCTACGTCAAGCATATATTATATTCACCGATCGTTCAATGAATGGAGGTGATGATCATGAGCGGAGGTCGACGAACCGATCGCAATCTGCGCCAGGAACAAGCCGCCGAGACGAGGGAGAAGCTGCTGCGTACCGCCAAGGCGTTATTCGCCCAGAACGGCTACCACGGCACGCCCGTGCGCGCGATTAACCGGGAGATCGGCATGGCTGACGGCATTCTGTACCATTACTTCCCCGGCGGGAAGCGGGAGATGCTCGGGGTGTTGCTGCAGGAGATCTTCATCGAGAAGGGGAAGCTGATTGAGGCATCCAGCGAGGAGCTCGACAACTTGCCGTTGAAGGAAGCGCTGGAGCTGATCTCGAGCAGGCTTACGAAACTTTTCCTGGAGGACAAAGACTTCATGCGCATTCTGTTCCGGGAGCATGAGGTGCTCGATATCGAAGGCGCCGTGCTGCTATCGAAGCTGATCGTAGAGAGACATACATGGTTCGCCTCCATGCTGGAGAGCAGGCATGAGCGCGGCGAGATCCGCAAGATGGACTTTCTGTTCGCCGCGAAGCAATTCATCTCCATGAATCTGCTGTACGTGGTCAGCTCGATTATCGGCATCAATTTCACCGGTACCGAGGATTTAACCGAATACCGTCTTCGCGCCATTGCCCACACCGTGGATCTATGGCTCGTTCCCTGACATCGTTCAGGGAACTTTTTTGCTCATTAATTCACCGTACGTTCAATCAATTAAATGCGAAGAGACGGATGATCCGTCCAGAAGGAGAGAGGAATCATGGCATTCTTCAAGCAAAAAAACATCTTATTGGCGCCTGTGCTGGTCATCGTCGTTGCATTGATCTTCGGACTCGCGACGTTGGGGTCGACCGTCAATCCGGTTCCCCGGCAGCTTCCCGTCCTATTGGCTCAAATGGATGAAGGTTCGACGCTGCCCGGCCAAGGCGATGTCAATTATGGCAAGACGATCGCGGACAATCTGACCGCCGCATCGACCGGAGAGCAAAGCGCGTCGTCGCCGTTCGAGTGGGAGATCGTGTCGGACTCGGAAGAAGGCCTCGACCGGCTTGACCGGCAGGAAGCCTACGCGCTCGTCGTCATTCCGCAGTCGCTGAGCGCGGATGTGGCGGGTCTGATGAAGGGATCGTCCGACGCGGCCGACATTCAGATTTACGTGAACCAAGGCAAGAACATGAGCGCCGCCGGCGCCGTGTCTCAAGCAATGACTCAAGTATTCCAAGGCATCAACGCCAAATTCAGCGAGCAGCTAACCGGCGCGCTCGCGGCGCAAGGGATGCAAGTCAATCCGGCCCAAATCGCGGGCTTGGCCAATCCCGTACAAGCGAAGATTCAACTCGTCCATCCCGTCGGCACGCATAGCGCGAACGGCAATGCGCCCGGCTCGCTCGTCCAGATCGGTTGGATGGCGGCGCTCGTCGCGTCCATGCTCGTGTTCTTCGCGAAGCGGAACGTCAGGACGGAAGGCCGGAAGCAGCAGGCGAGCCTGATCAGCATGCAAGTTGTCGCGGGCGCGGTCTTGTCGATAATCGCGGGCTTCGGCATTCTGGGGAGCGCGGACTACGTGTTCAACATGCATGTGCCGTCGTTTCTCGACTCGGCGCTGTTCCTGTCGCTCGCGGTATTCAGCTTCTTCCTGATGATGTCGGCGCTTCTCTCCTGGCTTGGATTCGCGGGTATTCCCATCTTTATGCTGCTCTTCTTCTTCACCGGTCCGGTGCTGACGCTGGCGCCCGAGATGCTGCCGCAGGCGACGAGAGACCTTCTCTACAGCTGGGTGCCGCTCCGTTTCGCCGTCGAAGGGCTGCGCGATCTGTTCTACTTCGGTCAAGGGTTGAACATCGGGGAACCGCTCGCCGTTATCGCGTCCATTGCCGGCGGATCGCTGGTCGTGCTTCTCGGCTCCGCGTTCAAACCCGCGAACGCTGCGAAGGCGCTTCCGGCGAATACCGAAGCCGTTCGCGGTTAATATGCAATCCGTCGTTGCCAGCCAGCGTTGATTCATGACGTTGGTCTATAACTCTCGAGGAAACCGCGCGCTGCGCGGTTTTTTGCTATGGATATACCGATTTATTAACACCAGCCTACGGCGGCTTTTTGCTTACGGGTGTAAACAAGTGGTAGTGAACCATGAATACCAGCCGGAATGGCGCAATATTTCTAGAGATAGGTACGAAAGGGGCAAGGGGAGGTTCACCCCGTAACGAACGCGCCACGCCGCAAAAGACGGCGATAGCTGTTTAGCTTGAAGAGCTCGACCCTGAAGAATGCATCGTTCCAAAGCAATTTACAAAACGAAGCCGATGTGTCCAATGTAACGGTTAAATAAGGAGGGTAATCAAATGGAAAAGACGATGGGACAACGCAACAACGGCTTCTCCGATGCAGGGCTGCTCAAATTGCGCGACGTGCTGGCACGGCATGTCGAGTCCGGGAAAATTCCCGGGCTGGTCGCCTTGATCAGCCGGCATGGGGAGACGCACTGCGAAGCGCTCGGCACGATGCGCCATGACGGAGGCGCGCCGATGCGCCGGGACACGATCTTCCGAATGGCATCGACGTCCAAGCCGGTATCGGTCGCGGCGGCGATGATTCTGCTCGATGAGTGCAAGCTGCGTCTGGATGATCCGGTCGACCATTGGCTTCCAGAACTCGCCGATCGGCAGGTGCTGAGACGGCCCGACGGTCCGCTGGACGATACCGTGCCGGCGCGGCGGCCGATCATCGTACGGGACTTGTTGACTTCCACGTTCGGGCTTGGCATCGATCGAACTTTGCTGGACGCGCCGATCATGAACGCCATCTTCGGGCAGGGGCTCACGCCCGATCTGCCGGAGCCGATGCCCGAGCCGGATGAGTGGATGCGCCGCCTTGGCACGCTTCCGCTGATGCACCAGCCCGGAGAACAGTGGCAGTATCACATCAGCAACGATCTGCTCGGCGTGCTCGTCGCCCGGGTCGCGGGTCAGTCGTTCGAGACGTTCTTGCGCGAACGCCTTTTCAACCCCCTCGGCATGAAGGACACCGGTTTCTACGTGTCCGCCGACAAGATCGACCGGCTGCCACCCCTCTACGCGCCTAATCCGCAGACCGGCGAGTTCCTCGTGTGGGACGAATCCGAGGGGGGACGCCACAGCAAGCCGCCGGCGTTCGAAGGCGGCGGAGGCGGACTGTCCTCCACCGTCGACGACTTCCACGTCTACTACCGGATGCTGCTCAATGACGGGATGCATGGCAACGAGCGGATCCTGTCCCGGCCCGCCGTCCAGCTGATGACGACCAACCGTCTTACGTCCGAGCAGCAAGCCGCCCGTCACGCCATGGCCACCAATAACGTCCATGTGTCGTTCGGTCAAGGGCAGCACGGCGGTTGGGGGTTCGGGATGGCGGTACGCACATACCGCGGCGACTACGCGCCCATCGGCCAGTTCGGCTGGGACGGCGGCAGCGGCACCACGACTTACGCCGACCCGGGTAACCAGCTCGTCGGCATGCTGCTCACCCAGGTCGGCATGTCGACCCCGAATTCGGCGCGGCTGATCCACGATTTCTGGACCACGGTCTATCAGGCTATCGAAGACTGACTTCATAATCGTTATATACGGCAGCCGGTCAGAACGACCGGCTGTCCTTTCATTTCGGAAGGGAGCGAGAAACATCTGCGCCCTCATCTGTCTTTATGTGGTAAAATGTGGATGAGTTTTGGGGAGGGAGCGCACGTTATGAAAAAAGGAATGGGTGCGGTTTGGGCGTTGGTATTGGTCACGGCGGCCGCAACCATCGGCTGCGGTTAGCGCGAACCGGCATCGTCGAAGTCGGGCGTTCCGGACGACCTGGATTCGAACACGGGGTGGACGGTTTTCGAACCGTGGCCGTCACGAATATGACTCCACCGTGGTGGGCGACTTGGCGGTCGATCCGGGCTACTATGCAGATCGTCCTTTTTCCCGGGGCGACGTTATCTATTTCCGCACGCCTGCCATACCGGACGCCGCTAATCCGAGTTTGAAACCGGCTGCTCGCCAAATCGCGCGTGTCATTGGGCTGCCCGGCGAGAAGGTGAAGATCGAACACGGCCAAATTTATATTGACGACAAGCGGCTGGATTCGTTCTATGGCCATGCGCAATCCCGAGGCTTGGATCAAGAAGCTTATGCGAATGCGGTCGGAGAGGCGGACGTTACGCATGACATGGAGGCGTATTTCGATCCGACAATAGAGGAGCTGGCCATTCCCGGCGATCACGTCTATGTATTGGGCGATATGTGGTGGCGAAGCGTGGACAGTCGGTTGTTTGGTCCGCTATCCACACCTGAAATTAGAGGGAAAGTGGTCGGCTATGTGGGGGGGAGCTACGTTAACGGGAAGCAGTCGGAATAATATGGGATGAAAGGATGGGCCTTATCGTGTCTAATTTCAGCGGGCGCAAGCTTGCGCCGGATCTGGCTAGAGGCTTTATGCTGCTGCTTATTGCATTGGCTCACGCGAATCAGAATCTGATCCACCTCGAAGCAACCGCTATAAATCGCGTAATCGTCTTGTTGCGGCAAATCGTTGTCGACGGACGGGCGTTTCCCGTATTTTTTCTGCTGTTTGGTTATGGGATGGTGCAATTATTACGCCGACAAGAAGAGAAGGGCCAAGAGTGGCCGGCTATACGCAACCTGTTTCTCCGGCGCGGCTGGTGGCTTCTTTTGTTTGGATTCGTTCATACCATCTCGCTCTATGACATGACGATCGGACTGTACGGCTTGGCCACGATCTTCTTTTTTTGGTTCCTCCGTTTGTCAGACAGAACCTTGATTTGGATCGCGGCCATCACCCTCTTGCTGGCGACCGTGCTTGGCGCCGTGATTACCCGCGGCGAATATGATTGGGGTCATGTTGTTCCGACTGCAGAGGCAGCCGCTTCCGGCGGGATCGGGACGATCATGCTCACGCGAGCGTTCAACTGGGTGCTGTACAGCCTCATTCTCTTGCATCAAGTTATACCGGCCATGGCGCTGGGCATTTGGGCGGCCCGCAAGAAGCTGCTGGACGATCCGGCGCGGCATCGGGTTCTCCTCTTGCGGACGGCAATCGTTGGTCTTGCGCTGTCTATTTTAGGCGGCTTGCCGCTAGCGCTTATGTCCTCGCTGTACTGGAATGACCCTTCGGAGGCAGAACAAGCGATTGCGGGTTCCTTCCATACCTTGACCGGCTATGCTGGCGGAATCGGCTGGGCTGCGCTTATCGGATTGATCGCGGGGAACTCGAGAGCGATACGCGGCAAGCTGATCATGGCGCTTGCGGCGCTTGGCCAGCGGTCGTTAACGTTTTACATTTTTCAATCCATCGCGTTCTATATCGTTTTTGCGGAAGGACTTGGCGGTTTAGGCGCGACCGGCAATCAACTTAGCAGCGATATTGTCGCCTGGCTGACATGGATCGCTTCTCTCATCATGGCCGGGTTCATGCAGCGCGCTAACGTCGCCGGTCCTGCCGAGAAGCTGCTGCGTCGATTGACTTATCGGAAATAACTTATATTCGAAGGAGCGATATTCATGAACGTTGCGAAACCCATGCCTTCCCTTGCGGCGGGTTATCGTCATACCGTCGGTCTTCAATCGGACGGCATGGTGGTCGCTGCGGGGGATAACAAATACGGCCAATGCGATGTAGGCGAATGGCGCGATATCGTGGCGATTGCGGCGGGTAATGCGCATACCGGCAATGCGCATACCGTCGGACTGAAATCGGATGGCACGGTGGCGGCCGTAGGTTGGAACAAGCATGACCAATGCGGGGTAAGCGGCTGGCGGGATATCGTGGCGGTAGCGGCGGGGTGGCGTCGAACCGTCGGGCTGAAATCGGATGGCACGGTGGTGGCCGTAGGTCGCAATCAGGAAGGCGAATGCCATGTAAGCGGCTGGCACGACATCGTGGCGGTAGCGGCAGGCGACTGGCATACCGTCGGGCTGAAATCGGACGGCACGGTGATATTGACCGGAAATAATCGGTATGGCCAATGCCATGCAAGCGACTGGCGCGACATCGTGGCGATCGCGGCGGGTTATCTTCATACCGTCGGTCTTCAATCGGACGGCACGATGGTGGCTGTGGGTCGAAACCAGGAAAGTCAATGCGAGGTAAGCGAATGGCGGAGGATTACGGCGATCGCGGCGGGCAGCAAGCATACCGTCGGCCTTAAGTCGGATGGTACGGTGGCGGCAGTAGGCTCCAATAAGCATGGCCAATGCAATGTGAGCGATTGGTGCGATATCGTGGCGGTAGCGGCGGGGTGCGCGCATACCGTCGGTCTTCAATCGGACGGCACGGTGGTGGCCGTAGGTGATCGCGACTATGGGCAGTGCGAGGTAAGCGGCTGGCGCGGCATCGGTCTTGAGAAGCGAACATATAGGAGGAAATAGTCGAAGAGGTGTCCCATCGTCATCTAGGATGACGATGGGACACCTCTGTTCGTGCTGCTGCCGTTACCTCGTTGAGGGTAGTGGCGATGAAGCGGACGGGTTGTTCGATCTGTTTTGCCGGGTATAGAAGAAGCCGCACACGATAGCCAACAGGACGATCAGCACCATTCCCCAGAAAATGCTGCTATAGGCGGAAGCAAGGGCGCGGGCATGCTGCCATTCGAGCGCCGTCGCCGTCGCCGCGATGCCGAATGCGCCGCTGAAAAATTGCAGCAGCTGGAACAATCCCAGTCCCGAGCCGACTTGCGATCCGGGCAGCAGACGCGACAGCTCGTTCGAGACGCTGCTGGACAGGAACGTGAACCCGACGCTCATGATCATGTAGATGAACAGGACCGCCCAATACGAGCGTGCGGCGAAGAGCGCGAACAGCACGACGGATGCCAGCATAAGCCATGGCACGTATTGGATGATGAAGCGATTGCCGTGCCGATCGATAATTCTCCCGACCGAGCGCGACAGAATCATCGCCAGCATGGAACCGGGGAAAATAATAAAGCCGGATTGACTGGCCGATAATCCGAATTGATGGACCAGAACCTGCGGCAAAATGAACAAGGTGGCAAAGCTGCACAGATAGGCGCCTATTCCGACGGCGCTAACGGTCAAATAACGCGCATTACGGAATAGAGCCGGCTGTACGAAGGGATCTTGGGCGATGCGAATGCGCACGACGAACAAGATGATGGCCGCCAACCCGGCCGCCAGCCAATACCAAGCTTGACTGGTCAGGAACAGCAGAAGTCCCGTCGTGCCGATGCCCGCGAACAAGGCGCCAAGCAGATCGAAGCTTCCTTTCGCCGGCATCTCTTTGGGAAGCAGCCGGATGTAGAACGGAATGAGCAGCAGCGTAAGAGCGGTTATGGCGAATAGGTAATGCCAACCCATATATTCGACGATGACCCCTCCGATGACGGGGCCCAGACCTAACCCGAGCGACGCGGCCGACATAATGGCGGCCATGGCTTTGCCCCTTCTCTCCACGGGCACGTACCTTGTGATCAGGACCATGGACAGCGCGGGAATCGCGCCAGCGCCGGAAGCCTGAATCAGTCGCGCGATTAAGAGCGGGAGGAAGCCATTGCTGAATAAGCCGAGGATGGCCGCCCCGCCGAACGACAACAGTCCGATGACATATAGACGTTTGATCGGCACGAAGTCGGAGAGCCGGCTGTACGTGATGGACGAGATGGCGAACAGAATGGAGTAACCGGTCACGATCCACGATACCGAGGTGGATGATAGCGCGAAATCAATCGCGACATCGGGCAAGGCGAGGTTGAACATCATCGTATTCATAATGACGAGCACGATCGTAAATCCGAGCAGCAGCGTGAAGACGCCTTCGTGAATGGGCGCCTTTTCTTCGCTTGCGCGATGGGCAATATCCGTTCCCGGCATAATATCCCTCTTTTCCATGTTCTAATGTTCGATTATAATCGAACATTAGAAATATAGCATGGAATATGATACGATGCAATTATTACTTTCCAAATTATTCACGCACGGCGATTACACGTTATCGGCGGAAGGGGCTGCTCCACTTGAAAGCATTACATCATCCCGATCGATCTGATCTTCAACTCACTTCCGTGTTATATGCGCTAAGCGATCCGATTCGCATCCGCTTGGTGGCCACGCTGGTCAAGATGGGTGAAGGATCCTGCGGTTGTCTCGAATTGCCCATTGTCAAATCAACCTTGTCCCACCATATGCGCACGCTACGCGAATCGGGCATTACCCGTACCCGGATTCAAGGTACGCAGCGGCTGCAGAGCATCCGGCATGAAGATCTGGAAGCTCGGTTCCCGGGTCTGCTCCAGACGATACTGCAAGCCTACGAAACCTCGACCGGAGAGGCGGCTGCTTATCCGCTTCCGGAAGGATGGGCCGAGCCCGGACAGCAGGAGAAGGCGTAGTAGTCGTGACGAATAATAGATTCTAGCAATGAGGAGAAGACGATCCGCGATCGCAGCTTGCGAGCCGCCGCGGATCGTCTTTTTGTCGTTTCGGATCCAACGAGGGATGCGCCGTCTGGGGTATACGTCAAACGGAGATGCCGCTGCCCTATACCGCGATGCGGGAGTCGCTCCAGCTTATTCAGACGACGGCGAATGCGGAGAGCAACACGGAATCGTTTTATCGCAAGCTTATCGAACTGGCGCCATCCGAGGAGGCGCGAACCATCATTGCCTCTATCCGGGATGATGAACGCAAGCATTTGAACATATTGCGCGAGATCTACGCGGCCTTCACGGGAAGGGCTGTTCAGCTGACCGCGCCGATTACGATGTATAAGGACGCCGCTTCCTATGAGGAAGGCTTAAAGGAAGCCTTATTTAACAAATGGACGATGGTACAGCGCGCAGGGAGTATTCTTGCCGCCATGCCAACAGGCTATTATCAGAATTTAATCGCCAAAATCGCCATCGATAACGTGGCGATCGTATCGAAATGGAACTATTTGCTTGCGCCGCTTCGTCGGTAATGGCGACCATGGACCGCATCCTCGCCGAGAAGCAGAAACAACCCGGTGCTCGGCTCGCCGCGAACAACAAGCAATCACCGCAATTCATAACGATCGCGCATCCGTTTGGGTGCGCGGTCGTTTTGCTTTATTGGATCAGCCAAGAACCAACCGGGTTTAAGCCTGATGTTTGCGATAATCGCCTGGCGTGATTCCGGTGTGCCTCTTGAAGGTTCGGTTGAAGTGACTGATATGGTTGTAGCCGACGCGCGTCGCGATTTCGGTAATCGTGAGATCGGTATCGGCCAGCAGCTCCATGGAAGCCTGCACGCGGATCGCGGACAGCAGCTCGATATAGGACTTGCCCTTAACCAGCTTCAGCATATTGCTGAAGTAGGAAGGGGCCATCAAGGCTCTGGCGGCGACCTCGTCCAAGTGAAGATCCTCGTCGTAGTGCGACTGCATGTAGTCGATCGCCTCATAGAACGCTTCCCGGTGGAGCGCGACCTTTTGTCGTTCGTTCTGGCTTTGCGTTTGCGTAAATCGTTTGTACTGCCGGCCAGCAATGACGAGGAGCTTGAGCAGCTCCGCTTTAATGGCCAGACGATAGCCTTCTTCGCGTTCCCGCCATTCGGCCAGGAGCGATTCCAATACGGTCTCCACGATTGATTGGGTGGCGGCGGGCAAGGTCATTTTGGGCATGAGGTCGGCTTCCGATAGGAGGGGGCGGATATATGCAAAGTCGAGGAACGTTTGCATGTGCGCGATATCGCGAAAGTTCTCATTCACCGCCTGGGGCATGAAATCGACCTGAATCATCACGAAGTCCATGTCCTCGCGGGGTTCGAGCCGATGTTCCTGGAACGGCGGAATGGAGAACAGATCCCCTTTGGTCAGCACGAACTGCCGGCCGACCGCCCAATGCAGACAACTGCCGGACATCAGATAGCAAAGCTGCAAATGCTCGTGCGCATGCAGGACGCGATTCATCGCGGACGGCGTGCGAATTTCGATTTTGAACGGGAATTCCTCGTTCAGCATCTCGTTGGAGCGATAAATCGGGTACTCCGGGTGGTTGGGCATGCGAACCTCCGAGATCGGAATCGTTACATAACGGCTTCATCAACATCGTACACGGAATCGCGGAATTGTTCAAAAAAATCGCGGAAAAGGTAAAGCGGCCGAGCATCCGCGACTGCCATAATGCTTACTAGAAGGGTTATTCGATCTTAGAGAGGAGATGGAGGACATCTTGAAAACGGCGTTTAGCACCTTGCCATGCGAGGGCTGGTCGTTGGACGACATGATCGGAATTGCCAAGTCGTGCGGATTTCATGGGATGGAGCTGAGGGAAGGCGCGAATTGGGGGATATCCGCGGATATGTCCGCTTCCGCTCGGCAGACGGCGCTGCACAAACTGGAGGCGGCTGGCCTGCGAATTACCAATATCGGTTCAAACGTATGCTTCACCGGGAACGAGGGGGATGCCGCGCAGCTGACACACTTTATGGGCGTGGCTGCATTGGCGAGAGATCTGCAGGCGGACGGCGTGCGAATTTTCCTCGGCTATTTCAATGAACGCAAGGATAGTCCGGTTCCGGCTATCGATTATCCCGCCATCGTAAGCCGCGTTCAAGAAGCTTGCGATGTGGCCGCCATCTACGGGGTGCAGGTCTGGATCGAAACGCATAACGAGTTCGCGACCGGCCGTTCGCTTCGACAGCTGCTGGATGACGTGAATCGTCCGAATTGCGCGGTCATCTATGACATCATTCATCCACTGGAGGAGGGGGAGCCGCCGGAGGAGACGATCGCGCTGTTAGGTCCGCAGCTGGCCCACGTCCATATGAAGGACGGCGTTCCGTTCGACGATCCGATGGCGCTGAGCTGGAAATATACCAAGCTAGGCGAAGGCCAGGTTCCGATCATGGCGATCGTGAAGCTGCTGGAACAGTCCGGATACTGCGGGTACTACTCCTTGGAGTGGGAGACCAAATGGCGCAAAGAACTGCAAGTACCCGGCATGGAGCCGGAGACCGTATTCCCGGACTATGTCGCGTTGATGAAAAGCGCTTCCCAGTCGCCGAACAAATAAGGAGGATGACCTCATGAAAACATTAGTCGCCATTGCGGACCCGGGCTTGCGGGACATGTTCTGGCAGGAGTCCACGATCGATAAGCTGTCGCGCTTCGCGGACGTAGATTTTGTCCCGCTTGCCGAGCCGTTCGACAGCGAAAAGTTAGCGAATCGAATCGAGATGTACGATGCGGTCATCACGTCATGGGGATCGCCTAGATTCACCTCGCAGGTGCTGGCGCAGGCTCGCAGCTTGAAGTTCATCGGACATGGAGCGGGGAGCGTCGCCGGCATCGTCGACGAGGATGTATTCGATCTCCCGATCGCGGTAACTTCGGCCAACAAAGTGCTGGCGCTCTCGACCGCGGAGTGCGCGGTATCTCTCATACTCGCGGGTGCTTGGGACCATGCGGGCTATAGCGGTAGACTGAAACAAGGACGATGGAGCGTCAACAACCGCGAAACCGTTCTAGGCGTTACGCGCAGAGTGATCGGACTGGTCGGCTATGGCGAAATCTCCAAGCAAGTCATTCGCATGCTGCAGCCGTTCCACGCCAAGCTTTTGCTGCATTCGAGCTATTGCACGCAAGCGGAAGCGGATGCGCTCGGGGTGGAGTTGTGCGGGCTGAACGAATTGTTCGAACGATGCGACATCGTCTCGCTTCACAATACGTGGACGCCTCGCACGGAAGGCATGATCGGCGCGGAACAGCTGAATCGGCTGCGCGACGGCGGACTGTTGGTGAATACGGCCCGCGGGCCGATCGTGCAAGAGAACGCTTTGCTCGACGCGCTGCGCGGCGGACGTATATTCGCGGCGCTTGACGTCTACGACCGGGAGCCGTTGGGGGTCGACCATGAATTGCTGGCGCTCCCGAATGTGCTGTGTCTGCCGCATATCGGCGGCTATCATGGTCTCCTGAAGCGCGAGCTATGCGATTTCGTCGTCGACGAGCTGGCTCGCTTCGCCAATGGGGAGGCGCTTCTCGGCCAAGTCTCGCTGGCGCATTACCGCAGATTGACCCCTTGGTAAGAAGGTCGCCGATTGAAGCGAGTTGAACGACCAGGCAAGGTGAAATAAAGCAATTGCGAAGCGCTTCTATTGGCTGGTGGAACATGTTATGGTAGAAATTGTTCGGGAAGAAATGCAAATACATGTAACGAAAAAGGAGGCTCACCAACCATGCGCTTGGCGCCAAAATCGAAACTGGTCATGATCGGCGATTCCATCACGGATTGCGAACGGGCGAGACCCTATGGGGAAGGGCTGTTCGGGGCGATCGGCAAAGGATACGTGTCCCTCGTGGATGCGCTGCTGACGGCTGCTTATCCAGAGCTCGGCATCCGAGTGGTCAATATGGGTATAGGCGGCAACACCGTTCGGGATTTGAAGGCGCGCTGGCAAACGGACGTCGCGGATTTGAATCCCGATTGGCTGTCGATCATGATCGGCATTAACGATGTCTGGCGGCAGTACGACATGCCGGGACAGACGGAGAAGCACGTCTACATCGAAGAATATGAAGAAACGTTGGAGGAATTGGTCGCGCGCACGAGACCGCGGCTGCAAGGGCTTGTGCTGATGACGCCGTTCTATATCGAATCGAACGCGGCTGATCCGATGCGCCGCACGATGGATCGGTACGGCGAAGTCGTCAAGCGAATCGCGGCCAAGCACGATGCCTTGTTCGTCGATACCCAGGCGGCCTTCAACCAGGTGCTGAATCATCTCTATTCGGCAACGCTCGCGTGGGACCGCGTACATCCGACCATGGCTGGACACGCCGTAATTGCACGGGCATTTCTTCAATCGATCGGCTTCGAATATGGCAGGGGGTTATAAGCGCAATCCTACTTTTAGGTAACTTATCCGAATGAAGGAAGCCGACGCGTCCGAACGCGTCGGCTGTTTTTGTTCAATCGAGCCATGGCCGCTACAAGTCTCCTCCTTCTCCCTCATCGAACCTCGACCGATATTCGGACGGCGTCTGAAGGTAGGCTTTCTTGAACATGCGGCTGAAATACAGCTGGTCTTCAAATCCGGTGACGCTTGCAATCTGCTGGATATTCAAGCTGGTGCGCTTCAACAGCTCGCTGGCTCGTTGCAGACGGAACCGGAGAATATACTGCTGCGGCGTGGCGGCGGTCATGCGTTTGAACAACGTGGTAAACCGATCCGCGCTGAGATGAGCGAGGTCTGCGAGCTGTTTGACATAAATGTCTTCCGCGTAGTGCGTGTGGATATATTGCAGGGACGTATAGATATCGCTATGAATCATGCCGTCCCCGGCGTGGGACGACCGTTCCAGCTGCCGCGAGATCATCGCGAACAAATAGGAGAGATGCGACGCGGATGCCAGCTCGTAGCCCGGTTTCTTATCGCGCAATTCATCCATCATCGCTTCGAACTGCGAGGCAATCGGATCGGAAGCTCCTATGCGGAGCGCATTGTTCTCCGTCAGCCCCGTTCGGTACAGCAGCTCTTCCGCCCCATACCCGGTAAAGTGCACCCAATACGCGAGAAACTCCTGCTCCAAGTAGTGCCCGTAGTGCTGCTCCTCAGACGGTCGATACAAGAAGAAGCTTCCCGGCTCAAGAACGCGTTTCTCGCCCTTCAGGTAGATCGTCATCGGGCCGTCATGATTATAAGAGAGGTAAAAATCCTTACGCCCCCTCCGGCGGTGGGTCATCCGAAAGTAGGATTCGAACTTATAATAACCTGCCGAATTGAGAAGCAAATGCCAGCTCGTATCGCTGCAGCCCTGATCATCATCATCCGGTATCCGATAGAAACTTACGTAATCCATCTCGTCCTCCGCTTCCCTTTTGCCTGTCGCGACATTCTGATTAAACTTTATCATAGATACGTGAAAAATCCATATAAACACGGTTATTGTGTATACGGCTTCCTGCTCCTTGAAGGCTATACTCAGATTGTAGAGATAGCCAAATAGGAGGCATTCGCGATGAACATTACGTTGGGTTTGGAGCACGACAGCTACAAATATGTATTCGGCGCCTATCAGAAATTCGCCATCCCATTCGACGAGCATAAAACGATTTCGCTCATCTGCGGGAAGAACGACCGGGCCGCGGTACAGCTTCTGATCTATTCGGAAGAGGAAATGTTAGTCGGGGTGAATGGGGAAGCCGCATTCTACGAGCGTGGTCCCATTGACATCGTTCGCGTAGGCGTGAAGGTGCCCGGGCTTGCGAATGGGCGCGTCACCGCGAATCTGATCGGGCTGGTGGAAGACGATGACCGGCAGCTGAAATCGGATATGATTCTGGGGCAGTCCTATCTGCATGTGGAGAAGAGGCGCGTGCAGCCCGTGTGGATCGAAGTTCAAATCGACGCGGATGCGGATCCTGGCGTTTATCATCCTCAAATTACGGTGTACGGGCATCGCATGTTCGAGGACGAGATCGTCCTCCGCACGTTGAGCTTCGAGGTCAACGTGGTGGACGTCGCGTTAAAGCAGCCAGCCGACCATTCGTTTTACTTAGATTTGTGGCAGCACAATGCCAATATCGCCCGCAAATACGATGTGGCGTTGTGGAGCGAGCAGCATTTTGAGATATTGGAACCTTATGTGGCCTCCTTGGCCGATCTCGGGCAGAAAGCGATCTCCGTCGTCGTCTCCGAAATTCCGTGGTCCGGGCAAGCTTCCTGCTATGATCGGATCGACCCTGCGAATATGTTCGAATATAGTATCGTCCGCGTCGTGCGGCGGGAGGATCACAGCTGGGTATACGACTTTAGCTCTCTCGACCGGTACGTGGCGTTATGTATGAAGCATGGGATTCGCGAGGAGATCGAGGTTTTCGGACTGCTCAATATATGGGTGTTGGAGGATGCGGGGTATGGCCGCGTCATCCCGGAATTTAGCGACGCGATCCGGGTCCGTTACTATGACGCAAGCAGCGGGTCGTATCAATACATGCGGGAACAAGGGCAGCTTGAGTTGTATGTCGCCGCGCTGGAGAAGCATTTTATCGAGCGGGGCTGGATCGAGAAGGTGCGCATATTGGCGGATGAACCGGCCGACCTGGAACTCTTCCGGAGCCGCCTGCAAACGCTGCGGGCGATGGCGCCCTCGTTCCAGTACAAGGTTGCGATCAACCATGCGGAGTTTATCAAGGAGGAAGGATTGCTCGATCATGTGCCGTACCTGGGCTGCGTGGCGGTCGAGCATGACCAGATTATGGCGCTCAAGCAGGGGCAATCGGGGAAAACGCTCTTCTATGTCGCTTGCGATAAAATCCATCCCAATACGTTCATCTCCTCGCACTTGCTCGAGAGCAGGGTGATTCCGTGGCTGGCCTGGCATTTCCGTCTGGATGGCTTTCTGCGCTGGAATTATACGGTATGGCCGAACGATCCATTGGACCGCATTGCTTATCACTACCCGCTCTTCCCAGCCGGCGATACGAATTTCGTCTACCCGGGGCGGGACGGGAAGCCGATGCTGACGCTCCGCTATAAGCTGCTCCAGAAAGGGATTCGCGATTACGAAATCATGAACACCTATATCGAGCAAGGCGGGAGCAGGGGGGCGCTGGCGGAGCGCATGCGCAGCGTCTTCTTATGGAGCGATGCGCAGGAGCTTCGAATGGATGCCAGGAAGAAAGCGGATGAGCTGTTCTCGCTTCGGAATGAAGACTACGAGAGCTTGATTGGCGGTATCTTGGAAGAGATGGCGAGCGGACGGAAGTCTACGGGAGAGAGCGTGCTGCAAGCCGTTGAAGATGAAGGTGGAGTCGCCGCGGAGTAAACTCGCCGAATCTACACCCTTCACTGTTCCGGTAAATAGGAAGACCTCAATCCATGTTGGTTCACAACCTGGATCGAGGTCTTATTTGGAGGGAGAGCGTCAAATTTGCAGCAAGAATAACGGAGAGTGGCGAGCTCGATCAGGGTGTTACGGCTTTGCCGGTCAAGGCGGATACGAAGGCGGCAAGAATGACCTTCAGCGATCGCAAGCCTTCCTCTCCGGATATGAATGGAGCGTTTCCCTTCCTGATTCCATCGACGAATGAGTCGACGACGCCGCTCCTGAGCTGATTATCGTTCGTCGCAATGCCCCCGACGCCATATTTCTCTACGGTGCCGTCCTTCAACTGCACGATAACCGGGAAATCCGGTTCGAATCCGATCTTAAGCGTTCCGTGTTCGCACCAGAAGATCGAGGTATTGTCTTCGCCTTGGTAATACGTCCAGCTGGCGACCAGCGTACCCAAGGCGCCGCTGTTCATGCGCAAGCTTGCGACCAGATTATCGTCGACGTCTGAGCCAGCCTTATCCAGATTAGAGATGTAGGCCGATACCTCGGCCACTTCATCGTCTAGCAGCCACCGAATCAGATCCGCCTTGTGAATGCCGAGATCGCCGGCTGCGCCCATCGCGGCCTCGTTCTTGCGGAAGAACCAGCTGTCGCGGCCGTCCACGCTCCACGTTTCCGGACCCTTGTGGCCAGCGGAGCAGCGGAAAGTGAGCACGCTGCCCAATCGGCCGGACGAGAGCAGCTCCTTTGCCTTCAGATGCGGGGGCATTAGCCGCTGGCTTTGCCCGACCATCAGCTGCACGCCGTTTCGGCGCGCTGCCGCGATCATCGCTTCGGCTTCTTCGGCGTTGGTCGCCATCGGTTTCTCGACCAAGACGTGCGCGCCGGCATTGGCCGCCGCAATCGTCATCTCGGCGTGAAAGACATTCGGCGTACAGACGGTGACGAGATCGGGCTTGATTTCCTCCAACATTGCCCGATAATCGGTGAAGGCGCGGCCGCCGTATTGCTGGACATATCCGTCAGCCCGATCGCCGATGACGTCGCAGAACGCCGCGATCTCCACCTCTGGATGGGAGGCATATTCGGGTGCATAGCGATAATACGTAATTGCGCCACAGCCTATAATAGCAACTCGAAGTTTGGTCATTGGGCATGCTCTCCTCTACTTGTTAGGTTCGGTGCCGATTGGCGATCAGCCATTGCATGCTGCGTTCCACGCATGCCAACGGAGTGTCAGAGCCCGCGTCGTCCTGTTCGACGATCAGCCAACGTACGCCTGCATCGCTCGCCGTCTCGATGATCGCATCAAGCGGGGCTTCGCCTTCCCCTAGGGGCAGGGTGTCGAGTTCATTCCCTTCCGTGATGCGATAATCCTTCAGATGCAGGAGCGGGACGTGCCCGGAGAGACGTCGAATCATGGCTAACGGGTCGCGTCCGGCATGCGCAGCCCAGCACGTATCGAGTTCGGACCGGAACGCGGGGTCAACGGCATCATAAGGGAACAACCGATCGAAGACAGGCATTCCGTCCAATTCGAGTTGGAACTCATAGGCATGGTTGTGATAGGCGAATTGCAAGCCGGCTTGCGCGGCCTGATCTGCGGCTTGCCGCAGCAACGGGATATTACGCCGCCAGCTCTCGGCATCATGTTCATCCCCCGGAACGCCAGGGCAGACCAAGTAGGAGCAGGAGATATCCAACAGGTAGCGAATTTCCTGTGATAGTCGCTCCCGAAGGGCGGGAAGCCCAATATGGCTTGCGATTGCCGTTAGACCGAGCTCTTCCATGACCCCGTGAAGCTCGTCTGCGGGAACGCCGAAATAGCCGGCAAACTCCACGCCTTCGTAGCCGAGCTCGGCTACCCGGCGCAGCGTACCCAACAGATCTGCGGCGCATTCGTCGCGCAGGGTGTAGAGCTGAAGACCGATTCGAGGTGCAGGCAAGGTGAAACCCCCTTTTGACATCGTGATGAGCCTATTGTAACGATCGATGCCGGATTTTCACATTGTCCATACCGATGAAACATATCTTTTTTCGGCGGAAAGTAGGGGAGCGAACGTGAGAACGGAAGTTTTATACTGCGGCTACGCCTACCATGACAAGCCGCTGCTTGCAGAAGATTGGATCAGCAAGGAACATTACCTGATCCGTCTGCAAACAGAGGGCGAGTGCCGGATCCGGCATCAAGGCCGCGAGGAGCGTCTCGTCCCGGGTGACCTGCTTATTCTTCGTCCGGGCGAGTCGTACCGCTTGATTGTGGAGGAGGGTGAATCGGGCAAGGCGGGCAGCGGCGACTATTATGTCATCTGCCGCGGCGAATGGTTGGACCGTTGGTGGGCAGAAGGTCCAAGGCAGCGGCGGTACCGGATCTATGTCGATGAAGATCTGCTCGCGATATGGAGGCTGATCATTCTGCAGCGTCGGCGGATTGGCGAGGAGAACGGGGAGCTGGTCGATTATCTGCTTCGTTCGCTGTGTCTAGCCCTAGCGCTTGCGATACGCAATGCCGCCGAGGGCAACGGCATAGGGAAACAAGTCGCCGCTTACCAGATGAAGCGCTACATTGAGCGCCATGCGACCGGCATGCTGTCCATCGAAGAGGTGGCGGACCATGCCCAGCTTAGCATCTCCCAGGCGACGCGTCTGTTCAAGGCCGCTTTCGGCGAAACGCCGGTCCGCTATGCGCTGAATGTTCGTCTATCCATCGCGCTCGAGCGCATGGCGTACAGCGGGCTGACGTTGGAGCAAGTTGCCGCGAGCTGCGGCTTTGGCAGCTATCCGTACTTCTATCGCTGCTTCATGAAGAAATTCGGCATTTCTCCGAGGCAGTACCGGGAGCGTAATGAGGGCACGGAGTAATAGGATAAACTGCCCATCGTGGTCTAAAGCAAGACATGATAAGGTAGGGGATAAAAAACGGGGAGATGATCGACGCGATGAACGCAATCGAATCACGAATCCGAAGTTTGGAGCATTATCAGCCACCGCTGACGGCACCTGGCGATCTTGATGTATTCTGGGAGCGAGCGCGGCGGGAAGCGGCAGAACCTATACGTTATACCCAAGAGCCCATCCAGTCTCCGTTCCAGCATGCGGAGGTTTACAAAGTCGTGTTGGAAGGCGCGGCGAACACGCCGCTTCACGCTTGGTATCTGCTGCCCCCCAAGCCTTTGCGCAACCCGATCCCCTGCATCGTCATCTTTCACGGCTACTCCGCTTCCAAGGGACGGCCGGAGGACTATGCGGCATGGCTCCTGATGGGATATGCCGTGTTTGCCATCGACGTCCGGGGGCAAGGCGGAGAGACCGGCAACGGACTTCCGCAGCAATTCGGGATGACCAAAGGGTGGATCACCCAAGGGATTCTCGATCCGGAGCATTCCTATTTTCGGGCTGCCGCAATCGACGCCATGCGAGCCGTACGGTGCGCCATGGCATTGCCGGAGATCGACGCCGACCGGGTGGTTGCGTTCGGCGGCAGTCAGGGAGGCGGTCTGGCCCTTCTTGCATCGGCCCTGGAGCCTAACCTTCGCGCGGCGATCGCGCATGTGCCGAATATGTGCCACATGGATTTTGGCATGCTTCATTCGGTCGGTTCGATCTCGGAGGCCTCGGAGTTCGCGGCGCGCTTCCCGGACCGGCTTGGCCAGGTGCTGACCACGCTTAGCTATTTCGATATTATGAACGTGGCGCATTGGATTTCGCTTCCCGTGCATGTATCCGTCGGGCTGAAGGACACCACTTGCCTGCCCGAGACGGTATTTGCCGCCTTTAACCGGATTGCCTCTACGAACAAATCCATAGAAGCGCATCCGTTCATGGGACACGCGATGCCTCCGGGATTCCACGCCGCGGGTCATGCCTTTTTCTCGCGATGGATGTAAGAGATGGATGCGTTTGGACAAAACGGAAGGAGTAGCATAAGAAGAGGTCTGTGCGCATCGCTGCATAGGCCTCTTCTTGTGCGATTGGCGGGCGACGAACGGAATGGTCAAAAGTGCAAGATTCCGCTCAAAACGATAGTTTATCGTTGTCGTTCGTCGCGGTTCGCCGATGCTACAATGACGAATGTAGAGACAAAGCAGAACAAGCCGAGGGGAGAGCGATATGATTAATCTGGTACCGGCGTTCGACGCCGAAGCTTGGCGCAGTTGGACGCCTCACGAAGCGCTTGCTCCGGAATTCCGCAAGGAAGTTTGGGAGGGAGAGCCGGTTGCGATCATCCAGGCATGCGCGAGGAACCAATTCGGAAAATGGCTCTGCGCCGTGGACGGGGTGAACGGCGGCCAGAACTACGCGCTCGACGTTCAATATTTGGTGACGGACAGGATGACGAATCGATTCAACGGTTATGCGATGCTTACCTGGTCCGATGCAGCGGGTTCCTTGTTGAGCAGGGACTACGTCGATCGAACACGGGTGCTTGATGAGCGCTGGATAGGCTTGCATCGAACGATGACGGCGCCCGAAGGAGCGGCAAGCGTCCTGGTGGAGCTGGCCTTCCGATGGTCGGCGGGCGGAACGATCGTCTGGAGAAGGCCGTCTCTTACCGGCAAGCAACCGCTTGGCCCAAGAACAATACGGGCCGCTACCACGTTAATTAACACGTACTCGGGCAAGCAAGCGGATAATCTGGCAGACATCGGTACCGTGCTGGAGCAAGCGGGGGCGGAGCGGGCCGACCTGGTATGTCTGAGCGAATGCGTTAATGAACAAGGCTGCGGCAGGAGAGGCTATGGTCTGTCCGGCGAGCAGATTCCCGGTGGTTATACTAACTTTCTGTCCAGCTATGCCAGGCAATATGGCTATTACATCATCGCCAGCCTCTTCGAAACGGAAGAAGACGTGCTGTACAACACGGCGGTTCTGATCGATCGTGCAGGTCGGATTGCGGGGAAATACCGCAAAACGCATATCCCCCTTGACGAAGCCGAGCTGGGCGTGACGCCTGGGGATGACTATCCGGTCTTCGACACCGATCTCGGCAGGATCGGCATCCTGATTTGCTGGGATTGCTACTTTCCTGAAGTCGCGAGGCTGTTAACGCTGAAAGGCGCGGAGCTGCTAGTTGTGCCGACACAGGGGAATACCTTGATTCAGTCCTTAGCCCGGGCGGTGGACAACGGAATTCACGTCGTCGTCGCGGGGATGTGGGGCGAGAACCCGAGCCGGATCATCGATCCCGAAGGGAATATCCTCGCGGAGATCTCCGAGCAGGCGCATGGCGTTGCGATCGCGGAAATTGACCTTGACCGACCGTACTATAAGCGCTACCTGTCCGTTGGGGATGCGGATGGCGAAGCGCGGGTTCTCTTTCGTCAGGAGCGGCGTCCGCATACGTATGAAACCTTGCTGGAATAGCCGGCGGCTGCTCGCGGCAGACGATGAACAACAGGATAAGATATCGCCCAACAGGATAGGTTTGCATGCTATCAACGAGAAAAGGGTCTTGTTATAGTAAAGACAAGAAATGGAATTCCAATCTACTAACCAATGGGAGAGTGACATGCATAGAACGAATAGCCTGTTAACGGAGCTCAAGAAAAATAAAATGCTGTTTCTGATGCTGATCCCGGCCGTCCTGTATTTCATCATTTTCAGTTATCTTCCGATGGGCGGGATTATCGTGGCTTTCAAATATTTCGAGTTCGACAAAGGCATCTTCGGCAGTCCATGGGTCGGATTCAAAAATTTCGCCTTTTTCTTTCAGTCCGGGCAAGCGTGGCTGCTTACCAAGAACACGATCCTGTACAATCTAGCCTTCATTGCGGCCGGTATGGCCGTTCAAGTAGGGGTGGCCATCCTGTTCTCCGAATTGAAGGGAAGGCACATCAAAAAAATGATGCAATCCTCGCTGCTGCTGCCGTATTTTATCTCCTGGGTTGTGGTCGGTTCCTTTGTATTCGGCATCTTCAACTACGAGTTCGGGAGTCTGAATACGCTTCTGAAAGGATGGGGGATGAGTCCGGTCGATGTCTACGGCAATCCTTCGATCTGGTTCTTCATCATTGTCGGATTTTATCTATGGAAGCTGGTTGGCTATGGGAGCATCGTCTATTTGGCGGCCATCATGGGCATTAACCCGGAGCTGTACGAATCGGCGGATTTGGACGGTGCCAACATCTTTCAGAAAATCCGTCATATCACGCTGCCGCTCTTGAAGACCACGATCATCATTATGATCTTGTTGCAGGTCGGCGGAATCTTAAGAGGGAATTTCGACATGTTCTATCAGCTCGTCGGAAATAACAGCCTGCTCTTTAATCAAACGGATGTGATCGATACGTTCGTATTCCGAGCGCTGAACCAGCAGGGACTCGATCTCGGGATGCCGGCCGCGGTCGGTCTGTACCAATCGGCGGTAGGCTTCATCATCATTGTTTCGCTCAATGCCCTCATTAAGAAGATCAACCCGGATTATGCGTTATTTTAGGAGTGGTTCCGTGGCGAAGAACAAGATTCGTCGAATCGATATGCTCATATTTACGATCATCGGCTATATCGTGCTTGGCTGTATTTCCATCCTGTGTCTGATTCCATTCCTGTTGACGGTATCGGGTTCGTTCACGGACGATTCCTCTCTCTTCGAATATGGATACAGACTTATTCCCCAAGAATTTTCATTGGAAGCCTACAAGCTCATCTTTCAAGCGCCGGAAGTCATCGCAAAAGCCTACGGGGTCACCATCGTACTCGTCTTTACCGGTACCTTACTCGGGCTGTTCTTCATCTCGATGACCTCGTACGTGCTTCATCGCAAGGACTTTAAGTACAGGAACAAATTCTCTTTCTTCTTCTTCTTCACGACCCTGTTCAGCGGAGGCTTGGTGCCGTGGTATCTGGTCATGATCGGCCTGGGGATGAAAAACAACTATCTCGCCTTGCTGCTGCCTCATCTGTTCAGCGTCTTTCACATCATCATCATGCGCACGTTTTTTACGTCGATTCCCGAAAGCATCGGAGAGTCCGCCAAGCTTGACGGAGCCGGGGACTTTACCATTTTCGCCAGGCTGTACCTTCCGATGTCCATTCCCGCCTTATCGACGATCGGCTTGTTTATTGCGCTTACCTATTGGAACGATTGGTATCCCGCGATGCTGTTCATCACGAACCCGGATATGATGCCGCTGCAATATCATCTCTACAAAGTGTTCAACTCGATGCAAGCCGCGCAGATCGTCGCGCAGAAGACCGGCATTCCGGTCGCGCAGATGCCTGCGGAGACATTCAAAATGGCGATGACGGTTATCGTTACGGGCCCGGTCATTTTGGTCTATCCGTTCATCCAGAAATATTTCGTGAAGGGCATGACGGTTGGCGCAGTGAAAGGATAACCCTGGGCGATTCCTGCCGGTTATCAATAGAAGGATGAGGGGGAACTGAAGTTGCAAAGAAGAATACGGTCAAGAATAGTCGTCCTATTTATCGCTTGTCTAGCGTGTGCAGTGCTGGCCGGCGGATGCGCGAACAATTCAGGCGGGGAGGCGAATTCTTCACCGAATACATCCTCTGAAGGCGAGCAAACGGCGAGTCCTTCGCCGACGACTTCCACCGATGGAATCGATATCTCCAAGCGGGTGGAGCTAAGCATGTATTTGCCGTCGGACGGAGCGCCTGACGCTAAGCGGATTCATGAAGAGCTGAACAAACTGACGTTAAAGGACATCAACGCAACGGTTAACATCACCTTCTTATCGAACGATGCCTATAATTTGATGCTGTCCTCCGGCGAGAAGTTCGATCTGATTTTTGCGGCCAACTACATGAATTACGCGGATAATGCCAGAAGAGGCGCTTTCAAGGAAATCACGCCGGAACTGTTGAACACCTACGCTCCGCTTTCGGCGAAGGAATCGAAGGATAAGCTAGCAGGCGGTTACGTGAACGGCAAAATGTATGCGCTGCCAACCTTGTCGGCCAGCTTTAACTACAGCACGTATGTCGTTCGCGGCGATCTGATGAAGAAATATAACGTGCCCGACATCAAGTCGATCGATGATTTCGGCGTCTATCTGGATGCCGTCGCCAAGAACGAGAAGAACATGATCCCCTTTAATATCGGCAAGAACGACGCCTGGATGCTGTGCTCGCTCTATTTCGGGAATTACAACCTGATGGCGCCCGGCCTGCCGAACTGCACAAGTCCCATCGCGATCCAGAAGGATGACCCGGCGTTAAAGCTTCAATATACGTTCGACTTCCCGGAGACCGAGCAGTTCCTGAAGAAAATGAAGCAATGGAAAGATAACGGCTACTGGTCGAAGAATGCATTATCCAATACCGTCGGGCTTAACGATTCGTTCAAGAACGGCAAGAATGCAGCGGTGCTCGCCAGTATTCCCGGCGCGAATAACGTCTACAACGAAGTGAGCAAGTCGCATCCGGAATGGGACGTGCGGATATATCCCGCCTTTACGCAAGGGTCGATCGATCGTTATTCCTATATGGCCGGCGGAATGGCGCTGGGCGCCAAATCCGAGCATCCCGAACGAGCGCTCATGCTGTTGGATCTGCTGCGGTATAACGAAGCGTACAACATGCTGACGCAATATGGGATAGAGGGGACGCACTATACCCTCAATGACAAGGGCGACATCGTTTTCCCTGCCGATAGCAAATATCCGCCGAACGCCGCCGGGACATGGGGTTGGACGAACGAAACGTATACGAAAGTGTTCGACGGATCGTTCCCCAACTATGCCGCGCTTACCGAGGATGCCAAGAAGCGGTATCAGCCGAACCCGCTGGTCGACTTTACGATCGACGCGAAGGAAATTAGCGATATCACCACCAACCTTTCTAATTTATTCGCTCAATATGCCGCGCCGATGTATATGGGCTTCATTGACGATGTGGACACCGGAATACAGGAATACAAAGATAAGATTAAGCAAGCCGGAGTCGATAAGTATATGGAAACCGCGCAAGCGCAAATCAAAGCTTACTTGAACACCAAGTAGACTCGGTTCAAGTCCCTTTCTCTCTGAATGGCTTCGTTGCTAGATTGGCGGCTAGAAGCCTTTCGGAGGGCTATGGTATACTTTCCCAGACGGCGTCCTGCCGAATGAACCAATCTCACAACCAAGCCCGGGGGAGAGTAGGCGCGAATGGTGAACCTGATCATCGTGGACGATGAGAGAGCGACGAGAGACGGGCTCGTCCAGTATATTCCCTGGGGCAGCCTCGGGGTTAGTCATGTGGAGAGCGCCGGCTCCGGCGCGGAAGCGCTGCAAGTCGCGAAGGAACTGAAGCCTGATATTCTCGTGTCCGATATTAAGATGCCGGGCATGAACGGAATCGAATTCGCGACCAGGCTCAAGGAATTGCTCCCGGATTGCAAAATCATCTTCTTAAGCGGCTATGCGGATAAGGAGTATCTGAAATCTGCTATTCAACTGCGGGCGGTCCATTATTTGGAGAAGCCGATTAACCGGGAGGAATTCAAGCGCATTATTCGGGAGACCGCGTTGACCGTCTCCCAGGAACGAACGATCAGAGAAGAACAGGACGTCATTCTTAAGGAAAGGATCGTCTTGGATATGATCGGCGGACGATTAACGAACGCCGACCCCGTGCAGCCATACAAGCATCTGCTTCGAAATCTGACTTCTTCCTGCAGCTTTGTAACGGCTATGATCCAAATTGACTTGTACCCTGATCAAGCCGAAGAGAGCGTTCATCAGCATCGATCCGCGATACGGCAAGCCGTCGATCTCGTATTCAAAAGTCCGCTTTATCATCACCTGGCAGGGTTTAAGGATGACCGCCATCTTGTCGTTCTTTTATATGGCAAAGGCATTACGAATCACATTCTATCTCCCATGCTTGTGACGCTATTGAAAGAAAAGATCGAAGAGTTCGCACGCGTCAAAGCGGATCTGTTCATGGGAATCGGCAAGCTGGCGGAAAGCGTGAGTCACGTGAAGGATTCTTATCAGACCGCTGAACTTGCCTTGCAGAAACGTTTTTTTGCGGGGGCCAACCAGATGGCGGTCTACGATGATAAGACAAGTAACGAGAACGGCTTCCGTCTGGACAGAGGAGTAACGTCGCCATTTATCGCAAGGTTGAATGAAGGCGACAAAGAGCACCTCCTTCGCTTCATCCACGAGTTGCACGACGAAATCCGAAGGCATCCCGATTTGCCGGTAGAATCGGTCAAAGACTTCTTCTATGGCATGCTGCTGGAGCTGAACGCATTCGCGGCCGCGTATAATATCGATCCGGCTGAGGCCCATGCGCGCGCATATGACTGGGATGTCTTCTCGAAGTTATCGAGTCTGACCGAAATCCGAGATTATATGCAAGCGCGGATTGACTATGTCATGAACAACATTCAGGCCAAGCATCTTGGCGGTCAGCATGTATTTACGATCATGCACTATATCCAAGAGCATTATCATGACGAGCATTTATCCATAAGTAAGCTTGCCCAGCATACGTTTCTGACCCCGAATTATTTGTGCCGCATTTTCAAAGAGAAAACAGGCAAAACCATTAACCAGTACCTCACCGAAATTCGAATGGAAAAAGCGAAAGAGCATCTCAGGGAAGGCCGAGTGAAGCTGTCGGACATCTCGATTCGGGTAGGCTACCAAAGCGCCAATCATTTCGCCAAAATATTTAAAAAGATGACGGGCATGAATCCATCCGAATTTAGGGAGAGGCAATGACGATGATCGGGGCGGCGATCCGAGCGCTATGGTCGTTCATCCAGGATCTC
Source organism: Paenibacillus methanolicus (assembly GCF_008124765.1). GTDB lineage: Bacteria > Bacillota > Bacilli > Paenibacillales > Paenibacillaceae > Paenibacillus_Z > Paenibacillus_Z methanolicus. The sequence goes on along the minus strand of NZ_VNHS01000003.1, from coordinate 318,949 downwards.
AAAATCAAACAAAAGCTCGTTCTCATTTTCTTTTTCCTCATGATCGTGCCGCTCGCAAGCTTTACGCTGCTCGCCTACAAGCAGGCCTCGCAGGTGATTGAGGATAACACCATCTATTCAGCCCGGCAGTCGCTTGAACAGGCTGCTTCTTCGATCGCATCCAAGATTAACAGCGCTTCCTTAATTTCGGACTATATTATCCTGGATGAAGAGGCGACGAGAGTGTTCGGAAGAATGGGCGCTCCATCATACGGCGTCCCCATGCAAGTGAAAGACAGCGCCTATTTGCTGCGGTTGTTTCATTATTTGCTGCGCAATCAAGATATTTTTCTCATTCGTTTGTTCGTTCCGGATGAATTGGTGTACTCGGGAGACGGCCAATCGATCTACAGCATGAAAGGCATTCGCCAAGAGCCCTGGTATGACCAGCTCGCCAGCAGCAGCGTGACGACCCTATTGTCCCCTACAACGACCCACTACACCGATACGTCGGGAAGCATGATCGAGAATGACGTGTTATCCACCATACGTTTCGTCAAAAATCCGAATGATTTTTCGATGAATATGGCTGTGCTCAGCGTCGATATTCTCCAAAGCGACGTACAGGAATTGATGACAAAGGCAGCTCGCATGACGAATACCGGCATGATGTATATGGCCAGCAGCGATGGCGTCGTCTTATCGACGGCAACAAGTGAGCAAACCGATGACTGGCGGGTAACGGATTTCACGATAGAGCAGTGGAAGAGAACGAGTGTTCAGGGCAAACAGGCGATTGTCGGCTACCAGGCGATCGATAATACGGATTGGACGCTGGTCAGCGTCGTCCCGCTTGACGATATCCTGACGGCCAGCTCCCATCAACGGAATGTATGGATTCTCATCATGCTTGCGATGGCCGTCATTGCTTTTTTGTTGGCCTATATCAGCTCCGTGTCCAGCACCAAGCGAATCTACCGTTTAATCTTCAAGATGCGTCAAGTCCAGGAAGGGCATTTATCCGTCATTAAGCAAAATTTCGGCAGAGACGAAATCGGAGAATTGGCGGAAAACTACAATTTCATGATTAAGCGAATCGAGATCTTGATCGAGGAGCAGTTCAAAACCGGCCAAGAGAGGAAGAATACGGAGCTGAAGCTGGTCCAAGCAGAGCTTAAAGCGCTGCAATCGCAAATCAATCCGCACTTCCTGTACAACACGCTTGACCTGATTAATTGGATGGCGATCAAGCATGATGTGCCGGAGATCGAATCGTTGATCGGCTCGATGTCCAACTTCTACAAACTTAGTTTAAGGAAGGGTAGGGCTATCGTCACGATCGGCGATGAAATGCTGCACCTCCAGACGTATATCGAAATTCAGAATCATCGCTTCGAGAACAGCATCACTCTGATCTGGAACATAGACGAAGAGGTCATGCCTTATGAAATACCGAAAATCACGCTGCAGCCCTTAGTCGAAAACAGCATCGTCCATGGGATACAGATGAAGCCGGATAAGATCGGAACCATCGCGATCAGCGGCGGACTGAAAGACGGCGTCATTACGCTCCGCATTCAGGACGATGGGATCGGAATGTCGGCCAAGGATCTCGCGAGCATGCCGCAGCAGCACTCGAAGGATGAATGGCATGGGTATGGCGTCTATAACATTCACGAGCGAATCAAGCTTTATTTTGGCGCACAGTATGGATTGAGCTTCGCCAGTATTCCGGGAGCCGGCACGACCGTGGAAATCCGCTTCCCGCCCGTGCTGGATAGACAGAACGAGAACGAGGGCGGCTTTTAGCCGATTACGGGTGAAAAGGGCAAGCATCCGCTTCTTAAGAGGCGTGCCTTTTTCACACCGTTCGAGAGCAATATATTTGAAAACGCTTACAAACTGGAAAGGAGGGGATTCATAAACAAATCTTGGCGCGTGGTAATGGTTGATGGTCGGGCAGGCGCGGAAAGTGATCCAACCGAAAAGGAGATGAATGTGCATTGAAAAGGTTCAAAACGTACTCGTTCGTGGCAGTCGTAATGATGATGCTCATTAGTATGCTGGAATTAGGGACGTTGCTTCCTGTCTCGGTTGTCCATGCAACAGGGACGACGTATTATGTCAGTCCGACGGGCAGCGCGTCTCATGACGGCTTATCGACGGCTGCGCCATGGACGTTAACCAAAGCAGCGGCGACAGCGGCAGCCGGCGATACCGTACTGTTCATGGATGGCGTGTACAGCGAGCAGTTCATACCGCAGAATAGCGGAACGGCAGGTAACCCGATCACCTTCAAGGCCATGAATGCGGGGCAGACAACGCTTACTTATGCGGCTTCCGACAATTTTGTCATCAAAATCTTAGGGAAATCGCACCTCGCGCTTAGCGGCTTTAAGGTCACGTCTCATCTGAATAAAGGGAAATGGATTATGCTGGACAGCAGCAACGGTACAGCCGGCGGAACGAAGAACAGCAACATTACGATCTCGGATTGCGTGTTCAATTACGCCACGGCCGGCTGGGGGCCGCGCGCTCCTTTCTCCATCAACTACACCGAGCAGCTGAAGCTGCTGCGCAACAGCGTCACGGAAGCCTATGACGGCGACGATCTCATCACGGTCGCCAACAGCTCCAAGCTGTTAATCGAAGGCAATAACTTCAATAAAGCTAGGCACACCGTGTTCGCTTTCGGTTACGCAGGCGCATACCATTCCGTGCGTGACGTCGTCGTGCGGAACAATGTGTTCAACAGCCAGTGGAGCCGCAATTTCGAGATAGCCCCGAATAGCCGGATTCTTCTGGAAGGCAACGTCTTCGCCGAGCAGCGGTTAGGCTCCGGGAATGCAGCCTCCAGAAATTCGATCCACGCGAATCAAGTTATTTTCCGCTATAACCGTTTTATTCGCAATTATGGCTCTGGCACCCTAGGCAGCTCCCCGTATGAAACCGGTTTATTATTCAAGGATTCCGTTTTCTACAACAACGTGTTTGCCGAGAATGACACGTGGGTTCATTATATCGGAGATAATTACGCATTAAGGACAATTCAAAACAACTTTTATAAAAATAACATTTTCTACAATAATGACAACAACGCATCTAACAAAAATCTGCGGTACAACGAACCGGCGATCAATCCTGACGGAACCCGGACGATCAGCTTCATTCGGAACAATTTCTGGCATGGACCCGGCGTTACCCCCATGATTCTCGGAACGGATAACAACGTATCTAACTATAATCTTCGGACGCTGGCAGCGGTGGAGGCCATGTCCCAAATTTCGGGCAGCCAAGTGCCTTTATTCGATGAGAATACGAATGTGAATCCGCTCTTCACGGACCCGGGTAACTACAACTTTACGCTGCAAGCGGGAAGCCCGATGATCGACGGGGGCGCGAATCTAACGAAGGCAGTAGGCGCGGGTCATGCAACCGCGACGATTACCGTTGAGAATCCGAACTACTTCTATGACGGCTTCGGGATCGGCGGAGAGCAGGGCGACTTGATCTCCGTCGGTTCTTCCGGCAATCGTGCCCGGATCATCAATATCGCCTATACGACGGACCCGGCTACGGGCGTCGTGACAAGCGGCGTGCTCACGCTCGATACCCCGTTGACCTGGGCCGACGGCGCCTCCGTCAACTTGGCTTATGCCGGCAGCGCGCCGGACCTCGGCATTGCGGAGACCGGGGCTGCCGCGCGCGAATCGCTGCAGGTCGCAACGGGGCAATTCAAGTCGGTAACGGGTACCGCGGTTCCATTCTCGGCTTCCGTATACGGCAGCTTCGCGCCCGTATCGTATTCCTGGAAATTCGGGGACGGTTCGACGGGGACGGGAGCAACGCCTTCTCATGCTTATGCGCAGCCGGGTCAGTACATGGTCTATTGCACCGCGACGGATGCTGCCGGCAAGACGATCTCGGGTACGACTTACGTGATCATCCATGCGGTCGACTATCTCAGTCAGCCGTTGGTGTACAATTCCTTCGACGCGGATGACCGCCTCTATGCCCAGTTATACCGGCATGGCGCCCGCGGCAATGAAGCGAAGAACATCGAGCAGCAGTTCGAGAACGGAACGAATGGCGTTATCCATGTCTTCTTTCACGCCAACGATAAGGAGACGAGGGAGCTCCGGTTCGGGTACAATCCACCGGACTGGAACATCGATCAATTTCCGATTGTCAGCGCGAAGTATAAGGTGAACAAGGGAACGCCGCTCGTGCTTGCATTGGAAGCTTACCAGATCCGGTGGGACGATGATCGGACGTATCCCATCGCGGCGACTGAATCGGCGAATCAGCCTACTGCTGTCCAAGAACTAATCGATGATGGGCAATGGCACACGATCGAGGTGGACGTAAGGGAAATCCGCAATCTGGGTGGCACTTACGCGGGATTGAGCTCCTTGCGTTCCGCCGGCTTCCGATTGATGGCGCCGGACAATACGGGTAAGGAATATTGGGTGGACGACTTCAGCATCAAGCCGGAGACGCCGCCGCCGGTCACGGCTGCAACCGTAAGTCCTGAAACGCCTGACGGCAGCAATGGCTGGTATACATCGGATGTGACGATCAGTTTGGCAACCAACAATGCGATATCGAAAGTCGCAAGAACGGAATACCGGGTTAACGATGGACCATGGGTGCCGTATACGGGATCTATTCCTCCTTTCAGTGACGGGGAATACACGTTTCATTATCGCAGCGTAGATCAAGCCGGCCGAACGGAATCAAGCCAAGCGATCGCGTTCAAAGTGGATACGACGGCTCCCGAATTAACCGTACGATTAGATAAAACGTCCATATGGCCGGCGAATCATAAAATGGTGACGGTGAATGCCGCGCTGACTACAAACGATGACGTTTCGGGTGTAGCATCGGTGAATTTAACCTCGATCACGAGCGATGAACAAGACAGCGGCCAAGGCGACATTCAAGCCGCGATAGGAACGCCGGCCAGCTCATTCGCCTTACGGGCCGAACGATCGGGGAATGGGGATGGTCGCACGTATACCGTCACCTATACCGCAACCGATCAGGCCGGCAATCAGACCGTTACGGCTGTACCTGTTATCGTTCCTCATGATCAATCGCACTCCATCAACGAAGGTTAAACAAAAAGCGGTCGCGCAGGTGTAAGACCTGCGCGACCGCTTTTTCTGTTTGTTGGCGAACGCGACGATAGTCATAAAAGTGCCATTCGAATGTCAAAGCACTCCTCTATGAAAGGGAGAGCATCTACACAATAATTGAAGACAAATAAATGACTTTCCAGTACGCACTTATGAAATTCTCCGTAAGCGCAGCGGTGAACAGTCATTCAGGCGTGGAGACGAATCAAAGAGCGGGTCTACGGATAGACCAATACAATCCTCTGAGAAAGGTGTGAATGAATGAAAAAGCTTGTAAACATGTTATTGGTGTTGGCGCTGTGCATTGGCTGTATCCCCATCCTCGCAAGGACGTCATCGGCTGCTCCGATCGCGCTGAACGGCGGGTTTGAATCCGGGCTGACCGGGTGGACGCAGACCGCCGGCTCCGGCGGCGTCACGGTAACGGGGGAGCAGAAAGCATCGGGGACCAGCAGTCTCAAGATCGTGGACGCAAGCGCGGGTACGACAGTGGCGGCGGAGAGCGTGAAGCAGGATGCCGCGTCCGGCCATCTGTATACGGTGAATGGCCAGGTTTATTTGGCCTCCGGAACGGCCACCATTCTGCTCCGTTTCTATGATGGCGCCAATCAGGTGATCGGCACGCCTCGATTCGCACATGTGTCTTCCCCGATCGGCGCATGGACGGGTTTCCAGGTGGTGTCGGAAGCGCCGGCGAATGCCGTGAAGTGGAGCGTATATTTGAACACGGGCAACTCGAATACGGGCACCAGCTATTACGACGATATCCAAGCTTTCTCCAGTGCTCCGGCCGTTCTTCCGCTCCACGATACGTTCGATAGCGAGCCGGTCGGGACGACGCCCAATGCTTATTCGGCTTATGGTTCTGGGACCGTCATGGTCTCGAATACGCCTGGCGGAGGCAACCGCAGCCTTTCCTTACACGATCAGAGCGCTTCGACCTCGGGCGTGGTTGCCCTGCGTCAGCTGGAGCCGCTAACTGTAGGGAGATACGAATTCGAGACGAAGTTTCGTTATGTGCCCGATTCGACGGCGGCCAATATGTTCCCGGCCGTTAGCTTGAAGCTCTTGGGCAAGAACAGCAGCGGCGTGCTGCAGCCAGCCGCTCAATTCCGGATTCTCAAGGACGGCTTGGCAAGAGCCGTGAATGCAACGGCCAACAATTTCCTTCCTAACACGGAACCGCTTGCCTCGGACCAATGGTATACGATCCGGATTGTTATGGATTGGGATACGAAGAAGTACGATGTCTATCTGACAAGCGATGCCATTCAGGCAGGCACGTATATCAAGACGCCAGCTGAACGGATCGATGCGCATACCGCCGCTTTGCTCGATCAGTCCTTTATGACGGGCGGACTTACAAGCTTGAATGCCGTCACATGGGAAACTTCCGACAATACAGGAACGCTCCATGTCGATTATATGAAGATGATTCGCAGCAAATATACAGTCGGCGGCAAAGTCGTCCAAGTGGGCTCGGGGCTTCCTATAGCCGACGCCACAGTGAAATTATACGGCGATGCGGACCTGAATTTCGCCACCGTCTTAGGGACGGGAACGACCGCGGCAGATGGCTCGTTTACGATTAGTCCCAAGGTGGAGAACGGCCGATATCGATTGAAAGCGGAACGCGCCGGATTCCTGCCGACGACGACGCCGGTAACGGTGTGGAAATCGGATCAGACCGATGAGACGATCGCCATGCCGCTGAAGGGAACCGATGTGACGCTCGAAACGATGATCAAACCGCCGGACGAGCATCCGCGATTATATCTCAGAGAGACGGACATCCCGCAACTGCAAACCAAAATGACGGATCCAGCCACCGCGGCAATCTGGAATAAAGTGCTTCGAAAGAGCGAGGAGGGCTCCTTCACGGCCAAGAGCAGCGGTACGACGACCGCGCTGGAAACCTATACGCTGCCAAGCGTACAGCATGCTCGCTATGTGCGAATTGTCGGCAAAGGCAACAATAGCGCAAGCAGCAGCAAATGGAACTCCATCACGGAGGTGAAAGTATACGGGCAGACTCAGGCAGGGGGGAACGTCGTTCTGCCTGCGCATGACGTTCAGTGGAGCATCGCGACAGGCAGCGCCAATGATGGGTGGAAAACGATCGATGGGAATTTGTCCACGTTTTGGGCGGCGGAGGGTGCCGGCGAATGGGTTTCGTTCGATCTCGGCGGAAGCAAGGACATCCATGCCGTAGCTATAGCCTGGTACAATGGTAATCAACGCAGAGCATTCTTCGATATCGACGTATCCGTAGACGGCCAGAATTGGACGCGCGTCGATCTGGGAATGGGCGAGCCCGAAGGTATACTGCCTCCGGTAGTAGCGCCTGCCAAGACGAATTATAACGCAGGCGTTCGCGAGGCAATCGAGGCGAGGGCGCTCAGATATCTCTTGCAAGAGGACCCGGAGCAGGGAGAGCGCGCAATTACCATGCTCATGAATTTCCTGAATACCGTAAAGTTTGAGAATAGCGATCATACTCAGAATCACGTTATCGGCGATACGATTAATGCGGCCGCCATCGTGTACGATTGGTGTTATGACCATGAGCTCTTCCAACAAGATAAAAGCCTACGCGGTGCGATAATCGGGAAAATGAAGGATCTTGCCAAACAAATGGAAATGGGCTATCCGGTATCCAATGTGATCAACGCCATCCAAGGCCATGACAGCGAGGATATGCTGATGAAAAACTTACTCGCGGCTGGCGTTGCCGTCTATGATCAAGATCCCGAGATTTATAATGTTGCCGCGCTCCCGCTATTCAACAAATATGTGCCCGCGCGCAATTTCTGGTACGAATCCGGGATGCATCACCAAGGCGATTCTTATGGCATGACGGCCAGATATGTACCGGAGCTATGGGCGCAGCTGATTATGCGGCGCATGGGACAAGGCGATATCTTCTCCTCCAAACAAGGCGACGTCTTGATGCGGGCGATCTATACCCGCCGTCCGGATGGCCAGCTGCTGCGCGACGGGGATTCGTATCAGGACATTTATACGCCTGTGAACACGACATGGAAATATGAGACGGCATCCATGCTAGCCGCCTACTTGTATGACAATCCTTATGTACAGGATATGTTCATGCGAGAGTATAGAATTGGAACACTTGATCCTACGATGGAAATGTTGTTCGTGCAGCCGACGAAGGCGGCTTCCTCCGTGAACAATCTGCCGCTTACCCGTTATTTCGGATCGCCGATGGGATCGATGGTGGCGAGGACGGATTGGGACACGCCGGAGACGGTCAACAAGAATTCGCCATCCGTCGTCGCGGAAATGAAAATCGGCGGGTATTGGTTCGGCAATCATCAGCATTTGGACGCGGGCGCCTTCCAGCTGTATTACCAGGGCGCGCTTGCCATCGACAGCGGGATGGGATCGGGACTTTTGCAGCCTAAGACGGGTGATCCCAATATCGATAAACCTGTAGCTTACGGCAGCGCTCATGACCGAAACTATTATAAAAGAACGATCGCACACAATTCGATGCTCATCTTCGATCCGTCCGAGGTCACGACCTATCGGGGCGTCGTAGGGAACGATGGCGGTCAGCACTGGGCCAATACGGCCTATTACGAAGCCCAGACGCTCGATCAATTGGTTGGCAAGGACTATTCGAGGGCCAAAGTAACAGCCCATCAGTTCGGAACCGATCCGCAAGCGCCCGAATACAGCTACATCAAGGGGGACTTGACCCAAGCCTACTCCGCAAAAGCGAAGCAGTTCGAACGCTCGATGATGTTCATGAATCTGAATACCGGCACACATCCGGCCGCGATGGTCGTCTTCGATAAGGTCGTATCGGCCGACAGCGGCTTCGAGAAATATTGGCTGCTTCATACGATGGAGAAGCCTACCGTGAGCGGATCGGTCACGTCCGTCACGAGGAGCGCGGACGGCTATTCCGGCAAACTGGTCAATCAAACGCTGCTGCCGCTTGCCAACAATCTCGATATTACGATGAAAGGCGAAGGCACGCCTAACGAGAAGTTCGACGTCTTCGGCACGAATTACATGCTCCACAACTTCCAAGATCCGGGCAAGCACACCGTCGAAGAAGGCTCGTGGCGCGTGCAAGTTTCACCGCATACAGAAGCCGAAACCGATTATTTCCTGAATGTGATGCAAGTGATGGATAACGGCGAGACGGCGACGCTTCCAAGCCAGCTGCTCGACACGAATCTAATGACGGGCGCGCAGATCGCGGACAGAGCCGTCTGGTTCAGCAAGAGCGGCGATCGGTTGACGGGTTCCATAACGCTGTCCACTAATGGCATACTAGCGGATATGCTGCTGACGGTGGCGGATTTGGAATCGGGCACATGGCGAATTTCGATGTCCGGGCAGCCGGACCAATATGGCGAAGTAACCGTAGAAGGCGGCGTATTGGCATTCCGCGCGCCGGCAGGCAGCTATACGCTCGCCAAAGTAGACTGAATGACGAGGACGGCTCCAGGCGACTGGGGCCGTTCTTTTATTTCGCGCATATGCATCCATACCATGTAACGTTCTAGTAAAAAAAGTACCACTCGAATGTCATCGCGCTCATCTATGAATCCGCTTGCGCTTCACGGATAATAAACGTAAGCAGATGAACGATATAGACATGGGAGGGCGATGTAGGGTGAAAAAATCTTTACTTACGGTTCTAGCGGCTCTAAGCGTCGTGACGGCAGCCTGTTCGAACAATGGCAATACGGCGGAAACGAACGAGCCTCCGGCGAACGCCGAACCGGCTGCAAGCAGCGATCCGGTCAAGGAGCCCGAGACCGACGAGAAGCCGAAGCTCAGCCTGCGATTCATGACGCCGGTCGGATCTGCATCCGCCAATGCCACGTTGCCGGCGGCCGACAAGGACTTCGTCAAGCAGGCGATCGAGGAGAAGTTCAACGTCGATCTGAAGCTCGATTATATGGTTGGCGGCGAGGACTACAAGAATAAGATGAACGTGCAGCTGGCTGGCGGAGATATACCGGATATTTTCATCGGGGACGGGGCAGCTTCGCAGAAGTACGCGACGGACGGATTGCTGGCCGACTTGACGCCGTACTTGAACGAACAGACGACGCCGAATTATTTCAAGTGGGTCAGGCAGCAGGAGCTGGACTCGTATCAATTGAAAGGCATGAACTTCAACCGGGGCATCCTGCCGTTCATGCGCAATCAATACCCGGCCTGGTACGTGCGCCAGGACTGGTTAGATAAACTGAATTTGAAAGCGCCGACGTCCTACGACGAGATGATCGAGGTCATGCGCCAATTCACGAATAACGATCCTGACGGCAACGGCAAGAAGGACACGTACGGCTTCTCTACCTCCGGCAACGGAGCAAGCGTCCCGTTGGAATTTCCGCAATGGCTGGCGAATGGCTTCGTAGCCGATTTCCAAATCGTCGACAACAAGTTCGTGGATAACCGGACGGATCTGGGCGTGCAAAAGGTTATTCAAGACATTATCGATATCAACAACGAAGGCATCATCGATCCCGACTGGTTCTTGAGCAAAACGCCGGGACATCTGGATAAAGCCGCGCAGGGCAAAATCGGCATCTTCTTCAGCGGGGATCAGAACGTGGCGCTCGAAGGAGCTCCCAACAGCATGCAAGCCCGCACGAAAGCGTTGATTCCCGAGGCGAATTGGCAGCCGTTCAATCCGTTCCCGGACAAACCGGCCATCTGGAAATACGGCGTTCCGGAAACGTCCATCATGGTCGGCGCCGCCGTAGCGGAGAAGAAGCCGGAGAACATCCAGCGTTCCTTCGAAATCTTGAACTGGCTCGCCGGCGAGGAAGGCTATCTGCTGACCCACTACGGGCAAGAAGGCAAGCACTACACCAAAGAAGGCAACACCATTACGCTCATCCCGGAAGCCTACGATGCGGACATCGCCAATGCGGGGAATTGGCTCGGCATCTACCGGTTCTTCACGCCGGAAGAGCCGTCCGTGCTCGGGCTCGACGTGATCGACCCGCGCGTATCGCCGCGCGACCAGGCGATCTTGAAGACGGTGGCGTCCTTCCCGAAACACGACGCGCTTCCGCCGATCACGCTTGCGCCGCCGGAAGGCATGAACATCGGCGACCTGCGCAAGGAGATGAACAAGCTGCACATCAAGATGATCTTCGAAGACAAGAGCGCCGACAAGTGGCCGCAGTACCGCGAGGAACTCATGACGAAGTTCAAAGGTAGAGAGATCTTCCAAGGCTATACCGATCAGATCAATTCGGCGCTGAAAGACAATCCATTAGACGCTTTCCAATAAGAACGGGATAGGAAGAAAACCCTGGATGCAGGGTTTTCTTCCTATCGGCAAGCACGCCAGAAAGGAGGGAACAGGCATGAACGAAGCTATAACGCCAATCAAGCAGCCGGCGAATGCCGTTGAAACCAGCGCGACAGCGACGGGATTTCGCAAATCGCTTCGAAGGCTGTACCGCAGCAAATGGATGATGATCATGATGATTCCCGGCTTGCTCTATTATTTGTTGTTCCACTATGTGCCTATGGTTGGGATCTTGATCGCGTTTCAAGATTACAACCTATTGAAAGGCATTTGGGGAAGTCCGTGGGTGGGATGGGATAATTTCCGAACGGTCTTTAACTCGCCCGACTTTCCGCTCATTCTGCGAAATACGCTCATCATCAGCGTCTATCGGATCGTGTTCAATATGCTGCCGGACGTGATCTTGGCGCTCATGCTGAACGAGATCCGATCGCGATGGTTCAAGCGCGTCGTGCAGACGATCACCTATGGACCGCATTTTCTATCCTGGATCATCGTGTACGGGATTGTCTTCTCCTTGTTCGCGCCGGGGTCGGGGTTGTTCACGACGTTCGTCCGCGACATGGGGTGGGGCGATCTGAATCTGCTGACCGACGCGAACTACTTCCGTCCGCTCTTGATCGCCTCGGATCTGTGGAAAAACGTCGGTTTCGGCGCCATTATTTATCTAGCCGCGCTTGCCAGCATCAATCAGGAGCTGTATGAAGCGGCCGTCGTGGACGGAGCGGGAAGGTGGCGCCAGATGTGGCATATTACGCTGCCCGGCATCCGTTCGGTGTTCGTGCTGCTGCTCATCCTGCGAATGGGCAGCATTCTCGATGCGGGCTTCGACCAGGTGTACATCTTCCTGAATGCAAGGGTCTATGACGTCGGCGATATTATCGACACCTGGGTGTTCCGGCAAGGTCTGGAACAGTTGAACTTCAGTATCGCGGCGGCGACCGGGGTGTTCAAATCGGTCATCGGCTTGGTCTTTATTCTAGGCGCCAACAAACTGGCCAAGAAGGTTGGAGGTTCGGGCATATGGTAACGAAATCGGACCGACTCGTAAACGGGGTGCTGTATGCCGTTCTGGCGCTGTTCGCGCTGTCGACCTTGTTCCCGCTCTACTTCGTGTTCGTCATGTCGGTCACGCCTTACACCGAGGTGCTGCGCAACGGCGGCTTCATCCTGTGGCCGAGTTCGTTCACGCTTCAAGCCTATAAGGAGATTTTCGGGAGCAGCCGCATTCCGGACGCGCTGCAAATCACGGTATTCATCACCGTGGTCGGCACGTTCCTCAATCTGCTCGTTACCGCGCTGCTCGCCTATCCGTTATCCAAGAAATCGACGCCTTGGCGGAACGGGATTTTGCTGGCGATCATTTTCACCTTGCTGTTCAACGGCGGGCTTATTCCTACCTATCTGGTCGTCCGGGAGCTTGGTCTGTACAACACCGTCTGGGCGATGATTGTCCCCGGCATGGTATCGACCTTTAATTTCCTCATTATGAAAACGTACTTCGAGAGTCTTCCGCAGGAGGTGGAGGAGGCCGCTCGCGTGGACGGCTGCGGCGATATCGCGACGCTCGTGCGGATCGTGCTGCCGCTGTCGGCTCCGATTCTGGCAACGGTCGGCCTATTCTACGGCATCGGCCATTGGAACGAATATTTCAAGGGGATTATGTACGTCACGGATCGGAGTCTCGCGCCGATCCAGATCGTCTTGCGGAATATGATCCAGACGCCGAGCATCAGCCAGGAGCTGGCGGTCAACTCGACGGATTTGGCGCAGCTGCCGCCGGAGACGGTCAAGATGGCGACGGTTGCCGTGGCTATTCTGCCGATCATCATCGTCTATCCGTTTCTGCAGAAGTATTTCATTAAAGGCGTCATGATCGGCGCGATCAAGGGGTAGGGAGATAGGGGAGCGGCATGGCGGATCTTTCCGTCGCCGCGCCTCTTCTTCCATTTTCTATGTTAAGATAAGCGTAAGTACATAGAATTGTTCGTCCCATTCACCGTTCCAACCGGAGGTGTAACGAATGCCCCCTATACTCCCCAGCTTAACGAGCGCTTATAAACGGTCGGTTCAATTTCGCCTAACGAGCTATTTTCTGATCATTCTCATCCCGCTTGTCGCCGTTAGCTTATTCGCCAGTCTCCGTTCCGAACGGATACTGGAACGCAAGGTGAACGAACAAACGACGATCGCGCTCTCGTCGGCCATGGAAGCGATCGATATGACGATGGATAACCTCGAGAATATGTCCATGGCACTGGCGACGGATGCGAATCTGAATGAACTGCTCCGCCGCGATGATCCGCATTTGACGGCCGAGATGACCTTGGATTTCAACAAAGTGTTGAACCACCTGTCCAATATGAATTCGGTCAACAATTACTTAACGCAATTATCCATCTATCATGCGTATTCCGAGACCGTCCTGTCCTCTAAATACGGAGGCAGAAGGATGGATGAGCTGCTGGATCAGCCTTGGTATCGCGATTTGTTGCAATCGGGCGGGAAACGTCTGCTGCTGATACCGAGCACGGACGAGTTCAGTTCCTATCAGCAGCTGGACCCTACGTTCAAGGCCGGTTACGTGTCGCTGCTGCGGGCGATGGATCCGTTCAAACCCGGCGAACGGAAACATGTGCTGTTCATTACGTTGTCGGCCAACCATCTGAGGAAACATCTCGACACGCTCGTGCATGCCGATAACGAGCGCGTATATCTCCTGACCCCGGATAACCGACTGATTGCGGGAACGAACCCGAATGAAGCACCTCCGCCTTGGACGGCCGGCACGGACGACATGTTGATTCGCCAATCCGGACCGAGCGGCGAACCGGAAATGCTGGTGCGTTACCGGTCTCAAGCGTCGGGATGGTCGATCATGATGGTCAAGCCGGCTTCCGCGATGTATGCCGAGACGAGTCAGCTGCGATCGTTCATGTACGTCATTATCAGCATGAGCTTCTTGTTGTCGATTGCCATCTCGTGGGTCGTCTATCAAGGCATCGCTTCGCCGCTGCGAACGCTGGCTTACGGGATGAAGCAGGTGCGAATCGGGCGGTTGGATACGACATTGCCCCATAAGCGCGAGGATGAGTTCGGCTATCTCATGCAGGCGTTCAACGAGATGGCCTCCGAGCAGAAACATTTGATCAAGCACAATTACGAGCAGCAGCTGCTGCGGCTGAAGGCGGAACTTCGCGTCATGCAATCGCAGATCAACCCGCATTTTCTCTATAATACGCTCGATTCGATCTATAGCATGGCCGAGAATTACGAAGCGGAAGAGATCACGGAGATGGTGTTGAATTTATCGAAATTTTTCAGATTGAGCTTGAGCAAGGGGCAGGACGAGTTTACGGTCGAGGAGACGATCGAACATCTTCAATATTACTTGCGCGTCCAGCAGATTCGGTTCGTCGATCGGCTGTCCGTGTCCATCCGGATGGAAGAAGCGTGCAAGCAGCATCACGTCTTGAAGCTGCTGCTGCAGCCGATCGTCGAGAACGCGATCCTGCACGGGTTGGAGCAGAAGAGGAAGGACGGGCAAGTCGCGATCGACTGCCGCGAAGAACGGGGGAAACTGCGGCTGGAAGTGTCCGACAACGGCAAAGGCATCGGCGCGGATCGGCTTGATTATATACGAAGCGAGCTAGCGAAGCTCTCCGTGCAAGCCGACAAGGTATGGGAACATGAAATTCGAAGACATGATCTGTACGGCTTATGGAACGTCAAAGCAAGGCTCAAGCTGTATTACGGCGATTCGGCCGATATGACCATCGATAGCGTCGAGAACAAGGGAACGAGCGTCGTATTATGGATCCCCATCGGAGGTGCCTATGAATCTCATGATCGTGGAAGACGAGCCTCGGCTGCTGAATAATCTCGCCCGCAACATCCCTTGGGATGAACAGGGCATCGAGGTGGTCGCGACGGCGTCCAGCGGCACGGAAGCGTTACGGTTGTTCGAACAGATGAAGCCGAATATCGTGCTGCTGGACATCAACATTCCCGAACTGGATGGGCTTGCCGTCGCCCGGCGCATCGCGGAGCGCGACCCGCTCGCGAAGATCATCGTGCTCAGCGGACACGACGATTTCAAGTATGCCCAAATCGCCATCGAACTGCATGTCATGAAATACTTGCTTAAGCCCTCCGGCAACGCGGAAGTGCTGCAGGCGGTATTGGAGGCGCGCGAGAGCATCCGCCGCGATCTCGAGGCTAAGTATAGCCACGAGTTAATGCAGCGGAAATGGGCGGAGCATCTGCCTCGGCTGCAGGACATTTTCTATCAAAGCTGGATGGAAGGCAGCTACGCGGATTGGGAGATTCGGAATCGCAGCCGCGAACTAATGATCTCGCTGCCGGATGACGCGATATGGGCGGTAACGGTCGTCGATCCGGACCCGTTGACGAACGCGAATGGCAGATTCGCCGCGGAAGACGGCACGCTCGTGAGAATTTCGCTGCTCGGGCTGGCGAAGGAATTTTTGGATCGAGTGCCTTGTTTTATTTTCGCCAATCATGCCGGCGCGACGGTGCTCGTCTTCTTCGATGGCGCGCGCGATGGGCGCGATTCGTCATCGGCGAATGACTTCATGGCGGAGGTTCATCTCCATACGACGAGGCTGCTCGGCGTATTCAAGGAATATCTGAAGATAACCGCCAGCGCCGGTATCGGTCGTCTGTGCGATCGACCTGGTACCGTGAGCGATTCGTATCGGGAAGCCTGTCAAGCGCTGGAAGAGCGTGTGGTGCATGGGCACGATATCGTCGTCCCTTATCGCGACAAACGCGAGCCGCGCAGCGTTATTGCCGCGGATATCCAACGGGAGAAGTCGCTTGCCCACGCGCTGGAAACCGGGCAACGAGAGAACGCGCTCGTCATGATCGACGAATGGGTCCATGCGTATTTGGATTCGGCCATGACTAGCGATGAAGTGCATGAGAATATGCTGTACTTGAGCTCGCTGATCGTGCGCGTCGTTCAATTGCAAGGTTGGTCGCTCAACGAAATCGTCGGCAGCCACCTGGCGTACTTTTACAATCTGCGCGCCTTAACCACCAAAGAACAGACGGTACAGTGGCTCTACGGCGTCGTCGATCGCATCTGTCTGTATGTCAATGAACGCAAGCATACGAGCCGTCACGAATTGATCGGCAAAATGATCGAACTGGTAGATGCGAGCATCCACGAAGATATCGGTCTCCATGAGGTGGCTGGAAAACTGTACATTAATGCCTCGTATTTGTCCCGTTTGTTCAAGCAGCAGATGGGGCAACCGTTCACGTCTTATATCGTCGAGCGCAAAATGAAGCTGGCGATGCAATGGTTGACGGAAGGCATGAAAGTGTCCGAAACCGCGAATATGCTGGGCTACCGCGATTTCAGCTATTTCACCAAAGTATTCCGCAAGACGTGGGGCATGACGCCCGCCGATGTCAAGAACGGGAAAACGATGACGTAAGGAGGCATGGAGATGAAGATGGCGCATGAATCCGTCAATACGGCGGTGATCCCGGTATCCAAGCTCGAGGAAGATAACTATGACTGGTGGGAGAGGCACGAGCGCATTCTTCAAGAACAGGCGAGGATCAATCCGGAAATCGTCCTAATCGGGGATTCCATTACCCATTTCTGGCCGCAGACGATAGGCGTAGAGGGATCGGAATCGTCATGGGATGCCGCGTTCGCGCCTTATCGGGTGCTGAACATGGGCTTCGGCTGGGATCGCACGCAGAACGTGCTGTGGCGGCTGGATCACGGCGAGATGAGCGGACTTGCGCCCAAGACGATCGTGATCTTGATCGGGACGAACAATACGAGCGAGACGGCGAACGCGCGCGCGAACCGGCCGGATGAGATTGCCGAAGGGTTGCGGGCGATCTGCGACCGCGTCGAATCTCTGGTTCCCGGCGTGAAGATCATCATTATGGCCGTATTCCCGCGGGAACAGCATCCGGACCATCCGAGACGTCGGCTCATCGCGGACATCAACGTCCGTTATGCAGCGCTGGCGCTCGAACGCGGCTATGAATTCGTGGACATCGGCCCGCGGCTTCTTGAGCCGGATGGGACCCTATCGGCCGAGACGGCGCCCGACTTCTGCCATCTGACGGAACGGGGGTACCGCTTCTGGGCGGACGCGCTGCGTCCGCTGCTGCCTTCTCGCTAAGATGGATGAACGCGGATACGGCGACGCCGGTCCGATGCGATAGTAAAGCCCGCATTCTATATTCGGTTGCGGGCTTTTAGGGCTTGCTATAAGAAGGTGAACAAAGGTCGTTCTGCAAAGGAAGGCCTCTTCAATCTGCCCGAATACGAGGATGGCCTCTCTTGTTGAATCTGGTATCTATCTGGGGCACAAATATGTTGACCTTTCTTGAATTCTGGAGATATAATTTCCTTGTAAGAATCCAGATTATACCGATAACGAGAGGATGGAAGCATGATGTCCCAAATCCTGAACGTCGGCCTTGTCGGCGTGGGCGAAGTCGCCCAGGTTATTCACCTGCCCGTGCTAGAGGCCATGCCCGACCGATACCGCATCGCGGCGATGTGCGACGTTTCGCCGAAACTGCTTGCCGCGATGGGCAACAAATACGGCGTAGATCGCCTCTATATGGACGCGGGCGAGCTTGCGAACGATCCTGAAGTCGACGTCGTGTTCGTGTTGAACAGCAACGAATACCACGCGGAATGCGCGATCGCGGCCGCCAACGCAGGGAAGCACGTCCTGATCGAGAAACCGATGTGCCTGACGTTCGCGGAAGCGGACGCCATCATCGAAGCGAAGAACCGAAGCGGCGTAAAGGTCATGGTAGGCTATATGAGGCGCTATGCGGCGTCTTTCGTGGAGGCGGTCGAGCAGATCCGCGGAATAGAGCGCATCCATTACGCGCGAGTAAGGGACATCATCGGCCCGAACGGCTTCTTCATCAAGCCGACCAGTCATACGGTCGCGTTCGGGGATATTCCGGAGGCGCTTAAGGAGGATCGCAACCGCAGAACCGTGGCGCTCGTGAGCGAAGCGACCGGACTTCCGGCCGGATCTCCGCTCCACGACGTATACGGCTTGCTTGGCGGACTGTCCAGTCACGACTTATCCGTCATGCGGGAGGCGCTCGGCATGCCGCAAGGAGTCGTCGGCGCCAAGTATACGGAGACCGACGGCTGGCCGTTCCTGACGGTAATCTTCGACTACGGCAGCTTCTCCGTCGTGTTCGAGACCGGCGTTGACTTGCAGGGGCGCTTCGATGCGCATATCGAGGTGTACGGGATGGGCAAGTCCGTCAAGGTTCAATACGATACCCCGTATATCCGCCATCTGCCGACCAAGCTGATCGTAGGCGAGACCGACGGCGAAGTCTATACCGAATCCGTCGTGAGGCCGACGTTCACCGATCCGTATACGCTGGAATTGAAGCATCTGCACGAGGCGATCACGCAGGATCGGGAGCCGAAGACGACGGCGGAGGATTACAAGGACGATCTCGTGCTGTTCAAAATGATCGTCGACGCCTTGGCATCAGCCGAGAAAGGGAGTTAAAGGGAGATGAAACCGTTGAAAATCGCCATGCTGCAGAGCAAACATTTTACCGATCGCATCTTTACGCCGGCGCATAGGGAACGTATCGGGCGATTCGGCACGTTGACGATCAACGAGATCGAGGGTAATCCGTCCCCGTCGCTGGCCGCCGAATTGGCGGAAGACGCGGACGTCGTCATAACGTCCTGGGGCTGCCCTCCGCTGGATGCCGCGATTCTCGACCGCTGTCCGAAGCTGGGGCTCGTCCTGCACGCGGCCGGCACGGTGAAGCCGATTCTGAGCCCCGAGATTCCGGCGCGCGGCATTCGGATCGGAACGGCGAACGAGGCGCTGGCGCGCGGCGTGGCCGAGACGGCGCTCGGACTAGCGATCGTATCGCTCAAGAACATGTGGCAGCTCTCCCGCAATACGCGGGAAGGAGAGTGGGATAAGCAGCGCGAGCGCGTGCGCGAGCTATACGAGGTGACCGTGGGGATTATCGGCGCGGGGTTGTCCGGCCGTCATCTGATCCGATTGCTGCGGCAATTCGAGGTAAGGGTGCTCGTCAGCGATCCGTTCGTATCCGACGAGGAGATCGGCGCCATGGGGGCCGTCAAAGCCGATCTGGATACGCTGCTCCTCTCGTCCGACGTCGTATCGATCCATGCGCCGTCGATACCGGAGACGGACCGCATGATGAATGCGCGCACGCTCGGATTGATGAAGGACGACGCCATTCTCATCAATACGGCGCGCGGCTCGCTGATCGACGAGAATGCGCTCGTGGCGGAGCTTCGGAAGGGACGCCTCTGGGCTTGCCTGGACGTCACGCATCCCGAGCCGCCGGACGCCGGCCATCCGTTCCGCTCGCTGCCGAACGTGACGCTGCTGCCGCATATCGCGGGAGCCGAGAACAACGGGCTGCAGCGCATCGGGGCGTATATCGCGGACGAAGTCGAGCGTTACGCCGGCGGAACGCCGCTTCAAGGGGAGGTAGACGTCTCCCAGCTGTACAGATTGGCCTAGCGGCCGGCGGCCGGTTCTTCGAGATTGGGGTCGGCACGCAATGACGAATCGGCCTCTTCCGCTCTCCTCAAGATCTCATCCGCATCCTCCATCTTCGTCCAATAAAGCAACAGTTCGTTATTCAACCTGATTAGACTGCGGAAGGGGAGACCTAAGTCGCCGTGATACCGGAACGTCGGGATAATATCCCGGTACATCGAATAGCGGAGCGGCCGGGTTTCCTTGCGCGGACGGTACTCCGCCGCCGAACGCACACTCGGAATGCTGAGCGTATGCTTCCGGATCGCGAGCTGCGATTCGGGCGACAGCAGAAATTCCATCAGCGTCCGGGCAGCCTGCTTGGCGGCGCTGTTCTTGTTGAGCGCCAAGCCGATGACGAGCAATAACGTCCGGGCTTCCTTCGAATAGGGGAGCGGCGAGATATCGAAGTCGAGTCCCGACTCCCGCAGCGCGTTCATATGGAAGTAACTCGTGACGATCATCGACGCTTTCTCGCGAACGAACAGCCGTTCCGACACTTCCTCCTCCGTCAGGAACAGCGAGATCGACGAGTCGTCCGCGAAGCCGCGGCAGCTCTCGAGACATTCCCGAAGCTTGGCGTCTCGATAGACCGTTCTCCCCGCCTCGTCAGTCCGAAATGTATAGTCGTTCTGCAGCAGAAACAGCGGCCAGCGATTGGTCGACAGCAGATTGAACAGCACGCCCAACCGGTCGTTGCCGCGGGATAACGCCTCGCTCGCGAGGCGAACGTCGCGCCAGGACCAACCGCTGTCCGGCTCGGGCACCCCCGCTTCCTCGAAATGCCGCCTATTGTAGCACAAAACGATGGGCGAAAAGACGAACGGCTGAACGTACAGCGTGCCGTCTGCCGTGAACGGCTTCGTCAGGAAGGGGTAGATACCATCGCTGGGCTCCAGCGGTTCGAGCGATTCGGGATGGGAGCCCTCGTCCAGGAACAGCTCGTAATTCTGCGTATTGACCGTGATAAGGTCGATCGATTCCCGTTCCATGCTCTCCCGCATCGTCGGCGATGCCTGACCGGCCGGCAGCGGGATCATCTGTACGCTGATCTGCGGATAGCGCTTGCGGAACGCGTCGATCAAGGACATCAAGTTCGCTTCCTGCACCAGAGAAGGGTAGTAGCCGAACTTCACGATGACCCGGTTCCCGGGATTGGCGCTGCGGACGCGGGCGCCGATGCGCGGCAGCTTCTCGATATACCCTTCGTCTACGAGCGTATCGAGCGCCTTGCGGACGGATTTCTTGCTAAGTTGGAACTGTTCGCCAAGCGAGATCTCGGAGGGCAGCAGATCGCCTTCCTGATATTTGCCCGTCATGATGTCATTCGTAAGCACCTCGATCATCTCGTCCAGCCGGGCTTTAAATGTGGTGCGTTTCGGTCGTTCGGTCATGGTGGCGCTCCTCTTATCACTTTTGGAATTATACGGGATGGGCGACGAGCAGATATAGCCCAGATATACCCCTATTGTAAGCGATTGTGCAGCTTGTCACAATTACCGAATCTCGGCTGGAATCAGTCGTATCGACTAGGAGTTTGACTGTTATCGGAGGGGGTCCTGTTGTCAATCAGGATGGGAATCATCGGCGCCGGCTTTATCGGACCGGCGCATATAGACGCAATTCGAAGACTCGGCTTCGTCGAAGCGGCGGCGCTGGCCGGATCGAACCCGGATAACGCGAAGAAGACGGCGGCCGAGCTGGGCATTCCGAAAGCTTACGGAAGCTACCTGGAGTTACTTCAAGATCCGGACATTCAGGTCGTGCATAACTGCACGCCGAATCATCTTCACTACGAGATCAATAAAGCGATTATTCTGTCCGGCAAACATGTGCTGTCCGAGAAGCCGCTCGCCATATCGAGCCGGGAGTCGGCTGAACTGCTGCATTTGGCCAAGGCGCGCGGCGTCGTTCATGCGGTGAACTTCAACTACCGGCAGTTCCCCATGATGAAACAACTCTCCGCGATGATCAAGCAAGACGTGCTGGGCAGGATCAACTTAATCCGGGGGAGCTACCTGCAGGATTGGCTTCTCTATGAGACCGACTACAACTGGCGGCTCGCGCCCGAAGCCGGCGGTCCGTCGAGAGCCATTGCCGATATCGGCTCCCATTGGTGCGATACGGTCCAGTACGTGACCGGACTTCGGATCGTCGAAGTGTTCGCCGATCTTGCCACCGTCATGCCGGTTCGCCGGAAGGCGAAGCAGCAGACGGCAACGTATGCGCATCGTTCGATGGGGGAAGCCGAATACGAGGATATTCCGATTCGGACCGAGGATTGCGCCAACGTCCTGATCCGCTTCGAAGACGGAACAAGAGGGGCGTTTACCGTGTCGCAGGTCAGCGCCGGTCGGAAGAATCGTCTCAGCTTCGAGCTCAGCGGCAGCAAGCGCTCGGCGTATTGGAATCAAGAGGAGCCTCAGAAGCTGTGGATCGGTCACCGGGAGAAGGCGAACGAGGTGCTCCTGGCCGATCCGTCCTTGTTCGTTCCGGAGGCGCGCGCGGCCATCCATCACCCGGCGGGTCATAACGAGGGTTGGCCGGATGCGATGAAGAACATGATGCGCGGCTTCTACGATTTCATTCGGGAGGGCAAAAACCCGCTCCAGGACCGAGCTGATTTTTCAACCTTCGCCGACGGGCACGTCTCGATGCGCATCACGGACGCGATTCTGGCAAGCCATGCAGCCGGGCGTTGGGTGCGGGTCCAGTCATGATAGGCGGCGGATGAGCGCGCCTATCTGATTTTTTAATAGACAGAATATTGAGATATTACGGCGGAGCAATAATCCATAAGGGGGGTGAGAACAAAGACGGAAGTAATCATCGGTATTTCGGGCTGCACCAAGCGGAGTAGATCCGTGGAGTCGAACCGAAAAAAGGCTTTCTCACGCTTCTCTATGAACGGAGGATGAAGGATGAGGGTAAGACGTATCGCAAAGCAGTTGTTAGCTGTGCTTCTTATGGTCGCGTTGTGCGCGCCCGCGTGGTTTCCGAAAGAGGCGGCAGCTGAAGAACCGGTTAATCTGGTGACGAATCCGGGCTTCGAACAGGTGACGAACGGTCAGCCGACAGGATGGATAAAAGTGCCGCGATCAGGCGCTCCCGCCGTAGGCGCGGTGAATGACGGCGAAGCCTATGAAGGGGATTATTCGCTGAAGCTAACTTCCGCGTCGCCTTTCCGGCATTACTACGCGCAGGTGGTCAATGACATCACCCCCGGATCCGCTTACGAATTCTCGGCCTTTATCAAGACGGACAACGCGTTGACCGGAGGCGAGACGCCGGTAAGACTGTATTTCCTCGGTCCCGACGGCGAGTGGTATCTCAAGCTGGAAGGCACCGAATTCGTCACGCTGAACGCCAACCTCACCGGTACGAACGGCTGGACGAAAATAGAGAAGCGGTTCATTGCGCCGGCTGGCGCGACGAGGCTCGTTATCGAGTTGCTGCCGCTTACCGCGCAAGGGGCGTTCTGGTTCGATGCGCAGAAGCTCACGCTATGGGAGCCGGGGGCGCTGGAGCCGGTGAACATGCTTGACAATGCAAGCTTCGACGTAGCTTCCGAAGGCAAAGCGGTCGGATGGAACGAAGTGTCGCGCGTGGCGGGCCCGATCGCGGCCAGCGTCGACGATGCGACCAAACGAAGCGGCGCGCACGCGCTGAAGATCGTCGCGCAGGCGGCAGATCCGGATCCGCGGCTCTCCGTCTATCAGGTCGTCGAAGGGATCGAACCGGGTACGACGTACCGGTTCTCGGCATGGGTGAAGACGGAGAACGCGGCGACAGGCGGTTTCATGCCGGCCCGGCTCTATTTCCTCGATGCCACGGGTCCTTGGTACTTGGCGATGGCGGGCACCTCGCTTACGCCGGTCATCGCCTACTTGGACGGGACGCACGACTGGACGCGTATCGACGCGACCGTCACCGCTCCGCCAGGCTCGGCTCGGCTCGTCGTGGAGAACTTGCCGCATGCGTCCGAAGGCACGTTCTGGTTCGACGACGAGGAGGTCGTCGCGCTGTCTCCGACGGCCAAGGCGTTGGAGCCGTATCGCGACGTTCATCCTCGTCTGCTCCTCGACGACGGCAAGGTCGCGGCGCTGAAGAACGCGATTAAGCCGAGCGGCAAGCATGCGGCGTTATGGAACGAATTTATCGCCTCGGTGAATGCGAGGATGAACGAGAATCCTAGGGAGTATTATGTCGATTCGAGCCCGGAAGAGAATTGGCAGCGGGAGACGGGAAACCGCGCCGTCAATCTAGCCTTTGCTTACCTGATGACCCGAGATACGCGCTACCTGGATGAAGCTGTCCAATGGGTGAACGCCTCGATCAGTTATCCGTCGTGGGGCAGAGGTAATTTTAAAAATAGCGATTTGGCTGCCGGCCATCAGCTGTTCGCGCTCGCCGTCGTCTACGATTGGCTGTACGACGAATTGGATCAAGCTACCAAGGCGTCCATCGTGGAAACGCTGCGGGAGCGGGGCACGGAAATGTATATGCGCGCCGCCGGCCTGCCGTACAAGGGTGAAGTAAGAACGATATTCTGGTCGAACTACTACTTGCAGAATCATATGTGGATCAGCCTGGCCGGTCTGACCGCCGCGTCGATCGCGGTCTTCGACGAAGTTCCGTCGTCGGTGCCCTGGTTCGAATTCAGCCAGGAGAAATTCGCCAAAGTGACGGAAGTGCTCGGCGACGACGGCGCCAGCCATGAAGGATACGGTTACTGGCATTACGGGACGGTATGGGCGGCGAAGTATGCCAAGATGGCGGAGAAGTTCGTCGGCGGTAATATGCTGAAGACCGACTGGTTCAGCAATAATAGCAAGTACGCGGCCTACCTGATGCTGGGACGCGATTATTGGACCCCGCAGAGCGGCCACATCGATTATGGGGATGCCTCGAAGACCAGCTGGTCAGGTCCGGACGCGCTGCTGCGGACGCTCGCCGCGGAGAACGACGACGGATTGGCGCAATGGCTCGCAGCCGAGATAGACGACCGCAATGTATCCACGGTCGATGAGGATTGGCTCGGCATCCTGTACTACGATCCGGACGTGCCCGCGACGCCGCCGGCGGCGCTGCCGACGCTTCATCATTTCACCGACATGGATATGGTCATGTCCCGCACCGGATGGGCAGGCGACGAGAGCGTTCTTTATTTCCGCAGCGGTCCGCCACTCGGGCATGAAGAGAGGGAAACCAATACTTCGCTGCCCGCGATGGATTGGGGTGCGGGGCATGTACATCCAGACGTGAACCATTTCGTGCTGCACGCCAATGGCGAGTACCTGGTTCGGGATGACGGGTACGCGGATAAGCGAACATTCAATCATAATACGCTGCTCATTGGCGGCGCGGGGCAGCTCGGCGGGGATGGCGACTGGTTCAACTACGTGAATGACCGTAAGCGGCTTGAGGTACCGCGTGTCGTCGATACGCAGACCAATCCCGTCTTCGACTATATGGCGGGCGAGGGAGCGGGCGCCTACGATATGGCCGGGACCGGTCTTACGAAGTACCGCAGACATCTGCTCTTCATTAAGCCGAGCACGCTCATCGTCGTCGATGATATCGAGCTGAGCAAGGCGCAGAATCTCGAACTGCGCTTCCATCCGCAGTCGCAGCAGATCGTCGAAAGCGATCCGAACACCTTTCTCGCCGTTGGCGAGACAACCACGATGAAGATGGAGGAGCTGACGCCGAGCGGGACGGGAGCGGCGGTGGAGAAAGTACCATATATTAGCGATGAAGTCATCGGGGGCGAGCGGAAAGCGCTGCGGTTAACGAAGCAAGGCGCTACCAGTTGGCGCAACGCCGTCGCATTCACTTGGGGCGAGGGAAGCGTAGTGCCGAGTGATGTCTCGTTCTCGCAGAATGGCGACGTCTGGACATTCGATACGGGGACGAAGGCGGTCTCGATCAATCTGGCAAACGGGTCGGCCGCGGAAGCGGCAAGCACCTACCAGCCGCAGCCTTCCGATAAGGCGAAGCTGGAAGCTTTATTCGTGGGCGGAGAGCTCGTACCGGGATTCAACCGCGACGAATTCTCGTATACGTATACGTACAATAAGAAGAACCCGACGCCGGCGGTCAAATTTATTAAGAGCAGCGCGGGCAGCGCCGTTACCGTAAGCGGCGACTTAGCGTCCGGTGCGATCACGGCGACGGTCGTTTCGGCGGACGGGATGCAGACGAACACGTATACGGTGACGTTGAACAAGACCGATCTGCTACAAATTTATGGATCCACCGGCAGCGACCATATACCGCCGTACGGTCCGTGGAACGCGTACGACGACGATCCGGTGACGTATTGGGCCGGGAAACGGGATCCGGCACGCGCGACGCCGGACAATCCGAACGGCGACCCGTGGGGCGTGTTCGACCTCGGCGCGGTCAAGCAATTCAACCGGATGTCATACGCCTGGTACGACGGAACGAAGCGGCAGGCCTACTTCGACCTTGAGATCTCCCAGGACGGCGCCGCATGGAGTCCGCTCGGCTCGTTCAATGCGAGCGGCACGACGGAAGGATTGGAGGAGCATGCGTTTGCAACTCCGGTCACGGCGCGTTACGTGAAGCTGTGGGGCCGAGGGACGTCGACAGGCATCATCAACAGCTTACGCGAGATTAATTTCTTCGCGGCTAATCAGACCGTCAACGCCGATAAAACCGTCCTCGCGGCCCAAATTACCTTGGCTCAGTCGCTCGACGAGGAAGCATACACCGAGGCATCGTGGTTGGCGCTGCAAACGGCCTTGACGCAAGCGATCGCGGTGAACAATAACGCCGCGGCGACGCAAGCGCAGGTTGACGCGGCCGCGGCAGCCCTGCAAACCGCCCAAACCGCGCTTGTGCCGTCAGCGACGACAGTCCAGGTTCAGCTTAAAGACAGCAACGGGAATCCGCTCGTTGGCGCGACCATTGGTTACAAGGATGGGGGAGAATGGAAGCCGTTCGGCACCACCGACGCCGCGGGGAACGCTAGCAAGCCTCTGCCGGCGAACGCCTATGAGTTTCAAATCACGTATGAAGGCACCGCCGGGTTCAAAACCCAGCATACGGGCGACGATCCGCTCGTGACCTTCCAGACGGTGAACGTGACGGTGAAGCTCAAGGACGCCCAAGGCAATCCGCTCAGCGGCGGCACGGCCTCCTACTATTCCTCGCAAGGATGGAAAACTCTAGGGGAGTTGAACGGCGGAGAGGCCAGCAAACAATTGCTGCCGAACTACTACAATTTCCTCGTCGCGCACGAGGGGACTCAGCTGAATAAAGAGCAAAATGTCGGCATTTCTCCGATCGTTGAATTCCAGATGGCAAGCGAAAACTGAAGAATGGTGAGCAAGAGTCAGCGGCAGCCCGGGATGGAACGTCCCAGGCTGTCGCTTTTTGATAGATAGGATACGTAAAGCGTGTCCGTAAAGCGGACGAAAGCGAAGGTCAGCTCGGAGCCGCATCAAGCGCGTAACCTTGCAGGATACCACCCCAAAGGCAACCCGTAACGAACGAAGCTCGAACGACAGCCTGTCCGTTGGACAAGCGGGCTCCCCCCGAAAGGACACATCGAAGACGGCCGCGTTACGAGTCACGCTGATTAGCAGAGTCCAGAGGGTGCTAACCTTCTGGTTCCCCTCGGCGGAGGGGGAAGGGGAGCGAGAGGCCGAAAGGGGGAGCGAATATGCTATAATCTCCTTATCCATATGCAAGCAAAAGGAGAATCGCATGAGCGTCATTCGATTAGAGAACGTCACGAAGAAATACGAAGAGTCCCTCATTTTCCGCAATATTTATTTTCGCTTAAGTCAAGGAGAGCGGGTTGGCCTGATCGGGCGCAACGGCGCGGGCAAGTCGACGGTATTTCGGCTGATCCTGGGCCAAGAAGAGCCGACGGAGGGCAACGTGGAGGTCGATCCGCAAGTCAAGATCGGCTACTTCTCGCAGTTCTCGGAGCTGCAGAGCGGTCTGTCCGTTCAGCAAGAGCTGGAGCTGTGCTTCGAGCAGGTGGCGCAGATCGAACGGGAGCTGCAGCAGATCGCCGAGCAGCTCGGCGTCGTCGCAGGCGACGGCGAGATGGATCGTCTGCTCGGCAGGCAGGCGGAGCTGTTCGAGCACATGGAGCATCTGGACGGGTGGAACGTCGGAGTCGAGATCGATACGGTGTTGACGAAGCTGGGCTTCGACGACCGTTCGCGCCATCAGCCGGTGGGCGAGCTGTCCGGCGGCTGGCGCAACCGCGCCGCGCTCGCCAAGATGCTCATCCAGCAGCCGGATGTCGTCCTGCTCGACGAGCCAACGAATTACTTGGACATCGAGGGCATCGCCTGGCTCGAGCAGTGGCTGTACCGGTTCAAAGGCGCGATGATTCTGGTGTCGCATGACCGCCAGTTCATCGACAAGGTCGTGACGCGCACGATCGAGATCGAGAATTATCATTTTCAGGAATACGAAGGGAACTACACCGACTACGTCCGCAAGAAGAAGCTGCGCAAGAAGGAGCTGGACCGCCAGTTCGAGTGGGAGGAAGAGCTGCTGGCGTTGGAAGCGGAGGCGATCGACAGCCGCGCGAGCCGCAAAGGCTCCGCCAAGGACAGGCTCTCCCGGCGATTGGCGGAGAACAAGAAGCGGATCGAGCCGCATCCGGTGAACGTGCTCATCACCGACATCTACGAGAAGCTGCGCTTCCCGGACAAGCTGTGCGAGGTGAAGAAGATCGGGCAAACCTTCGGCGAGCGCGAGATTTTCCGCGACGTCAGCTTCGATATTCAGAAGGAAGACCGCCTCGTCATCGTCGGGCCCAACGGAAGCGGAAAGTCGACGCTGATCAAGGTGCTGACCGGAGAGGCGAAGCCGGAATCCGGCGAAGTGACGTGGGAGAAGGGCGTCGGCTATGCGTATTTCAACCGGATGTGGGAGGAGCTCGATCCGAAGGATACGGTGACCCATGCGGTGAACACGTATGGCTTGGGGCTGGACGCGCCGCGCAAGAAGGTGCATAAGTTCCTCTCCATGCTGCAATTCTCGGAAGCGGACTTGAGCAGGACGATCGGCAATCTCTCCGGCGGTCAGAAGGCGCGCGTCGCGCTGGCCAAGTGCTTGCTCTCGGGGGCGGCCGTCATTATTTTGGATGAACCGACGAATCATTTGGACCTCGCGAGCATCCAGGTCATGGAGCAGGCGCTCATTCATTTCCCCGGCGCGGTGGTCACGGTCAGCCACGACCGGTTCTTCATCGACAAGATCGGGACGAAGATGCTGCAGTTCGATCCCGGGCAGGGCGTCAGCGAGCAGAGCTTGTAGAAGCGCAGGCGCCTCGTAGCCCGGATTGGCTGAATGCTTACCGTTGGCTTCAATGGTAAGCATTTTTTTTGTGCACCTCGAAGGACGCATCGAAGACGGCCGCGTAACGAGCGACGGTACTTCCGGGTGTGCAGATGGCAATGCTGTCAGGTCAAGGAAAAACGGCTGGTGAAACCAGCCGTGGCCCATAATTGACAGTCTTATGTCTTAGGATTGCCTTCAAAACCCACTGAAGCATTGTCCGACAGGACAAAAGCGTGCCCCGCTCAAGCCAACCCGCCGACCGCGAGCAATGGTGGCTTCACGAAGAAGGGAGTCCTGAGCGTTTTCAAAGGAAAACGCACTTCGGGAGCATAGGCTTTGGTTCCCCTCAGCGGTGGGGGCAATGCTGTCAGGTTAAGGAAAAATCGTCCGATGAAGCCAACTAGGGCCTATAGTTAACAGGCTTAAGTCTTAGGACGGACTTCAAAACCCACTGAAGCATTGTCCGACAGGACAAAAGCGTGCCTTGCTCAAGCCAACCCGCCGACCGCGAACAAGTGCGCCCGCACGAAAAAGGGAATCCAGAGGGCGAAGCCCTATGGTTCCCCTCAGCGGAGGGGGAAGGGGGAGGGTGCAACTCAGGGATCGAAATTCGCGTTTCATCCGGAACCTGATTTCCTTGCGATCGGAAGGTTGTATGATGATACATAGCGTCCAAAAAAAGCTGTCGGAAATAAGGAGTGTTCCATTCGTGTATAGAGTGGCGATTTGCGATGACGAGGTCAACCAAAGAGAGTGGATCAAAAGCGTCATGATTGCCTTGTCGGTCAAGGCGGATCTTGATTTTGAAATCGAAATGTTCGGTTCGGGCGAGCAGCTGGTCTCCCATTATGAGCGCCACGAGACGCCGTTCCATCTGTTGATCCTGGACATCGAGATGGGTGGCATGAACGGGATTCAAGCGGCTCGTAGAATAAGAGGGCTGAACAACCTGGATGAACAAATCATCTTTCTGACCAGCTACCCGGACTATATGCTGGAAAGCTTCGACGTCGTGACCTTTCATTATTTGATCAAACCCGTTCCCACCGCCGTCCTGGAGGAGAAAATCCTCAAACTTTGCCAATACGTTCAAGCGCATGACAAGAAGTTCTTGATCATCAAGTCGGGCTATGAAGACATTGTCCTCAAATACGACGACCTGATCAGCATCGAAGCGGCCAAAAGTTTGACCATCAAAAGCAAGCTGCGTTTTACGACGGTTCATCAAACGTATGACAGCAAAGGGATTATTGCGGATTTCGCAGCCGCTCTACAGGACCATCACTTCTTGCAAATTCATCGGTCCATCATTATTAATCTGATTCATGTGCGGAAGTTCGCGAGCGGCGTCGTGTTAATGGTCAATGGGCTGGAATTGCCGATCGGCCGGTCCAAAGTGAAAGAGGTTAAAGATCGGTATACCAAATTTAGGATCAAAAAGGTCGATGGCGATGAGTCTGATTAATGCGCCGGTTATCGTTCTCTTTGTTCTTGTCATCGGTATTCAGCTGAACTTTTTCTTTAATTCGGTATTCGGCAAAGCCGCGAGAAAACAAAACCGGTTCCTCTACTTCCTGATCTACGGGCTGCTCGGCTACCCGTATATCGCGTTGTCGCTTCATCCGGCGATCTACGCTTCGCTGCCGCTGCTGTTCGTCTTTATCGTCGCGCACTCGTATCGCGTCGCCTTTCGCATCAAGCTCATTTTCACGCTGGTCTATGCCGTATTAGTGTCGCTGGCAAGCTCGATCTCGCTTTATGTTTTATACGCGCTGGACGATGTCGACTTTAAGCGGTTGGACGTTGTCGCGCAGCTGGATTCCGCCACGTTGACGAAGCTGATGTTCCTCTGCTGCTTGATCATGTTTGCCGTCATTCAGGTCATACGGCTCGTGGCCAAACGAAGAAGCTTCTCTTTGCCTTACCGGTATTATGCGATTTTTTTGGTCATCCCGTTTCTTAGCATTTATCATCTGAATATTTTAACGTTCAACAGCTTCTATTCCTTCCTCTCCGCCATCGGATTCGTGTTCCTGAACGTCCTGATCGTCTATATCTTGGAGACGATAACGGATAAACTGCAATTCATGCACGAGAACGTTCAGCTGCAGCAGCAAATGGACTACCAGGATGCGAATTACGAAAAAGTCGTGCATAGTTTCAAATCCATTAAAAGAATCATTCACGATACGAATCAACAGTTTCTGTATATTGACGAATGCATGAAGCGCAACGAACTAGAGGCCGCAAGGGAACACATCAAGACGACCTTAAGCAAGATTGAAGGCGCTTATCGGCGGGTGAATACGGGCAATCTGGCCATCGACGCCCTGGTCACCAACACGCTGGATATCGGTCAAGCCAACGGGATCCGCATCGATACGAAGCTTAGCCTAGGTTCGCAAGAAGTCCGTCTCGACCGGTACGACCTATGCGTCGTGCTCGGCAATATGCTGGATAACGCCATCGAAGCGTCCAAACAAATCAAGCTCGCGGAAGACCGGTACGTGCGGATTTACATTCATGTCCAGCAAGACGCGCTTCTCATTCACATCCTCAATCATATGGAGAGGGAGGAGGCGCGTCTTCGCAGCCAAAAGCCAAACCCGGAATATCATGGATTCGGACTCACCAATATCGCCCGAATCTGCGACAAGTACGGCGGTCATATGACCATCGAGACGAAGCATAAACAATTTCATAATATGGTCGTCCTGCCGTTCATGACGAGCAATCCCTAAGCAGCCTGCCGTTTAGGGATTGTTTTTTTCGTTTCGGGGCGATTTCTCATCGGGTCGCTTCTTACCTTGTATGCTGATGTCAGCAAGTCAATCCACTAGAGAAATCCAGGAGGTAGGAGACATGAGAAAGAAAGTGTTGTTATTCATGAGTACGCTGATTGCGGCCGCGCCCGTCGCTTCGGCATCTTCGCAATCGACGGAGGAGCCCGTGAAGCAAACGGCGAAGGAGTTGGCATTGAAGATCGTATCCGACTACGGCGTAAGCGGCATCCAATACGCGCTCCGCGATCACGGGGCCGTTGTCTTGTCGGACGGCGCGGGGGTCCATAATAAAGCGACCAAAGCCCCGGTAACGAAGGAGACGATGTTCGGCATCGGCTCGACGAGCAAAGTGTATGTGACGGCCGCGGCGATGAAGTTGGCCGATATGAAGCGAATAGATATCGATCAGCCGCTGACCGCCTATGTGAAGGATTTCAGAATGGCGGATGAACGGTACAAACAAATTACGCCGCGCATGCTGATGAATCATTCTTCGGGTCTGTACGGCAGCCACTTCGAAGACGGCTTCCTGTTCGATGATCCGGATACCGAAGCCCATGACGAATTGCTGGACCGTTTGCGGACCGGGCGCTTAAAGGCGGATCCCGGGGAATTCTCGGTTTACTGCAACGACGGGTTTCAGCTGCTGGAAATCATGATCGAACGCGTAAGCGGGCTGAGCTACAGCGAATTTCTTCGCACTCATTTTAGCGAGCCGCTCGGTCTTGACGCCACGATGACGCCGCAGGATTCCTTTGACCGCAACCGGCTTGCCCGAACGTATCTGCCTCCGTTGGAGCAGGCGCTGCCCGTAGAGAACGTCAATCTCATCGGAACCGGCGGTCTTTATTCCACGGCCGAAGAGGTAAGCCGGTTCGGGGATATGCTCATCGGCAATCGGACGGATCTCTTATCCGAGAAGTCGGTTAAGGCGATGCAAAGCCACGAGTATCGGAAGGGGATTTGGGTGCCGGAAGAGACCAATTCCTTCAATTACGGTCTCGGTTGGGATGCCGTCCAATTAGCGCCGTTCGAGGAGTACGGGATCACGGCTTTGTCCAAAGGCGGGGATACGACGATGTATCACGCGAGTCTCATTACGCTGCCGGAGCATGATCTATCCATGGCGGTCCTTTCGTCGGGAGGGGCCTCGATCTACAATAGCATTCTGGCAACGAAGACGTTGTTGGCTTATGCCAAGGCCAAAGGAATCATTGACGACATATTGCCCGACAAAACGTTCGAACCCGCCGTCAAAGCCGCCATGCCGGCAGACCTCCAGGCGTTCGCCGGCATGTACGTGACCCGAGGGCAATTGGTCGACGTGCAGTTCAAGAACGGGGAGATCGTGCCCGAGCTGAGCGATGGTTTCTCTCCGCCGCAAACATTCATTTATACGGGTAACGGTCAATTCACAAGCAAAAGCGGCAACGCGAACGTGAGCTTCGAGCGGGCGGACAACGGCAACACGTATTTAAAATTCATCGGCTATGCGAACGTTCCGGGAATCGGCCAATCGGCCATGGCGACGTATTCGCATCAGAAGCTGGATCGCAATCCGCTCGACAAGGCAACGAAAAGAGCATGGGAAGCGCGCAACGGGAAGACCTACTACCCGCTGGATGAAAAAATCACGTCGATCGGCTATCTCGTTCCGGCGTTCATGACTAAACAAATCGAAGTGAATACCGACTACGGCTATGCATCCGGCACGAAGATCATCAGCGGAAATAAAGCCGTCAACGTCGCCCAAATTCCGATTATGCACGGAAGAGACTCGTTCGATTTGAACTTCTATACCAAACACCAAAGAGAGTATCTGACGATCGGCGGGCAAGCTTACATCCGAGAGGACGCGATGCAGACCTTCACGCTTGGCAGCGGCTCGATCCGCCTCCACAATGATCAGGCGGCCTGGTTTAAGATCGACAAGAAGTTCGCGAATCGCGAGCTGATCGTCAAGACTCCGGCCAGCGGAGGGTTCGCCGTCTATGATGCGAAGGGGACGACCGTGCACTATTCCAAGGTGCACCATAAGGATTCCATCGTGCTGCCTGAAGGCGGAATTATCGTCTTTGGCGGCAAGCAGGGCGATGTTTTCAATATCAAGGTGAAGAATAAGTAGGTTCAGAACATGGCGCGATAATGGACGAAGGTTATCCCGGCGCTGGTACGCCTTGTACTTGTTAATTGAATCTAGCGAATTGGAATTCGCGCGAACCATCCACTATACTAGAAACGAGGTTATGCTGAGAAAATATACCGGAGGAGGAAATGATGGACAAGGCGGCCGAACAGCTATTGGATCAGATCTGGACCTTATTGATGTCGATTTACGAGAAAGAAAAAGCGAGAATCGCCGGCTTGAAGGGGCTCGGTCCGCTTCACCCGGGCATCATGGATTATATGAAAATCAGCTTGAAGCGAAGCCATTCCAGCTGGGAGCCAAGCGAGATCGCCCTTCATCTATACGAGCCGCTCTCCTTCAGCGACGACGCGTACAGGTTGGAGGCCGGCCCCGAACTGGATGAAATGTCCGACGACGTGCTGCTCCATGCGTTCTTTCCCGAATGGCGGTCGCGGGTGGAGGCGCTATTCCTATCGGAGGACTACGGCGCGCATTTCTTCGGCTATCGCATGCAACTTGTAATGGAGATTCAGTCCGAGACCGAGACCAAGGTTCATCGGGAGGATCTCCGCAATGAAGCGAAGCTGGAGAAGCTGAAGCAGCAGCTGAACCGATTCATTGAAACCAAGGTGTGGAAGGACCCGCCGGTGCTTCCGTCGGAGAACGATGATTTCTTCTTCGCCCGACATCTGATGAATCCGGACCTGATGGCGCAAGAGCCCGACGTGGTCGAACCGCTTCATCGCCGTCTGGTCGAGAAGATGCTCCCGTTCCCCAAGCGGCTGGAAAAGTGGCGGTACGCGTTCGTCTCGGCATGCAAGGAATGGGCCGAAGAGCGGTTTCTGGACCGGTATTCTGAACGTACCGGGCAGTATGAGTTGGAAAGCGAGCTGTTCCCGGACGACGAACGCCCGACGATCCAGCCGAGCGAAATGGCATTCTTCCTCTATATCGCGTTGCAAATCGGACCAAAGGAGCCAGACACCCGCAAACGGTATCTCGACTACGCTGTACTACTCGGTTCCGAGCAAGCTGCGGCCTATCTGACGGAAGGCAGCGGACAGTTCGCCGCCAGACATACCGGAAGCAGGATGTCCGGCGCGTGCAACGACGTGCTGCAAACGATTGAGATTCGAATCGGCGCGGAAGAAGAAGCGGCTTACCGGGAAGCGCTCGACTATTTGTGCGGTCTGCTGCGAGAAGGGTTTCCGCGAGGATACCAGCTGAAGCTGAAGAGCGCGGCGAAGCATTGGCTTCCGGTCGCGAGCTTGGCCAAATCCAAGCTGCATCAGTTCTTCGCCAATGCCCTGCAATATGAAGCGCTGCACCCGCTGATCGCGGACTATGCGGAGCTGGCCATGAAAGAATTCGAATGGTACGGCGATGTGGAGAGCAGCGTGAAGTCGGTCATGCCCGGAACGTACGCGGTCTTCGGGCTGGGCTTGGTTAGCGAGGCGTACTTCCCGCTCGTTCGCCGCTATATGGAGATCGTCGACAGCGAGCACCAGTCGGCGCAGGATAAATATGCGGAAGCTTTCGTCGCTCGGCATGGCGAGACCGTCGCGGGCATGCCGACCCTAGTTGCCATCGTGCTTGGCGCAAGCGACACGGCCAAACCGGTCAAAGGGATCGCGATCGATACGCCGGAGCTGGCGGAGGCGCTGAACCGGGCGCTCGCGGATAAGCCGGATCATCTGCGTGAAGCGGTCCTCTACCGGTTGTTCGGCAGCGAGAAGAAAGGGCTGGCGGTGCTGAAGCAGGCGGCGTCCCTGCGGAGTTAGAATGCAATCATTTGCCAATATAAATTCTTGTAGTTAAACAAGAGACGACTCCTTCAAGGTGATGGAGTCGTCTCTTTGCGTTCGCCCTGACATGGACTAGCCTACTGCCGGCCGCTTGTGCCAATCGTATGCATTCCTCGGTTGTCGGAACTATTTCGTCACTTGCAGACGAATGACGTTCCAAGAGGCGCGGCTTAATAGGGCGGTTACTTGGCCTTGATCGACGGTGGTCTGTCCGCCGGATCTCGGCACGACCCGGTTAGGGGTCTCCTTGGTGTTGACGGCTTTCAAATTATCGTTCTCGAGCACGAGATGCTCGATCAGGCGAAGCGTGCCGAAGCTGCGGACGTCGACGTCGAGCGCCATCGCTTCCTCCAGATGCCGGTTGACCGCGAAGATCGTCAGCTGCTCCGTCGCTTCGTCGAATACGCAGACCGACTCGAGGTAAGGAACATCCGTGTAGTCTTTGGAGTCATATTTCGGCGAGTCGACGTTTGATAGAAGCACGGTTCCCCGGCCGTAATTGGATGCGTGCAGGAGCGGGTAGTAGGTGGACTGCAACCATAGCGGCCCGCCCGTCTCCGTCATGATCGGCGCGATCGTATTGATGAGCTGCGCGATGCACGCCATTTTGACCCGGTCGGCGTTCTTCAAGATCGTAATCAGGAAGCAGCCGACGGCCAGCGCGTCTTCGTGCGTATACACATCCTCGAATTCGGGCGGCGCGATCTGCCAACGCTCGTCCGCGCGGCTAGAACCGATCGAGTTCCAGACATTCCATTCGTCGAGCGACAGCATGATTTTCTTCTTGCTGCGTTTCTTCGCCTGAACATAGTCGCAGATGGCGGCTACGCTTTGGATAAACTGATCGAGATCGAGCGAACGGGCGAGGAAGTTCGCCGTATCGCCCTCGTTGTTGTTGTAATAAGCGTGCAGCGACAAGTAATCGACTTGGTCGTATGTCAGATCGAGTACGGTTGCTTCCCAATCGGCGAACGTCGGCATGCTGCGGGACGAGCTGCCGCAGGCGACGAGCTCGATGGAAGGGTCCACCCATCGCATCGCTTTGGCCGTTTCGTTCGCCAGGCGGCCGTATTCCACGGCCGTCTTGGCGCCGATCTGCCACGGTCCGTCCATCTCGTTGCCGAGGCACCACGTCTTGAATCGATGCGGCTCCCGGTAGCCGTGCG
This sequence comes from Paenibacillus methanolicus, assembly GCF_008124765.1. Classification (GTDB taxonomy): domain Bacteria; phylum Bacillota; class Bacilli; order Paenibacillales; family Paenibacillaceae; genus Paenibacillus_Z; species Paenibacillus_Z methanolicus. Next base: position 281,737 of record NZ_VNHS01000003.1, on the reverse strand, counting down.
CGATGCGAAGGTCGCTCCAGCGCGAGCCGGAAGGGTGATTGCAATATTCCACGAGCTGTCTGGCGGCGTCGATGCCTCGCGTTCCGAGGTTGACGGCCATCATCACTTCGGTTCCGGCCAGCTTGGCCCAATCCGCGAATTCGTTCGTGCCGACCTCGTTCGTCTCCGTCGTCCACCACGCCAGCTCCAGCGAGCGCGGCCGCTCCGACTTGGGACCGACGCCGTCCTCCCAGTTGTAGCCGGATACGAAGTTGCCGCCGGGATAGCGCACGATCGGCACACGGAGGGCGCGGATCGCTTCAAGCGCATCCTGACGGAAACCGCTGGCGTCCGCGGTCGGATGGCCGGGATCATAGATGCCGCCATAGACGGCCCGTCCCAGATGTTCGACGAAGGATCCGTATACGCGGGGATCCACGGCGGATACCGTGAAATGCTTATCAACGAGCATGTTGGCGCGAATTGTCATCGTAAAGTCCTCCTAGGCATTATATGGATTAAGTTAAAAGCGAATTCTTAATATTGTGTTTCCCTAATATTCGTATCATAATAGAGATTAACAAACAATATCGAACTTTAGGATTCGGTTAAAACGAAATTCAAGGAGGGGGTTCGTGTATGCGATTATCGACCGATGGCACATCATTGCGCGTCTATGAGGCGCTGGCTAGCGAAGTGCGCCTGCGCATTATCGAGAAATTGTTCGAACGCGAACGACACGTCAAGGAGCTGGCGACCGAGCTCTTCCTCAGCAATGCGGTCGTCAGCGGTCATATCCGAAAGCTGGAGGAAGCGGGGATTGTGGGGAGCCGCATGATTCGGGTGGATAACGGAACGTACAAAGTATGTTTCGTGAAGGCGGAGTTCATGCAGGTCAAGCTATCGCCCGAAGCGCCCGTCTCCTTGGGCTCCCATGAGTTATCCATTCCGCTCGGGCATTATACCGATTACGAGGCTTGGCCAACCTGCGGGATCGCCACGACCAAATCGGTCATCGGCCAGTATGACAACCCGGCCTGTTTCATGGACCCGGAGCGGGTGAACGCGGGCATTTTGTGGTTCGCCAAGGGATGGGTGGAGTATAAAATCCCGAATTATTCGCAGAAGGACCAGCGTCTGCAGGAAATCGAAATCTCGCTCGAGATCGGTTCGGAAGCGCCTCGGGTGAACGACAATTGGCCCTCCGATATCCGCTTCTACATCAATGACAAGCCGCTTGGCGTCTGGACGAGCCCCGGCGACTTCGGCGATACGAGGGGGCTGTTGACGCCGGAATGGTGGCATTCGGACGTCAATCAATACGGCTTGTTGAAGGTGCTTCGGATCAAAGAGAACGGCACGTACGTCGACGGGCAGCGAATTTCCGGCATCGGCCTTCGCGATTTGGCATTGGACGCGGTCAATTGGACGTTCCGAATCGCGGCGGAGGATACGGGCGGCGGTAGAGGAGGACTGACGCTGTATGGCAGAGGATTCGGCAATTACAATCAAGATTTGGTCGTCCGGAGCTATTATGCGTAAGGAGACGGCGAAAGGTGAGGGGGCATAGGTCTCCGAGCGTTTCCGTGCAAAAGACATCACGGCAAGTCGTCGCCGTGATGCCTTTTTTACTTTCTTGCTCGCCATTAATCCCATGACCGATAGACTTGCCTAACCTCCCGGAACGCTTGCTTTGGCTTGCGATTTTCGTTCACCAAGCCTTTATTATTGAAGCTGCGCGCCCGGTCGCGGAAGTGCAGGCCATCGCTCTTCAGATCGGTCTGAGCGCCCGCGAACTGCCAGACGTAAGCGCCGGCGATGTTCGGATCGTTCCGGAAAATAGTCAGCGCTTCGGTCACCAGCCGAGCCTGATAATCCTCGCTGAACAATCTCGGCTCCCAGCCGACGTCCCCGAACAATCCGGCGCCGCCGAATTCGGTCATCAGCACGGCTTGTCGCCGGCCCCCATCCGTTCAGCCCGTTCGTGAAATTGCGTCAACATCGTTTGAAAACGATCCACGTCGCCCTCGTACTTGCGGTAACGTATTCATTTCGTGATCGACAAAGTCACGTTCCCCGGCCGGGAAGATATACGGAATTTGGTGAATGTGCACAGCATGTACTGGATCCACGAAGGAGAAGGAACGTTCCTGACGACCAAATTCTGCTGCACAAGCTGCATCGGATGGAACGGGCGGAGTGGAGCTTCGCGGATTCGGGGACGTTCGCCGCCTTCGAACAGATCAAGAAACAGTTGGAGGACGGCTGCAAGGAAAGCCTGCGGATCGAACAGCTGGCCGCGAATCATGGCATTTCGGCTTCCTATCCGCGCAAGCTGTTTCTGAAGCATACGGGCAGAGGTCCCAAAGAATATCAGATGCAGGTTCGCAACGAGCTGGCTTGCCGCTACCTCGCGTATACGGATTACCCGATCAAGGAGCCAAGCGCTTACAAGGGCGAGAGGAGGAGCGGGGAGGACAATGGGGAAAGGTGAATGCAAACCATTCACTTATATCGATCACGAAGTGGATACGTTAATCAAAAACAAAGCAATTGAAAACAGGGGCGTCCCGGCGTCATCTATTGATGACCTAAGGGACGCCTCTTTCTATCGACTAATCGCGGCAGGGGGACGTTAGTTCGGAGCCACGACGATATTATCGAACACGGCCGTCTGGTCGAACGTACGCAGTCCGACGTAGCCGCTGGACAACCCGGAGTCCGTCGCGCTGCAGCGCATTCTAGAATACCGTTCATACAGCTGCGCCGAACGGACGTCAATTTTGCTACAGTCTATCAAATTTGATACAAAACGTATCTAATACTGCGCCATTCCGGCCTTAGAGTCAAAAGTGACCATGGATTATCAATACTAACGATTTACCGAAGGAAGAGCGAAGCAGTACGATGACTCTAGCCTCGCCGGCCTCAGGGCCGCGAATCATGCTGAAGAGCAAGTCGCCAGGAGGTGGAACTTTCAAAATTGTAAGCGCTTCACAGTTCGGTTGAGCGCTCCGGCAGCAGGTCCAGTCACGATCGGTTCACGATTGGAATTTCGGAAGAGGAGTGAGTTCATGGGTACAAAAGCGTTATCTCGCGGCAAATCGATTTGCGCGATGGCATTATCCTTTATGATGGTAGGTTCGGCGATCGTCGCGCCGGTTCCCGGTCATGCGTCTGCGTCCGCTTCGGACATTCTGCCTGCGCGTCAGGCGGAGAATCTAGGTCGAGGCTTGGTTGCGGTCTTGACCGATAACGGCGTCTTCTTAAGCTGGCGTTATCTTCATGCGGATCCGGATGCAATCGCTTTCAACGTCTACAAGAACGGCAATAAGGTGAATCCGACGCCGCTTAGCGACGTGACCAACTACGTGGATACTACCGGCGCGGATAGCTCGCAATACCAAATTTCCACGATCATCGCCGGCAAGGAAGAGATGCAGCCGGAGACGGTGTCGGTGTGGCATAACGATTATTTGCCGATCCCGCTCGATAAGCCGGCCGACGGCAGAACGAAGGACGGCGGCACCTACTCCTACACGGCCAGCGATGCGTCCGTGGCGGATGTGGACGGCGATGGCGAATACGAGATCGTCTTCTTATGGAATCCGACGAACGCGAAGGACAACTCCCAAGCCGGCTATACCGGCAACGTGTACATGGACGCGGTGGAGCTGGACGGCAACAAGCTGTGGCGGATCGACCTCGGGGTCAATATCCGGGCGGGCGCGCACTACTCGCCGTTCTTGGTCTACGACTTCGACGGCAACGGCAAAGCCGAGGTCGTCGTCAAGACGGCGGACGGCACGAAGGACGGCAAAGGCAACGTCATCGGCGACGGTACGAAGGATTACCGCAACGAAGGCGGTTATATTCTGTCCGGACCGGAATATCTGACGCTGTTCGACGGAACGACCGGAGCAGCCGTCTCCAACGTTGCGTACGAGCCGCCAAGAGGCAACGTGAGCGATTGGGGCGATGGCTACGGCAACCGCGTGGACCGCTTCTTGGGCGCGGTCGCTTATTTGGACGGCAAGAAGCCGAGCGTCGTCATGACCCGCGGCTATTATACGCGCACCGTGCTGGCTGCTTATGACGTGGTGGGCGGCGAACTGGTGAAGCGTTGGGTGTTCGATACGAACGAAGCGGGCAAACAATATGAGGCGCAAGGCAACCACGGGCTTAGCGTGCTGGACGTCGACGCGGACGGCAAGGACGAAATCATGTTCGGCGCGCTTGCGATCGACGACGACGGCAGCTTGCTGTACAGCACCGGACTCGGCCACGGGGATGCGATGCATGCCGGCAAGCTGGATCCGACCCGCGACGGCTATCAGATCGTCAGCGTCCACGAGCATACGAACGCCGCCTACGGCCTCGAGATGCGCGATGCCGCGACGGGCGAGATCCTATGGGGCGAGTTTACCGGCAAAGACACCGGCCGCGGCATGTCGGCGGATATCGATCCGACCTATCCGGGCTACGAGTCTTGGGCGACCACCATCGTCGAAGGTCAAATGGTGCCGCTGACGAGCGCTTACGCGGCAAACGGCGAATCGATCTATGGGGGAAGCGTGTCGCCGAAGAGCGCCAACTTCGCGATTTGGTGGGATGGCGATCTCGGACGGGAGTTGTTCGACCATGTCTGGGACAACGGCACGGGCAAAGGCATCCCGGTCATTTACAATTGGGATTACGAGAACAAGAAGCTGGATGAGATTTTCCGGGCGCAAGGGGCGCTGACCAACAATAGCACGAAAGGCAACCCGGCGATTCAGGCGGATATTGTGGGCGACTGGCGGGAGGAAGTGCTGGTGCGCAGCGAAGACAGCACGGAATACCGGCTGTATTCGACGACTATCCCGACGGCTTACCGGATTCCGGCGCTGATGCAGGATCCCGTGTACCGATTGGGCGTCGCTTGGCAGAACGTCGGCTACAATCAGCCGCCGCATACGAGCTTCCATATCGGCTTCGGCGAGACGACGTTCCCGAAGGCGAAGCTGGAGCTTGTCGGCGGTAAGGCGACGACCGAGTCGGTCTACCGCTTCGACTTCGGCACGGAATCCGCCGCAGACGCGACCAACGTGCAGGATACGCCATATGCGGAAGGCGCGGGCTACGGATTCGTGAACACAAGCGGCATTTCGGTGGGTGCGGAGAACGTGACGGTTCCAGCCGACGGCAAATTCGCGGTTGATTTGCCGAACGCCAACTACAAGGTGACGGTCAAGCTGGGGGATGACGCGAAGGACTCCAACGTCGGCGTCAAGTCCGAGTTCGTCCAGAAGATGGCCGTGACGAGCGTGAAGCAGGGCGAACCATTGGTCTATTCCTATGACATCGCGCTGGTCGACGGTCAGCTGGAATTCAACTTCTCCGGCGCCGCGATCCACGTGCAGGAAATCGCGATCGAGAAGTACCCGGCGAAGACGGCCGGCGCCGCCAAGACGGTCTACATGGCCGGCGATTCGACAATGCAATCGTACAGCGCCATGCAAGCTCCGCAAGAAGGATGGGGGCAGCAATTCGGCCGTTATTTCGCCAATGGCGTCGTCGTGGAGAATAACGCGATCGGCGGCAGAAGCAGCAAGTCGTTCATGGTCGACGGACGTCTGGATACGATCTTGCGCGAAATCAAGCCGGGCGATTACTTCTTCATCTCGTTCGGCCATAACGATGCGAGCGCGGGCATTCCGGAGCGGTATGCCTCGCCAGCGGACTACAAAACGTATCTGGCCCGTTACGTGAACGGCGCGAAGCAGCGCGGCGCGACGCCGGTACTGCTCTCGCCGGTCGGGCGCAGAGATTTCAACAACATTACCCAAGAGTTCAACGTAAGCTTCCCGGAATACGTCCAAGCGGCCAAGGAAGTAGCCCAGGAACAGAACGTGGCGCTGATCGATTTGAGCCAGCTCAGCATCGCGCAATACAACAAGGTCGGCCTAGCCGCCTCCGAGAAACTGTTCCTGTACGCGAATCCGGGTCAATATCCGAAGTACCCGAACGGCGTCAACGATAACACGCATTTCAGCGGCTACGGCGCGCAGGTGATTGCCGGCTTGGTCGCGGGCGCGGTCAAAGGCATGAATGTCGGGATTTCGCCATACGTCATCGATCCGGATCTCGTTGAGCCGGAGCCGGAGCCGGAACAGCAGCTGTATGAAGAAAACTTCGAGGGCGATCCGGCCGCCGTCCAATATGCGATGGTGAACGCCACCGGCATCGCGGGCACGATGACGGGAACCGTCGTGGAGCAAAGCGGCGGCAAAGCGCTGTCGGTCGTCGGCTCCGGGTCGGGCAATCGCGCGAAGACGTTCCGGCTGTTCGATGCCGTGAACGGGGATATCGTCCATGTAGACTTCGACTGGAATACGGGCAATGTGGGCGCGTCCCCGTCCGAAGGCCATCTGTCGCTGCAGGATGCGAACGAGAATTTGATTCTGACGTTGTACACGACGAGCGGCACGAACACGCCGATCGGCTACTTCCCGGGTCACTACGTGCCGGATTACGGTACGGGCACGACGGCCATTCCGGGGGGAACGGCAACGAATCTGACGAAGAACCAGCGGGTGAACGTCAAGGCGGACATCAACTTCGCCGAGAAGACGATTGATTTGACGTTGACGAGCTTGGCGGACCCAACCGTCACGCAGACGATCGCGGACATTCCGATGAGCGCCGGCACGGCCTATGCCGATAACGTTAGGGCGCTGCGTTTCCTCGGAACGAGAAAAGGCGGCGGCGGCACGCTCAACTGGACGACCCAGATCGACAACGTGCGCATCGAAGGCGAGAAGCTGGCTGCGACGGCAGGCGATCAGACCGCCCTTATCGCGCTGCATGGCGAGGTCAAAGCGATGGAGCTGTCGGCATACACGGCACCGTCCGTCGCCGTGTTGAATAAGGCGCTGGCAGCTGCCGAAGCGATCATCGGCACGGAGGCGACTCAGGCGCAGGTCGATCATGCGTTTAATATGCTGACCGTCGCGAAGGCATCGCTTACAAGCGAACCTGCCGGCGACGTTAACGCCTACCGCTTCGATTTCGGTTCCGGCACTGTAGCCGAAGGGTACGCGCAAGTCGACGCGAAGCGCGCTTACGTGGAAGGCAATGGCTACGGGTTTGCCGACACCGCGCTGGTCTTGGACGAGAACCGCGGCACCGGTAACGCGCTGACGGAGGATTTCGCACGCGTGAACGGCACCTCTTTCCTGGTCGAGATGGAGCCGGCCAATTACCGCGTCACCATGACGATCGGCGACGCGACGGAAGCGACGAACGCCGGCGTGACGGTCGAGCAGATGGCGAAGCTGCCGGTTACGACCGTGCCGGCGGGCGAGTTCAAAGAGATTACGTATGATATCGCGCTCATCGACGGCGTCTTCAACTTCGAGTTCGCGGGCAATACGCCGAAGATCAACGCGCTGACGATTGAACGTCTGCCGGGCAACGGCGCGGGCGAGAAGCCGGTGATCTACTTGGCGAGCGATTCCACAGTGGCCAATTACGCGGAGAGCTATCGTCCGCAAGCCGGTTGGGGCGAGACGCTGGGCAGCTACTTCGATCTGGAGCAAGTGGCGATCGACAACCGCGCGATCGGCGGGCTCAGCAGCAAAACCTTCCTGGCGGGCGGCCACTTGAACGACATCCTGCTCGGCATTCAGGAGGGCGATTATCTGTTCATGCAATGGTCCCATAACGACTCCACGCCTTCGCGTCCGGAGCGTTATCTGACGCCGGAGCAGTTCAAAGTGTATTTGAAGGATTACATCAACGGCGCGGTGCAGCGCGGCGCGATTCCGGTGCTCGTCACGCCGGTGAACCGCCGCGACTTCACGGGCGACACGTTGAACAAGAGCTTCCCGGACTATGTGTCGGCGATGAAGGCCACGGCGCAAGAAACCGGCACGCTGCTCGTCGACCTGAATCAGGCGAGCTGGGAATACTTCCAGCAGCTTGGTACGGAAGGCACGAAGGACATCTTCATGTGGGTCGACGGCAAAGAAGACAACACGCATCTGCAGATGAACGGCGCCGTCAAAGTATCCGAAATGGTGGCAAGACTGGTCGGCGAGCTGAACATTCCGCTGTCCGACTTCGTCACGCTGGAAGGCGAACTATCCGGCGCGATTGCCGGCATTCCGGCCAGCGTGGTCGGCGGCTCCAAATTTAATACGGATTACAAACTCCGCAACGTCGATGAGGGACTGTACGCGCAGGATATCATGGTCACCTACGACAAGGACGCGCTAGAATTCGTCTCGGCAGTTTCGCTCGCGGAAGGCTTCCAGCTGCTGAACGTGGAATCGGGCACGCCCGGTACCGTCCGCATCATTGGAGCTTCGGCTGGAGATAGCGGCGCGATTGACGAAGACACGACGCTCATTCGGCTGAATTGGAAGGCGAAGGAACTGGGCGAGACGGCTTCCGCCGCGATCTCGATCGCGGGCACGGCCGCGACGGGCGCCGGCGCGGAGAAGCCAATCGGCGCAGCTTCCAAAGCGGTGCAAATTCGGGTAGCCGCGGACAAAACCGCGCTCGTCTCGCTGCTCGTCAGCGCGCAAACGCAGTTCGACGCCGCGCAGGTCGGCGCGAAGCCGGGCCAATATCCGCAGCAAGCGAAGGATGCGTTCGGCGCGGCCATCGCGCAAGCGACGGCGGTAACGGCGGACGAATTCGCCACGGCGGCTCAGATCGCGCAGGCGGTCGACGCGCTGACGGGTGCGATGAACGCGTTCGCGGCATCGGTCGTCGTCGCGCAGCCTGGCGACACGAACGGGGACGGCGCGTACACGATCGGCGATCTCGGCATCGTCGCCGCCGCGTACTGCAAGACCGCCGACGATGCGCAGTGGAGCGCGAAGTACAAGAAGTACGACCTCAACGAGGACAATGCCATCGGTCTGGAGGACCTGGTTATCGTGGCGCAGGGGATTCTGACGAAGCCGTAATGAGGTAGCTCTCTAAATACAGCGCAAATAGCGACGCAGGATACAATAACTGCGTCGCTATTTGCCGTCTTGTTCTGTCTCGGCGTTCCCCGGTCAATGGTTCAATAAATCGCCTGATCCCCTTAGCTTCGCCAGGTTCATCTCCGCGCACATGAGAATGAAGGCGCCCGCGCCATGCAGATCGTTCTCGCTCGTCGGACGAGCGATATAATGGGCATAATCGCCGATGCCGGTGCCGATGCAGATCCGGCCGATAATGAGGTGCCCGCGTTCATCGTAGGTTAGCGTATCGATAACGCCTTCATACCCCTTCCAGGCATGGTCCATATAAGCGGCATCCAGGATCCCCATGCGTACGGCCTTGGCGATGGCGTGCGCGAACAGGGAGGTGCAGGAGTTTTCCGTCCAATTATCCGGGCGGTCGCCCTTGTCCACGACTTGGTACCACAAGCCGGTTGCTGCATCCTGGTACTTCGCGAGGGCGATCAACAGGTCCCGAACAATGTTGACAAGCTGCGGCTTATCCTGGTGATCCTCCGGCAGATGCTCGAACATCTCCAGCAGCGCCACCGGGTACCAGCCGATCGCGCGGCCCCAGAATTCCGGCGCGAGCCCGGTGGCCGGGTCGGCCCAGGAAGCTTGCCGCGTCTCGTCCCATCCGTGATACAGCAGTCCGGTGGCCGGGTCCTTCGTATGCTTCTCCATCAGAATGGCCTGATAGTTCATCAGATCGAAGTAGTCCGGATCGCCGAACGTCTTGCCGAACTGCACGGCGATCGGCCCGGCCATGTATAGGCTGTCCAGCCACATTTGGTTCGGATAACGTTCCTTGTGCCAGAAGCCCCCAGACGGGTTGGTCTTCCAATCCTTAAGCGGCGGAACGAGGTCGTACAACGCCTTCTTGTACCGCTCGTCGCCTGTCCGCTCGAAGAGCGGGAACAGCAGCACGCCGGGTTGAATATCGTCGAGCTCATCGGCATTGCGGTTCGAGATGCGGCCGTCTTCCGGTACGTGACTGTCCACCCAACGCTTGATGTAATCGTAGTAGCTGTCCTTTCCGGTCTGCTGCCAGCATTTCATCATCCCCGACAGGAATACGCCTTGATGGTAGTGGAAGCGGTCCGGCGGCAGATTCTCCGGTTCGAATTTGGCCATCAACGCCTCGCAAGCCTTCTCCGCCCATGCCAGGGGAGACGGCGCCTCCTGCGCGCGAGCTGCGGATGCGGGTAACTTCGCATTCATCCTATACATGCCTCCTTCCTAAGATAGCTTTATCGTAGCACCGGGAATATGTACATAAATTGCGCGAATGAACGATTTTTTCTTATATCTTGCGGACAATGGCCGCTTATAATGGAGTCAGGAGCAGGATTGGGAAGGAGGCGGGCGAACGATGAACGATTTTCATTACGAGAATGGCGCGGGGATGTTCGGCGTCTCTTACCGGAAGGCCAAAAGCCATCATATGCCGACCAGTCATTTGCATGGCACGTACGAAGTCTACTGCCTGATGTCCGGCCAGCGGGAGTTCTTCGTTCAAGACCGGACGATCGTCATGCGCGAGGGGGATATCGTGATCGTCGCTCCCCATGTGCTCCATCGGACGACGAATGCGGCCATGCCGGAGCATGAGCGGTTGATCGTCAACATTCATCCGAGCCGGGCGGGGATGACGGAGGGGAGTCTTCCCGACGTGCTGCTGCCGCTGGCGGAGCGGGCATATCTCGTCGTTCGCTTGCCGCTCCACGAACGGATCTCCGTCGATAGTCTGACAGGCGGGATCAGACAAGAGATCGCGGAACGGAAGCCGGGGTTCGAGCATTATGCGATGACCTTGACCCAGCAGCTGCTCATTCGCTGCTGCAGGCATATCGGTCAGGAAGCGACGGAACCGCCGGCCCCGCTAAGTCCCATGCATGAGCGGATTTCGGAAATCGTCCGCTACATTAATGATCGCTATATGGAGGAACTGTCGCTGCAGCTGGTGGCCGACCGATTTTACGTCAGTCCGTATTACTTGAGCCGATTCTTCAAGGAAGCGACCGGATTCACGTTCGTGGAATACGTGAACGGCGTCCGGATCAAGGAGGCGAAGCGGCTGCTGGAGGAGAGCGCGCTGAAGGTCGGGGCGATAGCCAAGAAGGTCGGGTTCGGCAGCGTGACGCATTTCGGCCGCGTGTTCAAAGAGGCGACCGGCTATGTGCCCCTGCATTATCGGAGAGGACGGCCGGAGCCATGAATGTAGAGAGTCGAGATGAAGTCGGAATGGTGCAGGTGTGTGGCAATTAATGGCGAATTATGGTAGTCGTACGTCAGATCGCATGGATAGGAGGCAATGCGATGTTGAAGCTATTCGAGTATAACTGGCAGGTGCGCAACGAGTGGTTGGAGTTGTGCGAGACGGTGAGCATGGAAGAGCTGATGAAAAAACGCACCGGCGGCCTGGGGTATATTCTTCCCACGCTGTATCATTTCGTGGCCGTCGAGTATGGCTGGATCTGCGGGGGAATTCAACAGAAGGCGATTCGCATCCCTTCGTTCGAGGACGTGATGGGTGTGCGTCAAATCCGGGATTTCTCTGCCAGCTGTCATGCCGAGCTTGCTCCCTTCGTCCGGGAATGGCACGAGGGGCTGGAAGACCTCGTCATGATCGACATTACCGATGAAGGGGTAGAGGAAGCTCATAAATACGGCGAGGTCATGCGGCACGTCATCGCCCACGAGATCCACCATATCGGACAGTTGTCGGTGTGGTCGCGCGAGATCGGTTTGAAGCCGGTAAGCGCGAATTTGATCGGGAGAGGGTTGTTCCCGATTTAGCCGATTGCGCCCACCCTTTATAATCTAGCGCAAATAGCGCCATGGGAACCTGCTCCCGTGGCGCTATTTGCCGTCTCGTTCGGCGCCGGCGACTGCATAATCAGGCTTGTACGGCTTAGACGCCGCATTTGAGGTAAATATAGGATGCAGGGCTTCATTGTTGAAGGAGGAGAAGGGATGTGCTTTACATATTTTACGACCGATGACCAGGTTCGACTGGCCTATTCGGTACAAGGAGAAGGGCGGCCGGTCGTATTTGTGTCCGGATACAGCGCGGCCGGGGAGCTGTGATTAACGTTAGCGCCGTCGTCGATTTCGATCAGACGCCGTAAATTATGAATGACGAGCACTGGAAGGACGGGATGTACGATTCGGAGCGGATCGACTTCGAAACGTATCTGGACCAAAAGCACCCGTCGCCATTCTATCGAGGCGTGCCGCCGCGCGTTCTCTTACGCCTGCTGCTCGTAAGCCGAAAACAGCCTAAATTCGATTTCGTCCGAACGAAACCGCTGTTCTTGGGCCATGTCCGTCAGTTCCGATTGGCGGCCGCTGCTCGAAAGGTTGACCATTTCCGTTCTGTTTCTGGCAGGCGAGAAAAATCCCATGTGGCCGCCCAGCCACGCCGAGGCGGCCACGAAGTTGTGCCGGCAGGGAACGGCGCGCATCGTGAAGAACGCGGGGCACGCGCTGAACCTGGAGAAACCGAAGGAATGCAATCAACAATTGCTGTCATTCATCCAAGGCGTGTAGGAAGAATCGACAGGGAAGCATGTGAAGGTTTCGCTTACGATGCCTATACTCCGCCTGATATGTCAGCCTAACTTGGCAAAACGCATATATCATGATATATTATTATATATAAATTTGCGACAACCGGTTGTTGGAAGGCGGAGGGACGAACATGTCGAACGAATCATCGAAGCCGATGTACGAGAAAATTTTTGAAGCGCTGCGCGACGAAATATTGGAGCGAAAGTATGAGCCGGGCGATCGCGTACCGTCCGAGAAGGAACTTGGCGACATGTACAATGTCAGCCGCATTACGAGCAAGAAGGCGCTGGAGCTGATGGCAAGCGAAGGGTATATCGTCCGCCAGCCGGGACGCGGCTCCTTCGTCGCCGATCAGCCTGCGGGCACGGCGAAGCCCGCGAGCGGCGGAGGAGCGCAGCAGCAACTCGCGCGCAGGGCGGATGGCAGATTGCTGATCGGCTTGGTCATTACGGATTTTGCCGACAGTTACGGCAACGGGTTAATCTATGGCATGGAGGAAGCGTCCCGCCAGCATAACAGCTACCTCGTTCTCCGCCGCACATTCGGGATGCCGGCGTACGAGGAAGAGGCGATCAAAGGTTTGTTGGAGCTCGGCGTGGACGGATTGATCATTTTCCCGGCGCAGGGCGAATACTTCAATGCCGAGATTCTGAAGTTGGTCATCAATCAATTCCCGTTCGTGCTGGTGGACCGCCATCTGAAGGGCATCTCGGCCGGTTCGATCGCGACGGACAATGCCGGCGCGGCCAAGGAAGGCGCGAACCATCTGTTCGAGCTCGGACATAAGTCGATCGCGTTCCTCACGCCGCCGCCGGTGGACACGACGGCGATCGAAGAACGGATCGAAGGCTTCATCCAAGCCCACGCGGAGAAAGGCGTCGTCGTCGACCGCGACATTTGGCTGGAGCTGACGTCGACGCTGCCGAAGGCGAATACGGAGGAGAACCGCGAGCAGGACATTCGGCGGGTCATGGCGCATTTGGAGCGGCATCCGCACATTACGGCGCTGTTCGCCACCGAATACAATATCGCGCAGCTGGCCGTCCAAGCGGTACAGCGGCTGGGCCGCGACGTGCCCGAGGATATCTCGATCGTTTGTTTCGACTGCCCGGAGGTGAACGGCAAGTTCCCGTTCACCCATCTGCGGCAAAACCAGACGGAGATGGGCCGGCTCGCCTTCGAGAATGTCTTGAACCTGCGCGAGGGCCAGTCCGTTCCGAGCAAAATTCTGCTCGACGCCTCATTGATCATCAGCGAATCGACCGGCCCGGCCAAGTCCGTCTAACCGAAAAGCCCCCGCGAGGGGCTTTTTTTGTTGTCGAGGAAATTATGATGATTGAAGATTTGAGGCTAAAGTAAAGCGTGTCCGCGCAAGCGGACGAAAGCGAAGGTCAGCACGTAGCCGCAAGCCACGGTATTTCCTGGTGTCTTGAAAAGATGCTCCCCCATGCGCATGAAGCTTTGTCCGCTAGGACAAAAGCGTGCCCAGCTCAATCCATACCGCCGACCGCGAACAAACGTGTCAGCACGAAGAAGGGAGTCCAGAGGGCAAAGCCCTATGGTTCCCCTCGGCGGAGGGGGAAGGGGAAGCGAATCTCGGTTGATATACTTAAATGATATATTCTATCCAAAAATACATATTGACATACCATATGCATGCCAATATAATGACAATATGAAATGTAAGCGGTTTACTTAACGCGAAGATAGGATGGAAGGGGCGGTCAGGCGTGGTTCAATCAACGGAAATTCCGGCATCCATCGTGAGTTTGCTGGCGCGTATCAAGTCTTGTATACCGGATAAACCGCATCTTGCGGCGATATTCGAGAACGGGTTCAGCAATACGCTGCAGACGACGGTCAAACGCATGCCGGATGGCACGACATTTGTTATAACAGGTGATATACCAGCTATGTGGCTCCGTGATTCGGCGGCGCAGGTGCGGCCCTATTTGGTGCTGGCGCAAGAGGACGCGGATTTGGCGGATATGATCGAAGGCTTGGTCCGCAGACAGCTCGCCTGCGTGCTGCTTGACCCGTATGCCAACGCCTTCAATGAATCGGCGAGCGCGAGCGGCCATCAACAGGATTTGACCGAGATGAGTCCTTGGCTGTGGGAGCGCAAATACGAGATCGATTCCCTCTGCTATCCGCTGCAGCTAAGCTATCTGCTCTGGAAGAACACGGGCAGAACCGCGCATTTGGATCAGGCTTTCCGCCAAGCGGCGGCTGCGATTATCGAACTGTGGACGACCGAGCAGCGTCATGAGACGGAGTCGACGTACCGGTTCCAACGGCTCGATTGCCCGCCGACGGACACGCTGCCACGAGAGGGCAAAGGCTCGCCGACGGGGTACACGGGCATGACGTGGAGCGGATTCCGGCCGAGCGACGATGCATGTACCTACGGTTACCTTATCCCTTCTAATATGTTCGCGGTCGTCGTGCTTCGTTATGTGGAGGAGATTGCGAAGGACGTGTTGGACGATGCGGCGCTCGCCGAACAAGCGGCGCGGCTAAGGGCGGAGATCGATCTCGGCATTCAGACGCACGGCATCGTCGATCACCCCGAATACGGCCGGATGTATGCCTACGAGACGGACGGATTGGGCCAGTACAACCTGATGGATGACGCCAATGTGCCGAGCTTGCTGGCCATTCCTTACCTCGGTTATGCCGGCAAGGACGATCCGATCTACCAGAATACGAGACGATTCATTCTAAGCCGCGAGAATCCGTACTTCTATGAAGGTCAAGCGGCCTCGGGAATCGGCAGCCCACATACGCCCAACCGGTATATCTGGCACATCTCGCTCGCCATGCAGGGGCTTACGGCTTCCGATAAGCTGGAGCAGGCGCGGATGCTGGAGATGCTGGCGGCCACGACGGCGGATACGGGACTCATGCACGAGGGCTTCCATGCGGACGACCCGCATCGATTCACCCGGCCGTGGTTCTCCTGGGCGAACATGATGTTCGGCGAGCTGCTGCTCGATTACTGCGGCATTGCCGTGCGAACCAAGTAAAGCGGTTTCAAAAAGGCTTGGCCTTTCGAATCTTATAGAGGCGAACGATAAAAGGGAGGCATGAAACGTGAAAAAATGGATGACGGTCATGACGATGAGCGCGGTATTGCTTGGCGCGGCTACGGGTTGCAGCAATAACGGGAATTCAGGTGCCAACGGCGGAGGCAATGCGACGAACGATAACGGAGAGGCGAGCGGTAATTCGGGTTCGGGCAAGCCGGTCGAGCTGACCTTCTGGGGCGATTGGGGCGGCGAAGGGCAGAAGCAGTTCGAGACGATGGTCGACGCGTTCAACAAATCCCAAGACAAAATTCGCGTCAAATACGTGCTGCAGCAGGACATGATTACGAAGTTCCTGACGGCATCCACCTCAGGCGGCGCGCCGGACATCCTGTTCTGGGACAGATGGCGCACCTCGCTCTACGCGCCGAAGAACGTCCTCCATCCGATCGACGACCTGCTCGCCGCCGACGGCCTGAGCCGGGACGACTTCTACAGCGAGGCGCTTAAGGAGCTGACCTATGGCGATAAGCTGTACGGCTTGCCATTAACCGTCGACGCGCGCGCCTTGTTCTATAACAAGAAGATTCTTGCCGACGCCGGCGTCGAGCCGCCTACAACGTGGGACGAACTGGAGCAGGCGGCGATCAAGACGACGAAGTGGAACGGCAGCAAGCTCGAGGTGGCCGGCTTCTCGCTCGGCGATCCGGGGCTGTTCAATATGTACTTGCAACAGGCGGGCGGATCGATGATGACCGAGGACGGCAAGACGAACTTCAATAATGAGCAAGGCAAAGCGGTGCTCACCTTCTGGGATCGCCTGTTGAACGAGGATAAAGTGTACAAAACCGGGTTCGAACAAGGCTTGGGCGAAGGTACGGACGCGTTCGTGACCGGCAAGCTGGCGATGCAGTACACCGGTCCTTGGATGCTCAGCACGTACAAGAAGTACGGCAAGGATCTCGAATTCGGCATCGTGCCGCCTCCGGTTGGACCGAGTGGCGACAAGGGCAGCGTCATGGGCGGCTTCGGACTCGTTATTCCGGAGGGCGGCAAGCATCATCAGGAAGCATGGGAATTCATCAAGTGGTGGACGGCGAACAAGGACAACGCCTTGCTGTGGGCCAAAACCAGCCTTAACATTCCGGGCTACAAGCCGGCGCTCGAAGACCCGTTCTTCAAGGACGATCCGTTCTGGAAGCCGTTCCTCGACACGCTCGAGTTCGCGAAGATTCGTCCGGCGCATCCGGGTTACTCCGTCATGGAGAACGACGCGCTCATTCCGAACTTGCAGCTGTTCCAGCAGAAGAAACAGAGCATCGAGGATACGTTGAAGAAGTCCCAGCAGCGCGGCGATCAGCTGCTGCAGGATAACGCGGACGTGAAATAGCACGCTCGGCATGAAGCAGGCGGCATAGTCGGGAATCGTTTTCCCGGCCGCGTGCGGCAAAGGGGGGAGTGCCCGAAGCGGCGTCCCCCTTTGCGCTGCCGGCCTTCAACAGGCATCAACCGATGAAAGAGAGGAGGAGCGCTGATGTCCTCGATGGGGAAATTGAATCAACATCAGGCTCGAACGGCGTATCTGTTCATTACGCCGACCATGCTGCTATTCGTCGCCTTTACGATCGTTCCGGTCGTGATGGCGCTCTACTTGAGCTTTACGAATTACGACGTAGTCAGCCGGATGGACTTCGTGAAGCTGGACAATTATAAGCGGCTGCTGCAGGACGAATTGTTCTGGACGACGTTCAAGAACGTCGCCTTTTACTCGGTCATCTTCGTTCCGCTCAATATTCTAATCTCGCTCGGGCTCGCCATGCTGCTGAACTTCCGGCGCTACGGCGTAAAGCTGTTCCGGACGATGAACTACTTGCCGACGTTGACCTCCGCGGTCGCCGCGGCCACCGTATGGATCTGGCTGCTGCATCCCGAATTCGGCCTCGTCAACAATTTGCTCGGCTATGTAGGCGTGACGGGTCCGGCATGGCTGGCGCAGACGGAGACGGCGATGCTCTCCATTATTCTCGTCACGCTGTGGCAGTCCGTCGGCTCGAATATGGTGATCTACATCGCGGGCCTTCAAGGGGTGCCGGATTATCTGTATGAATCCGCGAAGCTGGACGGAGCCACCGCTTGGGACCGCTTCCGGTACATCACGTGGCCGCAGCTGCGTCCGACGACGTTCCTGGTCAGCACGATGTCGATCATCGGCGCGCTTCAGCTGTTCGATCAGGCGTTCGTCCTGACGCAGGGCGGGCCGGGCAACGTGACGAAGACGCCGGTGTACCTCATTTACCAGCAAGGCTTCAATCAGCTGCAGATGGGCTACGCATCCGCGCAGGCGTTCGTGCTGGCGCTGGCGATTCTCGCGTTCTCGTTCATCAATATGCGTATATCCAAATCCGAAGAGCCTATCGTGTAAGGAGGAATGGACATGGCTCAGCCATCAATATCCGCGGCAGCGGGCAAGAGAACCAGGCCGGCCTCCGTTACGGCGAGGAAGGCGCTGGGGGCAATCGCATTCTATGCGGTTGCGATCATTATAGCGATTTGCATGTTTCTGCCGTTCTTCTGGAGTCTGATCACCTCCTTCAAGCCGAGCGACGAAATTTTCTCCGTCCCGATCAGCTGGCTGCCGTCGCGCATCACGTTCGAACACTACAAGGCTGCCTTCACGACGGTGCCGTTCGGCCTTTATTTCTACAACTCCTTCGTCCTTGCGGCGGCCGGGGTGCTGTGCAATCTGTTCTTCGGCTCGCTCAGCGGGTATGCGTTCGCGAAGCTGGATTTCAAGCTGAACAAGCCGCTGTTCCGCGTGCTGCTCGCGGCCATGATGATTCCGGGCATCGTGACGATGATCCCGAGCTTCTACGTGCTGAAGCACTTCCCGCTCATCGGCGGCAACGATCTGATGGGCGACGGCGGCAACGGCTTCCTGAACTCGTTCTGGGGGATCATCCTGCCCGGCGCATCCGGCTCGTTCGCGGTGTTCTTCATGCGACAATTCTTCCTGACGCTGCCATCCGACATGATGGAGATGGCGCGGATCGAAGGGTGTCCGGAATTCCGCATCTTCTGGAACATCTATCTGCCGCTGACGAAGCCGGCGCTCGCGACGCTCAGCATCTTCACCTTCCAGGCGGGCTGGAACAGCTTCCTCTGGCCGATGATCATCCTGAATGATCCGGACAAAGCGACGATTCAGATGGGCTTGCAGGCGTTCTCGTACAATTACCAGACGGATTACGGACCGATGATGGCCGGCGCGCTCATCGCGATTCTGCCGATTCTCATCCTGTTCCTGCTGCTGCAAAAGTACTTCGTGCAGGGCATCGCGTTCACCGGCACGAAGGGGTAACGCTCGCATCGCCATTCGGCGCGTTTCCTTGAGAGGAGGTGGTGACACTTTCGGCGGAGCGAATTCCGCAATCGGAAAGGCGGCTCCGCCTAGCGCATTCGGGCTTTCGGCAAGCGAATCTCGATTCGGAAAGAGGGCGAGCGAATAGTGATGACGAGGCAATCCCGCAAGTTGGCAGGAGCAGGCAAAAGGTGGGTAGGCGCGATCCTGGCGGCGGCAATGTTAGGCGCAGGTTTCAGCGTGCCGCAACGTGCGGAGGCATTCACCGCCGCGCAGGCGGACACGGCGATGAACGGATTCGTGAACACGTTCTACGACGCGTCGGCCAAATATTTCTACACGAACAGCGACCATCAGATTCATACCCATGCCCACGGTCCGAACGGCGGGTTGTACACGGATTTCTGGTGGGAGGCGCAGCTGTGGGAGACGGTGATGGACGCCTACGAGCGGACCGGCAGCCAGACGTACCGGACCATGATCGACGATATCTATACCGGCTTCAACGGCAAATATACGAACATGATGGACAACGACTTCAACGACGATCTGGGCTGGTGGGCGCTGGCGTGCATGCGGGCATACGAGCTGACCGGAACGGCGGAATACCGCAATCGGGCGTCTTTCTTGTTCGATCAGATCTATGCGTTCAATGACGCCACGTACGGCGGCGGCATCTGGTGGAAGCGGGACGGCACGTCGCCGCAGAAGAACATCGCGACCAACGCGCCGATGGTCATGACGGCGATCAAGCTGAAGAATGCAACGGGCAATAATGCCTATCTCACCAAAGCCGAAGGGCTATACGGTTGGATCAAGTCGCGGCTCGTTTCGGGCAGCAAGCTGAGCGACCATGTGGAAGGTACGGGTAACGGCACGGTCATCGGTTGGGAGTTCTCCTATAATTACGGCAACTTCCTCGGGGCGGCGCTGGCGCTCTATCAGGCGACGGGCAATGGCAGCTACTTGACGGACGCGAACAATGCGGCGAATTATGCGATCAACAACCTGACCTTGTCCAACACGCTGATGTACGAAGGAGAGAACGACGGCGCCGGGTTCAAAATGATTTTCGCCCGCAACCTCAACAAGCTGCGGATCGCCACCGGCAACGCCAGCTACCTTAACTTCTTGCAGCAGAACGCCACGCAGGCGTTCAACCATCGACGTACGTCGGATAACGTCATCGGCAGCGATTGGTCCGCGCCGACGGGCTCCGGCTACGTGCAGAGCCTCGCGGCAGCTGCCGGCGCGTCGATTCTGCAGCTCGTGCCCGCGGACAATTACACCGGCTACATTGCGGGTAACGGCAACTACGAAGCGGAGAACGCGCGTCTGAGCGGCATCGGGTCCGAGTCGACGCAAGCTGGTTATTCGGGGCGCGGCTATCTCGCGGGCTGGAATGCGACCGGGACGAACGCGACGTTCTACGTCAATCAGAACGCGGCCGGCACGCGGACGATCACGCTGCGCTATGCGGGCGGAGCGGGCAATGCGAGTCGGTACGTGTCCGTGAACGGCACGGTCGTGGCCGCGAATCTGAATTTCCCCGGCACGGGCAGCTGGGGGACGTGGAGCACGGTGACGCTGAACGTCAACCTGAACGCGGGGCAGAACACGATCGTCGTCGGATACGATAGCGCCAAGGGAAACGGCAATTATTTGAACTTCGATAAAATGTACGGTTTGTAGTATAGGAGCGGCGGGTGTCGGCATGCATCGGTTACATGCGCATCGTTCGGCACCCGCTAGCACCAATGACGAGGTGAAGGGATTGAAGCGAAATCGCGCGATCGGCTTAGCCGCGGCGACGATCATGATTGTCGGCATCGTCCTCGCCGTTCTGCAAGCGGATCGGCTGAAGGAGGCCTTCTCGCCTGCTTCGAGCGAATGGCAGAACCGGGCTGACGCCGCGCAAGCGGAGCTGGCGAAGTCCTTCTGGGACGAGAAGCGGGGCTTGTTCAACAATGCCGCGCCGTGCATCGCCCAGCTGTGCACCGATCCGTTCAATTATTGGTGGCTGGCGCATGCCGTTGACGTGCTGGTAGACGGTTATGAGCGTACCGGCAACGAGGCCTATAAGGAACGACTGTCGAAGCTGTACCAAGGCATACTAGACCGCAATGCCGGCGTCATGATCAACGATTATTACGACGACATGGAGTGGATGGCGCTTGCCTGGCTGCGCGCGTACGACGTCACGAAGGAGGAGCGTTATAAGCAGGCTGCGCTCGAGCTGTGGGCCGACATCAAGGCCGGCTGGAACGAGGAGATGGGCGGCGGCATCGCTTGGCGCAAGGAGCAGCTCGATTACAAGAATACGCCGGCGAATGCGCCAGCCGTTATATTGGCTGCCCGACTGTATCGGCATTTCGGCAACGACGAGGATTTGGCATGGGCGAAGAAGATCTACGACTGGCAGACGAAGACGCTCGTCGATCCCGAGTCGGGTCTCGTATGGGACGGTATCAACCGGACGGGAGACGGCGCGGTCGACAAGGAATGGAAGTTCACGTACGGGCAAGGCGTGTACATTGGCGCGGGCGTCGAGTTGTATGATGCAACGAAAGAGTCGCGTTATCTGGACGATGCCCGCAGGACGGCCGGCAACCTGAAGACGGACTTCTTGTCGCCCGCGACAGGCATGCTGCCTTCCGAGGGAGACGGCGACGGCGGACTGTTCAAGGGCGTGCTCGTTCGTTATCTTGGCGAGCTGATCGAAGCCGACCCGAAGCGGCGGGAACCGATCGAGCTGCTGAAGACCAACGGCGACAGTCTATGGGAATATGGCAAGTCGAGCGAGAGCGCGCTGTTCAGCAATTCGTGGGCGCAGTCGCCCGATGCGGTCGTGCAGCTGAGCACCCAGCTGAGCGGCATGATGCTGCTGGAGCAGTTGGCGAAGTTCGAGAAGAACGGTACCTTGGACGAGAGATAAAAGGATACGGAGAGTGAAGCATATGGGCATGACGTGGGCATCCCGCGCCGAAGCGGCGCAGCAAGCGCTGGAACAGTTATATTGGAACCCTTCCATTCGGCTGTATGATATCGAAATTCCGTGCGAAGACGGCGCGTGCAACACGATCTTCCACTACTGGTGGATGGCGCATGCGGTCGACGCGTTGGTCGACGGCTTGGGGCGGACGGGCGACGCGGCTTATAAGGAACGGCTGGCCGCGATCCACGACGGTCTGCTCGCCCGTAACGGCGGCGCGTTCCCGAACGAGCTGTACGACGACATGGAATGGATGGCGATCGCGTGGCTTCGCGCGTATCAAGCGACCGGCGAGGAACGGTACAAGGACGCGGCGCTCGTGCTATGGGAAGATATCCAGACCGGCTGGAACGACCATATGGGCGGGGGCATCGCGTGGCAGAAATCGCAGCTGGACTACAAGAATACGCCGGCGAACGCGCCGGCCGTCATCTTGGCCGCGCGGCTGTACCGGGAGTTCGGCCGCGACGAGGATTTGCATTGGGGGCTCCGCATCTACGCCTGGCTCAAGTCCAATCTCGTCGATCCGGCGTCCGGGTTCGTCTGGGACGGCATGAATCGGACCGGAGACGGCGCGATCGACAAGGACTGGAAGTTCACGTACTGCCAAGGCGTGTTCATCGGCGCCGGCGTCGAGCTGTACCGATGTACGGGCAATGAAGCCTATATCACGGATGCCGTACGTACGGCCGAAGCCGCGCGCGCGGAGCTCGTATGCCCGGAGACGGGCTTGCTGCCGGATGAAGGGGACGGCGACGGCGGTTTGTTCAAGGGCATCCTCGTCCGGTATTGGGGCGAGCTGACCGAAGTCGCGCCGACGGAGACGAAGAGCATCGAGCTGCTGGTTCAACAGGCCGACATGCTGTGGCAGGAAGGCCGCGATGCGGAGCGTAATGTGTTCAGCACAAGTTGGGGCAGCAAGCCGAGCGATCGCGTGACGCTGAGCACCCAGCTGAGCGGCATCATGCTGCTGGAACAGCTGGCGCTTCTGGAGAAGCGCGGTCTGCTGGCCGAGGCGAAGGGAGAGGTGCGTCAGGGATGAGCGGGAGCGGGCTGTGGGCCGATCGGGCCAAGCAGGCGCAGGCGGAGTTCCGGCGTCTGTTCTGGAACGAGGAGCGCGGCGTCATGGATCAAGCGGTACCGCGAGGAGATGCCAACGAGCATTGGATCTATTGGTGGCATGCCCATGTGATCGATGTCCTCGTGGATGAGCTGCAGCGCGACGGGAACGCGGAGCGGGAAGTCTTCCTGGAGCGGGTGCTGCGCGATACGGTCCGGTGGAACGGCGGTACGCTGCTGCATAACTACTACGACGACATGGAATGGATGGCGCTCGCTCTGCTCCGGGCATACGAGACGACGGGGCAGGACGTCTATAAGCAAGGGGCGCTCGAGCTGTGGGACGATATCAAGACCGCATGGAATGATCATATGGGCGGCGGCATGGCCTGGAAGAAGGATCAGCTGGACTACAAGAACACCCCTGCGAACGCGCCGGCCTCGATTCTCGCTTCGCGTCTGTACCGTCTGGTTGGCCGCGCGGAGGATCTGGAATGGGCGCAGCGCATCTACCGGTTCAACCGGGAGCGGCTGGTCTGTCCGAACACCGGCTTCGTCTGGGACGGCATGAACCGGCTGGGCGACGGGAAGATCGACTACGACTGGAAGTATACGTATTGCCAAGGCGTCTTCCTCGGCGCGGGCATCGAGTTGTACCGCTGCACGGGTGATGCCGCTTATCTCGCGGACGCGCAGCGTACCGCGCAAGCGGCGGCGAGCGAATTGGTCGATACGTCGACCGGCATGCTGCCTCGGGAAGGAAACGACGACTGCGGCTTGTTCAAAGGGATACTCGTCCGCTACCTCGTGGGTCTTATTCGCGTTCAGCCCGAACTGGCGGAGCCGTGGCTTCGACTACTGCTCCATAACGCCGAGATGCTGTGGCGGGAAGGTCGATCAGATGCCGGCTTGATTAGTTTGTCCTGGATGGACGCTCCGGAGCCGGTCGTGCAGCTAAGCGGCCAGCTGAGCGGCGTCATGCTGCTCGAAGCGATAGCCGTGCTGGAGCGGGAGGGGTTATTGGAATAGCGGTAATGGACCGATAACGTTAAATGACGCCACGGGGAAAGAACCCTGTGACGTCATTTTTTGTGTAATACAAGGACTTCAGCGTTAGAAAAGTACCCGAAAGTGCACTAGCCACGCGCCCCGGACTCGATTAACATAGGTAATGAACGCCAATGGCGGATGCCCGGTTCTCTCGGTCATCCCGGCATAATGGATCAGATCCCAAAGCATTGGAGTGAGCATGCTGAAAGACAACATAACGAGAGCCTTCAATCTATTATCGAGCGACTATGAGAAGCATGTCGATAAGCAAAGCGGACATAACGCGTACTACGAAAGACCGGCAATGATAAACCTTATGCCGACGGACATGCGGCAAATGAATATCCTGGACGCCGGCTGCGCGGCAGGCTGGTATACGGAGCATTTCATCCATCAAGGAGCACAGGTGAGCGCGATCGACATCAGTCCGGACATGACGGAGGCTTGCAGGCGGCGCATTGGGAACAGGGCGACGATCATCCAGGGCGATCTTTCGGAGACGCTTCCTTTTAGCGATCGCACCTTCGACCTTATCGTAAGTTCGCTTACGCTTCACTATCTGGAAGATTGGGCGTCGACTTTTCGAGAATTCCATCGGATTATGAAGCCGGGCGCAGGCCTGATTTTCTCCGTGCATCATCCGTTCATGGACTATACGCACTTTTCCCGTCCGGACTATTTCGCCCGCGAATTATTGACGGAAGTATGGAACAAGCCCGAAGCGGGAGCGGTGGAGGTCTCCTTCTATAGAAGATCCATGCAGGACATCGTGAATGCGACATCGGAATGCTTTGTACTTGAATCCATCGTAGAGCCGCAGCCCGTGCGCGGCGATATGAACGACCTGGACTATTCGCGCTGGCATGCGAAGTGGTTTGATAAGCTTGCGACGACCCCTCATTTTTTGATCGTGAAGGCTCGCAAAGCCGATGAATAGTTTAAAGGTAGACGGGTCCGATGCGATGATCTGTATAATCAACGGCTCCGATACGGCCGTCATTGTGCTGCATGAAATCTACGGCATGAATGAATATATGCAGCATCTCTGCCGACTGCTCGCGAACCGGCAATATGATGTAGTCTGTCCGAATCTTCTGGATCGTCGCGAGCCGTTCGCGTATGACCAAGAGGAGGAGGCCTACGCGAACTTCATGACCACGGTCGGCTTCGCTCGGGCTAAGGACAAGGTCGATCCCTTGCTGAGCCACATGCGACAGCGCTACGAACGACTATTCGTAGTGGGGAGCAGCGTCGGCGCCACGGTGGCTTGGCTGTGCGGCGAGCGTGACGGCATCGCCGGGATCGTGGGATTTTACGGGTCGCGCATCCGAAGCTACGCCGACATGACGCCGCGAGCGCCGACGCTGCTGTTCTTCGGACAGGAAGAGCGCTCGTTCCATGTGCCTGATCTGACGGCGACGTTGAACCGGAAGGCTGGGGTGCAGGCTTTGATTTTGCCGGGCAGACATGGGTTCGCCGACCCGTTTTCCCCCAACTATGCGGAGCCGTCGGCAGCGGAGGCCCTTCATCGCATGCTCGATTTTCTAGCGGAGCAAGAAACCTCGTGCAACGGTTTGAATCCATAGCCCTCCTCGATATTCGCAGCAACCCTTGGCTCGGACCATTGCCAAACCAAGGGTTGTTCGTTGTTTTTGTCGGTTTGCCGCTGCGCGTTCGGCGTATTTCTAGCAGCTCTTTCATCATGAAAAAACGCTTCCTCCCGAACAAAGACGCGTGTTCAAGCGTGCCGGCAATACGATAGCCGCGCTTGAGATAGAAATCAGGCGCCTTTCCCGCTGCTCCATCTGCAGCTCCAGCGGTAGTGCCTTCAAGCGCGATGAGCCTAATCTGATCATGGATATACCGGCATTCGATCTCTAGTCGGCAGCGGCAGTGAGTAGCGAGGTTGGACGAAAGAATGCGAAATAACGAGCGTTTATCCCTGATTCGCGGGGAGAGGCGCTCGTTTTTTTATTTCGGGATGGATTGCGTTTAACTACGACAAGATTTGTCATAGTTTTGTCCTACAATGATGAGTGTCCGAAGCAGTTGTGCGGAGCGCCGCGGCCGCCGGACGCGAATTCAAGCATAGATAGGGAGGCAGCCATCCATGGACGAAACGAAATACATTGAGCTGCTCGGCGTGACCGAACGAAACTTGAAGCATGTCGATTTCAAGGTGCCCAAGCGCCGGTTGAGCTTGATTACCGGCGTATCCGGCTCAGGGAAATCGACCTTGCTGTTCGACGTGCTGTGCAAGGAGTCGGAACGGCAGCATCTGCTCGCCGTCGGGAGAGTGGCCGAGCAGGTGCAGCGTCCCCAATTCAAGGAGGCGAAGAATCTGGCTCCGGTAGTCGCGGTCTCGCAGCGAAGGACCAATCCCTCCCCTCGGTCGACGCTAGGGACATATAGCGAAATTTATACTCATCTGCGGATTCTCTACCTCTCCGCGGGCGACCGCCCATGCCCGGCGTGCGGCGCGCGCATTCCGGGAGGGGAGGCCGACGGCCGTCTGTCTTGTCCCGCCTGTTCCGCCGACATGATGCCGCTAACGTTGGCGCACCTGTCCTTTAATACGCCTCTCGGGGCATGCGAGGCGTGCGGCGGTCTGGGAGAAGAGCTGCACCCCGATCCGGAGAAGCTGTTGGACTTCGACGCCTCGATCGCGGGCGGGGGGATGCTCGCTTGGAAGAAGGGGGTTGGCCGATTCTTCGAGCTTACGCTCGTTCAAGCGGCCAAGCATTACGGACTTGCGTTCGCCCCGGAAGACATGGGCAAGCCGATCGGCGAGCTGCCCGAGCTCGTGCGCGAACTGCTGCTCTACGGAACCGACGACGAGCGGCTGCGTCGTCTCCGGCCCGAGCTCGCTCCGCCCAAAACCGCCGAGGCGGGTCGGTTCGAGGGGGCCGTGCCGGCCGTAAGGCGTCGATATTTCGAGCAGACGGACGAAGCCGCCAGGGAATCGTCGGACCTCAAGCCGCTGATGAGTCGACGCGTCTGCATCGCCTGCGGCGGCTCGCGGCTGAATGCCGTCGCACGCGGGTTGTCGATCGGCGGCGCGTCGATCGACGAGGTGACCGGGCTATCGCTCGATCGGCTTCGGGCGCGGCTGGAGGCGTGGGACCGCGTCTTCGCGAATACGCCGGCGGCGTCGGCCGTCAAGCCGCTGCTGCACGAGCTGCTGGCGCGTCTGCAAAGTTTGGCGGATGTCGGCTTGTCGTATTTGACGCTGGACCGTCCGATGAGCAGCTTGTCCGGCGGCGAAGCGCAGCGCGTTCGACTAGCCTCCTCGCTGCATTCGAGCTTGACGGATATCGTGTTTGTCTACGACGAGCCGACGTCCGGGCTGCACCCGAAGGATATCGAGAACCTGTACCGCGCGCTGCTTCGGCAGCGCGATCGCGGGAATACCGTCATCGTGGTGGAACATCAGCTTCAGCTTGCGAAGCTGGCGGATCATATCGTCGAGGTGGGACCCGGCGCAGGTGCGTTCGGAGGGCGTATCGTCGTTCAAGGCGGGCTCGGCGACATCTTGCGCTGCGAGCATTCGCTGACGAGACGTTATCTGAAGGAGGAAGAGGGCCGGAGCAGACGCGACCGCGCGCCGTTCCCTAATTATGATCGATGTCTGACCGTGAAGGGGGCCTCGCAGCGGAATTTGAAAGGGATCGACGCGGTCTTCCCGCTAGGGGCTCTCACGGCCGTAACGGGCGTGTCGGGTTCGGGCAAGACGACCTTGATGTTCGACGCGCTGCTGCCCGCGGTCAAGGAGGGACGGATGACCGGATCGGGGTTGGTGGAGCGCGTCGTCGTCATCGATCAAGACGACATGGGACGAAGCGCCCGGTCCAATGCCGCGACGTACACGGGCTTATTCGACGACGTGCGCGACTTGTTCGCGAAACAAGCGCGAACGGGGGGCTATGCCTTTAAGCCCTCGCATTTCTCCTTCAACGTCAAAGGAGGGCGCTGCGAGCATTGCCTGGGGCTCGGCGCGACGAAGACGAACATGTATTTCATGCCGGACGCCTACGTGCCTTGCGCGCAATGCGGGGGCAAGCGTTATCTGGACGCGGTCTTGCAGGTGACGTATAGGGGCTATTCTATTGCCCGCATTCTGGAAGCCAGCCTGCAAGAAGCGGCGGCGATCTTTGACGGCGAGCCGGCTATCCGGCGCCGTCTGGAGTGGCTGCTTCGATTGGGGCTGGGGTATTTGCCGCTGGGACAGCCGGCCCATACGCTGTCCGGCGGGGAAGCGCGCCGCATTCAGCTCGCCAAAGAGCTGCAGCGGACGGAAGGCGGGCATGCTTTGATCGTGTTGGACGAGCCGTCGACGGGACTGCATCCGCAGGATGCGGATCTGCTTGGAGACGCCATCGAAGAGATTGTGCGGCGCGGAAATACGGCGATCATGATCGAACATAAGTCCAGACTGATCCGGCGTGCGGATTGGGTCGTCGAGCTTGGCCCCGAAGGAGGGGAGAGAGGCGGGTATCTGCTGAGTCAGGGGACGGTCTCGCGCGTGCGGGAGGAGGCTTCCTCTCAAATCGGCCCTTACTTGTGAGGGTCATGTCCGAATACGCTCCACAACGCTTGCCATTTCGTTCTGGCAAGGTACTCGGCCTACGCGAAGTCGTCAGACATTGCGAATCCTGGTCAAATATGGAAATGGATGGCTGGACGCGCGACGTCCGTCGTGGTTAGGATGGAAGGAACACATCAAACGCCTTAGGAGGATCCTCGTTTCATGCGTACCTTTTTCCCGCGATTGAAGGGCAACAGCAGAGGCTGTCTTGCTTTCGAGCCGTTGTTCTTGATTCCTTACAGCATGTTCGCCACGTATGCTACCATCTACATGCATGAACTCGGCCTGAGCGAGACGCAGATCGGATGGGTGACGACGTTGACGCTCGTCGTCCAAGTGTTCTCGTCGTTCCTCAGCGGTTACTTGACCGACCGGATGGGGCGGAAGGCCGCGCTGCTCGCGTTCGATCTCATCAGCTGGTCGGCGGGCACGCTGCTCTGGGCATTCTCGCAGAACATCTGGTTCTTCATCGCCGCCGCCTTCATCAACGGCTTGCAGCGCGTACCCCATACCGCGTTCTATTGTCTGCTCGTCGAAGATACGGAGCCGCGGGAGCGTACATACGTATTTACATTGCTGCAGGTGATCGGCGTCATCGGCGGACTATTCGCTCCGCTGGGCGGGTTGCTCGTACACGAGTACGGCATGGTCACGGGCGTCCGGATCATGTATGTGTTGGCGTTCGTCTTGATGACGGCGCAATTTCTCGGGCGGCATTATACGACCCGCGAGACGGAGATCGGGCTGCGCAAGAAGCGGGAGGCGCGCGATCTCGGAATGCAAGCGAGCTTGCGAGATTATATGGCTACGCTGCGCGTCGTATTGGCCGACAGAGGCCTGCTGCTCATGTTCGGCGTCTATATTCTGTTCAATTTCCAAATGACCATCAAAGGGACGTACCTCTCGCTCTATTTGGCCGACGATCTCGGCATGGACGAGAGCTTGATTTCGATGGTGCCCGCCGTCTCTTCGGTCGTGATGCTGCTCGTGCTCTGGCTCGTCATGCCGCGCATTCCGGAGCGGCTGACGAATCGCACGATGATAGGGGGATTCATCCTGTCGGCCGTCTCGAACGGCATGCTCGCGCTGACGCCGGCGGGCTCCCTCGGTTGGATCGCCGTTAGTACCGTGTTGTCCGCCGGGGCGACGATGGTGACGGCGCCTTATCTCGAGGCCGCCGTCGCCAACGCCATCGACGATGAGCGCCGAGCGAAGATGTTCGCGATCCTGTCGGTCCTCGTGCTGCTTGCCGTGTCGCCGTCCGGCATTATCGGCGGCTGGGCGTATTCGCTCGATCCGGAGCTGCCAATCTGGCTCGCCGCGGCCGCGTTCGCGCTAAGCATTCCGTTGCTTGCGGCAGGCGGGAAGCGGGCGCAAGCCTGACGCAGGCGCAATGCCGCGGAGACTGTTGGCCGGCGCTCACCCTTCGCTCCCATATCTATACTGTCTAGGCGTAAGGCCGACGAATTTCTTGAATTGGCGCATGAAATGGGTGTCGTTCTCGTAGCCGCACAAGCTCGCGATGCGCGTAACGGGCAGCTCGGTATGATCAAGCAAATACTTGGCATGTTCAAGCCGGGCATTGATCATATCCGTCACGACGGAACATTGGAAGAGGTCTTTATAAATATGCTGGAAATAAGACTTGCTCATATGGAAGCGCTTGGCGAGCGCCGTTACCGAGATGTGTAATTGCGGAGACCGATACAGCTGATCGCGCAGCTCTGAGAACGGGACGTAATACCGGCCGAGCTTGTCCGGCGCGGTCCGTTCCCGCAAATCGCTCAGCTTCATGAAGAAGGAGCGCAGGTCGCAATCCAGGATGCGGTCGCGCAGCGGTCCGCCTAGACGAAACGTATGCTGCAGGTCCATGATGCCGCGCGAGAGCAGCATCGGGTCCGAGGCGACGATCGGCGTATCCGCGGGGAAGTTCAACTCCTGCAGGAAGGCGGGCAATTCATCGCCCGCGCAATGAAACCAATCATTGATAAACGGACTCTCCAGCTCGCGATATGCATGCGGCGTGGTAGGCCGGAACAAGATGAACGTATGGCTCGGCACCGAGAATGCGCTGCCGCCAAGCGTAACTTCCGCTCGGCTCTTGAACAGCACAAACGTGTAGCTTCCCGAGCCGCTCGGCCGGTTCCTTAGAATGCCGTCATGATGAATGCTATGATATCCGCACGAAAGCAATGTCAGCATACGCTCGCTCCTCTTCTTCTAGAAAAGCACGATAGGTCAGTTTTTGACCATTATAGGGCATTGGACCGGACCGAACAACCGTCTATACTTGTGGGGAATGACCGACGTGTGGTTGGGGGGCTATGAGGATGGCGAAGGACAGAACGTACTGGGTCGAGACGATGGTCCGCATTGCGCGGCCCGTGCTGGAGGCATTATCCGCCAGACGGCTTCGTCGCGATATGCCGATCGAAGCGGAGCGGGACGACCGTTTGGATTACACGCATCTGGAAGCGTTGGGGCGTACATTGGCCGGCATCGCGCCGTGGCTGGAACGGGGATCGCGCGCCGGCGACGAAGGCGAAATTCGGCTGCGGATGGCGGACATGGCGAGGCAGGCGATCGAGGCGGCCACGGATCCGTCATCGCTGGACTACATGAATTTCGACCGGGGCGGTCAGCCGCTCGTCGACGCGGCATTCCTCGCGAACGCCGTGCTTCGCGCGCCAAACGAGCTGTACGCGAGGCTCGAACCGCATGTCCGAGCTAACTTAACCTCGGCTTTGCGCGCGACGCGGGTTATCCGTCCGGTATTCAGCAATTGGCTGCTGTTCAGCGCCATGATCGAAGCCGCCTTGCATCGGATGGGCGAAGACTGGGACCGCATGCGCGTGGATTATGCGCTCCGGCAGCACGAGCAGTGGTACGAGGGAGACGGAGCCTATGGCGACGGACCGGCTTATCACTGGGATTATTACAACAGCTTCGTCATTCAACCGATGCTCGTGGAGGTACTGGATGAGCTGGGCGATCAATACGGCGACTGGACGGAACTCCGCGCCAAGACGCTTCCTCGCGTCGTTCGTTATGCTGCCGTTCTGGAGCGGCTCATCTCGCCGGAGGGGACCTTCCCGCCGATCGGGCGGTCGCTGGCGTATCGGTTCGGCGCGTTCCAGCATTTATCCTTGATGGCGCTTCGGGAGCAGCTGCCGGAGGAGCTGGAACCCGCGCAAGTCCGCTGCGCGCTGACGGCCGTCATTCGGCGGCAGGTCGAGCTGCCGGGGACGTTCGACGAGGGAGGCTGGCTGCGGATCGGGTTCGCCGGGAGCCAGCCGCAGATCGGCGAAGCGTATATATCGACGGGGAGCTTGTATTTATGCACGACGGTTTTTCTCGCGCTGGGACTGCCCGAGGAATCGGCCTTCTGGCAGGGCGAGGCCGAGTGGACTTCGCGTAAGGCCTGGTCCGGAGCGGCGTTCCCGATCGATAAAGCCATATCGGGCTAATATCAGGGTCATATCGAAAGACTGCTAACCAGCGAATGCTGCGGTGGCAGTCTTTCTTTTTGTCATGTTTTCGTCACGAATACGGTCATCTTGCCCCGACACCTGAACGTAAGATTTTCCGTATAGGAGATTGTGCCTAAGACGCGAGAGATTAGAGAGAAACCATGCCCTGCAATTCAACCGCCAGCGAGAACCTACAAAGAAAAGGCTGGAAAAGAGTGAAGAGCGATGAACATGCGACAACCAGAGCGGATTTTGCTAGTCGACGACGAGAAACGGATAAGGAACCTGCTGAGACTTTATTTGGAGAAAGAAAGTTTCTTGATCGAAGAGGCGGCCGACGGCATCGAGGCGATTCGGAAAATACGCGCCAACGACTATCAGCTGATCGTATTGGATCTGATGCTTCCCGGCATGAATGGGATCGAGGTGTGCCGCTCGATCCGGGAGATGAAACGAACCCCTGTCATGATGGTGACGGCGCAAGGGGACGAATTCGGGAAGATCAAAGGATTCGAAGCGGGGGCGGACGATTACGTGACGAAGCCGTTTAGCCCGCGCGAGCTCGTGCTCCGCGTCAAAGCGATCTTGAACCGGACTTCGGGCATGAATCCCGAGATTTTGGCCATCCCGGCGAATAAATTGGTGTTTCCGTTCCTGTCGATCGATACGCTGGCGCGACAGGTTCTTGTTCAGGATACGGAGATCCGGCTCACCTTAAAGGAATACGAGTTGCTGTATTTTCTGGCCCGTAATGCCGGCATCGCGTACACGAGAGAAGATCTATTGCGAGCAGTGTGGCGCAACGAGACCGCGAACAAGAGCGAGTACCGCACGGTGGACACTCATGTGAAACGTATTCGAGAAAAGCTTAACGCCGCCGCGGACGAAGCCGGCAAGATGGTGTATACGGTGTGGGGGCTAGGCTACAGCTTGCGTCCGTAGGAGGTTGCGACGCGCAATTCATGGCTTTCTTGCGCAGATCGGCGTGAAGGTCGCAGACTATGCGAACGAATTCGCGAGGTTGAACGCGAACGCGGTAGCCTCCATCTGATGAGCCGCGATCGACAAAAAGACATTGGACAACCGCCGAGGCTGCCAATGTCTTTTTGTCTTCTTATGAGGTGCATGCGAGTTGAGAGTTATTAACTGCAGTATTATCCAATTACCTGTTCCGTTAAGGTATCGGGATAAAACTAGCGGAGGCTAGTGGCGCAACTAGTCCCATACATTTCTAAGCGGGAGCCCGCGTTCTGTTCTAGCCAGGTCATCTACTCGTTGTATAAAGGCGGTTTTTGCGCGTGTATAACCGTCAGGGTCGGAAGGGTATTGTTTGGCCAGTACCTGTTTAAGTTCACTGTATTCCTTGACTAGATCGGGATGTTCGCGGAGGTAGTCACGAAAGAGCAATTCTTTTCTTTCGTAAAATCCCTCGATTGGCAAGATGTGCAAATGATGCGTTCGCTCGCCTGCGATTTCTTTTGCAAAAAAATGTCGCCCGGTCATACCGGTTACAACGTAGAAGTAACCCGAATTACGAAACAAGTCCGCATAAACCTCTTCATGATACAAAGCCGGAACGCAGGCGTACATATCGATAATTGGTTTGGCTGCTTGGTTCGGGATGGAAGTGCTGCCGGTATGCTCGATTGTGACGATATGCGAACCTGGAATATCAAGCAATTGCTGCTTCTCGCTTTCAAATTCCAGAGGCCATTTATCGTTGTAAGGCACGATTTTGACCATATGACGTCGTTGCGCAGACATTTGATCCTCTTCCTTTCCAAGATAAACGACTTACAACGGATGCGATAGAACGCGGAGCGCCGATATATGCCGGACGGGCTGTACGCCGCGCTTGCGGGCAAAGAAGGCCTGCAGTCGAAAGCGCATGGGGAAGTGGTCACGATGATCACGACGCTACATTCGTCTGTTGCCGAAGATGTGCGGCATGACGGCCATCGCGCACGCTTTCGCAATGGAATTCTCAGATACTTATGCGCTGCCGGTCGTGCGAATGCCACTGAACCAGCTGCGGGGGCGTTCCGACCGCCAAGACGAACCGGGTGCCTCCTTATTTTACATCGGCTTGGAGGACGAGTCGAGGTTTCGGTACGGCATCCATAAAGCATTTTTACACGAAAAGAAAAAGGCTATTATGTTCAACGTTATGCGCCGCCGTCGCCATGCTGCTCACCTTCGCGCCGCTCGCGGAGAAGGCCGAACGCGAACAGCGGCCAGGCGCTCGAGGTATACGGCTGGTCGACCACCGACGGCGGCAATATCTCGCCATGGTAGAATTTCAACAATACCACCCAACTTTGGAAGATCGAGGACAGCGGAGGTTACGTGCAGTTGAAGAACCGGTTCAACGGCGAGGTAGCCGAGGTGTTCGAATATTCCAAGACGCCGGGCGCCAACATCGTGCAATGGAGAGACCAGGAAGGTACGAACCAGCAATGGACGCTCGTGAAGGTATCGCCAAGCTCGGTAACGGTCAACTCGACGATCATCGTCAAGGCAGGGCAGGTGTTCGATGGCAAAGGGAGAACGTATATTGCCCGCTCGGCGATGGCGGCCAGGGCGAGAATCAGAAATCCGTATTCATGCTGGAGGATGGCGCGGCGCTGAAGAACGTCGTGCTCGGCGCGCCGGCCGCGGACGGCATCCACACCTATGGAGACGCCTGCCTGTCCAACATCGTCTGGACGGATATCGGCGAGGACGCGCTGACGATGAAGGCTACCAGGACGATGCCGCCAATCGAATGGGATAACGCGAGTTGAGGCCGCTCCGTCTGGGGGCGGTCTTTTCTCATTTCGCTCCGATCATAGCCGGATAAAAACAACCTTTTTCTGGAATGCTAACGCGACATGGAACGAATCCCCGTTGAAGGAGGCCGGTTAGGTTGAGAACGCCATTCATCAGTCCGACGCAGCTGTTTGCCATGATTATATTATTCGAATTAGGAACGGCGCTCGTCCTGCCGATCGGTTTATCGTCGGCGCAGAACTCCTGGCTATCGATTCTGTTGGCGCTTCCAGGCGGGATCCTGGTCTATCTGTTGTTCACGTATTTCAATAAGCAGTATCCGTCGATGATTCTGAGCGGGTATATCCGGCAAATCGTCGGGTCCTACCTCGGCTGGCCGCTCGCGTTGTTTTACGCGGTGTATTTCATCTACATCTCGGGGCGCAATTTGCGGGAGGTAGGCGATCTGCTCATCACGACCTCGTACGACCAGACGCCGATCGTCATCGTCCATGCGGCCATCATGGGGACCAGCATGTATATGATATATAAAGGCATCCAGGTCTTGTTCCGTCTCGGCGAGATCTACCTGGTCTTCATCTTGGTCCTCGGACTGTTGAGTAATTTGGCCGTGGCGTTATCGGGCGCCATCGAGATTCGCAATCTGCTTCCCGTCTGGGGAGAAGGGATCGGCGTGACGCTCCGAAGCGCGTACCCAAACATTTTCTTGTTCCCATTCGCGGAATTAATCGCCTTCTCGGCGTTCCTGCCCTACCTGGCGCAGCGGCAGTACGCGCGCAGAATCGGCATTCTCGCGATACTGGTCAGCACGGTCATGCTCAGCATCACCCATGCGATGGAAATTTCGGTTATCGGCGAAGACATGTATTCCCGTGCGACCTTCCCGTTGTTCACCGCGATCACGACCGTGGAAGTGGCGGAATTCGTGGAACGGTTGGATGCGCTGGTCATTCTGGCGCTCATTATCGGCGTGTTCTTCAAGATGACCGTGTATGCCTACGCGGCGACGGCCATCGCGGCGGATATTTTCAAGGCGGCGGAGCCCAATCGGCTGGCCGTTCCGATCGGCGTATCGGTGTTTTTCGTCTCCATGATGTCGGCTTGGAGCTTTCCGGAGCATGGATTGGAAGGGGCGAAGAGCTTTTTGACGGTACAGCCGATCTTCCTCGTCTATATTCCGATTCTGCTGCTGCTTGTTCACTTGATGAAGAAGCGGTTCGGCCATCGCGGCATAACGAGCGGATGAGAAGGAGGTGGGAGCATGTTCGTACGGCCATCGCGACTGCAGCCGGATGGAGACGCTCCGGGTCCGGGAGCTGCCGGGCAGCGCGCTTATCTTGCGCAAGCGCCTTCCGCGCAGCTTGAAGATAATCTTGCCTACTTGAAGGCCGAGCTTGGCGGCAGTCCGGATATCGTCTTTCGTCGCATCCAGATCGGCGCGGCCCAAACCAAAGCGGCGGCGGTCTATACGGACGGCATTACGGATAAACAGACGGTCAACGAGTTCATCTTGCGCACGCTCATGCTCGAGTTGGACTCGTCCGCCGAGCCAGGCCGAAGTTTATTGCACGATATTAACTTGCATGCTCTACCGGTTGGGGACGTGCGGGTTCTGACGGACTGGGACGGTATTCTGCTGTGCTTGCTGTCTGGCCACACGATCATTTTCGTCGACGGAACGGCGGAGGCGATCAGCGGCGATACCAAAGGCGGGGAGTATCGGGCGATCGAAGAGCCTTCTTCGCAGGTGGTCATTCGCGGACCGAAGGACGGGTTCACGGAATCGATCGGCACGAACGTCGCGCTGGTCCGGCGAAGATTGAGAAGCCCGAATCTTCGCTTGGAAGCTTTCCGGCTCGGCGCCAAATCCCCATCCAACGTGGCCATCATGTATGTGCAAGGGATAGTTGAGGATAAATACGTTCTTGAGCTCAGTAGCAGACTGTCCCGCATACAAGTCGATGCGTTGAGCGGGTCGGAACAGCTGGAAGAGCTGCTGGCCGACCAGAAGACGCCTTTCCCGACGACCATGAATACGGAACGTCCCGATATGGTGAGCAACAGTTTGCTGGATGGCCGAATTTCGATATTCGTGGACGGCACGCCTTTCGTGCTCATCGCGCCCTTCACGTTCTTCATGGGATTTCAATCCGCGGAAGACTATTATCAGCGCCCGGAAGCGGCTTTCGCGATTATGATGCTGCGCTACGCGGCACTGATCATCGCCTTGTTCGGACCTTCCATTTATATTGCGGCCATCACCTTTCACCACGAGATGATCCCGACGCCGCTGTTGCTCAGTCTTGCCGCCCAGCGGGAAACCGTGCCGTTCCCTGCATTTCTCGAAGCCTTCTTGATGGAATTCACGTTCGAGGTCATCCGCGAAGCCGGGATCCGCATGCCCCGCGCGATCGGTCAAGCCGTATCGATCGTAGGCGCGCTCGTGCTGGGACAAGCGGCGGTCGAAGCGGGAATTATCTCATCCGCGATGGTCATCGTCGTGGCTATCACGGGCATCTCGAGCTTCGCGAACCCGTCGTACAATATGGCGACAACGATCCGGATCGTCCGGTTCACGATGATGGTGGCCGCGGCTATACTCGGGTTCTATGGGATCGCGATATTCAGCCTGGTGATCATCGGCCATATGTGCGGTCTCTCGTCTCTGACGGTCCCGTACATGTCGTTGAAATTCCCCTACACGCCCGAGGGAGAGAGGCGGACGGTCTACCGCATTCCGTTGGCGACCCGCCGATCCGCGGAACGAAACAACGAAGGGGCGGCGGTCGGTCTTGGCGCGCGGGATGCGGCCTTGGCGGATAAGACGGCGTCGCAAACCGAACAAGAAGGAAAAGATGCGCAATGACGAAGCGAATCTGTATTCTATTGCTGATGTTTCAGTTCTTGTTGGTTACAGGCTGCTGGAATAGCCGCGAACTGCGGGATTTGGCGATCGTCGTCGGCATCGGAGTGGATCGGATCGAAGGATCGGATCAATATCGCGTCTCCTTCCAACTCGTGAACCCAAGGGCGGCGACGGGCGGCAAAGTCGGGGGCAGCAGCATAAGCGAAATTCCGAATATCGTGTTTACGTCCGATGACCATTCCATGTTCAGCGCTCTCCGCAAGACAACGCAAAAAGTGCCGAGACAGCTGTTCTTCGCGCATTCCCAGCTGCTCGTCATCGGAGAATCTCTCGCGAAAGAAGGCGTGAGCGACGTGCTCGATTTCTTCGAACGCTCGCACGAGATGCGGCTGAATACGTCGGTAGTTATCGCAAGAGGCGCAAGCGCGGAATCGATTCTCAAAGTGATCACGCCGTTGTCGCCGACGAGCGCGACCGCCATCATCGGCAGACTGAAGGTGGCTACGGATGTATGGGCGCACAATGTCAACGAAGATATCGGCTCGGTGATCAAAAAGTTGGCGGGCGGGGGAGAGCCGGCGATCAGCGGTATCCGGATTCTCGGCAGTCCGACGCAGGGCAGGGCGAAATCGAACCTCGATTATTCGAAGCCGCCGACCATCCTGGAACTAAAGGGAGTGTCGCTGTTTTCCGAAGGCAAGCTCGTCGGCTGGGTCGAAGGCAAGAGCGCGCGCGGCGTCGTATGGGCGTTAAATCAGATGAAAAGCACGAACGTCTCCTTCCCGTGCGAAGATGGGGAAAAGGGCGTGTCGATCGAGGTGATCCGGTCTTTCACCAAGATACGCTCCCGAATCGTGGACGGCTCGCCTCGGCTGAGCGTGAAGGTGAAGGAAGAGGGGAGCTTAAGCGAGGCGCAGTGCAAGGTGGACCCCGGCTCGAACGAGGATATGATGAAGCTGCGGCGCCACTTGGCGGAAGAGACGAAGGCGGAGATCAGGATGGCGCTGAAGGCGGCACAAGCGAAGAAGAGCGACATCTTCGGTTTCGCCGCGGAGGTGAAGCGGACGTCGCCGAAATATTGGAAGACCATCGAAGGCGATTGGCCGTCGATCTTCGCGGATTGCGAGATCGACGTAGACGTCGAAGCGTATGTCCGGCGCACGGGTATGCGAACGAAATCGCTAATGAAGACGAACGGCGCGCGAACATCGTCTTCCGACTAAGAACCTTTACGACGAGAGGGTTTCGTTCTGCTGAATCGTCTTCGGAGAGGGGTGGCGAAAGGGAGGGCAATGGCGGTCGCGATGATCAGTTTCTCCGCCGCCGTCGTCACGGCGAACGAATGGTATAACGTCCGAAGCGCGTCGGCGAGACTGTAGCCGTTCATCAGATCGGCCCCGATCAAGAAAATCAAGCATGTCCCGAAAATCGTAACGAATACGAGCGACTCTTTCACTTGCGCATCCCTCCAATTCATGTCGTGCGTTCCCTCAGTTTTCCCAATGGAGGGGCTTCCTACGCCGCCGCGCGCTTGCTGGAGCCTTGAGGTGAATACCTATATATGGACCGCTATTGCAGCGATCCGAAATAATCCAGCACCACCTCGCGGAATTCCAACGCGGCGCGCGAAAGATAGCGGCTCCGATGCGACAACAGCGCGATCTCTCGCGACAATTCGCGGTCCTCCACCTGCAGGTAGCGAATATGCTCGCGCGCATGTCTGGCCGTGGCCGGGATGAAGGCGATGCCGATCCCGGCTTCCACGAGCGCGGTCAACCGGGCGGGCTCGTCGCCCTCGTACACGTAGTAGGGCTCGAATCCAGCCTGCTTGCACATGCCATCCACAAGATCGCGCGTGCCATAACCCCGTTTGACGCCTACGAACCACTCCTCCCTCAATTCGGCTAAGGAGACGCTGCGGCGGTCCGCCAGCCGATGTCCGTCCTGAACGGCCACCAGAATCGGGTCGACGTACACGATCTGGCAGTCGATATCCTCGCCTTGAATCGCGGGGGAGGACAGGCAGAAATCCACCTCGCCCCGATGCAGCAACGCGATCATTTCCTGCGTGGTCAGCATTTGCACATGAAACTGGATGCGAGGGCGTTTCTTGCGGAACTCCCGCAGGATATGGGGCAGCGTGCTGGCGGCGGTCACCGCCAACCTGAGCGTGCCTTGTTCCGGACCGGAGAAATCCCGAATTTCTTGCCTCCCTTGCTCCAGCTCGAATAACGCTCGCTCGGCGCGGCGAAGGAACCGGACGCCGAAGTCGTTCAAGCGGAGCTTCCGCCCGACTCGGTCGAAGAGC
This sequence comes from Paenibacillus methanolicus, assembly GCF_008124765.1. Lineage (GTDB taxonomy): Bacteria > Bacillota > Bacilli > Paenibacillales > Paenibacillaceae > Paenibacillus_Z > Paenibacillus_Z methanolicus. Next base: position 241,724 of record NZ_VNHS01000003.1, on the reverse strand, counting down.
GGCACGCCGAGGTCTTCCTCCAGCCGCTGAATGGTTTTGCTAAGCGACGATTGCGTCACGTGCAGTCTTCGCGCCGCTTCGGTCACATGCTCCGATCGCGCGACCGCCAGAAAGTACTGCAGCTGCAGCAACTCCATGCGCAAGACTCCTCTCTCATTCCTTTAAAGTAATTAAATCATAGCATAGAATGCGTTGGAATAAATGAGCAAGTTCCCTTAAGATGTCATCAACACCGATTGAAAGGGGACTTAAATATGAATGCAGGCAGCAGGGGATTGATCATGGCCGTCGGGCTCGGGATTATGCTGAACCCGCTGAATTCTTCGATGGTATCGGTCGCGATCGCGAGACTGCAGCAAGCGTACCGGCTTGATTTCACCATCGTTTCGTGGATTATTTTCTCGTTCTATATTGCAAGCGCGATCGCGCAGCCGGTGATGGGCAAGGCCAGCGATCTATTCGGCCGCCGGAACATTTTCCTGCTCGGACTTATCGTCGCCTTCGCGGCGTCCATGCTCGCGCCGTTATCTCCGAGCTTCGGATGGCTGATCGCGCTGCGGATCGTGCAGTCCGTCGGCACGAGCATGATGGTCGCGGTCGGGATGGCGTTGGTGCGCATCCATATGACGGAGAAGCAAGCGGCGGCCTTGTCGATCTTGTCCATCTTCCTGTCCGGGGCTGCCGCGGTCGGGCCGTTCGTCGGCGGCGTGCTGCTCTACTTCTGGGATTGGCAAGCGATCTTCCTGGTCAACATTCCGTTCGCGTCGGCGAGCTTCCTGTTGGCTTGGCGGCATATCCCCAAGGATAGAAGGGCGACAGCGGCCGAAGGGAGCATGTCCGTCCGCCGATGGTTCGCGATGATCGATACGCCGGGCATTCTGCTGTTCGCCGCGGGTATGGTCGCGCTGCTGGTTGGTTTGCTGTCGGCAAAGTCGTCCGGCCATATCACGATCATTCATGCCATGGTCGGATTGAGCGGTTTCGCGCTGCTGGCCTTCTTCGTCCGCCATGAACTGCGCGCCGCATCGCCGTTCATTCCGCTGCGCGCCTTCGCGAAATACCCGGCGATGACGTGGGTCAACGTGGAGTTCCTGCTCGTGAATTTTCTGTTCTACTCGATCTTCTTCGGCCTGCCATCCTACCTGCAGTCGGTGCGCCAGGTCAACGAATTCGATACGGGGATGCTCATGCTGAGTCTGGGGGCGTGCTCGCTCGTCGCATCACCGATTGCAGGACGTTGGATCGATCGGTCCGGACCGCGCCCGGCGTTGCTGCTCTCCGCGATCCTCATGACGTTCGGGTCGGTATGGCTCATGACGCTCCGGCCGGATTCGCCCGTTATTAGCGTGTGCATCGCTTTGGCGGCGTTCGGCGTCAGCAACGGGCTGAACAGCGTCGGCATGCAGGCGGCCTTGTTCGCAAGCTCGCCCAAATCGATCATCGGCGTGGCATCCGGACTATTCAATACATCGCGATACCTCGGAACGATTCTCTCTTCCTTGTTGATCGGCATTGTCATGGGAGGATCGTTCAGCTTCGCGGGTTTTCGGGTACTAAGCATCATCCTGGCGGTGACTAGCCTGGTCTTGGTCGGGATGAGCCGGCGGCGCCGCGAACCGGGGCGGCTGCAGGAGACGAATAGCATGTAACGCCGAATAAGCGGCGAATCGAAAGGGGAACGCATGCATGAATTGGAACGAAATCACGACGATGGAACAATGGCAAGCGGTATTGGAACGTTCTGCCGAACGCGGTCAAGTGGTGTTGAAGCATAGCACGATCTGCCGGTTAGCTCGAACGCGCTGAAGGAGTTTTATCAGTATATGCAGGACGATCCGAATCGCGAGGTCGATTACGTTCTCGTGAAGGTAATCGAATCACGGCCGGTCTCGAACCGAATCGCCGAAGATCTCGGCGTCAAGCATGAGTCGCCGCAAATCATCTATGTGAAAGATCGGGCGAAATATTGGACCGCTTCGCATTCGGCCGTCACGTCCGCGCATATGGCGGCCGTACTCAACTAATCGCGGTGCAGCCGGTATGACGATAAGGTCAATCTAGAAGGGTCATTCCATCGATGGGATGACCCTCTTGCTTGTATATAACATCGAATGTAACTAAATCGAACATGTATGGTAAAATTCGCTACAAATCTCCAGGCTCGTGTGTTACGATGATCCCAATTCGTGCTACGACCGACGCGGGAGGAGGGGTAATGATGCTTCATGACGAGCTGAGCAGGTTCGGCGTCTCGATTCCAAGCGACCTGCTGTTGCAGTTCGACAAGCAAATCAAGCGGCAAGGTTACGGCAACCGATCGGAAGCGATCCGGGATTTGATCCGCCGATCGCTGCTCCAGCCGCAGCAGTATCCGGCGACGCTGTGCGTGGCCGGCACGATCGCGATGGTCTATAACCATCATGCGAGCGAGCTTCCTCTGTCGTTGACCGGGCTTCAGCATGCCTATCATCATGACATTATCTCGACCATGCACGTCCACCTGAATCACGACCAGTGTCTGGAAATACTCGTCGTACGCGGCGAGGTACGGCGGCTTCGGGAGCTCGGCGATCGCATCCGCGCGTTGAAAGGGGTGTTGTATGCGGAACTGTCGGTGACGCATCTCGAACCGGGGAACGGCGACGAGCGGCGCGGACATCCGGGCAGTCTGCATGACGAGGAGCGTAAGCATACATAATTTCTCGCGAAACAACAGTGGGCTGCGAGGCGACTCGCCGGGTTCCCAACGCAACATGACAGGTAGGAGTGGGGGAGTTGACCTTGATTACGGCACAATGGATGCCTGTGAAAATCGCGCTATCGTCGCTGCTGGTCCTGCTTGCGGGATGCTCGGCGGCGAACGATGCCGGAGAGACCGCCGCCGGCGATTCGTCAAAGCCCAAGCGCGAGCTCATTCTGGCGGTAGGCGGCGAGCCGGACAACGGCTTCGATCCGACTACGGGTTGGGGGCGATACGGATCGCCGCTGTTCCAGAGCACGCTGCTCAAGCGCGATAGCGGCATGGCGATCGTGAACGACCTCGCGACGAAATACGCCATCAGCGAGGACGGCCGCACGTGGACGGTGGATCTGCGCGGCGACGTCCGCTTCAGCGACGGCGAGCCGCTGACGGCGGACGATGTCGTCTATACGTTCGAGACGGCGAAGGCAAGCAGTTCCGTCGTCGATCTGACCAATCTCCGGTCGGCCAAGGCGGCGGACGGCGATACGGTCGAGCTCACGCTCGGCCGGCCGCAATCGACGTTCGTCGATATTCTGGCTTCGCTCGGCATCGTGCCGAAGCACGCGCACGCCGGCGATTACGCGGAGCATCCGATCGGTTCGGGACCCTATGCGTTCGTCCAATGGGACAAGGGGCAGCAGCTGATCGTGGAACGCAATGCGACTTACTATGGCGAGCTGCCGAAATTCGAGAAGTTGACGTTCCTCTTCCTCGACGAGGACGCGGCGTTCGCGGCGGCCAAGGCGGGCACGGTCGACATGGCCTACATCCCGTCCGCGTTCAGCAAGGAGCAGGTCGCCGGCATGCGGCTCGAATCGCTGCCATCCGTCGATAACCGCGGCATTATGTTCCCTTACGTGCCTGCCGGCGGCACGACGAAAGACGGCCATCCGGTGGGCAACGACGTCACGGCGGATCTGGCCATTCGCCAAGCGATCAACTTCGGCATCGACCGTCAATCGCTGGTCGAGGGCATTCTCGAAGGGCAGGGGACGCCGGCTTATTCGATCGCCGACAAGCTGCCATGGTGGAATCCGGACACCGTTCTAGCCGATGGCGACGCGGCGAAGGCGAAGGAAATTCTGGCCGAGGGCGGCTGGAAGGACGCAGACGGAGACGGCATCGTGGAGAAGAACGGGACGAAGGCGCAATTTACGCTCCTCTATCCTTCGGGTGACGTCACCCGGCAGTCGTTGGCCATCGCATCGGCCGACATGATGAAGCCGCTGGGCATCGAAGCGCTCGTGGACGGCAAGAGCTGGGACGAGATCGGCAAGCTGATGCATGCGAACGCGGTGCTATTCGGCTGGGGCAGCCTCGACCCGCTCGAGATGTACAATGTCTATAGCAGCAAGTATGCCGGCGTCGATTATTTCAATCCCGGCCATTACGGCAACAAGGCGGTGGACGGCTACATGGAGCAAGCGCTGGCCGCGGCCGACGAAGAGCAGGCGAACGCCTTCTGGGAGAAGGCGCAGTGGGACGGAACGACGGGCATGAGCGGCGCCGGCGACGCGCCGTGGGCGTGGCTGGTGAACGTGAATCACCTGTACCTAGTCGACGAGAAGCTGGACATCGGCGAGCAGCCCATCCATCCGCACGGCCATGGCTGGCCGGTTACGAGCAATATCGAGCAGTGGACGTGGACGGAATAATGGCGGCGGGAAGACAGTCCGGCATCGGCAAATTCGCGCTTCGGCAAGCGGGCAAGCTTGCGCTGCTGCTCGCCTCGGCTTGCGCGGTCACGTTCGCGCTGATCAGCCAATCGCCGATCGATCCAACGCAGGCCTACATCGGCGCGGACCTGCTGCGGGTAGGAGCGGAGCAGCGAGAGGCGATCGCCGCGTATTGGGGGCTAGACGACCCTCCGCTGCAGCGGTTCTGGGCATGGATGGCTTCCCTGCTCCAAGGGGATTTCGGAACCTCCATGATTCATCGGGCGCCGGTAAGCGAAGTGATCGTCGAACGATTCCTGAGTTCGTTTGCCTTAATGATCGCCGCGTGGCTCCTGTCCGGCATCTTGGGCTTCGCAGCCGGCGTCGCGGCCGCGATGCGCAGAGAGACGTGGCTGGACCGCGCGATCAAATGGTATTGCTACGCGTTGTCGTCGACGCCTACCTTCTGGGCGGGCTTGCTGCTGCTGATCGTCTTTACGGTATGGCTGCCGATTTTCCCGGTGGGGCTGGGCACGCCGGCTGGCGTGCCGGCCGGGGACGTTACCTGGCTGGATCGCGCGCGGCATATGATCCTTCCGGCGCTGACGCTATCGATCACGGGCATCTCGAATATCGCGCTCCATACGAGAGCGAAGCTGGTCGACGTGCTTGCCAGCGATTACGTCCTGTTCGCCAGGGCGAAAGGAGAAGAGGGCTTCCTGCTCTTTCGCCGCCATGGGTTGCGAAACATTCTGCTCCCGGCGGTCACGCTGCAATTCGCCTCCTTCAGCGAATTGTTCGGCGGAGCCGTTCTGGTCGAGCAAATTTTCTCCTATCCGGGACTCGGGAAGGCGACGGTGGAAGCAAGCACGCGGGGGGATGTCCCACTGCTTCTCGGGATCGTGCTGTTCAGCGCGTTGTTCGTCTTTGCCGGCAATTTGCTGGCGGAGCTGATCTACCGATGGGTCGATCCCCGCATTCGGGAGGGGCAGAGCGAATGAACCTTCGAACGAGAACGTTGATTTATGCGGCCGTTGCCCTCGTCCTGCTGCTGCTGCCGGCGGCGCTGTCGCCGATGCTGGGCGGCGACCGGCTGGCTACGCATCTTGCGGAGCGGAACGAACCGCCTTCCTGGACTCATCCGTTCGGGACGGATTGGCTTGGCAGAGACATGTTCGCGCGGTCGATGAAGGGGCTCGCCTTGAGCCTTGGCGTCGGGCTGACCGCCGCGCTTGCCAGCGGCTTGATCGCGGGGGCGCTCGGGTTGATGGCGGCTGCGCTGGGCAAGGCGGCCGACCGGTTCATTACCTGGCTCATCGATCTGTTCCTGAGCGTGCCTCATCTCGTGCTGCTGCTCCTGATCGCCTTCGTGACGGGAGGCGGCGCGAAGGGCGTCATTATCGCCGTCGGCCTTACGCATTGGCCCAGCCTGGCACGATTGATCCGGGCGGAGCTGCTGCAGCTGAAGTCCAGCGAATTCGTCCTCGTCTCTCGGCATATGGGGCGCTCCAATTGGTGGATCGCCACCCGGCATCTGCTGCCGCATCTATGGCCGCAATTTATCGTGGGCACGCTGCTGCTGTTCCCGCACGCCATTCTGCACGAGGGTGCGATTACGTTCCTCGGGATGGGTCTGTCCCCGCATCAGCCGGCGATCGGCATTATCCTGTCCGAGTCGATGCGCTACTTGTCGACCGGCATGTGGTGGCTGGCCTTCTTCCCGGGGCTCTGCCTGGTTGTCCTCGTCCGTTCGTTCGACGTGCTGGCGGGCGGCGTGCACGCGCTCGTCGACCCGAGCCGTTCGCAGGAGTAGAAAGGAGGCTTGACGCGGGATGCCGCTGCTTGAAGTGAAAGAATTATCCGTTACGTTCACGCAATACGACAGAGGGCTTCGGCGGAAGAAGGCGACGGCGATCCAAGACCTCTCCCTCTCCGTGGAGCGAGGCGAGATCGTCGCGGTGGTGGGCGCCAGCGGTTCGGGCAAAAGCCTGCTTGCCCACGCCATTCTCGGCATTCTGCCGCGCAACGCGTCGGTCGGGGGGCAGATGGCCTTCGACGGACAGCCGCTTACGGCTTCGAGAATCCGCCAGCTCAGAGGCAAGCGAATCGCCTTCGTTCCTCAGTCCGTGCAGTCGCTCGATCCGCTCATGCGCGTCGGACGGCAGGTGAGGCAGGCGGTCCGCGCGGGCGACCCGGCCGAAGAGCAGCGCATGGCGTTCGCCCGGTACGGTCTCGCGCCGCTGACCGAGAGGCGCTATCCGTTCCAGTTGTCAGGCGGGATGGCCAGGCGCGTCCTCGTCTCCATCGCCACGGTGAGCGGCGCGGAGCTGATCGTCGCGGACGAGCCGACGCCGGGCATGGACCCGGCGGTCGTGCAAGAGACGCTGCGGGCGTTCAAGACGTTCGCGGAGAACGGCACGGCCATCGTGTTCATCACGCATGACTTGGAGGCCGCGCTGGCGATTGCCGACAAGGTCGCGGTATTCCATGCGGGGACGTCGCTGGAGGTTGCGCGGGCGGCGGATTTCGAAGGCGCTGGCGATCGGCTTCGCCACCCATACTCGCGGGCGTTGTGGCGGGCGCTGCCGCAGAACGGCTTCGCCGTCCCGGACTTGGGGGCAAACGAGCCGCTCTCCCGGTCGGCCGTAGGCTGCTCCCACGCGAGGGGGTGCGCGCTGGCGACGATCGAGTGCGCCAAGACCGCGCCGAAGCCGCGCGAACTTCGCGATGGGATGGTGAGGTGTTATCATGCGACTTGAAGCACGGAACGTCAGTAAGCGCTACGCTCGGGAGGCGTGGCTCTTCCGGCAGGCGAGCGCCGCCTTCCGCACGGGCGATACGGTCGGCTTGCTGGGCCCGAGCGGGTGCGGCAAGTCGACCTTCTGCCGATTGCTGGCCGGCTACGATGCCTGCGACGAAGGAGAGGTGCTGCTCGACGGGGCGACGCTGCCGACGTCCGGCTACCGGCCGGTCCAGCTGATCTTCCAGCATCCGGAGCGGGCCGTCAATCCGCGCTGGAAGGCCGGCGCCATCATTAGCGAGGGATGGCGGCCGGATGAGGCGCTGCTTGATTCGCTCGAGATTAGACGGGAGTGGCTGAAGCGATGGCCGTCCGAGCTGTCCGGCGGCGAGCTGCAGCGGCTGTGCATCGCCCGCGCGTTGGCGCCGCAGACCCGGTTCTTCATCGCCGACGAGATGACGACGATGCTCGACGCGATTACCCAGGCGAGAATATGGCGGACGGTGCTTGACCTTGCGCAGAGCCGCGGGATGGGCATGCTGGTCGTCAGCCATGACCGTCATTTGATCGACCGGATCTGCACGCGCGTCATCGATTTCCGCGAATTAGCCTATGGCCGGCACGCCGTCGAAGAATAGGAATCTATGGTCAACGGGGCGATGATTCGGCTGTAAACTTATGGTATTATTGGACTGGGTATTCATGCCTCGCCGATTAATCGCTGATGACCCGGCGCGAACGGATATTGACGAGGAGGCTACGCGATGAAGGACAATAATTACTATGGTACGTTTATTGAAGTCGCCGAGGATTGCCCCGTGGCGGCCGCGGAGATTCCGAAGGCCAAGGGGGATGCCAAGACGGTGCCGGTCATGCAGTATGAGCTGATCGCGAACCATCCTTACCGCTACACGCAGGAAGACGTGCTGTTCGAAGTATTCGCCGTTCGCGGCGAAGTACCCGAGTCCGAGAGATCGGCCTCGCGCGAGACGTTCTTCTCCAAAGGGCAGCCCTGCCTCCGCGCTTCTTCGCTGGGCAAGCGTTACGGGTGGGGCATCCATCACGATGCCGAAGGCAAGATGGCCCTCTATGCGTTGGAATCGGCGGAGTATCAAGCGTTCCTGCGCGATGAGACGGTCAAAAAAGTAAAAGCCATGCGCTCCAAGCGTGTTTAACGGAGCCGGCGTCCCTCGAGCAGTCCGCGTCCCGCGGCTGCTCTTTTTTATCCATTTCATCCCAAACCTTCTGCCGTATGATAAAATGAAGCGACGATGAGGGAGGCCGCTATGGGGCGGGATACGGCGGAATGGGAGGAAACGAAGAGATGTCTAAGCGAATTCTGCTCGCCGAGGATGACCTTGAGATCAGCCAGTTAATCGAAGGTCATCTGACACAGGAGCATTACACGGTCTGCACGGCTGGCGACGGCGAAGAAGCCGCGCGTCTATTCGCGCAGGAGCCGTTCGATTTGATTTTGCTCGATTTGATGCTCCCCAAGATGAGTGGCATGGAGCTGCTCAAGCAAATCCGAGAATCGAGCGTCGTCCCCGTCTTGATTATTTCGGCGAAGGGCAGCGATCTGGACAAAGCGCTGGGCCTTGGCTTCGGGGCGGACGATTATTTGAGCAAACCGTTCTCCATGATCGAACTTACAGCCCGGGTGCAGGCTGCCATTCGCAGGGCGACGCGATATACGCAAGCGGAGAGCCAGCCGGCCGCTCCGCCTACGATGTCGTTCAAGGACCTCACCTTGGATTTGCATACGTTCGCCGTGAACGTCCGAGGGAAGAGCGTGCAGCTCACCGCCAAGGAATTTCATATTCTGAAGCTGTTTCTCGGTCATCGCAACCGGGTGTTCACCAAGGAGCAGATTTATCAGCTCATCTGGGAAGACGATTATTACGGGAACGAGAACGTCATTAACGTCCATATCCGCAGGCTTCGGGAGAAAATCGAAGACGATCCGTCGGCTCCGCAATACATCCGGACGATCTGGGGCATTGGCTATAAGATGGGTGAGTAGGTTATGGTTCTAATACTATCGATCATCATCGGCATCATGGCCGCGGTTATCGGCTGGCAATTTTACGCGAAGCGGCAATTAAAGCGCACGGTGGATGAGATCACGGAGAAGATCGCGGACATCATCGCGCAGGAGACGGCCGAGAAGGTGCTCGTGCCGACCGGTCTGGAAACGCTTCAACGTCTGCTCGTGCAGGTCAACCGTCTGTTGGATTACAACCAGAAGGTCATCGCCGATTATGCCAAGGCGAAGGACAGCCAGCGCAAAATGATCTCCAACATGTCCCACGATTTGAAGACGCCGCTGACCGTCATTTTGGGCTATGCGGAGAAATTGAATCAGCCGAAGACGTTGACCAGAGAAGATGAGACGCAGATCATGCGCCGGCTGAACGATAAAGTGAACGCGCTGATCGGCCTGATCAATCAATTTTTCGACCTAGTCAAGCTCGAGTCGGAGGACTACGATATCCCGCTTGGCAAAATATCGCTGAGCGAAGTAAGCCGGCAAAGCGTGCTGGAATTTTACGATCTGCTATCATCCCGCAATCTTCGGGTCGAGCTGGACATTCCGGAGCGTCCCTTCTACATATTGGGGAACGAGCAGGCGCTGCAGCGCATCTTGAGCAACCTCATCTCGAATTCCATCCGGTATGGCAGCGAAGGCGGCGTCCTCGGCGTAACGGTTCGGGAGGAAGGCGAGTATGTGGCCGTCGACGTGTGGGACCGGGGAAAAGGGATCGCGGAAATCCATCAAGAGCGCGTGTTCGACCGGCTCTACACGCTGGATGACGCCCGGAACTTGCAGTTCCAAGGAAGCGGCCTGGGTCTAAGCATCTCCAAACGGTTGACCGAGGAAATGAAGGGAACGATCCGCTTAAGCAGCACGCCGTTCGAGAAAACGATCTTTACTTGCAAGTTCAAGCCTTTGACCTACTGAAATGACTACAGGAGACGTTCGGCTGCCGCTGAACGTCATTTTTTATTACATAGAGGAAATAAAACGTAAAGCGTGTCCGCCAAGCGGACGAAAGCGAAAGTCAGCACGCAAACGCATCAAGCGCACACCAACATCAGGATACCACCCAAGGCAAAACGAGACGTACGAAGCTCGAACGAAAGCTTTGTCCAAAGGACAATCGCAAGCCTACCTCGAAAGGACACATCGAAGACGGCCGCGAACCGAGTCACGCTCATTAGCAGAGTCCAGAGGGTGCTAACCTTCTGGTGCCTCTCCTTTGGAGGGGGAAGGGGCGAGGGAACAATCTTAAGAAACGTGTAAGAAACGGGAAAGGAAAAACTCGATTCTCCGGTCTATTATAAAAGTAACAAAACGAACGCGAAACGAATCGCGAGGAGGCTCGATTAAAATGAATGCAATCATTCAAACGCACGACCTGACAAAAGCGGTGAAAGGAAAAAGCATCGTATCGAACGTCAATCTGAACGCGAGGAAAGGCGAAATTTACGGGCTGCTCGGACCGAACGGCGCGGGCAAAACGACGATCATGAAAATGCTCACCGGACTCATCATTCCGACCTCGGGCGAAATCATGCTGTTCGGCAAGAAGCTCGACGAATCCGCCAAGGATGGCCTGAAGCGCATCGGCAGCATTATCGAATATCCGATTTTCTTCGAGCACCTCACGGCGATGGAGAATCTGCGAATACACTGCGAATATTTAGGCTTTTATGACGAGCGGGCCATCCATCAAGCGTTGGATATGGTGCAGCTGCAAGGGATCGAGAATAAACGCGTGAAAGATTTCTCGCTTGGCATGAAGCAGCGGCTGGGCATCGCGCGGGCGGCCATCACGAGACCGGAGCTGATCGTATTGGATGAACCGACTAACGGCCTGGATCCGATCGGCATTAAAGATATGCGTGATTTGGTCCGGACGCTGAATAAGGAATACGGCATCACGTTCCTGCTCTCCAGCCATATTTTGGCGGAGATCGAGCAGATGGCCGACCGGATCGGCGTCGTGCGGCAAGGACAATTGGTCGACGAGGTGTCGCTTGCGGATATTCGGCAGCAGCGGACCGACTACCTCGAGCTGGTCACCTCGAACGTGCAGCGATCCGTATTCCTGCTCGAGCACGAGCTTCGCGCGACCAACTTGAAGATCGTGCAGGACAACAAAATCCGGATCTACGATGCGGGCATTACCGCGGGACAGATCTCGAAGCTGCTCGTATCGCAAGACATCGAGATCGAGGAGATCCAGAAGCATACCGGCACGCTGGAAGACTACTTCTACAATCAAATCCAAGGGGGAGATAAGCATGTTTAAGTTAATGGAGCTCGAATGGAGAAAGCTGCATACCCGCAAAGTGATGGGCGAAGCCGTTATTTATTGGGTCATCCTCATGATCTTGCCGACGATCTTCCTGCAATTCGTCTTCGCGGACGCGCCGAACATTCCGTTGGGCGAAAGCTATGGGGCGGCGATGGAGATTATGCTGCCGATTCAGATGGGCTTCCTGTTGTTCGGAGCATCCCTCGTCAATCATGTCTTCATCGAAGAATTCAAGAACCGCACGATGGCGCTCTCGTATGGTTACCCGCTCAGCCGGCGGCGGCTGGTCATGGCGAAGACGATGTTTATTGCCGGGGCGGTGTACCTGTGCTCGCTCATCTCCTTCGTGCTGGCAGGCATAACGACCTATGGTTTTGATCTCGCGCTCGATTTTATCGAAGGGGTGCCGACGGCCGCGGATTTGGCGAATTATGCGCTTCGGGCGGTCGTTCACGCCGCCGTGGTCGCGCTCGCCTCGTTGATTCCGCTCTTCTGGTTCGGCTTGTGGAGAAGGGCGGTCATTCCGACGGTTCTGTGCGCCATCGTCCTCATGCAAATGCAGAATTTTCTCGGCTGGTTCAGCATCACGCTGAATGCGGATCTGCTTTATGCGATAATGAGCCTGTTGGGCCTGGTCAGCGTCTATCTGTCCGTTAAATTCGTGAATAAACTGGGGGATTTGTAGCGGATCGGTCGCGGCCCTGGCGATTTTAAACATTTTTTAGCAAGACTCCGGATGAATTTCTGTTTTAATAGAGAGAGCAACCCTGCCGCAGGCAATGGCTAAGCGCCGATCATGAAGCCTGCGGCACGGACTCAGGAGGAACGAATCGCCATGACCCGCATCCGGAACTGGCTTTGCACGATAGGGATGGCATCGCTCTCGCTGCTGCTCTTCGCGATATTTTGTCTGCTGCTCACGTGGAATACGCTTGGCGGTCGAGAGGCGGACGAATCTCGCTTGCTCCATCTGTCGAGCGGCTGGCAAATCCATCTTGGCGATTTGGCTGTCGAGGCTAACGCGCTTGCGGCATCGGAAGGCTGGAGGCCGTTTAAGATCGAGGACGCGGATTCGCTGCTTGATGGATACCAAGGCTACTATTGGCTGCGTTACCGGCTGCCCGAGCAGCTGCGCGACGAGCCGAATTTGCATGTGCAGGGGTTCAAGCACGCGGAGCTGTATACCCGGTCCGGCCAGATTTACGCGTTCAATATGGATCGCGACGTTCGCCTGGTGAACAAGGAGCTTCGGTGGGGCATTGCCGATCTGAAGCCAGAGGACTACGGCCATCCGTTATATGCCCGCGTCTATCAAGACGGCGGCGATCCCGCCGAGGGCCTCTTCCGGGTAGGTCGGATGGAGCACTTCATGACGCACATGCTGCGCAGCGACGCGTTTCGCTATCTGTCCTGCGTCGTCGGACTTATTGCCGGCATGCTGGCCTTCATTCTGTACGCGTTGAACAGGAAGGATCCGATCTACCTGCATTTCGCGTTATTTAGCGTATGTGTCGCCTACGGCAGCATTGTCCGCGCCGCGTCTCTGCAGCTGTTCGCCGACATTCCGTTGCTTGTCTATATCCAGAATATCGCGCTGCCATTGGGCACGGGGGCTCTGCTCGGGTTTCTTGCCGAGACCTTCGCGGGCGGTTGGCGGATCTGGTTCCGGCGGTTGGCGGCTGCCTATTATAGCTTTGGTCTCATCGTGTTCGCGGCGGCCTTCATCAACGACTGGCTCTACCATATGCTGGTCGAGCAGCTGTTTGCCGTGACGGCAGTTCCGCTCGTCTTGTGCATCCTCTTGGGCCTGTACCGTTCCGGCCGGCACGAGAACAGGCTGGAGACGCGGCTAATTATGGCTGGCATTTGGCTGTTGGGTATTTTCACGGCGGTGCATTATATTGATTTGAACTATTATTCGATCTCTTCGCGTTTGTTCGAGCCTTATCCCGTCGCCGGCGCGCTCTTCAAGGAAGCATTCGTGCAACTGGCCGTCTTCGGGTTCATCCTTTGTCTTGCGGGGGTATTGCTCGTCCGTTACGCGAAGACGCATCGGCAGGTCAAACGATACGCGCACGAGCTTGCCTTGAAGAACGATCAGCTCGAGGCGATCAATCGCCAGCGGGCGGAAGAGCTGCGACAGCGGACGGAGGAGCTGCAGGAAGCGATTCAGGTGACGATGGACACGATGGAGGAAGTCGTCGCATTGGAGGAGCGCAATCGGATCGCGCACGAAATGCACGATACCGTCGGTCATACGCTGACGGCGACCATTATGCAGATGGAAGTGACCAAGAGATTGTTCGACACCGACCGCGAGGCCGCGCTGCAGCGGCTGGCGTCCGCGCAGGATCTGGTGCGAAGCGGCTTGGATCAGGTGCGCTCCTCCGTTCGTCTCATGAAGGACGAGGCGCCCGCGTATGATTTGCGCGACGCCATGATCGTGCTGATGCGCAATACGACCCAAGCGACTCAGGTTGATATCCAGTACCGCATCGATCCGCTGCCTCAACTTCCGCCGGGTTGCTCCAAGGTGCTCTATCACGCCCTGCTCGAAGGGCTGACGAACGGGATGCGCCACGGGCGCGGAACGCGGTTCAACTGCGAGTTGACCGTCGGGGAGGACGGCGTGCTGCTGCTCCTTCAAAATAACGGATTGCCCTACGACAATTCGGCCTACGGGTTCGGCCTGACGGCGATGAACGAACGCGTCCAGCTAGTCGGCGGATCGCTTCGAGTCTCGCAGAGCGCGGAGTGGGGCTGCGAGCTGCGAGTTCGACTGCCGCTGGCGTCGACTGTATAGGGCGTTGTCTCCGATTCGATCTACACCTTTGTTCTCGTTCGCAGACGCACTCTCCCTCTCTAATGATGTATTTTTAGAGCAAATCAAGTAGACTTGGAGGAGACATATTGGGGGGAGTTCAATCAACATGATGGATAGACCGGAACAAGATTTGACGTATTACTCGCTGATCCGGGTGCTGGTACGAATATATGGCGTCTTTTATATGTTTATCGGAATTGGTGATTTATTGAGTTTCCTGATTTCGCTGGGAAGCATGCGGGATGGAATTTTAGGTGAATTTATGGGTGATCAGGGATCGATTTTTTGGCTGCTGAGCAAGGATGAACTGGATGGCATCTTTGATTCCTTTATTGGACTTGCGCTGTTTGCATATGCAGGTAAGTTAGCAAATTGGATTGCGCCGGATCGATCGCTAACCATTCGATTTCAAGCTTCGGAGCTGCAGCCAATGGTTCTTGTCGTCGCGCGATTCTACCTCATGACCTGGGTGGCTTATTTCCTCGGTCTGATGCTTTCGTCTGTTTTGATTATAGCCATACGATACGTAACCAGTGAGATAGAATTCGTTGAAGTTCTCGTGCTGCTGCAACCTGTTTATTGGTTAGTTGGTCTGTATATCCTCGATCGCAATTTGGGTCGTATCGTAAAATTTGCTTCACGTAATAGCCGATCTGATGCGGCGTAACAAAGTAAACGAAGCCATGCGTGGATGCGGCTTCGTTTTTTATTTTCTAGATAAATATCCTATAGGACACCTGAACTAAAGTTCATCTAGGTTGAAAGCGTGTTCGTGCCGCTGTATTACGTAGGACCTCGGTCACGGTTTTCCGCCCCCACAGTTAGGCCTCTTCAGCGCGTTCGGATTCCAGTATACTGGGGAATGTTTATTTTACGGAAAGTAGGCGTTGTGGTTGAACAAAATACGTGTGTTATTGGTAGAGGACGACCTGATCTGGCAGCAGGGGCTGTCCGCATTCTTGAACGCCGAGCCGGACATCGAGGTGGCGGCCGTGGCCGGCACGAAGGATGAAGCGCTCGAACGCTTTCGATCCGCCGAACCGGATGTCGTGCTGATGGACATTAACCTGTCGGACAACCGGCTGGACGGTCTGGAGGCGGCCAAAGAAATATTGCGCGTCGAAGGGAAGGTCACGAGCATCATCATGGTCACGTCGCTGGAAGAGAAGGGGCTCATTCTCCAATCGTTCCAGAGCGGGGCCGCCAATTTCATCAGCAAATCCAGCTACAAGGATATCGCCCAGGCGATCCGGGACGCGCACGCGAACCGAAGCGGGATCCATCCCGATGCCGCGTCGCTGATCCGCAAGGAAATCCGGCTCATGGCGCTGACCCCCTCGGAGCGGGAGCTGTACGACCTACGGGAGCAGGGGCTGAGTAAAACCCAAATTTCCGGCAAGCTGAACAAGTCGCTGAACACGATCAAGACGCAATGGAAAAGCATCAAGCAAAAGCTCTTCGACCCGAATTAACCTCCTTATGCGCTTCCCCGGCATGAACCGCTCTTATCCTCAAGCCGCTCATCTTGCGTTCGCCACCCGACAGGGGTGAAGAAAGTTCATCCTACCCCGCCCGCCTAATCGTCTTTATAATCCGAATTGTGGCAAGGCGATGCGCCACCCCAACCTTACCCAAGGAGGTGAAGCCATCATGATCAAGAAAGTGAAAAGCGTCAAACGCGAGATCGTTGTCTGCTGCTGCTCCTGCTGCTACTGCCACTAAGCCGTTTATCCCCTCGATAACCCGCATCATGATCCCTCTTCAACCATGAACCGGGAGCCTTGCCAGTCTTGAACGCCGAGCAAGGCTCCACCAATACTACCCCCCACTTAAAAATCGCATAAGGCCAGGTGATCGAACCCGATGTCTTTGGCAGAAATTCAACGCATGATGCTGAAGGTGACCATCTCTCCCGATTTGTCGGATGAGCTGTTCGTACGGCCCGAGGATGCGGGAGACCGCTTCGGACTGGAAGAGGAGGAGCTTCAAGCCGCCCGCCAGCTTCCTCGCCGGGTCATTGAATCGTTCCAGTATGCGGTCGCCCACAAGCGGCTGAGCAAATCCGCGCTCCCGTTCGTGCGGCGCACGCTATCGCTATTGACGTATGAGCAGACGAAGCGGTTGACGCGGGATTTTCTGCGAGGGCGCGACATGCATCAGAACGAATGGGCCGCCCAGCTCGCCGCGTTCCTCGATTTCGCTGCGGCGCAGGCGGAACCGGCGCGCGCTCGTCTGTTCGCCGATATTACCGCCTTCGAGAAATGGATGCACGCCTGCGCCACTTCCCCCGCAACCCCGCTGCCCGAGCAACCAGGTTATTGCGTTGCCCCGCACGTTCACTTCCGCGCTTTCCCTTACCCCTCGGAGCTTATTATCGAAGAACGTCTCGACCCCGAGCTGTTGGAGCGGCATTACGGCCAGATCGGCTACGTCCTGTGCTGTCCGGACAGCGGCAAAATCGACTTGTACGAAATCGACCAAGCCTGTTATGAACTGTTGTCTTCGTGCCGCCAGCCGGTCGCGATGGAGGCGCTGGCCGCGGCCGCCGATCGGATCGTCCGCGCTTACGCACTGGAGAAGGAGCCGCAGGACATGATCGACGAGCTGCTGGATATGAATATCATCGTATCGACCAAAGGAGAGGATCAAGGATGGTAAAAGGAGTCGGCGTCGGCTTCCGGTTGGATTTCGTCGGTCAGGAGGAGCTGGTTCGCCAGCATGTCGATTTTCTCGAATATAGCCAGAAGCGGGCGCTCGAAGCGGTGAAGGCGGAGCTCGGTCCGTTCATCGGTCAAGTACCGATCGTGGTGCACAGCCTGAACCTGTCGCTCGGCTCGATCGAAGCGCCCGCCGATTACCGGGTCGAGGCGCTCAAGCAGACGGCGGACCTCGTTGATGCCCCATGGGTGAGCGAGCATCTGTCGTACAGCCGTTCCGGCGATATGGAGATCGACAACTTCATCGCCTTGCCGTACACGGACGAAGCAATCGACGTCGTCGTCGGCCATATCGTCGCGCTGAAGCAAACGTTGGGCCGGCCGATATTGCTCGAGAACGTGACGCATTCGTTCGTATGGCCGGGCAGCGTGTATACCGAGGGCGAATTCATCCGTCGCGTCCTCGAGAAAGCCGATTGCGGCCTGCTGCTCGACGTGACGAACTTGTTCCTGAACGCGGAGACGATCGGCTACGATCCGCTGTCGTTCCTGAATGCGATTCCGAGAGACCGCGTGCTGCAGCTGCACGTCGCCGGGCATACCGAGCAGAACGGCGAGCTGTACGACTCCCACGTCGGCGGCATCGATCCGAAGGTGCTTGCTTTGACCGAGTGGGTCATGAACAACACGTCGTGCGACGCGATCACGATCGAACGCGACACCGACATGGAGAGCTTCGAGGACGTGCTGCAGGACTTGAACCTTTGTCGAGCCATTTATAACAAATACCGGAATGCTTCCGCTCCGGCCGTCTAACCCGTTCGCCCGCCCGGCGAACGGGTTTTCTTTCGTCGCATGGCGGCCTTATTGCGAAATGTAGCCATGATTTCTTTGCTAATTATGGTGGTGTTACGGTCCGGATAAGTCGGGTAACATGGGTAGCATACGGCACGTTGCGCTACACGATTGTCGGTTAATCTTACAGAGGTGAAGAGATGAACTACCATAACCCGGTCATTAAAGGCTTCTATCCGGACCCGAGCGTGTGCAAGGTGAACGATACGTACTATCTCGTGTGCAGCTCCATGCAATATTTTCCTGGCGTCCCCCTCTTTGAAAGCAAGGATTTGATCAACTGGACGCAGATCGGCCATTGCTTGACCAGATCGAGCCAAATCCAGCTGGAGGGCGTAAACAGCTCGGGCGGCGTCTTCGCGCCGACGATCCGTCATTACGACGGACGGTTCTACATGACGACCACCAACGACACGACGCGTCAGAACTTCTATGTGTGGACGGACGATATTTACGGCGAATGGTCGGATCCGGTCTACGTGGACCAAGGCGGCATCGACCCGGACTTGTACTTCGAGGACGGCGACGTCTATTTCATGAGCAACGGAACGGACGACCAAGGCATTGGCGGCATCGTGCAGTGCCGGATCGAGATCGAGACGGGCCGGAAGCTAACGCCGAGCCGGTCGATCTGGCAGGGGACGGGCGGACGTTATCTCGAAGCGCCGCATCTGTCCAAAATCAACGGGTGGTATTACCTGTTGGCCGCCGAGGGTGGAACCGAATTCGGCCACATGGCTACCTATGCCCGGGGGACGTCGCCTTCGGGGCCGTTCGAACCGTATCCGCAGAACCCCGTGCTGACCAACCGGAATTTGGGCGGCTATGAAATTCAAGCCGTCGGCCATGGCGACCTGATTCAAGACGACGGCGGGCACTGGTGGCTGCTGCATCTCGGCTTCCGCCAGATCGGGCAATGGATCGCTTACCATCATCTGGGCCGCGAAGTATTCTTGACGCCGGTGACGTTCGGCGCGGATGGCTGGTTCACGGCCGGCCATCAGGGCACCACGTTGACGAGCTTCGAGACCGATCGCTTGCCGGAAGGGGCAGTTCAACAAGAGAAGAAGCAGTATACGTTCGAGAATACGGGCTGGAACGTGGATTGGTGCTATCTGCGACAGCCTCGCCTGGAGCATTACGAGCTGGGGACGAGCACGCTGAAACTGACCGGGACGGACATAACGCTGGATCAGCCGGATTCGCCGACGTTCATCGGCCTGCGCCAGAGAGATTTCAGCGCGAGGATCGCCTGCGACGTCTCGATAACGAGCGGTGAAGCGGGCATCACGATCTACATGGACGAGCACCATCATTACGATCTCGCGATTCGCCACGGCCAGAATGGCTTTGAAGTTATCGAACGGTTGAATGTCGGCGATCTGAAATCCGTCGAGAAGGCGATCGGCATCGGGCGGGAATCCCGCGCGTCCTTGGTCATCGAAGCGACGCCAACCCGTTATGCGTTCAAGCTGCGCGCGAACGGCGAAGAGCTGCTCCTCGGCTCCGCGCAGACCAAGTACCTCTCCTCCGAAGTGGCGGGAGGGTTCACGGGCGTGATCATCGGCCTTTATGCGATCGGCGAAGGCGCCATCGCGGAATTTACGAATTTCAGCTGCGAATATGAATAAGCGTCGTCAGCTGCGAGAAGCCCCGGTTGGGGCTTTTTGTGATTGTCTTGGGAAATTGCGAGACTGCTCTTTTGCGGATAAAACCTAAAGCGTGTCCGCGCAAGCGGACGAAAGCGAAGGTCAACACGGAGCCACATCATGCGCGCGATCGCCACAGGATATCACCCCAAGGCCAAACGTAACGAACGAAGCTCGAACAAGAGCCTGTCCGAAGGACAAGCGAGCTCCTCTCGAAAGGACACATCGAAGACGGCCGCGCACCGAGTCTCGATCCTTCCGGGTGTCCAGAGGGCCGGGGCCCTTGGTTCCCCTCGGCGGAGGGGGAAGGGGCGAGGGAGAAACGAGGGTTTTAAAGGGCGAAGCCCTTTTTATTCATGTCATCGGCATGAGGCGCAGCCATGAGCCGCCATGACAAATCTGATGACAACTCCCGTTACAATGGGCATGGACGGCGCATGGTATTATCAGTTTATAGATTCAGACAGGGGAGGGCCGCATCATGGTTGGCATGGTTCGCATTCAAGATCTGCTGAAGAGGAAGGAAGAGGAGCTGTTCGTCGGACGCGGGCGCGAGCTGGCGCTGCTGCGCGACGAGTTGGCCGCGGACAATGAGTGTTGGCGGCTGGTGCACGTGCACGGGCCGAGCGGAATCGGCAAGACGAGTCTGCTCCGAGGCTTGGCGCGCGATTTGGAGATCGCGGCGGTGACATTGAACGGGGAAGATTGCCGTTCGGCCGATCAATTTCTTGCGCAATTGCGTGCAAGGCTGATCGAGCAGGGCTGTCCGCTTCCCGCGGACGAAGCGGATGAAGCCGCCGCCATGCTGGCCGATTATTTAAACGAAGCAGCCGGCGAGCGTCAGCGCATGATCATCTTCCTGGATGACTTCGACGCCTGCCGATCCATCTGGGCATGGCTGCGCGACCATTGGCTTCCGATGCTGTCCGTGCGCGTGCGCGTCTGTACGACGGGGCGGTATCCGCTTGAGGAGGAGTGGCGGCGATCGCCGGGATGGGATGGTCTCGTTCGCAACCTTCGGCTCGAGCCGCTGCATCGGCACGCGGTCGACCGCTATGCGTTCGCGCGCGGGATACGGGAGCGGGTATCCCGTGATGCCATCGCGCAATTCGCCAAGGGCATGCCGATCGCGCTTACGCTAGCCAGCGACGCCTTGCTGCAGCATGGGCCGGACGCGATTCGGGAAGGTGAAGTGAAGCGGCGAATGCTCCAATCCTTGTGCGGGATACTGCAGGCCGATTTGCAAGACCACTGCGAATGGCGGCTGCTGGAAGCGGCTTCGCTCTTCTGGCGCTTCGATCAGGAGCTGCTGGAGGAAGTATCGGGACAGCGTCTGTCCGATGAAGCGTTCCGCAAGTTGTGCGGCCTGTCGTTCGTCGATTTGTCGGAGGAAGGCGGCTGGCGCGTCGCCGATGCCGCACGGGAGTGGATCCGGTCGGATTGGCGCAGTCGGATGCCCGACGCCTATGACGCGTACCGGCGCAGGGCGCTTCCCGTCCTTCAGGCTAGAATGGCCGCGGCGCCGATGGTTCTGCAAGGACGGCTGATCGCCGAGCTTCTCTATGTGCACGATCCCGAGTTACTGCGCGGTTACGACAGTCTAGGCCGGTACGAACGCGTCTTGAAGACGAAGATCCGACGGGCTAGCGGAGCGGACCTAACTTTCACGGCAAGGTTGGATCGGGAGGAGGACGCCGCCATGACGCCGCGCTTGCTCGAGGATACGGAGCAGATGTCCGGTTTGCGCGCGATATGGGAAGCCGAATCCTCTTACTGCTCGGTGCTCGAGATAGACGACCAACCAGCCGCATACTATTCATGGGTCCCGATAACGCCGGCGACCCGAAGGTTATTCGAGATCAACCCCGCATTACGCGCTTATTGGACGGCATCTCCGCCGCAAGACCAAGACGTTCTCTTTTGGGTGGAGCGCACGCTCCCTCATCTCGATCCCTCCGCATTCGGACTCCTCCTTCGCGGCCTCTTCCAGGAGCTGGCCGGTCAATCCATCCTAACGTTCGTTTCCCTTCCATATTATGCGGAGTTGTATGCATCGCTCGGCTTTAGACGTCTTCCATCGGCGGATGCCCGCTGCGCGGACGGAACTCCCATGCATGCGTATCGGCTCGATTTGCGCGAGAAGAACCTCTTCGAACCGTTAGCCATCCAGCCGCCGAATGCTCCGCCGGATTCCATTTCGCCCCGAGAAGCCGCATCGCTGCTGAAGAAAGCCCTAATGAACGCCCACGCGCTCGAATCCGATCCTAAGCTTCGCCAATCGCTCGACCAATGGGAGGCGATCAAGCGGCGCAGGAATCTCCTCGACGGTTCCATGGCTTCCGCCGTGCGGGAAGCCGTAACGGAATGCCTCGCGAAGATGAGCGAAGGCGCGGAGGAAGAACGGCTGCAAGCGCAAGCGATCCGACTCTCCTATATGCACAGAATCGGGACGCACGAAGTCGTCGCCTCGCGTCTTTGTCTTTCCCTAAGCACTTACTACCGCTATCTCAAAAAAGGCTTTGAACGCGTGGCCCATGAACTGATCCGCGCGTAAATGAAGAGAGGGCTGCCTCTGCAGTAGATGATCTCTACTACCGGAAGCGGCCCTCTTGCCTTTGGATTGGGATCGCAAACCAATCAGCCTTGGCTGAATGCTGCGTGCTCTTATCCGCACGCAAACCAATCAGCTTGGCTGAATGCTGCGTGCTCTTATCCGCACGCAAACCAATCAGCCTTGGCTGAATGCTGCGTGCTCTTATCCGCACGCAAACCAATCAGCCTACCTCAAGAAATAACCCCAGTACGCGAATTCCAGGCATTCCCCGATGCCCGAGCACTGGTAGTAGACCGACGACGTCTGAGGCTGCCGAGGCAAGGCGCTGGACACGCCTGCCGATACGGTGCTAATCGTGAATAAGAGCGCGAACGTAGCCAACAATTTAGGACTGCGCAATAATTTCATTGGATTTTCCTCCTTCTGCTAGTAATGTATAGACAAGGATGGACCTCGGCTATCCGGCTGGCAAAGAACGAGTTTGGCGTCAGGCGATGCCTTCCGGCTTTGGCGCCCTCGTGCTTCTGTACTAACGATACGTCGAAAAAACTCTCAGCTTCAATGTCAACATACTCTCACGTAGCAGGCGGAAGCGATCGATCCAAGGCATAATCCGGAGTGTCGGGGAATTCAATAGAGAAGGCATGATGGCGTTAGAAGTTCGGGCGCGACGGCGCCCGAGCGAACGAGAGGAGATGGCAGGATGAAGAAGGTTCCCGGACCTCGGCAAATTCCGCTAGTCGGCAATTTGCTCGCGGTTGGTTCGAAGCCGCATGAATTTTTTCGGACATGCGCCGAGAAGTACGGTCCCGTCGTACGCATGCGTCTGGAGCAGCACCGCGAAATTTATTTGCTCAGCCGCCCGGAGGACATCAAGTACGTGCTGACGAATTCGCAGCGGCTGTTCGCCAAAGGGTATCATCGCGACCGGATCTTGAGCATGGTGCTCGGCAACGGCCTGCTTACAAGCGAGGCGGACTTCTGGCTTCGGCAGCGGCGCTTGGTCCAGCCGGCTTTTCACAAGCACCGCATCGAGAGCTATGCGGACACGATGACCGCCTATACCGGGCGTCTGCTCGAGGACTGGCGGGATGGCCAGGAGCTGGATATCCATAAAGATATGATGCGGGTCACGATGGAGATCGTCGCCAAGACGCTGTTCGACATCGACTTGAAGGACCCGCGCTATCAGGGATCCGATCAAGTGGGGGATGCGCTCGATCAGGTGCTGCGCGGCTACGTGGAGCAATTCACGAGCGTCGTCCGCATGCTGCTCGAATCGCTGCCGGTGTCGATTCCGCTGCCGGGCAGTAAGCGGCTGAAGGATAGCGTCGATCGGCTGGACAGCCTGATCTACGCTATCATCGAGGAGCGGAGCGGGGAAGAACGGGACCGGGGCGATCTGCTCTCGATGCTGATCGCGGCCCAAGACGACGACGGCAGCAAGATGACGCCGAAGCAGCTGCGCGACGAGGTGATGACCTTGTTCCTGGCCGGTCACGAGACGACGGCGAACGTGATGTCGTGGACGTTCTACTTGCTTGCCCAGCATAAGGAAGCGACGCGCAGCCTGGCGGCCGAACTGGACGAGAAACTGCAGGGGAGGGTCCCCGCCTTGGCCGATCTTGCGAATCTGCGCTACACGCGCGCGGTTATCAACGAGTCGATGCGGTTATACCCGCCTGCTTGGTTTATTTCGAGAGAGCCGATCGAAGATGTGTGGATCGACGGTTATTGTTTGCCGGCGGGCTGCGAGGTGGCGATGAGCCAATGGATTATGCACCGGGATGCCGCGCATTTCCCGGAGCCGGATCGCTTCTCACCCGAACGGTGGTCGCCAGAATACGAGAAGAATCTGCCTTCTTATGTGTATTTTCCGTTCGGCGCCGGACCGCGCGTCTGCATCGGCAACAACTTCGCCATGATGGAGGCATCGCTCATCCTTGCCTCCATCGCGCAGCGATTCGAGTTCGAGCTGGACCCGGGGCATGCGGTCATCCCCGAACCATCGATTACGCTGCGGCCGAAGAACGGCATTCGCGTGAAGGTCAAGAGAAGAGCGTAGCGCCAACGACAAGGCTTGCCGCCATCCATATCCGCGGCGAGCCTTTTTGGCATGTGCTCGAATATTACATGCACGTTCGCAAATGTTTTACTCGTGCGCGCCCGTTTACGTGATATGATGTTGCAAGCATTGTTCGCTAGAGCTATAGACAAATGGATAGGGCGGGATAGGCATGGACAAAAAATGGTGGAGTTATGCGGGGCTTATTGCGGTTGCCGCGATATGGGGGGCGAATTTCGGCATATCCCGTTATGCGATGGATATGTTCGATCCGATTCTGTTCACGTTCCTGCGGTTCGGGCTGGCGGTTCCGTTCTTCTTCCTGCTGCTGAAGCTGACGGAGGGGAGCGTCGGCATTCCGATGAAGGCGGCGGTGCAGCTTGCGGCCATCGGGTTAGTCGGCATAACCACGCTGGAGATCAGCGTCATGTATTCGATTAAATACACGACGCTCGCCAACGCTTCGCTGTTGAACGTGGCGCCGTGGCCGATATTCGCCGCGGTCTTCGGGACGTTGTTCATTCGGGAGCGGATCTCGTCGCGGCTGATCGTCGGGGGCATCGTCGCCATGGTCGGCGTTTGTTTGATTATTCTCGGCGGCGAAGAAGGGTTGAGCTTGGGGTCCGACAATATGGTCGGCAACTTGCTGGCGCTCGGCGTCAGCATCATCGGCGCGCTATATAACGTGGTGTGCATGCCGCTTATGAAAAAGTATTCGGCGCTTCGGGTCAGCGCGTGGATGATTCTGTTCGGGAGCCTGTTCATGCTTCCCTTCACGATCGGGTCGTGGGGGAAGGTCGAATGGGGGGATCTCGGCGCGGCGGGTTACGGTGCGATTTTGTTCAACGTGCTCGTCAGCACCGTGTTCGCCTTCGTAGTCTGGAACGCGAGCATGTACAAAATCGGCGCGACGCGGGCGAATTTCTTCCGCTACGTCGTACCCGCGTCCGCGATGCTCGCCGGCTATATCTGGTTCGACGAAGGAATCGCGGGCTCGCAGCTCGTCGGCGCGCTGTTCATGGCGGCCGGGCTGGTCTGGATCAGCATGGAGAAACGCAAGGGGAGCCCGGAAGCGGCGAAGCCGGAGGTCGCGTAAGTTGGCCGCTTCGCGCGGAGGCGGTTCATAGGGGAAGCAACAAGCACGCCGGATGTCGGCGTGCTTGTTGGCATTCCTGCGATAAGCGACGAGTCTCGCTATCCGTCAATGTGGAAGATGCCGATTTCATCATAATGGTCCAATTTATAATTAATCGTGGCTAGGCTGCGATGCAGCACCTCCATTTGCCGAAGGATAGTGGCTTTGTGCCGCTCCAGCGCCTCTTTCCGCTGCTCGCAGGTCGTCGAACCTTCCAAGCACAGCATCATGAATCGTTTGATATCCTCCAAGGGCATGCCGCTGTTCTTGAGACAGCACACCAATTCCAGCCAGCAGACGTCCAGCTCGGAATAGCGGCGCGTCCCGTAGTCCGTTCGTTTCAGTAAAGGCATTAAGCCTTCTTTGTCATAATACCGCAGCGTCGACGTCGGCAGCTGCAGCCGTTCGGAAACCTGCTTGATCGAATAATCCATGGATAGTCCGCTCCAATTCGCTTCATGTTCGCTAAATGCTGCATTCTCAATCTTCGGATTGAGAACGCGAACCAATCAGCCCTCTTTATCGCTTAATGCTGCATTCCCGGTCTTTCGACCGTGAACGCAAACCAATCAGCAGTGGCTGAATGCTGCATTCTCAATCTTCGGATTGAGAACGCAAACCAATCAGCCCTCTTTATCGCTTAATGCTGCATTCCCGGTCTTTCGACCGTGAACGCAAACCAATCAGCAGTGGCTGAATGCTGCATTCTCAATCTTCGGATTGAGAACGCAAACCAATCAGCAGTGGCTGAATGCTGCATTCTCAATCTTCGGATTGAGAACGCAAACCAATCAGCAGTGGCTGAATGCTGCATTCTCAATCTTCGGATTGAGAACGCAAACCAATCAGCCCTCTTGACTTAAAGTTAAGTTTAACTTTTATGATAGAGACGTCAACTATAACGCGACAAGGAGTGAGTGAATTGAAATACAGAAGATTAGGGAGAAGCGGACTTAAGGTGAGCGAAATCGGGCTGGGGAGCTGGTTGACGTACGGTTCCGCGACGGCGGAGGAAACGGCGCATGACTGCATTCGGCGAGCTTACGAGCTGGGGATCAACTTCTTCGACACGTCGAACTCTTATCCCGGCGCGGAGGAAGTGCTCGGCCGCGGATTGAACGCATACCCGCGCAGCAGTTATGTGCTGGCCACGAAGCTGTTCTTCCCTCAAGGCCCGGGACCGAACGACCGCGGCTTGTCGCGCAAACATATTATGGAACAATGCGAAGCGAGTCTCAAGCGCCTCGGTACGGATTACATCGACTTGTTCCAATGTCACCGCTTCGATCCGGACGCGCCCATCGACGAGACGCTGCGCGCGCTCGACGATCTAACGGCGCAGGGCAAAATTCTGTATGCGGGCGTAAGCGAGTGGTCGGCCGGGCAAATCGCGGAAGCGGCTTCGATCGGCAAAAGCTTGAATCTGCGTCCGTTGATCTCGAATCAGCCGATCTACAATATGTTCGAGCGCTATATCGAGCGGGAAGACGTCATCCGGCAATGCGAATCGGCAGGGATGGGACTGGTCGTCTTCTCGCCGCTGGCGCAAGGCGTCCTGACCGGCAAGTACAAACCGGGGCAAGCCATTCCGCGGGACAGCAGGGCCGCCAACGACCAGACCAATTTCGTCATCAACAGTTACTTGCGCGAGGATGTGCTCGCCTGCACCGCGAAGCTGGCCGAACTGGCCGGGGAGCTGGGCTATACGCTGTCGCAATTCGCGCTGGCCTGGGTGCTGCGCCAGCCGCAAGTTAGTTCGGCGATTATCGGCTCCAGCCGTCCCGCCCAGATCGAAGAGAACTTGAAAGCGATCGAGTTGTCCCTATCCGACGACGTGCTGGCGCGCACGGAGGACATTTTGTCCGCGGTGAGCGGCTTCGCGCCCATGCGCTAGTTGCGAAAGACGCATCCCGAAGCAGGCTAGGTTGACCGGACTCTCGCCCGGATCGACTCGTAAAGGAGCTGGCCGATAAGAATCACGACGCCGACGTTGATGAAGAGATCGGCTATATTCAGGATGCCGCCGTCCGGGCTGAATTGCAGGAAGTCCGTTACCTTCCCTTGGAGGAGGCGCTCGATGCCATTGCCCGCGGCGCCGGCGACGAGGAAGGCGAAGCCGGCATCTTGCAGACGCAAGCCGGATTCGTCCGATCTTCGCTTCCGGTAGATAACGACGAACGCAATGAAGAGCACCGCGATGACGCCGAACAGACGGCCGTATCCTTGGAACGAGCTGCCTGCCGCGCCGGAGTTCTGGTAGTAGGTGAAATGCAGGAGGCCTTCGCGAAAAACCTTCGTGTCGCCGACGTCCATATGATAGCGAACGAACAACTTCGAGATAAGGTCAACAGCCGTTAAAGAAATACTAAGCCAATAAAACATCGCGTCACCTGCTTTCTTTTCGTAAGTTAATTATACCGATTATTACAAGGGTGGACAATGGCAGCGGCGGTTGGATTGGCGCTTCCTCGTCCGTCAGGCCGCGATGGCGTGGAATAGCCATTATTGCTTTGTTATTACGCAGCACATCTTCATCGCATGCCAAACAGGGCGAACCGGTAATTATCCGGTTCGCCCTGCCCATGTATCCAATTGCTTCTGCTTCTCGGCGATGACCCGGTCGATGCCGGCAATCCGCAGCGCGTCACGGAACTCGGGCAGCGTCGCATCCGGATCCAGCGTGCCCGTCTCCAAGCCGGAGACGTATTTCCTCAGGACCGCCTCGATGGCGGATAATTCGTTCTTGACCGGTTCGGGATTGAACGAGAACCCGAGCGCGCGCGATCGGCGGGCGGATTGGTTAAATTGAACCGTCCGCTCCCATAGCTCGGGACTATCGGAGTCCCAGGTATACGAGATAAATTGGTTGCCCGCCTCGTAATTGTTGAACGAATAGCCGACATTCGACGCGTCGATCCCCGGCGGGTACGTAATGGTCTGGTCCGACGTCTTCACATAATGCTTGCCTTCGATCCCGTAATTAAGCAGATTCAATAGGTCGCGGTCGGCGTACAGCAAATTCAGCAGCTCCATCGCCTTCTTCGGGTGCGGCGTGCGCGCCGCCATGCTCATGCCGAACAGCTTGATCGTGCTCGTCGTCATCGTAGCATCCGTTAGCTGCACGGCGAGCATCGGTCTGCCGGTGAGCCGGGATTCCTGCTCCTCCACGCCGGGCTTCAGCGAGGAGAAATACGCGAACGCCACCCCCGCGCGAACCAGCTCTCTGCCGGTATCTTCGCTGACGGCGGCATCCTCTCCGATATATCCCTTCAAGTACCAGCGGCGTATCCGCCGAAGATCCTTCGCATACTGCTCGGTTTCATACAGATTCACGAGTTTCAAATTATGGTCGAAATCCGGCAGGATGCCCAGCCGATCCTCCATCGCGTCATAGGCGCCGCTGCTCAGCCCCGTATAGATCGACTGGGTGTTGAAAGAGGCGATCGGCGTCAAGTCGGACTCCTGCGCTTTAATGATCGCAAGCATCTGCTCCACATCGTCAATCGTTCGAATAGAGGCGGGGGAGATGCCGTATTTCTCCGCCACATCCTTCCGAATCATGAAGCCGTGGCTCGAAGCCCAATCCCGGATGCTCGGAATGGCGTACAGATCGGAGCCGATCGTCAGGCTGTCCAGCATCGAGTCGCCGATCGTCTGCTTAATATCCGGTCCGTATCGTTCCACCAAGTCGCGGAGCGGGCGAATATGTTCATTGACGATCATATTCTTGAATTCCCGGGCGTTGATCGAGACGAACAGATCGAGCGGTTCCTTCTTCAGCATCATCAGGTTCAGCTGTTGGCTGTAATCGTCGGACGGGATGGGGACGAGCTTCACTTTCGCGCCGATTTTATCGACGAGAATCCGGTTCATCTGCTCCTGGACGTCCAGAAGATCGGCGCTGCGCTGCATTTGGCTGAAGACTAGCGATAGCTCCGGAATTGCGGCGGCATCCGGGCTGACGGCTTCCTTCTTCGCGATCGGCAGGGAATGGCCGTTCAGGCATCCGGCCAGCGCAAGGGCGGCCACGCCTGTCAGCAGAACGAGTTTTAGCGCCCGGTTCATAACGACGTTCAAGCGGGTTCACTCCTTTCGATAACCGTTGCGTCCGAGCTGGCGGTATTCCAGCGGACTCATCTGGGCGTTGCGCTTGAACTGCTTCGAGAAATACGAGAAATTCGGGATCCCGGTTCGCTCGGCGATGGTGCTGACGGGAAGCTCGGTCTGTACGAGCAGCTTCCGGGCGAGCCCCATGCGCGCTTCCGTCAAGTAATCCGTGATCGACAGCCCGGTCTCTCTCTTGAAGAGGCGGGCCAGATAGTCTGGATTCAGATAGACGTGATTGGCGATCAGCTCCCGAGTCAGATTCTGGTCCAGATGGTCGGCGATATACCGCTTCGCCCGGTCCACGACCGACGGCGCTTCCTCCGCGGCCTGCATATGTTCGAACGCGCGGCGAATAACGTAGCCAGCCCATTCCTCCAAATGATAAAGCGACCGCGTGGCGGAAGCGGCCAGTTTCGCAAACGCGGGCTCGGCGAAAATCAGATGCGCCTGCAAGCCGTTCAGCTGCAATGTATAATAGACCGCCTGAAGGAAGTCGTGGAAGAACCGGTGGAGGAAACTTGCCGGCACGGACGGGGTCCGCATTGCGGTCAAGTATCGGCGCAGCTCGGCGTGCAGCAGGTCTTTCTGGCCGGCTTCCAGCAGCTCCCGAAGTCTCGTCATCTCGGGCAACGACGCGGAAGAGGCGGGCGGCTCCGGCTGATCTAGAAAAATAACCTGCTTGTGCAGGGCCACGTGGTTGTTCGCGCAATCGAGCAACGCCAGCATCACATCCGTCGCGGCCTCCAAAGCGGCCGGCGTTCCGATGTAACAGGACAAATCGCAATAGAAGTAGCGTTCGCAGGAGGCGATAAAGGTCCGGCATGCTTCCGCCAAGCGTTCGTGGTCCGGCTCGACGGAAGCGGGGAGGCGAAGCATCGCGACGAAGCCGCCTTGATTAAGCCGCACGGCATGTCCCTGCCGGCCGTCGCCCGCGATCGTCTCCGCGGCAGCGTTCTGCAGCGCGTATTCCATAATGCTCGCTTCCCGGGACGACCACTCCCGATGCCAGCGATCCACTTGAATGTAGACGGGCAGGAATCGATCGTCCTTCTCGAAGGGCAGGGTTAGCTGCAGGGCGGCTTTGCTTACCGCTTCGGCGCTCGAAGGGATTCGCTGATGGAGCAAATCCGACCAGAAGCGTTCAACCAGCAGGGGTTGATGGCTGGACCACAGCTCGGCATATTTTTCGTACGTCGCTTGAAATTCGCGCTGCCGCCGGTTGCGCCGCACGCTCTCGGCCGCCTTGCCGATCGCGCGTTCCAGCTCGTCGACGGGCGCCGGCTTGAGCAAGTATTCCAGACTTCCGAGATGGATCGCTTCCTTGGCGTAGTGGAACTCCGAGTGGCAGGTCAGGAAGATCGACTCGACCGCCGGGTAATGCGCCTTGACCCAGGTCATCAGCTGCAGGCCGCTGACTTCCGGCATCTCGATATCGCAGATCACGATGTCGATCGAATGGCTGTTCAGCACCTCCTGCGCCTGACGGGCGTTATAGGCCTTGTGAACCGAGGAGACCGCAAGTTTGTCCCAATTCACATCCGCTTCGAGTCCGCGGACCGCATGGATTTCATCGTCGACGATTAGAATTTGAATCATAATTGCATGCTCCTTCTGTTACGCTTCGACCCGCGGCAGCCATAACTCGATGCGCGCCCCGCGGTCGGGAATGTTGGAGAAGCGGATGCCCGATCTCCGGTCCTGGAACATGAGCTGCAGACGATGCTGCACGTTCCAGATGCCGATATGTTCGCCTTGTTCGTTGCTCAGCGAATGCTTCGCTTGGAGTTTGGCCAGCACGTCGGGCGGGAACCCGCGGCCGTTGTCTTGAATGACGATGTTCAGCATGGCGTCGGCCTCCGAACGGACCTCGATGGCGATATCGAGCGGCTTGTCCATCACGAACGCATGCTTCACCGCGTTTTCGACGAAAGGCTGAATCATGAGCAGCGGAATGGGCTGGCGCGCGCACGATTCGTCGACGTCGATGCGGTACGTAAGCTGGTCCGGGAAGCGAAGCGCCTGGATGTTCAAGTAGTTGCGAATATGGGCGATCTCTTCCCGGAGCTCCACAAGCGCCATGGCGCTTCGGAACGTGTAACGGAAATATTTGACCAGACAGAGCGACATCTCTTTGATGAGCGCGAAATCCTTCACGCTGGCCAGATTGTAAATAATGTTCAAGGAATTCAAGAAAAAATGCGGATTGACCTGGAGCTGCAGCTGCTTGAGCTCCGCCCGCTGAACATTCAACTGCTCCTCATATACGCTGATCTTAAGCGCCTGGATCTGTCCGACCATGTTGTTGTAGGTTTTGTTCATGAGCTCCATCTCGTACGTGGCGGAATGCTCCGCCAGCCTCGCGTCGAGATGACCGCCGGATACTTTGCGCATCGCCAGCACGAGATTTTTGACCGGCGCCAGAATGACCTTCCGCATGAAGGTGAGGAAGAGGAGGACAAGCGCGATCGCGCCGATCGAGATGCCGGAGAATATCCGCTGCAAGAAGGGCAGCTTCTCCAGTATCGCTTCGTTCGGAATTAAGGCGACGACATGAAAGCTTCCTTCGCCGGACGTCTCGCCGACCAGCAGATAACGGTCATCCTGGCCGGTCAAGTCGTAGCCGGTCTTGTCGAACGCGAGCTGCAGCTTCGGATCAGCGGCGAAAAATTCCGCGTCGGATAGCGGACGATTCCGCGAATCCGTCAAGACGACTTTGCCGTCCGTGCCGAGGTCGACCAGATGGAACGGAAACCGCAAGCTGTCGGCATGCATCAACGCGCCGACATATACGGTGCCGGTTCGGACGATGAGACAGAGGTAATGATCGCCGCTTGCTTCCAGCACCGACCACTTGTCGATGCCCGCGCTTCCGGGAGCTCTTTGCGCGCGCAGCTGCCGTTTGACTTCCTCGGTAATCTGCCGCCGTTCCTCGATCGTCGATCGCCCTGTCGTCGTTTGGATGAGGTCGTCGTTGGCCGAAGAGTAGATGAAGAGCGTGTCCACTTGTTTCTGCGTCGCGATCTCGTCCGACAGCTTGTTGTACATCTCGATCTTCGCCTGATTATAGACCTGATGATAATTTCCTTCCCACAGCTTCAGATACATGAGGCTCGTCTCTTGGGCCGCCAATGTATAGAGGTAGTTGCCGGTTTCCTCCAGCGTATTGTCGATCTGATTCATGTAGAGCGAGACCGTGTTCTGGCTCGACTGCGCGATTTGGCCCCGGACGACCTGTATCGAGTAGTGATTGCTCGCGATCAGCAGCGCAATGAGGGGCAGGGTGACGAGCAGAACCCCGGCGACGAGCTGAAACCGCAGCGAGCGAAACGCGAGTTTGTTTAACCTTGGCATGCTTGCGAACCACCTTATGAACGCTTTCACCCATTGTATCGGATACCGATTTCAATAGGAATGGTAAGCGTTACCTTAAGAACAGGAAGTCGGAATCGCAACAAAAACAGGTCCGGAATGTCATAGTTGGGCCGGTGGCGCCGCTCTTATACTGAAAGCGGATACATAAGAGCAGATCACGAGGGAGGCACCACCTATGAAAACAAGAATTCGACGCATGACCGGCATCACGCTGTCTTTGGGACTCGCGCTATCGTCGCTCAGTCCTACCGTCTTCGGGGAAGGCGCGCGAAACTTCTCCGACGTTAGCGGGCACTGGGCTTCCGCCAGCATCGAGACATGGATGGCGCGCGGCGTCGTCGCGGGCTTGTCGGACGGCACCTTCGGACCGGATAAGCCGATGAGCCGCGCGGAGTTCGCGGCCGTGGTCAACCGCGTGCTCGGCTTCGAGAAGAAAGCGAGCGTCAACTTCGCGGACGTGGCGCCGGGCGCTTGGTATGCGAGCGACATGCTGAAGGCGAAGGAAGCGGGGTATATCGAGGATTCGGGTCAAGGCGCGAAGCCGAAAGAAGGTCTGAATAAGCAGGCCGCGGTCGCGATGCTGGCCAAGGCGTTCGGCATCGCGACGACGGACGTGACGGCGCGGATGAACGGCATGCCGACGCTGGCCGCGGCAAGCGCGAATCATACGCTGACGCGCGCCGAAGTGCTCGCGCTCCTCGACAAGCTCGTCGCCGGGTACGGAGCGAAGTGGCTGGAGACCGCAGCGGATGGCAGCGGCATTCATCGCGTGATTAATAAAGGCGGCACGACGTTAGGCTATTCCTCCGCGTCCGGCGTCGGCGTCATCCAGGCGGACGGGCATGCGTTCAAGGATATGAACCGGAACGGGGAATTGGATGGTTACGAGGATTGGCGCTTGGAAGCGGACAAGCGCGCTGTTAATCTCGCCTCCCAGATGACGGTGGAGCAAATCGCGGGCCTCATGCTGTACAGCGCGCATCAATCGATCCCGGGCAGCGCGACGGCCAAGTACAACGGCAAGACGTTGGCCGAAGGCGGCGCGAAATCCTCGGACTTGACGGACGATCAGAAGAAGTTCCTCATTCAAGATAACTTGCGCCATGTGCTGATCACCACGGTCGAGAGTCCCGAGGTGGCGGCGCGCTGGAACAACAACGTGCAGGCGCTCGTCGAAGGCGAAGGCTTGGGCATTCCGGCCAACAACAGCTCCGACCCGCGGCATACCACGGTTCCTAGCACGGAGTATAATGCAGGAGCGGGCGGCAAAATTTCGATGTGGCCCGAGACGCTCGGCCTTGCCGCGACATTCGACCCCGAACTGACCGAGCAATTCGGCGAAATCGCGGCCAAAGAATACCGCGCGCTCGGCATCACCACCGCCTTGTCGCCGCAGATCGACATGGCGACCGATCCGCGCTGGAGCCGGTTCAACGGCACCTTCGGCGAAGACTCGCTGCTGGCGACCGACATGGCCCGCGCTTACGTAGACGGATTCCAGACTTCTACGGGCCGCGATGAAATCGAGGGTGGTTGGGGATACGGCAGCGTGAACGCCATGGTCAAGCATTGGCCTGGCGGCGGCTCTGGCGAGGGCGGGCGAGATGCTCACTTCTCTTATGGCAAATATGCGGTCTATCCGGGCGACAATTTCGCGGAACATCTGCTGCCGTTCGTGAACGGCGCCTTCAAGCTCGAAGGCAAGACGGGCATGGCGTCCGCGGTCATGCCGTACTACACGGTCTCGTACAACCAGGATACGGTTAACGAGGAGAACGTCGGCAATTCGTACAACGAATATTTGATCACTGAACTGCTGCGGACCAAATACGGCTACGACGGCGTCGTCACGACGGACTGGGGCATCACCAAGGATTCCGGACCGACGCCGGACACGTTCTCCGGCAGACCGTTCGGGGTGGAGCAGCTGTCGGAAGCCGAGCGCCACTACAAGGTCATCATGGCCGGCGTGGACCAGTTCGGCGGCAATAACGAGGCTGGGCCGATCATCGAGGCGTACGCCATCGGCGTGAAGGAGCACGGCGAAGCATTCATGCGCAAGCGGTTCGAACAGTCGGCCGTGCGTCTGCTGAAGAACATTTTCCGCACCGGCTTGTTCGAGAATGCCTACGTGAACATAGAGAACACGGTAGAGGTCGTCGGCAATCCCGACTATATGACAGCAGGCTACGAGGCGCAGCTGAAATCGGTCGTCATGCTGAAGAACAAGGACAACGTGCTGCCGCTGAAAGCCAAATCGACGGTGTACATTCCGAAGAAGTTCTATCCGGAGACCGTAGGCTGGTTTAATAACGTGACGCCGGCCAAGACGGATTATCCGGTGAATCTGGACGTCGTCCGCAAATATTTCAACGTGACGGATAACCCGGCGGAAGCGGATTACGGCCTCGTCATCATCACGAATCCGGATACCGGCGTCGGCTACAGCAAGGCGGATCTGGCTGCCGGCGGCAACGGCTACGTGCCGATCAGCCTGCAGTACGGCACGTACAAAGCGGACCAAGCACGCGAGACGAGCATCGCCGGCGGCGATCCGTTGGAGAAATTCACGAACCGCTCATACAAAGGCAAGTCCGTGACAGCCAGCAACATCAAGGATCTGGAGAGTGTACTGGACACGCAAAAAGCGATGAACGGCAAGCCTGTCATCGTCTCGGTGCTCACCGATAATCCGCTCGTCATGAAGGAATTCGAAGGCGCGGCCGATGCGATCCTCGTGAACTTCGGCGTGCAGGATCAGGCGCTGATGGATTTGATGTCCGGCAAATCCGAGCCTTCCGGCCTGCTGCCGATGCAGATGCCGAAGGATATGGAGACGGTGGAGAAGCAGTTCGAAGACGTGCCGCACGACATGGCGGTCCACGTGGATAGCGAAGGCAACGCGTACGACTTTGCCTTCGGCTTGAACTGGAAGGGCGTTATTCAAGACGCGCGCACGGCGAAGTACGGGAAGTAAAACGTTCCTATACGCAGATATGAGAAGCGCTTAACATGACATGGGAGATGTCGATGTTAAGCGCTTTTTTCTGTTGGGGCAGCTCGGTTCGCTGTGTATGACGCTACGCTTCGTTAATTGTATTCTGTTTCGAAGTTGATGTTCGCGGTGGAAACGTTCAGTTCGGCATCCGCTATGCCCGGCCGTTCGCCGAGCCAAGCTCCTTGTTCGATCAGCTTGCGCTGCAAATCCGGAATCGAAACCTCGCGGAAACCGATGCCGGCCGAGCTGGCCATAGCCGCGGACACGCCGGCAGCCTGGCCCATGGCGAAACAGTTGGGCATGACGCGAAGCGAACCTTGCACGGGGCGGTCGGACGAGACGGATCGGCCCGCGACGATCAGGTTCGATTTGCCCTGCGGAAGCATGCACCGGTAGGGCACGCCGTGCGATTTGCCCTTAGGCAGATGTTTGATCGTCATCGTCCCGCCGACATTCGCGAGGTGGATGTCGATGAAATAAGCGTTGCGGGCAATATCGTCTTCGAACGTCCGCATCGAGAGAAAATCTTCGACGACGAGCGTATAGTCGCCTTGGATCCGTCTTGTTTCGCGGATGCCGATTTGATCGCCGGAATGAACGAGATGAATCGCTTCGAAGCCGGGCACGTAGCGGCTTAAAAACCGGATTTGGGTCTCGATGAGCCGTCTTCCTTCTATTGCGGCGCGGGTCAAATCCTCGGCCTTCGTGCCGTCGATGCCGAAGATATGGCCGAAGTTGAACCCGACGACGGAATCGGTAATCCAGGCCATCCCGGATATCCGTTTGCGCCCCTCGGGCAGATCGCCTTTCTCCTGCGCTTTGCTCACGGTTCGATCGAGCTGCGGATGCTCGCCCGTTGCTCGAAGGTGCTGCTCGAATCGGATGCGATCCGCCCCGGCGACGACGAAGCACATCGTGCCCGGCTGCAATTCTCCTTGTTCGCCCCCGGATTGGAAGGGGACGCCGGCGAGCGCGGCCAAGTCCGCGTCTCCCGTGGCATCGATGTAATGATCGGCTTGAATAACGGCTCGGCCGGATTTGTTGCCGACGACAAGACCGCTGATCCGGTCTCCGTCCAGCAGCACCTGATCCGCCATCGTGTAGAACAACACCTTAGCCCCGCTCGACAAGACTTCGGCATCGTAGACGCGCTTCAACGTCTCCACATCGATTGGCACCCAATCCAGCAGGTCCTTGTACCGCTGCATGTAATCTTCGCCCGCTGCCTGCTTCATCTTCTCGAGGAGCTCGAGTCCGATCCCCCTTATGACCGGCTTCTCGCCGTCCGTATAGGGGCAAAAAGCAGGTACGAGCGCGGCTGTTCCCATCCCGCCCAGATAGCCTCGTTGCTCGATTAACAGCGTATCCGCGCCGCTACGGGCAGCCGCAATGGCCGCCGCGACGCCAGACGGACCGCCGCCCACGACGACGACGTCCGGGGTATGGCGGACAGGCAGGCTGTGCGAGGGAATCATGACGCGGCGTTCGTTCGTCTTCTTCATGCCGATCTTCCTCCTTCGATTGCGATTGATTTCATTATAGAACGCTGACAAACGGGAACTAGTTTAATTTTGGTTTAATCCAAAAGAGCGCGGTGCTATGATTGAATTGGATAAACTTTGCATCCATTCAATATATTGAGGTGATCCCGCGATGCCCGTCCGCAAGCCGGTTACGCTGAAATCGATAGCCGACGAGACCGGTTTGACCGTCCAGACCGTGTCCAAAGCGTTAAAAGGGAAGCCCGGCATGTCCGAAGCGACGAGGCAGTTCATCGTTCGGACGGCCGAGAAGCTGGGGTACTATACGCGGGATCAGATCCGCAGCTTGAGACTGGAGCGCATCGCGCCTTATCCGGCGGAGCGGCTGCGCTTCCTATTGGTTCAGACCGCTGAATCCGTGGCCTACAACCGGCTGCTGCTTCAGGGGCTGCAGGATCGTTTCGATGCGTTCGGCCATCAGATCGAGCTGCTCATGCTTCCGCCAAAGAACAACCAGGGACAGATGGCCGCCTGGATCGAAGATAGCGGAATGGCTTACGCGGACGGCATTTTCATCGCGCCGAGCATTGTGCCCGCCGCCTGGGAGACCGCTCTGTTCGGATTGAACCGGCCGAAGATTCTGCTGAACTTTCCGCCTCCGGGCGTCAAAATCGACAGCGTGATCTGGGATGTCTATGAAGCGGCGTTTCAAGCGGTCGCCTATTTACGCAAGCTAGGTCATGAACGGATTATGTATGTGGGCGATATACATTTACAGCGGGGGTTCATTTTGCGGTGGCAAGCTTATTGTCATGCCATGAACCTGAATGGTCTTGCCGTCGACCCCGCCGAGCATTCGATTCGTGAACGGGACGCTCGTAAGCAGTGGCGCGCCGAGCTGAAGGAGCTCTTGCTCCGCGTTGCGCCGAGCGCCGTTATTTGCGGCGTGGACAACGAAGTTGCGGTCGTGTACGAGTTGTGCGGAGAGCTGGGTCTGCGAGTGCCCGAGGATATGTCATTGGTCGGGTTTCTGAATGAACCATCCGGTGAACTGGCTTCATGTACCCGGCCGATTCTTCCGATCCGCGAGACCGGGTATCGCGCCGCCGACCGAATGTTGTGGCGAATGGCCAATCCGACGCTGCCTTTCGAACATATCCGCATTCAGGGCGATTTCTACGAGGGGGATACCACTTCGGCGGGAGGACCCGCTTCCGGGTTTCGACCAGAAATCTGAGAATTGAGATTGGAGAGGGAGACTGGTGACATGGCCATGCTGTCGAGACTGCGCGCAACCGGGTTCCGAACGAAGCTGTTGGCCGGTATTTCCGTTATCGTCGTCTTGACGTTCTGCATCGCGGGCATCGCAACCTACCGCATCTATATGGGGCTGTTCGAAGAAGAAGTGAGCGAGCAGTACCGGAAGGCGAGCGAGCAAGCCATGACGCAGCTGGAGTTCCGGATGCAAGAGCTGTACCGGATCTCCAACGCGATCGTCTTCAACCCGACGGTCGAGAAAGCGGTAACGGGGCTTGCGACGAACCAGATCGAATCGTTGTACGACCGTTATGAGCTGCAGGAGAGCATCATCGAGGAACTTCAGCAGGTGAAGATCGATGCGCCGCAGCTTCAATCGCTCTATTTGTACGACATGAACGGGACCAACTACTATCATGGGCTGATGAAAGAGTCCGCCGAACCGATCGGCGCCGATCTATTCGCGCAAATTCTGGCGAAGGTCGAGCAATCGAGCGGTCAGCTGGTGTGGATGAACGAAGCGCTGCCGAGCCGAATCGAACGGAGCGGAACCCGGGACGTCATCATCGCCTCCCGCTGGATGCGCAACAAGCAGCTGGGGATGTACGGCATGCTCGTGATGGTCATTGACGAAGAATTCGTCTCCCGGTCGTTCCGGGAGATGACGGCGGACGGCGAAGGCTCGGTTCAATTGTTCGACCAGTACAACCGAATTCTCTATTCGAGCGAGAACGTTGAAAGCGGAACTAGCGCGGACAGCAGCTGGTTAACGGGACCGGCGAGCCGAATCGAGCAAGAAGGGAGGGAAGCCGTGTATTTTACCCGTAACTTCTCCCCGCAGCTCTCCTTCACGCTGGTCAGCCGCGTCTCCATGTCTGACTTCCTGTCGACGAGCAGGCGAATCTTCAATGTCCACGTGTTAACGGGACTGATTAGCATTGTGCTTAGCGGACTGTTGATCATGCTGCTCAGCAATCGGCTGCTGCGGCCGATGAAGGAGCTCGTGCAAGGGATGAGGGGGATACGAGCAGGACGATTCGACATTCGGATTCAAATTCGCTCAAGCGATGAGCTCGGCTATATCGCCGAGAGCTTCAATGCGATGGCCGCGAATGTGGAGGGATTGATTAAAGAAGTCTATCTCAGGCAGATCAGCGAACGGGAGGCCGAATTGAAAGCGCTGCAAGCGCAAGTGAATCCGCATTTCTTGTACAACACGCTGAATGGACTCTACTGGAAGCTGTATCTGCAGCATGACCTGGAGACGGCCGAGTTGGTCTCCTCGTTGTCGGAATTGCTGAAGTACTCGCTGGCCCGCGTATGGAAGGAGACGACGCTCCGGGAAGAAGCGCGTCAAATCCGCAACTACCTCGCGATTCAATCGGCTTTCCTGGAGAATGACTTCGAGGCGCGCATCGAAATCGATCCGGAAGCCGAACGTTGCCTGACGCCAAGGTTTATTTTACAGCCCCTGATCGAGAATGCGTTCGTTCATGCTTTCAAAGGACGATCCGAATCGAAGCAGTTGCTAATCCGCGCTTACCGGGATCGCGACGATCTATGGATCGAAATCGCCGACAACGGCGCCGGCATGGAACCGGAGAGGATCAAGCAAGTGATGGAGGAAGAAACGGAAGCGAAGGAGAGACCGTCCCTTGGCGTTCGAAACGTCATGAGACGCATCGATCTTCTATATGGCGCGCCATACGGACTTCGGATGACGAGCATGCCCGGCGAGGGAACAACGATTCGGCTGCTGCTGCCGTATCGGGAGCCGGCGCGCGGCTTAGAGGAGGGCGCATGAGAGGGAAGCTGCTGCTGGTGGAGGATCAAGCCTTTTTTCGCAAAGGGCTGCGCAAGATGATCGACGAGAATGCCACGGGTTGGACCGTCGTCGGAGAAGCCGAGAACGGAGAAGAGGCGCTTGCGTTAATCGCGGAGCAGACGCCGGATTTGATCTTGACCGATATTCGAATGCCGGGGATGGACGGGATCGCGTTCGCCGAGCGGGTACGGGAGATGGAATTGGAATCGGATCTGATCATCTTGACGGGCTACGAGGATTTCGCGTATGCGCAGGCGGCCGTCCGATTCGGCGCGATCGACTTTCTGCTGAAGCCCTGCAATGAAGCGACGCTGCTGGGGGTGCTGGATAAGGCTCATCGCGCGTACCAAGCCAAGCTGCTTAGGCGCGAGCAGCTTCAAGCGGAGATACGAAGCAGGGAAGAAGCTCACCTGCGCGCCGCCCTCCTGCGTCTGCCCTATTACGGGCCAGAGACGAACGCGCAATCGTGGGCGAAGGGCCGCGACATTACGTTTGCCTACGTGGACGATTATTTTCCGGAAGAGAAGCCGTACCGGCCCGAGAATCTCGGTCTGCTTCAATTCGCGGTCGCGAACATACTCGCCGAGCATGTAGGCAGAGACGGGAATGGAAGAATCGTTCAGTTGGCGTTCGACCGCTTCGCGCTCATACACGGGAAGGGCGATCAAGCCCAGTGGCGGCAAGCCGCATCTGCCAGCATACGCCATTATCTCGGACTGTCGGTCACGCTGGTGGAAGGGGGCCAAATCGGACGACTGGCGGATTTGCCAGACCGCTATGAGCGTTCGTACGAGGACGGCCAGATCGAACGCGCCCGCTTAGGTACGGCAAGTTCTCTCGCGCGATTCGGAAGTCCAGCCGGTTCATGCGATGCCAAAGTAAAGGAATGTCAGCTCGTCCTGACCATGGCGCTCGCTTCGGGTGATCC
The DNA here is from genome assembly GCF_008124765.1 of Paenibacillus methanolicus. GTDB lineage: Bacteria > Bacillota > Bacilli > Paenibacillales > Paenibacillaceae > Paenibacillus_Z > Paenibacillus_Z methanolicus. Next base: position 200,557 of record NZ_VNHS01000003.1, on the reverse strand, counting down.
GGAACGGTTGCGGCAAGCGCTTGGCGAGATGGTCGACCGCATCGCCGGGCTGCAATTGGGGGAGGCCAAGCTTGCGGCGCTGGCGCTGGCGATCGCCTTGAGAACGGCGGCTTCCCAGACCTTTCAATCCTCCGAAGACGAACGGTTATTCGGCGATCGGATCGGCCAGCTGCAGCGTGCGCGCACCGTGAAGGAGACGTCCGACTGGGCAGAAGCTTCCGCGCGCCGATTTCTGCAATTGGCCGGACAATGGAGAGAGCAGCACAACCACAATGTGATTGCGCGTATCCGGGACTACTTGGAGCGGCATTACGCGGAGTCCTGCACCTTGAACGAGATCGCGGAACGATTCCATCTAAGTCCCGCCTATCTGAGCAAATTGTTCAAGAAAGAGACCGGCGAGAACTACAGCGCGTACTTGACGAAAGCGCGAATCGACAAGGCGGCTCTGCTGCTGGCGAATACCGATAGGAAGGTGTTCGAGATCGCGGCGGACGTCGGGTACGAGGACCCGAATTATTTCACGAACGTCTTTCGGATGCTGTACCGCATGTCGCCTAGCGAGTACCGCAAACAAACGCGCTAACCGAATATACAACTTACGCAGCGCAGACCGGCATTCTTGCTTAGGAGCTGCCTCAATCGCCGGCTGGCGATTGAGGTAGCTTTTTTGTTGAACAAAAAATTACAGATTCCGGTCGATAAATTCAAGGAAGCGCTCTCATGAAAGCGTTAAGATAGGGTTACAAGCCAAACGCGCATACGCAACGAAATGGCGCCTATCCGAAGGGGATGATCAAGATGGCCGTCCACAGGGCCGAAGCGGCGGCAGTCCGCGGTGCAGCCGCGCGAGGAAGATCGAAGCGGATCAGACGGAACATCCCGCTTTACCTGATGTTTTTGCCCGGGATCGCGTTCCTCTTGCTATTCAAATACATTCCGATGGGCGGATTGATTATCGCCTTTAAGGATTACAACATGTATGACGGCATCCTTGGCAGCCCTTGGGTCGGGATGGACAATTTCAACACCTTGTTCAATCAGATGCAGACGGTCGCCATTATCAAGAATACGCTGATGCTCAGCGTCCTGGGGCTGGTCATCGGATTCCCGGTCCCGATCGCCCTGGCGATTATGCTGAACGAAGTGCGGAAGGCCTGGTTCAAGAAATCGGTTCAAACGCTGGTGTACCTGCCGCATTTCTTCTCCTGGGTCATTGTCTCCGGCATTGTCTTGGAGATGTTCTCCTTGGAATCCGGCACGATTAATCACTGGATCGCCAAATTAACCGGGGAACCGTTCCCGTTCTTATACGAGCCCGGCTCATGGGTGGCGATATTCATCGGCTCGGGCATATGGAAGGAGATGGGATTCAGCGCCATTATTTATTTGGCCGCCCTGACGACCATCGATCCCCATCAGTACGAGGCTGCGAGTATCGACGGCGCGACCAAATGGCAGCAGATCCGGCACGTCACGCTTCCCGGCATCACGCCGACGATCGTGCTGATCCTCATCTTATCGGTCGGTAAAGTCATGGATGTGGGCTTCGATCCGGTCTTCATGCTTCAGAATGAAGTCGTCGCGAACGTATCGAACGTCATTAGCACGTATATTTACGCTTTCGGCATCCAGCGGGCGCAATTCAGTCTGACGACGGCGATGGGGTTATTCGAGAATTTGGTCGGACTTCTCCTGGTGCTGACGGCGAACCGGATCGCGCGCCGATTCAACCAGGAATTATGGTAGGAGGGAAGCGCGATGAAAGACTCGTTTGGCGACAAGATTTTCTATGCGTGCAACTACGGGATATTGTTACTGATCGCGCTGACTTGTCTGTTTCCGCTGCTGCATATCGTTTCGTTGTCGCTGAGCGACGCGCATTCTATAATGTCGGGGATCGTCACGTTCTGGCCGCGAGGCTGGTCGATCGAGTCGTATAGACAGCTGTTCGAGAATACGCGGATCATCCCGGCATTCGGCAACAGCGCGGTCATCACCTTGGTCGGTTCGGCCATCTCGATGATCATGACGATATTGACGGCGTATCCGTTATCGCGCGCCTATTTCATCGGCCGGAGGTTCTTCACGCTTGCCGCCGTCTTCACGATGATGTTCGCCGGGGGAATGATTCCGCACTATCTGCTGATGAAACAGCTGGGCTTGATCAATACGTATTGGTCATTGTGGCTCCCGGCGGCGGTAAGCGTCTATAATCTGCTCGTGCTGCGGACGTTCTTCGCGAATGTCCCGGAGGAAATCGAGGAAGCCGCCCGCATGGACGGGTGCGGAGAGTGGCGAATGCTAATGCGGATTATGCTCCCGTTATCGCTGCCGGCGCTTGCGACGCTGACCTTGTTCTACGCGGTCGGGTACTGGAACTCGTTCATGAGCGTGTTGATCTATATTAACGAGACGCACAAGTACAACTTAACCGTGCTCGTGCAGCAGATGATCCGCAAACAGTCGGTGCTGACGGAGATGGTGTATGCGCAGCCCGACGACGTAGCGGAAATTACCGGCGAAGGGATCAAGGCTGCGGGGATCATGGTCATGATTATTCCGATGCTGATCGTCTACCCGCTGCTGCAGCGATATTTCGTCAAGGGCGTCATGCTGGGTTCGGTCAAAGGATAACGAGCGACAAACCGCCTTGAGAGGATGTGTTGCGCATGGCTTAACCGGGTCATGGCCGGCTTGCACGACGAGGGATGAGACCATCAAAGGGGCGCGACGTTAACAATCGTTCGGTAGAAAGGGGATATCGGTATGAAGCAACCAAGAGGGAGAAAATGGGTCGCTTATGCGGCATCGCTCGCCGCGCTAGGCTTCCTGCTGGCAGGATGCTCGCAGAACGGAGGGACCTCCGATAATACGAGCGATGAGGCAACCCGCAACAACCAAACGAAGACGAACCAGCAGACAGAAGTCGAGGCGCCGAAAGAAAAAGGCAAAATATCCGTCACCGTGTATGACCGAGGCAATGTGCCTTCCACGGAGGGGACGACGGAAGAGAATCGGTGGACCAAATATCTGAACGAGAAAGGGCCGTCCGACGTCAGGTTCGTCGCCGTCCCCCGCTGGGAATCCAAGCAGAAGCTGAACGTGCTCTTCGCTTCGGCCAGCGCGCCCGATCTGATTTTCGAATACGATCCGTACATTAAGAACCCGCTGTACGACCAGAAGCAGCTGATGCCAATCAACGATATGATCGATCAGTACAGCAGCGCGTACAAACAGATGCTCGCGGATTATCCGGTGCTCGGGAAGGTCGGAACGAAATCGGACGGCAAACTTTACGAGTTCGCACGTCTGTCGGAGGTCGTGCCGATCCATGCCGTACTCATCCGCGAAGATTGGCTCAAGAAGCTGAATCTGAGCGTCCCCCAAACGACGGAGGAACTATATGAGGTGGCCAAAGCCTTCGCCGAACAGGATCCCGACGGTAATAGTCAGAAAGATACGTACGGCATGGCGATCAGCTTCCAATCCGGCCAAGTCGTGGATCAGATCTTCCAGGCAACCCGCTGGGTGGAGAAGGACGGCAAGCTGACGCGTAACTGGGATAACTTCAAAGCCGTAGCCGCGTTCAAGAAACGGTTGTTCGACGAAGGCATCGTCGACAAGGACTTCCTGAACGATAAGAACGGAGCGAAAGCCAAGCAGGACTTCATCAACGGCAAGCTGGGCATCTATCCGCTTCAGCTGAACTGGTACAACTTCACGACGGGCGAGCTGGCTTCGCTCAAGAAGAACGTGCCAGACGCCGTCGTCACGCCGATTCCTTATCCGCAGAGCCCGGCAGGCCGCTTCAATCCGGCGTTTACGAACCCGGTTCAAGCGACGGCGGTCGTGAACGCGCACGCCAAAAATCCGGAAGCCATCATGCAGTACGTGGACTTCCTCGTAAGCCAGGACACGGTCAAAGCGTTAAAGTACGGCATCGAGGGCGAGCACTGGAAGAAAGGCGCCAACGGATGCCCGGAGCCGATCGATCCGGATAAATCGAAGAACGAGGTCGGGTATACCGCCGATCTGCAAATGCTCAGCTCCGGCATCCTGGATCCGCAGTGCGGCAAGATGGAGCAGCAGTTTAACCCATCCGTCCCGGTTCAAGCGGAAGGCTTGGCCATGTTCAAGAAAGCGCTCGAAATCTATCTCGATCCGAGCAAGCCATACGTCGACATTACGCATCCCGAGCATTTGCCGCAAATTCCGAAAGACATCGATACGATCTCGACGAACATCGGCAAGCCGATCGAGGATATCTGGGTGAAAGCGGTTCTGGGGGGCAGCGGTTATACGCCGGAGATGGCCATGAAGGAAGCGATGGATACGTGGGAGAAAGGCGAAGGGAAGAAAGTGGAGCAATGGTTTGCAACCTGGTGGGAGACCGGCAGGGAAGACGCGTTCTTGGCCGATGACATCTATGCCATGCTGAAGCAGCAAAGAGGAATCAATTAACGACGAATCCCGGGCGTAAAGGGGATGGAAGCGAAGGATTCCATCCCTCTTTGCGCATGGAAACGGACGATGGGAGGGTTAACGGATGGAGAGGAAGATCGCTGTCATTCAAGAGGACGAGGAGACGATGTGGCATGAGCGATGGTTGGCGCGGAAAGTGAAGTCGCTGGACGGCGACTTCACCCCGGATAAACAACTCTACCGCTTCCCTTTTGACAGTCCCGGCTACCATACTCAAATTCGCGAGGCCGAATATGTGCATGCTACGTACCCGAACGCCGTGGCGGCGGTCGCCTTGCTCGACAGCAGGCTGGCCGCCTATGAAGAACGGGCATTCGGCATTCTGGAGAAGCTGATCTCCCTTCAGGATACGGACCGAAACAGTCCGACGTTCGGCATCTGGTCGTGGTTCGAGGAAGAACCGCTGGCAGCCATGTCTCCTCCCGATTGGAATTGGGCTGACTTTATCGGCAAGAACTTCGTGCTCGTCTTGGCGCGGCATGCCGCGCGACTTCCCGCGGAACTTGCGCGGCGGCTGATGCAGTCGCTCATGAACGCCGCGGATGCGATCATGCAGCGCGACGTTGGCCCGAGCTACACGAATATCGCGATCATGGGGGCGTTCGTCACGCTGATCGGCGGCGAATGGCTGGGCAACGCTGCTTACGAGCGATACGGGCTGGCCCGGCTCGAACGTTTTCTCGCTTTCACGCGGCGTCTGAATACGTTCCAGGAATATAATTCGCCCGCTTACGCGACGATCACGATATTGGAATTGTCCCGGCTGAAGTCGGAGACGTCGAATGAACGGGCGAAGGAGATATGCGACGAGCTGCTGGAGTTGGCCTGGAGCATGATCGCCGATCACTATCACGCGCCGACGGGCGAATGGAGCGGACCGCACAGCCGCAGCTACGGCACGCTCCTTAAACCGTCCGTTCGTTCGTTTCTTCAGCTCGGAACGAGAGGCGCCGCCTCCTATGTGCCTTGGGAGGAACTAGATTACTCGACCGAATGGTATAAGAGCGGGATTGCCTGTCCGGCCCGCCATCTCGACCGCTTCCGAACTTTGCAGAGACGCTCGATACGGGAAGTTTACCAGCTGGACGAGACGCGAGGGATTCGCAAACTCGCCGCGACCGACATGACGAGTGAATACGCGATCGGCTCCTTTAGCCGGGAAATCATGTGGACGCAATGCCGAAGCTTGGTCGGCTATTTCGATGGCGGTGCCGGCGCGGTGTCGATGCGGCTGCGCTTCCTGCTGGATGAATATGACTTCTCTTCCGCGCTGCTTACCGCCGATCAGGCGGAAGGCCAGATCCTGTTCGGCCTCAATTGGTTCACGAACGGCGGCAATACGCATCCGGTGCTCGATAAGACGAACGGCGTCATCGAAACGTCGGATTTGCGCATTCGGCTGGAATTCGGCGGGTGTCTCGAGCAGACGACCGGGGAACAGAAGGGGCACGAGGGAGTCGACATCCAGGTAGGGAACAAGGTCGTGTCGATGCGGCTTGTGCATGGCGTGTTCGAAGAAGAGGGAAGCGAGCAGCCAATGATTCCGAGCTGGCAGCTGCATCGCGATTCGACAGGCCTATATGCGGACTATGTTATATACTCCGGGCCCCGGCGCGAGTTCGATATGGCGCAAATCCGTCGAGCGATATTTATCTTCGCGCTGGCGGTTGGCGGCGAAGAACCGGAATGCCGGATTGATGTCCGCGAGGATCAAGGGGAGATCGGAGCGGAGGGCAAGGTCAACGGGCGAAGGTTGGCTATACATTGGCTGCATGTGAAGCCCAAGCAGGTGTGAGATCAAATTCCGCCGCGCGGCGCTAGTTGCCGCATGGATTAGGATGGAGGATATACGAATTGACGACGAACCGATCGTTATACTTATCCGCGGCCGAGACCGCGCGACGCGTCTATGGCGCCATGCTCCAAGGGAAGACGGGCAGCTGGTCCATGGATATGAACGGCTGGGATTGGGTGCCCGGCGTCGGCGTCATTGCGATTGGGGAATACGCGCGGAGAAGCGGGCAGGCTGAAATCATGGAAGGGCTGGATGACTGGGCACGCCGGAATATCGGCAAGTCGGAGCGGCTCCGGGTCATTAACGCGGTCGCGCCTTTTGCCGTGCTGCCCGAGCTTTATGCGTACACCGGGAACTCGGTCTATGAGATGGCCGCTGCACGTGCCGGACAGTGGCTGACCGAGGAGGCTCCCCGAACGAAGGAGGGAGCCTGGGAGCATACGGTGACGGAGGATGTGAAGTTCGCCGAGCAGGTTTGGGCCGATACGGTGTTCATGGCCGTTCTTGTGCTTGCGCGGGTTGCGAAGATGACGGGGAACCGCGCTTTTGCCGAGGAAGCGGTCCATCAACTGCTGCTGCATATGCGGCTGCTCCAGGATGAAGCGACTTCGCTGATGTTTCACGGCTGGAATTGCGAGGAAGGTCATCCGATGTCGGGTGCCAGATGGACCCGAGCGAATGCTTGGGTCGCTGCAGGGATTCCGATGATCGCCGAGGCGATGGAAGGGCTCGCGAGTCTGCCGAAGGAAATCATTGATCGTTATCGGGAATTAATGGGCGCGACAGCGCGGTATCAGCGCGGCGATGGCTTGTGGCCGACCGTGTTGGACCGACCGGAATTTTATCCCGAGACGTCCGGGAGCGCGGGGATCGCGTATGGCATGAAACGGGGCATTCACAGCGGTTGGCTGGATGCCGGACTTGCGGCGCAGGCCGATCTGACGCTGAAGGCCGTGCTTGACCTCGTGCCGGAAGACGGCATCGTCCAGGGCGTTTCCGGCGGCACGCCGGTCATGGATTCGATCGAAGCGTACAATTCGATTCCCCGGCACCCGACGTTGTACGGTCAAGGTCTGGTACTGATGCTGCTTAGCGAATATAGGTGAGGAATTATACGTATTGAATATCCGCCGACTGAGCGGATTTTTTCTTGTGTGCAGCTAACCTCTAGTATGGATTCAGAACGGATTGACGGGGAGGAAATACCGTGTTCCAGATCATGAGACGGCACAACGTGTTTGTTCGCACGGTGGCACCTTATTTGATCTTTTTGCTCCTGTTCATGTTCGTGGGTTGGATGGTCTATGATCGAACCGCTCGGCTGCTCCGCGAGGAATCGATCGCGATGAATCGCAGCCTGCTCGCGCAGAGCCGGACCACGCTTGATCGAAGATTCGCGGACATCGACCGGATCGTGCAGGAATTGTACGGCGACTCGCGATTAACGCGGCTGCAGGACATCGCCGAGCCGTTCAAGGGCGCCGCGACTTATTTGCTGGTGGATACCCAGAAGCGTATGGCCAACTACTCCCTGTACAATAATTTCGTATTTGATTACTTCATTATTTATAACCGCGGCAATATTGTCTTGTCGGAAGACACCATCTATGAAACGCCGAAGTTCTATGCGCAAGTCTTGCGAATTCGCGATCAACCGTACGCCGAATGGCGCGACCAGTGGACGAATACGTACTATGCGAAGGAAGTATTGCCTGCGCAGGATGTGATCTACGGGAATCAGACCCGATCGCTCGTGACCTATTTGCGCTCGATGGGCACGCTCGGATTTCCCAAAGGGGTCATCGCCGTCCTGATCGACAACAAGGAAATTCAAAAACTGCTGAGCGGCGCGGATATCGCGGGCGGCGGCATGGCTTATATCCTCGACGAACATGGCCGCGTAGTGAGCGCCGTCACTTCCGATCCGAAGCGCAACATGGAAGCGATTGAAATCCCGGTGCATAAGGCTCAGCTACCAGGCCGCGAAGGGGTGATCGAGCCGAGCGCGGACCGCCCGCTGTTCGTGACGTACGCGACCTCGGCGTACAACGGCTGGACCTACGTGGTGGCGCAGCCGAAGCACGTCGTGCTTGGCAAAGCCGATTATATTAAGACGATCTTCTTCGCCGTTATCGCGCTCGCGCTGGCGGCAGGCGTTGCGCTTGCCTGTCTGCTGGCTTATCGCACCAGCAGGCCGGTACAACTCATGCTGAACCAGATTTCGGCGCGGTTCGAAGACGACGGTCGTTCGCGCGGCAATATGTACCGCTTTATCCGCGACAAGCTCGTATCGCTGCTGGAGCACAACGAGCAGCTGCAAGGCCAGATTCGGGAGCAGGCGCCGCTGCTGCGTTCCGCCTTCCTGGAGAGGCTGCTCAAGGGCGATATTGCCGACCCGGCCGAAGCGGCGGCGCAATCGAAGCATGTTGGAGTCGAGATGACCGAAGCCTCGTATTGTGCGGCGATCATCGTACAGCTCCGGGGCTTTGAACCAATTGCTTACGATGCCGATCTGTGGCAGGAGCTGGGCGTGCTTCGGCTTCGCGCCAAGGAGCAGCTGGCGGAAGCGATGGGCGGCCGGGGGCTCATCCATGATATGACCGCGGACAAAATCGTGCTGCTGGTTCAGCTGGGCGATACCCGGCCGGATCGTTGCCGCTCCGAGCTGGATGACCTGTTGAAGCAGGCGAACGAGCGATTGCTCCTGCTTACGGAGACGGCTCCGCACCTTGCGGTTGGCGGGCTGTATCCTTCGTTGCTCGAGCTGTCGCGCTCCTTCGAGGAGGCTCGACAAGCGCTGAATTATTGCGTATGGCTAAGCCAACCGGGCATCGTATATGCTGACGAGCTGCCTCAAGATAAGCACCTGTATTATTTTCCGCCAGAAGTTCAGAATCGGCTCATCAATTGCGCGACTGCAGGGGATGAGCCTGGCGTGGACCGGATCATCCAGGAGATCCGGGAGGCGAATTTCACGAAGCGGCACCTCTCGATCCCGATGCTGACGCTGCTGTATCACGAGATATGGGGGGCGGTGTTCCGGCTGTACGCGAAGGTTGGCGCGGACACGCAGCCGCTCCTCGACGAGATGGCCGCGAGGACGAATAAGCCCTTCACCTACGAGCTATTGGAGGAAGGGTTCCGGCGCGCGCGGCTCGCCACGAATCAGATCTGCAGGCAGGCGGGGGAACGGAAGAAGAGCGGCAACCTCGAGCTGTTGGGTCGGATCGTCGCGGCTATCGACAGCTCCTTTGCGGATCAAGAGCTGTGTCTGGAAAGCGTCGCCGCGCAGATGGGCATCTCCCGCGTCTACTTGTCCCAGTTTTTCAAGGAGCAGACGGGGGAGAATTTCTCGGACTATCTAGAGAACGTGCGAATGAACCGGGCGCGCCGGCTGCTGGTCCATTCCGGGCTGCCGATTCACGAGATTGCGCTTCAAGTCGGATACGGCTCGCCGAATACGTTCGGCCGCGCGTTCAAGCGCATACATGGACTTAGCGCGACCGCGTATCGGGAATCCGACCAAGCTGAAGGCCGTCATTCTCCGGATTCTTAACGAAAGCGTAACCAGCCGCGTTCGGCACAGCCCGGTTTCCGGCGCATTTCTTAACAAGTGTAGAACCCGCTTACAGGTTCCGCTTTACGGTCGAAGACGGCCGAAGTAAGGTTGAGCTATCGTTTTCTGCAGAGAACAATTCCTTATCCGACGAGGTGGTGAGAGAACTGGATGCCATGCGGTCATCGCCGGCGGCGGTCCAACCGGTCGTGAAGAAGCCGTCCGCCTGGCGGCAAATAAAACGGGGATGGCGGTTGTATGTCCTCATCGCGCTCCCGTTGACGTACCTCGTGCTGTTCAAGTATGTTCCGATGTATGGAATTGTTATCGCTTTCAAAGATTTTGCGGCGACGGACGGCATTTTGGGAAGCAAGTGGGTCGGCTTGGCTCACTTTGAGCGATTCTTTCATTCTTATGAGTTCTGGCGCGTATTGAACAACACGCTCGTCCTTAGCGTCTATACGCTGGCAGCCGGCTTTCCCTTCCCGATTCTGCTCGCCTTAAGCTTGAATTACGTGAGGAATCGCATGTTCAAGAACACGGTGCAGATGGTCAGCTATGCGCCTTATTTCATCTCGATCGTCGTCATGGTCGGCATTATTCTGGAGATGCTCGATCCGCGCCACGGGCTGATCAACACGATCATCCGCGCGCTTGGCTTCGAGACGGTCGGGTTCATGAACAATCCCGCTTACTTCAAGTCGATCTTCGTCTGGTCGGGCATTTGGCAAAGCGTCGGGTTCAACTGCATTATCTTCATGGCCGCGCTGGCGAGCATTGATCCGACGCTTCACGAGGCCGCCGTCGTCGACGGCGCTACCAAGCTGCGGCGCATGTGGCATATCGATCTTCCCGGCATTATGCCGGTCGCCGTCATCCTGCTCATTCTGAATACGGGCACGATTCTGGACAGCGGGTTCGAGAAGGTGCTGCTGATGCAAAATCCGCTCAATCTTCGCACGTCCGAAGTCATCGATTCTTATGTCTACAAGGTCGCTTTCGTCTCGCAGGTGGTGAACTACTCGTATTCCACGGCAATCGGGTTGTTCAAATCCGTGATCGGCCTGGTCTTGTTGGTTACGGTGAACAAACTCGCGCAGCGGACCGGGCAGTCTAGTCTATGGTAAGAAGGAGGGCGGAGATGAAATCATCCATGCTTGCGGAGTCTCGGAGCGATAGGCTTTTTAATGGGGTCAATGCCGTGGTGCTCACGCTCTTCTTGATCGCCGTGCTCTATCCGCTCATCTTTATTGTAAGCGCATCATTCAGCGATCCGCTGGCCGTGATGTCGGGCAAGGTCTGGCTGTATCCGGTCAAACCGACGTTAGCCGGCTATGAAGCGGTATTCAAGCATAACTTGATCGGCAGAAGCTTCCTGAATTCCATCTTCTATACCGCCGCCGGGACGGCAGTCAACGTCGTCATGACGATCCTGGCCGCCTATCCGCTGGCCCGGCGGGACTTCTACGGCCGGCAGCCGATCCTGTTTCTGTTCCTGTTCACGATGCTGTTCTCGGGCGGACTCATTCCGAGCTATCTGCTCGTGAAGGAGCTTGGCATGCTGAACACCGCTTGGGCCATGATTATCCCGGGGGCGCTGGGCGTATGGAACATGATCGTGACCCGCGCCTATTTTCAGACTACGATTCCCGACGAGCTGCTGGAAGCGGCCCAGATTGACGGCTGCAACGATTTTTCATTCGTGCGGAAAATCGTCATTCCTCTCTCCGGCCCGATAATCGCGGTGATTGCGCTTTTCTATGGGGTGGCGCATTGGAACCAATATTTTACCGCGCTCATTTTCTTGAATGATCGGGAGCTGTATCCGCTGCAGCTCGTGCTTCGCGATATCCTGGTCAAAAATCAAATTAGCCCGCTCATGATTTCCGACGTGACGGAGATGTCGCGCCGTCAGGCGCTCAGCGAGCTGCTGAAGTATTCGTTGATTGTCGTGGCCACGCTGCCGCTCATGGCGGTGTATCCGTTCGTGCAGAAGCATTTTATTAAAGGCGTTATGATCGGCTCGTTAAAAGGATAACCGGGCGGATTCGCCGCCTGGCTTCAGATCGGAACCAAACCAGGGAGGGTTCATAGATGACGAATCGCTTCAAGCCGGTACTGCTCCTTATACTCGGCCTCATGCTCGTTCTAAGCGGGTGCGCCAATAGCAACAACGGGAAAGGGAACGAGGCTGCAGGCGCCGATAAAGGCGGCAATACGGCCGCGCCGATCACGGCTGATCCGGCCCCGGTCGGCGAAGAGAAGGTGTCGCCTGCAGGCGAATTCCCGATCACCAAAGAGAAGACTACGCTTCGCGTCATGGTGATGGAGAACGGCGCGGTCGAGGACTTCGCCACCAATGCATTCACTAAATACTTGGAAGAGAAGACGAACATCCAAATCGATTGGGATATCGTGCCGGGCAGCGCCGCAGCCGAGAAACTCAATCTCGTGCTGGCCGGGGGCGATCTGCCGGACGTGATCATGAACATGTGGGTGTCGAATGCCCAGCAAATGGTATACGGCAGCCAGGGAATTATCATCCCGCTCAACGACCTGATCGAGAAATATGGCAAGGAAACGAAACGGATCTTCGCCGAGAACCCGCTTATTCAAGAAGCGATCACGGCGCCGGACGGCAAAATCTATGCCCTGCCGAGCCCGAACGATTGCTATCACTGCTCGATGATTCAGAAAATGTGGGTGTATCAGCCGTGGCTGGATGAGCTGGGGTTGAAGAAGCCAACCACGACCGATGAATTTTACGAGATGCTCAAGGCGTTCAAGACGCAAGACCCGAACAAGAACGGCAAGGCCGATGAAATCCCGCTCTCCGGCGGGCCGAAGGGATGGGAGACGCGGGTCGATAAATTCCTGATGAACGCGTTCATCTATAATCCGGCCAACTATGTCTATCTGAACAACGGGAAAGCGGATGTGCCGTTCAACAAGCCGGAGTGGAAGGAAGGGCTCGCTTATTTGCATAAACTGTACGACGAGGGACTGCTTGATCCGCAGGCGCTGACGCAAGACGGCGCCCAGCTGCGGCAGCTTGGCGAGAATCCGGACGTACCGATTCTGGGCGCTTCTGGAGCCGGTTACATGGGCGAACTGACGCAGGACAACGGCGCAAGCGGCCGATGGAAGCAGTATACGACGCTCGCGCCGCTCCGAGGACCGGGCGGACTGCAGGTCGCGCCGCTTGGCGCCTATCATCCGAACGGCGGCAACTTCGTCATTACGAAGGCCGCGAAGAATCCCGAGGCCGCGTTCCGTCTGGCCGACGCGCTGTATGACCTCGAGATGACGCTCCGATCGGTGGTCGGCATTCCGGGCAAGCAGTGGGACTGGGCAAGCAAGGACGAGATCGGCATTAACGGCAAGCCGGCGATCTGGAAGCGGTTGCTTCCCGATGGGCAAGTACAGAACGATTCTTGGGCGCAGACGGGTCCGTCGTATCGTTCGAACGACATGCGCCTTGGCGAAGTGAACCATCCCGAGCAATCGCTGGAGCCGATCCTCTACAACGAGACGAAGACGAATTACGAGCCTTATAAGGCGAGTAACGATCTGGTGCTGCCGAACCTGTTCTTCACGAGCGAGCAGTCGGCGGAGCTGGCCGATCTGCAGAAGACGATCAACGATTTCGTCGACGAATCGCTGGCGCGTTTTATTACGGGCGACCAAGACGTAGCCAAGGATTGGCAGGAGTACGTGAAGAATCTGGAGCAAATGAACGTGAAGCGGTATTTGGAGATCTATCAGCAAGCTTACGATGCCAAGCTCGCAAGCATGAAGTAGCGCTTTCTCCAATCGGAAGTACAGGCGTGCTTCTTCCAGGTTATGATACAATCTTGCTGAGGTGTATATGCTCATTTGATCGAACAACGTGATTCGTTTGAATTAACGATTTTTGCCAAACTCGGGCGATACGCTAAAAAGGCTGATTCTGGCATATGCCCGAATCAGCCTTTCGCATGCAGTACAACAATTTAGAAACGTCCGCCGATTTGCTGTTCCGCGATTTGCACCAGGCGACGGGTAATGTAACCGCCCAAGGAGCCTGCATCGCGCGTTGCCATATTCCCATAGTAACCGTCGGCAGGAATTTGAATGCCGAGCTCTTGGGCAACCTCGTATTTCATTTGCTCAAGCGCGCTTTTCGCTTGCGGGACCACCAGGCTGTTGCTGTTTCTTCTGTTGCTTGACATATGACCACTCCTTTGTTAGAAGATTATTGATAATATGCCAATTCGATTGCGCGACTATACGGCTGCAATTGGCTCTCATACCATCCACTTTATGGAAAAGAAAATCCCTATCTTAGCGCACATCATGCAGAAGGAGTGGAGGCGAGTTGGAATCGTTCAGCCTCTTTGACGAGAAATGGCGGCGCGGCGACTACCGGCCGCAGATCGATGCTTATTACTATCGGCAATGGATCGATTTTCATATGAACGTGCATGCCCACCCGCAAGTCGAGATCATGTACGTCATCTCCGGCCGCTGCGTCGTCGAGACGGACGAGCAAGCGGTGGAGCTTGGCGGCGGCGATTTCATCGTATTAGACTCTTGGGTGCCGCACCGGCTCGTCGTTAATCCGGGTGAGCCGTGCCGCATGCTCAACGTCGAGTTCACGTTCGCTCCCGGCGGCGCGGTCGCGCCTTCCATGCGTCAGCTGGCCGAAACTTCGCCGGCGCTTCGAACGTTGCTCGGCGAGCGAAAGCCTTGGTTCGTGCTGTCCGATCCGAGCGACGTGCAGATCACGTTGAAGAGCCTTGTCCTGGAGCTGGACGGCCGAGGCGAAGAGCGGGAAGTCCTCAGCCATCTCATGATCGGTCAGCTGCTGCTTCAGATCGCGCGGTTGTACGCCGAGCACCAACGTTCCGGCCTTGCCCCGCAGACCGACCGGTACGTCCGTCAGGCGGTGCAGTATATTCTGCAGCACTACGACTGCGAATGCCAAGCGAAGGACGTAGCCGATCACGTCAAATTGCATCCCGTATACTTGCAGCGTATTTTCCGCAAGCAGATGGGCATCAGCATGGCGAGCTACATCATTCAAGTCCGGATGGACAAAGCCAAAATGCTGCTCGGGCGAACCTCGATCCCAATCGCGGACATCGCGGACTATGTAGGCATCAACAGCAGGCAATATTTCAACGAATTGTTCAAGCGGACGATCGGCCAGACGCCGGCCGCTTACCGCAAGTCGGTGGAGCTGGTCGGTTGGGATAAGAAATAGAGGTTGCAATAGTTGACAACTGAGAGGCCAAGTCGTTTCAATAGTGAAAACGTATTCCTTATCGCTCTGCTACAATGGAGCTATCGGTCCTGTTGCAGGCGGAATAAGGATAAGGAGGCGTTTTCGATGTCATTCAAGGTAGCGTTCATTGGGGCAGGCAGTATCGGATTCACAAGGGGGCTGCTGCGCGATTTGCTGGCGGTTCCGGAATTCCGGAATATAGAAGTTGCATTTACCGACATTAACGCGCACAATTTGGAGATGGTTACCCAGCTATGTCAGCGCGATATTAACGAGAATGGACTCTCGATACAGATCGAATCTTCGTTAGATCGCCGGACGGCTCTGCGCGACGCCCGCTATGTGTTCTGCGTCGTTCGGATCGGCGGTTTGGAAGCGTTCAAGACGGACGTGGATATCCCGCTCCAATATGGAATCGACCAATGCGTCGGAGATACGCTGTGCGCGGGCGGCATTATGTACGGCCAGCGCGGCATTGCCGAAATGATGAATATTTGCCGGGATATCCGCGAAGTGGCGGAGCCGAACGCGCTGCTGCTTAACTATGCCAATCCGATGGCGATGCTGACGTGGGCGTGCAATACATACGGCGGCGTCCGCACGATCGGCCTGTGCCACGGCGTTCAGGGCGGGCATCATCAAATCGCGAAGGCGCTCGGACTCGCCAAGGAAGACGTGGATATCGTATGCGCCGGCATCAATCACCAAACCTGGTACGTGCAGGTGAAGCACAAAGGCGAGGATATGACGGGCAAACTGCTCGAGGCGTTCGAGCGTCATCCCGAATTCAGCCAGACGGAGAAGGTGCGCATCGACATGCTGCGCCGGTTCGGTTACTACTCGACGGAGTCGAACGGTCACCTTAGCGAATATGTGGCCTGGTACCGCAAGCGTCCGGAGGAAATCAACGACTGGATCGACCTCGGCAGCTGGATCAACGGCGAGACGGGCGGTTATCTGCGCGTCTGTACGGAAGGGCGAAGCTGGTTCGAGACGGATTTCCCGAACTGGATGAAGGAGCCGCCGTTCGTATATGCGGCCGAGCACCGCGGGGAGGAACACGGCTCTTATATTATCGAAGGGCTGGAGACGGGGCGCGTCTACCGCGGCCACTTCAACGTCGTGAACAACGGGATCATCGGCAACGTGCCGGACGACGCCATCATTGAAGCGCCAGGCTATGTCGACCGCAACGGCATCAACATGCCTCGGGTCGGAGCGCTGCCGCTGGGCTGCGCGGCCGTCTGCAACGCGAGCATCTCCGTGCAGCGGCTTGCCGTGGAGGCCGCCATTCATGGCGACGATCAGCTGCTTCGTCAAGCGATGATGATGGATCCGCTCGTCGGCGCGGTCTGCAATCCGAAGGAAATTTGGCAGATGGTCGATGAGATGCTCGTCGCGCAGGAGCAGTGGCTGCCGCAGTACAAGGACGCGATCGCGGCGGCGAAGCACCGGCTGGCGACCGAACCGCTGCTGCCGACGCGCAAGGATTATCGGGGCGCCGCGCGGCTCGCGGTCAAATCGGTCGAAGAGATGCAGCTTGACCGGGATGCGGCGAACCGCAATGCCGGAGAGTCGGATAAAGCGAAGGAGAGACCGGCGGCGACTCATTAAGGCGTTGGACGGTTTCCGGATTGAGCGATATAGGCAGCACTCCCTTAAGGGCCGCGTTTAACGCGGTCTTTTTTGTCGTCTATTCGACTATTCGTTGTCTTCGTCTATTCGTCTATTCGTCTATTCGTCTATTCGCCTCCGTTCCAAGTCCGACTCGCCTCCGACTCCGGTTCCTCGCCATTGCCAGACTTAAGTCCAGCCGCGGCGGGTACGGAAGTTGGTTGTTCCGCGGCTTTCGGCCTATTATAATCGGATTGACAATTGCTGGAATTGGCGATCGGAGGCTGCTCGGGATCGCGCGGATTTCGATGAATAGGGGACGAGGAGATGAAAGCGGTGAACGCGTTAATCGAATTCAAAGGCGTGACGAAAGAATACACGATCGGCGAGGTGCGGATCAAGGCGCTGGGCGGCGTCGACTTTACGATCGCGGAAGGAGAGTTCGTCGTCATGCTGGGCGCGAGCGGCGCCGGCAAAAGCACGATCTTGAACATCCTCGGGGGTATGGATACGGTTACTTCGGGTCAGGTGTACGTGGGGAATCAAGACATCGCCAAGTGGAACGAGAAGCAGCTAACCGCCTATCGCGGCGAGAAGATCGGCTTCGTCTTCCAATTTTATAACTTGATTCCGAATTTGAACGCCCTCGAGAACGTGGAGTTCGCCGCGGAAGTAAGCAAGAACCATCTTGATGCGAAGGACATCTTGCGTAAGGTCGGGCTTCAGGATCGAATGCGCAACTTTCCATCCCAGTTATCAGGAGGGGAACAACAACGCGTCGCTATCGCGCGGGCGGTCGCCAAAAATCCGCTGCTGCTGCTTTGCGACGAGCCGACCGGCGCGTTGGACTACGTGACGGGGAAGTCCGTCTTGAAGCTGCTCGAGGATTTGAACCGGGAGACGAAAACCTGCGTCGTGCTGGTCACGCACAATACCGCGATCGCGCCGATGGCGGACAAAATCATCAAGGTGAAGAGCGGCAGGATCGAAAGCGTCGCGATCAACCCGAATAAGCAAAGCGTCGAAAGGATTGAATGGTGATGTTCGCGCTCCTCGCTCGTAAGTTAATCAGAGACGTGAAGCAATCGGTTGGTTCATTCATCGCCTTCGTGCTCGTCGTCGCGGTGGGCGCCTTTTTCTACGCGGGGCTGGTGACCTACAGCAGCAACCTAAACGCCTTCGCGACGGATTATTTCAAGGCACATAATCTAAGCGACCTCAATGTCTATTACGACCGGATTACCGAACGCGAGGTGGCTAAAATACGTGCAATCGAAGGGATCAGCCATGCAGAGGGCCGATATACCTTTGATGCCGCGCAAGCTTTCGAAGACGATAAAGCCACGCTGAAAATCCACTCGATCCCGGCCAACAATACCATCAATACGCCGGCGGTGTTGTCGGGCAGCCTTCCGACTAAGAAGGGCGAGATCTTGTTGGATGCCCATTATGCCAAGGAGCACCAATATCGAGTCGGCGACCGGATACAGGTACGCGTGAACGAGAGAGACATTGCTTTTACGATCAGCGGCTTGGGCGAGAATGCCGAACATGCCAAGAAGAACGACATCCAAGACCATCAAGCCTACGGCGTGGCTTATATGGCGGAAGCGTCCATACCGGAGGTAACGGACGGCTTCGCCTACAATGAGATCCTCATCGATGCTCGCGACGGCTTTGATATTGACCGCTTGGGCGAGTCCATTGAAGATGCTTCCACACAGCACCGGCTCCCGTTCGTAGCCCAGGAGCCGAAAGAGAGAACGTTCAGCTACGCGAAGATTCAGGAGACGATCCGCAATAATCAGCTGATGAGCAGAGTGATCCCTTTCGTGCTCTTCCTCATCGAAGCGATGATTCTGTTCCTGGCGATGTCGCGCATGCTGGATGCCGAGCGCAAGCAAGTCGGGATCATGAAAGCGCTGGGCGTCAGAGATCGAACGATCCTGCTGCACTACATGGGGTATCCGGTGCTTGTCGGGATCATCGGCTCCATTATCGGTTGGGCTCTGGCCGCGGCCGTATTCGTGCCATTCGTATCGGCGTCCAGCGCGAGAGCCTATTCGCTGCCGGGCATCGAATTCGCGCTCTCGCCGTTATCGATCGCGCCACCCATCCTTGTCTCCAGCGCGTTCGGCATGCTGGCTTGTTATCTAAGCGCAAGATCCATATTAAGAGAACGAGCGGCCCAGGCGATGCGGCCGAAACCGCCGAAATCAATGAAGAAACTTCTCGTCGAGCGCGTTCCCGGATTATGGAGCCGGCTTCCATACCGTTACAAACTCATCCTAAGAAACGTGTTTACCAAAAAGGGCAAAGCATTGGCGAGCGCGGCAGGCGTGGTCATGAGCACGGTTTTGTTGATCACGGCTTTCGGCACGCAGACCGCCTTACTCCAAGTCGCGGATCAGATCGAAGAAGCGAATACGTATGATTTGAGAATCGATTATGCGGCGGGCGCCATGCCTGAATCGCTCCAACTCCAATTGCCCGCAGGCATCGCAAGCAGCTACCTCGTAGCGGAATGGCCGGCGGAATACAGGCAGGCGGATGCGAAGGAGCTGGCGACGTTAACGGTGACGGAGCGCGAGAACAGGCTACTTCAATTTATGGACGCGAACAAGAATAGCATCCGATTGGACAACAACGGCGTGCTGGTTCCTCAATCCTATGCCGATCAATACGGAATTGCGATAGGGGATACCGTGCAGCTTCTCGTGACGACGCCCGAACGAAGCAAGCCGGTGTCCGTGGATATGAAGGTTGCGAGCATCTCCGCGCAGTATTCGGATCCGTCGTTTTATTGCACGCCGGCTTACCTCGCGCAATTAGGCATCGCGTACAGCCCAACCTCGCTGCTGATCGAAGCCGATCGCGCCGCGGACGTGCCGGTCATCCGTACGTTCTTCGAACAGGATCAACGCGTAGAGGCCATTACGGACCAACAGGATCTGAAGAAGTCCGCGCAATATATCGTGCAGCAGAACAGCTTTGTTTTCGTCATGTTCATCGTGTGCGCGGCGATCCTCTCCTTCGGCGCTATCTATACGATATCGTCCATCAATATTTATGAACGGCAGCGGGAGCTGGCCACGCTTAAAGTATTAGGCTATCAACGAAACCAGATTAACCGTCTCGTGTTCGTCGAGAATAGTTGGATAACCGTTCTATCGGTCATTGTGGCGCTGCCGATAAGCGGCTACGTATTCGCGTTTATTATCGAGGCGTTGTCGAGTACCCATCAACAAATTCCCGACCAATTGAACATGGCGGTGATTTTGGCGGCCGTGGCGCTTTCGTTCCTGCTGACGTTTCTCTCCAGCTTGCTGCTGCGGCGAAAGGTCTCGGGGATTCGCATGATCGAGGCCTTGAAAGCGATCGAATAAATAGAAGAAGAAGCCGATCGCCTCGCGATCGGCTTCTTCCGTCTTATCGGATTTGCGGGAACAGCAGGTTGTTCTCCAGATGAATGTGCGTGAACATATCCTCTTCCAGCTCCTCGAGTTTACGGAATGCGAGGCTGTATGTTCGGCATGCGCCGGCCGGAAGTTCATAGTCCCGCGTCGCTTCGCGCATGCGGCGGAGCAGCTCGCCCGCGCCGTCATGCTCGTTCTCAAGCGTGCCGAGCAGCTCCTGCGCCAGCTTCAGCGCCGGCCCGGAATCTTCCGCTTCCGCGTTGCGAATGGCGGGGAAGAGGAGTTGTTCTTCCTTGTCGATGTGCGTGAGCAGTTCCTCGGCCAGCTGATGGTAGAGATTCCGAAGCGTCAGAAGCTCCGGATGGTCGTCTCCGTGCACGCGGGCCACCTTGTCCACGAAATCGCGCAGCACCGGAAGCTCGTCGCGGAGATAATCGTGGTGATTTCGCGTAATATGCGCCATTAATTTGGTCAGTTTGCGCTCATCCTGCTGCCAGTCGAGCGGCCAGGACGGGCGCGCTTCGGTGCACGCCTGATTGAGCCGAGCCAGCAGCTCCTCTTCGTTCAGCTTCCGCTTGAGCGCCGCCTCCGCTACCGTGACCTGTCCACCGCAGCAGAAGTCGATGCCGTACGTCTTGAACACATTGCTCGCTTGGGAATACACGGCTACGATATCTCCTACAAGCTGACCGCCTTGAATGGTTTGCGTTGTCATGCTCGCTCTCCCCCTTGTTCATCGATTCGTTCAAATTCCTTCTCCAGCCAGTCCAGCTCCTGCCGAGACAGCATCGTATTCGCCATCGGGAAGAGCGCGTGCTCTTCCTTGCAGAAGTGATCCATTAAGATCACGACGGCATCGGAAGCGAGTCGTCCCATCTCCGCGATCGTGGACGGGTCCGTGAGCTGCGAACCGTCTTCTCGCCGCTCCTTGAAGAGGCGCAAGCATTGCTTGGCTTGGTCGTGCTCATATTCCATGACGGCGATCGGTCCGCTGTCCCGGCCGATGTAGCGGGCCATCATCGGGAATAACAGATCCTCTTCTTTGCTCGAATGGCGGTGCAGGTTCGCGTCGAACCGTTCCACTCGTTCCGCCAGTTCGGCGAGCCTGGCCGTCGCCTGGCGGAGAGGGGCGTCTTCGATGCCATGGGCCAGCTCGAATATGGCGTCCATCTCCTGGCGCAGCGGCGCATGTTCGTCGTATAGCTGACGAAGCGGCGTCTGAAGCGCGGGCGTTCGTCCGTTCGCGGCCTCATAGGCGGATACTTCGGTGCGTGCATTCCCTTCGTCGGTCATAAGCGAGGTCACCTTCCTTGCTGGGATATATTCTCATCATACGGGGCGAGCGAGAGGGAAGAGGTGATCACGGTCACAGCAGACAAGGAGAAGTCGTGAATAGGGCGTGAATTTCTGTATGCTCCCCAAGCTTGACCGAGCCCGCCGCAGAAGACGGATCTATGCGTTCGGCGCGGTATCCGCGTCCTTCATGCTCGGCGCCGATGCATCGAACTGCCTGTGAAGTGAGCAGACGCAAAAATATTTTTCCAACGAGGGAACCTTTCGGAAAGCTCCTTTGTCTAATGGGGCGACAAAGATTCGATGGGAGTGGAGAAGATGGTATTCGCGAAACGACTACGGCAGGCGGCGACGCTCGCCATGACGCTAACCGTGATGGCGGCGATGATGGGATGCGGCAAAGAGGAGGCGCCGACGCCGCCGACCGCGCCGACGCCTGCGCCCGCGTCGACCGCGGCCGATGCGGGTCAAACGCAGAACGAGCCTGCCGAGCCCGATGTCGAGGGAAAGCCAGCGGATGACGGCCAGCCGGCGGACGAACCGCAATCGTTGGAGCAAGCGTCGGCGAAGGACGGCCGCAAGTTCCTGGACGCCTTGAAGCTGCAAGATACGAATGCGTTGTCCAATCTGATGTCGCACGCGGAGAACGAATATACCGAGGCGGATATGACGAAGGTCGCGGAAGGGTTCCGATTGTACTTCGACGGGCTGGAAGAGCTGCAACTGCGCTTCGAGTCCAGCGAACAGAGCGACGAACGCTACATCCAGCATTATGCGATTACGGGCACGAAGGATGGCAAGACGCGGGAGCTCGCTTTTCAAATCAGCTACGCCAAAACGCAAGGAACGGACGCGATCCGAGACGATGCCCGCCGCGAGCCGTTGTACGATTCACCGCTGATCAGCCGGTATCCGTACGCGGCGTTGGAGATTGAAAGGTACGTACAGGCGCTCCGGGAGCAAGATAAGGAGAGCGCAGCCCTTCATTTGGGTCTAGTCGAGGACAATAAGGAAACGAAGGCGACCGTGGAACGACTGCTTCGGAAGTATGCGGACTCCTTCGATTTGAAGACGGCGACGATCTTCCCGAAGGACTACGACGAGCTTAACGATCAATTCGGATTCGAGCTGCGAGATGACGGCGGGCGTACGCACGAGCTGCGGCTGGCCGGAGACGGTCTTCGGATCTCGGATGATTGGACGACAGAATAAGAGGCGGGTTTAGCAAGAGTCGCGACTCGGGTGCGCCATACGCGCAAATCCGCAATGCAGCGTCATTTATTCCCTTTCAAGCAGGACAAATGAGCGGGAGTCCGAGGTATCGTTAGAGAGAGTGCGAGAGCTCATCTGACGGAGGGATGCTGATGTTGAAAGTCGCCATTATCGGGGCGGGCGCCATATCGACCGCGCATATCGAAGGGTATTTGCAATTCAAGGATCGCTGTCAAATCGTAGCCATCAGCGACTGTTACCCGGAGAAAGCGCGGAGGCGTTCGGAAACTTACGGGCTGGACGCGAAGATCGTAGAGGACTACAAAGAGCTGCTTCACGATGGCATTGACGTGGTATCCGTATGCACGCCGCCGTACGTGCATGCCGAAATCGCGATCGATTTCCTGCGGGCCGGCAGCCATGTCATCATCGAGAAGCCGATGGCGGCGTCGCTGCGGGAATGCGACGAGATTAACGAGGCGGCCCGGGCGAGCGGCAAGCTCGTATCCGTCATCGCGCAGAACCGGTTTCGGACGCCGATGATGAAATTGAAGGCCGTGCTGGACAGCGGGCTCGCCGGCAAAATCGTCCATGCGCAAGCGGATTCTTGCTGGTGGCGCGGATATGGCTATTATGATCTATGGTGGCGCGGAACGTGGGAGAAGGAGGGCGGAGGACCGACCTTGAACCATGCGGTGCACCATATCGATGCCCTGCTCTGGATGCGGGGGCGGCCAAGCGAGGTTCAGGCGTTCATGAGCAACGTGGCGCACGATAATGCCGAGGTCGAAGATCTCTCGATCGCGATGCTGCGTTATCCGGATGGCACGCTCGGACAGGTGACGAGTTCGGTTGTCCACCACGGAGAAGAGCAGCAGCTTGTTTTTCAAGGGCTGAACGCGCGGATCTCGGCGCCATGGAAGCTGACGGCATCGGTCTCCAAGACGAACGGGTTTCCGGAAAATGATCGGGAGCTGGAGGCGAACATCCAACGCTTGTACGACAGCTTGCCGACGCTGCCGATCGAGGGGCATGCGGCTCAAATCGATGACGTGCTGACCGCGATCGAGACCGGGGGCACCGTGCTCGTTGACGGGGTTAGCGGCCGCGAGACGTTGGAGCTGATTATGGGGATCTATAAGTCGGCAAGCACCGGCGAATGCGCGCGGCTGCCGCTGCTCTCCGACGATCCGTTCTACACGCGGGAAGGCGTGCTGCGGCATGCCGTCCGATTTTACGAGAAGAAGCACCATGTGGAGAATTTCGCGGACATGGCCATCTCGACGGGCAGCAGCTTGGAGGCTGGCGATAAGTAAGCGGGAAGGGCGCGAAGCCCGGACGGTCGGTTCTGCATGCAGAGCCTGGCTTCCGGGCTTGTTTGCCGTTTGCTTATTTCATTGACGATACTTGCGAACGGCATATTTACCTCGTTCGAGCCGACAATCGGCCTCTCTTATTTCTGATTCGCGAGCGCCTTGCGGTCATCCGCGGTCGGCGGCTGTTCCAGCCACCCGTTCGCGATTAACAGGTTCACGCCGTCTTCCGCATACAGGCCGATTTCGGCGACGAGGCGCGAATATTTGATGCCGAGGTCCCTTCGCTGAATGACGGATAGCCCGGCCCCGTAGAAGGCGGCGGAGGCGGACACTAACGCGACGACATGGAACAGCATGAGCTTGTCCGAGAAAGGCGCGACGGTGGAGTTGGTGATCTCCGATTGCCACTTTCGGGGAGAGGGGAGATCGTTCTCGGATAACGTGTCGCTCATCGCATCGAACTGATGGTTGCAGATGTCGGCTCCCCGCTGCAAATATTTGCGAATTTCAGCCGACTCGACCACCTGACCGAACCCGATTTCGAGCACGATTTTGACGGCTAGCTTCGCCATGTTGTAATAGAGGCCGCTCATCTCGATGGCGTTGATCGGCCGTTGCTTTCCGATCCAACCGGTCAAGAAGCTTTGCCGCTCCACGAAATCGATGCCGTCGGGCGTATTCAGGTTCGGCGTCCGGAAGAAGATCCCCTTTTCCAGCATCACATCGACAATTTGATCGAACAACTTCATCGTCTCCGTATTGCATTCCATGAAGTACTTCCGCTGATCCTCGCGCACGGAAGAAGCCAAGGCCCCGGCATAGCCGCCCAAACCAAGAATGCACATCACATAAAAGTAATTCAGTAATAGCGAATCGGAGAACAGTCGAGGCGCATGGATATTGAGCAGATCATCTGCTTGGGTGAATCCTTTCGGTAAAGGGAAATGCTCTTTACGCAAGAAATCTTCGATTTTGGCGACATGCCTCTCCGATAACGCCAACGCTCTTTTGAGGATATCGCGCACTGCTTTGTCTTCCGCATGCGCCAAAGCATGACTGGTGAAACAAATCGCCAGACTGTCGTTCAAATACTGGGTCCACAAATTGGCTAGTTCGGACGCGGTCAAGCGAACATCGTGTTTCCAGGCCATCTTCGGTTCTCCTCCGCCTAATCATAATTATAGATAAAATACCAATTTTTCCAGCGCATTATTCAACTCCGCTAATCGTTCTCGTATTGCGCGAACCCCCCGAAACCTGCCATGCGCCACGAATGGTAGAGTAGACGCAGCAGACTTGCATAAGCATGAGAAGCCGATTCGGGGGGGGGACATCAAGTATGAGCAGCAATTTACGTGAAACCGAACACGGGGTCGAAGTGATCCCGTCCAAATATGAGGCGGGCTGTCTCATCACGGGCGCAGGCTTTATGTTCGCCGCCTCCGCCGTCGTGCTCTTTTTTGCGCGAGACTTCAATATCGTGAAAGGAATTCTGGCGGCGGTCGTCGGTTTGACGGGCACGATCTTCTTCGGCGGGGCGCTTGTTCAGGCATTGATCATATTGGCCGGCAGGCGTCCGCTGTTCGAGATCCGCGGAGGATTTTTGCGGAGAAAGGAGAGGGAGGTGGCGCTGTCGGACATCGATGAAATAACGTTCGGCTGGCATGTATACCGGCCGACGGGGATGGTGTTCGCGGACCTTGTCGTACGGACGGTCCAGAATAGGCGATACTTCTTCAACACGTATAACATGGTTTCGGAGAAGGAGATCGATAAGCTGGTTCGCGTCTACATTCTGCCCTATGCAACGGCCGCATGCAGGAAGAAGTGGGAGGAGCAAGCGGGCATATCTCCCGAGTCTCGACCCTAACGCAGCCGATACGCCGTAAGAAAGAACGAAACGCCGTCCGCTCCATGATCCAGGAGCGACGGCGTTTCGTTGCGTTTGGCGAGAAAGACTTATTCGATGACGGGGCCGCGTTCAATCGGAGCGACGACGTATGACCCGCATTCCTCGGCATCCTGCGCTCCGTTCCGCAGCGCTCGGTCCTGCAGCTCGACCGACCAACCGTACGACAGGACGGAAGCGAGGCGCTCGGCCTCGGCCGCAGTCAACAAGACGGTCACCGCTTCGCGGCCGGGCACGGCATGGACCTCGGCTTCGCGGTCCAAGGCGAGCAGCAACCAGCTTTGGATGCCGCGCAGCGTGCTGTATTTGACCTGATAACCTTGCCCGAGCGCGGCCGCAATAATGTCGGACTGCTCGTGCGCGAGGTTCTTTAATCCTGCATAGTCGAATTGAAACTTGCTGGCGTCCTTCGGCAGATCGCCTTCCTGGACGCGTCGGATCAGTTCTTCATCCTTCCAGCCGTAACGCCGCAGAGATTCTAGGCTGAGCGCATCCCATTGGGATAGTTTGGATCGCCCCGGATTGAACGTGCTTGTCATCTTTCCCTCTCCTTTGCCCCTTATGAATTCGCGGCTTTGAAGGCATCCAAGAATTGCTTCGCCTTCGCCGGATCGCTCGCAAGCTCAAGTCCGGTCTTGACGAGCGGGCTGACGGTCGATACCGCTTTGAACTTATTCCCGTTGTAATAGGCTAGAATTTCATCCTGATTAATCGAGTATAGGACGGCCTTGCGCAGATCGGCGCTCTCCGCGACGGGGCGGTTCTTCATGTTGAACAGCAGGTAGGACACCGCGTTGCTCGGCAGTGTCTGCAGCGACAACTTGGCATCGCCTTTGACGACGTCGAACTTGGTTTCGGAGACGCCGTAGAAGACGTGAATTTCGCCGCTGCGCAGGGCGGACAAGGCGCTGTCCGCGTCTTTGATGAAGCGAATCTTGACGTTCTCGATCTTCGGCTCGTGGCTTGTGCCTTTCAGATAAGCCGGGTTTTTGTAGAGTATCGCTTCGTAATCGTTCTTGTGCGAGAGAATGTAAGGGCCGCTCGCATACAGCGTATTGTTGTATTGCGCGCCTTCCGTGACCGTGTTCTGATCCCCGTAAGGAATGTCCTTGTTAACGTCGAAAGTGGCGACGTCGTATGTGTTGATGCGTTCGACTTGCTTCTTCGACACGATGCCGGCCGATTGGTGCGCGAGATAGTTCAGCACTTGCGGGAAAGGCTCCGTGGTCGTCAGTTTGATGACCTGGTACGTGCCCGCCTGATGATCGGCTTTGGCTTTATCGGCTGTCAATCCGGCGATAGGCGTCTCCAGCCCTTTCTCTAGCGCCGCCTTCACGCTCTCGCCGCTCGCCAGTTTGGCCGATTCGAGCGCCGCCGGATCGGTCACGGCTTCCACGGTCTTGATGTGCTCGTGAAGCGTGAAGGTGCGGTGATCCGGCACGGAATTTTTGTCCTTGGCGCGGTTCAGGGAGAAGATGACGTCTTCGGCGCCGACCCGTTCGCCCGTATCGACGGCCTTCTTGTCCTTGATCTGAGCAAAATGAATGTCGTCGCGAAGGACGAAGTAATAGTCGGAATTACCGGCGTCGATCGCGAAGTTGTACGAGAGCGAGCCGTCGGCCGTCAGCTTGTCGTCATCGGTCAGGTTCAGCAGGCGGACGTACATGTTCGTGTTAATCATGTTGATCGAGCCGTCGTTGCCTTTAATCGGGTCTAGGGACGTGAGCGTCGGCATCGTCGATTGCAGGACGAGCGAATCCGTGCCGCGCTTCGCTTCGTCCTTGAAATCGATGTCCTCCCAGACGAGCGAGCGGGACTTGGACAAACGGACGGACTCTTTCTTGAGTACGTCCTGGTTCAACGCCTGCGCCTTAAGGGAATTGTAGAGCGGCGCAATGTACGCTTTGTCGAAGACGAGCTGCTGCTCGAATTGTTTGTACGTATCGACGTACTGTTCCGGCGTCTGCGTAGATGCCGTATCGATGAGCTTGTCGATCTCGGGATCGGCCAGAATGCTGTAATCGCCGCCCGTCTTGAACAGGGAGCGAACCGCGTAATCGGGATTGCCGGTTACCGTCGTCCAGCTGGACAAGGCGATGTCGTAATTGCCCGCGTCCTGCTGCGATTTGAAGCTGCCGTAGTCGGCCTGGATGTTGAGCTTGACGTTGAAGCCGTTCTTCGCGAGCTGGTCGCGGACGATGTTCAGATCGGCTTCGTTGGCGCTCATGCCGAGCAGTTCGATATCGACGGGCGCGCTCTCGTTCGTGGATTCGGTCTGCTGCGCGTTCGTCGTGGTGGACGTATTCGCCGGCGCTTCGGCCGCCTCGTTCTTGGTCGTGACTTTGCAGCCGCCGAGCACCACCGTCAAACTAATAAGCAGCAGCGCGGCAAGCTTTCCTCTCTTCATCATGCCAATTACCCTCCTGATAGATCAATATAAGTATGTAAACTCATACGCATCAATCGTTCATTCCTGTTTCGAAACGTCAGAAGGCCGATAGAATATGAATGGGTTTTTGTAATTGCGAATGCTCGTTACCGCAATGCGGCGGCTTCGTTAATCCAGCTTCGGATCCAGCGCGTCGCGCAAGCCGTCGCCCAGAAAGTTAAAGGCGAGCACGAGCGCGATGATCGCGATGCCCGGATAAATCGCCGTATAGGCATGCGTCTCGAGATAGGCGCTTCCCAGCTTCAGAATGTTGCCCCACTCGGGAATATGCGGCTCGACGCCAAGACCGAGATAACTGAGGCTGCTCGTCGAGATGACGGCCGTCCCGATCGTCAGCGTCGACTTGACGATCATCGGCGCGAGCGAGTTCGGGATGACGTGCTTCGCGAGTATCGTCCAATCGCCGGAGCCGAGCGCCCGGGCGGCCTGCACGTATTCGAGCGTGGAGACGAGCATGACGTTCGCCCGCATCGTCCGGGCATAGGTCGGGATCGCGCCGACGCTAAGGGCGATGATGAGATTCACGGTGCTGGCTCCGAAGGCGGCGATGATCGCGATCGCGAGCAGAATGCCCGGTATCGCGTACAGAATATCGAGCAAGCGCATGATGACGTTGTCGGTCTGCCGTCCGTAGTACCCCGAGAGGGCGCCGAGCAATCCGCCGATCAACACGGGGATGATCGTGGAGAGCAGCCCGACGATCAGCGAGATGCGCGCGCCGAAGACGATGCGCGAAAACAGGTCGCGTCCGAAATTATCGGTGCCGAGCGGGTAAGCGAGACTCGGCGGCTGCAAGATCGCGCCGTAGTTATTCTCGATGGCGAGACTGTAATCGAAAGTCCAATAGCTGGCCGCCGATAGGGCGAATAAGAAGAGAACGAACAGCAATCCGAGCATCGAGGTCGTGCTTCCGGACAACCGGTCGATGACCTGTCCGGCCCTGGATCCGGCGGTGCCGCCGCCGTCTCTTCGTCTTGCAAGGAGCAGCAGGCCGAGCATGAGGGCGAACAAGTTGCCGGTCGCCGCCGTTACGATTAAGGCGGCGGCCACGAATGCCGCGGAGCGTGGGAGAGCGGTTCGATCCGCCGTCTTCGCCACGTAGAGCAGGGCGCCCAATTGCACGATCGCCGCCGCCAGCAGGAGCGACATGCCCGGCAGGAAGCTGTTCGCAACATAAGGTTTGAACAGATGAAGCGCGGACACGGCCATAACCAGCAAGGTGGTGATCAACGTATACACGGCCAGCGTATAAGCGGCGTTCTTCCTTGTCCGGACCAGCTGGAACGCGGCGGTGGCGATGAAGATATTCCCGCTCAGCAGGCTGAGCATCAACCCGTAGCCAAGCGCCCTTGTCTGGATTCTAATCGCCCCGAATTGAATCAGATCGGCGCGAATTCTGATCCATGCCGCAAGCTGCAGCAGGGCGAAGAGGAGGTAGACGCAGCTTGCGGCCAGCAGAATAGGCGCGAATCCGCCCGTGCCAGGCGAGTATCCGCCGAGCAGCAGGGCTAGGGATGCGGCGAAGGAGACGATCCAAGCGAAGCTCGCCTGCCCGTATTCGGGCGCGGATTTCAACCGGAACCGCCTTTGTTCAATCGAGATCTTAGGCTTCATAGGACAGCTCCTGTTTCAATATTGTTTCATTTTGGAGCGGATTCTCGGATCGATGAACGCATAGAACAAATCGACCAGCACGTTCACGATGGAGATCGTAATGGCCGTATAGACGACCCCGCCCATAATGCTCGGGATATCCGGAATGAATTGTTTGTCCACGATATAACTGCCGATGCCGCTAATGTTGAACACTTTCTCCGTCACCGCGGCGCCCCCGAGCATCCCGCCGAATTGCAGGCCGATCACGGTGATGATCGGAATGAGCGCGTTGCCCACTCCATGCCGCCACAACACCGTCCGTCTGCTCAGTCCCTTGGCTTTGGCCGTCGTGATGTAATCCTCATGGATGACCTCGAGCGTGGAAGAGCGGGTCATGCGCGCCACGGCGGCGGTTAATCCCGTGCCAAGCACGACGATCGGCATGATCGCCGACAGCCAGTTGTCCGGATTATAAGTTGCTGGCAGCCAGGACTGTTTGATCGAGAAGTTCAGGATGAAGATGAGTCCCTGCCAGAAATTCGGGATCGACAATCCGAGCAGCGCGACGAACATGAACGTATAGTCGAAAAAGGAATTCGGACGCGTCGCCGAAACGATGCCGATCGGCAGCGCGATCAAGACGGCAATCAGCGTCGAGACGAAGGTCAGCGTCAACGTAACCGGGAATTTGCCGGCGATGGCGGCGGTCACCTGCTCGTTGCCAGCGAACGATTTGCCCAGGTCGAATGTCAGAATGCCTTTGAGCGTATCCCACAGTTGGACCAGATAAGGCTGATCCAACCCATATAGCCGGTTAAAGGCGGCAATCTGTTCGGCCGTCGCGGTCTCCCCGAGCAAGTTGGCCGCCGGATTCATCGGCGATACGTAGAGAAGGGTGAAGACAAGGAACGCGACGCCGAAGATGACGAAGATCGCCATGACGAGCCGTTCCGCGATGTATTTCGAATACGGATTGGCATAGATGGCCATCAGCGCGTACATCGGCAGGCCGAGCACGATCGACAGCGCGAACGCGAGCGGGCTTTCGATTAATTGACGATACGTATCCTCGAACGAAATCCGTCCGCCGGATCCCGCCAGCCGCTGCTCGACACGCTCCTTGACTCTTGCGTCGAATTGCTGCCCGGCGATTCGACGCACGTCCTTCTCCACGAGGGCGGCTGCCGGCTGCCTGCCGAAGAACCGGTGCTTGCGCAGCTGCTGGTCGCGAACTTCGGCCGCCAGCGCATCGTAGACGCCAGCTTGCCGAAGTTCCTTCGCGGCCTCGGCGGCGATCGTCCGGTAACCGAGCTTCGTCCGACGGGCCAGGTAGCAGACGAATACGATTAACGTAATCGGCGCGCCGGACAGGAAGAGCAGATACCGGTAGATGCGATGTCGCATCATCTTGCGAAAAACGGCGCTTAGCGGCTGAGATATTCCGCTGCTTGCGGCCGTCACATACTCAACCAAAGGTATTCGCTCCTTTTCCAACACTTTAATTGAACTATTCCGATAGATATAGTATATTTTAGTTCGATAGAAAGTCAATATTTTCTTATTTATCGATTGCGTCATGATTTTAGGCTCGAGTTGCTCATGAATTTCGTTCCAATATCGGCCGAGTCATGAAGTAAAGCATGAATTGCGCATGAATGAATTCTAATATTTGGTAATATTAAAAGGTGCAGGTGACACGATGAGCCAACTATTGCAAGTCCACAATCTATCGGTTTCTTTCTTTGCGCATGGCCGTGAAACAGAAGCGGTGCGAAACGTCAGCTTTGAGCTTGCCCGGGGGGAGACGCTTGGCATCGTCGGAGAGTCCGGTAGCGGGAAGAGCGTGACCGCCCGCACGATCATGCGGCTTCTGCCGTCCCCGCCTTCGATGGTGAAGAGCGGGGAAGTGCTGTTCCAGGGAGAGAATTTGGCCGAGAAGACGGATGCGGAGATGGAGCGGATCCGCGGCAGCGAGATCGGGATGATCTTCCAAGATCCGATGTCGTCGCTCAATCCGACGATGCGGATCGGCCGGCAAATCGAAGAAAGCTTGATCAAGCACCGGAAACTGAAGGGACGGGAGGCGAGAGAGGAGACGATCAAGCTGTTGGATATGGTCGGCATTCCGGATTGCGTAGCGCGATACGAGCAATATCCCCATGAGTTCTCCGGCGGCATGCGGCAGCGGGTCATGATCGCCATCGCGCTCGCCTGCCGTCCGTCGCTGCTCATTGCCGACGAGCCGACCACGTCGCTTGACGTGACGATACAAGCGCAAATTCTGCATGAGTTGAAGACGATTCAGCGGCAGCTGGGCACCGCGGTCATTCTGATCACGCACGATCTTGGCGTGGTAGCGGGCATGTGCGATCGCGTCGTGGTCATGAAGGAGGGCGAGATCGTCGAGACTGGCGCGACGGAGCAAATCTTCGCCGATCCGAAGCATCCCTATACGAAGCAGCTGCTTCAAGCGCTGCCAAGGCTGGACGAGCCCAAGAAGGCGAAGCCGCCGGCTCCCCGCGTTCGATCGTCCGACGACGTCCCGCTGCTTCAGGTGCGGTCGCTGCGTCAGCATTTCGACCTGGGCAAAGGGCAGGTGGTGAAGGCGGTCAACGATATTAGTTTTCATATCGAGGCCGGCGAGACCCTTGGCGTCGTCGGCGAATCGGGCAGCGGAAAGTCGACGACGGGGCGGACGATTCTGCGCCTTCACGAAGCGACGGGCGGCGAGGTGCTGTTCCGGGGCATTCCGCTCCAAGGGCTGAACCGGACGGAGCTGAAGACGATGCGACGGCACATGGGCATTATTTTCCAAGACCCGTACGCGTCCTTGAATCCGCGGCTTCGCGTGGCGGATCTGATCGGCGAGGCGCTTGACGTGCACGGGCTCGCGAAGGGAAGGAAGGAGCGGCAGCGGCGAATCGACGAGCTGCTGGAGATGGTGGGACTTCAAGCTTCCCATGCGCAGCGTTATCCGCATGAATTCTCCGGCGGCCAGCGCCAGCGGATCGGCATCGCCCGGACGCTCGCGGTATCGCCCGAGTTCATCGTATGCGACGAGCCGCTGTCGGCGCTCGACGTGTCCATTCAGGCGCAAATCGTGAACCTGCTCGAGGACCTCCAGCAGCAGCTGGGCTTGACCTATCTGTTTATCGCGCACGATCTGTCCATGGTGAAGCATATCAGCGATCGCGTCGCCGTCATGTATAGAGGCCGGATCGTGGAGATGGCGGAGAGCGAGGAGCTCTATTCCAACCCGCTGCACGCGTACACGCGGTCGCTCTTGTCGGCGATTCCCGTTCCGGATCCGGCCGTCGAATCCCGGAAGCAGCCGCCAGTCCGCGCAGAGGCGGACATCCCGGATCCTTATGGGCTTGAACATGCCCGATTCGTCGAAGCTCGTCCCGGCCATTGGGTAGCCGTCGCGGCCAATTAACGCCGGCGAAGAAGATGCCAATCCTCCTATTCGGGAGCGATTGGCATCTCTTTGGCTTAGCGTACGTCCGGCCAACCGCCGCGCACGGGTTTCAGCTGCGTCGCAAGGGAGACTGGAATGAACCGCAGATCATAGATTTCCCGAAAAGGAACGGGAATCTCGTTCACGAGCTGCAGCGTCCGAAGGTCGATGGTACGCACGCGGGCGATTCCCGCATCCTCCTGACGGCGATGGCCGCTAATGCCGATGGCGACGATCTCATCCGTGATCGCAATGCCCCGCGGGTAGCCGCCGAGCGGAATTTCCGCCCTGACCTCGGCGCCGTCGGAGATGAGCAGCCGCCCGGTTCCGGAATCGCAGATCAAGTAATAAGCCCCGGCTTGCCGCGGAGAATGAGGCTCCGTCAGCTGTCCCCATACGTCCTCGCCCGTCTGCACGTCCATCACTAGACCGTTCAAAGGGGCGCTGCCTTTATACTCGCGATGCTTGGCGAATCTGCCGAACGCCGATACGACAAGACGATCATTCCATTCGTCCAGGCAATTCAGGTGCATCGAATCGGGTTCGCCGGGGAATGTCCGCCGGGATACGATCTCGCCGCTGCGCGCCGAAAGGCAGACGATCTCGTTCGTGCCGGTCGACACCGCATAGATAAAGCCGTTCTTCACGTAAACGTCATGAATGTCCGAGAACTCACCGAACCGCAGCCGCCTCGTCCGGCCGCTCAAGTGCTGCACCACCAGATCCGCATGGTCTTCTTGCTGAACCGAACGAACGAAGAATTCATCGTCCGAACCGATTCCCGTCGTCGATACCCGGTCGATGACGTGCCAGTGCCGCTGATCGAATATGGCCATGCCGCCGCCGTTCGGTGACGATAGAAGCAGCATCTTTTCATCGCTCCACATCATCTTCCCTACTTTCGGAATATAATAATCTACTCTATTCTTGCATCGAGCGCGCCGTCCGTGCCCTTGTTCCGCTTGCGAAGAAAATCCGTGTACAGAAAGCCTTTCCGTCTTCCGGCTTCTTACATAAAATGATAGAGAGTTCGCAGAACAAGCATGGAAGAGAGGAGGAGATTGATCATGCCTTCGGAATCGGTTGAAGAGGGCCGCGAGGCGGCTTCCGCATCCCATATCGTCAGGCACGAATCGTCCGTAACCAAAGAGGAACGCGCCAGGCGCGCCGGTCACGGCGGAGGGATCGCGTGGTTCACGGGTCTGCCGGGGTCGGGCAAGTCGACGCTGGCCGGAGCGGTGGAGCGCAGCCTGTTCGACAGAGGCGTGCAGGTCTTCCTGCTGGATGGGGACAATGTCCGCCATGGCTTGAACGGCGATCTCGGGTTCTCCCGGGAGGACCGAAGGGAGAATGTGAGGCGAATCGGCGAGACGGCGAAACTTATGGCGGATGCGGGACTTATCGTTCTTGTCGCGTGCGTATCGCCTTACCGCGAGGAGAGGGAGAAGGCGCGCGCGCTCGTCGCCGAAGGGGCTTTCGTCGAAGTGTACGTGAACTGCGCGGTGGCGGAGTGCGAGCGGCGGGATCCCAAGGGACATTATCGCAAAGCTCGAGAAGGCGTTATTCCCGATTTCACGGGCATTAGCGCGCCGTACGAGCCGCCGCCGGCTCCCGAGCTCGCCGTGGATACGGAAGCGGAGAGCGCGGCGGACGCCACCGCGCGAATCGTCGGCTATTTGGCGGCTTGCGGTTGGATTGCGCGATAAGCAAGGCAACATGGCGCCGTGAGGAGATGCCGGCCGCAGGCGCCATGTTGTATAACCGGTCGTTATCAGTCAGTCGCTATGTTCACGGCGGTATTTCGGCTTTACGCAACAAGCGATATTTGTTTTCTTGTAAAAAATGCTTTACAACGCTGCTCAAACTCGCTATTGTATACATGGGCATCATTACCAGCCCTCCTCGGATAGACTAACGTTGACCGAATACCCTCGTTTCAGCCGCTGCCGCGCAGCGAATACCCGAACCGCTTTTGATTCTCCTTCCGCTTGACAACCAACTTCCGAACCGATGTTATTGCCTTTTTTCTTCGTTCATACTTTTCTGCTCTGCATGATCCGTCTGCCCATTGCCGCGAACGAGCGGCCAACCACTCCGCAATACCGCTTGATTTTTCAAACTCGCCAACCTTTATTTCTGTTTGACCACCTATCATTTCGCTTATCTCCCATCCGTAGTCTGACCTTGGCGACCGCGCGCCTGCCGCTATTTTCATTCCGAGCGCGGTAATTTCGGCATGCTTATTTAAGTATCGCCGGGCTTGGCCGCCGCCGGGTATTTCAGCCGATCAGGATGGGTTGCATGAGATAGAGAAGCACGACAATCCAAGGAGGAACGACAATGAAACGTTTACGCAAAACGATCCAGACCGCTGCCATCGGCGCGATCGCGGTTCATACTCTGGCAATGGGCGGAGCGGCCTTCGGGGCCGACATCGTCGCATCGCCGCTGCAGGTCAAGGAGTTCCGGTATCTCGATAAAGAGTTGGACCGGATCTCGCTCATCAAGACGGGCGAACCGGACGGGACGCGCGACGGCCATCTCAGCCTGCTGATCGACGCGGGCGAAGGGATGGAGATCAAGCAGATCGTCATGAAGACGGCCGACGGCAAAGGCGTCGATACCGGACATGGCATATGGACGACGTGGAAAGAGCCGAGCGACGTCGGCAAATACCTGCTAGCCGTGGAGCACGACGGCAAGACGCTCAATACGACGTTCAAGGAATCGCTCGGCCAATTCAAGGGCATCAACCAGTTCGACCTCTACGCTTCCGACAACAACAGCATGAAGGACGGCGAATATTACTACTTGGAGATTACGACGAGCTCGGGCGTCGTCAAGACGGACATCACGCCGTTCGCGGACGCCGCTTTTTCGTACGCGCCGGTCATTATTCGCGAATTCAGCGGGGCGGGCTTGACCGAGGACAAGATCTCGATTGCCAAATTCGGCGAGGACGGCAGTAAGGACGGCACATTCAAGCTGAAGCTGGCGTTCGCGCAGAAAACGAAGGTGCTCTCCGTCATTCTCCGCGCGACCGATAAGGACGGCAAGGAAGCCCCGGGCATATGGCGCACGAACCGGGCGGGCGTAGGCTGGCTCCTCGGTCTTAAGCAAGGGGAGAAGATCGTCAATCCGGAGTTCAACAAAGACGTGACGACGCCGGTCGGCACGTTCCGGGGGACGGTCGACCTGACGCTGTATGCCAACAACAACGGCTCGATCAAGAACGGCCAGTTCTACGTGATCGAGGTGGAGACGCAATTCGGGACGGTGATTTCCAAGCCGGTCGAGTTCGGGAATAAGGACTCCGTCCACCTCGACAATACCGTCTTCCCGTTCAAGACGATCTCGCTGAAGCTCAACCAGACGGAGGCGTCCGTGGACGACAAGAACGTCAAGCTGGACGTCGCCCCGTTCTCGCTGGACGGCCGCACGATGGTGCCGCTTCGTTTCATCGGAGAAGCGTTCGGCGCGAAGGTGGACTGGGATAAGAAGGCGAACCGGATTACGATCGCGAAGGACGGCAGCACGATCCAGCTCGTCATCGATCAGAAGGAAGCTCTCGTCAACGGCGAGAAGGCGCTGCTCGATTCCCCGGCCATCACGCGCAACAACGTCACGCTCGTGCCGATCCGTTTCGTCAGCGAATCGCTCAAGATGAAGGTATTCTTCGACGAAGGCGAGATTTTCGTCACGGACGCGACGGAACAGTAGGAGCAAGCGCCAATATCCGAGCAGCTTGTTTCCGCTTATATACCATGAACAAGCAAGGGTTCTCCCATCGTCGGCTTCAAGCTGGCGAAGGGGGAGCTCTTGTTGGCTTTGCGGATCGAATTCGGCTATCTCCGCAGTTCGATCGCCTCATGCCGACGTCTGCTTCATGACGAATGCCATCAATATTTTACACCGGGATTGTTCAATTTTCTGGGTATGGTCCTCGCGGGAAGGTCTCTACAATAGGCAATGACAGCGCTTACGGGCGAAGTAAGTCGAACGAAGGAGGGAGTGGGCGAAGAATCATCAAGCGCAGTCAGAGCATGCAGGCAATTGGACGAGGAGGCTGGTTAGTGTGTCAAGTTTAAGGTCGAAGGCGAGAAGAAGCGTCTCGCTGTTGCTCAGCGCGGTTATGCTGTTCTCGGTCATCTTCTCGATCAACGTGAAGAATACCGAAGCGGCGGTCGCAAGCAATTTCAAGGCGGCCGTGATGGGGCCGCTGTCGCAGGTGACGGATTGGAACGCGTTCAAAGCCCAGCTGCAGACGCTGAAGAACAACAACGTATACGCAATCACGCAGGATGTCTGGTGGGGCATGGTGGAAGGCGCGGGCGACAACCAATTCGACTGGAGCTACTACAAGCAGTACGCAAGCGTAGTGAGAGAGGTTGGTTTGAAATGGATTCCGATCATCTCGACGCATAAGTGCGGCGACAACGTCGGCGATGCCTGCTTCGTCGAGATCCCGTCCTGGCTCTGGAGCAAAGGAACGGCGGACGAGATGAAACTGAAGAGCGAGACGGGCTTCGTGAATTCCGAAGCGGTATCCCCGCTGTGGAGCGGCGTCGGCCAACAGTACAAGGAGCTGTACAGCGCGTTCGCGGCTGCCTTCGCCGAGTACAAATCGATCATTCCGAAAATCTACTTGAGCGGCGGTCCGTCCGGCGAGCTTCGCTTCCCGTCCTACTATCCGCCGGCCGGTTGGAGCTATCCGTCCCGCGGCAAATTCCAGGTGTATTCGGAGCACGCGAAGCAGACGTTCCGCACGGCGGTGAAGACCAAATACGGGACGCTCGCCGGCATCAATTCCGCTTGGGGAACGAGCCTGACCGCAGATAGCCAGATCAACCCGCCGTCGGACGGCGACGGATTCTACACGAGCGGCGGCTATAACACGACCTACGGCAAGGACTTCCTCTCCTGGTACCAAAGCGTGCTGGAGAATCACCTTGGCGTCATCGCCCAAGCCGCGCACGAAAGCTTCGATCCGGTGTTCAACGTGCCGGTTGGCGCCAAAATCTCCGGCGTCCACTGGCAGATGACGAACCCGACGATGCCGCACAGCGCGGAGAATGCAGCAGGCTATTACGACTACAACCGCCTCATCCAGAAGTTCAAGGACACGAATATGGATCTGACGTTCACATGCTTGGAAATGTACGATTCGGGCAGCGCGCCGAATTACAACATGCCGTCCACGCTCGTCGATCAAGTATCCGCAATTGCCAATAGCAAGGGCGTTCGCCTGAACGGGGAGAACGCGCTGCCGGTCGGCGGATCGGGCGGTTTCTCCAAGATCGAGGAGAAGCTGACGAGGTACGGGTATACCGGGTTTACGCTGCTGCGCATCAATAACGTGGTGAACGGCGACGGCTCGGCCACGGGCGAGATGGCGAATTTCAAGAACTACGTCACGAAGTATTCCACGCCGGATAATACCACGAACAACTCGGTGACGGTGTATTATAAGAAAGGCTTTGCGACGCCATACATGCACTACCGTCCTGCGGGCGGCGCATGGACGACCGCGCCAGGCGTTGCGATGCCGAATTCGGACGTGAACGGTTATGCGGCGCTCACCGTCAATATCGGCTCCGCCTTCCAGCTGGAAGCTGCCTTCAATAACGGCAGCGGCACATGGGACAGCAACGCGACGAAGAACTATATCTTCGGCGTCGGCACCTATACGTACACGCCGGGCGCTAATGGCGCGGCAGGCGCGATCACCCCTGGCAAACCATCGGGCGACACGGGCACGGGCACCAATTCGGCGACGATCTATTACAAGAAAGGGTTCGCGATGCCTTATGCCCACTATCGGGTAGCCGGCGGCACCTGGACGACGGCGCCGGGTACGGCGATGGCGGACTCGGACGTAAGCGGCTACGCGTCGATTACGATCGCGCTCGGCAGCGCGACATCGGTCGAGGTTGCCTTCAATAACGGCAGCGGCACTTGGGACAGCAATTCGTCGAGCAACTATATCTTCCAGACGGGGACGTCGACCTATTCGCCTGGCGCGAACGGCGGAGCTGGCGCGATTACGTCCGGCAAGCCATCGGGAACCGGCGGAGGCACGACCAATACGGCCGTCATTTATTACAAGAAAGGGTTCGCGGCCCCTTACGCGCATTACCGGGTAGCCGGCGGCACCTGGACGACGGCGCCGGGCGCGGCGATGGCGGATTCCGATGTGAGCGGCTATGCGTCGATCACGATCGCGCTCGGCAGCGCGACGTCGGTCGAAGTGGCTTTCAACAACGGCAGCGGCACTTGGGACAGCAATAACCAGAAGAACTATA
This sequence comes from Paenibacillus methanolicus, assembly GCF_008124765.1. Lineage (GTDB taxonomy): Bacteria > Bacillota > Bacilli > Paenibacillales > Paenibacillaceae > Paenibacillus_Z > Paenibacillus_Z methanolicus. Next base: position 160,891 of record NZ_VNHS01000003.1, on the reverse strand, counting down.
TTTTCCCGGCAGGCACGTCGACCTACACGCCGGGGACGAACGGAGCGGCGGGCGCCATTGCGCCCGGCGCTCCTTCCGTCGACGGAGGTACGGGCAATGGGGGCGGAGGTACGCCGGTCGATTTGGCCGACTGGTCGACCAAAAACATCTATTTCATCATGACCGACCGATTCGTGAACGGCGATCCGAGCAATGATAATTACGGCGGATTCAACGCGAACAAGTCGGACATGACCAAATGGCACGGCGGCGACTTCCAGGGCATCATCAACAATTTGGACTACATCAAGAACATGGGCTTCAACGCGATCTGGATTACGCCGGTTCAGATGCAGCGCAGCGACAACGCTTATCACGGCTATCACACCTATGATTTCTACGCGATCGACGGCCACCTCGGCACGATGGCGAAATTTCAAGAACTGGTGAACGCGGCGCACGGCAAAGGGATGGCGGTCATGCTAGACGTCGTGCTCAATCACGCCGGCGATTTCAACAACAGCGGATATGCGAAGGCGCCGTTCAACAACGCCGATTGGTATCACCATAACGGCGACATTACGAGCGCGGATTACAACGCTAACAATCAGTCGAAAATCGAGAATGGCGACGTGGCCGGCCTTGATGACCTGAATCAGGAGAATCCGGCGGTCATGTCCGAGCTGAAGAACTGGATCGGCTGGCTGAAGCGGGAGTCCGGCGTGGACGGCTTGCGCGTGGATACGGCGAAGCATGTGCCCAAGTGGGCGCTGAAGGAATTCGACGCCGCGGCCAATACGTTCACGATCGGCGAAGTATACAGCGGCGACGCCGGTTATGTCGGCGATTACAGCAACTATCTCGATGCGGTGCTCGACTTCCCGATGTATTACACGTTCAAAGACGTCTTCGGCGGCGACGCCTCCATGACGCTCATCCGGGATCGCTATGCGCAGGATGCCAAGTACCGGGATACCCGCTATAACGGACTGTTCCTCGATAACCACGACGTGAAACGGTTCTTGAACGCGGCGACCGGCAATCCGTCTAATCGCAGCGACAAATGGCCGCAACTGAAGGCGGCGCTCGGGTTCATGTTCACCTCGCGCGGCATTCCGATCGTGTATCAAGGGACGGAGCTTGGCTACACGGGCGGCGATGACCCGAGCAACCGCGAAGACGTCGTGCCGAATGCGAACCACGAACTGTATACGTACATCGCCAAGCTGAACGGCGTGCGCAATAGCCATCCGGCGCTGCAGAACGGCTCGCAGAAGGAGAAGGCGGCGGAGAGCGCGTTCTACGCGTTCCAACGGTCGAAGGAGGGCGACGAAGTCGTCGTGCTGATCAACAATTCGTGGAGCAGCCAGACGAAGACGATCGGCAACTTGGATAACCTGGCCAGCGGGACGCAGCTTAAGAATCAACTGGGTTCGGACACGCTGACGGTCAATAACGGCTCGATCACCGCGACGCTCGGACCGAAGGAAGTGAAGGTATTCACGAAATAAGTCCGATGGGATCGCGCGTGCGTGTCGGAGAGGTTGCCCTGGGAAGGCGGGGCGGCCTCTTCGTTTTTTTCGTTGGTATTCGAAAAAAGCAGACCCGCCTTCAAGACGGGACTGCTTTATTTTCGTTTAGAAAATTATGCGGTCGTTCATGTTGTGGAACAAAAAAGCGTGTCCACGGGAGTGGGCGAAAGCGAAGGGTCAGCACGTTGTCCCGCCAAGTGCTCGGAGTGACAGTTTTACACCCCAAGGCAAACCGTCTCGAACGAAGCTCGAACAAAAGCTTTGTCCGGTAGGACAAAGCGGCTTATTGCGAAAGGACACATCAAGGACGGCCGCGAAACGAGGCACGCTTATTAGCAGAGTCCAGAGGGTTGAACGTTTTTCGAAGAAAAACGACATCGGAAGCATAAGCTTAACCCTCTGGTTCCCTTCCGTTGGAGGGGGAAGGGGCGTGGGTGAAAGGAATTACGCCGCGTGGGACGCTTGGTTCTCCTTGCTTTTGCCGCCGGAGAGGAACCAGCCGGACACCGCGATGCCGATCAGCACGGCGTAGAAGGTGAGTTTCCAAGCGGTCGACTCGGCGAAATCATGCGGGATGACATGGATCGAAGGGTGCGCCAGCGTATGAACCGCGAGCTTCACGCCGACCCAGCCGACGATGCAGAACGCCGCGACTTCCAGCGCCGGGCGGCTCTCCAGCAATTTCACGAACAACGTGGCGGCGAAACGCATGATGACGAGACCGATGAAGCCGCCGAGGAAAATCACGATGAAGTGACCGCCGTCCATGCCGCCGATATCCGGCAGGCTCGTCGTCGGCAGCGCCACCGCGAGGGCGACGGCCGCCAGAATCGAGTCGATCGCGAACGCGATATCGGCGATCTCGACTTTCAGCACGGTCATCCAGAAGCCGCTCGGCTTGCGTTCTTTTTTCTCGCGTTTCGCGTCGTCGTCTTCGCCTTTCTTCACGATCAGCTTGCGGAAGATATGGTTAAGCGCGATGAACAACAAGTATAGCGCGCCGAGCGCCTGTACTTGCCACACGTCCACGAGGAAGGAGATGGCGAACAGCGAGGCGAATCGGAAGACGAACGCGCCGGCCAATCCGTAGAACAATGCTCGCTTTCGTTCCTGCTCCGGCAAATGCTTCACCATGATCGCCAGCACGAGCGCGTTGTCGGCGGCAAGAAGACCCTCCAGCGCAATCAATACGAGCAATACCCAACCATACTCCAGCAACAATCCGAATTCCATTGTGGGACCTCCTTAGAATAGTGAAAATCAGCGACTCCAGCCATTTGCGCAAAAGAAAAGAGACCTCTGCCTTATATAAGGCAAAGGTCTCGCTAACAGTGCCGTCTGAACGGCAGTGCCAATAAAGCCGGAGGCGCAAGCCGCGCGCTCGTAATGACGACGTTTATTGTACCAGCTACTCCCCTTTGGAGCGGTTCTTCCTATGCAATTTGCGTAAAGCCTCTTATAGACAGGTGATACGGGAGACGAATAGCTTGGTTTCGAATTCCGAAGAAAAAAGTTGCGGGCCATCCGCGATCGGCATGCGGAAGGGCGGTCTCGAAAGGCAAACGTAACGCAATCTCTTTTTGCGGCAATTGAGATTCTGGGGCCAAAGTTGGAAAAGATAGCGTTTCCACAGGAGAAAAGGAGAGCCGCGTCGAATGGGTCGTGAAAGAAGCATCGGCTAAAGGAGGTACCGTCCGTCTTGCAGGTGCGCGCTTACTACAACAACCAGTTGATCAAGAACAAAATTTTCCTCATCACGGCCGTCATCATGGCGCTCGTGTCGGGGCTCAGCATGATCGCCGTTCATTTCGCGACTCGTATTTACGAGGACAAGGTGTACGCCGAGGCGGCGCAAGTGCTGAATTTGTCTTCGGGCACGGTCGACGGCAAGTTGAGGGAGATCGAGGATTTGACCTTCGACATTCTCAGCGACCGGACGATCCAGTCGCAGTTGTCAAGCGTGACCGACACGATGAACGAATACGATTATTTCAAAATGAAGGACAAGCTGATGGATCGGCTCGTCGAGCTCGCCCGGCATCAACGCGCCATCGCGGCGATCCAGGTTAACGATGCGTCGGGCGGCGAGAGTCAGGCAGCCATCACCTCGCGTTATCGCCTGGACACGGAAGCGTACGAGCGGAAGGCGATGGAGGCGGGCGGCTCGGTCGTCTGGTTGCCGGCCGACGAGCCCAACGTGCTGATCGCCGCCCGGCAGATTCGCCGGATGAGCGGTCTCAGCTTGAAAAATCTCGGCGTCATGATCGTCTTCGTCGACATGAAGCGATTGACCGGTCAGTCGCTCGAACTGGCGGAAGGCCGCTTCTTCGTTATGGAGCATGCGGGGCGCGTCGTGCTGGCGAGCGGCGATGGCCCGTCCGAGCAGCTAGCCCAACTGCCGCTTCGCGAGCGGCAGGGCTACACGATTATGAAGTTGAACGGCGACGCGTATTTCATCACCCATCTCATCTCCAAGTACCAATCCTTTACTTACTACAACGTCCTGCCGTACGGCAGCGTCTTCCTGCAGTCCAAGATGATCAAGTGCGGCCTGTTCGGCCTCTATGCGCTGCTGTTCATGCTCGCGCTCTACTTCGCCAGGGTGGCCGGCCGCGCAATCTCCAAGCCTTTGGAGCAGCTGACGGCCAAGATGAAGCTGGTTCAGAAGGGGAACATCGATTCGGCCGACCTGTTCCGGGACGAGAATTTGAATATGGACGAGACAGGCCAAATCCACCGTCATTTTCGCCTCATGCTGGAGACGATCAACGCGCTCATCCGCGAGAATTACGCGAAGCAGCTGGCGATTAACGAATCGGAATACAAAGCGCTGCAGGCGCAGATCAACCCGCACTTTCTGTACAACACGTTGGAGTCGATCAACTGGATGGCCAAGGCGAATCGGCAGCCCGACATCTCGGCGATGGTGACGGCGCTCGGCCGTCTGCTGCGGGGCATCATCAGCCGCAAGGAACCGCTCATTACGATCGAGGAAGAGATGCGGTTCGTCCGCAACTATGCGACGATTCAGCAAATCCGGTTCGGCGAAAGACTGCAGCTGCGCATCGAAGGCGACGAGCAGCTGGCGGGCTGTTATATCCCGAAATTGACCGTGCAGCCGGTCATCGAGAACGCGATCCAGCACGGCTTGGAGGCGATGTCGGCGCCTTGCGCCATCACGCTCTCGTTCGTCGCGGGCGAATCGCATATGACCATATGCGTGACGGACAACGGACCCGGCATCGACGAGGCGACGCTGGCGGCCATCCGGGAAGGGCGGGTCGTCTCGAAGGGGACGGGGATCGGACTGAGCAACATTCGCGAGCGGATCCGGCTCATGTTCGGGGATGAATACGGCGTCGAGATCGAAGCCGGAGCCGAGTCAGGGACGACGGTACGTATCCGCGTGCCGTACAGATGGGAGGGAGATCATGTATAACGTGCTGCTCGTGGACGACGAGCGGATTATTCTCGAAGGCATCGCAAGCGTCGTGGAGTGGGACAAGCACGGCACGCGTCTGGCGGGCAAAGCGGTCAACGGGAAGGATGCGGTCCGGCTGATCGAAGCGCAGCCGCCGGATATCGTCATTACCGATATCCGGATGCCGGAGCTTGGCGGCATCGAGCTCATTCAATGGGCGAAGGAGCGCTATCCGCGCATGCACTTCATCGTCCTCTCCGGGCATGAGGAGTTCGCCTCCGCCCAGACGGCGATGAAGCTGGGGGTACGCCATTATTTGCTTAAGCCTTGCTCGGAAGACGAAATCGCGGGCGTGCTGGACGAAGCGGTGGAGGAGCTGCGGGAACGGGAACGGCAGGAGTCGTTCAAGGCGTCGACGATGGAGCAGCTCGCGCGGGTGCTGCCGCAAATCAAGGAGCAATTTCTGAAGGAATGCCTCATGAACAAGACGTACAGCAAGCGGGACTGGGATTACTACGGCGGCTTGCTCGGTCTCGACATCGATGACCGTTCGGTCCGTCTGCTGTTGTTCGAGATCGAAGGCAGCTGCGAATTCGAGCATCTGTTCGCGCTGCATAACATCGCCGAGGAACTTGTTCGGGAATCGGGAAGGCATGTGCTGCTCAACACCACGATCGGCGAGCGGCTCGTTCTGCTCGTCGAAGAAGGAGAGCTGGCCGAGTGGCTCGCCTTGCTGGAGCGGGTCAAGCGAATCTACGGGCAATATTTCCGGCTCGATCTGACGATCGCCGTCAGCCATCCGGGGTTGATCACGCAGCTGCGGATGCTGTACCGCGAGACGCAAGCTTGCTTGTCGCACCGGTTCTATTTGGGGGAAGGGAGCATTATCACGTCCGAGGATATTCACCATCCGGCCGAAGGGCTTCCGATGGAACTGGAGGTAGACACGGAAGCGTTCGCCATCGCGGTGCGCAGCGGGAATACGGAACGCGCCCGCGAATTCGTCCGCGAGACGATCGCCCGTCTGAAGGCAAGCAAGCTGGACGTCGGGCTCGTCAAATCGTGCGTGCTCGAGCTCTATCTCGTGCTGCTGCGCGAGAAGGGGCGGGCGAAGCCGTCATGGTCGGCCGGGGCCGACGGAAGCGGGCAGGCGCGGGCGAGACCGATGCGCGGGCTCGAGACGTTCCTGCTGCGGGAAGATGCGTTCGATACGCTCGACCAGACGGAGGACTATCTGCTCCAGGCGGCCGTCGAGGCGGCGGAGCGCAATTACGAGGCCAACGTGCAGACGCAGTCCAAAGTCATCGCGCAAGTGGTTCGTTACGTGGAGGATCATCTGGACGACGAGTCGCTGACGCTGTCGAAGCTGGCGCACGACATCTTCTACTTGAACGTGGACTACCTCGGGAAGCTGTTCCGGAAGGAAACCGGCGAGAAATTCTCGCTCTACATGATCCGCGTGCGCATGGAAGAGGCGATGCGGCTGATCGCCCGCGCCGAATCCGTCAAAATATTGGACATCGCCGCGAAGGTCGGGTTCCGCGGCAATCCGCAATATTTCAGCCAAGTGTTCAAGAAACATACGGGCTCGACGCCGTCGGAGTATAAGAAGCAGCTATCCAACATGTCGGAAAATTGAACGAAAGCCGCAATAATGAACGTCAACAAGCCGATACCGCGGGCGCACGCCCCTTGCGATATCGGTTTTTTTAACGAATTAGACCGTTTCGTTTCATTTTCGCCCGGCGTTGTATGCGCTACCATGAAGAGGAAGATAAACGAGATAAGCCCAAGGAGGTCTATCGATATGATGAGAACACGCTCGACGTTCATGACGCTTGCCGCGGCATTGCTGTTGACATTCTCGCTGTCGGCATGCAGCGGCGGAGGCAGTAACGGCGCGGAGACGAACAACGGCGTCGCCGGCAATAACGCGGCACCGGCCGAGACCAGCGAAGGCGCGAACCAGACGGAGCCGGCGAAGACCGAAGGCGGAGAAGAAGACGTTACCCTGCGTCTCATGTGGTGGGGCTCCCAAACCCGGCACGATCTGACGAACGAAGTGGTGAAGCTATACGAATCGAACAATCCGCACGTGAAAATCGAGACGGAGTTCACAAGCTTCGACGGGTATTGGGAGAAGCTGGCCGCGATGGTCGCGGGCAACAACATGCCGGACGTGCTGCAAATGAACTTCGGCGAATATTTGACGCAATACGCGAGCAAGGACGTGCTGCTCGACATGAAGCCGCTTACCGAGAACGGCACGATCGACGTCGGCAAAGCGAACGAGGGCATCATGGCGTCGGGCGTCGCGAACGGGAAACTGCTCGGCATTCCGCTTGGGATGAACGCGCTCACGGTCATCTACGACGAGAAGATGCTGCAGGACGCGGGCGTCGCGTCGCCGGATCTGAATTGGACGTGGGACGACTGGAAGAAGGCGGCCGAAGCGGTGCACGCCAAGTCCGGCAACTACGGCACGCAAGGGCTGGAGATCACGAATATTTTCGAATACTACGTCCGCCAGCACGGACAGACGATGTACAGCGCCGACGGCAAGGGACTGGGCTTCGACGACAAACTGCTGACCGACTACTTGGCGATGACGCTGGAGCAGCAGGAGAAGAAGACGTATCCGTCGATGGACGTGATCATGCAGCACGAGGCGATCGAAGATCAGCTCATCGTGCACGGGAAGGCGCCGTTCGACTTCCGCTGGTCGAACCAGGTCGTCGCGCTTACGAAGGCGGCGAACCGGATGTTGAAGCTGGCGCCGCTGCCGGGACCGGATAGTAGCAAAGGGATGTACTTGAAGCCGTCGCTGTTCTTCTCGATCAGCAAGCAATCGAAGCATCAGGAGGAAGCGGCGAAGTTCATCAACTACTTCATCAACGACGCGGAAGCGAACAAGATCATGAAGGGCGAGCGCGGCGTGCCGATCACCTCCGACATTCGCGAAGCGCTGGCGGCGGACCTGGACGAGACGAACAAAATGATCTTCGACTATATCGATATGATCGGCGCGAACAGCAGCCCGATCGACAGCGTCTATCCGGCCGGCGCGTCGGAAATCTCCAAGGCGATGGAAGAGATCAACGAGCAGGTCATGTATAAGCAGCTGAAGCCGGAAGAAGCGGCGGCCGAGTTCCGCAAGCGGGCGGAAGAGATCATCGCGCGCGGCGCGGAATAACAAGAGCGACGAGCGGCTGGAGAAGGGCCGGTTCTATGACGGATGGTCCGCGGGAAGCGCATCCTCGGGCGGAACCGGCCCGCATACGCAGACGCTGAAGGGAAGGCGGGAATGTAATGAAACAGGAGGCTTCCATGCCGCTTCTGGCGGCTGAGGCGAAGGGCAAGCGCAGGCGCAAGAAGGGGATGGAGAACGATAATCTGACCGGTTATCTGTTCATTCTGCCGTTTCTCATCGGATTTTTCGCGCTGACGGTATTCCCGGTGGCGATGTCGCTGTACCTGTCGTTCACAAACTACGACATGCTCGGCACGCCGCGCTGGATTGGCTTGGACAATTACGAGCGGATGCTCATGGACGATACGAAGTTTATCAAGTCTATCAAGGTGACGCTGTTCTACGTCTTCACGGCCGTGCCGTTCCGGCTCGTCTTCGCGCTGGCGATCGCGCTGTTGCTGGCGAGGCTCGTCGTCCTGAAGGGCGTGTACCGGACGCTGCTGTACCTGCCGTCGGTCATCGGCGGCAGCGTTGCGGTATCTGTTATGTGGCGACAGTTGTTCGGTAACGAAGGGGCGCTTAACTCGATTCTGGCGAAGCTTGGACTGCCGACCGTGTCGTGGCTCGGCGATCCGTCGTACGCAATCTGGACGCTCATTTTGCTGTACGGCTGGCAGTTCGGCTCGTCGATGCTTATTTTCCTCGCGGGGCTGAAGAACATCCCGGCTTCTTATTACGAAGCGGCGGAGGTGGACGGCGCCGGTCCCTGGCGTCGGTTCATCAACATCACGATTCCGCTGCTGACGCCGATCATCTTATTCAACGTGGTCATGCAGACGATCCAAGGGTTTATGGCGTTCACGCCGAGCTATATCATTTTCGAGGACGGTCGGCCGCTCAATTCGACGCTGCTGTACGTGCTGTATATGTTCCAGCGCGCGTTCACCTTCTTCGATATGGGGTATGCGTCGGCGATGGCGTGGCTGCTGCTGCTCGTCATCGGGCTGTTCACGGCATTGATCTTTAAGAGCTCCTCGTATTGGGTCCACTACGAATCGGAAGGAGAGCGGTAATATGCAGGCGCGGCGAAAGGCGGTTATCAAGCTGGCGGGCGAGCAGCTGCTCCTGCTCGCGCTGACGTTCATGATGCTCTATCCGCTGCTGTGGATGGTAGCCGGCTCCTTCAAGGATAACGGCACGATCTTCACGACGGCCCATTCGCTCCTCCCGAACAGGCTTGATTTCTCGAGCTATATCGAGGGCTGGAAGGGGTTCGGCGGCGTTACGTTCGCGACCTTCTTCTTGAACTCGACGATCATTACGCTGTTGTCGACCTTCGGAAGCGTCGCCTCCTCCGCGCTCATCGCGTACGGGTTCGCCCGCATCCGGTTCCGCTGGAAGAAGGTCTGGTTCGTCTGCATGATGCTGACGATGATGCTGCCGTTCGAGATCATCATGGTGCCCCAGTATGTGATGTTCAACTGGTTCGGCTGGATCGACACCTATTGGCCGCTTATCCTGCCGACCTTATTCGGCACGCCTTTCTTCATCTTCCTCATCATGCAGTTCATTCGTACGTTGCCTCATGAGATGGACGAAGCGGCCAAGATCGACGGATGCGGCAAGTTCGCGATATTCTCGCGCATTATCGTGCCGCTGATCGTGCCGGCGATGATGACGTGCGCGATTTTCTCCTTCTACTGGCGCTGGGACGACTTCATGGGACCGCTGCTCTACTTGAACAAACCGCAGCTGTATCCCGTGTCGCTGGGGCTGAAAATGTTCTCCGATCCCGATTCGATCACGAATTGGAGCGCGCTGTTCGCCATGTCGACGCTGAGCGTCGTTCCGGTGTTCGTCGTCTTCTTCCTGTTCCAGCGGTATATCGTCGAAGGGATTAGCACGAGCGGGTTGAAGGGTTGATCGGTCAGTAGAGAGTTGCCTGTTCGCGCTTGCTCGGCTGTTCGCCGAAGCGAGAGGCGAGCGACGCCCGATCGTGCCTCGAAGCCGCGTCTTTTGAAGGGAGGTGGTTGACCGCAGACTGAACGTTCAGGCTCATAGGAACAACATTGGCCGGGAGCTTAAGACGCGATAGACCGGACATTCAAAGGAGGAAAGGGTAACGATGAGCAAACGCAATCCGTTCCAAGCGAAAACCTTTAAAGGCACGGTGGTCACGCTGTGCATGGCGTTGGCCGTCCCGTTCGCCATATACGGCACCGCGGCGGCGGAGACGCCTTTCAGCGATAATTTCAACGATGGGAACGCCGCGGGCTGGACGGCTACGACGGGCAGCTGGTCCGTCGTAGCCGACGGGGGCAACTATGTGTACGCGCAGACCGGCACGAGCGAAGGCCGCACGTCGGCTGGCAGCGCGTCGTGGACGGATTACGCCGTCGAGGCTAAGGTGAAGGTCGACAACTTCAACGGCACGAACCGGACTTATGTGGCCGGCCGTTACAAGGACGGCAATAACTATTACGCCGCGTCGTTGTATAACAGCAGCGGAGGCAAGCTGGAGATTCGCAAGAAGGTCGGCGGCTCCTCGACGACGCTCGCTTCCAAAACGTACGCCTTATCGACCGGAACGTGGTATAACGTAAAATTGGAAATGGTCGGATCGACCATTACGATGTACGTCAACGGCGTGAAGGAACTGACCGCCTCGGACACCGCCTTGGCATCCGGCGGAGCCGGCTTGCTCGCGGTCAAGACGGCGTCCAAATTCGACGACGTCACCGTCACGACGGGCGGCGGCGCGACCGATCCCGGTACGGATCCCGGCACGGATCCCGGCACCGATCCCGGAACGCCGCCGACTCCGGCAGCCGGAGACTTGTTCGTCTCTCCGACTGGCAATGCCAATAACGCCGGCACGCTGGATAGCCCGACCACGCTGGAATCCGCGCTGACGCGCATCGCCGCCGGCAAAACGATCTATATGCGCGGCGGAACGTACAGTTATTCCTCGACGATCACGATCGCGCGCGGCAACGACGGAACGGCGAGCAGTCCGAAGAAACTCGTCGCCTACGGCAGCGAGAAGCCGGTGCTCGACTTCTCGGGGCAGGCGTTCGGCTCCGCCAATCGCGGCCTGCAGCTGTTCGGCCATTATTGGAACGTGGAGCGGCTCGAGGTGAAGGGGGCCGGCGACAACGGCATTTTCATCGGGGGCAATTATAACGTCATCCGCAACGTAGAGGCGCATCACAACCGCGATACGGGCATTCAGCTGGGTCGTTACGCGTCGACCGCGGCATACAGCGAATGGCCGCAATACAATCAGGTCATCAACAGCTATTCCCACGACAATTACGATCCGGACAACGGCGAGGACGCGGACGGGTTCGCGGCGAAGCTCACGGTCGGGCCGGGTAACGTGTTCGAAGGCTGCATCGCGGCGTATAACGTGGACGACGGCTGGGATTTGTACGCGAAGACCGATACGGGGCCGATCGGCGCCGTCACGATCCGCAACAGTATCGCGCATCATAACGGGCAGACGTCGGACGGCACCTCGACGACCAATAGCGACGGCAACGGCTTCAAGCTGGGCGGCGAGCAAATCCCGGTCGACCATATCGTCTTGAATAGCATCGCTTACCAGAACAAGAAGCACGGTTTCACTTACAACAGCAACCCGGGCTCCATTACGATGACGAACAATACGTCTTGGGACAACGGGCAGAGCAATTTCGCGTTCGACGTCGGCACGCACAAGTTCACGAACAATCTCTCCTTCGACGGGGGCTCTAGCGATAAGACGAGCGGCACCGACATTAGCGGCACGAACGTCTGGTGGAAGAACAACGCGACCGTGAACGCAAATGGACTGGCGGCGAGCGCGGCCGACTTCGTCAGCCTGACGCCGTCGGTGACGCGCAGCGCGGAAGGCTCGCCGAATCCGGGTAATTTCCTGAAGCTGACAGACAACAGCGATTTGAAAGGCGCGGGTACGCCGAGCGGGACGAACATCGGTGCGCGTTAGAGCGCGATACGGCCGGCCCGCCGATGGGTTAATACGCGAACGTAACGATATCGGCTTGGCAGACAATCATGCTGCTTCGGACTGACGAAAGAAGGGGACCGCGATGGCTCGAACGAGCCGTCCGGTACCTTTTTTATATGCGTCCCGAACCGACCATCTCTTCACCGAGCATAGGCTGCTTATGCCGATCCGCGGGTGGAGAAAGTTTTATTCTCACCGTTGACAGAAGGCATGGTTCCTCTCTATACTGTAACTAAAGTTATAACAGTAACTAATTAAATTACAGTTTAGAGAAGATGGAGGAATTATGATATGACGCAGAAAACAGGCGTGGATTTCTATTCGGTCATTCGCGAACGCCAATCGATCCGGGGCTATGATCCGAGCGTGGCGATTACGGAGGAAGAGCTTAAGGAATTGCTGCGTGAAGCGACGCTGGCGCCGTCCTCCTCGAACTTGCAGCCATGGCGTTTCGTGGTGGTGACGGACCCGGCGGTGAAAGCGGAGTTGCTCCCGATCGCCAACAACCAGAAACAAGTGGTCGACGCGGCGGCGACGATTATTCTGCTCGGCGACACCGAAGCCTACAAGCGCGCGGACGAAATTTATGACCTGTCCGTCGAAGCGGGAATGCCGAAGGAAGCACGCGATGCGTACGTGCCCCGGATGAAGGAATATTACCGGACGATGTCCCCGGAGACGGCGCGCAGCGTGGCGTTGATCGATGGCGGCCTTGTCGCGATGCAGCTGATGCTGGCGGCCAAAGCCAGAGGCTACGACACGGTGCCGATGGGCGGCTTCTCGCACGAGAAATTGATCGAGCGCTTCCAAATTCCGGCGCATCTCATTCCGGTCATGCTCATCTCGATTGGAAAAGCGGCGGCGGGCTCGGGTAATCCGACTGCGCGTCTTCCGATCGAAGAGATTACATCTTGGAATAAGCTGGAGCAATAACGTCTTTCGGCCGTTGATAGGAACGGCATTTCCATGCAAGAACCCATTGTCCTCGGCGGATCGTGGGTTCTTTTTTTTGAATGGCGCAGCCGTTTCGCCTTTCTTTACGAAATTTTAAGAATGGCCGAGAAGGAAATGAAGCCGCTTGCATGGTATTGTAATGGTTAGACATCTATGGAAAAGGTGGGTACCTTCATGCAAATTACCGATATCCGACTTCGCGCCGCGAACAATGACGGCCGGATGAAAGCCATTGCGTCGATTACTTTCGACGACGAATTCGTCGTTCATGACATCCGCGTGATCGAGATGGAGGGCCGGTTGTTCGTCGCTATGCCGAGCAAGCGCACTCCGGATGGCCAGTTCCGCGACATCGCGCATCCAATCTCGTCCGCCGCGAGAGAGAAGATTCAATCGGCCGTGCTGGCCGAATACGAACGGTCGGCCAATATGGCGGATCGGCGGGAAGAAGAGATTGCCTGAACCGAAGCCGCCTGCTATATTATTCCCCTAAATAGCCAAACGAAAGAGCCGCTGCGGACGCAGCGGCTCTTTCGTCTAATACGGCTATATACCAGCTAGATGCCGACTAATTGCCAGTTAGATCTCGGCAAGATTCCGACTTCATAGCAGCTAGATTCCGACTTCATAGCAGCTAGATTTCGTCTTCAAGCCGGCGAGCTTCCGGCTCTTGCGTATCATGACGCTCACGAGTGGCAGCGATTATTCCTTCTTCTCCAGCTTATCCATCCACGCTATCATGGCGTCCGCAACGGCATCGACTTGCTCGGCAGACGAGATGTCCGCGTCGTTGTCTCCTTTTTGCTTGCCATACAGGCCGAACTGACCGTGGTTGGCGCCCTTGATCGCGATATACGTCGTATCCCCCGGAAGGTTCGTCTTGGCTTCCTCCCATTTGGCCGCATTCATTACGCCATCCTTGGTGCCGGTGATTTGCAGCGCGGAGATCTGCGATCCGCTCAAGCTGCCGCCCTCATCGGCGTAGGAAGCCAGGAAGTAGGCGCCGGAGATCGTATCCGGATGCTTGGCCGCGTATCGGGCCGCGAAGACGCCGCCGAGGGAATGGCCGCCGATCACATAGCGATCCTCGGGATGATTAGCGATGATGCCATCCGCCCGGTTCGCGCCGAACATGGCGAGATTAAGCGGCATCGAGACGACGTAGACCCGGTGACCTCGCTCCGCGATCGCTCGGGCGAGCGGCGCGTAGCTCTCGGGTTCGACCATGCCGCCGGGGTAGAGGATGACCGCAGGCTGGCGAGCATCGCCCGTAGCGGGTTCGAAGTAGAATCCGTCCGGCTGAATAACGACCGTCACGCCGCTGCCGCTCTGAAGCGCGGCGAGCGCTTCTTCCTCGGGCTCGTAAGTCAGTTGGTTCAGCGCGACGAATCCGCCGACAATGAGCACGAAGACGATCGCGGCTGCCCAATACAGCGCTTTGCGCCATCGGCGGCGGGCTGGTTTGACTTTTGCGGGAGGTAAGGCATTCGTTGGATCGGTCATGGTAGATGCATCTCCTTGGGGTGCGATTATCGATCTTAAATTATTATACCCTAAGGTTAATTAATTTGAACGTGAACGTTGCATGAACCGTCGATTTCGAACTCGGCGCTTTTGTATATGAAAACTCCTCTAATAAATCGTGTTCCGGTTTGTAGCAATAGAATTTATAATAGGGGTCACTTTCCGCGCACAAGGGGGTATTTATGCGAACACCATGGCAGCGCGCCCGGCATCCGCGCGGGCCCAAATCGCTGCGCCGCACGCTTGTCTTTTATTTGATGATCGCCTGCATGCTGCCGCTCGCGCTCGTCGGCATCGTGACGTACACCTCCATTTACGACATCTTGACGAACAAGATCAAGAGCGGGATCAGCGCGAGCCTGAAGCAGGAAGCGGGGGCGCTCGAGAATTTGATCAGCAATCTGGACTTCGCCTCGAAGCAGTTCGCGCTCGACGACCAGTTGGCGGGCGAAGTGTCCGCTTTTCTCAAGGAGACGCAAGTGTACAAGAAGTCCGAAATCATGACCCGCATCAGCCAGAAAATGAATCTCGTGAATTTCACGAACCCTTACCTCGGGTTGACCGCCTATGTCATGCCGGAAGCGGAGGACCCGATTCTGTTCGCGAATTTGAGCGTCACGCCGGAATTCGACCTCGCCGCATTCCGTCCGTTCGTCAAGTACAACGGCGCCGGCTACAACGGACCGCACCGGACGATGTACAACTACGGGGCGAATATCGTGTTCTCTTCCGTCCGTCCCGTGCGCATCGACGGCGATCGGAAAATCTACGTGTACCTGGAATCGAACTACAATTTGTTCCGCAAAATTTTGAATCCGCAAGCCTACGGCGTCGAGGTGTCGCATTTGCTCATCAATGAGCAAGGAGAAGTCGCGTACGTCGAGAACGACGAAGCGCCGATCCCCACGAGCCAGCCCAGTTGGCGGGATGCCTCCATGCTGCACGAAGAGTACAAGGGTTACCATCTGTTCCGCTACAAGAGCGAACAGGGCTGGGAATTGATTACCGCGGTGCAGAAATCGACGTTCAACAGCGAACTGCGGTCGTGGTTCACGAAGATGGTCATGATCACGTTCGCGATGCTGCTGTTCGCCGGCATGATCGCCATGCTCATCTGGCGGAAGGTGTACCGGCCGCTGCGGAAGGTGAATGCCGAGATCGTGCGAATGGCGGAGAACCGGACGGCGCCCGTCACGTATACGCGCATCGAAGAATTCGATCTGCTGCTGTCGAACTTCCAAGAGATGAAGACGAAGGTGAACGACCTGATCGATGCCGCCGAGCGGAACGAGCAGCAGCGGAGCCAGCTCGAGATCGAGAAGCTGCTCAGCCAGATCAATCCGCATTTCCTGCACAATACGCTCAATTCGGTGCAGTGGCTGGCCCGGATGAACGGACAGAAGGAGATTGACAAGCTAGTAACGCTGCTCGTGAAGGTGCTGCATTACAACCTCGGCAAGCAAAGTTTGATCGTGACGCTGCGGGAGGAGTTGGAAGCGCTTCATCATTACATGGAGCTGCAGCGGGTCCGGTATGACTACGAATTCGAATTCGACGTCTGCGCGGACGAGTCGCTGCTCGGCTCGGCCATCCCGAGATTCCTGCTGCAGCCGCTGGTTGAGAATGCGATCTATCATGGGACCAGCGAGCAGGCCGGCCGCGTGGCCGTGACGATTCGCGGAGCGGGCCAAGACCGGATGGAGGTCGTCGTCCGCGACAACGGAAGCGGCATGACCGAGGAGGAGGCGAAGCGGCTGCTGCAGGATGATCCGAGAGAAGCCCGAAGAGGGCTTGGCATCGGGCTCTCGTATGTGAGCAGGCTGCTGGAACGTTATTACGGCGCCGAAGCGAGGATGACGATCGAGAGCCGGCCCGGCTTCGGGACGGAAGTCGTCATCGCGCTTCCCGCCAGAGGAAAGGAGCATCTGACATGATAAGAGCGATCGTCGTGGACGACGAGAAGCTGGTCCGCAAAGGGTTTATTTCGATGATCGAATGGGAGCGCTACGGCATCGTCATCGCCGGCGAGGCGGCGGATGCCAAGTCCGCGCTCGCGTTATTAGCCGCCGTGCCGGTAGACCTGATGTTTACCGATATCACGATGCCGGGGCAATCGGGCTTCGAGCTGATCAAGCAGGCGAGGCTGCAATATCCCCGGCTGCAAGCCGTCGTGCTGACGTGCCATCACGAGTTCGATTACGTGCAGGAAGCGCTGCGGCTCGGGGCGATCGATTACATCGTCAAGACGCTGTTCGAGCTGGACAATACCGACGAGGTGATGAACCGCATCGTCGAGCGTTTCCGTTGGGAGCTGGAGAGCCGTAAAGGGGAGGAGGCGAAGGAAGAGGGAAGTCCGTCGGCGGACGCGGCGGTCGTGTTCGTGCCGGAGTCGGAGGAAGCGGACGGCAAGGAGCTGTACCGGCTGCCGATGATCCAGCGCGGTCCGCGGCCGATGCAAGCGGGACGGTACTGGTTCGTTCCCCTGCCCGAACCGCTGCACAGGACGGAATGGCAGCAAGAGGCGGATAAGCTCCAAGGCTGGAGCGCGGCGTTCGTGACGGGGCTGACCGGACGGACGGCCGCGGAGATCGAGCGCGCGCTGGCGGACGGGATGGATGCGGCGCTCTTCTATGCCGACGGCGGTCTTCATGCGATGCGGACGATCCGCTATGAAGCGTTGACGGAGATGGAGACGAAGTCCGGGGCAGCGCCGTTCCGAATCGGCGACCGCTTGACCTGGATGCTGTCCTCGCGCGAATTCCGGTCGCTCGCGCAGCGGATCGAATCCGAGCGTCCATCGCCCGCGACGCTGACTTCGGAAGCGGAGATGCTGCTCCGCGAGTGGCAAGGGCTGCTGCTCGCGCCGGGCGAAGCGGACGAGCTCGCCGCGCAGATGCGAAGCTTGCGGTCGTGGGCGGATTGGCAGCCGTGGCTGCGCCGCTTCGCCGATTGCGCGCAGCGGCGCATGGTCGAGCTGTCGCTGTCCAAGGAGGTCATGCAATGTTTGATCGGGGCCGTGCAGCTCATGCGCGCCGAGGCCGGAAGCCGGATCAACCAGCATGAGGTCGCCGCGCGCGTCGGCATGAGCCGGAGTTATTTCAGCCAATGCTTCGCCCGGTTCGCGGGGGAATCGTTCGGCGAAGTATTGCGTGGCATGCGGATCGAGCGGGCGAAGAAGCTGCTGCTGGAGACGGAGGAGCCGATCTATGCGGTCGCCTCGCTGGCCGGCTTCGACGACGACAAGTATTTCAGCCGTCTGTTCCGGGACCGGGTCGGGATGCTGCCGACCGATTTCCGAACAAGCGGTGGGAAAACGGTTTAGCGATAGGGGGAATTTCGTCGGTGAATTGCGGACGTTTAACGGGCAGCCGCGGTCGATTTTCTCTCTCGGTCGGAGCCGGCGATCCCATACAATGAAAGCGTAATCAATCGTGACCAACATCGAAACGGGGGATAGCATGAAACCGAAATTATGGCTGGCAACCTCGATGGCGCTCGTCATGGCGCTCAGCGCCTGCTCGAACGGAGGAGGCAATAACGCGCCTGTGAACGAAGGCGGCAATTCCGGCAATGCGGGCAATAATGGCAAGGCGGCGAACAATTCGTCCGCGACCGGCGAAGGGAACGCGGAAGCGGGGGCCAAAGCCGGCGACGACCTCGCCTACGAGAAGGTCGCGGAGCCGATTACCGTCAATATCGGATTCCGGGCGCCCGACGACAAGCTGCCCGAAGGAGAATCCAACGACAACAACATCGTCTCGCGCTACTTGGAGAGCATCACCGGCATTAAGGTCGTCCACACGTGGGAAGCCAAGGGCGAAGATCCGTTCAAGCAGAAGGTCAATCTCGCGATCGCGAGCAACGACCTGCCGGATGCGCTCGTCGTCGACCGCAACCAGCTGCGGAAGTTGATCGACAACGACATGCTGGAGGATTTGACGGAAGAATATGAGAAGTACGGCTCCCAACTGGTGAAGGACATGTATGATTCGACCAAAGGACTGGCGCTGGCCGACGCCACGGTGGACGACAAGCTGTACGGCCTGCCCAACGTCGCGATCGAGGCGGACGCCCCGTCGCTGCTGTGGATTCGCCAAGATTGGCTCGACAAGCTCAAGCTTCCCGCGCCGAAGACGCTCGCGGATTTGGAGAAGATCGCGGACGCGTTCGCGAATCAGGATCCGGACGGCAACGGCAAGAAGGATACGGTCGGCCTGACCGGCGACAAGATGGTCGTCTACGGCCAGAAGCCGAATCCGAACGGCTTCGATACGATCTTCAGCGCGTTCCGCGCTTTCCCCAAGAACTGGATCAAGGACGCGTCGGGCAACGTCGTCTACGGTTCCGTCCAGCCGGAGAACAAGGAAGCGTTGACCAAGCTGGCCGATTGGTACAAACGAGGGCTGATCGATCCGCAATTCGCGCTTTATAAGGAGACGCAGGAGCCCATCGTCGCGAACAAAACCGGCTTGTTCTTCGGTCCATGGTGGATGCCGTACTGGCCGCTGGCCGACTCGGTCGTCAACGATACGAAGGCGGACTGGAAGGCTTATGCGGCTCCGACTGACGAGAGCGGGAAGTTCGTCACGCACATGGCGCCGGTTACGGACCGCTACTTGGTCGTGCGCAAGGGTTACGAGCATCCGGAGGCGGTCGTGAAGCTGCTGAACGCGTTCACCCGTCTGGAGCGCAGGCAGGACCCGAACGCGGCGGAAGTGAAGAAGCTCGACGATTTCGCGGCCGAGACGGGCGTGCACGTGCGCAACTTCTATCCGTTCGACCTGCTGCTCGACTACTCCGACGCGGTCGTCCAGCGTTACGACAACGTACAGAAGGCGCTTAAAGGCGAGCTCGACCCGAATTCGTTCGACCCGGATATGAAGCTCGTGTACGACTATACGGTGACGGAGAAGGAGAATCCGAAGAAGAACATGGATGCGTGGAAAGCGGCCAAAGCCTACGAGCTCGGCGGCGGCGTCCTGTTCGGCACGGACATGGAGAAGGTGTACAGCGTCTTCTACGGCATGACCCGCTCGATGGAGATGAAGTGGACGACGCTGGAGAAGCTGGAGAACGAGACGTTCCTCAAAATTATCGTCGGCGATCTGCCGGTGTCCGCCTTCGACGATTTCGCGGCGCAGTGGCATAAGCTCGGCGGAGACCAAATCACGAAGGAAGTCGCCGACATCGTAAACGGCAAATAAGGCGGTGTCACGCATGTATTCTCGCAAAAACGCGCTTCACTACCATGCGATGGTGCTCCCCGGCATTCTGCTGCTGCTCTTGTTCAGCGTCGTGCCGATCGGGTTTGCCGTCATCGCGTTCCAGAACTTCAAGCCGGGCCGGGGCATTACCGGCTCGGAGTGGGTGGGGCTGGAAAATTTTCACTACCTGTTCCAGCTGCCGGACAGCCGGCTCATTTTCTTCAACACGATCTTCCTCGCGGTGCTCAAAATCGCCGCGAACCTGATCGTGCCGCTCGTCTTCGCGCTGCTGCTCAACGAGGTGCGGGTTCGGTTCCTCCGCAAGTCGATCCAGACCATCGTCTATTTGCCGCACTTCATCTCGTGGGTGCTGCTGGCCACGATCTTCTTCGACGTCTTCTCGCTGGAGGGCATCGTGAACCAGGCGCTCGGCTTGTTCGGCATCGATCCGGTACTGTTCTACGCGAGCAACCGGTGGTTCCCGGCGATCATCGTCGCCACGGACGTGTGGAAGGAGTTCGGCTTCAACGCGATCGTTTACTTGGCCGCGTTGACCGGGATTAATCCCGCGCTCTATGAAGCGGCTGGCATCGACGGCGCCTCGCGGTTCCGGCAGCTGTGGCATGTCACGCTGCCCGGCGTGAAGACGACCGTCATCCTGCTGGCGACCTTGGCGCTCGGCAACGTCATGAACGCCAACTTCGATCAGATCTTCAACATGTACAACCCGCTCGTGTACCAATCGTCCGATATTATCGACACGTACGTGTACCGGGTCGGCCTGAACGATCTGCAGTACAGTCTCGGAACGGCCGTCGGCCTGTTGAAATCGGTCGTCAGCTTCATTCTCGTCGTGCTCTCGTACGTGCTGGCCAGCCGGTTCGCGGGCTACCGGATTTTCTAGATAAAAGAGGTGACTTCTTGTGGTAGGCCAAAACAGCGTCCGAAACCGGATTATCGACGGTTCGATTCTGGCGGTCCTCTTCCTGATCACGATCGCTTGCTTGATCCCGCTGCTCCATACGGTCGCGGTGTCGTTCAGCGATAAGACGGCGGCCGATGCGGGACGGGTATTCCTGACGCCGATCAAAGCGACGACTGCCAGCTACGCGAAGGTGCTGGACGACGGGCAGTTCTTTCAAGCGTTCCTGATCTCGGTGCAGCGCGTGCTGCTCGGCGGCCTGCTCAATTTCGTGCTGACGGTCATGATGGCGTTCGCGCTGTCGAAGGATGCCAAGCAGTTCCCGATGCGCAACGTCTACATGTGGTTTCTCGTCTTCACGATGCTGTTCAGCGGCGGCATCGTCCCTTGGTTCATGACGATCAAATATTACGGACTGCTCGATTCCATCTGGGCGCTGGTACTGCCGCATGCCGTGCAGGTATTCAACGTCATCCTGCTCATGAACTTCTTCCGCAACCTGCCGAAGGAGCTGAACGAAGCGGCCGAGATGGACGGGGCGGGGCCGTGGTACGTCATGGTCCGGCTGTATATCCCGCTGTCGCTGCCGTCGATCGCGACGGTGACGCTGTTCAGCATCGTATTCCACTGGAATTCGTTCTTCGACGGGCTTGTGCTTATGAGCAAACAGGATCATTACCCGCTGCAGACGTATATCCAGACGCTGGTGACGCAGATCAGCGCACAAGCGATGACGAGCATGTCGCCGGAGGAGCTGGCGGCGGCGATGGCCGTGTCCAACCGGACATTCAACGCGGCCAAAATCATCGTCTCGATGATTCCGATCCTGCTCATCTATCCGTTCATTCAGCGCTTCTTCATTCATGGCATAACGCTTGGGTCGGTGAAGGAGTAGAGGGAACGGCGAACGTATCGCATGGGAGGCAATAGCGAAGGGCAATCGGCCGACAAGGCCGATTGCCCTTTTTGCGTTTGGGCCGAGATCGCCCCGAGCGGCGCTCGCCGCTTCACTCCAACAGCGTCGAGACGTGCTTCTCGTCCTCGGCCTGCCGCAATTCCTCGCGTAACTCTTCTTTGAATTTCGCTTCGATTCGCGACTTATCCCCATACAGGAAGAGCAGGTCCCCAGCCGCCAGCGTTTCCAGCCGAACGCCTTTCCGCAGATGCACGTGGCCGCGTTTGATATAGAGCAGATGGATATCTTCTTCGTCATTCAGCACGTCGCGAGCTTGTCGGCCAATATAACCGGAGCGCTCGTGCAGGGAGACCGACGCGAGCAGATCGTTGTCGTGAATATAGAGCACTTCCTGGACGGGCAGCTCGTGCAGCTGGAAATCCTGCTTGAGATGCTTCTCGAACAGCGGTCGCGTCCGGGCGTGAAAGCGGCGGTTCTTCACGATCGCGCAGACGATCGTCAGCGAGGCGGTCGCGACCAGCAGCTGGGGAGTGCGGAAATCGTCGGCCAATATATTCGTGATGGACGAGATGACGACCGCCAAGGAGAAGGCGCCGAACAGAATGAGGGCGATGCCGATTTTGCGCCGGATCGGATGGCGGAGAATCAGCTCGGATTCCTTGGTCGTGAAGCCCGTTCCCGTCAGCATGGAGATGACCTGGAAGCGGGAGATGCTCCGTTCTAGACCGGTCACGACGAACAGTTCGCTGGCGATTTCGACCACGAGACCCATGATGCCGAAGTAAATGAGAATAAAAACGAGTCCGGACATGCGAATCACCTCGGAGGTTTCGGGTGGGGCGTCACGAAGGGACGGCAATCATGCCCGAACCTGCGTTTGCTCGTTAATAAACGCAAAACCGCGCGGTCGAAGCAGCGTTCCGCCGCCGGGAAGCTCGCAAGGACTTGCCTCTAATGGATGCCCCGCCCGCGTGCGCTCCGAATACGCTCCCGTCTACCCGTCTACATACGCAGGTTCTTCCTCCATCTCCGTTTTACAAAGCCTTTAATTGTTCCTGACGCTCCGTTGACAATCAAACGGTACATTAAGTGTACAAAAATAATTGAACGATCAATGGAAAGCGGTGATTACACCCGATACTTCGATCATAATTAAAAGAAAATTGAATGGAGTGTATGCCGTATGACACGAGCCGAGAAGCTTCGGAAGGATGCGCTGGCGCTGGCGTTCACGCTTCCGGCCATGATTCCGATGACGCTGTTCTGGTTCATTCCTCTCGGATATGTCGTGTATCTAAGCTTCACGGCATGGGACTTCATGAGTCCGGAGAAAACGTTCGTCGGCCTCGAGAATTATCGCTACTTGTTCGAAAGTCCGGCGTTCTACGAGGCGGTAGGCGTGACGCTCTTGTTCTGCGCGGGCAGCGTGCTGCCGACGATGGCGGGCGGACTTGCGCTTGCGCTGCTGCTGAATCGGGCGATGAAGGGGGCGAGCGTCTACCGCACGCTGATGTTCCTGCCCTGGGTGACGCCGACGGTCGCCGTCTCCATCGTCTGGTCCTGGATCTTCGAGCCGGATGTGGGGCTTGCGAACACGGTGCTGCAAGCGATCGGCCTAGACGCCGTCGGCTGGCTGCAGGATCCGCAGTGGGCGCTGCCCGGGGTGCTCGTCGTGACGATCTGGAAGTCGATCGGCTGGGCGATGGTGTTCTATCTGGTGGCGCTGCAGAACGTGCCTGCAGAGCTGTTGGAGGCGGCCGAGCTGGACGGCGCGAGCGGCATGGACAAGCTGCGGCGCATTACGCTGCCGTTGCTGTCGCCGACCACGTTCTTCCTGTTCATCGTGCAGACGATCGGGGCGCTGCAGGCGTACGACCAAATTAACGTGCTCACCCAAGGCGGGCCGTCCGGCTCTACCCGCACGCTGCTGTACATGTATTACCAGTCGGCCTTCGAATCGTTCAATATCGGGGAAGCCTCCTCGGTGGCGGTCGTCCTGATCATCAGCTGCCTGCTGCTGTCGCTGGCATCTTCCTTCGTCAGTCGCAGAAGCGTCCATTATTAATTTAGAGGAGAATGCAAGGTGCATACGACACGCAAGATGCGCGCCTGGGACAGGGCAGGCACGGCGCTCCGCCACGCGATTCTGCTCGCGATCGCCTTGGCCATGGCGTTCCCGTTCTACTGGATGGCGACCAGCGCGCTGAAGACGAACGACGAAATTTGGAGCTTCCCGCCCGTGTTGTGGCCCGACTCGCCGCAATGGGGGCAATACGCCGAGGCTTGGGTGGAGGCGCCGTTCTGGCGGTATATGGCGAACAGCGCCGGGGTGGCGCTGGCGATCGTTCTCCTGCAAGTCATCAACTCGGCGATGATGGCCTATGCGGTCACCCATATGAATTTTCGGCTGCAGCGGTTGTTCTCCGGGGCGATTCTGCTCGGATTCATGATTCCGGCGACGGCCGTCTATTTACCCGGTTACGTCGTGCTCTCGAAGCTGCAATTGCTCGATTCGTACGCCGGTCTGATCGTATCCAACATGGTCAGCGTGTTCGCGATCTTCCTCGCGCGGCAGGCGTTCCTGCAGGTGTCGCACGAGCTGATCGAGGCCGGCCAGATCGACGGCGCGTCGCATGGCCGGATCCTATGGACGATCCTCGTGCCGCTGACCCGGCCGACATTCGCCGTCATGGCGCTCATTACGTTCATCGATCAGTACAACAATTACTTCTGGCCTTCGCTTATCACGAAGAGTCCCGAGCTGCAGCTCGTCTCGGCGGGCTTGCGCAGCTTCTTCGTGGAAGGCGGCGCCTACGGGCTGAAGTGGCCGCTTATCATGGCCGCCAGCGCCTTCACCATCGCGCCGCTGCTTCTGCTATTCCTGCTCACGCAGCGCACGATCATGAACAGCTTCAATCTGTCCGCCGGCGCCGCCAAGGGCTGAGGGCAGCATTCTATATTCCATAATAATGGAGGGTCTATCCACAATGAAGAACGGCAAACAAACGATCGCCGCCACGATGCTGATCGCGATCAGCCTCTTGACGGCATGCGGCCAGAACGGCGGCAGCGCGAATACGGAGAACGCGAATACGGGCGCAGCGGCCAATGCGGGCGCCGAGTCGGCCGCCGCGAACGGAGCCAGCGCCGAACCGGCGGCCGCTCCGGCAACCGAGCCCGTGACGATCGAGTTCTGGTACGGACTCGGCGGCAAGCTCGGCGATCTGATGAAGACGCAGATCGACAAGTTCAACGCCTCTCAGGACGAAGTTATCGTCAAAGGCATCGCGCAAGCGGACTATTCGGAGACGGAGAAGAAGCTGCAGGCGGCCATCGCCGCCAAGCAGGTGCCCGCGGCGGTATTGACCGCCAACTCGGCTTGGGCGCGCAAAGGATTGTACGCGCCGATGGACGAGCTGATCGCGGCGTTGCCTGATTTTAAGGCCGATGACTTCGTGCCGACCTTCCTCAAGCAAGGGCAGGTGGACGGCAAGCAATATTTCCTGCCGATGTACGGCACGACGCAGATCATGTATTACCGCAAGGATGCGCTCGAGAAGGCCGGCATCAAGCCGGAGGACATGAGCACGTGGGAAGGGCTGGCCGCGGCCGCCGCCAAAATGGCCGTGAAGGACGGGGACAAAACGACGTTCTACGGTTGGGAACCGATGTGGGGCTCGGCAAATATGATCGACGCGGTGCTTAGCAAAGGCGGCCGCATTCTGAGCGAGGACGGCAAGACGGTCACGATCGACGCGAAGGAATGGGTCGACACGTGGGAGCTGTTCCGCACGTGGATTCACGAGGATAAGATCATGCGCGTTCACTCCGGCGGACAAGGCTGGGAGTATTGGTACAAGACGATCGACGACGTCATGAAAGGCCAAGCGGCCGGCTACACCGGCTCGAGCGGCGATCAGGGCGATCTGGATTTCTCGATCGTAGCGGCGATGGAGCAGCCGGGCTGGGAAGGCGTAGGCGCCGGCCGTCCTGTCGCCCAAGCCATAAGCGCCGGCATTCCGGCCGCGGCTTCGCCGGAGCAGCAGGCGGCGGCCATGAAGTGGTACGCGTTCTTCACGAGCGCGGAGAATACGGCGTTCTGGTCGATGAACACCGGCTATATCGCGGTGCGTCAATCCGCGCTCGAAGACCCGGCCTTCAAGGCCTTCGGCGAGCAGAACCCGCAATCCCAAGTGCCGCTCAAACAGGCGACGCACGGCTCGGAACCGTTCGAGGATCCGACGGGCGGCAAAATCAACGACGCGCTGACGATCGCGGCGGACAAGGTGCAGATCGAGAACGTGCCGGCGGCGCAAGCGCTCAAGGAAGCGCAGGAGACGGCGCAGAGCGAGTTGGATCGGCTGAAATAGACCAAACGCATGAGAAAAAGCCAATCGGGCGATCCGATTGGCTTTTTAGCTGCTTAGGAAATTATGCAACCATTCTTGTTGTGGATAAAAACGTAAAGCGTGTCCGCGGGAGTTGACGAAAGCGAAGTTCAGCAGGGGGTAGCAAGTCACGGTACTTCCAGGTGTCTTGAAAAAATGCTTCCCCATACGCATGAAGCTTTGTCCGCAAGGACAAGAAAGTGCCAGCTCGAAGCAACCCGCCATCCGCGAACAAACGTGCGAATACGAAAGAGGGAGTCCTGAGCGTTTTCAAAGGAAAACGCACTTCGGAAGCATAGGCTATGGTTCCCCTGAGCGGAGGACTATGCTGTCAGGTTAAGGAAAATGTCCGATGAAGCAAACCAAGGCCAGCGGTAAACAGGCTTCAACGGGCTTATGTCTAAGAAGGATCTTTAAACCCACAGAAGCTTTGTCCGCCAGGACAAAAGCGTGCCAACTCGAAGCAACCCGCCAGCCGCGAACAAGTGAGCCATCACGAAAAAGGGAGTCCAGAGGGCAAAGCCCTATGGTTCCCCTCAGCGGAGGGGGAAGGGGGAGGGAGCATAAAAGTCGGGTCAAAGGGCGGAGCCCTGCGATCGACAATCGGCGACTCGCGTTGATTTTTTATAAAAATCCGTAGATTTATTGCAAAGACCCAGGCCGGCAAAATCTCCTAAGATAGACCTATCGCTTCACCACCAACCGAAAGGGGACAACGAACCAGATGAGAAAAGCGCTTACGCTCATCATGATGACGATGCTCGTCATCGTACTCGCGGCATGCGGAGGCAATAACGGCGGAGGCAACGCGGGCAACGCCGGCAGCGCGGGAGGCAATGCGGCCGCGGAAGGAAACGCGAGCGAAAGCGGAGGCGGCGACAAGGGCAAAGTCGGGATCGCCATGCCGACCAAGTCGTCCGAACGCTGGGTCGCCGACGGCGACAACATGAAGAAGGAATTCGAGGCGCTCGGCTACGAGGTCGACCTCCAGTACGCCGAGGATGTCATCGAGAATCAAGTGTCGCAAATCGAGAACATGATTACCAAGGGCGCGAAGGTGCTCGTCGTCGCGTCGATCGACGGCGAATCGCTGACCGACGTGCTGCAGAAGGCGGCCGATCAGGACATTAAAGTCATCGCCTACGACCGGCTGATCAAGAACACCGAGCACGTCAGCTACTACGCGACGTTCGACAACTTCAAGGTCGGCGTGCTTCAAGCCTCCTACCTGGAGGAGAAGCTGGGGCTCAAGGACGGTAAAGGGCCGTTCAACATCGAGCTGTTCGCGGGCTCGCCGGACGACAATAACGCCTACTTCTTCTTCGACGGCGCGATGTCCGTGCTGAATCCTTATATCGAGAGCGGCAAGCTCGTCGTCAAGAGCAAGCAGACGAGCATGGAGCAAGTCGCGACGCTTCGCTGGGACGGCGCAACCGCCCAATCCCGGATGGATAACCTGCTGAGCGCGAACTATGCGGACGACCTCGTTCACGCGGTGCTGTCTCCTTACGACGGCATTAGCATCGGGATCATTTCCTCGCTGAAGGGCGTCGGCTACGGTTCCGGCGACAAGCCGATGCCGGTCATCAGCGGCCAAGACGCGGAGCTGGCTTCGATTAAGTCGATCATCGCCGGCGAGCAGACGTCGACCGTGTTCAAGGACACGCGCGAGCTGGCCAAGGTCGCGGTGAAGATGGCCGAGGCGGTCATCGAAGGCAAGGAAGCGGAAGTGAACGATACGAAGACGTACGACAACGGCGTGAAGGTCGTGCCTTCCTTCCTGCTGGAGCCGGTATCGGTGGACAAAGAGAACTACAAGCAAGTGCTCGTCGATTCGGGCTATTACACGGAAGACGAGTTGAACTAATCGCAAGTACGACAGGACGGACGCGATTGCGCGGTGGCCGGCAGGTTCGCCGCGAAATCCGTCCTTCATATTTCGAGGGGCTGGTGACGGCTACGATGAACGATATATTGGAAATGCGCAACATCACCAAAACCTTCCCCGGCGTGAAGGCGCTCGGGAATGTCAATTTAAAGGTCAAGGAAGGCGAAATCCACGCGCTGATGGGCGAGAACGGCGCCGGCAAATCGACGCTCATGAAGGTGCTCTCCGGCGTCTACCCGCATGGCTCCTACGAAGGCGATATTTTGTTTAATGGAACGGTGTGCGAATTCCGTTCGATCCGGCACAGCGAGGAGCTCGGAATCGTCATCATTCACCAGGAGCTGGCGCTCATCCCGCAGCTGTCCATTGCAGAAAATATCTTCCTCGGCAACGAACAAGCGAAGCGAGGCATCATCGATTGGAACGAAACGACGATCCGGACGCGGGAACTGCTGCGGAAGGTGGGACTGAGCGAGAATCCGAATACGGAGGCCGGCTCGATCGGCGTCGGCAAGCAGCAGCTCGTCGAGATCGCCAAGGCGTTGTCCAAGAAGGTCAAGCTGCTCATCTTGGACGAGCCGACGGCCGCCTTGAACGAGGAAGACAGCGAGAACCTGCTGCGGTTAATGCTCGCGTTCAAAGAACAAGGCATCACCTCGATCATCATCTCCCACAAGCTGAACGAGATCATGAAGGTAGCGGACTCCATCACGATTCTGCGCGACGGCCATACGATCGAGACGCTGGACGTGCGGGCGGATCGCATTACCGAGGAACGAATCATCCGCGGCATGGTCGGCCGCGATCTGACGCATCGGTATCCGGAGCGGGAGCCGAAGATCGGGGGAACGCTGTTCGAAGCGAAGCATTGGACGGTCTACCATCCCTTGCAATCGGATCGTAAGGTCGTCGACGACGTCAGCTTCGAGGTCAAGCGGGGCGAGATCGTCGGCATTGCCGGCCTTATGGGGGCAGGCAGAACCGAGCTTGCGATGAGCATCTTCGGCCAAGCGTACGGGAAGCGGATCAGCGGGCAGCTGTTCAAGGAAGGGCAGGAGCTGAAGCTGACCGACATTAGCCAAGCGATCAAAGCCGGCATCGCGTACGTGACCGAGGACCGCAAGGAGTACGGCCTCATTCTGATGGACGATATCAAGCGCAATACGACGCTGGCCAACCTGAAGCACATCTCCAAATGGTTCGTCGTCGACGATAACCGCGAGGTGATCGAGGCGGAAGGATTCCGCAGCCGAATGAAAATCAAGACGCCGAGCATCCACCAGAAGACGGGCAACTTGAGCGGCGGCAACCAGCAGAAGGTCGTGCTCAGCAAATGGATGTTCACCGGGCCTGATCTGCTGATTCTCGACGAGCCGACGCGCGGCATCGACGTCGGGGCGAAATTCGAAATTTACACCATCATCAACGAGCTTGCCGATCAAGGCAAAGGCATTCTGATGATCTCCTCCGAGCTGCCCGAGCTGCTCGGCATGTGCGATCGCGTCTACGTGATGAACGAAGGCCGGTTCACGGGCGTCGTTCCGCGTTCGGAGGCGAGCCAGGAGGTACTGATGAAATACATGACTAGCAGGGGGTAGGACGGCATGGCAACCGCGCTTCGCGCCATTCGCGGCAATGTTCGGCAGTACGGCATGATTATGGCCCTTATCTTTATTATGCTGCTGTTCCAGTTTCTATCGGACGGCATCTTGCTCAAACCGCTTAATATTACGAATTTGATTCTCCAGAACAGCTACATTCTCATTCTCGCGATCGGCATGCTGCTCGTGATCATTACCGGCCATATCGACCTGTCCGTCGGTTCCGTCGCGGCCTTCGTCGGCGCGGTATCGGCGATCATGATGGTGAACCATCAGATGCCGTTCCCGATCGCCATGGTACTGTCGCTGCTGATCGGCGCGGCGGTCGGCGCCTGGCAGGGTTTCTGGGTCGCCTACGTGCGCATCCCTTCCTTTATCGTGACGCTGGCGGGCATGCTGCTGTTCCGCGGGTTAACGATGCTCGTGCTGGACGGGAAATCCGTCGCGCCGTTCTCGGACGGCTTCCGCTCGATGAGCACCGGATTCATCCCGAACCTGCCGGGGGAGTGGAGCCTCCATATGGTCACGCTGGCCGCCGGCATCGTGCTGTCCATGCTCTACGTCTTCATGGAATGGCGGGCTCGGCTCGTTCAGAAGCGCTATCAATTCGAGGTGCTGGCGATGCCGCTCTACGCGGCCAAGCTGATCGCCATCGTGGTCGTGATCAATTTGTTCACTTACGTCCTCGCGTCCTATAAAGGACTGCCGAATATTCTCGTCTTGCTGCTTGCGCTCGTCGCGGTCTACACGTTCGTCATGCGCAAAACGATCATGGGACGCCACATTTACGCCCTGGGAGGCAATGAGAAAGCGGCGAAGCTGTCGGGCGTGAAGACGAAGAAGGTCACCTTCTGGGTGTTCGTCAATATGGGCGTCATGGCGGCGCTCGCGGGCCTCGTGTTCGCCGCGCGTCTGAATGCCGCCACGCCGAAGGCCGGCGTCAACTTCGAGCTGGACGCGATCGCGGCGGTGTTCATCGGCGGGGCCTCGGCCAGCGGAGGCGTCGGCACGGTCATCGGCGCCATCATCGGCGGTCTGGTGATGGGCGTCATGAATAACGGCATGTCGCTCATCGGTCTTGGCATCGATTATCAGCAGGGGATTAAAGGACTGGTGCTGCTGCTGGCGGTCGCATTTGATTTGTATAACAAAAACAAATCCTCTTGAAGTCCGGCGAGTAAGGGACCGGGGGGTCGCGTATTTTTCAATGGACTTCTTGAGCATTTCGCGTAAGGATTGGCGCGGCGAAGCACCCGAATCGGTGCGACAAGCCGCGCCTTCGCCGTTTCGCATACGTATGCGCTTTCATGCGGGGATGCTATAATGGGATGCGATTAAGCTGCATACCGGGAGGGATGGTTGTGAAGAAGCTCCTGCTTCTGTATCTGGTATTGATCGTCACCTTCATGGCTTATCTCTACACCGCTTATTTCCGGGAGAGCGACGACGGCCTGAATGCGGTGACCGGTCTTCATGGCGAGCGGGAAGAGAAGTATGTGATGGTCAATTTTTTGACCGGGATCGATTATTGGAAGAACGCGCTCAAAGGCTTCGAAGATGCGGCCGAAGCGCTGGGCGTGTCGGTGGAATACCGAGGCTCCACGCAATACGACGTGCACGAGGAGGCGATGGTGCTCGAACAGGTCATCGCGCGCAAGCCGGCCGGCATCGCCGTGAGCGCCATCAATTCGGAGGCGCTCAACGCCGCCATCGACAAGGCGGTCGAAGCCGGCATCCCCGTCGTCATGTTCGATTCGGACGCGCCTAACAGCAAGGCGCTGTCGTTCCTCGGAACGGACAATTACAGCGCGGGCGCGGCGGCCGCGCGCCTAATGGCCGAGCTGGCCGGCACGGAAGGGAAGGTCGGCATCATCACCCATCCGAACCAGTTGAACCACCAGGAACGAACGAAAGGGTTCGACGAGACGCTGCGCGGCGAATATCCGGGGCTTGAGCTCGTCAGCATCGCCGACGGCAAGGGCGATCAGCTCGAATCGGAGAAGCAGGCGCTGACGATGATGCGGCTCCATCCGGACCTGTCGGGCATCTTCGTGACCGAAGCCAACGGCGGCGTCGGCGCGGGCAACGCGGTATTGAAGGAAGGCAAGCTCGGGCAGGTCCGCATCATTAGCTTCGATACGAACAAAGGGACGCTCGACATGGTCAAGAGCGGCACGATCGCGGCGACGCTGGCGCAGGGAACGTGGAATATGGGCTATTGGTCGCTGATGCAGCTCTTTCACGCGCATCACGAGCGGAGCGCCGGCACGCCGGATTCGCAGGATTCGGGGGCATTCCCGCTGCCCGCCTATGTCGACACGGGCATCAGCGTCGTGACTCGGGCGAACGTCGACCGATTTTACGCCAAGTAGCGATGAAGTGCTTCGGCCGACTTGGCGATCGAAAGGAAGGGAGAGCTCCGTGCCTGTCAAATGGCTTCAGCATAATAACTGGTCTATTCGCTACAAGTTGATCGTTCACTTCCTGTTGATCAGTACCCTCCCGGCCTTATGCATCGGCATTCTCATCGCCTGGGCGACGAACGGGACGATCGAGAAGCAGGTCAACGATCATACCGGACAGCTGATCGGCAACGTGAATAAGTCGCTTGATCACTATGCCTCGAATCTGCAGAGCATTACGTATTTCATCGCGATGAATCCGGATATTCAAGCCTTCCTTAAAGTAGGCCCCGCCGCGCTAGCCGACGACGAGGTTCAATATCGGACGAGTAAATTTCTCGAGGGGTTCACGACGCTATACAGCGAGGTGGCCGGCATTATGGTCGTGAACGCGAACGGCGAGTACGTGAGCAACGACATGTATGCGCGCAATAACCGCAAGCTGACGGAGGAGAGCTGGTATCGCGAGGCGGTCGCAGCTCAAGGCATCTTCCGTCTGATCGGCCATCCTGCGGGCCGCGGCGTGATCACGCACGCCAATTATAAGGACAGCGAGATCGTATCCGGCGTCCGGGCGATCTTGCAGCCCGAGTCTCAGCGGACGGAGGGCGTCGTGCTGATCGATCTGAAGCTGCGCGTCATCGCGGAGACGCTCCGGGACGTGACGCTCGGCAAGTCCGGGTATCTCATGGTCATCGACGACAAAGGCGAGACGATCTATGCGCCGCGCAGCTCCGTCGCCGGGCTGCTGGACGCCAGCCGGCTGGCCGACGCTACCGGCACCTTCGGGCAGGAGGTTGGCGGGACGGACCTGCAGTTTATTTATCAACGCTCCTCCTTCACGAATTGGACGACGGTCGGCGTATTCCCGGTCGCCGATACGGTGCAGGAGAACAAGGAGTTGAATCTGTATTTGGTGTCGTTCGTGTTCATCGTCTGCATGCTCGGCATTGCGGCCTCCTACTATCTATCTCGCTCGATTTCGCGGCCGATCTCGCAATTAGCTTCGTTGATGCGCAAGGTGGAAGAAGGCAATTTGCATATTCGGATTAACGGAGCGAGGCAGGACGAGGTCGGCATGCTCGGTCAAAGCTTCAACACGATGCTGGCCCAGATCAACCGGCTGATCGGCCAGGTCGGGGAGGAGCAGCGGCAGAAGCGGGAGGCGGAGCTGAGAAGCTTGCAGGCGCATATCCAGCCCCATTTTCTATACAACACGCTCGACACGATCCAATGGCTGGCCCGCAAGGATGGCGCGCTTGAAGCTGCGGAAGTCGTGGAATCGCTATCCAGGTTGTTCCGCATCGGACTAAGCAAAGGGCAGGAGATGATTACGCTCGGCGAAGAGCTGGCGCACATCCGAAGCTATCTCAACATTCAGCAGACCCGGTATAAGGAGAAGCTCCGTTATGCGATCGAGGTCGACGAAGAGGCGTTCGGCCATTGGTTCGTTCCGAAGGTGTTCCTGCAGCCGATCGTGGAGAACGCCATCTATCATGGCATCAAGGAGCGTCGCGGACCCGGGATGATCACGATCCGCGCGTCCGCGTATGACGGCGTCATCCGCTTCGCGGTCGAAGATAACGGGGCGGGGATGAGCGAGGAACGATGCGCCGAGCTGCAGCGGATGCTGAGCGCTTACGGCAAGCCGAAGGCCGAGACCGCATACGCGAAGTCCGGCGAACGGCCGGAGACGCCGCGGCCGATGAGCAGCTACGGGCTGCGCAACGTGCAGGAACGGATTCAATTAAGCTTCGGCGAACGGTATGGCATTATGGTCGCCAGTCAGCCGAAGGCGGGGACGGTCGTCACGATCGATCTTCCCGTCAACTGGTCCAAGGAGGAGGGGGCGGTATCGTGATCGCGAACTGGAGAGTCATGATCGCCGACGATGAATCGATTATACGCGAAGGCATTCGGCGGTCGATACCGTGGGAGCAGCTCGGCCTTACGGTCGTCTGCGAGGCGGAGGACGGCGAAGAAGCGCTGGAACTGGCCGAGCGCCACCGCGTGCATATCATGCTCGTCGATCTCAGCATGCCGATCATGAACGGGCTGACGCTCATTCAGCATATTCGGGAGCGGCAGCCGGATTGCAAGATCGTCATTATAACCGGCCACGACGAATTCGCGTACGCGCATGAAGCGATTAAGCTGAACGTGGACGATTATATTTTGAAGCCGGTCAATCCAGAGGCGCTCGCCGAAGTGCTGAAGCGCGTCGCCGGCAAGCTTAAGGAAGCGGTCATGCAGGACGAGCGGCTGCAGATGGCCTCGAAGCAGATCGAGAAGAACATGACGCAGCTGCGCGAGCGGTTCTGCCTGGAGTGGATCCAGGATCATCCGGCGCGGGACGAAGTACTCGAACAGCTGGCCTTCCTGCGGATGCCGGCGGAAGCGCCGCGGCTCGTCGGCGTGCTGCGATGGCCGGAGCAAGCCGGCGGACGCTCGTTCCATTCGGAACGGGACCGGCAGCTGCTGCTCTTTGCGATGGAGAATATCGTGGAGGAGTGTCTGCGCGACTTCGAGACCGTTCATTTCCGAGACCCGAGCGGACTCATCGTTCTCTTCATCTGGGGGGAACCGGAGGCCGCGCAGTTGGAACGGATTCCGAGCAGCATCGCGGACTATTTGCGAATAAACGCGCTGACGAGTTTCCAAGCGTCCGGCGGGGAGCTCTCGCGTATCCCGGAGCTGTACGGCGAAGCGAAGGCGGCCGTCTATCGGGAATCGCGGTTATCGCCGCTTACGCGCAGGACGAAGGAGATCATCGAGACCCGCTTCCACGAACCTCACCTGTCGCTCGAAGGCGTGGCCGCCGAGCTGTGCGTCTCGACCGTCTACCTCAGCCGCATCTTCAAGCAGGAGGCGGGGATCTCGTTCGTCGGCTTGCTTACCGGCGCTCGGATCAAGCAGGCGCTGCTGCTGCTCTGCGAGACGGACCTGGCCATGCACGAAATCGCGGAGCGCATCGGCTACGAGACCCAGCACTACTTCAGCACGGCGTTCAAGAAGGCGGTCGGCATATCGCCCAACCAATATCGGAAGCGCTCGGTCGCGGGAGTCGGGAGATAGGGCGAGCGCTGGCGGCGGCTCGGGATTCCGGTACATCCATAGGATAGCGCAAAATAGGGTATCCCTCGTCAACTTGATGACGGAGGATACCCTATTGGTATTCGAGTTAAATTTTAAATTGCTTGATGATGCGTTGAAGATCGTCCGCCAAGCCGGCAAGCGCTTGGGAGGAAGACGAGATCTCTTCCATGGAGGCAAGCTGCTCTTCCGTCGCGGCCGAGATGTTCTGCGTCATCGAAGCCGAGTCGCTCGCGACCGCATGGACGTCCCGGATCGAGTCGTTCACGTTCGCCGTTCCGCCGGCCAGCTTCCGCAGCGCCCCGGAAATTTCTTCGATCTGCGCGACGACGCTGCTGACCGCCTGCTCGATTTTGAGGAACGATCCGCCCGCATGGTTCACGACCGCCAAGCCGCTGTTCACCTCTTGCGCCGCTTTCTCCATCGTCCGAAGCGTCGTCTCCGTGTCCTGCTGGATCAGATGAATGAGCTGCGAGATTTGGTCCGTCGATTTATTGGACTGTTCGGCCAGCTTGCGCACTTCCCCCGCGACGACGGCGAAGCCTTTGCCGTGCTCGCCCGCCCGCGCCGCCTCGATCGCCGCATTCAAGGCGAGCAGGTTGGTTTGCGCCGAGATGCCGGAGATGACGTTCGTGATCTGCTCGATTTCGTTCGAGCGCTCATCCAAGCTTTTCACGGCGTCGAACAAGCTGTTCACGTTGGCGTAAATGGAGTTCATCTGCGCATTGACTTCGCCGATCGCTTGGTTGCCCTCGGACGAGACGGCGGACGCGTGCATCGCCTCTTGCTTCATCCGATCCGTGGAATCGGCGATGGATTGCGTATAGCCGGCCATGTCGGAAATCGCCTTCGTGCTGTCCGCGACAAGCTTGGCCTGCTTCTCCGTACCGACTGCCAGCTCTTGCACGGAGAGCGTCACATGCTCGCTCGCCTTGCTGCTCTGCTCGGCGCTGGCGCTAAGCTCCTCAGCTGCCGCCGCAACCTGGAACGTCGACTCGTGCACCGTGCCGAACGCCGTTTGGAGGTTGGCCGTCATACTGTTAAAGGATGCCACGAGTTCGCCGATTTCATCCTTCGAAATGTAGCTGCCTTTGACGGTGAAGTCGCCCTGTTCCGCTTCGGTCAGCAGAAGCTTGACTTCCTTGACCGGCTTCACGATCATACGCGCGATCACGAGACTAAGGGCGACGAGCGCCAGAAGGGCGGCAATGACGACCGAAGTCACGAATACCGTGACGTCCTTGACATCCTGTTGGTTGGTTTCGTTAATGGTTCCCGCGTTTTCGACATTTACCTTTTGCAGCGCCTTCAACGTGTCGTTGACGAGCTTGCGCATCGCCTCCACGTCCTCGCGATAGTGGGCGTATGCCTCCGCGTTCTTATTGTCTGCGGCCAACGCAATGACTTGATTGCGCGCTTCTTTCAAATTCGCGGCATGTTCCCGGTATTGCGTGAGCAGCGCGATCTCTTCGTCCATCAAGTCGCTGCCGGCAAGCTCTTCGATCATCGCGTCGATTTCGTCCCACGCGGACGTAATTTCGTCGACCAGCTCCTGGTTGCGCGCCGGGTCCTTCGACGTCAGCAGCTCGAGGGTGTACGCGTCGCTCGCTCGGGCATTGACCCGAATTTGCATGACCGTGTTCAGCGGGATCAAATTGTGAGCGTACATCTCTTCCGAGTTCTGCGCGATGTCCCGGATATAATTAATGCCGACCGTCCCGACCGAACCGAGTCCGACCGCGCTTACGAAGATGAGCAGCGTCAGTTTTTTTGATATGGTAAGGTTTCGTAGAAGTTTCAACTCGCTATCCCCTTTAATCGTGAAATGAATGGCAACAGATAACTCTCGTGATGCTCATACTCTCTCTATCGACAAAGTACGAACCAAGTTGTTAATTCGGCCAACCGGTAAGTTATGGGATGCCGCGTACCGGCAGCGAGGTTAGCGGATTCGAAAGGTGATGACCGTGAAACTATCGCTAAAAAGCAGTTTAACGCCAATAGTAGAAGCTCCCGGTCGATGGATTTTCGCGTTGGTTCGACAAAAACAGGGAACAACAAGCAAAAATGTAAGCGGTAACACTTCCACAAAAGAACATTGTGATATATATTAATTACATAATATAAAGGTTACTGTTATAGGCTTGAATGGGATGCCGATTGTTCTATTCATTCATTCTCGCAGAAATCTACTTGGGGGTATTTAATGTTTAGGTTAATTAGAGAGAAAATATCTAATGGAATTACCAGTCTGCGGATTGCCAATTCACAGGCCGCTCCGAAGCGCGGCGCGTTCGTTCTATCATTGCGAAGCAAACTTATTCTTACGTTCATCGTCATTCTGATCGGTCCGGCGCTCGCGATCAGCCTGCTCTCGTACAATACGGCGAAGGACAAAGTCGCGGACCAAATGACGGGCGGCGCGCGCCAGAACGTGCAGCTGTTGAACGCGGTTATTTCGCAGTATGCCTCGGCGGAAGCGGCCAATGTCGATTACTTGGCTTCGCTCATTACGGAAGAAACGTACACCGGGCCGGACCAGACGCTGCAGCGTAAAATACTCGAACCGTTCTTCAGGTCTCACCCGATTCTCTCGAGCATTGAGTTCGGCGGCGAGTCCGGCTATTACCGGAACGTGCAGGGGACGCCTTGGTCGCAGGATAGAGATCATCTCTCGCAGCCGTGGTACGAGGAAGCGAAGAACGACACGGCAGCGGTCATCTCCGCCCCTTACGTGTCGGCGATTACCGGCGAATTCGTCATCGGCATCGCCAAATCGGCGGCGGACGGGAGCGGCGTCGTACGCAGCGAAGTCAAGATCAACGAGTTGATCAGCATGGCGGACACGGTGGAGGTCGGCAAGCAGGGGTACGCGTTCATATTGGACGAGCAGCGGAACATCGTGTTCCATCCGGTATTCGAAGCCGGCGAAGCGGCGCAAGGCGATTGGGTCGACCGCATTTTCGCTTCTGACGAGGCGCAATTTAGCGCTCATGTGAACGGGGAGGAAGAAGTTATCGCTTTCGCGACGAACCCGGTGACGGGCTGGAAGATCAGCACGACGATGTTCCGGTCGGAGATCGCCGAGGAATCGAGACCGATTCTGAACCTGACGCTTCTGGTCGTCGCCGCGTCGCTCCTCATTGCGGCCGTCTTGATTTTCTTGATTTTGCGCGGGATGTTCAAATCGCTGCGCGTCATGATGACCACGGCCGAGACGATCAGCCAAGGCGAGCTGTCCGCAAGGATTCCCGCCATGCGGCAGGACGAGCTGGGCCGATTAAGCGCAAGCTTCAATCACATGGCGGACCATATTCATCGTACGATCCGTCGCATCAACGCGACGTCCATCAGCTTGGCGACCGCTTCACAAGAAATGAGCGCGAGCGTCGAGCAGGCTGCCAAAGCCACCGAGCATATCGCGGAATCGTCGCAAGGCATCTATGACGGCGCCAGCCGGCAAGGCGAGCTCTTAAGCGAGAACCATGGCCGTCTGGAGTCGATTACGGAGCGAATGGCGAAGATCGACGGCTTCGTCACCCAATTGGACGCGTTGTCCGTCGAGGCGGGCGATCGGTCGCGCGCGGGCAGCGACGGCGTGCGCAACGTCGTCGATCAAATGGGCGTCATCCATGATTATGCCCAGTCGCAATCGTCGATGATGAGCGGCCTGATGACGCAATCGGGCCAGATCGAGCAGATCGTTAAAGTCATTCAAGAAATCGCGGGCCAAACGAATTTGCTCGCCTTGAACGCCAGCATCGAGGCCGCCCGGGCGGGCGAACACGGCAAAGGGTTCGCGGTCGTGGCCGCCGAAATTCGCAAGCTGGCGGAACAGACGGGCCGATCCACCGGCTCGATCAAACAGCTCATCGGACAAATCCAAGCCAGCACGAACAATGCCGTTGCCTCGATGGGCCAGACGATCTCGGAGATCGGCAAGGGGATCGACGTCGTCCGCCAGACGGACGACAATTTCAAGCGCATCCTGACGGCCGTCAGCCCGCTTGCGGATATGAGCCGCACGCTGCGCGAGGTGACGTCCGAGATCTCCGCGCAGGCGGCGTTGATGACCAATTCGGTCAATAACGTCATGCATATCGCCGGCGAGAACACCGGCGGCACCGAGAGCGTCGCCGCTTCCGTCGAAGAGCAGCTCGCGTCGATGGAGCAGATCGCGGCTTCGGCCTCTTCCTTGTCCAAGACGGCGGATGAGCTTGCGAGCCTGGTCGATACGTTCAAACTCTAACGTCGGCAGGGTGGAATAATTACATCGGGCAAGACGAATAGTAAGCAAGGAATGGAAAGCGCTTATCAAGGAAATGGAGTTCCGCGTCAAGACGGAGCTCTTTTTCGCGTTTTGGCCTTCAATCGACGACTTTCATCTTAGATTGGTCGGAATGGAGCGCTAGCCATGGTAATGCCGCCATTCGCGGTTGAGGTATGTATGGACCGATACGGCAAGCGATCCCGCTATAATTTGGCAGACACGTGCGTGGTTTGCATGACGTTGGACGAGTTGTTCGGCTTCGGCGGCCAAGAGTCTCGCGAACGGCTCTGGCATGCGATGTCGCACCGGAAGCAAATGTACGGGGAAAGCGCGGGC
The DNA here is from genome assembly GCF_008124765.1 of Paenibacillus methanolicus. Lineage (GTDB taxonomy): Bacteria > Bacillota > Bacilli > Paenibacillales > Paenibacillaceae > Paenibacillus_Z > Paenibacillus_Z methanolicus. The sequence continues at coordinate 121,262 of NZ_VNHS01000003.1, read as the reverse complement.
TCGTCCAGACTGCGTTCGGCTATCGCGCGACTGTATGAAGGCGCTTCGGCGGATCAGGTTTTGGTCATGAACGGCGCGCTAAGCGCCAATGCGCTGGTCATGACGACGCTGCTTCGGCCAGGCGATCGGGTGATCTCTTTTCACCCTTCCTTTCAGGAGCTCTTCGAATACCCGCGATGCTCGGCGCCAAGGTGGGTTTGCTGCCATTGCGGCCGGAGAACCGATTCGTTCCCGACCCGGAAGAGCTCCGAAGCATCATGACGCCCGATACGAAGCTCATCGTCATCAATAATCCGAATAGCCCGACGGGTACGTTATACGACCGTGAATTATTAACGCAAATTAGCGAGATTGCACGGGATGCCGGGGCGTATATCCTATGCGACGAGGTGTACTACAATTTGCGGGCCGACAGCCAGCCTAACGCTCCCTCGATCGCGGATGTGTACGAGCGGGGCATTGCCACGTCCAGCCTATCGAAGGCATTATCGCTGGCGGGGATTAGAATCGGATGGATGACAGGGTCGTCCGACGTGATCGAAGCTTGCAAGCAAAAAAGCAAAAGCATTTCTACATGACGATTAGCTGCGGCGTGCTTTACGACCAAATCGCGGCGCAAGCGCTGACCCATTATGATCGCATACTGGAGTTGGAAGCGGGCTACTTGCGGGTGGGCTGCGCGGGAAATACGGACGTGCTTCAAGACGGACTGCTCCATCTCCGAAGGTTCCTTCGCGACGAGTCGTACACTACGGCAAGCCAAGGATGAAGCCCATAAGAAGCAAGCCGCTCCTGACCGGCAGGAGCGGCTTCTTGCCATTCCAAGCCAGATAGCAAAAGGCCTTAGCGAAGGCGGATACGACCGCTACCTAATGACGTGATGCGTCCTGCTTCGTTTCTCGTAGAACAGTTGTCGACTGCGGTTGAATACGCAGCGCAGCGCATGTATGGCAAGAACGGCATCCAGCGCGAACAACGCCATGGCAGCCGGCAGCAGCAAGATTGCGGGCGAACGGGCGGCGGCCATGAGCAGGAATGCTTCGTGCAACCCTCCGATCACGCCGTATAGCAAGCCGTAGCGAATGACAAGCTCTCGCGTCATGATCCGATCTGCCTTTCCGCGCAGCTGGATCCGCACGAGCCACTTGCCGAACGTCCGGCCATTCGTGACCAGCGGGATGAGGATGAAGTAAATCGCGACCGTCATCCAATAGGGCAGCGGGACGTGCAGGACGCCTAGAACTACCCATATTGGAAGCGCGATCGTCCAGTCGCATAAGAACGCAACGGCCCGACGGGTATAGGACACGCGCTTGGTTGCCAGGTCGACATTGTCGTCAAGCCGATCGATCCGAGGCAATCGCTTCGTTAGCCATGCGGCGGTCAGGAAGCCAAGCAAGCCGCCTGCCGTATTGGCGATCAAATCATCGACGTCGAACAAGCGGTACGGGTAGTCGTAGATGCCGTATATCCCGGTCACCTGGGTGATTTCGAACAGGAGCGACAAGCCGAGCGCCAGCAGCAGGCATGCGAGCCAGGATCGGCGGAAGTAGAGACGCAGGAACATGCCGAGCGGCACGGTCAACAGAATATTGAACGCCACCTGGAGGAAAGCTTGCTCCCGCAGCAGCCGCCAATAGGTGGAGGGCGCATCCGCGCGAACGGCCGTCTCCGACGCGATATCCCGGATAAAATGAAACGGCACCCACTGGACGTAGGAATCGGCGTCAGGCGGCTCGTTATGAATCGTAGGCGGAAGCGGCAGCAGGATCAAGTAGACGGCGTTCATCAGATAGAGCAGCAGCAGATAGAGCATGAGCGCGCGGTATTTATGAATATAGCCGTGTCTGCGGTATTGCGTAAGCAGGAACGGAAGCGTGAACAACGCGGCGGCGGCCGGGAACGTATAGAACGCCATGGAGATCGTGTTGGCGTAAACTTCCATTGTCTCGAATCACCTCATCTTTCTTCACCTAGCCATACGCGGTGAATACGTCCGGCATGACGAGAGATAACTTCCTAAATAATACCCCGAAGCGTTGTCCTTGATCTATAACCTATTGTTCCAACGCTGCGTAACGCTCCTATGCGCATTAACAATATCTTCATGAAAGCATCACGCCGGCTTTACATCCGTTTGTTAATCTGCCGTTAAGATCACGGGCATGCGCCGACGGGGGAGAGAACGATCCCGCCCGGAATCGCGAATGGCGTATGCGCGCGCATCACGACGAGAACAGGAGTGAAGTGGCAGTGAACAGACGTAGTCGGCAATTATTGACCGGCGTGCTGGCCGCGGGAATCGTAATGAACGCGGTGCTTCCGGGCGGACAAGCCGCAGATGCGGACGAAGGAGCGGCGGCGGTCGTCAGCGTGCTTCCGGGCACGCCTTACAAGGCGGACGGCACTTATGATGTGACGGTTCCCCATGTCATCATCAATCAAGTCTATGGGGGCGGGACGTCTTCGGCGACGGATACCTATATCTCGAACGGGTTCATCGAGCTATACAATCCGACGGATGCCGATATCGCGCTGACCGGCTGGTCGATCCATTACGCCTATGCGGCCGACCCGACGACGGGCATATCCGGCGATTGGCAGAAATTGAGCCTGAGCGGCACGATTAAGGCCAAGTCGTACTACCTCGTCTCCGCCGCGCCGACAGGCGCTTCCGCGGCGAACGTGAAGGCGGATATCTCTACGCCGGACAAGTATGACATCGCCTGGCCGGATACGTTCATTAATAACAAAGCGCTGAAGGTCGTGCTGTTGAGCAACGATGCCGCGCTGGCCACCGACAATAAAAATCCGTTCGCGGCGAAGACCGCCGGGTATGTGGATATGCTCGGGACGTCGGGCAACGACAGCGACACGAAGATCGACGGCTATGAGACGGCGCACCCGAGCGGCAAACCGAACGCGAATTCGAAGAAAATCGGGTTGCGCCGGCAAGGGTTCACGGACACGGACAACAACAAAATGGATTTCGTGCCGATCGACTACAGCTCGGCCGCGACGCCGATCGCCGACGTGCGTCCGCACAGCGGCAAGGAGCTGAAGCTGGCGGTGACGACGGCGCTGCTGCCAGGCGCAACGGCCGGCAAGGCGTATTCCGCGGTCATCGAAGCGGAAGGCGGAACCAAGCCGTATACGTTCGCCGGTTCGGCCTTGCCGGAAGGCCTCGCGCTCGATCCGGCTACGGGCGCGCTGACCGGGACGCCGACGTCGGCGGGTTCAGTCGACGTGACGTTCACGGTGACCGACGGCGCGCAGACGCCTGCGGCGGCGACCAAGACGCTTACGCTCGCCGTAAGCGCGGCTCCGACCCATACCTACGAGGATCAGTTCACTTTGCGCAAACTGAGCGAATATTCGGTGGGGACGACGAATGCGGACGGCGGCGTCGCGGAGATCGTCAAATACAATGCGGATAACGGGAAGTTCTACCTCGTGAACGGCTCCGGCAATCCGCCGTCGTTGGAGATCGTCAAGCTGGAAGCGGACGGCAAGCTGACGCACGAGCGGACGATCGAGGTCAAGGCGCTGTCGGAGACGGACGGGTTCGCCTACGGAGATTTGACGAGCGTGGACGTGAATACGGCCGTGGACCGGATATTCGTGGCGGTGCAGGAGGCGGGAGCCGCGAAGGCGGGCAAAATCCTTGAGCTGGACTACGACGGCAACTTGGTGAAGGCCTATGACTCGGGCATTCAGCCGGATATGGTGAAATCGACGCCGGACGGCCGCTACGTGCTGACGGCGAACGAAGGCGAACCGCGCACCTCCAAGATCGATCCCGAGGGCGGCGTGACGATCGTCGACCGGCAGGCGGGCACGTCCTCGCAGGCGAAATTCGATAAGCCGGCGATCATCGACGAGAGCGTCCATATTCGCGGCACTTCCGAGACCGGTCAAATTCTCGGCGAGGGCCGCAACGAGCACGCGGTCTTCGATCTGGAGCCGGAGTACATTACGCTGTCGGCGGATAATAAGATTGCGTACATCTCCCTGCAGGAGAACAACGCGATCGCGGTATTGGATATCGCGACGAAGGAATTCACGGCGGTCAAGGGGCTTGGCTTCAAAGACTGGTCCGATCCGGCCAACGTGATCGACGTCGCGAAGGACAAGACGATCAAGCTGGAGAACGTGCCGTTCAAGGGCATGTACATGCCGGACGGTCTGGCTTCCTTCAGCGCGGGCGACAAAACGTATATCCTCTCCGCGAACGAGGGGGACGTGACGGAATGGGAAGATCGGGAGGAAGGCACGCCGGATCGGAAGAACGGAAAGAAGCTAAGCGCCGTGAAAGGCAGCCTGGATCCGAATTCCGAGGCGGCTAAATTCCTGAACGGCAAGACGGCGTACGACGGCATCGAGGTCGCGACCGACATGGGCAACGACGGCGTCTATATGTTCGGCGGCCGGTCGTTCTCGATCTGGGACGCGTCGACGCTTGGGCAGGTGTACGATTCCGGCAGCGAATTCGAACAAATTACGGCTCAGCGTCTGCCGGATCGGTTCAACGCGAGCAACGATGACGTCGAACTGGACAGCCGCAGCGCGAAGAAGGGACCGGAGCCGGAGGATATCAAGGCCGGCAAGGTGGGCAGCCGGACGATCGCGTTCGTCGGCCTGGAGCGCGTCGGCGGGATCATGGCGTACGACGTGACGGACCCGGCCAAGCCGGTATTCGCCAACTATACGAATACAAGGGAATTCAATTCCGCCAAGGCGGAGGACACGGATACGGCCCCGGAAGGCATCGAGTTCATCCCGGCGGAGAACAGCCCGACGGGTCGTCCGCTGCTGCTCGTCGCGTACGAAGTCGGCGGGCGCGTGTCGGTGCTGGAGCTGAATGTTGCGAAAGTGACAATGGACCGCAAGACGCTGGCGCTAACGGCAGGCGGCGCGGCGGGCAAGTTGAGCGCGACGGTCGAGCCGGTAGGGGGCGGAGAGGCGACCGTAACATGGACGTCTTCGAATTCTTCGGTGGCGACGGTAGACGCGAGCGGCAAGGTGTCTCCGGTGGCGGCGGGCACGGCGGTCATCACCGCGGTGTCGGCCGACGGTTTTGGATCGGCGCAGAGCGTGGTTACGGTGACTGCGCCTACAACGTACGTGCCGGGACCAGGCACGACGGGAGCGGCGAATGGCAACACCGTGACGGCTTCGACCCAAGACGGCATCACTACAGCCACGATCGCCGTGAAGACGGCGGCGGCGAACGGACAGGCGACGGCCGAGGTCGGCGAGGCGGCGATGACCGAAGCGCTCGCGAAGCTGGGCGGAGCGGCGGCATCGGCGCTGGAATTGCAGGCGACGGACGCCGGCGACGCACGGCAGATTAGCTTCAAAGTGACGGCCGCGGCTCTCGCCAAATTGGCCGGGGCAAGCGTGCCGACCGTCAAGCTGTCGGCCGGTGTGGCGGCGATCACGCTGGACCGCGCGGCGATTCAAGCGATCGTCAAGACCGCGGGCAGCGGCGACGTGACGATTACGGCAGCCCGTGCCGCGGACGGCGGCCTTACGGGCGAGAGCGCGATCTTGATCGGCAGCCGTCCGGTCGTCGACCTGACGATCGCCGGCGGCGGCAAGACTGTCGACTCGTTCGATGGCGGCAGCGCCAAGGTGTCGATTCCATACGCGCCGGCCGCCGGCGAAGATCCGAACGCGATCGTCGTGTATTACGTAGATGCAGGCGGGCAGCTGAAGACTGTCGCGAATGGCCGCTACGATGCCGCTACCGGCACGGTAAGCTTCACGTCTAGCCACTTCTCGCGTTATGCGATCGGGTATAACCGCGTCGCCTTCGGCGATGCGAACGGCAGCTTTGCTTCATCCTCGATTACGTACTTGTCCGCCCGCGGCGTCATTAACGGCGTGGCGGAAGGGAAGTTCGCGCCGGAGCGGCAAGTATCCCGCGCCGATTTCGCGCTGCTGCTCGCGCGCTTGGCCGGCGCCGACGCAAGCGCTGCCGGAGGGACGGACTTCGCGGACGTGAAGCCGGGCGCTTACTATGCCGGTGCCGTAGGCTGGGCGCTTGATGCCGGCATCGTCAGCGGCGTTAGCAAGGACCGCTTCAATCCGCATGCGCCGATCACGCGCGAGCAGATGGCGGTCATGATCGCGCGCTTCGCGGAAGCGGTCGGTTACGAGCTGCCTCGGAACGCGCAAGCGGCCGCGTTCCAGGACGCAGGCGCCGTCTCGCCGTTCGCGGCGGACGCGGTGGACGCGCTTCTAGCGGCCGGCCTGCTTGGCGGCAAACCGGCCGACGGCGGCACCGTCTTCGCGCCGAAGAAGACGACAACTCGCGCGGAAGCGGCCGTCTTGCTGGCTTCGCTGCTGCAAGGCATGGCGCGTTAAGAGGGGATCCGCCAGTCGATGGCAAACGCAAAAAAGGCATGGTCCGATAACGGATCATGCCTTTTTTGATATGCATTTGGTTAAATCTTAAAGTTCTCGATCGTTTTCTTCAGTTGCTCCGCGCTCGCTTTCGTATCGCCGGCCACCTGCAGCACCTTATTCGAACTATTCAGCGCCACGCTCGCCTTGTCGGAGATGAGCTCCGTGCCGTCGGCGGACTCGTTGTTCGCGATCGAGATCTCGCGGATCGTCTGCACCATGTTTTGCACGGAGTTGCTCAGCTCGTCCGCCGTCGCGTGGAAATCGCCAAGCAGATTTTCGTAGAACTCGGCGTCCTTGTGGTATTGGTCGCCGGTCTGCACCATCGTGTTGTAGTCTTGGATAACCGTCTGATCGATGAATTCGAGCATGCGCTCGGAATTGCTCTTCAGGTTCTCGACCGAGGACGTCACCACTTGGACGACGTCGCGAATCTGGTTCGCGGACTGGCCGGATACTTCCGCCAGCTTGCGGATCTCGTCGGCGACCACCGCGAAGCCGCGGCCCGCTTCTCCGGCTCTGGCCGCTTCGATATTCGCGTTTAGCGCGAGCAAATTCGTCTGCGACGTAATTTCGAGAATGGAGCTTGCGAGTACTTGAATCTGGTCGACCGCCTTCGACTGCTCGATTGCGCTGCCCAGCTTCTCGCGCATTTGCTGGCCGATTTGCGCCGCCCGTTCGGACGAAGCGACCGCCGTCTCGCGCATATGCTCGGCGCGTTGACTCACTTCCTTGGACGTGCTCGCGCCATGCTTCGCCTTGCCGGAGATCGAGTCGACCGAATGCTGGATGCTGGCCGACGCTTGGCTCATTTCTTCCGTGGAAGCGGCCGTCTCTTCCATGGCGGCGGCCATCTGCTCGGTCGTGCCCGATACGTCGTGAATTTGTCCGTTCAAATCGTACAAGTGGCTGCTCACCGCCGTGACGGATCCGGTCAGCTTGTCGGATTCTTCCATGATCGTGCGAATCGTCCGGCTGACGGACGTCTGCATCGTATCCATCGCTCTCATGAGCGTACCCGTCTCGTCGCCGGCGCGCATGTACTTCGCCGGAATCGGCTGCGAGAAATCGCCGCCGGCAATCGTTTGAAGCGACTCGGTGGCCGCGATGATCGGCGTCGTGATGCGATACGAGAGAACGGTCAGAATCAACGTGAAGAGGATGATGCTGCCGATAATGACGATGAGCAGCCCGTTCTTCAGATCGTTCACGCTGTGCATGTATTGCTCGACGGGCTTGAAGGAGATGATATACATATCCTGCAGACCGGACTTGCCATAGGAGGCGATCTGCTTCTCGCCGTTCAGCGTGAAGTAGCCGACGCCCTTCTTATTGGCCAATACCTCTTGGAAGAAAGCCGGAATGTCTCCGTCCGCTTTGTTCATATCGAACTTCAAGACTTGATCCGTATTCTCGTTGGCGACCATGATCCCCGCGCCATTCACCATGAACGTCTTAATATTCCCGTTCTCGGTCTGCTTCACGACGCTGGACGACAGGTAGTTCAGCTCGATTGCAAGACCGAAGAACGAACGCTTGCCCGTGCTGCCGTCGGGAATGAGCGTCATCATCGCCATGGCCGGCCGGCCGGTGGCGGGGGAAGCGATCGGCGGCGTCATGATCGGACCGCTCTCCATCGCTTGGAAGGCTTCATCCGGCGTTGCGCCGGAGAGATCCGCCCCGACGGAATGGCCGTCGATGCCATCGGCAACGATTTGATCCTGGTAGGCCACGAATGCATTCTCGTATAGCCCTTCTCCATCCTTCGTCATTTGGGTCAGATACTTCGTTATGTTGGCCAAGGAAGCGGTCTTGGTGTTCCCGGTAGCCGCGACTTCCTTCAGCGCCTGCACGAGCAGCGGATTGGTGGCCATCGACTTCGCGCTCATCTCGAGCTTGGCGAAGGACATGTCCATCTGGGTGACGCGCTCCGCGACGATGTTGCCCATCGCTTCTTCGGCATCGGTCTCAAGCGCGCCGCTAGACGTCGTGGTGGCGTACCAGAGCGCGACCAACATCGGTACGATCATGCATGCAGCGGATGTGAGCAGTATCTTGGCGAACAGTCCGCGTAGTTTTATTTTTCCCATCAGCTTGCTTTTCATTGGGCACCTCCCGTAATCTAGTTGTCTCGTACTATATCGGTCGTAATCAACATGGCGTGCATAATGAATCCGCTAGTAAATCATGGGGCGAGCGAGCTTCGATTGCTTCATGCCCCTCGATAACGGGTAAAATCCCCTACCTCGCAACTGGCGAAACGGAAAGGGGATTGACCTTGAGCAAATTGATATTCGTATCCAACCGACTGCCCGTTACCGTCAAAAAGGCCGACGATGAACTGCGCTACAGCGAGAGCATCGGCGGATTGGCGACCGGGCTCAAAAGCTATCACGAGCAGGGCAACAGCCTATGGGCCGGCTGGGCGGGCATCGCGCAAGACGAGTTGCGTTCGGACGAAGCCGAGGCGATGGAGCGGGAGCTTCGAAACACATACAACTGCTTGCCGATAGCGTTGAGCGCCGCGGATATCGAACAGTATTATCATGGCTTCTGCAACGAGACCATCTGGCCGTTATTCCATTACTTTACTAGCCATACGGAATACAGCATGGAGACGTGGGACGCCTATCGCCGAGTGAACGAACGGTTCTTCGAAGCGCTCGATCCGGTGATCGGGGAAGAGGATACGATCTGGATTCACGATTATCAGCTCATGCTGCTGCCACAGCTGATTCGCGAGAAGTATCCCGACGCGAAAATCGGCTTTTTCCTGCATATTCCGTTCCCTTCCTTCGAAATCTTCCGGCTGCTGATCTGGCGAGAGGAGATACTTCAAGGCCTTATGGGCGCGAATCTGATCGGCTTCCATACTTACGACTACGTGCGGCACTTCGTGAACAGCGTTAGGCGGATTCTCGGCGTGGAGCACCATCTGTACAAAATGAATCAGGATACGCACAGCGTGCGGGTCGAGGCGTTCCCGATGGGCATCGACTACGACTATTTCACCGCAGCGCGTAAGATGGACGAGCTCTCGCCGGAGCTGAAGTCGTTTACGGAGAATGCGCAGACGGTACGCAACATATTGTCGATCGACCGGCTGGATTATACGAAAGGGATACCGGACCGGATCAAGGCGTTCAAGCGATTCTTGACCGATTATCCGGAATATCGCGGGGAAGTCCGGCTGAATCTGATCGTCGCGCCTTCCCGGGTTGAAGTGGAATCGTACGACAAGCTGAAGCGGCAGATCGAAGTGCTCGTCAGCGAGGTGAACGGACAGTTCGGCACGGCCAATTGGATGCCGGTCTGGTTCTTCTTCCGCACGTTCTCGCAGGAGGATCTGATCGCCTTCTATCGCAGCAGCGACGTGCTGCTCGTGACGCCGCTTCGGGACGGGATGAATCTCGTGGCCAAGGAATACATCGCCTCCAGGACGGACCTTCGGGGCATGATCGTCCTCAGCGAGACGGCCGGCGCGGCGAGCGAGCTGTTCGAAGCCGTCATCGTGAACGCCAACGACCACGGGGCGATCGCGTCCGGCTTGAAGACGGCGTTGGACATGCCGGAGGACGAGAAGACCGAGAAGAACCGCGCGATGCATCGCCGGTTAGAACGCTACGACGTCCACTTCTGGGCGGACAAGTTCATCACGGCGCTGGGACAGGCCGATTCCGGGCTGCAGCCGGCGAAGCCGCTGCTCGGCGATTCCGAGGCCGCCGCGTTGGAAGAAGATTACCGGCTTGCGTCGAATAGACTGCTGCTGCTGGACTATGACGGCACGCTGGTCGGATTCAAGCCGACGCCGGATCAAGCCAAACCGGACGAGGAGCTGAGGCGCTTGCTGCGGAAGCTGAGCGACGATCCCGCCAATACGGTCGTCATTATTACCGGACGCGAGCATACCGGAATCGAGAAGTGGCTGGGCGATTTGAACGTGCACTTGATCGCCTCCCACGGTCTATGGCTGCGCAAGCCGGAAGGAGACTGGGTGAAGACGATCCACGTGGACAACGAGTGGAAGGAGACGATCCGTCCGCTGATGGAGAAATATACCGACCAGATGCCGGGCTCGCTCGTCGAGGAGAAAGACTACGCGCTGGCGTGGCATTACCGTCAGTGCGAGTCCGAATTGGTCGAGCTGAAGCGGACCGAATTGCGCGAAGCGCTATTGTCGATCACCGGCTCCATGAGTCTCGGCGTGCTCGAGGGCAACAAGGTGCTGGAAGTCAAGGACGTCCGCATGAACAAAGGACATGGCGTACATTTGCTCACCGGGGAGAACGCGTACGATTTCGTGCTCGGGGCGGGAGACGATCATACCGACGAAGACATGTTCGCGGCGCTGCCGTCCGAAGCGTATTCGATCAAGATCGGCTCGGGCTCCGGACATACGAATGCCCGCAGCCAGCTGAAATCGCACCAGGCGATGCGGCGTTTGCTGCAGCGGTTGGCCGACGCAAGCGTCAAGCCGAAACAGCTGTTGCATTAGTCGAAGTCGAACATCACGAACAACGGGAGGAGACGAAGATGAAAATCCGCAAAGCGATTATTCCGGCAGCCGGGATGGGCACCCGGTTCCTGCCGGCTACCAAAGCGATGCCTAAGGAAATGCTGCCGATCGTCGACAAGCCGACGATTCAATACATCGTCGAGGAGGCCGTCGCCTCCGGCATCGAAGATATTATCATCGTGACGGGCAAGAGCAAGCGAGCGATCGAGGATCACTTCGACAATTCGTTCGAGCTCGAACATAATTTGGCGGAGAAGAACAAATGGGCGCTGCTGGACGAGGTGCGCAAGCCGACCGAGATGGCGGACATTCACTACATCCGCCAAGGAGAGCCGCGAGGCCTAGGCCACGCGATATGGGTGGCTCGGAAGTTTATCGGCAACGAGCCGTTCGCCGTCCTGCTCGGCGATGATATCGTCGAGTCCAGCCAAGTTCCGTGTCTACGGCAGTTGATCGGCGCGCACGAGCGATACGGCAGCACGATCGTCGGCGTCCAGCCGGTGCCGTGGGAAGAGGTATCCCGGTACGGCGTAGTCGATGGCGAGGCGGTAACGGAACGCGCGTTCAAGGCCCGCCGGCTGGTCGAGAAGCCGAAGCGCGAGGAAGCGCCGTCCAACCTGGCGATCATGGGCCGCTATATTTTGACGCCGGCGATCTTCGATATTCTGAGTGAGCTGGATCCCGGCATCGGCGGGGAGATTCAGTTGACCGATGCGCTCGCTCGACTGGGACAATCGGAGGACATCATCGCGTACCACTTCGACGGCATCCGTCACGACGTCGGCGAGAAATACGGCTTCATTGAGACGTCGATCCATTACGCGCTGCAAAATCCGGAGTTGCGGGAGCGGCTGATGCCGTACCTCGCGTCAATCGTGCGGGAAGCGGAACATACGAGCATAATCAAGTAGCGCGTGCGAAAGATCGCGAAGGCGCGGCAGGAATAAGTATCCTGCCGCGCCTTTCGTCATGCAGACGGACGGCAAACAGGGGCCGGCCCTTCGCCATCATGGATGAAGATCGGGACAGCCCCTTGCTGCATGATCCTAGGTTATGGATTGTGATCGATAGGCGGCGCGTTATCGGGAAGAAGGCTGCGAGACGCCCGATACGGCCAGCTCCGCTTCGTCCTTGGAGTTCTTGTCGAGCGCCAAATCGGCCATCGACACGATCCCGACGAGCTTGTCGTCGTCCATGACGGGCAAGCGCCGGATCTGCTCGTCCGCCATCAGCTTGGCTGCTTCCTTGATGCTCGTCTCCGGCTTGACGCCGATGATTCGTTTGCTGTACACGTCCTCGACGGTGAACGATTGCTTGTTCTCGGCGATGCCGCGGATGACGATATCCCGGTCGGTCACCAGACCTACGCACCGGTCGCCTTCCACGACGGGAATGACGCCGACGTCGCTGTCGCGCATGAGAGCCGCTACGGTTCGAATATCTTCCTTCAGGCCGACCGTCTTCACGTCCGTCGTCATAATTTCGCGGATTTTGTTTGCCATGTGGAATCTCCTCCTTAGGGTGTTCTCATGTCCATATACCCGCTTGGGGGGACGGGCAATCGGCTAATTTCCTTCGAGCACCGAATCCTTGCGGGATGGGAATGTCCAATGGTTGGCAAAATAAACGCATTCGTCGCGCGAAGCCATCCATCGCGCATTAGGAGGCGGTAGCATGAAGGAGCTCGTACTTGGCCTATTGGCGGGCATCATCGTCGGCATCGTGTTTAAACTCATCCGGCTGCCGATACCCGCGCCGCCCGTATTGTCGGGCGTAGTCGGGATCGTCGGGGTGTACTTGGGAGGACTGGCCGGACAATGGATCATGCAGCATTGGCGTTGATTCGATCCGGGCAACAATCCGCCAAGCCAAACGACAAGAAGGCGGTACGTTCTTGTGACGAGAACGTACCGCCTTCTTTTATCGAATCTTGGAGAACGCGCCGCGCAGCGACGCCCACGCGCTTGCGTTCTACGATGCCGCGCGTTTCATGCCTGCCGAAGCCGGTTCTTCGACCGCTTGCGGGACGCGCTTGATGAAGAACGAGAGCGCTAAGCCGATCAAGCCGATGCCGACGATGACGAGGTAGGAATCGTTGATGCCCATGATCGAAGCATCGGTGATCATCTGCGCTTGCGTCGCGCCTTCCGTGCCGCCCGAAGCCATCATATCCTTCATATGCGTCGTCGTCCGGTTGGTCATGACGGTGACGAGCAGCGAGGTGCCGACCGCGCCGGCGACTTGGCGAATCGTATTGGAGATCGCCGTGCCATGCGCGTTCAAGCGGTTCGGCAGCTGGTTCAAGCCCGCGGTCTGAATCGGCATGAGCAGCAAAGCCATTCCGATGCGGCGGGCGGTCGACATGAGCAGCAGGTACGTGTAGCTTGTCGTGTCGGTCAGATCGATGAAGCCGAGCGTCGTGACGATCGTCACGATCATGCCGATGATTGACAGCCATTTGGCGCCGAACCGGTCGAACAGTTTGCCGGCGACCGGCATCATGAAGCCCATGACGAGCGCGCCAGGAAGCATCAGCAAGCCGGATTCCAGAGCCGTGTAGCCGCGCGCGTTCTGCAGGTAGAGCGGCAGTAGCATCATGTCCGCGTACATGACCATCGTGACCGCGATATTGATGATCGTCGTCAGCGAGAACATGCTGTACTTGAACGCCCGTAGATCAAGCAGCGGTTCGCGGGTGCTCAGCTGGCGCCATGTGAACAGCGCCAACGATACGAGACCGGCCGCGATCGTCAACAGCACCTCCGCGCTCGACCAGCCCAAGCTGCCCGCGCGGCTGAAGCCGTACAGCAGAGAGCCGAAGCCGATAGTGGAGAAGACGACGCTTAGGACGTCCATGCGCGTTTCGACCCGTTCGGATACATTGCGCAAATAGAAGAATCCGCAGGCAATGACGATGAGCGCGAGCGGGATCATGCCGTAAAACATCGTCTCCCAAGCGTAATTCTCGAGAATATAGCCCGCGAGCGTCGGTCCGATGGCCGGCGCGAAAATGATCGCAAGTCCCATCATGCCCATCGCGGCGCCGCGCTTCTCCGGCGGGAACAACACCAGGATGACGTTGGTTAACAACGGCATGATGATGCCGGCTCCGGCGGCTTGGATCATCCGTCCGGTCAGCAAGACGGGGAAGTCCGTGGCCAAGGCGGAGACGATCGTGCCGACGAGGAAAATAATCATCGACGCCTGGAACAGCTGCCTCGTGCTGAACCGCTGCATGAAATAAGCCGTAATCGGGATGAGCACCCCGTTCACCAGCAGATAGCCCGTGGTTAGCCACTGCGCGGTGGCGGCGGTAATATCCAAGTCTTCCATCAGCACGGGGGTCGCCACGCTCATGATCGTTTGGTTCAGCGTCGCAAGAAAGGCGCCGATGATCATGACGAACAAGATCGGCCCTCGCTTGATTGCGTTATGGATTGTTTCCGTACCTTTACTCACTTTCTACATCCTCTCCAGTTTTCTCTAGACTTAATTTACAAGGTGTTAGATAATTAACACGTTATAAATTAGATTATAAGCAGAAAGCTGTATCTTACAAGCAACGCAATCCGGCCGAAGTGTAAAGTAATCATCGATCGACGCCGATTTTGTTGCTTAACGATCACTTATAAGACGCAATTCGCGAAAGTGTAAATTTAACGCCGGAAAGGATGGACAACCCAATGAGTCAGGACAAGCCGCGCACGGATCCGAGAATCCTGCGGACGCGCCAATTATTGAAAGACGCCTTCGTCGATTTGCTGCAGGAGATGGATATCGAGAAAATATCGGTGAACAAAATCGCCGAACGCGCGACCATTAACCGGGTCACCTTCTATCTGCATTACCGCGATATTCCCGATATGTTAGAGAAGATGGCCGACGAAATGATCGAGGACATCCAACTTGCGGTTAACCGCGAGCCCGCGCATCCGAATCAGACGGAAGACGAGGACGAGCTGGCTATGCTCAGTCTGCTCGAACATATTGCCGAACATGCGAAATTTTTCAAAGTTGTTCTCGCCTCTCGGAGGACGCCGATATTCACCGAACGTTTGCTCCGAATGCTATCGGAGACCGTTCGGCAAAGGCTCGAAAGCGGACGTCCTTCCTTCGTCAACACGGCCGGCGTTCAGAAGGATATCGCGGTCTGGTACAGCTCCGCCGCCTTGATCGGCACGATCGTGTCGTGGGTGCGCAATGATATGCCGTATTCGCCGCGTTTTCTGGCGCAGCAATTCTCGCTGCTGCGTACCCATAATCAATAACGTTAACTCCTAGGCAGCCTGCGGCCATCGGCTGCCTTCTTTCATTCGCGCGCAAATGGCCGAAATGGAGAGGGTTGACAGATTAGCAGGCGAACGGTATGCTTCTAATAATCGTAATAATTACAAAAATAAGACGCGATAAGGAGCAATGCAGCCGCTATGAGCAAGTCGAACAACAACAGCCGCCTGCCCAAAGCCAAAGGCATCGATACGGCGACGGTCTATACGCCGAAGGAATGCGCCAAGAAAGCGGAGCATAACGTGCTGACGCCGAAGAACGAACAGATCGTCCGCGAATTTCTAACGATCCTCGGCATGAAGGAGAAATTCGCGGCGCACGACGTGCCCGTGCCGAACAAGATCGTCATGTTCGGTCCGCCGGGAACGGGGAAGACGCTCACCGCCTTCCATATCGCGGAACGGCTATCGCTTCCGCTCATTCTGGTTCGACTGGACGCGATCATTCATAGCTATTTAGGCGAGACGGGCAGTAATATTCGTAAAATTTTCGAATTCGCGAAATCGACGCCGTGCGTACTGTTCTTGGATGAATTCGACGCGATCGCCCGTACTCGCGATAACAACGACGAGGTCAAGGAGATGGCTCGCGTCGTCAATACGCTGCTGCAATGCCTCGATGAATTCGAGTGCGACAGCATTTTCATGGAAATACAAGCGTTTATAAGTTTCACGTATATTACTCATCTTGTATTTCTCCGGAATGAAACGCGCGTCGCCGCTTAGAGATGGCGTCAGCCGTTTCACCTTGCCGCGACGAACTTAGAGACGCAGCTGGACGATGCGGTGTGGAGAAGGTTCGACACGAAGATGACGTATGCCGTTCCTGAGGCGGCAAGTCGCGCATTTGCGGAGCTTGCGAACGGGAACTTCGAGCACGAGCCCGGCACGGCCGAACAGACTGCGGAGTTGACGCGTAACCTGAGTTTCGCGGATATGGAGCAGATCGTGCTGAAGGCGAAGCGGAAGGCGATTATCGATGACAAGCCGCTAAGCATTCGCCTGCTTGCGGAATCGCTCGAGGAATACCGGCCGGATGCCAAGCGGAAGCAACGGGGAGACGGAAGGCAGCTGCATGTCGTTAGTTCGTAATATTTACGCCAATAATGTGAAGTGTTAGAACTTGCTCAGGACCTCCAACATCTGGTTTTAGTTCGAATGAATATCGTAAAAATTACATACAAAGTTCGAAGAGCTAGAACTAGCTACCAATAAAACGTGTAGAGGGTAATGCGATGAGACGAGAAATCGACTTTGTCAAATGCAATCCCACCCAGAATATGACCATTCTTGTGAAGACCGATCATCCTGAAGAGGAGCATAAGCCGATCGCTTCCAAGATTATGGCTTATGACAACGTTTACGCGGAACAAGTAGGTTTCATTACGAAGTCGGGCAGACGCGAAGCTGCAGCTAGCCTGCAAATGGCCGGCGGCGAGTTTTGCGGCAATGCTTGCATGGCACTGGCGGTGTATATCGCCTCGATGGAAGACGGTCGGCGGCTGGATTGGAAGGAGATCGTCCTTGAAGCCTCGGGCACCGATCATTTGGTCCGATGCCAGGTGAGGCGATCTGCGGATGACTACCAATGCCGAATCTCGATGCCTGTTCCTAACAAGATCGAACAGCGAGCCATTCGGTACGAAGGGTTGGATTTGGACCTTGCCATCGTGCGCTATCCGGACTTTATTCACATTGTATTGGAAGTGGAGCAATTCGCGGATTCCGCAAGAGACACGGCGCAGTCGCTCGCGAAGCTGCTCGGCGTCACGCTGGGTTCGAACGTGATCGGGATCCTGCTGTACAAAGCCGGCACGGGCGAGATGGCTCCGCTCATTTATGTGCCGCCTCTCGATAGCTTGGTTTGGGAGAGAGGGTGCGGATCGGGCACGGCTTCCGTGGGCGCCTACCTGGCTTGGAAACATGGCGGCGCGATCGCGGCGCCGATCCGACAGCCCGGCGGTACGATCCACGTTGCCGCGCAATGCGACAACGGCGAGATCACGAGACTTTCGATTGAAGGCGTGGTCGGCATCGTTGCGGAAGGCAAGGCTTATGTAGAAATACAAGAGTCTATAAGTTGCACGCTTTTTCATCGGCCTTGTATTTCTCCGGAAGAAACGCGCATCGCCGCAAATGAAGGCGAAGCCGTTTCACCTTGAAGTTTAGGTAACCTATCGAGTTGGAGGGTGAAATCATGAAGACGCAAGTCCATGCAGAACGGGTTCTGACTGAATATGCTGAGCAATTCGCTCGATTGGCCCGGCAGTACGACGGTACGGCACATCACAGCGAAGTACTGGAGGGGACGATCAATCAATACGCCGCGTTTATTACTAGCGACGCGAATAGAGGGATTTGGGAGGAGTTACATCAATCGGAATCCGAAGATCGGAACCGGCTAATTGCGGATTTACGCGCATACTCCGCAAGATGCGTCGCGATTATGGAGAAGATCCGTGCGTTGAAGCTGCTGAACGGCCAGACGGAACGAACGGACTATTTTGACAATATCGAATCCTGCATCGAAGAAGAGTTCGGCGGCTTCCGGCTGACGGCGACGTCCAACGTCTTGATGATCGGCTCGGGCTCCTTCCCGATGACGCCGTTGTACATCGCGAAGCGAACGGGCGCGTCGGTAGTCGGAATCGATATTGACGATGAGGCTATCGAGCTTGGTCAACGGGTCGTGGAGAGGTTGGGAGGCGGATTGCCGATCACGTTAACGAAAGCGTTCGTGGAGAACCTTCCCTATACGCAGCAGGCGACCCACATCATTTTCAGCTCCACGATCGAGAACAAATATCGGCTGCTGGACCAACTGCATGACTTAACCAACGATCGGGTCGTCGTGGCGATGAGATTCGGCGACCGGTTGAAGTCGCTGTTTAATTACCCGAAGCAAGAAACGGATGAACGAAAGTGGAACCTTGCGGAGGTCATCATGCGCCCTGAACAAGTGTTTGATATTGCCTTGTATACGAAGGGCTCCAGGGGAGGCGCGAATGAACAGCTTTAATCGCGTGCTAATTCTGGGGACGGGACCCGCAACCATACAACTGGCGGTTACCTTGACGAACAAGTTGAATTGCCCAGTCGGAATTGCCGGGCGAGAGTCTGTCCGATCCGAATCCTTCTTTGCGGCGCTTAAGGAAAGCGACCATCGCGTACGCGTACATATTCAAAATGAAAAGCACGGCCAGATGCAAGGCGAATGCGCGATCGAACATGTATATCGGGGATACGGGACCATTACGGGCGAATGGGATACGTTGATTATGGCGGTCACGGCGGATGCGTACGTTGCCGTGCTGAAGCAAATCGACGTTGAACTTCTACAACAAGTCAAGTGCATCGTGCTATTATCGCCAACCTTCGGTTCCAACGCCTTGATCCGCCATTTTATGCGAGATATTCAGCCGGCCGTGGAATTGATCAGCTTCTCTACCTATTTCGGCGCTACGCGATGGGCGGGGGACAGACCCTCCGACCAAGTGATCACGACGGCGGTGAAGAAGAAGGTCTTCGTCGGTTCGACGCATGGCCGCTCGCCCGCGGTCGTCTTGCTTGGCGAGCTCTGCGACAAGCTGGGTACGACCCTCGAAGCGATGCAATCGCCGATGGCGGCCGAGTCTCGAAATATATCGCTATTCGTGCACCCGCCGTTGTTCATGAACGAATTCTCGCTCGGCGCCGTCTTCGGAGAAGCCCATGCCAAGAAGTATGTGTACAAAATGTTTCCCGAAGGTCCGATCACGCAAAGCTTGATTCGCGACATGCTCGAGGCTTGGAAAGAAATGATGAGCATGCTCGATAGGCTCGGTATCGAGCGCATCAATCTGCTCAAGTTTATGACCGACGACAATTATCCGGTGAGGCCGGAGAGCTTGTCTCGTCATGATATAGATAACTTCATGCAACTGGAGGCGATTCATCAAGAGTATTTGGTGTACGTGCGGTATACCTCTTTGCTCATCGATCCTTTCTCGGAACCGGATCGGAACGGCAGGTATTTCGACTTCTCCGCTGTTCCCATCCGGCAGATTTTCGTGGACAAAGAAGGGTACTGGGATATCCCCCGCATGCCCAAGGAGGATTACTACCGCACCAAAATCATTCAAGGGCTCGCAAGGTACTTGGGCTTAAGCAGTCCTACGATTGATAAGTTCATTGCAACTTACGAGGGGAGCTTAGAGAGAGCCTCCTTAGCTCTGAGAGGTCAGAAGGTGTCGGACGCATTTGCCGTACATCGCTTTGAAGATGATTTGAAAATGATTTGCAGCGAAATCGAAACGCGTAAACAACCTATTGGAGGCACTTAAGATGAGAAAGTCATGGTTCACCTTAATAGCGGGTTGCATGGTATTGGCCGTAATGTTGGGCGGTTGCAGCGGAACGCAGGCAGGTTCGAAGGAAGCAACGAATGAAGCAGCACATGAAACGCCGCAAGAATCCCCGCAAGAGTTGGTCTATGCGGCGGCCAAAGACCTTATTGATATGAATCCTCATGTATACGCAGGTTCGAATTCGGCGCAGGGGATGGTCTATGAATCGCTCGTTGAACATACGGAAGAGGGCATCAAGCCGCTGCTGGCCGAATCTTGGGAGATTTCCGGCGATGGCAAGTCGTATACCTTCCATCTCCGCAAGGATGTGAATTTCCATGACGGCGAGCCATTCAACGCGGAGGCGGTCAAGCTGAATATCGACGCGGTGCAGCGCAATGCCAAGAAACACGCCTGGATCAAACTGTCGACCAAACTGACCGACGTGTTGGTCATCGACACGCATACGGTCGAATTGGTGCTTTCGGAGCCTTATTATCCGACGCTGAACGAGCTGTCGTTCACCAGACCTTACGTGTTCGTCTCGCCCCGAAATTTCATCGATGGGGAGACCAAGGATGGCCTTAACGGCTATAGCGGCACGGGTCCATACAAACTAGTCGAGCATAAAGTCGACCAACAAGCCGTTTTTGAAGCCAATGAAGCGTACTGGGGCGGTTCGCCGGCCATCAAGAAAATAACGGGCAAAGTTCTGCCGGCCGGCGAAACGACGTTCCTGGCGCTGCAAAAAGGCGAAGTCAACTTCGTCTTCACGGATGACCGAGGCACCGATAGCATCGACGTCGACGCGATGACGAACTTGACGGATGCGGGCGACTATCAAATCGTGCGAAGCAAGCCGATGAACACGAAGATGATCGTCGCGAACAGCAGCCAGACGAATAGTCCTGTACATGAACGAGCGGTTCGACAAGCGATCTGGCAGGCGATCGATCGGGAGACAATCAGCAAGCAAATCTTTAGCGGCACCGAACCCGCGGCGTATACGCTGTTCTCTTCGAACGTCAAATACGCCGATGTCGACCTGCCGCAACGCGGCTACGACCCCGAAGCTGCCCGCAAGCTGTTGGAGGAAGCAGGCTGGAAGCTAGCGAACGGCCAAGAGGTTCGGACGAAGAACGGCAGCAAGTTGACGATGAAGCTTTACTATGATGCGAATTCGTCCTCGCAGAAAACGCAGGCGGAATTCATACAGCATGAGCTGAAAGAAATCGGCATGCGGCTGGAGCTTGTCGGCGAAGAGTCGACGTCCGTCGCCAAGCGCAGATCCGCGGGCGATTATGAACTATTGTTCAATCAAACGTGGGGACTTGCGTACGATCCGCAGAGCACGATTGCCGCCTTTACGAGCGAATCGTCGTATTTGCACACGACGAAGGGCATTGCGCGAGCGGATGAGCTGTACGACAAGATTGCCGATGTGACGGTATCCATGGATGAGACGACCCGCAAGTCGCTATATGCGGACATCTTGAACATCGTTCACGAGGAGGCCGTCTTCATTCCGCTCACCAATGGCGGCGTCACGATCGTCGCTCCGCAATCGCTGCAAGGCATCGGTTTCAAACAGACCCAGTATGAGCTGCCTTTCGAGAAGATGAACTTCAATCCATAAGGAAGAAAGGGGGGATTTCCCCCTTTTCTTGTATGAAGAAAGGGAGAAGGTTGCGATGGGCTGGTATATGGCGAAACGGGGATTATACGCGATCCCCATGATGATCGTCATCTCGTTCTTGACGTTTATTCTTATTCATCTGTCTCCCATGGACCCGGCCGAGGTGGTGCTGGAGGCGCAAGGCGTGCCCCAGATTACGCCGGAGCTGATCGCGCAGACCAAAGCGGAGCTCGGCATGGACCGGCCCTTCCTGATCCGGTATGCGAATTGGCTGATCGACTGTCTTCAGCTCGATTTCGGACATTCCTATGTGTCCGGCGAACCGGTATGGACCTTGCTTGGTCCGGCCTTTCTGAACACGCTGCAGCTTACGTTCGCATCCGTCATCGCCGTCATTGCGTTATCGGTTGGACTGGGCGTGATCTGCGCCTTGCGGGAAGGCCGCCTTCTGGATCGCTCGGTCAGGGGCGTTTCCTTTTTTTTGACCTCTATGCCTTCCTATTTGCTTGCGTCGCTGATGATTTGGTATTTCGCCGTGAAGCTGGATCTTCTGCCGACAAGCGGGATGGCGTCGTCCGCTAGTTACGTGCTGCCGGTGGTCGTCATTGCGGTCAATTATGCCGGGATTTATTTTCGGATGATTAGAAGCTCCATGATCAGCCAATTGCATGAAGACTATGTTCTCTATGGAAGGGCAAGCGGCTTGTCGGAGACGACGATTACGATGCA
This sequence comes from Paenibacillus methanolicus, assembly GCF_008124765.1. Classification (GTDB taxonomy): domain Bacteria; phylum Bacillota; class Bacilli; order Paenibacillales; family Paenibacillaceae; genus Paenibacillus_Z; species Paenibacillus_Z methanolicus. Next base: position 99,362 of record NZ_VNHS01000003.1, on the reverse strand, counting down.
TATGATACGCAACTCCTTGCAGATCGCGATCTCCGTATTTTGCATGGCGGTACCGATCATTCTGGGCAGCACGGTCGTCGTGGAGAACGTGTTTGCTTGGCCGGGACTCGGCAGTCTGAGCATGCACGCGATTCTGAGCAGGGATTTCCCCGTCATTCAGGCGTATGTATTGGTGATGGCCGTCGCCTTTGTTCTGTTCAACACCGTATCGGACATGGTCAACGCCGCCATGAACCCTAAGCTTAGAGGGGATCTCTAATATGAACATGTTGAAGCAAATCCTCAAGGACAGGCTGGCCGGCGTCTCCTTGTTCATCGTCGCGATCACGATCGCGGCCGGGGCATTCGCCCCTTGGTTGGCGCCCCATGATCCGAATCATATCCATATGGAGCTGCGATATGCCGGCCCTTCATGGGATTTCCCGCTGGGCAACGATCACTTGGGAAGAGACGTCTTATCCCGCCTCATATTCGGCATTCGTCCAAGCGTGCTGTATGTATTCGCCGCGCTGCTGGCGTCGGTTTGTATGGGCGCGATCGTCGGCTTTATCGCCGGTTATTTCCGCGGGAGAACGGACGCCGTGCTCATGCGAGTCGTCGATGCGATGCTGTCCTTCCCGGGGTATGTGTTGACGCTGGCGTTAATCGGCATGTTGGGCGTCGGCCTGGAGAATATATTAATCGCGTTTGTCCTCAGCAAATGGGCGTGGTTCGCCCGGATCATCCGAACATCGGTGATGCAGATCGCGGAGACCGACTATATCAAATATTCCAAGACGATTGGCGTCGGCCATCTCAGCATCATGGCGCGTCACATCGTTCCGGTGTCTTTGCCCGACATTGCCGTGATCGCCAGCAGCGCTTTCGGTTCCATGGTGCTGCAAATCTCCGGTTTTTCTTTCCTTGGATTGGGCATTCAGGCTCCCCATGCCGAATGGGGCATGATGCTGAACGAGGCGAGAACGGTCATGTTCTCCAAGCCGGAGCTCATGCTCGCGCCCGGCTTGACGATCATCCTTGTCGTATCGGCCATCAACTTCTTGTCCGATGCGCTTCAGGGGGCGTTGGATCCGAAGCTCATGAGCTCCAAGGCCAAGTTCCAAGCAAGGACGGCCGTTTCGGCTGCAAGGCTGCAAGGGAAAGAGGTGGCGTAAGCGACGTGTCGCATCTGTTAGAGGTTTCGAATTTGAAAATATGGGACGGCGGCACCGGCGACGTCATCGTCCCGGGCAGCTCCTTTCATGTCAAGCCAGGCAGCTGCCTGGCGATTGTCGGCGAGAGCGGAAGCGGCAAGTCCGTCACGTGCAAAGCCATTATGCGGTTGAACAAAGCGGGCATTCGCCAATCCGGCGATCTTGTGTTTAAAGGCGAGAATCTAAGCAGGCTTACCGAGCGCGAAATGCGGAAGAAGCGGGGCAAGCAGCTGTGCATGATCATGCAAAACGGCATGCGGGCTTTTGACCCTTCCTGCGTGGTGGGCGTTCATCTCCAAGAGACGCTTCGGCGGCATTTTGGCTGGAGCAAGGACGAGATTACGTTCCAGATGAAGATAGCGATGGGAAGCGTCATGCTGAAAAACCCGCTGGAGGTCATGAATAAGTATCCGCACCAGCTGTCGGGCGGCATGCTGCAGCGGGTCATGATCGCGCTGGCGATCGTGCTCGAGCCGGATCTGATCGTCGCGGATGAGCCGACGACGGCCTTGGATACGATCTCGCAATTCGAGGTCGTGGATCAGTTCATGCAGCTGCGCGAACGAATGGGCTGCTCGATGATTTTCGTTTCCCATGATTTGGCGGTCGTCCGGAAAATTTCGGATGAAGTTATGGTTATGAAAGACGGCGTCATTGTGGAGCAAGGGACCAGCCAGGCGATATTCGCGGATGCCAAGCACGAATATACCCGGTATCTGGTATCGACGAAGCAGTCGCTGCATCAGCATTTCAAGCGCGTGATGGGAGGTTCGGGCGTTGCTGAGCGTTGAAGGCGTGGAGAAGTTCTATAAGAAAGGCGGCTTGTTCGCCCGGGACATCCAGCATGTCCTGAAGAACATCAGCTTTAGCTGCGGCGACGGAGAATGCCTCGGGATTATTGGAGAGAGCGGAAGCGGCAAATCGACGCTGGGTCGCCTCCTATTGGGGATCGAGCAGCCGGCAAGGGGAACGATTCGGTTCGACGGCGCGAACGTGATGGATCGCGGCGCAAGGTCGGGTCGCATAAGCGCCGTGTTTCAGGACTATACGTCTTCCATGAATCCATTCTTCAGGGTGGAAGAAGTGATTAAGGAACCGCTTCGTCTCCGGAAGATCGGCCATCAAGCCGTGCAGGACAAGATCGATCAGCTCTTGCACCAGGTAGGCTTGAATTCGACGTACCGCAAGAAGTACCCGCATGAACTGTCCGGCGGCGAGGCGCAGCGCGTCAGCCTTGCCAGAGCCGTCGCTACGGAACCGAAGCTGATTGTGCTTGATGAGGCGATCAGCTCCTTGGATGGATCGGTTCAGATCCAGGTACTCGACTTGCTTCGAAGCTTGCGACAACTATATAACATGAGCTATATCTTCATCACCCATGACATTCAGGCCGCCGCCTATCTATGCGACAGCGTCCTGATCATTCGGGACGGTCAAATCGAAGAGATGGCGAAGATCGAGCAGCTGAAGAACGTGCAGTCCGCGTATGCCAAGAAATTGCTGCGCATGATCATGACATAACGAGGATGAAATGAAGGAGGAGCAGTCCGGTGAGAGGAGCGCTGTCTTGGCCATTTTTACGGCTGTACCTATTAACGCTGTCCTATTTTAGCGCAAATTCGATATTAAATGTCATCATCCCTCTGCAAGGGGAGTCTATGGGCGCCAGTAATACGACCATCGGGGTCGTCATGGGCGCCTACTTGTTTACCGCAATGTTCTTCAGGCCGTGGGCAGGGAATTTGATCCAGATATATGGTCCGATTAACGTATTGCGCACGATATTGATCCTCAACGGACTTGCGTTGATCCTGTATACGTTCACGGGGTTAGGCGGATATTTTGCCGCGCGTATTTTGCAAGGCGTATGCACGGCCTTCTTCTCGATGGCTTTACAGCTCGGCATCATTGACGCGCTGCCGGATAAGGATCGTTCCCAGGGAATCTCGCTTTACTCGTTGTGCGCCTATATGCCTGGGATTGCGGGACCGTTGTTGGCGCTGGGCATTTGGCAGACGGGAGATACGAGTAATTTTACCTTGGCGATGATCGCCCTCGCCATGTTTACGGGACTAATCGGTTATAGCGCCAAGATGGACCACCGCAAAGCCGATCAGCCGGCTTCGGATAAATCGAAACAGGGAGCCCATACGTTTCGGTCATTCGGCGAATTGTTCCGGAATCCGTACTTGCTCACATGCAGCGTGCTGATGCTATCGGCTTCCATCGTATTCGGGTCGGTGACTACCTTTATCCCGCTATATGCCGCGGAAGTCCAGGGCGGCCATGCCGGGATCTACCTCATGCTGCAAGCGGGCACGCTGGTCTTGGCGCGGTTCACGCTGCGCAAGCGCATACCTTCGGACGGCAAATGGCATTCCTCCTTCATCATGGTCATCATGCTGATGGTTACCGTGGCGGCCGCTAGCGTCAGCTTCTCGCTGACCGGAGGCGCCGTCTTCTTCTATCTCGGCGCGCTTGCCATGGGAGGAGCCCAGGCGATGCTCTATCCGACGCTAACCACTTATTTGTCGTTCGTGCTGCCGCAAGCGAGTCGCAATGTACTGATCGGGCTCTTCGTCGCGATGGCGGATTTGGGCGTATCGCTGGGCGGCGTATTGATGGGACCGGTTGCGGATTTAACGTCCTATTCCAATATGTATATGATCTGCGGGCTGTTGGGCGCGTCGATGATCCTGTTCGCTTATGTTCGCCGTACCCGATTAGTCGAAGCGAGTCCCTCGGTTTCATGAAGAATGAAGACGAAACAACCGGCTCTTCCCGCAAGGGAAGGCCGGTTGTTTCGTCTTCGGAATGTAACGCGCCGTACCGCTATATGACGGCGGCAGCCCTAGAAATCATAGTTCGGATAGACGTACGGATCGTCCGCGGGCTCGATCTTCTCGGTCTTGGACGCCTGCAGCAGCATAATTTCGTTACCGTTGTAGGTCGTCGTCGCGAGCGTGCCGGTCATCCGCAGCCAAGTATCGTTCCCGTACTGCTCGGGGTGGTCGGTCTGGACCATCACGCCGTACGGCATCGCATCGGCGGCGCAGCAGGAGACGGCGAATCGGCCGAGGATGAACGCGTTGTTCGTTAGCGTATCGTCGCGATACACGAACCCTTCGATCGTGACCGTCTTGCCGACGAATCGGTCGAGGAACAGATCGAGAGCCGTCAAAATTTCCATGTACCGCTTCTCCTCGACGACGATGGTCTCTTGCTGATAGAGCTTCTTGCCGAGGTTCGCATACGAAATCGTATATTCGTCGGAGGGGAACAAGGCGTCGATCGAATCGGCGGCAGGGGCGGATCCAGACTCGGGAGATGGCGTCGCGGCGGTTGTGTCAGACGGCTCGGCAGCTAATTCCGAATCCGTTGTCGACGCATCAATGTCTTCCGATATCGCGGTATCGCTTTCCTCCGTGCCCGGCAGTTCCGCCGCTTGGCCGTCGTCGGCTGGTTGCTGCAGCGATTGCGAGGCGCTGAGCGTCATTCCCTTGTTCGCGGCCATCGCGCTGCCGATCGTCGTGTCCGGCGTTAAGAAAGCGATGCCGAGCGGAATGATGAACAACAAATAAGCGAGCGCGCTTCTGAGCGTGGACGAAGGCATCGCATGGCTGCATCCGCAATCAGCGGCAGAAGGCTTGGACAGCAGTCGGAATGCCTCATAGATGCCGAAGACGGCCGTCACATACAGCGCGAGAGAGGCGATCTTCACATAGATCGTCATCCGTGGCGCGATATATAGGGTCAGCTTGCCGGTCGTTTGCAAGTACACGATATAGAACGCGATGCCGATCAGAATCGCGGCGCGCATTACGTGATGGAAGGCGGCTTTGCGATCCGCCGGGGCCATGTGCTTCATGGGCGATCTCCTTTCCGGCTTGCGGCCGGGTTACATCAGTTTGTTCAGGATCAAGGACAGGATGAGGACGGCTGCCGTTACGAGGGCGATCAGCTGCGCGACGAAACGACCGCGGAACACCGACAGCAGCATGAGCGTGTTCTTGAAATCGATCATCGGCCCGAACACCAGGAAGGCGAGCAGCGCGCTAGGCGGGAACGTGCCCCGGAACGAAGCGGCGATGAACGCATCCGACGTCGAGCAGAGCGAGATCAGATAGGCGAAGCCCATCATGAACGCGTGCGCGCCGAATGTTCCGCCGCTCAGCGTCAGCAGATCTTCCCGGCTGATGAACGTTTGCACGCATGCGGTCAGGAAGGCGCCCAGCATCAAATATTTGCCCATCTCGAAAAATTCGTCGGCGGCATGGGTGAACACGCCGGCCGCCTTGCGCCCCGCCGACTCGTAAACATGGTCGTGTTCGTGGTCGTGCGTATCGGCATGGCCATGAGCATGGTCATGGTCGTGCTCGTGACGATGCGCAGGGGCTTGTCCGCCGGCGTCCGCCTTCAGCGGATTGCGTCGAACGGTTCGGAACAGCACGAGCCCGACGGCGGAGGCGACGACGAAAGCAAGCGCCAGCCGCATCGCGGCCATGGACGGATTCGCGGGGAACGCCATCGAGGTCGCCGCATAGGTCACCGGGTTAATGATCGGGGCGGCCAGTATGTACGTGACGCCGATGTAGACCGGCATGCCTTTGCGAATGAGTCTGCGCATGATCGGAATCATGCCGCATTCGCAGATCGGCAGCAGAATGCCGAGCGCGCAGGCATAGATTATGCCGAGCAGCGGGCTGCGGGGCAGCCATCTGCGCACCATATCCTCCGATACATAGAGGTGCAGGGCGGAGGAGACGAGCGAACCGAGCAGGATAAAGGGCAGCGCCTCCAGGAAGATGCTGACGAACACCGTCTTCATGTTATGCCACTGCGCGGCGGTGAACGCGAAAGAGTCGAACAACGACGCGCCTCGGCCCGTCATCGTGAAGAACAACAGGAGGATCAACGGGGCCGTAATGGCGTGCAGCGCGTATTTGGCAATGGAACCAGGCAATGCTTACCTCCTTAAACTTAGTAATATTTACGGTTATCAGTATATCGAATCGGAAGAGATTCGTAAACCGGCAAAGGGACGAAAAGAGCCGGCAAAATGGCGAGATACTTTCGGGATAATCCGCTAGTTTCGGTCAATTAGAGGTCCGATTTTTCGCATAACGTGTCATTTTGTTGAAGTGGATGGGTCAAAACAGCGCGAAATTGGCTCGTTGCATCGCAGGCCAAACCCTTTACAATGAGTGTCAGCACGAATAATATCGCGATAAGGCGGGAATTGTATATGACATATATTGTAATCTTGAGTCTGATTATGGTTGCAAGCTGCGCGCTTATCTACCTGGGCGGCTCGGGCTTGATCCGCGACGACGACAAGCTGGTCGAACAGCGGCACTAATCGTTCCGCTGCCATTCTCAATAGCGCAGGAGGTGCCGTTACGATGGGCATCGGTTATATTTTGGTTATCGCGGTCATCGCGGTGGCGCTGGTCGCAACTTTGGCCGTCGGCTTCTCGAAGGAGAACAAGGCGGAGGACCCGGATTACGACCGCAAGCACGGCGCCAAATGGAAGAGACTGTCCATTCTTTATGCCGTCGTAACCGTAGTGAGCCTCGTTGGGCTTATCTGGTATATCAATAGGTAAACAAGAATACTTATGCCAAATGCCGCATCCGGACTTTCCGGAAGCAAAGCAATTGGACCTGGCCAAATGCTGCATCCGGACTTTCCGGAAGCAAAGCAATTGGACCTGGCCGTTCCGATTCGAATTCGGAACGGCCTTTTTTACGTCCGGAGACTTTTATACAGCGCTTGCGCGAATTTGTCGATGCCCATCTCGATTTCCTCCATGGGCGGCCTAGCGTACGAGAGGCGGACATATCCGTGCTCCGCGCCGTAGACGCTGCCCGGGACGAAAACGACGCCGTTCCTGATACCGTTCTCCAGCAGCGCGTAATCGTTCACCTCTCCATGGATCCGGCACCATAGGTTCAACCCGCCTTGCGGCAATTCGAATGAAATCTCGCCTGGCAGCATGCGCCGCAGCGCCGAAGCCATCACATCGCGTCGATCGCGAAGCGCGATTCTCAATTGTTCGATATGGGGCAGGAACGACGTGGAATCAAGCAGGCGGGCGGCAATCCATTGCGGGAAGATGCTGAGGCCGAAATCCATCTGCTGCCGCGCGTCCGCGAGTCGTCGGATTACGGTATGGGGCGCGACCATCCAGCCAATCCGAAGACCCGAGGCGGCTATCTTGGATAAGGAGCCGATATAGAGCACGGTTCCGTTCCGGTCGAGCGACTTCAGCGGCGGCGGCGGTTGTTCGCCGAAGGCGGTCAGGCTGAACGGATCGTCTTCGACGATCGGAATGCCAAGCTCCTCGCAGCAGGCGAGCACCTCGATTCTGCGCTCGGCGCTCATGACCGTTCCGGTCGGATTCTGATAGTTCGGATTCAACAACACCATGCGAACGCGATGCTGCTTGTGCAACGAACGGATTCCGTCGGGATGAACGCCTTCATCATCGACGGGCAGTCCGAACAAGCGAATGCCGGCGGAGTGAAACATCGCCAGCGAGTAAGCGTAGGACGGATTCTCGATCGCGATGGCATCGCCGGGATTGAGCAGGCATTGCGTAAGAAGATATAACGACTGTTGCGAGCCCGAGGTGACCAGAATCGATTCGTCGGTCGCCGCGATGCCGCGCTGCTCCAGCAGGAAGGAGGCGAGCGCCACGCGCAGCGGTACGTAACCCTGCGGATTGCCGTAGCCGAGCGGTTCCCGGAACGGGTGGCTCGTCATAATATCCGCGATGGCGTCGTTCGGCGATAGGTCCGGCGCCAGCTCTCCGCCCGCGAAATTAATGAACGGCACGCCGCTCTGAAGCCCTTCCCGGATGCGGCGCATGAGCGGCAGATTCGGCTGCAGCGTTCCGCTTTCCACGTACCGGCTCCAATTCGGCGTCTGCCTCGGCGCCGAGCCCTCTCGATCCCGACAGACGCGGGTGCCGCTTCCCGTCAAGCTCTCGATTAAGCCGGACGCGCGAAGCATCTCGTACGCCTGCATGACGGTGCTCCGGTTGACGCCCAGCTGCTGGGCCAGCTTGCGCTCCGATGGAAGCGGGCTGCCGGGCGGCATTTCGCCCAACGAAATGCGTTGTTCGATATTAGTTGCGATTTGTTGATATAGCGGACGATCGCTCGCGCGGTCCGGTCTCCACATCTTGCTGCACCTCTCTTCTGTCGACTACATCTCTAGCTGATCTACGCGTACCCCGGCGCGCGCGCGCCCGGCGGTCTCCCCGAATAGCCGATCCCCTGCGGCGGCACCCTTCGGATGCGAGTATTGCTTGCGGAATTGGAGCGGCGCAAGACCCGTCTGCTGCTTGAAGCAGACGGAGAAATACGGCGTCTGACTGAAGCCGACCGCCTCCGCGACCGCCGCAACGGGCAGCTCGGTCTTTAGCAGCAGCAGCTTCGCGCGCTCGATGCGGTAGTAGAGCAAATAATCCATCGGCGTGCAGCGGTATGTTTCTTTCATGCACCGCACGATGTATCCGGGATGAAAATGAAGCGCTTCGCCCAGCCGGGCATTCGTGATCGGCTCCCGGTAATGCTGCTTGATGTACGCCTCCGTCCGCTCGGCTACGTGAAGCGCGGGCGATGCGGACGATTGCTTCAACGTCTCGTCGTACATGCGCAGCAGCTGCTGAAACAGCGTCTGCTGCTCCCAGAACGACTCCGACCGCCGGGCTTGATGCAGCCTCAGCAGCTTCTCGAGCTGCAGGAACGTTTGCTTGGGCGAGACGAGCGCGGCATATTTGGGCAAGCCCACGGTATAGGGCGAAGATGGCGAATACGCCGCATCCGGCGAAGCCGCGGCCGCTTCCGGCAAGGCTGGCGGCGGAGGCTCGATCCCGTCCGTCTCCCGCCACGCGCCGGCGGCATGAAAGTGAAGCCAGAAGAAGACGGTGGCCGTCTCGCACGGCTTCGCCGCGTAATGGTAGCGGTCCGGCAGGAGGAGCAGCGATTGGCCGGCTTCCACCGCCCATTGCCGCTCCTCCTCGCCGATATGCAGCGTTCCATTCTCGACGACGAGCAGATCGAACAGCCCCAGATTCCGCCGGTTCGGGTGCTGCTCGCCGGGCGCGTAGACGGTTTTGCCGCATTCCGCATAGTAGGGCATGGCCGGCATATCGAAGGATACGATCCGTTCAGCGGATTCGTTCATAGGCCCCGATCTCCTTTTTGCCTGAGGTTCATATTTTGAAAAAACAAGGTTAGTTTCTACGTAGTTCGTCCTTACTATAAGCGATAGAATGGCTTCTGAGAAGGATGAAAATTTGAAGGCGGAGGATGATTCCCGGATGATTCAAACGAATTTGCACGCAAGCCGGCCCATTTCGTTCAAGCAGGTTAAAATCGAGGACGATTATTGGTCCGTCTATACTCGACTTGTCCGGGACACGGTCATTCCGTATCAGTGGGAAGCGCTGAACGACCGCGTTTCGGATGCGGAGCCAAGCTACGCGATCCGCAATTTCCGCATTGCGGCCGGACATGAGGAGGGAGAATTCGGCGGTTTCGTCTTTCAGGATTCCGATCTGGCGAAATGGCTGGAAGCCGTGGGCTACAGCTTGAGCGTCCAACCCGATCCGGAGCTTGAGGCGATCGCCGACGGCGCGATCGATCTGATCGCGGATGCGCAGCGGCCGGACGGCTATTTGAACACGTACTTTACGATTAAAGCGCCGGAGCAAAGATGGACGAATTTGTTCGATTGCCACGAGCTGTACTGTGCGGGGCATATGATCGAAGCCGCCGTTGCTTACTATGAAGCGACGGGCAAGCGCAAGCTGCTGGATGCAATGTGCCGGTTCGCCGATTATATCGATACCGTATTCGGTCCGGAGCCGGGCAAACTTCGCGGGTACGACGGTCATCAGGAGATCGAGCTCGCGCTCGTGAAGCTGTACAAGACGACCGGCGAAGAGAAGTATGCGAAGCTGGCCGCCTTCTTCATTAACGAGCGCGGACAAGAGCCGAATTTCTTGTTGGCGGAATGGGAGAAGCGGGGCCGAACGTCGCACTGGCAGGCGGGCGTCACGCGCAAGCCGGACCCGGCGTACAATCAGGCGCATAAACCGGTGCGCGAGCAGGACGTCGCGGTCGGCCACTCGGTCCGCGCGGTATATATGTATACGGCCATGGCGGATTTGGCAGCGCTTACGGGCGACGAAAGTTTGCTTGAGGCATGCCGCAAACTGTGGCGCAACATGGTCGACAAGCAAATGTACATTACGGGCGGCATCGGATCCACCCACCACGGGGAAGCGTTCTCGTTCGATTACGATTTGCCGAACGACACGGTCTATGCGGAGACGTGCGCCTCGATCGGGCTCATCTTCTTCGCGCACCGGATGCTGCAGATCGAAGCCGACGCCGCTTATGCCGACGTGCTGGAGCGGGCGCTGTACAACAACGTCGCCGGCAGCATGCAGCGGGACGGCAAACATTTCTTCTACGTGAACCCGCTTGAGGTGTGGCCGGAAGCGAGCGAGAAGAATCCCGGCCGCCATCACGTGAAGCCCGTTCGGCAGAAGTGGTTCGGCTGCGCCTGCTGCCCGCCGAACGTCTCGCGGCTGCTGTCCTCGCTCGGCGAATATATCTATACGACGGACGATCAGACGATCTATACGCATCTCTATATCGGCAGCGAAGCCGAAGCGGCGCTGCCGGGCGAAGCAAAGGTCAAGCTGAAGCAGGAGACGGATTATCCGTGGAACGGGGCCGTCCGGTTAACCGTAGCGCTCGGAGAGCCAAGGACTTTCGCGATCGCGCTGCGCATTCCGTCCTGGGCGGACGGCTTCGAAGTCAAGGTGAACGGACAGACGCTGCAACCGAGCGACGACGACGTGCGGAAGGGCTATCTCTACGTCTCGCGGACGTGGGGGGATGGGGATGCGATCGAGCTTGCGCTGCCGATGGAAGCGCGCATGGTCGAAGCGAATCCGAGCGTCCGGGCCAATGCCGGCAAGGCGGCGATGACGCGCGGCCCGCTCGTCTATTGTCTGGAGGAGACGGATAACGGCAGCCACCTGTCCGCGATCGCCGTGAAGCCGGATGCGAAGCTTGAGGCGGTGTTGGAGCCGGACGTCCTCGGCGGGACGGTCGTGCTGAAGGGCGAGGGTTTCCGCGACGATCAAGCGGATTGGAGCGGCGAGCTGTATCGTCCGTTCAGCCGGAAGGCGGAGCCCGTCGCGCTGCAATGGGTGCCGTACAGCGCGTGGGGCAACCGGGGCGCCGGCGAGATGAGCGTGTGGTTCCGGATGAAGGAGTAGCAAGCAAGCAGGTTCGACGCCGCGCCGGTCTTGCGATCTACGCGAATAGAGCTGTGCGACAGAGGCGCGTCTTCTCGATAATTCCCGAGAAGACGCGTTTTTGCGTTAGCGGAATGCTGCCTTCCCAATCTTCGGATTGTGAACGCAAACCAATCCGCTTTAGATATTGCTATCTCATCTTGCAAGGTTGCTATATCATGTCCTGGCCGGCAGGCGCTACAATGAAATCGCCGGAAATGAAAACGCTTTATTATGAGGGGGAGGAGGGTGTGAAAGTAACAGATTGCGTGCGTATGTTCATATTCCAGGCGAATGGATGCGGAGGTGTAATGATGAAGAAGAAAACTTGGCTTACCTCGATCGCGACAGTCATCGCGTCCGTCATGCTTGTCACGAACGCTTATGGCGCGTCCGTATTCTGGGAGCCGCTGACGTATTTCAATTCCGCTACGTGGCAGAAGGCGGACGGTTATTCGAACGGCGGGATGTTCAACTGCACGTGGCGGGCGAACAACGCCGGCTTCACGGCCGACGGCAAGCTTCGACTCGGATTGACGAGCTCCACGTACAACAAGTTCGACTGCGGCGAATATCGTTCGACGTTCAAGCAGGGCTACGGTCTCTACGAGGTGAGCATGAAACCGGCGAAGAACGTAGGCATCGTCTCGTCTTTCTTCACATACACGGGTCCCAGCGAAGGCTCGGTTTGGGACGAGATCGACATTGAATTCCTGGGCAAGGACACGACCAAGGTGCAATTCAATTACTTCACCAACGGCGTCGGCGGACACGAGAAGCTGGTGGACCTCGGCTTTGATGCGGCTGCCGGCTTCCATACGTACGCATTCGACTGGCAGCCCGGGTATATCAAGTGGTATGTCGACGGCGTTCTGAAGCATACGGCGACGACCAACATTCCGAGCCACCCGGGTAAAATCATGATGAACATCTGGAACGGAACGGGCGTGGACAGCTGGCTTGGCGCGTATAACGGGGCGAATCCGCTGTACGCCGAGTATGATTGGGTGAAGTATACGAGCAATTAGGCGAAGCGGCCATCGTCGCGGCATGAACAACGAGTCTTAGGCAGCCCTCCCGAAGGGCTGCTTATTGACGGTTTTGCCCTCTTCGTACCGGAGAATAGCGAGATGCGCGGCCATTGCGAGAGGAAGATGCCACTTTTGCAAGAACTACTATTCAATATGCAACATCCTAAAGAAGTGCAATCGATGTTGCAATCTTAGTATAGGCGCGCCGAACGCGGTTTCTTTACGATAAGCTTTGTACACAACCTACGAATTGGGGGAAACAACGTTGGACACAAGGAACAAGAAGCGCCTGGGCGCGATGCTGCTGACCGGCATCGTCTCGTTGTCCGCGATCGCGAGCGGCTGCGGCAACAATGCGGCGGACGACGCGAATGCGGGCGCGAACGAGCAGCCGGCGAACGCGGCGACGGAGAACGCGGTAGCCGGAGCGGGGATGAAAGACGGCAAATACGATCCGCCGATCACGATCACGTATCTTCGCCCGTGGGGGCCGGACGTGAAGTTCAAGGACGGAGAGAACCAGGACAACAACGTGCATGCGAAGTGGGCGAGCGAGAAGCTTGGCATCGAGCTGAAAAATCAATGGATTTCGCCGTCGACGAACAACGCGTTCGAGACGAAACTTCGGTTGTCGCTGGCGACGAACGAGCCCATGCCGGATATTATCTCGTATCGCGGCGACTTCAACCTCGTCCGGGAGCTGATCGATTCCGGCCGCTTCGTCGATGCGGGCGAATTGTTCGATAAGTATGCGAGCGAGACGTGGAAGAAGGCGATGGACGAGGATCCTTCGGTATGGTATCCGTATATGCAAGACGGCAAGCGGATCGGCATACCGATTCTCGATTACGCGTACAACGGCGATCCGGTCATGTGGATTCGCGAGGACTGGATGAAGAAGCTGGGCTTGTCCGCGCCGAAGACGCTGGACGACCTCGAGAAGGTTATGGACGCGTTCGCGAACCAAGATCCGGACGGCAACGGCAAGAAGGATACCTACGGCCTCGCGATCGGCTTCAAGAACTGGATCAACACGTGGATGTCCGATGCCGGCTGGATCTTCGGCGCGTTCGGCACGATGTCGAATCAATGGAACTTAAGCGCGGACGGCAAGCTGGAGTACGGCTCCGTGACGCCGGGCGCGAAGCAGGCGCTTGCGACGCTGCAGGATTGGATGGGCAAAGGCTATCTGCCGACCGAGGCGGGGCTGTACGACGAGACGAAGGCGGCGGAGGACTTCACGGCCGGCAAGGCGGGCATCGTCGTCGGTCCGCATTGGATGCCGGCTTGGCCGCTCGAAGACGTGAAGAAGAACAACAAGGACGCGCAATACAAGGCGTACCCGGTACCGTCCGGTCCGAACGGACAAGCCGGCCGCCACGGCACTTCCAACGCGAACGGCGTCGTGCTGATCAATAAGGACATGGCGCATCCGGAAGCATTCTTTACGTACCAAAATTACCTGTTCGATCAGTTCGCCAACCCGCCGATCGGCGGCGAGTTCGAGTACGGCTTGGCGGAAGGCTACGACTGGGTCATGGTCGACGGCAAGCCGACGACCGACGCGGCCCACACCGGCGGGTTCGCGCCGGAGAAATATACGATCACGTTCGACGGCGCGCGCATTCCGGGCTTGAACATGGCGACGCTGGCGAAGCTGGCGGACGGAGGCGAGGCGGCGACGCCGTTCGAGAAGAAGCTGAAACTCAGCACGCCGCAGACGATGTTGGACGCGGCGAAGATCGTGCTCGAGCAGAAGGACATCACGATGCAGCAGCTGTTCACCGGCGCGCCGACGGCGACGATGCAGATGAACAACGATATTCTCGCGAAGATGGAGAAGGACACGTTCTCGCAAATCATCTATGGCAAAGCGCCGATCGATTCGTTCGACGCCTTCGTCGAGAAGTGGAAAGCGTCCGGCGGCGATCAGATCACGCGGGAAGTCAACGAGTGGTACCAGTCCGTCAGCGGCGGGCAATAAAGGCAGAAGCGGCATGCGGCGAATAGCGACGGGGCAGAGGAGCTAGCTGCAGCCGCGAATTCAGCGCAAAAAAGCGCCACGGGGCAATGTTAACCCGCGGCGCTTTTTGCGCTGTTTTTCGTTATCCTTGCTGCTGGTGCAGACCGTCGCGGTACTCCTGGGGCGTCACGTCGAAAAACTTCTTGAACACCCGAATGAAGTACGCGGTATTGTTGTAGCCGACGAGTTCCGCGATCTCGAACACCTTCGACGCCGTCGTCCGCAGATAGAACGCCGCCTTCTCCATACGCAGCCGGTATACGTATTCCGTTAGCGCTTCGCCGGTCTCCGTCTTATACACCTTGGACAAATAAACAGGGTGCAGGTGCACATGGCCGGCAATCGCGGGCAGCGATACGTCGCGGGCTAGCTCGCGGTCCACGAAGCTGCGCACGCTGCGGACGATCGTGCTGTGGTTGTCCTGCAGCTCACGATCGGCGTCTTCGCGAATGCGGTGCAGCGTCCGCAGCGCCCAATCGAGCAGCTGCGCCGCGGTCGAGTAGGCGGGACTTTGAAAATACCGGTACGCCTCGTCCGGCAGGACGGCGCGCAGCTGCTTGCCGTTCTTGTGGATGAGGTAGGCAAAGGCGCCGGCCAGCACGTGATACGCTTCGATCAGCTGCTCCGGCACATCGGAGTGCTCGTCCGCTTGCAGCAGCTCGTCGAAGATCCGCCTGATCTTGCTCTCGACGTCGTCGAACCTACCGGCCTCCAGCAGATGCAGGAGCGTCGGCGGTTCGTACAGCGACCATACGGCGTTCACCGCGGCATCCGCCGGCTCCGCGTCCTGCGGCATCATGACGAACAGCCCTTGGCCATGGCCCATCTTCTGGCGCATGGAGCGGACAGCCTGGTCGTAGATGTCGCGTACTTGGGCCGGGAAGACGCCCCAGCCGCCGACGAGAATGGAGACGGCGCCCTTCAAGTAATTGTGCACGTTCGTCTGGATTTGCGCGGCGTACCGCTCCACGAGAGGGCGCGATGTCGCGGCGTCCGTTGTTCCGCCTTCGGAGGTCGCCGCTTTCCTTTTGACAATGATGACGATATAGTCATGCGCATCCCGCGTCGGCCAGATATGGAATTCGTCCTGCATCACTTCGCTCACGATGTTGCAGATCGCGTATTCCATAAGCGCCTGTTCGCGGGCGGACAGATCGGCGAACCGCTCCTCCATGCGCACGAGCAGCAGGTTGATCTCGTCCTGGGCGGAGTAGGGCAAATCGAGCAGTTGCAGCTTGTCCGCAAGAGCAGGAGCGGCGTAGGTTTTGCCGGCCAGAAGCTCGCTTAGCATCGTCGAGCGCAGCAGCGGCAAATTCTCGTTCAAGGCGTACAGCGCCTTCTGCACGGACGCGGCTTCTTCCCATTTCGCCTGGATCTGGCCGACGACGCGCGTGACCGAATCGATTAGATCTTCGTCGCTGACCGGCTTCAGCAAATAATCGAACGTCTGCTGCGCGATCGCCTGCTTGGCATATTCGAAGTCCGCATAACCCGACAGCAGGATCGATCGGATATTCGGCCAACGGCGCTGGATGTGCGTGATGAGCTCGATTCCCGACATGCCCGGCATCCGGATATCCGTTATGACGACGTCGATCGCATTGTTCTCGAGCACCTCCAGCGCCATCGCGCCGGACAGCGCCTCGTGCACGGCGCCGATCCCGCATTCCGCCCACGGAATCGTCTCGGCCAGCGTCTCGACGACCGACCGCTCATCGTCGACCAATAATATTTGCAGCATATGCATCTCCGCCTATTCGTCTGTTTTGTCCAACCATGAGAGCGTTACCCTGACGCCGCCCGATGCCGATCGGGCATAACGGAGCCCGGCGCCTTCGCCGAAGAGAAATAGCATGCGCTGATGGACATTCCACGTTCCGCACCCCATATTCTGGTCCAGCGGCTTCTCCAACTTCCGCTGCAAATCCGCCATGGCTTCTTCCGTCATGCCGACTCCGCTGTCCTCCACCGTTAGCATGTAAATCCCGTCCTCGCATGAACCGCTTACGAGGATCTCGCCGTCCTCGGCCTGTGGCTCCAAGCCGTGCACGATGGCGTTCTCGATGATCGGCTGCAGCGTCAGCCGCGGCACGGTCACCTCAAGCATCGCATCGGGGATGCGGATCTCGAATCTCATTCGCTCCAGCCGAAGCGCTTGGATGTTCAAGTAGTTGGTCGCCATGCGCACCTCCTCGCGAATGGTGGCCAGATCATTCTCGCTTCTCGTGATATACCGGTAATATTCGCCCAGATTGAGCGACATCGCGACGACGGCTTGCTCGTTCTTCATCCGCGCCATGTTCTTGATGTAGAACAGGCAATTGTACAGGAAATGCGGGTTGATCTGCGATTGAAGCTGCTTTAAGGTCGCCTCGCGCCGCCGCAGTTGCTCCTCGTAGACGTTCTCGATCAGCTCCTGGATGCGCTGCGCCATAATGTTGAACCGTCCGAACAGCACGCTGAATTCGTTGCGCTCCGCGTTCGGCAGCCGCACGGAGAAGTCGCCGGCGGACAATCGTTTCGTCCCGCGGACGAGCTGCAGGAGCGGCAGCTGCACGCTGCGGTACAACGCGAAAACGACGGCGACGCTCATGACGAGCAGTACGGCGATCGACAGATAGAACAGGTTCCGGCTGCTCGTGACGGGGCTCAAAATTTGCTGCATCGGCACGTAATCGACATAGTACCATCCGAGGCTCTTCGACCGGATATACGACACGAAATATTCGGTGTCGTCCAGCTCGGCGCGGAAGGCGCCGTTCTCCGCTAGCGACATCCCTTTCAACTGGCCGGATAAGAGCGCGATGCGCGTTTCGTTCGCCGAGCCGTTGCGGATCGTGCCGCGCGATGGATCGAACAGGAACGGATCGCCGCTGTTGTTGATTTTGTTCTGGTCGAGCAGGGCTGTTACGTGCTCGATCGGGAAGCTGATTTTGGTAATAAGCCTTGCCGATTTGGGATTGGCCATCGCCGACACCGGATCCGTGGCATGCCACGTGAACCGGTTGCCCTCGTAGTTCCACGCTTGGGGGAAAGGCGCATCGAACTGCTTCTCGTCATAGGACAGCGCCGCGTAATAGTCGGTCGACAGCACCTGGCGGGTGCGGGGAAAGTACAGCGTGATCTCGGAATGCCACTTGCTTGCGGCGTTATAGAGATTCATTTTCTCCAGGATCGATACGCTCAGCTTCACCCGTTCATAAGGCTGCTCGGCGAAATCGGGCCGCTGGTACTCCTGGATGGAGGAATCTTGCCCGATCGATACGCCGTACAACGACAGCTGGTAGATCGTCGCTTCGACCTGGGAGGCGAAGAACGAGAGCCGATTCGTCGTGCCGCTCTGAATTTCGTGCTCGATGACTTTGACGCTCTCCCGGTTGGAATAGGTGTACAAGGTGAGGACGGGGATGAGCAGGAGCAGGATCAGCAGCGTGATTTTGGTGAAAACGTTGAAGCGCGACAGCACATCGCGGGCCTCCTTCATCTAGTTAAAATATCAATACCGTTCTTGCAATATTAGGATATAGAACCCAAATGGCCATTGCTATAATCGTTATATTACAAGGTCTGCCGGACCTAGCAAAGTAGAAATTCGTCGAATAACGGAGGATGCGAAATTGAAAGAATTGGTTTTAGAAGCGGGGAAGCCGCGCGCCGAGCGAGCTGCCGCAAAAGGAAAATGGAACCTGAAACGGAACTGGCCGCTGCATATGATGCTCGTACCGGCGGTACTGCTGACGCTGCTGTTTCAGTACGTGCCGATGGGCGGCCTCGTCATCGCGTTTCAGGATTTCAAACCATGGCTCGGTCTTGGCGGATCCAAGTGGGTCGGCCTCGACAACTTCCGGTTCCTGTTCAAGTATCCCGGCGTCGACCAAGTGATCTGGAACACGCTGATCATCGCGTTCTTCAAAATCGTCGCAGGACTGATCGCGCCGTTCTTGTTCGCGGTGCTGCTGAACGAGGTGCGATCGATGGCGTTCAAGCGGATCTCCCAGACGCTCGTCTATCTGCCTCACTTCCTGTCATGGGTCATTCTGGGGGGCATTCTGCTCGATATTCTATCCCCGGACGGCGGGATGGTCAACAAGCTAGTGGTGGCGCTGGGCGGTCAGCCCGTGTTCTTCCTCGGCGACGGCGATTGGTTCCGGGTGACGCTGATCGTCAGCGACGTCTGGAAGGAATTCGGCTTCGGCACGATCGTGTTCTTGGCTTCGCTCGCGGGCATTAACCCCGCGCTGTACGAGGCGGCCGAGGTGGACGGCGCGAACCGGCTGAAGCAGACGCTGCACATTACGCTGCCCGCGCTGCTGCCGATCGCGATCGTGCTGCTGACGCTTTCGATCGGCAACATTTTGAACGCCGGTTTCGATCAGGTGTTCAATCTGTACAACCCGCTCGTGTACGAGAAGGGGGATATTATCGACACCTTCGTCTACCGGCTCGGCATTCTCAATGGCAAAATGAGCTTCGCGACCACGGTCGGTCTGTTCAAATCGGTCGTCGGCACCGTGCTCATCGTCGTGTCGTATTGGCTGGCCTACCGACTCGCCAACTACCGCGTGTTTTAGCGGAAGTTCAATACGGCCATTGATCACGAAGCAGTTCCAGGCGTAACACGCACTTTTTAGAAGGAGGACTCGTTCTTGTATCACAAAACATCAGGCTATCGATTGTTCAGCATCGCGAATTATCTCTTCCTCGGCGCGCTGTCGCTGCTGTGCATCCTGCCGATCATTCACATCCTGGCGGTCTCGTTCAGCAGCATGGCGCCGGCGTCGGCCAATCTGGTCGGGTTCTGGCCGATCGGTTTCACGTCCGATGCATATGTCAAGACGTTCGGCAACTCGAACTTCTTGAACTCCCTCTGGATCTCGGCGGAGCGGACGGTGCTGGCGACCGTTATCGGCATGGCGCTCGTGACGCTGACGGCGTTCCCGCTGGCGAAGGAGGAGCACAGCTTCAAGGGCAGATCGATGTATACCTGGTTTTTCGTCTTCACGATCTTGTTCAGCGGCGGTCTCATTCCGAGCTACATTCTCGTGCAGAAGGTCGGGCTCATGAATTCGATCTGGGCGCTCATTCTGCCGGGCGCGGTCTCGGTCTGGAATGTTATCCTCATGATGAATTTCTTTCGCGGGCTGCCCAAAGAGCTGGAGGAGGCGGCCTACCTGGACGGCGCAGGTCAGCTGAAGACGCTCGCGCTCGTGTACATTCCGCTCTCCATGCCGGCGATCGCGACGCTGTCGTTGTTCACGATGGTGTATCACTGGAACGCCTGGTTCGACGGCATGATTTATATGTCGGATGTTAAAAACTACCCGCTCGCGTCCTTGCTCCAGACGATCATCGTGCAGCAGGATTTTTCCAAAATCAACGTCGATCCGAGTCAGCTGGAAAATATCTCGCAGCGGACGGTGCGGGCGGCGCAAATTTTCATCGGCGCGCTGCCGATCCTGCTCGTCTATCCGTTCCTGCAGCGGTTTTTCGTCAAGGGCATGGTCATCGGCGCGGTGAAGGAATAATCGCTTGGTTTCGGTTGGCAGGGCTGCGGAGGGCAGCCTTAGCCGATCGCGAGAACGAACCATACAGGAGGAGACGAACATGAACAAGACCAATTGGCTGTCCGCGATACTCGCCGGCGGCTTGCTAATCTCGGCGATCAGTCCGGCGGCCTATGCAAGCGAAACGAAGAAGCTGGCGACCGGGGAAGGCTTCGCGGATGTGAGCGGCGCGCATTGGGCGAAGTCCGCCGTTGAGCAGCTTCAAGCGCTGGGGCTGATGACCGGCGATGCGGACGGGCGCTTCCTGCCGAATCGGCCGATCACCAGAGCGGAATTCGTCGCGGTGTTGGATCGGGCGTTCGGCTACGCCGGCGACGGGTCAAAATCGTTCGCCGACGTGCTTCCCGAGGCGTGGTACTACCGCCCCGTCATGAACGCCGCCGGATCGGGCATCGTCGAAGGAACGGAGGACGGTCAATTTGCGCCGAACGCCCCGATTACGAGAGAAGACGCGGCCGTCTTGCTGGACCGTGCCTTTCAACTGTCGTCGGGATCGGAATCCGACGCGACGCTGCGGAACTTTCAAGATAGCGAGGATGTAGCCGGTTATGCCAAGAAAGCGCTTACTTATCTCGTGGAGACGAAGATGCTGAAAGGGGCGAACGGACGTCTGCTGCCGAAGAAGCCGATGACCCGCGCGGAATCGGCATTGCTGCTCGCGGGCATGATGGCCGTGCTTATCGCGAAGCCGACCCAATACGATGCTGCGAAGATCACGGGTAACGTCGTCGTTCGAACGGGCGGCGTTACGATGAAGAATACCGTCATCGAAGGGAACTTGCTGCTCGCGGAAGGCATTGGAGAAGGCGAAGTCGCGCTGGAAGGCGTGACGGTAACCGGCAGCACGATCATCAAGGGCGGCGGGAGCCATTCGATCGTCTTCAAGAATGCCAAGTTGGGACGGGTCGTCGTCGATAAGCGGGGAGAGCCGGTCCGGGTCGCCTTCCAGGACGGCACGAAGGCGGATAATGTGAACGTGCTGCAACCTGCGCAGATCGAGGTCGCGGCGGATAGCGCGATCGGCGCGATGACGTTCGGAGAGACGGCGAACGCATCCAAGCTGACGGCAGAGGGGAAGATCGGTCAGCTGCTGGTGGAGGCCGACAAGGTGACCGTGAACGGCGAAGATGCGAGCGCGGGGTATTCGGGCACCTTTGAACCGAAGGCCGTTTCGTCGACGCCGGTCGTCACGACGACGCCGGGCAACCCGGGCACGTCGCCCGGCGACAACGAGCCGCCGGTCGCCCCGACTACGATCCCCGATCAGGATTGGGAGCTTGTCTGGCGCGACGAATTCAACGCCGCCGCCATCGATGCCTCCAAGTGGACGGTTATGGATACGGACGTCGTTTATAATAACGAGCTGGAATACTACAGTCCGAACAACGCCTCCATACAGAAGGACGGCAGTCGCAGCGTCCTGAATGTCACCGCGAAGAAGGAGGCTTATCGCGGCAGCGATTACACGTCCGCCAAATTAACTACGCAAGGCAAGGGCGATTGGACGTACGGGAAGGTCGTCGTTCGCGCGAAACTTCCGGTCGATCAGGGCATGTGGCCGGCGATCTGGATGCTGCCGACGGACGAAGCGCATTACGGCGGCTGGCCGGCATCGGGCGAGATCGACATCATGGAGCTGATCGGGGGCGAGCAGAGCAAGCAGCGCGTCTATGGCACGCTCCACTATGACCGCGTGCAGCCGGACGGCTCCCATGGGCACGATCAAGGTACCTATGAATTGGCGCAGGGAGCAACGTTCGCGGACGGCTACCACGATTTTCAGGTGGAATGGCTGCCAGGCGTCATTCGCTTCTACGTGGACGGCCGGCTGTATCACGAGGTGAGCGACTGGAAGACGAAGGGTCCCGGCCAGCCGGAATATTACACCTACCCGGCTCCGTTCGATCGTCCGTTCTACTTGATTCTTAATTTGGCCGTCGGCGGCGATTGGCCTGGCGCGCCTGATGCGGATTTCGTGTCGGACGAGATGAAGGTGGATTTCGTGCGCGTGTATTCCTACAAGAAGCTGGACGAATGGCCGGACGTGACGGGTCATCCGCCGGACCCGGCGATGAAGCGGCAGCCGCAGCAGGATGGCAACCAGCTGTACAATCATGATTTCAAAGGCGAGCATGGCGCGGACGGCGTTCCGCAACACTGGCAGTTCCTGCTGAACGCAGGCGGTGAAGGAAGCGTATCCGTTGTCGACGATGAGACGAAAGGAATGGCGGCGAAGGTGTCGATCGCCAATCCGGGCGAGCAACTGTATTCGATCCAACTGACGCAGATGCCGATGTACATCCAGAGGGGCAAGCGCTACAAGGTGACCTTCGATGCCAAAGCGGACGCCAGCCGCACGATCATGGCCAAGGTGAACCAATTCCAGAAGAGCTGGAAAAATTACTCCGGCGAGCAGACCTTCGCGTTGACGACGGCATGGCAGCCGTATACGTATACGTTCGACATGCGGGAGACCACGGACAACAATGCCCGATTCGAATTTAACCTCGGCCTAAATGAGGGAATGGTCTATATCGCAAACGCGAAGCTGGTCGAGATTGGCGATGCGCCGCCGCTGCCGGACGAGACAATCGAGCGGAAGCCGCTCCCGGACGGGAATCTCGTCTATAACGGCACGTTCGACCAAGGGACGGACCGGTTGGCATTCTGGTCGCCATCCGTTGCAGCGGATGCAAAGGCGCGGATCGGCGTCAATAATTTCCTCGCCTTCCCGATCATGGAGCGGCAGCTGGTGGTGCAGGTCGAAGAAGGCGGGGCGGAGGCAAGCAGCGTCGCCGTCAGCCATCCGGGATTGAAGCTGGAAGCCAACGCGGCATACGGTCTATATTTCGAAGCCAAGTCGGATGCGCCAAGGACGATGCAAGTGGATGTCGCTCGTTCGAACGGCGGCAGCGCGCAATTCCCGCAAGGCGCATCCGTCCAACTGGGCACCGAGCTTGAGTCTTATGCCAAGGAAATCGTCATCGGACCGGAAGCCGATGCGGAAGCGGAGCTGAAACTCTTGTTCGGCGGCGAGGCCGGTACCGTATATGTAGACAACGTTCGCTTGGTGAAGCGGGGGCAGCCGGTTCATGTCGCGGGGTATGCCCATATCCCGGCCTCGCAGGCATGGGAGATGCGCGGCCTTCAACTGGAGGATGCCTCCGAAGGAGGAACGAACGTCGGCTATATGGACGAAGGCGATCTGCTCCAATATAAAGTCAGCGTCGCCGAGAACGCCGAATACGTGCTCTCCGCGCGAGTCGCGAGCGGCGAGGCCGATTCACCGGTCCGGCTTCGCGTGAAGGACGAGAGCGGCGCGACGGTTGCCGAGGCAGTAGCGAACGTCGGCAATTCGGGCGGCTGGCAGACGTACAAGACGGTATATTTCGAACCAATCGCGCTCGCAAGCGGCCGGAACTATTATGTCGATTTCGAAGGGTACGACTACAATACGCTTTGGGTGGACTTGTCGCGCAACATCGCACGCAACGGCAAATACGACTCGGGCACGGAAGCGTGGAATATGGTCACGACGGATTCGGCGACGATGGCGGTAACCGAGAGCGGCGAGCTGAGCGTTCGTCATCTGGGCACGGGCGCGCAGTGGTGGGATCATCAAGTACAGCAATTGGGCTTGACGATCGAGCAAGGGAAGACGTACCGGCTGGAGCTGGATGCCCGCTCGTCGGCGCCGAGAACGATGCATGTCGTCGTCTCGCAGAGCAGCGGCGAATACGCGAAGTATTTAATAGAAGAAACAGCGCTCGCGGAGGAGAAGTCCAAGCTCTCGTACACCTTCAAGATGGACGCGCCGACGGATGCCGCCGCAGTGTTATCCTTCGGTCTGGGCATGCCGGCAACCGCAGGCGGCGCCCATACGGTCGCGATCGACAACGTGAAACTGTACGAGGTGAACCCCGCGGCGGATGCCGGGGGGCAGCCGGTGAACGTTAATCTGCTGCATAATGGCGATTTCGCCAGCGGGACGGAAGGTTGGTTCTCTTATGCCGCCGGAGATGCGAGCCAGCTCGCGATCGCCGCGGAGGGCGGCAAGCTTCAAGTCGCCATCGGCAACGTCGGCGATTACCCATGGGACCGCCAAGTCATCAACGAAGGTTTCGCCATTCAGCAAGGTTCCCGGTATACGCTCACCTTCAAGGCGAAGGCCGGCACGCCGCGGAAGCTCGGCCTCGGCCTCGGCTGGGTGGACGTCGCGGCGAACTACGAGTGGCACGGCTATTTCGGCCAGCAGGCGGACTTGACGACCGAGGAGCAGCTCTACACGTTCACCTTCGACGCGACGGCCGAAAGCTACCGGAATGCGCGCATATCCTTCGATATGGGCAACATTTCGGGCGGAAACGCAGGGCAAACGACGATTACGCTGTCGGAGGTTAGTCTAGTCAACATCGGTCCGGCGAGTAACGAATAAAGTGATCTGCAAGCGCCGAACCGATCCCACGCGGACGTTCGGCGCTAATCGCCGTTCGATAAATTTATCGCTTGACATTTCGCGGCGTTTACCCGGGGGCTTGACAGCCATGTGCTATAGTGGAGCTATATTGCGTACTCGGGAGGCTAGCATGTTTCAACATCATCAACAGCATTACGTGAAGGTCGATTTCGGCGCTCGGGATCTGCGATACGGCGAGCTGATCGGCTGCACGTTCGATCAATGCTCGTTCGCGAACGGTTCGCTGGAAGAGGTCATCACCAGCGGTTGCCGCTTCATGTCGTGCGATTTCCGCGGGGCGCTGCTGAACGGGTCGATTCATAAAGAATCCGCCTTCGAGAATTGCGGCTTCGGCGGCGCTAATTTGTTCGTGGCCAAATTCGAGTCGTGCAAAATGACGGGCTCCGACTTCTCGGGCGCCACGCTGGACGGGATATCGATCGAGCAGGGCGATTGGTCGTACGCGAACCTGAGACAAGCCCGGCTGGCTAGACAGGACTTGCGCGGCGTCCGATTCGTCGAAGCCGATTTGTCCGGCGCTAACTTGGAGAAGGCGGATCTGCGAGACTGCGATTTGACGATGGCCGCGTTATCGAAGGCCATGCTGAAGGACGCCGATCTCCGCGGCGCCAAGCTGGACGGCGTGGATTTCAAGACGATGGCGTTGACGGGCGTGAAGCTGGACCGGGAACAGGCGGTGCTCTTGGCGCGTTCCTTCGGGGCCAAGATTGTGTAACCCAAGCCCTATGCCCACGAATTCTCGTCTTACGAATGAAGAGCATGCTGCCAAGAGCGCATGCTCTTCGTCGTGTCGGCAGTCACGAGCGAGCGTAGCTGTATCGGCCTTCATGGCAGCGAAAGGTTTCTATTCGCCGATTTCTGGCAAGAACGCCCAGCGCATTGTGTTTTATTATAGGATTCATCAGAATTCATTATCTTTAAGTCGATCATTTCGCTCGCATTATATGGTATAGTTTTCAAAAGGTAAGTTTATCGGAGGGCGGAGATGTACGTCTGCCCGCCCGGCATGTTTTCGCAAGACAAACTTTTGTGGGGTGGATCGCGTTGCAATTGCAAGTAACCAACAGTCCGTTTAACCAAGAGCAGGTCGACCTTCTGAACCGGCTTCTGCCGAGCTTGACCGACAGTCAAAAAATTTGGCTAAGCGGTTTCCTTGCCGCGACAGCCTCCGCTCCGGCGGCTTCCGCGGCTCCGTTGGCCGCGCAGCAAGCGCTTAACGTCGCGGTAGCCGCGCCGGCACCCGCAGCTAGCAAGGACGTGACGATTCTCTTCGGCTCCCAGTCCGGAAATTCGGCGGGATTTGCCAAGAAATCGGCTAAAGTGCTGACGGAGAACGGCTTCAACGTCACCGTCTCCTCGATGAGCGATTTCAAGACGAACCAGCTCAAGAAAGTCCAGCAGCTCCTGATCGTGGCGAGCACGCACGGCGAAGGCGAACCGCCGGATAACGCGATCTCGTTCCATGAGTTCCTGCTCGGCAAACGCGCGCCGCGGCTGGAAGGCATGACCTTCTCCGTGCTGGCGCTCGGGGACACCTCTTATGAGCTGTTCTGCCAGACCGGCAAGGAGTTCGACGCCCGTCTGGAAGAACTCGGCGCGACGCGCCTCGTCGACCGCGTAGATTGCGACGTCGACTTCGACGAACCGGCATCCGGCTGGCTCAAGAGCGTCGTGGACCGTTTGAAGGAAGCGGGCTCCGCCGGTACGGGTGCTGCAGTCGCAGCCGCGCCTTCGTCCGATGCCGGAACAGCCGCGGAATCCGCGTATTCCCGCACGAACCCGTTCCGCGCCGAAGTACTGGCGAGCTTGAACCTGAACGGCCGCGGTTCGAACAAAGAGACCCGTCATCTCGAGCTGTCCCTCGAAGGCTCGGGAATCGCGTATAAGCCGGGCGACGCCCTCGGCATCTACCCGCAGAACGATCCGGCGCTCGTCGACGAGCTGCTGGAAGCGACGAAGTGGGATGCGCAGGCGCAGGTCACGGTGAATAAGAACGGCGAGGTTCGCGCGCTGCGCGAAGCGCTCATCGATTACTTCGATATTACGACGCTGTCCAAGCCGCTGGCCGAGAAGCTCGCGCAGATCGCCGCGAACAAGGAAGCGCTGGAACTGTTTGATGCCTCCAACCGGGAGAAATTCAAAGCCTATGCGCATGGCCGCGATTTGCTTGATTTCATTCGGGACTACGGCCCGCTTCAAGGAAGCGCGCAGGACGTTGTGTCCTTGCTCCGCAAAATTCCGGCGCGTCTGTATTCCATCGCAAGCGCGCAATCCGCGAATCCGGACGAAGTGCATCTGACTATCGGCGCGGTGCGCTACGAAGCGCACGGCCGCGAGCGCAAGGGCGTATGCTCCGTCTATGCCGCCGAGCGGCTGCAGCCGGGCGACACGGTGCCGGTATACATTCAACCGAACGACAATTTCAAGCTTCCGGAAGATCCAAGCACGCCGATTATCATGGTTGGACCGGGCACGGGCATCGCGCCGTTCCGCTCGTTCATGCAAGAGCGCGAAGAGAGCGGGGCGGAAGGTCCATCCTGGCTGTTCTTCGGCGATCAGCACTTCGTGACGGACTTCCTGTACCAGACGGAATGGCAGCGCTGGATCAAAGACGGCGTCTTGACCCGCATGGACGTGGCCTTCTCGCGCGATACGGAAGATAAAGTATACGTACAGCACCGTATGCTTCAGCATGGCAAGGAATTGTTCGCATGGCTGGAGCAGGGCGCGTCGTTCTACATTTGCGGCGACGAGAAGAACATGGCCAAAGACGTGCACCGCGCGCTCTTGGAGATTATCGAGACCGAAGGCGGCAAGAGCCGCGAAGAAGCGGAGAACTATCTGGCGTCGATGCAGCAGAGCAAGCGGTATCAGCGCGACGTATATTGATTTTGGATGAAGAGGAGCACGACTTAGCATGGCAAAGACGAAATTAACTGCCCCTGAGGGAACACCTAGCGATGTCGAACGCATTAAGCGCGAAAGTAATTATTTGCGCGGCACCTTGGCCGAATCGATGCTCGAGCCGCTTAGCTCGGGCATCTCGGATGATGACAACCGGTTGATGAAGTTCCACGGCAGCTATCTGCAGGACGACCGCGACCTGCGCAACGAGCGCCAGAAGCAGAAGCTCGAACCTGCCTATCAATTCATGCTCCGCGTCCGGATGCCGGCTGGCGTCGCCCAGCCGGGGCAATGGCTCGTCATGGACGAGCTGGCCAATAAATATGGCAACGGCACGCTGAAGCTGACGACGCGCCAGACGTTCCAGATGCACGGCATTCTCAAATGGAACATGAAGAAGACGATTCAATCGATCCATATGGCGCTGCTCGATACGATCGCTGCGTGCGGCGACGTTAACCGCAACGTCATGTGCAATCCGAATCCGTACCAATCCGACGTCCACGCCGAAGTATACGAGTGGTCGAAGCGGCTGAGCGACGATCTGCTGCCGCGGACGAGAGCGTATCACGAGCTGTGGCTGGACGAGGAGAAGGTCGCCTCCACGCCGGAGGTCGACGAAGTCGAACCGATGTACGGCCCGCTCTACCTGCCGCGCAAATTCAAGATCGGCGTCGCGGTTCCGCCTTCGAACGATATCGACGTATACTCGCAGGATCTCGGGTTCATCGCGATCGTCGAAGACGGCAGACTGACCGGCTTCAACGTGGCGATCGGCGGCGGCATGGGGATGGCGCATGGCGACAAGGAGACCTACCCGCAGTTGGCGAAGGTCATCGGCTATTGCAAACCGGAGCAGATCTATGACGTAGCCGAGAAAATCATCACGATCCAGCGCGACTACGGCAACCGCGCGCATCGCAAGAATGCCCGGTTCAAGTATACAGTCGATCGCCTCGGCCTGAAGAACGTCAAATCCGAGCTGGAGCGCCGTCTCGGCTGGAAGCTGGAAGCGGCTAAGCCGTTCCACTTCAACGACAACGGCGACCGTTACGGTTGGGTTCAAGGCGTAGGCGATACGTGGCACTACACGATGTTCGTAGAAGGCGGACGCGTGGCGGATTTCGATGACTATCCGCTTATGACAGGTCTTCGCGAGATCGCGAAGGTGCACACGGGCGACATTCGTTTAACGGCGAACCAGAACCTGATCATTGCCAACGTATCGTCGCAGAAGAAAGCGGAGATTTCCGCCTTGATCGAACGGTACGGCCTTTCCGACGGCAAACGTTACTCGGGTCTGCGCCGCAGCTCGATGGCTTGCGTCTCGCTGCCGACGTGCGGTCTCGCGATGGCGGAAGCCGAGCGTTACCTGCCGGTGCTCATCGATAAGATCGACGGCATGCTGGACGAGAACGGACTGCGGGAAGAAGAAATCACGATCCGGATGACCGGCTGCCCGAACGGCTGCGCGCGTCACTCGCTCGGCGAGATCGGTTTCATCGGCAAGGCGCCGGGCAAATACAACATGTATTTGGGCGCCGCGCACGACGGCAGCCGCCTGAGCAAGATGTACCGTGAGAATATCGGCGAAGACGAAATTCTTCGCGAGCTGTCGGGGATCATTCCGCGTTATGCGAAGGAGCGCGAGAGCGGGGAGCACTTCGGCGACTATGTCATTCGCGCGGGCATTATCGCCGCGACGACGGACGGCACCAATTTCCATGCATAGAGGCCGCTTGATGGTGGCGTGAGACAAGCTTCCGAGAGGCATGCGAATACGAATCGCATGCCTTTCGTGCTTGTTTTGTGCGAGAAACGCAAACCACGCGAGTTTACATGCATAAGGCGCGTCAACCGAACCAGTCTAGGATCCGCGTAAGGTGGTTCCGATGAAAGGGAAGGCGTTCTTTCCTAGTGAGAAAGCTGGCAGAGTGAATCTGCGGCTTGATTCGCGCTTTTAAGCTAATTTTCAGTTTGCGCTAAGGTTCTTTTCATCTAGGTCTGCTAATGTAAAAGTAATTCATTCGCCCACTAACACTACGTCGTGTAGTGTGTGGCGAGACAGCGGTTCGCCATCTTTTTTTTATTCAATTGCACTACGAATTGTAGTGTTCGGGATGGCGACGTACATAGGAGGAGGAGAGGAAATGAAGAAAAAATGGGTACTGGCTGCAGGAGCGGCAATCGTGGTTTTGGCAGGCGGCGGGTATTTGACTTACGATTATTTCACGGGCAATCAGGTGGAAATTAAGGAAGTGATCGGCGAAGCAGACGCCGCGGCAGCCTCGGGAGCGGTAGTAACGGGCGAGCAGTTGAACGGAGAGTGGACGATTGCCGACGGGTCCGAGGTATACATCTCGATGACGACGTCGAAGGAAACGGTCAATATGACGGCCGGCACGGTAACGGGCAAATGGATGATCGATACGGCGAACGCGGGACAAATCACGGCTGAAGGCGCCGTCGACCTGGAAGGTCTGGATTCGGGCAATCCGATGCGCGACGGCCATATTAAAGGCGATCAATATTTGAACGCGGCGGCTCATCCGCAAGCGACTTTCGCCGCGGCCTCGATCGACGGCTTCCCGGAGTCGTGGAGCGAGGGCGTCGCCGTGCCGCTCCAGCTGAAAGGAACGTTGAACGTGCGCGGCGTCGACAAGGAGGTCGTGTTCGACAGTCAAGCGGTGTATGAGCAGGGCCAGGTGAAGCTGGAAGGCAGCACGATCGTCACTTTTGCCGACTTCGGCATGGAAAACCCGCATCAAGTGCTCGTGGAGACGGAGAACGACGTGAAGGTTGAATTGCAGCTGCTGCTGGATAAACCGGCGGTTTAATATAGATTTCTAAGCGCAAACAAGCCGATCCCATATGGATCGGCTTGTTTGCGCTTATATCGGGAAGCTGCGTCATGCTATGCGGAAGCCGGATGATATTCATCCGGCTTCTGTGCAGATGTCCCTCATTATATTTCCGCGCAGGCATGTTATACCGGATCTTCCCTATTATTTAGCGGTACGTATCCAGGTCATACTAATGATACCTGAAGATTGGCATAAAAGGAGCAACGTCAAGGTGAAGGATTCAACGCAAGATGCCATGCCGCTTCATCAATTCGAAGATGCGATTCGCGATATGCTGGATTTGGTCAGCCGCTATTTCGGGAAGAAAACTTGTTTTGTCGCGCATACGGACGAGCACGCCTTTCGCGTGCTGGAAACGCTGAAAGTCGGCATGGCGGGCATCGAAAACGGCGCCGTCTTGCCCATTCATGAATCCCGCTGCGAGATGATTCATTCGGGCGGCCGCGAACCTGTCGTCAACGAAGATACGGCGAGTCATCTCAACGCGCAAAAGACGGAGGTGACGGAGAATGCCCGGATCGGCTCCTGCTTGGGCGTGCCGGTCCTGCTTCGCGACGGAACCATGTACGGCACGCTGTGCGTGCTCGATTCGCAGCCCGGGCAGTTTTTCGAAGATGATCGTGCTTATTTGCAGAAGTTTGCGAATTATTTAAGCTACGTGATCGAGTTGGGGAGAATGTCGGTTCGCGATGCGCTGACCGGCCTGTACAACCGCGGTTTTATGAATGGCGTGTTCGCCGACCTCGCCAGGGAGAGTTGCTGTCTCGCGTGAGCGGCGAAGAATTCATGCTGTTGCTCCCAAAGTTGAACGAACGGGACGATGCGGTGCGAATTGCCGAACGGATACTCGAAGCCCTGTCGGAACCGTTCTTCATCGACGGCCAAGCGCTGCGGATGTCCGCAAGCATCGGGATGGCATTCTATCCCGAAGACGGCCAGGAGCTGTCGATCTTGATGAAGAAAGCGAATCGTTCCATGCATCAAGTGAAGAAAGAAGGTCGGCATAACGTTCGCGTGTTCGAAGAGCGTCAAGAACGGGACGACCGACCGCCGATCGAACGCGAGAATGATTTGCACCATGCTTTGGCAGCCGGACAATTCGTCCTCCACTATCAGCCGCAATACGATCTACGCAGCCAGCAGCTGACCGGCACGGAAGCGCTAATTCGGTGGAACCACCCCGACCTCGGCTTGATTCCGCCGTCGTCGTTCATCCCCTTGGCCGAAGAGAACGGGACGATCAACGAAATCGGGACATGGGCTTTGCGCGAAGCATGCCAACAAAACAAAGCGTGGCAGAACGCGGGCCTTGCGCCGATTACGGTCGCGGTCAATCTGTCGGCCAGGCAATTCTACCAGCCGGGACTCGTTCAGATCGTTAGTCGTATTCTTGAAGAAACGGAACTGGAACCACGTTATTTGGAAGTTGAGCTTACGGAAAGCATTATGATCGAAGCAGAGCAGGCGCTGATCGTGCTGCGCGCCTTGAAAGCGCTCGGCGTCCGAATCAGCCTGGATGACTTCGGCGTCGGGTTCAGTTCGTTGTCATATTTGCGCAAATTCCCGATCGATAAGCTGAAGATCGACAAATCATTCATCCAGGAGTGTCCGGTCGACGTCAATGACGCGACGATCGTGAAGACGATCATCAGCATGGCGCATAATCTGAAACTGAGCGTAATCGCCGAGGGCGTTGAGGATAAGGATCAGCTGACGTTTCTCATCCACCACGTTTGCGACGGCGCGCAGGGCTTTATGTTCCACAAGCCGATTCCGGGGCATGCGTTCACCGAGAAGTTCCGTGAGCTCCAATCGTTCGGGCCGAGGCTTGGGCTGAGCGGTTTGACGGCAAACCGCTTGTGGCTGGAAGAAGGGTTGCGAATGGATCGCGAAGCGTTGCAAGAGATCATTCGGCTGCAGGAAGGGTTTATTTTCAAAGTAGCCGAACGCGATGGGAAGCTTATCCACACCTTCTGCGACGGGAAGCTGCTATTTCGAATGGGACTGGTGCCGGAGCAAATCGTCGGGAAGGAAGCGAAGGAATTTCTGACGCTTGCGGACGCGCGCCGTAAGGAAGCTTGCTACCGGAGAGCGTTGCAAGGCGAAGAGATGGTGAGCTATGAATCGGAATTGAACGGCATCTATTACTTGACCTCCTTGCGGGCAATCCGCAAGGGCGGCGAAATCGTGGAGATCATCGGGACGAGCGTGGATATTACCGTCCGGCGGAACATGGAACTTGCGCTCATGCAAAGCGAAGAAAAATACCGGCTGCTCACCGATCAGATGCTGGAGTTGGTTTCGAGCATGGATGAGGATGGGCAAATCGGCTAGCTTCGGAGAAATGGGGTTCAACTCAACATATATCGCGCAAGTTTGGACAACCTTAATCGAGTACTTTAGTAGCCATGACTTGGAGGAAATGACATGATCAACGAAAAGCGGCTGGCCGCTCATGAAGCGCTTGATCTGCATGAGATCATCAATTTCAAGACGCTTGGCTTGGCCAAGTCGAAGTTGATGCAGGGGCTGGTGTTCGATCAAGAACTTCGGCAGCTCATGGAAAAGGACGTGCAGCAGACGCAGCAGGCGATCGCGCAGCTGCAAGCCGTATATGCGGAGTCGCCGTTCGAGGCCCCGGTTCCGGAGTTTCGCCCGACGCCGATTTTGAATTAAGGAAGGCAAAGGAGACCTACACCGATGAACGTGCAGCAAGATGGCCCGATCAAGATGGATGCGCTGGACCCGGCCAACGCGCTTAATATGCCGGAGATGGCGGACATGACGTTTGCGATGGATTTTCTAATGCGAGCCAAAGAAGGCGTGCGCAATATCGCCGTCGCTCTAACGGAAACCGTGTCCCCTCAGGCGAGAGCGCTGCTTCGCGAACAGCTGCGGCAAGGGATCGCCCTTCATCAAGAAATTACGGAACTGATGGTCAGGAAGAAATGGTTCCATCCTTACGAACTTCAGGAACAGTTCAAGCTGGACGTGCTGTCGCTTACGAATACGTTGGAAATCAGCAAGCAGAAATTATTCGCGGACGATACGTCGCGCAAGGGCATGTTCGACCGGACGCCGGACGAGCATATGGGAGGCAGCGAGGCATGAAAGCCGTCACTTATCAAGGCGTCAAGAACGTCGTCGTAAAGGAAGTCGTGGATCCGAAAATCGAGAAAGCCGACGATATGATTGTGCGCTTGACGACGACAGGCATTTGCGGATCGGATCTACACCTCATTCACGGGATGATTCCGAACCTGCAAGAGGACTACGTCATCGGCCACGAGCCGATGGGAATCGTCGAAGAGGTCGGTCCCGACGTGAAGAACCTGAAGAAGGGCGACCGCGTCATCATTCCGTTCAACATCGCCTGCGGCGAATGCTTCTATTGCCAAAATCAGCTGGAAAGTCAATGCGATCATTCGAACGAAAACGGTGAAATGGGGGGCTACTTTGGCTATTCCGGCACGACCGGCGGCTATCCAGGTGGACAGGCGGAGCTTCTTCGGGTGCCGTTCGCGAACTTCACCCACTTCAAAATCCCGGAAAACTGCGAGCATCCGGATGAAACGCTGTGCCTGATCTCGGACGCGATGACGACCGCGTTCTGGAGCGTGGATAACGCGGGAGTGAAAGCCGGCGATACCGTCATCGTCATCGGCTGCGGTCCCGTCGGCCTGCTCGCCCAGAAGTTCGCCTGGTTTAAAGGGGCGGGCCGCGTCATCGCGGTCGATTATTTGGATTACCGGCTGGAGCACGCGAAGCGGACGAACCGCGTCGAGACCGTCAACGCCGGCGCATTCGAGAATGTAGGCAACGACCTGAAGGAGATGACCAGAGGCGGGGCGGACGTCGTCATCGACTGTTCGGGCATGAGCGGCAAAATGACGCCGCTTGAGTCGCTTGCCTCGGGGTTGAAATTGCATGGCGGCGCGATGGGCGGCATCGTTATTGCATCGCAAGCCGTTCGCAAAGGCGGCACGATTCAAATCACGGGCGTCTACGGAGGCCGTTACAATGCCTTCCCGCTCGGCGATATTTTCCAGCGGAACGTCAATCTCCGCACGGGTCAAGCGCCGGTCATCCACTATATGCCGTATATGTACGAGCTGATCCATACGGGCAAAGTCGATCCAAGCGACGTCATTACGCACGTGATCCCGCTTAGCGAAGCGAAGCGTGGCTATGAACTTTTCGATACGAGACAGGACAACTGCA
Source organism: Paenibacillus methanolicus (assembly GCF_008124765.1). Lineage (GTDB taxonomy): Bacteria > Bacillota > Bacilli > Paenibacillales > Paenibacillaceae > Paenibacillus_Z > Paenibacillus_Z methanolicus. The sequence continues at coordinate 64,763 of NZ_VNHS01000003.1, read as the reverse complement.
TTAAGGTGGTCTTGAAGCCTTAATTGGCGAAGAGGAGGCGCAAACATGAATTTCGCATTGCACGAAACGCTGGAGGTACATGAACTGGCGGCGTTCAAAACCATCTGTCTGACGACAGCCAAAACGATGCGTGGCCTCGTTTCGGACCCGCAGCTCAAGGAAATTTTGCAGCAGGACGTGGAAATGACGCATATACAGCTGCAGGAGCTCGGGACGCTGTTAACGAAAGCCATCCAATAGGAGCGAAACGATGAATACGATCGTGGAACATTTAACCGGCATGAGCACGTTGACGGATCAAGTGGTCGCGACCAACTTCTTGATCAATGCCAAAAGCGGCGTCCGCAATTACGCGATGGCCGTTACGGAAGCCGGCACGCCGGAAGTGAAAGCCGTGCTGACGAAGCATCTGGAGGAAGCAATCGATACGCACGAGAGGATCATGGCCTACATGATCGAGCGGGGTTGGTATCACCCGTGGAACACCGCGGATCAGATCCGGCTGGATCTGATGAACATCGACACCGCTTTGAAAGCGCCGATGCTGTAGAAAGGGTGGAGTACGATAACCATCCCAGAGCAGATGCCGTCTTGGTATCTGCTTCTTTGCTTTGTCCGCTCGCCGACGCGATCTCTCGAATTCGTCCACCATTTTTTGAAATCGTCATCTATTTTCGTCCAGCCGCTTGCCCGTATACTGAAATCAAGCAATGGATGATAGAGACGGGAAGGGGTTATCAGATGCAGAAGAAAAAGAAAAAGGCGGTATGGCTAGGAATCGCGGCGCTCATGCTGCTCGCCGCCTGTAGCAACGGCAACACCGGCGGGGAGAAGAGCGCAGAGGGCAATGCCGGCGAGACGGGCGGGAACGAGCCGGCGAAGCCCGCCAAGCTGGAACTGAATTGGTCGGTTGCCAATAACATGCTGGCGAACGTGACGCTGCCGAGCGCCGATCAGGATTTCGTGAAGCGCGCGATCGAGGAGAAATTCAATGTCGATCTGAAAATCGACTATATGGTGTTCGGCGAAGAGTATCACGCCAAGCTGAACGCGGCGCTGGCGGGCGGAAGCGCGCCGGATCTGTTCATCGCGGGCGGCGCGGAATCGCAGAAATATATCGACGACGGGATCGCGGCGAATCTCAGCGCCTTCTTCACGGAAACCACGCTCCCGCATTATTTCAAGTGGGTGAGCAAGCAGGAGCTGGACGCCTATCAGCTGAAGCAGGGCGAATTCACGCGCGCCATTCTGCCGTTCCAGCGGAACACCTACGCGTCCTGGTACATTCGCCAAGATTGGCTCGATAAGCTGCAGCTGAAGCCGCCGACGAACTATGAAGAGCTGACGAACGTCTTGACGCAATTCACCAAGGGCGATCCGGACGGTAACGGGAAAGCGGATACATACGGGTTCACGGCGGCCGGCAACGGCCTAAGCCTGCCCTTCGACTTCCCTCAATGGCTGAATAACGGATTCGTGGCGGACTTCATGATCGTCGACGATGCCTACGTGGACAACCGGACGGATTTGAAAGTCGAGGGCGTCCTCGACCAGGTGGTGGACTGGATCGACAAGGGCATCGTCGACCCGGACTGGTTCTTGAACAAGCCGCCGGCCCATCACGACAAAGCCGCGCAGGGGAAGGTCGGCATGATCTTCTCGCCTGGAGACAAGACGGTCGCGCTCGACAGCGTGGCGACCAGCGTCCAGAACCGCGCGAAGGCGCTCGATCCGAACGCCGACTGGAAGCCGATCTATCCGCTCGACAAGCCGATCATGTGGAAGTACAACGTGCCGGAGAGCAGCATCCTCGTCAGCACGGCCGCGGCCGAGAAACAGCCGGAGAAGGTGAAGCGGTCGTTGGAAATCGTCGACTGGCTGACGAGCGAAGAGGGCTTCCTGCTGACGCATTACGGTCAGGAGGGCAAGCATTATACGAAGGATGGCAACAAAGTCACGCTGAACGTCGAAGCCTTCGAGGCGGATATCGCCAAAGCCGGCAACTGGCTGAACGTGTACGGCGTGTTCACGCCGGATGAGCCGCAGGTGCTTGGCATGGAATTGATCGATTCCCGGATCTCCGAGCATGACCGCGCGATTCTGAAGACGATCGAAGGGTTCCCGAAACATAATGCGCTGCCGCCGGTCAGCCTGGTGCCCCCGGAAGGCATCAACATCGGCGATTTCCGCAAGGAGATGAGCAAGTTCCACGTGAAAGCCATTCTCGACGACAAGAGCGGGAAGAATTGGCCGCAATATCGCGAAGAACTGATGACCAAATACAAAGGACGCGACATTTTCACGGAATATACGAAACAGCTGAACGCCGTCTTGAAAGATAAGCAATTGCGCGCGTTCGAATAGAAGATTAGGAGGCATCGAGGGGAGCCCTGAATCGTTCGCGGGTTCCCCCTTGGTCTTCCGATTACGAATCGGCTTAGGAGGAGATAGCGATGGCGATGGCGGAACAGGCCGTTTCAACCCCGCGTAACCCCGCCGCGTCACGGACGGGAAAGGCAGCCGGGTGGCGTACCTTTTACCGCAACCGGTGGTTTTACTTGATGATGGTCCCGGGGCTCGCGTATTACGCGTTATTTCATTACGCGCCGATGGCGGGGACGCTGATCGCGTTCCAGGATTTCAATTTAATGAAGGGGATATGGGGCAGCCCCTGGGTAGGCTGGGATAACTTCCGCATCATATTCGACAATCCCGAATTCTGGCCGCTTATTCGCAACACGCTGCTGATCAGCTTGTATAAGATCGTTGGCAATTTGATTCCGGACGTCCTGCTCGCCCTCATGTTGAACGAAGTTCGGCACCGCTGGTTCAAGAGCCTGGTGCAGACGATCACGTACGGCCCTTATTTCCTGTCGTGGGTCATCGTCTACGGTCTGGTGTTCTCGTTCCTCTCGCCGGGCTCCGGATTGATCAGCACGTTCGTCCGCGATGCGGGCTGGGGCCAGATCGACTTGATGACGAATCAGGATTTCTTCCGCCCGATGCTCGTCTTGACGGAAATCTGGAAGACGACCGGGTTCGGCGCGATAATCTATTTGGCCGCGCTGGCCTCTATTAACCAGGAACTTTATGAAGCCGCCGTCGTGGACGGGGCGGGACGCTGGCGTCAGTTATGGCATGTGACGCTGCCGGGAATCCGCGACGTGTTCGTGCTGATGCTCATATTGAAAGTCGGCGGCATTCTGGACGCCGGGTTCGACCAGGTGTTCATCTTCTTGAACGCCCGCGTGTACGAGGTCGGCGATATCGTGGATACATGGGTGTACCGGTACGGCTTCGAGCGGCTGGAATTCGGCGTGGCGGCGGCTATGGGCGTGTTCAAATCCGTCGTCGGCCTGATCTTCGTGCTCGGCGCGAACAAGCTGGCGAAGAAGGTCGGAGGGAACGGATTATGGTAAGCCATTACAACGCGCGAGGAGGTGGGAAAGATGTCGCGCATTCTTCACAGAACCAAACCGGATAAAGCCGCCGATACGCTCATCTATGCCGTGCTCGCGCTGTTCGCGTTGTCGGCGCTGTTCCCGCTGTATTATGTATTTATCGTCTCCGTCACGCCTTACGCGGAGGTCATGAAGAACGGCGGCTTCGTCATATGGCCTAAGCAGTTCACGCTGGAAGCTTACCGCGAAATTTTCGCCAGCCCGCGCATCCCGCAGGCGCTGCGCATCACCGCGTTCATCACGGTCGTCGGCACGGCGCTGAATCTCGCGGTCACGACGCTGCTCGCGTACCCGCTGTCGAAGAAGTCGCTTGCTGGCCGCAATTTCGTGCTGATGGCGCTCGTGTTCACGATGATCTTCAGCGGGGGCATGATCCCGCTCTATATCGTCGTTCGGGGGCTCGGCTTGTACGACACGGTCTGGGCGCTGATCATTCCCGGCATGGTCTCGACCTTCAATCTGTTGATCGTCAAAACCTACTTCGAGAATTTGCCGGCCGAGGTCGAGGAAGCGGCCCGCGTGGACGGCTGCGGCGATCTAGGGACGCTGGTCCGCATCGTGCTGCCTCTGTCCGCGCCGATCATGGCCACCATCGGCTTGTTCTACGGCGTGAATCATTGGAACGAATACTTCAAGGGCATCTTCTATCTGTCCGATAAGACGCTCATGCCGATGCAGGTCGTCCTCCGCAGCATGATTCAATCGCCGAACGTCAGCACGGAGCTGTCGCTCAATTCGCTGGCGCTGAACGCCCTGCCGCCGGAGACGATCAAGATGGCCGTCGTCGTCGTGGCCACGCTGCCGCTGCTCGTCATCTATCCGTTCCTGCAGAAGTATTTCGTCAAAGGCGCCTTGCTCGGATCCGTGAAAGGATAGGGGCAGAATAAGGGCAAGCGAATCTCGCATTTGTGCGGACAGGCGATAGGAACGTCATGCTATAATTGGATATAAAAATAGACGCAAGCCCTCGATTATCGGGGGCTTTGCTGCCATTGTCGCATGGCATGGGGGGCGTTAATCGCATGATTCGCCGGCTATCGGGCACCAGCTTCGCGTCGAGCGTCAGCACGAAGCTGTTTATTCTGACGTTTCTCTCCGTCGTCATTGCGTTCCTGTTGACGGCCTTCTTCGGTTATCAACGACTGTTCGAACCGATCCGGCAGAACAACGAGAAGACGCTTCAAGGCTCGGTCGTGCAAGTCGAGAATTACATCAAGACGCTGATGAACGTGCTTCAGAGCCAGCTGCTATTCCTCTCCAACCCGGTCCTCTACGACAAACTGGAGGAGTCCGACTACGTCCGCCTATTCGACGATATGATGACCTATCATCAAGACCAAATCCACAGCATCTATCTCATCGAGAACGACAAGGTGAGGATAAGCGCGCCCTATGGCTACCGCTTCGTGATGGCTCCTGGCCGAATCGGGGAAATCCGGAGCCAGACGGCCGCGCCCGGCATCTGGTGGAGCGCTCCGTACCAAATCGGCGAACGCGCCATTATTACCGTGGCCAAGCGGATCGACCGGAACCGGGTGGTGGCGCTCGACTTGGATTTGAGCACGCTCACGGGACCGCAGATTGTCCAGAACGAGCCGAGGCGCATTTATTTGTTTACCGGCGACGGCGAATACTTGTCGACCAATACGTATTTGGCCCACCCGAAGACGTACCTGGATCATCTCGAGATGAAGGAGAAGCTAGCTGCGATCGCGCGAACCGGCTCGAACGCGTACAGCGACGTGCAGACCTCGCACGGGAGTTACGCGGTGCTCAGCAGCAATCAGAACCGCTGGGACTGGGTCGTCTTCTCGGTTATCGAGGAATCGCAAGCGTTCCCCTTGCTCGAGACGCTGAGACGCCAAGCGCTGCTCATCGTGCTGCTGGCCATCGTGCTTGCGGTGATCGTATCGGGCTGGATCACGTCGTATATCCGCAAGCCGGTCATTCAGATCACGCGTCAATTCAAGGCGGCCGCGCGCGGTGATCTGGATGCCCGCATTCATCTGAAGCGCAGCGACGAGTTCACGCTGATCGCCGCCGGATTCAACCGGATGATGGGCAATCTCAGATCGCTGTTCGACGATTTGCGCGAAGCCGAAGAGAAGAAGCGGCATCACGAACTGAAGGTGCTCCATTCGCAGATCCATCCGCATTTCCTGAACAATACGTTGAACGCGGTCTATTGCTTGGGCGAGACCGGCCAGACGAAGGATATGTGCGACATGATCCAATTCCTAATGGGGTTGCTGCAATACTCGACGGACAAGGTCGGCGATATCGTGACGGTCGAAGACGAGCTCCGGCAGCTGGAAGGGTACGCGCGGATTATGGAGCTGCGGTACGGGGCGGTGTTCGAGATGGACGTTGCCGTGCCTGCCGACTATTACCAGGCGCCGATTCCGAAGTTGACGTTGATCACGCTGGTGGAGAACAGCATCTTCTATGGCCTTGGCCAGCCGGACGTGAATCATATCATCGTGACGGCCATGCGCAAGGAGACGGGCGGCGTGCTGATCGAGGTGTCGGATACGGGTCCCGGCATCGACCCGGGCAAGCTCCGAGCGTTGATGGAAGAAGGGGATGCGCAGAGCCCGTACAGAGGACTGAACAATTTGGGACTGCGCAGCGTGCAGGAGCGGCTGCGGATGACGTTCGGTTATCCGCACGGCCTGCATTTTCAGATGGAGCCGGAGGGCGGACTGCGCGTAACGGTCCATCTGCCGGAATACGGGCCGGAGCGGCAAAACGGCGGTCAAAGGGGAGAGCAAGATGTTGAAGCTGCTGATGGTCGATGACGAGAAATGGGTGCGCGACCGCTTCGCCGAGCGCATTCCATGGTCGGAGGCGGGCTTCGCGTTCATGGGCGCGGCATCCGGCGCCGAAGAAGCGATACGGTGGATCGAGCGCGAGGAGCCTCACCTGCTGCTGACCGATATTACGATGCCGAACATGAATGGCTTGGAATTGGCGGCCTACGTCCGGAAGAGATGGCCGCGCATCCGGATCATCATCCTGACGGCCTACGGCGAATTCGAATATGCCCGGCAGGCGATCGAGCTGAAGGTCGATCATTATTTGATCAAGCTGGCGCAAACGCCCGAGATCATTCTCGACGCATGTCGGAAGGTGGCCGAGACGATCGAGCAGGAGATGGGCGTGCACCAGAAGCTGGAGATGCAGCGGACGCTGGAGCGGGAGAAGACGTGGTCGCTGAAGCGGGATTGGACGGAGCGGCTTCTTCGCGAGCCGCCCGAGGCCGGTCTGTCAGCGCCGCCGGCGGAATGGTTCGACGGAGCGGGGACCGCCGGCAGCTGGGCTTCGTTCATGATCGGCTGGCATGCGGAGGCGGGCGCCCATGCAGAAGTCGCGCGGGAAAGCGAGAGCTGGATGCAGCTTGGCCGGCGGATCGGCGAGGCGTTGGAATCGCTGCTGGCTTCCGATGCGGCCGTAGCGGGCTGTCGATCGCTCGCGCTTCCGATCGGACACGACCGCATTTGGCTGCTGATCGGATCGGACCGGCCGTGGCATGGGCTGCATGCGAACCAGGTGGCGACGAAGGCGATCGCGGCCGTTCCGGCGGGATGGCGCGGATTCGCCTTCGTCGGCGTCATGCGGGAGGTATGCCGGAAGCCGCTATCAGCGGCGCAGCTGGCCGCGCTCCTGCGGGAAGGATTGGAGGGAGCCGCCGGGTACTTCTACCACCCGGGATCGCCGATCGTGGCGAAGCGGACGCCGGCGCTGCAGCGTCTGGACGCGGAGAAGGGCCGGGAGCGAATCGCGGCCGCGGTTCGGGCGCTTACGCGCGAGCAAGCGGAAGATTTCCAAGGCGTCGTCTTCGCCATGACGCAGCTTGGCGACCCGCCGATTCATCCGTCGGATCTGCTGCGGATGACCCGGCAAATGCTGAACCCTGAGCTTGTGCCGCTGCCCGGCTTGGTGACGTCCCGCCTCGAGGAAATCGACCGACTCGCGAGCTGGTCGGATTACTGCCGGTGGTGGACGGACACGGCTGAGGCGGTGACGGCATGGTTCGCCGGCCGGAAGAAGCCGCCTGTCCCGACTCGCAAAGAAATCCGGTACATGCTAAGTTACATCCATGAGCATTTCAAGGAGGACGTGCAGCTGACGGAGCTCGCGAAGCACGTGCATATGCATCCTTCGTATGCGGGGCAGATGTTTAAGCAGGAGGTCGGCGAGAACTTCTCGGATTACGTGAACCGGGTGCGGATGGACAAAGCCGGCGAGCTGCTGGAGCGAACGGCGATGAAAATCTACGAGGTGTCCGGCGCCGTGGGGATTACCGATTACCGCTATTTTTGCAAATTGTTCAAAAGTTACGCGGGCGTCACGCCTACGCAGTATAAGCATCGGCTAACGTAATCGCAGCCTTGCCGTCAGAATCCGATTCTGACGGTTTTTCTATAGATGGACCACGATTTCTTGACCTGGCCGGCTAGTCTGCCGGGGCGCTCCCGCCTATACTGGACTCGCAGGCTTGTTGATTAGGGGAGTTTCGGAAGGAAGAAGGGGAGGATTCCAATGGCATATCGAAGGAGGCAATTGCACATGAACGAGCCGACGCTGCGTATCGGCATGATTGGGCTGGATACCTCGCATGCAATCGCATTCGCCGAGCTGCTGCACGACGGGCAGCATGCCTATCACGTCCCGGGCGGACGCATAACGGCCGCTTATCCGGGAGGCTCGAGCGATTTCGAGCTTAGCTATTCGCGCGTGGGCGGATTCACGGATCGGCTGCGCGACCAATATGACGTGGACATCGCGGATTCGCCGGAAGCGGTCGCGGAAGCGTGCGACGCGATTTTGCTCACCTCGGTCGACGGCCGGGTGCATCCGGAGCAGTTCCGCCGGATCGCCGGATTTCGCAAGCCGGTGTTCGTCGACAAGCCGCTGGCGGTTACGTCCGCCGACGCCGAGGCGATATTATCGCTTGCCCGTCAGTACGGCACGCCGGTGATGAGCTGCTCCGCGCTCCGATTCGCGGAAGGGTTGTCGGAGGCGCTGCGGGACGAAGCGGCGGGACGAATCATCGGGATGGACAGCTACGGCCCGATGGCGCAGCAGCCGACGCAGCCCGGCTTGTTCTGGTATGGCGTCCATCTGGCCGACATGCTGTTCCGCTCGCTTGGCCCGGACTGCGTGCAGGTGAGCGCCGTGAGTAACGACGCGCATGACCTGATCGTCGGCGAGTGGGCGAACGGGGCAATCGGAACGATGCGCGGCAATCGCATGGGCAACGACCGGTTCGGCGTGATGCTGCATCGGGAGAACGATACGCGATCCGTGGATGTGTACGCGCATCCCAAGCCATATTACGCGAGCATGTTGGAACAGATCATGGGGATGTTCCGGACGGGCGTGCCGGCCGTAGCGCTGGAGGAGACGGTGCGGATCATGCGCTTCCTGGAGGCGGCCAATGAAAGCCGCGCGACCGGCCGCGCCATTCGCGTGAAGGCCCATATCGCGGAGTAGAGGAGGATTGCGAAACATGACGGAAACATTGAGAGTCGCGCTGCTGGGCGCAGGCGCGATTGCCGATTCGCATTTGGACGCGATTGGACTCGCGCCGCCATTTACGGCGGTCGCCGTGGCGGATCTCGACGAGACGAAGGCGCAGGCGGTAGCTACCCGGCACGGCTTTGCGGCCTATCGCGATTACCGGGAGATGATCCGACATGAACGGCCGGATGTGGCGGTGATCGCGCTGCCCCATTTCCTGCATCGGGATGCCGCCGTATTCGCCGCCGAGCATGGCTGCCACCTGATGCTCGAGAAGCCGATGGCGCTGTCGGTCGCGGAATGCGATGCGATTATCGAGGCGGGCAGACGCGCCGACATCCGGATTCTCGTAGGCCACACGCAGCATTACATCGCCGAGAATATCGAGGCCAAGCGCATCATGGACAGCGGGGAGCTGGGGGAGCTCGTGATGATTCACGATACGCGGCACACGCATTATTTTCAGCCATCGCGTCCCGGGTGGTTCTTGGAGCGAGCGTTGTCGGGCGGCGGCATTCTGGCGAATCTCGGCACGCATTCGATCGACAAGCTGCAGTGGCTGAGCGGCCGGTATGTCCGCAAACTAAGCGCGTCCGCTAGTTATTATGGCGATCGGGGCGACGTGGAGGGCAGCGGGATGATATACGCGGAGCTGGAAGGCGGCATTCCGGCCGCGATCGTGCAATCCGGCTACCTCGGCGCGCAGCGCAACGAGACCGAACTGATCTTCACGCGCGGCATGCTGAAGGTGGCCACAGGCGAGAGCTTATGGATCAGCCGGGGCGGCGGCTACGAGGAGGTAGACGTGGACCGCTCCGTCTCGCCGTTCGCGCTGCAATATTCGGATTTGCTCGCGGCGATCAAGAGCGGGGGGCAGCCAAGCTGCACGCCCGCGTATGCCCGGCAAGTGATCGCGGTACTGGAGGCGGTCTACCGCTCGGCTCGAACCGGCACGGAGCAGAAGGTGGGACAGGTAGAAGAACCGTCGGGGTAGCCCGGCGGTTTTTGGCCTAGGGGGATTGGTTGATGGGCCGCTTGCTGAGGCTGGATTGGGATTCGTTGTCGCGTGCGCGTTTACTCTTGGCCGGTACCCTAGTCTGTATCTCCACGCAATCCGCTCACCTTGAATTGTTGGACATTTTGTTGAACGGATTCCCTATTTCGGCATTTTCGGCCGTTCTATAATGAATTGAAGACCGCTATGAAAGCGCTTCACTTCATGGCGGATCTATCAAAAAACGGATGAGAAAGGAATGATGTCACGTTGCATCGATTCAAAGCATCGCGTTTTTTAGCCGTTGTCTTGACGTGGGCCATGCTGCTTCAGGGGGGGAGTTTGACGACCGCGCCTGCGAAGATTAGCGCAGAGGCGCAACCGCAGCCGCTTCCGGCGAATGCCGGATTCGAACAGGTGTCCGGCGGGCTGCCGGTCTCATGGTCGGTTATGAGCGGTACCGTCGCTTCCTCCGCGAGTATTGCGCACAGCGGCAGTTACAGCGTGCAGTTGACGGACGGGAGCGCGACGGCCTCCGTCGGACTGCGCAGCCAGAAGATTCCGGTGGAGCCGGGCAAGGAGTACGAGGCATCGGTCTACAGCAACAACGTATCGGGCGCCTCGCAGCTCTATTTCGAATTTTGGGATGCCAACAATCAGCTTATCCTGAACCCGCTCCCGATCGCGGGCAATAACACGATGAATCAGTGGAAGCAGCTGGTTATCAATCAGATCGCGCCGGCAGGAGCGAAGACGGCGAGCCTGCGCGTGTATTCCGGGCAAGGGAACGTCGGGACTTCTTATTTCGACGATGCTTCGTTCCAGCTGGTCGTGCAAGATCCGAATTCGCTGCTGAAGAACGGCGGCATGGAGCTCGAGACCGACGGCAAACCGCGCAGCTGGAGCGCCGTATTCGCGGGGCAGCCGTTCGAATCCGCGCAGGCCAGGAAACGAACGGGCGAACGCAGCGTGAAAATCGTGGATACCAATGCTAGCGGGGGAATCGGGATCCGCAGCGAACTCATGCCCGTGACGGCGGGCGTGAAGTACGAGGCGGAGGTATTCGCCTATATTGAATCCGGGGCAGCGACGATCTTCATCGAATATTGGGAAGATGTCGGGAAGATCATGACGGATAAGAACGTCATCGTGAAGGAGGATACGCCCGGCCAATGGAAGCCGATTCGCGCGGCGGGACCTGCGCCGGCCGGGGCGAAATACGCGACGGTGCGCTTGTATTTGGCTGCGGACAACGTCGGAACGACGTATTTCGACGATGCCAAGTTCGGTCTTGCGCCGCCCAAGGCAAGCGCGAACTTGAATAACGGTCGCTTCGAGCGGCTCGAGAACGGCAGACCGGCCGACTGGCGCGAGGTCGATGGCACGGTGGACGTGAGTACGTCGCCTGTCCAGGAAGGCGCGCGAAGCGTCAAAGTCGTTAACGCCGCAGGCAAAACCGCGGGGCTTCGCAGTCACCTGATACCGGTATCCGCAGGAGCGCTCTATACGGCGAGCGTCTACGCCAGCGCCGTATCCGGTACTCCGGAACTTCGGATGGAGTTCTGGGACGCCGACAAGGTGTTTCTCTCCCAGGCGTCCCAAGCCGGCGCATCCGGCAACGCCTGGACGACCGTGTCGCTATCGCCAGAGATTCCCGAAGGCGCCGCCTATGCCAGCTTGCGTCTTAGTACGTTGTCATCCGCCGCAGGCGAGGTCTACTTCGATAACGCGACGTTCACAAGCATCGGGCAGAGCAGCAAGACCGCCACGACGCTCTACGACGCGGAGAAGGTCGCGAACGCCCGTTACAATGTCCAGCAATACCCATGGGCGACGGAGATGAAGAATGCAGCGGTAGCCAAGGCCGATGCTTATCTTGCCAAAGGGTGGGATTACCTGTGGAAGTCGGTCCCGTCCCAAGGACTGCCGCGCAGCTATGCCGTCAATAAGAACACCACGAGTCCGGTAACGGGCGTCAAAATCGATGGCCGCGGCAACTATCCGTTCGAGCCTGATCCGAACGCGCCATGGAAAATCATCGATCCGATAGCCAAGGTAGAGGGCACCAACGAAAACTACCGATTCCCGACGAACGACTTCCAGGCGTACTATGAAAGCGGTCTGGACGAGCACGGTTTGTTTCAGCGGGAGCTGGCGGATCCGGCCTTGCTGGTAAATACGCTGTATCCCGACAAAGGCGCAAAATGGGGCGTCGACGACGGATTCGGTTGGAAAGCGTCGGATGGAACTATCCACACGTTCGTCGCTTATTACGTGCATTGGATGGCGTGGTACGGAGAGCGGTCGTTCGTGCAGCAGGCGCTGAACACGCTGCGCGATGCTTATTTGTACACCGGTGACGCGAAGTATGCCAAGGCCGGCATCGTCCTGCTCGACCGGGTGGCGGATGTGTATCCGGAGATGGACATCAGTCAATATGACAACAGCATCTACGTGAATTCATCGGGCAAATCCTACGGCAAAGGCAAAGTGCTCGGCGGAATCTGGGAGACCGAACTGGTGAAAACGTTCATCAGCGCCTATGATGCGTTCTTCCCGGCCATGGAAGATCCGCAGGTTGTCTCGTTCCTAGACGGCAAAGCGCGGCAATACCGACTGACGAACAAGAAAAACACCGGCAGCCTCATTAAGCGCAACATCGAGGACGGCATTATCGAGCAAGTATACCCGGCCGTGAAAAAGACGCAAATTCTCGGCAACGACGGCATGCATCAGAGCGCCCTCGCGATGGCGGCGGTCGTCTACAACACGATGCCGGCGACCGGCGAGTGGTTGGATTTTATTTTCAAAAGCGGTCAAGTCATGCAGGGACCTACCCAGTTAACGGGAGGCAACATGCTCAATTCGTTCGTGCGGGACGTCGACCGCGACGGCATGGGCAACGAAGCTTCGCCGGCTTATAACGCGCTATGGCTCCACAATCATCGCATGACGGCGGATGTCCTGGACGGCTACGGGCTGTACCCGAACGCCAACCTGTATGACAATCCGAAGTTTCGCAAAATGTTCTCCGCCGCGGGCAAGCTCATTCTGAGCGATCAATATACGCCGGCGATCGGGGACACGGGACGAACGGGCAATCCGTTCATCGTCGAGCGCCTGACCGATTCGATCAAAGCGTTCGAGAAATTCAACGATCCGATCTACGCGCAGCAAGCTTATTTCCTCAACAACAATTCGAGCGCGGGTCTGCACGCCGACGTCTTCACGGCGAACCCGAACGCGATCGCGAACCAAGTGCAGGCGGTCATCAACCAGCATGGGCCGCTTTCCTTGAAGAGCGACAATATGTTCGGTTATGGTTTTGGCGCGCTTCGCGATGGCAAATCGAAGACGGAAACAGGCGGGACCGCGAGCACGCTGCGGGACTTGTGGATGTACTACGGCGCTTCGACACATCATGGCCATATGGATACGTTGAATATAGGTCTCCATGCGTACGGACTGGACTTGGCGCCTGATCTCGGCTATCCGGATTACGCCGACAACGTGAGCACACATCGTTCGCAGTGGATGCACAATACGATCAGCCACAATACCGTCGTCGTCGATAAGAAGAAACAGATGTCCCAAGCAGACGACGCCTTAACGGTGCATGCCGACGATACGGATCGGGTGAAGCTGATCGACGTCCAAGCGCCGGGAGAGTATACGCAAACTTCGCTGTATCGACGGACGACCGCGATGATCAAAATCGACGCTCAGCGTTCGTATGCCGTGGACTTCTTCCGGGTCAAAGGAGGCAACGACCATTATTTCAGCTTCCATTCCGCGGAAGGAACGGTCGCGACGCAAGGTTTGCAGCTGACGGCGCAGCCGACGGGGACCTATGCGGGTCCGGACGTCGATTACGGAGTGCGGGCGCCTGACGACACGGTGACGGCGAACGGACCGGACGGAGCAGGGTACAAAGGGAGCGGCTTCCATTACTTGAAGAACGTGGAGCGCGACGCTTCGCCGTCCAATCTATTCAGCATCGATTGGAACGTGAAGGATACGTGGAACGTCTATGGCCAAGGCGCGGGGGCTCCGACGGACGTGCATCTGCGGCTTACGATGGTCGGTCAGACGGGCGACGTGGCGCTCGCCGACGGCGTGCCGCCGACGAACAAGGTTGGCAATCCGGCGGCGGTGCGGTATTTGATCGCCCACAACGGGGGCACGAACATCGAGAGTAACTTCATCTCCGTCATCGAACCCTACAGAGTTGCTCCGTATATCAGCATCATAGAGCCGCTCATCGTGAAACATGCCGGCGCAGCCGTGAGCGATATCGAAGCGCGCGCCGTTCGCGTCACGTTGGCGAATGGAAGGACCGACGTTGTAATCAGCGCGCTGGATGCAAGCAAGACCTATACGATCGAAGGCGCGAACTTGTCTGCCACGCTTACATTCAAAGGGGCCTTCGGCTGCTATAGCGAAACGCCGAACGGTCCTACGCACACGTACGTGCACGATGGCGCCTATATCGGCACGAGCGGCACGACCCCGAACCGGGCGGGAGCCGTGACTGGCACCATCGAGGATTTCACGAGAACGCTGGCCGTGAACAACGAGATCATCGTGAATGCTTCTGCGCTGCCGAGCCAGTTGTCCGAATTGAACGGGAAGACGATCATCATTCAGAACGACGGCCGCGCCAATGCCGCTTACCGAATCAAAGGCGCAACGGTAATTAGCGGAACGCAAGTCAAGCTCGATATCGGCGACGTAACGCTGATCCGCGCCTATGCGAATCCGGATGATTTTCAGCAGGGGTATGTGTACAATATTTCGCCCGGCATGACATTCCGTATTCCGCTTACCTATGCCATTGGATATCTCAACGGAGGATCGGCTCAGCTGCCAGGCAATGTGTCGGACCCTAACGAACCAATCGAACCAATCGAACCGATCGAACCGCCGGGAACGGAACCCGTCGAACCGCCAAAAGATTAATTCGCCCTCTTAGGGGAAGAAGCGAGAAGAATCTATAGCACTTCTTAGAGGAAGAGCGCGCGCCGCTCTTCCTTTTCGACGTTTCCTCTCGTTCGATTAAGAGTCGCGATCCCGCGGGAAGGAGAATGAAAATCGTGGTAGAATAGAGCGTGTTGTTGGATAAACGAGAAAAGTCGGTGAACGAAATGCACCAGGATGATCGCGATCAAGCCCAAGCGCTGTTCAAACGCCATCGCGGCAATATGATTCGCATGCACAAGGAAGGCGTCCTTCAAACCTATAAAGCGTACGACGTGCCAAAGGAAACGGAAGCGGAATGGACGGCGGAACTCATCGACGAATTAACCAAGTCGTTATCCATTCTCAAAACGGACGCGCTCGAAGAGCTGGAGGCGATGTACAAAATCGGCCAACAGCCGGACATTTACGAAGGCATCCTCAAATTCGCGTCCAAGCAGGTATTGAGCGCGGATAGCATCGTGAGGCTGATCTATGCCGATACGATTTTGAACTTGTTCAAGCTGATGCGGCAGGCGCCGCCCAAAGAAACGCATTACAAGTCGCTCCAGGTGACGACGGAATTGTTGGAGGACGTCATCGCGAAGCCGCTCGTTCTGGATCAGGGCCGAGAGCTGAAGCCATATGGCTTATCGGACAAAAAATCGTTGAACATCCGGGCGCGCCAAAGTTTGGACGAAGCTCGAGAGGTATTCGGCCGGTTCAAGTAGAAGAGGAAGACGAAGTTAAAATTCGCCAATCGCCGGAGGTGCCGTACAAAATGAATGTGGAACGGTTAGAACGTTTGCGCCCGCTGCTGCGCCGCTTCGTCGATCAGGGACCGGCAGGATGCTCCTGCTTGGTCGTACATAACGGGAACGTCGTGTTCGAGGATCATGTCGGGTATGCCGACGAAGCCAGCGCGCGGCCGATCGGGCCGGAGACGATATTCCGCATCTTCTCGAATACGAAGGTCGTCACGTGCGCGGCCGCGCTGATCCTGCTTGAACGCGGAATGTACCTGCTGAATGACCCGCTGGAGGAGTACTTGCCGGCATTCAAGCAGCCGCTCGTCTATCGCGAGGAACAAGGGGAATGGAAGGCGGTACCTTCGACGCGACCGATTCGGGTGAAGGACCTGTTCACGATGTCGTCCGGACTGACCTATCCGGGCGAACACGGTGAGACGGAGCGGGCGACGAAACGGCTTGAAGAAGAACTTAAGGCAGCCAATCGCTTCGATAACCGCTCGCTGGCTCAAGGGCTCGCCGCGATCCCGCTCGCTTTCGAACCGGGGACGCGCTGGCAGTACGGCTATAGCCATGACGTGCTCGGCGCGCTGATCGAGACGCTGTCGGGCAAGACGCTCGGACAATTCATGCAAGACGAGCTATTCGGGCCGCTCGGGATGAATGATACGTTCTTCCGGATTCCGGCTGACAGACGCGATCGGCTGGCGACGATGTATATCCGGGACGAAGCGGGTGTCCGGTCGCCAAGCGGAGAGTTCGAGGCGAACTATCAGCCGGATGCGACGTTCGAGAGCGGCGGGGCGGGCTTGTTGTCCACGCTCGCGGACTACGGCCGTTTCGCCGCCATGCTGGCGCAGGGCGGCGAGCTGGACGGCGTACGCATCCTCGGCGCTCGTACTGTCGATCTGATGGCGGTCAATCAGCTGTCCGGTCAACAATTGGCGGATTACAACTGGCCGTATTTGGCCGGTTACGGGTACGGTCTCGGCGTACGGACGATGATGGATCCGGCGGCCGCGGGCAGCGGCGCCTCGATCGGGGAATTCGGCTGGAGCGGACTTGCCGGGACATGGACGATGATCGATCCGAAGGAGAAGCTGGCGGCGGTCTACATGCAGCAGATGCTGCCGAATCTTGAGGCGATTCATCAGCCGCGGCTGCGCAACGTGATTTACGGCGCGATGGAATAACGAGATGACAAGGTGAAACGGCCGGCGCCTTCAAACTGCGGCGGCGAGCGTTTCGTTCCGGAGAAATATTGGAGCAGAAAGGCCGATTGCCGGTTGTCCGGCGATCGGCTTTTTGCCGTTCGCGGCTAGGCGTCATTCTAGAAAACGCGGTTCGGAATGACTGTCATTTATATTGACGATCATTGATTTCGTATTACATTTCGTTGTTCCGCGCAATTAAGAAAAACGCTTTCATAACCTATAATTATATTTGTAAGCGTTACCATATTGAAAACGAACGGCTATACGAAGGGGGAACTCGCGGAATGCTGCACAAACAAAGAACGGTAATAATGGCTATGCTCCTCACGCTCGTCATGGTGCTAAGCGCGTGCTCGGGCAACAATGGCGGAGGTAACGGAAACAATGGAGGCAACGCGGAACCTGCCAACGCGCAAGCGGCGGAAAGCACCGGCAATGCTGCCGAACCGGCCGCTGCAGGAAGCGAAGGCGGCGCCGACACGACCGAGGAAGTCGCGCTGAAAATGATCTTCGTCGGACCGAAACCGGCCGACTACGACGCCGTGTTCGCGGAGTTGAACAAGAAGCTGAAAGAAAAAATCAACGCGACGTTGGAAGGCGAATTTCTCGACTGGTCCGATTGGGCGCAGAAATATCCGCTCAAGCTCGCCGCGAACGAGGATTTCGATCTGATCTACTCCGCGAACTGGGCCGGCTACCACGACCAGGCGCTGAAAGGCGGCTTCCTGGAGATCACCGAGGACATGATCGCCAAGTATTTGCCTAAGACGCTGGAAGCGATGCCGCAGGTGAGCTGGGACCAAGCGAAGGTGAACGGCAAGCTGTATATGGTGCCGCAGAACCGCGGCGAGTCGGTGGAGAAGCTGATTTTGTACCGCGAAGATCTGCGCAAGAAATATAACCTGCCGGCGATCGACAGCCCGGAAGCATACGCCACGTACTTGAAGACGGTCGCCGAGAAGGAGAAGGGCATCGCGCCGTTCACGCCGGAGACGGGCGATTGGAAATACCACAACCTCGATCGCGTCCTGCTGAAGCAGCAGAACGAGTGGAACATGTTCGACCTGGATATGCCGTTCGCGTTCAAGCTGTCGGACGCGAAGGGTCAAGTGTTCAACGTGTATCAAACGCAGGAGTTCAAAAATCTGCTGGCTTACTATAAAGACCTCGCGGACAACAACGCTTGGGCGAAAAACGTACTCAACAGCAAAGACGACCACCAACAAAAGTTCAAGCAAGGCCTGACGGCGTCGATTACGCACAACAACGGCACGCTCGGCAACCTGATGACCCAAATGAAGCAGGAAAATTCGCCTTACGAGGTCGCGCTGGCGGACGTGACGCCGGATAAAGCGAAATCAATCGCGATCTCGACGCAGAACGGCACGTCGATCCACGCGACGAGCAAGCATCCGGAGCGCGCCTTGATGCTGATCGACCTGATGCAGAACGACAAGGAGATTCACGATCTGATCATGTACGGCGTGCAAGGCGTCCATTACGAACCCGTCGGCGACACGGTCTTCAAGGCGACCGACAAAAACGCGAATTTCACGGGCTTCTCCAACTGGAGCTTCAACTCCCCGCTCAACCGGGACAACGAAGCGTTCCCGAGAGAAGCGTCCGATCTCGTCGCCAAGTGGGAAAGCGGCGTCTACCACTATCCGCTGGAAACGTTCGTATTCGACAATACCAAGGTGAAGAACGAACTCGCGAACATCGGCAACGTCATGCTGCGTTACGCGCTTCCGCTCGAATACGGCGTCGTGAAAGACGTCGATAAAGGGCTTGCGGAATTGAACGAACAGCTGGAAGACGCGGGCGTCGAGAAAGTACGGCAAGAGCTGCAAGCGCAGATCGACGCATTCTTGGCGGCGCAGCAATAACCATTAGATTCGAATGCGCGGCTGAGCGCCGTAAATAAAGTAGAGAGCCAAAACCCGGATTCGCGTCGACGCGAATCCGGGTTTTTCGCGCGTCGCGAAAGACCGGAGCCGCGAACGGTATGGAGGGCGTGGCGCATATGGCGAAACGAACGAGGTGGTTGACAAAAAACCAAACATGTAACTATAATAGTTACAGCTAAGGCGAGAACAATAACGAGTGGAGGACAACAATATGAAATTATTAGTTACCGGGGCTACAGGCAAATTGGGCTCGAAGGTGGTCGAAGCGTTGCTGAAGAAGGTTCCGGCGAGCCAATTGGCGGTCAGCGTGCGCAATCCGGAGAAAGCGGCTGAACTGAAGGCGCAAGGCGTCGAGGTGCGGCAAGGCGATTTCGACCGTCCGGAGACGCTGGATGCGGCGTTCGCGGGTATTGACCGTCTGCTGATGATCTCGGCGGACGGCGATACCGAGACGCGCATTCGGCAGCATACAGACGCGGTCGCGGCGGCGAAACGGGCGAACGTCGGCTTCATCGCGTACACGAGCGCGACGAACGCGCGCGAGAGCTCGCTGTTCCTGGCCGAGGTGCATCGCGTGACGGAAGAAGCGATGATCGCGACGGGCATTCCGTACGCGTTCCTGCGCAACAACTGGTATTTGGAGAACGAGCTCGGCAGCATTCAAGGCGCGCTGGCCGGTCAGCCGTGGCTGACGTCTGCGGGCGGCGGGAAGGCGGGCTGGGCATTGCGCCAAGAGTACGCGGAGGCTGCAGCGGCCGTATTGGCAGGGGAAGGACACGAGAACGCCGTCTACGAGCTGGGCGGTCCGCTCCGTACCCAAGAAGAGCTGGCAGCCGCGGTTAGCGCGGTCATCGGACGCGACATTCCGGTTCATCAGGCCGACGATGCCGAATATGCGTCGATCATGGCGGGAGCGGGCGTACCCGATTTCGTCGTTCCGATTCTGGTCGGCATTCAGAAGGGCATTCGCGAAGGCGCGCTCGAAGTGGCCAGCGGCGATCTCGAGAAGCTGATCGGCCGTCCGGTAACGACGCTCGATCAAGCATTGGCCGCGCTCGTGAAAGAACTGCCGTCCGCATAATCGAGCACGACAGCGTTTAGACAACCAACCGGCGACCGCGATCCCGGACGAGATGGCCGTCTTGACGGCAAATTGCCGATAACTGCGAGGGGCCGTCCCAGGCGTCATGAATAATGACTGCCGGGACGGCCCTTTTTCGCGGTGTAGCGACTGCTCCTTATTCGAAACGCAATTTCATATCGATATGCGGAATGTTATCCTCCAAATAAACGTCCGATACGTTCGCGAAGCCGAACGAATGATAGAACTTCTCCAGGTAGGCTTGCGCTTGAATCTTAACCTCGGTCTCTCGCCAATCCTCGCGTATGTAGTCCAATCCTCGCTGCACCAGCTCGGCGGCGATTCCCTGCCCTCTATACTTTTGACTGACCAGCACTCTACCGATAGAAGCTTCCTTATAAGCAAGTTCCGGGGGCAAAATGCGCAGATAGGCAACCACGTTCCCCTCTTCGTCCACCCGATATAGATGAACCGACTCCAAATCTTTGCCGTCCGTCTCGGGGTAAGGGCATTGCTGTTCCACGACGAATACTTGCGTACGCGCCTGCAATATGCGGTAAAGCTCCAGCGTCGTCAGCTCGCCGAATGTTTTTAAGATCCAGGTCATGTCGGGTTCTCTCCTTAAATTGCGAAACTTCGCGATCTGTTGACATGATACACGAAAAGAGGAATGACCGCATCGTCAAAACAGCTCTTGCGCACGACTTGTTTCCGTTTCGGGCGCGGTTCGCTTCGCAAAATCGCTTTTTGTTTTTGTTTTCTTTTGTTTTTTATTTAATTTTCTATTTTCAAAACAAAACAAACATGTTACTATCCGATTATAGAACTAATTCCATACATTCGGAGGTAAACAAAATGGTGCAAAGCTTGTGGCAAGAGGCGGAAGCGTCCCAACATACGAACGGACTCGATCAGCTGGTGTACCGGTCCAACCTGATCGGCGCCGATCGCCGGGTGTGCAATATTTTCGGCGGCAATACGTCGAGCAAGACGACCGTGCAGGATTTTCGCGGGCGCGATATCGAAGTGATGTACGTGAAAGGAAGCGGCTCCGATCTCGGCTCGATGAAGGCGGGCAACTTCACGGGTCTTCGCATGGACGACATTCGACCGCTGATCGAGCGAGAATCGATGTCCGACGAAGAGATGGTCGCCTACCTCGGCCATTGCATGATCGACGCCAAACATCCGCGCGCCTCGATCGAGACGCTGCTGCACGCGTTCCTGCCGTTCAAGCATGTGGACCATACGCATCCGGATGCAATTATCAGCCTGTGCTGCGCGGACAACGGCAAGGAGCTGGCGCGCGAGATCTTCGGCGACCGCTTCGTCTGGGTGCCTTACGTGCGTCCCGGATTCACGCTGTCGAAGATGATCGCCGAGGGCGTGTTCGCGAATCCGAACGCCGAGCTCGTGCTCATGGAGAAGCATGGCCTGGTTACGTGGGGCGAGACGAGCGAAGCGTGCTACTCGCAGACGATCAACATCATCAACGAAGCGGAAGCGTTCATCGAAGCGCGCGTGAACGAAGCTCGTCTGTTCGGCGGTCAGAAGCACGAGGCGCTGCCGGCGGATGTACGTCGCCAGATCGCGTCGCAAGTGATGCCGACGATCCGCGGCGCGGTATCGGATGGCAAGAAAATGATTCTCTCCTTCGACGATCAAGCGGACGTGCTCGCGTTCGTCGGCGGCTTCGATGCGCCGCAGCTGTCGCAGGTCGGCGCCGCTTGTCCGGACCACCTGGTGCACACGAAGGTCGTGCCGCTGTTCATCGACTGGACGCCGAACGCGGACGACGTCGCGGGTCTGAAAGCGAAGCTCGTCGAAGGCGTTGCCGCTTACAAGGAGCAGTACAAAGCGTACTTCGAACGCAACAAGAACGAAGGCGACGTCATGTTCGAAGCCGCGCCGCGCGTGATCCTGATCCCGGGCGTCGGCATGGTGAACACGGGCAAAAGCTGGGCGCTCTCCCAAGTGAGCGGCGCGCTGTACCACCGGGCGATCGCGGTCATGCGCGGCGCGACGGCGCTGGGCCAATTCGTCTCGCTGAGCGAGAACGAATCGTACAACGTGGAATATTGGCCGCTCGAGCTGTATAAGCTGTCGCTTGCGCCGGCCGAAGCCGAGTTCTCCCGCAAGGTGGCGTTCATTACCGGCGGCGCCGGCGGCATCGGCAGCGAGACGGCGCGCCGCTTGGCTTCAGAAGGCGCGCACGTCGTGCTGGCGGATCTGAATCTCGAAGGCGCGCAGAAGGTCGCGCAGGAGATCAACGACAAGTACGGCGAGAACCGCGCATTCGCCGTGAAGATGGACGTAACGGACGAGGCGGCCGTCCAAGCCGCTTATGCGGAAGTCGCGCTCGTCTACGGCGGCGTCGACATCATCGTCAACAACGCCGGTCTGGCCACGTCCAGCCCGTTCGACGAGACGTCGCTGAAGGAATGGAACCTGAACATGAACGTCCTCGGCACAGGGTATTTCCTCGTGGCGCGCGAGGCGTTTAAACTAATGAAGGCACAGGGCATCGGCGGCAACATGGTGTTCATCGGCTCGAAGAACTCGGTCTACGCGGGCAAGAACGCGACGGCCTACAGCGCGGCCAAGGCGCTCGAAGCCCATCTGGCGCGCTGCATCGCGGCGGAAGGCGGCGAGTTCGGCATTCGCGTCAACACGATTCTGCCTGACGCGATCCTGCAGGGATCTGCGATCTGGAACGGATCGTGGCGGAACGAGCGGGCGGCCGCATACGGCATCGAGCCGGACCAGCTGGAGGAATACTACCGCAAGCGCACGACGCTGCTCGTGAATATTTATCCGAAGGACATCGCCGAAGGCATCGCGTTCTTCGCCTCGTCGAAGTCCGACAAGACGACCGGCTGCATGCTGACGATCGACGGCGGCGTGCCGGCGGCGTTCACGCGCTAATCGCGCCAATAAGGAGGAGAATATCCGATGACGGAACCGGCCATTCAACAAGCCTACGAGGCAGCCAAGGCGCTGTACGCGCAGCATGGCATTGACACGGACGAGGTACTCAAGAAGCTGGAAACGATCAAGATCTCGATGCATTGCTGGCAAGGCGACGACGTGCGGGGCTTCCTGAACCGCGGCCAGGAGCTGACCGGCGGCATCTCGGTAACCGGCAGCTATCCGGGCGCGGCCCGTACGCCCGAAGAGCTTCGTGCGGATCTGGAACAGGCGTTCGCGCTCATCCCGGGCAAGCATAAGGTCAATCTGCACGCGATCTACGCCGATACCGACGAGCAAGTGGAGCTCGATAAGCTCGAGCCGAAGCATTACGAGCGTTGGGTCGCGTGGGCGAAGGAGCAGGGGCTCGGATTGGATTTCAATCCGACCTGCTTCTCGCACGAGAACTCGAAGGACGGCTTCACCCTTAGCCACCCGGACGAGAACATTCGCCGATTCTGGATCGACCATTGCAAAGCATCCCGTCAGATCGGCGCTTACTTCGGCGAGCAGCTCGGCCAGACCTGCGTGACGAACGTGTGGGTGCCGGACGGCTTCAAAGATAATCCGGTCGACCGGATGTCGCCGCGAAAGCGGCTGAAGGCGTCCTTGGACGAAGTGTTCGCGGAGCCGATCGATCCGCGCTACAACCTCGACGCCGTCGAGAGCAAGCTGTTCGGACTCGGCTCGGAAGCGTACGTCGTCGGTTCGCACGAATTCTATATGGGCTACGGCTTGCAGAACGACAAGCTGATCTGTCTGGACGCGGGCCACTTCCATCCGACGGAAGTGATCTCGAACAAATTGTCTTCGCTCGCGCTGTTCACGAGCGGCATTCTGCTTCATGTCAGCCGTCCGATGCGCTGGGACAGCGACCACGTCGTCATCATGGACGACGAGCTGCTCGAGATAGGCCGGGAGCTGGTCCGCCACGATCTGCTCGGCATCACCCATATCGGCCTCGACTTCTTCGACGCGAGCATTAACCGGGTCGCGGCATGGGTCGTCGGGACGCGCAATACGATCAAGGCGCTGCTGCGCGCGATGCTGGAGCCGGTCGAAGCGCTGAAGCAGGCGGAGCTGGAAGGCGATTACACGACGCGCCTCGCGCTGACCGAGGAATTCAAGTCGTATCCGTTCGGCGCGGTGTGGGACTACTACTGCGCGTCGAAGGGCGTGCCGGTCCGCGAACAATGGATCCGGCAGGTCAAAGCCTATGAGCAAGACGTACTGGTGGCGCGAGGTTAATCGGATGTAAGGGAGGATACGCGCATGTCTAGCGCATTGGCATTCGATTTGGGCGCGAGCAGCGGCAGAGCGATTCTCGGCCGGCTGCAGGACGGGAAGATCGTGACGGAAGAGCTGCACCGCTTCCCGAACGACCCCGTCCAGGTCGGCGACCGTCTACAGTGGGACCTTCTCCGCCTTTATCACGAAATCAAGCAGGGGCTGCTCAAAGCGAAGCATGCCGGCGTAGAGCCGGCGAGCATCGGCATCGATTCGTGGGCGGTCGATTACGGCCTGCTTGCCCGCGACGGCAGTCTGCTCGGCAATCCGAACCATTACCGGGATCGCGCTTCCGAAGGGATGATGGAGAAGCTGGGAGAGGAGATCGGCGAAGCGGAGATCTTCGCGCGAACGGGCATTCAGTTCTTGCCGTTCAACACGATCTACCAATTAACCGCGCAGTCGCGCGCCGGGTCGCCGCTGCTGGAGTCTGCCTCGCATCTGCTCATGATACCGGATTTGCTGCGTTATTTCCTGACCGGCGAACGGTACCATGAATTCTCCAACGCGACGACGACCCAGCTGTACAATCCGGTCTCGGAGCAATGGGACGGCGCGCTGCTGGGCCATATCGGCGTGTCGGAGACGTTGTTCAGCCCGGTGCTGAAGCCCGGCGCTCAGGCAGGCGTCGTGCAGCCGTCGGTCCGCGAGGAGCTCGGGATCGGGCCGATTCCCGTTTATGCGGTCGCCGAGCACGATACGGCGTCGGCCGTCGTGGCGGTGCCGGCTCTGGAGCGGTCGTTCGCCTACTTGAGCTGCGGCACTTGGTCGCTGCTCGGCACGGAGATCGAGCGGCCTGTTATTACAGATGAAGCCCGCGCGCTCAACTTCACGAACGAGGGCGGCTTCGGCGATACGTACCGGCTGCTGAAGAACATCATGGGGCTGTGGATTTTGCAGGAAAGCCGTCGGGCTTGGGAGCGCGAAAGCAAGTCGTTCACGTTCCCCGAGCTCGTGCAGCAAGCCGGCGAGGCGCCGGCGTTCGCCGCGTTCATCGATCCGGATGACCCGAGCTTCATGGCGCCGGGCGATATGCCCGCGCGCATCCGACAGTACTGCGAGCGGACCGGACAGGAAGCGCCGCAGACGCCGGGCGCGATCGTGCGCTGCATTCTGGAGAGCCTGGCGCTGAAGTATCGGTATGTGCTCGAACTGACGGAGCGGTTGTCCGGGCAGCGATTCGGCGGACTTCACATGGTGGGCGGCGGCATTCACAATACGCTGCTGTGCCAGTGGACGGCCGACGCGATCGGCAAGCCGGTCTGGGCGGGACCTTCCGAAGGCAGCGCCATCGGCAACCTCGCGGTGCAGTGGATCGCCCGCGGCGACTTCAAGGATATATGGGAAGCAAGAAGCGTCATCCGGGACTCGTTCCCGGTTACCACCTATGAACCCGGAGCCGGCCAAGCCTGGGAAGCGGCATACGAGCAATTCTCGCGCGTGACGGGGCTCGATCGCTAATCGATCGACGCTGCTCGCGGCGGGACGGCAAATGACGTTTGGGGGAGACGTAACATGGAGAGAGAACTTGCGCTGGAGATCGTGCGCGTCACGGAGGCGGCGGCGCTCGCGTCCGCGCCTTGGATGGGACGCGGCAACAAGAACGAAGCGGACGGGGCGGCGACGTCGGCCATGCGCCTGATGTTCGATTCGGTGTCGATCGTCGGCACGGTCGTCATCGGGGAAGGCGAGATGGACGAAGCGCCGATGCTGTATATCGGGGAGCGCGTCGGGACGCTCGACGGGCCGGAGGTCGACGTGGCCGTCGACCCGCTCGAAGGGACCGAGATCGTCTCGAAGGGGCTGAACAACGCGCTGTCCGTGCTGGCGATCGCGCCGAAGGGGCAGCTGCTGCACGCGCCTGACATGTATATGGAGAAACTGGCGGTCGGTCCGCAGCTGCGCGGGAAGCTGAGCATCACGGATCCGCCCGAGGTGACGATCGAGAAGGCGGCGAAGGCGCTCGGCAAGCCTGTATCGGACTTGACCGTCATGATTCTCGACCGCGACCGTCACAAGGAGCTGATCGGCACGCTGCGTTCGATCGGCGTCCGCATCAAGTTCCTGTCGGACGGCGACGTCGTCGGCGCGATCTCGCCGTCCTTCCCGGAGACGGGCATCGATCTGTACATGGGTTCGGGCGGCGCGCCGGAAGGCGTGCTTGCCGCCGCCGCGCTCAAGTGTCTCGAAGGCGAGCTCCAGGGTCGTCTCATGCCGGCCGACGAGGCGGAATGGAGCCGCTGCATCGAGATGGGAATATCGGACCCGCTCAGCGTGCTCTTCATGGACGACATGGTCGGCACCGGCGACGTCATCTTCGCGGCGACCGGCGTGACGCCGGGCGAGTTCCTCGGCGGCGTCCGTTATTTGTCCGACCAGCGTGCCGAGACGCATTCCATCGTCATGCGGGCGAAGACGCAGACGGTGCGGCATGTGAAGGCGACGCATTTTCTGCCCAACAAGCCGTATCTGCAGTCCGTTCGCGCGCCGAAGGCGCAAGTGGAAAGCATCGGCTAGCGCGCTTAAGTCATAGGGTATCGCAATAGGAAGACCGCCTGCAGGGGCGGTCTTTTTGGCGTGCTGCAGGGGGTTACCCGCGGCTCTCCAGCAGCTTCTTCAACAGGCGTAGATCGTTATTGTTCGCCCGGCGCATCATGAAGGCCATGAGCGGGGAGACGAGCGCCGAGAATCCCCGCGGCGTCCCGCGGTTGCGCAGCGTCATGCGGGTGGCGCGCTCGCCGGCGCTTTCCCACGCGTAGGTCGTCTCCATCGGGAACGGACCGTCGGCGGTCTGCATGACGAGAAGTTTCCCGGGCTCGTACGCCGCGATTTCGTAGACGTACGACAGTTCCTTGCCGAGGAACCGGGCTCGGAATGCGGCCTGCGCGCCAATTTCCACTTGATCGCCGCGCGCCCATTCCGCCGAATCGATATTGACGTACCATTCGGGCGCGTGGACGGGATTCGCGGCATAGGCGGCGGTCCGTTCGACCGGCGCGCCGATGATGATCTCGGTTAAGACATCGACCATGAAGCGTGCTTCCTTTTCGAATAGAGTGGTTGACAATTGCGTGTTGTTCAAAAGATTAGTATAACCGGGGGTCGCATGCATCATGCAAGGTTGATCGCGCTCCTGCGATTATTCCTTATTCGCCCGATCCGATGACAATGGCCATCCGCAGCCTTCTTTGCCATAAATTAATTAGGGGACTCGTCCGGCATCCGTTATGATAGAGAAAAAACGAAAGGCGGCGCGGCATCATGAGCGTGAAACTATTAACGGCGAATACGGGGTTGGAAGGCGATACGGTCATGCTGGAGCCGCTCGAGCCGGGGCACCGGACGGCATTGGCCGAACTATTGAACGATCCGGCGATTTGGCAATTTACGTGGAGGACGGTCACCTGCCTGGAAGAGGGAGAAGCGCTCGTGGACGAAGCGCTGCTGGCGCGGGCCGCAGGGAAGCAATTGCCGTTCGCCGTTATCGATAAAAAGAGCGGCCTCATCGTCGGCACGACGCGCATCGCGGATATGAGCCCGGTTCATCGGCATGCGGAGATCGGCTATTCATGGCTGACGCCGGGCGTATGGCGCTCGTCCGTGAACACGGAGTGCAAGCGGCTGCTGCTCGCCTACTGCTTCGAGGAGTTGAACGCGCTGCGCGTGCAATTCTCGGTCAGCCACTTCAATGAACGGTCGCAACGCGCGGTCGAACGGATCGGCGCCGTACGGGAAGGCGTCCTGCGGCGGGCAAGGGTGAAGCCCGACGGTTCGATTCACGACGTCGTCCTCTACGGCATCGTGGACGGCGAATGGCCGAATGTGCGGGATCGAATCGACGGCTTGTTGGGTAAACAATATGTTTGAATATAAACCAAAAAACGAACTGCTCGGGGACAAGTCCCTGTCGGCAGTTCGTTTTTCTTTTTGCAATGACTTCTAATCCAGCTGCACGGTGAACGTCGTGAGCTCGTTCGGCACGCTCTTCGCGGTAATCTTGCCCCGGTGCTGCTCGACGATCGATTTGGCGATCGCAAGGCCGAGGCCATAGCCGCCAAGCTGACGGGCACGGGAGGCATCCGCCCGGTAGAAGCGGTCGAAGATGCGGTCCAGATGCTCCGGCGCTATGCCGGGGCCGGTATTGCATACCGCTAGCTGGATATGGCCGTGATGGCGCTTCAGCGACAGTTGAACGGAACCGTGGGGGTTCGTATATTTGATCGCGTTGTCCAGCAAAATCATGACGACCTGCTTCATCTGCTCGCTGCTGCCGGTCACCGTCAGACCGGGTTCGATATCGTAGTCGAGCGTGAGCTCCTTCTCGAAGATGACCGCTTCCATCGTCAGAATCACCCCGTCTACCGCATCGCTCAGATCGAACGGGACGTGGATCACGCTTGCGCGCGCGTCGTCCATCTGGGTCAGGTAGAGCAGATCGTTCGTGAGCGTCTTCATCCGCTCCGTCTCCGATTTGATATGATGCAGCCACTTGGTCTGATCGTTGATCGTGTCCTCGCCGTTGGCTAGAAGCACGTCCGCGTTCGTGTTGATAACGGTCAGCGGCGTCTTCAATTCATGTGAGGCGTCGGCGATGAACCGCTTCTGCTTCTCGAACGCTTCCTTGACCGGCGCGATGGAGCGTCCGGCGAAGTAACGGGAGGCGAGATAGATGACCCCGAGCATGACGATCGCGACTGCGGAGAACGTATAAACGAGATTAGTCAAGATGTCCTGCTGCGGCGTGACATCCATGCAAAATACGCTGTATCCCGTCGGAATCGCCATGACGCTGTAAGCCCATCGCGTACCGTCGATCGTGAACTGGCCGTCGTCGTCGCTGCTCGCGGCCGCGTGTTTCACCGCTTCGGCGTACAAGCTGTCGTCGAGCTCGAAGCGCGAGTTTTTCTCCGTAATCGTCCAATCCGCGTCGGTCTTTGCTTCGAAGGCGACGAAGCGGGGGCCTTGATTGCCGCCTTGAAAATCGCCGCCTTGAAAGGTGCCTTCCTCTTTCGGCGGTCCTCCTTGACCTTGACCTTGACCTTGGCCGTCCATCTTGCGGTTCGAATCCGCCATCCGGTGCAAATCCATCCGAATGTCGTTCTGAACGTCGCGGTACGTGATCGTATAAATCGTGCCGAAGGCCACGAACATGATGAACGTAATAATGATCATGTTCATGAGCAGGAATCGGTTGCGCAGTCGATTGAACATCAGCCGCTCACCTCTTCCAGCACGTAGCCGACGCCGCGGATCGTGTTGATGCGCACCGAAGATTGAAGGAACGTCAGCTTCTTCCGCAAGAACGAAACGTACACTTCGACGTTATTGTGCTCGGCGTCCGAATCGAAGCCCCACAGCTTCTCGATGATCTGCTCCTTGGAGGTGACCGCCTGCTTGCGCGTCATCATCAGCTCGAGCAGCTGACTTTCCTTTAAGATGAGCTTCAGCTCTTTGCCCTTGCAGGCGAGTTTCAAATACGCCGTATTCAACTCGATATCCCCGAAGCGCAGCCCGTCCTCCGGCACGACCTCGCCTTTGCGCCGCAGCGCCGCGCGGATACGCGCCAGCAGCTCGCCGGTATTGAACGGCTTGGCGATGTAATCGTCCGCGCCGTAGTCGAGTCCGGCGATTTTATCCGGAATCTCGCCTTTGGCCGTCAGCATGATGACCGGCGTGGCCATGCCTTTCGCGCGCAGCCGCTTCAAGATCGAGATGCCGTCCATGCCGGGAAGCATGATATCGAGCAGCAGCAGATCATAAATATCGCTCAGCGCGAAATCGAGTCCTTCTTCGCCGTCGTGCACGATGTCTACCGTATAGTTTTCCTTCTTTAATATTTGCGAGAGGGCCTCGGCAAGATTGACCTCGTCTTCTACGATTAATATTCGCATGGCTACAACCCCTTATGTCGTCCTGTCCTTAGTGTAGGGCGGGAACCTTTAATGAACCTTAAGCCGCGGATCGTTTCGCTTCATTATAATAGAACCGTTTGTCCGCTTCCAACGCGGGTTTTCGATAAAAGTTTACGAGGCCTTAACAATTTAAGATTCGCTAAAGGTTGGGGTCCTAAGATACAGGTATAGCAGGACGGCGCTTACGCCGGCAGCAAGGAACGAAAGGGGCGCTGAACGATGGCGATCGAAGTATTTAACCGATACGAGAACAAATATTTGATGGACACGAAAGCCTTTCATAAGCTGCATGACCGATTGATGGACTACGTGGAGCTCGATGCGTACAACAAAAACGACCAGTTCTACTCCATCAGCAACCTGTACTATGACACCGAGCATCATTCGCTTATTCGGAATAGCCTCGCAAAACCGAAATACAGGGAGAAGCTGCGGGTTCGAGCTTACGGGGTGCCGGCAGGGGACGCGAAAGTGTACTTGGAACTGAAGAAGAAGGTGTTCGGTCTCGTCAACAAGCGGCGGACGGCGCTGAAGCTGCACGAAGCGTACGAATTCGTCCGGACGGGCAAGCCGCCCGCGTTCCGGGATGGGATGAACCGGCAAGTGATCGCGGAGATCGAATACTTCCTGTCGCGGTATGAGCTGAAGCCGATGACGTATCTGGCTTACGACCGGATCGCGATGTTCTGTAAGGGCAATCGGGATTTGCGGATTACTTTCGACACGAACATTCGGTCGAGGCGGCATGATCTGGGGCTCGAGCTTGGCGACCACGGCGAGCAGCTGATGGAACGGGGACAGTGGCTGATGGAGGTCAAGGCGGAGAAGACGGTTCCGGTCTGGTTGGCTAAGCTGCTCGACGAGCACCAAATGTACCGGACGAGCTTCTCGAAATACGGCAACGAGTACAAAAAATCGATTCGCCACGCGCACCTTATCCACGCGGATGCGGAAATTGCGGCGACGGACAAGTATACGCCAGCATTCCTGGCACCTGAAATTTTGACATCATCCCATATGACATCTGAAGAGGAGCGTATCGTACCATGTTAGAATCCATTTTCGCATCCAGCACGACTGCCACAGAGTTGACGTTTACTCACGCATTATTGACCTTTGCCATCGCCATCCTGCTCGGCGGCGTCATCAGCTGGACTTACATGAAGACGCAGACCGCCCATTCGCCGAGCTTCACGCTGACGATGATGGTGCTGCCGACGATCGTCGCGATCATCATTCTGCTAATTGGCAGCAACATCGCCCGCGCCTTTAGTCTTGCCGGCGCCTTCTCGATCATCCGGTTCCGCAGCGCGCCGGGCGATTCGAAAGACATTTCGTACGTGCTGTTCTCGATGGCGGCCGGCCTTGCTTGCGGCGTCGGCGCTTACGGTTACGCGGTACTGTTCACGGTTCTGCTGTGCATGCTGATGTTAGTACTGAAGGCGATGAAATTCGGCACGAACAAAGACGCGGTCAAAACGCTCAAAGTGACGATTCCGGAAAGCCTCGGTTACGAAGAAGCGTTCGACGAAATCTTCCGCAAATTCGGCGTGGAGTACGAGCTCAAGAAGGTACGAACGACGGAACTTGGCAGTCTGTACGAAGTGGTCTACGCCGTGAAACTCAAACCCGATTTGAATCAAAAGGAATTGCTCGACGCCGTCCGCACCCGCAACGGCAACCTGGATATTACGCTGACGATGAGCCCTGCAGCCGTGCAGGAATATTAAGAAGGTTGTTCTTGAATGGCCGACTTGTTGAACTCGCAAACAAAAAAAGAGAGGCTGATTCGATATGAAACGTTCCCATACCATGAAAATGCTGTCCATCCTGCTGTTAGGTGCCATGCTGGCCGCCGGTTGCAGCTCCAATGCTGCGAATACGGCGAGTAAAACGGCCGCGACGACCAATTCCACTGCCGCCATGACGGCAACCGCGGAACAGACGGCGGGTGCCGCTTCCGCGGTGGAATTGGCGAGCGCCAGCGCCGCCGACCAGGCGGATTTCAACGAGAATGACTCACTGATTGCGTGGAGCGCGGATAGCGCGACGACCGTCGCGTTCAGCGGTTCGGCCGCAACGGTTACGGGCAGCGGAGCGAAGGCCGAAGGCGGCGTCGTCACGATCAGCACCGCCGGCACGTACGTCGTCAGCGGGACGATCGCGGACGGTCAATTGGTGATCGATGCGCCGGGGGATGCGAACGTGCATCTCGTGTTGAACGGCGCGAACATTACGAATAACGACGGTCCGGCCGTCCATGTGAAGGAAGCCGGCAAGGCGATTATCACGCTGCAAGAGGGCACGGATAACAGCTTGACCGACGGCGCAACCTATGCGGATACGTCCGAAGAAGCGCCGACAGCGGCGTTGTACAGCAAAGGCGATGTCACGATCAACGGTACAGGTAAGCTTACGGTAACGGGGAATGCGAAAGATGGCATCACGAGCAAAGACGACCTGAAAATCATGAGCGGTACGATTACGGTCAACGCGAGCGACGACGCTATCGTCGGCAAAGATCTGGTCGCGGTGAAAGATGGCTCCCTGATCGTGGCAGCCGGCGGCGACGGCATGAAGACGACGAACGATACCGACGCGGACAAAGGATACGTCGCGATAACGGGCGGCACGTTCCATATCACGTCGGAGAATGACGGCATCCAAGCAGCGTCCTCCATTCTGATCGCGGACGGCACGTTCGAGATCGTCTCGGGCGGCGGCAATACGAAATCGACGAAGACGCATGAAGAGCAATTCGGCGGACCTGGCTTCCGCGATCAAGCGCAAATGCAGACGGAAACTACTACGACGGCGGCGACGGAAGAAACCGAGTCCGCGAGCGCGAAAGGGCTGAAAGGCACGGCCAACGTGGCGATCGCGGGCGGCAGCTTCACCATCGACGCGGCCGACGACGCGATCCATAGTAACGCCAACATCGCCATCTTCGGCGGTCAGTATAGTATTGCCTCGGGCGACGACGGAATACATGCCGATACGGCGCTCGCGATCTCGAGCGGCACGATCGCGGTCACCAAGAGTTATGAAGGCATCGAAAGCGCGAGCATCGCCGTCTCCGGCGGCGAAATTCACGTGACGGCAAGCGACGACGGCGTGAACGTAGGCGGCGGCAACGACGGTTCCGGCGCGGCGGGCGGCGACATGTTCGCCTCCACTGGCGGCGTGCTCGATATTAGCGGCGGCTATATCTTCGTCGATTCCGAAGGCGACGGCCTCGACTCGAACGGCAATGTCGTCATGTCGGGCGGCACGGCGGTCGTGAACGGTCCGACGATGAACGGCAACGCGCCGCTCGATTACAACGGCACGTTCGCGCAATCCGGCGGCACGCTCGCGGCAGCCGGCAGCGCGGGCATGGCCCAAGCGCCTTCCGATACGTCGAAGCAGCTCGCGTTGATGATGACGTTTCCGAGCACCCTGACGGCCGGCACCCTCGTAACGGTAACGGATAGCGCAGGCAAGACGATCGCGGCGTTCCAGCCGACGAAGACGTTCGGCAGCTTCGTGTTCTCCTCGGCGGCGCTCGCTAGCGGCGAATCCTACACGATCTCTACAGGCGGCACGTCCAGCGGCAGCGCGACCGATGGCCTTTACGAAGACGGCACGGTTAGCGGCAGCACGAAGGTCGTTGCGTTCGAGATGGGCGAGAAGGTCACGTACGTGAACGAATCCGGCGTTACGACCGCGCCAAGCGGCTTTGGCGGCGGACGCGGCATGGGCGGAGGCGGCGGCAAGCGGGGCACACCGCCGACGGATATGCCGAACGGCGGCACGCCCCCGGCGGATATGCCGGTTGGCGATCAGACCAACTGATAAAGGGTATAAAGCGGCTTCCTTTAGGGGGCCGCTTTATTGCGTTTAAAAATCGCTCCCCCAAACCCCCTCCGCCGAGGGGGCTCCAAAGGACTTCGCCCTCTGGACTCCCTTTTTCGTGCTGGCTCGCAGGGGTGGTGGATGGCGGATGATTTCGAGCGGGGCACGCTTTTGTCCTTGCGGACAAAGCTAACGTTGGGTGACGGTCTGAAATGCCATTGCTGAGGGTTGCCATGGGATTGCAAATCACATTGAGACCCGGTGACCAATAATGGCTGGGCGGTCGGGGAGTGGGAGAAGTATTGGGAAGACCACGCAGAACGAGAGATTAGTTTGGGATCTTGGAGCGCATCTCGGAGACGCTGGAGTTGATTCTGGTGAATTTGGAAGGCGGCGAATACGAAGCGGTTTATCCGTTGATCCAACGGGTTCGAGCGTTATGAAGGTGGAGTATTGGAAGAGTTTTGGTTTGAATTCGCTCGCGCTTACTCCGGCCGCGAGTTGAACAACTTGTATGACCTCAATCATTATTTCATCGATATCGTGTTATAGTGCGCTTTTCGGGCCGAACGGCAGAAGAAAAAGTATCTTCGCTTGGTAGAGGGGGAGCTTACGGCAAAAGCAAGGAAGTCCGACCCGTTTTCCCAGCCGAAGGGAAAGCGGGTCGGACTTTTATTGGTTTGCTTGACGGCATACTCCCTGCGTCGAACTTAAGGCAACCGCGATATTTTCGTTGCGATCGGCGTTCTCGGCTTCGCCGCGGGGATGTCCTTCGGATAACCGATCCCGAAAATGCCGATGACGTCGTAGCCTTCCTGGACGCCGAGAATCGCGCGGTTGTGCGGCAGCGCGCCCATGGAGGCCCAATAGGCGCCGACGCCCGCTTCATGGGCGGCCAGCAGGAAGTTCTGGGCGAAGCAGGAGACGGCCATGACGTTCTCGTCGCGCTCGGACGTCGTGGCGGCCGGCTTGGAGAGCAAGGCGAGCACGACGGGCGCGCCGCCGAAATCCGTTTTGTGGCGAAGATTCGCGCGCGTCTCGGGTCCAATTACGAGTAATTCCCATGGTTCGTTCATGCGGTGGTTCGGGGCGTAGCTGGCCGCTTCCAGCCAAGCTGTCCATTGGCGTTCCTGGATCGGACGGTCGTCGAACTGCTTAATCGTTCGGCGGGATTGAATGGTCTTCATGATTGGCGTCGCCATCTTCGTTCGCCTCGCTTTCGAATACGGCCTCGATGGCCTCGCCCTCGGCTTCGTCCTGTCCTTCATGCAGCTCGAACGTATGAATGAACTCTTGAATGATCGCGTCGACGGCTTTCAATTCGCCGCTGATGACCGTCTTGATCGCCTCGAACTCCGGCTGCTGCAGCTGCTGCGACAGCGTGGCGCGGCGCAGCTGGAGCTTATCCAGGAACGCGACCGCCCGGCCGCGTCGGAACGTCTGAGCGCTCTTCATATGCCGGTGCTCGCCATGTCCGCGGCCGCCTTTGCCTTCTCCGTGTCCGCGATGCCCATGACCGCCGTGGTGATGCCCGTGTCTTCCTTCTCGCATGCCGATTCCTCCTTGATGAAGTGTATACGTTTGTATACGAATCAGTTATGTATACAAATGTATACGAACAATACCCGTAATGTCAAGCAAGCGCGCGCGTTGACATCCCAAAGAGACTACTCCGCGTCAATCCATGAACGGACGGAATAGCCTCGTTGTTCTCGTTCTTCTATACATGCTTCACGCGTTCTATAGTGCCCGAGCAAGTTTTGCCGGCTGTTTCTTTCGGAGCCGCGAAGACGAACTTGCGCTGCGACCAGTAGCTGAACAAGAACAAAGCGCCTTCGGTTAACAGTTTCGCGATAGCGAGCGGGATGCCCCAGCTCTCGTGGAATAGATGCATCAAGCCATAGTTGAGCACCATGATGAGCACGACGAGCGCGAAATATTTCGGCATTGAAGCGAAGACCGCCGACTTCTTGTTCTTGTCGAAGACGAACCGGCGATTCATCGAGTAGTTGAAGATCGAGCTGGCCGTCCGGGCGCCGATGACCGAGAACAGAAGCTTGCCGGTTAATAGCTGAAGCAGCATGAGCAGACCGAAATCGAGCAGGGCGGACATGAGCGAAGACGAGCAGAATTTCAAAATTGGCGCGTATACTTTCGCGGAATCGGCGATCGGGCGGAAATGCGACGACTTGTTGTTCTCCAAATAAACGGTATCGATCGTCACCTCGCGCATCGGGTAACCGTCCTCCTGCGCTTTCAGCAGCATGTTCATTTCGTATTCGAAACGCTCGCCCGGGAGCTCGCACAGCCAATCCAGCATGGATGCCGGAAATCCGCGTAATCCGGTCTGGGTGTCCTGGATGCGGTTGCCGGTCGTCAGCGCGTAGACGAGGCGGGTCGTGCTGTTGCCGAACCGGCTGCGCAACGGCACCTTGCCGGTAAAATGGCGGCAGCCGAGCACGATGCCGCTGCGCTGGCTCGCCAGAACGTCGGCGATCCGCATAATATCCGCAGGCAAATGTTGCCCGTCGCTGTCCGCGCAGATGACGCCCTCGGTTTCGCCGATCTCCTTCAAATAGCCGAAGCCGGTCTTCAGCGCTCTGCCTTTGCCGCGGTTGACGTTGTGCGTGAGCACGGTGCAGCCGGCGTCGCGAGCCGCATCGAAAATGTGGGCGTAAACGGGTCCGCTACCGTCGTCCACGAGAACGATGCGATGCCAGCAGGTTTCTTTCAAATGGTCGACGAGGGTCAGAAGTCGTTGGTCCGGTTCATAAGCGGGTATCAAAATGGTCATGGTGATCGGTCTCCTTTATGATGGTCATTCGCCGGCTATTCGGCAAGATAAATAATATCGCTGACGCCGCGTTCCTCGCCTTGTCTTCCCGGGCTGTTCACGACGCGTCCGTTGAAATACATCGTGGACGAGCCGCCGCCGTCGAGATTGTAGGCTTCCGTCGCGCCCAAATCTTCGAACAGCTGCGCGAATTCGTTCAACGTCATGCCCCGGCTGTAATTCGCTTGGCGTCCGTCGACTACGACGAACGCGTAGTGGTTCGGCGAGATGATGCCGACGCCCGTCCGCGGATTGGCGCCGTCGATGGAGCGATTGCCGAAGTTGTTGTCGATCTTCACGTCGTCCAGATTCGTCGCGACCGCGCCATCCTGCACGAGGACCGGACCGAACGAGAACGTATTCGTGACGCCTTCCGCCAGCAGCTCCTCGGCCGAAATGTCTTCTTCGTTATAGGAAGCCATCGTGCCGTCGCTGTACATCGCCAACCCGATGCGGGCGGGTTCATCGCGGTATAAGGTGCCGTTGCGGATGATGACGCCGTTGTCGCGAAAGCCATAGTAGTCGCCGTTTATGGCGAAAATGGCGTTGTTCGCAGAGGCGATGTCGGACGTATTGGCGATAATGTTGCGACCGAACGCGTTATCCGCGAATGCGGTCAGCAGATTGGCCGCGCTCTTGAGCTGCACTTCGGCGACGTAGTAGGTAATCTTGTCCTCGCCCGAACCGGTCTCGACCTTCTGGATGGCGATGCTCATATTGTCGCTGGTGTAGTTCCAATCGTCTGCGGTTGCGGCGGTTGATTGCTCCGCGTCCGCCTTCGAGGTCGTCGTTGCCGCAGTTTGCGCCGTTGAGCCGGTCGCGTCGGTGTTGGCGGCCACGGTCGTGCTGGCGGCCGTCACCGTCGGCTGAGCGACGACCACTTCCACATGCTCGATGAGATAGCGGTCCGCAAGTCCGTAGAGGATGCCGCCGACCGTTAGGACGGAGACGGTGAGGCCGATCGCCAGCTTTCGTTTCGGTTTTCTATTTGGATTGTTCATCGTAATCTCTCCTCGCAAGTCATTCTGTCGATAGGTACACAATAGGCCCGGTAACTTAAATGCAGCTTAAATGAATGGACGGGCTTCAAAACGTACATAGGGACCGATTGAACGGCTTGAAAATTCGAGGTTGACACGGATTCCGGCATGGTGGTAACATCTGGAACAAAGCACTAACTGACGCCCGGTTCAGGTTGTGCGCAATAGCCGAATTGACTGGACCTCCAGAGATTCACCGCTGCCGCTCGCGGCCGTGCGCGTGAGTCTTTTTTTATGGGCTCCGACGCTTGTTCGCCGTCGTTAATCCGATTAAACCGGTGAGTAAAGACAACTATTTCGAGGAGGCAATCCATGTCAACCAAACAGCCAGTATCCCCAGCTTTCCAAGGCGTCATCGGACGCACCGTGCAAGAATCGGTACCGGATTGGTCGAACGGGCCGAAGGCGCCGGAGAGCGCGCCGAATGTCGTCTTCATCGTGCTCGACGATACCGGGTTCGCGCATCTTGGCAGCTACGGCTCTACGATCGCGACGCCGAATTTGGACCGTCTGGCCGGCGGTGGACTCCGCTATACGAATTTCCATACGAACTCGATGTGCTCGCCAACCCGGGCGTCGCTCTTAACCGGACGCAATTCGCACGCGGCCGGCGTTGGCATGATCGCGGAGTTTCACAACGGTTTCCCGAACACGCGCGGTTCGATAAGCAAGGAGACCGGGACGATCGCGGAAATCTTGAAGGAGCAGGGCTACAATACGGCGGCGATCGGCAAGTGGCATCTCGTGCCGGGCTCGGAGCAATCGTACGCGGGTCCGTTCGACAACTGGCCGACGGGACGCGGATTCGAACATTACTACGGCTTCCTGAACGGCGAGACCGATCAATATTATCCGGAGCTGGTCGAGTACAACCGCGCGGTCGCGGCGCCGAAGAAGCCAGAACAGGGCTATCATTTGAGCGAGGACCTGACGGACCGCGCCATCGAATACGTGCGGGAGCAGAAAGCGGCTGCGCCGGACAAGCCGTTCTTCCTTTATCTTGCTTATGGCGCGACGCATGCCCCGCATCAGGCGCCGAGCGAATTCATCGATAACTATAAAGGGAAATTCGATCAAGGATGGGACATCGTGCGCGAGGAGTGGTTCGAGCGCCAGAAAGAGCTTGGCGTCGTTCCGCCGCAGACGGAACTGCCGCCGCGCAATCCGCTCGTGCAGCCGTGGGACTCTCTTAGCGCTAACGAGAAGAAGTTCTATGCCCGCCTGCAGGAGGCGTTCGCCGGGTTCCTGGAGCATACGGACCATCATATCGGACGGCTGGTGGACACGTTGGGCGAGCTGGGCCAATTAGACGATACGATCATCGTGCTCATCTCCGACAACGGGGCCAGTCCGGAGGGCGGACCGAACGGCTCGCTGAACGAGCATAAAGGCTTCTATGGCGTGCCGACGGTAGTCGACGAGGAGATCAAGCGGATCGACGAGATCGGCGGACCGACGACCTACAACCACTATCCGCTTGGATGGGCAAGCGCGGGAAATACGCCGTTGAAATGGTACAAAACGTGGGTGCACGCGGGCGGCGTGAAAGATCCGCTTCTGATCCATTATCCGCGCCGCATCAAAGCCGAGAACGGCATTCGCTCCCAGTACCATCACGTGGCGGATATCGTGCCGACGGTGCTGGAATTGATCGGCGTGGACGCGCCGCGCGAAATCGGCGGAGTCCCGCAGCTGCCCCTGCACGGCGTCAGCTTGGCGTACACGTTCGACGATGCCGATGCCCCGACCCGCAAGCGAACGCAATATTACGAGATGCTCGGCCATCGCGCGATCTGGCATCAAGGCTGGAAGGCCGTCACCAATCACGTGCCGGGCACGCCGTTCGAGGCGGACGCATGGGAGCTTTACCACGAAGAGGAGGATTTCGCCGAGAACCGGAACTTAGCCGGCCAGTACCCGGAGAAGGTGCGCGACCTGGTCGAGCGCTGGTGGACGGAAGCCGGGAAATACGGCGTGCTGCCGATCGACGGGCGGGCGATGATGGAGCGGGCGTTCGACATCGTGAAAGGCAGACCGCTTGGTCCGCATGCTACGGCGTCGGATGGCGGTGCGATCGAATACCGCTTCGTTCCTTCGTCGCTCGCGCTTCACACGACGGATATTCCGATTTTGAACAACCATCCGCATACGATCGAAGCGATTCTCGAGCGTGACGACGTGTTGGAAGAGGGCGTGCTCGTCGCGGATGGCAACCGGTTTGGCGGATACGCGCTCTATATCAGGCATAATCAGCTTGTCTATCACTACAATTATTTCGGAGACCGGCATTATACGATCGTCTCGAACCGGGAGCTGCCGGCCGGACGCGTGAAGCTGACCTACGAATTCGTCCCGACCGGCGCAGGACGGGGGAATGTACGCTTGTTCTTGAACGGAGAGCCGATCGGAAGCGGCGACGTGGTTACCTCGAACAGCTCCAACGGAGCAGGCTCGTTCACGGTTGGCCATAATGCGCAGACCGCGGTCGGGCTCGATTACGAAGCGCCGTTCCCGTACAGCGGCAAGCTGATCGAGGTTGTGATTCGCGTCCAGCCGTTCCCCGCGCAGCAGGCGAATCAGCTCGTGCAGGGGATCGCGGCGGAGTAGACGCATTTCGTGTATTCCTCTCCCCGATCCGTGCGAATCCGTGATAAAATCGGAATGCGCGTATAGAGTCGAAACGAACTGCGGGGTTGAATGAGCTGGACACCAAGACAATCTACTGGATGATGAATATCGCGTTTCTGGCGGCGGTCGTCTCGGATTACCGCGAAGACCGGAACGAGATGACCTGGAGGCGGTTCCTGCCGCTCGGTCTGCCGCTTCTAATCGTGATCGGTCTGCTGTTTCAATATGCGGCTCCGTTCTGGTACTGGTTCGTAGCTCATTGGTTGGACGGCGGGCATCTGTGGCATTGGGACGACGCATTCCGGGCGATGCCGTTCAACGACGGCGCGATTTTCCGGATCGTGCAGCCGGAAAGCTTCACGTGGTTCATGCGCTGGATCTATGATTACGGCTTCATTATGGCGTGGGGCGCCGCGCTGCTGCGAAGCTTCCTGGCGAAGGACGCGCTGAAAATGATCCGTTACACGCTGTCGAGCCATATGCTGCAGCTTCCGTTCATCGTGCCGTTCTACATGACGATTCTGCTGAACGAGGTTTGGTTCGTTCTCGGCGAGCCGGACGGCATGGCGCGGAATTTGGCGGGCGCCGAACTGCTGAGCACCGTGCGCAATTGCTTCCCGAGCATGCATACGTCCGTGTCGTTCGCCGTGCTGCTGCTGGCGCTTCGCGAACGGGGAAGGCTGTATAAGTGGATCATGGTTTCGTACTGTTCGCTCGTGATCTACTCGACGCTATACCTCACGATCCATTGGGTGCTGGATGTCATCGGCGGATTGGCATTGGGGGCGTTCACGGTCATGGCGGTGGACAAGCTGATGGACCGGGCGGAACGTTCGGCATCCAAGCGGCGATCGGCGGGACAGACCGTGACGAACGTCGCGAAGTAGCATCCCATCGTGCGGCGTAACGTAAGAAGGCCATCTCGGAGAGACTCCGAAATGGCCTTTTTGCCTTTGAATACAGGAGAGTTTAGCGGTTTCACGTAAAAACTCGCTGTATTACTTTATCGCTGAATGCTGCATTCCCGGTCATACGACCGTGAACGCAAACCAATCAGCTTCGGCTGAATGCTGCATTCCCGGTCATACGACCGTGAACGCAAACCAATCAGCTTCGGCTGAATGTTGCATTCCCGGTCATACGACCGTGAACGCAAACCAATCAGCTTTGATGATAATCTTTTAATCTTTCGTACCCCCTCGAACCGGGCATTGCGCCCGAACCTCCTTAAGGAGGGGAGCGATTGAGATGGAAACGAAACGTTGTTTATTTTGCGAACAAATCGTGCCGGCAAGGTTGGTAGGGGAGGAGCTGCTGTTTGAGAACTGCTTCTGCGCGCCAAGCGGTCAGTACCGATTGCGGCACGATTACTACGCGACCGGCCAGGAAGCCGGGTTTCGGGCGAAGTCGGAATTATTCCCGCTCGTGTCGGGCTACATCCGCGAACGTACGGAATACGACGAAGCCGTCGCGTTAACGGAGGAGACGATCGCGTCCATCCGTACGTCGCCGGACGTGCCGGGTTCGATCGAAGAGAAGGCGATTCGCCTGATTCGCTATTTGTACCGGAATGCGCAAGGCGCGAACGTGCCGGTGTTCATTCACCGGTTGACGGAGCGGTATAACTTGACCTATTCGCCTAATTTGCAGGAGTTCATCTATATAATCGATTGTTTGCGGCAAGAGGGTTTGATCGAACGGAGCGGTTCTTCCCTTAAGCTGACCGAGGAAGGATGGGCGAAGGCGGCCGAAGCCGAAGGGAAGCTGGGGGCCAAAAGGTGCGCCGTGCTGCTGCCCCGCGACGAGCAGCTTCGCCAAGCGTGGATCGACGACATTCTTCCGGGACTTGCGAGCATCGGCTATCAGCCGATGTTGAACACGTGGGAAGAGCAGCGGAGAGGGGATGAGGACGCGGCGACGATGCTGGCCGGCTGTAAATTCGCCATCGCGGACGCAACCGGACAGTCGCCGTCCGTGTTCTACGCGGCAGGCTTCGCGCAAGGCAATCGCATCCCGGTCATCTGGACGGTGCGGAAGGAACAGGCGGATGGCGTAAGCGTGCCGCCGGGGCAAGCGCGGCCGATCCGCTGGGCGGACACGGAAGAACTCGCCGCCAAGCTGCAGCTTCAATTTCGCAAGGAGGAGTAAAGAAAGACGTGGCGAGGGTGGATCGACAAGCGCCGCAGGCATGCGCCTGCAGCGCTTGGTCGTATAGAAGATAGGCAGGCGAAAGGATCGTATGTGAAGCGGGGGTTTCCGGGAGGATCGAGCGGGGAGATTAGAGCTGCATCGCGAGCGATAGGCCGGGATTGTTGATCAGCCGTCGTTTCAGCATCGTATGCAGATTTGGTTTGGCGGCCTTAATGGCGAGGACCGTCTCGACGACGGGGCCGCGGCTGCGCTGGAGCGTGCAGAGCAGCTCCACGCAGCATTCGAGGTCGCGCGTGCTTTCGTTGAGGGAAGCAAGCCGTTGGTGAATATGTTCGGTGGTCAAAACGTGTCACTCCATTTCGGGGGTTTTGTTACGAGGTGTATGTATCATAGCACGGGTGAAAATGTAGTTTCTGTAGCGAACGATACAAAAACAACCGTTTTTCCACTCTTTAGATAGTCTTTAACATTGCAGGCGTTCGCCGCGACGGGCGCTTATCTTCTCGCATAATCTGCCCCAATGGGACAGTCGATGCCCAAGGAACGGGAGGTTGAAGCGGATGAAGCTATCGCAACTGGCGCGCGTGCTGACGTTCATGTCGGAGAATAAAGGCATGAAGAAGATGGTGGCGGACCTTAAAGTGATGTCGAAACAGGTTGGTCCGGCTCTGCAGATGCGGGAAGAACTGAAGAAAAAAGGAAAGTAAGCGAAGAGGGGAACGATCGCCGGGGAGGCAATCGTTCCCCTTTTCATTGCGAAAAAAGATTAGCCGTCGCGTGATTAATCAGCTTGTAAGTCTCGGGAATGAAACGCGTACCGCCGCTTATAGACGGCGCCTTCCGGTTACCTTGGCGGCGGGCTAACGCGAAGCGGCATCGTCGGCCGCGGCATGACCTCTGCGGTACGACGAAGGCGTCACGTCCGTCAGCGCCTTGAATACCCGGTGAAAATGGGGAATGCTCGCGAACCCGCACCGCTCCGCGATGTCCGCGATCGTGCCGTCGGTCCCGGTCAATAGCTCCTTCGCCCGGATGATGCGCTTGGCGTTGACGTAATCGGTCACGTTCATGCCGGTGAATTGCTTGAACGTCCGCGAGAAGTGCGACGCCGATACCGCGGCCGCGTCGGCGAACGCGGTCAAGCTGTGAGGTTGTTCCGGCGCCGCGTCGATCGTATGCAGCGC
This sequence comes from Paenibacillus methanolicus, assembly GCF_008124765.1. Taxonomy (GTDB): domain Bacteria; phylum Bacillota; class Bacilli; order Paenibacillales; family Paenibacillaceae; genus Paenibacillus_Z; species Paenibacillus_Z methanolicus. The sequence continues at coordinate 21,042 of NZ_VNHS01000003.1, read as the reverse complement.
GCTCCGGATCCAGGAAGGAACATGCACGCCGTCGGCCGGTCTGTCCGCGAACTGCTGGTTCAAATATCGGCCAAGCAGCAGCAGCAGCCTCCCGAGCTCCAGTCGAATAGCCGCGCGATAGCCGGCTTCGCGGCTCTCATGCTCCTCGTGGATGGTATCCAAGGCCGACTCGATCGCTCGGCGGAGGTCTTCCGGAACCGAGAACCGGTGTCGGCCTTGCCGCCTTGCGATATCGAAGCCTTGCAGCAGCGGCCGTCCATCGTCGTACGGTCCGCCTTCCATAAGCGCGGGCGCGAAGAAGACCGCCGTCGAGACGATCGGATCGGCCGCCTCCGGGAACGCCCGATGAACCGTATTGCCGGGAATGAGGAACAGGTCGCCGGGCTTCTTGTCGTAGAGCGTCTTGTCGATGAAGAACGTGCCGCTGCCCCGATGAACGTAGACCAGCTCGTAGCGATCGTGCAGATGGTCGGGGAGCTCGTGCTGCGGATGCTTCAAGGCCCGGTAGATGATATGGAAAGGGAATAGCGGATCGCCGAAAAAAGGTCTGCGGAAAGGTTCCAGCGCGACCAACTCCTTCACCTTCGATTTCTACTTCCACAATATCAAAATACAGTACAATTATGCAATCCAGCGCAATATGATTCTGATATTTGATTATTTATAATGGAAACAGTATCTAACGAAAGCGATTGCAAAGGGGAATGTCAAGATGAAAACGTTAAGCGAACGAACGCTGGGCCTGGCGGAGCGCGAAGCGCTGGAAGCGCTCCAGAACGCGCCGGTGACGATTCTGCAGATCGGCGAAGGCAATTTCCTGCGCGGCTTCGTGGATTGGATGATCCAATCTTGCCGGGCGCAAGGGTTATACGCGGGTAGCATCGCGGTCACGCAGCCCAGACCGGAAGGCAAAGCGAAGATCGACCAGCTGGCGCGGCAGGATGGCCTCTACACGTTGGTCACGCAAGGTCTCGAGAACGGCGCGCCGGTATCGCGCAAGGAGACGATCCAGGTATTCTCCCACGTCTTCGATCCGTATTCGGAGTGGGCGCGGCTGCGCGATATCGCCGTTAGCGCCGACCTGCAGGTCGTCGTGTCGAACACGACGGAGGCTGGGATCGTCTACCGGCCGGAGGAATTAACCGACGGACCGATTCTCTCCTATCCGGGCAAGCTCGCCTTCTTGCTGCACGAACGGTTCCAAGCGTTTCAAGGCGCTCCGGACAAAGGGCTCGTTCTACTGCCTTGCGAGCTGCTCGAGCGCAACGGCGACGCCTTGAAGCAAGTTGTGCTGCGATACGCCGAAGACTGGAATTTCCCGGAAGCGTTCAAGACGTGGGTAGCGGAACATAACCGGTTTTTGAATTCGTTGGTCGACCGCATCGTGACCGGATACCCGGAAGAAGCTCGAGCCGAAGCTTGGTTCGCCGAGTGGGGATACCGGGATGCCATGTTGTGCACCGCGGAGCCGTACCATCTGTGGGCGATCGAGGCCGAACCGGAGATGGAGGCGCTGTTGCCGCTTCGCAAGGCGGGGCTGAACGTCCACTGGACGGACGATTTGAAGCCCTATCAGCAGCGGAAAGTTCGGATTCTGAACGGCGCCCACACCTGGATGTCGCCGATCGGCATTTTGCATGGCGTGGAGCATGTCCGTGAGCTGCTGGAACATCCCGTGCTCGGCGCGGAGGTGCGGAGGACGGTGCTGGAGGAGATCGTGCCGTCCCTCCCTTACGACGCCGAGGAGCTGCGCGGTTATGCGGCTAGCGTGTTCGACCGGTTCGGCAACCCGTATATTCGACACCGGCTGGCGGATATCGCGATGAATTCGATCAGCAAATTCAACGCGCGCTTGCTGCCATCGATCCGCAGCTACGGCGAGTCCGGCAAGTTGGTTCCGATAGGACTTGCGTTAAGCTTGGCCGGCTTGCTCCGTTATTACAAGATCGAGAAGCAGGCGGACGGTACCTATGCGGGAACATCGTTAGAAGGCTTGCCGTATGCCGTGCGCGACGACGCGCGAGTTCTGGAGCGGCTGGCGGGGCATTGGGTGCGGCAAAGTTCGGAGCAGCGGGAGCTTGGCGACGTCGTGAGCGGGCTGCTGGCGGACGCCGAGCTGTGGGGGACGGATATGTCCGTCTGGCAAGACTTGAACCAATCGGTTACACGCGAGATCGAGCGCATGGAGCGAGGTGGACGCGATGTCTGATTGGGTGCGGTTGTCCGAACGGGACCAAGTCGTCATCGCGCTGCGGCCGCTCGCGGCCGGCGAACGGCTTCAGCTGGAGAATGGCGCGATCCTAGCCGTCAGAGAAGATATTCCCAAAGGCCACAAGGTGCTGACCGGACCCGTTGCCGAAGGCGCGGACGTCTTCAAATTCGGTTACTCCATCGGGAAAGCCAAGTCGGACATCGAGCCCGGCGCATGGGTGCATACGCATAACTTGAAGACGGGGCTTGGCGCTATTCTCGACTACAACTACGAACCGGTGCCGGACGAGGCGAAGGTCCCGTCGGAGCCGGTCGCGACTTTCCAAGGCTATGTGCGTCCGAACGGCGAGGTTGGCATCCGCAACGAGATATGGATCATCAATACGGTCGGCTGCATTAACAAGACGTGCGAGATTCTAGCCAAGCGCGGCGATGCCAGAGCCGAAGCGCCGGTGGACGGCGTGTTTCATTTCGCCCATCCGTTCGGCTGCTCGCAGCTCGGCGACGATCTGAAGTACACGCAGCGGCTGCTCGCCTCGTTGGTGAACCATCCGAACGCGGCCGGCGTGCTCGTCGTGGGTCTCGGCTGCGAGAACAACGGCATCGCCTTGTTCCAGGAGGCGATCGGCGACTATGATCCGCGCCGCGTGAAATTCATGAGCGCGCAGGAGGAAGAGGACGAGCTGGAGCAAGGCCTGGCGTTGATCGATGAGCTCATCGCGTATGCCGGCGCGTTCGAGCGGGAGCCGGTTCCGGTGTCCCGATTGAAGCTGGGTCTGAAATGCGGCGGATCGGACGGATTCTCCGGCATTACGGCTAATCCGCTCGTCGGCACGATCGCCGACCGGCTGACGGCGGCCGGGGGCACGGCGATTCTGACCGAGGTGCCGGAGATGTTCGGGGCGGAGACGATTCTGATGAACCGCGCGGCGGACGAGACGGTATTCCGCGAGATCGTGGCGCTCATCAACGACTTCAAGCACTATTTCGTCCGGCATGGTCAGGAAATCTACGAGAACCCGTCGCCAGGGAACAAGGCGGGCGGCATCAGCACGCTGGAAGAGAAATCGCTTGGCTGCACGCAGAAGGGCGGCCGCGCGATCGTCCGCGGCGTCGTGCCTTACGGCCAACGGACGCGGGGGACTGGTCTTCAGCTGCTCGAAGCGCCGGGGAACGATCTGGTCTCCGTCACGGCGCTGGCGGCTTCGGGCGCGCATGCCGTTCTGTTCACGACCGGACGCGGCACGCCGTTCGGCGGTCCGGTGCCGACGGTGAAGATTGCGACCAATTCGGATCTGGCGCTCCACAAGAAGAATTGGATCGATTACAACGCGGGACGGCTGTTAGAGGACAAGGCGATGTCCGAGATGACGGATGAGTTGTGGACGCAGCTGCTTGATCTTGCCTCCGGCACGTACAAGACGCATAACGAACGCAACGGTTTTCGCGAGATCGCGATTTTCAAGGACGGCGTCATTCTTTAAATGCGCGTTCAAAGGTCGACAATTCATCACATCTATAATCGAACGCGTGCTGGCATGTTGCCCTTACTGGGTAGCATGCCTGTTTTGCTTATTACGTCATGTTTTTCCAGATCCGCCGATATATTTAGAGAGGACCCTGAAAGGCGAACGGACAGGGAGAAGGAGGCTTGCGATCCGCATGAATATCGTGTTTTTTCCCGATCGACCTTGGGAATCGTTCGCTTACCGGCATTTGGCGGATTGGCTAGCCTCGCACGGCGCCGTCTATGCGGCTTATCCGGCCGGAGGGAGCGGCGGGGCGGACAACGTCCGGATCATTAGCTACCGCGAAGCGGCGGAATTGACAAGCGAGGAGTGCGCCGCATTCGTCGCGCATCCGTTTGCGCCTACCGTCGTCCCGATCTTCCGCTATCCGATCGTGGTCGCGCTGCATGCAGAGGCGCCGGAGGGGGCGTCCTCTCGATGGAACGAGCACGCCAAGAGGCTGAAGGCCGCGGCGGCCTTGATCATAACCGATTCCGAGCGCGTCTATACGGAGTTGCTGTTTCAGTATGAAGCGGTGCTGGTCATCGGCTCGCCGCGGGAATCGACGGACGCATCGTGGCCGTCTCGAGACGGAGAAGCTCTGCTGGAGGCAATGGCGCTGTGCCGCTTAGGAAAGGCGATCGACTTCGTCATGCGTCGTCAGTGGGATGAGCAGCTCCGATACTATGAGCGGTTGTCGGCACTCGGCGATTCGCAGGAACTCGTCTGGTACCTACAGTCGTTCTATCGGTATTTACTGGGCGAAACGGACGAAGCGGCGGCCAGCCTGCAGCAATGCTATGCGGCTTGTCTGCTGGCGGCCAAGCCGGACGCGCTTGCTACGCGATTCCGATTCTTGGCGGCGATCCGGCTGCGGAGCGGCGATCTGGAGAAGGCGCTCGACGCGTATGGCATTACTTGCACGACCGAGGAAGACCGAGCCCGTTATGAACGGTTGCTGGCGCTATATGGGCAAGGAGAGAGGGCTTTGGCCATTGGCGAGCTTCTGCTGCATGTCGGCGATGCGCGTACGGCCAGAAGGCTGCTTGCGGCTAGCGGCCATCCGGATGCGCGGCGGCAGCTTCGATCGGCCGCCGTATTGTCAGGCGATCTCCGGGCGGCGATCGGGACTTACGGAGCGGCTCCGATTGAAGCCGCGAATTGGCGGGATTTTGCGGAACGGGAACTTCTGCTCGGACAGCTCGCCTTGCTGGAAGGCGATCGGAGAGGCGCGATGCGTTCGTTCTGGCGAGCGGCGGCGCATACCGGCTCCTATCGGGACCTGCTGGAGCTGGCGGACATCGACAGGGAGCTTGCCCGTCTGCAAGCGTCGGACGGCGTACTCGTCTCATGAAGGCGTATGTAGGGAGGGGGGAAAGACCGTTGAACAATATACGACGCGGCGCCGGCAATCGGATACGCGCCTTCATGCAGGTGCGCAATGAAGCGGACCGTTATTTGGAGCTTGTCCTCCGCGAGCTGTCGGATGTCGTGGACGATATCGTCATCGTCGACGATGCCAGCACCGACGATACGGTGAAGCTGTGCCGGTCCTTCCCGAAGGTCGCGCGGATCGTGGAGATGACGGAATCGCATTTCGGACGGGAATCGGAGCTGAAGGCGCGGTTGTGGAAGGCGGCCTGCGCGGACGGTCCGGGTTGGCTGCTTGCCGTCGACGCGGACGAAGTGTTCGAAGACCGGATGAAAGCCGAAGCCCGAGCGCTTGTCGATCAGGATCGCTACGATTGGGTCGGATTTCGCATGTACGACTTTTGGGGCGGCACGACCCATTACCGCGAAGACGACCTGTGGCGCCTGCACCATCGCCATACCGCGGCGCTCGTCCGGTATTTGCCGGGGTATTATTATTTCTACCCTTCGCGCGGCCACCATGTTCCCCGCATCCCCATGACGTACGGCGCGCTTCCCGGTTATTTGTCCGACATCCGAATCAAGCATTACGGCTGGGCGGGCGACGAAGCGGAGAGGCGCGGCAAATATGACCGCTATCTCGCGCACGATCCCGACGGCACGCTGGGCAATGCCGCTCAGTATGCGTCGATTCTGGATCCGAATCCGCGTCTGGTCGAATGGAAGGAGGAGGAACGGTGAGCAAGGTCGGCATATTGACCCACAGCTTCGCCGATGCGTACAACGGCCGGTTAGACCGGATTTTCGGAGGCGGTTTGGAACGGTACATTTTCAATCTGTGCGGCGTCATTCGCGAGATGGGCGCGGAACCGGAAGTGCACCAATTGTCCTTCCAGGGCGATTTCGACCGTGCGGTGGAGGGCATTCGGGTCAAAGGTTACGCGTGCACGCACTCCGTTCGCGAGACGTTCGGGCGCATGAGCCGAGAGGCGGAAGGCCGGTTAATCTACTCCAGCCAAATGTGGACGATGCTGGACTACCGGCCGGGAAGCTTAGGCATCTGCCATGGGATCAATTGGGATGAACCGCGCATTGACGGAGCACCGAAGGAAGCGGTACGCCAGGCGATCCAACATGCGCTCAGCGAGCTTACGATGATCGTGACGGTGGATTCCCACTTTCTCACCTACTGCCGCTCCGCGTGCCGGTACGACGATCGTGAGAAGGTGCGACTTATACCGAACGCCGTGGATACGGATATCTTCGCGCCTGCCGGGGAGCGAGCGAATTACGGCGAGCTGCGCGTCTTGTTCCCGCGGCGGATCAGCGTAGAACGCGGGATCGTGCCGATGATGCTGGCGGCCGATCGGCTGCTGGATGCCTATCCGCAGGCAGTGATCGAATTCGCGGGCGAGACGATTGGCGGCGATCCGCTGTGCGAGGCGTTTCGAATCTGGCTGGATCGGCATCCGGAGCAGGACCGGCTGCTGCACCGGGTGTATCCGTTCGGCCAAGTCGCGGAAGCCTATCGGCGGGCGGATATCGCGGTCATTCCGAGCGTATTCTCCGAAGGGACGTCGTACGCCTGCCTCGAAGCGCTAAGCTGCGGCATCCCCGTCGTGGCGAGCCAGGTGGGCGGTCTGAACGACTTGATCTTGAACGGTTACAATGGGCTGCTCGTCCATCCGGGCGAGCAGGAGCTGGCCGACGCGATCGGCCGGCTGATCGAAGATGCTGATCTGCGCCTCCGCATGGGGGCACGAGCAAGAGAGACCGCCCTTGCCTTCGGCGAAGACGAATGGCGCGCCAAGTGGAGAGCCGTGCTGACGACGTTCCTTGCCCATACGCATGCCGCGGTGTAGGCGCGGATTGGCCCGATAACAGGGACAGGGAGGTGGCTGCATGCCTAATTTCGGCGCGTTCGGCAATATCAACCATCCGCTGACCGTCGCGGGAGCGGCCGAGACCGGCTCGAACGAAGGCGTGTTATACTACGCGACGACCAACCTGCAGAACGTCGGTCCCAACGGTTTCCTCGTCCTCCAGGTATCGAATCCGACGACGGCGAACCGCGCGGTGCGCATCGTGCGCGTGCAGGGAGGCGGACTGGTCAATTCGACCTTGTATTATGTGCGCAACGGCACGCTGAACGGCGGGGTCGCCTTGAGCGCTTTTAACGGCAACTTCGGCTTCTCGGACGTCAGTCAAATGATCCCGAGCTTCAGCACGTCGACCGCGCTTCCGGTTACGGGCGGCGCCACGCTGTCCGTGTCTATCCAAACGACCGGCACGCCGGTCAATGACGAGAACGGCCGGCTTATTATTCCGCCCGGAGGCCGGTTTCTCGTCGTGCTTCAGAAGAACGTCGCCGGAACCAACGCCATGAGCATCGCCGTCAGTTGGACCGAATTTTAGCGTAGATGGCGACGCGACGCTCGTGTTGAAGGTCTCTTTTTTAATAGAGGTGATCGCATGCCCAACTTTAATGGATCAGGCAGCATTAACCAGCCGCTTGCCGCCGCCGGCATACCGGAGAGAGGATCGAACGAGGGCGTCATGTACGCGGCCACCACCGCGCCGAGAACGGTGACGGCCGGCAGCTTCCTTTCTTTGCAACTATCCAATCCGACCACGGCGAACCGGACCGCCAGAGTTGCGAGCGTCGACTCGGGCGCCCAAATCTCTACGGTGCTCTTTTACGTTCGCAACGGCACGTTAAACGGCGGCGTGGCGTTAAGCGCTTTTAATGAAAATTCCTCCTATTCGGACGTCAGCCAGATGATCCCGTCCTTCAGCATCTCGACTGTAAACCCGGTCACGGGCGGCGTCACGCTAACTTCGGTTTTCCAGGCGGCGGGACCGGCGGAGAACGTAGAGAACGGCCGGATCGTCGTGCCGCCGGGCGGGCGGTTCATCGTCACGCTGCAGAACGCGCAAACGACGGCTTTGTTAAATGTATCCGTCAGCTGGATCGAAATCTAATCGGGGAGGCGCCGGAATTGCAGAACATCGATCAAACGCAGGTATGGGACAAAATCTGGTCCGCGGAGCCGTCCTATCACTGGGATGCGCTGAGTCTGGCCATCTACGACGCGCTGCGCAAGGTATCCGGCGACCTAAAGGGGAAACGCGTGCTGGAGGCAGGTTCGGGATCTGGCAAAATTTCGCTCTGTCTCGCGATGGACGGCGCGGATGCGGTGCTCGCGGATTATTCGGAAGCGGCGCTCGGACAGAGCAGCCTCGCGTTTCGCCGGAAGGGGCGGACGGCGACGTTCCTGCGGGAAGATATTCGACAGCTATCCTTGGCCGATGACGAGGTAGATGTATGCTGGAACGCGGGCGTGCTGGAACACTACGAGCAGGAGGAGCGGACCCGAATCGTGGCCGAGATGGCGAGGGTCACGCGGCCGGGGGGCCGCGTCGTCGCGTTCGTGCCGAATGCCCGCTGCCTGCCGTATCGGCTGGGCAAAGCATATGCCGAGCAGACCGGCGCGTGGGCATACGGCGTGGAAATTCCGCTGGCGTCGCTGCGGGAGGAATTCGAAGCGGCGGGGCTTGAGGAGATCGAGGAGTCCGAGCTGGCATTCGAGACCGGTCTAGACTTTCTGGATTTTCTACCTGAGCGGGAAACGTTGAAAACCGTGATACGGCAGTGGGCGCAAGGTCTGGAAGTCGAAGAACGCGCGTTATTCCCGGGTTATCTGATCGTCGCCTCCGGCAAGGTGAAGGAGCGCTAGTAGGCGAAAATAGCCTAGCAACGGCAAGAGGCTCCGCGGTCGCGGAGCCTCTTGCGTTCGAGCGCAGCATGCGCGGATAAGGTCGTTATCCCGGAATCCGGCTCAGCTGCCGAATCGCTTCCGCGACGGCGCGCGCCCGCTGCTCCCAACTATGCCCGGAAGCCGCTTCTTGCCTGGCTGCGACGGATGCCTGGGAGCGGTCGGACAAGAGCGCTTCGTCGAGCTGCGCCGCGAAGGCGGCATGCTCCCCGGAAGGGACGACGCGCACGACATCCCCGTGTGCGAGGACTTCGCGGAGATCCGTCGAGACCACGGGCAGTCCGGCAGCCAAATATTCATACATTTTGATCGGATTGGCGTGCTCGGTCAGCTCGTTCTTCAAGAAGGGGATGATCGCCGCATCGAACTGTCTGGCGTACGCCGGCAGCGATTCGTATTCCTTGTCGCCGAGCCACCGGACGTTCGGCATCGACGCGAGCGCTTCGGGAATCGGGCAGCTGATGTCGCCGATGAAGACGAACAAATAGTGCGGCCGCTTCTCGGCGAGATAGCGAATGAGCTCCCAATCCAGCCAGCCCGCCACGGCGCCCCAGAAGCCGATGACCGGAGCGGTGGATCCGGCGAGATAGACGGCCTCCTCTTCCTTGTACAGCGGAGCACCGAGTTTGTCCGCCGCTGGCTTGAACAGCTCCGTCTCCGCCCCGTTGCGAACGAGCAGCGCGCGGTCGCCGTGTTTCGAAGCGTCCGCGAACAACAGCTCCGACGCGCACAAGACGAGATCCGCTTCTTTGATTTTGCGTTCCTGCCAAGGCTCGAACATCGCGAAGGGACCGACGGTCGCATCGGCGAGGTCGCAGACGAGCAGGGAATGCGAGAAGCGGTGCAGCTCATCCAGATAAGGGCCGTGAGACACCCACATCGTATAGGTCCGCCGCGGCAGCGCCTGAATATCTTGGCAGATGACGAAATGCTCGTTGAGCCGAATGAAAGGCCGTTCTTGGTTCTGCGTCACGTTGCAATACACGACGTCGAAGCCAAGCAAGCTGAGCTGGTAGAGCAAATGCTGCGGACGCTGGCGATGGGGGAGGAAATCGAAGCAGGGCAAATACAGAATCGGATCGGTCATGCGCATCATTCCTTTCCTCGGATGGAATCAGAACAGCGGAATCGTTAGACTCCGATAAAGCAGGCGTGCGTCGTCCCGGTCGATGTGTCGGATGGTATTCGCCATTCGCGGCGGAAGTATATGTTGGGCAAGGAGGGAATGCGTTAGCGCCAAAGCAGCTGCAGTGTCGGGCGGGGCGGCGTCCATCCGGTTCGCTCGCTCAAGCCATGCCATACCCTCCTTGTAGAGGCCGGCATGCGCGGCAAGCGCTCCGAGGGAGGCTTCAACGCTCGCCGGAAGCGATGTTGGTTGAGCGCATTGCAGGAGCGTACGAATGAAGCGCGACGGCGCGTCCAAGCAGGCATAGAGCCGATGAACGGGCGCTTGAGGGGAACTCGAAGCCGGCGCGATCGTCTCCATCCAGATCGCCAGCGCCTCCCATGCCCGCATTTGCAGGAGTACGTCTTGGCAGCGACGATAGACCGGCTCCGTGAGCGTTCCGGCAAAATCCGGCGGGGCGATGACGGCGTTCGGTTCGGCGGACATGCTTTTGGCGCCCAGTCCCCAATCGACCCATTGTCGTTCAGGTAGGTCATGTGCATGGGCAAGCTCGCGCTGAGCTAAATCCGCATCTTGGCGCGCGAGCGCTATAGCCGACCAAATGACGGCATGTCTGGAACGAACAGCATCCGGAGCCAGCTCCCATAGGCGTTCGGCCAGACCGTGGTCGGGTGCGAAAAGCGACTCTTGCAGAAGCGTCATCCATTGGCGAGGCGGGATGAATGCGCTTCTTGCCGCAAGCAGTCCCATGAGCGGCTGCTCTTGACCGAGAACGGCGGCGAGCAAGGAGAGCCGCGACCAAGCCGGCGCGTAATCCGGCCGATGCATCAGGGCGGCGGCGTAATTGGAGGCGGCATCGCCGTAATTTCGCAGCAGTTCGTGCGCCATGCCGGCCAGGTGCGCGCTCCGGTAGGTGCCCGATCCGGATAACGCGCGCGAGGAAGGGCTGTGGTCGATCGGCTTCGAAGCTCGATTTAGCATCATCAGCGCTTGCGTTGGTTGGCGGCGTTCGATCCGTTCGCCCGCCGCGAAATCGAGCAGCTCGGGATGGTCCGGTTCGCGCGCTTGTATTTGCTCTAGCAGCGACCATGCTTCGTTCGCTCTGCCGAGCTGCTTCAGCGCGTAAGCTGCCTTCAGCGTCATATCCGCCATCGGAAGAGCCCAGTCGCGATGTCGCTGCCCCTCTTGTCGTTCGCCTAGGAGCGGCAGCAAGTAACCGAGCGCGTCCTCATACCGCTGCTGCTGGTAGAGCTCCACGGCATAGGCATAGCGTATTTCCGGATCGTCGGGCGATTTGCGGAGCGCTTCCCGAATGATCGCCGTGTTGCGGGCGGTTTTGTTTTTCTCCCGGAGCACCGGATTCAGATAGCCCTCGTGCAGGACGAGGAGCCGCGATCTTAATACGCGAGCATCCGGCAATGCCAGTATGGAGGGCAGCGCTTGTTCGTGGATCGGCCGGTCGAACCGGATGCGCGGATCATTGCGAAACAGCCGGCACGCCTCGTCCGTCATCGATTCTCCGCCGGGTGCGTCGCCGATGAAGCTTTTTATTTGTACCGTGTACCCGTGCACGTCCGTCCGCGAGGTTAATGCCCGCAAGTAGCCGCCTTGCTCCGGCGCTATCCGCTCGTCGGCATCCAGGCACAGAATCCACGGATTCGTCGCCATCGCCAGCGCCCGGTTGCGCGCGAGGGCGAAGTCGTTCTTCCACGGGGCGCTCGCGACGCGAGCTCCATAGCCAAGGGCAATGCGGACGGTATGATCCGAAGATCCCGTATCCACGATGACGACTTCGCCGACGATTTTTCGGACGGATTCTAGGCAAGCGGGCAGCCGCTGCTCTTCGTCTCTGACGATCATGCACAATGTAATATCGCTCGCCATTCGCGTTTACGCTAACGAACCGTCTTCGAACGGGAGCACTAGTCGAACGGCGCCGGCAAGCTCTCGCGACTTGCGGCCTCGGGCCAGCTGCTCCAGATGCGCGTCCGCCAGACCGGACAACGCGCGGGCGCAAGCGGCAGCTGCTTCGATTCGGCCGGCGGGGGCGGCGCTTGCGATTCGGGATTTCCAGGATTCGGCGATTCGGCTTGATGCCGCATGCTTGGCGTTCGCATGGGCGGCCGTTAGGACATCTCGCCATTCGCCCCGTTCCGCGTTGGACATGCCCGGCGCCATGCCCGGTGACGGGTCGGCGGGTTCGCCGACGATTGCCGCATAGGGGGCATCCCGATCGCTTGCATGCTGCCTAGTCAGCTGCCGCCAGTATTGTCTCGCCTCCAAGTGTCGACCGTCCATGCTGCAGATTAAAATGCGGAGGCGGAGCGTATCATCGTGATCGTCGAGCGGGGAGTTACGCGACAGGAGGTCCAGCCGCTCCGACGCGTCTTCGCTCAGTCCGGACAGGAGTTCGGCCATCGCCGCGCGGCAAGCGATATCGTCCGGCTGAAGCAGGTGCTTCGTACGTTCCAGCCACGCGAGCGCGGCACGTGAGCAGCCGGTCGCGATCATGACGTCCATGATGCCGGTTGCCGCTCCGGCATCGTCCACTCGTATGCGCTCCAACAGGAGCGGAACGATATCGGCCTCTCTGCCGACAAGGCGGAGCAAGTGACATAGCCGGTAGAGCGGCGGCGCGAAGGCGCTTCGGCAGCGAAGGGCATGGAGATAGCTGTCTGCGGCGGCTTGGCTATCCAACGCCGCTTCTTGCAGTAGCCCGAGCTGGTATGCCGACAGATGCGCGCCAAGGCCTTCCTCGGTATGGTAGCCGGAGGGCGGGGGGCCTGCTTTGACCGCTCTGGCGAACGCGTCTTTGGCGGCCGCCAGGTCGCCGCGGTTCAGATGGAATATGCCTGCATAGTGATACAGATCCGAATAGGCGGGATAGACGGCCGCGCCTTGCTCGCAGATCGCCGCGCCTTGCTCGAACTGTCGCAGCGCGAGATGGCACTTGGCTTCGCATTTGTACAACAGATGCGCGTAGCTCGTCTTCGGATCGGTCGTCATTCGGGAGGTGCGGAACGCTTCCAGCGCTTCTTGCACGCGTCCGAGCCGCATCCATTCCACGGCGATGTTGTACAGATGGAAGGGATCGTTAGGCTTCTCCTTCAGCGTTTCTTGGAGCAGCAGCAAGTTGCGTTCGGTTTTGTTCTTGCGCTGAATCACCTCTTCGCGGTAGCCGTAGTGATTCACCCGCACGTCGGATAGCATGAACGCCGCGGCCGGGTTTCGGGCTTGGATGCTGGGCGTAATTTGCTCGTGTATGCGTCCGGCGAACCGATGCTGCGGATGGTTGCGGAACAGCCGAATCGTCGGATTGATGACCGCGGGGCTGTCTTCGCGGTCGCCGGCGAAATTGTACACGTGCACGAAGAAGCCTTCGACGCCTCCGCTTGCGGCCAGTTGACGGAGTTTCGGCGCCGAAGCCGGATCTAATTCCTCGTCCGCGTCGAGGATGAGGATCCATTGACCGCGCGCGTGCTCGAGCGCGGCGTTGCGGGCGAGCGCGAAGTCGTCCTGCCACGGAAAAGCGAAGACGTTGGCTCCGAGGCCGCGCGCGATGTCGGGCGTTCCGTCCGTCGAACCGGTATCGACGACGATGATCTCGTCGACGGCCGAGGCCGCGCTCCGAAGGCAACGCGCGATGACGTCGGCTTCATCTTTCGCGATCATGCACAAGGAAATTAGGGGTGCGGACATCCGCATTCCTCCTTTGGGCCGGGGTCCACGGCGTATGCCAATCGAGCTTGCCGAGCAATTCCAAGCTGGCCGTTGTCTTATGTAAGTCTCCGCGTAAGAGCGGAGAGTCGGGGTGGTGATATAGCGCGTCGTGCAGGACGCTGCGGGCATTGTGCAAATAACTGAGGGCGGCGCCGATCCTCGCGCGATCGGATGCCGCGGGCACGGCCAGCTCGAATAGCGGAGCCGCTTCGCCGTAATGCCCGCGGTCATATAAGAGTTCCGCCAAGTCGGCGGCGGCGTCGCCGTCCAGACGTTCCTCCTCTAGCAGGTTCAGCAGCAGTCCGGAGGCGAGGTGGACATATCCGGCGCGATATAAGCAGCGGGCCGTATACGGGCGCAGCGCGGCGTCGGAGCCGGCAAGCTGCTTCGCGACTTCCAGCAAGCCGGCTCGCACCGCCCGGTCGATCCAGGATCGGACGTCCTCCTGCTGATCGGACGCCGCGGGCTGCGCGCGCTGCCACAGTCTGCGCTCGATGTTCAACAGATGCCGGCGCTCGTCGTGGGGGAGGACCCACAACCACTCGTCTTTGATCGCCGCTCCACCGCTCCATGCCGCCAGCGCCAGCAAGCGAACGGTTTCGAGGATGGTGCCGGTCTGATCGCTTTCGAGCAGCGGCCGTAGCTGCTCGATCGCTTTATCTGGATGGCCAAGATGCAGATGCGCGTACGCTAAGTGCTGCGTTAGTGCGGGTTCCTGCGGATGTTTGGCGGCATCGTCCAGCGCATTCAGCAGCTCCCGATAATGGCCGATATGGAGCATCGCTTCCGCGAATAGGAGCAGTCCGCTCGGCAGGTCGCGAACCAGTAGCAGAAGCCGTTCGGCGATGACGGTGCCCGGGATGCGGAGCGCTTCCAAGGATGCCGCCCACCCCAGAGTCGCCGGCTTATAGGCCGCATGGCTGGCCAATGCTTGCTCGTAGGCGGATTTGGCCTCCTCAAGTTGCCCGAGTTTGGTTAACGTATCGCCGATAAGGGTCTGCGCGCGAAAGGTCGCGCAGCCGGCTTCGACGGGGTAAAGCGCGGAATCGGACGGGCAAGCGGCGGCTTGCCGAAGCGCCTGCAGCGCTTCCGGCAGTAGTCCTTGCGCCCGGTACGCCTCCCCGAGCAGGTAATGGAGATCCGGATAATCCGGGTAATTGCCGCTCTCTTCGGCGAGCAGCAGACCGGCTTCGTTCGGCCGCTCCATCGCTAGCAGCAGTCGGGCGATATCCCGAACGAGTCCGGGACGGTAGGCAATGGCGGGCGGTGCCAGCGATCGGGCGGTCATCATCGCTTGAAGCGCTTGTTCCTGGTCTCCGCCGTGCGCCTTCGCCACGCCCCAGTTATACAAGGCGAACGGATCATCCGGCGTTTCCGCGAGCATGGCGGCCAGAATTCGCTCGTTGCGCGCTTGTTTGTCCGTTTGGTCCTTGATTTCGTGAAAGTACCCCAGATGCGTCAGTTTCAGGTTGGACGGCGCGATCGTGTCTTGACCGGAGCGTTCGAGAATGGCGGGCAAAATTTGCTCATGGAGGCGTTGGCGGAAGCGGCGTTCGGGACGGTTGCGAAACAGGCGCACCATCCGGTGCTGCAGCCGTTCTTCCGGAAGACGGCCAAGCACGTTGTCGATCGTCACCCAGAACGCTTCCGCCGAGGTGGTTTGCAGCGTGCCGCGCAAGGAGTCCGCCCCGGCGGCCAGCACTTCGTCGGCGTCCAGGCATAGGATCCATTTGGCCTCCGTGCGATCTAATCCGATGTTCCGGGCATAAGCGAAATCATCGGTCCAATTCGCGGCATAGACGCGGGCGCCGTACGATAGCGCGAGCTCGACCGTCCGGTCGGTGGAACCGGTATCCACGACGACGATCTCGTCGGCGATCCCCTTGATGCTCGCCAGGCAAAAAGGGAGAAGCAGCTCTTCGTTCCGCACGATTAGTTGAACGCTCAGCAACGGCTCGGTCATCGTTAGCCTCCTCCCGCGATTTTGAATCGTGGAACGTGTCCGTAAAACGGTACTTAATCTATGAGCCTTGGGCGTTGAATATGACGTCGATCGTGGACGCGAGCAGCGTCGTGGCCGACCGGTAGCTTAGCCGGGTGTACTTCAGGAACCGCTGCGGAACGAGTACGTCGACCGTGCCGCCCGTAATATTGACGCCTTCCACGTCGCGGAACCAATGCGTCCCGTCCGCGCTCACCTCCACGAACGCGTCGACCACCGCGCCGGCCGGACTTTGGTTGTAGATGAAGAACGAGTACGTTTCGAGCACGGACGTGGTGATGGCGGCGAGCGGCGTCAATGTCAGCACCGTGCCGACGCCTACGTTCAGGAACGCCTGCTCAATGAAGTTATTTTGCGAAATGGCGGTAATGGTGCCGCCAATGACGGTGACGGCGTTGAGCGTGCCGCCCGTGATGGTGGCTGCGATGAGTTGTTGGATGGTGTTGATGGTGCCGCCGACGACGGTGACGGCGTTGAGCGTGCCGCCCGTGATGGTGGCTGCGATGAGTTGTTGGATGGTGTTGATGGTGCCGCCGACGACGGTGACGGCGTTAAGCGTGCCGCCTACGATGGTGGCTGCGATGAGTTGTTGGATGGTGTTGATGGTGCCGCCAATGACGGTGACGGCGTTGAGCGTGCCGCCTACGATGGTGGCCGCGATGAGTTGTTGGATGGTGTTGATGGTGCCGCCAATGACGGTGACGGCGTTGAGCGTGCCGCCTACGATGGTGGCCGCGATGAGTTGTTGGATGGTGTTGATGGTGCCGCCAATGACGGTGACGGCGTTGAGCGTGCCGCCTACGATGGTGGCCGCGATTGTTCCGCCGGTAACATTCACGTTTAATGTGCCGCCGACAATGGTAGCTGCTAGAATTTGCGAAATGGTGTTGATCGTGCCTCCGATAACGGTGACGGCATTGAGCGTACCGCCGCTAATGGTGGCCGCTAGAATTTGTGAAATGGTATTGATTGTACCGCCAACAACAGTGGAGGCGAGTAATTGTTGGATCGTGTTGATGGTGCCTCCGACGATGGTGACGGCGTTGAGCGTCCCGCCGCTAATAGTGACGGCTGAAGTGATATTGGCCGCAATCGATCCGCCGGTAACATTCACGTTCAACGTACCGCCGACAATAGTGGCTGCTAGAATTTGCGAAATGGTGTTGATGGTGCCGCCGACAACGGTGGAGGCGAGCAACTGCTGGATCGTATTGATGGTGCCACCGATCACCGTCACGGCATTAATCGTTCCACCCACGATGGTCGCGGAGAGAAGCTCCTCCACAACATTTAAGGTGCCGCCGCTAATCGTTACGCTGTTCACGATGGCGGCAATCGTTCCGCTGAGCACATTGACGTTTAGAGTACCGCCAACGATCGTGGCTGCTATTACTTCTGAGATGGTGTTAATTGTCCCGCCAATAACAGTGACGGCATTAATCGTTCCACCCACGATGGTCGCGGAGAGAAGCTCCTCCACGACATTTAAGGTGCCGCCGCTAATCGTTACGCTGTTCACGATGGCGGCAATCGTTCCGCTGAGCACATTGACGTTTAGAGTACCGCCAACGATCGTGGCTGCTATTACTTCTGAGATGGTGTTAATCGTCCCACCAATAATGGTGACTGCATTGAGCGTACCGCCCACGATAGTCGAGGCGAGCAACTGCTGGATCGTGTCGATGGTGCCACCGATCACCGTCGCGGCATTAATCGTTCCACCCACGATGGTCGCGGAGAGAAGCTCCTCCACGACATTTAAGGTGCCGCCGCTAATCGTTACGCTGTCCACGATGGCGGCGATCGTTCCACTGAGCACATTGACGTTTAGAGTACCGCCAACGATCGTGGCCGATAGAACCTCCGAGATGGTGTTAATCGTCCCGCCAATAACGGTGACGGCATTGATCGTTCCACCAACGATGGTCGCTGATAGCAGCTCCTCCACGACATTTAACGTGCCGCCGCTAATCGTTACGCTGTTCACGATGGCGGCAATCGTTCCACTGAGCACATTGACGTTTAGAGTACCGCCAACGATCGTGGCCGCTAGAACTTCCGAGATGGTGTTAATCGTCCCGCCAATAACGGTGACGGCATTGAGCGTACCGCCCACGATAGTCGCTGATAGCAGCTCCTCTACGACATTTAACGTGCCGCCGCTAATTGTTACGCTGTCCACGATGGCGGCAATCGTTCCACTGAGCACATTGACGTTTAGAGTACCGCCAACGATCGTGGCCGATAGAACCTCCGAGATGGTGTTAATCGTCCCGCCAATAACGGTGACAGCATTGAGCGTACCGCCAACGATCGTCGCTGCAAGCAACTCTTCCAAGACATTCAAAGTACCGGCGCTAACGATCACATCGTCGACGAAGGCGGCCAGCGTTCCGCTGACCACATTGACGTTCAAGGTGCCGCCAACGATGGTAGCCGCTAAAATTTCCGAGACAGTATTAATAGTGCCACCGATGATCGTGACGGCGTTAAGCGTTCCGCCAACGATGGTGGAGGAAAGGACTTCCGCGACCGAGTTGATGGTGCCGCCAATAACGGTCACGGCATTAAGCGTACCACCCGTGATCGTCGCGGAAAGCAGTTCTTCTACAACATTAATAGTGCCTGCATTGATGGTTACGGAATCAACGATGGCGGCTACTGTTCCGCTAGTTACATTCACGTTCAATGTGCCGCCGACAATGGTGGCCGCAAGAATTTCCGAGACTGAATTAATCGTGCCCCCGACAATTGTGACGGCGTTAAGCGTACCGCCAGTGATCGTCGCGGCAAGTAACTCTTCCAGAACATTCAAAGTACCGGCGCTAATGATCACGTCATCGACGAAGGCAGCCAGGGTCCCACTGACCACATTCACGTTCAGGGTGCCACCAACGATGGTAGCCGCTAATATCTCCGAGACGGAATTAATCGTGCCGCCAATGATCGTGACGGCGTTAAGCGTTCCGCCAACGATGGTGGAGGAAAGGACTTCCGAAACCGTGTTGATGGTGCCGCCAATAACGGTCACGGCGTTGAGCGTACCGCCAACAATCGTCGCGGATAGCAGTTCTTCTACGACATTAATAGTGCCTGCAGTGACAGTTACGGAATCGACGATGGCAGTTACCGTTCCGCTAGTTACATTCACGTTCAGGGTGCCACCAACGATGGTAGCCGCTAATATCTCCGAGACGGCATTAATCGTGCCACCGATGATCGTGACGGCGTTAAGCGTTCCGCCAACGATGGTGGAGGAAAGGACTTCCGAAACCGTGTTGATGGTGCCGCCAATAACGGTCACGGCGTTGAGCGTACCACCAGTGATCGTCGCTGCAAGCAACTCTTCCAGAACATTCAAAGTACCGGCGCTAATGATCACGTCATCGACGAAGGCAGCCAGGGTTCCACTGACCACATTGACGTTCAAGGTGCCGCCAACGATGGTAGCAGCAAGAATTTCCGAGACCGCATTAATCGTGCCACCGATGACAGTGACGGCGTTAAGCGTTCCGCCAACGATGGTCGAGGAAAGGACTTCCGAAACCGTGTTGATGGTGCCGCCAATAACGGTCACGGCGTTGAGCGTACCACCAGTGATCGTCGCTGCAAGCAACTCTTCCAGAACATTCAAAGTACCGGCGCTAATGATCACGTCATCGACGAAGGCAGCCAGGGTTCCACTGACCACATTGACGTTCAATGTTCCACCAACGATGGTAGCCGCTAAAATTTCCGAGACCGCATTAATCGTGCCACCGATGACAGTAACAGCGTTGAGCGTTCCACCAACGATGGTGGTAGAGAGTACTTCCATAACCGTGTTGATGGTTCCGCCGATAACCGTCACGGCGTTGAGCGTACCGCCAGTGATCGTCGCAGCAAGTAACTCTTCTAGAACATTCAAAGTACCGGCGCTAACGATCACGTCATCGACGAAGGCGGCCAGGGTACCGCTGACCACATTGACGTTCAAGGTGCCGCCAACGATGGTAGCCGCTAAAATTTCCGAGACGGCATTAATAGTGCCACCGATGACAGTAACGGCGTTGAGCGTTCCACCAACGATGGTGGAAGAGAGTACTTCCGTAACCGTGTTGATGGTGCCGCCAATAATGGTCACGGCATTGAGCGTACCGCCAATAATCGTCGCAGCAAGTAACCCTTCCAGAACATTCAAAGTACCGGCGCTAACGATCACGTCATCGACGAAGGCGGCCAGGGTTCCGCTGACCACATTCACGTTCAAGGTGCCGCCAACGATGGTAGCGGCTAAAATTTCCGAGACGGAATTAATCGTGCCACCGATGACAGTAACAGCGTTGAGCGTTCCACCAACGATGGTGGAGGAAAGGACTTCCGCGACCGTGTTGATGGTGCCACCAATAACCGTCACGGCATTAAGTGTACCGCCAGTGATCGTCGCGGAAAGCAACTCTTCCAGAACATTCAAAGTACCGGCGCTAACGATCACGTCATCGACGAAGGCAGCCAGGGTCCCACTGACCACATTGACATTCAAGGTGCCACCGACGATGGTGGCAGCAAGAATTTCCGAGACCGCATTTATCGTGCCGCCGATGATGGTAGCGGAAAGAATTTCCGAAACCGTATTTATAGTGCCACCGATGACAGTAACGGCGTTGAGCGTACCGCCAACGATAGTGGAGGAGAGTACTTCCGTAACCGTATTGATGGTGCCGCCAATAACGGTCACGGCATTGAGCGTACCACCAGTGATCGTCGCGGAAAGCAGTTCTTCTACGACATTAATAGTGCCTGCGGTGACGGTTACGGAATCAACGATGGCAGTTACCGTTCCGTTAGTTACATTCACGTTCAGGGTGCCACCAACGATGGTAGCCGCTAAAATCTCCGAGATCGCATTAATCGTGCCGCCGATGATCGTGACGGCGTTGAGCGTTCCGCCAACGATAGTGGAGGAGAGGACTTCCGAAACTGTATTGATGGTGCCGCCAATAACCGTGACGGCATTTAGCGTACCGCCAGTGATCGTCGCAGAGAGCAGTTCTTCAACAATATTAATAGTGCCTGCAGTGACGGTTACGGAATCAACGATGGCGGCCAAGGTCCCGCTGACCACATTGACGTTCAGGGTGCCACCAACGATGGTAGCCGCTAAAATTTCCGAGACCGAATTAATCGTGCCGCCGATGATCGTGACGGCGTTAAGCGTTCCGCCAACGATGGTGGAGGAAAGGACTTCAGCGATCGTGTTGATGGTGCCACCAATAACCGTCACGGCATTAAGTGTACCGCCAGTGATCGTCGCGGAAAGCAACTCTTCCAGAACATTCAAAGTACCGG
>NZ_VNHS01000002.1 GCF_008124765.1 Paenibacillus methanolicus | reverse complement strand
CTCCGTTGCATAAAAAATCCCCTCCACTGGTTCTGCTTCTAGCTTACTACGTTAAGTAGTCTAGACTCAAATCCAATTTCGGGGCTTAAGAGTTAGGACTTGGTGGTATTAATAATTGGAAACCAACTCTAAGCTCGCTTATCTCAATTCTTATAAGTGGATTATTGGTAGTTGTTGAGTTACTACTTTTTGTATTGTCCAAAATTTTATCATTAATTTAACTGGGAACGATAGTTGAACCTCAAGGAGCCGTGCGTTTGCCGGAGTATAGTGGAAAGGTGATAAAATGGGACAAAATTTCGTTCTGATTAATCACAGCAAACGAGAACTTATTGGGTTTGCACATCTCCCAGCCGGTAAAGTACGGGAGTTAGCAGGGAATCCCGTAACGGCTGCTATTACAACGTGGTATCTCTTGCAGAACAGCGGTGATAACATTCTGTTTACTGAAGAGGAACTTATTGAAGATGGCTTTAGCGATGTTACCAACAACGTTATCGAAACCTTAATTCAAAATGGGATTCTTCAAGACAACGGTATCGAGGTTTTTGATGAGGAAGAACCCGAGATTTACATGCGAAAATTAGAAAATGTCTGGATTAAGTGATTAAGCTCCCTCGAAATGATTCAGTTTCCTCACTCAGACTCATGAATTCGCAGGATTTCATCCTGTAGTTAGAACGAAGAAGAGGATGTTGGAGAAGCCGGAGGCAGGTAGGCGCAAAACTGGGCATGCGGGAATAAAGGTGGTTTGATTGTCACCCATATTGTTCCATATACGCACGTCTCCACGTCGCCCTAGCGATTCTCGCTCCCATGTCTCAACGGGTCATAGCCCTTTCATTCCTTCGTCACATCTAACTACGGGGTGGAGGTCGGTCTATCTATCGGAACGGGTCCGAGCCCTTTTGCGTAATGTCTCCCGATACTCCGTGCTTCTTGTCATCCTGCGAATGCTTGAGCTGGTGAGGATCGACTGATCTTAGGCAGCCTGTGGGAAAACTCTGGTTGAATCGTAAGCTTCGCTACTCTTAGCCAGGCCGACTAGTAAACGAGCTATTTTGCTGCACAATTTCATAATGGATTTCATCTTCTTTAGCTTCTTTTCCTCCACATTGTAACGATGTAAAACCCGAATTTCGGGGTTCGTCATAACCATACACATGGTCATCAGATACAGAAAATGACGCAGACGTGGACGCCCACGTTTGCTGAGCACCATCTTTCCTCTCCATTTCCCAGAACTGGCCTCCGCTAGATTCAGCCCAGCATGCCGAAGCAGTGCATTTCCATGCGAATAGCCGCTTAGATCACCGGTCTCACCGAGAACGCCAGCAAGACACGTAGCACTGATGCCCCGTATTTCAAGCAGCTTCTTTGCGTAAGGAATGCGTTTAAGAATGCAGTTCAGCTCATACTCAATCTGTTCAAGCTGACGCTGGCCAGGTCATATTCTTCTAGCAATTGGCCAAGATGAAGCTTGTATGCGTGGAGGGCCTGAGTGGTGCCAACACTGGATTTAGCGAGTGTAATGAGCAGTTCAGCACGTTTAACGCCAGCATGACGCTTCACGTATTGCTTCCAACCGGCCAAAACCTGTTCGGTGTTTAACTGACTGATGTCGCTTGGCAAAGGAAACAGTCTGAGTGTTGCGATCGAACTGGTGCAGGTAAGGATTTTGAAGACCTGACGCAGTTCGGGGAAGACAATGTCTACCCAACGATGAATCTGGTTAACTGCACTGTTCAAACGCTTAGTAACCGTCTCGCGGTTTGCCATGAGAATACGTAGCTCCTCGTAGGCTTCGGAATGAAAACGAACGGGAGAGTAGTACCCGTTTTGATCATATCTGCGATGACCAGCGCGTCCTTGCGATCGCTTTTAGAAGGCGTATTGTCTATTACGTACGCAAATGAAAACGTCCTTGACCGCTAGTCGGGCGGCAAGGACGTTCCTCTTTATGGGGTGTCGATCGACGCCGTTCGAACGGCGGGGTCCCATTTCACCTTATAGCCGAGCGACTCGCTAATGAATCGTAGCGGCACATAGGTGGTTCCTTGAATGGATTGGGGCGGAACGGTCAAGTGGACCGATCGGCCCCCGATTTGCGCGGTCGTGCTGCCGACCTGAAGGATGATCGTGCTGCCGTCCTTGACGGCCGTAATGCGCCGGCTCTTGGCATCCCAGTCAACGGGAACGCCCAGGCTGCCGAAAATCGACCGCATCGGCACGAGAAGGCTGCCATGTTGCTGGATGGCCGGTTTCTCCAGGCGGACCTCCCGGCAGTCGATAAGAATCCGGATGCCGGCTGGTTGGCTTGCGGCCGATGCTGCCGTGCAGCTCGACCCCGCGGACGACTGGCCGCCGGTTCCGCCGGAGGCGGCAGGTGCCTTCGGCGGATCCTGCTGCGAAGCGTCCTGCTGCAATCGCGCCAGTTCGGCGGACGTTGGACTGAGCTGGATGATGCCGCGGCGATCGAAGATCAGCAGCTCTCCCGCCGGATTGACGTACAAGGGCGCCGCTGCAGCCATCCCGTCGAGCCCCGTCAGCGTGAAGCGCAGCTTGCCGTGACGGTCGAGCCCCGTCACGCTGCCGTCTTCGTCCAGGTAGTACATATTGCCGTACGAATCGGATACCGGCTGCTGGATGACGCGGCCGCTGCGAGCGCGATAAGACCAATTGACGTCCCCGTTCGGCGCTTCGGACGATACGCCGTTCAGCGTTCTCATATAGACGCTGCCTCTTCCGTCGCCCTGGAGAACGGAGCGTACAGCCGGGTCGGCTGTCGTTTGATCCGTTTCGACTTTGCCGGTGCGCGTATCATATACGTTGAAGGTAGAGTTGAACGGCTCCACGATGAAGCGGTTGTCCGGGGTCAGGAGGAAGTTCATGCCGGGCATCCCGCCCGCGAGTTTCCGCTCCCAGAGGAGTCGGCCGTCAATCGATAGGCCATACATCGTACGCGTCCAATCATTGACCGAGATAATCGTGTTGTCCTTCGTCACATGGACGGCGCCAATGTCGGAAAAGAGGCTGAGGCCCTCCCCTCCCCAGCGATGAGGGTCGAGCTTGGCCACCTTGTCGTTCGTCCAGCGCAGCTTGCCGCCCGAATCGAAGGAGGCGAACCCTAGGCTGGAATCGACGTAGAGGTTCCCGTTACGATCGATCGCGAACTGGCCGGCTTGGCCGGTCGGGACGTAGCGCGCAGCGTCGAGGGTCGCTTCGCTCTGTTTCTCTCCCTTCGTCGTGAAGACGAGTATTCGCGCCGGGAGATAAACGTACTCTTCCGCAGGGTCTGAGCCGGGTATTTGGACCGTCTTGGGGTAACCGGCGCCTTCATAGACGGCTATATTGCCATCCGGCGAGAAGGCCAGATAACGGTCCCGTGAGCCCTTGAACGGGTACGACCATACTTCCGTGCCGGCGGGGGTGAAGGCCGTTAGGCGGTTGCCGTCCACCGCATAGATCTTGCCGTCCGGCCCGACCCGGACGTCGGGAGACTGCCACGAATCGAGCGGGATGGCGGCCTTCAGTTCGACCCGGTCCGTACCTCGCAGCGTAAAGGTCTGGTCGCCGAATTCAAAGGTTTCGCTCCTTCCCGCAGTCGGTTCGGCCGAAGCCCAGGCGGGCAGCACGGCGGCGGTCAGCCATACGAAGATGAGTAAAATGACGAATTTACGCATGATTGGGGCTCGCTTTCTTTCATAGAATAGGTACTCTATTATTATAAAGCGGGACCCATTTTATTTCCAGAAGCCATTTTAAGATGTTAGACCGCACCGTTCCCCCGGTTCCGCTCCATCCAGGCTGCCGCCCAATCCACGAGCGGCGGCTGTGCAAGCAAGCGAACCTGCGCATCACCGATCCTGTGGGGCGTGATGCCGTGCGCCTGCTCGTATTCCGCTCCCAGCTGCACGAAATCGCTGTCGTCTACGTGCTGCGTCCGGTACGTCACCCAGGTGCGCCGGCCTCCGACCAGAATCGCGCTGCTATCCTCTACCTCGTGTTTGGAAGGGAAATCGGCCCGCGTCTCCGCCAAATGCAGGGAGGTGGCCTTGTCATAGCCGACGCCGATCAGGAGCACGTATCCGTTCAGCTCGTACAAGCGATCGAGCGGCGAGTCGTCCCCGAATATATTACGTGGAAACGAAATAAATTCAAACCATTTATTGGAACAAAACTCACCGTTGATGCGTCATAAAAATAGCATCACTTACCTTAAATCATTGGAGGTCAATGTGTGAGAAAAAAAGCTAAGTTTCTATTGTTATGCCTTTCATTTATGTCAATTTTTTGGAGCACTCAGCAAATACCCAGCATCAATGCCGCTAACTCTGATGAATTTACAGCAAAAGTCGTATTGAACGGCAAACAAATGAATTTTGACCCTAATGTAATTGCTTGGAATTCCACAACATTAGTTCCATTTCGTCAACTTTTTGAAGCCTATAGCGCTGAAGTTCAATGGGATTCGGTTACAAAGACAGTGACTGCAAAAAAGGACGATACCACAATTAAAATTACAATGGACAATTTTCAAGCTTGGGTTAATGATAAGGAATATAGACTGACACAGACTCCGTTCATTGCTGAGGGTACTGCATATGTAAACTTGAGATTTGTCAGCGAAGCCCTGGGAGCTACGGTGAGTTATAATAAGAAAGACAATGTGGTTTTGATTGATTGGGTCGATGATGAACAGAAATAGGTCAATCCAACTATAGTTTGTCGGCTTCTGATCGTCTTGCATTTTGGCTACTTTAATCCCTAATACTCATTGCGCTAACGGGAGACGTTAGCGCAAATATCGACACAACAAGGCTGCCACGTATTTGACCGAAAGCCTTGTTATGTCTGCAAAGTCAATGAAGTTTGGAGGTAGCATCAGGGACACCATTGATGGCATTGAATGTACCATCGACTTATGTATCTTGCTGAAGCCGGCCACAAAAATCGGCTGCCTTCTTGAGAGGACTTCGCCATAGAAGAGAGAGCAGTGACGATCCGATACGCCACAAGGCCGCCTCACAGGAGTGCTGACCCTCCCGGAGAAGAAGGACGGCAAATTTGGACTCGTACTTCTTCATCCACGGAGACGGTCCGATTGACGCGACGCTTGACGGCGCCTATAAGCCGCTCTGGGAACGGTTGGTTGCTAGGATACGCATCCTTGCTGTCTCCGTCCATCGCCGATTCCCCCCTGCAGGCTTGGATGATCAGTGGCAAGTTTCTCTTACCGTTACGACGACATTCCCCTTCTTATGTTTTTGCTCGACATAACGATGGGCATCGGGAATTTGTTCCAACGAATAGCGTCTATCGATGACTGGATTAATTTTACCTGCTTCAAGCAGCTCTTGGAGGAAGATAAGGTCTTCAACGCGAGGCTTTTGTGACATATGCACACTTACATATTTTCCGTTCGTACGCAGTGCTTTTTTGAATGTCGATTGTTTGATTTTCGATATCGGTTTCCCGACGGCATCAAAGATTATATCATAGCTTTCTTCAAGCGCCATGAAATCCTGTTTCGTATAATCTATGACTCGATCGGCTCCTATAGATCTTACCATCTCAAGATTGGCAGTACTGCATACTCCGGTTACATCCGCCCCGTAATACTTGGCAAGCTGCACCGCATAAGTACCCACACTTCCAGAGGCTCCATAAATAAGGATCTTCATTCCGCTCGCGATATTCGCCTGCCTTAGAAAGTTCAACGCGGTTATTCCCCCGATGGGAACAGCGGCAGCCTCCTCATAGCTCACATTGACCGGTTTGATGACCACCAGTCCATCTTCAGGCAAACATTTGTACTCGGCATATGCACCGAAACCAAAACCACAAGACGCAAATACTTGATCACCGATCTTAAATCGTGTTACATCTTTGCCTGCGGCTTCAACTTCCCCAGCTAACTCAAACCCCAATATCGTTACTTTTTTGGGCCTTAAGAGACCATTGTACAGTCTTGCAAGGAATGGGTCGGCCTTTTTCAAGAGCAACGATCGTTTGTCGGGTTACACCCACCTTGTCGGCCAGCTGCTGCTGGGTCATTTCATTATGATTGAATCGTAATTTTCTGATGTGATTGCCAACAAGAACTTTACCCATCTTAGACTCCTCTCCTGTAGTGATACAGTCTCGATATTGAACCGGTTACGTCTGAAAGAAATCCAGAGACGATTAGGACGATAAACATCACCTTCAAGGGCTGGTCTATAACTAATGAGCCCATAGCCAGCAGGAAACCAATGACAAACATAGCAAATGAATTTCGATAGGCTAACAAGTCGATACGCTTATCCAGTTCATCCGCGAATGTAGGTTCCTTTTCACCCGTCGTCATTCGGAAGACGAAGTTAAAAATAATGCTGATCATGATATGTGCTGCAATGGAAACCAAGGTCAATACAAGAACGAAAGATCCCCAGTAATGGAAGGTTACTTTTGAATCCAGCACTTCTTTGGGGTACTCTGGGTATTTGTACAGGCAATACACTGTAAAAATGAGTATGGTGCTGATTAGCGATACGATGCTCTTCTTTTCTTGATAAGTCATGTATGACACCGCCTTAATGAGGTAAAATGAACTAATCACATTGTAAAATAAACTATACATTTAGTCAATTTTATTATACATAAAAAGCCGATCACCATCTGAATAGGCAGTTCACGACTAGAGTAATGTTTATGATATGGTTCACACGAACTTAAACATGACCTTCGGCATGGTGGTATGGTTCCCTTACCGGGCAGGAGAACTTAATACTCTATGAGAGAAGGGATCATGAAATATATCCAGAAAATGTATAAGAAAGTATGCTTAGGAGGGAACTAATGCTTATTCGAGAACTCATTGAAGACGATATTGAGCTTTGTATATCCTTATTCATTGAGGTGTTTAACCAACCACCGTGGAATAATGAATGGACATATGAGGTTACAAAGCAAATATTTTACGACTTCTGGAATACACCAAGTTTTAAAGGATACGTAGCGGTTGATGAATCGCAAGAAAAATCCATAGTCGCGACGATTTTAGGGAAAGAAAAGCAATGGTGGAGAGGCAAGGAATTTCTGATCGAAGAGTTTTTCGTTAGAACGGACATGCAGGGACAGGGAATCGGATCCGATATTCTTGATTATGCATGTTCCGATATTAAACTTCGCGGGATCGACAATGTGATTTTGCTTACCAATACTTTTGCACCAGCATATAGTTTCTATTTGAATAGAGACTTCAAAGAAAATCAGACACTGAGGCTGTTGTACAAGAAGATCTAATTAGATCCAAAATTTGCGCTACGTTGGAACGTTATCTCAATAGAACAGCGGTAGTCTAGGACTTTATTTTACAGTCCAAAGCTACCGCTGTTTCTTTATTCAAGGCAGTCTAATATGTGGTGTTGAGTTCGACTGTTAGCGTCAGGCTATAATGGTTGCGATTACAACGTCGGAATACCCCGCTCTACATACGTTTTAAGCCGAATGCTGCGCCTGTCCATGCGCGGCAGTCGGAGCTTCCCCGAGCCGAATGAACAGCGGCACGATCGTGCTCAAGGCGAGCAGACCGGCCAGGATGAGGAACGTGAACAAGTAGCCGCCCAGATCCATCAGGTAGACGGCGACGATCGGACCGAGCGACGCGCCGATGAACAGCATGAACATGTGGAACGACACCGCGATCGCCCGGATGTCCCCCGCGAGCTGGCCGATCAGCGAGATTTGGGCCGGGAGCGCCATGGCGACGCCGGTCGTGAAGACGACGCTCAGCGCGATCAGGAAGGCCAGATTCGGCCAGATCCCGAGCAGACCGAGACCGACGGCGGCTAGCGCGAGTCCGCAGCATAAGACCCTCTTCACGCCGAACCGGGCGACGAGCTTGCCGTCGAAGGGCGAGATGAACATGCCGATGATGCCGACGGCCCGGACCCAGAGAATTTCCTGATGGCTCATGCCGAACGTCGGTCCGGACAAATAGCTGCCGAGCGTCGAGAAATAGCCGACGAGCGCGGTGAACAGCGTCGCCGAGATGATATAGGCGATGGGCAGTCCTTTGCGCTTGAAAATATGGCCGATTCGGGCGAACGGCGCGAAGAAGCTTCCCTTCGCAGAACCGCTCTTGTCGCTCGGAATGCCGAAGACGATCGCGGCGAACGACGCGAGATAGACGGCGGACAGAATGTAGAAGACGTACGTCCAGTCGAACGTCAAGACGATCAAGCTGCTGTACAGCTGGCCAACGATGCTGGCCATCAGGAAGGCCGTGCTAATAAAGCCGATGATCGTCACGCGCTTTTTGGCCGGGAACATCTCCATCGCATAAGCGAGCACGGAGGGCGGGAACATCGAAGCTGCGAGGCCCTGCAGCGCCCGCAGCGCGACAAGCCAAGGCAGCGAATCGACGGCGCCGATCGCAAGCGTGGTCGCGCCGAGCAGCGCAAGCCCCGCCATCATCAATTTCTTCCGGCCGTACCGGTCGGACAGCACGCCGAAGAGCAAGCCGCCGCCAGCGAAGGCGAAGGAGAAGGCGCTGCCGACCCAGGCGGCTTGCGAGGCGGAGACGCGGAAGAGATCCGCGAACAGCGAGATGAGCGGAATCGTTAAATAGACGGCCGACACGACGATCAGGGAACTCCAGAACAGAACGGCGGTCACATGCGGTTTCGGCGCGGATTCGGCCGATGGTTGGCTCACAAGGATAGCCCCCTTCTTGTAGACATTAATCCCATCTTAGGCGCCGCTTCCGAGCCGATCAATATCGCGCTCTCTATACGTCGTATAGCCAACGATTATAGCTAATGTCTATACGATTAAGGCGGAATTCGGTGTGAGAAAAGGTATAGGCAGCCGAGGCGAGGCTGTGATATAGTGGTCCCTGCAAAATACTGCTATTACCTAATTCCGAAAGGGGACACCTGCATGTCTAGTCAATTGCCGCAAGTGCTGAATACGCAAATCGCCAACTGGAGCCTGCTCTTCACGAAGCTGCACAACTACCACTGGTACGTCAAAGGGCCGCAATTTTTCACGCTCCACCTGAAATTCGAGGAGCTGTACACGGAAGCGGCGCTTCACGTGGACAATCTGGCGGAGCGCCTGCTCGCCTTGAGCGGAAGACCGGTAGCGACACTGCGCGAAATTTTGGAGCTGGCGACCGTGCGGGACGCCGAGGGCGGCGAGTCGGCGACCGATATGGTGAGCGCGATCGCGGCGGATTTCGGGCGGATCGTGGACGAGCTGAAGGAAGGGATGCGCATCGCGGACGAGGAAGGCGACGAGACGACGGGGGACATGCTGCTGGCGATCCACAGCTCGCTCGAGAAGCATGTGTGGATGCTGAAGTCGTTCCTCGGCTAATCAGGCGCGAACCGAATATCGACGGGAAAGCCGGGGCTTCGTGCCTCGGCTTTTTTGGCATATCCGGCCCCTCTGGTTCATACCTCAGACTATCTCATCCTATAGCGAATCGTTATATCACGTATAGATAGATCGGAATTGTTCGCGCGAGGCCCATTGACTATAGTTAAAATCAAAACGGCTGGGAGAGATGCGCCACATGCGGCAACAAACGGCAGGCATACACCATATTACGGCTTTCGTAAAACACGCGCAGGAGAACGTCGATTTCTATGCGGGCGTGCTGGGACTTCGGCTGGTGAAGAAAACGATCAATTTCGACGCGCCGGAGGTCTATCACCTGTACTTCGGCGACGAAGCCGGCAGCCCGGGCACGATCATGACCTTCTTCCCTTACGCTCGAGCGGCGAAGGGGCGGATTGGCGGAGGACAAGTCGGGGTAACGACTTTTATCGTCCCTGTCGGGGCGATGGCATTCTGGCAGGAGCGCCTCGCGCGTCTGAACGTGCCGTTCGAGCAAGCCGAGCGGTTCGGCGAGACGTACATCCAGTTCGAGGACCGCGACGGCTTGAAGCTTGAGCTGGTGGAACGGGAGAATGGCGCGCCGAGCACTTGGTCGTACAGCGGCATTCCGGCCGAGCAGGCGATCAAGGGCTTCGGCGGCGCCGTCTTGTACAGCACCGCGCCGGAGAAGACGCGCCTTGTGCTCGAGGACGTGCTCGGATTGGAGCTGGCTGCGCAGGATGAGACCTTCGCGCGTTACAAAGCGACGGGCGACCTCGGCAATCTCATCGACGTCAACCTGGAGGCGATGGCGCATGGCGTCGCGGGAGCGGGCACGGTCCATCATATCGCGTGGCGGGCCAAGGATTATGAGGATCACGAGGCATGGCGCGCGAACGTGGAACGCAGCGGCCATCACCCGACGCCGATCATCGACCGGCAATATTTCCATGCGATCTATTTCCGCGAGGAAGGCGGCATCTTGTTCGAGATCGCGACGGACCCGCCGGGCTTCGCCAATGACGAGCCCGCGGACCAGTTGGGCGAATCGCTGAAGCTGCCGGCCTGGTTCGAGGAGGAGCGCGAGGCGATCGAGCGGAACCTCCCGCCGATCGTCGTCCGCGAGCTGGAAGGCAATCGTTCTTAACGTCATTCATCACGCGATCATTTCATAGAAAAGGAGTTGTTACGCATGACCAAGCAAGTCGTGAGCAAAGTAGTGCTCGAGGAAGCCGCTCGGCAATTCGTGGAAGCGACGGCCAATCCGCCGTATCTGTTCGATCTGGGACCGGCGAAAGGACGCGAGACCGTCGATGAGGTGCAAAGCGGCGATATCGCGAAGCCGGCGGTCGATATTCAGGATCTGACCATCCAAGGCGGGCCGAGCGGGGAAGTGTCGATTCGCATTCTGCGTCCGCAGAACGCGCCGGCGAAGCTCCCGGTCATCTTGTACATCCACGGCGCGGGTTGGGTATTCGGCAATGCGCACACGCATGACCGTCTCGTCCGCGAGCTGGCCGTCGGCGCGGAAGCGGCAGTCGTCTTCCCGAACTACAGCCTGTCTCCGGAAGCGAAATATCCGACGGCGCTGGAAGAAATCTATGCCGTTCTGCAGTGGATCGAAGCAAGCGGCGAAGCGCAGGGCATGGATACGGAGCGCCTGACCGTCGCGGGCGACAGCGTCGGGGGCAACATGACCGCCGTGATCACGCTGCTCGCGAAGGAGCGCAAGGGACCGAAGATTCGCAAGCAATTGCTCTTCTACCCGGTGACCGACGCGGGCAACGACACGGGCTCGTACCACGAGTTCGCGACCGGCTACTTCCTGCGCCGCGACGCGATGGCGTGGTTCTGGGACCAATACACGACGACCGCAAGCGAGCGGGAGACGATCTACGCGTCGCCGCTTCGCGCGACGAAGGAGCAGCTCGAGGGCTTGCCGGAGGCGCTCGTCATTACGGCGGAGGCCGACGTGCTGCGCGATGAAGGGGAAGCGTACGCGAACAAGCTGCGCGAAGCGGGCGTCCGCGTGACGACGGCCCGATTCCAGGGCATCATCCACGACTTCGTCATGCTGAACGCGCTGGCGGACACGGCGGCTGCGCGCGGCGCGATGCTCCTCGCCAACGCTTGGCTGAAGGCATAGTCAGACACGACGCGAGGCATGAACGACATATCCCCCGCGCGGAGGCGGAAGGCTTCCATGCGGGGGATCGTTATGTGATCATCCCCATGAACATAAACATGATTTTTAGGAGGATTTCGCAATGAGCCATGATTTCATGAAAGCCGTCCAAGAAAGAAGATCGTACTACGGACTTAGCAAGGAGCGCGTCGCGTCGGAGGAGCGGATCCATACGATCGTCAACGATGCCGTCAAATACGCGCCGACCGCCTTCAATTCCCAGAGCGCGCGCGTCGTCGTGCTGCTAGGCGAGCAGTCCGACCGGCTGTGGAACATTACGCGGGAGACGCTCCGCAAGATCGTGCCGGCGGCGCAATTCGGCCCGACCAACGAGCGGATGAACGCATTCTCCGCCGGCTACGGGACGATTCTGTTCTTCGAGGATCAATCGATTGTGGAAGGCATGCAAAATCAGTTCGCGACGTACGCCGACAATTTCCCGATCTGGTCCAACCAATCGTCGGCGATGCTGCAGTTCATCGTGTGGACGGCGCTCGAGCAGGAAGGTCTGGGCGCTTCGCTCCAGCACTACAACCCGCTGATCGACGAGGAAGTGCGCCAGTCGTGGGATCTGCCGGCCGATTGGAAGCTGATCGCCCAGATGCCGTTCGGCAAGCCGACGGCGGAGCCGGGCGAGAAGGACTTCCATCCGCTGTCCGACCGCGTCAAGTTCTTCACCTAATTGAAGGAGGCCATCATGGGTAAAATCGCGATTTACGGCTTCGGCCGCATCGGAAGACAGCTGCTGCGCGCGGCGTTGCAAAATGATCTGTTCGTGCCGTATTCGGTATCGGATATTAAAGACGAGGCGACGCTGGCCGCGCTCTTCGAAGTCGATACGAACTACAAGCGTTGGCCGGAGCCGGTAGCCGGTCAAGAAGGGCGCTTCGTCATCGGCGATCGGGAGATCGTCTACTTGAACGCCGCCAAGGAAATTCCGGATTGGGCGTCGCTAGGCGTCGATCTGGTCGTCGACTGTACCGGACGCGCGGTGACGCGCCCGGTCGCGCAGCAGCATCTCGACCGCGGGGCGAAGCGGGTGCTCGTGAGCGGACCGAGCAAGAGTCTAGAAGATTGCGACGCGGTGCTGCTCAAGGGCATTAACCTGGACAGCTTCGATCCGGATAAGCATCGGATCATCAGCATGGCCAGCTGCACGACGAATGCGCTGGCGCCCGTCGTCAAGCTCGTGCGCGAGAACTTCGGGATTCAGTACGGCCTGTTCTCCACCGTCCATTCGTACACGAACACGCAGTCGCTGACCGACCAGCCGATGAGAGACCGTCGCGACTCTTGGGCCGCGGCGGAGAACATCATTCCTTCGTCCTCGGGCGCGGCCAAGGCGCTCAAGTTCATTTGGCCGGATCTCCAAATCACGGGCAAGGCGTATCGCATTCCGACCCGCACCGGCAGCATCGCGGAGCTGAACCTCGTCACGGAGAAGCCGTGCACGGCAGAGCAGATCAACGATATGTTCCTCGCGGCGGCAGTGGAAGGCGAGCTGAAGGGCGTGCTCGACGTGCTGGAAGGCGAGTGGGCGTCCTCGCGCATCGTCGCCGATCCGCATTCCTCGATTATCGATCTGCCGCTTACGCACGTGCAAGGCGGGCTGCTGTCGGTGGCCGCCTGGTACGACAACGAGTGGGGCTATGCGTCCCGGTTGGCCGAAGTGGCGGCATATTTGGCGGAGAAGGGTTAATCGTCAGCGCAGCTTTCATGCCTAGCAAGACCAACGGCGCCCCAGGCTTCATGCCTGCGGCGCTCTTGCGCGTTGTCCGTCAACGCCTCGGGCTAGGCTCACTATCGCCGGACATGCCGAAACAGGGGGAGCCATGCTCCGCCCTGTAAAGTTTCGTTGCTATAGGTATCATAATTGCTCGGACACAGGCGCGAGCGCGAACGCGAACAAGCAACCGAAGTCGATTTGATCCGTAAGAGGCGAGCCTGTCGCAGCTCATAACCCGGTTCAGCCGCTGATAGAGGTAGCGACCGCTTCTATTCGTATACGCTCGAGCATGCAGAACCGGCAGCCCGCATTGACTTGCCGCGCGAAGCTGCCGGTACCCGGCGTCGCTTAAACCAACTGCGGGATGCTCAGACCAAGCCCTTCCGCGACGCGCTGCCCGTAATCGGGATCGGCTTTGTAGAAGTGCGCGAGCTGGCGCAGCTTGATCTCCTCTCTCTCGACCGGCTGCATGGCCAGAACGATGTTGCGCACCAGGCGCGACTTCTCTTCTTCGCTCATGAGCCGGTATAGGTCGCCGGCTTGCGCGTAATGGTCGTCGCGGTCGTAGGCGACGCTATCGGCCAGGCCTTCCACCTCGAACGGCGCCGGCTTGTACGCCGCATTGTCGGCCGCGTCGCCGTAGCTGTTCGGCTCGTAGTAGACGCCGCTTCCGCCGTTGCCGTCCGCCCGCATCGCGCCGTCGCGCTGATAGTGGTGCACCGGCGCGACCGGCTTGTTGATCGGCAGCGTGTTATGGTTGGCGCCGACCCGGTACCGATGAGCGTCGGCATAGGCGAACAGTCGGCCCTGCAGCATTTTGTCCGG
The DNA here is from genome assembly GCF_008124765.1 of Paenibacillus methanolicus. Classification (GTDB taxonomy): domain Bacteria; phylum Bacillota; class Bacilli; order Paenibacillales; family Paenibacillaceae; genus Paenibacillus_Z; species Paenibacillus_Z methanolicus. The sequence continues at coordinate 965,627 of NZ_VNHS01000002.1, read as the reverse complement.
CGACGCTTCAATGCCGGGGACGAAGGCGCCGGGCGAGAACGTCGCCTGTTCGACTTCGGCGAAATAGTTGACGGGATTGCGGTCCAGCACCATCCGGCCGACTTGGATGAGCGGGTAATCCTTCTGCGACCATACTTTGGTCACGTCGAACGGATCGAAGCGGTAGGCGCGCGCATCTTCGTAAGGCATGATTTGCACGTACAACGTCCAAGCCGGGAAGTCGCCTTTGTCGATCGCTTGGAACAAATCCTCGATATGGTAATCCGGCTGTTCGCCGGCCAAACGCGCGGCCAGATCGACGTCGAGGTTGCGGATGCCCTGCTCGGTCTTGAAATGGTATTTGACCCATGACGCTTGTCCATTCGCGTTCACCCACTTGAAGGTATGGCTGCCGAAGCCGTGCATATGGCGCAGCGTGGCGGGGATGCCCCGGTCCGACATGAGAATCGTCACCTGGTGCAGCGACTCCGGGGAGAGCGACCAGAAATCCCAGACGGCGTTCGGGTTCTTCAGATGGGTTTGCGGATGCCGCTTCTGCGTATGGATGAAGTCCGGAAACTTGATGGCGTCGCGGATGAAGAAGACCGGCGTGTTGTTGCCGACCAGGTCGTAGTTGCCTTCTTCGGTGTAGAATTTGACGGCGAAGCCGCGCGGGTCGCGCACGGTATCGGCCGAACCGAGCTCGCCGGCCACCGTCGAGAAGCGGACGAACAGCGGCGTCCGTTGGCCGACCTCGGAGAGGAATGAAGCCTTCGTATAGGCGGACATGTTGTTCGTCACCTCGAAGCAGCCGTGCGCTCCGGCTCCCTTCGCATGCACGACGCGCTCGGGCACGCGCTCCCGGTTGAAGTGCCCCAGCTTCTCCAGCAGGTGCACGTCCTGGATGAGGGCCGGGCCGCGGGAGCCGGCGGTCATCGAGTGCTGGTTGTCGCCGACGGGAGCGCCCCAGCTTGTCGTTAACGTTGGTCTTACGTCCATGATCTAACCTCCCAAATCGGATGATTGCATGTCCATCATAGCAAGCTATCGGGATCGCGCAATCCTGCGGAATACGCGCGGATTTACGAGATATAGACAAACATTATAGCTTGCGGATGAGTACGTTTCAGCATCGCCGCGAATTCTGCGTATCGCGTACAATGCGCCGCGATAAATTCGGATCTTGCCAACCTGGAGCTATAGAAAAATCGAATCCGTGCGACTGCCGCTCGTCGTCTCCTCATGCTGCCGAACAATTGTCATCTTTCGTCATGACGGTCGCGGCGGCCGATGACAAAAATGGTGACAGCCGGTCACTGGCTGCCCCTCCTGCGAGCGTTTACGATGAGTAGCATAACAGCGGCATGCGCGGATGACGCGTACATGCCAAGCGTAGACAGGGAGGAACGCGAAAGTGGGCAGGAACGAACGAAAGCGAAGCTTTAAGAATCGATGGAATTGGATCCCGATGTTGCTCATCGGGTGTTTGCTGTTCGGCGCGGTCGCGCAGCCGGATGTATACGGTGCGGAGACCGCGGAGGAAGCGGTCAGTCCGCAGCTGCGGGAGCTGCTGGAAGGGGTGCAGGACATTACCGCGGGCGAAGGGGACGTCATAATCGAACATTCGGAGACGGACGATCCGGCGGCGGGGCAGGCTGGAGGCGAGGCCGAGGCGGAAGATGCCCCGGCCGGGGGCGACGCCGGCGGACAGCCGGAATCGGGCGAACCCGAAGCGGAAGGCTCGGAGGCTGGCGAAGAGGACGGCGAGCCGACAGAAACGGCGCTGCTCGCGAACGTGAACGGCGCGCTGTACAAGGCAAGCCCCGCCGCGGGCGGCGTCTCGACGGGCGATAGCCAGACGGCGTCGGTCAGCGGGGACGGGACGAAATTCGCGTTCGTCTCCAAGGCGAGCAATCTGGTCGAAGGCGATACGAACGGGTTTGCCGATATTTTCCTGCATGACCGGGGGACCGGCACGACCAAGCGGATTAACCTTGGCAACGGCGGACAGCAGGCGGACAACCATAGCTATCTGCCTGTTATCAGTCTCGATGGACGCTTCGTCCTGTTTACGTCGAAGGCGCAAAATATGCCGGGCAATACGGGTTGGCAGGAGGACCTGTACCTGTATGACGACCAGAGCGGCACGATCGAGAAAATCTTCGACAACGTGCAGGCTTCGACGTACGGGGCGGCGGGCAGTCCGTTCCAGATGAGCGCGGACGGGCGCTATATCGCCTTCGCCGGTCCGAAGCCGAATTCGTTCAGCGGCTGGGAAGTGATGGTGAAGGACCGGCTGACCGGCAAGGTGCAGCAGGCGTCGAATCAGGTGTTCGTCTTCGGCCAGCCGCCGCTGCCGCGCGTCTCGATCAGCGCGGACGGCCGCTACGTCGCGTTCGACTCGTATTATAAGAGCCTCGTGAGCGGCGATACGAACGAACGCAGCGACATCTTCCTATACGATACGAAGCGCGAGAGCTTGAAGCGGATTAGCGTATCCGCCGAGGGCATTCAGGGCAACGGCGACAGCCGCTTCCCGTTCATCAGCGCCGACGGCCGCTATGTGGCGTATCAATCGTACGCGTCCAATCTCGCGCCCGGCGATACGGACGGTCAGCAGGACGTGTTCGTCTACGATCGATTGATCGGGCTCACCGACGTCGCAAGCTTCGGATCCGACGGGATCAAAGGGAGGCTGTCCAGCAACGACGCGACGATCAGCGCGGACGGGCGGTTCGTCGCTTTTCATACGGACAACGCGTTCGATCCCGCGGATACGGGCGTGTCCGACGTGTACGTCCGCGACCGCGCGCTCGGCCGGACGTTCTGGGCTAGCCGAGCGGCGACGGGCGGCTCGGGCGACCAGTGGAGCGTGCGCGCGTTCATCAGCGCGGACGGCCGGACGGTGGCGTTCGAGTCCCACGCGACGAATTTGCTCGACCCGGCGGATGCGGACGGGTTCTACGATATTTACGCCGCGGCTCTGCCGGATCCCGGAACTTCGGCGCCGGCTTGGACCGAAGGCGCGGTATTGACGGCGCCGCGCATCGGCGCTTCGTATATCGCCTTATCGTGGCCGGCCGCGGAAGGGGCCGCGCACTACCGGATCTATCGGAACGGAGCGCTCGAAGCGATCACGTCCCGGGCGAGCCACGTCTCGGCGGGCCTCGCGCCGGAGACGTCGTATTCCTTCCGCGTACAGGCGGGAAGCGCCGATTACGTCTGGTCCGCATCCGCGCTCGAACTGACGGACAATACGTCGGCGCAGCCGGAGACGGAAGCGCCGGGGCAAGCCTCGAACGTGCAAGGTACGCCGATTCCGGGCGGGATGCGCGTGTCGTGGCAGGATCCGGACGATCTCGACGTGACCGGCGTCAAGCTGCAATGGCGGAAGGCCGGCGGCGAGCCGCGCGAGACGCCGATGCTGGCCCGCGGAGACGGGTGGGCGGAGGTGCCGGGTCTCATGAACCGGACCGCCTATGAGTTCCGGGTGCTCGCGTATGATGGCGACGGCAATAGGTCAGCCTCGGAGTGGGCAGGCGCGACGACAGGAGCGGGACCGCGCGTGGAGCGGGTCAACGTCCGGCCGTTGAGCGGCAAAATGTCCGCGAGCGACATCGACGAATCGAGCATCAGCGACGACGGACGCTACATCGTCTTCGCGACCGACGCCGCCGACATCGCGGCGCGGGACGACAACCGCGAACAGGACGTGTTTCTGTACGACCGCGAGCTCGGACGCACGACGTTGATCAGCCGGGCGCTGGATAATAGCGGCACAACCGCGAACGGCGCCAGCAGCGGAGTCGAGATCAGCGGCAACGGCCGGTTCATCGTCTTCGGTTCCGGCGCGACCAATCTGACCGCCGCGCCGGATACGAACAAGAACTGGGACGTATTCCTGCATGACCGCGACCCGGATCAGAACGGCGTATTCGACGAGGACGTCGCGGCGCTCGAGAAAATCACGGTGCTGCCGGACGGCACGGAGGCGAACGGGGGCAACTGGCAGCCGTCGATCACGTCGAACGGCGACAGCATCTTATTCACGAGCCGCGCGCGGAACTTGACGCCGGATGCGCCGGACGACTACCACTACGTCCGCTATGAGCGGGCGGATCGCTCGTTCGCCCGGCTGGCGCTGGCCGACGGCACGACCCCGGATCTGTCCAACGGCACGATCAGCGGCGATGGTTCGCATGCCGTGTTCGCCACGATATCGGATATCGTGCCCGGCGACGAGAACGGCAAGCAGGATATTTACGCGTATTCGTTCGCAACCAAGGAACTGACCTGGATTTCGAAGTTCGACGAAGGGTTCCAGCGGGGATGGGCCTCCACCTATGACATGAGCGAAGATGCGCGTTATATCGTGTTCGGCATCGGCGAGCTGGAGAACCGGATGGGCGGCGTCTTCCTGGTCGATCGCGAGGCCGCGCCGGGCACGCCGCCGCAATCCGTCGTCGTCCCTTACGACGGGAGAGCGCCAATGGGCTACAGCGAAGGCGCCTCGATCAGCGACGACGGGCGTTACGTGGCGTTCACCTCGAGCGACCAGACGTTGGTCAAAGGAGATACGAACGCCCAGGCGGACGTCTTCGTGCGGGATTTGGTTAAAGGCGCGAACATCCGGGCTGCGCTGCCGTACGATCCGGCGCAGCAGGGCAACGATTCGGCGGTTCGCGGCGATTTGAGCGGAGACGGACGGTGGATGACGTTCCAGACCAGCGCGAACAACTTCGTGACCGGCGAGCTGCGCAAGCAGCTGGATCTGTTCGTGACGAGCGTCGAAGCGGCGGAGCCGGCGGCGGCCGCATGGCCGTCGGGCAGCGCGCTTACGGTCACGGAAACCGGTCACGACTCGCTTACCGTCGGCTGGACGGCGGCTGAGCGCGCGACGGCTTATCAAGTGCGCTATGGCAGCGTCGTCAAGGACGTACCGGCGGGCACGACAACGGCGAAGTTGACCGGACTTCAGCCGGATACGGCATACGAGCTCAAGGTCGAGGCTTCCGCCGACGGCGGAACGTGGACGACGAACGGTCCGGCGGCAAGCGCGAGGACGAAGGCGGCGCCAGCGCTCGCCGAACTGAAGCTGTCGCTGTCCGCAAGCGGCGGCGTCCGGCTCGAATGGGAGCCGCCGGCGGCGGGGCGGGACATCGCGACGCTTGCGGTCATGCGCCGGGAGGGCGATACGGAGCCGGTGCAGTTGACGGCGCTGGAGGATCTCTCGGTTCGCGCGTATACCGACGATACTACGCAGGCTGGCAAGACTTACCGGTATTCGCTCGTCGCGAAGGATAGCCAAGGCGCATCGGCGCCATACACGCATGAACGCGTCATTACGGTGCGTACGTTGGCCGTGACCGGCGTTCATTATGCGATGCCGCTCTATGCGAATACGTATGCGGGTCTTGGCGACCGGATCGACTTCATCTTCCTGTCGGAGCCGGGGGCCGACGCGGCCGGATCGATTGTCTACGAAACAACCGGCGGCGCGACGCGGGAACTGAGCGTGCCGATCAAGGCGGAAGGCGTAACCGGTCGGTATAAAGGGAGCGTCAATATTCCAGGCGAGGCGGTTCGGCTGCTGAGCTCCGAGGTCTGGGCAGAGAAAGACGGACAGCGCGCGGCGGCAGCGGCGTGGAGCGAGCCGATTGCGGTCGGCGGGTCGCTGCAAATCAATATAACGGGGAATCGGGCGTTGGCGCAGCAGGCGATCTTGACCGTGCGCAGCGAGCAGGCGGAAGCCGTCCGTACAACGCGTCCCGGCGCTAGCGGAGCGCTTCTACTGAAAGGAATGGCGCCCGCAAAGGACTATCAATTGACGCTTCTTCATCCCGAATCGGGCGATCTCCTGCTCGATGCGCCGCCGTCTCAAGTCGCGGTGGCGGCAGGGGAGCGAACGACGTTCGCCATCGAGCCGCAGGATACGGTCCGAGTGAGCATAACGGCGAGCACGCCATCCAATCAGCCGGCGGGAGGCGCCAAGGTTACGATTGCGGAGCCGGGCAGCGGCCGCAGCTATACGGCGGTTACGAACGCGAGCGGCCAGGCGCAGTTCGGCGTATTGGCGGAGATGGACGGGAAGACGGTTCGCATTCGCGTGGAAGCGGGATCGGATCGGCTGCTGCCGTCCGAAACGACGAGCAAGCTAGCTAGAGGCGTGAACGGCGCGGCGGTCGAACTGCCGTGGAACGCGGAAGCGGTCGTTCGCGGAACCGTGAACGGTCAGAGCGGCGAGAAGATCGCCGGGGCGACCGTTACCATTCGACAAGGCGATGCCATATTCACGGCGCAGGCCGATGGCGAGGGACGATATGAAGCGCGCGTCCTTCGGGGCGCGGCCACGATACAGGCGTCCATTCCGCCATATACGCACGGTCCTTGGATTGCGAGAACGTTGGAGAGCGGCGTGACCGAGATTCCGCTTCGAATCGAGGAACCGCTCCCGTCCAAGATTGAAGTAAAGCTGTTCACCCGAGCCGCGGGCGGAGCGTGGATCGGTCCGCATGAGCTGGATTGGCGGACGTTCGCCCATTATCACATCGATTCCCCGCATCTGCTCCTCACGCGAAGCAACCCGCTTGTCGTCAAGGCGAACCCGGGCGAGAAGGTGGAAATTTGCGCGAACGGAGTGGAAGCGGGCATGCCGATCGTCTGCGGCGAGACGGTCATTTCGGCCGAGCGGACCGGGCATATCGAGCTGCGGCTAGAGGAAGCGGGGGCTTTGGCCGTCGCGGACTTGAAGGAGACGCTCGATCCCGAGGCTCTTAATACATGGAAGCTGTTCGCCCGCGGAAGAGAAGGCGCGCGCCGGCTTATCGCGGACGGAACTTGGCATGAACGGCGGATGCAGTGGCAGCTGCCGCAGGCGGGCGAATATGAGCTGGAGGTGTTCGGTCCCGACGAGAAAGGTTACGTCAAGCGGACCTTTAACGCGGCAGCCGATCAGACGGTCAACCTGGGGCAGATCGCTTTCGCGGGCGACGAATGGTTCGGCGGCCGGGATGGCAACGAGGTCACGCTCGACCGCGACGTGCTTACGCCGGGCACCGATATGCTGGTGCGGGCAAGCGTTCGGAATCAAGGCGGCCAGACCGCGAAAGACGTCAAGCTGGTGCTCGACATCCCGGCGGGCACGTCGCTTGTCGAAGGCAGCGTCCTCCACGGCGGACATCCGCGGACGCCGATCCGCGATGGCGGACGAATCGCGTTAACCCTTGGCGATTTGCCGGCGCGCTTGGGCTCCGTCGTGCAGTATCGCCTTCAGGCAGACGAGAACGAACCGGCCGAAGCGCTTGCGATCGTGCCGAAGATCGTCTATACGATCGGCGGCGAGCAGCGGGAAGAGGCGATTGGCACGGTGACGGCCGAGCTGCTGCATCTGACGCTGGACGCGCCGGGCACGATCGGGCGCAAGGACGTCCGCCTCGGCGGGCGGGCTCCTGCGGATAGCCGCGTCGTCGTGCTCGAAGGGGCGCGCGTGCTTGGCGAGACGATGGCGACGCCGGGCGGCTTCTGGTCGCTGAAGGCGGAGCTTGCCGGAGAAGGCGCGACCGCGATTCATCGCATTCGGGCGGAAGCGGTCAAGGGCGAACGGCATTACGCAAGCGATTCCGCGATGATCCGCTACGACGAGGGTCATCCGGAGATGATGAGCTTCACGATGAAGCAGGCGGACGGGCGGGAAGTGCAGCTCGATCCGGCCGACGGCACGGGGCGATTCCCGTATGTCTACGTGCCGGGGCTGCCGTTCTCTTTCGCGCTCAACTTCAACAAGCCGGAGCTGGTGCGCGACGTGGTGTTCCGTTTCGGGGACGCGAGCATGCCGGCCGGTCAGGATGACAAGGGCGTCTTCCGCGCGGTCATAAGCGGCGCGCATGCCGGTCGGGTTAGCGTCTCGTACCGGACGATCCAAGCGGCCGGCGCGCAGACGCCGCCGCCGGCCGAGGAGCTGGAAGGCCAGCTGCCGCCGGCTTTCCAGGATCTGAAGGATAAGGAGCTGGACGTGTCGGAACGAACGCCTGGCGCCACCAGGCAGACCGCCAAGCTGAAGGGAACGATTCCGACCTCGGGCGGCGATGTCGACATGAGCCTCGGCGTCACGATGGAACGGAAGCAGTACGTGCCGACGGCCGCCGATCTGGCGCGCGAGCGGGAGACCGGCGTGGCGTTATACGGTTTGCAGATGAGCCACGGCTTCCGGGACGGCAAGCTGACCATAGAGCTGTCGGCCTACATGCCGGATACCGGCGAGGGGTTGACGACGCAGCGGGCGATGGCGCTGCTGACCGAGGGAGGACTCGGGATTCGGAGCGGCACGTCCGGCTCGCCTCGCACCGCGTCCTTATCGGGCGCGGCGTTGAACGCGGCCGTCAACGTCGTGGCGACGCGGCTCAGCGCGGCCTTCGCCTCGCGGGCCGGAGACATGACGTGGAAGACGATCGATGCGGGCTACAGTCTCGTCGACGGATTGGGCGTGAACGATACGCTCTCCGAAATGAGCGCGATTCTGGACCAAGTGACGGACGGCTGTTCGACGTCGGCCGTGAACCGTTACGTGAACGAGCTGGATTCGCTGTATACGCGCCTCATCGTCTATGAATCGACGAAGGCCGCCATGATGATCGTCGGCGTACTCGCCGGACCGGAGACGTTCGGGCTCGGCACGATCGCGATGTTCATGTTGACCAACGCCGCGGGCAAGGTGCTCGACGGCGAGATGGCCGGACGACTGCAAGGCTTGCGCAACGCGATCGCCAATGACGCGGAGTGTCGGGACGAGGAAGACGACGATGATGACGATCGTCCGGACGACGATTTGGCCGATCCGGAGTGGATTCATGATCCGAGCGGCTACGTGTACGAAGTGACCGAAGATAACCGCATACCGGATGTGCAGGCAACCGCGCTGCGATGGAACGAAGAGGCGGGCGCTTGGCAGGTGTGGAATGCCGAATGGTACGGCCAGCTGAACCCGATGTACACGAACGGCGCCGGCCGCTATGGCTGGGATGTGCCGGAGGGCAAGTGGAAGGTACGGTACGAGAAGGAAGGGTATTTACCGGCCGAGAGCCGGGAGCTGATCGTCCTCCCGCCGCATTTCGACGTGAACGTGGCGATGGTATCGACGCAGCCGGCTAGCGTGACGCGCGCCGTCGCGGCGGCCGGCGGCGGATCGGTCGACGTGGCATTTAACCGTCATGTGATGACCGACGACGTGAATGGCCAGCTGTTCACGATAAGCGATGCCGCGAGCGGCGAGACGGTGCCGGGCGAGTGGGCAGCCGTAGACGTCATTGCCTATGACGGCAAGCAGGTCGCGCTCACGGTCCGGTTCACGCCGGATGCCCCTCTGACCGTCGGCGGAACGTATGCGCTCGCGGTCGACGCCGCGGTCCAAAGCTATGCCGGCGTGCCGATGACTGCCGCTTATGAAGCGGAGTTCCTCGTCACCGAAGCGGATGAGACGCCGCCGCTGGGCGTAACCGAGGTGAACGCGACGGCCGATGCTTCGCAGATTATGCTCGGCTGGCAAGAAACGGCCGATCCGGACTTGCTGCGGGTCGACGTTCAATACCGCGTCAAAGGATCGACGGGCGAGCCGAGGACGGCATCCGCGGAGCCGGGCGCGGAGTGGATGCTGCTGAACGGCTTGGCCAGCGGCACGGTCTACGCGATCGACGTGCTCGCGGTCGATGCGGCAGGCAATGCGTCCAAGACGGCCATCGAGGCGAGAACCGCCGGCGAGCAGCTAGCGGGCGCCGACGTGTTGGCGCCGAAGCCGGCAGCCGAGGTAAGACTGACGCCGGGCAGCGGCAGCATCGCGGTGACGTGGACGGACCCGGCCGATGCCGATCTGGATGGCGTCATCGTGAGCTGGCGCAAGAGCGGCGATGGGGAGGCGGCAGATACCGCGCAAGTCGCGAAAGGCGCGCAGCGGCATGTCATCGATGGCTTGGCGGCGTCGACAGCATACGAAGTGACATTGTATGTCGTCGATAAGTCAGGCAACGAATCGTCCGGCGAGACGCTGACGGCGCGCACGTCCGCCGGCACCTCCGGCGGACCGGGCGGCAATCCGGGGCCAGGACCGGTGACGGGCGGCCAGACCGGGGAGCCGGACGACAAGCCCGACGCGGAAGGCAGCGAGAGCACCGAGCTGACGGTCGAGGGCGGGCAGCATCGCTTGCTGGATGGCAAGCTGACCTTGCAGCTCGCGGCGAATTCGGTGCGCGCATCGACCGAATTGACCGCCGAGCAATTGGCGGCCCCTACGACGCCGGCTGGATGGACAGTCGCATCGCCGGCTTATCGGCTGCATGTGGGCGGCGGCTCGCTGCTGAAGCGAGCTGCGCTCTCGGTAACGTATGACGCCTCCTTGCTGAAGGGAGCCGATCCGCGCAAGCTTGGCGTGTACCGGCAAGATGACGCGGCAGCATCCGGATGGTCGCACATGGGCGGAATCGTGGATACGAAGCATCAGCTTGTAACGGCGCCAATGACGGATTCCGGCACGTACGCGGTCATGGCCTACGAGCCGTCGTTCCAGGATCTGGCCGGCCATTGGGGCCGGGAAGCGATCGAGCTGCTGGCCAGCCGCCATCTGGCGGCCGGCGCGCCGGATGGGCGCTTCTACCCGAACCGCGGAATCACGCGGGCCGAATTCGCCAAGCTGCTCGTGCTGCTGGCGCGCGCGCTGCCGGAGACGGAAGTTGGCACGAATGCCGGCGATTCCTTACCGAAGCCGCGTCCATTCGCGGACGTCCCGGGGGGCGCCTGGTACGCCGTCTACGTGAACGAAGCGGCGGCGCTCGGCTTCGTCCGGGGCGCGGACGGCAAGTTCCGGCCGAACGACGCGGTCACGCGCGAGGAGATGGTCGCGATGCTAGCGCGCGTCATGGGCGCCGCGTCGGCGGGATCGTCGAATGCGGCCTCCGTGCTGACCGAGTTCCGCGATGCCGATTCGGTATCCGGCTGGGCGAAGGAAGCCGTCGCGGCCGCCGTCCGGGAAGGTTGGCTGACCGGTGCAGCCGGACAGCTGGCGCCACAGCGCACCGCTTCCCGCGCCGAGGCGGCCGCGCTGGTCGCGCGCGTCATGGAGCGGTCGGGGGCGGTCATCGCCGACAGCCCGATGTAAGCAAGACCGCCCGGAGGGAAGCTGCGGCTTTCTCCCGGGCGGTTTTTAATTAAATGCAGTTTCGTAAATTGTGTCAACGATAGGAGGACGGAGGAAGTGAAACGAACGATCGATGTCAGACTGGTTATCGCTCAGCTGGGCTTGGAGCATCAATATCCGGAGCTGCGGCGGCATCTCGATGATTGGATCGCGAACGGCGAGTTAACGGGCGGGTGCGGGGAACTTGAAATGCATTCGGCGGAACAGGGCCCGCTTATTCGACGAGATGCGTCTTGATGCAGGTATGATGGTCATGGCGTCCATTGGATGGAGAAGAGCAGCTGATCTGGGATCTGCTGCTCTTCGTATTGGAACGCACGCGTACATTGGCTACTTTCACCGTTGTAATTTCCCGGTATTTCGCGTGCAGCTGCAGCACCGTCCGCCAAATGCCGGTCGCGCGTCAGGACGTAGGCATAATTCCACACGTCGTCGCCGTACGCTTCAACCGCCAGACGGAAATCCGTTATACTAATCTCGGATAGATATCTCATATAATCGCCCTGCACGTTTCGCCGGCCTCCTTTCTCCACATGTATATAGACTAGGCAAACGGAAAAAAGTGTCAGGATGGGCGAGTGCATTCATTCGGGATATCTGCTAGGACAGGATGGAGGAGATAAGCGCCTATGCATAGCGATACAAACTACATCATACCGCCTTTGCTCGACGAGTTGATGAAATGGGAGAAAGAGATCAAGCCGCACGTTCCTTATTTGGAGACGCCGACCGGCTACTTTCTGAAATTCGATCCGGCTGACAACGGCGGTTATCAAAGTTCACCGGTCGATGCGATCGTGTTCGCGAATACGGGGATGGACGGCACGCACTATGCGTTCTTGACGGATTTCGGCGCCGTAACGGATTTGAGCGAAGCGCCGATCATTTGCGTCGACCCAATGGATTTCGGGAACTGCACGCGTATCGTCGCCAACAATATTAACGAATTTTTCGCGTTGCATTTCTCGGATCATTAAGGATTGCTGCTGAACGATTTCGATTCGGAGACGCGATACTTGCAGTATTTGAGAGAGCAAGAGGAAGAAACAGACGAGGAAGAGGAGGGCGAAGAAGAGTCTGGCGGTTATTTTAGTCGGGCGACGTGGAAGCGGGAGCGTGGCATCGTTCGAGACTCGGCTCTTGCGCGCTTCGGCTTCCGGCTGATTCCGAACGGCTATGCTTACATTCAGGAGGCGCGGCTGGCGCGTTCGAACAACGTCATTCTCCCTACAACCGATGGGTTAGGCGTTGCGTCACGCGGCGAAAGGGCTGAGGCATCGAAGAAACCGGCGCCGCACCCATGGCATGGCAAGCCGATCCCGGAGCGGGAGTCCGAGCAGCTGGTTGCGTACATCGAGACCGCGGAGCAAGCGGGCTTGTTCGGCTTTATCCGAGACTGTCAGGCGCAGGGCGCGGACAATTACGAGGTTATCCGGGCGATCTGTACGCGGCTGTTCGCGCTCGGGCTGCCGCTGGAAGCAAGGCGGCTGGAATATTGCATGAATATTTGACGGAATCGCCGACATAGGGCAACATTGTAAATAATTATACGTTCAAGATACTAGGCTAAGGAGGGAATCCATATGAAACTGTTACAGCTTGCGCTGTTGTTCGTGCGCGGAGATTTCGGCCGATTGGCGTTCAAGCTGAAAGACCGGATGCCGATCTGTTTTCTTCTCGCGATCGAGTGCGCCGGCGTCCTGCTTGTGCCGGTTCGGTTGGCAGACCCTCCTACCCGGGTCGAGTCCGGGGCAAGCCGTTCCAATCATAGCGTCCAATCGCTATCGATTCTCTGGAAGGAGACCGAAGCGATCCTGTCCCGCTTTCAACGGTGGAAGGAACCGTCTGCCTTCATCGGCCGCAGCTATAGCACCAGCTGATTATGCGGGATCTACGTGCCGAACGATCGATTTGGCACCGTGGCCGAGAAGGGGACGATTAGATGGACTTCAGCGTTTATATGATACTCGGAGCTACAGGCAGCATCATGCTGTTAGTCGGGGCCGTGTTCATCCAGGTCGTGCGGAACAAACGATGGCCTTCGAATGATTACACGCCGTTCGACTACATTACCGCGCAATCCAAGATCGAATTCCACGACGTCAGACAGGACAAAGACGACGATGACGATCATGGCGACGACAAGAACAAGAATGTAGCGAAGCGTAGATAGTGGCAAAGCCCCTTTCCCGCATGGACCGGTTTGAGCATGGCGCGCGGGTAAGGGGCTTTTTATCGGGCATATTGAGCGTGGCAAGCGCTATCGACGCCTTTTTCCGCGAAACCGCCGTACCCCGACGACCGCCAGCGCGACGACGAGCACGGCAGCGCCGACAACGATCAGCAAGTCGAGATCGGTATCCGTCATGAACCACATTTTGTAGGCAAGATTCACCTGGTCCCCCGGCGGCAAGCCATTCCCCAGCAGCTGCGTCGCCTCGGCCAAATCGTTTAGCATATAAGTCGGACTGCAAGGATCGCTCGCTAAGCGGCCGTGATCGTCGTACACATAGATGAGATAGGATTGACCTTTCTTGAAATCAAAGCCCCAGGTGAAATCCGTCGCCACGATGACTTGGGAATCGAGCGCCAGGTTCCAGCTTTGTTTCACATCCAGAAGCACGTTCCGCACGGTTTCTATGGTCCCGACAAATCCTTCTTGATCGTTCTTGACCTGCTTCACCTCGCCGAATACCGCTCCGCCGTATAGCTTCAGCGTTTCCTGCGGGCCGCCTTCCCGCTCGACGCAAGACAACGCATGCGCGGTCGAGCCGAATGAGACGAGCGTCGACAGGGCAAGCGCCAACAGGGCAAGCGCCAACAGGGCAACTAAGCGCAGCTTGAAATCCAGATGAGAGGTCGCCTCTCGATTTTTTGGCATGTTCAACCTCTTGTTCCTCTTTCGAGTAAAAATATCGTTCTTGACGTCCGACTGTGATTGGACGGGGGCTTGACGGCTGTTGTTATAGTAAAGTTGACGCCGAGCCCTAATGCGTAACCAAATCCTGACAAAGAAAGAGAGGGATATTCGTGAACGAACTGGACCAGAAAAAGCTAGTCGACCAAGATGCGCGGCTGACCGCCTTACGGATCAATCGCACGCCCTGCACGATTATTACGACGAACGGGGTACAGATGAAGGGAACGATCGAGACCTTCGATCGATACGTCGTGCTGGTCCGCTCAGCAACGGGAAGGTCGAGCATGATCTATAAGCATGCGCTATCGACCATCGTAGTCGAAGCTCCCGCAACCTAACGGTTGCCGTGAAAGGATGCGACATGCCGTCAACCGCGCAGCCGCCGTCCGTCTGAAGGGACCGCGGCTGTTTGTCGTGTCCGCAAACGCGCGTCTATGCGCCGAGAGGATTAATTACGCCTTGTCGCCAAGCCGGGCAAACAGTATGTAATCCACGGCCGCGGGTCGGAACCCGCCGGCGCGCAGCGCGGCGTTGATCTGACCGCGGTGATATTGGCCGTGCAGGGCGACGTGGGTCAAAATGTCCCGCGCGGTCGTCTCGAACGGATCGCCGGCCTGACTGCGATAAGAGACCTGCTCATCCAGCGCCTCCTCGGGCAGCGAGTCGAGCAAGGCACGGAAGCCGTCGCCGTTCGCGTCGATTAGCGACGCGCAAGCGTCGAGATCGACGTCGTCGCCCCAGAGCGGAAGATGGCGGCTATCCTCCCCGTTCAGCCGAGTGAGCCAGATGCGCTCGGCTTGCAGCACGTGCAGAAACAGCGGCGCGGCCTTGCCGGCCTCGTCCAGCCGAGCGGATCGCAGCGACTCGAGCAGCTGGCGGTTCGCCCAATCCAGATGCGCGAACATCGTTCGAATGGTATGCATGATGGTTCCACTCCCTTATTGATATTCTTTTCTAATAGACGCCATTTCTTCCCATATAGTTGCTGGCAAGGGCCGGCTAATGCAACAAAATAAAAACCGAAGGAACCCGGCTATCGCGGTCGGGTTCCTTCGGTTCAACAATACGATTACCGTTCGTCCGATAACGGCAGCGCGATGGCCAGCCGGCACCCTTCGGGCGCGCCGGCATCCTCGCCGCTGCGGGAGCCGATGCGGACGGAGCCGCCGAGCAGATGGACGCGCTCCATCATCGACGTCAGGCCGAAGCCGGGGCGGGCGGTGCCGTACGGGTCGCCGTCGTTGCCGAGATCGAAGTAGATCCAGCCGTCCTCGGCGTACAGTTCGAAAGCGAATGTCGTGCAGCGTCCGTGCCGGATGCCGTTGGTCATCCCCTCCATGAGCGCGTGATAGATGACGCGTTGCGTCAACCCGCTAAGCGGCGGCAGCGGTTCCGGTTTGTAGAAGATCGTGACGCCCGCGTTGTCGCGGGTATCTTGGATCAGCTCGTTCAACGCCGTGGACAGGTCGAACGGAGCGCCTTCGTCGCTAAGCATGCGCACGGCGCGGCGAATTTCATCCAATCCTTTGCGCACGAGCTCCTTGGAGACGTCGAGCCGCTCGACCGACTTGCCGAAATCCCGGTCGGACAGCTTCTTGGCCGCCTCCAGCTGGACGATCGCGGCCGTCAGCGTATGGCCGACGACGTCATGCATTTCGTGGGCGATCCGGTTGCGCTCCTCCAGTACCGACACTTCGGTGAGCGCTTCGGCCGTCTCGCGGACGGAGCCGGCGAGAATGCGATTCGCTTCCTCAAGCTCGCGCGTCCGCAGCACGACCTGTTCTTCGAGCGAGTGGTGGAACTGCGCCAGCTTGAGCTGAATATGGACGCGCGCCAGCAGCTCGCCTTGCGAGAACGGCTTGGAGAGATAGTCGTTCGCACCGGCGTCGAAGCCCTGCGTCATGTCGACGATCCGGTTGCGCGCCGAGAGCAGGATGATCGGCAGCTCGTTGGGCGTCCAGCGCTCGCGAATGCGCTGGCAGACTTCGTAGCCGGTGAGGACCGGCATCATGACGTCGAGCAGGACAAGATTCAGCTTCTCGCCGTCTTCCAGCAAGCGAAGCGCCTCCTGTCCGTCCTTGGCTTGCACGAGCCGATAAGGCTCCCCGCGGAGAAAATGCTGCAGCACCTGGAGATTGATCGGCTCGTCGTCGACGAGCAGGATGGTCGGCGCGCCAGAGCTGCCTTCGACCGCGGTCGCGGCGTCGATCTCGCGCGCCTCCTGCCCGGCATGGATGCGCTCTTCGGCTGCATCTGCGTCATCCGGCGCTACGGCGGAGTTCCAACCGGACTCGCTGCCCGCGGCGGCATCGTCCCGGGCGTCGTCGAAGGCGGGCGCGAGCGGCAGCACCGCCGCCGGCTCGCGCGCAAGCGTAGCCAGCTCCGTCAAGGCGGCCGCGGCGCCTTCGGCAGCCGATTCCTCCGGAGAGGCCGGCGCGGCCGGCAGGGTGAAGCTCGCTCGCGTGCCGCCGCCGGGGCGAGGGCCGATCGCGAACGTGCCGCCTTGCATCTCGACGAGCTGCTTCGTGATCGACAGGCCGAGTCCGGTTCCGCCGCCGGAGCTGCTCTCGGCCGCGGCGAACGGCTGGAACAGCGTCGCCATCCGCTCCGGCGTAATGCCCGGTCCGGTGTCCTCGACGGCGACGGTGACCATGCCGCCTTCGGCCGGTTCGGCGACGACCGTAATCGAGCCTTCGACCGTATACCGGATCGCGTTGCCGATCAGGTTATACAGAATTTGCTCCAGCCGGTTCGGATCGGCGTAGATCGCCAGACCGTTATTCGCGGGGATGCCGACATGCGTGGCCAATCCTTTGCGCCGCGCAAGCGGAGTCAGAGCCGCCGCGACGACGCCGGCGGCTTGGCGCGGATCGACGGGTTCGGGCTTCAGCTTCAAGTCGCGGTGCATCATATGGTACAGGTCGAGAATGTCGTTGACGAGCCGCAGCAGCCGGTTCGAACTATCTAGAATGAGCTGGAGATTGCCTTTCATGTGGCCGTCGACCGGCCCGGCCGCCCCGTCGAGCAGCGACTCGGTCAGGCCGGCGATGCCGTGCAGCGGCGTGCGCAGCTCGTGCGACGTATTGCGCAGGAAGTCGTCCTTCAGCTGATCGTACCTGGCCATCTCCTCGTTCTTCGACGCAAGCTCCCGAGCATAACGCTGCAGCTGCCGGTGCACCTCGGAGAATCGTCCGAAGATGACCATGGCGAGCGAGAAGAGGAACAGCAGAATGCCGATCGGGAGCATGTGCGGGCTGAGCTCCAGCACGAGCCGCGGCCATTGGAAGCGGTCCTGCAAGAACGCGAAATAGTTCATCAGCACGTGCAGGAACCCGAAGATCAGCAGGAACACGTACCCGAAGCCGAGCCAGAACGTCTCGCGCGTCCGTTTGTGCCGGATATACCGGGCCAGCGTGTAGGTCATGACCGAGAACAGCGCGAGCATGATGTAAGGCAGCCACTGCACGATTAGGCTGACGTAAAATCCGGGATGGATGAACGACGCCGCGACGGTAACCGCCGAATAGGCGCCCATGACGCCGATCAGCACCCGGTACGTCCGCTGGTATTCCTTGCCGAGCGCGACGGTGTAGAAGCCGATGTTCGCGGTAACGCCGATCGTCAGCAGCGCGTCGCGGAAATAATACAGCCGGTAAATACCGGGGAAAAACCACTGCATGGAAATGATGAGCGTAATCATCCCGATGCCGGCGCAGTAGGTGAGCATCGTAAACCAGAAGTACAGCAGCTCCTGGCGGCGCCGGAGGAACATGAAGAGCGAGACGGTGCCGCTGACCAGGAAAATGACGCTGTACACGATAAGCTTCCAGTCCCGCCCGATCATCGACTTGAAGATCGTGAACCGGTCGCCGATGTTGTTCCAATAGGAGGGCATCGGCTTATGGTCCCACAGCAGCTTGATCGCCACCGTCTTGCCCGCGTCTTCCGGCGACAGGCGGACCGGCAGCAGCGCGGCGGCCGGGTTCATGTACTTGTCGGGCTTGCGCATGTTGAATTCATAAACGGACTTGCCGTCCACGAACACTTCCACGTGCTTGAACTCGAAAAGAAAGAGGTAGGGATCGCGAGGCGGGAGCGCGGGCAGCTCGCGCTTCAACCAGAGCGTGCCTTCATATTCGGCCAGCCGCTTGCCGGCCGCTTCGTCGAGCGGCTGCCATTCGGCGTCCTGCCCGGGCTCTTCCCCGAGGTACAGCTGCCAGTTGATCAAATACCGGACCGGATATCGATCCCAATCCAGTCCCGACGACTTGACGGGGCGATTCGCGGCGGTCGGAGCGGCCTTCTCCCCATCTCCGCCGATCGAGGACGAGCCCTTCGTGCCGTCGGCCGTCGCCTCCGCTGCCGATTCCGCCGCCATCTCCGACGCATGCGCGATCGCGGTACCTTCCCCAATCCAATGCAAGCCCCATCCGCCCAGCACCGCCAAGGCCATGAGCAGTCCCGCCGCTCCGATCCGGCCCAGCCGTCTCATCGGCTTACGGCGCCTCGCCAAGCAGCAGGTCCTTTAGCTTGGCGATGGCGGTTTTGCGATCGTTCGTGCCGATCTTGTTATAGACGACGCTGATATAATTCCGGACCGTCCCTTCGCTCATGAACAAGGCCGAGGAGATTTGCCGGTTGGAGTAGCCCTCGATCATGAGCAGGACGATTTTACGTTCCCGTTCGGTCAGCACGAGGCCCTGGCGGCGCAGCTCCGTCTCGTCGAACGCGTCGGCGCCCGTGTCCGAGAGGACGGACAGACGCGCGGCCAGCTTGGCGGCGATCGCCGCCGGCAGGATCAGCTGCCCTTTGACCGCCTCCCGCACGGTTTGAATGACCTTGTCCGCGGGCATGTCTTTCAACAGGAAGCCGTCCGCGCCGCCGGCCATCGCGTCGACGATGAATTTGTCCTCGGCGAACGTCGTCAGAATCAGCACGACCGTGGACGGAACATCCCGCTTGATCAGCTTCATCGCCTCGATCCCGTCCAGCACCGGCATTTTAATGTCCATCAACACGATGTCGGGCCGCTTCTCCCGCACGGCTTCGTATGCCTCTTGGCCGTTCTCCGACACGCCGACCACTTCGAGATCGTCTTCCAGCTGTAGAATCGTCTGCAGGCCGTCCCGAAGCAGCCTTTGGTCGTCGGCTATCAATACTCGTATCATCCGTACCCATCCTCTGCGTTAGTAAAAGTCATAGAGCGGCCGCGCCTTGCCATCTTCGCCCTCGCGATCCGCCGCTGCTCAAATTCTAACAAACTATGCCGCGCCCGCATAGTGACGAGAGCGTCCGATGACGCGCTGTGACAAATGTTGTGACAGGGCGTCACTAGTGCGCGGGAGCGCGGCCCCATACGATGAGAGGGAACACAAACAGGGAGGGAACGATGATGAATCTAGCAAAACGATGGAGCGCCCGGCGCGTGCTGACGCCATTGACGCTCGCCGCTGCCATGCTGCTCGCGCCGCTGGCGGAGATGCCGGCGAAGACGTACGGCGACGCGCCGCAGGTGCTCGCCGTCTACGACGACGCGCTGTCGGCCGATTTCGCCGACTACGGCTGGGCGGACAAAGATCTCGCGGAGAGCGGCACCGTGCACGGGGGCGGCCGTTCGATCCGGATGGAACCGGACGAAGGCCAGGCGCTTTATTTCTATAAAGACCGGGTCATGAACGCGGACGAGTACGAATCGCTGCGCTTCTGGGTGCACGGCGGCCAGACGGGCGGCCAAACGTTCAAGCTCGTGCTGTCGCTCGGCGGCCAAGGCGTGGCCGAGATCGACTCGAGCCGGCTGCTGCCGGAGGGAGCGCCGGCGGACGAATGGCGCCAAGTCGCGGTGAAGCTGGCGGACTACGGCGTGCGCGGCATTATCGACGGCATCTGGATCTGGGGCGGAAGCGGCGATCAAGAGGCGCTCTACCTCGACGACATCGCCTTCTACGCGAAGGGCGGAACCGAGCCGAGCGGCGAGGAGCCGGATCCGTCGCCCGTGGCGGCGGTCTTGTTCGACCAGCCGCAGCTCGTGCTGAAGGCGGGGCAGCTGCGCGCGGCGGCGCTGACGGCCGTTCACGAAGACGGTACGCAGAAGCCGGTGAAGGAAGGCGCGCAATGGAGCTCGACGAACGATGCCGTCGCGACCGTATCGGACGGGCTCGTGTCGGCCGCGGCGCCGGGCGAGGCGGTCGTCCGCGCGTCCTATGCGGGCTTCGAGGCGCAGCTGCAGGTGACGGTCGTCGAAGGGACGCCGGCGCCGCCGATCGAGCCGGTGGAAGGCGTCTATCTGTTCGACGACGCGCTTGGCCAGGGCATGACGGATTACAGCTGGGCCGAGCATAGTCTGTCGGAGACGGATACGGTGCATACCGGCGAGCATTCGATCCGGTTCGCGCCGGACGGCGACAAAGCGCTGTACTTCTATAGCGACAGGCCGCTGACGACGAAGGAATACGAGAAGCTGCAATTGTGGGTGAACGGCGGCGCGGCAGGCGGGCAGGAGTTGCGCCTGGAGTGGAAGGCCGGCGGTCAGACCGTCGCCGCGAAGCAGCTTAGCGAGCTGCTCCCCGAAGGAATTCCGGCCGGGGAATGGGCGAAAGTCGAGATTCCGCTGGCGGACTTGAAGCTGCCGGATGGCTTGTACGATGGCCTCTTCATCGCCGGGACGGGAGGCGGCGACGCTCAGCCGGACGTGTATCTCGACGACTTGGCGCTCATCGCCAAGGCCTCGGTTCAGGCGAAGGTGGCGGAACTGCGCACAGACCGTCCGCAGCTGGTCATGCTGCCGGACGAAGAGCAGACGCTGCAGGCCGAGACGTTCCTGAGCAACGGCTTGACGGAGATCGTGACGAACGCGGCGGAATGGACGGTCGATCGTCCGGAGCTGCTGGAGGTGCTGCCGGGCGGTAAGTTGAAGGCGCTCGCGCCGGGCATCGCGAAGGTAACGGCGACGTACAAGACGTTCGCGGCCGAGACGTACGTCCAGGTGACGGAAGTCGAGGCGGAGGCGGTGTACGGCGAGGAACTGGCGGAAGGTTTCCGCAACCTCAGCTGGCATGAGAAGGACTTCGCCAATCGGGAGCAGGCCGCGAGCGGCGAGTTGTCGATCAAGTTCGAGCCGGACGGCTGGGACGGCGTCTGGATCGCAGGCGATAACAAACGCAGCGTCGAGGCGTACTACGGCGTGCGGTTCGCGATTCACGGCGGCAGCCAGGGCGGACAGCAGCTGCTCGTTCACGTCTATGACGGCAACAGCGGCGTCGGCGCCATCGACCTCGGCCATTATTTGCCGGAGGGCGGTTTGGAGTCGGGCGAATGGACGACCGTGACGGTGAATATGGCCGATCTGGGTCTATCGTACGGCCAATTCGACGGGGTTATTTTCCAGGCGGCGACGGAAGCGAATCAAGGCGCGGTGTATATCGACGATATTGCGCTGCTGCGCAATCTTCACGCGGGCGAGCTGCCGGAGCCGCAGCTGCCGGCGGTAAGCGTGGGCGTCGACGCTTCGGCGGACCGTAAGCCGATCAACCCTGAAATTTACGGCATCAACTTCGACGACATGCATCCGACCGAGTCGGAGCTGCCGTTCCCGGTTCAGCGGTGGGGCGGCAACCAGATGACGCGCTACAACTGGGAACTCGACACCTCCAACCGGGCGAACGACTGGTACTACATCAACTACCCGAACGATAACGCGAATCCAGAGCAGTTGCCTTCGGGCTCGACGAGCGACCGGTTCATCGACGGCGTGCGGAGCAAAGGCGGCAGCGTGCTGCTCACCGTGCCGACGATCGGCTGGACGCCGAAGGATAGAACGGTCTCGTACGGCTTCTCGCAGCAAAAATACGGCGCGCAGCAGAGCGGCGCGCAGGAGCTGCCGGACGCGGGCAACGGCGTCCGGCCGGACGGATCGCTCGTCACGGGCAATGATCCGACCGATACGTCCAAGCAGATCGGACCGGAGTTCGTCACCCGCTGGATGGATCATATCGCTTCCCGCACGGGCGAGGACGGCGTGAACTATTACGCCTTGGACAACGAGCCGGAGATCTGGTACGTGACGCACCGCGACGTCCATCCGGAGCCGCCGACCTACGACGAGCTGTGGAACAAGACGCTCGAATACGGTACGGCGATCAAGGACAAAGATCCGGACGCTAAGCTGTTCGGCCCGGTCTCCTGGGGCTGGTGCGCGTACTTCTATTCCTCGGCGGACAACTGCGCCGACGGTCCGGACCGCCAGTCGCACGGCGGCACGCCGTTCCTGGCGTGGTACCTGCAGCAGGCCGCGCGGCATGAAGCGCAGACCGGCACGCGGCTGGTCGATTACCTCGACGTCCATTATTACTCGCAAGAAGACGTCGTCGGCTCGGGCGAGGAAAGCCCGAACGCGGCGAAGCGCCGCTTCCAGGCGCTGAAGTCGCTGTATGATCCGAACTTTATCGATAACTCGTGGATTCAAGAGCCGGTGCGGCTCATCCCGCGCATGAAGGAGATTATCGCGGAGAACCTGCCGGGCACGAAGCTGGCGATTACCGAGTACAACTTCGGCAACGGCGACGGCATTAGCGCCGGGCTGGCCCAAGCCGAGGCGCTGGCGATCTTCGGCCGCGAAGGCGTCGATCTGGCGACCCGGTTCGGCACATTGCCGGCCGGCACGCCGCTCGAGGACGCGTTCAAGCTGTACTTGAACTACGACGGCCAAGGCTCGCGCATCGAGGGCACGAGCGTCAAGGCGGCATCGAGCCTGCACGACGCGGTCGGCTCCTACGCGATCGAGGGCGACGACGGCAAGCTGTATCTCTTGCTCTTCAACAAAGACACCGTCTCCCGCGAGGTGAACGCCAGCGCGGGCGCGGACCGCGGCGGCGCTTCGGCGGAGCTGTACCGGTTCGACGCGAAGTCGAGTCTCGGCGCGATCGGCCCGGCGCCGATCGGCGCAGCCGGCGAGCTGTCCGTGAAGCTGCCGGCCCGCTCGGCGACGCTGATCGTGGTGGATTAACGCGTAAGAGGAACGGAACCAACGGGGAATCCCCCGGCGGTTCCGTTTTTTGTCGTTGGAGGGACATGGCGGGAGCCGTAATCTGCTTGACCGGATCATCCAAAAAGATGGACAAAATAGACATATTGCGCCTGTTTTGTTTGTATATTGGACAAGGGTGAGGATGAAATGATCGTCAAACAGATCCAATCCAATTATCACAGCTACCTGAGCGAGCTTAAATTCGCGCTGGATCCGGTTATTAACTTGATGAGGTCCCAACATGGCCGACCGTGGCGAGGCACGGCCTGGATGGGGCCGCTCAAGACGTTTATGGGCTACATGAAGCACCTCAAATTCATACAAGCGATCAAATGGGCT
Source organism: Paenibacillus methanolicus (assembly GCF_008124765.1). Classification (GTDB taxonomy): domain Bacteria; phylum Bacillota; class Bacilli; order Paenibacillales; family Paenibacillaceae; genus Paenibacillus_Z; species Paenibacillus_Z methanolicus. Next base: position 942,185 of record NZ_VNHS01000002.1, on the reverse strand, counting down.
TCGCTCCCGATAATCGGACCTTTCCTTGCCGGGTTCGCGGCCGGTGTATATGGCCCTTGGTCCATCTGGATCTCCGCGGCCGGCGCGCTTCTGATCGCGTTCGGGGTTTACTATCTCCACGTGCGTTCGTACATGGGCAAGATGGCGACGATCGGGCGACCGGAATTCCACGTGGAAGCGTTTAAGGAGATGCGCCCAACCGAGTACGAGCAGACCTGGGCCCAATTCGTCCATAAGAACGACTTCACGTTCGAAGGTCTCTACGACATCGTCAATACGGTGTTCAGCCAAAATAACCACGACCCGTCGAGCGTCGCCTACGTTGTCGCCTATTCGCAAAGTCAGCACGATTACATGCAGCGGACGGTCGAGGACCTGAAAAGAAAAATCGAGGAGCAGCAAGCCGACATGAACAGCCTGAACGATCTGCTGGTCGAATCCGATACGAGTATCGCCGACCTGGTCGACCTGATCAAGAAGATCAATCAGAATCTTTATCGATACGTGAACGGCTGTTTCAACCTGCACGACATGGATTTCGTAACGGGCTTCTCCCTGTATCGGCGAGCAGGGGATACGCTTGAGCCGATTATGGACAAGGGTACGTCCGGCAATAAGCGCCCTCTCGATATGAAGGCTGATACCGGTTATGCGGCGGTATTGGCCGCGGAGGACCCGCAAGGGAAGGCGCACCTCAACGCCCCGTATGAGGGCCGCGAAGTGATTGCGTTTCGCATGGACATGCTGGACGGCGAGTCTTGGGTGTGGTGTTTTCACTTCGATACGGACGATAAGCGAGCCTTGTCTCTGTTAAAAGAGAATGATACGATAGAGGCGAGAGAGATTCGCAGAATGGTTCACGCATTTTGCCTCGTTTATCAGAAAAGCCAGTTAACCTTGAAGGAGGTTGCCCAAGATGAAACAGCTTGACGAGTTACCTTCCGCGGTTAAAGTGCTGGAGGATGTTTCCCAGCAAAGCATTATCGAAAAACGTCGGAAGCTGCGCGAACTGAAGTTGAAGCAGATTGGCCAACGTACTTCCTTGATCGAACGCGATATTGAGCGCCTTGCTCAATTAACCCGTTAAGGGCATAACCCCCGCCTGGAGCTTCCAAGCGGGGTTTATTTTTTCTCTACTTGTCAAAACTAGTTCTATTCAACTCGGAAAAGGTGAATAGAAATGAAGAGTGGCAAGAAGGTTGTGCCGTTTCGGACAAAGCCTGTCCCGCTCAAGGACCGGACGCAGGATGAAATCATGGCGGATAGGAAGAAAAAACGGGAAGCGATCATGAACAAGTATCGTCCGAAAGAATAGATTCAACATGGTATAGCGGACGGCAGTAATAGGCAGCCTTGGCCGACCGGCCGGGCGGACGAACGAGCAGAAGGGACTTGCGGCATGAACCAACCATTCATTAAAGGCGCGGATATTTCGATCGTCAAGGAAATTGAAAGTTTGGGCGGCGCGTATTTCCTGGACGGGGAGCGCAAAGATTTGTTCGACATTCTTCGGATCAAGGGGCTGAACGTCGTTCGGCTACGTCTGTGGGTTGATCCATACGCGGAGGACGGCACGCCGTATCTGGGCGGGACGAACGACCTGGCGACGACTCTGGAGGTGGCCAAACGGGCCAGAGCGCACGGCTTGCAGGTGATGTTGGATTTCCACTATAGCGATTTCTGGGCCGATCCGAAGAAGCAGTACAAGCCGAAGTCATGGGCGGCGTTGACCGGCGCGGCGCTGGAGGAGCAAGTGTACCGCTACACGGCGGACGTGCTGGCGCGTTTCAAGGCGAAGGGCGCGCTGCCGGAGCTCGTGCAGATCGGCAACGAGACGACGAACGGCATGCTGTGGCCGGAGGGCCGGACGCCGAAGTACCATTTTGAAGAGAAACGGTTCGTGGAGACGGAAGCAGGCGAGTGGAAGGCTGCGCTCGATCGGCTGGCGCGACTGCTGCAAGCGGGCATTCGGGCGACGCGGGAAGCGGGCGACTCCAACATCATTCTTCATCTCGATGCTGGCGGCTCCAACGTGCTGTACCGGACTTGGTTCGATGAAATGCAGGCGCGGCAAGTCGATTACGACATTATCGGTTTGTCCTACTATCCGATCTGGCACGGCAGCTTGGACGAGCTGAGCGCCAATATGACGGACATTAGCGCGCGCTACGACAAGGACGTGCTCGTCGTCGAGACGGCGTACGGCTTCACGGCGGATAGCAAGCACGGCGCGGATATCTTCACGGCGGAGTCGGCGCGGATCGGCGGCTATCCGGCGACGGTGGAAGGGCAGGCGCGGTTTCTGTCCGACCTGATGACGACGGTGCAGCGCGTGCCGGACGGCCGCGGACTCGGCATCGTGTATTGGGAGCCGGCATGGCTACCGCTCGATGGTACCAGCTGGGCGAGCCCACCCGGCATGGAATACGGGCACGACGTCGGCGCGATGGGCAATCATTGGGGCAACCAAGGACTGTTCGATTTCGAGGGCAACGCGCTCGATTCGTTGAACGTCTTCGCGCGATTCTAATGAATCCGCGCGCAAGCGCGAGGAGGAGAATGCGATGCTGAGCAAGCTGCTAGCCGAATCGCGCCGGACGATCGTCTTCACCGGAGCGGGCATGTCGACGGAGAGCGGACTGCCGGATTTCCGTTCGGCGGACCGGGGGATGTGGAATAACCGCAATCCCGCCGAACTGGCGTCCACCGAAGCGATGGCGCGCAACCGGGACGAGTTCGTCCGCTTCTACCGGTGGCGGATCGAATCGATGCGAAGCTGCCGGCCGAATCAAGGCCATCGCATCCTGGCGGACTGGGAGCGGCGCGGCAAGGTTCATGGCATCATTACGCAGAACGTGGACGATTACCACGAGCAGGCCGGGACGCGGCGCATCGCGAAATTGCACGGCGATCTGGGGAGTCTGCGATGCATGGGCTGCGGCAAGCAATACGAAGCGGCGCGTTATCTGCCTCCGGATGCGATGACGGCTTGCGAATGCGGCGGCTTCGTGCGGCCGAACGTCGTGCTGTTCGGGGAGCGGCTGCCGGAAGAGGCGCTTGACCTTGCAGAGCGGTGGGGTTCCGGCGCCGACCTGCTAATCGTGCTCGGTTCCTCGCTGGCGGTCAGTCCGGCGAACCAAATTCCGATGTTGGCCAAGCGGAACGGGGCGAGGCTCGCGATCGTGAACCATGACCCGAGGCCGCTGGACGGCTTCGCGGATCAGGTCCTTCGTGCGTCGATCGGCGAAGCATTGAGCAAGGCGGCGAAGGAGCTTAGCGAGAACGAAGGGCACGAAGGCGGCTCGGTTCTCTAGGATTATAGTAAGCCGGTCATGCCAAAAAGGCTGCCCGCGGGCAGCCTTTTTGGCATGCGCTTCTACGATTTCGCTCACTCCGCCAACAGACGCGCCGCCAGCGCATCAAGCGCTGGATGGCGGCGAATCTCCTCCGCGACAAGCCGCGCAATCGCGCGGGCGCCCTGCTCGGAGAAATGCGTATCGTCCGTCAAGCCGTCCGGATAGTTCGGGTGCGCGCCGGGAGCGAGGTGGACGAACAACGACTTGGAAGCCTCGACGCCGGTCTCCGCGTACAACCGCTGCGAACGCGCGAACAAGTCGAGCAGCGGAACGCCCAGCTCCGCGGCCGCCTCCCGCATCGCTTCGGGATAAGAACCGACCGCGAGCGGATCAAGCTCCCCGTCCGGATTGAACCGGCGGCGGCTGACCGGCGTCAACAGCACCGGGACGGCGCCGGCTTCGCGCGCGGCGGTGACGAACCGGCCCAGGTTCGCCTGGTAATCGTCGGCATCGCAATACCGCGACGGGTCCTCGGTCTTGCCGTCGTTGTGCCCGAACTGGATGAACCAATAATCGCCCGGCGCGATCTCCCGCGCGATCGCGGCCAGGCGCCCCTCCGCGATGAACGATTTGGTGCTTCGGCCGTTGATCGCCCAGTTGCGCACGGCCACGCCGGATTGGAAGCGGAAGGGGAGAAACTCGCCCCAGCCCGCCATCGGTTTCTCGGCGCCGCCCTTCTGCGCGGCGGTGGAATCTCCTGCAAGGTATAAGCCGATCATCTCTGTTATGACCTCCTCGAACGGTGAAATGATATAGATAGCATGGATGCTAATCTATTTGTCAAAAGCTTAAAGCTGCCTATATAATGGGGCAAGACCCAAATATACGGCGGCAAAGGAGTTCGCGATGAAAAGAGGAACCACGTTCACCCGCATATTCGTGTCCATTCTCATCTTGGGAATCGGCCTTGTGGCCAGCTTCGGCACGTACATCTATATGACGACGAAACAATCCGTTCTGGAGCGGGTCGCCGTCAGCAAACAAGCGTTCATCACCCAGACGAAGAACAGTCTGGAGCAAAAAGTGAAAACAATTGAATACGCTTTCAGCACCTATAGCACGACCAGCTCGTTCCGCGACGTCATTAAGAATCCGATCACGGTGCAGGATTTCGAAGCCTACCGGAGCGTGAACACGCAGCTGAATTATATCGCCTCGATGGGATTGGAGGGCGCCCAATATACGCTGATCAGCCTCGTGAAGAACTGGGAGATCGCAAGCGGCAAGCTGTCTCAACTGTCCTCCGCCAGGCGAGAGGAGTTGGTAGCGGCCTATATGAACAGCCGCTCGCGCGGCCTGTTCTGGCAGCGGACGGACAGCGGGCTGCGATTCGTCTACACGCTGCCGGCCTTCTCGAGCAAGAAGGAGGCGATCGCGCTGGCGGACCTGTCGCTCGCCGGCTTAAACCGCATTCTGCGGACGGAAGACGAATCCGCAATCGTAATTCTGAACAGCCAGGGCGAGCTATTGTACGAGAATCGCGCGCTCGGGCTCTCCGAAGCGCAGTTGTCCGGCCTTGCGACCGCGGCCGAGGAGAGCGGGGCCCAGCGGAGCGGCCTTGTCGAGTTCAGAACCGAAGCGGAGAAGAAGCCGAGCGTCGTCTTCGCCCGTTCCGACTACAACAACTGGATCTATGCGACGCCGCTCGAGCCCGGCGAGACGACGGAGGCGCTGCGGACGGCCCGTTACGGCCTCGTCGTCATGGGACTGGTCATCACGGCGCTCATTGCCGTCGTGGCGTACTTCATCTCCTATTACTTCGCCAATTCGATTCGCCGCATCCAGCGTCGTCTGCCCGCCGCGGCCGCCGGTCCGAGGGACAACGAGATCGATTGGATCATCGGCTCGATCGACGCGATTCTCGACGAGAAGCAGGGGCTTGAGCAGATGATCGAAACCGAGCTGCCGAAGCTGGAGACGCAGTTCGCGCAGAACCTGCTGCGCGGGCGCATCGCCCTCGAAGAACTCGATCATCATCTGCACCGGTTCGGCTATCGGCCGGCAACGGGCTGCCGCTACGCGGTCATGCTGATCCAGCTGGACAGCTACGGGGGGCGGGACGCCGCCGACAAGGACATGCTCCTGCTGGCGATAAGCCAGCTGATCGCGGAGCTCGTGGCGCCGGAGCGTCGGCTCATCCCGATCGTCCTGAACGATACGACCCAGGCGACGATCCTAATGCCTGGCGGAGAATCGGAGGATGACATCCGAAGATGGCTGCTCGATACGGCCAAAGCCGCCGTGCGCCGCGCGCGAGACGTGCTCGGCGTATCGGTGAGCGTCGGCTTCGGCAACTTATACGAGGATCTGGCGCTCGGCAGCAGAGAAGCGTGCGAGATGGGCAAGCAGGCGCTCCACCAACGGCTCAATCTCGGCAAGGAATCGATCATTTTCTACGAGGACGTCTCGGGCGTCGTCTCCGGGCCGGTCGTGCTGCATTATCCGGCCCAGCTGGAGAACGCGTTGTTCGATGCCATCCGGCTGGGCGACGAGCAGGGCGTCTCCCGCGCGCTGTATCCATTCCTCGCCGAGATGATGAAGACGAGCAAGGATTCCGCCGATTTCGAGATGACGCTCATCCGCCTCGTCAACAACCTGATCCAGCTCGAGCAGCTGCTCGGCATTCAAGTGCTGCTGACGCCGGACAACCGCACGCTCTTCCAGCGGCTGCTTCAAATCCGCAACCCGGAGGAGATCGAGCGCATTCTGATCGAGGAAGCGATCCAGCCGATGGTGCGCGTCATGAAGGAGAAGACGAACCGCCAATTCCGCTCGCTCTCCGATCAGGTCGCGGCCATCGTGCGCGAGGAGTACGACAAGGAACTGTCGCTCGAGCTGATCGCCGACCGGCTGCATTACAATCCGAACTACTTAAGCAGCATTTTCCGCAAGGAGTTCGGCATTACGTTCAGCGAATACTTGATGAACTACCGGTTGGACATGGCCAAGAAGTGGCTGATCGAGACCGAACTGTCCGTGAAGGATATCGCGGAGCGGCTGCAGTACCAGAACCCGCAGAACTTCATTCGTTCCTTCCGCAAGAAAGAGAACGTGACGCCAGGCGCCTACCGGAAGGAGCAACAGAGCTCCTAGCCCTCATCATATACCGCCGCATGACGAAGCCGCACATCCACACGGGATTGCGGCTTTTCTTTGCTAAGGATAGGTAAAGCGCGTCCGCGCAAGCGGACGAAAGCGAAGGTCAGCACGTAGCCGCATCAAGCCCCATCCCCCTACAGGACACTACCCAAGGCAAAACGTAACGAACGAAGCTCGAACAAGAGCCAGTCCGGAGGACTAGCGGGCTTTCCTCGAAAGGGGCAACCTTCTGGTTCCCCTCGGCGGGGGCAATGCTGTTAGGTTAAGGAAAAAACGTCCGGTGAGCCACCCGGGGCCCATAGTTGACAGGCTGATGACTTAGGATTGCCTTCAAAACCAATTGAAGCTTTGTCCGTCAGGACAAAAGCGTGCCCCGCTCAAGCCCAACCGCCGACCGCGAACAAGTGCGACAGCACGAAAAAGGGAGTCCAGAGGGCAAAGCCCTATGGTTCCCCTCAGCGGAGGGGGAAGGGGGAGGGAGCAATAAAAGTCGGGTCAAAGGGCGAAGCCCTCTTAACCTGACAGCATTACGGCGGGGGTAAGGGGGAGCGCCACTACCCTTTTACCGCCCCGATCAGCGCGCCTTTCACAAAATGCTTCTGTACGAACGGATAGGCGATCAGCATCGGGAGCGTGGCGACGACGATGACGGCCATCTTGATCGTTTGCGCGGGCGGGATGACGTCGACCGAGGTGCCTTCGGCCTGCATGCCGCTCGAGACGAGCACGATCTGGCGCAGGAGTACCTGGATCGGCCACTTGGCGGAATCCATAATGTAGAGAATCGCGTTCATGTATGTGTTCCAATAGGTGACCGCATAGAACAGGGAGATCGTCGCGATTGACGGAATGGCCAGCGGCAGCATGATGCGGAAGAAGACGCCGAAGTCGTTCGAGCCGTCGATCTTGGCCGATTCCTCCAAGCCTTCCGGCAGCGCCTGGAAGAAGTTGCGCATGATGATCAGATTGAAGGCATTGACCGCCACGGGCACGATCATCGACCAGTACGAATCGATGAGGCCGAAATATTTGACGACGAGGAAGGTCGGAATCATCCCCCCGCTGAACAGCATGGAGAAGACGACGACGAAATTAATGAAATCGCGGCCGTACAAATATTTGCGGGACAGGCCGTACGCCATGAGGGCGGTGAGCGCCATGCTGACGACCGTGCCGACGACGGTGACGCCGATCGAGACGGCCAGTCCCTTGAACAGGGTCGGCGTGGAGAGCACGTACCGGTAAGCGTCGAGCGAGAACGTCGTCGGGAATAGGATGAACTTCTTGGCGACGACCTCCTGCGTGGATGCGAACGAGCTTGCGAATACATTCAGAAACGGGACCAGGCAAATGAGGGCGATCAGCGTCAAAGCCGTATTGTTCGCGGCGTGGAACAGCCGGCTGCCCGCGGACGATCGTTTGCGAGATGTCGACATGCGGTTGTCCTCCTTGGGATGTAAGATATCTCGACTGTACCAAGCCGCTCGCATTCCGTATATAATCCGCAGCCGAGGTGTTCCTCTAGCGGGACTTGCAGGGGGCGGCGAGGGTGGCCTGAGGGCGATAATCATGAGCTCAGGCGGTTGTCATCAGCCCAGATGCGCTTGTCCGAAACGTTGCAACGGCGGGCTGCGCGGCGGTGCGTGTTCAAATGATTATGTACGGAACGCCGCTTACGCTCTACGCTTAGGACATGAACGGCAGCGCTTACAAGGAGGAGTTACGAATGCAGGAAACCGTCGCGCCGCAGGTCTCGCTCTCGCCTGCCCGCATCCGCAAGAAGAGAGCCGCCATCCCGTGGAAGGAGATCCGGCGCAACAAGCTGCTCTATCTGATGATACTGCCCGGCTTCCTATTTTTTATCGCGTTCAAGTACTTGCCGATGGGCGGACTCGTCATCGCGTTCCAGGATTACCAGCCTTTCCTCGGCATCAAGGATAGTCCGTGGGTCGGCTTCAAGCATTTCGAGCGGCTGTTCACCGAACCGACGTTTTGGATGCTGCTGCGCAACACGCTCGTGTTGTTCTTCATGAACATCGTCTTTTTCTTCCCGCTGCCGATTATATTGGCGCTCATGCTCAACGAGGTCCGGCATCGGTTCTTCAAAGGCGCGGTGCAGACGATCATTTACATTCCGCACTTCCTCTCCTGGGTCATCATCGTCTCGATCTGCTACGTGTTCCTGACCGTGGACGGCGGGGTCGTCAACGAGCTGTTGGCCGCCATGGGCTTCGCCAAGATCAACTTCCTTACCTCGGCGGAGTGGCTGCGCACGATGTACATCGGCCAGATCATCTGGAAGGAGCTCGGCTGGTCGACCATCATCTTCATCTCGGCGATCACGGTCGTCGATCCGCAGCTGTACGAGGCGGCGGAGATGGACGGCGCGGGGCGTCTGCGGAAAATGTGGCACGTGACGCTGCCCGCGATTCGTCCGGTCATCATCACGCTGCTTATTCTGAAGATCGGCAGCACGCTCGACCTCGGGTTCGAGCATATGTATCTGCTGCTCAACTCGCTGAACCGCGAGGTGGCGGAAATATTCGATACGTACATTTACACGGCGGGCCTCAAGAACGGGCAGCTTAGCTACAGCACGACCGTCGGCTTGTTCAAAGGGCTGGTCGGCCTCATTCTCGTCATCCTCGCCAACAAGCTGGCGAAGAAGATGGGCGAGGACGGCGTGTACTAAGGGGAAAGGCTCGCTTCCGAGCGTGAACGCCTCGAATTCAACCCGCAGGCCGGGCCTCAATGTTTTAATCTTAACCAAGACAACATGGCCGACGCCTGGCGGGAGGAAGATAGCAGGACTACGACGGCATGACATGACATAAGGGCGCTTATTCAATCAAGGGGGAATGGAACAATGACGAAGAGAACGTGGAAGCAAACGGCGGCCCTGCTGCTCGGCGGCGCGATGCTGCTCAGCGCTTGCGGCGACGGCGGTAATTCGGCCGGCAACGGGAACTCGGCCGAGCCGGCCAAGTCGAATAACGGGGCGAATGGCGCGAACGCGGACGACAAGCAAGCCGAGAAGGCCAAGATCACCTGGCTGAACATCCTGCATACCGCCTCGCCGCCGACCGATACGGTGCTGAACAAGATCGAGGAGCTGACCAATACCGATCTGACCTTCTCCTGGGTGCCGGACGCGTCGAAGGAGGAGCGCATCAACACGTCGCTCGCCTCCGACTCGCTGGCGGATATCGTGACGCTGACGATTCTGGACAATTCGTCGGTGCGCAGCGCGCTCAAATCCGGCATGTTCTGGGACGTCGGTCCGTTCCTCGACGAGTTCGAGAACTTGGCGCAGATTTCCCCGGATACGCGCACCTCGGCCTCGATCGAAGGCAAGCTGTACGGCATTCCGTTCCAGAAGGCGATGGCCCGCAACGGAGTCGTCATCCGCAAAGATTGGCTGGATAAGCTGAGCTTGCCGGTGCCGAAGACGACCGACGAGCTGATGAACGTCGCCAAGGCGTTCACGGAGCAGGATCCGGACGGCAACGGGCAAAAGGATACGACGGGCTTCGTCGACCGCAGCGATCTGGTGTTCGGTGCGTTCAAGACGCTCGGCTCCTATTTCGGCACGCCGAATATCTGGAAGGAAGAGAACGGCAAAGCGATCGCGGAGTTCGAAACCGAGAGCTACGTCAATACGATGAACTACATGAAGCAGCTGTACGACAACGGGTATATCAACCAGGATTTCGCGGTCACGGCCAAGACGGACCAGCAGCAGAAGTTCGCCCAAGGCAAGGCGGGCATCTACGTCGGCGCCTTGTTCGACAGCAAGAACCTGCTCAACATGGCTAAAGGCGTGCAGGACAACATGGAGCTGGTCATGGTGAACGATATGACGGCGCAGGGCCAGCAGCGCGCGATCTGGAGCGGCAACAACGGAATCGGAGGCCTGCTCTCGTTCCCTCGCTCGGAGGTGAAGGACGAAGCCGAGCTGAAGCGCGTTCTGCAATTCGTCAACGATCTGATGAGCGAAGAGGCGTACGCCCTCATGACGTACGGCATCGAAGGCACGCACTATACGAAGGATGCCGAGCAAGCCGTCACGATCAGCAACACGGATCTGTGGCAGCAGGAGGTGCAGCCGTTCGCCGCGTCCCGGCCGAAGGAAGTCGGCTACAAGATTCACGACGCGGACCCGCTCAAGAAAGAGGCCGACAAGCTGATCGCGGACAACGCGAATTACGCGGTGCTGAACCCGTTCTACTCGCTGGAAGCGCCGACATGGTCCTCGCAGGGCTCCGAGCTGCAGAAGATCATTACCGACGCGACGTACAAGTACATTCTGGGCAAAGCGACGCTGGACGACTTCAAGGCGGCGATCGAGAGCTGGAAGAAGGCCGGCGGCGCGAGCGTCGTCAGCGAATACGAAGCGGCTTACGCCAAAGTGCAAGGTTAACTGAAGACGACGTAATGAAGGGGGTCCTGCCCGCCCGCGGCTGCGATGGGCGCGGCGGGACCTGTTTACGAGAACGAGGAGGTTATCATGGAGAGATCGAAATGGGCGATCCGCACGGCGGAGACGGTAATGGCGCGCACGCCGCGCCTGGACGAGGGCAAAGGCTACGACGGCAAATGGTCGTACGATTACGGCGTCGTGCTGCGAGGCTTCCGGCAGTTGTGGAAATTCACCGGCGAGCAGCGGTATTTCCGTTACATCCAAGACAACATGGACGCGTTCGTCGGCGAGGACGGCACCGTTCGCGGCTACCGGGCGGACGAATACAACATCGACCATATCAATAACGGCAAGCTGCTGATCGACCTGTGGCGCGAGACGGGCGAGGAGAAGTATAAGCTGGCCGCGGCGTCGCTTCGCGAGCAGCTGCGCACGCATCCCCGCACGTCGGAGGGCGCATTCTGGCACAAGCAGATTTATCCGTATCAAATTTGGCTGGATGGCTTGTATATGGGCGCGCCGTTCTATCTCGACTACCTGCTGACGTTCGAGAACGGCGAAGGGCAAGGCGACGTGACGAAGCAGTTCATCCTGTGCGAGAAGCATACGCGCGACGCGCGGACGGGGCTGCTCTACCACGCTTGGGACGAGAAGCGCGAGCAGCCGTGGAGCGATCCGGCGACCGGCTTGTCGCCGTGCTTCTGGGGGCGTTCGATGGGTTGGTTCGTCATGGCGCTGGCCGACGTGCTGGAGCTGCTGCCGGAGAGCCATCAGGACCGAGGCGAGCTGGAGCGGATTCTTCGCGATGCGCTGACGGCGCTGCGTGGCGTGCAGGACGCCGATTCGGGCGTCTGGTATCAAGTGCTGGACCAAGGAGGACGCAAAGGCAATTACCTGGAGGCGTCGGCGTCGTCGATGATCGTGCTGGCCATCGCCAAAGGGCTGCGTCTGGGCGTGCTGGATTCGCATTGGAACGAGACGCTGGAGCATGCCTTCGCCGGGCTCATCGCGGAGTTCGTGCTGGAGACGAAGGAAGGCTGGGTCAACCTGAACAAGAACTGCATGGTGGCGGGGCTCGGCGGCGCGGACCGCCGCGACGGGACGTACGCGTATTATATCAGCGAACCGATTATCGCGAATGATCTGAAGGGGGTCGGCGCGTTCCTGCAGGCATGCGCGGAATACGAGCACGGCCGATCCGTGCCGATGCCCGCGGGGGAGGCCGGCCAAGCATGACGATCTACAATATCGCCGACTACGGCGCGGTCTCCGGCGGCGAAGCGCCGGCGACGGGCGCGTTCGCGGCCGCCATCGAAGCGGCCGCCGCGGCTGGCGGCGGCATGGTCGTCGTGCCCGCCGGCACTTACTTGAGCGGGCCGATCCGCATGCGCAGCCACGTCGAGCTGCATCTGTCGCCAGGCGCGGTCATCGCGTTCAGCACCGATCCGGCGGATTACGCGCCGGTCGACTCCCGCTGGGAGGGCGTCCGGCGTCCGGTCTACGCGTCGTGCATCTATGGGTCGGACCTTACGAACGTCGCCGTGACCGGCTTCGGCAAGCTGGACGGCCGCGGCGAGCCGTGGTGGAAGCTGCACCGGGAGCGGCGGGAGGCGCTCGCCTTTCCGCGTCCGAAGCTGATCAGCTTCGACCGTTGCCGTCGCGTGACGCTGCGCGATCTCACGCTCGTCGACAGCCCGAGCTGGACGGTCAATCCGATCGAGTGCGAGGACGTGACGATCGACAACTTGAGCATCCATAACCCGGCGGATTCGCCGAACACGGACGGCATCAACCCCGAGTCGTGCCGCAACGTGCGCATCAGCGGTTGCCATATCGACGTCGGCGACGACTGCATCGCGATCAAGGCGGGTACGGAGGATACGGCCGACCGGATCCCGTGCGAGAATATCACGATCACGGGCTGCACGATGGTGCACGGACACGGCGGCGTCGTGCTCGGCAGCGAGATGAGCGGCAGCATTCGCCGGGTTGCCATCTCGAACTGCATCTTCATGGGCACCGATCGCGGCATCCGGCTCAAGTCGCGGCGCGGGCGGGGCGGAATCGTGGAAGACATCCGGGTCAGCAACGTCGTGATGGAGGACGTCATCTGCCCGTTCATTCTGAAGCTGTATTACTTCTGCGGGCCCAAAGGCAAGGACCAATATGTCTGGGACAAAAATCCATATCCCGTTACGGAGGAGACGCCTTGCTTCCGGCGCATTCACTTCAGCGGCATCACCGCCCGGGGCGTGCGCGCGTCGGCCGGCTTCCTATATGGCCTCGCCGAGCAGTATATCAGCGAGATCACGTTCGATAACATCGACATCTCCATGGCGCAGGATCCCGAGCCGGAATACCCGGCGATGATGGACGGCATTCCGAAGATGAGCCGGCGCGGCTTCTATCTCGGCAACGTGCGGGATATCCGGTTCAGCAAGGTGACGGTGGAGGATCACGACGGTCCGGCCTTCTATCTGGAGCATGCCGAGGGCGTGGAGCTGGACGGCTGCCGATCCGTGCGGACGCGCAAGCCGGAGCCGCTCGTGCAGCGGGCCGAGGAAACAGGCGGCGGCATCGCGGCTGAAGCGACGCAAGCGGAGATCGCGGCGGGCTCGCAAGGTGCCGGCGGCGGGGAGCCGTCTTGAGCCGGCGGGCAGAGCTGCTGCGGCTGCTCGGCATCGCGGGCCGATCTGGCCAGCGGCCGGGCGATTGGAGCGGAGGTGCCGGATCGGAAGGGCACGACGAGCCGGCTGCCCCGAATCAAGGCGGCCAGCCGGGGCCGCGTCTTGAGCTGCTGCGCAGCGAGACGCGCGCTGATTATCGCCTCGACACGCTGCTGCTCGAGGTCGGCGATGACGAGTTTGCCCCGATTGACCTGGCGCTGCCGCTGCAAGGCGACGGGCCGTTCCCGCTCGTCATCGTGAACCATTCGCACGGCGGGGACTATGAGCGCGGTCGGCGCGAGATGAGCGCGAGCGGCTCATATTTGCAGCAGCCCTCGTACGCCGAAGCGCTGACGGGGATGGGGTACGCGGCATGCTGCATGGATATGCGCCTGTTCGGCGACCGCGGCGGAAGGACGGAGAGCGAATTGTTCAAGGAGCTGCTCTGGCGCGGCCAAGTATTGTGGGGGCTGATGGTCGGAGATACGCTCCGTCTTGTGGACGCGATGGCGGCCCGCGAGGATATCGATGCGTCGCGCATCGGCACGCTCGGCATGTCGATGGGCGGGCTGATGGCCTGGTGGCTGGCCGCCCTTGATACGCGCATCCGCGTCGTCGTCGATATTTGCGGCCAAGTGGAGGCGGAGACGCTGATCATGAAACGCGGTCTTGACCATCATGGCCTGTATTCCTATGTGCCCGGTCTGCTGCAATCGTTCGCAACGCTCGATATTCAGCGGCTGATCGCGCCGAGGCCGCGCATGAGCTTGAACGGCCGGAGCGACCGTCTCTGCCCGCTCGAAGGCGTGAGGCTCTTGGACGCGGGGCTTCGGGAAGCCTACGCGGAAGCGGGGGCAGCAGACAACTGGCAGTCGATCGTCGGAGGCGGCGGCCATCGGGAGACGGCGGAGATGCGTGCGCGCTGGCAGCGGTTTCTGCGGGAGCATCTATAGACAGGGAGCCGCGCGAGAAGGAAGGAGAGGCGCTTTATGCTTGTAGGGCCTTATCCCGGCTGCGATTACGCCACCATTCAAGCGGCGGTCGACGAGCTGGAACGCCGGACGCCTGCGGTGACGGACACGCTGACGATTCTGCCCGGCGTCTACGAGGAGAATGTTCGCGTCTACCGCTCGGATCTTCGCATCGTCGGGATCGGCAAGGTGGTGATCCGCGGCCGCTTATCGGCCCGGCAGCCGGATAAGCGGGGCGAGCCGCTCGGCACGTTCGGCACGGCGACCTTGTTCCTCGGAGGCAGCCGGATCGAGATGGAGAACGTGACGGTCGAGAACGCCGCCGGCTGCGGCGATCTCGTCGGCCAGGCGGTGGCGCTGTACGCCCACTGCGACGAAGCGGTATTCCGGAACTGCGCGTTCCTGGGCTGCCAGGATACGCTGTGCACCGGTCCGCTCCCGGAGACGTCGGCCGAGGGGAAGCCCTTCGGCGGCATCCCGATTCGGGAGCGGCATTCGCGCTGCCGCCAGCTTTACATCGGTTGCCGGATCGAAGGCACGGTCGATTTTATTTTCGGCGGGGCGACGGCCTTGTTCGAGCGCTGCCAGCTTCATGCGCGCAAGCGGCTCGGCGGCGGACCCGTGTATGTCACGGCCGCTTCCACCCCGGCCGGCGGGGAGCATGGCTACGTGTTCCGCGATTGTCTATTGACGGCGGAGGAAGGCGCGGCGCAGATCTATCTCGGCCGGCCGTGGCGGGAGGCGGCGAAGACCGATTACGTTGGCTGCTTGTACGGTGCGCCGCTCCATCCGGATCGCTGGGACGACTGGGAGAAGCCGCATGCCCGCGTCGCCGCGAGGTATCGGGAATTCGGCTGCCGCTCGCTCCTCGATGCGTCATCCGGGCGTTCGGACGAAGGAACGGACGGCCGGTTGGATGAGCGTACCGCCAATGCGGGGCCTCCGGATCGACATCGTCTGCCAAGCGCAGCCGCGGTGCCCGAACGACTCGCGAATGCTCCGCACGGGAATGACGACTTCGGCCTGCGCTCGGACCGAATACCGGCTGGGTTGGAGGCTGCCGATCTATTTCGGGACAGCGCATTTCTAAATAAGAATAGAGAGGGATGAGCGAGATGAACGAGCAAACGGCCGCGGGCATCGCGAAAGCCGCGGAAGGAAGAGGCGTGATCGCCAACCCGGTGCTGCGCGGCTTTAATCCAGATCCTTACATGCTGCGCGCGGAAGGGAAGTATCTCATCGCGGTATCGTCCTTCGAGTGGCTGCCCGGCGTGAGAGTGTACGAATCCGCGGATTTGAACAGCTGGACGCATCGAGCGGATTTGCTGACGGACCAGGTCGACCTGCGCGGCAATCCGAAGAACGGCAGCATTTGGGCGCCGCAGCTAAGCTGGAACGAGGGACGTTACTATCTGGTCTATACCGACGTGAAGAGCACGCGGCGTCCCTTCAAGGACAGCCACAATTACCTGATTACCGCCACGTCGCTGGACGGCCCATGGTCGGCGCCTGTCTATCTGAACAGCAGCGGCTTCGATCCGTCCTTGTTCCACGACGATGACGGCCGCAAGTGGCTGCTGAACGAGATTTGGGATTACCGGCTCGAGACGAGCAACAAGTCGGCCGGCATCGTCATGCAGGAATACGATCCGATCGGGCAGGCGCTGATCGGCGAGCCGGTGAGGCTGTTCGACGGCACGCACCTGGCGAAGACGGAGGCGCCGCATATTTACAAGCGGGACGGCTGGTACTACCTCATCACCGCAGAGGGCGGGACAGGTACGGGCCATGCCGTGACGGTGTTGCGTTCCCGCCAGCTGGCGGGGCCTTACGAGGTCGACCCGGCATTCCCGATGATGACCGCGAGCGACACGCCGGACTGGCCGCTGCAATGCGCGGGCCACGGCAGCCTTGTCGAGACGCCGGAGGGCGAATGGTACATGGCGCATCTATGCACGCGGCCGGTGGACGGGAAATACGCCATACTCGGCCGGGAGACCGCTATCCAGAAGGTGGAATGGACCGAGGACGGCTGGCTCCGCCTGCATGGCGGCGGAACGCTGCCGCTGCTCGAGACGCCTGCCCCTGCGGGAGACGCGCATGCGCCGTCCTCCGCGCATGCGCCTTCCCTGTTCGAAGACCGCTTCGACGGGCCATCCTTGCACAACAATTGGAACACGCTGCGGATTCTGAAGGACGAGAGCTGGTGCTCCCTTGCGGCGCGTGCGGGCTATCTCAGAATCATCGCCGGCGAATCGCCGCAGACGTTGTTCCGGCATCATATGGTGGCGATCCGCCAGACGGAGATCTCCTTCCGGGCGGAGACGACGTTGGATTACGCGCCGTCCTCCTATTTGCAAATGGCCGGATTGCTGCTCTATTTGAACGACGAGAATTACGTGTACGCCTGCGTGACGCATGACGAGCGACAAGGCCGCGTCGTCCGGCTCATGCGCTGCGCGGCCGACGTCTTCACGCTGCTGCCGGATGTTATCTTGGTGCCGGGCGACGGGGAGGTTAGCCTCGCCGTGGAAGCGGACGGCATTCAAGCGAGGTTCAGCTGCCGCGCGGACGGCGAAGCTTGGCAGCCGCTCGGCGAAGAGCTCGCGATCGACTTTCTGTCCGGCGGCTTCACCGGCAACTTCATCGGCATCGGCGCGCACGACATGTACCGCACCGGCGGCAGTCATGCTGATTTCGCGGAGTTCCGCTACGAGGGCCGGGCTTAGTACGGCAGGCTTTGGTTGTCCGCATGGAGGACGGCGCTGGCGAAAGTCTCCGTGATCGGGGGGCTTTGCCGTCGGCCGCGAGTCGCGGAATTGTGAACGGAATAATCATGGAAGAGCGTACGCGAAAAGCCGCAGATTTGCGGTTTTTTGCCGTTCTCCCCTTACCACGTCACTTCTGTCCCATTCGCGCCAGGTTGTAGAATAAGCCAGCGCCCGAATATAGTCAGATGACGTTTTCTAAAGGGAGGGACGCAGATGGCGATAAACCTTGGAGGATTGGAAAGGCGCGCCAAGAGCGCGATAAACGACGTGACGAACGCCACGACGACGCTAATTGACAACACCGTACAGGACGTTGACTTCATTCTTCGGCGCGTCGGGGATTGCGCGAGAGCGGTGGATAGCATTCGCGTGCGGGTTGCGAATCGGGCGATTCAGTACCAGACGACGGCCATGCGCATCTTGATTCAGAATCAGGTGCTCCCCGTGGAGACCATTGACCAAGTGTTCCGCCGGATCGCCCGGCAAATCCAAAGGGATCCGAATCCGCGGGTGTTTCATTACAGAAATCCGGAGGCGGCGATCTGGTTAAGGACCCAGCGTCCGGATGTGGTGCAAATTAATCCGAACACGCACAACTTTCCTGCCAATCGCTGGCCCTATATCTTCATTCATGGCGCGGGAAGGGGCGGAACGGCGGAGGAAGCTCGTTTCTTTTACGAAGACTTCGAGATCAATGCCCGCATGTTCAACCCCGTATTCGCGAATAGTCCCAATTATAGGGCGAATGCGGACATTTATCTGGTCGCCTACGACGCGCAGATCGAAGGCGAGGATGAGTTGATCATCCGGCGAGCCCTAGCGACCGTATTGGGCCAAGCGATTACCGGTTCGAGCCCCGATTTATTCCTGGCCGTCATGTGGAAGGAGTTCGAGCGGCGGGCGATCGTCACCGCCGACCGCGCGCTGCTGCCGATGTTTAACCGAATGGCTGGCCAAACGTTCCGCAATGCCGGTTTGATCACGCACTCCTTGGGCTGTCTCGTAGGCGCGCAGGCGGCGGAACGCTTCATCCGGGCTCAGCCCAACGCCAATGTGCTGACGTTCTGGTACTGCATGGCGGCCGCGCTGCCGTCCGATGCGTTCACGACGACGGGCGCGTTCAACAACGCGCCGAGGATCGCGGGGGTCGCGGATGGGATACGACAAGGCACGAGCGTATGGTTCTCCTACTTGGATGCGGTGCTGCTGTTTGCCTACACGCTCGCGAACAAGCATTTGGCGCTCGGCGTAACGGGCGCGCTGGAGTCTAAAAATCCATTAACGGATTTCAATGTGACCGATATTGTCGGGCCGGTCCACGATTTGAATATTGCCGACCCTTCGCGCGGCTATTTCAATTTGCTCGCATCCGAGATCCAGCGGGCTCTCTTCACGGGCAGCATCCGATCGGCGGCGGGCGTCGGCCGGATCGTGGCGAAACGGCCAAGCAAGCGGATCGCCGCGAAGCGGCCAGTCAAGCGGTCAAAAGCGCCTAAAGGCATCGCGACGCGGAAGACGGTGATCAAAAGAGGGAAGAAGCATTCCGCCATATGGAGTCCGCAGGAAGAATAAAAGCGCGTCGCCCTTGTTCCCGAATCATGTACTGTTCAAAAGAGGATTAACCATGTATACTCTCGTCAATAGACTTCCTCTTTTAGGAACGACTCGTATGCGTGGGAGGGCTCTCCGTGCAGCTATTGACGACGGAACGTTATTTGACTTTGTTTAACCGATTCTCGCCGGGGTCCGCAGCCGGCATGCCGATCGAAGCGACGCTGGATGAAGTCGCGGAGACGCTGTTCTGCACGGCGCGCAACGCGCGGCTCATCGTGCGGAAGCTGGAGGAAGAGGGGCTGATCGAGTGGCGGCCGGGCCTTGGCCGAGGCAACCGGTCGCAGATCGTCTTTCGACGAGACCAAGAAGCTTATCTGCTCGAGATCGCGCGCGGGCAGGCGGAGAGCGGGGATTATAAGCAAGCATTCGACTTGCTGGAGACGCACGGGCAAGGCGCGGAGACGCGGGAGAGTTTCCTGGCCTGGCTGAACGGGCAGTTCGGCTATCGCAAAGAGGCGCGCGGCGAAGGAGGCCGGGCGATGGACGCCCTCGTCTTCCCGATTAACCAGCAGACGAGCACGCTCGATCCGGCCGAGCTCTATTACGCCATGGACGCGCAGATCATTCGCCAAGTGTTCGACCGGCTGCTGCATTTCGACGCGGACGGCAGGCGGATCGTCGGCGGGCTCGCGCATCATTGGACGTCCGGGGCGGACGCGACCGAGTGGACCTTCTACTTGCGCAAAGGCGTACGGTTCCATGACGGGCGGGAGTTGACGTCGGCCGACGTCCGCTACACGTTCGAGCGGCTGCGCGGCGCCACGAGCAACCGTTGGCTCATGCGCGGCGTCGCGGCAATCGAGACGGCGGGGACGCTCGTCGTCCGGTTCCGCTTGCATCGGCCGAACCGGATCTTCGACCGCTTCGTCTGTTCGGCGGCCGCCTCCATCGTGCAAGACGGATCGGGCGGAACGCTAGGGGGAGGCGAATGGCGGGGGCAGCCGGCCGGAACGGGGCCGTTCCGTCTCGCGCCGGGCACGCCGTTCCGGATCCGGCTGGAGGCGAATCCGGATTATTTTCATGGCCGCCCCTACCTCGACCGCGTCGACATGATCGTGATGCCGGATTATTGCCGTTCCGAATCGTTCGGCGTGCCGGCGGACCGGCATGGCGCGGATGCCGATCCGTATAGCGAAGCAACGGATGACTGGCAGAATATCGAGCAGCTGTGCAGGGGAAGCACCATGTTGAGCATGAACCTGGGTCGTTCGGGGCCGCAGCGGAGCGAACGATTCCGCCAAGCCGTACGGATGATTCTCGATGCCGGCGCTCTAATCGCCGAGATCGGCGGGGACCGGGCGATGCCGGCCTACGGATTCTGTCCCGAGACGAGCAGCGCTTACGAGCCGACCGCCTACGGCGAGGCTGACATTCGCGCCGCGCTGCAAGGCGCCGGTTACGACGGCGAGCCCTTCCGCCTATCGATTCACGAGAAGCATCGGGGTGACGCTCGCTGGATATGCGACCGGCTGGGCCGCTGGGGCATACGGACGGAGCTTGTCGTGCCATCCGGGGGCATTTGCGGCGCGCTCGACGAGGGCGCGGACGGCACGCTGATGAACATCGTGCTCGCCGAGGACGAGGTGTGCGAGATCGAGACGTACGAGCACGAGTCCGCCACGCTGAAGCGCTACTTGGACCCGGAACGCATGGCGTGGATCAACGGCCGGATCGACGAGGCGCTCGCGGCGGACACACCGGACGCGCGCCGCCGGATTTTCCGCGATATCGAGGGCAGACTGCGTGAAGAAGCGTGCGTCGTGTTCCTCTACCACCGCAGGTTGAACACGCTGCTTCACCCGTCGGTGCGCGGAGTCGTGCGGCTGAACGCGCTCGGGTGGATCGATTTCAAGGATGTATGGATGGAGCAGGCGGAATGAGCGGAACACGAGAACAACATGAGGAAGGTCAACCGGATCGATGAACGTCATTAAAGATTTTTTATTGCAAGTCGCGCTGATCGCGATGCCCGTCTTCGGCCATCAGATGCCGTGGGAGAAGAACAAGAAAGCGATCATGACGGTCTTGTGGGGCATTGCGCTCGTGGCGTGCATGACGTTCCCGGTCGGTTACGGGATGCAGTTCAGGCTCGATATCCGCATTATCCCGCTGCTGCTCGGCTTCCTCTACGGCGGAATCGGTACGGGGCTTTCGCTGACGGCTTTGCTGCTATTGTTTCGTCTATACTTGGGACTGGACGTCGGTTTCTATACGACGATGCTTACGGCGCTGTGCGGCATTCCGCCCATGGTGCTGTTTCGTCAAGCGTTCCTGAAAGGCGATTTGCGGCGCAGAATGCTAATCGCCTGCTCGCTGGCTGGCTTCTATTGCCTCATGGGCATCGGATGGTCGGCGCTGCTGCGCGGTTTCGCGCTCGACAACTTGAAGGTTCAAGCGGTCCAGCTCTTGTGCGTGCTGCTCACGACGTGGGTCGCGGTACGGCTGAACGATTTCGTCCATGAGGTCCAATTCGTGCGGATGGAAGCCGAGCGGCTGCGGACGATTAGCGCGCTGACCAGCCTGTTCGCGCACGAAATCCGCAATCCGATGCAGGCGACGCGCGGATTCCTCCAGCTGCTGGACGATCCGTCGCTATCGGAGAAGAAAAAGCAGTACATCCGGCTGTCGATCGGCGAATTGGACCGGGCGAACGCGATCATCGGCGATTACCTCTCTTTCGGCAAGCCGGCTTCGGCCCAAACGAGCATCGCGGAACTGGCGCACGAGCTGAACCGGGCCGCCAACGTCATGCAGCCGTATGTGGCCAATCAGGGCGTCTCGATACGAACGCTCGCGTATCCGGCGTGCAAGGCAAGCGTAAACCCGCAGCAATTCGGCCAACTCGTTATTAATTTGCTGAAGAACGCGATCGAATCGATGCCCGAAGGCGGCGAGATCGAGCTGAGCTGCATGCCGGACGGGGACAGCGCCGTCATCCGGGTCAAGGACGAGGGCGTCGGCATGACGCCGGAGCAGCTGGAGAGGATCGGTTCGCCGTTCTATTCGCTGAAGGAATCGGGGACGGGGCTGGGCATGATCGTCTGCTACCAAATCGTGAAGCAGTTCGGCGGCAAAATGACGGTCGAGAGCGAATACGGTAGCGGGACGGATGTAACCGTGCGGCTGCCGCTTATCGAGGAAGAGAAGCGAATCGAGTAGCAAAAGGGAGACATGCCGCATTGCGGTGGCTGTTTTTGTCGACTTCACGATCGCGAGCGAGCCTAAGGGGCGACAATGATGAGGTAAAGAAGGGGGAGCCGGCGACTGCCGGCTCCCCCTTCTTCGCATGGCAATTCTGTCAGGTTAAGGAAAAACGTCGGATGAAGCCAACTAGGGCCGTTAGTTGATAGGCTTAAGTCTTAGGAGGACTTCAAAACCTGCTGAAGCTTTGTCCGTCAGGACAAAAGCGTGCCCCGCTCAAGCCCAATCGCCGACCGCGAACAAGTGGGACAGCACGAAAAAGGGAGTCCTGAGCGTTTTCAAAGGAAAACGCACTTCGGAAGCACACGCTTTGGTTCCCCTCGGCGGAGGGGGAAGGGGGAGGCGGTAACAAATCTCGGGTCAAAGGGCGGAGCCCTCTTAACCTGACGGCATTGCTTCGCATGGAGGTGAATGGAGATTGGCGGAGCTTGCCTCGCGGGAGTGCCGGGGACCGAGAGACGAGGCGTGCGCGACCGGCTAGTCGCGATCGTCGGAGCGGGAATCCTTGTCATCGACATAACCGTAATCGAAATCGTAATCGTCATCACCGTAATCAATCGTCGTAATCAATGGATTCATTAGCGGTACTAATCCGCCGGGATGACGTGCTATTCGGTTCACGCCTTTAATTCCCGCGAAGCGCCAGTGCCCGGTCCGCCAAGCCCGCTCTTGACCATGCAGAGGATCGCGGCCAGGACGAGCGCCACGGCGATGAGGAAGATCGACGGCGAGATGCCTCGGACGACGAGCGGGAACACGTAACCGACCATCGTAGCCGCCTGGGTGATGAGGACGTACAAGCTGGCGCCGAAGCCGGCGCGCGAGATGAACATGCGCTGGACGTAGCCCATCGCTACGCCATAGAAGATGGATACATAGAAGGAATGCAGCGGCTGCACGAGAAAAAACAGCGGCAGCGGCGGGCCGCTCGCGTACGCGATATAGCTGATAAGCCCGAACAAGCTCCCCAGCAGGATAATGCGTTTACTCCCATAGCGCATGGCCCAATAACCGGTCACCGTCATGAAGAGCAGCTCGAATACGGCCTGCACGCTCCATAAGTAGGACATGATCTCCGCCTGCCCGAACAGTTGGTTGACCACGAGCGGCAAATACAATCCGCGAATCGCGTCTCCGCAGCCGAGCAGCAGCAGCGCGGCGAGCATCCACGCCGAGAACGGTTCGCCAGCCGATTTGATCGCCGGCTTGATCCCTTCGTCCTCGGCCGGCTTGTAGAGTGCAAGTAGAACGAACAAGCAAGCGTAGCCGGCCAAATTGCCCCACAGCACCCCGTGAAACGAGGTCACCAAGTACAGATTCGCCCCCAGCAGCAGCCCGCCGAAGAAGCCGACGCTGAACGTCGCGCGCAGCCAGAGCAGCGCCATCTCGACGAGATCCGGCGCCTCCCGGGTAAAGCGGCTTCTCGCCAAGGCGTACAGCTGGCCGAGGATTAGCCCGGACGGCGAAGTCGCCAAGGCCATTCCCGCAAGGGCTGACCCGAAACCGTCCGCGCGCATGTACAGCAGTAAGCCGGCCATGCAAGCTCCGGCCGCGACGAGCGGGAGCATTTTGCGATTGCGCATGCGATCGCCGTAAATTCCCGCGATTAAGGTGACGACCATGTTCAGCAGCAGCGCGATCGCGAAGACGGCGGCGATCTCGCCTTTGGCGAGTCCGATCTGCTCCCGCAAATAAATGGCGTTCATCGGGGCTAATATGCCGGTCCCGATGCCGTAGCAGAACATGCCGGCCACGAGCGGCCGGGTTCCTTTGATCCGCGCGAACCGGGCGAGATCGCCTCGCGCCGCCGTTCCTATTCCAAGCCTCATGCCCAGCGTCCTCCTCGTCGATTCTAATGCGGCTATTATACCATTATTTAGCAGCATAATAGCAGGCTGCATTCGGCTTCGTCTAGGGCTTGCGGCCTGATTTTTCGGGCGATTCGATTCGCGAGGGGCAAATATAGTAGAATAATGTCTAGAGAAGCGATTTACTAGGGGAAAGGATGATTGAACGTTGAACGCAAATCAGCCAAGCAGCGGCCTCCAGCCGAGATCGGCGCGGAGCAAGAAGAACAAAACGCCTGCCCCGCCCCAAATGATCCTCGTATGCTTCCTGGCGTTGATTATTTTCGGCGGTCTTGTATATACCTTGACGTTATCGCCGAACGGTCCCGAGGACGTCTTGCAGCAGACGGTCGGCAAGAGCGGAGAAACAGCGGATGCCGGAGCGGCCAACGACCCGTCGGCGGATGCGGAGGCGGAAGGCAGCGGGGAAGAAGCGGCAGGCACGGGGGATGAGGACGGCGCGGATTCGGCGCCGTCGGGCGGCGATAGCGGCACGGATGGCAATGCGGCGATCGGTTCCGGAGAGAACGCGGGGCTTGGCGGCGTCGGCGAATCCCCGGCGGACGGTTCGGAGAACGGCGCGAACGCGGGCGATACGGGCGAGGCCGGGAACGCGGCCCAAGAGACGCCGACGTCGACTGCGGACGAACCGGAGACCGACGTCGAGAGCGCCGACGATGAGCCGGAGCAGACGACGGCTAAGCCGGTCGCGACGGCCAAGCCCGCGACGACGGACTACTCGAAGGTGGCGCTGCCGTATTCCTACACAGTTCGCAAGGGCGACACGCTTTATCGGCTCTCGCAGCTATTCTACGGTTCCAAGTCGCATGTCGGCGACATCGCCTCGCGCAACAAGCTGAGCAAGGACGCGGAGCTGACGGCCGGAAGCGTCATCGTAATCCCGGCGCCGTCGAAATCCCAAGGCGGCGATTCGAGCAGCGCGGACAAGCCCGCCTCCTCGGTCACGGCCGTCGTGCACACGGTGAAAGAAGGCGAGACGCTGTACAGCATCTCCCGGACCTATTTCGGGTCCAACAGCTACGCGAAGAAGATCGCGGCCTATAACAAGCTGGGCGACGGCGACGACGTCAAGGTCGGCACCAAGCTGAAAATACCGCCTAAGTCTTAAACGAGCGCAAGCTGATTCCGGGAAACCGGGGTCGGCTTTTTTTGTGCCTCGGCACAGGTGCGAATCTAGAAAGATACTCCTTTCTAGGTATAGA
The DNA here is from genome assembly GCF_008124765.1 of Paenibacillus methanolicus. Lineage (GTDB taxonomy): Bacteria > Bacillota > Bacilli > Paenibacillales > Paenibacillaceae > Paenibacillus_Z > Paenibacillus_Z methanolicus. The sequence continues at coordinate 917,017 of NZ_VNHS01000002.1, read as the reverse complement.
GATAGAGGGAGGATTGATCTATTATAAATAGGATTATTACGCAGACAGATGACATGACCGCCATGTAAACGGAATGAACGAGCGAACGCATAGAGAAGCGAAGACAGAGGAGCGGAGTTTGATGAATAAAAGGGGATTTATGGCGCGATGGGTTGCCTTCGCGCTGGCGATTATCATGATGACGAGCTTAGCGGGGCCTTACGCCTACGCGGCGGAGACGGCATTGCTGGATCAGAAGCAGGAAACAACGACGGGCGGATACATCTGGATGAACACGCACGCCGTCAAATATCAAACTTTCACGCCGGGAATTAGCGGGACGTTCGACCATGTACAGCTGCATATGGCTACCAAGAGCGGCAATCCGGGGGCAATTATCGTGAAGCTCTATAAAGAATCGAGTCTTTCAACCGTTCTCGCGGAGGGGAGGTCAACCGCGGCCACGAGCACGGGCTGGAACACGGTCGATTTTTCGGATACCGCCCCCTATCTAGATAAAGGAGTGGAGTACAGGCTCGCGGTATCGACGGAGTTCGGCAGCAGCACGGATTCATCAGTGGGCTTCTCGTGGTCCATCGCGACGGGCAATGCGTACCCTGGAGGGAAAGGACAAGGCGCTACTTTCGATTTTGCTTTTCGAACTTATATGATGCCGGATTATTCGGCATCGCCGACGAAAAGCAAACTTAGACTGGCGAAATCAAGCCTGAACGCGAACGGCGTCGACCAGACGGATATCATGTTGACCGTCTATGATGCGCAAGGAACCTTAATGTCAACGGGCGGCGCGGCGATTGCGATCACCTCGACGATGGGGACGGTCGGCGCCATTACCGACCATTTGGATGGTACCTACTCGGCAACGATAACCGCCCCGACTTCGGCGGGCACGGGGGTCATTAACGCGACGGTCGACGGCAAGCTGCTGACCGATAAGCCGAACATCGCGTTTACGCCGGTTCCGACATACAACCTTGTCTATGACGGCAACGGCAGCACGGGCGGCGCGGCGCCGCTGGATGCCGTCGGCTACGGCGCGGGCGATACCGTCATCGTAGTCGGGAACAGCGGAGGGATGACGAAGGACGGCTACGAATTCGCGGGCTGGAACACGGCGGTGGATGGCACCGGGACGAATTATGCTTCGGGATCGACGTTTGCCATGGCCGAGGCAGGCATGACGCTCTACGCGCGGTGGATAGCGGATCCGTCAGGTGTTTGGAAGTCGCTGGGCCCCGGGGAAATATCGCCGGCCAAGACCTTCTTCTCCTCGGTCGTTGTCGAAGACGGAACGCCATATTTTGCTTTTCAAGACTACGAGCATAACGGCAAAGCGACGGTGAAGAAATATGTCGACGGTCATTGGGTGACCGTCGGTTCCCCCGGTTTTTCGCCGGATAAGGCTACTTATATGAAAATCGCGGTCGACGGCGGCACCCCGTACGTGGGGTTCTCCGATCCTTCGAACGAGGGCAAAGAAACCGTCATGCGGTTTAACGGAACGGCTTGGGAGATGGTTGGCGCGCCTGGATTTTCCGCTGGCATGGCCACGTACAATTCGATTGTCGTCGACGACGACATCCCATACGTCGCTTATTCGCAGCTTGGCACCGGCAAGCTGGCCGTCAAACGGTTTTTCGCCGGAGAGTGGCAGGCTCTCGGTCCTCCAGAGGGGATAACGCCGGGGTATGCTTTTCAGGCTTCGCTGCATGTAGACAACGGGGTTCCTTATGTCGCTTATGAGGATGGGAGCTACTTGGACGACAAAATCGTCGTCCGAAAGTTCAACGTCGACAGCGGCAATTGGGAGCACGTCGGCGCGCCGGTCCCCGCCGCGGGAAGAGGCAGCTATCCTTCCTTGTATGTCGAGAACGGCACGCCATATGTTTCCTACGTGCAGCCAGACAACAAGTACCTATTGGCTGTCATGAAGTTCAACGGCAACGAATGGGAAAGCGTCGGGGACCTCTCCTTTATCGGGGGCGCCTCAGGTTCATCCTCATTGCGCGTGGTGCAGGGCATCCCCGTACTGATCTATCAAGGCACAGGTGCCAAAGCTTCGGTCGTGCGATATGTCGACGGACAATGGGAGATGGTCGGATCGGGCGGTTTCTCCAAAGGCGCAGCCGCCTATTTAACGGGGGATGTCGAGGGCGACCGCATTTATGCGGCTTATGCCGATCGCGCCAACGGGGATTTGCCGGTGGTCATGCGATATACGATCCCGCCGACCACCTATACGATCGACGCGCTAAGCGATTTGACGATGCGGGAGCTGAAGGGATCGTACGGAAGCGGCGCCCAGGAGACGAAGAGCGTTACGCTGACGCGGACCGGCACGGGCATCCTGGCGAATCTGGGAGTATCGCTGAGCGGGGCTAACGCGGATGCCTTCACGATTACGCAGCCTGCGGCGAGTACGCTGAATGAAGCGACGCCGTCCACCGCTTTCACGGTCAGAGCGAACGACGCATTGTCTCCCGGCACGTACGAAGCGATCGCCACGGTTCGCGCCGATCAGATGACGGACGTTGCCTTTCGCGTTCGGCAGGTTGTAAGCGAGCCGACCTATGCGGTCCACTATAACGGCAATGGACATACGGGCGGAACCTTGCCGACGGATGATAGTGCTTACGAGCAGGGCGCGACCGTCATCGTGGCGGGCAATAGCGGCGAGTTGGCTCGAACGGGCCATGGGTTCGCAGGTTGGAACACCGCGGCGGACGGCACGGGCACCGCATATGCGCCGGGTCAGAGCTTCGCGATGGGAGCAGCGAACGTGACGCTCTATGCTCAGTGGACCCTGGATGTCTACACGATTAACTTCGAAACGAACGGCGGCTCGCAGATGAGCAGCCAAACGGTGAACTATGGCGAGCTTGCGACGGCGCCGCAAACGCCGACGAAAGCGGGCCACACGTTCGGCGGCTGGTACGCGGACAGCGAATTAACGATGCATTTCGCGTTCACGACCGCGATAACAAGCGACACGACGCTGTACGCAAAGTGGACTGTCAACGCCTATACAGTGAGCTTCGAGAGTGACGGCGGCTCGCAGATGGGCAGCCAAACGGTGAACTATGGCGAGCTTGCGAAGGCGCCGCAAACGCCAACGAAAGCGGGTCATGCGTTCGGCGGCTGGTACGCGGACAGCGAATGGACGACGCCTTTCGCGTTCACGACCGAGATAACAAGCGACACGACGCTGTATGCAAAGTGGGTTGTGAACCAGCACACCGTGAGCTTTGAAACGAGCGGTGGCACAGCGGTAAACAGCCAAACAGTGAATTACGGCAGCGTGTCGATGGAACCGCAAGCGCCAACGAAAACAGGGTACGCGTTCGATGGCTGGTTCGCGAACAGTGAGTTGACGGCGCCTTTCGCGTTCACGACCGCGATAACAAGTGACACGACGCTGTATGCGAAGTGGACGGTCAACGCGTATGCATTGAGCTTCGAAAGTAACGGCGGCACGGCGTTGAATGGTCAAACGGTAAACTACGGCGAGCTTGCGACGGCGCCGCAAACGCCGACGAAAGCGGGCCACACGTTCGGCGGCTGGTACGTGGACAGCGAATTGACGACGCCTTTCGCGTTCACGACCGAGATAACAGGAGAGACGACGCTGTATGCAAAGTGGACGGTGAACAAGCAAATCGTAAGTTTTGAGACCAATGGCGGTTCGTCAGTGGGCAGCCAGACAGTCAATTACGGCGACTTGGCGAAGGAGCCTACAGCGCCAACAAAAGCGGGCCACAAGTTCGATGGCTGGTACATGAACGGCGAGTTGACGACGACATTCGCGTTCACAACGGCAATTACCGGCGACACAACGCTATATGCGAAGTGGACGCAAGAAAATACATCCACGGGCGGCGGTTCGAGCACGGCGACCGCGACGTCGCCGCCTCAAACGGTCAGCTCGACGAACGGACAACTTAAGCTGCTCGTCGGACAAGCAGGCGAGGTGAGTTTAGGTTCCGAGGTGAAACTGACCGTCCCGGCAGGCGCTTCAAGTATGGAGCTTGCCATTACGATCGAGAAAGTAACAGGCACGGACGAGCTGGTCGGAGACGATGCGAGCTTGGCCAGCCCAATCTTCGAAATGCTGAAGAACGATCCGAACCTGTTCCGCAAGCCGGTGACGATCAGCCTGATCTTCGATCCGTCGCGCATCCCAAGCGGGCAGCAAGCGGGCGTGTACTACTATGACGAAGTCGTGAAGGTATGGGTAAAGGTCGAAGGCGGCCAAGTAGACGGGAACCGGATTACGGTAAGCGTCGACCACTTCACGAAATTCGCCGTCTTCGCGGATGGTCAAGCCGAGACGGAGACGCCGGGGCGCGTAGTCCGCGATATCGGCGGTCATTGGGCGGAGGCAAGCATTCGGCAGGCGTTGGCCGGCGGTATTGTAAGCGGCTATGAAGACGGTACGTTCAAGCCCAATGCGACGGTGACGCGCGCGGAATTCGCGGTCATGCTCGTGAAGGCGCTGCAGCCGCAAGCCGAAGAAGCGCAGCTCGCCTTCACGGACGTCGGACAGATTGGCGTCTGGGCCAAGGCTGCGGTCGCCCGTGCGGTCAAAGCGGGCATCCTAAGCGGACTGCCGGACGGCACGTTCCGTCCGAACGCGGCGATCTCGCGCGCCGAGATGGCGGTCATGGTCGCCCGGGCGCTGGATCTGACGCTCGAGACCGGCACGGCGGCAGGCTTCGCCGACGAGCGGAGCATCCCGGCTTGGGCCAAGGGCGCCGCGGCCGCGCTCAAGCAGCTCGGCCTCATGCAGGGCGGACCGGCGGGCGCGTTCGCGCCGCTCGGCGAGTCGACGCGAGCCGAAGCAATTACCGTGCTGCTTAAAGCAATGGCGTACAAGAACGGCTAAGAGGCGGTTGAGCGGAGAGCACGAGGAAATACACACACCCAAAAAAGCGAGCCAGCGCATGACGCGCAGGCTCGTTTTTTGTGCTGCTTGTTGCCGATTTACGCCTAGCGGGAACGGACCTGCCTCTATTTCCGAACCAACTGCCACGTCTGCGCGGCGTTATTGGAATCCTGCCAAATTTGCACATTTGCTCCGTTCGCCGTGGAACCGCCCGAGATGTCGAGCGCTTTGCCGCTGTTCGGATTAATCAGCTTGAAGGCCCCGCCGGTACGTATGATCGCCCAGCGCTGGGCGGCATTGCCGCCGTAATCCTGCCAGATGTGGACATTCGTGCCGTCGGCTGTGCCGGTGCCGGCAACGTCGAGGGCCTTATTGCTGTTCGTGTTGACGAGCGTGTACGCGCCGTCGCCTAGACTCGCGATGCGCCACTCCTGCGCGGTGGAGTTATTATCCTCCCAGATCTGCACGTTCGTGCCGTTCGCCGTTCCGCCGCCCGAGACGTCCAGCGCCTTGCCGCTCGCCGGATTGATGAGCTTATAGACGGTTCCCGTCAGCGCAGCCGGCAGGTAAGGGGTAAGATCGAAGAAATCCAGCTCCGCATAGCCGTCTCCCTTGCCGAAGCGCACCGTGTTCCAGCCGGCGTTCAGCATCGTGCGGCGGGTCGACGTGCCCCAGTTCTCCCAGCCCTTATTGGTCACGTGGAGCGGCGCGGCCGCGCCGTTGATCGTCAGATTCAGCGTCGACCAGCCGCCGCCGGCCGTGCCGTTCGCCGTGCGCGCGGACAGCACGTATTCGCCCGCGGCCGCCGCATAGACCGAATAGTCAACGTAGGAGCTGGCCGTATCGATATGGCCGGCTTTGTTGCCGCCAGAGGCGCTCGTATCCGCGGAAGCATAAGCGCCGCCGCCGAACGCGCCCTCCTCGCCCTCATAACGGACCCGCTGGGATTCGCCCGACGGTACCGCGATCGGCGCGTTCGCCGGACTTGGCGCGCCGAGATTCGGCGTGTTGTCGCCGTTCCAGCCGAAGCGCTGGGCGCGGATCTCCCGGTTCCAGCCGGCGTTGTTGTACTTGGCGACATGGTAGACGATCCAGTCTTCCTTGCCGTCCGGCGAGGTCGTGAACGAGTGATGGCCGGGGCCGTATAGGCCGTTCGCCGACTTGAAGATCGGTTGGCTGCGCTTCGTCCAGGAAGCGGCGTTCAGCAGATTGCTGCTGGTGCTGGCCGTGATGAGTCCGAGGCAATAGTCGTTCGTCCAACTGCCGCTGGCGGAGTAGACGAGGCTGATGACGCCGCCGCGCACGATGACTTGCGGCCCTTCGTTCACGTTCGGAGAATGGTTCGTCTCCCAGGCGTGGACGGGGCGCGCGATTTCCGTCCGGTTCGAGCTGATCGTCCACGGATTGCTCATGCGGGCGATGTACAGGTTTTGCCGTACGTTCGTGTCGCCTTCCCAGCCGGACCAGATAAAGTACAGCTGGCCGCCCGTCTGCAGCACGGTGCCGTCGATCGCCCATTTGTTGGTCGAGTCCGTTATTTGTCCTTTGTTCACCCACGTGCCTTGCATCGGATCGGGGTTCGTGTTCTCGAGCACGTACATCCGGTGGTTGACGTTGTCGCCGTTATCCTTGGCGTAGTAGATGTACCAGGCGTTGTTAACGTAATGGATCTCCGGCGCCCAAACGTTGCAGCAGCCCGTCTCGATGACCCGGGACGGCGCGGCGTCGATGCCGGTGAGCGAAGGGCTTTTCCATATCGTCACGTTGCCGCCCGTCGTCTTCGTGAAGTAATAATAGCCGTCGGTGTGCTTGTAGACCCAGGGGTCAGCGCCGTCCTGCACGAGCACGTTGTAGAAATTGCTTTGGTGCGTGGCCGCGAAGGCCGAGCCGTACGGGATCAGCAGCATGCACAGGAGCAGCATCGCCAGTGTCAGTCTTCCGGTTCGGGTTAACGTTCTTCTCATCAATCATCATCCTTTCCGTTTGTCGGTCGTCGCCCGCATGGGGCGGGCGCACTTCTATCTATAGCAGGAGGCCGCGGAATAATAAACCGAGTCCCGCGATGTTCAAAAAATATGTCTACTTCTACTCCTATATATTAACTTGATGATTTATTAATTAACTTATGTATTGTTAAAACCCTAGCATTGTTCTAAACTAGCGTTGAATAAGCGGTTACATACACGATTAGTTAACTTCGATGTTGGTTCATTCTGAGGCTTACCACTTGAAATTCCATGACCAAGCAAAGGATGTGTTCGATCGATGACAACCCAAACGACATCGGCAGCAACCGTAAGACCGGAGTTCCCCCGGCCGGACTGGCAGCGCGCGGACTGGCATAATTTGAACGGCGCCTGGGCATTCCGCTTCGATCCGCAGGACGAAGGGAGCGGAGCGTCGTGGCAGGTCAGTCCGACGGCGGCGTTCGACCGCGAGATTATGGTGCCCTTCTCTTGGGCCAGCCCGCTCTCCGGCATCGGCGAGAATACGGCGGGCATCGGCTGGTATCGCCGCACGGTAGACTGGCAGCCGAAGCAGCGGGACAGCCGATTGTTCCTGCGGTTCGGAGCCGTCGATTATACGGCCGAGGCGTGGGTGAACGGGGTGTTCGCGGGCGTTCACCACGGCGGCTACGGCACCTTCGAGTTCGAGGTGACGGACGCCTGGCAGTCCGGCGGCGTCAATACGATCGTCGTCAAGGCAGAGGATCGCGACCGTGATTTCCAAACGCGCGGCAAGCAGGGTTATGGCGAGATTCGCGGCATTTGGCAGCCGGTATGGTTGGAAGCCAGACCGCGTACGTTCGTGCGCGATGCCAAATTCACGACGTCTCTGGACGGCACGATCCATGTGAAAGCCCGCATAGAAGCACTCGAGGCGGGTGCGGGGACGCTTTCGTTTGATTTTGCGCAAGGGGATGTGATGCACGAGGCTCAAGTGACGCTGGAGGCAGGCTTGAACGAAATAGATACTACGTTCCAGGTAAGCAGTCCGAAGCTATGGTCGCCGGAAAATCCGCATTTGTACGAAGGAGAGCTTCGGTTTGACGCCGCGGGGGGAGCGGACGTCGTACAGACGTACTTCGGCATTCGCGAGATCGGTTCGGCGCATTTCGGCGAGCGCGGCTACCGCTGGATTACGCTGAACGGCAAGCCGGTCTATCTGAACGGCACGCTGGATCAGTCGTACCATGCGACCGGCTACTTCACCTACCCGTCCGACGAGGAGATGCGGGACGAGATTTACCTCATGAAACGGCTCGGGCTCAACTTCGTCCGCATCCACATCAAGCCGGAAGAGCCGCGCAAGCTCTATTGGGCCGATAAGCTCGGCATTCTCGTCATGGAGGATATGCCGTGCTTCTGGGGCGCGCCGGACGAGGAAGCCCGCGGCGGCTACGAACGCGAAGCGCTGGAAGTGATCGAACGGGACTGGAATCATCCGTCGATCTTCTCCTGGGTCATGTTCAACGAGACGTGGGGGCTCAAGACGGAAGGCGCGAGCGGAGGTCTGACGGGAGATGCGGCGCAGGCGAGCAGCTACCGGCCGGAGGCGCAAGAGTGGGTCAGAAGCATGTACCATTGGGCGAAGCGGCTGGACCCGACGCGTCTCGTGGAAGATAATTCGCCGTGCAACTGGGACCATGTAGAGACGGACTTGAACACGTGGCACTTCTACATCAACGGCTACGAGCAGCTGCGCGGCCACGTGGAGGAGGTCGTCGCGAAGGCGGTGCCGGGTTCGGCGCACAACTTCATCGGCGGCAACGTGCAGACGGACGCCCCGCTCATGAACAGCGAATGCGGCAACGTCTGGGGCATCGAGGGCGGCGCGGGCGACAGCGATCTCGCCTGGCATTACCGGTACATGATGAACGAGTTCCGCAGGCACGACAAGCTGTGCGGCTTCGTCTTCACCGAATTCCGCGACGTGACGAACGAATTCAACGGCTATTACCGGCTGGACGGGACGGAGAAGGAGTTCGGCTACGAGGCTTTCGTGCCGGGCATGACGGTCGCGGATTTGCATGCGCCGGACTTCGTCGTCATCGACGCGCCGCCGTGTCAGACGATCGCGGCCGGCGAACGCGCGACGGTGACGCTGCTGCGCTCGAGCTTCTCGGATCGTTATCATGGACAGACGTTGACCGTGGCATGGGAACTAGCGTATGACAGTCTGGGGACGCGCACGACCGTTGCGTCGGGGACGCTGTCCGCGGCGTGGGAAGGGTACGGCGTCGAATTGCTAGGCGAGCTGGCCGTCATAATGCCGGCGGAGGATGCGGTGGCGGTGCTCGCGATCAAGCTGGTGGACGGCGACGGCCAGATTGTGACGCGCAACTTCACGACGTTCGACGTTCGGGGCGACCTGGCTTCCCGCGCGGATGGGGACGGCCTGTTCCTCCAGCTGCCGGTCGGCGGCTTCGGCGGCCAGACGTTCGCGCATCAATGGCAAGCGGTCGGCGGCGCCAAGACGACCGGCGCGGGAGCGGGCCGCTTCGCCTACGACATTACGCTGCCAGGTCAAGACGAGCTGGAGCTGATCGGGGAGCTTGCGATCGCGTTCGAAGCGGCCGCGTGCCGGCCGCTGGCGCGACATATCGAGGGCGCGAAGTTCGCGGATCATGGCATCAGCATGATGCACGGCGCATCGGCGCAGGTGGAGTATAATCCGAATACGTATTACATGACGGATGAAACGCGCCACGAATCCCGCGTGCACGTCCTCGTGGACGGCGAGCGGATCGGTTCGTTCGTACTGCCGGACGATCCGGCCGACAGCCGCGGCGTCTTGTCCTGGCATTATCAAGCGAAGCCGAATCGGCTGGACGAAGCCGGTTCGTACGGTTACTTGATCCAGGCGAAAGTGCCCGGCCGTCTGGCCGCCAAGCTGGACGCGCGCCGCTCGTTCAAGCTGGAGCTCGAGGCCGAGGACGGCGGCTTGTCGCTGTACGGCCGCAATGCCGGCCGCTACCCGATCGATCTGCTTATCCGCTGCCGCTAAGCATTCTTCGTCAAGTCCGAAGGCGTCACGCCGCTCGGGGGTGGTGCAAGCAAGCAATGCAAACCGTGTAACTCGGCTATTATGTAAATCTCATACCGGCAAGCCCAAAACCGTCTACGAAGACGGTTTTTTGTTTTGACTATGTAAATTCTACGTTTTAAATGCGCATTCTCTTTGCCGAGGGAGTCGTCATCGACAGCGCCTCGAGCGCGACCGCGTACCGCGAACTGGTCCAATATTGCACGATCGTCGTCTCGACGCTGCCGATTCTGACGGTGTATCCGTTCCTGCAGAAGTATTTCGTGAAGGGCGTGTACGTCGGGTCGATCAAAGGGTAGAAGAGAGCTGTCCAACGTCTAGCGGCGTTGGGCGCTTTTGTGCGTTCGTGACAGGAAATATCTGGGGTATTATTCTCGAATGTGCTACTATGATCGGGATGGTGATTAGCGGTAGAACCTAGGAGGAGGAACCAATGAGCACGACATTTCAAGTGTATCCGACAACCGCAAACATACCTCGATTGACGGAGCTTTTGGAGCTCGCGAACGAAAAGCTGCATGCCTTTTTGCGTTCGCTGGAATTAGAGATCACGCCGGTGATCGGCGTGCGGATCGGGGAGGCTACCATCGAAAGCGGTTCATCGAGTACGCTGACGGCTCGTTGGGATGCGGACTACGCCTGGTTTTTTGTGACACCGAGTGAGGATGGCGGAGGATCGGATGCCTATTTCAGCACCGTAGATGAGCTCGTGAATGATATGTGGAAGGAATACGAGGATAAAGAGGGGCCTTACGCGGAAGTGTTTAAGTCCCTTTCCATCGGGCACTACTGGGAGTTGCGCCGGTCGGTTGGTCAGCCTGCTATTATCAATGCGACGTATGGTTTTCTCGCCGCCGCGCTAGCGGAATTGACGAACGGATTTATTTATTCCGATGATGGAGCTTGGCCGGGGCCGCCTAAGCGGGCAGAACAGTTCGAGAGCGAATACTTCAATCCTTCAAAAGTGGCTTATTACGACAAAGCAAAATGGATTGTATACTGCATGGATAATATCGTCGAGGACTATAAAGGCGAGTCCTACGTTTCACCTATACGCATGCTTGTTGAGCACGAATGGCCGTTTGATGAGAGAGTCCGATTCGCCCCTTCGGGACGCATGCTGAAGGAAGGACCTGAGGAAGGCGATCAACTGATCATCGTCCATAGCGAGTATTTCGACTTTCCTTACCTTGTCGTCAATCGATTCAAGGTAAAAGCAGATCTACAAGAATGGCAGCGAATACATAGAGACCTGGTAATTAAAGACCGCCACCGAATTGGCCATTTGCTGACGAGCAAAGTGGCAGACGTCGACCTAAGGCCTTTGCAGGAGGAGAGAAACCTCACCTTCTGGGCGAACTCCCTGCTGGTCAAGGATATCGAATCGCTTCGCAAACAAATCCTCCGTGCATAGTCCACGTCCTTGTTACATAAGGCGCGAGCAACCGTAGAGTACAGCAGTAATCGCAAAAGGAGGTGCTCTCATGAAAAGACCGATTGCAAGTCTAGCGCCGCTAGGTCTGCTTCTCGCTGTTTTGCTAGTCTTGAGCGCATGCGGCAGCGGCACGAAACACGCGGAGCATGTGGAAGTATTCGTCGCGGAGACGCTGGAGCAGAACGAAGCGGGCTTCTACGAGACGACCGGCTTCAAGAAGGTGAACGCGGTCACGACGATCGAAGAAGGGAAGAACCACGTGAAGACGGACACGAAAACCATCGAGGACTACTATGATACGGCAGGTCGGCACATGAAAACCGAAATCGCCCACTCTTATCTGCATAAGTCCCACGTCACGCTGGCGGAAGACAAGGATCAACGCACGGCGACGCTCGAGGAACCGGCCGCCATCCTGATCCCCGACGGAGAGACCGGTCCGTTCAAAATGAACAAGATGACGGAAACCGAGAAAACGAAAGTCCGCGAGCATGTGCAATCTTTCATCGATAAATTATAAGCCGAGTCTCGATGAGATTGCGGATGTTCGATCGCCCCGACCGGTGAAGTTCATGCTACAATGAAGCATCTTGATTGCTAGGAGACCAGCCATGATCGCGCAATTGAAAACTTGGGCGAAGCAGCTCAAGAAACAAGTCTTCGTCCTCTATTTCGCCTACAAAGACGTCCGCACGCCGTGGTACGCCAAGCTATTCGCGATCTGCATCGTCGCGTATGCGTTCAGCCCGATCGATCTCATCCCCGATTTTATTCCGATCTTAGGCTACTTGGATGACGTCATCCTAGTTCCCCTGGGCGTCTTGCTCGCGCTCAAGCTGATGCCGGACGCCGTTCTCGCGGATGCAAGGGGGAAGGCGGAAGAGCGCATGAAAGGCGGCAAACCGAAGAACTGGTTGGTTGGAGGTCTGATCATCTTGATTTGGATTGCTGCCGTCACCGGACTCTTGATGGTATTCGTGAATCGATAGGGGGATTCGATGGATCTGAATCTATTCTTTACTAAGCCGCCCGTCTTGGAAACCGAGCGGCTATTTCTCCGGAAACTAGAGTTGGAGGATGCGCCGGCGTACTTCCGTTTTGCCCATGATCCCGCGGTGTCTGCCGCAACGTTGTGGGAGCCGCATGGGACGATTGAGGATACGGTGAAAGAGTTGAGGGACGTCATGCATAAATTCGACAGCAGACAAGCGATACGCCGGGGAATTTTTCTTCAAGCAACCGGGGACCTGATCGGCAGGACGGGACTTATTCGTGTCGATCCCGTCCATGACAACGCCCATCTTGGCTATGCGATTGCTAGCGAACATTGGAATCGAGGCTACGTAACGGAAGCGGCGAAAGAAGTCCTGCGATTTAGCTTTCTAGAAGCCGGACTTCATCGCATGGAAGCTCGCTGCAATTCGAATAACGCGGCTTCCTATCGCGTATTGGATGCTATTCACTCCGTGATTCTCTCCCGCGAGTTTCTTCTCCGGAACGGCAGCGACAACCCGACCGCAGCCAGCATCAGCAGTCCGCCCCCGCCGCTGGCGAACGGATACAGAATCGGGAAGAACAGACTTGGCCACACCTGCAAAATCCCCGACCGATAGCCGACCGAGACTGGCGTGGCGTTCGACTGATTGACGTAATTCGCGAGCTCCGGCTGGTCCTTCCATTCGCCATACGCTACCCGTTGTTCGGTAACGGCGCCGCGCCGATCCACGGATAGCATCCGCCAAGCCAACGTTTCCGGCTTGAAATTAAACCCGACGCCGTCCGCCCGCTGCACGAGCACGAGCCGTTCCTCGCCTTCCTCCCGTACGAGCAGCATCCCGTAGTACCCGTGATACCGATTCTCGTCCAAGTATGCAGGACGAACTTCCGCCTGGCCGCCGGTCGACCAATCCACGCCGTTTATCGTGATCTGCAAGGCCGATTGCGCTCGGCTGTCCCTCGTCACGTCGCCGGTCAAGAAGCGATCCGTCACGCGGATCGACTGTCCCTTCCAGCTGTATGCGCGTTCATAGACTGCAGCCTCATCGGACGGCAAGGCAATCTGTCGCGCGTAATCGTCAAGCGAGCGAATCGCAACCGTCTTGCCGCCATGCACAAGGCTGTTACGCAGCGAGAAGCCGGAGATCGGCACCCCCGTCCCTTCCCCCAGCACCTCGGCATCGCCGGGCTGCGCGGAATTGACATAGATACGGTCGATTATGAAATGGTTCCGCACCTTGGCGCTCGCCGCGTATTCCAGCCCCATCGCCACGATCGGCGGCGCGGAGAACAAGAGCAGCAGCGCCGCCCAGCCGGTCAACCACCATCGCCATTTGAACATGTTCGATCACCTCTTGCACTTAGTATAGGCATGCGCCTGCCGCTCCGTAAGTTCTATGTTTTGTAGGACCCTACCGCGAAAGCCCCGCTTAAACGCAAGAAATAATCCGCCGCGTATTGCCCGGATCCGCCGTTTCTGCTAAGATGATCAGGACTTATTTAACTTGTTTAAAAAGTAATAAATATGCGATTATGCGACGGAAGGCGTTGAGTTCACATGACCGATTTGCACACGACGCCGAAAGAGATGAAGAAGGCGATTATTCAGCGCATTCGGGCGGCGCTTATTATGATGGGCAGCGCGACGAAGGCGGAGCTCAGCCAGCGGCTGGGCATCAGCTTCCCGACGATCAGCAAGTTTCTGGCGCAGATGGAGCTAAACGGCGAGATCCGCTGCTCCGGGGAGGACGATTCCAGCGGCGGCCGGCGGGCGAAGCGGTATGCGTATGATCCTGAATATATGCTGGGCCTGGCCATCTTCGTCGAGAAGACGGAGACGAACTATACGATCTTCGATTGCGTCGGAGACATCAAGGAGCAGGGGACGACGCCAGGCGTCTTGCTGGAGAATTCGCAGCTGCTGGCCGATCATATCGAGGCGCTCATCGAGAAATATCCGAAGCTTCGCTCAATTGCGATCGGGGTGCCGGGCGCGGTCAACAACGGACGGATTATTTTCATCCCGCCGTACCCGCAGTTCCACGATTACGACTTGAAGGGCACCTTCGAATCGCGCTTCCAAATCCCGGTCGTCGTCGAGAACGACATGAACGCGGCGGTGCTTGGCTATGCGTCGAACATGGAGATCGAGGACGAATCGCTCGTCTACCTCTACTTCGGGCAGAACGGGCCGGGTTCCGGCATTATGATCAACGGCGACGTCGTGCGGGGGAGCACGTTCTTCTCCGGCGAAATCTCGCTCGTTCCGCAGTACGATGACCGGACCTTTCTTGAGGCGCTGCAGGAGGGGGATCGCAACCGGCGGGCCGTCCTGACCGGGGAAGGTCAGGTCGACGCGGTTGCCCGGCTTATCGCGACGTACGCCGTCATCACGAATCCGCGGGCGGTCGTCTTTTGCGATGACGAGGTGGATGAGGCGCTGCTGGCCCGGATAACGGAGCGGAGCACGGCGTATATACCGCGGGAGCATGTGCCGCTGCTGACGATGAGCGATTGGAAACAGGATTACTTGGGCGGGCTGCAGCATTTGGCGCTCGATCTAATGATTGCGGGAACCGATGCCTAAGCTTAGGCGTATACGAACGAATGGGGGAGCGACATGGCAACGTTTTTCTTGATCATCATCTATTTGGCTTTCATTAGTCTGGGACTGCCGGATTCGCTGCTCGGCACCGCCTGGCCGGTCATGAGGCAGGAGCTGGAGGCGCCCCTTAGCGCGGCGGGGCTCGTGTTCATGACGATCGCGGCCGGCACGATCGTGTCGAGCCTGCTGAGCGGCCGCGTGTTGAACCGCTACGGTACGGGGAAAGTAACGCTGATCAGCTGCATCATGACGGCGGGGGCGCTGCTCGGCTACGCCTTCGCGCCGTCGCTCGCGTGGCTGTTCGTCTTCGCCGTTCCGCTCGGGCTTGGCGCGGGCGCCGTCGATTCGGGGTTGAACAACTACGTCGCCGCCCATTACAAAGCGCACCACATGAGCTGGCTGCACAGCTTCTGGGGCGTTGGCGCCACGCTCGGACCGATCATTATGGCGCAGTTCATCACGGGGCGCAGCGACTGGCGCGATGGCTACTTGACGGTGGCCGTCATTCAATTCGCGCTCGTGGTTATTCTGCTCTTCACGCTGCCGCTATGGGATCGGGTCGCACGAACTGGCGGCGTGAACGGCAGCGATAAGGCGGAGGAAGAAGTCACGGTCTCGCATGCGAGCGACGCCCGCCCGACGAAGCCGCTGCGGATCAAGGGCGTCAAGCTGGCGATGCTGTCGTTCCTGTTCTACTGCAGCGTCGAGGCGACGGTCGGCTTATGGGGAAGCAGCTTCCTCGTCGGAGTGAAGGAACTGTCCGCCGCGCAAGCCGCGCAATGGGTGTCCTTCTACTACCTGGGCATTACGGTCGGCCGTTTCGTCACCGGCTTCATCACGTTCAAGGTTAGCAACCGCCGGCTCATCCGGAGCGGGCAGCTGACGGCGATGGCCGGCGCGTTGCTGCTCCTGCTGCCGCTGCCTTCGGTCTTCGCGCTCATCGGCCTCATCGTCATCGGCCTTGGGCTTGCGCCGATCTTCCCGTGCATGCTGCACGAGACGCCGGTCCGGTTCGGAAAGCGCCATTCGCAGACGATCATGGGCTACCAAATGGCGATGGCCTACACGGGCAGCACCTTCCTGCCGCCGTTCTTCGGCTTTCTGGCTTCCGCTGTCTCCATCGGCGCATTTCCTTGGTTCATTGCGGTCTCGGCGGCAGCGATGCTGCTCTGTTCGGAGCAGCTGAACGGACGGTTGGGCGCCAGGGAGTCCAAGCCGAATTCGCAATTTTAAGCTTATGGCATCGTTCGATTGGTTTTAACGGTCATCTTCGTGGTAAAATAAAGCAGACTGCATATTTTCCAATGAGAAAAAGGAGCTTGCAATGAAATTAACACCAGAGTACGGCCGTTTGAGAATGGATATTACGGCCCAAGGCAAACCGGATAGGCGGAAGAGCATCTGGCAAATGGTCAACACCATCATTCCCTTCATTTTGCTTTGGGCGGCTGCCTATTTATGCTTGTCGGTTTCCGTTTGGATCACTTGGGCGCTGGGAATCGTGGCCGCCGGTTTCCTGGTAAGGATTTTTATTATTTTCCACGATTGTTGCCACTTCTCGTTTTTCTCGAGCAAGCGCGCCAATGCGATCGTCGGCACGATCACGGGAATCCTTACTTTTTTCCCTTATGAACAATGGAAGAACGAGCATGCCATTCATCATGCCACGAGCGGGAACTTATCGCGTAGGGGCACTGGCGATATATGGACGCTGACGACGGATGAATACGCGGCGCTCTCGTTCTGGAAGCGCCTCGTGTATCGTTTGTACCGCAACCCGCTCGTGATGTTCGGACTCGGGCCGATCTATATTTTCCTGGTGGCGTATCGGGTGAACCGGCGGGAAGCCAAGCGCAAGGAACGGTTGAACACCTATTTGACCAACGTCTCCATTGCGCTCATGATGGCTATTCTCTGCTGGACGCTGGGATGGCAGGAAGCGCTGCTCGTCTATGTGCCGATTCTTTACGTAGCGGGCGCGGCGGGAATATGGCTCTTCTATGTGCAGCATCAGTTCGAGGATACGTATTTCGAGCACGCGGAGGAGTGGGATTACGTCAGCGCGGCCATGCAAGGGAGCTCCTATTACAAGCTGCCGAAGATCCTGCAATGGCTGACGGGGAACATTGGGTTCCACCACATTCACCATCTGGTGCCTCAGGCAACCAACTACCGGCTGGAGCATATCCACCAGAGTCATGAAGTGCTGCGGAATGTCCCGGCGATCGGTATCCGAATGAGTCTGCAGTCGCTCCGGTATCGGCTGTGGGACGAGACGAACAAACGTTTCGTGGGGTTCAGAGCAGTTAGAAGGTAACGCGCAAATAAGGTCGCTTCGCGGAAGCGGCCTTTTTGTGTTGGGCAAGGATCGGCGGAGGGAAGAGCATGAGCATAGGTTGGATAACGTTGGGGCATCCTACGCGGCAAACAAGCATGATGCGGAGGGATTGCAACGGTGGAGTTCTTCAAAAGCCAAGAGTCGCTGACGGCGTTACAGTGGATCCTGAGAAGCATCGTCGGCTTCGTCTTCTTGCTCGTCGCGGCGAAAATGCTCGGGCAGCGCTCGATTTCGCAGCTCCGCTTCCTCGACTTCATCATCGCCCTGACGCTCGGCAATATTATTGCCCACCCGCTGTCGGATGAGCATCTGGGGCTGAAGGGCTCGATGATTACGACGGTCATGCTGGTCGTCCTCTATATGGCCTCGATCTGGTTGAGCTTGAAGGTGCCGGTGTTCAAGCATTTTTTCGACCCGCCTGCCTTGACGCTCATCCAGGACGGCAAGCTCAATTACCGGAACTTAGGGAAGGCGAAACTGCCGATCGAGTTCTTGTATGCCGAGCTGCGCAAGTCGAACGTAGAAGATATCGCGAAGGTGGCGTACGCGGCGTGGGAGCCGGGCGGCACGCTGTCCGTCTTCGTCCATCCGGCGAATCAGCCGGTGACGCCCGAGGACTTGAAGCTGCCCGTGCAGCCGTTCAACCTGACGAAGCCGATCATTACGGACGGTCATATGAATCATGAGCTGCTGCGCGACATCGGCAAGGAACAGGCCTGGCTCGAGAAACAAATCCAGCCCGCGCGCTTGTCAGACGTTATTCTGGCGACGGTGGACAGCAAGCATACGGTGCAGGTGCACGCGGTGCGGGAGAACGGCAGCGGTTCATTTTATACTTAATTAAGGCTACTCGTCCGTTCCTAGCCCCGGTATGATGGTGTGGCGCACAGCGCACCGAATACGAGAAAAGAGGGGATTGCGATCGTGACAGCCACCTTCACGAACCCGATCATGTCGCCCGGCGCGGACCCATGGGTACTCCGGCATGACGACGGATTCTACTACTTCATGGTTACGCAGCGGGACCGATTGACGTTATGGCGCTCCCGGTCGCTCGCGGGAATCGCGGACGGAGAGCAGCGGATCATCTGGCAGCCGGAGCAGCCAGGACCATACAGCTTCAATCTGTGGGCGCCGGAAATTCACCGGCTGAACGGACGCTGGTATGTCTACTATACGGCCAACGATGGCGGCGGAGACGATACGCGGCGCGTATGCGTGCTCGAGAACGAAGCGGATAATCCGCTGGAGGGCGAATGGATATGGCGGGGCCCGCTCGCGACGGAGCGGCCGGGACTGGACGGCTCGGTGCTGGAGCACGGCGGATCGCTCTACTTCTGCTATGCGGGCTACGGGCATTTCCCGGACTATGGTTCGGCGCTGTATCTCGTGCGAATGACGGACCCGTGCACGCTTGCCGGACCGGAGGCGCTGCTCACGGCGCCGATGCTGGAATGGGAGAAGCAGGGAGGGATGGCGATCAACGAAGGACCCGTCTTCCTGAAGCGGGGCGGGCGCGTCTTTCTCGTCTATTCCGCCAGCACGACCTGGTCGGAGGACTACGCGCTCGGCCTGCTGACGATGGCGGAGGCGTCCGATCCGATGACGCCGGGGGCGTGGACGAAGACGCAAGAGCCGGTCTTCCGCAAATCCGCCGCGGCCGGGGTGTACGCCACCGGACATAACAGCCTTACCGTCTCCCCGGACGGCGCCGAGGATTGGATCGTCTACCACGCGCTGCCGGAGGCGGGGGCGGATACGAAGCTTCGCAGCACGTTCATCCAGCCGTTCGGCTGGCGGGAAGACGGCACGCCGGACTTCGGCACGCCTGCCGGATGGGGCGCGGCGCTGGCGCTGCCTGCCGGCACGGAATAAACAGGAGAGCGGGACGATTCCGCGGCCGTCAATGGATGGCTGAGGGATCGTCCTGTTTCGTTGCGCAAGATAATGGCATGTGGTCTTGCCGCAAGACGGTGACAACGCGTTAGCCGCGTGCCACTCGAAAAAGACGGCATTGTCCGACCGCCTTCGCCCGAAGTATAGTTAAAGTGGTGATCGCCATGAAGGACATGCCGTTATACAAACAAATTCAACGCGCCATCAAGGCGCAAATCGCGCTCGGCAACCTTCGTCCGGGCGACCGGATACCGTCCGAGAAGGAGCTAGCCGAGCAGTTCCACGTCAGTCTGATTACGACCAAGAACGCGCTTAGCGGCTTGGCAGACGAAGGCGTCGTCGTGCGCGCGAAGGGCAAGGGCACCTTCGTCGCCGGCGAGGCCGCCTTCGGGCTGCGCATGCCGCCAGCCGGGGAAGCGGCGACTGGCAAGCCGTTCTCCGTTCCTGCCGAAGAAGCCGCGCGCGCCGGCGGGATGATCGGCATGATCATCCCGTCGATGCGCACGAAGGTCGAGCAGCGGCTGCTGGACGGAATTGAAAGCGCGGTCAACGAGCGCGGCTATACGCTCGTCATCCGCGTCTCCCGCGGCAGCGCGGCGAAGGAACGCGAATCGATCGCCCAGCTGCGCGCGCTCGGCATCGCCGGCCTCATCCTGTTCCCGATCGGGGCGGCGCACGAGCGCCAGACGGTCGATACCGCGATCGCGCTCGGCTGCCCGCTCGTCCTGATCGACCGTTATTACGCCGATCTGAACGTCGCCAGCGTCAGCTCGGACAATCGGGCGGGGGCACGGATGGCGGTCGCGCATCTGGCCGGAGAAGGGCACCGGCAGCTTGCGCTGCTGACGCCGCCGCCGGAGCACAGCGTCGTCGTCGACCGTCTGGCGGGCATCGACGAGGCGCTGGCGGAGCAAGGCATTGCGGAGGCGTCGGTCCGTCGGCTGACCGTGCCTTATGAACGATTCAACGTCCCGCTGGAGACGGCGACGGATGCGCTGGAAGAATGGATGCGCCTCCATCATGCGGCGTTCGCGGCGATCGTGGCCGTCGACGTCGAGCTGGCGCGGGCGGCCTATCGGGCGCTCGTCCGGCTGTTCGGGCCGGTCGAGGCGCGGCGCAAGCGAATCGTGACGTTCGACGATCCCGAGATCGAAGGCATTGCCTACATCCGGCAGGCGATCGCAGCGATCGGCGAGCGGGCCGTCGCGCTGCTGATGGAGCAGCTTCGGACAGGGGCTGGGACGCGCGGGCAGCACGTCGTGCCGATGGCGCTCATGACATCCCCTTAACGAGGGTGAGTCGAAATGATCAAGACATGCCAATACGCGCAAGGGGCTAACCCGGGCGTCATCCGAGGATGACGCGCCGGGCTAGCCCCTTTGTCATGTAAACGTGCTTGTAGCTGCGGTCTGCGGCATGAATCGTACGTTAAGGCGAGACGCGGAAGTTATCGAACCGCGTGGCGTTGTTCATCGTCCGCAAGCCGACTTTGCCGTGCGTGAACGGATTCGCGCCGTTGTCGGTATACGAAATCTTCGGCGTGTTCATATCGCCGACGTACACGCGGATCGTCGTGCCGCTCGCGACGACCTTCATATGGTGCCAAGCGTTAGCCGCCAACGCGACCGGAGCGGAAGCAAGCGCCTCGTAGCCGTAGTTCATTTTGCCCAAGTAGACGCCATCCGGCTTGAGGAACGCATAGTAGCCCTGCACGTAATCCGGATTGTTCGCGAGCACCGTGCCGTTGGCCGGGTTATTCACGCGCACGAGCAGTCCGGCATCGCCCGTCGTATCGACGAGCTTAATATCCGATTCCGCCGTATAATCCGCCCACCGTTCGTTGCCGATCGTCGTCTTGGCGAACGCGCCGCCGCCCGCCGATGCCAGCTCGCCGCCCGTCACCGACCAATTGCCCTCGAAGCGCGTCCAGCCGTTGTCGTTGCCGTCGTTGAAGTCGTCGAGCAGCGCCGTCGTCGCGTCTCCGCGCGAGAACGTCATGCCGCTCAAGTCGAATTCGCCTTTCACGATCTCGAAGCGCAGCTCGTGGTTGCCGGCGGTTAGATATAGTCCCTTCTTGCCGACCGTCTTCCAGCTCTCCCAGTCGCCCGTGCTCGGCACAGGCACGATGCCGGTAAGGTCGGTCGCGCCGTCCCAGACGCGGAATGTCGCATCCGTGAACGTCGTCGCCAGGCGCACGTCCAGATCGTAGTAGCCGGTCTCGGCGACGTTCACCCGGTATTTCAGCCATTCGCCCGTCTGGTTCCAGCCGACGATGTTTTTGCCTTCCGCCGCGGAGCTCCGGATGTCGACGTCTCCGCCGCGGTATGCGCCGCCGAGATTGCCCGCCGACAGATCGTGGTATGCGCCGCCCTCGCCGCCGTTCATGTAATGCACGGCTTCTATCTTGCCGGGCAGCGGCTTATAAGCGTTCCAGGCGCTGCTGCCGTTGACCTTGTTGCTGAAGGCCGCATAGCCGAAGTCGGCGTGGGCGTCGGTCGTCGTATAGCCGATTTTGCCGCCGCCAAGTCCGCCGACCGTGCGCGTCTGCTTCTTCATGCCGTCCACGAACACGGTGAAGGCAGAACCCGCCTTCTCCACGCGGATGTTGTGCCACTTCGTGTAATCGTAACCGGCGGGAAGCGCCGCGTACTGCCAGCCCTGGCTGACGCCGCCGACGACGAAATTCGTCTCCAGCCGGTTCAGGTTGCGGTTCAGCACCGCGACGCCGTAATTGCTCTCGTTGGTATAAGAGAACACGGCGCCGAATACCGGATTCGCGCTCGTTCCCTGCTTGATCTGCTTGGCGTTGAATTCCGCGGTGTAGTCGGCGGCCGAGGAGGCGGCGGTCACCTGCCGGTACGTCGTCGTATTGCCGATCGTATCCTGCCACATCAGCTCTTGGTTGTAGATGCCCCACGTGCCGCCGCCGACGTTCGTCCAGCCGGCGCCGATCGCGGTCCGGTTGAAGCGGTCTTCGAAGTCCGGCAGCTCCGGATTCTGCTGAGCCGTCGTCGTCGGTCCGAGCACGAGCAGCTTGTCCCCGTTCCAGACGACGCGGTCCATGTTCATCTTGCGTCCCGGATAGACGGCGTTGCCGCCGTGGGCGTGCGAGTGGTAGACGATGTAATCGGAGTCGAGATCCGGGCCTTGGACCATGCCGTTGTGCCCGAGTCCCACATTCGTGCCTTCGGTATCGATCAGCACGGGATTCTGGCCGGAGGCCGGCGAGAAGCCGGTCGTCGGGCTTGCGCTCGTCGCGTAATCGACCCGGTAGACGGTGCTCCAGACGTGGTTGCCGGTATACGTCATGTAGTACTTCCCGTTCCGCTTGAACGTCGTCGAGCCTTCGGTCCAGCCGGCCATGGTCAGGCCGGTCGCGACCGGCGCGCCGAACGTCGTCGGCGTCGGCATCGGGCGGGCGATCAGCGTGTCGGCGCCCGTTGCGTAGAAATACCATTTGCCGTCGTCGTCGATGAAGACGTTGCCGTCGATGCCCATGCCGAGGTTGCCGGTCTGCGCCGTGAACGGGCCGGTCGGACTGTCGCTCGCCAGCACATAGTGGCCGCCGCCGCCCGGCGACGAGTACATGTAGAACTTGCCGTTCCAGTAGACGACTTCAGGCGCATAGGCTGCTTTGGTGACCGCTTCGGTCGTGCATAAGCCGCGGTACGTCCAGTCGACGAGGTTGGTGGACGACCATACTTTCACGCCGGTCTGGTCGTCGACGGTGCTGACGTACAGGTAGTAGGTGCCATTGAACTTCAGGATGTACGGATCGCCCTCGCCGTAGAAATCGTTGTTCGCCCATCGCCACGAGCTCGAAAGATTGAACGGGTTGCTGTAGGCGTAAGTGTGGACCGGCAGCAGCATGAGCGCCGCCGTGCCGAGGATTAGCGTTCGCCAAGGTTTCATATCGGATCATCTCCTTCAAGTTGGATAAGAATTGGTGTTGCTCCAGTCGGTATGGAGCCGCGGCACCTCCTTGCATCGAAATGATAGCGTTTGCAAGTTGGAGTATAGCAAAGGGGAGCCGCATCCGCTTATAACCGATTAGATATATTTTTTTGGGAATCAAAGGGAGGATGGAGGAAAGGGAATCCATGCAAGGAGGGAGAGGGGCATTAGGCTTGACGTTTCTAATCGGATTGATCTGGAATCGAACGGCAGGTTTAGGTTTGATTTGACATCTTATTTATATTAATTGGTTAATAAACTAACGTTTTATTACAATATATATGGACAATTCGAATGAGGGATGTTTAAATAACTGTAAGAAAACAAAAAAAGGGAGGTCTATCGTTGCTAGAGCTGACCATCAATGAACCGGATCGCCTGGTCAAGGTCGCGCATGCCTTGAGCACGCACACCCGCATCGGCATTATTAAGCTGCTGCTTAAGAGGCCCAACGTCAATATTATCGAGATCGCGGAAGAGTTGAACATCCCGGTCTCGACCGCCGCCACGAACGTGAAGGTGTTGGAGGAAGCGGAGTTGATCCTGACCGAGCTGCAGCCTGCCACAAGAGGCGCGATGAAGGTGTGCAGCCGGAATTTCGACGATGTGCGCATGATTCTCAACCCGATCGCATTCTATCAAAATACGAGCAAGCTGATCGAAGTCGAGATGCCGATCGGCCACTTCATCAACTTCGACATCCAGCCGACCTGCGGGATGGCGAGCGCGGCGGGCATGCTGTTCGCCGAAGACGAACCGGACAACTTCTACCATCCGGACAGCCGGACGGCCGAGATCATCTGGCTGCGCAAGGGCTGGATCGAGTACCGGTTCCCGAAGAAGCTCCCGCCCGGAGCGCGGATCGCTTCTCTCGAATTCTCGCTCGAGCTCTGCTCGGAAGCACCGAATTACAACAACGACTGGCCGTCGGAGATTACGGTATGGATTAACGACACGGAGATCGGCTCCTGGATCTCGCCCGGCGACTTCGGCGACCACCGCGGCAAGCTGAACCCGCCGTGGTGGAACGACTCCAGCACGCAGCACGGCCTGCTCAAGACGTGGGCGGTCGATGCCGCGCGCAGCACGGTCGACAGCGAGCGCTGCTCCAATACGAAGCTGGCTGATCTTCGCTTGGACGAGAAGCCGTACATTGCGTTCCGGATCGGCCTTAAGCCCGACGCCAAGCATCAAGGCGGCATGAACCTGTTCGGCCGGCAGTTCGGCGATTACCCGCAAGGCATTATCATGCGCATGCAATATGAATAGCGTTGACTGGCCCGCATCATGGCTGGTCCCAAAGTTTCAGATGTTTCGCGCTTGCGCGAGGATCTGAAACTTTTTTGTTGGGAGCTTAGAAATTCAAGCATCCGGTCATCTAGTAAATCAAAACGTAAAGAATGTCCGCGGGAGCGGATGAAAGCGAAGGTCAGCACGGATGTCACAGGTACTGAAGCTTTGTCCGCTAGGACAAAAGCGTGCCCAGCTCAAGCCGACCCGCCGACCGCGAACAATCGTAGCAGCACGAAGAGGGGTGACCAGAGGGCGAAGCCCTTTGGTTCCCCTCGGCGGAGGGGGAAGGGGGAGCGAAAAGAGAATGATTCACTTTTTTTGAAAGAAAGCGTTGACAAGAAGAATATGGCGCATGTATATTTTGGATACAAACAAATAAGTTGTAACAAAACAAAGAAAGTAGATGCGACCGTGAAGGCGGGGGAATCCGAACAACATGGTGAAGCGACGTTTTGATCCGGCTTATTTGTTTCAAACGGAATCATTCATCCTTAAGGGGGAAGCGAAATGGTGATTTGGAAGCAGAAGTGGTCTCATATGTCGGTAGCGGCGATGCTGGTGCTCTCGCTGGGCGTGACCGGCTGCGCATCGAACAACAATAACGGCGGCGGCAATACGGCGAATACGGGCGGCAACGCGGAGCAGGGGACGAACGACGGCAAGGCCGCGGAGGGAACGAATAGCGCCGGCGCGAATGCAGGCTCGTCCGCGGACGCGAAGTCCGAGATCGAGTTCATGGGCTGGGGCGGCGACACCGAGAAAGCGGTGTTCCAGAAGCTGATCGACGATTACATGAAGAAATATCCGAACAAGAAGGTCAAATATACGGTCGTGCCGCCGGGGGAGTATTACCAGAAGCTCGATACGCTCATCGCGGCGAAGAAGACGCCGGACGTGTTCTACGCGGGCGGCGCGCACTTCAACAAGCTCGTCAACAGCGACCAGTTATTGAACTTGGATTCGCTCGTCGAGTCGACCGGAGCGGTCGATCCGAACAACGTCTGGAAGGCTGGTCTCGACCGCTACCGCTTCGACGGCAAGACGGTTGGCGCGGGCAGCTTGTACGGCCTGCCGAAGGACGTCGGTCCATGGGCGATGGCGTACAACAAGGACCTGTTCGACAAGGCCGGTCTCCCTTATCCAAGC
The DNA here is from genome assembly GCF_008124765.1 of Paenibacillus methanolicus. Taxonomy (GTDB): domain Bacteria; phylum Bacillota; class Bacilli; order Paenibacillales; family Paenibacillaceae; genus Paenibacillus_Z; species Paenibacillus_Z methanolicus. Next base: position 891,426 of record NZ_VNHS01000002.1, on the reverse strand, counting down.
GCCAAAGCCGGCGAATATACGTGGGATGACATGCTGGCAGCCGCTCAGAAGCTGACGGTCAAGAACGCGCGCGGCAAGATCGACACGTTCGGCATCGCGGGCTTCTCCCTGGAAGCGGCGGTATGGGGCAACGGCGGCGATTGGATCGACTACAGCACGGGCACCGTCACGATCGACACGCCGGAGTTCGCGGAAGCGATGCAGTTCGCGGCCGATCTCGGCAACAAATACAAAGTTAGCCCGACGCCGGACGACGAGAAGGCGCAGAACGGATACGCACGCTTCGTAGCCGGCAAGATCGCCATGTTCCCGATGGGCCCATGGGATCAACCGGGGTTCTGGAACCTGCCGTTCAAGTGGGACATCGCGGCATGGCCGGCAAGTCCGAAGACCGGTAAAACGGCGACATGGCTCGGCTCGCTCGGCTTCGTCGTCGGCAAGAACACGGACTATCCGGAGGACGCGTTCCAACTGGCCGCATACCTAAGCCTGGATCGCGATTCCCAGAAACAGAACTACGAGCTCGGCCAAGCGGTACCGAACCTGATCGATATGGCGAAGGGCGAATTCCTCCAGATGGACAAAGCGCCGCAGACTCGCCAGGTGTTCCTCGACATTATCGAAGACTACGGCAGACCGCCGGTTGAAGTCGGTTCTAAGAACCTGAAATGGCTGGATACGTTCAACCAGGACGCCAGCCAAGTGTGGACCGGCAAGAAGACGGCCGCGGAATTCCTGAAGGAAGAGCAGCCGAAGCTACAGAAGCTGTACGACGAAGGCAACAAGTAAGGCCCGAATAGCGGACGGGAGTGGCGAAGAGGTCGGGCATCCGCACCTTCGCCCCTCCCGCATGCTTGCGGCAGGGGAGGATACTAATGAAGAAAAAAACAACCGGCTTTCGGCGCAAGGAGATGCTGTGGTCCTTGGCGTTCGTGGCGCCGCCCGTGCTGGGCTTCCTGATCTTCGGCCTGGCGCCGCTGCTCACCTCGTTCGGACTCAGCTTCATGTCCTGGGATATGATGACGCCGGCCAAATTCGTCGGAGCGGACAATTTCGTCAAGATGGCGGAGGACGAGAAGTTTTACAAGGCGCTGTATAACACGTTTTATTTGCTGCTCGGCATTCCGCTTGGCATGATCGTGGCGCTCGTGCTCGCGATGATGATGAACCGGCCGCTCAAGGGCATCTCGATTTTTCGGACGATCTATTACATTCCGGTCGTCTCTCCGATCATCGCGATCTCGCTGCTCTGGCAGTGGCTGCTCAACTACGATTACGGCATCATCAACGAATTCATCTGGCGCATCTTCGGCGTGCAGGGTCCGAATTGGCTCGGCGATCCGAACTGGGTGAAGCCGTCGTTCCTGATGCTCGGCCTGTGGGGCGGCGTCGGCGGCACGATGGTGCTGTACCTGGCGGGACTGCAGGGCATTTCCTCGACGTACTACGAGGCGGCCGAGGTCGATGGCGCGAGCCGCTGGCATCAATTCCGCCATATTACGCTGCCGCTCCTGTCGCCGATTCACTTTTTCGTCGTCGTCATGGGCATTATCGGCACGTTCCAGGCGTTCAGCCAAATGTACATTCTGACCCCGGACGGCGGACCGGAATACAGCGGGGGCACGATCGTGTTCTATATTTTCCAGGAAGCGTTCAAGTACTTCAACATGGGCTACGCGAGCGCGGTTGCTTGGGTGCTCGGCATACTTATCTTCATCGTGACGCTGATCCAATTCCGCTTCTCCAAGCGTTGGGTGTATCAGGACTAAGCGTAAGCACGACCGTTAGGAGGCGTGAAGGACAATGGCGAAAGAACGCCGGCTTATCAACTTGTTAGTCTACGGCCTGCTGCTCGTGGGCTCCATATTCATGCTAGGACCGCTCATCTGGACGATCTCGACGTCGCTCAAGACGCAAGCGCACGTGTTCGACGTGCCGCCGCAGTGGATTCCGAATCCCGTTACCTGGACCAACTATGCGGACGTGTGGGATAAAGCGCCGCTGCTGCACGGGTTCATGAACAGCGCGATCATCGTCGTGACGGTGCTCTCCGTTGGCCTGTTCGTCGCGGCGATGGCGGCGTACGCGTTCTCGAAATTCGATTTTCCGTTCAAGGAAGCGATCTTCATGGCGCTCCTCGGCACGATGATGATTCCGTATTCGGTCGTCATGATCCCGCAGTATATCGGCTTCTCCGAATTGGGTTGGGTCGATACGCTGCTGCCGCTCATCGTACCGGGGCTGTTCGGCAATATCGTCACCATCTTCTTCTTCCGGCAGTTCATGCAGGGCGCGATACCGAACGACCTGATCGACGCGGCCAAAATCGACGGCTGCGGCTACTTCCGCACGTTCACGACGGTGGCGCTGCCGATCGCGAAGCCCGCGATCGCGGCCCAGGCGGCGCTCGGCTTCATGGGTATCTGGAACGATTTCATGGGACCGCTCATCTATCTGCACACGCCGGAGAAGCAGACGATCCAGGTGTTGATCGCGAGCATGCAGTCGAACTACATTTCCAACTCCAATTATCCGTCCATGATGGCGGCGTCGATTATCGCTCTGCTTCCGGTCATTATCGTCTTCTTCCTGGCGCAGCGCTATTTCATCGAATCGATGGCGATCAGCGGGATCAAAGGGTAACGCATGAAGCGCCAGGCGAAGAAATGGACGCTCATCGGCGCGGGAGCCGCGGTCATCGCGGCTGCCGGAGGCGCGCTGTGGATGACCGACAACAACGAAGCAAGCGACAAGGTGGCGGTAACGATGGAGAGAACCTACGAGAACCCGATGACGCTGCCCGAAGAGTGGGAGGATTACGGCATCGGCGACCCTTACGTGCTGCGGCATAACGGCAAGTATTACTTGTATTGCAGCACGAAGGATTGGCGCGTCGGCGTCAAAGCGTGGAGCTCGGACGATCTGGTGAATTGGACGTATGCCGGACTCGTGACGGAGGAGCCGCTGACCGAGGGCGCTTACGCGCCGGAGGTCGTCTATTGGAACGGCTCCTTCTATATGTACACCTCGCCGGGCGGCAAAGGGCACTACGTGCTGCGCGGCGACAGCCCGACCGGACCGTTCGCGATCAAGACGGAGAACCTCGGCCAGACGATCGACGGCTCGGTGTTTATCGACGACGACGCGAGCTGGACGTTCACCCGGGCGGAGTCCGGCGGCATCGTCGCCAGCCGGATGAGCGATCCGTACACGATGGAGGCGGGCACGAAGCTGAACAGCTCGCTCGGCCATTGGACGGAAGGGTCGATGATTATCAAGCGGGGCGGGACGTATTTCCTGACTTACACCGGCAATCACGTGTTCAGCAAAGGGTATCGCGTCAACTACGCGGTCGGGCACGAGGCGCCGGACGGGATGTACGCGATCGCGGCGAACAATCCGATACTGATCTCGACGGCGAAGGATTTCAACGGGCTGGGCCACAGCGCGACTGTGCTCGGACCTGACATGGATGCCTATTATATCGTCTATCACAATCTGATCGGCCATTCGGCCGAAGGGCCGCCCGTGCGGATGCTGAACATGGACCGTCTGACCTTCAACGGAGACAAAATGTCGGTGCTCGGCCCGACGCACGGCGCGCCAACCGAGGCGCCCGCGCTTCCGGCCTTCCGCGATCCGCTCGGCGGCGAGCCGGAGGCGGAGCAATGGGAGCGGGCGTCCGAAGCGGATGGCGGCAGCTTCTGGGTGACGAAGGCGCAGACGGATGCCCGGTTCACCGCGGAGTTCAACGCCGTCATCCAGCCGAAGGGAACCGGCGCTCCGGCGGGAGAGTCGTTGTTCGAGACGGTGGTCTCCTTCAAGGACGAGCAGAACTACCGCAGCATCGGCATCGACCCGGCAGCGGGAACGCTGTCGCTGCGGGAGACTCGCGAAGGTCAGGCGGCCGCGCCGCAAGAAGCGAAGCTGCCGGACGGGACCGATCTCGCGGCGCTGCACGCGGTCCGAATCGAATCGGACGCCGCGGGAACGCGTGTCTATTGGGACGGCCTGCTGCTGGCCGAGCGTAAGGAATGGCAGGCGGCGGCTGGACGCATCGGCTATCGGTATGCGGAACCATTGCAGCCGGAGTTGCATTATACCGCTTTCTCCAACGAGGCGGGCGGCAGCAGCGACGCCAAGGCGATCAAGCCGGTGCCGGGCACGGTGGAAGCGGCGCATGGCCTGACCGGCGAAGGCGCGGCGGCTTCGTTATCCTCGGCCGAGACGCCGGACGGCAGCCGGGCGGCGAAGCTGGCCGAAGGCGGCGAATTATCGTTCCCCGTCGACGTGAAGCGGGACGGGACGTATGCGATTGCCGCCATGGTATCCAAGGCATCGGCCGGCGCGAAGCTTGCGGTTCATGCCGGCGATGCGAGCGAGCGCGTCACGCTGGACGCCGGGTCTTTCGTTGGCGAGGCCGATTGGGCCAAAGTGCCGATCGCGCGGCTGACGCTTACGAAAGGGACGCAGTGGCTGACTTTGACCGGTATGAAAGGCGAAGCCGACATCCGCTATATCGAAGCCGCCTTGTCGGTCGAGATCGGCGAAGCCGGGCCGGTTGCATTCGATCCGGAGGCGACCTTCGGCGATTGGCAGGCGACGGACGGAAGCTATGCGCTGGCGAGCGACGGACAAGATAGCAAGCTATACGGCGGCGATGCGCGCTGGGGAGACTACGAAGTTTCCTTCGGCTTGACGAAGACGGCGGAATCGCTCGGGGAAGCCTCGATTCTGCTGCGGATGACTAGCGAGTCGGATTTCCCGGATCAGGTCGCCGACGCCTTCATCGGCTACGAGCTGGCGTTCCGCAACGGCCGCGTCATCCTGCGCAAGATCAGCTACGAGGTGAACGAAGAGCTCGATTCCGCGCTGCTGGAGATCGGCGAAGGCCAGACGGCTCGCGTCCGGGTGAAGCTGGATGGACCGAAGCTTACGGTGTACGCGGAGGGCAGCGACGAGCCGCTCCTCGCCTATGCGGATAGCAGCGCGTTCCTGCACGGGCGAATCGGATTGCGCGCGGGCTCGGCGGGCTGGTCGTTCTCCGAGGTAACCGTCTCCCCGCCGGGTAAGGAATAGAACAGCACGACATTATAAAGCGCTCCGCGCTTAGCGAGTGCGCGATCATGGAGTAGGAGATCAGCATATGACGACGAAGATGTATATCAAAGATTACCCCCGCCCGCAGTTCGTGCGGGAGAACTGGACGAGCCTGAACGGCGCGTGGCGCTTCGGCTTCGACGATGCGAACGAGGGCGAGCGCGCCGGCTGGCCGTCGCAATTCGGCGGCGATCGGACGATCACCGTCCCGTTCACCTACGAGACGAAAGCAAGCGGTATCGGCGAGACGGCGCATCATCCGAACGTCTGGTACAACCGCGCGCTCGAAATTCCGGCGGAAGCGGCTGGCAAGCGCGTGCTGCTCCATTTTCAGGCGGTCGATTATATCGCGAAGCTGTGGGTCAACGGCAGTTATGTCGGCAGCCATCAAGGCGGCTATGCGGCATTCAGCTTCGACATTACCCCGTATATCGGCTTCGGCGCGGACAACCAAGTGACGCTGAAGGTCGAGGACAGCCTCGACGCGACGCAGCCGCGCGGCAAGCAGCGCTGGGTGCAGGACAATTTCGAATGCTTCTACGTGCAGACGACCGGGATCTGGCAGACGGTGTGGATGGAGTTCGTCGATCCCGCCCATGTCGATGCCGTCAAAATAACGCCGGACTTCGATGCTCGTTCCGTCCGGTTCGAATACCAAGTGAAGGGCGATTTGAACGCGGCAGACCTCCGGCTGGAGACGATCGTCAGCCTGAAGGGCAACCCGGTCAAGAAGGCGAGCCTCTCGATCGACCGTCCGTGGCTGCAGCTGGACGTCGATCTCGTCCACGAGGCGAACGGCCCGTGGAAGCATTGCCACTGGTCGCCGGCCCATCCGAATTTGTACGATGTCGAGTTCGTGCTCTACCGCGGCGACGAGCGGATCGACCATGTGTATTCGTACTTCGGCATGCGGAAGATTTCGATCGAGAAGGGCAAGGTGCTGCTCAATAACGCGCCGATCTACCAGCGCCTAATTCTCGACCAAGGCTACTGGCCGGAGTCGCACCTGACCCCGCCTTCGGAAGAGGCGCTCATCGCGGATATCGACCATATTCTCGCGATGGGGTACAACGGCGTGCGCAAACATATGAAGGTCGAGGACGCGCGCTTCCTGTACTGGTGCGACGTGAAAGGCGTGCTCGTCTGGTCGGAGATGGCGGCGACCTTCGAGTTCAACGATAACGCGGTGCAGAAGTTCACCAACGAATGGATGGAGATCGTCCGCCAGCAGTACAACCATCCGTCGATCGTAACATGGGTGCCGTTCAACGAATCGTGGGGCGTTATGAACATTCGACATGACATCCGCCAGCAGCAGTTCACCGAATCGGTGTACCACCTGACCAAAGCGTTCGACCCGCATCGTCCGGTCATTACCAACGACGGCTGGGAGCATACGGTCTCGGACATCCTGACGCTGCACGACTACGTGGAGAAGAAGGACGAATTCCTGAAGCGGTATGCGAACAAGGACGAGATTACGGGCAACGAGAAGTCGTTCAACCACTGGAAATACGCCTATGCCGTTGGTTACCGTTACGGCGGTCAGCCGATTATCGTCAGCGAGTTCGGCGGCATCGCCTTCAAGTCGGAATCCGGCTGGGGCTACGGTAATCAAGAGGCGTCGGAAGAAGCGTTCATCGCGAGGTTCCGGGGCATCCACGAGGCGATCAAGGCGACGGATTACATCGTCGGCTACTGCTATACGCAGATTACCGACGTGCAGCAAGAGGTGAACGGTCTCCTGACCGAGGACCGCAAGCCGAAGGTGCCGCTCGAGCTCATTCGGGAAATCAATCTATCGTAACCTGCGCGAATAACGAAGAAACAGGCTCCGGCGAGGGGCCTGTTTCTTTTTTTGTCCGTTCTTTCTCCTCTAAGTTTTGTCCATAATACGCATGTATCGATCTTGACGCGGCGCCGTGGCGAACTGGATCATTACAATCTCATGTAATTGGATCTTTTTTTCGGTCGCCTTATCCGTTATCGTTAACGCATACGAGCCCTCGAGAAGGAGTGAACCGGAATGACCGTCACCATCGCGCAGACCGATGAGCAAATAAGCGCGACATTCGCGATAATGAAACAGCTTCGTCCGCATTTGGCGGAGGATGCGTACGTGCAGACAATTCGGAGCTTGCAGGAGCAGGGCTACCGGCTGGCCGTCATCTTCGCGCAAGGCGAAGCCAAGGCCGCGGCCGGATACCGAATCGGCGCGAATCTGGCCTGGGGCCGATTCTTGTACGTGGACGACTTGATCACGGATGAAGCGAGCCGCGCCAGCGGATACGCCGGCGAGTTGATGGATTGGCTCGACGAGGAGGCGCTTCGCGCCGGATGCCAGTCTATGTACCTCGATTCGGGCGTGCAGCGGCACGATGCCCATCGCTTCTACTTGAAGCGGCGGATGCGGATCGCCGCGCACCATTTTGACCGCGTGTATTAATCGCTTGTACTCGCTTTCGTCCTGCATGCAGATTAGTGAAGATCGCCAACGAAGCCGCTTTTGCTTCGCGCGTCCCGAGTAGGGCGTTCGAGCTGAGGCGGCTTTTTGACATACAAGTATGTATAAGTTTCACGCTTATAAATCATCTTGTATTTCTCTGGAATGAAACGCGCCGCGCTGCCAAAAGACGGCTACGGCCGTTCCGCCTTGGAATGTTTGCCCAAAAAGTCGTTGACAATTCGGTCTAGGGCCATTAATGTTTGAAGTGCACTAGTAAGATAGTGCACTGGTTCGTTGAGGCGAAGGAGGGTAGAACGTTGCAGCTGAATTTCAACAGCCCCAAACCGATTTATTTGCAGATGGTCGACGAGACGAAGAAGGCGCTCGTCCGCGGAGAGCTCGCTCCGGGGGACAAAATTCCTTCGCTGAAAGAGAGAGCGCAAATGTCCAACGTGAATCCGAATACGGTACAGCGGGCTTATCAAGAAATGGAGCGGGAAGGACTGACGGAAACATTGCGCGGACAAGGGACTTTTATCAAGAACGACCCGGCATTGCTGCTGCATATTCGTTCGGAAATGGCGCAAACCGCCGTCTTGCATTTCATTGAGGAGATGCGCGGCTTAGGCATAGAGGCGCAAGAGATCGAGCGGATCCTGCGCGACCAATTATCGAAGGAGAAGAAGGAGGGTTAGCGCGTGTCTACGGAAGTTACGGAGAACATGATCGAGCTGTCCGGCGTGCAAAAGCGGTATTTGCTTAAAGCCGCCTTGACCGGCATCGACCTTCAAATTAAGAAAGGCAGCATCGTCGGGCTGCTCGGCCCGAACGGAAGCGGGAAGTCGACGCTGCTGAAAATTTTGGCCGGCCTCATCCATCCGACGTCGGGGGCGATCCGCATCGCCGGACGCGCGCCGGACGCCAGCCACAAGAAGCAGATCGCCTACCTGCCGGAGATCGACCATCTATACGGCTGGATGACGGTCGACGAGACGCTGCGGTTCATCGCCGGATTCTACGACGACTGGCAGGCGGACAAGGCGGCCGAGCTGCTCATGACGATGGATCTCGACGGCAGGCAGAAGGTGCGGAATCTCTCCAAAGGGATGCGCGCGCGCCTAAAGCTGATCGCCGCCCTGTCCCGGAACGTGCCGCTCGTGCTGCTCGACGAGCCGTTCTCGGGCATCGACCCTTCGTCGCGGGCCAAAATCATCCGGTCGATCGTCAGCGAATTCCAGACCGGGGAGCAGACGATCATTCTGTCGACGCATTCGGTCAGCGAGTCGGAGCCGATGTTCGACGAGGTCATCTTCCTGCACCATGGCAGCGTCAAGCTGTTCGATACGGCCGACAACCTGCGCTCGTCGTACGGCTGCTCGCTCGAGAACATTTGGGAGAAGGTGTACGCGTAGATGGGCTTCCGCAATTTATTCCGCAAAGAAATGAAAAGCTTGTTCCCGTTGTTCGCCGTCTACGGCATTGCGGTTACGGCCGCGCAGGTGATCGTGAAGTTCAAAAGCGGCGGGTGGGGAACCGACGCGCCGCTGGTCATCTCGCTCTTGATGCCTCTCCTATTCGCGGCTGTCCTAACCATCGGCGCCGGTTACTTTCAACTGAGCACGGAATGGCGGACAAATACGATTTACCTGCTGCTGTCGCTGCCGATCCGGGGTTGGAAAGTGCTCACCGCTAAGCTCGTCGCGCTGATGGTTCTGCTCGTCGGCACGCTGCTGTGGGTCAGCGGAAGCTTCAGTCTGATCCTGCTCCGAAGCATGTGGAAGACGCTGTTCAGCGATCAAGTGTTCGGCGAAATTCCCCTAACGATGCTCAACGTGGCAGGCAACAGCCTCTGGATGTGCCTGCTGACGATCGTGCTGTTTGTCATGCTCGCGCAGTTCGCGTTCTTGTGCGGCCAACTGGTCACCCGTTTTCGGTGGCTCGTCGCGCTGGCGGCCTTCTTCGCGGGACTGTGGCTGATCTTCCGCGCCGCGCCGCTCTTGTCGATGCTGCTCGCCTGGCTGCCGGATATTCGCTTCGGAGGCGAACTGGACGACGTGATCTATCTGCATTCGGGCATGTTCGTCGCGCTCGTGCTACTCGCCGCGGGTCTGATGTGGCTGAACGGTTATTTATTCGAGAAAGTCGTGGAGGTGTAAGGATGGCATTGCGAACGAATCGGATCGTCCTTCTCCTCTTGGTCGCGGCCGCGCTGGCCGGCATGATCGTCGACATCGGAATCGGCAAGGAAGAGATGTTCGAGGATTTCGGCCGTAAGCTGGTCAATGAACAGAAGACGAACGTGTACGAGGAAGCGAATCAAGACGCGACGAAGACGATAGAAGGGGAGCTGGCGGTTCAGCCGGGCGCGATCAAGAACGTGGCGCTGTCGGGGTGGAACGGCGATATGGACGTCAAGCCCGCGGACGGCGCGACGATTCAGCTGCGCTATAAGATAACGATCACCGCGCCAAGCGAGGAAGCGGCCGACCGGAAGCTGGCGAAGCTCAAAGTCGGCGAAGCGAGCGAGGGCGATACGCTGACGCTTGCGGCGACGCTGAACGGCGAACCCGTAGACGATGGTTTTATCTCGCTCGATTACGAGCTGCTGCTCCCCGCCGGCCTGAAGCTGATCGCGAAGAACCAATACGGCGCGTTGACGGTTACGGACACGAAGGGCGATCTCGACGTCCAGTCGGACAGCGGCATGCTGGAGATCGCCGGCGTTGAGGGAGAGATTGCGGCGGACGCGTCATACAGCAACGTGTTCATGCACGATATCGTAGGCGGCATCGACTTCAAGAACGACTATAGCGACGTCAATATCGAAGGCGTGCGCGGCGACCTCCGGCTTGCGAGCGACAACGGCGTGAACTATATCCGTTCGGTCGACGGATCCGTGACGGGCAGAGCGGAACTCGGCTCCGTCGTGCTAAGCGGCACGGGCGACGCCGACATCTCGGTCGTCGCGGGCAACGTCCAACTCGCCGGCATGCGGGGCGATGCGCGCATTCGGCCCGAGTCGAGCGACGTGACGGTCATGCTGGACGCGGGCGCGGGCTACGCGTTGGACGTTTCCGTTCAGGACGGCGGCATTCGTACTCGGCTTCCGCTAAAGGTCGAGCGCGATCCGCAGAATTTCGGCTTAAAGCGTCTCCGCGGCGAGGTAGGCGACGGCGCGCGCGCGATAGCCATCGATGGCGTCGCGTCGGACATTCATCTATATACCCGTGCGGCGGAGCCGCAGAAGAACTAGGAGGCAGACCATGATGAGCGAACCTATCGTAAGTCTTCGCAACGTGACGAAGCGAATCGGACGCAAGACGATTATCGACAACGTCTCGTTCGACGTGCCGAAAGGCGAAATTTTCGGCTTCCTCGGGCCCAACGGAGCAGGCAAGACGACCACGATCCGGATGATGGTGGGCCTCATGTCCATCACGTCCGGCACGATTACGATTCAAGGCAAGAACGTCGCGAAAGAGTTCGAGCAGGCGATCCGCCACGTCGGCGGCATCGTCGAGAACCCCGAAATGTACAAATTCTTGAGCGGCTACCATAATCTCGTTCACTATGCGCGCATGGTGCCCGGGGTGACGACAGAACGCATCCGCGAGGTGGTGGAGCTCGTCAAGCTGGAGGACCGGATTCACGACAAGGTGAAGAAATACTCGCTCGGCATGCGCCAGCGGCTCGGCGTCGCGCAGGCGCTGCTGCACCGTCCGTCGCTGCTCATTCTGGACGAGCCGACGAACGGGCTGGATCCGGCGGGCATCCGCGAGCTGCGCGACTACTTGCGTCAATTGACTCGCGAGGAAGGGATCACGGTCATCGTCTCCAGCCATCTGCTCTCCGAGATGGAGCTCATGTGCGACCGGGTCGCCATCATGATGAGCGGCAAGATCGTGGACGTGAAGCCGACCCGAGAGCTGATCGGATCGCACGATCAAGCGGCATCCTACTTGATCGAGGCATCGCCTGCCGAGCGCGCGTTCGCGGCCGCTGTCGAGTTCGCGGGAGCAAGCGCGGTGAAGGCGGTTCCGGAAGGCGTGGAAGTGACGGCGGACCGCGATCAGGTTCCGGATATTCTCGCCCATCTGATGCGTACGGACGTCCGTATCTACGGCGTGACGCCGATGCGGCAATCGCTGGAAGACCGGTTCTTGGAAATTACGGGAGGTGAGCGCGTTGGTTAACTTGATTCTCAACGAGAACATGAAGCTGTACCGCCGTTGGCGCACGTGGGTCATGGTGGCGCTCATGATCGGGGCCGTGCTGCTCGGCAGCTTCGTCGAGTGGTACTACGACGACAAGGACGCGCCGCCGGACGCCTGGCGGACCGAGATCGCGGAGGAGAAGGAACACTTTAACAAGCTGTTGGCCGATCCGGGGATGGACGAGGAGACGATCACGTACGCCAAAGACCAGCTGGCCATCGGCGAATACATGCTAGCGAACGACATCCGGCCCGAGTCGGGAACGATGTGGGACGGCATTAATGGTTCCGCGACGCTCGTGATCCTCATTACGCTGTTCACCGTCATCGTGGCGGGCGACAGTCTGGCCGGGGAATTCTCGACGGGCACGATCAAGTTGCTGCTTATCCGTCCCGCGAGCCGTTCGAAAATACTCGTCTCCAAATATATCTCCATGATCATGTTCGGACTGCTGCTGCTCGTCGTGCTGTTCGTCGTATCGGTCCTCTTCAACGGAGTGCTTTATCAGTTCAAGGACATTGGCCTTCCGCTCGTCACGACCGACGCCGCCGGCAACGCCGTGGAGAAGAGCATGGTCGCCAATTTGTGGCTGACGTACTTGTTGAACGGCGTATCGACCATCCTGTTCGTCACGATGGCGTTCATGATCTCGGCGGCGTTCCGCAGCAGCGCGATGGCGATCGGCTTCTCGATCTTCGCGTTGTTCGCGGGCACGCTCTTGACCGAGTTGATCCAGGCTTATTCGTGGGCGAAATACGTGCTGTTCGCGAACCTCGACTTGTCCATGTATTTGGTCGGGCGTCCGTATCAGGAAGGGATGACGCTCGTCTTCTCGATTCTCGTGCTGGCTGCTTACTTCGTCGTCTTCAATCTCGTGTCGTGGCTCGTGTTCACGCGCAGAGACGTTGCGGCGTAACCGCTGCATAGCTAAACCGGCTACCGTTTCTCGGCGGCCGGTTTGTTGGCGTTTGCCATATACGCTGATCAGCCCAGATGATACAATATTAATCGACATAAATCGATCGTTATCGGGTCTGAAGTCGTATAGGGGGCTGCATTGTGAGCGAGCACGCGTCCGCGCAGCGGACTACATCTAACCAAGCGCCGGTCCAGGCGCAGCCGGCTCGGACTGGCACGGCAACGACGGGGAGCGCGGACCCTCGGCAATTGACGGCCGCCAGCCTCATGCAGCTGCAGCGAACGGTGGGCAATCGCGCCGCGCAGGGAATCGTGCAACGGACGCAGGGCGGCCAGCCCGCGCTGCAGCGAGCCGGCGGGAACGCGCCGCCGCAAGGGCAGCAGCAGGGCCCGGGCGGCACGCCGTCCGCGCCGACGCTGACGCCGGAGCAGGAGCAGCGCAAGCGGGATTTCGAGACGGCGCGCGATGCCAAGGCCGGGGAACTCGCGACGGACGCGTTTACGAAAATCCGAAGCGGCGTTAAGCAACAATTGGACGTCTTCCTGACGTCCGATTCGGCGGCGGCGCCGATCCGCGAGAACGTGAAGGCGAAGGTCATCTCGGAAATCTCGGCGAGCATGTCGGGCGGCACGGACGATCAGAAGGCGGATGCGCTCAAGTTCGCGGAGGCGAGCGCGCCGGGCCTCATGCTGCGCAAGCTGAAGTCCTACGCGGAGGAGGTCGCCAACGCGCAATACGGCGATAATAAGAAGCCGGGCTTGGCCGCGGAAGCGAAAGGCGTGTATGATGCCGTGGCGCCGAGCGCAAGCGACGCCGCTTACGAGAAGCAGAAAACGAAGGCGGCAGCCGACGCGAAGAAGAAAGTGGACGGGCTGGTCAAGACGGCCGTCGCGGGGGCGGTTACGACGTCGAAGACGGTCATTGCCGCCAAGTTCGCGCCTTCGGCTTCGGGAGCCGCAGGCGGCTTCGACCGGATCGACGTCGGAACCGTCGGTCAAGACGAGCTGAACAAGCGGCTCGGCTTCGAAGACAAGCTCGTCGACCAGACGGTCGTGGAGACTGAAGATATCGGGAACAATCAGACGCGCGATATCAAGGATATGGAGCATATCTATCGCACGGTACTGGCCGCGCCGCTCAAGAAAGCGGTTCTCTCCAAACTCGGCGTCGGACGGAGCGGCTTCCGGCGGTCCAAGGAGTTGAACAAGTACCGCGATGAGCTGAAACAAGGGGCGCGCAGCAAGGTCAACACGCAGATCAATGCGGAGATCGCGAGCCGCTCCGGCGGGGCGATGTCTCCATCTCCGAACAAGGCCGAGTACATGAAGATGGCGACCAAGGTAAAGGCGCATAAAGAGTCGAAGAAGCTGGTCGACGACGTCATGGCGCTAGAAGCCGACGCGATCGTCGCGCGCCAAGTACCGAAGACGGAGACGCTCGATAAGCTGACCAAGCTCGCCAAGAGCTCGGCTTACGAAGCGGCCAGGCAGAGCAACGCGAACGCGGGCAGCCTGACGGACGCGCAGAAGGAGAAGATCCGGGCCGCGGGCGTCGAGGCGGCGACCGTGCACGCGAAGGAGCTGCTGAAGAAGAAGCAGGAAGCGGCCGTGCTGGACGCGCGCAAGATTACCAAAGGGACGAAGGCGACCGCGCAGGCGCCGGCGACCGGGCCGGATGCGGCGAAGACCGCCGAGATTCGCGGGGCGGTGGAGGACGACGGGAAGACGAAGGATATGGCCAAGAAGCTGATCGACGAGTCGATCGCGGCGCCCGACATTACGGGCGGCATGAGCCGGATCGGCCGGCTCATCGACCTGGCCGCGCCGAATCCGGGCGATGCCGCGTCGATGAGCGTCGAGCTGAAGATTCCGTTCGCTTCGGCGCACGGCGCCGCGCAGGGCTACTTCCTGTTCGGCTTCGGCGGCGAAGCCGAGCGCGAGGACGGCGAGCTCAGCGTAGGCACGGAAGTTACGTTCGGCGCGGGCTTCTCGACGTTCGGCCTGGACGCGAACTTCCGCGTCGGCGTGCATCTGGACGGGAAGGGCGCGGGCTCCGGTCAAGTCATGAACCTGCTTTCCTACGGCTTATATCGCGAGATGACGAACGTATCGAAGCCGGCCGCGCAGCATTTCTGGGGAAGCGGCGGCAAGTCCGGCGACACGAAGATGGTCGAGGCGGAGAAGTGGGCCATGATGATCGAGGAGCAGTACTTGACCGCGGGCGCGGAGGTCAGCGTCGGTTACTTGATGAAGATCGCGATGGAGGCGAACGTCGGCGTTGCCGAGTTCTCGGCGGATCTTGCGGGCAAGCAGCTGAGCACGTATAACATGGATGTGATCGGCAAGAAAGGCAAAGATGCGTCGGGACGCGCCTTGACGGCCGAGGAACGAGTGAACGCGGGCAGCATCGGCAAGGGAGAGATCCGCAACATCTACGACGCCTCGACGGAGGTGGAGCTCAAATTCGGCAAAGACAAGGTGGCCTTCGGACTCGAAGGATCGCTTACCCGAATCGGCAAGAAGCTTCGGGAGGCGAGTCTGACCCTGTCGGCCAGCATCCCTTCGCAATTCGGCGAGGAAGGCGGCGACATGACCATGTATGCGGGCAAAATCGTCACCGCGGCCGTCGGCGCCGGCAAGAACCTGTCCGCCCTGCTCGCGAAAGCGGCGCGTCCGGAGCATAACCGCGGCGAGCGCGCCACGGGCACCGTGCTGGACGCGGGCAGCGACGCGCTGTTCACCGGCAATTACTTCGACGACATCGGGACGAGCTTCTCGGAGAAAATCATGGGCGACGAGACGGTCAACGACACGATGCGCTCCTGGCTGCCGGGTCAGGACGACAGCGCCTCCGCCATCGAGCAGAGCGCCAAGATCGGGTTGTCCAACGCGCTTCAGCTTGCCGTCGAATTCAAGAAGGAATACGATGAGAACGGCGTGTCGGGCGGCTGGGAAGTGACGCTGTCGGCGAGTCAGGTGAAAGGGCTCGAGGTCGACGCCGAGGTCGTGAAGGTCGCGGTGGAGAAGGCGAAGCGGCTCGGCAAACTAACGTTCGGCGGCGGCAATCCGGTCGCGGTCGAAGGGCTTGGCTTCAGCCGATGAGGAAGCATGAAGCGAGAGAGACGTTTGATCGCGAAGGAGGTTAGCGAATGACGGAACATGACAACACCCGCGGCGACGCGCCGCGCGAGGAAGAGAGCCGCGCGTTCCGGTTCCGGACGTTGACGGGCGAGACGCTTGCGGCCGAGCTGCTCCGAGTCCGCTTGACGGACGAAAATGAAGAGCAACGCTGCTCCCTCTTGTTCAGCATGGATTGGGACACCTATCGTCAGCTTGCGAGAGGCGAGTGGATGGGGCTGCATGGGTATGCGCGGGACGGGGCTGCGGAGGCTGGCTTCGATGCCGGCAGGCCGATTGAGCTTGCGGCCGTCCTGAAGCCGGCCGTGATGGCCGCGGCGCTCGGAACGGAGCCGGAGGCGGAGCAGACGAGCGCGATCCTGCTCGGCGAAACCGATGCTTCGGCCATGCTGCGGCAGAGCGAGAGCTGGCTCGTGACGGAAGCGAAGCAGCAGGTCGTCCTTCCCGAAGAATTGGCGGGCGGTTCGCTCAAGCGCGGATACCGCACGATGTGGGCGGAGCGTCGCGATGGCGGCTTGGCGCCGGTCTCGCATCGCGCGTCGCTCAGCGAGGTCGTTCTGCAGGCGTTGGAGGGTATGGGGCTGGCGTACGAGCGGCTGACGGACGATCTAATTCGACTGTCTTGCACGGGTGAGAACGGGACTTGGATCGCGCTTGTCCGCACGGACGAGGAGGAGGGCCTATGTCTGGTCTATTCCGTCTTCCCCGAGCCGGTACCGGAGGAGCGTCGGGCGGAGGCGGCGATCTTCTTCGTCCAGGAGAACTACGATCTGACGGCCGGGAGCTTCGAAATGGACGGCGAGGACGGCGAGGTACGATTCCGGACGAGCTTGGCGGCTGGAAGCGTAGGGATGACGGTCGCGATGTTCACGCGGCTGTTCGACGTGAACGTATCGACGATGGATCGGTATTTCGCCGCGATCGAGGACGGGATTGTGAACGGATTCGCGGAATAACGGGAAAGGAGGCAGGTCGCCAAGGCGACCTGCCTCCTTTTTGTTCTTCGCATCACGTTATCTTAATTGGTTAACCCGCCGCTTTGTCTTTGCGCAGCAGCAGATAGACGAAATACGGTCCGCCGATCAGGGCGACGATAATGCCGGCCGCCACGCCTTCCGCGCTGCCGATGTTGCGTCCGATCGTATCGGCCACGAGCAGCAGGAGGCCGCCGACGAGGACCGAGACCGGCATGAACAGCTGGAAGCGCGGACCGACGAGCGCTCTGGCGATATGCGGCGCCATCAGCCCGACGAATGCGATGCCGCCCGCCACGGAGACGGCGGCCGAGGCTAGCGCGACGGCTGCCAGCAGCAGCCACGTCCGTTCTTTGTTCATCGAGACGCCGACGCCGATGACGACGGGATCGCTCAAGCCGAGAATGTTCAGCCGGTTCGCTTTGTAGAGGGCGAACGGCACGAGCACGACCAGCCAAGGAAGCAGCGCGTAGACGAACGGCCAATCCGTCCCCCAGATGTTGCCCGCCAGCCATTTGGCGATGAAGTCGACCTTCTCCCGTTCGGCGGAGGAGATCAGGACGAACATGAGACCCGAGAGGGCGAAGGCGAAGCCGATGCCGTTCAGCACGATGGCGATCGGCTGAAGGCCGTTTCTGCGGCTGTACGAGAACAGATAAATAAGCAGCGTCGTGATCATCGCGCCGATGAAGGCGACGAGCGGAATCATGTAGACGAACGAGCCGGGCTCGATCGGGAAGAACAGGAAGAACACGGCCACCCCAACGCCGGCCCCGGCGTTGATGCCGATGACGCCGGGATCGGCCAGCTCGTTGCGCGTTACCCCTTGGAGGAGCGAGCCGGATAGCGCGAGCGCCATGCCGGCGAGCAGCGTAATGACGATGCGCGGCAGGCGGATGGAGAAGAGGACGAAGTCTTCTTTGAACGTCCCTTGCCCGAACAGCGTCGGGAGCAGACGGTCATACGAGAGCTTCGCGGCGCCAAGCCCCATGCTGACCACGATCGTTGCCAGGATGAGCGCGAACAGGACGACGAGAATCAAGCGTTGTTTCCTGATTGCGGATTGTCTCATGCGAATGCCTTGCCCCCTTTACGCGCGACGTACAGGAAGAAAGGCAGGCCGATGATCGCGACGATCGCGACGACCGGCGTCTCGTACGGCGCGTTCAGCGTGCGGCCGATCGTATCGGCGAGCAGCATGAACGTCGCGCCGATGACAGCGGCGAGCGGCAGTATGTAACGGTAATCCGTTCCCGCGAACGCGCGCACGAGATGCGGGATCATGAGACCGACGAAGACGAGATTGCCGACGAGGGCGACCGCCGCGCCGGAGAGCAGGATGATGACGACGAAGAGCGCCATTTTGATCTTGGTCGTATTCTGGCCAAGGCCGAGCGCGACCTCTTCATTCAAGCTGAGAATCGTCAATTGGCGCGACAGCATGATCGCGACGAGGATGCCGACGGCAACGATGGGCGCGATGATCTGCAGCTGGCTCCACGTTGTGCCAACCATGCCGCCCGCGGTCCACGAGGAGACGAACTTGGAAATTTTATAATGAATGCCGACCCACTGCGACAGCGCTAATAAGAAGGCGGACACGGCGGATCCGGCCAGCACGAGCCGCACCGGCGAGAAGCCGCCTTTCTTCAGCGCGCCGATGCCGAAGACGAATCCGGCGCCGACGGCCGAGCCGATGAAGCAGGCGACCATCGTGGAGAACATGCTTCCCGCGCCGAAGGCGATCGATACGGCCAGCGCCGCGTTGGCGCCGGACGTTAGTCCCAGTAGGCCGGGATCGGCGAGCGGATTGCGGGTAATGCCCTGCATGATCGCGCCGGCGACGGCCAGCGCCGCGCCGACGACGATCGCCGCGATCTCGCGGGGCAGACGCATCTCGCGGATGATATTAATCGACTGGCTGCTCTCGCTCGAGGTAAGCGCCGCCCATACGTCCCGGACGGCGATGTCCGCCGCCCCGAAGGCCATGGCGACGACGAACATGGCCGCGAGCAAGACGAGGGAGCCGATGAATTTGATTGTGAACGTTATCGAACGCTGATTATTCTTCGCCATTATCACTCATCATTTCCTTCTTAGAATAGGGAAAAAGGAATTCTTAAAGTGGCTTTAAGAATTCCTCCCGAAGTATTTATTAGTTGCCGAGGAAAGATTTTTTGATGAATTCGAACTGTTTTTCGAGCGTTACAGGGTCGCTGAACGAAGCGCCTTCGCCTTGCATTTCGAAGACGTGGTTGTTCTTCACGGCCGGGATGTTTTTGTACATCTCGGTTTGTTGGAACGCCGCGTCGGCATCGGAGTATTTGCTCAGCAGGACGTAGTCGCCCATGTAATCCGGGAGCACTTCCGCGGAGAGGGTGTAGTATCCGGCTTCAAGCGCGTCGGCTTTGACTTTCTCCGGCATCTTCAGCTTCATGCCTTGGTACAGGATTTCGGTGCCGCGCGCCCAGTTCGCGCCGTATACGTACAGATCTTTGCCCCATGCTTCGATGACGGATACGGTCGCGTCTTCGCCGATTTTCGCGCGGATCTCGTTGCCGGCTTGCTCGACGCGGGATTTGAAGTCGTCTACCCATGTTTGAGCTTCTTGTTCTTTATTCAGCAGCTTGCCGATCTCGACGTGTTGTTGCAGGTAATCGAGTTTGCCCCACGTGTACGTAACGACAGGCGCGATTTCCTTCAGCTTGTCGAGGTTCTTGATATTGGAGAGACCGATGATAAGATCCGGGTTCAGCTCAATGATTTTCTCGAGATTCTCGTCGGATACTTCTACAACGTCTTTCATTTCTTCGGTGAACGTCGGGTTCGTCTTGGACCATACGTCCGCGCCGACGACAGGAACGCCGAGCTTGATGACGTTGCCCGTGAAGCCGGAGAGCATCACGACGCGCTGCGGGTCGGCGGGTACTTCTACCGGACCGGTCTCGGATTGATAAGTAATGGTGCCCGTTTTCGTCTCGGTCGCTGCCGCATTGCCCTCGGTTGCGTTGCCTTCCGCTGCATTGCCTTCAGCCGCCGCGTTGCTCTCTGTCGCGGCGTTGTTGCCGGCTGCCGAGTTGGCGTTGTTCGCGGTGTTGTCCTTGCCGCCGCATGCGCTCAGAACGAGCACAAGGATCAGGACGAACGGTACGAGTAACTTCTTCATTGCTGATGTCCCCTTTAATGTTTATAGGTTATTTCCTTGCTCACCAATTCTCGATGATAATGATTATCATTTCCAACGAAAACAAATATATCGCGATTCCAATACGGTGTCAACGGTTTTTGGACAAATCAAGGTTTTAGTTTGTCCATCCTTCAGAAATAATTTCAATAAAGGAAATGTAAGGGTTTACGACAATTGTTGACAATATTCTACCGATCCCCGAAAATGTGGGAGGCGGCTGCGAGAAGCGGTTTCGCCGGACTCCGCGAATGGCATTATAGATAACGTCGCGAGAGTATGAATGGAAAACAGTCAAGGCAAATGGCAAGAGACGGCGGAACCGTCGTACGACAGACCGATGGGCGTGACGCGGCTCTCGATTCTGCTGCTTATTGGAGAGGCAGACGGCATCCGGGCGGCATGGAATGCGCTATAGATCGCCTACTTGTGCCGGGAAACCGCTTCCTGGTATTTTAAAACGAACAATGAGAGCAAATAGAAGCCGCTGGCTGCCGTATTCGGCGCCGCGATCGCGGTGTTCGTAGTCGGAAGCCTCACCCAATAGGCGGCAGACATCTTGAGGAGGAACTACAAGTGAACCTATACAAACCGCGGGAAATTCTCGAACGCATCGAAAAGGTCGAGCTGGAGCTGACGAAGCTGAACGCGGCCCGTTCGCTGAGCGCCGCGCCAAGGCGTCTCGAGGTTCGGGATTCGGGGGATTGCAAGCTGCTGATGGACCACGGGGACAAAGCATCTCCCTACTATAATAGGATTAAAGGCTTCGGACCGCGGCGCGTCGCCGAGCTGGACAAGCTGCTGGCCGAATACGGCGAGGCGTCCCCGTCGTTCGAGCTCACGCCGGACGGCATGACGGAATCGGTTGCCCGGTCGCTAAACGAGCGCGGCTATATACCGGTTCAGCAATTGGTATACATGTATGCGGAGACGCGTGACGATGCGGACTGGCATTCGGAGTTCGAGATCGAGCGCGTGACGGAGGAAACTTCGGAAGCGTTCGTCGGTTGGATTCGCGAATCGCATGGCGGCGGCATGGTCATTACCCAGGAAATGATGGCGCGTTCCAAGCCTTATTTTCACCGTCCGGACTTCGCGAATTACATGCTGCGGATCGATGGCGCCGCGGCAGCGATGGGCTCCATGTTCATCTATGGTCAGTCCGGATACTTAGCCAACGATTATACGTTCGAGTCATATCGGGGAAGAGGCTGCCAGACATCGCTTATTCGCCGCCGATTGTCGGATGCGATGGCGCTCGGCTTGGACTTCGTCGCGACGGACGTGGAATTCGGCACGGCTAGCCACGGCAACATGCTAAAGGCGGGCTTCAAGACGGCGCACTTGAATACGTTCTGGATGAAAGGCTAGTCGAATAGCGGCGCTGACGAATGGAAACTCGATCCTATGGGACGAGCTTCCATTTTTTTGTTTGACAATAATACGATATCGTAGTAAATTAACGTCATAACTACTACGAATTCGTACTAAAAATGTGTTCGAAAAGTCGACGATTCAGCACCGGGAAAGCGACTTGTTGAACAACCCCTAAAGGAGCTTCCGGCATGCATCAGCTATATGACCTCTTTCTTCGAACCGGACTGCGCCCGTTCGCTTTTCTCGATTCGCACCCGCTTGAACAGAAGGTGACGCGTTCGGATCTATCGACGCTGCTCGTTCTGCTGTTCCGCGGCGATTCGACGATGACGGAGCTGGCGTCCGAGATGGGCGCGCCGCTCAGCTCCATGACGAGCATCGCCAAGCGGCTGGAGCGCAAAGGGTACATCGCCCGCGCCACGTCCGCGCAGGATCAGCGGGTGAAGCTGGTCACCCTGACGCAGGAAGGGCGCGCGATCGCCAAGGAGTCCGAGCAGATGATGCTGTCGGTGCTGGGCAAGCTGGAGACGGCGTTCACGCCCGAAGAGATGGAGCAGTTCACCGTGCTGCTGCTGAAGGCGGCGAAGGTGCTGCAGCAAGATGGACCGGCGCGGGCTGCGGAGACGCGCACGCCGGCGGTCAAGATTCGCATCGAGGAGTAACCGGGTCGAACCGGTTTCTTTTTTCGATAATTACTACGAAATCGTACTAAAAGGGGCTGGGGTTATGCGGATTATCATTTATACGGGCAAAGGCGGCGTCGGGAAAACGAGCATCGCGGCGGCGACGGCGGTAAAGTTGGCGAAGGCGGGGAAGCGTACCCTTATCCTCAGCACGGATGCCGCGCACAGCTTGGCGGATTCGCTCGCCATGCCGATCGGGCCGGATCCGGTCTGTCTCGCACCGAATCTGTGGGGACAGGAGGTGAGCAGCCTTCGCGAGACGGAGAACAATTGGGGCGCGGTGCAAGGGTGGCTGACGGCGATGCTCGACAAGGCGCAGCTGCGCGACGTGACGACCGAGGAGATGCTCGTGTTCCCGGGCTTGGAGGAGCTGTTCAGCCTGCTGCAAATCAAGAAGCATGCGCAGAGCGGCCAATTCGACGCGCTCGTGGTCGACTGCGCGCCGACGGGGGAGACGCTGCGGCTGCTCAGCTATCCGAACGTGCTGAATTGGTGGCTGGACAAAATTTTCCCGCACGAGCGCCGGCTGATCAAACTCGTCCGCCCGGTGTCGAAGCTCGTGGGGGGCGTCGAGCTTCCGTCGGACGACGTGCTGGATACGATCGAGCGGTTCGCGCGGGGGCTCGAGGACATGCAGCGGATCATTCTCGACCCCGCGGTCACGTCGGTGCGCATCGTCATCAATCCGGAGAAGATGGTGCTGGCGGAGGCGAAACGTTCGTTCACCTATTTGAACTTGTTCGGCTTCCACACCGACGCGGTCATCGTGAACCGGGTGCTGCCGGACGAGGCGGGCGATGGCTTCTTCGCGCACTGGCGCGCGCTTCAGAAGCAGTACGAGACGGAGATTCGCGAGAACTTCGAGCCGCTTCCGATTCTGAAGGCGCCGCTGCTGCCGAGAGAGGCGATCGGGACCGAGGTGCTCGGCGAGCTGGCAGAACTCGTATTCGGGGAACTGGATCCGTCGGCGATGCTGTTCGCCGGCAGAACCGAGGAGATCCAAGAGGCGGATGGCGAGATGCTGCTCACGCTGAGCATCCCGTTCGCCAGCAAGCAGGAACTCGATCTGACACAGAACGGCGACGAGCTGACGGTCAACGCGGGAGCGTACAAAAGGAAGGTCGTGCTACCGAGGCCGCTGATGGGGCGCGCCGTGCTCGGAGCCCGTTATGCGGAAGACCGGCTCGTCATCCGGTTCGGCAAGCGGGAAACGGCGGGAAGGAGCTGAATTCTGACATGCGAAGAAGAAAAGCACGGCTCGTCCGGCTGGCCGGGGGCGTATCTCTCGCGGCGGAGTTATTCGAGCGAATGGAGGAGCGCGGCGCGTTCCGGCATGCGCGGTCGGCCGCCAAGGAGTGGCTGCTCGCGTCCCGCACGGTGTTGGATAGTTTGATCGATGTCCTGGATGATGACGCGGAGGCAGGGCGGGGCGTGTCCGCGGGAGAAGGCGCGCCGTCCGGGCAAGGCGCTTCTCGCCAGCCTGTCGCGGCGAAGAGGGCGAAAGGCGCGCGCAAAATCGAGATCGCGGAAGAGTAACCAAGGAGAAGGAGCGAGATATCATGGCGAATCACGTAAACGGGCTGAAGAGGCAAATGGGGTTATCCCTCGTATTGACGGGGCTTCTGCACACCGTTGTTGGGCTGGCGATATTCACCTCGGATTTGATTCCCATCGTAACGGAGGGCTTCTGGAATACGGTGGTCGGGAATGAGCGGCTCATCAATCGAGAGAACGCGTTCTGGTTCATGATGTTCGGATTCGTCCTCATGCTGCTCGGTTACGCGGTGGATTGGATGCTGAAGAAGCTCGGGACTGCCCCGCCGCTCGCGTTCAGCTGGTTGTTATTCGCGACGTGCCTGCTCGGCGCGGTCATCATGCCGGTATCGGGTTTTTGGTTGGGGCTGCCGCAAGCTTGGATACTCGCGCGCCGATAAACGAACGGTCCGAAGACCGCCGACGGATTGACAGGAAATCAATAAGGCTGTTTCCTTCGCCCTTCGCAAGGGCGGCAGGGAACAGCCTTCTGTTAGGATGGGGAGCCGGCCGCGGCCTCCTGGGACGGAAACCATATTTGCCGGAAATCGACCCAGCCGTACGAATTAATGCGCACGCCGCGCACGGCTTGATGATACTGCGTGTTGTTCTTCTTGTGCACGAGGAACAGAACGGAGGCGCTATCTTGCAGGAGCGACTCCAGCTTGGCGAGATGCCGCGCCCGGACGCGTTCCTCCGGCTCCGCGCATGCCGTACGCACGACCTCCTCTACGTATGGCAGCATCGGTTCTTCGATGGCGGACAAGAAGTAATTCGGCTGCAAGTAGGCGCCCATCTCCGTAATTTCCGGGTGGATCGGCACGTAGCCGAATAACCGGCAATCGAATCCGTCCGGTTCGACGGCGCCCGCCTGTCCGGGGACTTCGTTCGTAATCTCGAGTTCGACTTGAATGCCGTACGCGCGGCAGCGTGCGATGATCCAGCTGGCCTCCGTCTCATGATAGACGTTGGACGATAGCCGCAGCGTCTCGCCCGCGTAGCCGCTCTCGAGAAGGAGCCGACGGACCGCATCGGCTTCGATCGTTGGCCGGCTTTCCGCCGCCATCTTGTCAGCGATCGCGGCAGGCCGGAACCCGCCCGCCGGCATGATGAGACTATCGCCCAGATCGGCGATCATCCGCTCTCGGTCGAGCAGAAGGTTCATCGCGTGGCGGAAGGACGGGGGCCGGTGCGGCCCGTCCTTGCGGAGGTTGAAGGCGAGCACGCTGCAGCAGATGTATCTAGCCTCCAGATCGTGCCAATCGTGAGGCGGAACCGTGTCCTCGGACGAAGACCGCCTCAGCGAACGGCCGTCCGAAGGCAGGACATCGTTCCAGTCCGGCTGCCGGATCCGGCCTTCCTCGATGCCCGGCAAGATGTAGACTTCGACGCGGTCGAGCAGCGGACTTCCGCGAAAGTGACGGGGGAATGACTCCAGCGCGCATAGCCCCTCGTCGAGCTGCGCGATGCGGAACGAGCCGGTGCCGACCGGCTGGCGGGCGAACGCGTCGCCGGAGGCGCGCGCGAGCTCTTCCGGGACGATGCTCATCGCCGCCGTGCTCAGGAAGCGCGGCAGCAGGACGTTCGGGCAGGCAAGCGCGATGCGAACGGTGCGCGGATCGACGGCTTCGATGGACGCGGCATCGCGCAGCATCCATGCGGCCGCGTACCGGTCCGCGCTCTGCCGAATCCGGTTGAGCGAGAACACGACGTCGGAAGCGGACAGCTCGCGGCCGTGATGGAACAAGATATGTTTGCCCAAGTAGAAGGTCCACGTCGCGGCATCCGGGCTGCTCGTCCACGTATGGGCAAGACAAGGCTTCAATTCCCGGGTGTCCGGGTCATATTCGACCAAGGTGTTGAACACCTGGCTAATGATGTGCGAGTCGAACGCGTAATAAGCGAGGGCGGGATCCAGCGTTTCGAGCGCGCGATGGACGGGGAGCCGCAGCGTATCCCGGGCATCGCCCGCGACGCGTCTGCGGGCGAATCCCATCTCGCCGGACAGCCAGTCCATGAGCATCTCCCGCGCGGTCGGCGTGCCGAAACGGTTCATCCAGTCTATCGCTTCCTTGATCTGTCCCTGTTCCATTTTGCGTTTGATCTCCGACGACAAGAGCTCGTTCTCGTCCGCGGTGAAAGCCAGCTGCGACGTATGTCCGCGCCCTCTGCCGGCCCGCCATTCGATCCACCCTTGCTCGGATAAGTCGCGGACGATTTTTTTGACGTATCGCGGCGTGCAGTACCAGACCTCGGACAGCTTCTCGACGGTAACGGGGAACAGATGTCGATCGGGCTGAGCGCGGTAGTAGGCACGAAGCTCGAAGAAGTGCTGCGCGATGTGCATGGGCGTGAATCCTCTCTTCGTTAAAAGGTGAACGGTTCTATGCAAATGATACACTTTTTGCTCATTCGCGGATACGCCATACTGAGTCCATGACGGCGCTTCGGCGCAAATGAAAACAAAGCAAAAGGTGAGGATCATGAACCGGATTCGAGTATTCGAGGAATTGCACCGCGGGGATGAACTATTGTTTCTGGGCAATGCGTGGGACGTGATGTCGGCGCTTGCCCTGGCGAAGTCGGGCTTCCGTGCCATCGGCACGACCAGCTGGGGCGTGGCAAGCGCACGGGGATTCGCCGACGGCGAGCGGATCGGGTTCGAGGTGCATTTGGAATTGATTCGGGCGATCGCAAGCCAGGTGAGCATACCGGTCTCCGCCGACATCGAAGCGGGATACGGCGCGGATGCGGAGACGGTCGCGAGCAACGTGCTGCGTCTTGCGGAAGCCGGGGCGGCGGGAATCAATATCGAGGATTCGTCGAAAGAACCGCGGGCGCTGAAGCCGATGGGCGAACAAGCGGTTCTGCTGCATGCGATCCGCTCCGCGCTTGATGCTAACGGGCATGACGGCTTCTTCATTAATGCGCGCGCCGATACGTATCTCCTCCTGGAGCAGCCGCTCGCGGAGACGATCGCAAGAGGCCAGGCGTATGCCGAGAGCGGCGCCAGCGGGCTCTTCGTGCCCGGTCTGCGGGATGAGGCGGACATCGCGGAAGTTGTCGCGAACGTTAGCTTGCCGCTGAACGTGATGTCTCTCCCTGGCTTGACGGACGCGGCGCGGCTGCAGGCGCTCGGCGTGAAGCGGTTCAGCTTCGGCAACGCCTTCTCGGACGCGGCGACGGCTTACGTGGAGGCCAAGGCGGCGGAGCTGTGGCGGCTGCGGAATACGTCCGTGCTGTATGATGCGCAATAGCGGCACAGGGCCGAATATCGCCCCCGCTCATAAACGAGAAAGCCGCTCGCACCGGGCAGACAGGCTGCCTAACCGGTGCGAGCGGCTTTTTGGACTTCGGGTGGATATGGCGGGGATGGACCGGTTGAGAGAGCGCGTGATGCGCTAAGGGGAGCGGTTGCCTACGCGCTGCGGGGATGGCAGGTCAAGGGGCTGCCGGCAGGCGCGAGCGGGGAGGGGGGATGGGGACCAATCTTCGCGATTGCTTTGTTTCTTTGTCGGGGTGGCCGTTAATCGTTGCGTGGTTTTTCGAAGCTAGAGGAAGCGTGGTGATTTCGTGAGTCTGAGCAAGCCGTAGGTTACGCCGGGAACTTGCTGCCTTCGACCGAACGCGGCGTCAGCTTGCCGATCCAGATGCACAGGCCGGCGCCGACGTAAGACAAGCCCCAGAAGAACGCGAAGTACTTGTTATCCTCGATCGGAAGGAAGATGCTCAGCAGCATGACGACGTGAAGGACCGCGACCCAGCGAGGGAAAACCTTGGCGCGGAAGGTGACGATGGCGTACAGCAGCGTGCCGCCGGCCATGCCGATCATGCCGATCATTTGAGTAATGCCCGCTACGGCGCTGCCTTCGGCGATTTCTTGGAAGCCGGGCAGGAACGAGGTGAATACGAGCGCCGTCGTCGTGACGTTGCCGATAATAATGGCGAGCGTGCTGATAAAGCCGAGGATGCCGGTCTCGCGGGACTGCACCATATATAGGGCGATGGAGCCGACGGACATGAGGATGCAGGCGATGAAGCCGAACGTCAGCTCCTGTACGCTGTCCGTGCCCCAAATCAGCGACGTCGGGGTCATCCCCATTCTCGCGATCCCCGCGATCAAACAAATCATGCCGAGCCACTGAATTACGCGATTAACATTCATTTTGTTCATTGCCTCCTAAGGTTGGTTTCGATCTGTTCTCATCATACCTCCGGCGCAATCACGGATGGCAGGGTAGGTCATCCTCGGTTTTCCAGGAAGATTCGGCGCCCGGAATCCGGGAAAATCGGGCATGACCCGGGAAAACGCGATTTTGGCATATTCACCCTACGCGACGCACGCTATAATGAAGGCATGAAAACGACGCGAATCTATATGCTGCTCGTCACCGTCTTCTTCCTCGCGACGGCAGCGCTCTACATCAATTGCATACCGAATTACTACCACGCTTTAATCGACCGCTGCATTACATCGGGGTGCGGCTTGTCGGTGCCCGCGCTCGGGATGGAGCCCGGCGGGATGCCGGTCCAGCAGACGGCGCTGTGGCTCGTGCTGATCGACGTTTCGTTCACGATGCTCTTCTACGCGTCGGCGGCCATTATTTTATGGAAGGGCGGCCGGGAGCCGATGGGACTGCTGGGCGCGCTCGCGCTCGTCGCCTTCGGCACGACGTTCCCTTCGCTCGTCATGGTCGGATCGGAAGGAACGCCGCTCCTGAAGCAGTGGTTCATGGGCGTCTCGACGATCGCGTGGTCGGCGGTCTCGCTGTTCTGCCTGCTATTCCCGAACGGCACGTTCGTGCCGCGGTGGAGCCGTTACGCCTTCGTGCTGATCATGCTTCAGAACCTGATCAATTTCTTTAGCGGCGGCAGCATGTGGGAGCACTACGGGCTGCCGATCGTTTTCCAGTTCGTCTGGTTCTTGTCCACGGTGGCGCTGCTCATCTATTCCCAGGTGCACCGGTTCCGCAACGTCTCCACGCCCGAACAGCGCCAACAGACGAAGTGGGTTGTCTACGGCGTCTCGGTCACGTTCATCGGCTTTGCCATCATCACCCTTATGTTCAGTCCGGTCGTGAACGACGGCTCGGCGACCATGTTCATCTGGCTGAACGCCGCGCTGCACATGACGCTCGCCGCGCTGCCGATTACGCTGACGCTCGCCCTGCTCAGACGGCGGCTGTGGGACATCAACCCGCTCGTCAACCGGACGATCGTGTACGGGGCGCTTACGCTCGCCATCGTGCTGTTGTACGCGGCCTCGGTCCTGTATCTGGGTAAAGTGCTGAACAACTGGAACCCGCTCGTCGTCTCGTTCATCGTCACCGCGCTCGTGGCGGTCGCGTTCGCGCCGATCAAGGAGTGGCTGCAGCGGCAGGTGAACCGGATGCTCAAAGGCCGTCACGACGATCCCTATGCCGTCCTGCTCGAGCTAGGCGTTCAGATGGCGGAGCCGCTGGCGCCGGAAGCGATGCTCGAGGTGATCGCGGGCAAGGTCAAGGAAGCGCTGCGTCTGCCGTACGTCGGCGTCGCGATCGGCGTCGAGGGGCAGGAGACGGTCATCGCGGAAGCGGGCGAAGGACGCGGGCAGCATGAGCTGCAGGCATTCCCCGTCGTTCATCGCGGACGCGCGCTAGGCACGGTATATGCGGCCAGCCGGTCCCCGGGCGAGGCGTTCTCCGCCGAAGACAATCTGTTCCTGGAGGTGCTGCTGCGCCATGCCGGTCCGCTCGTCAACAACGCGGACATGCTTCAGGCGATGCGCAAGCTGGCCGAGGATCTGCAGGAGTCGCGCGAGAAGCTGGTGCTCGCACGGGAAGAGGAGCGGAGGCAAATTCGCAACAATTTGCACGACGATCTCGCTCCGAGACTTGCGGCGCTTGCGCTGAACGCGGCCACCGCCCGCAAATTCGTCGAGCGGGATCCCGCCGCGGCGATCGCCATGCTGGATGAGCTGCGTTCGACGATCCGCTCCACGGTCGGCGATATCCGCACGCTCGTGCACGATTTGCGCCCGCCGGCGCTCGACGAGCTGGGGCTCGTCGGAGCAATCCGCACTCGCATGGACGAGCTGAGCAAGCCTGCTCTGCTGCTGGCCGGGGAGGAGAACGCGAAGCCGCTGCGCTTCGAGCTGGACGTGGAGGGCGCGCTGCCGGCGCTGCGGGCGGCGGTGGAGGTCGCCGTCTACCGCATCGTGACCGAATCGATGGTGAATACGGTCAAGCACGCGAACGCAACGGTATGCCGGGTGCAGCTGGCCGTCATGGAGCGGGAGCGGCTGTACGTCGAGATTCGCGACGACGGCGCGAGCAATCCGCAGCATCCGATTTGGTCGGGCATGTCGAGCGGCATCGGGCTGATGTCGATGCGGGAGCGCGCGGCCGAGATCGGCGGCGAATGCGGTTTCGAACGGCTGGAGACGGGCGGCATGCGCGTCTGGGCGCAGCTGCCGCTGAATCATACGGAAGCGAGCAAGGATAAAGGAGAGAAGCTGGCATGAGAATCGTGATAGCCGAGGATCACCCGATGTTTCGGAACGGGGTGCGCAGCCTGCTGGCGACGATCGACGGCATGGAGGTCGTCGGAGAAGCGGCCACCGGCGAAGAGGCGATCGCGCAGGCGGAGAAGCTGCTGCCGGATCTGATCCTGATGGATATCCGGATGCCGGGGATGAACGGTATCGAAGCGACGCAAGCGATTAAGGAGAAATACCCGTCGATCAATATTCTGATCCTGACCATGTACCGGGACGACCAATCGGTCTTCACCGCGATGCGCGTCGGGGCGAAGGGTTACGTGCTCAAGGACGCGGACGAGGAGGAATTGCTGCAGGCGATCCGGATGGTCGGCAGCGGCTGCGCCGTGTTCAGCACGGAGATCGCCGAGCGGATGATGCATTATTTCGCGGCGCCTCCCGCGCCGGAGCCCGCCGGGATCGGCGGCTTGTCCGCCAACCCGCTGTTCGCGGAGCTGACGCGCCGCGAAGCGGACATTCTGCAGTGCATCGCCGGCGGGGAGACGAACGCGCAGATTGCGGCCCGGCTGCACATTAGCGCCAAGACGGTCGCGAACAACGTCTCGAACATCCTGAACAAGCTGCAGGTGCTCGACCGCCACGAAGCGCGCAAGCTGGTCGAGCAATCGAGGACGATGCCGAAGCCGGGACGGCTGGGGTGAGCGGGAGCAAGGAAAGGTAAGAATCGAAGAGGAGAAAGGGCCGCCGCGGAGCGGCCTTTTGGCATTTCGCGACACGCGCCAGGCCGCGCCTCCGTTTCGCAAGAATGCTTGCGTTCGCCGCGTTAAGGTCTGGTCATTCGCCCAGCATCGATCGAATCGACGAGACGCGTCCGGCGCGCATCTTCTCCCGGGAGTTCGAGACGAGCTATCCAATCCAGGCACGCCTGTAGTAAAGTATGTATGCGGTTACATGGCGGGACGCCGGCATAGACGCGATCCGGAGACGTTTATCCGCGAGCGCGGGCGCATACGATCCCATATTCGCATGGAGACGCGAAGATTGTGAGCAGACCTTAATAAATAAAGCCGAAAAGGCTCGATTAGGAGGAGATGTCGATGGCGGCGAGAGAGCTGTGCAAAGTATTGATCGTGGACGACGAGATCCTGATCCGGCAAGGCATTAAACATTATATGAATTGGGAACAGGAAGGCTTCTGCATCGCGGGCGAGGCGGGCAACGGCAAGGAAGCGCTGGAGCTGATCGAGAAGGTGCGGCCGCATATCGTCCTGACCGATATCGTCATGCCGGTCATGGACGGCAACGAACTGACGAAAGCCGTCAAAGCGTCGTACCCCGGCATCGAGGTCGTCGTGCTGAGCAGCTTCGGGGACTTCGATTACGTGCGGGCGACGTTCCAGAGCGGCGTGGCCGACTATATTCTGAAGCCGAAGCTCGAGACAGAGGAGCTGCTCGGCGTGCTGCGCAAGACCGCCGGCCGAATCGGCTCGCTTCGCCCGATCGGCGCCGAGCGGGAAGACGGCCCGGATATTCGGCGGGAGATCGAGCGCATGATCGCGGGCTACGAGACGGAGTCGGATGCGGAAGAAATTCGCCGTGCCTTCCCCTATGGGGCGTTCCGGCTGCTCGGCATGGAGTGTTCGGCGAACGGACGGCAGACCGATGGAGAGGCGGTGCTGCGGACGATCGCGGAGGCGGCCGAGTCCGCGGCTTCCGGTTCGGCCGATATCCGGACGTACGTACTCCTATCCGAACCGAACGTCACGCTCGCCGTGCTGAATTATGACGCCGCGCAGGCGGAGCACGCGGCGGCAGCCTTGGCCGATGCGGCGGCGGCGGCGGTCCGGGAAGCCGATCCGCTCGCCTTCGTCGCGCTGACGGAACCGTTCGCCGGCTTCCATCGCTTGGGCGACACGTACCGCGGCAAACTGCGCGGCCTGTTGCAAGCCGGGTTTTATTTCCCGGAGCGGCATCTGATTGAAGCGGGCAAGCTCCCCGCGTCCGTGCCGGCAGCCCCTCCGTTCCCCTTGGACCGGTTCGCCGCGGACCTGGCCCGCAGGCAATTCGATGCCGCGTTCGGCCAGCTGCGCAAGCACGTTGCCGCGATGTCCGCCTGTTACACGACGGACGCGTTCGAATACAAATCATTTCTGAGCAACATCATCTTCAATATTATCGTCCTGTTGGGCAACGCGGGATACGACGTGAAGCCGCTTGAGCGCATCAAGTTCGCGTCGTTCAATGCGATCAACGAATCGCGCTGCGCCCAGGATGCCGCTGATCGGCTGTTCGCGTTCGTGGAAGAGGCGATTGGCTGCGCGGACGTCAGCATGGCAGCGGCCGAAGGCGGGACGGGGGGCGCGAACATGAAGCGGCTGCTCGACTATATGGAAGCGCATTACGCCGAACCGCTGACGCTGAAGGAGATGGCGAAGCATTTTCACTTCAATCCGTCGTATCTGTCGAGTACCTTCAGCGCGCATAACCCGGACGGGTTCGCGGGTCACTTGAACAAGATTCGCATCGGCAAAGCGGCGGGTTTGCTGCGCGAAGGGGAGCTGGCGATCAACGAGATCAGCGGGCTTGTCGGCTATTCGGACCATAGCTATTTCTGCAAAGTATTCAAGAAACTGACGGGACTGTCGCCGAGCAGCTACAGGCGTCAGCCGATGTCCTAAGGAAGCGGTGCGGATGAAACGATACTTCGAGAAGTTCAAATACCACGGCCTTTTCCTGAAAATGTTCATTATCCTCGTCGTCAGCATCATCGCCGTCTCCGTATCGGTCTCGTGGACGACGATCCGGATATCCGAGCGGTTGTTCATCAATACGTTCAGCATCACGAACGGGAAGGTGATCGGACAGATCAAATCCGGCTTCGAATCGCTGAACACCGCGATCGTCACGGCGGTCAACAACATTCAGCAGAGCGGCACGGTGAAGCAGTTTCTGACCGAGGGGGGCGGCAGCTCGCTGGCCTTGTCCAAAACCTATTACAACATGAACAAGCAGATGAAGCAGATCGCCTATAACGTGGATGCGTTCGAGATCGACATTAGCGTCACCGGCGCGAATGGCCGCGTCTACGCGACGAACCGGGCGAACTGGCCGATTGCCGACGAAGCGCTGAAACGAGAACCGATGACGGCAGCCGCCAAGGCGCAGCCGAGAAGGCTGCTGTACCAATATAGCGACGGGCTGGAGAACGAGAACGGCGAGCGGGAGCCGATCATCGCGGCGACGAAGGCGCTCATGGAGCGATCTAGCGGGAAAATCTATGGCGTCATGTACCTTGTCATGAAGGAGAGCCAGTTCAAGCGCTATTACGAGAGCTATACGAGCGAGGGCAACCATGTGGTCGTGCTGAGCAATGACGGCGTCATCGTCTCGAGCGACCGCGAGGAGCTGATCGGACAGCGGGCGCCGGACCTGCTCGCCCACGCGCTGGATATCGAGAAGCGGGAGATCGACTACAAGGACGCGCGGTTCATGGACAAGGACAACATTATGCTGGCCGATTACTTGTCTTTCTACGACATGCATGTCGTCAATCTGATCGATAAACAATGGGCGCTCGGGCAGTTGATCGATACGAAGTCGATCGTCCTCATCTGCATCGCGATCGTCGGCGTCGCGCTGATTATCGTGTTTCTCATATTCCGGCGGTTGACCCGGTCGCTGACGCGGCTCGTGAAGCAGATCTCGAACATCTCCAAGTACGACTTCCATCACTACGTCGCGGTGAGCGGCAGTTTCGAGACGCGGCAGCTGGCGCACGCGTTCAACTTCATGCTCGACGAGCTGCACGTCTACGTCGAAGAGCTGGTGAAGACGCAGAAGAAGCAGCGCAATGCCGAGCTTGCGGCGCTGCAGCGCCAGATCAACCCGCATTTCCTGTACAACACGCTCGCCTCGATCAAAATCATGGTGCAGCGGGGGAGCCGGGAAAAGGCGGCGGACACGATCAACGCGCTCATCTCGCTGCTGCAGAACGCGATCGGCAATGTCAGCGAGACGGTGAGCATCGAGCAGGAGCTGGACAATTTGAAGAGCTACGTCTTCATCAACCAGGTCCGTTACGGCGAACGGATTAAGGTGAACTATTTCGTCGCGCCGGATTGCATGGAGGCGCAGGTGCCGAAGCTGATCATTCAGCCGTTCATCGAAAATGCGTTCTTCCACGCGTTTAACGCGAAGCAAGAGGGTTATATCTATGTGCTCGTCGCCCAAGAAGGCGGGGACCTCGTCTGCGAAATCGCCGACAACGGCGACGGCATGGAGCTCGGAGACGGAAGCAAGCTGCCGAAGGCGTCGAGCAGCAGGCAGCTATTCACCGGCATCGGCGTGAGCAACGTGAACGACCGGCTGAAGTTGCTGTATGGGGAGTCGTACGGCATTGCCATTACGAGCGAGCCGGAGCAGGGCACGCAGGTGCGTATTCGGCTGCCTTTCCAGCGCGAACCTGAAGATAATACCAGTTTCCAACAATCTTCCTAATACGAGGCGGTAAGCGTCGGGCGAGGATGCGATAAAAGTGCTATTCCGCGCAAAGATATTCCTAACGATCGACGAGAGCGGAATGGTACGATGGCCTTGAGCTTAAGTAACCGCTTTCATTATGCTTTCACAGGGGGAAGATGGATGAAGAAGAAGTTGGCGACGGTGCTATTATCCGGGATGCTGCTGCTAAGCGCGTGTGCATCGAATTCGAACAACGACGCTGGAGGAACGAACGAGGAGGCTTCAGGCGGCGGGAACGCGAAGGCGGGCGCCTCGGAGGTGACCGTCTGGGCATGGGATCCGAATTTCAACATCAAGGCGCTCAACATCGCGGCTGACCTGTACAAGAAGGATCATCCGGATTTCAAATTGAACATCGTCGAGAACGCGCAGGAGGACGTCGTTCAGAAGCTGAACACCAGTCTCGGAGCAGGCACGACCAAGGGGCTGCCGAATATCGTCCTCATCGAGGATTACCGCTCGCAGAGCTTCCTGCAGGCGTTCCCGGACATGTTCCACGAGCTGACGGGTACGTTCAAGGCGGAAGACTTCGCGCAGTACAAAATCGGACCGACGAGCGTGGACGGCAAAAACTACGGCCTGCCATTCGATTCCGGCGTCACGGGATTGTTCGTGCGGACGGACTATCTGGAGCAAGCGGGGTATAAAGTCGCCGACCTGCAAAATCTGACGTGGGACGATTTCATCGAGATCGGCAAAAAGGTGAAGGAAGCAACCGGCAAGCCGATGATCAGTCTGGACCCGAACGACCTGGGCATCATTCGCATCATGATTCAGACGGCCGGTTCCTGGTACATGGACAAGGATGGCAAGGCGCCTTATCTGGTGGGGAACGAAGCGTTGAAGGAAGCGTTCGACGTCTACAAGCGCATTATGGAGGCGGACATCGTGAAGCCGCATTCCGACTGGAGTCAATTCCTGGCGAATTTCAACAGCGGCGAAGTGGCGTCCGTCCCGACCGGCAACTGGATCAACGCCTCGATTAAAGCCGAAGCGTCGCAGTCCGGCAAATGGGCGGTCGTGCCGATTCCGAAACTAGCCAGCCAGCCGGACACGGTGAACGCGTCTAACCTCGGCGGCAGCTCCTGGTACGTGCTGAACGTGGACGGCAAAGAGACGGCGGCCGATTTCCTCGCCAGTACGTTCGGCGCCAACGTCGATTTCTATCAGCAGCTCGTCACGGACATCGGCGCGATCGGCACGTACTCGCCAGCTTCGAGCGGCGCGGCGTATGAGGCGGCCGACCCGTTTTACGGCAACCAGAAGACGATCGCGGATTTCGCGAAATGGACCGATTCGATCCCGCGCGTCAACTACGGCTCCAGCACCTACGCGATCGAAGACGTACTTGTCGTGGAAATGCAAAATTTCCTGAGCGGCAAAGCGATCGATGACGTGCTGAAGGATGCGCAGCAGCAGGCGGAAGCGCAGATGCAGTAAGACGCGTCGGCCATTCCTGCAACACACCTGGCTTTAGCGAGCCGCGCCCGGGGCGTTCCCGGAGCGCGGCGGCTAACGCCGGCCGAAAGAGGAGAGGACCTTATGAGAGCTGCCAGACCCGCCATGAGCATGCAGCGGAAGGCGAGCGCGATCGGCTGGGCGTTCGTCATCTTGCCCGTCGTGCTGATTGCCGCTTTCTATTTCTACCCGATGATCCAGGCGTTCCTGCTGTCGCTGCAGAGCGGGAAGGGGACCAACCTGAGCTTCGCCGGCTTGGCGAACTACAAGCGCCTGTTCGCGGATTCGACGTTCATCACCGCCGTCCGAAACACGTTCGTCTATCTCATCGTCCAGGTGCCGGTCATGATCATGCTCGCGCTGATCATCTCCGTCCTGCTGAACGACAAAAATTTGAAATTCAAAGGCTTCTTCCGGACGGCGATCTTCCTGCCTTGCGTCACGTCGCTCGTCGCCTACTCCGTCGTGTTCAAATATTTGTTCGGCCAGGATGGCCTCGTCAACGTCATGCTGATGAAGCTGTCGCTCATCTCGGAGCCGATCGGCTGGATTACCGACCCGTTCTGGGCGAAAATCACGATCATCATCGCGATTACGTGGCGCTGGACGGGCTACAACATGATTTTCTACTTGTCCGCGCTGCAAAATGTCGATCATGCGATCTACGAGGCGGCCCGCATCGACGGCGCTTCGTCCATGGCGCAGTTCTTCCGCATTACGATCCCGATGCTTAAGCCGATCATTCTGTTCACGTCGATCACCTCGACGATCGGCACGCTGCAGCTGTTCGACGAGGTCATGAACATTACGAAAGGCGGTCCGGGGAGCGCGACGACGACGATCTCCCAATACATTTACAACCTTTCGTTCAAATACACGCCGGACTTCGGCTACGCGGCCACCGTGTCGTATTCGATCGTGGCGCTGATCGTCGTCTTCTCGTTCCTCCAATTCAAAGCGGCAGGTGATAAGCATGCCTAAGTTGAAACGGGCTTTCGCCTATGGGTTCTTGATTATCGCCGCCATCATCTCGATATTCCCGTTCCTATGGATGCTCGTCAGCACGACGAACAAGTCGGTCGACGTGACGAAGGGTCGGCTGCTGCCCGGCGGCGAGCTGGCGGGCAACGTGAGGCGGCTGCTCGATACGGTCGATCTGGTGCCCGCCCTGCTGAATTCGGCCAAAATCTCGATTACGACGACCGTGCTGGCGCTGCTGATCGGTTCGTTGGCCGGCTACGGCTTTGAGATTTACCGGAGCCGCGCGAAGGATATCGTCTTCAACATTTTGCTGCTGTCGATGATGATTCCGTTCGCCGCGCTCATGGTGCCGCTGTACCGGATGTTCGCGACGGTGTCGCAGCATGCGCCCGGCATCGGGATCGACACGGCCGCATCCGTCGTGCTCCCGACGATGACGACCGCGTTCCTCATCTTCTTCTTCCGCCAGAGCACCAAGATGTTCCCGAAGGATATGCTGGAGGCCGGGCGCATGGACGGTCTGAGCGAGCTGGGCGTCTTCTTCCGCATCTACGTGCCGACGATGAAGACGACCTACGCGGCCGCGTCGATCATCACGTTCATGTCGAGCTGGAACAACTACCTATGGCCGCTCATCGTGCTGCAGTCCGAGGAGAATAAGACGATTCCGCTGCTCATCTCCAATCTCGGCTCGGGTTACTCCCCGGATTACGGCGTTATCATGACGGCGATCGTCATCGCGACCTTGCCGACGGCGCTCGTGTTCTTCCTGATGCAGAAGCATTTCGTGGCGGGGATGATCGGGTCGGTCAAATAAGATTTGTCTTGAATGCTACAGCCGCTTTCCATCCGGGAAGCGGTTTTTGGCGTCCTGTCTCCAGGGGGAAATCCACCTTCTGGGAATGAACGAACGGGATTGAATGCACACTAATAAGGTTTCGGAAGAAAAGGCGCGCTCGACGACCGGAGGTTGGCAGCTTGGCACTCACGTTGCGCAAGAAATTATATTTAAGCTTTAGCGCCATTATCGCGTTATTCGTCACGACGGTGATTTTATCGGCGTATCTGTCGGGGAAGATGGTGGAGCTGACGAACGAGAGCGGCGCCTCCGGCAAACGGATGGAGGTGCTCCAACGGCTAAATTTGTTCGCTCGCGCCGCCAACGACAACGGCGCGCATTATTTGCTTGCGCCAGTCTACCTCGAGGCGGATTACGACTCTCGGTTCAGCTCGAACGTCCGCTACGTGAACGCGGAACTGAAGCGGCTGACCGAGACGACGAGCGATAAGCAAGGACTCGCTCAAATCCAGCGCTTCAAGGAAATGTGGGCGGACTACGTGACGGACAAACGCAGAACGATGGCGCTGAAAATACAAGGAGAAGCCGAGCAGGCGCGAGAAGCATACGCGAAGGACAGCTTCGACCCCATCGCGTTCGCGCTCCATGCGTTCTTTAAGAACGAGCAGGCGCGGGTGGACCGGAACAACCGCGAAGTCCGCGAGAACGGCGAACTGATCTCTAAGGTCAACTATACGATGGCCGGCTCCGCGTTCGCGCTGTCGCTGCTCATCGCATACCTGCTGTCCAACTACCTCGTCCACCGCATCGGGCTGCTTAAATCGTCGGCGCAGAAAGTGGCGGAAGGCGATCTGCAGGTGGCGGATTTAAGCTTCCGGGGACGCGACGAACTGCGCGAGCTGGCGGAGGCGTTCAACCGGATGACGCATTCGCTGCGGACCGTGATCGATTCGAACGCCTTTCTGACGCAAATCTCGAGCCGAGACCCGCTGACGGGGATCCCGAACCGCAGATGCTACGACGAAACGCTCGAGCGGGAATGGCGGCGTCTAGCCCGGGAAGCGAAGCCGTTGTCGTTGATTCTGTTCGATATCGATTACTTCAAGCGATATAACGACAACTACGGTCATCAAGCCGGCGACGAATGCTTGAAGCAGGTGGCCGCGATCGTGCAGGAGCAGGTCGGTCCCGGCGAGCTGGCGGCGCGTTACGGAGGCGAAGAGTTCGTGGTGCTGCTTCCGAATCAAGATGAGGCGGCCGCCTTCCGAACGGCGTCGCGTATTCAAGAAGCGCTGGCCGCGCGGCAAATTCCGCATGTCAACTCCGAGGTAAGCGACAGCGTGACGGTGAGCATCGGCATCGCGACCGCGCCGGCGCATGAGCTGGAGCATCCGCGCCGACTGCTGTTCGAAGCCGACCGTGCGCTGTATGCGGCCAAAGAGAACGGCCGAAACCGGATTCGCCTCTATACGCCGGCGGACGCCGGCCAGGAGGGGGAGGACGATCGTGACTAAACGCAGAGCGCTCTCGGCGTTGCTGTCGACTTTCGGGGCGTCGTTGGCGCTGTCGCTTGCTTCGTGCTCCAGCGCCGGCGAGCCGGAGGAACCGGTCCAGCTCACGTTCTGGACGACGACCGCCCAAGCGCAGACGACTTTCTTTCGCAACCGGATCGGAGCGTTCATGGAGGAGCATCCCGGCATCGAGGTGAGGGTGGAGCAGCACGAATTCCCGTTTGCCACGAACGAATTCAAAACGGCGGTGCTCGGCGATCAGACGGTGGACGTCTTCCGCGCGGACAACTCGTGGGTGCCCGAGTATGCGGATCTCGATATCTTGTATCCGTTGGACGAGCTGGCGCCGGCATCCCGGTGGAGCGGGTTCACGGCGTTCGCGATCGAACCGCTGCTGCACGAAGGGCGGTTGTACGGACTCCCCTCGGTTCTGGAGGTACCGGCCTTGCTCTATAACAAGCGGCTGCTGAGCGAAGCGGGCTATCCGTCGCCGCCGGCCACGATGGACGAGCTGCTGGCCATGGCGAAGAAGCTGACCGGGGGCGGGCGGTACGGGCTGTTCGTCACGGAAGATTCCT
This sequence comes from Paenibacillus methanolicus, assembly GCF_008124765.1. Lineage (GTDB taxonomy): Bacteria > Bacillota > Bacilli > Paenibacillales > Paenibacillaceae > Paenibacillus_Z > Paenibacillus_Z methanolicus. Next base: position 851,533 of record NZ_VNHS01000002.1, on the reverse strand, counting down.
ACTTTGCGCTTCCTTATCTATGGGCCTTCGGCGGCGGCATGCTCACGGATGAAGGCAAGATCGAGATCGCGTCCGACAATTCGCGGCGCGCGTTGGCCTTCATGGTCCGCTTGCGGCAGGAGGGCGTGACGCAGCCCTACTCCGATTTCACGGATTGGTACAGCCGGATGGTCGGCGACTTTACGAGCGGAAGATCCGCCATGATGATGAACGGGCCTTGGGCAATCGGGGATATTCAGTCGACAGGCGGCCAATTCCGAAACAACGACTACCTCGGCATCGCCCCGATGCCGAAGGGACCTGGCGGGCAGGGTTCTCCGGTCGGCGGCCACAGTCTGGTGATCAACAAATACAGCAAACACCCGAAGGAAAGCATGGAGCTGATTGCCTACTTAACGGATAGCGAGACGCAGGTGCGGCAAAGTCTGGCTTTCAAGACGCTGCCGACGCAATCCGCCGCTTATGCCGACGCGCGTCTGGCGAAGGATCGCATCGTGCAGGGGTTCGTCAAACAGCTGGCGGCGGCGAAGGCCGTGCCGTCCATCCCCGAGGGAGCCAAGTTGTTCATGGACTTTACGAACCATCTGAACGCGATGCTGCTCGGCAAGGAGACGGTTGACGTCGGGACGAGGAAGATCGAGGAGGCATGGAAAGCGCTACTGGATTAGGAGACGGGAGATGCGGGTTTCAAACTGCGCGAAATGGCAAAAGGGCATATCTCAGTCACCATGGGTAACCGAGATATGCCCTTTCGTTTGCGGCCGCTTCAGCGAGTGACGGTTAGGATGCCGTTCCCGTCACGCTCGCGCCTTGCTTCGCAATCGTATAATTGACGATCTCGCCGCTCCAGAAGTGGAGCTTCAAGTTTACGACGCCGTCATTCACTTCATTGAAGAAGTTCGCGGGCAGGACGACGGTGCCGGCCGCGTAATCCGGCGTGAACGCGTAGCCGAATTCCTTAAAGGAGGTCCAATTCTGCGGGCCGGCATTGCCGCCGACCGCGTAGACGGCTTCCATCGTGGCCAGGCGGTCGCCGTTGAAGGCCGTCGGGATCGCAAAGCTCTCGCTCGTGCCCTCGGCGCTTGCGAGCGTCGGCGCCTTATACGTGATGACGTCGAACGTCCAATCCGCGCCTTTGTTGAACTCGGCGACGAGCTCGGCGTTCTCGCCAAGTTGGCCGGAGGCGGTCAGCTTCTTCAGCAGGGCGGCCTTGAACGTCAGCGTATCGCCGGACAGCTCATAGTCTCTGCCTTTCTTCAGCTTATCCTTGCCCGCGCGGATGGCGGACAGCTTGTTGCCGTTCAAGTTCAGCGTCACCGACGCGTCTTGAATGTCCGCGCCTTGCTTCAGGAAGATCAGGTCGCTCGCGGCGGTTGCGGAGCGGCCTTTCCAGCTCGCTTTCATCAGATCGAACAGCTGCTGGTCTTTCCACGTCAGCTTCAGCCGGTCGAAATGCTGGCCGTTATCCCACAGCATATGGGTAATGTTCTTCTGGTTCAAGTAGTCGATCAGGAATTCGAAAAACTTCAGCTTCTCGCCTTGTTCGATCGTGCCGGTGTTCTTGTCGAAGCCCAGCAGGCCGAATTCGCCGAGGATGACCGGAATTCCCTTGGCCACGAACGAGTCGTAGACGCGGTCGAACGTATCGGTAATATCCTTCTGCGTCTGCTCCTCGAAGCGGGTGAAGCCGGCGATGTTGACGCTGAACGGCCAGAAGCCGTAATAATGGACGGTCGCGATCAGGTTCGGGTCGTTCAGGCTCTGGATCGTGCCGTACAGCTGGTCGAGCCGGTCTTGGCTGGCGTTCGTCTCGAGGGTCGGCAGCACGAGCGGACGGACGTCGTTCTTGCCGCCGGACGCGCGAACGATCTCATGGAAGGACGTGTTCAGCTCGGCCAAGTACGTGAAGAACGCGGACGAATCTTCGCCCCAGCCGCTAGTGAAGCGCGGCTCGTTAATGCTCTCGAACGACAGCTTGGTCGAGTAGTTCTTGAACCGGTCGGCGATCTGGGTCCACGCCGCATTGTAGCGCGCGAGCACCTCGTCATGCTCGGTGCCCATGTTCGTCACCCACAGCCAGGAATCATGGTGCAGGTTGATCATGACGTACAACCCTTCGTCGAGCGACCAGTCGACGACTTCTTCGACGCGGTCCAGGAACGCGGGATCGATGCTATAGTCCGGCGCGCCGCCCATATGCTGCTGCCAGGTGACCGGGATGCGGATGCTGTTGAAGCCTTGCTTGGCAATAGCTTTGATTTGCGATTTGGTTACGCGCGGGTTGCCCCATGACGTCTCGTCCGCGCCGGTGGCGTCGAACGTATTGCCGAGATTCCAGCCTGGCTGCATTTTCTTGACATAGGACTGAATGCCGGAGGCGCGGTCTTTGTCTCTCTCCCGCTCGGCGCCGTCCGAGGCGGAAGCGACGGCCGGAGTGAGCATGGCGACGAGAAGAAGAAGGGTGAGGACGAGCATGTGTCTAGGTCTGCGAAGCAATGGCATGATTCGATAAACCTCCTTGATAAAATGTCGTCATCTGGCATGAAAGCGTTGTCAACTGAAACTATAACATAGCGCGCGAAGAGGAAGACACCCGGACAATTACGGCGTATTTCATGAGGAAATTATTGGTTAAAGGCTGATTGGTTTGCGTTCACGGTCGAAAGACCGGGAATGCAGCATTCAGCCACAGCTGATTGGTTTGCGTTCACGGTCGAAAGACCGGGAATGCAGCATTCAGCCACAGCTGATTGGTTTGCGTTCACGGTCGAAAGACCGGGAATGCAGCATTCAGCCACAGCTGATTGGTTTGCGTTCACGGTCGAAAGACCGGGAATGCAGCATTCAGCCACAGCTGATTGGTTTGCGTTCACGGTCGAAAGACCGGGAATGCAGCATTCAGCCACAGCTGATTGGTTTGCGTTCACGGTCGAAAGACCGGGAATGCAGCATTCAGCCACAGCTGATTGGTTTGCGTTCACGGTCGAAAGACCGGGAATGCAGCATTCAGCCATAACTCAAAAAAGACCGGACAGAGTCCGGTCTTCGGGTCTTCTATGTGTATTACGCTTTGCCGGACGAACCGAATTCGCGCATTTTGCCGATAACCGTTGCTTTGATCGCATCGCGGCCTGGCGCCAGGAATTTACGCGGATCGTAAACTTCGAGGTCTTTCGTCAGGATTTCGCGCGCGACTTTCGTGAAGGACATTTGGTTCTCGGTGTTTACGTTGATTTTCGCTGTACCCAGGGATACGGCGCGCTTGATGTGCTCTGTCGGGATGCCTGTTCCGCCGTGAAGAACGAGCGGCAGGTTGATCGTTTGACAGATCTCTTCCATTTCCTTGAAGCCCAGTTTCGGCTCGCCTTTGTAAGGGCCGTGAACGGAACCAAGCGCCGGCGCGAGGCAGTCGATGCCCGTGCGCTCGACAAGCTCTTTGCACTCTTTCGGATCTGCGTAGATAACGCCGTCAGCGACGACGTCGTCTTCTTGGCCGCCGACCGTACCCAGCTCGGCTTCAACCGAAACGCCGCGCTCGTGCGCGTATTCGACGACTTGTTTTGTGATGCGAACATTGTCTTCGAATGGACCGTGCGAAGCATCGATCATGACGGACGTGAAGCCCGCGTCGATCGCCGCTTTACATTTCTCGAAGCTGGAACCGTGGTCCAGGTGGATGGCAACCGGTACCGTGATTTTCATTTCTTCGACCAGGGATTTAACGATTGCCGTTACAACCGTAAAGCCGCCCATATAACGAGCAGCGCCTTCGGAGACGCCCAGGATAACCGGGGACTTCTCTTCTTCGGCCGCCGCGAGGATCGCTTGCGTCCATTCCAGGTTATTGATGTTGAACTGGCCAACCGCATAACCTTCCTTCAAACCTTTGTTCAGCATGTCTTTCATCGAAACCAATGCCATTTTCTAGTCCTCCCTCAAGATACTTAAAGACGAATTCTTGTCCTATCCCAGTATATTATACTCATTTGTTTGTCAAAAATCGAATCATTCTATCGAGAAATGCGGCCGAATGTTAAGAAAAAACGAAAAAACAGCCCGGATGGCTGCTTTTTCGGCGGCGGCGCGCATTCATTTGATGCCGGAAATATTGTAATTCTCGATAATGTGCTTCTGCGCGAAGACGAAGAGGATCATGATCGGGACGACCATGAACGCCGCGCCGGCCATCTGAAGCGCATAGTTCGTGCCGTGCTGGCCTTTCAGCAGCTGCAGGCCGACCGAGAGCGTATATAGCTTCTCGTCGTTGGCGATGATGAGCGGCCACAGGAAGCTGTTCCAGCCGCCGATGAACGTCAGAATCGCTTGAACGGCGAGGATCGGCTTGGACATCGGCAGGATGATTTGCAGGAACAGCTTGTATTCGCTCGCGCCGTCGAGCCGCGTCGCCTCCATAATCTCGTCCGGCAGCGCGGACATGAATTGGCGGAAGAGGAAGATGCCGAACGCGCTGATGAAGCCGGGCAGCACGATGCCGATCATCGTATTGGTTAGGTTGACGCTGTTGAGGATCAGGTATACGGGAATCATCGTCACCTGTCCGGGAATCATCATCGTGGCGAGCACGAGCAGGAACAGCTTGTCGCGGCCCTTGAACCGGTATTTGGCGAAGCCGAAGCCTGCCATGGCGTTGAGCAGCAGGCCGACGAAGCTGAACAGCGTGATTAGCAGCGTGTTAACCAGATACGTCGTGAAGTCCATCTCCGTGAATAACCGGTGAAAGTTATCGAACGTGAACGTCTCCGGCCAAAGGGTGGGCGGGATTTGCTTGATTTCGCCTTCGGTCTTGAAGGCGGACAGCATCATCCAGACGAACGGCACGATCATCGCCACGCCGAAGACGGTCAGCGTCAATCCGACCAGCCACTGCTGAAGCCGGACGCCGGATGAAGCGGATCGCGCGGCATTGGAGTTGGAAGGTTGCATGACGGAACGCCTCCTATTCTTCGGCTTGCTTCCGCTGAAGCTTCAGCTGGAGCAGCGTAATCGCGATAATAATGAAGAAGAGTACGAACGAACCGGCGGCCGCATAGCCGAAATGGCTGTATTGGAAGCCGTTCTGATAAATGAACAACGAAGCCGAGACGGTTCCGTTCAGCGGTCCGCCCTGGGTCATGACGAACGGTTCCTCGAAGAACTGCAGCCAGCCGATCATCGTCGTAATCGAGACGAAGACGATCGCGTAACGGAGCATCGGAATCGTAATGCGCGTCAGCTGCTGCCAGTTGCTGGCTCCGTCCAGCTGCGCGGCTTCATAATACGAGCGGCTGATGCCCTGGAGCGCCGCGATGAAAATAATCATGTTCAGCCCGATTCCTCTCCATAGAGCAAGCAGGATAAGGGAAAGCTTCGCGATCGTCGGCTCGGTCAGCCACGGCACGCGGTCGAACCCGATCGAGGTCAGGATATAGTTGAACAGCCCGATTCCCGGGTTGTAGAGATAGCTCCACACGACGGCGACGGCGACGACGTTGGTCACCGAGGGCAGGTAGTAGACGACGCGGAAAATTTTGAACGCCCGGTTGCGACCGAAGTTGATCATCAGCGCGACGGCGAGCGAGCAGACGATGACCAGCGGTACGCCGATAATGACGTAGAACAGCGTATTGCGCAGGGAGACGAGAAAGATCGGATCGGACAGGATGTCGGCGTAATTCCGGAAGCCGACGAACGAGATATTCGAATAATCGGCGAGCCCGGCCAAATCCATGTCGGTCAAGCTAATATAGACGGCGACCAGGATCGGCAGCAGAGAAAATACGGTCAAGAGGATCAGGGTCGGTCCGATAAAAACGTATGGCGCGTACTTGGACGTTCCTTTCATAACATCACTTCCTTATCAAGTCATACGCCGGAGGTGCGGGCAGCGCCGGCTTTCGCCTAGTAGCGAAAGCCGGCGCCTATTCGGATGCCCGCGTGCGGCTATTTGTCCAGCAGCTGCTGCGACTGCGCGTTGAACGCCTTCAGCTGTTCGTTCAGATCGGCGTCGGCACGGTAAATTTGCTCGAACGTCTTCAGGAAGTTCTGCGAAATGTTGTCCCAAGCCTTGACGAGCGGCATCGGTTCGGCGTTCTTGAGCTGCTCGCCGACGACGGCCATGTTCGCGTCATCGCTCAGCTGCGGATCTTCCCAAGCTTTCATCGTAGCCGGCAGCTCGCCGGTCAGCTTCATCCACTCCAGCTGCTTCTCGGGCTTGCTGAGGAAGGCGATGAACTTCAGCGCCGCGTCCTTCTGCTCCGTGTAGTTGAAGACGGTCAGGTTGGAACCGCCGAGCGAGCTCATGTTGTTCTCCTTGGACGGCAACACCGCCGTCGCCCATTTGCCTTCGATATCGGGAATTTGGTCTTTGATCGTCTTGATCATCCACGGCCCGCTGATGAACATCGGGACCATGCCCTCGCCGCCGAAGCTCTGCGACGTATCGAGGCCGAGATCGACCGGCGCGTAGCCTTTCTTGAAGTAAGTATCCAAATAAGAGACCGCTTCCGCGAATGCCGGCTCTTCGAATTGCGCCTTGTTGTTCTCGATGAGTTTGGCGCCGTTCTGGCGGGCGAACATGAAGTTAAGCGTCGGCTCCTTCGGATCGAGTCCGATGCCGTATTGGTCTTTGCCGCGCGCGGTCAGCTTCGCGGAGGCGTCCAGCAGCTCATCCCACGTCGCCGGCGCCTTGTCGTAGCCGACGGACTTCAGCACGTCCGTGCGGTAGAAGAGGATGCGCGTCTCGGCGAGCCAAGGCACGCCGACCGTTTTGCCGTCGAACTGCGTGGAGGTGATAGTGCCTTTGAAGAAGTTATCCGGCGCAAGCTCGGGATAGTTCGGAATATCGTTCGTGAGATCGGCGATCGCGCCGGCGGAAGCGAACTCCGGCATCCAGGTCGTGCCCATCTGCAGCACGTCCGGTCCTTTCTTGGAGGCGACGGCGGTCAGCAGCTTGTCGTGGGCGCTGCCCCAAGGGATCGCCTGCACCTTGACCTTGATGGTCGGGTTCTCTTTCGTAAAGTCGGCGGCCATCTGCTCCATCGGCTTGCTGCTGTCTCCCATCGCCCATACGGACAGGGTGATGTCGCCGCTTCCCGAATCATTGCCGCCGGAGCAGCCGGCGAGCAGTCCTCCGAACACCGCAACCGCGGCGACCGTGCTTACGCTTCTTTTTCTCATTTCGGAATTTCCTCCCCTTCAATGTATCTTGACAACTGTTCGTTGAAACGTTTCGATTTCGATTATAGATCATTTTGAAATCGCATACAAGCGTTTTTTGCGGTCAACTTTTCCTACATTAATGGCCGATATGTCGTTCATATTCGTGGAATTTGACCGAAATGAAACGTTTGACTTCATTCCAAACCTGCGTTTATACTCTTTTTAACTGTTGTAGAAACGTTTCTATTACGTGGTGAAAGTCGTAGACAGTTGAGTTGGAAGTCTCCATATTTCTGGATTCACCGAGAGGAGGAACCGGTTTTGGCGGTTCACATGACATCAACCGGAACGTCGGTTTGGATAGTTGAAGAAGGCGGACTGCGGTTCGTATTCCATCCTTCCGGGGATTTATACGAGGCGTTGTCGGATAGCGGCATGATGCTGAATCAGGTGCTTGCCAGCCCCGTCGACGGCTCGCTGAACAATTTATATTTGCGCGTATACGGCGCGGACGGGAACATCGGCGGCGTGTATCCGCTCATCGGAATTCGTTCCGGGAGCAAGGTCGCCTGCGGATCGCGTCGCATCGAGTGGCGGGGAGAAGCCGGCGGAATCGATTACGCCGTGTCCTTCCTGCTGAGCGGGAAGGGCGTCTGGTTCTGGGACGTCTCGCTCGATGCCCGCGGGGCGTCCGTCTCGGCCGACGTCGTCTACGGCCAAGATATCGGCCTTGCCAGTCCCAGCGTCGTGCGCGGCAACGAAGCGTACTTGTCCCAATATCTGGACCATTCCGCCTACGAGCATGCCGAGCGGGGGTGGATCGTATGCACGCGGCAAAATCAGCCGCAGGACGGACGCTTCCCTTATATGCAGCAGGGGTGCTTGAGCGGCGCCGCGGCTTACGCGACCGACGGCTTTCAGTTCTTCGGCCTTTCATATAAGGATGCTTACCTGCCCGAGGCGCTCTGGCGCGGCGATCTGCCGAGCGAGAACTACCAATACGAATTCGCTTATACGGCGCTGCAATCTCGAAGGATGAACGCGGCCGAAGGCGCAAGAGCCGTCTTCTACGGCCTCTTCGAGGCGGACCATCCCGATGCGGTGCGGAAGGCGGGATTTGACGATCGGCTGATGGCGGCGTGGGAAGAAGTCAAGGCCATTCCTGCCGCCGATTCCGATGGTTTCTCGGCGGTACCCGCCCGCGCCGCGGATATCGGCGGACCGCTGCGCGCGCGCAAGCCGTCGCAAGCGGAGATCGAACGGCGGTATCCGCAGCGTCTCCAAGAAGAATGGGACAACGGCGAGCTGCTGAGCTTCTTCACGCCGACGTACGAGCACGTCGTGCTCAAGGCGAAGGAGATGCTGACGGAGCGGCCGCACGGCCATATTCTAATGAGCGGGGCGCCCGACCGGGCAGGCGCGGAGATGCTGACGTCGACCGCCTATATGTACGGCATTTTCCATTCCCAGCTCGTCGTCGGCAACACGTCCTTCAACAAGTTGATCGGGAATGCGCGCAACGCGCTTAACGTCCTTCACGTCTCCGGCATGCGGCTGTATGCGGAGGTGGACGGACGCTTCCGCCTGCTTGCCATGCCTTCGCTCTTCGAGATGGGCTTCAACTATGCGCGGTGGCTGTACGCGCTGGACGATGACGCCATTGAAGTGACGAGCTGGACGAGCGCCGAATCGCCGACGGCCGCGCTCTCGGTTCGTTCCGAGCGGAATCAGGCGCGACGGTACGTGCTGACGAGTCAGATGACGATGCACGAGCGGGAATACGAGTCACCATTCGAGATGGAACGGCAAGGGGATTCGTTCGTCTTCCGGGCTGCCGCCGGAACGCCGGCCGCGGACGTCTATCCGGCGCTCGGTTACCGGCTGACGCTCGAAGGCGCGGAGGCGACGGCGGCCGACGAACGCCGGCTCGTCCCGCAGCTTGCGCCGGGGGCCGCGCCGCTGTTCGTGCTGGAGACGGGCGCGTCTTCCGAATGGAGGCTGCGGATCGAAGGACGGCTGGAAGGATTGGAAGACGAGCCGGCACCCGTTCCGGCATTGGAACAGGCGTCCGAGCAATACCGGACGGGTATGGCCGAGCTCATGAACGGCTTTCAGCTGACGCATCCGGGGCAGCATGCCGCCGGCGCCATCGAACGATTGAACATTCTCGCATGGTGGTACACGCATAATATGCGCGTTCATTTTGCCGTGCCGCACGGGCTGGAGCAGTACGGCGGGGCGGCATGGGGGACGCGGGACGTCTGCCAGGGGCCGGCCGAATATTTTCTGGCGATGCAGCAGTACGACGCCGTCCGGGATATTATCCGGACCGTCTATTCGCATCAGTACGCCGAAGACGGCGGGTGGCCGCAATGGTTCATGTTCGACCGCTATCACCGGATTCAGCAGGAGGAGAGCCACGGGGATATTATCGTCTGGCCGCTCAAGCTGCTCGGCGACTACATCGCCGCGACCGGCGACCTTGCCGTCCTGGATGACCGGCTGCCTTATACGAGCCGCGCCTCGCATGATTTTACCGAGGTTCGCGAACCGCTGCTCGACCACGTGAAGAAGCAGGTCGCATATATTCGTTCGCATTTCCTGCACGATACGCATCTGTCGGCGTACGGCGACGGCGATTGGGACGATACGCTGCAGCCGGCGAGCGCGTCGCTGCGCGCCTATATGGCGAGCAGCTGGACGGTGGCGCTGACGTATCAGACGCTGCGCGGATTCGGCCGGCTGTTATTGGCGGACGCACAATCGGCGGATCAGGCGACTTTCGGCCGGGAAGCGGAGGCGCTTGCGGCCGGCATTCGCCGGGACTTCGGCACGTATATGGAACCGGAAGGAGTCATACCGGGGTTCCTGTACTTGGAGCAGCGGGACCGGCCGCAGAAGCTGCTGCATCCGGACGACGCGGGCACCGGCATCCGCTACCGGCTGCTGCCGATGACCCGAAGCATGATCGCCGAGCTGCTGACGCCGGAGCAGGCCGAGCGGCACTACGAGCTGATCAAGCGGGAGCTCTATTTCCCGGACGGCGTGCGGTTGATGGACCGGCCAGCCTCCTATGACGGCGGGGTGAGCACGCGATTCAAGCGTGCGGAGCAAGCCGCCAACTTCGGCCGCGAGATCGGTCTGCAGTACGTGCACGCCCATATCCGCTTCATCGAAGCGATGGCCAAGCTGGGCAAAGCGGACGAAGCGTGGCGCGCGCTACACGTCATTAATCCGGTCGGGCTGCGAGAGTCGGTGCCGAACGCGGAACTGCGCCAGAGCAATGCCTACTTCAGCAGTTCGGACGGCCGGTTCGCGAACCGGTACGAAGCCGCGGCGGGCTTCGAGAAGCTCAGAAGCGGGGGCGTCCCCGTGAAAGGAGGCTGGCGCATCTACTCCAGCGGCCCCGGCATCTACATGAACCAGCTCGTCTCGAACGTCCTCGGCATTCGGCTGACGCATGGCGAACTCGCGCTCGACCCGGTTCTTCCGATCGAACTGGACGGCTTGACGGTCCGATTCGCGATCCATGGCAAGCCCGTGCGCATCGTCTATCAGCTTACCGGAGGACCTGTGTCCGGCGTCAGCTTCAACGGCGCGGACATCGAGGCGCGCCGGTTGACCGGCGCTTATCGCGACACGGGCGCATGCATTCCGCTTCGGATGCTCGATCCGCTATGGAGGAACGACGGCGAACTTCTCAACGAATTGCTCATTCGGGCTTAACGATGCATCCCACGCCCGGATGGCAGTTTGATGACAGATTATCGAAGGAAAGTTGTGGTATAGTTGAGAAGCAAGCAAGCTACAGGAGGGATCGCGGTGGTAAGCATCAAGGATATCGCCAAGCATGCGGGCGTGTCGATCTCGACCGTCTCGTACGCGCTGAACGGCAGTCCTAAAGTTACGCCCGAAACGACTTCGCGCATCCTGGCGATCGCCAAGGAGCTGAATTATATTCCGAACGCCGCCGCCCGGCAGCTGAAGAAGCAGGAATCGCGCATCATCGGGGCGTTCCTGACCGATTTTACCGGCGCCTTCTACGGCGACCTGCTGCAGGGGATGAAGGAAGTACTGAACCGCAAAGGGTACGACCTCATCGTGTGCAGCGGTCTTCAGTCGCACCGGCTGCTGCCGGAGCGGATGATCGACGGAGCGATCATCTTGGATTTAACGTTCTCCGACGAGGAGTTGCTCGATTTCGCCGACCGCGGGCATAAGCTCGTCGTGCTCGACCGAGAGCTGAATCATCCGGCCGTCAATGAAGTGCTGCTCGACAATAAGGCCGGCGCGAATCTCGCGATGGACTATCTGATCCAGAGCGGCCACCGGAAGCTGTACGTCGTGACCGGACCGAAAGAGACGTTCGATTCCCGCCAGCGGATGATCGCGGTGCGCCAGACGCTCGACCGGCATCCGGAAGTCACGGCGGTGGTGCTGGACGGCGACTTCAACAAAGGCTCCGGCGAAGCGGCGGCGCGCGTCATCATCGACGAATACGACGGCCCGGTCGGCGTGTTCTGCCTGAACGACGAGATGGCGATCGGGCTGCACAACTACGCGACCGCGCAGGGCTTTCGGATCGGGGAGCACATCTCGGTAGTCGGGTTCGACGACATCGACCTGACCCGTTATCTCCAGCCGCGGCTCTCGACGATCCATTATTCCAAGCACCGCTGGGGCGCGATGGCGTCGGAGCAGCTGCTGCGGCTCATCCATGGCGAATCGGTCGAGCACGAGCGCATATACGTGTCGCTCGTCGAGGGCGAATCGGTAAGCAGAGTGAACGAATAGTACGAATAGACGAAAGGCGCCTTTTACGCGAATATCGCGGGAAAGGCGCCTTTGTCGTTATTGCTTCACTTTCTTATATTCGTTCGGCGAGCAGCCGACCTCCTGCTTGAACAGCTTGGAGAAATACGAATAGTTGTCGTAGCCGACTTTGCTTGCGATCGCGTAGACGGAGTGCCTGCTCGTCTCCAGCAGCAGCTTGGCCGCCGAGATGCGCGTCTGGATGACGTAGCTGCCGAGCGACACGCCCGTCTCTTTCTTGAATAGCCGGGCCAAATAATCCGGATGCAGGTACACGGTCTCGGCCAGCGCGTTGCGGGTGAGATCATGGCCGTAGTGGGATTGGATGAATTGCTTCACGGCTTCGACCACGGACGTCGGCTCGGCGGCGCTATGCCGATACTGCATGGCGGTGTTTACCAAGTAGCGCAGATATTCCTCCATGTCCTCCAACGAGTTGAGCGACTGCATGAGCAGCTGATCATGGATTTTGCCGGCATACAGTTGATGGACGGCGATGCCCTTATTTTTCAGGAAGGCGTAGACGAGCTGGACGATATCCAGCCGGAATCTGCTCAGTACGGCCGTGCTGAGCATCGATCTCATGTACCGGCTCGTCTCGCTCAGGAAGGCCGCCGGATCGTTCTGGTTCAGCAGTTCATCCAGCAGCGCCAAATCCGGCGGCGCATAAGCCGCGTCTTCCGTCAGGCGGTCGCGGGAGACGTGCAGGATGCGATTGCGGGATTTGGTGACCGCTTCGTTCATGTCCAGCAGCTGCTTCAAGATAGCGCCGATCCCGCCCAGCTCGCCGGCGGGCGCGACGTTGCAGCAGGCGTCGCATTTCAGGGCGCGATTGGCCTGATGAATGAAGGAAGCGCACAGCTCCTCGATCAGGCGGGCGTCGGGCGGCTGCGTCCATTTCAAGACCGCGATCCAATTGCGGGGCGAATGCTCCAGCATCGTCTCGACTGCGAAGGCGGGATGGCGGAACAGCTCGCCCAGCACGTTGAGCAGCGCGAAATCGAACAGATCCTTCTCTTCTTTCCCCATGCTTCCGTCATAAGGGAACAGATTGAGCAGCAGCGGCTGACACAGGTCCGTCATGCGGTAGTCGAGATGCTGCTCATGGACCGCATGCGCGATCGCGGCCGGCCTCATCGGGACGGAGCTGCTGCAGCTGGCCAGCTTACGCCAGAAGTGTTCCACGATTTTGCTTTGGTTCTTTTGCCAGAAGTAGCCTTCCTGCTGCGCTTTCGCCGCATGCCGCTGCTCGTTGGCTTTCGCCACGGCCTTCTGAATGATCAGCATCAGCTTGTCGAACTCGATTGGCTTCAGAAAGTACTCGAAGCTCTGCAGCTCGATCGCCTTCTGCGCGTAATTGAAATCCGCGTAGTTGGTCAGGAAGATGGTTTGCACGCTGTATTTCTCCTCCCGAATCCACGCAAGCAGCTCCAGTCCGCTCCCTTGCGGCATTTCGATATCCGAGATGAGGATGTGAATCTCCTGCTGCTTAATGATTTCCCGGGCTTGGGCGACGTTGTTCGCGGTATAGACGCCGTCGATGCGCAGGGATGTCCAGTCGATCTTCTTCTCCAGCGCGGTCACGACGAAATAGTCGTCGTCGACAAGCAGCGCGTTCATGGTCAGGCACTCCTCTCATGCGAATCCCCCGGCGGGTCCGGAATCGTCAACGTGACGCTGGCGCCGCGGCCTTCCCGATTGCCGAAGCGGACCGTCGCTTGTTTGCGATAGAGGTACTCCAGCCGGTGGACGGTATTCATAATGCCGATCTGCGTGCCCAGCGTTTGATCCAGCGGCTGGCCTTCGTTGAGCTTCTCCAGCACCTCCGGCGAGAAGCCGGGTCCGGTATCCGTAATCCGGATGACGGTGCAGGCTTCTCCCTCCGCCCGGCTTCGCTCGACCTGTACCCGGATTTGAACCTCTTGTTCCCTGGATACCGCATATTTGATCGCGTTCTCGATGAACGTTTGCAGCACGAGCGGCGGTATTCGGGCGCCTTCCGCGCCCTCGTCTTGCTCGATCCGGTAGACGAACGCATCCCGGTAACGATGTTTCTGGATTTCGAGGTAGATGCGGACATGCTCGAGCTCGTCGGCCAGCCGGACGAAATCCTGTTCGTTTTGAAAAATGTAGCGGAAATACTGGGACGTCGACAACGTCATCCGCTCGATTTCCGCGTGCATTTGCATTTGCGCCATGCTGTAGATGGTCGTCAAGCAGTTCAGGAAGAAATGCGGCTTGATTTGCAATTTCATATAATTGAGCGCAATCCGCTGCTTTTCCAGCTCGCGTTCATAAATATCGATTTTGTACGCTTTGATCTGCCGCACCAGATGCAGGAACTGTTTGTTCGCCTTCTCCAGCTCGATGATTTTGCTATGCTCCATATCGATCGGCTCGCCGTCCTCCGTCCAGCAGGTCAGGTTGTACGAGAAGTTCTTGATCGGCCCGAGCACCTTGTTCTTGAAATACAACAGGATAAAGCAGAGATTGCACGCGATAATGACGGCGAGCAGCACGATCAGCAGCTGGGCGATCATGATTTTCTCGAAGGCGCCGAATTGAATGACCAGATTCACGTGGAACGAGGCGTTCGTGAATTCGGCGTCGACGGTCGTCCGGGTTTGGAGAAGATCGAGCAGGAAGGGCGGCTTCGCATCCGATTTCGAATCCGAGTCCGCGTCGATCCCGTTGGCAGAGCCCGGACTCGTCACGAATTCGCCCTGCTCGCCGATGAGCGAGGCCAGCCCATGCTCGCCGAGATTGATCTGCCGCAGCGGCTCGATCAGATCGTCGGCCGCGATCAGACAGATCATGTAGCTGTTATGGTAAGGCACGATATTCAGAACATAAAAGGTTCCGTTCAGATTGAGCGTGGACCATCTGGAGTAGAACTTCTCGTATAAGTTTTTGTCCTGTACGTAAATTTCGATCTGCCGCTTGAGCGATTGGTATTGCGGATAGGTCATGGTGATGGGCGCGCTGTTCAGCAGCTTGTTCTGTTGGTCCAGGTAGAGGAAGAAATGATAGTCCTGCCCGTAAAATTTCTGGAGCTCGGTGAACCGCTTATATAAATTCCGGTTGGCTTTAATGAAGGCATAGTCGTTCACGTCCAGCGCGGACATCGTCTCCACGTTCTCGTCGTTGGCGAGCGTCCAGCCCATGAAGTGATTCATATAGTTGAAGTCTTTGTTGATCCGGTTGATATACAGATCCGCGGTGTCCCGCAAATAGCGCGAAGACTGCTGCTTGACGATCGTAATCGTGGCGAAGCTGATCGCGAAATCCAGGATAAGGGCGGAGAACGAGATGAAGAGCATGATTTTCACGTAGTGCTGGATCGGGTAGGTTTTGCCTTTCGCATGGTTAGCCATAGGCCGGCATGTGCTCCTTTCCGGTGCTTCTTGATTCCGAATAAAGCGGTTTCAAAGGATGGATAGGGTCTATTATAAGGCCGGCCTGTCGAAAAACATATCGCGATTTGCCGCTTGCGAAGGCAAAGGTCCGGATAGTGGCAGGAGAAGTCCGAATTCCGTCAGACGCGGCGGCGGCCGCGAGCTTGGCGAACGATGCGGCGGCCGCACAGGTCCGGATAGCGCGCGTACGAAGTCCATATAACGGCGGAGCGCGGTTCTATACTTGAGTTATCAAGGCGATGGATAAGCGTGAAGCTTATAAACGCTTGTATTTCAAAGAGAGAAAGGGGGATTGCTTTGAGAGCCAGCCAACCGAATATGAGCCTGCAGCGCGCGCTCGCTCGCATCGGCCGGAACTGGGGCTTGTATCTGCTGCTGCTGCCGGCCGTGACGCTGCTGATTTGTTTCACCTACAAGCCGATGTACGGCGTGGTGATCGCCTTCAAGGACTTCAGCCCGGCGCTCGGGATATCCGGGAGCCCGTGGGCGGGATTGAAGTACTTCGAGAAATATTTTCATTCCTATCAATTCGCGGTCACGATCAAGAATACGCTCGTCATCAGCTTGTACAGTTTCGTGTTGTTTCCGATCCCGATCATCTTCGCGCTGCTGGTCAATCAGATGCGGCAGAACTACTTTAAGCGCGTCTTCCAGACCGTCACTTACATGCCGCACTTCATCTCGACCGTCGTCATGGTCGGGCTCATGATGATCCTGCTCTCCCCGGGCAACGGGCTGATCGGCCATCTCTACGGCTTGTTCGGCGCGGAAGCCCCGAACGTCATGGGATCGGCGGGCCTGTTCAGCAGCGTGTACGTCTGGTCGGATGTGTGGCAGCACACCGGCTGGGACAGCATCATCTACATCGCGGCGCTGTCGGCGGTGGATCCGAGCTTATACGAGGCCGCCACGGTGGACGGGGCGAGCCGATGGCAGAAAATCCGCTACATCGACATCCCGATGCTCATCCCGACGGCGATTACGCTGCTCATTCTTCGCGTGGGCGGATTGCTCGGCGTCGGCTTCGAGAAGGCGTATCTGATGCAGAACAATTTGAATATTTCCGGCAGCGAGGTCATCTCGACCTACGTGTACAAAATCGGCTTGTTAAGCGCGCAGTACAGCTTCTCCTCGGCGATCAATCTGTTCAACACGATCATAAATTTCGTCCTGCTTATCCTGGTCAATTGGGTGTCGAGAAGATACAGCGGGCAAAGTCTCTGGTAATGGAGGAGGGAGGGAATATGGCAGCAACGGCAAAGCAAGCCTGGCCGACAAGGAAAGGAAGCACGTCCGACAAGATCACGGAGGTCTTGCTGTATGTATGGGCGGCGATCACGTTAATCGTCGTGTTGTACCCGATTTATTTTATCGTCATCGCGTCGTTCAGCGATCCGGCCGCGGTCGGCAACGGACAGGTGTGGCTCTATCCGAAGGGATTTACGTTCGACGGCTATCTGGAACTATTGAAGCACGCCAACATTTGGATCGGCTATCGGAACACGATTCTGTACACCGTCGTCGGCACGGCGATCGGGCTGGCGGTCAATCTGTCGGCCGCCTACGCGCTGTCGCGGAAGGACTTGTTCGGACGGAAGGCGTTGACGCTGTTTTTTATCTTTACGATGTTTTTCAACGGGGGGCTGATCCCCACGTTCCTGACGATCCGCGATTTTCACTTGTATGACACGTTCCTGGTCATGGTGCTGCCGTTCGCCGTCGGGGTGTTCGATATCATCGTTGCCCGGACGTTCTTCCAGACGAGCATTCCGGGGGATTTGTGGGAGGCGGCGCAAATTGACGGATGCGGCAACCTCCGTTACTATGTGGGGGTCGTCCTGCCGCTGTCGAAGGCGGTCGTCGCCGTGCTGGCGCTGTGGATCGCGGTCGGCCACTGGAATTCGTATTTCAACGCGCTCATCTATTTGCAAAATAAAAATCTGTATCCGCTGCAGCTCGTGCTGCGGGATATTCTGATCACGAACCAGATGCAATCGGGCATGGGGACGGGCGAGGCCGCCCAAATCGCGATGCGTCTGGCCAATATGCTTCGGTATTCCGTCATCGTGGTGTCGACCATTCCGATTATGTGCTTCTACCCGCTCGTGCAGAAGTACTTCAATCAGGGGGTGATGATCGGCGCCGTGAAGTCCTAGAAGTCCGGTGATAAACATGTGACCTACGGTCGGTATGGGCTTACACTCGCTGTTGTAACCGGATTTCTTTGATTTCAAGTTGTTTCAGAGGTAGAAATCCGTTTACAAAGGCGACCGCTGACGCTGTTTCAGCTCCATACCGACTCTCCGGCCACTTTTTCACCGGACATCTAGAACAACGAACCGCATGGTAGGGTAAACGAACCATTCACTATGAACGTTCAGGGGGATTGAACATGGAGAACAGATCGGCGAGAACGGTAAGCAGGAGGCTCATCGTCCTAGCGATGGCCACGACGCTCGGCACGTCCGCGCTGGCGGGCTGCAGCGGAGATAATATGAATAACGCCGGCACGGCAGCCGTCGGCGAGAGCGGGAATATGAACCCGGAGGGGCTTCCAATCGTCAAGGAGCAGGTGACGCTGAACGTGCTGACGGTCCGCTGGGGCAACATGGGGGACAGCTTCGTCAAGAATACCTGGCTGCAGGAGCTGGAGAAGAATTCCAACGTCAAGATCAATTGGCAGGTCATGTCCTCCAACGATTGGAACGACCAGAAGTCGGTCATGCTGGCCAGCGGCAAGCTGCCGGACGTCATTCTGGGCGATATCGCCTACGGGGATTCGGATATCGTCAACAATGCGGGCTCTTTCCTGGCGCTGGACGACTTGATCGACAAGCATATGCCGAATCTGAAGGCCGCGATGGAACAATCGCCTGAGCTGAAGAAGATCAGCACGTTCCCAGACGGGAAAATCTATTCGCTGCCGGCGCGTCTGCCGTCCAGGCCGGTAACCCAGAATCAGCCGGTCATCAACAAGGCGTGGCTGGACAAACTGGGCCTGCAAGCGCCGACGACTATCGAGGAGCTGTACGCGGTATTGAAGGCGTTCAAAGAGAAGGACCCGAACGGCAATGGCCAAGCCGACGAAATTCCGACGAGCAGCGCGGGCGATCTGGATCTGTTCCTGCTTACGCCGTTCGGCATTACCGATCTGCGGGCGAACCATATGATGATTCAGGACGGGAAGACGGTCTATTACCCGACGGCCGAGGCGTACAAGGAATCGCTCAAGTGGGCGCGCAAGCTGTACGAGGAAGGCTTGATCGACCAGGAGTCTTTCACGCAGGACAATACGATGCTGACGGCCAAACGGCAAAATCCCGACGTCCCGCTGATCGGCTTCACCTATCAATGGACGCCGGACGCCGTCTTCGGCAAGTGGAGCGACCAGTACGAGACGATCGCGCCGATCGCCGGACCGGACGGGAAGCGCTATCAGGAGGGCGATCCGAGCGGCCTCAGCTTCCGTCGCAACCAGCTGCTCATTACGAGCTCGAGCAAGTATCCGGAAGTTGCCGCGCGCTGGGCCGACCAATTCTATACGAACGAGGCGAGCATTCAGAATTTCTGGGGCGCGATCGGCACCTCCATCGAGAAGGGCGGGGACGGGACGTATTCCCTCATGAAAGCGCCGGAAGGCACCAGCGCGGACGCCTGGTATTGGGATAATTCGTTCCGGGATTTCGGTCCGAAATACGTCAGCCCGGACTTCGAGAAGAATATCAAGCTGGATCCGACGACCGGCGACGGCTTGAAGCTGCAGCTCGATGAGCTAGGCAAGGAGCATGTCACCGAGCCGTTCCCGAGCGTCATGTATACGGCGGAGGAATACCAGGAGCTGCCGACGCTGACGACCGATATCGACGGCTATATCGCGAGCACCCGCGCCGAATGGATCACGAAAGGCGGCATCGACGAGAATTGGGATGCTTACGTGAAGAAGCTCGAAGAGATGGGACTTGCGAAGCTGATCAAGATTTACGAGGATGCGTACGAGCGTTACATGAGCGTCAAATAGAGGCGGCATGCCCGTTAACATGCGACCGATGCCCGGCGGCCGAGTGCCGCCGGGCATTCGCATGCGCAACATCATAATAAAACACCTCATTATCCTAATAGGCGAACTCTTCGTGTAAGCCCTTACACTTTATGATGGAACATGTAGGCCATACACGAATACGAACGAGGAGGAGTAGGAAATGGCAAGCGGCAAGCGAATGGTTTCGGCCATTCTGGCGTTCCTGATGCTGTTGATGACGTATCCGGCATACGCATCGGATAACGCGGCAGCGGGCGAAGGAGGCGACGGGGCGGTCTCTTACGTTAGGATCAAGAACAAGTGGAAGAGCAATTATTTGTACGAAGCATCGGACGGGGTCGTCCGGTACGGGCTGACGGCCATGGGCGATCAGTCCTCGCACTGGCAGATCGAGGAAGCGAACGGTTTCAAGCGGATCAAGAACCGGGCGACCGGCCATTACATGACGATGGCGCAGACGCTGCAGCGGCGCGACCCGCTCTACAGCAAGGCCGTGGGGGAAAGCCAGGCGGCGGACCAGTGGCTGATCGAGGATGCCAGCCGTCCGGGCTATGTCATTGTGAAGAATGCGGTTAATCCGGCGGGAAATCTGGTCATCCACCAAGAGGACCAGCTCGGCTTCGCCGAAGTAAGCGGCGATATCAACATTACCTTCGAAAGCCCGCAGTGGATGCTGGAGCCGGTCGATCCGGCAGGCGAGCCCGTGCGCATCGTCAACCAATTCAAGGCCGGCCAATATCTCTACGAGGATGCCGAAGGGATGGTCAAATTCGGCGGCGACCGCGGCATGACGGATACGACGACCCATTGGTTCATCGAGAAGGTCAAGCCGGGGGAGGACGTCTCCAACGTACGGCTGCGCAACCGCGCGACCGGCCATTACATCACGCAGGGCGCCGAGGGCTGGATGCCCTTGGCGGCAAGAGCGATGGACGGCATCAAGAGCGAATGGATCATGGGTGCGGCGTCGACGGAAGGGTTCGTGACGATTGCCAATGCCAGCGCGCCCGCTTACGTGCTGAACACGCAGTTCCCGGACGACACCAACGTACGGGCGAACGATTGGGCGCAGCCCGCGTGGGGAAGCGCGCAATGGCGGATCGAGCTTGCGGCGGATCTCGAGCCGGTATGGATCTCCAACTATGCGGACAACCCGGCCGCGGCCGTCTATCTGTACGAGAACCAAGGGATCGTCAAGTATGGGGCGATCACGGGCGAGAATCGCGGCGATTATGCCTATCGTTGGATGCTGGAGGACTTCGACGGCAAGAAGCTGATCCGCAATCTCGCAACCGGCCATTACATACGCGGCGGCGCTTCGGCCGGTTCGCTGCAGACGGGTCCGATCGCGGCGATGGACGTTTCCTATCAGTGGTCGATGGCGTCTTCCGCCATGTATGACGATTACAAGACGTTCCAGAGCGCCGCGCAAGCAGGATCATACTTGAACATTGCGGCGGCTTCCGGCTCGGCGCAGTCGGGCGCGATCGATCCGAACGCGAATGCCGCCCAATGGCTGCTTGGCGATCCGGCGGCGGTCAACGACGGCTCTCCGCAATACGTGCGCATTATGAACGAGTGGCAATCGATGGTGCTGTACGAGGATACGAACGGGTTGCTAAAATACGGCAATACGCGGAGCGGCGACCAGCGAGACCAGTGGCTCATCGAGGTGTTCCAGGGCCGCAAGCGAATCAAGAACCGCGAGACGAACCATTACATCAACCTTGAAAATATGACCGACGGCCATATCGGCGTCACCGACGTGGAAGACGAGTGGAAATCGGCCGTCTGGGTCATCGAAGATACCGGCGGCGGTTCCAGGCTCATCCACAGCGTGCTGGATGCCAACGATCAAGAAGGCCAGCGGAAATATTTGCATCTGCAGAATTTATCCAAATTCGCGGAGTACGGCATCATCAATCCGAATTGGGGCAGTCCGCGCTGGCGGTTCGTTCCGGTTCCGAAGGATGCGCCGGGCTATATCCGGCTGAAGGGCAAGGCCACGGGCCAATATTTGGTCGAGGTAACCGAAGCGGGCGATGACCTCGGCAAAGTGAAATCGGCCGCGGTACCGGAATCCGACGCGTCCTCGATCTGGTTCCCGGAGGATGCGGGAGACGGAGTGGGTTCCGTCCGGTTGAGAAATTTGCGCACCGGCCACTACATCTCGATGGAAGGCGTCGGCGGCGCCGTCGAGCAGGATGCGCCGGCTTTCAAACTCGTGGCGGAGACCGTCTATCCGCAATGGGGCAGCGCCAAATGGTATGTGCAGAATAGCGCGAACGAAGGCTACGTCACGATCAAAAGCGCATGGGCCGGCCACTACGTCTATACGGCGAGCGGCGAGGATGCGGGCTATACGAAGGTCAGCAAGCTGGCGGCGGACGCCGACGAGGGGCAATTCGCGGTAGAGAACGTTACACCGCCGAAGACGCCGCTGCCTACTGCGCCGGTACGCATCAAGAACGCGGCGAACGGCCAATATTTGTATGAGAACCGCGGCGGGATCGTGTTGTACGGCGAAGTCGGCGAAGACAACGGATACGCCCACTGGCAGCTGGAGACGGAGAACGGGATCAGCCGCATCCGCAACCGCGCGACCGGGCATTACATGACGGTCGTCGGCGATTATTCGTATATCGCGGGCCGGGAGCTGGCGCCAGGCGGCGAAGCGGTCGGGCAATGGTCTATCGAGGAGCTGGGCGCGAACGTTCTGATTCGCAGTATGGCTGCCGGCTTCGACGACGAATATGTCCATGTGCAGGGAGGGACCGGGTACGCGGAACGGGGGTTGTTCCCGTCCTCTTACGGCACGCTGCAATGGACGTTCGAAGCCGCGCCGGAGGAATTCGCGACGCCGGAGACGGGCGAGGCGCGGAATGAAGCGACCGGCACGCCGGTCTTCAGCGATTCGAACGACGTCGTCATCGCATCGGGAGGCAAGACGCTCAAGGAGATCATCGGCAGCGCCGTCGCCCAGAACGGGAATGGCGCGGGGGCCCCTTCCGCGCAATGGCTGCTGCAAGATTACAACGGCCGGAAGCTGATCCGCAACCGGATGTCCGGCAAGCTGCTCTCGCTGGATCTGACGCTGAAGGACGGGGCGAACCCGACGGATGCCGAGCAGTGGCTGCTCGAGGAGCGCTTGGGACGTTTCATCATCGTCAATGCCAAGCAGTCCGGGGCGCTTTATATCGGAGACTCCGGATTGGCGTACGGCGAAGATGGTCTAACCTCGGATGCCACATGGGAACTGACGCCGGTAGCCGGAGATCAGGTCTACGAAGCCGAAGAGGCGTTCCGCAGCAGCACGCTGGCGGTCGTTTCTGAAGCGACGGGTTTCTCCGGAACCGGATATATCGGCGGCATGGCCAGCGAGTCGGAGCTGGTGCGTTTCACCGTGAACGCGGGAGAAGCCGGCGCTTACCATGCCAGCATGCGGTATCTCGCGGACGCATCGTCCGAGCTCGACATCACGATCAATGGCGAACCGGCCGGCAAGCTGGCCATCCCGGCGGCCGGCAGCTGGAGGGGAACGGCCTTGAAGCTTGACCTGCGCGCCGGCATCAATACGGTCGCCGTGCGCAAGGCGAGCGATGCGGGCGGCACTATCGCGCTGGACGCCTTGACCGTACGCGACAGCATCAACAAAGCCTACCGGGGAGCGACCGTGCCGTACGTCTCCTATGAGGCCGAGCACGCCGATACGAACGCGACGCTGATCGGGCCGTCGCGCGTCTATCGCGAGATGGCTTCCGAAGCTTCCGGCCGGCAGGCGGTGCAGCTGGACGCGACGGGCGAATACGTGGAATTCACGCTCGCGAAGCCGGCGAACGCCATCGTGCTCCGTTACGCCATGCCCGACAGCGCGGACGGCAGCGGCATCGAGGCGACGCTCGGCTTATACGTGAACGGGACGTTCCGCCAGAAGCTGCATTTGACCTCCAAGCATGCGTGGGAGTACGGCAGCTATCCATGGTCGAACGATCCGAAGCAAGGCAGCGCGCACCGGTTCTACGACGAGATTCACGCGCTGATCGGCGACGTGCCGCAGGGCGCCACGATCCGGCTGGAGAAGGATGCGGACAGCACGGCTGATTATTACGTCATCGACCTGGCGGATATGGAGCAGGTCGACGGTCCGTTGAATATGCCGGAGGGATTCCTTGACGTCGCCGAATTCGGCGCGACCGCAAGCGACGGCGTCGACGATACGGCGGCGTTCAAGACCGCGATGGAGGCCGCCAAGGAAGCGGGCAAGGGCGTCTGGTTCCCGGCCGGCACCTTCGAGCTGCGGCACGGTCTGCTCGATCTGAGCGATATCGTCATCCGCGGCGCGGGCATGTGGCATACGATGCTGCTCGGCGCCAAGTTCGCCGGACGCGGCGGACGCATCGAGATGTACGACCTGCTCGTCGACGGCGATCTGAACGTCCGGGACGACGAGGCGAGCACACACGGCTTCGAGGGCGAATTCGGCCCCGGATCGCTCATCCAGAACGTATGGATCGAGCATGCGAAGACGGGGCTGTGGCTGACCCGGATGAGAGGCAGCGACGGCATCGCGGACGGTCTGCACATGGTTGGCCTCCGGATGCGCAATCTGATGGCCGACGGCATCAACTTCTGCGTGGGCACGAGCAACAGCATGATCGAGCAAAGCGATATCCGTTATCCGGGCGACGACGGCATCGCGATGTGGTCGACCGGCGGTCTGGCCAGCACGAACAACACGGCCCGGTTCAATACCGTCTCGCTCCCTTGGCTGGCGGATAATCTGGTCATCTTCGGCGGCAAGGACAACAAGATGACGGATAATATAGGCAAGGACACGATCGTGAACGGCGCGGGCTTGGCGGTGTCGACCCGGTTCAATCCGGTGCCGTTCAGCGGCACGACGATCGTGGAGCGCAATACGCTGATCCGTACCGGCAGCAAGGATAGCGGCTACGGGGTGAACTTGGGCGCGATCTGGCTGTTCGCCAGCGACAAGGACATGAACGCGGACATTCGGGTCCGCGACAACACGGCCATCGACAGCACGTACGCGGGACTCATCGTCCATGGCGATTTCGCGATGAACGGCGTGGTCCTCGAGAACATCGTGCTAGACGGCGTCGGCACGAGCGGCATCGATGTGGCGCCGAACGTGAAGGGATCGGTCACGGCCGATAACGTAATCGTGCGCGGCGAGCGGATATCCGTCGTGAACGACGCCAATCCGCAGTTTGCGTTCGACGAGCGCAATGAAGGGTTCGCGAGTCTTCGGAAGCCGTTCGGCATCCGGTTGGGCGAGGCGGCGGCGGGGCCGTTCGATCTTGCGGCGGGTCAAGATGCCGCGCTGCGCGTCTTCGCCGCCGACGGGACCGAGGTGACGGCAGAAGCGCAAATTACGATGGCCGACGATGCCGTTGCCGCGCATGCGAACGAACTTCTGAAAGGGCTCAAGCCGGGCGTAACGGAATTCAAAGTGATTCACGACGCGGACATTCGCCGGTTTACGCTGCGCGTGACATCCGTTCCGGCGGATAACGGCAATGGCAACGGCAATGGCAATGGTAACGGACAGGGTTCCGTCTCCGGTCCGGGACCATCCGACGGCGACGGCATTGCCGCCTCGACCGACCATAAGGCGAACGATCAAGCGTTGGAACGCGCGCTCGACGGCGGCGATCCATCCGTTATGTTCCGCGTGGATTCACCTTCCGTAGACGGCAAGGCGGCATTCGGCGTGAAGGCGCTGCAGAAGGCGGCGCAATCCAAGCCGGCGGCGATGCTCGTCATTGCTTCATCTGACGCAGCCTATCGCTTCCCGCTCCGTCTGGTGGACCAGGTGCTGCGGGATCATGGAATCGCCAATGCCGAGGAGGCGATCATGCATTTCACGGCTCAAGCCGCCGCGTCCGATCTGGCAGCCAAGCTTCAGGGCGATGCGGCGAAGCAAGGCATAGAGCCCGTCGGCAACCCGACCGAGTTCGGCGTGACGATTGAGGCAGGCGGACGAACGATTGAAATCGTCAGCTTCGGCGGCAAGTACGTCGAGCGCACGCTTGCGATCGAAGGCAAGATGGACCACGCGCAAACGACCGTAATGACGTTTGATCCGGCAAGCGGCCGCTTCCGGTTCGTGCCGGCGACCTTTACGTTCGCGGACGGCGCGACGGTCGTGACGATCAAGAGCACGGGCAACAGCATCTACACCTTAGCGAAGCTTGCCCGCGCGTTCACGGATACGTCCGGCCATTGGGCGGAGCGCGACATCTCGCTGCTGGCCGACAAGGGTATCTTGAACGGCGTATCCCCCGCTTCGTTCGATCCTGGCCGCGCCGTCACGCGGGCCGAGTTCGCGGCGATGCTGGCGCGCGCGCTCGGACTTCGCGCTAGCGGCAAGCCGTTTGCCTTCCCGGACATCGCGTCCGGCAGCTGGTACGAGGAGCCGGTTCGGATGGCCGTCGGAGCGGGGCTGATGCAAGGTTACGCGAACGGCCGCTTCGGTCCGGACGACCGCCTCTCGCGCGAGCAGATGGCCGTCATGGCCGTTCAAGCGCTGGCATTCGCGACCGGATCGAAGCCGGCTGCCTCTAATACCGGCTACGCCGACGCGTCGGCCATCCATGCTTGGGCCGCTGAGGCCGTCGCCCAGGCGACCGCGGCGAAGCTGATGGAAGGCACGGCGGAAGGCATGTTCGTGCCGGGCGGAGTCGTTACGCGCGGCGAAGCGGCCGTCGTGCTGTATCGGTTGTTGGTCGCATCGGACTTGTTGAATGCACGTTAGGATAGGAGAACAAAAAGGTCGTGGATGCCGCGAGAGCGGCGAACCACGACCTTTTTTCTTTTGATGCAGAAGGTTCGCTTATCCATAGTAAGGCGAGATCATCAGATACACGATGACGCCCGTCAGCGAGACGTACAGCCAGAGCGGCATCGTCCAGCGGACGATCCGGCGGTGCTTCTCCACCTGCATGTTGAGACCGCGCGCCGTCGAGACGAGCGCCAGCGGCACGATGACGATCGCGAGCAGGATATGCGTGATCAGGATGAAGAAGTAGATGCCGCGCAGAATGCCCGTTCCGCCGTACGACGTCGATTCCGACAGCCCGTGGTAGGTGACGTACGAGATGAGGAACAGCGAGGTCGACGTGAAGGCGGCGAAGATGAACCGTTTATGCAGCTTGACGTTTTTCTTCATGATGAAATACAGCGCCGCGAGCAGGAAGACGAACGTGAAGCTGTTGAAGATCGCGTTCAGCATCGGCAGCATGTAGATGTCGAAGCCGACCTCTCCGTCGTAGCCCGGCAGGAAGAATAAAATCGCGACCAATACGTTGATGCCGATCGACAGCGCGACGATGAGCGGGGCGTAATTGCGCGTCCGGCCGGCCGGGACGTCCGGATGCGATGACTTTTTCGAAGACATGGGCGGTGCTCCTTTTCGAAGTTTGTCCTACCCCTCTACAGTAGTCGATCGCGCCTATGCCCCGCAACCGGATCGGGCCGGCAGTTCTAACAGATTTGTGGCGTCACGAGATTGACAAAAAGCGGGCCGCTCGGCTATGATGGCTCACAATCCACCATCGGAAGGGGGCGTGTCGCATGTTCGGCATTATGAATTACGAGGTGTTCCTCGTCTCGTGCATCCTGCTCAATCTCATTCCCGGCGCCGACACGATGTACGTGCTGGGCCGCAGCGTCACCCAAGGCCGCAAGGCCGGCGTCTATTCGGTGTTCGGCATCATTAGCGGCGCGCTCATTCACACGCTGTTCGTCGCTTGCGGCCTATCGGTCATTTTGATGAAGTCGATGCTGGTGTTCAACGCGATCAAAATCGCGGGCGTCGTCTATCTCGTCTATCTCGGCATCCGCATGTTCCTGGACCGGTCGACCCCGGCGTCGATCGAAGCAGGCGGACAGCCCGGCAACGTACGGGGCGTCTTCATGCAGGGCATCCTGACGAGTCTCGTGAACCCGAAGGTGTCGCTGTTCTTCCTGGCGTTCCTGCCGCAATTCCTCGCGCCCGGCGCATCCGGCCCGGTGCCGTTCCTGCTGCTCGGCCTGACGTTCTGCGCGACCGGCCTGCTTTGGTGCCTCGTCGTCGCGTACGGCTCCTCGTACATGAGCGGATGGCTGAAGGGCAGCCCGCGCGCGGTCGCGATCATGAACAAAGTAACCGGCGTCATGTTCATCGGGCTTGGCTTGAACCTGCTGCGGACGAAAGCGCCGCAATAATGAGCTTCGGAACCGCGTTCACCGATGGGAGATACCGGACAGCAGCGCCCTCCAGTGCGGATCGTTATCGTGAAAAGGGTCCGCGCACAGCGGGATTTGCAGCGCGCATACATGCGGGATGTGCCAGCCCATCGTCGCGACGGCGGAGACGGGGCCATGCTGCACGAACAGAATGCGGAAGTCGCCCCGCACCATCGCTTGCAGCGTGAGCGACAGCTCGAACAGCTCCGGATACGTGCCTTCCGCGCGAATGAAGAGCAACCGGTCCTTGGTCTGCATGTCGTCCAGCATCCGATCGGTTCGGCGCTTCATCTTCGCGCTGAACGACGGGTAGGGCAGCAGCGGATCGGCCGCGCCCGTCCCGACGGGGAAATCGTGGTTGGACACGATGCCGTAGGCGAGGTCCTTCACCAGGTAACAGCCGGCGTTTGGATCGATGCCGACCACGCTTAAGTTGGACAGCTTCATGAAATGCGCGAACCGGTCGTGCAGCGCCCGGGTGACGCCCGACAGCGGCGGCGATCCCATCCAATCGATCGGCCCGGCGTACCGCCGCAGCCCGCTGCGCGTCATTTGCACCCCCGGCAGGCAGTTGTGCCCCAGACTATAGACGGCGTCGTACTCGCCTCGCACCTCTTCCAGCGTCAGCATGCCGCACCCTCCTCTGCATTCGTATCTTATATACAATGCGAGAATGGTAGATTTGGAGATGGACGGGAGACGGGGAGCGTGGGAAGAGGGGCGAGTGTCATTTTGGAAATAAAGGATGTAAGTTAAGATGACCCACTTCGAATGAGCTGTTTTTTTGATTAACTTAGACAAACGGTTATATCAGGAGGCGTTCTCACTGAATAGGCTCGTCCCGCTAAAAATACCATCCGGCTGGTTGGTGAAGTATAATCACTTCCTCGAACTGGATGTCGATCGATTCACCGACCGTAACTTTCCGGATTGGATGGATTTTGATGAAGACTTGCTGATGCTCGTGTGCGATTTCCGACAAATCATTGTGGATCTGGGCTGGTATCCCATGGGCGACCCCAAGGGACAGTATACGATTATGGTCGTTGCGATGTCGGAAGATAAGGATCAGCAAGCGGATAATTGGCTAACACCATTGCTTACTTTTCGATCCCGCAGTTTGCCGGTTATTCAAAACCGGATCAACGAGATCATGGATGACGTCACATTAGGCAAACTATAAAGCTCCTTATCCTAAAGACCGCTCCCCGCGAGCGGTCTTTTCTTATTCCGCCTTAATCGGAAGACGCATAAGATTCCACCTGCTGATCGTAATAACGCACATTCTTTCGCCCAAGTATTGTTGCTACAATTAGTAATGTTCCTGCACATTGGATTGCCTAGCCCGAAGGGAGGAAGCAGCATTGTGCAAATTAGACAGCGCTTACATGCCTCGAAAGGAGCTGATTCCGACACCGGCCCGATGGTCAGACCCGCACTTTAATCTGTCAACCTAAAGGAGACGCGAATAATGAAGAAAACAAGTTTGTGGCTGTGCCTCTTCGCCATGATCATCAGCCAGGTGTTCCCGCTGCTGCAGCCGACGACGGCGCTGGCGGCTGGCGGGACGAATCTCGCCCTCGGCAAGACCGTGACGGCGAGCGGCCATGCGGACGTCTACAACGCGAACAACGTCAAGGACGGCAACCAAGGCACGTATTGGGAGAGCGTCAACAATGCCTTCCCGCAATGGGTTCAAGTTGACCTGGGCGCATCGGCCAACATCGACCAAGTGGTGCTGAAGCTGCCGGCCGGCTGGGAGACGCGGACGCAGACGCTGGCCGTCCAAGGCAGCGCGAACGGTTCGACGTTCACCACTATCATCGGTTCGGCGAACTACGTCTTTAACCCGGCCGTCGCCGGCAACGCGGTGACGATCAACTTCTCTGCGACCAGCGCGCGCTATGTGCGTCTGAACTTCACGGCGAACACGGCATGGCCGGCGGCGCAGCTGTCCGAGTTCGAGATTTACGGCGCCGGCGGCACGACGCCGCCGGTCGACCCGCCGCAAGGTACGAACGTCGCGGTCGGCAAGTCGATCTCGGCGTCCGGCAGCACGGGGACGTTCGTCGCGACGAACGCCAACGATAACAGCACGTCCACCTACTGGGAAGGCGCAGGCAATCCGAGCCAGCTGACGCTCGACCTCGGGGCGAACCACAGTATTACGTCCATCGTGCTGAAGCTGAACCCGGACGCGCAATGGGGACCGCGCAGCCAGACGATCCAGGTGCTCGGCCATAATCAGGACACGACGACGTTCAGCAATCTCGTGGCGTCCCAGGCTTACGCGTTCAATCCGGCGACCGGCAACACGGTCACGATTCCGGTGACGGCGACGGTCAAGCGCTTGCAGCTGAACTTCACCGGCAACACGGGCGCGCCGGCCGGTCAAGTCGCCGAGTTCCAAGTGTACGGCGCGGCGGCGGCCAATCCGGACCTGACGGTCACGAGCGTGACTTGGGCGCCGGCATCTCCGTCCGAGAGCAGCGCGATCGCGCTGAGCGCGGCGGTGAAGAATAACGGGTCCGCCAATGCGGCGGCGGCGACGGTGAACTTCTACCTGAACAATACGCTCGCGGGTTCGGCGCAGGTCGGCGCGCTTGCGGCAGGCGCAACGACGACGGTATCGGCGAACATCGGCGCCAAGCCGGCCGGCACCTATTCGGTCAGCGCCAAGGTCGATGAGACGAACGCGATCATCGAGCAGAACGAGACGAACAACACCTTGACGAATGCGTCCTCGCTCGTCATCGGCGCGACGCCAAGCTCCGATCTGGTCGCGACGGCTTCCTGGACGCCATCCACGCCGGTGGCGGGTAACGCGGTCGCCTTCAACGTCAACCTGAAGAACGAAGGCACGATCGCGGCGGCAAGCGGCGCGCACGGCATCACGGTCGTGCTCAAGAACGGCGCGGGCGCGACGCTCCAGACGCTGACCGGCTCGTACAGCGGCGCGCTCGCGGCGGGCGCTTCGGTGAACGTCGCCATTCCGGGCACGTGGACGGCGGCGAACGGCAGCTATGCGGTGACGACGACCGTCGCCGTCGACGCCAACGAGATTGCGGCGAAGCAAGCGAACAATACGAACAATTCCACGCTCACCGTCTATTCCGCGCGCGGCGCGAGCATGCCTTACTTCCGCTACGATACCGACGACGCGACGCGCGGCGGGGCGGCCGTCCTGAAGACGGCGCCGACGTTCGACCAGTCGCAGACGGCATCCGAAGCATCCGGCCAACGCTACATCGCGCTGCCGTCGAACGGTTCCTACGCGCAATGGACGGTTAGACCGGGCCAAGGCGGAGCAGGCGTGACGATGCGCTTCACGCTGCCGGATTCGTCGGACGGCATGGGTCTCACCGGCGCGCTGGACGTCTATGTGAACGGCACGAAGGCGAAGACGATCTCGCTGTCTTCCTACTATAGCTGGCAGTATTTCTCGAGCGACCATCCGGGCGACGCGCCATCCGCCGGCCGTCCGCTGTTCCGCTTCGACGAAGTGCACTGGAAGATGGATGCGCCGCTTCAGCCGGGCGACACGATCCGCATTCAGAAGAGCAACGGGGACAGCCTGGAATACGGCGTCGACTTCCTGGAGATCGAACCGGTACCGACCGCCATCGCGAAGCCATCCGGGGCGGTGTCCGTGACGGATCACGGCGCGATCGCGAACGACGGCCAAGACGATCTGCCGGCTTTCAAAGCGGCGGTGAACGCGGCGGTCGCCGGCGGCAAGACGCTCTACATCCCGGCGGGCACGTTCCACCTGGGCGGCATGTGGGAGATCGGTTCCGTCAGCAACAAGATCAACAACCTGACGGTAACCGGCGCGGGCATTTGGCACACGAACATCCAGTTCACGAATCCGAACGCGGCGGGCGGCGGCATTTCGCTGCGCGTCACCGGCAAGCTGGACTTCAGCAACGTCTACATGAACTCCAATCTGCGTTCCCGTTACGGGCAGCAGGCGATCTACAAAGGCTTCATGGATAACTTCGGGACGAACTCGGTCATTCGCGACGTATGGGTCGAGCATTTCGAGTGCGGCTTCTGGGTCGGAGACTATGCGCATACGCCGGCGATCTACGCGAGCGGTCTGGTCATCGAGAACAGCCGGATTCGCAACAACCTGGCCGACGGCGTCAATTTCTCCCAAGGCACGAGCAACTCCACGGTCCGCAATAGCAACCTGCGCAATAACGGCGACGACGCGCTGGCCGTCTGGACCAGCAACACGAACGGCGCCCCGGCGGGCGTGAACAACACGTTCTCGTACAACACGATCGAGAACAACTGGCGCGCGGGCGGCATCGCCTTCTTCGGCGGCGGCGGCCACAAGGCGGACCACAACTACATCATCGACTGCGTGGGCGGCTCCGGCATCCGGATGAACACGGTATTCCCGGGCTACCACTTCCAGAACAACGCGGGCATCACGTTCTCCGACACGACGATCATCGCCTGCGGCACGAGCCAAGACTTGTACAACGGCGAGCGCGGCGCGATCGATCTGGAGGCGTCCAACGACGCGATCAAGAACGTGACGTTCACGAATATCGACCTGATCAACACGCAGCGCGACGGCGTGCAGTTCGGCTACGGCGGCGGGTTCGAGAACATCGTGTTCAACAACCTCACGATCGACGGCACGGGGCTCGACGGCGTGACGTCTTCCCGGTTCTCGGGACCGCATAAAGGCGCGGCCATCTACACGTATACCGGCAACGGCTCCGCCACGTTCAAGAACCTGGTGACGCGCAATATCGCGTACCCGACGCTGTATTACGTGCAGAGCGGATTTAATTTGACAATTCAATAGGGTATCGGATTAGCGGGAGGGACGTTCTACGGAACGTCTCTTTTGCTATTTTGCCGGCTGGACCCGCATGTACGCGCTTCCTGCGGGAATCGTGACGATTCGCTATGCGTCCGCCGACACGGAATGGAAGATGTCCCATATCCTAAACTACCTACCATTAGAAGAAGAGGTGACATCTTGGGCAAAATGGCGACGGCGAAAGGCGTCTCGATCATCGTATGCACCAACCGGCCGCAATTTTTCGATAACCTGATTCGCAATTTCCTGTCCCAGCAGTATCGGAACAAAGAATTGATCATCATTCTGAACAAGGACAACATGGATCTGGGGTATTACCGGAGCAGGACGAGCGCGTACGCCAACATTAGCGTGTATCAGGTCCCCGAGCGCATCTCGCTGGGCCAGGCCTTGAACGGCGGCATTACGCGCACGAAGTTCCCGTTGATCGCGAAATTCGATGACGACGACTACTATTCTCCCTATTACCTGAACGAGCAAGTGAAGGCGCTCGCGCGGACGAACAGCGATATAGTCGGCAAACATTCCTGCCTGGTGCATTTGACGGCCAGCGGCAAGCTGCTC
Source organism: Paenibacillus methanolicus (assembly GCF_008124765.1). GTDB lineage: Bacteria > Bacillota > Bacilli > Paenibacillales > Paenibacillaceae > Paenibacillus_Z > Paenibacillus_Z methanolicus. The sequence continues at coordinate 818,454 of NZ_VNHS01000002.1, read as the reverse complement.
ATTCGCTCGCCCAAGGAGCGAAACAAGCGCACGGTCTTCGTGCAGGGCGGGACAATTCTGTTCAAGCGGCGCGTGCTCGAGAAGGTGAGGTTCCCCGACAAGTCGGTGGGCGAGGATACCACGTTTCTTTTCGAGTGCGAGAAGAAGGGGTTCAAAGCGTACGCAACCTCGCCGTTCAACTACGTCTACATGCGCCGCGGCGACAAAAAGACCCATACGTGGCGGGCGAACGATACGTTTTATCTGCAGGGGAGCATTGTGCTCGGCGTCACGCAGGAATATCGGAAAATCGCGGATCGCAAAGCGTAGGGGCGTCGGAGCGCGCTGGCGCGATGGAAGGCTTAACATGACCCGCAGTGAGGCCTCGGCATAGGATGCCGAGGCGGTTCCTTGCCCAACTAACTAAGAACCGGGAGCTGCGGCTCCTCGCGCGATTAGAAGCCGTTCGAGCTTGCTCGGCGGCTTTCTTTTTTTGACTTGGAGGGCTGACACACCGTGGACAAGCCTATGCCGCGGCGACCGATGGCCGGGAAGCGATGGCGAATGTCTCCAATCTCCCGTCTACGCGCGTCATTGGGCGAATCGTCGATCCGGTTTTCATTTTGGTCGATCCGTGAACCAACCCGCGACGTTTCCGTCAATCGCAACGCGCGTTTTGCCCATATCCAATGGCTTCCAACTCGTTCCATACTAATGGGGCTGGGCTATCGCAATCGGAAAGGGGGACCGGCTGGGCGTGGTTTGCCGATGCAATCGCTACTAAATACAGGAGGAGGAAGTTAATATGAAGGGAAAAGCGCTGCCCTTGCTGGCTGCCATCTGTCTCGGTTTCGGCGCGATGCTGCCCGCTGCCGGAGATCAAGCCGCCCATGCCGCGGAGGAGGCGAGCGTGACGGCCGCCGGGGAGTTGCCGCTTGGCGCGGACGGGCGAAGCCGGCTTTATCCGTCGGACTGGTATCCGGGTTGGGAGGATGGGGAAGGGAGGTTCGTGCACGACTTCTCTTACGCCGGTTATCATCGGGGAGAGAAGCCCCTGCCGACCGTCGACTCGGCGGCTGGCGTCGATGTGACGAAGGCGCCGTATAACGCCGATCCGAGCGGACAGACGGACGCCACGGACGCGATCCAGCGCGCCATCGACGAGACGGCCGCGCATGGCGGAGGAGTCGTCTATTTACCGGCAGGGACGTATCGGCTAAGCCCGCCGGAGGGGCGGGCTTACGCGCTGGGAATACGGTCTAGCGGCATTGTGTTGAAGGGCGCAGGCGAAGGCAAGACGTTCTTGTACAACGCGGCGACCTACATGAAGCAGAAGGACATTATTCGCGTCGGGGGCGGCGATTGGGTCAAAACCCCGGTATCGACGAAGCTGCGCCGTTCCGCCTTGGAGCCGTCGTCGCTCCTGCCGGTGGAGGATGCGACGGGCTTCGCGATCGGGGATTACGTCATGGTCACGTTCGAGACGACGGAAGAATTCCTGGCGGAGTTGGGGATGCACAATAAGTGGGCGTCGCGCCTTGGCAAAGTCGAGCCGATCTTCTACCGTAGGATCGTCGCGGTCGATCCCGTTCATCGCACCGTGACCGTCGACATCCCGACCCGGTATCCGCTGAAGACGCGGGATAACGTCCTGATCACGAAGACGCAGCCGCCGGTATCCGAGGTGGGGCTTGAAGACTTCTCCATCGCGAACGCCCAGAATCCGAAGAGCGGCCTTGGCGAGGATGACTTCAAAGTCGAAGGCACCGCTGGCTACGAGACGGACAACGCCAAGGCGATCAACGTCATCGGCGCGGCCGACAGCTGGATTCGGGACGTGAGCACGTATAAGCCGGCAGGCAACGAGACGTACCACATTTTGTCCAAAGGCATCATTCTCGACCGGGCGAAGAACGTTACCGTCGACAACGTCTCGATGGCGTATCCGCAGTACCGCGGGGCGAACGGCAACGGATATTTGTACCAGTTGATCGGCAACGACAATCTTATTGCGCGCAGCAAGGCGGTCGGAGCGCGGCACAGCTTCACGTTCGCGAACTTCTCGGCCAACGGCAACGTCATGCACGACGTCTACGCCGAGAATTCGTCGCTGCTGACCGACTTCCATATGTATCTCAGCATGGCCAATCTCATCGACAACATGACGCTCAGCGGCGACGCCATCTCCGCGATCACGCGGGACTACGGCTCCTCGCCGACCAACCGGCACGGCGTCGTCACGACGCAGAGCGTGTTCTGGAACACGAACGGCTTGGTCGCGCACAAGAGCAAGCCCGGCGTTATCGTCGAATCCGAGCAGTTCGGCAACGGCTATGTCATCGGGACGAGAGGACCCGTCAGCGGAGTCAACACGCAGATCGCGGGCTCGATTCCGGAGGCGGATACGAAGCCGTTCGATATGGCCGAGGGCGTCGGCGAAGGCGATCGATTGTCGCCGGCGAGCCTGTTCGCCGATCAATTCGCGCGGAGAACGCAGGAGCTAGGGCTTGGGCTGTCTGCGCTGCTCGTGGACGGGGAGCCGGTGGATGGCATGCAATTCTTGAAGACGTCGTACGCGGTGACGCTGCCGTTCGGGACGAAGACGGCGCCGGTAATTTCGGCCGCCCCGCTTGCGGCCGGCGCTTCCGTTGAGATCGAACAGCCGGAGGGGCCCAATGGCACGGGAGCGATCCGGATCACGCATGGCGGGACGTCGAAGACGTACGCCGTCTCGTTCGAAGTCGCGGCGAATCCGGTGCTACCGAAGAGCATCGCGGTCTGGCCCGACCGGTCGGAGCGCGGCTGGCGCGCGGCCGGCGACGCGATCAGCGCGGGGAACGAGGGCAAGCTGCAGACGCGGATCACGCTGCACAACGGGGAGATCGTCGATCCGGCGCAGTCGGGCGTTCGCGTTAAGTACGAGGTCGTCGACAAGCGGCTTGGCAGCATCGCGCGGGGCGACGTCTTCAAAGCGAAACGGACCGGGACGGCGACGATTACGGCGACCGCGAAGCTGAACGGCGTCACGATAAGCGGGACGTTAACCGTGCAGGTGGTGGAGCCGATGCCGGAGCCGGAAGGGAAGCTGGCGGCGATCCGCGGCGCGACCGCGAGCGCAGATGACGGCAACGTGCCGGCCAACGCGATCGACCGGGACCCGGCGTCCCGATGGTCGGCGGAAGGCGACGGGCAATATTTGGTGCTCGAGCTCGAGAAGGCTCGGCCGATCGACGGCGTCAGCATCTTATTCTATAACGGCCATCAACGCTCCAGCGCGTTCGACGTGGAAGTGTCCGAGGACGGCGTGCATTACGTGAAAGCGCTGGCAGGCGCGGCGAGCGGCAAGCCGAATCCGAACGCGGCGGAGCGGTTCGACTTCGCCGCTCCGTTGAAGGCGAAGTACATCAAGTTCGTCGGCTACGGCAACGAGCTGAACGGCTGGAACAGCATCGTGGAAATTTGGGCGCACGAGGCGAAATAAGGTTAGCGTAATGTCGGGGTTGAGAGCCCCGGCATTTTTCTTTGTTGGGAAATGTCCATTGGACGGCGTTCGTTGCGTGTGTCCGAGTCACGCTAGTTAGGTGTTGCCAATTTTTGAAGTCCGGCGAGGGCTACGAGTAGCAATCGTGGTGCCCAGCGGACTATCGGAGCTCGTTGCGGCCAGTCGCGTCGCAGTAGCGGTACCCAGCCGACTATATCCATGGCCGCACCACTAACCTCAGCCCGCTTTCCGCCCCCAGATCAACCCGATTGTCGATTTCGTCACTCGCCGCCGCGCGAAATCGGCATGCCATTGACGTTTTTGCGCATATCGGCAGCGCGGCCGGACCCGTTAGTCTGAAGGCGTGGGGCATGACTCACGACAGACTTTATCGGAGAGGGTTGAATACAGATGATACACGTGCTGAAAACCGGCGTCCTCCTCCTGTTGGCCGGCTCGCTGCTCGCGGCGTGCTCGAACGGCGGGAACGGAGGCAACAACGGCGGCGCAAACGGCGGCGCAGCGAACAATACCAACAAGCCGGCGAACGACGCAGCCGCGGGCAATAACCAGACGGCGCCCGAAGGGACGACCTATCCGATCCAGACCGATAAGACGCTTACTTATTGGAGCGAGATTAGCGCCAACCTGATCGGTCTCAAGGCGACGCACGACGAAGTCCCGTTCTTCCAGGATTGGCAGAAGAAGACCGGCGTGAAGCTGAGCTTCATCGCGCCGCCGACCGGACAGGCGAAGGAAGCGCTGAACGTGCTGCTCGCCTCGGGCGACCTGCCGGACATGCTCGAATTCAACTTCCTCTCGTTCCCGGGCGGACCGGAGAAGGCAATCGGCGACGGCTACATCATCAAGCTGAACGACCTGATCGACAAGCACGCGCCGAACCTGAAGAAATTCCTGCAGGACAATCCCGACATCGACAAGATGGTCAAGACCGACAGCGGCAGCTATTATGCCTTCCCGTTCATCCGCGGCGACGAATATTTACGCGTCTTCCAGGGGCCGATCCTTCGGAAAGACTGGCTCGACGAGCTCGGACTGCCGGTGCCGGAGACGATCGACGACTGGACGGCGATGCTGCGGGCGTTCAAGGAGAAGAAAGGCGCCGCGGCGCCGCTGTCCTTCTCCAGCAAGCCGAGGTTCTTCAACGAATCCGGCAACGGGGCGTTCATCGGCGCGTACGGCGTCAGCCGCGGGTTCTACCAGGAGGACGGCAAGGTCAAATTCGGGCCGGCCGAGCCGGGCTTCAAGGAATACCTCCGCCTGTTCCAAGGCTGGTATAAGGAAGGTCTGATCGACAAAAACGCGGCGACGATCGATACGAAAGCGCTCGACGGCAACATCGCCTCCGGCGCGACCGGCGCGACGATCGGCAACGCGGGCGCGGGCATCGGCAAGTGGCAGCCGCTGGTGGCGGCGAACGATCCGAAGGCCGTGCTCATCGCCGCTCCGTATCCGGTGCTGAACAAAGGGGAGACGCCCAAATTCGGCCAGCGCAATCAGGCGTATTCGTCCGAAGGCACGGTCGCGATCACGTCGTCGGCGAAGGATCCCGAGCTGGCGGTCCGTTTGCTCGACTACGGCTACGGCGAGGAAGGCCGGATGTTCTTCAACTTCGGCACCGAGGGCGTCAGCTACAATATGGTGGACGGCTATCCGACGTACACGGACATGATTTTGAACAATCCGGATAAACTCGCGCCGGCGCAAATGATCTCGACGTATGCGCGCGGCAGCTACAACGGCCCGTTCATCCAGGACAAACGGTACGCCGAGCAATTCTTCGCCCTGCAGACGCAGCGCGACGCGATCAACGTGTGGGCGAAGACGGACGCGGCGAAATACCAGCTGCCGCCGATTACGCCGACGCCGGAGGAGAGCTCCGAATACGCGGCCATCATGAACGACATCGACACGCTCGTGGACGAGATGACGCTCAAAATCATCCTCGGCACCGAGCCGGTCGACGCCTACGAGAATTATTTGGACAAAATGAAGTCGCTGAACCTGGCGCGCGCCATCGAAATCCAGACCGCGGCGCTCGGGCGGTACAACAGCCGGTAAGCTAGCGGAGCAGGAGAAGAATCGGCCTGGACGTCATCCGCAAGTCTGCGATAAGCCGGTTCTTCCCGACTCCCGATTTGAAAAGAGGTGAGCGCTACGCCGTGATGGCCAATTCACAAACGTTCAAACACCGCTTCGTCCGGGATTTCCTGCTGAACAAATATTTATATCTGATGATGCTGCCTGTCCTCGTCTATTACATCGTGTTCCATTACGTGCCGATGTACGGGGCGGTCATCGCCTTCAAGAACTACTCGCCGATGAAGGGCATCCTCGGCAGCGACTGGGTCGGGCTGAAGCATTTCGCCGATTTCTTCAACAGCTATTACTTCTGGCGCATACTCAAGAATACGCTGCTCATCAGCCTGTACTCGCTGCTGTTCGAGTTCCCGGCGCCGATCATTCTCGCCTTGCTCATCAACGAGGTGCGGGGCCGGGCGTTCAAGCGCGCCGTGCAGACGATCACGTACATGCCCTACTTCATCTCGCTCGTCGTCATCTGCGGCATTATCACGGACTTCACGAACGCCGACGGTCTGATCAACCAAATCTTCGTCTGGCTTGGCTACGACGGACAGGCGATGCTGCAGAAGCCGGGATTGTTCCGCCCGATCTATATTCTGTCGGAAATCTGGCAGCGGATCGGCTGGGAGTCGATCATCTACATCGCCGCGCTTATGAGCATCGACCAGGAACAGTACGAAGCGGCGCGGATGGATGGAGCGAGCCGGCTTAAGCAAATCGTCTACATCACGCTGCCCGGGATCATGCCGACGATCGCGATCATGCTTATTTTGCGGATGGGCAACCTGCTCAACGTCGGCTTCGAGAAAATCATTCTGCTCTACAACCCGATCACCTACGAAACGGCCGACGTCATCTCCTCCTTCGTCTATCGCAAAGGGCTCTTGGAGTTCGGTTGGAGCTACAGCTCCGCGGTCGGCTTGTTCAATTCCGTCATCAATCTCGTGCTGCTCGTCACCGCGAACGCCATCAGCCGGCGGGTGAGCAAAAGCAGTCTTTGGTAGGGGTGAATTCATGCAAACATTTTTCGATCGAGCCTTCGACGTCGTCATCTATGCAATACTGACGCTGCTTGTCGTGGCGACGCTGTATCCGCTGCTCTACGTGCTGTTCGCCTCGTTCAGCGACGCCGGGCAGTTGATCGTGAACAAAGGCATTCTCTGGAAGCCGCTCGGATTCAGCTTAGAGGCATACAAGAGCGTGCTGGCCAATCCGGGCATCGCCATCGGCTACCGCAACACGCTGTTCATCGTCATCGCCGGCGTGCTCGTCAACCTGGTCATGACGTCGCTCGGCGCGTACGTACTTTCCCGCAAGAACGTCATGTGGAACAACGCCTTCATGTTTTTCATCGTGTTCACGATGTTCTTCGGCGGCGGCCTCATCCCGCTGTACCTCGTCGTGAAGGGCGTCGGCCTGCTCGATTCGCTCTGGTCGACGATCATTCCGTTCGCCGTCAGCACGTTCAACCTGATCATCATGCGCACCGCGTTCATGGGCATCCCGGACAGTCTGGAGGAATCGGCCAAAATCGACGGGGCGAACCATTTCACCATCCTGTTCCGCATCATTATTCCGCTGTCCATGCCGGTCATCGCCGTCATGATCCTCTACTATGCGGTGGACAAGTGGAACGGCTGGTTCTACGCGTCGATCTTCATCAAGAGCCGGGAGCTGTTCCCGCTGCAGCTAGTGCTGCGCGAAATTCTGATCGCCAACTCAACCGACAGCATGGCGGCCGGCGCGTCCGCAAGCGACCGGTTCCAGATCGGCGAGACGATCAAATACGCGACGATCATGGTCGCCACCGTGCCGATCCTGTGCATTTATCCGTTCGTGCAGCGCTTCTTCGTCAAAGGCGTCATGGTCGGGTCGCTAAAAGGGTAGGGCGACGCTCGGCAAGATGCCATGCCGTACGCCAAGCAATATGCTATCCTGAGCGCCATCCAGACGCATTCTCCTCATCTCCCCCATATCAGCCAGTTTTAGCCCGATCGGACGCATCCAGCGGTTCCATCGGGCCTTTCGCGTTCGCAAAAAGTGAGCGATATCCGGATTAAGTGGCGATTTGATCAATCGATTTGCGACTTTTAGCCATTCCGGGAGCGGGACATAACCCGGTATAATGAAGGTCTCTAGCGCAGGCGGATGTCCGACGTTCCGACCGGCGATCCTTGCGCGGAATGACCGTAACCACCATTTTGCAACCGGGGGGATAAGCGCTTGCCGACAATCCGATCGTTATGGCACAAACGCAAAAGCATCATCGTCGCGTGGCTGCTTTCGTACAGCGCGGTGCTCTTCGTCCCGATCCTCATCAGCCTCGTCATTTACGGGCAGGCGAGCGGTGCTCTCAAGAGCGAGATTCACCGCGCCAACGATTCGCTTCTCAAGCAGATGCGCTATACGATCGACAACCAGGTCGATCTGATGAAGCGGCTAAGCATGGAGATGACGTGGAACGAGAAGCTGCGCCAGCTCATGTACACGAACATGCCGGCGAAGGAAACGCCGTTCGGCGCCTACGAGGTCGCCAAGGCGCTGCGCTTCTACAAGACGTCGTACGCGACGATCGACGAATTTTACGTGGTGTGGAATGAAGGCGCTTCCGTTCTGCGGCCGGGCAACATACGGGATATGAAGACGGCCTTCCGAACGGTGCACGACACGGGGGCGATGACGTTCGAGCAGTGGTCGCAGGCGGTCGGACAGCGGGGCGGCAGCCGATTCGCCGTTCTGCCTCATCTGTACGCGAAACCGTCGCAATCCTCGATCGCTTACATTGCCACCCTGCCGAACGATCTGAGCGGACGAGGGACCGGGACGGTCGTCGTCATGGCCGACGCGGCTAGATTCCTGGGCGGGATCGAGAGCATCTCCGGTTTCAGCGGCGGGCTCTTGCTCATTCTGAACGAAGACGACAACATCCTGCTCCAGAGTCGTCCGGACGCGCCTGAGCTGGCCCTGTTCATGGATGGTAGTCGCGTTAAGCTCGCTTCCTCGCGTACGGGGGATTCCGAGCTGTTCACCATCGAATCGGACGTGTCGGATTTGAAATACGCGCTCATTCTGCCGGCCGGACTTTATTGGAAGAAAGCCGAATATGTCCGCCGGTTCACGTATGTCAGCATGCTGATCAGCGTTATCGGGGCGGGCGTCCTGACCTGGTTTTTCATGCGCCGCAATTATTCGCCGATCCAGGAGCTGATCCGACTGCTCGGCGGGCGGAGCGCAGCGCCGGAGCGGGAGGACGCCAACGAGCTGCGGATGATTCATCGCGCGATCCTGCGCGCCCGAAGCGAGAAGGACGAGATCGCCAGCCAGCTGCTGAAGCATCAGCACGCGCTGCGTTCGAACATGATCAACCGGCTCCTCAAGGGTCGGATAGACACGCCCGTGCCCTACGAGGAAGCGTTCCGCTCCTTCCGCATGACGATGCTGTCCGACGATTACGCCGTCCTGTTGTTCATGCTCGAGAACGAGGCGGAGCTGGACGCGAAGCTGCCGGGCATTGACGCGAGCGAGCGGAGAAGGCTTATTCCGTTCATTATCGCCAACGTCGTCGAGGAGCTGGCCGGTCGGCATGGCCATGCCGGCTATATGGCGGAAGCGGACGATATGATGGTCTGTCTCGTTAATCTCCGTCCGGACGCGGGCGATGCCGGCGTGGATCTCAGGAGCATCGCGGCCGAGGCGCAGAGCTTTCTGCGGCGGTATGAGATGGAGATGACGATCTCGCTAAGCGGCGTGCACGCGGCGCTGCCGGGCATTGCGGACGCTTACCGGGAAGCGGTGGACGCGATGGAGTACAAGATGGTGCTTGGCAAGAAAGGCATTATCGCGTACGAGGACATCCACATCAGTCCGGCCGGCGGCGGACAGACGGGGTATTATTATCCGCTCGCGGTCGAGCAGCAGCTGATCAACTTCATCAAGGTCGGCGACCGGTGCCAGGCTTCCGCGTACATGGACGAGATTACGAGCCGCAACTTCGATCAGCCGCGCATGCCGCTGACGCTGGCGCGCTGTCTCATGTTCAATCTCGTCGGCACGATGGTCAAGGCGGTCAACGAGCTGGGCGAGTCGGGCGGCGGCCCGCTGGCGGACGATCCGCTCCGGATGGATCGGATTCTCGTCTGCGATACGATCCAGGAGATGCGCACGGAGCTCCAAGCGCTGCTGCAAGATGTATGCGCTTTCGCGGAGGCGAAGCGCGCCGCCAACGTGTCGCAGGAGCGGGACGATTCGCTGCGCGACCTGACCGCTCAGGTCGCCCGCTATATCGAGGATCATTACACGGACGCGAATTTGAACGTGAACGGCATCGGCGACGCGTTCGATTTGAAGGGCAGTTACCTGTCGCGGCTGTTCAAGAACCAGACCGGCGAAGGACTGCTCGATTACATTCACAAAACCCGGATCGCCCAGGCGAAGGCGATGATCCGCGTCAAGAGGGAGTCGATCACGGAAATTTCGCGCATGGTGGGCTACAACGACGCCGCGACGTTCATCCGGGTGTTCAAAAAATACGAGGGCGTCACGCCGGGCAAATACAAGGAGATTTACTAGGGAGGAGCCGATCGGCTATGCGGGGGAGAAGTTGGAGGAACGCATTCGCGTTGTCGCTGGCGGCGGCAATTCTGTCATTGTTGCTGCTGGCATCGTGCGCCGGCGGAACGGCATCCGGTCCGGGGGCCGACGCGGAAGGCGGCGATCATGCGGCCGAAGCGGGCGGCGAGGGAGGCGCGCCTCTGACGTATTGGGCAGAGATGAACGGCAACGCGGCCGGCATCCGGTCCGACTTTCGGGACGTGCCGTTCTTTCTGGAGTGGCAGAAGCAGACCGGCGTCAAGATCGCGTTCCTCCGGCCGCCCGGCAACCAGTCGAAGGAAGCGATCAACGTGCTGCTCGCCTCGGGCCAGCTGCCGGACATGATCGAACACGAGTGGATCAACTACCCCGGCGGACCGGAGAAGGCGATCCGGGACGGGCATATTTTGCGCCTGAACGACCTGATCGAACGCTACGCCCCGAATTTGCGCCGCTATCTGGCCGAGCACCCCGACATCGACAAGCAGATCCGGACGGCGGACGGGAGCTATTACGCGTTCCCGTTCGTGCAGCGAGACGAGCGGCTTCGCACCTACCAAGGACCGATTATCCGTAAAGACTGGCTCGACGAGCTGGGGCTTCCGGTGCCGCAGACGATCGACGAATGGCACGAGGCGCTCCAGGCATTCAAGGCGCGTAAGGGCGCGGACGCGCCGCTGACCTTCCTCGGCATGCCGAATCCGCTGAACGGCATCGAGAACGGCGGCTTCGTCGGCGCGTTCGGCGTGAAGAAAGGATTCTACGTCGACGATGACCGCGTGAAATACGGGCCGCTGGGGCAGGGGTACAAGGACTTCCTCGCTCTCTTCCGCGACTGGTATGCCGAAGGGCTGATCGACCGGAATTTCGCGGCCGTCGATTCTGTTACGCAAGACGTGAGCATGCAGACGGGCCGCAGCGGGGCGAGCATCTGGAACGCGGGGGCGGGCATCGGCACTTGGTTGCCAGGGCTGCGTCAGCAGGATCCGAACGCGAAGCTGGTCGCGGCGCCGTATCCGGTGCTGCGCAAAGGGGAGAAGCCGAAGTTCGGCCAGCGCGCGCCTTCCGTCGGCGCGAGCGGCGGCGTCGCGATCGCCGCGTCGAGCAAGAATGCCGAAGCGGCCGTGCGCCTGCTCGATTACGGCTACGGACCGGAGGGACATATGCTGTTCAATTTCGGCACGGAGGGACTGACGTACGAGATGAAGGACGGCTACCCGACCTACACGGATCTCATTCTGCGCAATCCCGATGGATTGGCGCCTTCCCAGGCGCTGGCGTTGTACACGCGGGCGAGTTATTTCGGCCCGTTCGTGCAGGACGTCCGCTACATGGAACAATATTACGCGATGCCGGAGCAGCAGGAGGCGATCCGGGTGTGGGCGCGCACGGATGCGTCGGAGCATACCCTCCCCGCGACGCCGAAGACGGAGAAGGAGAGCGCCGAACTGGCGGCGATCATGCAGGAGGCATCCACGCTCGTGGACGATTTCTCGCTGAAAATCATCCTCGGCATCGAGCCGCTGGAGAGGTTCGATTCGTTCGCTCTGGAGCTGCGCGCGCTAAATATCGGCCGGGCGATCGACATTCACCAGCAGGCGCTGGATCGGTATAAGCAGCCGGAGTAATCGGGCCGGCAGGAAATCGAGGCGGTCGGGACGAAAAGATTCGAAGGAGCTGCCCGCCTAGGCGCGGGGCGTTTCAACATACGGCGAAGGGGGCTTTCGCATGGCGGAGGTTGCATTTTACCGCGACGAGGCGCTGCCTTTCCTCGAAGGCAAGCGCTGCACGCGCGGCGATTTGGCTTACCGGAAGCATTTTCACGAGGAGTATTCGGTCGGCTTGATCGACTCGGGCCGAACTCGAGCCTGGTGCGACGGGGCCGTGCATCAGGTCGAGAAGGGGCGCGTCATCAGTTTTCCGCCGCTTATGCTGCATGCCTGCCAGCCCGAATCGGATGCGGATTGGACCTATAGCATGCTGTTCATCCGTCCGGAGTGGATGATGCTATCGGAGGGCGGCGAGGCGGACCGGCTCGATATGCCGTACTTGCCCGGAGACGGGAAGAACGCGGCATGCGCGGCGCTGATTCGGGACGCGATGGACGCCATATCCGGCAAGGGTACTCCTCTCGAGGCGGAGACGGCGTTGATCGGACTGGTTCAGACGTTGTCCGGTTACGGCCGAGGCGACCGCGGACATGCGCGGCGTCCGCTCGGGGAGCGTAAGCACGCGGAGCGGGTGAGGGACTATTTGCAGACGCATTACATGGACCGGGTCACGCTGGAACAGCTAGAGGGAGCCACGGGCATCAGCCGCTTTCACCTCATTCGGCTATTCAAGCGGGAGTGTCATCTGCCGCCGCACGCCTACCAGAACTTGCTGCGGATTAATCACGCCAAGGCGGAGCTGGCGAAACGCCGTCCGATCGCGGATATCGCGGCCGAGACGGGCTTTTACGACCAGAGCCATTTCTCCCGGGCATTCGCCCGGATCGTCGGCGCCACGCCGGGGAAATACGCGGTATCCCGTTAACGCGCAATTTTGTACAATACGGCGATCCTTTCTTCCTGTACCTTGAACGGTATAGAAGCAAAGGAGTGGTTGCCATGAATCAAACCGTAGATTGGGAACGTCAAGCGACGGAAGCGTTGAAGCGGATCGCCAGAAGGCAGGATCTGAAGGCGCATGTCGAGCGAACGCCCGCGCTGAACGGGCTTCTGAGCCGCGCGGCCGCGCGTTACGTCGCCGGCGCATCGCGCAAGGACGGCATTGAAGCCGGCCGAAGGCTGCTGGCTCAAGAATACGCGATCTCGCTCGAATATATCGGCGAGAACACGACGGATGCCGAGGCGTGCATGGCGGCCGCGGAAGAGATGGCGGCGCTAATCGCGGAGCTGGGCGAGCTCGGCGCGGCCGCGCGCGCCTCGTTCGATCTGTCGCATATCGGCTTGGCCGTGGACGACGAGTTGGCGTTCGCGCAGCTGCTGCGGTTATCCAGGCAAGCCCGCGAGACGGGCATCGAGCCGTTCGTCAGCATGGAGGAATCCGCCAAGACGGATCGTATTCTGGCTGTCTACAAGCGAGCGGCCGCGGAGGAGCCGGGCATCGGGATTACGCTCCAGGCATACTTGAACCGGACGCCAGGCGATTTGGCGGGCCTTGCAGGGATTGGCGGACCCGTGCGCCTCGTCAAGGGCGCCTATGAAGAACCGCGGGAAGCGGCGATCGGCCGCTCGGCGGCTCTGAATGAACGGTACCTGTCGCTTGTCGAGTCCGCGCTTGCCCAAGGACGGCGCGTATCGGTCGCCACGCATGACGAAGCGCTCATTGAGGCGATCGTCTCGCGCGGTTGGGCACGCCATAGGCTCGAATTCGAGCTGCTGTATGGCATTCGTCCCGATCTGGCCGGGAAGTTGAAGGCATCGGGTTATCCGGTCCGCGTCTATGCGATCTACGGCGAGGAGTGGTATTTGTATCTGTGCCACCGACTGGCGGAGTTTCCGCCGAACCTATATCGCGCGATCGCGGATATCGCAGGCGGGGCGGCTGCCGACCCGATGTCGGAATATGCATGAGCAATGGGAAGCGGCGGGTCGCGACCGAATCAGTCGCCCTCGGAGGGCGGTACCATTGCGTCGCCGCGGCGATCGGAGATCGGCGGCACGTCGGCGCATGGATGGAGCATGTGCGATGAATATGGACGCCAATGAACGACAAAGGGTGAGCTTCGCCGATCGGCGGGGCTCGCCCTTTGGTTTAGTCGGGCTCCCGAACGACCCGGTTCGAGAGCAGCAGCATAAGGAAAGACAGCAGCAGTATCGCACCGGACCATGCCCAGGCCATCGTCATGCCGCCTCCGTCCGCCGCCACGTAGATCGCGGTCGGAATCGTCTGCGTCTTGCCGGGGATGTTGCCGGCGATCATGAGCGTGGCGCCGAATTCGCCGAGCCCTCGGCAGAAGCCGAGGATGTACGCCGACGTCAAGGCGCGGCCGGCGAGCGGGACCGAGATGTAGCGGAACACCTGCCATTCGGTCGCGCCCATCGCCCGGGCCGAATCCTCGAGGTCGCCGTCGACGCTCTCGAAGCCGGTCTTCATCGCCCGGTACGCGAGCGGGAAGGCGACGACGACGGCCGCGATCGCGGCCGCTCCCCACGTGAAGATGATCGGGCCCCCGAACAGCGCTTCGTACGCTTGGCCGATCCAGCTTCGCCGGCCGAGCAGGACGAGCAGGATCAGTCCGACGACCGTCGGCGGCAGCACGAGCGGCAGCAGGAGCAGCGTCTCCACGAGGCTTTTGCCGGCGAAGCGGGCGCGAGCCATCCGCCAAGAGGCGGCCAGCGCGATGAAGAAGACCGCGATGCTCGCCGCGATCGAGATTTGGATCGACAGCGCGATCGGTTCGAAGAAGGTGTTCCAGTCCAAGCCGTTTCAGTCCCGTCTATGTAGAAATTAGTCCGTTATGAATCCATATTTCGCGAAGACGGCAGCGGCTTCCTTCGTTTTCAGATACGCGAAGAACGCTTTCGCTTCCGCGGGGTGCTCCGTCGCCTTCACGATGCCGGCCGGATAGACGATCGGCGCGTGCGCGCGGGCGTCGACGTTGATCGCGATGCGCGCCTTCCTCGACGTCAACGCGTCGGTCCGGTAGACGAAGCCGGCGTCCGCGTTGCCGGTCTCCACATAGTTTAGCACTTGGCGCACGTCTTTGGCATATACCAGTTTGTCTTGCAGCGCATCCCATGTCTTGCGGGCCGTCAACGTCTCCTTCGCGTATTGGCCGGCGGGCACCGATTCCGGCTGGCCGATCGCCACTTTCTTGATCGACTTGGCGGTCAGTTCCTTCACGGTCGTGAACGCGAGGTCGGAATCCGAGGAGACGATCATGACGAGCGAGTTGCGGAGGATCGTCGCGCTGGTATCGACCAGCTCCTCCTTCTTCAGCGCGTCCATCTGTTTCTGCCCGGCCGAGAAGAACAGGTCGGCCGGCGCGCCTTGCTCGATCTGCTTCTGCAGAGTACCCGAGGAGCCGAAGTTGAAGGTCAGGTCGATATTCGCGTGCGTCTTCTCGTACTGCTTCTCGATATCGCCGAGACTGTCCTTCAGACTGGCCGCCGCCGAGACGAGCAGCTCGGTTTTCTTCGTTTTCGCGGCATTGGCCGGTACGGCCTGCGCCAATAGGGATGTCAGGGCCAACACGGCCGCAAGCGAAGCAAGCCATTTGATTCGCATTCGGATAACGCCTCCCGTAAGAATATGTCCATCATGGTAACATATCCCTACAACTTTTAGTAGTGTTTAGTTATAAGTGGTTATAATTAGATATAAATAGAGTGGGGATTTGACGGAGGGCAATGCCAAGAGTATGATAGTTCAATGACAATCAAACTATCGAGAGAAGACGATGAGAGACGGGTAAAAGTATTCAAGGCGTTGGCGGAAACCAAGCGCATCGAGATGATCCGCTTCCTTCGCCGTCATGAACGCGATACGACGTGCGGCGAGCTGGGCGACATGATGGGCATGGACAAGTCCAACGTGTCGTATCATCTCAAAATTTTATACGAAGCGGACTTGATCCGCCTCAGCCGAAGCGGACAGAACAAATACTCTTATTTGCGGGAGGACACGTTCGAGACTTTCCTGCCGGGCTTCCTGGACAGCCTATAGCTGACCGTTATAACTTTCTAAACAACATGAGGAGCTGCATACACATGACGCAACAATTGACGAGCAAACAAATCGTGCTGGCGAGCCGCCCGGTCGGCTTGCCGACGGACGCGAACTTCGCGTACCGCGAGATACCGGTCGCCGAGCCGGGGGAAGGACAAGTCGTCGTCCGTTCTATCTATTTGTCGATTGATCCTTACATGCGGGGCCGGATGAGCGATGCCAAATCCTATATCGAGCCGTACGGCTTGAACGAGGTCATCGTCGGCGGCGTGGTCGGCGAAGTCGTCGCCTCCAAGGCGGAAGGGTTGAAGCCTGGCGACCACGTGCTCGGCATGCTCGGCTGGCAGACTTACAACGTCGTCGATGCTTCGGCCGTGCGCCGGATCGACGGCACCGTCGCGCCGCTGTCGGCGTATTTGTCCGTGCTTGGCCTGACGGGGCTTACGGCTTACTTCGGCTTGCTCGATATCGGACAGCCGAAGGCCGGAGAGACGGTCGTCGTATCCGGAGCAGCCGGCGCGGTCGGCATGATGGTCGGCCAGATCGCGAAGATCCGCGGCGCGCGCGTCGTCGGCATCGCGGGCACGGACGAGAAGACGGCGCTGCTCACGGACAAACTCGGATTCGACGCGGCCATTAACTACAAGACGGTACCCGATATGCGGGCCGCGCTCGCGGAAGCATGTCCAAGCGGCGTGGACGTCTACTTCGACAACGTTGGAGGCGCGATCTCGGACGCGGTCATGACGCTGCTGAACGATTACGCGCGCATCCCGGTCTGCGGGGCGATTTCGTCCTACAACGTCACGGACGGCGATACGGGTCCGCGCGTGCAGACGAAGCTGATCAAGACGAGATCGCTGATGAAAGGGTTCGTGCTGAGCGATTACGCCGACCGGATGCAGGAAGGCGCGTCAGCCTTGGCGCAATGGCTGGCCGCGGGACAACTGAAGTACGAGGAGACGATCGTCGAGGGCTTCGAGAACGTGCCGAAGGCGTTCCTCGGCTTGTTCAAAGGCGAGAACGTCGGCAAGCAGTTGGTGAAGATCGGATAATAACGAAGTGGAAACGGCCGCTGGCAGCAGCGGCCTTTTTTTTGCGCATCCGAGGCTTGTCCGCTGTTGTCCGCCGATCGGCATGCTATTCACATAACCGTCAGAGCCTGCCCGTGTTCCGGGCCTTTTGTTTGTGTAAAATGGAAGGTATCGAACCAAATTCGAACGCGAGGAGAATTGCGCATGTTTATCGTCATCGGACTCATCGCCCTGCTGTCGTATGGCGGGCTGGTCTATTATATTGGCTGGCGCGGCTTCCGTTGGATGCGTCCCGGCGCGTCTAGCCGCAGATTCAAGCTGTTGTACGGCGCCGTCGTCGCGCTTGCCGCGAGCTCGCTTATCGTGGGACGAATCTCGGAAGCGCGCATATTGGGAATTATCGGCGCCTACTGGATGGCGGTATTCTATTTGCTGCTGCTGCTCGTGCCGCTCGCGCATCTGACCGTCATCGCGCTGCGGCTGACCCGGCTGCCAAGACGGGGGACGCAAGTATGGGCCGGTTTCATTACGCTGACGCTCTTGCTGGCGTTCCTGGCTTACGGTTCGTTCAACGCTTACAGCCCCGTCGTGCGGACGTACGATGTCCAGATGGAGAAAGGGGCTTCTACGCTAGAGAAGCTGCATATCGGGATGGCGGCGGATACGCATTTCGGGTTGTTGTCGGGAAAGGATCACGCGCAGCGCTTGGTGGACGAGATGAATGCGCTTAAGCCCGATCTCATTTTGCTGCCCGGCGATTTGTTCGACGATGACATTCGGCCGTTCATCGATCAGAAGATCGGCGATATTTTGGCCGGTTTGCAGGCGCCTTACGGCGTTTATGCCACGCTTGGCAATCACGACAAGCACGACGGCACGATGGAGGAACTGATCGGGACGCTGGAGGCTAGCGGTATTCAAGTGCTCTACGACGAGACCGCGGTCGTCGAAGGACAGCTTACGCTGATCGGACGCAAAGATCGCAGCGATCACGAGCGGAAGCCGTTGGCGGAATTAATGAAAGGCGTCGACATGACGAGGCCCGTCATCCTGCTCGAACATCAGCCATATGAGCTGGATATCGCGCAGCAAGCGGGCATCGGACTCGTGGTATCCGGCCATACGCACCGCGGTCAGGTATTCCCCGGTAATCTGATCACCGATGCCATCTACGAGAACGATTGGGGTTACGTCGAGAAGGAGCAGCTGCATTCCATCGTCACGAGCGGATTCGGCTTCTGGGGGCCGCCGATCCGGATCGGGACGCGTTCGGAAATCGCCAGCATTCGCATGCGGTTCGAATAAGAAGCGGGCGGCAGGCGGAATATGCGGATCGTTGTCGCGGGCGCGACGCGCTGTTTCGCCGGTTGCCTGCATCCGCGATCGCGGCCCGGTTCGACTTTTTGCGTGAATTCAGAGGAATAGATGGATGGAAGATGGACGGAAGAACCGTTCTTTGGCCGCGGCCGGAGACGGTTCTTTGTCGTTTCCTTGCAAGACGCAACACGAGAAGCTTCGCCTTGCGGCGCACGGGCAGCTTGTTTACTGTCGAAAAAAGGAAAAACCGTTCGAACTGCGAATATATGGGAGATAACCAAAAAGAGAAAATTTGCGCCATATCGACACGTTAGTTTCCGTATATAACCAGACCCGCATGTTTCTGTATAGATGGTCTTCTATCGTTACGTTATAATTGGTTCAATGGTATGAAGATCTTGGCAGGGAGGCATATCGGCTTAAATCGATAGACCTGTTCGGCTGATCATAGAGCGGATTTATGGGACGGAAACATAGACAAGAGGTGAGACGCAATCGCATCGAATGACAAGAAGCCGCTTAATACCCGCTTGTTCTCGTTCGGCGACGAGAATGCCGTCGCGATCTGCATGGCGAAGGCTGGGGTTTGGCCGGCGGCGGGCCCCTTGCTGGCCAGCCTTCATCCGGAAGAGCGGCTGTATTGGGACCAATTGAAGGCTGACAAGCGGAAGACGGCATATCTGCTCGGCAGGCATGCCGCCAAGCTGGCCGCGGGCTGCATCGCGCCGACTATTCCGCTCGACCGCATGCTGATCAGACCGGGTTTGTTCCAACAGCCCGTTCTGATTCACCCGGAGCTTGCGAACCGTCAGGTGAGTATTTCGCATACCGACCGGCTGGCGGCTTGTCTTGCTTTTCCCGAAATGGTCCCGGCGGGGATCGATATCGAGGAGATGCTGAGCGAGGAGCGTTCGGAGCTCGTGAAATCTTATTTGATGCCCGGCGAGCTTGAATTGGCGACGGCGGCGGGACTACCGTTCCGCGAGGCCGCGACGCTGCTGTGGACGGCGAAGGAGTCGCTGTCCAAATGTTTGCGGACCGGCCTGACCACGCCGCTGTCCGTCTATGAGATCGACCGCGTGGAGAGGGCCGGCCGCTGGATTGTCGGCGGTTTCGCGAACTTCCCGCAATACCGGGCCTTCTCGTGGTTGTTCCGGGAGGCGGCGATGTCGATTGTGCTCCCGATCAATTGCGAGCATGAGCCGCCGGACCTGTATCGATTACTGGAACCCGATTGGACGTGGCGGGATGGCGAGCATGGTTCGTTAGACCGGGAATGTTGATTCGGGCATCGGATGGCTGGACAGCGGAATAAGGGCTAGGGGGAGAGAAACATGCTCGTTTATTTGTTTCCCGGGCAAGGCTCGCAGCACAGAGGGATGGGCGGCGAATTGTTCGGACGTTTCAAGGCGCTGACCGAAGAGGCCGACGCGATCTTGGGTTATTCCATCGAAGAGCTGTGCCTGCGCGATCCGCGCGGGCTATTGGCGAACACGGCTTACACGCAGCCCGCGTTGTATGTCGTGAACGCGTTGACCTATTTAAGCCGGGTCGAGACGGCAGGGCGGCGCCCCGATTTTGCGGCGGGGCACAGCTTGGGCGAATATTCGGCCTTGTTCGCGGCGGGGGCATTCGACTTCGGCACGGGACTGCGGCTCGTGCAGCGCCGGGGAGCCTTAATGGCGGAGGCGCCGGAAGGCGCCATGGCCGCCGTGATCGGGCTTCCGCTCGACCGCGTGCACGACGTGTTGGCGCACAGGGAGCTGGGCGGGATCGATGTCGCGAATTATAATTCGCCGACGCAGACCGTCATATCGGGACCGAAGAGCGATATTGCGCGCGCGCAGTCCTTATTCGAGTCGGCCGGCGCGGGCATGTATATTCCTCTAAATGTGAGCGGACCTTTCCACTCCCGGTACATGAAGGAAGCGAGGGAGAGCTTCGAGCGGTTCATGCAGCCGTTGGCGTTCCGCGAGCCGTCGATAACCGTGATCTCGAACGTGGAGGCGCAGCCGTACGAGACGGAGCTGATCAAGGCGGGACTTGGCGATCAGATGACGAGCCCGGTCCGGTGGACGGATTCCGTTCGCTATCTGCTGGAATTAGGCGGCGATCCCGTCTTGGAAGAGGTGGGTCCGGGGAACGTGCTGACGAAGCTGGTCAGGGCGATCAGACAGGATTTCGACGCGAATCGGCCGCCATCGCATGCTGCTGCAACAGCGGACGACCCGGCATACACGGCGCGTATGGAAACGGCCGCCGCCATCGCGCGGGAAGACCGGGCAAGAGCGGAACAAGCGCGGACGTCGGGATCACGCGATGCGCGCTCATCTCTCATTACGGCGGAATCGCTGGGGGATCCGGCCTTCAAAGCGGACTACCGGTTGAAGTACGCCTATATGGCAGGCGCCATGTACAAAGGCATCTCCTCCGCCTCGTTTGTCGTCAAATGCGGCCGCGCAGGCATACTCGGCATTTTCGGCGCCGGTGGACTTGGTTTAAGCGAGGTCGACCAAGCGATCGCGGATATTCAATCCCGGCTTGGGGAAGGCGAGCCATACGGCTTTAATTTGCTCCACCAGCCCGGCGATTTCGCGGCGGAGGAGGCGCTCGTCCGATTGTACGCGAAGCGCGGGGTAAGCGTGGTCGAAGCGTCTTCGTTCTTGACCGTCACCCGCGCCTTGGTCTGGTACAAGGCGAAGGGGTTGCTTCGGGATGAGAATGGACGTTGGACGCAGAAGCACAAGATCATCGCCAAGGTCACAAGACCCGAGGTCGCCGAAGCGTTCATGAGTCCGGCGCCCGGGGTGATCATACAGGAGCTGCTGCGCGAAGGGCTTATCGCGCCCGGCGAAGCGGAAGGGCTGCGGAGTCTGCCCGTCGCGGACGACGTGATCGCATTGTCGGATTCCGGCGGTCATACGGACCAAGGCGCGACGGCCGTGCTGCTGCCCGCGATCGCTCGGCTGAGGGACGAGCTGTCGCGACGATACGGTTACGCCAAGCGGATACGCGTCGGGGCGGGGGGCGGCATCGGCACGCCCGAAGCGGCCGCGGCCGCATTCATGCTCGGCGCGGATTTCATCGCGACGGGTTCGATTAACCAGTGCACGGCGGAAGCGGCCGCAAGCGGCGAAGTCAAGGAGCTGCTGACGCGCGCGCAAGTACAAGACATGGCTTACGCCCCGTCGGCTTCGGGCTTCGAGAACGGCGCGAAGGTGCAGGTTGCCGGACGCGGCACGTTTTTCCCGTACCGGGCGGACAAGCTGGCCAAGCTCTACGAGAAACATGAATCGCTCGAGTCGATCGACGAGAAGACGCGAGAGGCGATACAGGCGAAATATTTGAAGCGAAGCTTCAGTGAAGCTTTCGAGGCCGCGACAGCGTCGGCGACGCGGGAGGAGACCGCAAGGGCGGAGCGCGACCCGAAGGCGAGGATGGCGCTCGTCTTCAAATGGTATTTGGACGAATGCGCGGACAAGGCGCTCAAGGGCGATCCGGACTGGCGGACGGACTATCAAATTTTCTGCGGTCCCGCGCTCGGGGCGTTCAATCAATGGGTGAGGGGAACCGAATTCGAAGCATGGAGCAGCCGTCATGTCGACCAGCTGGGGATGCTGCTCATGCGGGAAGCTGCAGAATGGCTGAACCGGCGTTTCGCCGCGATGACCGGCCTATAGATAGAGATCGAATGGGGAGGGAAACCGATTGTTAAGTATTTTGCACAACTACGCGAACGGCTTGATCGCCGTCCCGGTCCTTTTGGCATGCAGGCGGCACGGCTTATTCGAGCTGCTGGGCGCCGGGCATCCGGTTACGTTCGCTTCGCTGGCGGAGCGGCTCGGCGCGAACGGCGGTCATCTGCGGACGGCCCTCGCGATGCTGGAGTCGCTCGGCTGGGCGGAACGTGACGATCAAGACCGTTACGTAGGCACGGAAGACCTGGAGCGGCAGCGGCTTATACCAGGGGATATGGCCGAGCTGCTCGATTTCCCGATGCATGCCTACATCGAAGGCGAAGACCCTTCGCTGACGTTGGCGGACTGGGTATCGCGCGCGGCGTCGGGTTGGGGAATCGACGACCCGCTGCTCGGAGAATTTCTGGACGGCATGCTGTTCGTTCCGCTGATCACGCAGCTGAAGGGCCGGGCCGATCTGGACAGCCGGCGCGCTTCCGACCCGGACGCGCTGCTGACGGGGCTGTCCGGCCGCGTCCGAGACGAGGTTGCGGGTTTGCTTATTGCTAAGGGATGGCTAGAGCGCAAACCGCATGTCGACGAGCTGACCGAGCTGGGACGTTTTTTGATCGACCGCATGTATAACACGGCAATCCTCTATTCGTATAAACCGATGCTGCGGCAAATGAATCAGGTCATCTTCGGCGATTGCGAGGCGGTATTCCGGCGCGGCGACGACGGGCACGAGGCGCACATCGACCGGACGCTGAACGTCACCGGCAGCGGCTTTCAGCACGAGAAATACTTCGCGGACCTGGAAGCGGCCGTCCTGGCGATCTTCGACCGGGAGCCGCTCGCCGAACAGCCGGATTATATCGCGGATATGGGGTGCGGCGACGGCACGCTGCTGTACCGGCTCTACGAGATGATCTGCGCCAAGTCGCTGCGGGGCCGGCACCTGGACCGCCATCCGCTGCGGCTGATCGGCATCGACTACAACGAGAAGGCGCTGGAAGCGACGAGGGAAACGCTGAGAGGACTGAACCCGCTGACGCTGACCGGGGATATCGGCAATCCGTCGAAGCTAATGGAGGATTTGGCGGCGCTCGGCATCGACAAGCCGGAGCGAATTCTCCACGTGCGCTCATTCCTCGATCATGACCGGATCTATTTGCCTCCTGTCGCGGGGGACGAAGCGGTCTCGCACGGCGTGGACGAAGGGATATTCGTCGCGGCGGACGGGCGTGAACTCCCTGCGGGGGAGGCGTTCCAAAGCTTGACCGAGCATCTGCGCAAATGGTCGAACGTCGTCTCGGAGCACGGTCTCCTTGTGTTGGAAGTCCATAGTTTAAAGCCCTCCGCGCTGCGAGGGCAAATCGGCAAAAGCGAAAGTTTTCATTTCGACGCGTTCCACCGGTTCTCGCAACAGCTGCTCGTCGAGGCGGATCAATTCCTGTTGGCCGCCGCGGCCGCGGGTTTGTTCCCGCACGAGAAATACGGGCGCAAATATCCGAAGACGCTGAACTACGCGCGCATTACGCTGAATCGCTTCGAGCCGCGCGGATATATCGTCCGTACGGCATCGCCGGCGGATCTGGACGCGCTCGAAGCGCTGGAGCGGCAATGCTGGGATGCGTCCATTCGCGCCTCCAAAGAGACGCTGGCCGCCAGAATCGCCCGCTATCCGAAGGGACAGCTGGTCGTCGTGAAAGAAGGGCGGATCGTCGGATCGATCTACAGCCAGCGGATCGCGAGCGCGGACCTGCTGCTTCGCGCCTGCATCGACGACGTAGAGTCGCTGCATCAGCCTGGCGGAAGCGTCGTGCAGCTGCTCGGCATTCAAGTGCTGCCAGAGGCGCAGAACGAAGGCATCGGCGACCAGTTGCTCGAATTCGCGCTGCAGCTGGCTTCGGTTACGGGAGGAGTCGGCGAAGCCGCCGGCGTATCCCGGTGCAGGGATTATGCCAAGCAAACGGAGCTTGCCTACTCGCAGTATGTACAGTCGCGCAACCAGCTCGGACTGCCGAAGGACGCCACGCTCCGGTTTCACGAGATGCACGGCGCCCGAATCGCGGGAATCGTGACCGGCTACCGGCCGCATGACGCGGCGAACGAAGGGAACGGCGTGCTGGTGCGCTACGATCTTCGCGCGCGGCGCCGGTATGAGCGCGCGCAGGCGGCGATCGCGGAACAGTCGGCTGCGACGGCTGACGGTCAGGCGGCGAAGGCGAGAGACGCGCAGCCCTACCGCCGGTTTCTGGAGGCGACGATCAAGCTGATGTTAAGCGACCCCGATGGCTGCGAGCCGAATGTCCCGCTCATGGACATGGGGTTGGATTCGGCCGATCTGCTGGAACTAAGCGAGCATATCAACGCCAAGTACGGCGTGGCGGTCGGCACGACGTTCTTCTTCAAGTACGGCACGGTCGATAAAATGGCGCAGTATCTGAGCGAGCACGCCGCCGTGCAGGAGGACTGGGCGGAGGTGAACCGGGGTGAAGGGGGGCTGGAAGAGCGGCTTGCCCAAAGAAGTTCGGCCGCGTTCGAAGCTTCCGTGAACGGCGGGAGCTCGGAACATGCGACGTCCGAAACTTTCGGGAACGGCGATAGCGCAGTCAATAACGAGGCCTCCGCAGCGGGAAGAAGTCCCCTTGCCGGCGACGTGTCCGAAGGTGCGGCTATGTCTGCGGCGACCGGACGATCTCACGCTCCCCGTTCGGATGATATTGCGGCACGCGATGCAGGCGGCATCGCGCTCGTCGGGGCAGCTTGCCGGCTGCCCGGCGGCGTTCGCGACTTGGAGTCGCTATGGGAGCTGCTGCTCGAAGGACGCGACGCGATATCCGGGATGTCGGACCGGTGGCAATGGCCGTCGTCGATCGACCCTTCGGGCGAGAACAAGGGCATCGACCGCGGCGGTTACCTGGACCGGATCGACGAGTTCGATCCGGCGTTCTTCCGCATGCCGGCGAGCACGGCGGAGTGGACGGACCCGCAGCAGCGGATGCTGATGGAGCTGAGCTGGGAATGCCTCGAGCATGCGGGGTATCCGCCGAGCGCGCTATCCGGCTCTCGCACCGGCGTCTATATCGGCGCCAGCGGTTCGGACTATCATTTGCTGCTCGGCCGGTCGGCGGATGAAGTGGACGCCCGCTTCGGCCTGGGCAGCTCCATGTCGATGCTTCCGAACCGCATCTCGTACTATTACGATCTGCTTGGTCCAAGCCTCTTGATCGATACCGCGTGCTCGAGCTCGCTCGTTGCCGTCCACGAGGCGGTTCGCGCCATACGGCGCGGCGATTGCGACCAAGCGCTGGTCGGGGCGGTCCATCTCATGTGCGACGCGTCGAATACCGTCTCCTATTACAAGGCCGGCATGCTCTCCAAGGAAGGCGCCTGCCGCACGTTCGACCAAGGCGCGGACGGCTACGCGCGCGGGGAAGGCGCCGCGATGCTGCTGCTCAAGCCGCTTGAAAGCGCGGTAGCGGACGGCGATTCGATTCTGGCCGTTCTCGAAGGGACGGCGGTGAACCACGGCGGTCATGCGAGCGGCCTGACGGTGCCGAATCCGTCGCAGCAGGCGGCCCTGGTCAAGGACGCGCTGCTCGATGCCGGGGCATCGCCGGAGATGATCGGCTACGTGGAGGCGCACGGGACGGGAACGCCGCTCGGCGATCCGATCGAAGTGAGCGGACTGACCGAAGCGTTCGCGGACGAGACGACGGAGCCGGTCGCGGAGGCTTATTGCGGCATCGGATCGATTAAGACGAATATCGGCCACTTGGAAGCGGCGGCGGGTATGGCCGGCCTGCTCAAGGCGGTGCTGGCGATCCGCAACCGCACGCTGCCCGCGAACGTGCATTTCAATGCGTTAAATCGGGAGATCGACTTGGAGGGCGGTCCGTTCTACGTCGTGGATCGCGTGCGGGAGTGGCGGCTTCCGGCTGGCAGGCGGCTGCGTTACGCAGGCGTCAGCAGCTTCGGCTCTGGCGGCACGAACGCGCATGTCGTGCTGCGGGAGCAGCCGGAGCCGGAGGCATCCGGGCTGACGGGCCTTAGTCGGCCAGCCTATCTGTTCGCGTTATCGGCCAAAACGCCGGAGGCGTTGGCGCGCCGGATCCGCGACCTTGGCGGCTGGCTGGGGCGCGAAGCCGGGCGATGGTCGCCGGAGCAGGTCGGCGCGGCGCTGGCGATGGGACGGGAGCATTTTCAAGCGCGCAAGGCATACGTCGCGGCCGATCTCGAGGAGCTTCGCCGCCGGCTGGAGCACGATGCCGGCACGGATGCGGCTTACGGGCTGTCGGCCCTCGAGCCGAAAGACGGGACGACGGAGCTGGAGCAAGAAGGACGCGATCTAGCGGCGAAGCTGGCGACAGGCGCCGCAGGGACGGATGGTTACCTGAGGGGCATCGGCAGGTTGGCCGGCTTGTACGAAGCCGGCTGCGAAGTTCGCGCGCTGCTGGAGCCGCTCTATGAAGGCACCGCCTGGCGCGGCGTGCGGCCGCCGGCTTATCCGTTCGCGCGGGAGCGATACTGGCTGCCGAAGGCGGTTCGGGCGGCGCAGCATGCTCGCGAGTACGAACTGGCTGGTAATAAGCACGAGAAGGCTGTCCGAGGGGACGAACAGGCTGGCCATAAAGGCGGACAGGCCGGCAACGAGGAAGCGCCGAAAGTCGCAACGTCCTTCGCGTCGGAACGGGAAGGAACGCTGGAGACGCGAGTGCTGAATCTCTTGCTCGACACGGCTGCCGAGCTGCTGAACGCCGATCGGTCGATGCTGGACGGCGACACGGAACTGGGAGAGTACGGATTCGATTCTATTTTGTATTTGCAGCTATCCAGGCAATTAAACGGCATCTATGCGTTCGGGTTGACGCCTGCCGATTTCTTTACTTACTCGACGCTGGGCCGACTCGCGTCTTATCTAGCGGATCAGGGCGGGGAGTCGTTATCTCGTCGACTGTCGGAGGATACCGGGCGTCAAGCGGCGGCTTCGACGCGGCTTGATTCGGAAGCATGCTCCGCGACATCGGCCGGCGAGCGGCAGGCGAGTTTCCGGTCGGGCGAGAGCGCGTTGCTCCGCGCGGAACCGGACGCTGCCGTGATGGAATCGGGGATGACGCGGACAAACCCGGAAGAGGAGCTTGTCGCCATCGTCGGCATGAGCGGCGTCTTTCCGATGGCGCGCGACGTCGATGAATTTTGGCGCAATTTGCTGGAAGGGAAGGATTGCATCGGCGAGCTGCCGCGCGATCGGGAAGCGTGGTTCCGTAAGAGCGGCGATCCGGCGAAAACAAGCGGGAGCGCGGTGCGATGGGGAGGCTTCGTCGAAGACATCGACCTGTTCGACCCGCTGTTCTTCGGCATCTCGCCGAAGGAGGCGGAGCTGATGGACCCGCAGCAGCGGATGCTGCTGATGCAGGCGTGGAAGGCGCTCGAGGATGCGGGCTGCAATCCCCGCTCGCTCTCCGGCGGCAATACGGCGGTATTCGCCGGCATGATGAGCAACGGTTACAACGAGCTAATCGCGAAGTCGGATCATCCGATCGACGGCCACTACGCGTCCGGCACGATGGCGTCGGTCGGTCCGAACCGGCTGAGCTATTTCTTGAACATCCACGGCCCGAGCGAGCCGGTCGAGACCGCTTGCTCAAGCTCGCTGGTGGCGATCTACCGCGCGGTGCAAGCGATCCAGAGCGGAGCTAGCGACCTGGCGCTTGCCGGCGGCGTGAATACGCTGATCTCTCCGGACTACTACGAGAGCTTCGTCAAGGCGGGCATGCTGAGCCCGGACGGCCGATGCAAGACGTTCTCGGCCAAGGCAGACGGCTACGTGCGCAGCGAAGGGGCGGCGATGCTCGTTCTGAAGAAGCTGAGCGCGGCGGAGCGAGACGGCGACCATGTGTACGCGGTTATCCGGGGCGCCGCCGTCAACCACGGCGGACGCGCCAGCTCGCTGACCGCGCCGAATCCGAGAGCTCAGGCGGATCTGCTCGTGACCGCTTACGCGCAATCGGGCATCGACCCGCGCACGGTGACCTATATCGAGACGCACGGCACCGGGACCGAGCTGGGCGATCCGATCGAGATCAACGGGCTGAAATCGGCGTTCCGGGAGTTGTATGCGCAGCATAGCGGCGCGTCGGTCGCAAGCCCGACATGCGGTTTGGGCTCGGTGAAGAGCAACGTCGGCCACCTGGAGCTGGCCGCCGGCGTCGCGGGCGTCGTCAAGGTGCTATTGCAGATGAAGCACAAGAAGCGGGTCAAGAGCCTGCATTGCGATACGATCAACCCGTATATTCAGCTGGACGGCAGTCCGTTCTACATCGTCCGGCAGACGGAGGAGTGGGCTGCGTTGACGGATCGCGTCGGTCAGCCTATCCCTCGCCGCGCCGGCATTAGCAGCTTTGGCTTCGGCGGGGCGAACGCGCACCTCGTGCTGGAGGAATATGTGCCGCGGCGTCCCCCGGAAACAACAGACGCGGCTTGTATTAGCCCCGCTCGGCCAGGACTGTTCGTGCTCTCGGCCAAGGAAGAAGACCGGCTGCGCGAACAGGCGGAGCGGCTGTTGTCCGCGCTGGGCGGCCTGTCGGGAGACCGGCTGTCCGATGCCGCCTATACGCTGCAGACGGGGCGCGAAGCGATGGAAGAGCGGCTCGCGATCGTCGCCGGTTCCGTATCGGAGCTTACGCGGCGGCTAGCCGCATATCTGGAAGGAAAGTCGGACGACGGCATCTTCCGAGGGAGCGCGCGTCGAAGCGCGCAGCCGAAGCCGGATAACGAGCGAACCATGTACGAGGCGGCCAGATTGGAGCTTCTCGCCGCATCGTGGGTCCGCGGCATGGAAGCGGACTGGGCCAAGCTATACGAAGCGGGCCGTCGTCTGAACCGCGTTCCGCTGCCGACGTATCCGTTCGCGCGGGAGCGCTGCTGGGTCGAACCGCGGGCGAACGGCTACACAGCCGGCGGTCTGAATGGCGCGCTTCATCCGCTCGTTCACCGGAATACGTCAACGTTGGCGGAACAGCGCTACAGCGCCACGTTCGACGGTAGCGAATTTTATCTTTGCGACCATCGCGTGGACGGCCGGAAGTTGCTGCCGGGCGTCGCCTATCTGGAGATGGCGCGCGCGGCGGCGGCGCTGGCTTCGCAATCGCGTACGGCGCGCATCGAGGACGCGGTATGGGTTCGCCCGTTCTACGTCGACGGCAGTCCGCGCGCGCTTCACATCCGGCTGCAGCCCGGCGAAGCGGGATCTATCGCATGCGAGATGTTCAGCATCGCCGCGGAGGGAGAAGAGCTGCTCCATGCGCAGGCGATCGCTATCGTCGGAGAGCCTGACCGCCTTCCTCGGCCGGACGCAATCGACGTGCACGAGAGGTTGCGCCGCGCTTCCGGCCGGACGATGAGCGCAGAGGACTGCTATAAGCTTTTCGACGCCTCTGCTTTGCAATACGGACCGGCTTTCCGCGGGATTGACATGCTCTATGTAGGCGACAAGGAAGCGATCGCCAAGCTTACGCTGCGTCAAGAGACCGTACCCGGCGTGGAAGAGGGGTTCACGCTTCATCCTGGCATGATGGACGCCGCCATCCAAGCGTGCGTCGGTCTGATGGTCGAGAAGCTGGACAAGGAGCCGCACCCGTTCCTGCCGTTCACTGCGGCGGCAATTGAGGTAAGCGGGGGCACGGCGGAAGTGGCGTGGGCGCATGTTCGGCTCGCGGAAGGCGCGGTCGACCGGTTCGACGTCGCGTTGTGCGACGAGCGGGGCCGCGTGCTCGTGTACGTAAGGGAGCTGGTGTTCATGAAAGCGGCCGACGGCCGTCGTTCCGGCATGGAAAAGAGGAGCGAGGAAGCCATCCACTCAAACGCAGCCGCTCGTCATAACGCGCAAATTGCGACAGGCAATCCGGATTCGCTTGCGGATCGAGCGCAAGGTCCGATTGCCGCGCTAACCCCGGCGATGTTAGTCGGCGAAGCGCTTCTCGCGAAGCCTGAACGCACCGTCCCGTGGGACGAAGCCAGTTTGGCGACGCTCGACGATACGGAGCAGACCTTTGCCGGGCTGCTGTGGGGACAGCTGCATGCGGCCGGATTTTTCGAGCCGGGGCTGACGTCTGCGAGGTTGATGGAGAAAACGGCCGCGCTGCGGGCGCCTTTCGACCGATGGATGCGGGAGAGCCTGGCGGTGCTGGCGCGTGCTGGCTTCCTCATTCCCGCCGTCGACTCGTATGTGTCTGCTCGGCAGGACCGTCCGGATACGGCCGCGCTGTGGGAACAGTGGCGAGTTCGCAAGCCGCGCTGGCTGGCCGATCCGGATTTGGCGGCGCGCGTTAGACTAGCCGAGGCGGCGCTGCTGGCGCTGCCGGACATTTTGGCCGGGGCGGTCAAGCCGACGGAAATTTTGTTCCCGGGCGGATCGATGGAGCTGGTCGAAGGCATCTACAAGCATAATTCGACGGCCGATTACTATAACGCGGTCGTGGCGGATTTGGTGGAAGCATATGTGCAACGCAGCGCCGAGACCGGCATGCCGCCCGTTCGGATATTGGAGGTAGGAGCAGGCACCGGCGGCACGAGCGCCGAGGTGCTTCGCCGGCTGCAGCGTTACGGGACACGGGTGGAAGAGTATTGCTACACGGACTTGTCTCGGGCGTTCTTGATTCATGCCGAGCGGGAATACGGCGCCGCGAATCCATATCTGACGTATCGGATCTTGAACGCGGAACAGCGGTTCGAGGAACAAGCGCTGGACTGCGGGGGATACGATCTCGTCCTCGCGACGAACGTCCTGCACGCGACGCGCAACGTTCGACGGACGCTGCGCAACAGCAAGAGCGCGCTCAAGCCGGGCGGACTGCTCGTTCTGAACGAGCTGACGGAGAAATCGGTATTCGCGCACGTCACGTTCGGCTTATTGGACGGCTGGTGGTTGTACGAGGAGGAGCATGTCCGCCTCCCGGGTTCGCCTTGCTTGTCGGTCGCGCAATGGACGAACGCGCTCGAAGACGAAGGATATCGGACCGTCCGCTATGCCGCGAACGAACGGGGCGGCCAGCAGATTATTTGGGCGGAGAGCGACGGCGTGATCGGAGACTCGAATACGGTCGAACGATCGGTTCCAAGGTCCGAGCCTGCAGCCGCGCCGGCAATAACCGCCGTTCAAGCTATCGCGGCTCCGTCGACGCCCGTGCGGGCAGACGCGGTCATGGACCGGCAGCTGAAGGAGCGCTGCTGCGCCTATATCGTGCAAATTATCGCCGAAGCGGTCCGCCTGCCTGCCGGCAAGATCGATCCGGCCGAGCCGATGGAACGGTACGGCATCGATTCGATTCTGATCGTGCAAGTGAGCAACAAATTGGAGAAAGCGTTCGGCCACGTCGGCAAAACGCTGCTGTTCGAGCATCGGACGATCAACGAGCTAACCGGGCATTTCGTTGAGACAAGAGCCGAGACGCTGCGGACGTTCTTCGGGCTGGCGGCCGTAACGACGGCTCCGGCCGTTCAGGCAGCGGCTTCCTCTGTTAACGCGGCTGCGGAAACAAGCGGCGCTGCAGGCATGATCCGCTTCCTGCCTGCAGGAGCCAAGCCTGCGGCGCGCGCCTCTAGGCCCTTCGCTTTCGAAGACGAAATCGCGATCGTCGGCTTGGCCGGGCGGTATCCGGGCGCCGCGAACGCGGACGAATTCTGGTCGCTGCTAAGGGAAGGACGCAGCGCGATATCCGAGGTCCCCGCGGACCGTTGGGATTGGCGGGCGCATTACGCGCCGGGCAAAGGGCGGAAGGGCGTCGCCTATACGAAATGGGCCGGCTTCATCGACGGCCTGGAACGGTTCGATTCGCTGCTGTTCCAGATTTCCCCGGCGGAAGCGGCCGAGATGGATCCGCATGAGCGGGCGTTCCTTGAAGTGGCATATGAATGCCTGGAGGATGCCGGTTATGCCCCATCGTCCATGGGGACCAGCGGCAAAGTAGGCGTATTCGTCGGCGTCACGCATGGCGCCTCCGGGCGCGGAAGCCGCAACTATTCCGTCGCGAACCGGGTCTCGTACGCCTTCGATCTGAAAGGCCCGAGTCTCGCGGTCGATACGGCTTGCTCGTCATCGCTCACCGCTTTGCATCTGGCGTGCGACAGCCTGCGCGGCGGATCGAGCGATTGCGCGATCGCCGGCGGTGTGAATCTCATCATCAAGCCGGATCATCTCGTCGTGCTGTCCGAGTACACGATGCTCTCCGAAGGTCCCGAGTGCAGGGCGTTCGGGGACGGGGCGGACGGGTTCGTCGACGGCGAAGGCGTCGGCGCCGTCCTGCTGAAGCCGCTGTCGCGCGCAATCGCCGACGGCGACCATGTGTACGGCGTCGTCAAGGGAAGCATGATCAATGCCGGCGGACGGACGAACGGGTACACGGTGCCGAATCCGGCGGCGCATGCCAAAGCGATCGAAGGCGCGCTGGAGGCGGCGGGCGTGAAGGCGGACGAGGTATCGTACATCGAAGCCCACGGCACGGGTACCGCGCTCGGCGACCCGATCGAGGTAAGAGGGCTGACGCTGGCGTTCCGGCAGCATACGGACAAGACGCAGTACTGCGCGCTCGGCTCCGTGAAGACCAATATCGGCCACGGGGAGAGCGCGGCCGGCATTGCCGGGCTGACCAAGGTGCTGCTCCAAATGAAGCACGGCCAGCTGGCGCCGTCCTTGCACAGCGCGACGCTAAATCCGCATATTGACTTCCCGTCGACGCCTTTCCGGGTCCAGCGCGAATTAGCGGCATGGAATCGGCCGGCGGCAGTCGGGATGGGCTTCGAAGGGCAAGGCGTCCGCATCGCGGGCATCTCTTCGTTCGGAGCGGGCGGCGCGAACGCGCACGTCGTGATAAGCGAATACGCGACGGAAGAGATCGGACGCGACGAGGCGGTATTACTCGCGGGTCCGTTCGTGATTACGCTGTCCGCGAGAAGCGAAGGACAGCTTCTAGAACAGGCGGGACGCTTGCTCGCGGCGATAAGTCAAGGCAAGATTACCGAATCCAATCTAAGGGACGCCGCATACACGCTCCAGGTCGGCCGAGAGCCGATGGAGGAGCGGTTGGCTTGCGTCGTCGACAATGTATCCGAGTTGGACGGTTTGCTACGCGGGTATTTGGCAGGCGAGCGTCAGCACATTCACCGCGGCCAAGCGAAGCAGAACAAAGAGCTGCTCGCGCTGCTCCAGGACGAGGAGGCGCTTGGCGACGTCGTCCGGTCGCTGGCTGGCAGCCGGAACAGCCGCAAGCTTGCGGCGCTGTGGGCGCGCGGTTTCGCCGTCGATTGGGGTCTGCTTTACGAAGGCGCGCGGCCGCGGAGGATGAGCCTGCCGACGTATCCGTTCGGCGGACAGCGGTATCCGATCTGGCGCGGAGAATCCGCGGCGTCGACTGTTTTGGATCGCTCGGCTGCCGATATTCGCGCAGCGTATGAGGCCGAACCTTTATCCGCGCAGCCTCTGCCGGAACCTGAGGCAGATCCCGAACTTGCTTCGGCGAAGTCCGATACGGATGCGGAACAGGACACGGAGGCGTTAACGCTTATTCCCGTATGGGAGACGATCCCGGAGGCGGAAGCAAACGCGTTAGAGGCGGCATCGGAAGCAACCGGACGCATCGTCATGATCGGCGGGAGCGACTCGCTCCGAGCGGCGGTGCGTCGTCGGCATGCCGATGCGATCTTGCTGAACGTCGAGCCGCGCGCATCCATCGGGCAGCTAGCCGATAAGCTGGCCGGATTGGGTTCGATCGGCCGCGTCATCTGGGCGGCACCGGAGGAACAACCCGGTACGGCTTCCGACGAACGGTTGATCGAAGCCCAGGAGGAAGGGACGCTCGCCGCCTTCCGAGTCGTCAAGGCGATGCTGGAGCTCGACTATGGCACGAAGGAGCTGGCGTGGACATTCTTGACCTGGCAGTCGCAGCAGGTCCGCCCGGACGAGCAGGCAGCGCCGCATCATGCAGGCGTTCACGGCTTGGCGGGCGTCATGGCCAAGGAGTACCCGTTCTGGAAAGTCGTCTCGCTCGATCTCGAGCGCGGCGCGGACCCCGATCTAGCTGCCATTCCGGCTTTGGCGGGCGCCCAAGGGAGCTTCGCGCGGCGGGGAAGTCGGTGGTATCGGCAAATGTTGATTCCGCAGGAAGCTCCGTCCGGGCAGCCGGAGGGCAGTGCCTATCGTCATGGCGGCGTCTACGTGGTCATTGGCGGGGCAGGCGGAATCGGCGAAGCGTGGACCGAATATATGATCCGCCGCTATCGGGCGCAGATTGTTTGGATCGGACGCAGAGAAGAGGATGAAGCGATCCGCCGCCGGATCCGGGAGCTGTCTCGATTCGGACCGGCGCCGTTCTACGTATGCGCCGACGCGGCAGACCGTGCCGCGCTGGAAGGCGCAAGCGCAATTATCCGCGAGCGCTTCGGTGCGATCCATGGCGTCGTCCATTCGGCCATCGTCATGCTGGATCAAGGGTTAATGCGGATGGAAGAAGCGAGATTCCGCGCATCCCTAGCCGCCAAGATCGACGTCAGCGTGCGGCTGGCGCAAGTATTCGGCCGGGATCCGCTCGATTTCGTCTTGTTCTTCTCTTCGGTCAACTCGTTCATGCGCGCGCCGGGGCAAAGCAATTACGTCGCGGGCTGCCTGTTCAAGGATATGTTCGCCCGCGCGCTCGGCCGTGAGCGGCCATGCCCGGTGAAAGTCATGAACTGGGGTTATTGGGGCACGGTCGGCATCGTCGCCTCGGACGCTTACCGCGAACGATTGGCCCAAACCGGCCTTGCGTCCGTAACGCCGGAGGAAGGGATGCGGGCGGTGGAGGAGCTGTTGAGCGGGCCTTGCGTCCAAGCGGCGTTCATGAAATGCAATTCGCGTTTCGAGTTCGAGCTGATCGACCGGCGAACGCGAATGTCGTTCAACCCGGCTTCGGGAGCGTCGCGCATGGAGGCTTTGCGCCGAAGAACGGGCATCGCGCGGATTAGCGGTCCTGTCTACCAGGATGCGATTGCTGGAGACAACGCGCAGTCTGACCATCGGAGCCAATCAAGAGCGCTGTCCTCGGACAGCCTCGCCGCCGCGCAACTGGAAGAAGCGATTTTGGAGCTTGCCGCGGCAGACAGAGGCGTCGATCGCTTGGCCATGGACGCGGATGCTTCGCTCGCGGAGCAGGGAATCGATCCCGTCTCGTGGGCGCTGCTGCTCAGCAGATTGAGCGAGGAGGTTGGCGCGCCGTTGACCGCGCTGCCGGAAGACGTTCGGCTCACCCTTCGGGAGGCTGCGGCGTCGCTAAGCGAGCGTTATGGTCTCTAATCGAAGGGTCGCCTTTAGCAGGCGGCTTGCGGATTTATCAAGAAAGGATGCATGGAGCTCATGGAACAGATGTTAAACCGAATGCTATGGGGACAGCTTCATGCGGCCGGCTTTTTCGGGCGGGGGCGCGACCCTCGCTCGCTCATGGAGCAGTCGAATGCATTGCGGGCGCCTCACCGGCGGTGGATGCGCGAGAGTCTGGACGTCTTGACGCGCGCGGGCATTCTCGTCCGGACGGATGGAGGCTACGCCGCCGCGGAGGCAGCTCCTCCGGATGTTAGGGAGCTGTGGGCGCAGTGGGATCGGATGAGCGCGGGGTGGCTCGCGGATCCGGATTTGTCGGCGCAAGCGCGTCTTGCCGAACGGACGCTGCGCGCGCTGCCCGATATTTTGGCCGGACGGGTCAAGGCGACGGAGATTCTATTCCCCGGCGGAACGATGGAACTCGTGGAAGGCATATATAAGCACAATCGGACCGCCGACTACTATAATGGCGTGCTGGGCGACATGGTCGAAGCGTACATGGAAGAGATCGCGGCGGAGCGACGGACGTCTGGCACCGCAGCTCGCTTAGGCATACGCATTCTCGAGGTAGGGGCCGGCACGGGAGGGACGAGCGCCGAGGTGTTCCGCAGGCTGCGGCCCTATCGGGATCTCGTTCAGGAGTATTGTTATACGGATATGTCGAAGGCGTTCTTGGCGCATGCGAAGCGGGCGTACGGCAGCGAGAATCCCTACTTGAACTGCCGCATTATGAACGTCGAGCTCCCGTACGGGGAACAAGGATTGGAATGCGGCGCGTACGACCTTGTCATCGCGGCCAACGTGCTGCATGCGACCGTCAATATCCGCCGGACGCTGCGCAATTGCAAGGCGGCCTTGAAACAGAACGGGCTGCTGCTGCTGAACGAAATTACGTCCAACACCGTTTTCGCCCATGTGACGTTCGGGCTGCTGGACGGGTGGTGGTTGTACGAAGACGAAGCGATCCGCATTCCGGGCTCGCCTTGCTTAGGCGAGGCCGAATGGAAGCGGGCGCTGGAAGACGAAGGCTTCCGTTCCGTGCTGTTCGCGGCGGACGGCGGCAAGGGGCAGCAAATCATCGTCAGCGAAAGCGACGGTTTCATTCGGCGGCCGGCTGCCACTTCGCGGCCGGCGGAGGGCTCGCCTTCCGGGGATAAACAGGCGGCTGGACAAGTCGCTGCATCTGACAGGAACGCAGCTGCCGGGACGCCAGAACGGTCGGTCGATGCAGAGGGATCCGCATTGCAGGAGCGCCCGGGCGCGACCGTAGCTTCCGCTGATTTCACGCGTTCCCGGTCGGCCGAAGTTACGCCGGACGAAGTTCGCGCCTACGTTCGGACGGCGATTCGCGAACAGCTGGAGCAGTCGCTTCAGCTGACCGATGACATGATCGACGATGACGACGCCTTCTCCGATTACGGTTTGGATTCAATTACCGGCATTCAGCTGGTCAAAGGTCTGAACCAGGCGCTCGGCTGCAAGCTGTCGATCACGGATATCTTCGACTATAGTTCCGTGCATCAATTGGCCGGCCACCTCGTCGAACGCTATGCCTCCGACATCAGGCTGCCGATGCCTGCGGAGAGCTGGGGAATCGAGGAGGCGGCAGCTGCCCGGGAATCGAGTTTGGGCGACGAGGCTAACGCGACCGAATCGAGCTTGGCTGCCCGGCGCGCGGCAGCGGCTTCCGATGTTCGCGCCGACCAGTCGCAGGTAACATTCAACGAAGCAACGGGCACTCTGACAGGGACCGCGCAGGGGCAGTCAATGTCCGACGGTTGTATAGACGCGGAGATTCCTGCCGAAACGGCCACGAAAGCCGATGCGAGCACAGATGCTCGCGAAGACGTAGGCACTGCTTCAACTCGAGTTCCGGCCAAAGGACCGATCGCCGTTGTCGGCATGAGCGGCCGTTTCGCCGGGGCGGAAGACGTCCATCAGCTGTGGGCGACTCTGGCGGCGGGCGATGACTTGGTGAAGGAAGCGACCCGATGGGATCTTAGGCGGGCGTTCCCGAAACGCGAGCCGTTCGCGCTGCATGGCGGCTTCCTGGAGCGAATCGACGAATTCGACGCCGCATTCTTCAATATTCCGGGCCAAGAGGCGGATTACATGGATCCGCAGCAGCGCATTTTCCTGGAGGAAGCGTGGAAGGCGCTTGAGGATGCGGGCTATGCAGGCGATGCGATAGAAGGCCGACGCTGCGGCGTCTATGTCGGCTGCCAGAACGGCGAGTACCATCTGCTCTATGGAGAGGACGCCCCGTCGCAAGCGCTGTGGGGAATGTCGCCTTCGCTCATTCCGTCGCGCATCGCCTATGTTCTTGACCTGCAAGGGCCGGCGATCGCGGTGGATACCGCGTGCTCAAGTTCGCTCGTGGCGATCCATCTGGCCTGCCAAGGGCTGTGGGCGGGCGAGACGGAGATGGCGCTCGCCGGCGGCGTGTCGGTTCGGCTGACCCCGGATTTCCATGCGACCGGTTCCAATGCCGGCTTGCTGTCCGAGCGTGGGCGCTGCTTCGCGTTCGACGACCGCGCGGACGGGTTCGTGCTGGGCGAAGGCGCGGGCGCCGTCGTGCTGAAACGGCTGGAGGACGCGATCGCGGACGGCGACCATATTTACGGCGTCATACGGGGCTCGGGCATGAACCAGGACGGCAGAACGAACGGCATTACCGCCCCAAGCGCCAAGTCGCAGGAGCGGCTCGTTCGCGGCGTGTACGAGGATTTCGGCATCGATCCGACCACGATTCAGCTTGTGGAAGCGCACGGGACGGGCACGCAGCTCGGAGATGCGATCGAGATCGAGGCGCTAAGCCGCGTATTCCGCTCATCTACGTCGGCGACCGGAATTTGCGCCATCGGGTCGTTGAAGTCCAATACCGGCCATACGGCAACCGCTTCCGGCGTGGCCGGCTTGATCAAGCTTTTGCTGTCCATGCAAAAACGCCAGATGCCGCCGACGCTCCACTTCGAGAACGGGAACGCGAATATCGATTTCGGGAAGAGCCCGTTCTACGTCAATACCGTTCTGGCCCCTTGGGAGGCCCCGGCGGGAGCGAAGCGCCGTGCGGCGCTCAGCGCTTTCGGGCTGAACGGCACGAACGCGCATCTCGTGGTGGAGGAAGCGCCCTATCGGCCTTCTCCGATAGCGGACGGCGGGAGCCGGCTGATCGCGTTGTCGGCGAGAACGCCGGATCAGCTGCGCCTGCAAGCCGAGCGTCTGGCCGGCTACATTCGCCGGGAGCAGCCGGCTGGATTGGCGGACATCAGCTTTACGCTCCTTACGGGCAGGAAGCATCTCGGACATCGTCTAGCTTGCGCCGCGCGGACGCCGGGAGAACTGCTGCATCGTCTCGAACATTGGCTGGCCGGGGGAAGCGGCGGGGATGTCCACGTCTTCGATGGGGTTGTCCGCGGCGGAGCCAAGGATGAAGCCTCGCTCCGGTTGGGCCGCGATTGTCTGAGCCGATGCGTTGCGATGCCAGACGGCGAAGCTCGCGACGAATCTCTTCGGACGCTCGCGCGTCTCTATGCGGAAGGCTGCCCGCTGTCTTACGGAGAATTGTTCCGCGGCGGGCGCTACGCGCGCGTCCCGCTGCCGGTCTATCCGCTGGCGAAGGACCGGCACTGGCTGCCGGAGCAAGAATCGGAGCGCGGTTCCGCTCGCGGCGCTTACGCGGCGGAACCTGTCGCGCAAGAACCGATCGCGATCATTGGCACGAGCGGCTCGCAGCCGTTCGTCGCGGACGCGAACGAACGAGGGTTTCAGCCTCAGGTTGGAGAAGTTAACGCCGCCGCATGGGAAAGGTTCGATCCGCGGATCTTCGGTTTGACGCCGGAGCAGGCCGCTCTTGCGGAGCCGCATCATCGGCTGGCGTTAATGCACGGCTGGAAAGCGGTCGAGGCTGCCGGCTGCGCGCCGGGCGCGCTTGCGGGCAGCCGAACGGCCGTCTTCGTCGGCATGGGCCGAGGCGCGGCTGTCGATTCTTCTCGGCGCCTAGCTTTAACACTCAGCGACGAGCTGGATGCCGATTTGCCTACGCTGAACGTGGCCAATTGGCTCAGTTGGCTGCTCGATCTCCGCGGTCCAAGCGACGCGATCGATACGGCCGGCTCGAGCGCGCTATCCGCCATCGACCGCGCGGTTAAGGCCATTCGCGCAGGCGAGTGCGAAACGGCGCTCGTCGGCGGAGTCGACGCTAGCGCCGGTGTAGCGCAATCCGTCATCGGCATTCAGGAGACTGCCGCGACAAGCGAAGGCGGAAGCGGCTCCGTACAGGGCGGTCAAGAAGGCGTCGTGATGCTGCTGCTGAAGAAGCTTAGCGCGGCGGAGCGCGACGGGGATCCGATCGTCGGCGTGATCCGGGCTTCGGTCGCGGGCCACGGCGGACGTTCGCAATCCTATGCATTGCCAAGCGCGACCGCGTTGTCCGAGCTGCTAGCGACTGCTTACGACCAAATCGGTATCGTTCCTTCTGCGGTTGCTTACGCGGAGCTGGATAGCACGGATTTCGATTCGGTAGGCAAGAAGGCGCTGCAAGACTTAATGGGAGAAGCATTCGGCGAGATTGGTCGTACAACCGGAGACGTTGGTCGGCAGGAGTCGCAATATGGTATCCGCACGACCGGCTATGCTGGTCATGCGGCCGGTATGGCGAGCGTCATGAGCGTGCTTCAATGGTTGGCGCATCAGCAGGAAGCTGACCGTACCCAGACGTCGCAAGTATCTGCAGCGAAGTCCTTCGATGCTGAACGCGCGTTCGCGAATCGGAATGAACAAGACCAGGCGGGACCCCGCCTGGCAGGCGTAACGGCAATCGGGCGCGGCGGAGTATTTGCTCACGTCGTGCTGGAAGCTTACGAGCCGAAACCGCGTGAGCCAAGAGCCAGCGTCATTACGCCGGATCAGCCGGGCGTGTTCTTGTTATCGGCGATGGACGAGGACGCGCTCAAGATCCGGGCCGCCGAGATGCTATCGGCTGTCTCGACGCTTCCGGAGGAGCGGATCGACGACGTGGCGTTCACGCTTCAGACAGGCAGGGACGCGCTGGACGCGAGACTTGCGGTCGTCGCCGGCTCGTTACGAGAATTAAGCGCTATGCTAGACGCATTCGTATCCGGCAAATCCAGACAGGAAGGCGTCTATTGCGGTCAAGTTAGCCCGGACAACGAGGCGGTACGCCTGTTGGCCGCGGACGACGAGGATTGCAACGAGCTCGTGAGCCGGTGGCTGACAAAGCGCAAATTCGATCGTCTGCTCCCGTTATGGGTGCATGGACTCCACGTCGATTGGACAGGGATGTACGGAAGCGGCGATGCACGGCCTGGCCGGCTCTCGCTGCCGACCTATCCGTTCGGCGCGATGCGCACATGCACGGCGGAGTCAGCTGCCGCCGTGCATGCAAGCGCTCTGTAACGGTTCTGATTCGCAATGCAAGAAGGCCTGAGCGGCCGTCCTTCAAGGACGACTCGCTCAGGCCTTTTTATGTTCCATATATCCCATAGTCGCTCGCATTCGTTACGAGGAGCGGCCATCCAGTTGCCACATAATCGCTTCCGTTCGCGACGCTTCGTACGGCATATCGAGCTTGCGGGCATACTGCAGGCTGCGTTTCCACAGTTTGCGCGCGCGATCGCGGTCGCCCTCGTGCCAAGCGATCGCCCCTTCGCAGGCGTGGAGACGAGGGAGCGCGATCGGGAACGTCTTGGCGAACCGGCGCAGGATGCCGATCGCCTCGTCCATCGCGGAGCGGCTCTCGCTCCGATCGCCGCTCTCTTGCTGCCACAGGTCGATCAGCGTCTCCGCGAGCGCGGCGTATCCGTCGAACGAATAATACGTCGTTGCCGCGGATTGGTTGGTCAGCGTTAATCCTTGGCGGGCATAGCGCTTCGCCTCGTCGAGACCGCCGGCGCGTAGATGGACGAGCGCGAGCAAATTGTGCAGGCGGATCTCCTCCGTTAACCCGATATGGATCGGGATGAGCGCCTCCGCTTCGGACAGCAAGCGCAGCGCTTCCGGCGGCTTGTCGTTGTAGATCGCGTTCTCCGCTTGCGCCAGAAGCCCCCAGGATTTGGCCTGCGCGTTGCCGCTAAGACGGCCTGACTCGTAAATTTTCGCCGCGAGCGCCGTGCTTGCCGGGAAGTCCGCGTGGTGGTAAGCCAGCGCTTTGACCATCAGATAGGAACAAGCCTCCCAGTAGCGGCGATTGCCCATTTTCTCGTAAATGTCCATCGCGCGGCCGGAATAGTCCATCGACTCTCTCCACTGGGCGGTGCCGGTGAAATAAAGCGAAATGTTCATGCGCACCCAAGCTTCGGCCGACAGTTCCTCGATTTGGTTCATCGTCCGAAGCGACTGGTTGATATAGGCTTTCGCGAGCTTATGCAAAGACATAATGCCGGCCGTGACGCACATGTTGCTGGAGATCTGGGCCAATTCCGGCGAGATGCCGGCACGCTCGGCCAAATTCAGGCCGTGCAGCGTATGGTACAGATTATCGCCCGGCTTGTTCACGAAGAACGCGATCTCCGCCAGACGCCAGTAACACCGCGACTGCTCCAGAAGCAGCTCTCTTCGGCTTTGCGAGAAGGGGCCGACCAGACGCTCCGGGATAACGCGATGCAGCAGCTGGCGAGCCGCCTGCCTGGCGATGTCCCGCTTGAAGCGGCCCGGCGTTGAAGCGGGCGGCCGCCCGTACAGCGTAAGAGCGGCGCATAGCTGATCCGAGGCGTTGGCCATATCCCCAATGCCCATATAGGCTTCGCCGAGCATGCGGCGCCACTTCGCCATCGAGGCGGACGATTCGGCGAACGCTTCTCCGCCGACGAGCGCGGTGAACGCGCCAACCGCTTCCTGATAGGCACCCGTCCGTTGGGCCTGCAATCCGACTCTCTCCAAATAGTAGGCGGTCTTGTCGGTTTCCTCCGCCTTCGACCAGTGGTAGGCGAGCAGACCGAAATACGGCGACA
Source organism: Paenibacillus methanolicus (assembly GCF_008124765.1). Taxonomy (GTDB): domain Bacteria; phylum Bacillota; class Bacilli; order Paenibacillales; family Paenibacillaceae; genus Paenibacillus_Z; species Paenibacillus_Z methanolicus. The sequence goes on along the minus strand of NZ_VNHS01000002.1, from coordinate 776,269 downwards.
GGTCGGAATACTGCGATTCGTACCAGCTGGCGAGCGTGCCGTGCAGCTGCTTGCGCTGGGAATGCAGCAGCAAGTTATAGCTGACCTCTTGCGTGATGACATGCTTGAACAGGTAGGTAAGCTCCGTATCGGACGGTTCGCGCAGCGTAAGGTTCGCTTCGGTCAGCGTCTCCAGCAAGGCCAGCAGCTTCTCGCCGCCGCCGGCGACGGGCATCGTCCCGTCCAGCGCCGAATAAGTGAAGATGCGGCCGATAACGCTGGCGACCTTCAAGACGAGCTGTTCCTCCTGGGGCAGACGGTCGATGCGGCTTCGGACGATACCTTGGATGGTCGTCGGAAAGTGCACGTCTGACAATTCATCCAAATTCCGCAGGACGCGGCATTGGCCGTCGCGGATCTCGAGGACGCCGCTGTCGCGCATCGCGTAGGCGAGTTCTTCGCTGAAGAACGGATGGCCTTCCGATTTGCTCAAAATAAACGCGCCGACCTCGTCCGGAAGCCGCTCGACGCCGAGCCGGTCGGCGATGAGCGCGAGCGACTCGTCCCGCGACAGCTCCGCTAGACGCAGCGTAAGGGCGGACGGCAGCTGCAGGCTTGCCTGTTCGCCCGCTTCCACTTGCTCGCTCTCCGGCCGGGAAGCGACGATAAGCAGCGCCTGAGGCAGCGCGCCAGCGGCTTGCAGCAGCAGCGACCAGGACGAGGAATCTGCCCAATGACCGTCGTCGAGCACGATAACGGCACGCTTCTCGCCGGCGAATTGGCCGAGGAGACGTACCATTAATGCGTGCGCGTTATCCGCTCGGATTTGACCGGTCATCGGTTTGGTCCACGCATTGTCCGCGATCGCGAACGGCAGCACCGGCGTCAGCAGGGGGGCCAAATGCTCGAGGTCGGGAGCGGAACGGCGAATCGTGTCCAGAACGGCCAGCAGCTTGGCGTCTTCCTCTTCGGGAAGCGCGTCCAATCGCAGCAACGCATGAAAAATGCTCCGCCACGGATAATACGGGGTTAACTGCTCGGCGGCGTCCGCGGCGCCCCGAAGGACGGTCATGTCTCGGGCAGTCGCCTCGCGCTGGACGAACTGGAGCAGATGGGACTTGCCGATGCCGGCTTCGCCGATGAGGCTAACATAGCTGCCGCTTCCTTGCGCGAGCAGGTCAAGCCGCTGTCTCAGCTCGGCGATCTCGGGCTCCCGGCCGACGAGCGTCTGTCCGCTGCTCCGGGCTTCGCCCGTTAGGCCGAGCGGCGTAAACAACGGCTGAGGTTCCTTCAGCCCCTTCAGCATGACGGGCGCTTCTTCCCGGAACCATACGCCGCCGCCGGCGGCTTCGCGCGTCACGGCGTCGCACCGGATCTCTTGTTCCGGCGCGTGCTGCATGAGACGGGCCGCCAAGTTCATGGCGTCTCCGAGCATCGTGTACTCCCGCTTGACGGCGTTGCCGATCGAGCCATAGAACACGAGACCGGTCGAAATGCCGATGCGATGGCCGAGGCCCTGTTCCTTCAATTGCTCCTGCATCGCGAGCGCGGCCCGGACGGCGCGGAACGCGTCGTTCTCGTGGGTATGGGCGGGAAGGCCGAGCGCGGCAATGAAGGCGCTGCCCTTATCGTCGTGACTGATCTTATGGATCGTGCCGCCGTGCAGCTTCATCGCCTGCTGGATGGCGATCGTCGCGGGCTGCAACTGCCCGATATCCAGCTGATTCGCGGGCTGCGTGAATTTCACGAAGAGCACCGTAATGAGCCGAAGCTCGGCGGACCAGTCGACCTGGGTGGCTTGGACGGTATCCGGAAGGATGGCGCCTTCGTCTTGCTTCGTATCGGATTCAAGCTCGTCGTGCTTCTCCTCGGAGAAGAAGGCGCTTCCGGCTTCGGTTAGTTCCGAAGGATAGCGCTTCCCAATTAACGCGCGAGCTTCCGGTGAGAGGAGGACTCGGCCCGCTTGGGCGTAGGCGCTGCAGGCGCGAATCTGGGAGAGCGCTTCGCCGGCCAGCGCGAGTTCCCATTCATTGTCCAGCCCGCCGACAAGCGCGCTCTCGATATCGCCTGCCCCGATGCTCATCCGAAGCGAGAGCAGGAGCCCCGGCAGCATCTCCCGGTCATGCAGCTGACGCTGCAGAAGCAATCCGCAGCGGGCGGCCGAGAGAACGGCTTCCTCCAGCGAATGCTCGTCCGGGTCGACGGTCCAGACGGCGAGCAGGGCGTCGCCGGCGAACTGCACGACCTCGCCGCCCATGCGATCGATGGCCGAGAGCATGCGGTCAAAATATGTATTCAGTAATATAGAGATTTGTTCAATGCCGGCTGCTCCCTGCGCGGTAAGCTGCTTGCTTAAGGAGGTGAAACCGTAGATATCGATGAACAGCGCGGCACCCGGGAACTGCATGCTGCGCGGCTCCATCCAGGATGAAGAATGGTCGTTCTCTTGATTTAGGCTCATATGGTAGCCACGACTCCCCGGTAGATTGATAGATACTACTATTATGACATCAATCGACATAAAGCGGGAGGGGGGCAACGAGAAAAAGAAATCAGCCGAAAACGATAGTCAGGCGTCGGCTATTAGGTGGGCGGTAATGTAACGCACGCAAAAGCGAAAAGAAGGTGTTGACAATTGATTCAAAGTAAAGTATCTTTAATTCAAGATAATTAAGCCAAAGACAACGACGAGCGGACACGACGACGAGGCGATAGATGAATAACCAAAACGAACCATATCAAGGGAGCGATTTAGGATGACGAACCGGACGGCAGGCATTCACCACATTACGGCTTTTGCAAGAAACCCGCAGGAGAACGTCGATTTCTACTCGGGAGTGCTCGGACTTCGCCTCATTAAGAAGACGATCAACTTCGATAATCCGCACACGTATCACTTGTACTTCGGCGATCAAGCGGGCATGCCGGGCACGATCATCACGTTCTTCCCGTATCCGCATGCCCGGCAGGGGCGCGTAGGGGGCGGGCAGGTCGGCGTCACGACGTTCGTCATTCCGCAAGGCGCGATGACTTACTGGGAAGAGCGGCTCGCGCTGCTGGGCGTGAACGCGACGAATACGGAACGGTTCGGCGAGACGTACTTGCAGTTCTCCGATCCGGACGGCTTAAGACTGGAACTGGTGGAGCGCCAGGAAGGCGCCGCGGCCGCGTCGACGAAGGGCGGAATTCCGGCGGCGATGGCGATCAAAGGCTTCGGCGGCGCGGTGCTCTACAGCGTGGATCACGCCTCGACGATGCGGACGCTGGAGCAAGTGCTCGGTTTCGTCAAAGTCGGCGAAGACGCGAATTACGCCAGATTCCAATCGACGGCCGAACTCGGCAACCGCGTCGACGTGCCGCTTCGCGACATGGAGTGGGGCGCAAGCGGCGCAGGCACCGTTCACCACATCGCATGGCGCGCCCGGGACGACCAGGACCACGAGCAGTGGAGGAACATCGCGATCGAGAACGGGTTCAAGGCGACGCCGATCGTGGACCGCAACTATTTCAAGGCGCTGTACTTCAGGGAGAACGGCGGCATTCTGTTCGAGATCGCGACCGATCCTCCGGGCTTCGCGCGGGATGAAGAGCCGGAGAAGCTCGGCGAGAAGCTGATGCTGCCGGAATGGTTCGAGGGGCAAAGAGAAGAGATTGAAGCGAATCTGCTGCCGGTTACGACCGTAGCGCCTTATTAAGTTAAGATAAGTTAAGTTAAACATTCATGGAGAGGTGACCGATATGAGAATCCCGGTTTTGGATCGTATTAACGAATTGAGCCGCATGCAGAACGGCGGAGGATTGACGGAAGAAGAGCGCCTCGAGCAAGCGAGCCTTCGCGAAGAATATTTGGGCTATATCCGAGGACAGGTGAAAACGATGATGCGCAGCGTGTCCGTCATGGATGAACACGGCAAAGACGTCACGCCGTTGAAACTAGCCGCCGAAAAATTCGCGCAGGGCGATCATAACTAAATACTCACGCCAAATATCTCTAAATAAAGATTATTAAAATAATACTAAAGAGGAGTTGTATTCAAATGATGGATTTCGGATTATTGATCGTTCGCGTAGTGGTAGGGGTACTGTTCGTCGGGCATGGAGCGCAAAAACTGTTCGGCATGTTCGGCGGCTATGGGCCGAAAGGAACGGGCGGTTGGATGGAGTCGGTCGGCATCAAACCCGGCGTCGTCATGGCGATAGCCGCCGGATTACTGGAGCTGGCCGGCGGGGCATTGTTCGCGGCGGGGCTATTCACGCCGGTCGCCGCGGCTTTCATCGCCTTGACGATGATCGGCGCGATCGTCAAAGTGCACGGGCGCAACGGTCTGTGGTCGACGGCCAATGGCTATGAATACCCGCTTGTCCTGCTCGCCGTCGCGATCGGCGCGGCGCTGACGGGCGCCGGCGAGTATTCGCTGGACGCGGTGTTAGGACTGTTCAAATAAGTCTGATATTGCATGCGTACGAGACGCGTATCGAATCCATCCGGAAGACGCATATTATCGATGCATAAGGAAGGCGCGTCCAGGGTATTGCAACTTTAGCGCTTCATAATCCGTCTAAATAGCTACTTTGTTGGATGTAGGAGGGTTCGTGTGGAAAGACAAACGCAATGGCGTTCTTACGCGGCGCCGTTCATGGCGATCATGCTTGCCGGCGCGCTTCTAGCGGGCTGCGGGAAGGAATCTAATCCGCAGCCGGATGGCGGTACGGCAAGCAACGGGCAGACGGGCTCGTCCGACAGCGCGACGACGAACGAAGGCGATGCCGCGAACGACCCCGATGGCGCCGATCAAGGCGAGACCGATCGGATCGTCTCCGAATATGAAGCGCTGCGGACGAAGCCGGCGAACGCGGCAGATCGCTTGGCATTTCTGAATGCCAACCTGGCCAAGCTGCCCAAGGACGCGGCGGACCGGATCATGCGGGACATGCTGGCGTTCTACGACAAGGATTTGGAGCCGGCGCAGCAGCGGCTGGCCGATCAGCGGATCGACGAACAGCTGGCGGCGATCGAATGGCCGATCACGCCGGAGAAGTTGAATCAGGTGACGGACGAGAAAGCTAAGCAGGCGATCAAGGACGTGTGGGCGCAAGGGTATAAGCTGGAGACGACGGAAGGGACGATCTTCCCGATCGTGGATTACGGCTTGCTGAAGAAATACGAAGGCGCGCTCTCGCCGGAGCTGTCCGCCTATATCGGGCTGCTGGCGCTCGAATCGGACGAGAAGTCGGCCAGCGACGCGGCGCTCGTCATCAGCTGGGATCAGCTTGCCGAGCGCGCGCTCGCCTATGAGGTTTATTCGAAACAATATCCCGATGCGCCGGAGACGTCCCAAGTGAAGCAGCTGTACCACAATTACCTGTCGATGTACCTGTACGGGCTGAACAACACGCCAGCCTACGACTTCGAGACGTTCAAGCTGGCGGACGAGGTGAAAGCGAGCTACGAGAAAACGGCCGCCGAGCATCCGGACACGAAGACGGGCGAGATCGTGAAGGGGTTTCTGGCGGTGCTGGAACAGCATGATTGGCAGGTGTTCGTCAACAAGAACGGCGAGCAGGCCGACGTGCCGGAAGTGAAAGCTTACCGGGAGAAGGTACTGGCGGAATTGTAAAAGGCGGCGGCATTCCGTTAGCGGCATTCAAATCCCGCGCCGGCGCGAAGCCCCATTTTCGCGGGAGGATCAACAGATCAAGCGAGCCGTCGCTTGGTCTTTTTTTATGTCCGTATGCTAGAATGGAGTGGATTCCCGTCATGATTAAGGCGTTTCAGGCTAAGGCCGGACAATCGGCCTAACGATATTATAGGAGGGATATGGATATGTTGGCTATTTTCGAACAAGCGGAGCGCGGCTATACCGCTCGTTTCGAGCGGCGGTTCCATTATCAGACGGAGGACGTCTGGGCAATGCTGACGGATAACGGGAAGCTGTCCCAATGGTTCGGCGAGCTGCGGCGTTGCTGGACGACCGGGCGACGCCGCAGCGCAAGGAAGCGTGGGCGGAGCTGTATGAGGAATACGGAAACTGACGGGACCTTATCTCGCTTAAGCAAACGAAAAGAAGGAGGATGTCCGCGTGTCGATTCGGTTTCGGCTGCTATTCTCGTTGACTTCGGTCGTCATCGTCTCGGTGACGCTGTTCATGCTGGCGGCATACCTGTTGTCCGTCGCGGCGACGGGCGATTACCGGAGCGTGCGAAGCTTTTATACGATTCATTATTCGCTTCATCCGTTATCCGAGGAAGAGGAGAACATCTTTCTCGATCTCAAATATTTGGCCAAGCATGATCCCGTCAAGCTGATGGAGCCGGCGCTGCTGAAGGATTACGATGCCCAGCTCAAAATGGTGCAGGCCGGACTACTCGTCCGCAAGGACGACGAGCTGCTCTATGCGACGCCGAACATGAAGGAGACTGATTTCGCCGGCGCGTTGCCCGCTTACGAGATGGGGAATTATCGGATCCGCGAGACGATGAACGTCGGCAGCCGCTTTTTCGCCTATGCCAAATTCGATTTCTATTTCAACGCGGCGCAGAAGGAGAAGGGGAGCATCTTCGTCATTCGGGAACGAAGCCCGTTCGCGGAGCTGGTGCGACAGATGCTGCCCGTCCTCGTCGGCTTGTTCGCGCTCATCGTGCTGCTGACCGGCATCGTGCTGTACCGGTACGTCACGCGCAAAATCGTCCTGCCGCTCGAAGGACTGCGCAACTCCGCGGAACGGATCAAGGAAGGCGATCTGACCGAAGAACTGCGGGCGACGTCCAAGGACGAGGTCGGGCAGCTCATCGCAAGCTTCGACGAGATGCGGCGGCGGCTGCAGGAATCGATCCGATTGCAGCTGCAATACGAGGAGAACCGCAAGGGGCTGCTCTCGAATATCTCGCATGACCTGCGCACGCCGATCACGACGATCAAAGGGTACGCGGAGGGCATCCGGGACGGCGTGGCGCGGACGCCGGAGAAGCTGGACCAATACGCGCGCGCGATCCATACCCGCGCTTCCGACATGGAGCGCATGGTGGAAGAGCTGTTCTATTACTCGAAGCTGGACCTGAACAAGGAACCGTTCACGTTCGAGGAAACGGATGCCGCGGCGCTGGTGCGCGGATTCGTCGACGAGCATGCGATCGACTTCGAACGGGCGGGCATCGCGGTCGAATGGGAGTCGATGCCGGAGAAGCCCGTCTTCGTGCGGGCCGACCGGGAGAAGCTGAAGCGCGTCGTCCGGAACCTGCTCGGCAACAGCATCAAGTTCATGGTGAGCGAGCCGAAGCAGATAACCGTCGGCATCCGCGCGGACGACCCTCATAATCAGGTGGCCGTCATGATCGCGGACAACGGACCGGGCATCCAGGCGGAGGCGCTGCCGTTCGTGTTCGACCGGTTCTACCGGGCGGACGACTCTCGCACGCCGGGGTCAGGCGGCGGGAGCGGGCTGGGCCTGGCGATCGCCAAGCAGATCGTCGAAGGACACGGCGGGACGATCACGGCCCGCAGCGAAGAGGGCCAAGGAACCGCGATTTATTTTACGCTGCCAATCTTACAGAAACGCCGGTGATACGAACAGATGAAACGCATACTGATTATTGAAGACGATCCGTATATCGCGGAGCTGCAGAAGGACTACTTCGGTCTGCACGATATAGAAGCGGAGATTTGCCACGACGGCGGCGAGGGGCTGAAGCAGGCGCTTGCCGGCGGCTTCGATCTGCTCATCCTCGATTTGCAGCTGCCGGGCGCGAGCGGCTTCGAGATTTGCAAGCAGGTGCGGGAGAAGCTGGACATTCCCGTGCTCATCGTGTCGGCCAAGAACGAGGAAGTGGACAAGATAAGAGGGTTCGGGCTCGGCGCCGACGATTTCGTCACCAAGCCGTTCAGTCCGAGCGAATTGGTGGCGCGGGCGAAGGCCCATTTGGCCCGGTACGAGCGATTATCGGCCCGGGACCGGGGATCGGAAGCGAAGCCGGCCGAGTCCGAGGTGATCCAGGTGAGGGAACTCGCGATCCACAAGGCGGCGTACCGCGTCTTCGTGCGCGAGCGCGAGGTGCCGCTGACCGCGAAGGAGTTCGAGGTGCTGCTGTTCCTGGCCGAGCATCCGAACCGGGTGTTCAGCAAAGAAGAGCTGTTCGAGCGGATCTGGGGCCTTGCGTCCAATGGCGAGATCGCCACGGTCACCGTGCATATTTCGCGCATAAGGGAGAAGATCGAAGCCGACCCGTCCAACCCGCAGTTTATCGGGACGGTATGGGGGGCGGGCTACCGGTTCACGGTGTAGCGGGCTATCGGCTTGACTCGTTCACGCGATGTTTCGGACTTGTTTATAAATTGTTTAGATCTCCTTTGAAGCGGGTTTAGGGTCGTCCCTTATGATGAAGTAGTCAAGGGAAACACCACTAAATCAGAGCCGAGAGGAAGATGAATAGATGAAGAAGCGTAACCAGCAAGCAGCCATGATCGCGATTGCCATGATGATCGGAGGAGGCGCGTTGCTGCCGTTCCAGGCGCCGTTATCGGCGGCAAGCGCGAGCAACGCGACGTCGGTAAGCGTCGAGCAGGCGATGGCGAAACTGGCGGAGCAAGGCGTCCTGCAAGGCGGGGGCGACGGAAAGCTGCACGCGGAGCGGCACCTGACGAACGCGGAATTCATCAAGATGGCCGTCCTGGCGCTGGGCTTGAACGTGGAAGTCGCATCGGAGCTGCCGAATGCCAAATGGTACGACGTTTACGTGAGCGCCGCGCTCGCCGGCGGATTGCTGGCGCAAGACGCGCAATTCCAGCCGAACAAACCGCTCGCGGCCGCCGACATCGCCCCGATGATCGCCAAAGCGCTGCAGCGCGACGTCAAATCGGCGCAATATTGGATGGACGCTCTGCGCATCGGCCAAACTAACATGACGCGCGGCGAAGCGGCACAGCTGCTTCTTCAAGCGCAGCAAGCGGTTCGCAGCGAGCTTGCATCGATCGTCTCGGTCAAAGCGTTGAACAAAATCACGCTCGAAGTCGTATTCGACCAGCCGATGACGCTGGCGGACGAAGCGACGGCCGCGGCTCAGGCGAACTTTATTTTCAGTAACGGCCTGAAGCTCGTGAACCAGCCGCGATTGAAGACCGGATCGGTCGCGACCTATATCGTGCCCGTCCAAACGATGAAACCAGGCGAGAGCTTCTCGCTTACGTATAAAGGCAAACAAACATTCAACGTGACCGGCGGCGAGGAAACGATCAAGCTCAAGGATGTCCGCCAAGTGACGAACGATACGTTCGAAGTCAGCTCCCTGCGCGAGGACGGCGTCATCGACTACGGTTACGTGATCTCCGCTTATGCCGGCGGCCGCGGCGCCAATGCCATCGTGCTCGAAGCGGACAACACGTTCCAAGGCAAGCCGCTCCAAATCATCTCTTCTTTGGCGACCCGCCAAGCGGTGCTCACGCCGGAGAACGGCGCGCCGATCACGGTCAACTACGTCGGCTTCACGCAATCGACCGACGGCAAGCAGGAGCCGAAATTCCGTCTGCCGGCAGGCACGTCGCTTCAGCCGGGCGTAACCTATACGGTAACTTCCGATTGGTTCGAGCTGGCGAACAAGACGTTCACCGCTCAACAGATCGCCCCGCTCGCGATCGCTTCCGCGGCCAACATCGACGGCGCGTCGATCAGCGTCTCGCTGACGGCCGATCCGGGCGACGAGCTGTTCGCTTACCGCTCCGTGCAGCTGAAGGGCAAGGACGGCTCGGTACTGACGGCGCAATACCGCGTGCAGACGCGCAAAGGCGAGATCGGCATCTTCGATATCCAGAACGGCGGCAAGCTGGCAGCCGGCATGACGTACGACGTAACGCCGGTCGGCACGTGGGCGACGGCCAATGCCATCGTGCTTGACGTGAAATAAGTACTAATCGCTTGCGAGATCCAGCGATAGATCCTTACACCGAATCGAGCAAACCTGCGGTTTACTCGATTCGGTGTACTCCTATTTCCAGGACGGCAGCTTGACGTTCTCGATCTCACTGACCGGTCGTTCGGTCGCCAAGACCTTGTCAGACGTATGAAGAAACATATGAACCGCCTGGCTCCGCTTAACGCGTGCTTGGCGGTTTTTTGGCCTTCAGCGTAGGCGGGAATCCTTCGAATGCGCCAGCGGTGTCACATGGTCTTCTTCATAAATCTTTACATATTGGGAATATTACTAAAGACCGAAATACCTTTTACTTAGGGGCGAACTTATGCTGTTTCATCCATTCCGACGGAAAAATCAACCAACGTCTCAGATCCAAGCGGATGAGCATTCGAAGCCGCTGCATTCCTCACTCCAAGATAACCTGGAACTGTTCCGGACCGCGTTCAACAATAGCTCGGATCTTGTCATTCGAGAGTGGAGCCTCGGGGAGAAACAAAGCATCCATGCCGCCCTGCTGTTTGTGGCCGGGCTTGTTGACGATCAAATCGTTAGTCAGTTCATTTTGAGCCCCTTGCTTCCGAACTGGATCCAGCAGGAGGAACGGAAACTTGATATTTTCAAGCAGCATTTGTTGCCGATTGGCGGGATGCATGAGACCGATGATTTCGACTCCTTGCTAACCGGCCTATTATCGGGAAATACCGTTCTTCTGTGCGATCATTGCGACCGCGGCTTGCTGATCAATTCGAAAGGCGGGGATAAAAGAAGTATCGAGGAGCCGAGCTCGCAAACCGTCATTCGCGGACCAAGGGATGGATTTACGGAAAGCTTGACGACGAATATCGCCTTGGTACGCCGCAGAATTGTCAATGCCAATCTTTGGTCGGAGCAATATCGGATTGGACAGGTCACAAGGACGGAGGTGTCGATGCTGTACATGCACGGCATCGCCTCCAAGAAAATCATTGATGAGGTTCGTGCACGATTACAGCGAATCGAGATCGACGGGATTCTGGAGAGCGGATATATCGAGGAACTGATCCAGGATCAACACGTTACTGTGTTTCCTACCGTATACAACAGTGAACGACCCGATGTCATCGCCGCCGGGCTCCTGGAAGGCCGTGTTGCTATTGTCGTGGACGGTACCCCGTTCGTGCTGCTGGTGCCGGCTCTGTTTACTCATTTCTTTCAGGCTGCCGAGGACTATTACCAGCGCTTCGACATTTCGACGCTCATCCGTTGTCTTCGTTATTTCGGATTTATAATCGCTCTTCTGGGTCCATCCTTGTATATCGCGATTACGACCTTCCACCACGATATGCTCCCGCCGCAATTGCTGATCAGTTTGACTTCTCAGCGCGAAGGCATCCCTTTCCCCGCCTTCATTGAAGCATTGATGATGGAGTTGACCTTCGAGCTGCTGCGTGAGGCGGGTATACGGCTCCCTCGAGCAGTCGGCCAATCGATCTCTATCGTCGGGGCGCTTGTCATTGGTCAGGCTGCCGTAGAGGCAGGGATCGTGTCCGCGGCCATGGTCATTGTCGTATCCATTACCGCGATTGCCAGCTTCACCATGCCAGCTTACAATATGGCGATTTCGGTCCGGATTCTACGATTCGGGATCATGGGACTGGCAGCCGGCTTTGGCTTATTCGGCATTGTGGCGGGGGTAATCGCGACGATCCAACATATGTGCCATTTGCAGTCTTTCGGGGTTCCTTATATGTCGCCGCTTGCCCCCGTTAATAAGGCCAAACAAAGAGATACGTTCCTGCGTGCCCCGTGGCGGCTCATGCAAAAGACAGATAGTAACGCCGAGCCGAACAAAGAAAGGAGCACAAATTGAAACCTACCTACGTTTTCATGCTGCTCGTAATCTGGTGCTCGCTGTTATCGGGATGCTGGAACCGTCGCGAACTGAATGAGCTGGCCGTATCGGTTGCGATCGGAGTGGATAAAAAAGAAAAGGGAATTCTTCTATCCGACCAAATACTGAACGCAGGAGCAATCGCGCAGCTTGGCAGCAGCTACGCTACGGTTAATTTATTTGAGCAGCCAGGCTTGAGTTTTCAAGAGGCCGCAAGAAGGATGACGACCAAGAGCACTAAAAAAATCTATGTGGGCCAGTTGCAGATGCTCGTGCTTGGGGAGAGTTTCGCCAAAGAAGGGGTAGCGCAGGTGCTTGACCACATCTCCAGAGATCATGAGTACCGGAACGATTTCCTTGTAGTCGTTGCCCGCAAAATCAAAGCACGCGATGTATTAAAAATACTTACGCCGCTGGAGAAAGCCCCTGCAACCAAGCTGAAAAATTCGCTCGAGGTATCTGCCGCTGTATGGGGGGAGACATCCGCAGTCGAATTCCGGGCGTTTACTTCCAACGTCATCAGCAAAGGCAAAGAAGCCGTCCTGACCGGTGTTACAGTTAAAGGTTCCATCGAAAAAGGAAACGACATCGGCAATGTAGGCAAAATTTTCCCGGGCGCCCGCTTGGCATACGCCGGAGGACTTGCCGTATTTAAGCAAGATAAGCTGATCGGCTGGCTGAATGATAAAGAAAGCATCGGCTACAATTTCACGCAGGGAAATATTAAGAGCACCGTCTTGCTGCTGCCATGTCCGAATAGCAGTCGTGTAATCAGCGTTGAGTTGCTCCGCACCAAATCTAAGATGACCGCTTCAATTAAGAATGACAGGCCGCTTGTACAGATCGTCGTAAAAGCCGACGGAGTAGTGACGGATGCCCAGTGTCCGATTGATCTGACAACCCCTGCTACGTTATCTAAACTGAAAGAAGCATCAAACGCCCAAATCAGCAGCTATATTAAGGCTACCGTCCGTAAAATCCAGCAGCATTACAATTCCGATATTTTTGGATTTGGACAACTGTTTAGACGAAAATACCCCGAATACTGGAAAAAACACGAAAAAGACTGGTATGAGGTGTTCCCGACGATAGAGGTCAACATTCAACCGAATGTAAATGTCAGGCAGATGTATAAGACGACCAAGTCAATAGAAGAACGGATGAAGGGGGGGTGAAGCATGTGGGGTGTAACTGCTGTGCTCGCAGCTGGCGCAATGATCTTCGCATTTGAAGTTCCTGCGTTATTCGTTCGGCGTTCCCGGCGGGCGTGGGCAGCTTTTCTCTTCCTATTGACCGCAGGCATCTCTATTCTATTGTGTATTGCGGCAGGGGTTGCAATCCCGAGCCCGCTGGAGCCGCTGCGAATGATTTTCGAACCGGTCGGCAGAGCGATACGAGGGGAGTGAAGGAATGGAACAGGAACGAATCAGTGCCGCACAGTTCAAGAAAATGGTGTTCCTGTATACGATAGGCACCTCGGTTATCCTTGTCTCGAATATGCTTGCTTCTGATGCGGCGAATGATGCTTGGTTCGCAGCGATCGTCGGTACGGTGGCAGGATTAGGGCTGGTCGGGCTCTATCTCGCCCTGGTCCGTCTCGTTCCGGGAAAAACGCTCGTGGAAATCTGCTTTGTGCTGCTCGGAAAATGGCTCGGCCTGTTCTGCGCTTTCCTGTTGTTTGTGTATTCTTTTGTCTTGACTACGCTCGTCATGCGAAATCTGGGTGATTTCCTGACGGCATCCTTGTTCCCGGAAACGCCAATCTATGCCATCCATCTGGTTTATCTCCTTATCGTATTAATCGGCGTCCGCTACGGCTTGTCTAATATTGCGAGAACAATGGATATTTTTTATCCTTTCATCTTTTTATTGTTTATCCTATTCGCGCTATTGCTTATGCCGGACGTTGATTTGAAGCAAATACAGCCTATTCTGCGGAGCGGAGCAAAGCCAATTGTAAATGCCGCTTATTCCTACATCAGCTTCCCCTATCTAGAGTTTATCTTGTTTCTCATGATTTTCTCGAAGATTGAGAATGCAAGGGATGGCGGGAAGGCTTTCCTGAACGGTACGTTTCTTGGCGGATTCGTCTTGCTTATTATTACAATCCTATGTATAACGGTCCTTGGAACGGAGATGACCGCAAGCAATCTGTATGCTAGCTACGAAATGGCAAAAACGATTAAAATCGGTGATTTCATTCAGAGAGTCGAGGCGATCATAGCAGCCATTTGGTTCGTTACGATTTTTTGCAAGCTGCTTCTTTGTTTTTATATGACGATCCAGTCCTTCTCTCAAACCTTTCATCTCGGCGAGTATCGTCCTTTTGTATTTGCAATGGGGGTCGTTCTCTTTGCGATATCCATTATTGTCGTCCCAGACTCGGGATATTTCATTTCATTCGACCGCTACGTATGGACGGTATATGCCTTAACTTGCGGCTTCGTCATTCCACTGCTGCTGCTGGTGGTCGGTTTCATCAGAAGAAAACGGAATGTACAGGAGAGCGCATCAGGCGGACTTGACAACACGCCAGATTACTAACCGGCTCGTTTATGAGCCGGTTTTTTTGCGGTTCCTCCGGCATGGCAGGCGCTAAGCCGCCGAACTTCATGCTATGCTAGGATTTGACATTCCTAATCTCGTCTCATGAAGGAGGCACCATCCATTGAGCATCACCGTTCAAACGATTATCGACCGTCTCGTCGCGCCGGTCGGACCGCTGGAGCAGACGGTCGACACGCTGAAGAGCGGCAGCCCGGGCAAGCCGGTGCGCAAAGTCGCGGTGGCGATGACCGCGACGTACGCGATCATTAAGCAGGCGATCGACACGGGCGCCGATCTGATCATCGCGCACGAGCCGACGTTCTACAACCATCTGGACGAGACGAACTGGCTCGAGGGAGACCCGGTCTACGAGAAGAAACGCGAGCTGATCGAGTCGACGGGCATCGCGATCTTCCGGCTGCACGATTACATTCACGAGTACGAGCCTGACGGCATCCTCAGCGGCATGCTGCTGGAGCTGGGCTGGGACGCGTACGCCGATGCCGAACATCTGCACCTGCTGACGCTGCCGTCGGACGAAGCGGAGACGGTCGGCGCCGTCGCGGCCCATCTGAAGCAGCGGCTCGGCATCGACAGCCTGCTGCTGGCCGGCGATCCCGCCATGGCCGTCAGCCGGATCGGGTTCCTTCCCGGCGCGCCGGGCGGACGGACGCAGATGGACGTCCTTCGCCAAGGCGGCATCGATCTGCTGATCGCGGGCGAGACGAACGAATGGGAGACGAACGAATACGTGCGGGACGCGGTCGATATGGGGTTCGCCAAGGCGCTGCTCGTCACCGGCCACCAAAAAAGCGAGGAGGCGGGCATGGCAACCGTGGCCGCCATGCTAAGGGAACAATTCCCCGAGCTGCTCGTCGACGTGATTGCGAGTCCGCCGGCGGTCAGACGAGCGTAGCGGCCGCGAACCGCCGCGAGCAACGCTTGTCTTAAGAAGCTATCGCCGCTTCACCCTACTAACGGTTCACCTGACAAAGCCCTCGGCCAGACTCGCGTCATCGCGACTGGCCGAGGGCTTTCGTCATGATCTCGCATGCGCATAGTATATCGATTCATACGCGTCCGCTTCCGCGCCGACGTCCGGAAGCGGCATGGCGCGTATGTTGTCCTTCAAGCCGTTCAGCAGCGCCGGATCGCGCGCGACCATGCGGATGCGCTCGGCGAGATGCCGCGCGTCCCCGGCCCGGAACGTGTAGCCGTTCAGCCCGTCGACGATTTTCTCCGCCATGCCGCCGATATTCGACGTCAGCACCGGCACATGGGCGGCGA
This sequence comes from Paenibacillus methanolicus, assembly GCF_008124765.1. Taxonomy (GTDB): domain Bacteria; phylum Bacillota; class Bacilli; order Paenibacillales; family Paenibacillaceae; genus Paenibacillus_Z; species Paenibacillus_Z methanolicus. The sequence goes on along the minus strand of NZ_VNHS01000002.1, from coordinate 760,683 downwards.
GCGCCTCGTGCAGCGCAAGCGGGTAATTCTCGTACCAGACCGACGGAACGGCGGCCATATCGGCCTCTTGATAAAGGCGGGGGATGTCGCCCTCGGCATAGGGGCCGAGGAACGAAATACGCGAATCGCGGGCGGCGGCTCGGCGAATCGCGGCTTCGTAGACGGGTTCGCCGGACCCGTAAATATGCAGGCGAAGCCGGCGCGAGGGAACCTTCGCCAAGGCGGCGATGAGTACGTGCACCCCTTTATGCTCGTTCAGCGATCCGCCGTAGATCAGCGTGATCGGACTGCTTTTCCCGTAACGCTTCGCATTGGGAACGACCGTCTCCTGACGGATGCCGTGCGGCAGCACCTCGATCGGCAGAGCGGGCAACGCTTGCTTGACGAAGGAGGCGAGGAAGACCGAAGGCGCTACGATCCGGCTTGCGCCGAGAAGCAGCGGCATCTGGGCGTTCAATCGGTCTGCGGCGTACGGGATCTGGCAGTGTGTCATGCAGGCTACCCCTCCCTCGGGTCCGGCGCACAGCTGCTTGTCGACCCGAAGCAGGTTCGACCGGGGGCAGGCGAACCAGAAATCGGTTAACGTCATGACGTAAGGGATGCCTAAGTTACGCGCCGCTTGCACGAATTCCATGCCGCGCATCGCATGTCCGACGTGCAGCAGGTTCGGCTGCTCGCGGATGAGCATGCTTTCCGCGAGCGCCAGCAGCGAATGATCCCCGAAGCCGGCTGCCTGCGCGGGATCCTGCCCGCGGTGACGATAAGCCAGCACCGGGATGCCTTCGAATTCGTATTCATGGCCCAGCACGTCGCCGAACGCGAGCGGCGCTTCCTCCGGCACGAGTCGGCTGTAAGCGGCGACCTTGACGCGGTGGCCCCGCCGCTGCATCTCCTTGGCCATATTCAGCACGAATTTCTCCGTGCCGGTGTAGGACTCGGGGAAGAAGCCGTGCACGAGATACAGGATGGACAGCTTCGCGCCGGACAGCTGGCGTTCGTTCGGAGGGGCAGGGACATAACGCGAAACTTCTGGCAAGCTCAAGGCGGGCACCGGCAGCGCGGAGATCGCGAATCGCGCTTGGCGCCGCTTCCGCGTCGCTGCCTTTAAACCTTTCAGGGATCCGGCGCCTCGTTTGGATCGTTTCGAGACCGCTTTGCGTCCGGGGCCGAATCTCGAACGTCCTGATACTACTCGTTTGCGCTTGGCTGCGGCGGCGATTAGGCGCTTGGCGGCCGGCTTGCGGTTCATTGTACGTGCCACGGGCGTTCTCCTTCCCATCAACATTTGCTTATGGAGGTAGTTCAATCAGTAGTGCCTTCACGCCACCTTCTCGGTGCCGATTGGTCGACTGTTGTACTCGCATGAATAGGTGTCCCGTTATCTTATGTACGGCCGCTCCGGTTGTCGAGGGCGTTCGCCTCGGGGGAGAAAATCCCGCCGCGCTCGGGCGGCGTACATAATTAAGGCCGGACAAGCGCAATTTACCATGTATAGACGCGTTCGAGAGGAGCATGGAGATGACGGCGCTTGGCGTTTGGACCATCGCTTCGATGGGATTAATCCTGCTGGCCGGGCTGGATATGCTGGTGTACGGGGAGAGCTTTTACAAGGCATGTTGGCATTTGTTGTTCGATTATACGCACGTACCCGCTTTCGTCATGATCGGCGCGGCTCTCCTGCTTGCGGGCTGGGGGGATGCGGGGGCAGCCGTTCTGCGACGCCTGCGAGCCCTGCGGATACGGGAAGAAAGGAAGTGATCTGAAGGTGGCGGACGCTTCGAGAATGAACGTGGTTCATGGATATACGTTATTGCTCGTTTTTTTGCTCGGGACGTCCATTATTTTCGGACCGCCGCGGCTTGCGCCGGACGCCTGGCTCGTCGAGCTGATCGCGGTTGTTCCCGCGGGAGCGCTCTTCCTTCTCTTCGTGGGACTGGCCGCGGCCGGGAACGGGGGAAACCTATTCGACATGCTGGACAAGGCGTGGGGACGGACGATCGGGCGAATGTGGACATTATGCTATATTGTCTATTTTCTTTATATCGCTTCGCGCAACGTCCGCGATATGATCGAGCTTGTCATGACCTCCATCCTTCGTGCCACGCCGCCGTCGGTGTTGATATTCATGTTCGTGCTGGTTATCGCCTATGCCGCATCCGGAGGGATCGCGGCAACGGGCCGATTATCCGTTCTGATCGCGGCGCTTGTCGGCTTCTTCTTCTTCGCATTGGCGCTTCTCCTCGTGTTCAGCGGCTCCGTCGATACCGAACGGCTGCTGCCGTTTCTGTCTGAAGGGCTGGCGAAGGTGCTCGTAGTCCCGCTGAAAAGCTCGATATGGTTCCCTTACGGGGAACTGGTCGTTTTCCTCGTCTTCTGCTCCAGCTTCGGCACGGCGCGGACATTCCGGCGGACCGGCTGGCTGGCGATGATCAGCGCCTGTCTGCTGTTGACCTTCTCCGACCTGCTGCAGACGAGCGTGCTAGGGATGGAGAACATCGTTTTTTCGATTTTTCCGCTGCTGGACGCGGCGAGGATGATTAGCATTTTCAATTTCATCACCCGGCTGGATGCGCTCGTCGCGCTCCTTATCATCCTCGGCGTCCTCGTCAAATGCGCCGTATTCGTGCATGCCGCCACCATCGGGGCGAGCCGGACGTTCGGTCGCCATCGCCGCTTCGCGTTCTCTTCGGCGCTGCTCGTCGGCGCCTTCTCGATTCTGGTCACGCATAATAATGCCGAGCATTTCGAAGAAGGCTTGAAGTACGTCATCTATTGGCTTCATATCCCGGCTCAGCTCGTGATCCCGGCGGCGACGCTCATGCTGCTGCGGATCCGCTATCGCAAAGGAGAGAGAGAACATGAACCAAGGCGACTACACGACCGGTTGGAGCCCAATCGGACAAGACGGGGGCGGGCTGACGCTTGAGGCCGTGCGGGCAGCGCTGCGGATGACGTTCGGCGATACGGACGATCTGGCGCTCGTATCGCTCCGCTTCTGCGGCAAGGAAGGCCTGCTATGCTACTTCACGACGTTGACGAGCGCGTCGTTCATGATGAATTACGTGATTCAGCCGCTCGCGCAAGCGAGCGACGATCTGGCGGGCGAGGATGCGACCGCGCTGCTGAAGGAAGTGCGGGAGCGCTGCTTAAGCGGATTAAGCAGCGAGCTGTCCGACCAATTGCACGTCCTTCCCATGAAGCTCGGCCGGGGGTATGCCGCGCTGTTCGCGGAAGGGGCGCGCGATTGCCTGCTCGTCGACGTGAAGGAGCTTGTTACCCGCTCCGTGGAAGAGCCGACGTCGCAGAACGTCATCCGGGGGCCGAAGGAAGGCTTCACGGAATCGGCCGCGACGAACATGAGCTTGATTCGAAGGCGCATCGTGACGGACAAGCTTCGGTTCGAACGGTACGAAATTGGTGAGAAGACGAGAACCGAGGTCTATCTGGCTTACATCGAAGAAGAAGCGGACGAAGAGGTGCTGCGGCAGGTCAGGGAGCAGGTGCGATCTTGCAGAATGGTGAGCCTGTTTGATTCGGGGAGTCTGGAGTCGCTGTTCCGCCCGCGCGGTTATTGGCTGTTCCCGACCGTCTACAACAGCGAACGGCCGGATTCGGTCTGCTCCTGCCTGCTGGATAAGCGCATCGCCGTTATCGTGGGCGGCAGTCCGTTCGTGCTGATTGTGCCCGCGATCTTCCGCGATTTCTTCCAATCGCCGGAAGATCACTATCAATGGTTTCTGGTCGGCTTGTTCGCCAGGCTGCTTCGTTATGTCGCGTTCTTGTTGTCGCTGGTCGTCCCTTCGCTGTACGTCGCCATCACGAGCTATCATCAGGAGCTTATTCCGACGATTCTGCTGACGAGCATCGCGGCCCAGCGGGAAGGGATTCCGTTCCCGGCGGTAATCGAAATTCTGCTCATGGAGGCCGCCTTCGAGATTCTAAGGGAAGCAGGCACCCGCATGCCGCGCCTCGTGGGACAGGCGATCTCGATCGCGGGCGCGCTCGTGCTGGGCGAAGCGGCAGTGCAGGCGGGCATCGTATCCAACATCAACGTCATCGTCGTCGCGCTGACCGTCATCTCGAGTTATGTCGCGCCGGTGTATACGTTCGGCTCGAATATCCGGATTTTCCGTTACGGCTTGATATTGCTCGCGTCGTTCACCGGCTTGTACGGCGTCATTCTCGGCTGCGCCGTCCTCATGATCCATCTGTCGCGGATGGAAACGTTCGGCGTGCCTTATATGTCTCCACTCTCGCGAATGCTAGGCGGGAAGACGCCATGAAAGGCGTTCGCTGGTTGTGGACGGGACTGACGCTCGCGGCCGCATGCGCGCTGCTGTCCGGCTGCTGGGATTTGACCGAGGTGAACCGGTCGGCGCTGCTGACCGGCGTCGCCGTGGAGCCGGGGAAGAACGGCCGTCACCGCGTTACGTTCGAGGTGTTGAACGCGGCGGGGGCGATGCCATCCCAAGGGCAGGGCTCCGGCGTGCCGACCGTGCTCTATACGGTAGAGGGGAATTCGATCGCCGATACCGCATCGCGGTTGAACGAGAATGTCGAACGGCTCATGATGCCCTCTCACGTTAGGGTCATCGTGATCGATGAACGGACCGCGCGCAAAGGGCTCAACGCGTTCATCGACCTTGTTCAACGCTCGCGGTACGTCCGCGAGGACGTGCTGCTCTTAATCGCCAAAGACGTACCCGCTTCGGACATGCTTCAAGTGCTATCGCCGGGCGGGATTTACGCCAGTTGGAAAATCCAATCCCAGGTCGAGAATTTCCGCAAGGAATGGGGCGGCGTCCCGCTCAGCCGCTTGTTCGACTATACCCAGGCTATACTGGTCGAGGGGAGAGATCTGACGCTCGGGGCGATCACGGTGATCGGCAATGTCAAGGCGAACGACAAGGGACGAAGCTTCCAGTCGGCGATCCCCCAATCTAACGTTAAAATTGCGGGAGCGGCCGTATTCCGGGACGATCGATTGATCGGATACCTGTCGATTTACGAGACGCGGATCTTGAATCTGATCCGGGGCGAACTGGAGCAGACGGGGGTGGCTTTCCCGCTTCCCAACCATGAGGGGCACGCTTCCGTCCGGGTTAATCGCGCGCATACGCATGTGCGCGTCGCGATGAAGAACGGCTTGCCGTACATTCGATTGCGAATCGAAGGGGAAGGGCAGTTGAACAGTTTGGATGCCGATCTGCCCGTCCACAAGGTAGAGGGCTTCCAGGCGTTGGAACAGGCATTGTCCGAATACATGCGGGAACAAACTCTGCAGATGATCGGCCGCGTGCAGCGCCAATACGGCGTAGACGTCTTCGGGTTCGGGGAACATCTCTATCGCCATCGATATCGCGAATTCCAGCCGATCAGGAAGGAATGGAATGCCCTATTCGCCAAGGCGAAGGTGGAGGCGAGCGTGAAGTTCGTTATTACCGGCTCAGAGTTGAAGAACCGCAGTATTCGCAAGCAGCAATAACGATGAACGTGCCGCTGCGGGCGCAACGGGTTTGTTTTATGCAACAATCGCTTAGGATCGTTTATGTCTTGGCGGCCGCGCTATACCTATAATCAAGGTGAAAGCGACATCACTTCACCCATAGGGAGGCAGCCGTCATGAGCCAAGCGCCGATATTGTTGAACGACGAGCAAATGAGAACCTTCATCGCGGAAGGATTTCTGATTCTGCGCACCGATTTCCCGGAAGCATTCCACCGGAAACTGACGGAGGAACTGGACGCCATCTACAAGGAGGAAGGCAACCCGGGCAACAACTTGCTGCCGCGCGTCCGCGAAATCCAGCAAGTGTTCGACCATCCCGTCATCACGGGCGCGCTGACGAGCGTGCTCGGCCGCAACTACATGCTGCATGCGCACCGCCATGGGCATTATAATGCGCAGCCGGTTGCCGGAGGGTGGCATAAGGACAGCTACTGGGGCTACTCGCGCATCCGCAATCACCATCAATGGTGGGCAATGATTATGTATTTCCCGCAGGATACGCCGGTCGCGCTGGGACCGACGGGCGTCATGCCGGGGACGCAAAATTACGAGACGCGCACGTTCGCGGCCGACGACACCGAAGACGAGCAGGTGGCCAGCGGCGGCGCGGGCACGTTCGCGCTCATCCATTACGACATCTGGCACCGCTCGACGCCGAATGTGCTGGGCAATCCGCGGTATATGCTGAAGTTCGAGTTCATGCGGACGGAAGCGCCGGCGGCGCCGACGTGGGCAAGCGAGGAGCGGACATGGCGTGAGCCGGCCGGACTGCGCGTGCCGATCGCCCGTCATGAAGCAATGTGGGAAGAGAACTGGAACTGGCTGCACGGGCAAATCGGCAGCTTGGCGAATACGAGAGAGGCGGATGAGGCGCGCATCGAGGAGCTCGAACGGGGACTTGGCGACGCGTTCGAGCCCGCGGCGCTGAACGCGGCTTACGAGCTGGCGCGCTGCGGCAAGCCGGGCGTGGAGGCGCTGGAGCGTGCCTTGACGGGCGACGATGCCGCCGTATCGAGGCTGGCCGCCTACGGTCTGTCCGTCGCGGGCGAAGAAGCGGTGCCGGCGCTTCGGCAGGCGTTGCAGGACGGGCGCGAGGAGACGGTCCGGCACGCGGCGTTCGCGCTCGGCGAGCTGCGCGGCGCGGCCAAGGAGGCGCTGCCGGATCTAATCGCGCTGCAGGCGCATTCGTCCGCGCCGGTACGCTGCACGGCGATCGAGGCGCTTGGCATGATCGGCGCGCCGGAGGACGCGGTCGTCGCGGCGCTAGCAAGCGCGCTGGCCGACGCGGACACGCAGGCGCGCTTCACCGCGGGATTGTCGCTCGCGCAGCTCGGCACGGGCGCCGGCGCGGCCGTACCGGCTCTGGCAGAGGCGCTGGCCGACGACAACCGCTACGTGCGCGCCCATGCCTCCGAGGCGCTGCGCTATATCGGCACGGTCGAGGCGAAGGACCTGCTCATCGCGGAGCTGTTCAAGTCCAGATGGTGCGCGAGCACGACGCCGGCCAGCACGTTCTATCCGTAAGCGCATAAGAGCCTCCCCTGTCATCCGCGAGGGTGACGGGGGAGGCCTTCTTCGCGCTTCGCCGCTTAGCTTAGGCGAAGCTCTCCCGGTATTCGCTCGGCGCAAGGCCCGTATGCTCCTTGAACATGCGGGAGAAGTACGTCGGCTCCATGCCGAGCGAGAACGCGATGTTCGATACGCTTATGCCGGTGAAGGCAAGCTGGTGCCGAGCCTTGTCCATCCGCTTGCGGTTCACGTATTGGATCGGCGACAGGCCGGTCGTCCGCTTGAATACGCGGCTGAAGTAGTTCGGGTGAAAGTGGAGCAGGCTCGCCAGCTCCTCGACCGTCAGGTTATCGGCCAGATGCGCATCGATATAGGCCAGCACGGTCGTCATCTTCTGGATCGCGCTTTCCGGCGAGGCGCCGGCCGCCGGGCGCGATTGCTCGAGGAAGGCGGCCAAGATTTCGAGCAGCGCAGCCTGCTCGAGCATGCCGGCCGTCCAGTCCGGACTCTTGTGCGCGGCGAGCAGCCGGTCGAACAGCGCCTTCAGCCGGGCCGGATCGTCGACCTGGATGACGACGGGCGCCTCGAGCGCGTGGAACAGATGCATGCCGCCGAGCTTGGCCGTGAAGTGGCACCAATATTTGCTGAAGGTATGTTCGCCGACCGTGCCGTACGACTGCCGCCGCTCGGCCGGGAGCAGGCACAGGCTGCCGGGCTTCGGGTAGCGGCGGTCTTCGCCGACCGCGACGTAACCTTCTCCGTCCTCGATGAAATATAACTTATTAATGTCAGGCACGTAATCGTCGTCCCGCCAGGTGCGCGGCACCTTCGTGTAGGCCGCTACGGCTACGCTCAGTTGGAGCCCGGACAAATACGAACGCCAGAACGTTTGCTTCTCTTTATCCACGCGCTATCCTCCGTCTTCGGATCGGGTTATCGAATCTCTCTTATTCTATCATCATCCGTCCGGCGGCGGGGCAAGAGATCTTGCGCATCGATAGTGCGTTAACCAGAATTGGCTTCGGTTAGCAAAAATGGTTATTGAGAGCGTGCCAAATCTATGCAATCATTAGATGGATAGATTCATATATTCCAATAAATGGGTGTAGATGCGGGGGGCGCTTCATGGAATTGATTATCGAGCATGTAAGCAAGAAGTATAAGGGTGATTTTTACGGACTTCGCGATTTATCGCTGCACGTTCGCGCCGGCATTCTCGGTTTGCTCGGCCCGAACGGGGCAGGCAAATCGACGCTCATGCGCATTTTGTCCACGATCACGGAGCCGACGTCCGGCAAAATTACGTGGAACGGCGTCGATATCGTGCAAAATCCGAACGCGGTGCGTGCCGTGCTCGGTTATTTGCCGCAGGATTTCGGCGTGTATCCGAATTTGAACGCGGTGGAGTTTCTGGACTATTTGGCCGCGGTGCGCGGGCTTGATTCGCGCGTCGCCCGCAAGCGCATCGAAGAGCTGCTGCATCTGACGAACCTCTACGAGGCGCGGAACAAGCCGCTGCACGGCTTCTCCGGCGGGATGCGCCAACGGGTCGGCATCGCGCAGGCGCTGCTCGGCGATCCGAAGCTGCTCATCGTCGACGAGCCGACGGTCGGATTGGATCCCGAGGAGCGCATCCGCTTCCGCAACCTGCTGGCCGAGCTGTCGAGCGATCGGATCATCATTCTCTCCACCCACATCGTATCGGATATCGAAGCGACCGCCACGGATATCGCGATCGTCAATCAAGGGCGCACCATTATCCAGGCATCCCCGAGCGCCATTCTAGCCGAGGCCGAAGGCAAGGTATGGGAGTGGATGATGACGAGCGAGCAGTGGGTGGCTAAGCGTGGCGAGCTGGTGATCAGCGGCACCGTGCAAAGCGGCGAAGGGGTGAAGGTCCGGGTCATCTCCGATCGGCAGCCCGCGGCGGATAGCGCGCCCGCGGACCCTAACCTTGAAGACGCCTACTTGTATTACATCGCGGCAGGCAAGCAGGTGGCCGGCGCATGAACCGCTCCCGGATTTTGTTCCACATGATGAAAGCCGACTTCCTTGAACGAACCCGCAGATATAGCTTTCTCATTACCGTTCTCGTCTCCGTCTTCATTGTTTATAAGTTCATCCCGTCCGGTTCGGATGGTTACTTATCCCTTTCGCTGCATGACGTGCGAGGACTGTACAACTCGGCTTGGACCGGCAGCGCCGTCGCCGTTCTCGCCTCCATGCTGCTCAGCCTGCCGGCTTTCTATTTGGTGAAGGATGCGGTGGAGCGCGATACGAGAACCGGCGTCGGCCAGATTCTGGCGGCCACGCCGATGACAAGACTGCTCTATACGGTAGGCAAAATGTGGAGCAGCTTCGTCCTCTTGCTGGCCATCGTCGGCGTCTTGATCGTCTCTGCCCTCGCCATGCAGCTCATTCGCGGGGAGGTGCGGTCCGTCATCGTCCTAGAGCTGCTGCTCCCGTTCCTCTATGCGGCCGTGCCGACGATGGCGCTGGTCGCGGCGCTTGCGATCTTGTTCGAATCCGTCCCGCTGCTGCGCAAGGGGCTCGGCAACTTCGTCTATTTCATGGTGTGGATCGGCCTGCTGCGCATGTCGACGTCGGCCTCCCGGCCGATCGCCGACATGATGGGCATCTCGCCGGTGCTGAACGACATGTCGGCGGAAGCGAACGCGATAGCGGGACAGGCCGGCTCGGACGATCACGTTTTCGGCTTCACGCCGCTCAAGAACGAACTGGTCACGTATGATTGGCGGGGCGTCGATTGGACCGTTGCCATGTTCGCCGAACGGTACGTCTGGCTGCTGGCCGCCATCGGGATCGCCGCGCTCGCGTCGTTGTTCTTCCATCGTTTCGACGAAGCCAAATACGCCTCGAAACGAAGCCGCGGCAGAAACAAGAAGTCGGCCAAGCGGAAGACGGCCGAACGCGAAGAGCTCGCGATTCCGGCGAAGACGACCGGAGAGGCCGGCGTCCGGATCAAGCTCACGCCTTACGCGGGAACAGCCTCCGGCACGATGCTCTTTCGCACGTTGACGATGGAGCTGCGGCTCATGCTGAAGGGGCTGCAGGTCTGGTGGTATGGCATCGCGCTGCTCTTCCTCGTGCTTGGCGTCAGCCTGCCGCATGAGGCGGTCGCGGAGATCATCGTACCGCTCACCTTCGTCTGGCCGGCGCTGATCTGGTCCGGCATGGGCACGGGCGAAGCGCAGCACCGAACGCAGCAGCTCATCTTCACGGCGGCGCATCCGATTCGGAACCAGTTTCTGGCGCTGTCGCTTGCGGGGATCATCGTGAGCTATTTATGCGGTTTCGGCGCGCTCGTTCATTTTTCGATCATTGGCGCTTGGGACAACGTACTCGCGCTCCTGGCCGGCGCGCTTTTCATTCCCGGGCTGGCCTTGGCGCTCGGCATCTGGTCGGGCAGTCCGAAGCTGTTTCAGGTCGCGTATTTGCTTCTTTGGTATATCGGGCCGCTGAACAAGCTGCCCGAGCTCGACTTTCTCGGCACGACGCGGCAGTCGCTTGATCAAGGAGGGACGTGGTACGTGCTTGCGGCCGCGGCCGTCTTGTATGCGGTAGCGGCAGCCGGCAGGCTGCGGCAAGTTCACGGAAGCCGATAATTCGACTCGTTCTTTTTTTCGATCAATCGCTCGTATCTAGTTCAAAAGTCGTGGTATAATTTGTCTATTCCATACATAAGGGGGAACTGGGCATGTCCGAACAAGAGAAGCGGGAACAATCGTCCGACGAGGCATTGTTGTCCGATCTGGAGCAGGAACTGACGGTCGACGAGCAGCAGGACGTTCAAGGCGGCGAGGTGACCGTGACCGGCACGAGACCGATCGTGAAGAAAGTCAAAATTAATCCGTAAGGCGCGGCTAACCGTCGTTTTCAAGCAGCTCTTCCGTTTTGGGAAGGGCTGTTTTTCGTTGAACACGAGCGTTTATATGTTTCGCGCTTATAAAACAATTTGTATTTTCTCCGGAACAAAAACACGCCTCGCCATCAAAGACGGCGAGGTGCTAAGGAACTATTCATGTTTGGATAAAAACGCTAAGCCTGTCCGCGAGAGCGGACGAAAGCGAAGGTCAGCACGGAGCCGCATCAAGCAACCTTCTTACAGGACACCACCACAAGGCAAACCGTTTCGAGGGAAGCTCGAACAAAAGCTTTGTCCATCAGGACATCGCGGGCTCATCGCGAAAAGACACATCAACCACGGTCGCGAACCGAGTCACGCCGATTAGCACAGATGCTTAACCTTCTGGTTCCCCTCGGTGGAGAGCAATGTTGTCAGGTTCAGGTTATGGAATGTCTAAGAAGGATTTAAACCTACTGAAGCTTTGTCCGCCAGGACAAAAGCGTGCCCAACACAAGCCAATCCGCCAACCGCGAACAAACAGGCCAGCACGAACTAGGGAGTCCAGAGGGCAAAGCCCTTTGGAGCCTCCTCGGCGGAGGAGGTGGGAGGAGGGAGCAATAAAGTCGGGTCAAAAGGGCGTAGCCCTCTTTGCGGAGGGGGAAGGGGGAGCGAGAACGAATGATCCCGACGGGCGAAGCCCTATTGTTCGTTGCATGCAACCGATCGAACACGGCAAACGCTCCGAATGGGATGAGTAAAAATGGATTGACGGGAGAGAATAATTTCGACTACAACGAGAGCAAGGCGAGGGTTGCGGCTTGGGTGATAAGCAGGAACAAATATTGAAGGACCTAATGGACGCGTTATCGGCCAATGTGAACAAAGAAGCTCAATATTGGGAAACGTATTCAGGTATGGGCACGTGGCAGTTCTGGGTCGTGCTTGCCATGCTCGTCCTGCCGTTGATCGTGCTTGCGCTGAAGCTCGACCGTACGAAGGCGTTTCGGCTTGGCTTCTATGGATTCGCGATCCATATAATCGCGTTCTACTCCGATTTGTACGCCACGGCGCATAAATGGTGGGCGTACCCTTACCGGATAACGCCGTTCCCGTCGATGAGCTTTAGCCAGGAGGCCGCCTTGATTCCGGTGGTGTATATGCTAGTGTACCAGTGGACCATTAACCGGAGGAAAAATTATTATTTCTATCTGCTGCTCCTTTCGCTTGCATTCACGTTCGGGGTGAAGCCGCTGTTGGGCGCGGCCGGCTTGTTCTGGCTGTACGACTTCGAATACTGGCAGCTGCTGCCGTTCTACTACGTAGGCGGCTTAGCGGCCAAATGGGTGACCGACCTGTTTCATTGGGCCGAAAGAAATGCCCGCAGAACGTAGCGGCGCCGGCGATTGGCCCGAAAACGCCCGGCGAGGATGAGCTCGCCGGGCTGCCTCGGCGTTTGCGGCCTGATCGAGGCCCCGACTTTTTTCGGCGCTTCCGCTTCACGATTCGTACCTATCTTACGATATATAGAGAAGATGGATACGAAAGGGGCAACACTTGATGCTTTTCACCAAAGACAAAACGCGCGCGGCCTCGGCGATCAGCCACCTCATCGAACAAGAAACGCCGGCGGTCAAGCTTGAAGTCGAGCCGCATTCGGATCAAGCGGTCCAACTGGAGCTGATCGGCCTGGCGAAGGAAGACTTGGCGCTGCTTCGCGGGCTTCGTTCGATCGTGGCGAAACACATCGCGTCTATTTATAAGGAGACCATGAGCCACCAGCACAAGGGCGTGCGGGCGATTACGGATACGTCGCTGATCGGGATTACGACCGAGATGAGCCAGCAATACATCCTCACGCTTTTCGACGGCCAGATCGATGCCGCGTTCTTCCAGCGCCGGGTCACCGTTGGCCAAATGTACGTCCAGATCGGCGTGCAGATCCACTGGTTCATGTCCGTCTATAAGCTGCTCATGACGCGTATTTTGCAGCATGTTCAGAACGAACTGAAGCTCGACGAGCGCGAAGGCTTCCGGGTGTTCATCGCCGTGTCGAAAATCTTCAATCTCGAAATGCAGCTCGTCATCGCCTCCATGCAGCAGACGGAGCAGCGGAAGCTGGCCGGCAAGGAGGAGGAAGCCCGCAAGGAGCTGAAGGATTTCGTCGGCGGCTTCGTGGAAAGCCTGGCCGCGCTGACCGAGCAGACGGGCGCTTCGCTGGAGCAGGTCGTGCAGCAGTCGGTCTATATTGCGGATACGGCCAATAGCAGCCTTCGCACCTCCGTCGCGATGGAGCATCATTCGGAGAGCGGCAAGGATCAATTGGGCAAAGTCGTCTCCAATATGGCGGAGCTGAAGGACAACGTGCAGCGGATCACGGCGACAATCGGCAGCCTGGAGACGAATTCGAAGCAAATCGGCGAGATCGTGAACGTTATTACCGAAATCGCGAGTCAGACGAACCTGTTGGCGCTCAATGCCGCGATCGAGGCGGCGCGAGCCGGCGAGCACGGCAAAGGCTTCGCCGTCGTGGCCGACGAGGTGCGCAAGCTCGCCGAGCAGACGAGAAGCTCCTCCTCGAACATTACGACGCTCGTGCAGACGACGATCGCGCAAATTTCCGACGTCATTGCCCAAGTGAACGGGATTAACCGCGTCGTGGATGCCGGCAATGACGAAATCGGCAATACGTCGAACGTGTTCGAGCATATTTTGCAGAGCAGCACGGAGAACAAGGACATGAGCCAGAACACGGAAGCTAATATTCAGACGCTGACGACGCTGCTGAACGAAATCAACGAAGCGGTATCCAAGATGGCCGTATCGTCGGAAGAGCTGAATCAGACGGTTTCGAACTTTTAAGATGTTCGCGCCCGGCAATAAAACAACCTCCGATTCCGCGACAGGCGGGGTCGGAGGTTGTTCGGCGTTGCATGGCGCGCGGCGTTAACGCTGCGGGGAGTGCGGACGGTCGCTGCGAATCGCGCTCGCGACGAGCAGAACTCCCGTCGCAGCATGCATGAACCAACCGAGGAACGGAATCCAGGCGAGCAGGCTGGTCAGCAGGCCGAGGACGGAGCCGTATTTGGACGAGCGCTCCTTGATCGATAACAGAAGCGTGACCGCATGGGCGATGAACATGATCGTCAGGGGGATGTATCCGTTGGCGATGACGATCGCGCCGCCGAGGATCGGAATGGCCAAGAACAGCTCCGCCGCGCCGGTCAGCCACTTGAGAAGTTTGGCTGGGCTCATCGTATGACCTCCTTTTCGAGAAACGATTATGAAGAGCTGGGCAATATCTCCATTTTACCATAGTATAGAGGTATTCAAGCCTGTTGCGCAAAGGGAGAGATGACATGGAGAAGCGCGGATACGCGTCGCTTTGGACGGGACGCGTTCAATCGCAGGCGCAACTGGAAGAGCTGCTGCATATCGCCTATACGGAGGACGGAGACAGCCTGCCGTCGCCGTTCGCGGCGTATTTTGCGATCGAAGACTACGACGACGATTTCCGGGAAGCGGAATTTCGCGAGGAAGGATGCCGGAATTTGGACGAGCTGCTGGACGGCTTCTCCTACGCGGACGTTCTGCTGCCGCGGTTCCGAGACCGCTTTCAAGGCCGGTCGTTCGCGGACGTCAATGCGGTTATCCTGCTATACGACTTCGACTATGCGGGCACGATCCGCGAAGCGGTCGGGACGCAAGACGTCCTCCGCTTTGAGGGCTCGGTTAGCTATGCGGACGATGGCAGTCGCTTCTAATCGCTATTCACCGTTGCGGGCACGCCGCGAAACAAACCGTATGCAGACCGAGAATCGGGGCATATGGCTTGTTTCGCGTGAATCCTCCGGAGGCTGACCCAACATTTTGACAACAACATTCCGCTATTCTCAGAAGAGGACGCCAAGGAATATGCTTGCAATATAGCGATGGTCGACAGAATAGTGAAGAGTGGCGACCGTGAGCGTCCGAACATTTTGTTAATGACAAGCGATCAACAGTACCGGATACGATCGGCGCGCCGGACTGCTTGCGCGCGAGAGAGGCGGGATGGATCGGATGAAAGAATACGGACACGAGCTCGCGGCCTTTTGCTATTACGCGCCTTCCGCGTTCGAGAAACTGGGCGGCTTGTGGCCGATCCGTTCGGGCCATAATATCGCCAAGGCCGGCTATGCGGTCGGACCGCGCATGATCGAATGTTATTCGCTGCACGTCGTGCTGGACGGTAACGTGGAGTTTCAAGCGGGGGAAGCGCGCGCGACGCTTCGGCGGGGAGATCTGTTCTGCCTCTTCCCGGATCGCCTGCATAACTATCGGGCGGTCGAGTTCGCGGCGGATTCGCCGCTTCGCCTCCATTGGCTCGCCTTCGACGGTCCGCAGGCGGAAGAGCTGCTCGCGCGCGTCGGCATCACCGCGGAAGAGCCATACTTGCGCGGCAAGGCGAACGGGGAACTGACCGAGTTGCTCACGCGCCAGTTCGGCTGGATGACAGAAGGGAACCGGCCGGTCGAGCTGCAGATGTCGCTGTACCGGCTGTTCGCGCTGCTTGCGCCGTCCGATGCGCCGGACTCGAGCGGTTCGGTCGAACCGGGATGGCTTGAGCGCAGCGCGGCATACATGAAGAGTCATTACATGGAGCCGATCACGGTCGCGGACGCGGCGCGGCAGGCGGGCGTGCATCGATCGCACTTCTATCTTGCCTTTCAACGCCGTTATGGCATGAGTCCGAAACGGTATTTGATCCAGCTGCGGATGGAGAAAGCGGAGGAGCTGCTGCGGATCGGGAAACTGACGGTGACGGAAATCGCCTTGTCGCTCGGCTATGCCGATCTGTACGCCTTCTCGCGCGCCTTCGGACAATTTCACGGCATCGCGCCGTCGGCGTATCGGCAGGGGAGGCGCGGCGGGCCGGCGGACGGTTAGACGCTCTCGATCACAAGCTCCAGCCCGCTAATCTCGCCGGCCGCGTCGCGCAGCGTCTGCGCGAGGCCGTGCGCGCGGTCGCCAAGCAGACGAACGCTCTCGTCATAGTGCAGCCAGCGGATCGTCAGCGGCGGTGCGGCGTAGTCGTGCAGGCAGTCATACAGCGCGTCGAGATTGCGGCCGTAATGGCCGGGGAAATGCAGGCGGTTCTGGAACAGGTCGTGGAAGTCGCCGACGGTCGTCAGCGTACGGCCGTCCAGGATGATTTCGGATGCGGTCATGATCGGGTTCACTCCTCAAGGATGTTGTCTTAAGTAAACGGGACTTGTGCCGCCGGCGCAAGTCCCGTTCGTCTTTTACCACTTGGTGAACGTGGCGTAGTGGTCGCTCGTCGAGTAATACAAGCCATCGTTCGACCAGACGACGCGCTTCGAGCCGCGGCAGCCCGAGACGTAGTAAGCATCCGCTTCGTAGTAGACGCGGCCGGACTTGGCCGGCAGCAAGCCTTCGCGGTTGCCGAATACGTCGCCGCCGATGCTGTAGCCCGGCGCCACGGTCGCCAGATTGCACTTGCTCGACACCCAGCCGCGCGCGGTCGCTTGGCTTTTGGTCAAGAAGTTGGCCGGCAGCTTGTTGCCGTGCGTCTTCAAGTAGTTGATGATGCCCGCGAAGTCGGTTGGACCGAGCGCGGCCGCCTCGGCGACCTGGTTCCCCTGAAGCAGCGGCGACGCCGCGCTGCCGAAGACGAGCGTCAGAGCCATGGCGATCGAGGCGATCAGTCGGAGCAGTTTGTTCATTACAGATTCCTCCTTCGATTGGAACGATTTGGACTGCAAGGATTATTATAGCTGGCGGCAGAGGGATGTCCCGTTATTTTATTGTGAAGGAGCGGGCGAGCTTTACTTGAAATACAAACGTTATAATTGCATCGCCGCAAAGACGGCGCAGCCGTTTTACCTTCAACGTTATATTGTCGGAAGGGAAGCGGAGCAGGAAATCGGTTCGCTCGCGCCGAAATGGTAAAAACATGCAAGGCGAGACGGAGGATCGCCGTTCCGTCGCCATATTCGAGCCAAAGGACGATGTTCATGAACCCATTTCCCGCCGCTGGCGGACCGGAGCCTCCGGCAGCCGGTCACCCCGTACTATTCACCAAGCTGTACATCCCGCAAGATCCGGCCGGCCTGGTGGCCAGGGAGCGGTTGATGGCCAACATGTCGCGCGCGCTCCGGTGCAAGCTCACGTCGGTTATCGCGCCGCCCGGCTCGGGCAAGACGACGCTGGTCAGCAGCTGGATCCACCGCGACACCGTTCGCGCGGCCTGGATCTCGCTGGACGCGGGGGAGAACGACCTGCTCCGCTTCTGGAGCTACATGATCGCCGCCTTCGACCGTCTTCATGCCGGCGCCGGCAAGAAAGCGCGCTCCCTGCTGCAATCCTCGGTCGCCTTTCCGATCGATAAGCTGATCGCCTGGCTCATTAACGACCTGGTCGAGATCGAAGGACCGCTCGTGCTCATTCTGGACGATTATCATCTGGTCGACTCGGAAGAGGTTCACCGTTCGCTCGTCTATTTTCTGGAGCGCCAGCCGAGCCACGTCCATCTTTGCCTCATCAGCCGCAAGGAGCTGCCATTCCCCGTCTCGACGCTGCGGGTCAAAGGGCAGTTGAATACGGTCGGCTTGCCGGACTTGAAATTCACGGCGCCCGAGATCGCCGCGTTCTGGCTGCGGCAGACCGGCGCGGAGCTTGAGAGCGCTTCGCTGTCCCTGCTGTCGGACCGGACGGAAGGCTGGGCGGCCGGTCTCCAATTGGCCGCGCTCTCGCAAGCCAGCGGCCAGCTGGACAAACTGCATCACTTCTCGGGCAACCATCGCTTCGTGACGGATTATTTAATGGAAGAAGTGTTCCAGCGCCAGCCGGAGCCGATTCGTCGGTTTCTGATCCGGACGTCGATCCTGGAGCGGATGAACGGCGACCTGTGCGCCGCGATCACGGCCATGGAGGCGGCTCCGCAAATATTGAATCAGCTGGAGCAGGGCGGCATGTTCTTGATTCCGCTGGACGGGAACCGGTACTGGTTCCGTTATCATCATATGTTCGCGGACTTCCTGCGCGATCATTTGCGGCGGGGCGGCGCGGACGCTTCGGAGGCGGAGCTGCACGGAAGGGCGAGCGCTTGGTACTTGAGCCGGGGCTATCGCGAGGAAGCGGTGCGGCATAGCCTCTCCGGCGGCGATTTCGAACAGGCCGTGCAGTTGATCCAACTGGCCGCCCCGGAGATGCTGGGCAAGCGCGAGATGTCCACCGTGTACGGTTGGCTGGAGCGGCTGCCGGGACCGCTCCGCGAGCTGCCCGCCATGCTGGTCGTCCGGGTGTGGACGGAATTGTTCATGGGTAAATACGACCGGATTCCGGAGCACTTCGGCAAGCTGAATCAGATGTTGGGGATGCTTGCGGCGGCGGATGAAGCGCTCTTCCATAACCTGGTGGAGGAACTGAGCATTGCCGCGAACTTCCATGCCGTGTTATCCGGCCATTACGAGCAGGCTTATGCGCTGCTCGAACAGCTGTACCACCGCGAGAAGCTGGCCAATGGCGACGGGCTCGTGCTGAACAACGGCCTGGAGTTGAACGACGGGACGATTCCTTTTACGAGAGGCTACTACGGCTTTCACGGGCGGCTCAAGCACGCATGGAAGTATCACAAGCTGTACGACGCTTTTATCGACAAGCACGAGCTGCACCGGTATCCCTTCTGCGCGCACCAACGGACGGCGATCGGAGAGGTCTGCTACGAGCTCGGGGAGCTGGAAGAAGCGTCGCGGTTCATCGATTCGGCGCTGGCGACGGGCCGGATGTTCCGCATTGCGGGCGCGATCATCCCTTCTGTTATCACGAAAGCCCGGATCGTGAGCGCGCGCGGCGGGCATGAGCAAGCGTTCGAATTGGTCGAGGCCGAGCTTGCGGAGCTGCGCCGGCACGATCTTCGCGATTCGATGTGGTACGGTCTGCTGAACGCCGCGCTCGTCCGGCTGAAGCTGTCCGCGGGCGACCCGGCCGCGGGGGACGTCTGGCTTGCGGACTGCAAACTGAGCACCGAAGCGTCCGCCGATATTATGGGCACGCAGGAGTACGAGTGGCTGACCTATATTCGGGTCAACATCGTGCAAGGCAAGCTCGAGGCCGCGAAGACCTACGCCGAGCGGCTGCTCGCCGCTTCGACGCGCGGCCGGCGCCTCATGACCGAGCTGGAGCTGCATCTGCTGCTCGCCGCCATCCACGGCAGGTTGGAGCAGGCGTACGAGAGCATGCGGCATCTGCATGAAGCGCTGGCGATCGGCGAGCAGGAAGGGTATAAGAGCACGCTCTTGGACGGTTTGGATATCGCGGCGCTGCTGAATCAATATATAACCTTCCGCCAGAAAGGTTATATGCCGGAGCTGACCGAGCCGCGAGCCTCCGCTCAAGATCCAGCCGCGGCTGCCGGCGGGGCCGTGTCGCTCGGCTACGCTAAGCAGCTGCTGTCCGCGCTCAACGGGCAGCCTGCCGCGACGCTTGCGGCGCCGCAGCAGGCCGAGGCCTTGCGCGAGGCGCCGGCCGCACCGCGCGCGGCGAATCCCGACGCGCTGACCGCAAGAGAGCTGGAGGTGCTCCGGCTTATCGCGGAAGGCCTGTCCAACAAAGAAATCGCGCAACGGCTCGTTCTTAGCGAAGGGACCGTCAAGCTGCACCTGAACCGGATTTACGGCAAGCTGAAGGCGAAAGGCCGGGTCCAGGCGATCCATCAGGCCAAGCTGCAGCAGTTGATTCCCTAAAAGTTCGAACTACCTTTTATATGCAATCCGCGCTCAACCGCGCTTCCGATCCGACGGGCTCTGTTCACCGTTCGGCACGGAAGCGCGGTTTTTTAGTCACTTAGAAAAATAGTCATGTTGTGGATAAAAACGTAAAGCGTGGAGCGGACGAAAGCGAAGGTCAGCATAGGCTTAACCTTCTGGTTCTCCTCAGCGGAGGGCAATGCTGTCAGGTTAAGGAAAAACGGCTGGTGAAGCCACCGGCGGCCAACGGTTAACAGGCTTCAACATTCTAAGAAGGACTTACCTCCCCCTGAAGCTTTGTCCGTCAGGACAAAAGCGTGCCCAACGCAAGCCAATCCGCCGACCGCGAACAAACATGCGAGCACGAAATAGGGAGTCCTGAGCGTTTTCAAAGGAAAACGCACTTCGGAAGCATACGCTTGGGCGAAGTCCTTTGGAGCCTCCTCGGCGGAGGAGGTGGGAGGAGGGAGCAATAAAAGTCGGGTCAAAGGGCGGAGCCCTCTTAACCTGACAGCATTGAACGGAGGGGAAGGGGGAGGGAGAACTGGGATCCTGAAGGGCGCAGCCCTTTTGTACCATGCCCGGCGGGAGCGAAAAGATATAACCGTTCTATATAACCTTCGTTAGATGGGGATGGCTTCCAGATCTGATACGATGATTCAGGCGATAACGGTTAAGCCGTCATCACGATCAGTCAGTCGGAAAGCCAAGAATTCAAGCGAGGAAGGAAGACGTTCGATGGTAGGGAAATTCAATCGAAAATGGAGGCGGCCGATCGCGGCAATCATCGCAGCAGCACTTATGGCATCTGTATATCCGGCCCCATCCTGGGCAGATCCGTCTGCCGACATTGCCGCGCTGGAAGCGGCGTTGGAAGAGGCGATCGGCGTCATCCCATCCGCCGGCGCGGGCGACGCGGAGACGAGTCCAGCAGGAGCCGGCGAGCAATCGCCGTCAGGCGAAGCGCCCCAACAGGAAGCGCCTCAGGAGGAGGTCCGGCTGGCCGAAGCGCTCGCCGCCCCCGCTCCGGTCCTGCAGCCGCTTCGGGCGTACACGAACGAGGCGCAAGTCCGGCTTGCCGGTTCGGCCGAAGCGGGCGCGGCGGTCACCGTGTACCGCATCGATCCGAAGCGGATCAAGTCGGCCGTCGGCACGGTCGGCGCGGACGGCGAAGGCGCGTTCGCGATCGATGCGGCGTTGGAGACGGATGGACCGTATCAATTCACGGCCATTGCCAAATCGGGCGCGACGACCAGTCCGGAATCGGCGCCGGTTCAGCTGACGCTCGACCGGACGGCGCCGGCCGCCCCTCGGAAGGCCGAGTGGACGACGGAAGGGACGGATGCGATTACGCTCTCGTGGCAATCGGCGGAAGCGCCGGGCAGCCTGGCCTTCCATATTTTGCGCGAAGGCGAGGAAGTAGGCGTCACGAACGAGGAGCAATATCAGGATTCCGGGCTTGTCCCGCAGAGCCGCGTCCGGTACGGCTTGTTCAGCGAAGATCCGGCCGGCAACCGTTCGGCGGTCGTCGAGCTGACGGCCGGGACGCAGCCGGAACGGCTCATGCTCGTCGGTACGTCGGAGAGCGGCGAGGTGGCCAACAGCTATGTCAGCGGCAGCGCGATTAGCGCCGACGGCAGCGCGGTCGCGTTCTATTCGTCGGCCACCAACCTGATACCGGGCGTCGGGGACGGGGACCGCACGCTGCTGTACGTGAAGGACTTGAACACGAACAAAGTGGAGGTCGCCGAGCCGGAGCCGGATTTTAACGGCGGCAGCGAGGCGGCGCTCAGCGGAACGGGACGCTATTTGGTCTACAACCGGTACAACGGCGAGCATCTGGACCTTTATTTGAAGGATCGCGAGCAGGAAGGGCCGCCGGTCCGGATTACGAGCGGCGACGGCGACAGCCTTTCGCCGTCGATCAGCGACGACGGGAGCACGATCGTCTTCGTCTCCGCGGCAAGCAATCTGACCGCGGATGACGATAACCGGTTAACCGACGCGTTCGTGTATCGGACGGCAACCGGGACGATAACCCGTATCGCCCCGCCGCCTACCGGCTATGGCTACGACGTGCAGAAAGTCGTCTTGTCCGGCAACGGGCAATATGCGGCCTGGCTGCTCATGGAGTCCGGCGTGGAACCTGCTCGCGAGCAAACGGTTCTCTATTCGTTGGCTAGCGGCGCGGCGACGACGATCGCGGAGCAAGCCGACTCCGTCTCGATCAGCAGAGACGGCCGTTTCGCGGCCTATAGCGTCGGGTTGGAGCATTATCTCTATGACCGGACGACGGGCGAAGCGTCGTTGCTCTATGGGGAAAACAACGCGTCCCCGATCATAAGCGCGGACGGACAATGGCTGGCATACGGTGATGGCGGCCAAGCGAGCTGGGAGCATCTCGGGAGCGGCGACGCGCTGCTGCTCGGCAACCCGGCGACGGAAGATTACGTGACGGCGATGAGCGCGAACGGTCAGCGTCTGCTGTATCTCGGGGATTATCCGGCCGAGCGCAACGAATACGGCGGCTTCAGGTCGATGGCGTACGTCGTCTGTCCGATCACGTGCAGCGGCGATACGTCGGAAGATCGGCCGATCGAGAGCGTAAGCTGGACCGCGGCGGGGCGGATCAAGGATCAGCTCAAGTTCGGCTCCGAGCTGACGCTGACGACGGTCGGCGCGGCGGGCGGAAGTTCCTCCGTCGCGATGACGTACAGGACCGCGGCCGGCGAAGAGACGGAAGCCTTGGAGCGCGTCGTGACGCTGACCGAATCGTCGGTCAAACCCGGCACCTACAGCGGCAAGCTGAAGCTGGCGGAAGGAATGGCGCAGCTCATCTCCATCGTCGGAGAAATAACGGATCGGAATGGAATCTCCACGACCAAAGCGGCGGACCGGATGCCGGCGGCCGTGTCCGGCGCGATCGCGGCGGATATCGCGCTTCTGCCGGAAGGTGCCGATCCGAAGGCGCTCGAAGGCTCGCGTCTGGTGGCGTGGAGCGCGCAGCGGAAGAGCGGCGCGCAGCTGGCCTACTCGCAAGGGCAAGAGACGCTCTTGCTGCCGCTGGCGGCAGCGCCTGATTATAGCTTGAAGCTGGTCGCGGCGGACGGCACGGTATTGGCCGCTGGCGACCCGATCGAGGTCGTCCAAGGCCATGCCGCGGAACGGAAGCTGGAGGTTCGGCTGCCGGCGCACCTAGGCATTCGGATTTTGAAGCCGGACGGATCCGGGCTCGCCGGAGTCGAGATCGCCATGAAGGATGCGGAAGGAGAGCTGATCGGCAGCGGCGTGACGGATGCCTTGGGCAATGCCTCCATCGACAGCGGCTTCGCCGGGGAGAACGTCGCGTTGTCCTACGACATGCCGCGCCCTTATCTGTCCGCCGAGCCGGAATCCATCATGCTCGAGACGGTGACCGTCGTGACCAAGACGGCAGAGGTGAGGAACGGCATCGTGCAAGGCAGTATTAAGGATGAGCGCGGCAACGTCATTACGGGCGGCACGATTACGCTCTCGCAGCCGAATTCGGTGACGAGCGCGCCGATCGCCGCGAACGGCGCCTATTCGATCGAAGCGCCGGAAGGCATATCGAACTTCTCGATTCGAGCGGCCGATGGTTCGCAGATTACGCTCGGCCGGATCGAGGAGGTCGAGGTGAAGGCCGGGCAAACGACAACGGTCAATCTGGTCGTGCGCGGCGTTCCGCGGCAGGTGGAGATCACTTCGCTCGCGACGCGATACATCGGGGAACAGGCGCAGCTGCTGACGATCGGCCCTGCGACCGGCAGCGCTTACCAGGTACGGGTCGCGAACGCGGCAACCAACGCCTTATTGAAGACGAACGTGCTGAACGAGCCGATCGTCCGATTCAACTCGTACTCGGGCGAGAAGGTCGACATCTGCATTCAAGATATGCGCGGCAGGTTCGCGACCGTGTGCAGGACGGTCACGATCGGCGAGACCGACAAGCCGAAGCTCGCCTTCGAGCTGGTCGAACGCGCCGCCGTCAAAGGCATTCTGCCGGCCGGTATGACGGCCGTGAGCGTGTATCTCTATGAGCTAGCCGCCGACGGGAAGAAGACGGTGCGCGGTATCTACCGTAAGGAAGGCGCGTTCCGGTTGAGCCTGCCGAATCCGAGCACGTATACGTTCGAGGTGAAGGCGATGCTAGGAGACCGCGCGGTCGGCATTACCCGAACGTTCACGGCCGCGGAGGGCCAGGTGTTCGATCTGGGCTTGCTGGAGCCGCAGACGAACGGCGTCTTCCAGAATCGCGCCGGCAATACGCTGGAAGTCATCGGCATCGAGTCGACGCAAGGCGGCGTGATCCGCCTGCGGGGAACTTACCGGTACGACAATCAGACGAAGCCGCTGACGGAAGCGAAGCTGCTGCTGCCGATTCCGGGGGGTACCTCGCTCATCGCGGGCAGCGTCGTCGTGAACGGCAAGCCCGCGACCGTTGCCGGCGCCGATACGGCGCAGGCTACCGTCGAGCTGCCGGCGCCGATGAAGGAAGGCGACAACGGCACGATCTATTATGAGCTTCGCACGACGGAAGCGGCGGGGGAGTTCGTTCAGCCCGAGCTGAACATCCGTTTCGTCCAAGATGGCGCGGCGGCCAAAGAAGAAAATATCGGTCTTGCGCAAGCGAGCCTGGTTACGGTCGATCTGGATGCGCCGACCTATGTGACCAAACGGACGTTGCTTGTCAGCGGCCATGCGCCGGTCGGCAGCACGGTCATCATCGAGGATGGCGGCCTTCCGGTCGGCCATGCGGAGACGTCGCCGGGCGGCACGTGGCAGCAGACGATCACGCTGTCCGGCGCAGCCCAAGGCGCGAAACACAAGTTAACCGTACAGGCGCTGCGCGACGGCCAGGAATGGAGGTCGGAGCCCGTATTCACCGTCTATGATCCTAATCGCCCGGTTCCGCTCGAGCTGACGCTCGACCAGCCCGGCATTCGCAGCTACAAGGCGGATGTGTCCGGGGGCGTGGCGCGCTTCCCGTTCACGCTCAGTCCGAACCGCCCGATCTACTTCAGCGTCAAATTCAGCACGCCGAGCCGGGTCGAGAACGCGGTGCTGAAAGTCGCGGGCGACGAGTTCCCGCTCACGCTCAATCCGCTGACCGGTCTTCACGAAACGGTGAAGTTGACGTACCAATGGAAGCTGGGCGGAATCTCGGTCGCGTACGATGTCGTGCCGCTGCCCTACGAGGCAGGCAGTCCGACGGAGGAGGAAGTGAAAGCCCAGTTGCCGGAAGCGCTCCAGAACGCGAGCGTCCGCGTCACGGAGATTGAAGCCGCCCGGTCCAAGAAATTGGCCGCCGCGGCCGGCGAGTCTTCCCGCGTCTATGTCGCCACCGTCGAAGTGGCGGCGGCGGACGATCCCGAGGACCGGATCGAGTCGCGCTATTACTACGAGCCCGTGCCGGATTACCAGCCGCCGTCGCTGCCTGCGGGCAGTCCGCCGGTATGGGATCTGAAATACAGCTACGATGCTTCCACGAAAACCGGCGGTTTCAGCGCGATAGTGCCGGTGACCGAAGCCCGGAAGATGATGCAAAGTCTCGGCGTCGTCGCGCCGCTGGAAGCGGACGTTCATGCCATCATCCGCATCGGAGCCGATACGAAGTTCGAGATTAAGACGCCCGGAGCGGGCACGGCGCTCGGCCTCGCATCCGCCATCTACAGCGGCTACGAATTCCAGAGCAAGATGAACGAGCTGAACGCGATGATGGATCAAGTGATGGATTCGGGCTGCATGCCGCCGCATTACGGCCAATACTATAGCAACCAGCTGCAGGCGTTGTCGGAGCGGTTATTCAGCAATCTGGTCGTGAAATATTCCATGCAGCTCGGCGCGATGGGGCTGGCCGCAAGCGGCATCGGCTTCCTTGGCGGCGCGGCGGTGTTCGCGACATCGCTTGCGGTCGGCATGAAGATGGCCAGCGATTGGAACGACAGCTTCAATGAACTGAAAGCCGAGTTTGCCTCGGACAACGCGGAGTGCGAGGATGAGCCGCAAGATCCGTCGGATCCGCCGCCGGACGATCGGGACGATGACGGCTCGGATACGCCGGGCAACGATCCGGACACCGATCTCGATCTGGCCGATCCGGACTGGATTTACGACCCGAGCGGTTATGTGTTCGAAGCGGTCAAATCCAACCGGCTAGAAGGGGTCACCGCCACCATTATGCAAGAAGGCAAGGACGGCGAATGGTCGGTCTGGAACGCGGCCCGTTATTTGCAGATCAACCCGCTGGTCACGGACGGGGAAGGGCGTTACGGCTGGGACGTGCCGGAAGGCAACTGGATGGTGCGCTACGAGAAGGACGGCTATATCACCGGCTACAGCGAGAAGCTGACCGTGCTTCCGCCGCATTTCGACGTCAACATTCCGCTCGTCTCGCTGGAAGCGCCGGCGGTCGGCGGCGTCATTCAATCCGCCGGCAACAAAGCGCTTATCGTGGAATTCAGCAAATATATGCAGCCTGATACGCTGACGGCGGAGACGGTCCGCCTGCTGCTGCAGACGGGCGAAAGCGAGGAAACGGAGGTGCCGATCCAGATTGAACCGCTGGATGGGGAATACGATGCCGGCGGCCGACTGCTGGCCACGGGGTATCGCGTAATCGCGCAATCGCCGCTTGCGACGGGCAGCACGTACCGGCTTGTCATTGACGCGGATGTTCACAGTTATGCAGGCGTATCGCTGCAAAACGCATACGAGCAGACGGTCGCCATTGCGGATACGGCGCCTCCGGTGGCCGAAGCCGTGCTAGAGGCGAGCGTCGTTCCCGGCATCGAGGGCGTCGGCATTCAGTGGACGACGACAGAAGCTGCGGGGCCGGGCACGCAGCTGGCCATCCACTGGAAGCGCAAAGACGCGAGCGACCTTGAGGGGACGCTGACCGTCAAAGCAACCGATGGGTTCGCGGCGATCGACGGCTTGCGGGAAGGCGGTTACGAAATCCGTCTCGCGACATTGAGCCGCGACGGAGTCGAGTCGGCAGGCATTACGTTGGAAGGATCACCGCTTGGCCGGGAGCGGTTGCCGGTCGAGACGACGCCGCCAGCGGAGGTCGCATCGGCCGCCGCTTTGGCGAAGCCGGCCGCGATCGAGCTCGGCTGGACCGATCCGGGCGATCCGGATTTGCGCCACATCCTCGTCCGGCTGAGGAAGCCGGGGAATGCCGAGTTCGAATCGCCGGTCCGCGTCGCGGCTGGCGTCGGCAAGCAGATCTTCGCCGGCTTGTCGGCCGGTACGTACGACATTCGCGTGACAAGCGTCGATATTCGCGGCAACGAATCGGCAGGCATCGCGCTTCAGGCGATCGTACCTCCGGTCCAGCCGTCGGAAGAAGCCATCATCAAGATCGTGAAAGGGCAAGAAGTATACGAGGCGCTGGAGCGGAGCTTAAGTCTCCGGGTGGCGAAGGGAAGCCTTAGCGAAGGATCCGAAATTCGCGCGAATCGGCAAACGAAGCCGTCTCATGCGATCCCTGCGCCATACAAGCTGCGTTCGGCGCTGTATACGCTGACCAGTTCGGCCGTCCTCTCGAAGCCGGTTCAGCTGTCGCTTGCCTTCGACAAGAGCGGGCTTACGCCGCTCGAACTGCGCAAGCTTGGCATGTATCGCCAGGATCCGAAGAACCCGCTGAAGTGGCATTACGTCGGCGGCGCGATCGATCCGGCAACCGGCAAGTTCAAAGCTTCGATCGTCGAGTGGGGCGCCTATGCGGTGATGCTCTTCGACCTGAAGCCGAAGGATCTGGAGAAACATTGGAGCCGTCAGCTGGTAGAAGTGCTGCTGAGCCGGCACGTCATGCTGCGCGGAACGGAAGACGGCACGTTCGAACCGGACCGTGCGATTACCCGGGCGGAGATGGTCGGCGCCATGGCCGAAGTGTATGCGCGAAAGACGGGGCAGCCGTATTCGCCGGTCGGCCAGCTGCCGTTCAAAGACGTTCCGGCCGACGCGTGGTACGCGCCGGCCGTGGCGACGGCGCTCAAGGCCGGACTGCTCGCATCCGGCACGTCATTCCGTCCGAACGACGCGTTATCCCGCGAGGAAATGTCATTGTTCATCGCGCGTCTCATCAAGAAGACGGAGCCGGGCAATCGGGGCGCGGCGTCGGCGCTTGCGGAGGCGGGCGGAGCCCCGGTCGGCACGCCGACAGGTCCAGGCGCGCCGAGCCCGCTGCCTAAAGCTTCGCGCGCGGAAGCCGCGGTGCTCCTGTTCGCGGTACTTGAAATCGAGGCGCCCGGAGCCGGGAAGTAGCGGACGACGCAATTGGATTACACCTGGAATTCCAATAAAAACATGCAAGAGCAGCCGATCTTATCGATCGGCTGCTTTGTTGTGCGCTTACGGTTGGATGACCGGGTGCAGGTTCTGAAGAATAGCCGCCCAAGCCGCTC
The DNA here is from genome assembly GCF_008124765.1 of Paenibacillus methanolicus. Taxonomy (GTDB): domain Bacteria; phylum Bacillota; class Bacilli; order Paenibacillales; family Paenibacillaceae; genus Paenibacillus_Z; species Paenibacillus_Z methanolicus. The sequence goes on along the minus strand of NZ_VNHS01000002.1, from coordinate 732,625 downwards.
TATCGCCATAGAAAAATTCTATGCGCTCCTCAATATCCATCAACTTCTTTTAATAATCTCTTCGCTTTTCGTTGATCATCGCGTTACACAACGCCTGTACGCTTAACGTGTAGAGGGATAAGGAAGATCAATCGGGAGGGTATACGATGTTGAACCACTATCGAAACAAAAGCATGACCTTGGCGACCGCGATCCTGTTGACCATGGCGCTGTCGGCTTGCGGCAGCACGAACAATGCCGCGAGCAACGACGCCGCGGGCAACAACACGGCGGGCGGCAACGCCGCGGCAGAAGCGGCGGAGAGCACGACGGGGGCCGGCGGCAACGCGGGCGCGGCCGAGGCTGGCGCGACTAACGCGGCGTCGAACGCGACGAAATCGGACGAGCCGCTCGTCGTCTACTTGAACGATTTCGACGAGATCATCAAGCCCATGTTCGAGGAGGCGACCGGCTACAAGCTGGAATTGGTGACCGGCAACGGCGCGGAGCTCGCTTCCCGGATCGAGGCGGAGAAGGGCAATCCGCATTGGGACGTGCTCTGGATGGACTCGATGCCGATGATCGATCAGCTCGGCAAGAACGGCCAGCTGCTGGAGAACTGGACCCCGTCCAATCAGGATGGCCTGACAGACTTCGCCAAAGGGTTGATTCCGGCGTCCGGCGCCTACTATCCTACCGGCGCGCATGCGGCTTCGGTCATCGTGTACAACACGAAGGCTTACGACGCGGCCAGCGCGCCGAAGACGTGGCAGGAACTCGCGGACGCGAAATTCAAGGACGCGGTCGGCATGGCCGATCCGGCCGTCGCCGCGCCGGCTTACCCGTTCGTCGCGTGGTTCTTCCAGTCGCAGGGCACGGAAGCGGCGCAAGGGTATTTCGACAGCCTCATGAAGAACGGCCTGCGCGTCTATCCGAAGAACCCGAACGTCGCGAAGGCGCTTACCGGCGGCGAGATCAAGGCGGCCGCGCTGCAAGAGAGCAACGCCTATACGCTGAAGGCGAAGGGCGAGCCGGTCGACGTCATCTGGCCGGCGGAAGGCGCGCCGGCATCGGTCCGCGTCGCCGCGATCCAGAAGGAGACGAAGCATGCCGACGCGGCCCAAGCGTTCGTCGAGTTCCTGCTTGATCCGAAGACGCAGCAGGCGCTCATCGACCAGGGCGAAGAGAGTTATTTCGAGCCGTCGGCGCAAGGCGTGAAGGCGAAGGCGGACCGCGCGGCCGAAGCCAAGCTGGTCGTTGCCGAAGCGGCATGGGCGGGCGAGCACGAAGGCGAAATCAAACAATGGTTCGCGGATCAAGCGGTGAAATAATCGATGCGCGCCCTGTTCAAACAAGGCGACCGGTTGGGCTGGCTTATGCTGGCCCTTCTCGTCGTTCTCATCCTCCTTCCGCTTGCCGCCGTCGTCGTCCAGGTGCTGCTGCCGGGCGTCTTCTTCGGCCGCTTCGCGTTCGGCGACTTGTCGCTTCTGCTCGATATTTTCAAGCGGCCGCTCTGGTTCGCCTCCTTGAAGAATTCTCTAATGCTCGGCGTCGGCACGACCGTGCTGGCAACGCTGCTCGGCGGCGCTCTGGCCGCGATCCGCGCGCGCTGGGCGTTCGCGGGCGCGCGGCTGCTGGACATCGCCGTCTGGCTGCTGCTCGTGACGCCTTCGTTTATTCTCGCGCAAGGCTGGGTCATGTTCGCCTCGGCGGACGGACTCGCGGCTTCTTGGCTCGGTTGGAACTGGCTTCATGGTCTCGTGTTTCAGCCGGCTGGCCTCATCGCGGTCATGACGCTGAGCAAATTCCCGCTCGCGTATTTGGCGGTTCACGGGGCGCTCGCGTGGAAGGCGAGCCGCCTCGGAGACGCCGCGCGCATGTCCGGCGCCTCGCCGTGGACGGCGTGGCGGACGATCGAAGCGCCGCTGCTGCTGCCGGCCATCGCATCGGGCGCGATGCTCGTGTTCGTGGATACGGTCGGCGATTTCGGACTTCCGGCTTCGATCGCGACCGTGTTTCGGTTTCCGACGCTGCCGTACTCGATCTACAGCGCGCTCTACACGTCGCCGATCCGGTTCGATATGGCAGGGGCGCTGTCGTTCTACCTCGTGCTGCTCATCGTCTTGGCGATGCTCGTGCAGATGCTGGCGCTGCGCAAGGCGCGGTTCGATTTTCTATCGTCGCGGGCGGTCAAGAACGAACCGCGGCGTCCAAGACGAGGCGGCTGGCTGCTGGCGACCGGCAACGCGCTGTTTCTGGCAGCGGCGCTTGGCATCCCGCTCGGCGCAAACGCGCTCATGTCGTTCACGGGCAGCGCGGACGCGGGCGGCATGACGCTGGCGCATTACAAAGCGCTGTTCAACGAGAACGGCACGCTGCTGACCGGATTGCTGCATTCGCTCGAGATTGCCGCGGCGGCCGCCGTCTTCGCGCTGCTGATCGGTTTTCTCGTCGCTTACGTGCTGACCTATTCGCAATTCAAGTTCCGCCGGACGATCGACGCCATCTCGCTCGTCTCGCTGGCGGTGCCGGGCATCGTGCTCGGCATCGGCTATATATTCATCTGGAACCAGTCGTGGCTCGAGCATATCGGCTTGCTGCTGTACGGCACGCCGTGGATTCTCGCGCTGGCAGGCGTCGCGGGCGCGATCCCGGTCGTCACGCGGATGATTACCGGGGCGATGGCCCAAGTGCCGGGACAGCTGCTGGCGGCGGCGCAGATGCAGGGAGCGGGCTTCGCGCTGCGGCTGCGGACGATTCTCGCGCCGCTGACGAAGGGGGCGCTGCTGTCGGCCGCGCTGACCGCGTTCGGTTCGAGCGTCTTCGACCTGGCGATCTCCTCGATCCTCTATCCGCCGAATTACATGACGCTGCCGGTCGTCATTAACAAAGCGTTCGAGGATTTGAAGTTCGGCTATGCCGCGGCGGCGACGCTGACCGGGGCAGGGCTTGTTATCATCATCATACTCGCGCTGGAGCTCATCGTGAGGCCGGCGCGCAGATCGGAAAGGAAGACGGCGGCATGAGGAAGCCCATATTGGAAGCAGTCGGGCTTGGCAAGCGGTACGGCAAACAGGCCGCGCTGCAGGGCGTCGGTTTTGAAGTATACGCAGGGGAAATCATCAGCGTGCTCGGCCCGTCGGGCTGCGGCAAATCGACGCTGCTTCAGCTCATCGCGGGGCTTGCGCAGCCGGACGAAGGCGAGCTCCGCATGCGCGGGGCGGTCATCGCGAACGCCTCGCGAAGCGTCCCGCCGGAGAAGCGGGGCATGAACATGGTGTTCCAGGATTACGCGCTATGGCCGCATATGACCGTCTTCGATAACATCGCGTACGGCCTGCGGAGGCAAAAGAAAGCGGAAGCCGCCATTCGCGCGGAAATCGCGGAGCTCGTCCGGCTGCTGCATCTGCAGGGGCTGGAGGACCGCCTGCCGCCGCAGCTCTCCGGCGGCCAGCAGCAGCGGGTGGCGATCGCCCGGGCGCTGGCGACGAAGCCCGACCTGCTGCTGCTGGACGAGCCGCTGTCCAACCTGGACATGCGGCTGCGCATCGAGATGCGCGCGGAGATGGCCTATCTGTTCCGCCGCCTGGGCACGACGGTATTCCATGTGACGCATGATCCCGACGAAGCGTTCTCCATGGCGGACCGGATCATCATCATGCGCGCGGGCGGAATCGACCAGATCGATACGCCGCAGACGTGCTACCGGCGGCCGGCGACTCGCTCGGCGGCGCTGCTGCTCGGCGCGGGCAATCAGCTGCGCGGCCGGGCGCTGCGGCAGGACGGCTATGTCTCGGCGCTGGTGGACGGCGTCGAGATCCATGGGGTAACGGCCTCTGGCAGGGAGATTGTCCCCGGGGAAGAGGTATCGGTGCTGTGGCGACCGGATGCGGCGCAGTGGAGATCGGATTCCGTCTATGCGAAGGAAAGGGTCGAAGCGGTGACCTCCGCGCGGACGGAAACGGCGGCTGCGCTGGAGGCAGGGTCGAATTCGAATGGCCGGGAGGCAGGCGCAATTGCAGCGGCCGAGACGATGGCGGAGGTTTCCGATGGCGCAACCGCGCTGCCCGTCCGCATCGTGCACAGCGTGTTCGAAGGCGGCCATTGGCGGGTGCTGGCCCGGACGGCGGAAGGCCAGCAGCTGGCGTTCCTCCATGAAGATCCGCTCGCCGCGGGCGCGACCGGCCGTCTGCTGCTGCAGGCGGAGAGCGCGTTCATCTATCGAATCGAAGAGGAAGGGTAATATGAGCGGTTCTCGTTTGTTCGCGATTTCGGATATACACGGTCACGTCGAAGGGCTTCGGCTGCTGCTAAAGCAGGCGGGCTATCGGCCGGGCCAAGACGCGCTCGTGCTGCTCGGCGATTACATCGACGCGGACCCGGCGACTTACGCGGCGCTGCGGGATATACGCGAATTGGTGGCGGAAGGCGCCGTGGCCCTCGCGGGCAACATGGAATGCGCGCTGCTCGAGCGGTGTTCCCGCGATGACGGCGGAGAGGAGCTCGTGAGCAAGGCCATGCTGCAGTTCGCGAAGGCGCTCCCGCTCTATCATCGGCAGGGCGGCTACGTGTTCGTCCACGCGGGGCTTCGTCCGGGCGTGCCGCTAGAGCGGCAGCTGCCGCGCGATCTCATCGGCATCCGCGAGGAATTTTGGATGACGCCCTATGCGGGGGAGGAGCCGGTCGTATTCGGCCACACGCCCACTCGCCGCATAGGCGCGGCGCCGGGTGAGCTCTGGCTTGGCGCGGGCATGATCGGCATCGATACGGGCGCGAAGCACGGCCTGCGGCTCACCTTGGTGGAGCTGCACGGTCGGATGGCTTACTCGTGCGGAACCGGTCACGGGAATCGATACAGCGATTACCGGTGCGTGACTTGGTAGCGCTCAAGCAACTCACAACGCGATTCAGAAACGGAGGCGAAGCGTGAACATCAACCTGCTGAAATTCCAAATCGTGGAGCTGGTGGACAAACACCGCCGCATTACGGCCGTGGCGGATCTGCTCGGGCTGAAGCAGCCGACCGTCACGTACCATATGAAGACGCTGGAGCAGGAACTGGGCGTAAAGCTGTTCGAACCGCGCATGGACAAAATCATCCTCACCGAAGCGGGCAAGGCGCTGCTCCATTACGCGTCCAAAATCAACGCGCTCGCCGCGGAGGCCGAGCGAGTCGTCGGCGAATTCGGCGCGCTTGCCCGGGGAACGCTTCGGATCGGGGCCAGCTACGTGCCGGCTACCTATATGCTTCCGCGCGCGCTGAGCAGGTTCGCGGCTCATTTTCCCGGCGTTACCGTCCAAGTCGCGGTTAAGCCGTCGCCGATCATTCAGCAGATGCTGATGCAGCACGAGATCGATCTCGGCGTCATCTCGACCGAGCCTCTCCAGCTGCCGCCGCTCGCGCTGCGGACGATCTGCGAGGACAAGCTGGTGCTCATCTGCGCGCCCGGACATCCGCTCGAGGCCTACCCGATGCTTACGCCCGCGCTTATTTCTACCGCTAATCTAATCTTGCACGGCAAAGACTCGAGCACGCGCCAGATGACCGATCGCTGGCTTGCCATGTGGGGCATCAAGCCGCAGAGCCATCTGGAGCTTGATTCGCTGGAGGCGATCAAGCAGGCGGTCATGCAGGGCGGCCACGCGTCGTTCATCTCGAAGGTGGCCGTCCAAAGCGAGGTCGAACGCGGGCTGCTGGTCGCAAAAGAGATCCCCGAGTTCCAATATTCGCGGAGCATCTGCTGCGCGTATAACCGGGATCGGCATGCGTCGGACCTGCTGCATCATTTTATCGGCTACTTGACGCCGGCTATGACCGAGTCGCCGGCGGCCCCTGTAAAGGAAGTATTGGAGCGCATATAGTTTTTCTTTGCAAATTTAATGCAATGGCCGATCGCGCTTCATTCCCGATTGACAAGCCGCTTATATCCTTAACATGTAAGCGAGAAACCAATCGACAAGGGAGCTGAAGTAATGAAAGCACGGACATGGACGAAAAGAGCGGCTATTATGCTGATGGGAGCGGCGCTGCTCGCCCCGGCGCTTCCGGCGTCAACGCCAGCGCAGGCGGCCGGCGCGAACATGACGCCAAGTTACGAGGTAAAGCTGCTGCTGAACCCGAGCCTCGTGCTGGGCGCCGACCATAAGCCGACCGCGGCGCTCAAGAATGCGTTCGCGCTCGGCTCGGCTGCTGCGCTCGGCGTCGAGTACTTCGATACGGACGAGCTGGATCTGAACGGCGAAGGCTGGGACGTGCGCTTCCGCAAGAAGGCCAGCAAGAGCGAGTTCGAGATCAACTACAAGAAGCGGTACCCGATCGTAAACGGAGACGTTAACGCCGCGCTGACGCAGGCCAATCAAGACGGCTTCGACGCGGGCGACGACGATTTCGAAGCCGAGATCGACTGGAACTACGGCAAGCAGACGCTCAGCATTTCGACCGAAGAGACGAAGAGCGCTTCGGGATACAGCGGCACGACGCTGCCGTCGGAGTCGAAGGCGCGGAGCATCGCGGTCGACAAGATGCCGGGCGAGCTGGCGGACTGGAACGAGGACGGCTGGGGCGAGGATACGCTGGAGGATTCCCGCGCGCACGGTCCGATCACGGTCAGCAAGCATGAAGGCGAGTTCGGCGGCGTCGAGACCGACTTGGAAATTTGGCCGATCCGCAATGCCGCCGGCACGGGCACCGAATATATCGTGGAAATTTCGTTCAAGACGGACAGCGCGTCCGAGGCGACTTCGGAGCGTACGGCGCTGATCAACTATTTGCAGAGTAAAGGCTGGCTCGTCACGGCCGATTCGCTTAAGACGCAGCTCATCCTCAATCGCTATTAAGAAACAAGAACGTCATTCATCGAATCGACGCGGCAACCCGCGCTCGCCGCATGCGAGCAGCGGGTTGTTCCGCGTGCATGCGGCGTTCTCAAAATAGGAAATATCGCTGCTCTTAAATTCTCTTTTTCGCGGGAAGCTTCGCCTTTATGATGAGTCGTAGAAGAAGACTTGCGCGAGGTGAGCGAAATGAACGGAATCGAAGCCAAAGATCGCGCGCTTCGCGGAGCGCTCGCGATCGCGGGACTGCCGCTCAGCGCGGTGCAAGCGGCGTTATCCCGCTATGACGCAACCCGGTACGGGCCGGTGGGCGAGCTGGTGCCGTGCGGCGACGGGCAGCTCCACGCCATCGTAACCGGATCGGGCGGCCCGACCGTTATTTTGGAGTCCGGCATGGGCGGCTGCTCGCTCGACTGGACGCTCGTGCAGCCGGCGCTGTCCAAGTACGCGACCGTGCTTGCTTACGACCGCGCGGGCTTCGGTTGGAGTTCCTCGGCATCCGGCGTGCCTACGTGCGCTGGGAGCGTAGAGGAGCTGAGGGAGCTGCTGCGCGGACTTCATCTGGCGCCGCCTTACCTCTTGGTCGGGCATTCCTACGGCGGGATGATCATGCAGCTGTTCGCGGCCGCTTATCCGCAAGACGTGATGGGACTCGTGCTCGTCGACGCCGCGCACGCGGGCAGGTTTGCGCTGCATGCCGATAGCGACGCGCGTAGGGCGGAACGCGCCAAGCACCGAAGCCGGCTGCGGCTCGGGTATCTGCTCGCGCCGCTCGGCATCCCGAGGTACATGAAGCAGTGGATCGGCACGAAGCGGTTACCCGGCGATGCCGGACGGGCCGTCCGCTCGCTCGGCTACCGAAGCAGCGCGTACAAGACGGCCTACGCGGAGCTGATCGGGACCGCGGATAGCGCAGCGCAACTCGAACGAGCGCCGCGACTGCCGCCGCATTTGCCGGTCATCGTGCTGACGGCCGGACGGCAGACTGCCGAATGGCTGGCGAGCCAGCGGGCGCTCCTGCGGTTGACGGAGCGGACGAAGCAGATCGTCGTCCCAGACAGCTGGCATGCGATCCATATCCATCAGCCGCGGGCCGTCATCGAGGCGGTCGCGGGACTCATCAGCGCGGGCGTGGCGGGCGTCATGATGGAGGAGTAGAAGTTGGACGCCGCCATAATCGATTCCGCTGAGCGAAACGAATAAGGCAGACCACGAGGAAATCACGTGGTCTGCCTTATTTGCGTTTGTTCTATAGATTATCCGCCCGGCTACGGCCCGCTTTTTCGCCGAATCGTTGAAAAAGTATCGGTTTTCGTTGCTAACCTCGATGACGCGCGCCGCGAGGGACGTTTTACAATGAAGAGATTAGTTCAGGAATCCGTCGAGCGCGATCGTCGGCTTGCCATCGGCCTGCCAAGCGCCTTTGTTGTAGCCGCCGTTGTAGCCCGGCGTCGCTTGCGGTTCCCAATAGAACACGCCGAGTCCTTTGCCGCCGGAGATGTTGCGCACTTTCGTCTTGATGTCGGCGATGAAGCTTTTTGCGGCGGCCGGCTGATTGTATTCGAGGCCGATTTCGGAAATCATGACGCTTTTGCCGTATCGGCTGATCATATTATTCGCATTGCTGATCGTCTGCGTCACCTTGGCGCTCCAATCCGTCGCGCTCGGGTAGAGGGACATGCCGATGATGTCGAAGGTCGCGCCGTTCGCGATCAGGCCGCCGATATTCCAGACGAACAGCGCGTTATCGTAGCCGTTGGCCAGGTGGACGATCGTTTTGGTGGATGGGAAGATGCTCTTGACCGCGTTGTTGCCCGTGTTGACAAGCCAAGCGTAGTTCTTCATGTTCACCGAAGCACGGCCGTCGCTCCACAGCATGCCGTCGTTCGTCTCGTTGCCGACCTGCACCCAGTCCGGCGTGACGCCCGCGGTCTTCATCGTGTTCATGACGTAGACGGTGTGCGACCAGACCGCGTCCATCAACTGCGTGAAGTTGTAAGCTTGCCACGCGTACGGCTTCGTCTGCTGGCCCGGATCGGCCCACGAGTCGCTGTAGTGCAGCGTCAGCATGACGCTCATGCCGAGCGCCTTGGCGCGCTTGGCGAGCTTCGCCGCCGTGTCGGCGTTCATGTAACCGTTGAAGTAGTCGCTCATATTCGGATTGACCCAGACTCGCAGGCGCACCGAGTTCATTTGGTAATCGTTCTTCAGAATTTGCAGAATATCTCGCGTCGTGCCGTTCTTGTCCTTCCATTTGTACCCTTGCGCTTCCATCCCGGCGACCCAGCTAATATCGGCGCCTTTGGCGAACGTGGGCGCGGCGGCGGCTTGATGGCCGGCGGTGTACGGGAACGACGTGGTGAGCAGCAGAGCGGCGAGCAGCAGCAAGAACGGCTTCCATAACCTTTTGGAATGTTGAGACATGATGATTCCTCCTTTTGAACGGTGGGGTGGTTATCGGTTATTAAGGTCGCGACCTTCCGACAATTCAAATTGTAAGCGCTTTGATAACGCCGCTATAGATGAGGGCATCAACGTTTTGTTATACTAATGCAACAATTTCCATCGTTCGCGGCGCCGATGGGCATAATAAGCACGGGAAGACCGCGGGGATACGAACGGCCGGGGAGCGACACCGAAGATGAAGCGATACATGCCTTTTACGTACAAAATGATGCTGCCTTATCTGATTCTCGTCCTGTTGACGGATATCTCGATCGGGTATATCTCCTACACGATGCTCATCCAATCGCGAACCGAGATGGCGGAGACGAACATCCGCACCGCGATGGAGCAGTCGCGCAACAATATGACGTACAAAATGGACGAGATGCAGCGCATCTCGGACACGCTGTTCAGCAGCGTCCCGTTCCAGCGGGCGGTCCAGACGCGCGGCGAACCGCTCGAGATGTATTGGACGATGCTCGACGAGATCGTGCCGCAGCTGCAGGCGCCGCTCAAGCTGTACGGGAACAGCCTGCGGCTCATGCTGTTCACGATGAACGACGATCTGAACGCGGTCGAGGGCGATCCGGTCGCGGCGCCGATTCAGAAGAGCGATTATTATATCCTGCCGGCGCAGCGGCTGGCCGAAAGCGAGGGCTACCGCGAATTCCGCGAATTGGGCAAGGACAATACGTGGGTGCAGCTGGATTCGGACGAGCGGCTGGAGAACATTTCGCATCTGCGCAAGCTGGTGTCGTACAGCGATTACTTGACGGTCATCGGCTATGTGCGCATTACGACGCGGCTGGATGATCTGCTCGGGGATTTCAACGCGTTCCCGCTCGATGACGGCATCGTGCTTCGCTTGCAGGAGACGACGACCGGACGGACCGTGTTTCAGCGGGGCGAATCGGGCTCGAACCCGGGGGAACGTTCGCTGACGCTGATCGAGCCGATTCCCAGAACCGGTTATTCGATCGAGACGCTCGTGCCGTATTCGTATTTGAAGAAGGACGCGGGCAAGCTTCGTAATTCGATCATGCTCGTGTGCGCGGCCAGCTTCGCGGTCATGGCGTTCATCGGGGTCATCGTGGCAAGGCTGTCCGGACGCAAGATGAATCGCATCGTCAAAATGCTCCGTTCCTTCCAGGAGGGCAGCTTCCAGAAGCGGATTCGCTTCAGCGGCAGCGACGAATTCGTGCAGATCGCCGACGCGTTCAACGTCATGGCCGCGAACATCCAGGAGCTGATCAACCGCGTGTACGTGCAAGGGCTGCACAAGAAGCAGGCGGAGCTCGAGGCGCTGCAGGCGCAGATCAATCCGCATTTCCTCTACAATACGCTCTCGACGATCAGCTCGCTGGCGAACCTCGGGGAGACGCGCAAGGTGACGGAGATGGTGAAAGGCGTGGCGAAATTTTACCGGCTGACGCTCAATTCCGGCAAGGTGTTCATTCCGCTGGGCAAGGAGGTCGAGCAGGTGGAGACGTACCTGGATATCCAGCGGGTGAAATACGCCGACGCGTTCGCCGTCTATATCGATATCGAGCCCGGCATCGAGGACGTGCAGGTGACGAAGCTCATTCTGCAGCCGTTCGTCGAGAATATTTTCAAGCATGCGTGGTTCGGAGAGCGGATCGCGATCCGGATTACCGGAAGAAAGGTCGGCGAGTCGATCGAGCTGAAGGTCATCGACAACGGCGTCGGCATGAAGCCGGAGACGGTGCGCGGGCTGCTCGTCGGTCCTAGCCAGTCGGACAGCTACGGACTGAAGAACGTCAACGAGCGGATTAAGCTGCGCTACGGGGACGAATACGGCGTCACGATCAAAAGCGTTTACGGCGGCGGCACGACGGTGCAGCTGCTGCTCCCGTTCGAGCATCGCGAGGAAGCTGGCGCAGAGGAAGCTGCCGGATGATCGGCCGGATATGACGGATATGACGGATAAGCGGGAGCGTAAACGCGACGTCTTCGCGGCGGCGCGCGAATGGTGGATTACAGCAAGCGAGGTGCATACAGAATGAATATTTTGTTGGTGGACGATGAGGCTATCGATCTGGAATGGCTGCGGCGGAGGGTGGCGGGCAGCCACTTGAACGTGCAGGTCGTCGGGACGGCGAACAGCGGGTTCGCGGCGCTCAAACTGATGGAGGAGCAGCATGTGGACGTCATTCTATCGGACATCCGGATGCCGATCATGACGGGGCTGGAATTCGCACGGAAGGTGAGGGAGCTGCACCCGCTCGTGCAGATCGTCTTCATTAGCGGGCATGAGGATTTCGGCTATGCGAAGGAAGCGATGCAGGTGAACGCGGCGGGCTATCTGCTGAAGCCGGTGGACGACAACGAGCTGCACGAGATGCTCGAGAATTTGAGCGCGAAGCTCAGCCGGCAGCGGGAGCAGGACCGCTCCATGTCCGAGGCGCTCTCGCTCGTCAGCCAGGAGCTGCTGCTGCGCTGGTTTCAATCCGGCGACGGGGGGGCGGTGGAGCCGCATATCCGCGACTATTTGCATCCGTTCCTGCAGGCGGGCGCGACCGTGGCGGCGATGGAGATCGACGATCTGGAGTGGCGGGTGCCGGAAGAGGAGCGGGCCAGCGCGGCGCGCCGGATCGAGCTGCTGATCGCGGGCTTGGTCCAGGAGCGGGCGCTCGGGACGCTGCTCATGAGCGGCGCCTCGCGGTTCATCCTCGTCTCCTCCGTGCCGGAGGAGCGGCTGACGGCGATGCTGGAGGAGTTGATCGGCGCCGTGCGGAGCGGATCGCCGCTTACGATTACGGTCGGTCTTGGCCAATACACGACTTCGCTGACAGGGCTGCACGAATCGTACCGGCAAGCGCAGGCGGCCGTCAGCGCGAAGTGGCTGCTCGGCAAGAGCCGGCTCATTCGCGACGGCGCGGCCTCCTCGCCGCGACCTGCGCTGGGAGCGAGCGACGACGAAGTCGTCGACCGGATGCTGGAGGCGATCCTCGAGTATGATCTTGTCGCCATCGACGATTGCTTGCTCCAGCTGTTCAACCGCGACGTCTCCGGCAGCCGGAAGAGCGAGATCTACGACCTCATCATCCGCATCACCTCTAAGCTGCACGCGGATTTGCAGCGGCAGGGCGAGAACCTGTACGAGCTGCTCCAGTGGGAGTCGCACCAGCCGGTTATGCTGTTCCAATTCGAGACGATGGGCGACGTGCTGTCCTGGCTGCGCCGCCGGTTCTTCGAGTTGTCCGAGATGCTGTACGCCAAGAAGCAGCGCCAGAAGCGGAAACTGATCGAGGAAATCTACCGCTACGTCGACGATCATCTCGAGCATCGCGTCACGCTGAAGGAGGTCGCGGCGCATTTCGATTTCACGCCGAACTACCTGGGACACGTGTTCAAGGAGGACACCGGCCGGCACTTCAGCGATTTCCTGAACGAGCGCCGCATGAACCGCGTCTGCGAGCTGCTGCGCGACCCGCTGCTCAAGGTGTACGAGATCGCCGAGCGGGTCGGGTACAAGAACATCATTTACTTCAACCGCCAGTTCAAGCAGGCGATCGGGATGTCGCCGGGCGAGTACCGGAAGAAGCATAAGATATGAAGAGAGACCCGCGTCCGGGAGGATGCGGGTCTTTGGCTATACCGGGCAGATGGACGGTCGGGCGCACGGCGCATCGCATAGGATAGCCTGAAGCAGCCTGCTTCAATATAGACCCGATAGCGCGCAAGGCGAACGTCGGGGGAAGAGGTGGAACGAGTGGCCGGGTATGTTTGGAGCAAATGGAAGAAAACCGCCGCGCTCCGCAAGGAGCCGCGCATCGCCCGCTGTATTCCGGAGACGGCGCGGATGCGCAAGTCGACGCTGAAGCGCATGCTGGACCGCTATGGCATGGTGTACGTCAAGCCGGAGAAGGGCATGTGGGGCAACGGCGTCATGCGGGTGGAACGTCTAGGCACCGCTTACCGGTACCAGCATGGTACGAAGGTGAAGGAACACGGTACTTACGATTCGTTCTATGCCGCTCTCTTGAGAGAGACGCGACAGCGCAAATATTTGGTCCAGCGGGGCATCAACCTGTTGAAATATAAAGGCCGGCGGTTCGATCTCCGCGTCATGGCCCAGTTCTCTCCGCGCGGAACGTGGGAGACGACCGGCATCATCGGCCGCGTCGCCGACAAGCGGAAGATCGTCACGAACGCCCATAACGGCGGCGAACTCGTCGCCGCGGAGCGGCTGCTTGCGCCGCATGCCAAGCAGGCGGACGCGAAGCTGAAGGCGCTGGCCGAGCTTGGCGTCTTGACCGGGCAGACGCTGCGGAGCGCGTTCCCCGGCGTGCATAAGGTGGGCCTCGACATCGCCATGGACGCCACGCTGAAGCCGTGGATCCTCGAGGTGAACACGATGCCGGATCCGTATTTGTTCCGGAAGCTGCCGGATAAGCGGATTTTTCAGAAAGTGATGCGGTATGAGAAGGCGTATCGGGCGCGGTAGACAAGTGGCGGTACGAGCCGGAATCGTTTAAACTGAGTAGGCTTCGAGCGTCCGAGGCCTACTCTTTTTTTAAAGGAGCCTATCGTATGTTACATAACTACTTGAGATATTTGCAGCTGCCTACATTCTATGAGGATTTTCAGGTTGAGCCCATGCCGGGCGGAAACTTACATATAAATGATATCCGGGAAACCTCCGCCACGTTGTCTTATTCGGTAAACGGTCGGCAATGCGTATCCATTCAACTGCGAACCTTTGACCATATTTACGAGGAGCTGTCTATTGATTCACCGCCTTTCAAAAACCGGAAACGATGAGCTAGGACAAGCTTCCGGCGGGATCGTCGAATCGATCATCCATGCGGCATCGCGGGTATTCCAACCCGCGGCGCCGTTTTTTTATCCCTCCCCACGCTAAACTAAACTTCCTTATCCCAAATCATTGTTTTTGTACTACTTTTAGTTGCCCCCCTCAATCTTGCCGAAAGCGCTCCCTCGCTATAATTGGTTTATACACACAGAGAGCAACGCACGAGAGGAGACTAACGGATGAACCGGAATGGACTATTGGGGGAAATCAGAAAGAACCGGGCGCTGCTGCTGATGCTCGCGCCGGCCGTACTGTTCTTCCTCGTATTCGCCTACGTGCCGATGGCGGGCATCGTGCTGGCGTTCAAGCAGTACAACCATACGGGCGGCGTCTTCGGCAGCCCCTGGAACGGATTGGACAACTTCCGATTCTTCTTCGAGTCCGGCAATGCCTGGCTCGTCACGCGGAACACCGCGCTTTATAATATCGCCTTCATTATCGTGAACAACGTACTGCAGATCACGGTCGCGATCCTGCTGTTCGAGGTGGCGGGCAAGTGGTTCCGCAAAATCGCGCAGTCGGTCATGTTCCTGCCATACTTCATCTCCTGGGTCGTCGTCGGCGCGATCGCGTACAACCTGTTCAACTATGACGTGGGCACGATCAACTCGATTCTGACGACGTTCGGCATGGAGCCGATAGACATTTATAACACGCCATCGTACTGGCCGGTCATTCTCGTCATCGTATCGGCATGGAAGACGCTCGGATACGGCACGGTGATGTACTTGGCGGCGATCACGAGCATCGATACGGAAATGTACGAAGCCGCGGAGATCGACGGGGCGAATATTTTCCAACGCATCTTCAAAGTAACGATCCCGAACCTGTACCCGACGATTATCATTCTGGTGCTGCTGGCGATCGGCAACATCTTCCGCGGCGACTTCGGCATGTTCTACAACATGGTCGGCAACAACGGCCTGCTGTTCTCGAACACGGACGTCATCGACACCTTCGTCTTCCGTTCCTTGACCACGTCCAACGAAATCGGACTGTCGGCGGCGGTCGGCTTCTATCAATCGATTCTCGGCTTCGCGACGATCATGCTCGCCAACTACGCGGTGCGCCGCTACGACAAAGACCGCGCATTGTTCTAACAGAAGGAGGAATAACACATGAGCGCATCCGCAACGCAAACAAGCAGCAAGGCGCAGACCGCCGGCAAACGGCGCGGTACCGACGTGCTGCTGCTCCAAATCATTGGCTATATCGTTATTACCGTGCTCGCCGTGTTCTGCTTCGTTCCGTTCCTGCTGGTCGTCTCATCCTCCTTCTCGGAGGAGCAGTCGATCATCGAGAATGGCTTCCAGCTTATCCCGACGACGTTCTCGACCGAAGCGTACAGCGTCCTGTTCAAATATCCGGAGCAGATGCTCCGCGCTTACGGCGTTACGATCGCGGTGACGGCCATCGGCACCGTGGCGGGCTTGTTCCTCACGGCGATGACGGCTTACGTCCTGCAGCGCAAAGACTTTAAGTGGCGCAACCAATTCTCGTTCTTCTTCTTCTTCACGACGCTGTTCAGCGGCGGCTTGGTGCCATGGTACCTGATGATCATCAAGTACCTGCATCTGAAAGACACGCTGCTCGTCCTGATTCTGCCGATGCTGCTGAACGTCTTCTACATCATCGTCATGAAATCGTTCATGAGCAGCATCCCGGAAGCGATCACGGAATCGGCCAAGATCGACGGCGCTGGCGACTTCCGTATCTTCATGCAGCTCATCCTGCCGCTGGCCAAGCCGGCGCTGGCGACGATCGGCCTGTTCATCGCGCTGGGCTACTGGAACGACTGGTACAACGCGCTCCTGTTCATCTCCAACGAGAACTTGATGCCGCTGCAATACTATTTGTACAAAATGCTCGGCAACATGGAAGGCATGCGCAAAGCGATGATGCAGTCCGGCGCGGTCGTGAACGTCAGCCTGCCGACGGAGAGTCTCAAGATGGCGATGACGCTCGTCGCGACAGGCCCGATTTTGCTCGCGTATCCGTTCATTCAGCGTTATTTCGTCCAAGGTCTGACGATCGGTTCGGTCAAGGGCTAACATTTGGATGACCCTGGGCACCGCCCGGTTATCATATACTACACTTATCTACATTTTTAGGGGGAAGCGGTTCATGCAAACCAAGAAAAGATCAGCGATTCTGTTGCTGACCATCATCATGATGTTATCCATTGTGCTCACCGCTTGCGGAGGCAACAACAATACCGCAGGGACGAATAACCAAGCGGCGAACAACGGCGCTGCGAACGGCGCGGCGAATGCCGGCGCTTCGGATACGAGCGAAGAAGCGACGATCAAAATGCTGCTCGTCGGCGGCAAGCCGGCGGATTACGACCAAGTATTCGGCGAGCTCAACAAGCTGGTTAAAGAGAAAATCAACGCGACGGTCGAAGCCGAGTTCCTCGACTGGGCGGACTGGTCGCAGAAATACCCGCTGAAATTCGCGGCGAACGAAGATTTCGACATCGTCTACACGGCGAACTGGGCGTTCTACAACGACCAATCGCTCAAAGGCGGCTTCCTGGAGCTGACCGAAGATCTGCTGTCCAAGTATGCGCCGCAAACTTGGGCCAATATGCCGAAGGTCGCTTGGGATCAAGCGAAAGTCGGCGGCAAGCTGTTCATGGTACCGAACAACAACGTGGAAATTACGGACAAAGTCGTCCTGATCCGCGAAGATCTGCGCAAGAAATACAATCTGGAGCCGGTTACGAGCCCAGAGACGTATGCAGCGTACGTCAAAGCGATCGCGGCGAACGAGAAAGGCATCAACGCGTTCCAAGCGAAAGCGGCCGACGGCTGGAAATGGCATGAGCTCGACCAAATCATGCTCGAGCAGCAAAACGAGTGGAACCTGGTCGACTACAACTTCCCGCTCGCGTACAAAATGGACGACGCAACGGGCAAAGTGTTCAACGTCTACGACACGCCGGAATTCAAGCAATTGCTCGCGTATTACAAAGATCTGGCAGACAACAACGGCTGGTCCCGCAACGTAGTCAGCAACAAGAACGACGTATGGCAAGATATTAAAGCAGGCAAAGCGGCTTCCTACGCGCAAAACATCGGTACCGTTGCGGCCAACATCATGGAAGCGACGCGCGAGAACGTCGGCATCGAACTGGCCATCGCGGACCTGACGCCGGACAAGAAGAAAATCAGCGCGATCTCCACGCAGAACGGCCTGGCGATCCACGCGACGAGCAAGAACGTCGAGCGTTCTCTGATGCTGATCGACCTGCTCCAGAATGACAAGCAAATCCATGACCTCTCCATGTACGGCATTGCCGGCACGCACTATGAGGCGGTAGGCGAAGACAAATACAATGCGGGTCCAAGCGCGGCGAACTACTCGCCATCGGGCTTCTCCGCATGGGGCTGGAACTCGGCGCTGAACCGTCAAGACGCGGCGTATCCGAAAGTGGCGGACGACATGTTCAACACGTGGACGAGCAAAGTGTATCACTTCCCGCTCGAAACGTTCGTGTTCGATGACTCCAAAGTGAAAAACGAAGTGGCGAACATCGGCAACGTCATGCTCCGCTACGCGATTCCGCTCGAATACGGCTTGATCAAAGACCTGGACAAAGGCCAAGCCGACCTGATCGCGCAGCTGAAATCGGCGGGCATCGACAAGGTGCAAACCGAGCTGCAAGCTCAAATCGACGCGTTCCTCGCGGCGCAAAAGTAAGCGGCAATTGAAGAACGGAAGGCTGTCCCGCAACGAAAGTTCGGGACAGCTTTTTTCAAAAGCAAAGTAGATGGAACATATTGGGATCATGATGAGAGAGACCGAAACGTAACGACATGCCGTTTGACCCACCTACGGTTGCATACGCAACCCAAATCGCTTAGGCGAAAGCGCCTTTATTTTTAGCTTTTGCGATAGCGCTTACATATTGGGGGGCGGATCAGCGGCGACATTTTATTAACGAAGGAGTGGCTCAAATGCGTCGAGGTAGAAAGCATTTCGCACTGATCATGTCCTTGCTCCTCGCATGGGGAAGCATGGTATGGACCGCGCAGCCGGCCCAAGCGGCCGATGTTAATTTGGCGCAAGGGAAGACAGTTACGGCAAGCGGAGAAGATACGCAATGGGGGAATGTCAAAGAGAAGGCGGTCGATGGCGATCCGGGCACGCAATGGAGCGCGCCTAGCGCGATTCCGGCAGGCGGGACGCACTGGCTGCAGGTCGATCTCGGCCAGGCTTATTCGCTGGCGGGCACGGAGATTACGTGGAAGGATGCCGATAAGAACGTCAAATACAAAATCGAGGTGTCCGCGAACGGCACCGATTGGACGACGGCGGCCGATCGATCGAACAACGAAACAGCGGCTACGGTGGCCATGGATACATTCGAGCAAACCGGCATTCGCTACGTGAAGGTGTCCATCTCGTACTACGCCGGCAGCGGCTGGTGGGCGGGCATCAAGGAACTGAAGATTCGTGAGCTGGTCGACGGTCATGCGCCTAGCGCGATTACCGGCTACGATCCGGTTGCGCTGACGACCAAAGTCGGCATCGCGCCTGTGCTTCCTGCCAAAGTAACCGCTCGTTATGCGAACGGCACAAGCGGTGAAGTGGACGTCGCTTGGAACAGCGTAAACGCAGACCAGTATGCAGTGTCGGGCAGCTTTACGGTAGCCGGAACGGTTGAAGGCGCATCGGTTCAATCTTCCGCTACTGTTGATGTATCCTGGTACCGGGATGATTTTGTACGCGGCGTCGATATCTCGACATTGACCGCCATCGAAGATAACGGCGGCCGATATTTCGACGAGAACGGGACGGAGCGGGATCTGCTGGACATTCTGAAGGACCGCGGCGTCAACTACGTCCGTCTGCGGCAGTGGAATAACCCGACGAAGTCCGATGGCTACAACGATCTTGACGATGTAGTTCGGATGGCCGCGCGCGTGAAGGCGAAAGGGATGAAGCTGCTCGTCGATTTCCATTACTCCGACGATTGGGCGCATCCGGGCCAGCAGGTTCGTCCTGCGGCATGGAAGGATTATAATTTTGATCAGCTGAAGCAAGCGGTTTATGATTACACATTCGAAACGTTGACGGAATTGAAGAAAGTAAACGCGCTGCCCGATATGGTTCAGATCGGCAATGAGATCAATTCCGGCGTCCTGACCGGGCTCGGCGGTTCGGTCAACTTCAACGAGCAGGTTCAGCTGCTCAACAGCGGCTCCGAGGCGGTCCGCAAGTTCGAGACAGACGGCAACAAGATTCAGATCATGATCCACTTGGCCGAGGGTGGCCAAAACGGCACGTTCCGCAATTTCTTCGACGGCATAAGCGGGATGACGGCAGGCGTTACCGGCAAAGTCGATTACGACGTCATCGGGCTCTCGTATTATCCTTTCTGGCACGGCACGCTCGAAGCGGTCCAGAGCAATATGGACGACATTTCGAAACGCTACGACAAAGACGTTATTATCGCCGAAACCTCGTATCCGTTCTCGTATAAGGATGGCGACGCGCACGGCAACATCATCGATTCCGATGCGAAACTGGTCGGCGGCGCGATCTGGCCAGCTACCGTACAGGGTCAATATGACGCGATGAAGAAAATGATGGAGCTGCTTGCTTCCGTTCCCGACGATAAAGGAGCCGGATTCTTCTACTGGGAACCGGCCTGGATTCCGGCGAACGTTGGCTGGATCGCCTCCGAAGGCGATGCATGGGAGAATCAATCGATGTTCGACTACGATTCGTATCCGGAGAATGGCGGTTATGCTTATAAGGGCTACGCACTGAACTCGCTTGACGTGTACAAAGTCGGTATGGCGCAGTCCCCGGCGAATCGGATGGAGCTTGCTCGCGTCATTGCGAAGGCGAAGGCGCTCAAGGCGGAAGACTTTACGACGGCCAGCTGGCCGACGCTGGCGCCGGCGATCGCGGCTGCGGAAGCGGTCCATGCGAAAGC
This sequence comes from Paenibacillus methanolicus, assembly GCF_008124765.1. Taxonomy (GTDB): domain Bacteria; phylum Bacillota; class Bacilli; order Paenibacillales; family Paenibacillaceae; genus Paenibacillus_Z; species Paenibacillus_Z methanolicus. Next base: position 712,583 of record NZ_VNHS01000002.1, on the reverse strand, counting down.
AAATGCTGCAACGGGACTGACGCAGCTGGAAGCCGATTCGGCCGCGGCGGCCTTGACGTCCGCGATCGACTCGCTCGACGTCATCCTGGCGGTGAAGACGACGCTCGCTGCCGCCATCGATGAAGCGGAAGCGTTGAACGAGGCTGACTGGACGGCGCAGACGTGGAGCGTACTGTCGTCGGCGCTCGAGACGGCGAAGAAGGTCTTCGCCAGCGTGAAGTCGACACAGACGGACGTGAACGAGGCGACGGCAACCTTGAATGCGGCGATCGATCAGTTATCCAATGTAGACAAGACGGCGCTGAATGCGTTGCTCGCCAATATCAGCAAGCTGAGCGGCTCCGATTACGTCGGCTCGACCTGGCAGTCGCTCCAAACGGCGTTAACGTCCGCCATCGCGGTACAAGCGAAAGCGGATGCCACTCAAGCGGAAGTGGATGCGGCTCTGAGCGCCTTGGAAGCGGCCAAGACGGCCCTCCTACCGCTCGTCGACTTGACGGAAGCCGAAGGCGTCGTGGCGACCTCATCATCGAGCGCGGGCAGCGGCGGCGGTCAAGACAATTCCCCGGAAGGCGCGATCGACGTGAATCCGAACACGTCATGGGGAACGGACCAAGGCGTGGGCAGCTGGTGGAGCGTTGATCTCGGCAAGCCGGCGCTCGTGAAGAAAGTCGCGATGAACCTGTGGTCCGGCATGAAGAAATTCAAAATCGAGGTATCGCAGGACGGCGAGACTTACACCGTAGCAGCAGACACGACGAACGATGTCATCGATCAATCTTCGGTCGTCTTGCCGGCTAATACGATGGCCAGATATATCAAGGTCACGGTGACGAACGGCGGCGACTGGGTTGGATTCATGGATTTCAGCGCAACGGGCCTGTTCCTGACGAACAAGACGGCGCTCGAAGCGGAAATCGCGAAGGCCGATGCGCTGCTGCAGAGCGCCTACACGAGCGACAGCTGGGCGAAGCTTGCGACCGCCCTCCAAGCGGCGAAGAGCATCGCGACGAGCCAAGAGGTCGTGCAGGATCAAGTGGACGGCGCAGCCGCGAAGCTGAAGACGGCGATGGCCTCGTTGGTTGCGGGACAGACATCTTCCGGTTCCGTTCCGGTGAGCGTGCCAGCTGCGCCATCCGTAACGGTCGATGGCTCGCACGTGAAGGTAACCGCGACCGGCAAGCCGGACGCGGAAGGCAAGGTGAGCGTCGAGCTTGGCGCGAACAACCTGCCGAAAGCCGCGGAAGGCGATAACAAGCGCATTGCCATCGCGATCGAGCTGCCTGCCGGAGCCAAAGGAGCGGAAGTCTCGCTGCCGGCGGACTGGATGGCGAATCTAACGCAGAAAGAAGTGAAGGCCGTCGAGGTTGCGATCGGCGACGTCCGGGTCAGTCTGGCTCCGTCTCTCCTGGAAGCGGCGCCAAGTCTGACTGGCAAGCCGGTAGAACTCTCGGTAGCGCAGGTCAACACGGAGACCCTGACTGCGGAAGCGCGCAGCTTGGTCGGCGATCGTCCGGTCTACGACTTCCATCTGTCCGTGGACGGCAAGAAACTCGAATGGAAAGGCAGCAAAATCGAAGTGGGCATGCCATACACGCTGAAGACTGGCGAGCGCGCGGATCAGCTGGCCGTATACTATGTCAACGAGCAAGGCGGCGTCGAAGCGGTCCGTCAAGTCCGCTACGATGAAGCGACGTCTACGCTTTATTTCTTACCGGAGCACTTCAGCCGGTATGCGGCCGCATATGCCGACCTGACCTTCAAGGACACGGCGGCTCATCCATGGGCGCAGACGGCCATCGCGGCGCTGGCGGCCAAAGGCATCGTCCAAGGCGTGAGCGCGGAAGCGTTCCAGCCAAGCGGACAAGTGACGCGGGCGGCCTTCCTGCACATGCTCGTGCAAGCAATGGGCAGCTCCGCCGTAGGCCAACCGAGCAAGTTCTCGGATGTAAAAGACGGTCAATGGTATACCGCATCCATTGCCGCCTCCGAGGCGCTCGGCATCGCCAAAGGCAAGCCGAACGGCACGTTCGGCGTGAACGACGCGATCACAAGAGAAGAGATGGCGGTACTGCTCCACCGCGCCATCCAAGCATCCGGCGCCAAGCCGGCCGCAGGAACGGCGACTAGCTTCACCGACGAAGCCAACATCTCCTCCTTCGCCCGCGAAGCGGTCACGGCCGTCCAGGCGCTAGGACTCATGAACGGCACAACCGGCGGTAAGTTCACGCCGCAAGCAACCGCAACCCGCGCCGAAGCGGCCGTGGTGATCCATCGGTTGATGGGCATGTTGTATGGGGAATAAGGTTGTAAAGCGTTCAGGAACATAAGCGAAACAACAAAAGCGTGGACCCGAGAGGGTTCACGCTTTTTACGTAGAGCGTGTCCGCGCAAGCGGACGTAAGCGAAGGTCAGCACTCTGTCTGCAAAGGGGAGCGGCTACCATGAACTGAAGCCTTGTCCGCCAGGACAAAAGCGTGCCATACACGAAACCAATCGCCAACCGCGCCCAACCGCGTTTCTCGAAAAGCGGGTGTCCAGAGGGCGGCAGCCCTTGGGGCCCCCTCGGCAATGCTGTCAGGTTAAGGAAAACCGTCCACTGAAGCCACCTGTGGCCAATAGTTGACAGGCTTGTGTCGTAGGACTTACTTCAACACCTACTGAAGCTTTGTCCGCTAGGACAAAAGCGTGCCAACACGGACGCCACCGCCAACCGCGAACAAACGTGTCAGCACGAAGAAGGGTGTCCAGAGGGCGAAGTCCTTTGGTTCCCCTCAGCGGAGGGGGAAGGGGGAGGTGAATTTATGGGTGTCCAGAGGGCGCTAGCCCTTATATTGTTTAGGCGTCTTCCCATAAGTCCGCTTAAACATCCGTATAAAGTAACTCGTCTCCATCCCGATCAGCTCGGCGACCTTCTCGACCGAGATGCCGGGCTGCTCCTCGAACAGCTGGACCGATCGGCGCATGCGCAGCTGGAGAATATATTGCTGCGGCGTAACGCCGAAGCTTTCGACGAACAGCCGGTGGAAGTGCTGCACGGAATAGCCGGCGGCGCGGGCGACGTTGGCCAGGAGCAAACGTTCATTATAATGGTCGTGAATGAGCTTGACGGCCGTCTGAAGCGCGGCGTTCGATTGGCCGGCCGGATAGACGTTCTTGGCCGGACGCTTCCCGGCGGTCTGCCCCTCCAAGGCGGAGAGCAGCAGACCGTACATCCGTTTGGACGATTCCCAGTAAGCTTGCTCGCCGTTCAAGCTGATCAAGTGCCACAACGATTCCAGCTGGCTCCATAGATCATTGAAGTTCGGCGCGGGGAGGACGGTTGTCACTAGATGCGCCATCTGATGCAGCAGCGGCGCGGCCGCGGATCCGTCGAAGGCGACGAAGCCCAAATCCCACGATTCGTCCGAACGGTCGGGATAATACTCGTGCGGCACCCCGGCTGGCAGAATTAGCAGCGTGCCGGGCGTCATTCTAAGATCCCCAAGCCCAGCGATGCGGAAGACGCCTCTGCCGCTGCGCGAGAGGAGGATTTGGTGGGCCGTGTAGCCGTCCGGCCGGTCCAGATGCTTCTGGGCATGGCTGCCGACGCAGGTGACGTAGAGCGGAAGAAGTTGCTCGAGATTGGCGAATTCCGCCAGCAGGAATGGCATCATCAGGAAGTCAGTCCGCCTTCCATGTTAAGATCGAACGATTTTTTGAAACATCTGTTCTATGAGTATAGAACGATTTCATTCTATAATCAAAATCAGATAAGCGGATATGACGATAATGCGAGGAGCGATCGAAGATGACGACCAAATTTGCCCCGATTAGCGATAAACTGACCGTGCTCATGCACGGCGCCGACTATAATCCCGACCAATGGCTGCACGATCCGAAGGTGCTGGAGGAAGACATCCGGCTCATGAAGCTGGCCGGCTGTAACGTCATGGCCGTCGGCATTTTCTCTTGGGCCGCATTCGAGCCGACCGAAGGCAACTTCACGTTCGAATGGATGGACAAGGTGCTCGACTCGTTCGCGGCGAACGGCATCTACGCATGGCTGGCGACGCCGAGCGGCGCGCGTCCGGCATGGATGAGCGCCAAGTATCCGGAGGTGCTCCGCACGGAAGCGAACCGCGTGCGCAACCTGCACGGCATGCGGCATAACCACTGCAACACGTCGCCGGTATATCGCGAGAAGACCGCGATCATCAACGGCAAGCTCGCGGAGCGCTACGGCAACCATCCGGCCGTGCTCGGCTGGCATATCTCGAACGAGTTCGGCGGCGACTGCCATTGCGACTACTGCCAAGAAGCGTTCCGTCAATGGCTGCAGAAGAAATACGGCTCGCTGGATGCGCTCAACAGCGCTTGGTGGACGACGTTCTGGGCGCACACGTACACCGATTGGAGCCAAGTGGAATCGCCCGCTCCGCACGGCGAGAACATGGTACACGGCCACAATCTCGACTGGCGCCGTTTCGTGACGGACCAGACGGTTGACTTCTGCCGCCACGAGATCGAATCGGTGCGAGGCGTGAATCCGTCGCTGCCGGCGACGACGAACATGCACATGATCGAAGGGCTCGACTACCGCAAATTCGCGGAAGTGCTGGACGTGATCTCCTGGGATGCTTACCCGACGTGGCACGAGCAAGTGGACGACAGCCAGCTGGGCGCATCGGTCGCGTTCTATCACGACCTGTACCGCTCGCTGAAGCACAAGCCTTTCTTGCTCATGGAGAGCACGCCGAGCTTGACGAACTGGCAGCCGGTCAGCAAGCTGAAGCAGCCGGGCATGCACCAGCTGTCGTCGCTGCAGGCGATCGCGCACGGTTCGGATTCGGTGCAGTACTTCCAGTGGCGCAAAAGCCGCGGCTCGAGCGAGAAATTCCACGGCGCGGTCGTCGACCATGTCGGCCACGAGCATACGCGCGTATTCCAAGATGTCGCGACGCTCGGCCAGACGATGAAGGATATCTCGGATGTCGTCGGCACGGTGACGCCTTCTCAGACCGCGATTCTCTTCGACTGGGACAACCGCTGGGCAATCAAGGATTCGCAAGGCCCGCGGAATATGGGGATCAAATACGAAGAAACCGTCTACGCGCATCATCGCGCGCTGTGGGAGCAAGGCGTGGCGACCGACATCATCGGCTCCGAGCAGGATTTCGCGGGCTACAAGCTGATCGTGGCGCCGATGCTCTACCTGTGCCGCGAGGAGACGGGTCGCAAGCTGGAGCAGTTCGTCGAGCAGGGCGGCACGCTCGTGGCCACGTACTGGTCGGGCGTCGTCGACGAGCACGACCTGTGCCACCTCGGCGGCTTCCCGGGTCCGCTTCGCAAGACGCTCGGCATCTGGGCGGAGGAGATTGAAGGTCTGTACGACCATGACCGCAACGGCGTCGCGCTGGCGGAAGGCAATGCGCTCGGCCTGCAAGGCGAATTCGAATCGGGCGAAATTTGCGAGCTGATCCACGCGGAAGCCGCGGAAGTGCTCGGCACCTATACGGGCAGCTTCTACGCGGGACGTCCGGCGCTGACGCTGAATCGGTTCGGTCAAGGCCGCGCCTATCACATGGCGACGCGGCTGAAAGACGATTTCCTCGGCGCGTTCTACAAGCGGATCGTGGACGAAGCGGGCGTTGCGCGCGCAATCGATACGGAATTGCCGGCTGGCGTCACGGCTCAAGTGCGCACGGACGGCGAGACGGAATTCGTCTTCCTGATGAACTTCAGCGGGGCGGAGCAGCAGGTTGAACTCGATGCGCGCGGCTACCGCGACATGGAGAGCGGCGAGCCGGCCGAGCAATCGGTGGCGCTGCCGGTCAACGGCATTCGTCTGCTGACGCGGCAAGCCTAAAGCTTCATCGCACATGACAAGCCGGGGCGCTGCGCTCCGGCTTGTTTTTGCGGCGCAGCGCGATGGGGACTGCGCTGCTTCAAACCGAAACGGAAAGAAAGTGAAGCCGCAAATGAAACGCACAAATTTAGGGCAGGAGAGAGAGCTCGGACAACTAGAAGGCGTCTCTTCCCCCGAACACCGTTCTTCGGATGCCTCAACCGGAACGTCAGGTTCATCTTCAGTCGGAGCCGCCGATGATCGCGAAGCCGCCAAGCTCGGCTTATGGCGCTTGTCCTGGCCGATCGGCATCGAGCTGATGCTGCAATTTCTAATGGGCACCGTCGATACGCTCATGGTGAGCCGGATCGGCGACAACGCGGTGTCCGCCGTCGGCGTCTCGAATCAAATTTTGCAGGCGGCGATGATGCTGTTTACGGTCGTCAACGCGGGCGCGGGCGCCATTCTGGCCCGGATGTGGGGCGCGCGGCAATGGGACAAAGCCCGCAAGACGGCGGCGATCGCGATCCAGGTGAATATCGCGTTCGGGCTTGCTGGCGGGGCGTTCTTCGCTTTCGGCTCCGGCTGGGTGCTGCGGCTGATGGGCGTGCCCGGAGAGGTACGCGGCTACGCGAGCGACTACCTGGCTATCGTCGGCACGGCGCTGATCGTCATCACGCTGCATCTCGTCGTGAACGCCTTGATCCGCAATACGGGCAACACCAAAGGGCCGATGGTCATTACCGTCGCCATGAACGGAATGCATCTGCTGCTCAACTACGCCCTCATCTTCGGCGCGGGCTCCATTCCCGCGATAGGTGTCGAAGGATCGGCGCTCTCCACCGTGATCAGTCGGCTAGCCGCGCTGGCGGCGGCGCTCTTCGTCCTGTGGCGAACGTTTCGGCCGCGCTTGGGTCGGGCGGATTTTCGCGGCGCGGGCCGCGGACTTATGCGGGAAATACTCGCCATCGGTCTGCCGGTTTCCGTAACGGCGATGTCGTGGGGCTTCTCTCAGCTTGTGCTGCTTGCCGTCATTTCGTCGCTCGGACCGGTTCCGCTCGCGGCGTACACTTACTTGCAGACGGTCGAGCAGTTCCCGTGGATGATCGCGTCGGCGGTCGGCGGCGCGCTGGCGATTCAGATCGGCCATTGGCACGGAGCCGGTTTGCATGAACGCGTGAGGCGCGGGCCTTTGCGGGCGATTCAAGCCGGCACGCTTCTTATCCTCGTCTCATCGGCGGGGCTCTGGCTGGCAGGGGAGCCGGTCTTGCGTCTATTCACGGGAGATGAGGCGGTCATTGCCGCATCGCTGCCGTTGCTCGCGTTATGCATCGCGTGGCAGGCGCTGCGAGTCATTCCTTTCTGCCTCTCTGGCGCCTTGAACGTGGTAGGCGGCGCTCGGCCGGTGGCGGCGATGTCCGTTATCGGCATGTGGTTCGTCTCGACGGGCGGGGCTTATGCGTTCGGCGCGGCGTTCGGCTGGGGGCTGAAGGGCGTGCTATTGGCCATGATACTGGACGAGATCGCGCGCGGCGTTTGCTTCGCGTTTTTATGGGTGCGGCGATATCGGAAGAGGATTGACACGGAACATATGTTCTCTTATAGTAAAAATGAAGAGTATTCCACGACGTCGTAAGATCGAATAAATTTGGGCTGGAGCAGCTCGGACAACGCATCAGGTCGTTGGCCGGCGAAATTCGGGTTGTACGCTTACGAACCGCCCTTCGGACCCGGACAGGATTTCGCGTACACGGCCGGGTTCGAAGCAGAGGAAGTGCCCGACGCGCTGCCGGAAGGCATGGTCCAATAGCGGCTCCCGGGCGGCGAGGCGGTCGTCGTAAGCTTCCGGGGCAAGCCGGCCGAATACGGTCAGGCGTGGATTATTTCCATCTGGTCTGGTTTTACGTCTCAGCAGACGTACGACGTCGTGGACGATTACGAGTTCGAGCGGCTGGACGAGTTTGCAGGCGAAGAGGATGGGATGTCGGTATTCGAACTCCATATTCCGCTGGAGCGTCGAACGTAGGACGCCGTCGAGCGCTGAGGGTCACGGCGGACGTCAAAGAGACTTGCCTTGCGGCAATGGACCGCGGGCAAGTCTTTTTGGTTATTCCCCAATCTCCGGCTGCGTAACCGTCTCCGCCGCTTCCTTCGAAATCGCCACGACCGTCCGGTTGCGTCCATTCTGTTTGGCTGCGTACATAGCCCGGTCGGCCGCGTCGATCAGCGCTTCCATCGATTCGGCATGGCACGGATATTCGGCAATGCCCATGGAGATCGTCACGTTACGGCCGATCGGCGTCGCCATCCGTTCGACCTTTCTGCGAATCCGCTCGGCCTGGGCGAACGCTTCGTTCGCATGCAAGCCCGGGAAGAGGAGGACGAATTCCTCGCCGCCGTACCGGCAGCAAATATCGCTGCGGCGGACGGACTGGCTCAATACGTGCGCGAGCGACTTTAGCACCTCGTCCCCCGTTGGATGGCCGAACGTGTCATTGACGGATTTGAAGTGATCGATGTCCAGAATGACGATGGAGAAACGCAAGCGCGCCTCGAACCAGCCTTCCATGATGTCTGTCATCGTGCGGCGGTTTTTCAGTTCGGTTAGCGGATCTGTGGAAGCCTCGCGGATGAGCTGCGTGTTGTTTTTGCGCATTTCCTCCATCGCGAAGATGACCGTCTTGGTCAGCAGCTCCGCCTCGCGGTTCCAGTGGGGCTTCGTATGCGCGATCGGCGCATAGGTACCCTCGGACATCTGCTTGACCGTGTCCGCAAGCGAGACGAATGGATGAGCCAGCTTGCGCGCGATGAAGACGACGGCCAGCAGCAGAAGCAGGAACGGCGCGAGCATGTAGAGCACCTGCTGGCGAAGATTGGCGGTAAGCTTCTCATGCACCGCGGCAACGGGCGTCTGTTGGACGACCCCCCAACGGTTTTGGTGAACGGATACATAGGCCGCCAGCATCGGAATCCCTTTGGTATTCGTCACTTGCTGCTTGCCGTTCAGTCCATCCCGCAGTTTATGGACAACGGGATTGGTATCGGTGTTGTCCCCGATCCGGGCATGGTCGGGGTGATACAGAATACGTCCGTCCGGCCCGGTGACATAGAAGTAGGAGCCGGTTTCGTCCACGACGTTGTTGCCGAGAATTTCGTATAGTATGTTGCTTTCCTGCAAGTAGATCGAACCGATCAATATGCCGCGGTATTCGCCGGCCCGATCGTACACCGGCTCCGTCAGCATAACGATTAAGCGGCCGCTCGGGGCAATATAAGGCTCGGAGGAATAGGGACGTCTAAGGTCGAGAGCGACCTTCGTCAATCCCGTATTGACCGTCTTGCCCTTGAGACCGACGCTGATCGGCGCGATGCTGTGCACGTAGCCGGTCTCGTCAACCCAGGTCAGCGAGTTGAAATAACGGCTCGTCGTCCGGATCAGCTCCAGTTCGGTCTGGATATCGCCGACTTCGAAATTGTCCGTGCCGGAGACGTATTCGGCCGTCGTCTTCAGGCTGCCGCGCATTGCCGTGAACAAGGAGTCGATCGTGCCGGCGATCTTGTGGGCGTTCGAGTAGTTGAGCGTCAAAGTCGTATCGATTAACGTGTCTTTCTCGGATTGGTACGAAGCGATCAGCTGAATAAGCAGCGCGGACAGAACGGCCGTCGCGACCAGCAGCGTCAATACCGCGGCCAGCCGGATGCCTCGCGTCTGAAGTTTGGGCAGAAGAGACATGCTCGCACATCCTAAACCGAATTTTTCATTGTCGACTATATTCGACAAAATGGGCGAATATCCTTTAATGCTTTCGTGGGTAAAAGTACCACGCAGAGGCGCCGATTTTCGCTTCGGGAACGGAAGCGCGGCGGCGTCTTTCGCGTCTTTTTTTGCTGCCGCGCAAGGGTATGAAGGAGGAGGACATGTACGCTATAATAGAGAAGATAGCCTAGACGTACATCTAGAGAGGGTGTCCCCATGTCGAAGTTCGCTCGCTTCCTGCCGCCTATCCGAATATTTCGTCCGAAACGCGATCTTCTCATGCGGCGGATGATTACCATTTCGATATTAGCCTCGGTTTTGCCGATCATATTCGTGGGCATCTTCAGCTACCTGTATTCATCCTCCACGATCAAACGCGAAGTGAGCGAATCGAACATCCGCTTGCTCAGCAATGCTTCCGCCACGATCGACCAGACGCTCGACCGGGTGCAGAACAACGCGATGCAATTGATGTTAAGCTCCTTCTTTTCCTCCGACTTGCAGGAATTGCGGGACGAGAATTATGCCTCCTTCTATTCCGGCATCTTTCAGAATCTGTCCGCGTTCCAAAGCGCCAATCAGGAAATTCGCGATATCGCCATGTATACGTGGGCGGACAGCTATATTCAGTCTCCGACGTTCGGCGGCGTTCGGGTGGACGCAACGGATCAAATCCGGCAATTATATGATGAATTAAGCGGCGAGGTTCGCTTTAAGTGGACGACCGAATCGTATCCATTCTTGCCATCGCCCAAGCCTTCGGAGGTGACGCTCGTACTGCGGGCGCCGCTGCAGACGGGTGCGGCCGTCGGCTTGATTTTTATCCGCATCGACGACGCTCAGTTCCGCACGATGATCGAGAAGTTCCGCACGTATGAGGGAGAACGGATCTTCATTTTCGGCGCGGATGGAACCATTATTGCCCATGTCGGGTCCGAACAGCCGCCCGAGCCGTTATATAAGAAGGTTCACGCGCAGGCGGAATCCGAACAAAGTTTCATCTACGAGTGGGACGGCGTCGATTATCAGGTTACGCCGATCAAGTCGGCCTTCAACGGTTGGACGTACACCGATATGATCCCGGTTCAGCAATTAAACAAGCAGGCGAACGGCATCGCATATATTACGCTGGCGATCGTCGTCTTCTTCCTGCTGCTTGGGGTCGTCATCTCCTCGCTCGGCACGCGCAAAGCTTATCAGCCGGTCGCCAGCCTCCTGACGCTCGTGCGCGGCGGGAAGGAAAGCGAAGGCATTCAGGATGAGATGGGCTACGTCAGCCGGAGGTGGAAGGAGCTCAGCGAGCAGGCGGTACAGCTAGAGGATTTGGTCAACCGCCAAATTCCGATCATTCGCGAGAGCTTCGCGCTTCAGCTGCTGCAGGGGCACTTCTCCCACTATTCCGAGCCGCAGCTGGCGCAAGTGTTCCAACGTTACAATATTCCGGCGTTCCGCCGGCACCGCGTTCTCCTCGTGGCGTACGATCCGTCGCGAGACGGGGAGAAGCGGTTCACGGAGAAGGACAAGGACCTCATCGTCTTCACGATCAAGAACATGGCGATGGATACGATCGCCGCGGAGGAGACCGGCCTGGACGGCATCGTCATTCAGCTGTTGGACGACCAGGTGGCGATCTGGCTCATGAACGACGAGGGCGAGGAGAGCAAGTGGCGCGAAGGAACCGAGGCGGCCGCCGAGCTCATGCGCGAGCGCTTCGCCAGTTACCTCAAAGTGCCGATCACGATCGGACTAAGCGAGATCGCGGACTCCGTCGCCGCCCTGCCTCAGCTGTACCAGGAGGCGGTGCTCGCGGTTCGATCCCGCTTCCTCGTCGGCAGCGGCAAGCTGATCAGCAGCTCCGACCGGTCGTATCCGAATATTCAGTACCGCTACCCGGTCGAGATCGAAGCGCAGATCGAGAACTCGCTGCAGCTGGGCGATTTGGCGGAGGCGCGGCGCATGTTGGATGAGTTCTCCCGCGCGCTCGCCCCGAACGTCAATCGGCCGGAACTCATCCGGATGACGTACCAGCAGCTGCTGACGACGCTGTTGCGCATGGCGTATTTGCTTGGCATCCAGTCGGATCAGCTATTCGCCCACGATTCGAACCCGTACGATGAGATGATTCGCCATACGACGGCCCAGGAATTGCACGACTGGATCGACGCGCGGCTGTTGACGCCGATTGCTTCCTCGGTGCAAGGCAGCCAAAGCCAGGCGTACGAGCATGTGGTCGATCAGGTGGTGCGCTATTTGGACGAGCATTATGCCACGGACGTGTCGCTGGATCAATGCGCGCAAATGTGCGAAATCAGTTCGCATTATTTGAGCAAACTGTTCAAGAAAAAGATGGGCATATCGTTCATCGAATATTTGACCGGCATCCGGGTCGACCAGGCGAAGCGATACTTGACCGAGACCGATCTGCCCGTGAACGTCATCTCCGAGAAGGTCGGCTATCAGCCGAAAAACTTCATCCGCGTCTTCAAGAAACAAGTCGGCGTCACGCCCGGCCAGTACCGGGAATCGGCTTCTTAGGGTTTCCTCCCCCTCCTCCGAGGGGAACCAAAGGGCTTTGCCCAAGCCTATGCTTCCGAAGTGCGTTTTCCTTTGAAAACGCTCAGGACTCCCTTTTTCGTGCTGGCGCACTTGTTCGCGGTCGGCGATTGGGTTTGAGCGGAGCACGCTTCTGTCCTGACGGACAAAGCTTCAGTGGGTGTTGAAGTCCGTCCTAAGACACAAGACTGTCAACTATAGGTCACGGTTGGCTTCAGTGGAGGTTTTTCCTTAACCTGACAGCATTGCCCTCCGATGAGGGGAACCACAGGGCTTTGCCCTAGCGTATGCTTCCGAAGTGCGTTTTCCTTTGTAAACGCTCAGGACTCCAGCTTTCGTACTGGTTCGCTTGTTCGCGGTCGGCGGGTTGCTTCGAGCTGGTACGCTTTTGGCCTGACGGACAAAGCTTCAGTGGGATTTCCCTATGAGAAGATATAAATTCTTTACTGTCGAAAAAGAGTCCGCAGCGCGGGCTCTTTTCGTGTTGGTTTGCGTCGCTTCGAGAGCAGAGGAAGGGGCGGTTTGATTTCCGGCAAGAAGCGCGCCAAAGAAGTGTGCTAATGAGGGGGAGGTACATTTTTCACCACATGCTCGGGATCAAGCAAAAAAAGCGACCTGAAGGGGAGTAGAACTCAAAGTAAGATTTGTCCACCAATTTTTGCTCATCCGCAGCCTTCCGCTCCGTCAATAGCGACTATGTCGTTATTGCTCATCCTCATGCCGTCCACACGGCCAATAGCGACGCCTGCATCGTTATTACTCATCCGATCGCCATCCACGCCGTCAATAACGACGCCTGTGTCGTTATTGCAACTCCGAATGCCGTCCATGAGGGCCGCACGAATGCCACCGCTTACCACCAACCCAACATGCCCGCAAGAAACCGGGAGTCCAGAGGGCAGCGCTTCAGTGGTTTCCGACGGAAAGCGCGCTTCGGAAGCATTAGCTTGGAGCCTCCTCGGCGGAGGAGGTGGGAGGAGGGTAGTTGTGCGGTCCAGAGGGCAAATCCCTCGGCTCCCGGAGGGACCTCAGAGGATCTTTTTTTGCCAAAAGGCGCTTAGAGGTCTAACGCCCGCGCGACATGCGGTGTCATCTTTTACTCTAAATGGGGTCCAAGGGGCGGAGACGCCCCAAAAAGGGATGCCCATTTCTCGTTTTTTGCCTGCCATACCGGCAAATCTTGCGACACCTGGCGTCCGCAAAGCCTTGCTGCGGCGGGATGTTAGCATCCTCGCCCGATGCGTGCAGATCCGCTCAAATAATGGTCATTGCGGCGTTTCTTGGCGGCGCGATACGATGCAGACATCACAAGGAGCGAGCGATTCCGGCTCGTCCAATAGCGGAGGGATGCTCAGTTGTCGTTACCAATCGAACGTGTGCAGGAAGGAGCCGCCTATCTTCCGTCGCAAGCGAAGCCCGGGAGCAAGCCGGGGGCGCTGCACGAGTGGAAGAAGGCATTCAAGCGGGACAAATATTTGTACCTGCTCGCCGTTCCCGGTCTGCTGTTCTTCTTAGTCTTCAAGTATTTTCCGATGTGGGGCCTCAGCTTAGCATTTCAGAATTACTCGCCGTTCCTTGGCTTCTGGGACAGCGAATGGGTAGGGTTCAAGTATTTCGCGGAGTTCTTCAGCAATCCGGACTTCATGATTCTATTCCGCAACACGATGGCGATCAGCCTGCTGAACATCGTCTTCTTCTTCCCGATTCCGATTATATTGGCGCTGCTCCTGAACGAGGTTCGGCTTATGGTGTTCAAGCGGATCGTGCAGACGATCGTGTACCTGCCGCACTTCCTGTCGTGGGTCGTCATCGCGGGGATTTGCTTCCTGCTCTTCGGCCAGGCGGACGGGATCGTCAACAAGCTGATCGAGCAGTTCGGCGGCAAGCCGGTCGCGTTCCTGATCGAACCGAACTACTTCTGGGGCATGCTGACGGCGCAGAGCATATGGAAGGAAGCCGGCTGGGGCACGATCATTTTCCTCGCGGCGCTCTCGGGCATCAACCAAGACTTATATGAGGCAGCTCGCATCGACGGGGCCAATCGCTGGAACCAAATGCGTTACATTACGATTCCGGGCATCAAGAGCACGATCATCGTTCTGCTCATCCTGCGGCTAGGACAAGTGATGGACGTCGGCTTCGAGCAAATTTACTTGATGATGAGCGGACCGGTCGCCCATGTCGCGGACGTCTTCGATACGTACGTGTACCGGGTCGGCATTCAGCAAGGCCGTTTCGGCTACGCGACGGTCGCGGGTATTTTCAAATCGGTCGTCGGTCTGATCCTCGTCGTCCTGACGAACCGGCTGGCCAAGAAATTCGGAGAGGAGGGTCTCTACTGAACCGCATTCACGAAGGCGCGAAGAGCGTCACATTCCTCACGTATCTCATTCTGACGCTGGTTGGTCTGGCGACCTTCCTGCCGTTCCTGTACGTCATTCTCGTCTCGTTCACCGATCCGGTCGAATACGGCAGCAAGTCGTTCGTGCTCATCCCGCAGACGTGGAGTCTCGCGTCGTACGAATACATTTTGTCGACCAAAACGTTCCTCCGTTCCATGGGCATCAGCGGCATTCTCGCCGTCGGCGGCACGCTGCTCTCCCTGATCGTCACGAGCTCGCTCGCTTACGTCCTCTCCAGAAGGCGGCTGAAAGGCAGGAAGTTCATCCTGTTCGCGATTCTGATCACGATGTTGTTCAACCCGGGCATGATCCCGAACTATCTGCTCATCGACAAGCTCGGGCTGATGGACTCGATCTGGGCGCTTATTCTGCCGTCGCTAACCAGCGCGTGGTATGTGTTCCTGATGCGCAACTTCTACATGGAAGTGCCCGACGAGCTGGAGGAAGCGGCCAAGATCGACGGCTGCTCGGACATCGGCGTCTACTTCCGCATCATGATTCCGGTCTCGGCGTCGGCCATGGCGGCGTTCGGCTTGTTCTTCGCGGTGGCCTACTGGAACACGTATTTCGCCGGCGTGCTCTACATCAACTCCGACGCGCTCCGTCCGATGCAGGTCATTCTGCAGTTGATGCTCGTCCAATCCTCGACGCAGGTCGCCGATCCTTCGGTGGCGCAGATGCTCGGCAGCGAACAGGTCATGCCGCCGCAGGTGATCAAGATGGCCGCGGTCGTCATCTCGTCGATTCCGATCGTCGTCGTCTATCCGTTCCTGCAGAAATATTTCACGCAAGGCATGATGGTGGGCTCTGTTAAAGGCTAGTCCGCCTGCCCTATACTTGAGAGGTGGTGGTATCCGGTACATTGTGGGGCAACACGACGGTAGAGGGTCAAAATCATGTACGAATACCAGGGAGGTCATTCCATGAAAAAGCTTCACACTCGTCTTGCGGTCTGCGTCGTCTGCGCCGCTATGCTGACAACGCTCGCCGCATGCGGCGGCAATAATACTAACGGCGGCAATAGCGCGGCATCGAACGCGGGAACGAACAGCGGATCGAACGCAGGGGCTAACGCCGGCAAAGAAGAGACAAAAGCCGAGCCGACCGATATTACGATCACGACGATCACGTTCGCGGAATCGCCGCCGAACGATCTGGAAGCGATCAAGCAGATCAACGAGAAGCTGAATATCAACCTGAAGGTCAATTATATCCCGGCGAACAACATCACCGAGAAGCTGACGGCGCTGCTCGCGGGCAACAACCTGACGGACGTCATGTTCGTCGAGGACCTCAATCTGACGCCGACATACGCCAATGCGATCGACCAGGGCGCTTTCTGGGATTTGACGGACTTCATTAAGGATTATCCGAACCTCGCCGCGTATCCGGAGAACATCTGGAGCAACGTGAAATACAAAGGCAAAATCATGTCGCTGCCGCGCGTTCGTCCGCTCAACGGCCAATCCGCGCTCATGTTCCGCCAGGACTGGCTCGACAAACTCGGCCTAAAGGCGCCGTCGACGATGGAAGAACTCGACAAGGTGCTGACCGCGTTCACGCAGAACGACCCGGACGGCAACGGCAAGAATGACACCTACGGCGCCGTATTCATGGGCTCCCCGAATCCGAATCTGCCGTACTATATGTTCGGCACGGGCACGAACTGGAAGGACGACGGAAGCGGCGCGCTCATTCCGGACTGGTGGACGCCGCAATTCAAGGACAACCTGGCGTTCTTCAGCGAAGAGTTCAAGAAGGGCAACATCATCCCGGATATGCCGGTACTAAAGAGCGTGCAAGTCAAGGAAAACATCCTGCAGAACAAAGCGGGCATGTGGTACGGCAACGTCAACGACGGCTGGAACTTCCAGTTCGAGTTGAACAAGACGAACAAGGACGCCGTCATCAAGGCGTATCCGTTCCCGGCCGCGGCGGACGGCAAAACGTACTACAACGAAGCGCCGGGCTTCTACGGCCAGCTGTTCGTCAGCAAGAAAGTCAGCGAAGAGAAGCTGAAGAAAATTCTGGAGTTCTACGACTACACGGCGACCAAAGAAGGCTACGATCTGATTTCGTACGGCATCAAGGACAAAGATTACACGGTGGACGAAGCGGGCTTCATTACGCAGACGGACGCAGGCAAAGCGGCCGGTTACGGTCAAACGAACCAAATGCTCTCCGGCTACTTTAACGAGTATGGCCGCGCGGAAGCGGCGGGCATGCCGGCCGACGTGCGCGAGTACAACCACCAGCTCGTCGATTCCATCAAGCCGAATGCGGTCGCGGATCCGACGTACGGCCTGCCGGCGACGGACGGCTTCAAGGAGAGAGGCGCGGACTGGAACAAGAAGCGCTTCGACATGATCGTGAACGTCATCATCGGCCAGAGCAGCCTTGAAGATTGGGACAAGTTCGTCGAGACGTTCAAGAACGACGCCAACTTCAAGAAGCACGTCGAAGACACGAACGCGATGTACAAAGAGAAAACGAGCCAGCAATAAGACGGCAAAGCACCTTTCATTTTCGAATGAAGGGTGCTTTTTTGGTTGCCGTCGTTAAGTCGGAGGATCCTAAACTACGATGGCGGAATTTCCAATTTAAGGGAGAATGGAGTAGTCCGAGCATCGCGACACTTAGTTACAACAAGATCCTAATATTCCCTGTAAGTAGGAGATTCAGTGTCAGCTAATCCGTCACCTTTACTCGGGCACCGTGCTGCCGTCTCAACGTCAAACGCTTTCAATTGACATGAACGAGCAGGTGAAGGTGGATATGAATGGAAAGACGGAGAAGATTCGAGCAGATCGGCGTCAATTGTGGAAATCCCTAAATTTGTAAGCGTTATTATGCAGGACATTATTATAAAAATACAAATTAGACGAGCTGTTTTGCGAGATAAGTGCTTTGTTTTTCTTTATGTAATTTAATTCCATATTCATAACGATGAATAATTATTAATAAATATGTATAACGAGAATAATGTTATTTAATATCACATAATTCATGAAAAAAATGAATTGACATAACTTTTAGTCTATTAATATACTGTTAATACGCAAAAATTAGAAATTAATACCGAATTGAGTCGTGATATATTACATAATTTAGTTTTTTGCAGGTGTCTTCATAGTTTACATAGAGTTGACACGTTATAGGGGGTAGAAAATGGGTCAGACGTTACTCGAAATTGCCAACTTGCAGACTCATTTTAAGACGGACCGGGGCGTCATTCCCGCCGTCGACGGCGTCGATCTGACGATCCGCAAAGGCGAGATCGTCGGCATCGTCGGGGAATCCGGCTGCGGCAAGAGCGTCACTTCGCTCTCGATCATGCAGCTGCTGCCCAAGCCGGTCGGCAGCATCGCGGGCGGCTCGATCCGGTTCAAGGACGAAGATATCGCGAAGGCCGGCGAGAGCCGGATGCGCCGAATTCGCGGCGAAGAGATCTCGATGATTTTCCAGGAGCCGATGACTTCGCTCAATCCGCTCCTTACGATCGGCGACCAGATCGCCGAGACGCTGCGCATTCATCGCAAGATCAGCAAGAAAGACGCGAAGGCGCACGCCGTGGCGATGCTGAAGAAAGTCGGGATTCCGCGCGCCGAACAGATCGTCAATGAATATCCGCATCGTCTGTCGGGCGGCATGCGGCAGCGCGTTATGATCGCCATCGCGCTCTGCTGCGAGCCGGAGCTGCTCATCGCGGACGAGCCGACGACGGCGCTCGACGTGACGATCCAGGCGCAAATTCTCGATTTGATGAAGAAGCTGAACGAGGAGACGGGCACCGCGATCCTGATGATTACCCACGATCTGGGCGTCGTCGCGGAGATGTGCCAGCGCGTCGTCGTCATGTACGCGGGCAAAGTGGTGGAGGAAGGCACGGTGGAGGAAGTATTCCGCAACCCGCAGCATCCTTACACCAAAGGGCTCATTCGCTCCATCCCGCGCATGGAAGACGATGTTCGCAGATTGTACTCCATCAAGGGCAGCGTGCCGCTCCCGGGGACGATCAAGCAGGGCTGCCGGTTCGCGCCGCGCTGCGAATTCGCCATGGACCGCTGCGCCGCCGAGCTTCCGGAGCTGGTACAGTCGGGCGAGGAAGCGGGACACCGGTCCCGCTGCTGGCTGAACGGGTAGAGAGGGGACGAGCACATGACACAGAACTTACTGGAAGTAAACGAATTGTCCACTTACTATCCGATTCGCAAAGGACTCATGCAGCGGGAGGTTGGGCAAGTCAAGGCGGTCGACGGCGTTTCGTTCGCGGTGAAAGAAGGAGAGTCCTTCGGTATCGTGGGCGAGAGCGGCTGCGGCAAATCGACGACGGGGCGGTCGCTGCTGCGATTGATCGAGCCGACGGCGGGACAAGTATTGTTCCAAGGCGAGGACGTGACGAAGCTCTCTAGGGAAGAGATGCGCCGCAAGCGCAGGGAGATGCAGATCATTTTCCAAGACCCGTTCGCTTCGCTTAATCCGCGGCACAAGGTTCGCAAAATCCTGGAGGAGCCGCTGATCGTTCACGGCATCGGCGATGCGAAGGAGCGCAAGAAGCTGGTTGAGGAGCTGATCGTCACGGTCGGCCTCAACGTCTCGCAGCTGGACCGCTATCCGCATCAATTCTCCGGCGGCCAGCGTCAGCGGATCGCGATCGCCAAGGCGCTCATGCTGAAGCCGAAGCTCATCGTCGCGGACGAGCCGGTGTCGGCGCTCGACGTATCGATCCAATCCCAGATTCTTAATCTGATGCAGGATCTGCAGGAAAGCTTCAAGCTGACGTACGTCTTCATCGCCCATGATCTTAGCGTCGTGAAGCACTTCTGCGACCGGGTCGCGGTCATGTACTTGGGACGCATCGTGGAGATCGCGGACAAGCATTCGCTCTACCGGGATCCGCAGCATCCGTACACCCAGGCGCTTTTATCCGCTGCTCCGTCACCGGAGCCGGGCGCCGCGAAGGAACGCATTTTGCTTCAGGGCGAAGTGCCGAGCCCCGCGAACGTGCCGGCAGGCTGCGTGTTCAATACCCGCTGCCCGGCCGCGACCGACCGGTGCCGCACCGAGCGTCCCGTGCTTCAACAGACGGGCGACGATCATTTCGTGGCTTGTCATCTCTATCCCGCCGCAGGGCAAGGATGAGATCGCGCAATCATACATAGCGACATCATATTAAGAGGAGTGGGTCTCATGAGCAACAAACAGTGGATGAAAGGCGGCGTGGCCGTCGTGCTGGCGACATCGGTCTTGCTGGCCGGCTGCAGCAGCAACGAAGGCAACAACACGGCTAATCAGCCGAAGACGGAGAATACGAACGCGGGCACCGAAGGCGCGAACAACGGCGCGGCATCGGAAGCTTCCACGCAAGACACGCTAATTGTTGCACGCGGCGGCGACTCGTCTGCGCTCGACCCGTCCATCGTCACGGACGGCGAATCGTTCAAGGCAACGCAGCAAATTTTCGACACGCTGCTGGACTACAAAGAAGGCACGACGGAAGTCGAAGGCGCGCTCGCCGAGAGCTGGGAGAATTCCCCGGACGGCCTGACGTACACGTTCAAGCTTCGCCAAGGCGTCAAATTCCATGACGGCACCGACTTCAACGCCGACGCGGTCGTATTCAACTTCAACCGTTGGCTCGATCCGAAGAGCCCGTTCAAATTCGAAGGCGATTCGTTCGACTACTTCGACTCCATGTTCGGTCCGGATGGCAGCCGCGTCATCAAGGAAGTGAAGGCGGTCGACGCGACCACCGTTCAATTCACGCTGAACAAGCCGCAAGCGCCGTTCCTCCAGAACCTGGCGATGCCGGCGTTCGCGATCGGCTCGCCGAAGGCGATCGAAGAGAAGAAGGAGAAGTTCAAGTCCGAGCCTGTCGGCACCGGCCCGTTCGTCTTCAAAGAGTGGAAACGCAACGAGTCCATCACCGTGGAGAAGAACCCGACTTTCTGGCAAGAAGGTCTGCCTAAGCTGAACCGCGTCATCATCACGGTCATCCCGGACAACTCCGCGCGCTTCACGGCGCTGCAGAACGGCGAGATCGACATGATGGAAGGCGTCAACCCGGACGACCTGAGCAAGCTGGAAGGCGATACGAATCTGCAGAAGATCGAGCGCGCGTCCTTCAACGTCGGCTACCTCGGCTTCAATCTGAAGAAGGCGCCGTTCGATAACGTGAAAGTGCGCGTCGCGCTTAACCATGCGGTCAACAAAGAAGGCATCATCAACGCGTTCTACGGCGGCCTTGCGGAGCCGGCGAAGAACCCGATGCCGCCATCGACGCTTGGTTACAACGACGACGTTCAGGATTACCCGTATGACCTCGAGAAAGCGAAGCAGCTACTCGCCGATGCAGGTTACCCGAACGGCTTGCCGGATCCGCTGACGTTCTACGCGATGCCGGTTGCGCGTCCGTACATGCCGGACGGCAAGAAAGTGGCGGAAGCGATCCAAGCGGATTTCGAGAAGATCGGCGTGAAGACGAACATCGTCTCGCCGGAGTGGGCGACGTACCTGGACGACACGCAGAAGGGCGACAAGGACGACCTGTACATGCTCGGCTGGCAGGGCGACAACGGCGACCCGGACAACTTCCTGTACGCGCTGCTCGACAAGGACAGCATCGGCAGCAACAACTACAGCTTCTATAGCAACGACGAAGTGCACAAGCTGCTCGTAGCCGGCCAGTCCGAGACCGATCCGGCGAAGCGCGAAGAGCTGTACAAGCAAGCGCAGGTGCTGATCAAAGCGGACGCGCCTTGGGTGCCGCTCGTTCACTCCACGCCGCTGCTGGCGGGCAAAGCGAACCTGGACGGCTATATTCCGTCGCCGACCGGTTCCGAAGCGTACGACACGATTTCCTTTAAATAAGAACAGCAAGTTTGGACTCCACGCGAGGCGGTAGGTCACCTACCGCCTTCTACTTTCTAATAAAAGGGTGACGGTTGCATGCTAAATTACACCGTTCGACGCTTGCTGATGCTCATTCCGGTTCTGCTCGGCATGACGATCATCGTCTTCGCCATCATCCATGCCATTCCCGGCGATCCGGCTGACGTCATTCTCGGGGAGAAGGCAAGCCCGGAATCGAAGGCGGCGCTGCGGCAGGAATTGAAGCTGGATGAACCGCTGTACGTCCAGTACGGCGATTATTTGAAGAAGCTCGTAACGGGCGATCTCGGCACGTCGATCAAGACGAAGGAGCCGATCGCCAAGGAAATCTGGCCTTACCTGGCGGCGACGCTCGAGCTGACGCTGGTCGCGATGGCGCTCGCCGTCTTCGTCGGCGTCAACGCCGGCATCATCAGCGCATGGAAGCACAACTCGTGGTTCGACTACTTGTGCATGCTCATCGCCTTGATCGGCGTGTCGATGCCGATATTCTGGATCGGTCTGATGGAACAGTGGATTTTCGCTCTGAAGCTGCACTGGCTGCCGTCCATCGGCCGTATGAACCCGCGCGATCCGATCGACGCCGTCACGAACCTGTACGTCATCGACGCCATAATCGCCGGTCGCTGGGATCAGATGTGGACCGCGATCAAGCATTTGATCTTGCCTGGCATCGCGCTGGGCACCATTCCGATGGCGATCATCGCCCGGATGACGCGCTCGAGCATGCTCGAGGTACTGCGCTCCGACTACATTCGCACCGCGCGTTCCAAGGGCTTGTCGCAATTCTGGGTCATCTACCGCCATGCGCTGCGCAATGCGTTCATCCCGGTACTGACCATCATCGGTTTGCAGACAGGGCTCTTGCTCGGCGGCGCGGTGTTGACGGAGACGATCTTTGCTTGGCCAGGAATCGGCCGGTATATTTTCGAAGCGATCAGCTCGCGGGACTATCCGGTCATCCAGTCGGGCATTCTCATCATCGCGTTTATTTTCGTCATGATTAACTTGCTGATCGACCTGCTCTACGCGGCCGTCGATCCGCGGATCAGCTATGATTAGGAGGAGTGCGCCATGTCTCAAACCGTAACGAACCTTCAACCACAGCAAGCGGGCGCGGCGGCTTCGACCTCTCCATGGCTGGAAGGCTGGAGAAGTTTTCGGAAGAACAAGATGGCCCTTGTCGGCCTCGGCATTATCGTCTTCTTCGTCCTTGTCGCCATCGCGGCGCCGCTGCTGACAAGCTATGATTATAAAGCGCAGGATCTGATGAACCGGCTGCAGAAGCCGAGCGGCGACCACTGGTTCGGCACGGACGACCTCGGCCGCGATATTTATACCCGGATCGTATACGGCACGCGGATTTCGCTCTGGGTGGGCATTAGTTCTGTCATCGGCTCCATTGTCGCCGGCACGCTGCTTGGCATCGCCGCTGGCTACTACGGCAAATGGCTGGACATGCTCATTTCCCGGACATTCGATATCCTGCTCGCGTTCCCGGGCATACTGCTCGCGATCGCGATCGTGGCGGCGCTCGGTCCGTCCCTGCAGAACGCGCTCGTGGCGGTGGCCATCGTCAACGTGCCGGTGTTCGGGCGTCTCGTTCGGGCGAGGGTGCTCAGCATCAAGAACGAGGAGTACATCACGGCGGCGAAAGCGCTCGGCATGAAGACGCCGCGAATCTTGCTTCATCACATTTTGCCGAACTGCATGGGTCCGGTCATCGTGCAGGGCACGCTCGGCGTCGCTACCGCGATCATCGAGGCGGCCGCGCTCGGCTTCCTCGGCATGGGGGCGCAGCCGCCCGATCCGGAGTGGGGCAAGATGCTGTCCGATTCGCGCCAATTCATCGCCAACGCGCCGTGGACCGTTATATTCCCGGGCTTGTCGATCATGCTGACCGTGCTCGGATTCAACCTGATGGGCGACGGGTTACGCGACGTGCTGGATCCAAGGATGAAGAGCTAGACGTCATAAGTATTAGAATTAGCATAAGACCGCAGCGATGCGGTCTTTTTGGCGTTCGCGGCAGGCGAAGGTTCACCCCCACTTCATGAGCACGAACCCGCCCACCACGGCGGCCATGCCCGCGTATGTCTTCCAGCTCGGCACCTCGTGCAGGAACACCCAGCCGAGCAGCACGCAGATCGCGATTTCGATCCCTTTGGCGAGCGAGAGGGAGAACGTCAGATTATCCGTCGTTTTGTAGCAGAATTTGATGCCGAAACCGATCATGACATTGGCGGCGAACATGAGCGGCACCCACTTGAACTGGAACCAGACCGTCGGCCAGAAGGCCGGATCGACATGTTTGCTTTGATAGGCGAAGAGCCCATTCACAACCAGAAGCCCGCCGAACAGCAGGGCAATGCCGTACGCCATCGTCATTCCGTGCGCCTCCTAAGCGTTGTCGTCTGCCAATAATGTTTCCCGGGCGCAAAATAATAATCGGTGAAATTCGCGCGTCTGATGAGGAAACCGCTGGCATGCGAATCGAAGCGCGGCCTGGCTCGGAGGAGTCATCCGCGGCACATGGCAAAAAGGCTTGCAGGTCGGCTTCGCCAATCTGCAAGGCTCTATCCTTAATGCCCGTTCAGTTCATTCAAGCCTTCACCGCCGGGATTTGCCGCAGCACGAGCCGGTCAAACAGCAGCGAGGCGCCCAAATCTTAACGCATCGCGCCATCGCTCGGATATGACTCAAGAGGGCTATAGAGGGAGGATCGTTCGGCCAACAAGAAGAACCCCCGCCGAAAGCAGAGGCTCTTCGCGCTTGCGGCGCATTTAAGGATCGTTATGGACGGACGCGGATGACGCCGAGCTCGTTAGCATTGATCGCGAAGGAGTTGCCGCCTTGGCCGACGAACGCGGTCGCGGTTTGTTTGGCATGGAAGCTCGTTTTGCTCGTTTCCACGTCGATGCGGTTACTCTTTTTCACGATTTTCTTACCGTGGTGTTTGCCGTGTTTCTTGCCCATGCGTAGATCACCTCCTACCCTTGGTAATGGCCGCCGATGGGAAGGGTTACTTGGCTCGGCGCCCTTTGGCTTGTTTCATGATTTGCACGTTGACCGCGTTGCTCGCGAGCGCGTTGCCGATTTCGGTGCGTGCCGCGGTCGTCTGATGAATGTTGATGACCACGTACGAATTTTTGCCGACGCGAAACCGGTGGGTGCTGATGCGGGACTTGATCATCCGCGTGCCTCCTTCAGAGTGATATTGTACTCAGTCTATGTCTCTCTCCTGCTGCCGTTGGCGGCGAATACAGTCGTCCATCCGCCTCTCCGCTCATCTCTCGGGATGATAGGCAGCCAAAATGACTCCAAGGAGTCATGCGCAGGGGGATGTCCTCAAAGATCTGCCTCCCGGCTTATGGCTCGATTATTTGGAGACGATCGTTTCGGAGGAAGTGCTGTTGCCCGGCGATATCGCAGGTTATATGCTGCGCGAATTCGCACGGCCGAAGGATGGAACGCCGTGATATTTCTACTTACGCGCTAGAGAAAGGATGGCGGCGTTAAAATATTGAGGAAAGAGGAAACGCTCCGGATGTGCCGAAACTTGTAACGTATACAAAATGAAGGAGCGACCTTACTCATGCAAGAGATGCAAGTAATTCGAGTTTCCGTCGTATTAACGTACCGCGATTACTTTCGGTTGAACCTGTGGCACAGCATACGGAGCCGTCTGGCTTCGCTGCTGCCGTACTTCGCGTGTTATATCGGCGTAGTGCTTTATTTAATGCGGGATATCGCGCTGGCCGACTCGCTTCCGCTTATTGCGGGGAGTGCCGTGGCGCTGAGCGTCGTTATCTATGGCCTGACATACGGCAGCTTGTGGCTGCGAAGCAAGCGTGTCTTCGATTCGGATCGGCTGCTGCGGCAAGAAATGCGCTATGCGTTTTCCGTAGAAGGCATCGCGTATGAACAATCTTCGGGGACCGGCATGCTGTCATGGGAAGATGTGTTCAAAGTGGCGGAGAACCGTGATTTTATGATCGTATATATGGGACCGTCACGAACCGTGATCGTACCAAAATCCGCGTTGGACGGGGAACAGGTTGCAGCGCTCCGTTCCCTGCTTAGAGACGCGATGGATCCGGC
The DNA here is from genome assembly GCF_008124765.1 of Paenibacillus methanolicus. Classification (GTDB taxonomy): domain Bacteria; phylum Bacillota; class Bacilli; order Paenibacillales; family Paenibacillaceae; genus Paenibacillus_Z; species Paenibacillus_Z methanolicus. The sequence continues at coordinate 687,052 of NZ_VNHS01000002.1, read as the reverse complement.
AAGATTGAAGCTTGCCGGATAACGCTGCGGCATCCGTTTATTGCCCGGGAAATTTCGACAAGATTCTGAAGGCTGCCTTTCGAGGCAGTCTTTTGACGTTATCGAGCGCGGGTAGGCGCTACTGATTGCGCATATTCATGAAGCGAATACATAGCCCGGCCAAAAAGTGGAACATTAACAGCAGCATGTGCATAACGAGCCAGAAGGAGACGAGGAGCAGCCATGAGCGAAGATCAGGAGATGACGTACGGAGAGGATTACGGTTATATTCCGGCAACGTCGGTTCGAAGCGGGGTAGGCGTCGAAGTCTCGGCGGATCTATACTGCCATGCGGTGCAGATCGTGAATATCGCGTTCGTCGGACAACCGGGCCGCGACGGCTACGTGTTGGTCGACGCTGGCATGCCCCGGTCAGCGGATGCGATCATCGAAGCGGCGGAGGAACGGTTCGGCGCCAATACGCGGCCAAGCGCGATCTTGCTGACGCACGGTCATTTCGATCATGTGGGCGCAATCATCGAGCTTATCGAACATTGGCGGGTTCCGGTCTATGCGCATGAGCTGGAGCTTCCTTATCTTACGGGCCGCAAGTCTTATCCCGAGCCGGATCCGAGCGTGGAAGGCGGCATGGTGGCGAAGCTGTCCGGCTTTTTCCCGAACGAGCCTATCGATCTCGGTCATCATGTGCAGCCACTGCCTGAAGACGGGACGGTACCGTTCCTGCCGGACTTCCGCTGGATTGCGACACCCGGACACACCGAGGGGCATGTATCCTTCTTTCGAGAGAAGGACCGGGCGCTGATCGCGGGCGACGCGTTCGTCGCCGTTCGGCAGGAGTATTTGTACAAGGTGGTAACCCAGCAGTTCGAAATTAGCGGACCGCCGCGTTATTTCACCCCCGATTGGACGCAGGCCAAAGCTTCCGTAGAGCGCTTGGCGGCGCTGCGGCCTCAACTCGCCATAACGGGACATGGCCGACCCGCCGGCGGAGAAGAACTTGCTGCAGGCCTGAAGAGGCTTGCGGACGATTTCGATAAAATGGCCAAGCCCGAATATGGCAAGTATATAGAAGTTTAAGGCGGCCGATATGATTCTGGTCATGAACGTACTGTTTGCGCTGGCCGTTTTGTTAACCGGTACTTGGCGCAAATGGCGGGATTACTACGATACGATTCTGCTGGTGTCGTTTTGGAACGTGTTCTACAACTTTATCTGCCATGATTATTTGACTTGGAAATTTCACCCTGATTTTCTGCTTGCCCATAAGCCTGCGGACATGACGAATACGTTCGTGCTGCTTCCGGCGACGACGTTGCTATACCTGCGTTTTTTTCCCTTTCGGCGCGTTCGTCAGCTGGTTTTTTATTTCGCCTGGGTGGCCGGTTATAGCGCGTTAGAGGGGATTTGGCTGCTAACGGGGTATATTTCATACGAACATGGGTGGTCGTTATGGTGGTCCGTCGCCTTCTATTTCGTCATGTTCGCGGTTATGCTGCTGCATGACCGGAGGAAGGGATGGGCGCTCGCGGCATGCGCGGTTTGCGTCGTGTTTCTGATCATGTACTTCGACGTTCCGATGCAGAAATGAAAAGACCGCGGCCCTCGCAAGCTGCGGTCTTTCGCGCGCATGGAACCGGGACGCGCTTAAAGCTAATCGACTTTATCGTAAAAGTTCTCCCAATGCTTGTTCCCTTTGTTGATCAGATCGGCGACGGTGCGCTCGATGACGCGGTACGCGGCTTGCCGCATCCAGGACATCTCCTCCCGGAACGTGTCTTCGGCGCCGCGGTCCACCTTGTACCCGGCAATGCCGTATTTGGCGTTGTTAACGAGATGTTCCTGCTCGTGCGTATCGACTTCGTCGAGCAGATGGTCGAACGCGAGCAGCACGTCTTCGTGTCCGGCCAGCCGTCCTTCTTCGATCAGCCGGGCCTTGAATTCTTCCAATCGCTGTCTCATCGTAATCGTCTCCTTCTTCCTAGAACGGTAGTCCGCGAAGCGTTAATCCGCGCTGCGATGAGTCTCTATGTGTTCACCATCATAGCACTTCACAGCTCAATGTTTCCGGCGTCGCGCTTCCTTATTTATGGGAATGCCGACCAAGACGGGAAATGCCCTTGACACGCAACCGAATGGTATCCTATTATAAGCATAAAATGAAACCAAATGGTTTCGCTTTTGAAGCCCAAGTCCGTTCGATCATTCGAATCACATGAACAATAAGAAATGGAGCGATTGAAAAATGAGCACCCAAACATTGCCCGACATTCGCAAGACGATCACGCTGCAAGCGCCGATCGAGAAAGTATGGAAAGCCGTCGCGACCGCCGAAGGCATCTCCGCTTGGTTTATGCCGAATGATTTCGAACCCGTCGTCGGTCACGAGTTCCATCTGGAAGCGGGCCACTTCGGCAAATCGCCCTGCAAAGTAACGGACATCGATCCGCCGAACCGGTTGTCGTTCACATGGGGGAAAGACTGGACGCTTACGTTCGAGCTTGCCGCCGAAGGCGAAGCGACGTCGTTCACGCTTATTCACGCCGGTTGGACGGCCGAGCAAGTAACCGAATTCGGCCAACCGCACGAAGCGGTGCGCGACACGATGTCCCAAGGCTGGGAAGGCATCGTAGGCAAACTCGCCGAGTATGTCCAGCGTTAAGCCGGACAAGCAGCAGCAGCATGACGTCTTTCAGGCGATCGCCGACCCGACGCGGCGGTCGCTGCTCCAGCTGCTCGTCGACCGGGAGCTCCCGGTGACGACGTTGACGGGGCATTTTCCAATGAGCCGAACCGCCGTCTCGAAGCACCTCCGCATTCTGTCCGAGGCAGGGCTCGTCACGGAACGCAAGGTCGGACGGGAACGCCGTTACCGGCTGGAGCCGGAACCGCTGCTGGAGCTGAAGCGATGGCTGGCATTCTACGACCGGTATTGGGACAATAAGCTGGATGCGCTTAAGCGGCTGGTGGAGAGCGACGAATCCTAATGCAGACCCCGGCGAAAGTTAGCGGACCAAGGCGCGATCTAATTGAGAATCGATTGAGAATGAACGCTCCGGTTTGGTACAATAGGATGAGCGTGTCCGACTAATTAGAAAGACTGGAGTGAGCGACAATGGAAGTGTTCGAGGCGATACACGGCCGCAGATCGATAGGCAAGGTCAAACAAGAGCCGATCGCGCGCGAGAAGATCGAGCGAATTTTGGAAGCGGGCATATGGGCGCCGAATCACCGGTTGACCGAGCCTTGGCAATTTTTCGTCATGACGGGCGAGGGCAGAGGCAAGCTGGGCGGTGCCTATGCGGCCATCGCGCGGGAAGGCGAGCAGGACAAGGATAGCGAAGAGAGCCTCGCGAAGGCCGAAGCGGCACGGAAGAAAGCGTTCCGCGCGCCGCTCGTCATCGGGGTGGCCGTGGCGCCCCGGGAGCGAACGGGCGTCATCGAGATCGAGGAGTACGGCGCCGTATTCGCGGCGGTGCAGAATATGCTCCTCGCGGTACACGCGCTTGATTTGGCGGCCGTCTGGCGGACGGGCGAGCCGTGTTATCATCCCCTCATGAACAAGGCGTTCGGTCTACGCGAACACGATCGCATGCTGGGACTGCTCTATATCGGGGAACCGGATATGGCGGCGCCGTCGCCTCGCCGACAGCCGGCTTCGTCCAAGACAGCATGGATCGAGAGCGTTGAATAATAAATCGCGCTTGACATCTTTTCCCATAGCCCATAATATATAACTAATCCAATCGGATTTGAATGCTATATCGATTGCTTACGAATCATCAGCCCACCAGGTGACTGGAGGCCGGACGCCGCATCATGCGGCGAACCGGCCTTTTTTATTTGCCGAAGCGATGGGCGGATGAACGGGAAGCGCCATTATGAGGAGGTAACGAGATGAGCATAGTCGAACAAAGCCAAGCGGCAGACCAAGGAATCGAAGTGGTACGGGTAGCAGGGAAAATCGGCGCCGAGGTGAGAGGGATCCGGTTGTCGGCGGATTTGGAACCGGCCAAGCTAGAGGCGATCCGCCAGGAACTGCTCCGTCACAAGGTACTGTTCTTCCGCGGACAGAACCATCTGGACGACGCCGGCCAGGAAGCGTTCGCGAAAGCGTTCGGAGAACCGGTTGCGCATCCGACCGTGCCGATCAAGGAGGGCACGTCGTATGTCCTCGAGCTCGATTCGCAGCATGGCGGCAGGGCCAATTCGTGGCATACCGACGTGACGTTCGTCGCCGCTTATCCGCAGGCATCGATCCTGCGCGGCGTGGTCATTCCGGAAGCGGGCGGCGATACCGTCTGGGCGAATGCCGCCGCGGCCTATGACGACTTGCCGCCTCATCTCAAGGAGCTGGCCGACAAACTGTGGGCGATTCATACGAACGATTACGACTATGCGGCGCGCAAGACGGCAGCGACGTCGGAGGAGATCAAGCGGCATAAAGAAGTGTTCGCCTCCACGGTGTACGAGACGGAGCACCCGGTCGTGCGCGTCCATCCGGAGACGGGCGAGCGCTCGCTGCTGCTCGGACATTTCGTGAAACGGTTCGTCGACTTGCCATCCTCCGACTCCGCTCATCTGTTCGCCGTCCTGCAAAGCTACGTGACGCGGCAGGAGAATACCGTCCGTTGGCGTTGGGCGGAAGGCGACGTTGTCATCTGGGATAACCGGGCGACCCAGCATTATGCGGTGAACGATTACGGCGATCGGCACCGCGTCGTGCGGCGCGTAACGATCGACGGCGATGTGCCGGTCGGCGTGGACGGCCGACGCAGCGTGACGCGCACGCCGCAGTCCGGCGAGGGCTCCGCTCCATCGGCTTCGGCATCCTAGGTTTCGAAAAAAACCTTGGCGTTTCCGCTTCCGCCCGTTCGCCTTTCTGCATAGGATGGACTATAAGCCCATTTTGACGCACGAGAGGAGACGCGATTGCGTTGCTGCGGGAATCGTTCCTTTTGCTTATCTTGATTTTGTACGTGCTGCTTGTCGTGCTGCTGCTAATCGCCTTGTTGTGAACCGAGCCTCCGGATGCTGGACTTCCGGAGGTTTTTCTGTTGCGGGCCTTTTACATAAGGTTAGCGGTTTTTACAAATACTTTTCTGTAGCGCAGCCTGCCGCAGCGGCGCATGAATCGGCCGCGGCGGCGTTAATCTTGCAGGAAAGGGATGAATGACGGGATGGCTACCAAGACCGGATCGAAATATAAGAAAATGACGATGTCGCCGCAGGAATACCAAACTTACGCGAAGACCCGGGAACCCGCGCGTTCCGTGCCCCAGAATTGCCTCCGCGCCTTTCTCGTCGGCGGGCTTATATGCACGCTCGGACAAGCGGTGCAGGACTTTTTCGCCTATGCGTTCGGGATGACGCAGCAGGAGGCGGGCAATCCGACGGTCGCGGTCATGATCATGATCTCCGTCGTGTTAACCTGCTTGGGCATCTATGACAAAATCGCGCAGTGGGCCGGAGCCGGGACGGCGGTGCCGGTGACGGGGTTCGCGAATTCCATGTGTTCCGCGGCGCTCGAGCACCGTTCGGAGGGACTCGTGCTCGGCGTCGGCGGCAACATGTTCAAGCTGGCGGGCTCGGTCATCGTCTACGGCACCGTCGCGGCGTTTTTCATCGGCATCATTTATATGGCGCTCGGTTTGGAGGGGCATTAACCATGCTGAGGGGCAAACAGACTTGGTGGTTCGATAAGCGACCCGTCATTATCGGGGCGGCGACGGTCGTCGGTCCGGACGAAGGCGACGGGCCGCTGGCCGCGGATTTCGATCTGGTGCACCCCGAGCTGGACATGCAGCAGAAAAGCTGGGAGAAGGCGGAGCGCCTGCTCATGGAGCAGGCTTCGGATTTCGCGCTCAAGCACGCGAAGGTCAACAAGCAGGAGTTGTCGTTCTACGTCGGCGGCGATCTGATGAACCAAATCATCAGCAGCACGTTCGCGGCCCGGTCGATCGGCGCTCCGTATTTGGGCGTCTTCGGCGCTTGCTCGACGTCGATGGAGTCGCTCGCGCTCGCCGCGATGATCATTAATTCCGGATCCGGGCAATATGCGCTGGCAGGCGTCTGCAGCCATAACTGCACGGCCGAGAAGCAGTTCCGGTATCCGACCGAATACGGATCGCAGAAGCCGCCGACCGCGCAGTATACGGTGACCGGCGCGGGCGCGGCCGTGCTTGCGCCGGACGGCGACGGCCCGGTCGTCGAATGCGCGACGATCGGCAAAATCGTCGATCTGGGCATCAAGGACCCGTTCAACATGGGCGCGGCGATGGCTCCGGCGGCCGTCGACACGATCCAGGCGCACTTCAACGACACGGGCAGGGAGCCAAAGGATTACGACTTGATCGTCACCGGCGACTTGGCGACCGTCGGACACGGCATCGCGAAGGATTTGCTCAAACGCGACGGCGTGCCGATGGAGGACACCGTGTTCGGGGATTGCGGCTTAATGGTGTATGACGTCGCCCGGCAGAAGGTACAGGCAGGCGGAAGCGGCTGCGGCTGTTCGGCCGTCGTGACGTACGGACATTTGCTGAAGCGGCTGAAGCAAGGCGACTTGAAGCGGATTCTCGTCGTCGCCACGGGCGCGCTGCTCTCGCCGCTGTCGTTCCAGCAGGGCGAGAGCATTCCGTGCATCGCGCACGCCGTCGCGATCGAGGCGAAACCATAAGAGACAGGAGGATTACCGATGCATTTTCTATGGGCCTTTCTCGTGGGCGGCGCCATCTGCGTCATCGGGCAGCTCATGTTCGACGTCGTGAAGCTGACGCCCGCCCATACGATGGCGACGCTCGTCGTGGCGGGCGCCGTGATCGACGGCCTCGGCTTCTACGAGCCGCTGGTCGATTTCGCCGGCGCGGGCGCGACGATTCCGATCACGAGCTTCGGCAATGCGCTCGTGCACGGCGCGTTGACCGAATATTACCGCGACGGCTGGATCGGGGTCATCACCGGCATTTTCGATTTGACGAGCGCGGGCATCTCGGCGGCGATCATCTTTTCGTTTCTAGCGGCGCTTGTCGTCAGGCCGAAAGGATAGGTCGCGGCCGGAAGCGGGATTCGATATCGTTGCAGAAGACGGTTGGGCAAGTAATCTTGCCCTTCCGTTTTTTTGCGTTTGCTGAACTTTGGCGTCTTCATACAGAGGAAAAATGAGTTTATTGTAACAAAATGTGGGATTGGCTCGTTGATAGAATAGCGCCTGCGAAGTCTAGGTCCATCGTAACGCCGAATGTCCGGGATCGATTCAATTCGTTGCGGAATTATACGGCGATATTAATCGGCGATTCGCGAAACGCAAGAAGCTCGGCGGCTGTAACAACCTCCAAATTTTTTCGGCAAAACCTCGTCTATACGGCCGTCTGAACATTTTGTAAAATAATAACATGGCGTTCATTTTCTATCATCCGGGAGGTATACCATGGAAGTAACACGCAAGGACTTTTCGCTCATTCAGCTCATTCGCGGCAATCTGGAACGTTGTATCCTGGGGAAGAAAGTGGAAATCGACCGGCTGCTGACCGCGCTATTGGCCGGCGGCCATGTATTGATCGAAGATGTGCCGGGCACGGGCAAGACGCAGCTTGTCAAAGCCTTATCCCGAACGATAGGCGGGCAATTCCGCCGCGTGCAATGCAACCCGGATTTGCTTCCGACCGATATTACCGGCGTCGCCATCTATCATCCGAAGGATGAGACGTTCGTCTTCCGCCCGGGTCCGGTTATGACCAATCTGCTGCTCGTCGACGAGATTAACCGCGCGACGACGAAGACCCAATCGGCGCTGCTCGAGGCGATGGAGGAACGTCACGTGACGGTGGACGGCGAATCGTACGCGCTGCCGAAGCCGTTCATTCTGATCGCCACCCAGAACCCGATCGAGTTCGAAGGCACTTATACGCTGCCCGAAGCCCAGCTGGACCGCTTCATGATGAAGCTCTCGCTCGGCTATCCGGACGCCGCGACCGAGCGTCAGATGCTGCTCGCCCCGGATTCGACGTCGCCCGCGGACAAGCTGGAGGCCGTCTCGGACAGCGGGGAGATCGCGGAGCTTATGGAGAAAGTCAGCCGGGTTCACGTCGACGAGGCGGTAGGCGATTACTTGGTTCGCATCGTGCGGGCCACTCGCGACCACTCGGGCGTCCAGCTGGGGGCGAGTCCGCGGGCGGCTATCTCCCTGCTTGCGGCGGCGAGAGCTTCCGCGTTCTTGCAGGAACGGGACTTCGTCATCCCCGACGACATCAAGGCGCTCGCCGGCACGGTGCTGGCGCACCGCATCGTCCTTCATACGGAAGCGCGGCTCGGCGGATTGACGACGGACGAAGTGATCGAGGCCGTGATCGGCCAAACGAGCGTGCCGGTCAGAATGGAAAGGTAAGCGCATGCTGACCTTTAGCCGCGCGCTTACCCGATGGCGGGTCATCGGCCTGCTGTACGTCTTCTCGCTGCTGTTCCTGCTCTTCCAAGGCGGGAAGACGTCGCTGATGTTGTTTTGTATTTTCAACGTGCTGTTGGCGTACTTGCTGCTTGGCCGCTTCAGCGGCATCGGCAGCGTGAGCGGCGGGCGCAAACTTCAGTTCGGCGGTCAATTCGCGGGCGGAGAGCGGGTATTGTCGGCCGGCTCCAGAGTCGAGGTCAGTCTTGCGGTGCAGCTGCCCGGCTTCTGGCCGGCGCCTTACGTGCTCGTCCGCGACAGGCTCGTTCGCCAGAACGGCTCGGAGCTGCCATTCGAAGCGTCGTTCGTTCCCAATTACAAGCGGATGGGCGAAGTATCCTACACGACGCCTCCGCTGGAGAGAGGAATCTACCGCTTCGCGCCTACCGTCTGCTCCACCTGCGATATATTCGGCTTGTTCGAACATTCGGGGAGCTTCGTGAACGCCGAGCCGTTCAGCGTCTATCCGCAGACGGTGCCGATCCGGTACTGGCCTCAGCTGCGCACCGGCGCTAAGGGACCGTATTCCACGTCGGCGACCCAGCGAGCCGCCAAGGAGACGACGCAGATCAACGGCGTGCGCGAGTATATTTACGGCGATCGGCTGTCCCGCATTCACTGGAACGCGACCGCCCGCACCGGGCAGTGGAAGTCCAAGGAATTCGAGCGGGAATCGCTGCCGCGCACGGTGTTCGTCTTGGACCGTTATGCGGGTGCCTACGCCAACGGCGACGAATTCGAGCTGGCCGTATCGGTCGTCGCCTCCATCGCGCAGTTTTCCTTCCGCAGTTCGACCTCGATCGGACTGTTGTCGGCCGGCGCCGCGAAGGAAGGGTTCTCGGCCAAAGCGTCGCCCGATCAGCTGGAGCTCATGATGAATCATTTCGTGCGCGTCCAGCCGGACGGCGCGACGCCGCTATACCGGACGCTGCGCCAGGCGGACGCTATGCTGCCGTACGGCTCGTTCGCGGTGATCGTCTCGCCTCAAGGGGGCGAAGAGACCGTGCGCGCGATGGAATGGCTGAACCGGCGGGGCATCGTTCCGCTCCTGATCCATATCCGGGGCAAAGAAAGCGACCAAGGAATGAACGCGGAATGGCTGAAGCTGCTGCGCCGCAGCGGGTTTGGCGTCTATTCCGTCGCCAGCTTGCAGGAACTGCCCGCCGTGCTGGAAGGAGGTAGCCAATGAGGAATTCGCCGCGCATCGCTTCATACTTAACCGTCAACGGATTCGAGCGGCTTTCTTACTTGTTCGCGGCCGGCATTATCGCCTTATGGGTGCAATGCTTCGGCGATTGGTGGTGGGAGGAAACGTATGCCGTCATTTACGGACAGTTGATAGCGGCCTCGCTGATGGCGTTGGCGGTTCCTTGGAGGCGGTTGTCGATCCCGCTGCAAGCCGTCGCCTTGATCGTCGTTAATCTGGCTTTTACCGAATTCCGCTGGTTCGGCGTGTACCCGAAGGAATTCGGACCTGGCCGGGTTCAAGCATGGTTATCCGATTTACTCGCGCCGCTGTTTCCTTTCTTCTGGATTAGTCTCGGCGTATGGCTGATCGTGCTGGCTTCGGTCGTGCTCGGCAAACGAAAATCGGGCCTCATTACCGTGGTCGGCGCCTCGCTGCTGTCGCTCTCGGTCATCGATTCCTTGTTTACGCCGATTTTCCTGTGGCAGGAAGTGGCCTTGATTATTACGATCGGCTTGCTCTGGCTGGTCGCCAGCCACTTCGAGCAGTTCAGGCAGAAGCATCCGGAGAGCTGGCGGGATTTGCTGAGCTATCCGCTCGGACTGGTTGCCTCCGTCGTATTGGTCATCGCGATCGTCATGGGGGCGGGCGTATTTGTCCCTTCTATCGATCCGATCGTGAAGGATCCATATACGGCGTGGAAAGAATCGCGGGGCGAAGCGGTCCCCTCGATGATCGGCGACAAGATCGGCATCGAGACGGTCGCCAAGAAGGGCGATAGCCGCTCCGGCTATGGCCGCAACGACACCTCGCTCGGCAGCGGCTTTACGTTCGACTACTCGCCCGTAATGGAAGTGACGACGAACCAGCGCGGTTACTGGCGAGGGGAGACGAAGGCGCTCTATACCGGCAAAGGCTGGGAGGATGCGAGAGACGAACGCGACGAGCCGACCATCACCGGCATCAAGGCCGAGCAGCAGCTCGAAAGCGGACAGCCGGAAGGGGTCGAGACGAGCCAAGTTTCTCAGACGGTCACGATGCTGCGCAAAGACAAGTTTCCGGTGCTGTTCGGCGCCGGCCCGATCTCTTCCGTCGTCATGATCGAGGAGGAAGGCAAGCCGCTGCCGCGTCTTCGCTGGCTGCCGAAGTCGTGGGAGCTTCGTCTGATCGGCAGGACGGAGACGATTCAGTATCCTCAGACGTATTCTATCGTGTCGGACGTGCCCCTGCTTGACGAGGCGGTCTTACGGAACATTTTGGCCGGATCAGACGCCGGCAACGTCGGCGCCATGTACCTGCAGCTGCCGAACACGCTCCCGGATCGGGTGCGGACGCTGGCGGCGGACATTACGCGCGATCAGGCGTCGGCTTACGATAAGGTCAAGGCGATCGAGGCATACCTCCAGAACAACTATACCTATAATAATGAGCCGGATTTGACCAACCGGACGAGCGAAGATCTGGTCGACGGCTTCCTGTTCCAGATGGAGGAAGGCTACTGCGACTACTTCTCGACGTCGATGGCGGTCATGGTTCGCACGCTCGGCATCCCCGCTCGCTGGGTCAAAGGCTACTCGCCGGGCACGCTGCCGGTCGATCCTTCGATGGCGGGTTTCCGCGGGGAAGAGATGGAATTCATCAATCCGGAGGGCGAAGGCACATATACGGTTCGCAACTCCGACGCGCATTCTTGGGTCGAGGTGTATTTCCCCGGCTACGGCTGGCTGCCATTCGAGCCGACGACCGGCTTCAGCTATCCGTACGCGCTGCCGGAAGACGCGCCTGAACCGGCGCCTATCGAGCTGCCCGCCGATCTGGACGCGGCGCCGTCCGTAACGGCGCCGGCAGCGGGGGAGTCTTCACCGTGGGGAACGGTCGCGTTGATCGCCGGTGCCGTCGCGCTGATCGCGGCAGCCGCGTTCGTCCTGTTCCGCTTCCGCCAGTCGTTGCCGCTATGGCCTTCCCGCGCGGTTCGCTACAAGAACGCCAACGAGCGGGTTGTCCGCGAAACGGAGCGGCTGCTCCGCTTCTGCCGCCGCAAAGGGTTCGACCGTATTGAGCACGAGACGCTGCGCGAAACGATCGACCGGTGGTCATCCCGCTTCTCGAGCTTGCAGCCCGAGTTCAGACGCGTGCAGCACGCGTTCGAGAAAGCGAAATACAGCGCGATAACGCTGTCGGAGGATGATGTGTCGCGCTTCGAGCAGGATGCGAAGGCCATCCGCGAGCGGTTGTCTTCTTAATATTGTAGCCATCGTGCCCGGGCTGCTCGCTTAGAGCCGGACGACGCGAATAACCTCCCTTGCCGCGGCCGCGCGAGGGAGGTTATTCGCGTCTGAATGCGGGGGTTGCGGCGGTCAGACAAGTTTTGCATGCTCTTCCGGTTGTATGGTATAGTTTCGGGTATAGCGATAGCAGGGGAGTCGAAACCATGTTTGAACGGCTGTTGCCGCATATGCGCGTCAAAACCATTTACGATATTGATCTGCATGCGCTGAAGGAACAGGGCATGAAAGGCATTATTACGGATCTGGACAATACGCTGGTCGGCGCCAAAGTGCCGCTGGCCACGCCGGAGCTGGTCAAGTGGCTGGACGTCGTCCGCGACTTGGGCTTCAAGGTCGTCATTGTCTCGAACAACAACGAAACGCGCGTGTCGAAATTCGCGGTGCCGCTGAACATTCCGTTTATTCACGCCGCCCGCAAGCCGTGGAACCGCGCGTTCAAGTCGGCGCTCGCGGTGCTGGATTTGCCGGCCGAACAGACGGCCGTCATAGGCGACCAGATGATGACCGACGTGCTGGGCGGCAAGCGAATGGGATTGCATACGATCCTCGTTCACGCGATATCGCCCGCCGACGAAGGTATCATGACGCGTTTCAACCGCTTGCTCGAGCGGGTTGCGCTGTCCAGGCTGCGCAAAAAAGGGCTTTGGCCCGAGGAGGATCGCAAGTGACCAAATTGCAACAAGAAACGAGCAGATGCGCCGGATGCGGCGTAACCCTGCAAATGGAGACGCCGAGCAAACCGGGTTACGTGCCGGAAGCCGCGCTCCAGAAGGAGCCTGTCATCTGCCAGCGCTGCTTCCGCATTAAGAATTACAACGAGGCGGCTTCGGTCGCGATCGATCAGGATGACTTCCTAAGGCTGCTTGGCGGCATCGCCGCTACGGACAGCCTTGTTGTGCATATCGTCGATTTGTTCGACTTCGAGGGCAGCATCATCCCCGGCCTGCAGCGTTTCGTCGGGAACAACCCCGTGCTGCTCGTCGTGAACAAGATCGATTTGCTGCCAAGAGGCATCAACACGAACCGGCTGCGCAATTGGGTGCAGAAGCAGGCCAAGGCGCAGGGCATTAAGCTGCTGGATATCATCTTGTGCAGCGCCAAGCGCGGCACCGGCTTCGAATACGTCATCGAATCGCTGGCGAAGCACCGGGGCGACCGGGACGTGTACGTCGTCGGCGCCACGAACGTCGGCAAGTCGACGCTGATTAATAGGCTCATCCGCGACTATTCCGATTTGGAGCGCGAGCTGACGACGTCCCGCTATCCGGGCACGACGCTCGACGCCGTTCATATCCCGCTCGACGACGGTCACGATATCATCGATACCCCGGGTATCGTCTACCAGCACCGGATGACCGAGATCGTGCCGCGCAACGTGTTGCAGGCCGTACTGCCCGAGAAAGAAATCAAACCGGTCGTTTACCAGCTTAACGAGCAGCAGACGCTGTTCATCGGCGCGTTGGCCCGCTTCGATTTCGTCGAAGGCGATCGCCAGTCGTTCACGTTCTACGTCGCCGGCGGCTTGAATTTGCACCGTACGAAGCTGGAGCGGGCGGATGAGCTGTTCGCGGAGCATAAAGGCGTCCTGCTGGCTCCGCCAAGCGCGGAGCAGCTCGAAGAGATGCCGGCATGGACGAGGCATCGCCTGACCGTGAAGCGCGGCTCCGAGGTGGACGTGTTCATCTCCGGACTCGGCTGGATTCACGTGAACAGCCAGGTGGGCGCGCTCATCGACGTTCATGTGCCGAAAGGCATCCGCGTCATGCTTCGCGACGCGTTGATCTAGCACGGAATTACGTCAAAGTTCGGACTCTTATTAACGCATGGGAGCGTGAACGGATTTGTTGGGGAACGAAGCGAAAGCCGCTGCCGGCGGCAATGCCGTCGACAGCCAAACGGTGCTGTACAGCGTGATCGGGGATCCGATCCGGCACTCCAAGTCGCCGGTCATGATGAATCGGGCTTTCCGGGAGACCGGGCTAAACGGCGTATATACGGCCTTTCACGTCGCGAGCGACCGGCTGGGCGACTTCGCCGCGGGGGTCCGGGCAATGGGCATTCGCGGGGTTAACGTCACCATCCCGCATAAGCTTGATATTATGGATCATCTAGACGCGATCGACGAGAGCGCGCGGATCATCGGGGCCGTCAACACGATCGTCAACGACGAGGGCAAACTGACCGGCTATAATACCGACGGATTGGGTTACGTGCGCTCGCTGAAGGAAGAAGCGGAGCCTGATTTGGCAGGCAAACGGGTGCTGATCGTCGGAGCGGGAGGCGCGACGCGCGGCATTCTGTACGCGCTGACCAAGGAAGGCGTGCGCGACGTAACGGTTGCCAACCGGACGGCCGCCCGCGCCGAGGAACTGGCGGAGCTATTTCGCGGCCGCGCCGATATCCGGACCGCCGCGCTCAATCGGCTGCCGGCCTTGTGCGGCGAAGCGGATATCGTTATTAATACGACGTCGATCGGTATGTTCCCGAATACGGATGAATCGCCCGTCGAGGCGGCTTGGCTGCGGGAGGGGGCCATCGCGAGCGATCTCATCTACAATCCGCTGAAGACGAAGTTTCTGACGGAGGCGCAGGAGCGGGGGTTGCGCATTCACGGCGGACTGGGCATGTTTATTTATCAGGGGGCCTATGCGTTCGAATATTGGACGGGCGTGGACGCTCCGGTGGCGGCGATGCGCGAGGCCGTGCTAGACGCGCTGGGCGCAAGCGCGACCGGCTAGGAAGAAGCAAGCTTTTATTAACGGAAAGAAGGAATCCAGCACATGTTGACAGGCAAACAAAAGCGTTTTTTGCGCTCGCAGGCGCATCATCTTAACCCGATTTTCCAAGTAGGCAAGGGCGGCGCCAACGATAATTTGGTGCGTCACGTCGTCGAAGCGATCGAAGTGCGCGAGCTGATCAAAGTATCGGTGCTCAACAACTCGACCGAAGATCCAAAGGAAGTCGGCCAATGGATCGCGGACGAAGCAGGCGCGGAGCTCGTGCAAGTCATCGGCAAGACGATCGTGCTTTACAAAGAATCCAAAGAGAATAAAACGATCGAGCTGCCATAAGCTTGACTAGGCGCGTTTGCATGGGGCGCGCGCCGCTTCGCAAGGGAGGCTAACCGAACATGTTGAAAGTCGGCATTATGGGCGGCACGTTCGACCCGATCCATGTCGGCCATCTGATCGCGGCGCAATCGGCGCTCGAAGCCGCAGGGCTCGACGAAGTGTGGTTCGTACCCTCTTACGCGCCTCCGCTCAAGGATCATGCGCCGGGGGCGGACGGACTCGCCAGGCTGGAGATGACGATGCTTGCGACCGAGCCGGAACCGCGTTTTCGCGTGCTTGATATGGAGCTAAGGCGCGGCGGCGTCAGTTACTCCGTCGATACGGCTCGGGAGCTTGCGTCGCGGCATCCGCGGCACGAGTTCGCTTATATTATCGGCTCCGACCGGGTGAACGACCTGGCGAAGTGGCATCGGATCGAGGAACTGGCCGCGTCGGTTCGGTTTATCGGCCTGGAGCGGCCGGGCGAGCCGCTGCCGGATCCGTCGGCATTGCCCTCATTCTTGCAGAGGCGTATCGAATTCGCGCCGATGCCGCATATCGATATATCGTCCACCGATATCCGCGCGCGGGCGACGTCGGGATTGTCGATCCGTTATTATGTACCGGACAGCGTCTATTTCTATATCCAAAGGAACGGTCTCTATGAATCGTAATACGATGATGGAAAAGGTAAGCGCCGAGATGCCGGCGAAGCGCTGGACCCATACGCTCGGCGTTATGGAGACGGCGGTCATTCTAGCCCGGCGGTTCGGCGCGGATCCGGACAAAGCGGATCAAGCCGCGATCCTGCACGATGTCGCCAAATATTGGCCGACGTCCAAGATGGAGACGATCATCCGGGAGCAGGGCATGCCGGAGGAACTGCTGTATTACGACAAGGAGCTGTGGCACGCGCCGGTCGGCGCGTTCGTCGCGGAGCGGGACTACGGCATCGCCGACATCGAGGTGCTTGATGCGATCCGCTTTCATACGTCCGGGCGCGAGCGGATGACGCTGATGGATAAGATCGTCTGTTTGGCCGATTATATGGAACCCGGCCGGGATTTTCCCGGCGTGCATAAAATTCGCGAATTAGCCGAGCATAGTGTTGAGCAAGCGCTGATTGCCGGATTTGACTCGACGATATCGTATTTGCTGGCCCAAGGAAAGCGGATATTCCCGCTGACCGTGGCCGCGCGCAATGATTTAATCTTACAATTACGGGAGGCTGAGCTATGACAGTAAACGCGGATGAATTGATGCGAATCGTCGTCGCGGCGGCGGAAGACAAGAAAGCGCACCAAATCGTGGCGCTGGATTTGAAAGGCATTTCGCTGGTGGCGGATTATTTCGTCATCTGCCACGGCAATTCGGACACGCAGGTACAGGCGATCACGACCGAGATCCGCAAGCGGGCGCAAGAGAAAGGCGTTCAATTGCGAGGCATTGAAGGCGTGGACGCAGGGCGCTGGGTGCTGGTAGACGTCGGCGACGTCGTCGTGCACGTGTTCCATCGCGACGAGCGCGAATACTACAACATCGAACGGCTCTGGTCTGACGCGAAGGTTGTGGAATTCGCATGACGCTAGTCGCGGGAGAGTTCGCGAAATTAAGGGTGGCACGCGAAGTGTCGCCCTTCGGCTATTTTTTGACGGATGGGACAAGCGAGGTGCTCCTGCATTATACGGAACTGGTCGGCAAGAAGCCGAAGCCGGATGCGGAGCTCGACGTGTTCCTGTTCTATGATACGGAAGACCGGATTGCGGCCACGATGCACAAGCCGCTCATCACGCTCGGGGAGATCGCCCGGCTCGTGGTGGCGGACACGCACCCGCGCATCGGCGCGTTCCTGGAGATTGGCCTTGGCCGTCAGCTGCTGCTGCCGCTCTCGGAGCAGCCCGAGCTGAAGACGCTTCGTCCGCAGCCTGGCGACGAGGTGTTCGTGAAGCTGACGCATGACAAAATCGGACGGCTTGTGGCGAATGTCGCGACGGAAGAAGATTTGTCCTCGCTTACGTTCCGCGCGCCGGAGTCGTGGAAGAACAACTGGGTGGAAGGCTGGGTAACGAAGACGCTGAAGATCGGATCGTTCGTGCTGATCGACGGCGGCGTGCTCGGCTTCGGCGCCTATGGGTTTATTCCCGCGGAGGACCGCACCCAGCCGCTGCGCATGGGCGAACGCGTTCGCGCGCGCGTGACGTTCGTCCGCGAGGACGGCCGCGTGAACATGTCGATGTCGCAGCGCAAAGAAGTCGGTCGCGTGGAAGACGCCGACCGGATTCTCGATTTTCTCAAATCGCGTCCGGCAGGCTCGATGCCGTATTCGGACGAGACGCCGGCCGACGTCATCAAGCAGAAGTTCGGTATCAGCAAGTCCGCGTTCAAGCGCGCGATCGGCAAGCTGATGCGCGAAGGGGTCGTCACGCAGGAAGGCAACTGGACGAAACTCAGCGCCGAAGCCGCGCAGCAGGCGGAGAACTAATAGACATCCGAGCGGGAAGCCGGGAGTCCGAGAGGGCTTCTCGGCTTTTTTTCTGTGCGTTGAAGAGGGGACGTGGCAACATGCAAATCCTACCTTCGCAATGCTATAATGGAGCGATCAAGATGAAGTAGGAGAGAACATGATGCACGCATATGGGCAATTTGCAACGGTGTACGACCGGTTGATGGAAGAGATGCCGTATCCCGATTGGATCCGGTTCGCGGGCGAAGCCTGGAGCAGGCTTGGCGAGCCGAAGGTGGTGGCGGACTTAGGCTGCGGGACGGGCAGTATCGCGATCCCGCTGGCGCAGGCCGGCAAGCAGGTGTACGCGATCGACCTGGCCGCGGACATGCTGACGGTCGGCCGGGCGAAGTGGGAGTCGCTGCCAGAGCGCGCGCTGCCCGCGGATGCCGGTTCCATCCAGTGGCTGCAGCAGGACATGCGGGAGTGGGAGGTGCCGGAGCCGGTCGACGCCGCGATTTCCTTTTGCGACTGCGTGAACTATTTGACCGAGCCGGAGGACGTGGAGGACGCGTTCCGGGCGACGTGGGCGGCGCTCAAGCCGGGCGGCACCTTTCTGTTCGACGCGCACGCGCCGATTCAGCTCGCGCGTTATGCCGAGGAGCAGCCGTTTACGCTGGACGAACGGGACGTGGCGTACATTTGGACAAGCGACTATGACGAGGATCGGATGGAGATCGAGCATCAGCTGACCATTTTCGCGCGGGACGGGGAGGCGGAGGATGCCAAATACGTCCGGATCGAGGAGACGCACGTCCAGCGCGCGTATGATCGGCATTGGCTGCAGGACGCGCTTTACGCGGCGGGCTTCTCGAAGGTCGACTGCTACGCGGACTTCGCGTTCGAGGCGCCGAATCCGGGGAGCGAGCGGCTGTTTTTCGTGTGCGTCAAGTAACGCGGCATCGCGCGATTCGCCTCTCGATTGGCCGCGAATCGCATCGTAACTTGACAGGCAAGCCGTTGCTTCTTTATAATCGAACTAACCATTTTTATGTAATGGGCGTCGATAAGGAGCAGTAGCTTCATACGCGGCTGGTTCAGAGAGACGGCGGGTGGTGGAAGCCGTACCAGCAGGGAAGCGAACTCGCCTTGGAGCCGCATGCGCATTCAGCCGTTCGTTCGCGGCGACTGACGAAGCATGCCGTAACATCTGCGTTAAAGATGTCGAGTGAGCGAGACGCCTTCGGGACGATTCGCTAACTAGGGTGGTACCACGGGAATTTCAACCTCTCGTCCCTAGCGTTATGCGCTTGGGCGGGAGGTTTTTTATGTTGATCAGGAGGGACTAGTCATGGCACAAGAACGCCAAGAGCCGCAAGGCTACAATCCCCAGTCCATCGAGCCGAAATGGCAGAAGTTCTGGGACGAGAACAAAACATTCGCAACGACCGAGGACGCGGGCAAACCGAAGTTTTACGCCCTCGACATGTTCCCTTATCCGTCGGGCGCGGGCCTTCATGTCGGCCATCCGGAAGGCTATACGGCGACCGATATCGTCTCCCGCTACAAGCGGATGCGCGGCTACAACGTCCTGCACCCGATGGGTTGGGACGCGTTCGGCCTCCCGGCCGAGCAGCACGCGCTCGATACGGGCGAGCATCCGCGCGACATTACGGTGAAAAACATCAACAACTTCCGCCGTCAGATCAAATCGCTCGGTTTCTCGTATGACTGGGACCGCGAATTCAGCACGACCGACCCGGATTATTACAAGTGGACGCAGTGGATTTTTATCCAACTGTACAACAAAGGTCTTGCTTACGTAGCGGAAGTCCCGGTCAACTGGTGTCCGGCGCTCGGCACGGTGCTCGCGAACGAAGAGGTCATCAACGGCCTGAGCGAACGCGGCAACCATCCGGTTATCCGCAAGCCGATGCGCCAATGGGTGCTGAAGATCACCGAGTATGCCGATCGTCTGCTGGACGATCTGGAAGAGCTGGACTGGTCGGAGAGCATCAAGGATATGCAGCGCAACTGGATCGGCAAGTCCAAAGGGGCGGAAGTGACGTTCGCCATCGACGGGCACGAGGACGCGCTCGTCGTGTTCACGACGCGTCCGGATACGCTGTTCGGCGCCACGTACTGCGTGCTCGCGCCGGAACATGAGCTGGTCGCGAAGATTTCGACGGCCGATCAGCTGGATGCGGTGAAAGCATATCAGGAGAAGGCGTCGCACAAGAGCGATCTGGAGCGGACCGACCTGGCGAAGGAGAAGACGGGCGTGTTTACGGGCGCGTACGCGGTTAACCCGGTTAGCGGCGCGAAGGTGCCGATCTGGATCGCCGATTACGTATTGGCCGGCTACGGCACGGGCGCGATCATGGCGGTTCCGGGCCACGACCAGCGCGACTGGGAGTTCGCGAAGCAGTTCGGCTTGCCGATCGCGGAGGTTGTCCAAGGCGGCGACGTCGAGAACGAAGCGTACGCGGGCGACGGTCCGCACGTTAACTCGGACTTCCTGAACGGTTTGAACAACGAAGCGGCGATCGCGGCGATGATCGAGAAGTTGGAAGCTTCCGGCAGCGGCAAAGGTAAAGTCACTTACCGTCTGCGCGACTGGCTGTTCAGCCGTCAGCGTTATTGGGGCGAGCCGATTCCGATCCTGCACCTGGAAGACGGCACGATGAAGCCGGTTCCGGTAGACCAGCTGCCGCTCTTGCTGCCGGACGTGGATCAAATCAAACCTTCGGGCACGGGCGAATCGCCGCTGGCGAACGTGACGGAGTGGGTGGAGACGGTCGATCCGGAGACGGGCATGAAAGCCCGCCGCGAGACGAACACGATGCCGCAGTGGGCCGGCAGCTGCTGGTACTACCTGCGCTTCATCGATCCGCACAACGACAAGGAAATTTGCTCGCCGGAGAAGCAGAAGGAATGGCTGCCGGCCGACCTGTACATCGGGGGCGCCGAGCATGCCGTGCTTCATCTGCTGTACGCGCGTTTCTGGCATAAAGTGCTGTACGACCTCGGCGTCGTCGCGACGAAGGAGCCGTTCCACAAGCTTGTCAATCAAGGGATGATCCTCGGCACGAACAACGAGAAAATGTCCAAATCCCGCGGCAACGTCATCAACCCGGACGATATCGTCGGCGAGTTCGGCGCGGATACGCTCCGGATGTACGAAATGTTCATGGGGCCGCTGGAAGCGACGAAGCCTTGGAACACGAACGGGGTCGAAGGGATGTACCGCTTCCTGTCCCGCGTATGGCGTCTGTTCATGAACGAGGACGGCTCGGTTAGCGCGAAGATCGGCGCGGGCGAGACGACGGACGCGTTCAAGCGCGTATGGCACCGCACCGTGAAGAAGATTACCGACGACTACGAGCACCTGCGTTTCAACACGGCGATCAGCCAGCTTATGATTTTCGTCAACGAAGCGTATAAGACGGACGTCCTCCCTCGGGAAGCGATGGAGCATTTCGTCCAACTGCTCTCGCCGCTCGCGCCGCATATCGCGGAAGAGCTGTGGCAGAAGCTCGGAGGCGAAGGCTCGATCTCGTACGTCGCTTGGCCTTCGTATGAAGAAGCTTGGACGATCGACGCCGAAGTCGAGATCGTCGTCCAGGTGAACGGCAAAATTATGGACCGCATCTCGATCGCGGCCGACACGAACGAAGCGGATATGGAGCAGCTCGCCAAGCAATCCGATAAGGTAGCGGAGGCGATCGCGGGCAAGACGATTCGCAAAGTGATCGCGGTCAAAGGCAAGCTCGTCAATATCGTCGCGAACTAACGCGCCGGACGAAGGATAAAGAGGTGAATGGCAGCTTAACGCAAAGCATGCGTTAGGTGCCGTTCACCTCTTTGCCGTATAAAAGGTCGTGTACGACGACGAGATCCTCCTCGTATTTGGCATGCGTCGTGCGAACGACCCCGTTGAACACGCCTTCGAGCTCCTTGTGCAGAAGCGCCAGCGCCTTGGCCGTGATGCCGCCCGGCACGGCGACGCGCTGCTGCAGCTGCTCCGGCGTCATCTCGCCTTCGGTCAGCAGCTTGCCCGTGCCATGCAGCATGGCGCTTGCGATCGCCGTCGCCTGCGCGCGGTCGATCCCGGTCTCTTCGACGGCGGCGTCGATAAATTTTTGCAGCACGAACGCGATGAACGCCGGGCCGCAGCTGGACAGATCGGAGACGATGCGGGTATGGCATTCCTCGATCTCGAGCGGGTCGCTGATGTACGCGAGCAGATCGAGCAGCCGTTTGCGGTCGGCAGGTTCAACCCGGGTGCCGAACATACATAGCGTCGCGCCTTCGTGCACATAGTTGGTAATGCTGGGAATGACCTTGGCGATTTTGCAGGGGAGACAGTCCTCCAGCTGGTTCAACAGGACGGGGCTGGTGATCGAGACGAGCAGCTGATGAGGCTGGAGGCCGTGGCGCAGCTCGTCGATGACCTTCTTATATTCGTGCGGCTTGACGCACAGGAATATAATGTCGCGTCCCGAAGCCGCTTCGGCGTTCGAAGGCACGGCGTTCAGCCCGGGATGCCGGACGGCGAGCGATACGGCTTTGGCGAACGTCCGGTTGCTGACCGTAATCTGTGAGGGGTCCAGCGCGCCGGTCGCGACGAAAGCGTCGATGAGCAGGCTACCCATGCTCCCGACTCCGATAAATCCGATGTTCATGGTTATCGACCTCCCAAAGCGTTTCACGCTAGTGAAACGCAGCATCGAAAGCATAAGCTTTAGTTTCACGCTAGTGAAACGCAGCATCGAAAGCATAAGCTAAAGCGTTTCGCGTAAGTGAAACGCAGCATCGAAAGCATAAGCTAAAGCGTTTCGCGTAAGTGAAACGCAGCATCGAAAGCATAAGCTAAGGCGTTTCGCGTAAGCGAAACGCGGCATCGAAAACATAAGCATTTTTCCATAATCCCATGGGCGGCTCTTATTACCGTATGCGGAGCGGCCCGGCCAACATGACGCTGATTTACAATTAGAACCATTTATCGCAAAGGAGAGACGGGAATGAAGGCACCTTTATTGGCGAAAAAGGGCAAGACGAATCTGTTCACCATCGTCCTGCTGCTACTCGGCGCAGGGCTAATGATCGGCGCCTGGGGCGAGACGAAAGCGCAGCCGCCCGCTGGGTGGACGGATGTAAGCAAAGAGGTCGGCGCCACGCTGGATGAACTGGATTTGTCGGCGGATCGACCGGACGGAGAGGGCAGCGGCAAGGAGGGCCAAGCCGCAACGGACGGCGGCAGAGCTGCTTCCGTGGACAAGAGGCCGAGTACAACCCCTTCGGTAGCAGCCGGTGAAGCCGGTACCAAGGGGACGGCTGTACAAGCGCATGCTGACGGAGCGCAGCGCACGGAAGCGAACGCGAGTCAGGCGCAAGATCCCGCCGCTTCGGATGTTCCGACAACCGCGGCAGGTGCGACTTCCTCCGAGGTTGCGGTGCAAGAAGGCCAAATCGACATTAACCGTGCCGCGGCGAACGAGCTGGACGCGCTGCCGGGCATCGGAGCCGCCAAAGCGCAGGCGATCGTGGCCGAGCGGGAAGCGGGCGGTCCCTTCGGATCGGCCGACGATTTGCTTCGCGTGAAGGGCATCGGCCCCAAATTGTTGGCGAAGTTAAAACCGCACGTTGTCGCTTTACCGTAATTATGCGACAATAGGAGGCAAAATGACCGGCTGATGCGGATTTCGGGATAGGGGAACCGCAACGCAAGTCCGGCGTAAGTGAGCCGAGCGTAGGTTAGGCGGCTCGCCTTGCGGGAGAGAAGGAGAAAGACATGATGGAAACGTTCGTCCAAGACCCGGCGCGCAAGGATTGGGATACTTACTTCATGGACATCGCCTATATGGTGTCCACCCGTTCGCGCTGCCCGCGTAGGCATGTCGGCGCGCTGTTGGTACAAGGGAAGAAACTGCTCGGGACCGCCTACAACGGCGCGCCGATGGGCGCAGCCGATTGCTCGGAGGCGGGCTGCATGATCGTGGAAGAGTACGAGCTGATGCTGGTCGAAGGCGCCGAGCAGGTCACCAAGAAGCAGCGCTGCATTCGTACCATTCACGCAGAGCAGAACTTGCTGCTGTTCACCGACCGGATCGACCGCGAAGGCTCGACGGTGTACGTGACGGACCAGCCCTGCTGGACGTGCGCCAATATGCTGGCGAACAGCGGCGTGAAGGAGATCGTCTATCATCGCGCGTACCCGAAAGACAGCGAGAAGGTGCTGAGCCTGATGGAACAGAAAGGCATTGCTTTCCGCAGGCTTGCCGCATACGAGCCGCCCTCACAGAGCGGCGTGAGCGTTATTTCATAAGAAGAAACGAAGAGGAAGAACCTCTGAATGTTCGCCGTTATGGCGAATTCAGGGGTTCTTTTCTTTGTTCTCTTGTAAGGAAAGGAGGAGGCGAATGAGCCGTCCTATTGTTTGGTTCACGGTATGCTGGGTCGCGGGAAGCGCGGCGGCCGCCGAACTATCCATGAACGGTTTTGCGCTGGCAGGAATCGCGATGACTATTCTGTTGTCCGCCCTGTTCGGTTTTAATCGCCGCGAAATCACGCTGACGCTGCTCTGCGTTCTGGCTTTCGCGGCAGCCGGCGCTCACCGGATGTGGGAGGATGCCGATAACGTGTCGGCGTTATCTCTTTCGCAATCGAACCCGGAATTAGCCATCGAAGCAACCGGCATGCTCGTCTCGGCCGTCGAGATCGATGGCGACCGGGTCCGGTTCACTTTGCGGACCGAGGAGATTGTCCTACAGAGCGAGAAACAGACGCGGAGCATGGGAGGGGAACGACTGCTCGTCCAAGTGAAGCTGGCTCAGGAATCGGAATTGCGAACGGCGGGAGCTTGGAAGCGAGGCCAACGCGTGCGGATTAGCGGCGTATTAAGCAACCCTGCCGGGGCGACGAATTTCGGCGGGTTCGATTATGCCGATTATTTGAAGCGTCAGCGCATTCATTGGGTAGCGTCCGTACAGGGGGCTTCTTCCGTCAAGCCTAGCGAAGCGAAGCTGGATACGGCGGCGGCTTGGCTGGGCATAGTCGATAGCATGAGGTCGAAGATGGCGGCCAAAATGAACGAGCTATATCCGGGCGAGCAGGGCGGGTATATGCAGGGACTTGTCCTCGGCATTGGCGACGAGCTCGATCCGGACCGTTTTCGGCAGTTCAGCCAGCTCGGGTTGACGCATATTTTGGCGATCTCCGGCCTTCATGTGGCGGTCTACCTCTATTTGATGAGCATCGTCCTGCGGCTGTTTCGCCTGACCAGGGAGCGCATGCAGACGGCGCTCATCGCGGCGGTGCCGCTCTATGTGCTGCTCTCCGGCTGTTCGCCTTCGGTCGTGCGGGCGGGGTTAATGGCGATGCTGGGGCTTGCGGCCGTGCGCTTCGGCAAGCTGAAGGACGGGCTGCATTTGCTCGCCGCGGCGGCGCTGCTCATGCTAATCTATGACCCCTATTTACTATATAACGTGGGGTTTCAGCTGTCGTTCTTGGTGACGGCGGGGCTGATCGTCTTCGTGCCGCCGGCGCGGCGTCTTCTGCCGTCAGGCGGGAAAATAGGGTGGCTGTACGATGCGATAATCGTAACGATCGTGGCGCAGGCGGCATCTTTCCCGCTAAGTATTTATTATTTCAATCAGTTCAATTGGCTGTCGCTGCCGGCGAACCTCGTGCTCGTCCCGTTCATCAGTTTTATCGTGATGCCGATCGGTGGCGCTTCGCTTCTGCTTGCTTCGATCTGGCAGCCGGCCGGAATGCTGCTCGCGGCTGCGGCAAGGGCGGCTAACGCGGCGACGTTCGCGGGCATCGACCAGCTTGGCGAGTGGACGTTCGGCATGATGATTTGGGCAACGCCGCCGATTTGGTGGATCGGACTCTATTACTTGGCGCTGTACGCGCTGCTTCAAGGAGCGTCGAAGCGGAAACATAACGCCGGTGACAATAGAAACTTATGGGCAGATGTTCCCGAAGTCGAAGGCAACGGGGAATGGCCTGTATCCCGACCGGATTCCAGCCGGACGTCTTCAATCGTCGTTTCCCATGCGGGGCAAGCAATGGATACGATACCGCTCATGCCTGCAAGGCAGGCTCTCGAACCTGTTCAGGACACCGGCATGTCCGAACCGATCGTAGGCCGACGCGTACGGTGGCCAACCTATGCCGCCGCAGCCGTCTACGGCTTGCTGCTGTGGTGGGCGTACAACCCGCATTGGAACGACCGAACAGCCGCGGTAAGCTTCCTTGATGTCGGGCAAGGAGATGCCGTGCTAATCCGCGCGGCTTCGGGCAAACACGTGCTGGTCGACGGCGGGGGCACCGTTCGCTTCGGGCGGGAAGGCGAGAGCTGGCGGGAGCGGCGCGATCCGTACGAAGTTGGGCGCAAAACCGTCGTGCCGCTGCTCTATAAGCGAGGCGTTCGCGAGCTGGATTTGCTGGTCATCTCCCATCTGGACAGCGACCATATCGGCGGACTGAAGGCCGTCGCCAACAGCGTACCGATCAAGGCGGTACTGTGGAACGGAACGCTGAAGGAATCGGACGATGCGATGTCGCTCATGCAGGAACTGGAGCGTCTCGACATCCCGTTGTATCGGGCGGCCTTGAACAGCGAGCTGACGCTGGATTCGGCGTCGTCGATTCGTATCGTCGGCGGCGCGGTTGAAGGGACGGCGCATCTTGCCAAGACGGAGGACGGTATTCCCATGGCGGAAGAACAGAACGGCCACAGCGTAGCGATGGTCGTTCGGCTGCACGGCCGTTCCTTTCTGCTGGCTGGCGATGCCGATGCCGAGCAGGAGAAGCGCATGATTCGCGACCTAACGAACGGCACCCCATCGAGCGCAACAGATTCGGATGCGGCAGTCGGCATTGATGTCATGAAAGCATCGCATCATGGTTCCAAAACCTCGACTACGCCTGATTGGCTTGCTTATTGGAAACCGGGATCCGCCGTTATTTCGGCTGGACGTAACAACACGTACGGTCATCCGCATCCGAGCGTTTTGCAGCGTTTGGCGGACTCGAATATCCCCGTGCTGCGTACCGATTTGGGCGGCGAAGCGCAGTGGCGCGCGCTGCCGGACGGCACGCTGTCTTACCGTACGAGGCTAACGAATGGGCCAGCAGCAATCGATTGACAGGCTATCGCAAGGCATGCTAAAGTGGCAGTACTTAATTGGAGCCGTTAACGGGCGATTGCCTAACCGATATGACCCGACCTGATCACTGGAGGCCAGAAATCCGTTGCGCGCACGGATCTTTCAAGCCTCTTTTTTATGCGGCGAAGACGGAAGTAAACGCGGACTTGAGGAGGATGGAACGTATGGGGAAAATCGTAGTCGTCAATCCTATTAAAGAGAAGCATATGCGGCAAATTCGCGAGCAGGCGCCCGGCTGGGATGTCGTCGCAAGCGAAGAGCGGTTCGAGAAAGGGCAGCTTCGCGCGCATTTGGACGGGGCGGAGATCGTCGTCGGCTGGAACATGACGGTGGAGGAAGCGGTGTCCGATCCGGCTTCCCGAGTCCGCTGGATACAGCACTGGGGAGCGGGCGTGGAGCATCTGCCGCTCGCGCTCTTGAAGGAGAGAGGCATCCGCCTGACGAACGCGACGGGCGTGCATGCCGATCCGATCTCCGAGACGATCTTCGGACTCATGCTGGCGTTCGCGAGGGATCTCCATAAGGCGATCCGCAGCCAAACGGAACGCAGCTGGGGCTCGTATGGCGAGCTTGGCGAAATTCACGGCAAGACCATCGGCATTCTCGGCGTCGGCGCGATCGGCGAAGAGACCGCCCGCATCGCGAAGGCGTTCCAGATGCGCGTGCTTGGCGTCCGGCGCTCCGGACTGCCCGCCGCGGGCGTGGACCGCATGTACGGCATGGACAGCCTGCATGACGTGCTCCGCGAGAGCGACTTCGTCGTGAATTGCTTGCCGCATACGCCGGAGACGGACCATCTTCTGGATCGCGCGGCTTTCGCGGTCATGAAGCCGACGGCATATTACATCAATATCGGCCGCGGGAAGACGACGGATACCGCGGCGTTGCTGGAGGCGCTGACCGACGGGAAGCTCGCGGGCGCCGGGCTGGACGTGTTCGAGGAAGAGCCGCTGCCGGCCGATCATCCGTTTTGGGGAATGGACAACGTCATCGTCACGCCTCATAACGCGGGCAGCACATACCGGTACACGGACCGGATCATCGACATTTTTACCGCAAATCTGGCGCAATATGCGCAGGGACTTGGTCCCGCGATCAACGAAGTCGAGCTTTCGCTCGGATATTGAGGCCGTGTCAATTGCGACGGAAGACCTTGAACCCGGGCTGCTCGGGCATGGTTAGCTTAGTGTATACGGTTGCATTCTTTTCTGATATCCTAAAGGTTGGGAATTAGGCACTAGGCCCGTCCCAACCTTAAATTTTTTTAAAGACAATTATCATTGCACTGCAACATATTTTCCGTCCTTTCCGTCTGAAAGGGTGCAAGAGAGGGGGATCCTTCGTGGTAGAGCCCGGCCTTATCAAAGCCGCGCAAGCGGGCGACGGCGACGCTCTTATATCTCTATTGCGAGAGATTGAAAACCATGTTTACCGGACAGCCTACTATATATTGAATAACGAGCAGGATGCGATGGATGCCGCCCAAGAGGCGCTCATCCGCATTTATACCAAAATCGGATCCTACGAAGAGAAGGCTCAGTTCAAGACGTGGGTGCAGCGAATCGTGACGAATATCTGCATCGATAAATTCCGACGGACGAAACCGACCGTTTCGATCGAAGAGCACGAAATGGTCTTCCGGGATACGCACAGCGTCGAGGAAGAGGTCCTTTCCGCTTACGCGAGCGAAGACATTCGCAACGCGATCGATAAATTGCCCGAGCACCATCGCGCGGTCGTCGTGCTCCGGTATTTGCAGGATTTCTCTTATAACGAGATTGCCGACTCGCTCGACCTGCCGTTAAACACGGTCAAATCCTATTTATTCCGGGCCAGACAACAGCTCCAAACTTACTTACATGATTATCAGAAAGGTGGTGTCCGAGGATGAATTGTCAAGAGGTGATGGATGACATGCAAAGACAGCTTGACGGCGATCTCGACGATCGCGAAAGCGAAGCCTTGATGACTCATTTGCGGCATTGCCCGGATTGCGCGGCTATGTTCGAACGTCTTCAGCTGCTGTCGAGCGGATTAGAAAATTTGCCGAAAGTAACGCCGCCGTACAGCCTGGTCGATGCGATCCTGCCTCGTCTGCCGCTGATCGCGGCGGAGTCGGATGAGACGCCGGCTGCAGAAACGACGATCGCGGAAACGCCGCGCGTCGCCGACGAACTGACGGAGCGCCGCGCGAAGCGGACGCGCAAATGGACGGACAGCTACGCGGTGCGGGCGCTCGGAGGCGTATTCGCCGCAGCCGTCGTGGCAGGCCTGTTCATGGTCACGTATTCGCCGGGCGGTTCCATGAACGACAGCGCGGATACGGCGCAATACGCCGCCGATGCGGCCGATTCCGGGGCTGACGAAGCCGCAACGGAGAGCACGGCCGTATCGCCAATGATGGAGAAAATGGACGCGCCGCAGGAGAAAGCAACCGCTTCTTCCGCCAATGAAGAAGCGAGCGGCGGTTCCGAGCCGCAGCCGCAGCAGCCGGAAGAGCTCTCGCGTACGTCCGACGAGGGGGATGGCGGAGCTGCGCCCGCGCAAGAAGGCACGACGACGGATTCGACGGCAGGCGGTTCCGAGCCAATCGTCAGAAGCCAGACGCCGAATCAGGTTATCGAGGTTCCGTCCGATACGGATGCGGGCGCGAATAGTTCGGATAGCGCTGATTTGGACGCGAAGGATGCGGGTAATCAGCAAGACGCGTCGACCGACGGCGCGGATGCGCCGAAAGGCGAAACGGAGGATTCGGATAAGAAGATGGGGATTACGTCCATGACGGCGGAAGTTCCGCTTCAATCGCCGGATGGCGTCTATGCGGCCAGCATCGAGCAGAACGTGCTGACGATTTTCCTAAGCGCGGACAATCGCTTCGTGCTCAGCACGAACGCGGCGCCGGGAGGCATCCGAATCGTCGAATGGGCGACCGACAGCAAGTCGCTCACGTACGAAGCGACAGCCGAAGACGGCACGAAAGCGACGTATCGCATTGACCTTGTCAAAGAAACGATCACGCAACTGCAAAATACGCCATAACCCGCAATAAACTGACGCATCGGATGCACACTTTTCGTGATACTTGCGTATACTGGACTATAGATACAACGTCAGAGGGCGATGCCTTAACGTCGTATGACCATTCGCAGCCCAGTACCATGGGCTGGAGCTGCGGAATGTTTATATAGATGTTCAGGGACAAAGGGATGAAGCGGCTTCAAGCTTCATCCCTTTGTCGCGTTCGCAGACTGGTGCGCGCGGTACGCCCGTCATGGTATGATAGTCGGTAACAGTCAAGGAACATGGAGGAATCACACGTGGAAATGAAAGACGCCGTCAAAGAGTGGAAGTCCGGCAGCTTCCGCCCGGTGTACGTGCTGTATGGGAAAGACCGCTACCGGATGCGGCAGTTCGTTCAGCAGCTGACCGAGAAGCTGCTGCCGGAGGACGAACGCGATCTAGGCATCGTGAAATACGACATGTCGGAGACGCCGGTGGAGGAAGCCGTCGCCGAAGCGGACACGCTGCCGTTCTTCGCTTCCCGCAAGCTGGTCATCGTGCGGGATCAATCGGTGCTTGCGGCGGCCGCCAGCGCCAAGGAAGGCGGGAAGATCGACCATCAGACGAACGCGCTCATCGACTACATTCACCGGCCGAACGAGACGAGCGTCATCGTGTTTCAAGTGCATGCGGAGAAGCTCGACGAACGCCGCAAAGTCGTAAAGCTGCTGAAAGATAAAGACGCCTTGCTCGCGTTCGCGGAGCTGTCGGAGAACGAGCTGCTCGCCTGGACGATTAGACGGGCGGAAGAACAAGGCCGGCGGATGCGCAAGGAAGCGGCTGAACTGCTGCTGGCCCGCACCGGCACGAACATGCAGCAGCTTGCCCACGAAGTGGACAAGCTGTGCCTGCACGCCGGCGAAGGGGGCTCGATCGACGAGCAGACGGTAGAGACGCTCATCGCCTCCACCGTCGAGGAGGACGTGTTCGCGCTGATCGACGCGATGGCTTCGCTTCAAGTCGAGCGGGCGCTTAAGCTGTACGGCGAACTGCTGCTGCGCCGGGAAGAGCCGATCAAGATCGCGGCGCTGATCGCCCGCCAGCTGCGCATCATGCTCCAGGTGAAGGAACTCGAGCAGCATGGCTATTCGCCGCAGCAGATGGCCGGCCAGATTGGGCTTCATCCGTACGCCGTGAAGCTGGCGGCCGAGAAGGGGAGACGGTTCACCGTGCCGGTGCTGGGCAAGCATCTAAGCCGCATTGCCGAATTGGATTACAAAATGAAGACCGGCCAGGTGGACAAAACGCTGGGCCTGGAGCTCTTCCTGCTATCGCTCGCCGCGTGAAGCGGCGAGCAAGAATAAAGAGCTTCGCCCTTCGAGAACCCTTTTCTCTCCCCGTTCCCCCTCCACCGCAATGCTGTCAGGTTAGCGGAAACGTTCGGGTGAAGAATCCGCGGCCTACGGTTGATGTGGGCTTCCACTCGCTGTTGTCTTCGGATTTCGATGAATCTTCTAAGATTGGGGAAGAAATCCGAAGATAAAGGCGACCGCTGACGCTGTTCCATCTCCACACCAACTCTCCGGCCGCTCTTTCCCCCGTCTCGACGTGCTTAACCTGACAGCATTGCCCTCCGCCGAGGGGAAACCAGATGGCTAGAGCATATGCTTCCGAAGTCGTTTTCCTCCGAAAAACGTTCGCCTCTGGACACCGCTAACGAGCGTACTCGTTGCGTGGCCGTCTTCGATGTGTCCTTCGTGCCTAGCCCGCTCTTGTCCTAAGGGACAAAGCTTTGTTTATTTATCTGCAAGTCTTAGGTCATCATCATTTCCTAAACAAACAAAAAAGTCCTGCCGGGCTCCCGAAGGAGCAAGGCAGGACTTGATTTCGTTTATTAAGCTTGAGCTGCAAGAGCATTCAGCTTTTTAGCAAGACGAGACTTTTTGCGGGCAGCCGCATTTTTATGGATCAGGCCTTTCGTCACTGCTTTGTCCAGCTTCTTCGTAGCGACGATCAGAGCTGCTTTAGCAACTTCTACATCAGTAGCGACAACAGCTTGGTCAGCAGCTTTAACGGCCGTGCGGAGCGCGGATTTTTGCGAAGCGTTCAAAGCGCGGCGTTTCTCGATCGTTTTGACACGTTTCACAGCGGACTTAATGTTTGGCATAGCATTCACCTCCCGTAAAAGGAAAACCATTGTTACAACACAACTTTGAACATTCTATCATGCGCTAGTCCAAAAAGCAAGTGCCAAGCCACGGGGGAAACGCTTATCGACTATGGCCATTCATGCTGGATAGCGGCAAGGCGAAGCGCGAATCGTATAAGAAACGTCCGCATTGGCGCACACTAACCGCAAACGGTAATGGAAGGGGCCTCAATAGGTGAAGGAACGACTGGATTTGCAGGAGTATTCGACGCATATCGATTTGGCGTTGGAAGCGAAAGAGCTCGCGGAGGCGGGGGGCTCGGGTCCGATTCCCGGCATCTTGTCGGACTTCTCGGAGGATAACGGGATCAAAGTCACGCGGCTGGAGGTGCAGAACGAGCAGGGCTCGAAGGCGATCGGCAAAATGCCCGGACATTACGTCACCTTCGAGGTGCCGGAATTACGCAAAGGGGACTCGGGCCTGCAGGACCGAGTGGCGACGGCTCTAGCGCAAGAATTCGCTTCGTTCCTGCAGCGGATCGGCATCGATAAGAAGGCCAACGTGCTGATCGTCGGCCTCGGCAACTGGAACGTCACGCCGGATGCGCTCGGACCGCTTGTCGTCGAGAACGTGATGGTGACGCGCCATTATTTCGAGCTCATGCCGGACCAAGTGGCGCCTGGTTACCGAAGCGTCAGCGCGGTCGCGCCCGGCGTGCTCGGCATCACGGGCATCGAATCGAGCGAAATCGTGCAGGGCATCGTGGAACGCTCGAAGCCGGATATTATCGTCGCCATCGACGCGCTGGCCTCGAAGGCGCTGGAGCGGGTCAATACGACGATCCAGATCGCGGATACGGGAATCCATCCTGGGTCGGGCATCGGGAACAAACGCCGCGGCCTGACGAAAGAAATTTTGGGCGTGCCGGTTATCGCGATCGGCGTGCCGACCGTCGTCTACGCATCAACGATCGTGAACAACAGCATCGATCTGGTTCGCGAACATTTGAAGCGGCACACGTCGAATACGAACTTCGGCCTGCTTGATTCGGTCGATGAGCAGGAACGTCTGCAGCTCGTCCGCGAAGCGCTCGGTCCGCTCGGCCACGATCTGCTCGTCACGCCGAAGGAAATCGACCAATTTATCGAAGATATCGCCAACATCATCGCGAGCGGCTTGAACGCCGGCCTCCATGACGCGGTGGATTCCTCGAACGTCGCCGCCTATACGCACTAAGCGCCTAAGACGCAATTCCAAGGAAGAGCAGCGCCTCGAACCGGGACAGGTTCGAGGCTTTTGTGCGTTCCGGTCAGAGCGGAGTAGCAGGATTGGACGGGTTTGCGGAATCTTAACATTCGCGCGGTGTGCTTGCGCATGCAGCGCCTAACGTGTCCGCAATGATGCGCGTAACGCGGATATGGGATAACGCGCTCCTATGCGCCGGGGTATCGCCGCAATAAAGGGAACGGATCACGCATGTGACGAAACGTAACGCAGCTATTTACAATGTAAATTTTGGTGTGCTATAAACTAGTATCATCAGATTTTGTCGAATGTGGCGATTCGACGAGCAACCAGAGGAGAGAACCTATGAAGCGCAGCGCATCCGTCTCGCTCTTGACGAGCACCAGTTCCATCCTGCTCCGGCCGGGAGCGGCAGTCATGAAACGACTGAATTACCTGTTCAAATTTCTCGTCATCGGCATCATTCTACTCGTTCCGCTCGTAACGGTATCCGTGCTCTACGGCTTGAACGTGAACGCAAGTTTGCAAGTGAAGCAAGAAGAACGAGAAGGAATGGCCTATCTGCAGCGGCTTGAACCGGTGTTCGCTTCGTTCATCGCCCACCGCTCCATGCTGGTAACCGATGTCCGGGACGAGGCGCGGCAGGCGCGGATTCAGGCGGTGCAGCAGCAAGCGGCGGCCGCGATTCAAGCGTTGGATCAATATGCGGAAAGCGGCGCCATCGCCGGAACGGCGGACCAATGGGAACGCGTGAAGAGAGGTTGGGCGGAGATCGTCGCGGAATCGGCAGATCTGTCGCCTACGGAAAGCTTGAGCTGGCATAAATCGCTGCTGGACGACGTGCTCCGGCTCGTCGATCTCGTCCGGAACGAGCAGCATCTTGTGCTGGACTCGGACTTGAACCTGTATTACTTGAAAGACAACGCCACGCGCCAGCTTCCGTTCTTGCTCGAGCAGGCTGGCGAGCTGCAGGCGCGTTCATACCGGATCGCGTTCGCGCAGGAATTGGAGGACACGGACCGGAAGGCGCTCGAAGAGCTGCTCAACGCGATCCGGATGACGAACCGGACGTTGGCCTCCAATACGCAAACGATGCTCGATGCCGATAACGACGAACAATTGGACTCGCTCATGGAATCCAATAGCGCGGCTATCTCGGGCATGATCGAGAAACTGAACGCGGGCATGATCAATTCGACCAGGCCGCAGCTGACCGGCGAAGAATTAACCGCGCTGTTCGGCGTCGCGATCGGATCGCTGCAGAAGGTGAGCGCCTATCAGACGCAGCTGTACAGCGCCAAGATCGCCGATGCGATCGATGGCGGGCGTCGCGACCTGTTCGTCGTGACGATCGCGATGAGCGCCGTAATCGCGGCGGCCCTCTACTTGTTCCTCTCGTTCTACTGGACGGTGAGGGTGAACGTGAACGAGCTGCGCAACGCGTCGGAGCGACTGGCCGAAGGGGATTTGACGGCACGCGCCGAGTTGGATACGAAGGATGAGATGAAGCATATCGCGCACGCCTTCAATCGAATGGGCGAGGCGTTCCGGACGATGATCGGCGCGAACAAGGAAATGTCCGCGCAGGTTGCCCTGGCTTCCGACAACTTGGCTTCCTCCTCGGGCGAATCCTCGGCCGGCAGCGAGCGGATCGTGGAGCTGCTGCAGCGCATAGCGGCCGGCTCGGACGAGCAAGAGGCGACGGCAACCGGCACCTCCCGCGTCATCGGCGAAATGACCGCCGGCATCGCGCAGATGGCTTCCGCGTCCGATACGGTCGCACGGTCGGCGTCGGATGCGGAAGCAGCCGCGCTGTCCGGGGTAGAGACGGTGCGGCAAGCGTCGCGCCAGATGGAGGAGATCGGCCGAAGCGTCGAAGTGTCCGCCGGCATCGTCAAGCTGCTATCGGAACAATGCAAGGAGATTGACGCGATCGTCAAATTTATTTCCGAGATTGCCTCGCAAACGCAGCTGCTGGCGCTGAACGCGTCCATCGAAGCGGCCCGGGCGGGCGAGCACGGCGCGGGCTTTATGGTCGTCGCCACGGAAGTGAGGAGTTTGGCCGAGCAGACGAAGCAGTCCGCGGGCCGGATCGTAGGCGTCGTCCGGGCGATCAACGCCTCGGGAGCCGAAGCGCTGCAGTCGATCGAAGCAGGCGTGAGCGAGACGGGCAAAGGGCGGCAGTCGATGGCCGATACGGCAGAGGCTTTCGAGCGCATTAAGGAAGCGGTGCGCAGCGCGGCCGGTCAAATGCAGGAAGTATCGGCCGCCTCGCGACAAATGGCTTCCAGCACCCAATCGGTATCGGAGGCGATCGCGGATATGGTGAACGTCGCTTCGGAAGCGAAGTCGCATACGCACGCGGCATCGGCTTCTTCGCAGGAGCAGCTGGCCATCATGGAGGAGATCACCGCTTCTTCGGAGGATTTGCGCGCCACGGCGCACGAGCTGCAACAGCTGATTGCTAGATTCAAGGTATGATCATAGAGGGATTTCCATCGGAAGGCGCGCTCGCGGAGCGCGCCTTTTTTACGTTTCTACCAAAAGTGGTTCTATTGCTAGCGTTTGTCCCATAGGTTAGTAGCGGCCAACAAGTTGAAGGAGGATGCTCGTATGAAACCACCTATCCTGACATGGAACCTGGGTAAAGGAAGCCGGCGTCTGAAGCAGCTGCTCGTGACCGGTCGGATGTTCGCGTTGTTGTCGGTCGGATCGATGGTCATGGTGCTCGTTATCGGGATCGGCCTGATGATCCAGCAGAAGTCGCAGACTTCGCCCGTTTCATCCATGAAAGGATTCGCGGCTTCGGTCTCGGGCGGGACGTTCGCCAGCATGCTGGCGATGGAAGTGCCGGGGACGGAGACGGCGGGCACGCCGGCGTCGTTCTCGACCAAGCAGATGGGCGCGTTCCTCGTGCGCGTGCTGACCGACATTAATCCCCATGATCCGAAAAGCCTGCTAGCTACGGAATATCCGGGCATGGCATCCGATAATACGGTTTTGATTCGTCCGGGGGAAGTCGCCGGCGCGGATGTGGAACCGGAAGACAACCAGCCGATACATGACGGCAGCGACGATCCGGGAGATTTGGAGCCGGACGGCCAAGCCGGAGAATTTCCGGGCGATGGCTCGGGCCGACCGGGTCCGGAAGGCGAACAACCCGCGGAGGAGAAGACGGAGCAAGGCGACGGCGCAGCCGGTCAAGCGGACGGAGAGACGACGCCCCCCGTCGGAGCCGAGGCGGGCGGAACGGATGAGGGGAAGACTGACGGTACGCCCAACTCGTCGGCGCCGAAGCGCAACAGTGTTTTCATCTACCACTCGCACGCCCGCGAATCGTGGAATCCGGTCTTGGGTAAGAACGTGACCGACCCGCAATCGACGGCGAAGAACATCTCGCTGCTCGGCAAGCGGCTGGAGCAGAAGCTGGAAGAGCAGGGGATCGGCGCGATCGCTTCCGCAACCGATTATCCGTCGGCGATTAAATCGTATAAATGGGTGCTATCCTATAAATATTCCAAAAAAACGGTGACCGAAGCGATGGCGCAGCACAAGGATCTCCAATATTTCTTCGACATTCACCGCGATTCGCAAAAACGGAAATACACGACGGCGACGATCGGCGGCAAGGATTACGCCCAGGTATTCTTCATCGTCGGCCACGGCAATCCGAATTGGGAGAAGAACGAAGCGTTCGCGAGCCAAATCCACGAGGCGCTGGAGAAAGCGTATCCGGGCATCTCGCGCGGCATCTGGGGCAAATCAAGCAAGAACGGGAACGGCGAGTATAACCAGTCGCTCTCGCCGGAGAGCTTACTGATCGAAGTCGGCGGCATCGACAACACGCTCGAAGAGTCGAATCGGACGATCGACGCCTTGGCGAAGGTCATTGCGGGACTATATTGGAAGGACGAGAAAGTCAACGCGAAGGTAGCAAGCTAATAGAAGGGCGGTCTCCCGTAGAACGCCGGATGGATGAGGAAAGGAGCGGATAAGATGCGCAAGCAACCGTTGAAATGGGGAATCGTCGGCGGGATGATCGTCTTGATGGTCATGTTCGGCATCGATGTGGCGACAAGCGGGGTGGAACGGATTTATGGACCGGTTGAGCAGCAGGAAGCATCGCCGGTGGCGAGCCAAGGGGCGGGCATTTCGGAGAACGCGGGCCTGCAGCCGGAACCGGGATATTACCCCCGGGAGAGGGCGCAGGAGCCGGTCGTGCCGGTCTATCGGCCAACCGTGGGCGAGGCGCAGCGCTATCCCGAACGGGCTGCCGAGGCGGATGCGCGCGCTTACGAGCTCCAGGAGCGCGAGAACGAGCGGCTGCCCGGCATACCGGATTTGCGGGACGACACGACGGTCGACAAGCTGGCCGACGGCACGGCCGGCGCGCTGCAGTCCCTCTCGTCGCAAGGCATTCGCTTCGTCGTTTCCCTCTTCGAATCCGTTACGGATTGATGGCCGCCACGCGAACTGATATACTGTATAGAATGGCTAGCAATATCGTAATTTCTGGGGGTTAGGCATGGCTGACGTACGTGACCGACAAAAGAAAATCCGCAATTTTTCCATCATTGCCCATATTGACCACGGCAAATCGACGCTTGCGGATCGGATTCTGGAATACACCGGAGCGCTGACTTCCCGCGAAATGCAGGAACAAGTGCTCGATCAAATGGATTTGGAACGAGAACGCGGCATCACCATAAAGCTGCAGGCCGTTCGGCTTAATTACAAGGCGGACGACGGCGAGACGTATATTTTGAACCTGATCGATACGCCGGGACACGTCGATTTTACGTACGAAGTATCCCGAAGCATGGCGGCCTGCGAAGGCGCGCTGCTCGTCGTCGACGCGGCGCAGGGCATTGAAGCTCAGACGCTGGCGAACGTCTACTTGGCACTCGACAACAATCTCGAAGTGCTTCCGGTCATCAACAAGATCGACCTGCCGAGCGCGGAGCCGGAGCGGGTGAAGCAGGAAGTCGAGGACGTGATCGGCCTGGACGCGAGCGACGCCGTTCTGGCTTCCGCGAAGGCGGGCATCGGGATCAAAGAAATTCTCGAGCAGGTCGTGGCGAAAGTACCGGCGCCGACCGGCGATCCAGACCAGCCGCTGAAGGCGCTTATCTTCGACTCGCACTATGACCCTTACAAAGGCGTTATCGTGTACGTGCGCGTCATGGACGGCAGCATCAAGACCGGCAAGAAAATCCGCTTCATGGCGACGGGAGCCGAATTCGAAGTCATCGAGGTCGGCGCGTTCAAGCCGCGCATGGGCATCGTGGACGAGCTGGCCGTCGGCGACGTCGGCTTTGTCGTGGCGGGCATCAAGAACGTGAAGGACACGCGCGTCGGCGATACGGTGACGGAAGCGAAGAATCCGGCGTCGGAGCCGCTGCCGGGTTACCGGAAGATCAACCCGATGGTATACTGCGGCCTGTACCCGATCGAGACGCAGGACTACAACGATCTGCGCGAAGCGCTCGAGAAGCTGGAGCTGAACGACGCTTCGCTCAGCTATGAGCCGGAGACGTCCACCGCGCTCGGATTCGGTTTCCGCTGCGGCTTCCTCGGCCTGCTCCACATGGAGATCATCCAGGAGCGGATCGAGCGCGAATTCAATATTCCGCTCATCACGACCGCGCCGAGCGTTATTTACAAGGTCACGCTGACCAACGGCGACGTGCTGTCGATCGACAACCCTTCGAACTATCCGGAGGTTGGCAAGATCGACTTCGTCGAAGAGCCGTATGTCAAAGCGGGCGTTATCGTCCCGAACGATTACGTCGGCGCGATCATGGAGCTTTGCCAGAGCAAGCGCGGCGAATTCGTGAACATGGAGTACCTGGATACGAATCGCGTCACGCTGACGTATAACATTCCGCTGTCGGAGGTCGTCTACGACTTCTTCGATCAGCTCAAGTCGAGCACGAAGGGCTACGCTTCGTTCGATTACGAGCTGTCCGGCTACCGTCAATCGAAGCTCGTCAAGATGGACATCATGCTCAACAACGAGCAGGTGGACGCCTTATCCGTCATCGTGCACCGCGATCGCGCTTATCAGCGCGGACGCATCATTTGCGAGAAAATGAAAGAATTGATTCCTCGCCAAATGTTCGAGGTACCGATCCAAGCTTCCATCGGCAACAAGGTTATCGCCCGCGAGACGGTCAAAGCGATGCGCAAGAACGTCTTGGCCAAGTGCTACGGCGGCGACATCAGCCGGAAGCGGAAGTTGCTCGAGAAGCAGAAGGAAGGCAAGAAGCGGATGAAGCAGGTCGGTAGCGTCGAAGTACCGCAGGAAGCGTTCATGGCCGTCCTGAAGATCGACGAATAGGTCTACAAGCGCACGTCCATATCAACCAGAGCTCTTACGAAAGGGTCACCGCCAGCGTGGCCCTTTTTCAATGGAAAGGGGGCAGGAGGAATGCTGCTTCATACGCCTCGCGCGTTATATATTCACATTCCGTTTTGCACGAACAAATGCCATTACTGCGATTTCACGTCCTATGTCTTGAAGGGCCAGCCCGTCGACGAATATTTGGAGGCGCTCGAGCGGGAGATGGTCGCGACCGTGGAGGCGATGCCGCCGGAGGAGATCCGTACCGTATTCGTCGGCGGCGGGACGCCGACCGTGCTGACGCCGCCGCAGATGGAGCGATTCTTGGCGATGGTCAAGCGGCACTTCCCGCTCGCCGCGGACGTCGAATTCTCGATGGAAGCGAACCCGGGGACGGTGGAGCCGGACAAGCTGGCGGCGATGCGCGAAGGCAGCGTGAACCGGATCAGCTTCGGCGTGCAGTCGTTCGATAATGCGCTGCTTGAGCGTATCGGCCGCATTCATAACGTGGACGACGTCTATCGGAGCATTGAGCAGGCGCGTTCGGCGGGCTTCGCCAATTTGTCGATCGACCTCATGTTCGGCCTTCCGGGACAGTCGGTGGAGACGCTGGCGGATAGCGTGTCCCGGGCGCTCGCGCTCGAGTTGACGCACTACTCGCTGTACGGGCTGAAGGTCGAGGAGAATACGCTGTTCCACAAGCTCTACGAGCGCAACGAGCTGCCGTTGCCGCCCGAAGAAGACGAGCTGGCGATGTATATGCACCTGATCGAACGCCTGACCGGCGCGGGCTACGGCCATTACGAGATCAGCAACTTCGCCAAGCCGGGGTTCGAGAGCCGGCATAACATCACGTACTGGCGTAACGAGCCTTATTACGGGCTCGGCGCGGGCGCGCACGGCTACGCAAAGGGCTTGCGGCACGTGAACGTGAAGGGCGTGCAGCCGTATATCGACGCCACGCTATCCCGTCTGCCTCGCTTGAGCACGGAGACGGTGGAGGAGCGCGAAGCGATGGAGGACTTCATGATGGTCGGTCTTCGCATGCTGCGCGGCGTGAGGAACGCGGACTTCATGGCGCAATTCGATGGCCGCCGGATCGAGGACGCGTTCGAGGGGACGGTCGGCCGCCTCGTGGCGGATGGGCTGCTTGATCGAGCGGCGGACGGCGATGGCGGCGGCTACAAGCTGTCGGCCAAAGGCGTACCGCTCGGCAACGAAGTGTTCGGCGCTTTCCTAGGCGAGTAACGCGATCCGATTGCTCGTTAAGCGGATTTGGCGATGTACATGCCAGATTAGCGCAATGATGAACAACGAAAGACAACCATTTTCTCGCGGAGAAGATGGTTGTCTTTTTACTTTAGTAGTAAGTTGTGCGGGCTCAACCCCCATCGGCTGCCTTTCGAGGGCTAGCTCTTATGGCGTTCCGCCGTTCCCGTGCCTTTGGCGGCATTGAACGCGTTCGATCCGCCCTTCGGAATGCTCAGCGTTTGCCAGGCTGACGAACGGTACGCTTTAGCCGCATAGACCAGCTGGCCGACATGATAGCCGTAATGCGAGATTTGACGGTGTATCGCTTGAACGACCGTATGCGCTTCGCCGCGAATCGTGACCGTCCGCAGCAGATCGTCCGGCGTGAGCGTCGTAAGCGTGCCTAGCAGCGCCGCCCACCCCTGTTCCCATTTGGCGAGCAGCTCAGAGGAGGGTGCGTCGTCATCCTCGAATTCCGCGTCGCGGTTGCGGCCGGGCTTCTCGCCGTCGGTGGTGAGAAAGTCCGTCCAGCGGGAAAGCATATTGCCGTGCAAATGATTGATGATGATCGCGATGTTGTTCGACTCCGGTTCGGGCCTCCATCGAAACCCGGCTTCGGGCAGCTGAGCGAGCGATTTGTCGCCGAGTTTTTTCAACCCTTGAAAATCGCTCCTCGATTGCGCTAAGACATGCTCGGCAAGATCGAAATTCGGTTCACGGTTCACTGAATTCACACTCCCATTCATTTACCAATAGAATAACGCGCGGCCGCTACGGTGGATAGACAAAATCATTTATCGCCCTGATTAATACTTCTTCATGCGGTGCGCTAGATCGCCGGAGGAACGGGAAATTTGTGCTTGTGTACTCATACACTCTGTTGTATATTTATTCATATTAAAAAGACGGAGTACCGGGTGGAGGCGAGCGCGATGCAAGCAGTGGTCACATGCAGAAAAGCGGGAACGCAGGACGTAGAGGCGTTGTTTACATTAATAGAAGGTTATGCACGACAAGGGATCATGCTGCCGCGATCGCGCGCCGCCCTGGAACGGATGATACACACGTTCGTCGTAGCCGAAGTGGACGGCGTCGTCGTCGGCTGCGGTTCGTTGTTTAAATTGGGAACCGATCTGGTCGAGATCCGCTCTCTCGGGATGACGGATGGGTATCGCGGTCTCGGCATCGGCAACAAGTTGGTCGAGTTTCTGCTTCAAGAAGCGAAGGAGCAGGGGCTGCATAAAGTAATGGCGCTGACGTACGCGGTGAATTTTTTCGAGCGCAACGGCTTTCACGTGGTGAACAAAGAGATTTTTCCCGAAAAGGTGTGGACCGATTGCGTCAACTGCGCGAAGCAGCACGCATGCGATGAGATCGCGGTATTGAAGGTGTTGAATTAAATAGCGACCGTTTCATTCCTGGCATGACTTGAATGAAGCGGTCTTTTTATATGCGGATATCAGGACTCTGTCGCGGCGAAAATACAAGTGACGCTCTTGAATGCATTCGCAACTTTAACCGCCGAACCGACTTGACAATCCGCGAGCGGTTTTGGTATTTTTGTATTAGTGATTAGCACTCGACGACACTGAGTGCTAACGAAGTGATAAGACGGTATGCCAGCAAGGGAAGAGGGGGAGTATGGATGCTAACAGAACGCCAAAGAATGATTTTGAACGCCATCATCGATGATTACATCCGCTCCGCTGAGCCGGTTGGCTCGCGCAGCATTTCC
This sequence comes from Paenibacillus methanolicus, assembly GCF_008124765.1. GTDB lineage: Bacteria > Bacillota > Bacilli > Paenibacillales > Paenibacillaceae > Paenibacillus_Z > Paenibacillus_Z methanolicus. Next base: position 644,745 of record NZ_VNHS01000002.1, on the reverse strand, counting down.
AAACGGGGCGATGTCGGATTCAGCGCCGCCACGATTCGTAACGAAATGGCCGATCTGGAGGAGCTTGGTTTTCTCGAGCAGCCTCACACGTCGGCAGGACGCGTCCCTTCCACCAAAGGCTATCGGTATTACGTCGACCATTTGGTGAAGCTCGGCGAAGTGAACGACTCCGATTTGACGAAGATCCGTTCCTTCTTTACCGAGAAAATGACCCAAATGGAAGAAGTCATTCAGCACGCGGCAACGATATTATCGAGCTTGACCAATTATACGTCGATTGTGCTGGGTCCCGAATCGTACGCGAATTCGCTCAAGCATTTTCAGCTCGTGCCCATTAGCGACGATGCCGCGGTGGCGATTATCGTCACGAATACGGGCCATGTCGAGAATCGGACGATTTCGATTCCGCCGGATATGTCCATGTCGGACATCGAGCGGGCGGTTAACATTTTGAATACGAAGCTGATCGGCGTGCCGCTGATTCGGTTGAAAGCCAAAATGCATACCGAAGTCGGTCAGGAGCTCGGCCGCTACGTCGACCAGTGCGAGCGTCTGCTTGGCGTATTGGACGATGCGTTTAATACGGAGGACGAGAACCGCGTATTCTTGAGCGGCACGACGAACATGCTTACCCAGCCGGAATTCAAGGACGTCGACAAGGTGAAGACGCTGCTCGATCTGTTCGGGGAGACGCCGACGCTCATGCGCATGTTTGCCGGACAGCCGGTCGGTATCCAAGTACGCATCGGCAGCGAGAATTCCCATGAGGCGATCAGCAATTGCAGCTTGATCACGGCTACTTATTCGGTAGACGGGGTGTCCGCGGGTACAATAGGAATATTAGGGCCGACGCGGATGGATTACGCGAAAGTCATCGGGCTGCTCGATGTCTTGTCCAAAGACATGGCCGTGCTGCTCGGCCGTTGGTACAAGTGATCTTATACGATTAGCAGGAGGTGAAGCGACACGTGAGCGCGAACGAACAGCCATTAACGGAAGAACAAGTACAGAACGAAGAAACTACGGTGGACGCTTCCGAGGCGGCTCAAGCCGAGGCGCAAGACGCCGGCGCGGTGGAAGATTCTCGTATCGCCGAGCTAACCAAGCTTGCGGAGGAGAACCAGCAGCGCTATCTGCGCGCGCAGGCGGATTTTGATAATTTCCGTCGCCGCACGCAGAAGGAGAAAGAAGATTTGGCCCGCTATGCTTCCGAGCAGCTGATCAAGCAGCTGCTGCCGGTGGTCGATAACTTCGGCCGCGCGCTGGAAGCGTCGAAGAACGGCGGAGATGCCGAATCGTTCGCCAAGGGCGTGGACATGATTTTCCGCCAACTGGAGCAGACGCTCGAGTCCGAAGGGCTCAAGGCGATGGAAACGATTGGCCAGCCGTTCAACCCCGATTTTCACCAAGCGATCATGCAAGTGGAGTCGGACGAGCACGAGGAAGGCGTCGTCGTCGAAGAAGTGCAGAAGGGCTACGTCCTGAAGGACCGCGTTCTGCGTCCCGCGATGGTGAAAGTAAGCGGCTAATCCGGCGCTTCATATAGCGAACTAACGAACTACAACCTATACTTATCGAGATCTTGAAGGAGGACACTTATTATGAGTAAAGTAATCGGTATTGACTTGGGTACGACAAACTCCTGCGTAGCAGTAATGGAAGGCGGCGAAGCCGTCGTTATCCCGAATCCGGAGGGCAACCGCACGACGCCATCGGTCGTCGGTTTCAAGAAAGACGGGGAGCGCATCGTCGGCGAATCCGCTAAGCGTCAAGCGATCACGAACCCGGACCGCACGATCATCTCGATCAAGCGCCACATGGGCACGAACCACAAAGAAACGATCGACGGCAAGGACTTCTCGCCGCAAGAGATTTCCGCGATCATCCTGCAGAAGCTCAAATCCGATGCCGAAGCCTACCTTGGCCAAACGGTAACGCAAGCGGTTATCACGGTACCGGCTTACTTTAACGACAGCCAGCGCCAAGCAACCAAGGATGCGGGCAAAATCGCGGGTCTCGAAGTACTGCGTATCGTCAACGAGCCGACGGCGGCCGCGCTTGCATACGGTCTGGAGAAATCCGAAGACCAAACGATTCTCGTCTATGACCTCGGCGGCGGCACGTTCGACGTCTCTATCCTGGAGCTTGGCGACGGTTTCTTCGAAGTTAAAGCGACAAGCGGCGACAACAGCCTCGGCGGCGACGACTTCGACCAAGTGATCATCGACTACCTGGCAACGGAGTTCAACAAAGAACACGGCATCGACCTGCGCAAAGACAAAGCAGCCGTACAACGTCTGAAAGACGCAGCCGAGAAAGCAAAGAAAGAGCTGTCCGGCGTCCTGACGTCCACGATCTCCCTGCCGTTCATCACGATGGTAGACGGCGTGCCGCAGCACTTGGAGACGACGCTTACGCGCGCCAAGTTCGAAGAACTGTCCGCTTCGCTGGTCGAGCGTACGCTTGGCCCGACTCGTCAAGCGCTTAGCGATGCAGGCATGACGCCAGCCAATATCGACAAAATCGTGCTGGTCGGCGGCTCCACGCGTATTCCGGCCGTGCAAGAAGCGATCAAGAAGCTGACGGGCAAAGAGCCGCACAAAGGCGTAAACCCGGACGAAGTCGTCGCCCTCGGCGCAGCGGTTCAAGCTGGCGTCTTGACCGGCGACGTCAAAGACGTAGTCTTGCTCGACGTTACTCCGCTCTCCCTCGGCATCGAGACGGCAGGCGGCGTATTCACGAAGATGATCGACCGCAACACGACGATCCCGACAAGCAAATCGCAGGTATACTCGACTTATGCGGATAACCAGCCTAGCGTAGAGATCCACGTGCTCCAAGGCGAGCGTCAAATGGCGGCCGGCAACAAAACGCTCGGCAAGTTTACGCTGGGCGATATCCCGCTCGCGCCGCGCGGCGTTCCTCAAATCGAAGTGACGTTCGACATCGACGCCAACGGCATCGTGAACGTATCGGCGCTGGATAAAGGCACGGGCAAGAGCCAGAAGATCACGATTACGTCCTCGAGCGGCCTGTCCGACGAAGAGATCGAGCGCATGATGAAAGACGCCGAGCTGAACGCGGAAGAAGACCGCAAACGCCGCGAGCTGGTCGAAGCGAAGAACAACGCGGATCAACTCGTGTACTCGGTCGACAAGACGATCAAAGACCTCGGCGACAAAGTAGATGCCGGCGAGATCGCCAAAGCGGAAGAAGCGAAAGAGAAAGTGAAAAAAGCGCTGGAGTCCGACAACCTCGAAGAAATCACCGCGGCAACGAACGAGCTGACCGAAATCGTGCAGCAGCTGTCCGTGAAGCTGTATGAGCAAGCATCGCAAGCGCAACAAGGCGCGGAAGGCGCGGCTAACGCCGGCGGCGAAGCGAAAAGCAAAGATAATGTTGTTGACGCCGACTACGAAGTCGTGGACGATAAGAAGTAATCGAAGCGTGACGGGGGAGCCCTTCCGGGCTCCTCCTCCGTTTTAATCAAGATCAGAGAGTGACGTTTTTTCTTGCGTACACTCGTCTGATCTTTTTGGCGAGAAGAGTTCGGACGAATCCGCTAGGATGGCGAGAGAAGAGACCGCGGCTTTTGAGGGCGATATGCGCGCAATAGAGGCCGGCGGGTTAAACAAGTGGACGGGGTGAACGGGTTTTGGCAGACAAGCGGGATTATTACGAGATACTCGAGCTAGGCAAGAATGCCTCGGAGGACGAGATTAAGAAGGCGTACCGGAAGCTGGCGCGTCAGTATCATCCGGACGTGAACAAGGCGGCGGACGCGGAGACGAAGTTCAAGGAAGTAAAGGAAGCGTACGACGTCCTGAGCGACAGCGGCAAGCGGGCGACCTATGACCAATACGGACATGTGGACCCGAATCAAGGATTCGGCGGCGGCGGAGCAGGCGACTTCTCGGGCGGCTTCGGCGATATTTTCGACATGTTCTTCGGCGGCGGCGGCGGTCGGCGCGATCCGAACGCGCCGCAGCGCGGGAACGATCTGCAGTATACGATGACGATCGAATTCAAGGAAGCGATATTCGGCAAGGAAACGGAAATTACGATTCCGCGCACCGAATCGTGCGACACGTGCCATGGTTCGGGCGCAAAGCCGGGTACGAAACCGGAGACTTGTTCGGTATGTAAAGGCTCCGGCCAACAGGAAGTCGTGCAGAACACGCCTTTCGGCCGCATGGTCAACCGCCGCGCCTGCACGAATTGCAGCGGTTCCGGGCGCATCATCAAGGACAAATGCGGCACGTGCCATGGCGCGGGCAAAGTGAAACGTCAGCGCAAAATCAACGTCCGCATTCCGGCCGGCGTAGACGAAGGCGCTCAAATCCGCCTCTCCGGCGAAGGCGAAGCTGGTCAGCGAGGCGGCCCGGCAGGCGATCTGTACATCGTCATCCGCGTGAAATCTCACGAATTCTTCGAACGCGAAGGTGACGACATTTATTGCGAAGTGCCGCTGACGTTCGCGCAGGCGGCGCTCGGCGACGAAATCGAGATCCCGACGCTGACCGAGAAAGTGAAGCTGAAGATTCCGGCAGGGACGCAGACCGGAACTTATTTCCGCCTGAAAGGCAAGGGCGTTCCGCGTCTTCGCGGCTACGGACAAGGCGATCAGCACGTCAAGGTGACGGTCGTCACGCCGACGAACCTGACCGAAGACCAAAAGGAGCTGCTGCGCCAGTTCGCGGGCGTAGCCGGGGAGTCGACAAGCGAGCATCACGAGTCGATCTTCGAGAAAATGAAACGCGCGTTCCGCGGGGACTAATCCGCGCGGCGAATAAGCATAGTTTCGCCTTCCGCTGCTCATCCTAGTTGTTGGTGTTCATTCCGATATAGGAGGCGGCAACAATGACGGAACAGGAATTTAAGGAAGGCAGCTTTAGCCATTTGCCGATCGGCAAGAACGAAGACGTGGAATTTTCGGCGGAATTGGCGGATGCGGACGATATCGAAGCCCAGAAGCGCGCCGCGGCAGCCGACGCCCGCGCCGAGAAGGCGTAAGGGAGCGTGCCGGAAGTGGCGACACAGATCGAAGCCAGTTTTCCTGCGGGAGGCTCCACGCGCGAGGCGGAGCTGAAGCTGCAGGCGCTGCGCGCCCGCGAAGTGACGGCCGGCGAAGAAGGCGTGATTCGAGCCACAGTGGACGACGATCAAGTCGACCGCGTGCTGCATGTCATCGCCGAGCTGGGCGGCACGCCGCAGCTTAATTAGTCCGATACGCGAGAGCGAATCACTTTAGAGTGGAAAGGTCATGTGCGAAGCTATCAGGGTTCTAACCGGCCCAAGGCTTATGCGCATGGCCTTTTTGTGCGCAGGGCGCGTTCTGTTGTAATATAGAGAAGATGGGTTGACGAGCTTACGGGCAATCGGACGCCACTACCATATTCGGGAGGCAGTACATAGATGAAATGGCATGAGATAACGGTCGAGACGACGGAAGAAGCGACCGAGATGATTTCGAATTTTTTGCATGAACTGGACGCCGGCGGCGTATCCATTGAAGAATCCGGTACGCTGAACAAGCCGCGCGACACGTCGCTGGGCCAATGGTACGAGCATCCGCTGAACGATATTCCGGAAGGCCAGGCGGTTATTAAGGCGTACTTCTACGAGGAAGCAGATCCGGAGGAGATCATGGAGACAATCCGGCCGCGCATCGAACAGCTGCGCGAATTCGATATCGATCCGGGGGATTTTATTATTTCGGCGGCGCTGGTCGACGACGAGGACTGGGCGAACGCTTGGAAGCAATACTTCAAGCCGATTCGCGTGTCGGAGCGATTGACGATCAAGCCGACGTGGGAAGACTACGCGCCTGGTCCTGACGAGCGAATTATCGAGCTGGATCCGGGCATGGCCTTCGGTACCGGCACGCACCCGACGACCGCGCTTTGCTTGCGAACGCTGGAATCCGTTATCCAAGGCGGCGAAGAAGTTATCGACGTAGGCACCGGCTCAGGCGTCCTGGCGATCGGCGCGATGAAGCTGGGCGCGAAGCGCGTGCTGGCGCTCGACCTCGACCCGGTTGCCGTGTCGTCGGCAACGGAGAACACGCGGCTGAACGGGCTGGAGGACAGCATTCAAGTCCATCTGAGCGATCTGCTCGGCATTTTGCAAGCGAAGGAAGAGAGCGGCCCGGTGAACGTGTCGGTACCGGTCGACGTCGTCGTCGCGAACATTTTGGCGGAGATCATTCTGCTCTTCCTTGATGACGTATACGCGGCGCTGAAGCCGGGCGGTACGTATATCGCGTCGGGCATTTGGAAGAACAAAGAAGCGGACGTGGAAGCGGGCTTGCTGAAAGCGGGCTTCACGATCAAAGACCGCCAGCGGGATCAGGACTGGATCGCGTTCGTGGCCGTGCGTCCTTAGTAGCCAAGAGTATACACAATTTCACGGCCTGCCGGGAAGGGCAACCTTCCCAGGTCTCGCGGGAGGCGAAGCATGAATTTCTTATGGTATCCGTTGGAGGACATCCCGTTTATCTTTATCGTGCTTGTCCTGTCGTTCTCGCTCCATGAATTTGCGCATGCTTACAGCGCTTATAAATTCGGCGACCGAACAGCTTACGACGCGGGGCGCGTCACGTTGAATCCGCGCGCTCACATCGACGTATTCGGCACCATTCTCATTTTACTTGCCGGTTTCGGGTGGGCGAAACCTGTGCCGGTGAACCGGGGGAGATTCAAGCATCCGCGGTTGATGGGAATCATCGTGTCTGCCGTTGGCCCCCTGAGCAATCTGCTGCTTGCCGTTATCGGGATTCTCGGCGTGCTGGTGCTCAACCAGTTCGGCGTTTTCGAGACAAGTTCGGTCGGCGTAAGAAAGGCTCTTGTTCATTTCTTTTATTATCTAATCAATATCAATGCGATTTTGCTCGTGTTTAACCTTATCCCGCTTCCGCCCCTCGACGGCTACCGGATTATTCAGGATCTCGTTCCTTTGAGAATACGTTACAGGATGGACATGAACGAGCAATGGGGGTTCTTTATTTTTCTCCTGCTCGTGTTTATTCCGCCGCTTAATGCCGTTACGATCGCGCCGCTTTATGCGCAGGCGACGGAATTTGTTTGGGGAATACGGGATTCGTTGGCACCGATGTTCGACCCGGTCGATTGGGATCAATTCGTTCGGGATTTCGCGACGTGAATATGAACTTCGGCGTCTGCCAAATGTTTAAAGTGCTAGCGTGGCGGGCATAAAACGTGTATGATGTAGGTTGAAGTTTTTATGCGGTTTAAAGTTTACGACGAAGGGTATTTCGAACCATGCAGCGATACTTTGTAACGCCGGAGAGCATGTCCGATCAGGACGTCTTGCTCACCGGCGACGATGCCCATCATGCGGCGCGCGTCATGCGCATGGAACCGGGCGATGAAATGTTCGTCAGCGATGGACAGACGAGAACCGCGCGTGCGTCCGTACGTGCGGTTTCGCCTTCCCGGGTGGAGGCGGACATCGTGGAGTGGCTGCCGATGAGCGGAGAGCCGAACTGGTCCGTGACGGTGGCGCAGAGCTTGCCGAAGGGCGATAAAATGGAACTCGTCATTCAAAAAGGTACGGAAATCGGCGCGGCGGCGTTCATTCCGTTCGAGTCGGAGCGGATGATCGTCCAGTACGACGCGAAGAAGGAAGCGAAGCGGCTCGAGCGTTGGGGCAAAATCGCCAAGGAAGCGGCCGAGCAAGCGCACCGCAGCCGGATTCCCCGGGTGGAAGCGGTCCGTTCCTGGCGGAAGCTGATCGAATCGGTCGGCGAGTACGAACTGGTATTATTTTGTTACGAGAAGGAAGGCGGATCGGTCGGCGCGGGCATTCGCGACGCGGTTCAGGCTTACCGGAGCGGAGAGCGCGCCGCGTCGCCGCGCGTGCTGCTGATCGTCGGACCGGAAGGCGGTTTTACCGAACGCGAGGCCGAAGAAGCCGAAGCGGCGGGCGCCGTAATCGTCGGTTTGGGCAAGCGCATCCTGCGCACCGAGACGGCGGCCATGGTTGGACTCGCCTGCCTGATGTATGAATCCGGAGAAATGGGAGGCGTTTAACAGACATGCCGTCAGTTGCTTTTTACACGCTGGGCTGCAAAGTAAACTTCTATGATACGGAAGCGATTTGGCAGCTGTTCAAGAATGAAGGGTACGAGCAGGTGGATTTCGAAACGACGACCGCGGACGTGTACCTGATTAATACATGTACGGTTACGAATACGGGCGACAAGAAGAGCCGCCAAATCATCCGCCGCGCGATCCGCCGCAATCCGGACGCGATCGTAGCCGTCACGGGCTGCTATGCGCAGACGTCGCCGGCCGAGATCATGGCGATCGAAGGCGTCGATCTGGTCATCGGCACGCAGGACCGGGACAAGCTGATGGGTTACGTCGCTCAGCTGCAGGCCGAGCGCAAACCGGTCAATGCCGTGCGCAACATCATGAAGACGCGGGAGTTCGAAGAACTGGACGTGCCGGATTTCGCCGACCGTACTCGCGCGTTCTTGAAAATTCAAGAAGGCTGCAACAACTTCTGCACCTTCTGCATCATTCCTTGGTCGCGCGGTCTCTCCCGCAGCCGCGAAGCGGAGAGCATCATGAACCAGGCGCGCCAGCTCGTCGCGGCCGGATACAAGGAAATCGTGCTGACGGGTATTCATACCGGCGGTTACGGCGATGATATGGAGAATTACAAACTTTCCGATCTGCTGTGGGATTTGGATAAAGTGGAAGGACTGGAGCGCATCCGCATCAGCTCCATTGAAGCGAGTCAGATCGACGCCGACATGATCGACGTGCTGAACCGTTCGCCGAAGATGTGCCGCCACCTCCACATTCCGCTGCAGGCGGGCGACGATTCCGTGTTGAAGCGGATGCGCCGCAAATATACGACGGCCGAATTCGCCGAGAAGATTCGTCTGCTGCACGAAGCGATGCCGGGCGTGGCGATCACGACCGACGTCATCGTCGGCTTCCCGGGCGAGACGGAAGAGATGTTCGAAGCCGGCTACAAGTTCATGGAAGAGCTCGGTTTCGCCGAGATGCACGTCTTCCCTTATTCCAAGCGGACCGGCACGCCGGCAGCCCGCATGGAAGAACAGGTCGACGAAGAAGTGAAAAACGAACGGGTCCACAAGCTGATCGATTTGTCCGAGAAGATGCAATTGGCGTACGCGCAGCAGTTCATCGGCGAAGTGGTCGACGTCATTCCGGAGCGCGACTACAAAGGCGCGCCGGGCAGCGGCTTTGTAATGGGCTATTCGGGTAACTATTTGCAAGTCGTCTTCGAAGGCTCGGAGGCGCTTATCGGACAGCTGTGTCGGGTAAAAATAACCGAAGCCGGCGTAAACGAATGCAAAGGCCAGCTGGTTCGCGTCCTTGATGAACGGACGGCGGCCGTGCGCGGCAGCGAAGCCAGCTAAGCATGCCATACAAGCGTTAGCGCGCCGAAGCGCGACGTGAATAGCAATACCCCGAGTCTACAAGGATTCTGTCTCCTCATGAGGGAAGGCGGAATCCTTGCTCTACATACGCGCTATTATCGGATGAGACAGGAGGCGAAGAGCATGAAGGAAATTTCGGCGGGCGGCGTGGTGTTCCGCCGCGAAGGCGGCGTTCTGCAGGTGCAGCTCATTCAGGACCGTTACGGCAAAATTTCGCTGCCGAAGGGCAAGATGGAGCCGGGCGAAACCGTGGAGGAAACCGCGCTTCGCGAGATTGCCGAAGAGACCGGCCTGCAGGGAATGATCGTCGCGCCAATCGACCAAATTAAGTACAAGTACAACCACGAGTCCAAAGGTACCGTCGACAAAGAGGTTCACTATTATCTCGTGGAAGCTATCGGCGGCAAGCTACAGGCGCAAGTCGAAGAAATTCGCGGCGTGGAGTGGTTTGAGCCCATGGAGGCTTGGCGGCGTCAGCGCCAGTCGGGGTACAGCAACAACGACCAAATTTTGTCGGGGGCGCTTAAGCTGCTCGGCCTGGAGGTTTAACGACGGATGTTAGAGAAATGGGAACCGGGAACTCCGATCGCGAAGTTTATCGATCATACGCTGCTGAAGCCGGGCGCGACGGAGAAATACATCATCAAGCTTTGCGAAGAGGCGGCCATTCATCAGTTCTACAGCGTGTGCGTCAACGGGGCATGGGTGTCGCTTTGCCGAGAGAAGCTTGCCGATACCGGTGTCCATATCGCGGCCGTGGTCGGTTTTCCGTTGGGCGCGATGTCAACGAAAGCCAAAGTCTACGAGGCGCAGACGGCGGCTCAGGACGGCGCGAGCGAGATCGACATGGTGCTGCCGATCGGCGCCGTCGTCGAAGGCCGATACGGCGTCGTGTCCCACGATATCGCGTCGGTTGTCCGTGCCGTGGAAGGCTCGGCGATCGTGAAGGTCATACTCGAGACCGGCATGCTTAATCAGGAACAAAAAGCCGAAGCATGTCGCGTGGCGGAGGCCGCAGGCGCGCATTACGTCAAGACGTCGACCGGCTTCGGCACGGTCGGGGCGACCGAAGCCGACATTCGGCTGATGCGGGCTTCCGTCACCTCCAGGATCGGGGTGAAAGCATCGGGTGGCATCCGGGATGCCGAGACCGCCATCCGCATGTTGCAAGCGGGCGCGAATCGGTTGGGCACCAGCGCGGGCGTGGCGATCGTCAACGGACAGTCATCCGCCGAATCATCGGAAGGTAACACAGCGGAAGAGCAAGAAGCGAGCACGCTATATTGAATATCGTCTGCGCATGGGCGATTTGCGCGGCGGGCGAGGCGCCGAACCAAGCGGCAACCGTCTGAAGCTCGCCGGTGAAAGGCGCGAACAGCGCCGCCCCGCCCACGTTGAGCAGCGCATGCGACCAGGCGACGAAACGTCCGGATTTGGGGCCGCCGAACGAGACGAGGAGCGCGGTAACGCAGGTGCCGATGTTGGCGCCGAGCACGATGGCGATGCCGATCGGCACAGGCAATGCGAGCGCGCTGGCGAGACCCATGATAATCGCGATGACCGCTGCTCCGCTATGTACGGCTGCGGTTAGAATCGCGCCAGCCGCAATGCCCCAGAACACGCTGTTTTCCGCACGGCTTAGGAAGGCGTCGAACAAGCCGCTCGCTTCGACCGCGGGGCCGACCGATTGCATGAGAGCCATGCCCACGAGCAGCAGCGCGAAGCCGCCTCCGATGACCGAGCCGCTGCGCGCGGCCTGCATCCAGCGCTCGCCGGCGGATGGCGCGCCGGAGGCGGATCCGCCTCCGATCCGAACGCTTCGGAAGCCGAACAATAGCTGACCGAGACCAAGCTCGCGGAGCAGCGCCGTCGTCAACCAGAGCGCGAGGGAGAAGGTGAGCAAGGGCCAGGCCATGCTGCTAATGTTGAGGCCGATTAATTCCGTCGTCAGGCAGGTGCCGATGTTGGTGCCCAGTATAATGCCGAGCGTTCGGGGGAACGTGAGCAGCTTGGCGTTGACCAGGCCGATCGTCATAACCGTAACGGCCGTGCTGCTCTGCAGAACGGCCGTTGTTGCCGTTCCGATGAGCAGCCCGTGGAGCGGAGTGGCCGTCATTCGCTCCAGGATCGTCTGGAGATGGCGGCCGACGGACTGATGAAGCGCGAGTTCCATAGCTTTCATGCCTACCAGGAAAATAACGAAGCCGAGCGTCATCGGCAGGAGAATGTCTTGAACCATAAGGCTGCACTCCTTTGATCGGTAAAATCAACATTCAGATCAATTTATGCGGTCGAAGAAACAAGCATGACAAGCTCACGTCGGCAGGGATGCATCGAGGCGTCTTGCAAGGGGATTAGGGGAGAGGACGGATGAAGGTAATGGAGCGTCTTAAAGCGATATTGAAGAAAGAAAGAAAGAAGCGGACGGAGGGCGGTCACCCGTGGGTGTTCGCCAGCGAAATCGAGCGGATGGACGGAGAAGGACGGCCGGGGCAACTCGTGGACGTCGTGAATCATCAAGGCCGCTACTTGGCGACGGGATATTGGAATCCGCAATCCCAGATCGCGGTCCGGATTGTCGACTATAAGCCGATCGAAGCGATGGACGAGGCGTTCTTCGCCGAACGCTTCCGGCAGTGCGCGGAGCACCGCGGCCGTTTCGTGAACGGGGAGGACTGCCGGCTCGTTTATGGCGAGGCGGACTTCCTGCCGGGCCTGATCGTCGACCGTTTCGGCGGCGTACTCGTCATCCAAGTGCTGACGCTCGGGATGGAGACGCATCGGGAAGCGCTCGTGAACGCCCTCATTAGCGTGTTCGAACCCAAAGGAATCTACGAGCGGAGCGACGTCTCCGTCCGCAAACTCGAGGGACTGGAGGAACGGACGGGCGTGCTGTACGGGGAGTGCCCGCGCATCATCGAAATCCGGGAGAACGGCCTTCTGATGGAAGTAGATATCGTAGAGGGACAGAAAACGGGATATTTCTTCGATCAACGCGAGAACCGGGCTTCGATCGAACCGCTCATGCGCGGCTGGGGCGCGCGCAGCGGCATCAAGCTGGAACGCCGCATGCGCGAGGAGCTGCCGGCCGGCGGCGAAGCGGTCGCGCGCGAATTGGGCGGAGCGGCTGGCGACGATACCGGAGCGGCGCCGGCGCCCGAAGTACTGGTACCGGTCAATGCCAACGGCAAAGTGGTTACGTTCCCGCATTGGGACGGAGCGACGGTGCTGGAATGCTTCGCGCACACGGGCAGCTTCACGCTCCACGCCTGCAAATTCGGGGCGAAGAAGGTAACCTGCTTGGACGTCTCCGAACACGCGATCGAGACGGCGCGGCGGAACGTGGCGAGCAACGGGTTCGAAGACCGAGTGGAATTCGTCGTCGCGGACGCCTTCGATTATTTGCGGATGCAGGTCAAAGGTCAGGAGGAGCGCGCGGAACGCGCTCGCGCCGGCGCGGCCGGCACGACGAAGACCGATACGTCGAAGGCGCTCGGCGGCGGCGGACGGACGTGGGACGTCGTTATTCTCGATCCGCCAGCCTTCGCGAAGACTAAGAGCGCGGTAGCCGGCGCGGTGCGCGGCTACAAGGACATCAATTTGCAGGGGCTCAAGCTCGTGAACGAAGGCGGTTACCTGGTAACGGCAAGCTGCTCGTACCACATGCAGCCTGATCTGTTCCTGGAGACGATCCAGGCGGCGGCCGCCGATGCGGGCAAAATCCTGCGATTGATCGAGTGGCGCGCGGCGGGCAAGGACCATCCGCAAATCGTCGGCGTCGGCGAAGGCCACTACTTGAAGTTCGGCATATTCGAAGTGCGCAGCCGATCGTAGACGATAAAAAGGCTTCCCAACCGGCGAAATCGATTCGCGGGCGGGAAGCCTTTTTTTATGAGTAAGCGCCATGGGCGCTGGCCTGATGAATGGAAGTGCGGCGCACTTTCACGATGATTTTGCGAATGCTCTCGCCGGAGAGGTGGAATTTGCGCTCCAGCTCCGTCACGGAAGTGCCGCCGATGAAGCAGCTGTAAATCTCCTGGTTGCGAAGGGTCAATTGCTGGCGCGAGCCGCTTTTCTCGCCCCATGCCGCGCGCTGCTCCGTCTGTTTCGGGATATAGACTAGTTCCCCTTGTATGTAATGCTGCAGCTCTTTCAGTAAACTAGGGGGCAGCACATCTTTTCCATTTTTGTAGTTCAAGGTTAAGCTCCTCCTCGGATGGGTATCGAACTTGAGTGCCTACGGTCGTTGTTACGGTCCATACCATGCTTAGCCGCCTCCTTTAGTTTAATGGTGTAGCCTAAAACGCAAAAATCACGATACGTATGGCGCATCGTGGCCAAGCAACGGCGCTGCTCGCGTCCGTCCTTGTCATTATCGGGTATCGGTATATGGAAGGAGACGGGGGTTAGCCGCCTCCTCCGGAACGATTTTCGCGATTAAGCGAAAATCACCTCAGCGCTTTTCAATGCAATCAGCTCCTTTCGCGCGGTATTCGTCGGGCCCGACATCTATATTAACTCATATTTCCAAATGGGTCGCAAGCGAAAAAACGGCTATAACCGTTCTTTGCACGGGATCTCCGGCGCTGCATCGATTTACCGGTCATGAATGCGAACGTTTGTTTGTATTTCAGCGTGAAATAGGAGACTCCCTGTGATAGAATAGAACAATCGAATAGAATCGGCCGGCTCACGGGTAGACGCGGCTAACAAGAATGAGGTGAGGGTATGACGCTACGGTTTGTGATCGGACGGGCGGGCGCGGGCAAAACCCATTTGTGCCTGCATGAGATCAGGCAGCGCATTCAAGCGCAACCGGCCGGCGAGCCGTTGATTATGCTCGTTCCCGAGCAGGCGACGTTCCAGACGGAATACGCGATGCTGGGCGGAGGCGTCGCGGGCACGATTCGCGCGCAGGCGCTCAGCTTCCGGCGTCTGTCGTTCCGCGTCATGCAAGAGACGGGCGGCACGGCGCTCGTGCCGATTAGCGAGAGCGGCAAGAACATGTTGTTGTACAAGATCGTGAACCGGTTGCGCAGCGACCTATTGCTCTATCAAGGCAGTGAGAGCCAGCATGGCTTTATCGAACGGCTGGGCGAGCTGTTAACGGAATGGAAGCGGTACGGCGTGGACGACGAACGTCTGCGGCAATTCGCGGACGAAGGGCTGGCGGGGCCGCAAAGCGCGCTGCTGAGCCGGAAGCTTCACGACCTTCAGCTCGTCGGCGTGCAGCTGGAGCAGGAACTCGCGGGCTTGTACGTCGATTCCGAAGCGTACTTGGATTGGCTCGTCCGCGGTTTTCGGGATTCGCCGTCCATGAAGCAAGCGCAATTTTGGATCGACGGTTTTCATGGGTTTACGCCGAAGGAGTATGAAGCGCTGGCCGCGATCATTCGTCACGGCGCCAAGGTTACGGTAACGCTCTGTCTGGATCGGCTCTACGGCCACGGCGAGGTGCCGCATGAACTGGAATTATTCCGCCCGACGGCGGAGACGTATTTGAAGCTGCGGGAAATCGCGGACAATGTCGGGGTGGAGGTTGCCGATCCGGTGCTGCTGCCGGACGAGCCGCCATACCGGTTCCGCGGTCGTCCGATGTTGGCTCATGCGGAACGCCATTACGCCGACCGTCGGCCGCTGCGGCTTGCGCCGGGCGAGATTTACGACGGCAGCGTGTCCCTGCATGCCGCCGCCAATCGCCGGGCAGAGGTCGAGGCGGTGGCGCGGGATATAACGGAGCGGGTGCGAGCGGAAGGGCTGCGCTACTACGACTTCGCGGTTATGGTGCGCAATGCGCCGGATTACGCGGAATACTTGAAGGCCGTCTTCGACGATTACGGCATTCCGGTCTTCATGGACCAGAAGGAGGCGGCGCTCCATCATCCGCTGTCCGAGTTCATCCGCTCGGCGCTCGAGATCGCGGTTCGCGGCTGGCGTTACGAGGCGGTATTCCGCTGCATCAAGACCGAGCTGCTCATGCCGGACGAGTCGTCGGGCAGCAGGCTGACCCGCGAGACGTTCGACCTGTTGGAGAACTATGCGCTCGCGGCGGGCATCGACGGCAACCGTTGGCTGAACGCCGACAAGTGGAAGCCGCTCGTGCGGGATACGCTCGAAGGCGAGCCGGTACAGGCCGGGGAGCGCGATCAACGCCTTTTCCGTGCGATTCTAGCCGCGCGCGAAGCGGTCGTCGAACCGCTGCTGCGGTTCACGAAGCGGCTGAAGAAATCGCCGGACGTGCGCGGCATGTGCGTCGCGCTGTATAAGCTGTTATACGAGATCGGCGCGCCGGACCGTCTCGAGAAGTGGAGTCTCGAGGCCGCGTCGCAAGGCGATACGCAGCGGTCGCGGGAACATCGCCAGCTATGGGACGGCGTGCTCGGGCTACTCGATCAGCTCGCCGAGATGACCGGCGGCGAGAAGCTCCCGTTCGAGCTGTTCGCGGGCATGGTCGACACGGGGCTCGAGAGCTTGAAGCTGGCGGCCGTGCCCCCTTCGCTCGACCAGGTGCTCGTGGGCAGTATGGACCGAACGCGCTCGGGCAAGGTCAAAGTCTGTTATTTGCTCGGGGCGAACGATGGCGTCATGCCGCAGCGGATGCAGGAAGACGGCGTTCTAACAGAGCAGGAACGCGAGACGCTGGAACGCGGCGGGATTGCGATGGCGCCAGGCGTCCGTCGAAGACTGCTGGACGAGCGATTTCTTATTTACAATGCGCTATCGACGCCTAGCCGACATCTGTGGATCAGCTATCCGCTCGCCGACGAGGAAGGCAAAAGTCTTCATGCTTCGGAAGTGATTCGTCACGTGAAGAGCATGTTCCCGGGCATCGCGGAGCGCCAGATCGCCATCGAGCCTGCTCACGGTATGCCGAAGGAGGAGCAGCTTTCCTATGTCGCGCATCCGCAGCGGACGTTGTCTTACTTGACCGCACAGCTCCGCGCTTGGAAGCAAGGCGCGACGATCGCGCCCCTGTGGTGGGAGGCGTTCAACTGGTATGCGGTGCGTCCGGATTGGGAGAGCCGGCTTAAGCGTCTCGTCAACTCGCTGGATTATGCCAACGAAGCGCAATTCCTCACGCGCGATACGGCAGACCGGCTGTACGGCGAAGTGCTGCGAGGCAGCGTGTCGCGTATGGAACGTTTCGTAGCTTGCCCGTTCCAGCATTTCGTCATCCATGGCCTTCGGCTGCGGGAGCGCGACGTCTTCAAGCTGGCGGCGCCCGACATCGGGCAGCTGTTCCATGCGGCGCTTAGCAAATTGACCGAGACGCTCGGCGATCGGTTCGGCGAATTAGACGCCGACGAGATTCGAGCCGCGGCCGCGAGCGTCGTCGACGAGTTGGCGCACCGGCTGCAATCGCAGATCCTGTTCAGCAGCAGGCGTCATCAATACGTCGCGCGGAAGCTCAGGGACATTATCGCGCAGGCAGCCGTTATTCTGGGCGAACATGCTCGCCGGGCGGCGTTCAAGCCCGTCGGGTTGGAGATCGGCTTCGGTCCCGACGGACCGCTGCCGTCGCTCCGGATCCCGCTCGTTCGCGAACGCACGCTCGAGATGGTCGGTCGGATCGACCGCGTCGATGCCGCCGAGACGGAAGACGGCCTGCTGCTGCGGGTCATCGATTACAAGTCGAGCGCCAAGCAGCTGAGGCTGGAGGAAGTCGCTTACGGACTTGCGCTTCAGATGCTCACTTATTTGGACGTGCTGGTGTCCGCCTCGGAAGACTGGCTCGGCCAGCCGGCGAGAGCGGCCGGGGCGCTCTATTTCCACGTGCATAATCCGATGCTCTCTTCGAGCAATACGATGTCGGCGGAGCGGGCGCGCGCGGACATCTTGAAGCGGTTCAAGCTGAAAGGTCTCATCCTGGCCGACGAGGATACCGTCCGCAAGATGGATAGCGGCTTGACGACCGGGTACTCGGACATTCTGCCGATCGCGCTCAAGAAGGACGGCGGCTTCTATAGCAGCTCGTCCGTCGCGACGGGCGAGCAGTGGGGAACGCTGCGCAAATCCGTTCGTTCGACGCTCAAGCGCATCGGCGACCGGATCGTGGACGGCGACATTTCGATCGCGCCGTACCGGCTCGGGCCCCGGACGCCTTGCCAATTTTGCGCGTACAAGCCGGTATGCCAGTTCGATCCGCTCATCGAAGGCAACGCGTTCTCGAAACTTGCGAAGCCGAAGAAGGACGAGGTGTGGGACATGCTGGCGGCCGGCGCCGAAGATGAGAAAGAAGCTTCGGCACATAGAACGACTCAAGAGGAGGGGACGCCATGAGCGGCGGCGCGGAGATGAACCAAAAGCCGGCGGGCAGCACATGGACCGACGATCAGTGGAAAGCCATCGTCTCCGGTGGAAGGAATATACTGGTCGCGGCGGCGGCCGGTTCCGGCAAGACCGCTGTGCTGGTCGAGCGGATCATTCGCAAAATATCGGCCGATACCGACGTGGACCGTCTGCTTGTGGCCACCTTCACGAAGGCGGCCGCCGCGGAGATGAAGGAGCGTATTCGGATCGCGCTGGAGAAGGAACTCGCCCGCAATCCGGAATCCGAGCATTTGCGCCGTCAACTCGCCCTCATGGGCCGGGCTTCGATAACGACGCTTCATTCGTTCTGTCTGGACGTCATACGCCGGTATTACTCGCTAATCGGGCTCGATCCGGGCTTCCGCATCGCGAACGAGACGGAAGCCGAGCTGCTGCGCATCGACGTGCTCGACGCCTTGTTCGAGGAGCGATACGAGGCGGCCGAGGCGGGCGAGCCGGAAGGAATGGCGTTCGCCTCGCTGGTCGACCGCTTCGGCGGCGAACGAGGCGACGAGCCGGTATACGGTCTCGTCATGAAGCTGTACCATTTCGCGCAGAGCAATCCGTGGCCGGAAGCTTGGCTGCGGGAGACGGCCGCGTCCTTCGATGTTGAGGATGCGGCCGCGCTCGGCGCCTCGCACTGGGTGGAAGGGCTGCGCGGCGTCGTGACGCTGGAACTGGAAGGCGCGATTGCGCAGCTGGAACAGGCGATGGGCGCGACTCGGCAGCCAGGCGGTCCGAGCGCATATGCCGTAACGTTCGAAGAAGATGCGGCGATCGTACGGGGCTTGTTGTCGCAGGTGACGGGCAAGCCGTGGGAGACGTGGCACGAGGCGTTCGCATCCGCGGTCTTCGGCAAGCTCAAGAGCCAGCGAGGCGACGACGTGGACAAAGCGATCCAGGAACGGGCGAAGGAGCTTCGTGAGAACGCCAAGACGATCGTGGGCGATCTGAAGGACAAGCTGTTCGGACGCTCGCCCGATGCGTTCGCCGCGGAGCTGCGCGAGCTCGCGCCGTTCATGCGCGCGCTGGCCGAGCTCGTCATCGCGTTCGGCGCGCGGTTCGAGGCGGCCAAGCGGGAGCGCGGGCTGCTCGATTTCGGCGATATGGAGCACTATTGTCTGCGAATCCTGCGCGATCCGGCTTCCACGCCGGAACTAACGGTTCCATCGTCGGCGGCGCTGGAGTACAGGCGGCAATTCGACGAGATTTTGCTCGACGAGTACCAAGACACGAACATGGTGCAGGAAGCGATCGTAGAGTTGATCGCGCTGCCCGGAGCGGGCAATCGCTTCATGGTCGGCGACGTGAAGCAGAGCATCTACCGGTTCCGCTTGGCGGAGCCGAATTTGTTCCTGCGCAAATACAAGGCTTACGGAGTTGGAGAAGACGATGCGACGCGGACGGCGAGCGCTGAAGTGGCCAACTCAAGCGCGTTCGAAGTTGGATCGGGCGGAGAGCAGACTCCCGAGAGCGGGATTCGCATTGATCTGGCCCGCAACTTCCGCAGCCGTCAGGAAGTCGTCGACGGCGTCAACGTCGTGTTCCGCGCGATCATGCGCGAGAACGTCGCGGAGATGGACTACGACGCTCGCGCCGAGCTCGTCTGCGGCGCGTCGTATCCGCCCGCATCCGACGGGGGACCTCCGGAGCGCTACGCGATCGAATTCGCGCTGCTTGACCGGGGCAACGGCGCGTCCGACGATGCCGGGGACGATGAAGCCGAGGATAACGGCGAAACAGGCGTTGAACGCGAAGGCGCTGCCGAACCGGCCGAAGATTTGCAAGTCGTTCAGCTCGAAGCAAGATATATCGCGGAGCAGATTTTGCGGCTGCGCGGACAGGGGGCGGACGATGGCGGCGATAGCGCCGCTAGACCGTTCATGCCGTTCGACGGTCGGCGAGGCGGCAAGCGTCCGCTCGCTTGGCGGGATATCGTGATTTTGCTCCGCGCGGACAAGCAGTGGGCGCCGGTGCTGATCGAAGAGCTGCAGCAGCGCGGCATTCCGGCTTACGCGGAGCTCGGCAGCGGTTATTTCGAGGCGACCGAAGTAGAGACGATGCTGTCGCTGCTTCGCGTCATCGATAACCCATACCAGGACATCCCGCTCGCCGGCGCGCTCAGGTCGCCGCTCGCCGGCTTGACGGCGGAAGAGCTGGCGCTCATCCGGATCTCGGCCGGTCATGGCGGCTCGTTCTACGACGCGGTACGGATCGCCGAGACGGGAAGCGAGCTGCCGGAGACGACGCGCGCGAAGCTCGGCGAATTTCTGGTCCATCTAGAGCGTTGGCGGGAAGAAGCCAGAGCCGGCGCGCTCTCCGAGCTGCTCTGGCGCATTTACCGCGAGAGCGGCTATTACGATCTGGTCGGCGGCATGCCGGGCGGCCTGCAGCGCCAAGCCAACTTGCGGGCGCTATACGATCGGGCGCGTCAGTACGAAGCGACCTCGTTCCGCGGCTTGTTCCGGTTCCTGCGTTTCGTGGACCGGATGCGGGAGAACGGCGGCGACCTGGGAACGGCCCGCGCGCTCGGCGAGCAAGAGGACGTCGTGCGCATCATGTCCATTCACAAGAGCAAGGGGCTCGAGTTTCCGGTCGTCTTCGTGGCGGGACTCGGCAAGTCTTTCAACAAGCAAGATCTGAACGCGTCCTTCCTCATGCACAAGCAGCTTGGGTTCGGTCCGAAATTCATTGACACCGACATCCGGGTGACGTATCCGACGCTGCCGTATTTGTCCATCCGGGAACAGATCCGCAAGGAGACGCTCGCCGAAGAGATGCGGATCTTGTATGTCGCGCTCACTCGGCCCAAGGAGAAAATGTTCCTGGTCGGAACGGTTCCGGACGCGGCGAAGACGTTAGAGCGGTGGCAGAGCTCCGTTGCGGATGACGGCGGCTTGTCCGATTTCTCGCTGTCGCAGGCTAAGCGGTTTATTGATTGGATCGGTCCGCTCGCGATGCGAAGCGGCGTTCAGGTGGACCTCTATGAAGGCGATCTGCTTGGCGGCGGGGAAGCGATGATCGAGCCGGCCGGGCTAACGGTAGAAGAGGCCGTTCTGGATGTCCTGGGTGGCGCGGTTGACGACGGAATCGCGGGACGCGCGGATGGTCGTTCCGGTCAACCTGCGGCGACTGGCGACGGGGCGGCGGACAAGGCGGATTCGGACATGGCAATCGGGGATACGGCAGGTATGGGGATAATCCGGCGGTCGGGCGAATCGTTCGCCAGTTGGAGAAGCGGCGTCGTCCCCGCGTCCGTACTCGGGTTCGAGGCGGCGGCAGCGGCCGAGCCTGACGAAGCGGCCGTCCGCGCCTTCGAGGAACGGCTCCAAGCAGTCCGGAATCTCGTTCCCGTGATGGAGCCGGAAGTCAGCGGCGAGGAGATCGAGCGGAGGCTTAATTGGTCCTACCCTTATCGCGGAGCTACCGTTATGGCG
This sequence comes from Paenibacillus methanolicus, assembly GCF_008124765.1. Taxonomy (GTDB): domain Bacteria; phylum Bacillota; class Bacilli; order Paenibacillales; family Paenibacillaceae; genus Paenibacillus_Z; species Paenibacillus_Z methanolicus. Next base: position 623,562 of record NZ_VNHS01000002.1, on the reverse strand, counting down.
GCAAAGACCTCGGTCACAGAGATGAAGCGGCTGCACGCGGATCCCGCAGCCGATGAGGAATCGGTTTTGCTGCCTATGTTGGAGGAGCGGATGGTGCCGGATTTGTACGATCGGGATATCGTTTCGTTCGAAGGTGAACGCGGTCCGAGAATTTCGATCGAGAACGAAGCGACGGTCGGCATCGATGCCGCGGCATCGCAAGCCGTGCAGGCGGAATGGTCGTTCGGGGATGAGCTCGAATCGGCGGAGGATAGCGCCGCTTTGAACGAGGAGCCGTTTGCGGCGGTAGCCGATCAACGCGACTTTACGTTCCGTATGCGCAGGCCGAAGTTCATGGAAGAAGTGTCGCTAACGGCCGCCGAGCGCGGAACGGTCCATCACCTGGTCATGCAGCATATGCCGCTGGAAGGGATGATGGACGAGGAGCAAGTGAAAGGCGTTCTGCGATCGCTAATCGAACGTCAAATGCTGACGGCGAAGCAGGGGGAAGCCGTCGACTCGGCTGCCGTCGCCGCGTTCTACCGGGAGCCTGTCGGCCAGCGGCTGCTTCGCGCCAAGTGGGTGAAGCGAGAGACGCCGTTCAGCTGCGCGTTCGCGGCTTCCCGGGTGTACCCGGATGCCGCGGAAGGCGCCGGCGACGAGCCGATCATGATCCAAGGGGTCATCGACTGTCTGTTCGAGGACGAGGGCGGACTCGTGCTGCTCGATTACAAGACGGACCGGGTCGCCGAGGATCGCTATGCCGAAGCGGCGGAGAAACATCGTTTCCAAATGAAGCTCTACGCGGAAGCGATCGGCATGATTTTGGGGCGGCCGGTGGACGCTTGTTATTTATTTTTCTTAAACGGCGGGAGAGCCGTTCAAATGTTTTAAAGTCTGTTTTAAAGTCGGCTGGTCGCGCGAATGAGACGTGCGGCCAGCCTGGACGGAGGGGAAACGGTGCGAATATTGCATACGGCGGATTGGCACTTCGGGCGGTCGCTCGAAGGACGCAGCCGCATGGAGGAGCAGGAGGAATTCGTCGAGGAGCTCGTCGGCATCGTGCGCGATGAGGCGATCGATCTGGTCATGATCGCCGGCGACGTGTACGACTCGGTGAACCCGCCGGCCGCGGCGGAGCAGCTGTTCTACGAGGCGCTGTCCCGCCTGGCTGACGGCGGGAAGCGGACGGTAGCGGTCATCGCGGGCAATCACGATCATCCCGAACGCGTGGCCGCCTCGTCGCCGCTGGCGGCCAAGAGCGGGATTCGGCTGGTCGGTTTGCCGTCGGCCGAACCGATAATCGCGGATGTTAGCCGTACGGGCGAGCGGGCCGTCATCGCGGCCTTGCCGTATCCGTCGGAATCTCGGTTGCGCGAGCTGCTCAGCGAAGCGACCGACGAAGCGGCCTTGCGCAGCGCGTACTCCGAGCGCGTCGGGCGCTTAATGACGCGTCTTGCCGGGCATTATCGGCCGGATACGGTCAATCTGGCCATGAGCCATATCTATGTCCTGGGCGGATTGGAGACGGATTCCGAACGGCCGATCCAGGTAGGAGGCGCGTATACGGTCGATCCGTCCGCGCTGCGCGTAGGCGCGCAATACGTTGCGCTCGGCCATCTTCATCGCCCGCAGCAGACCGCGGGCGACCCGCGCATGCGCTATAGCGGATCGCCGCTCGCGTACAGCTTCTCGGAAGCGGGGCAGGCGAAGTCGGTTACGGTGTTCGATGCGACGCCCGACGTAGTGATCGAGCCGCGCGAAGTTCTCCTTCGCTGCGGAAGACCGCTCGTGAAGTGGACGGCCCGCGGCGGTCTCGAAGAAGTGTACCGCTGGCTCGAAGAAGGAAGGGACGCGCGGGCATGGGTCGACCTGGATATCTGGATGACGGAGTCGATGACGATCTCCCACATTCAGCAGCTGCGCAAGCAGCACGAAGGTCTCGTGCATATCCGTCCCGTCTATCCGGAGACCGCGGCGGCCGACGAGGCGGATGCCAGGTCGCGCGAACAGCTGCCGGCCGAGGAGTTGTTCCGGCGCTTTTTCGCGAAACAGACCGGCGGCGCGGAACCGGATGCGGATACGATACGGCTGTTCCTTGAACTGATCGCCGAAGACGAAGCGGACTTCGGCCGCGAAGACGCGGAAGGAGGCGATGCGGAATGAAACCGATTTTGCTTCGTTTAAGCGGATTGCAGAGCTACCGCGAAATGCAGGAAGTTGATTTCGCAAGGTTGTGCGAAGCGGGCGTGTTCGGTATTTTCGGCTCGACCGGAAGCGGCAAATCGAGCATCCTCGATGCGATGACGCTCGCCTTGTACGGCAAGGTCGAGCGTGCGGCGAACGGCACGCAAGGCATTATGAACCAGGCGGAGAAGCAGCTGTCCGTCGCCTTTACGTTCGAGCTGTCCGGCGGCGGCGAGCTTCGCCGCTACCGGGTGGAACGGCAGTTCAAGCGCGGCGGCGACGTTTCGGTCAGCAATACGCTGAGCCGATTCGTCGAGCTGACCGAGGACGGCGAGATCGTCCATGCCGATAAGTTGGCGGACGTCACCCGCATGGTCGAATCGCGCATCGGTCTAAGCATGCAGGATTTCACCCGCGCGGTCGTGCTGCCTCAAGGCAAGTTCGCCGAGTTTTTGTCATTGACGGGCAAGGACCGGCGCCAGATGCTGCAGCGGATATTCCGGCTGGAACGATTCGGCGACGGGCTCGCGCTCAAGCTGAACCAGCGGATGAAAACGGCCGAAGCCGCGCTGAACGAAGCGGCCGCGGAGCAGCTTGGCTTGGGCGACGCCTCCGAGGCGGCCGTCAAGGCGGCCGAAGAGCGCCATCTGCTAGCCTCCGCCGCTTCGGCGAACGCCCGGGCCGAACTAACCGCCGCGGAGCGCCATCATGCGGAGCAGCTTCACGTTCGCGAGCGGCAGGAAGCGCTGCGGGCGAAAGAGCAGCTGCACACGAATCTGCTCGTCCAGGCTCCGCAGGTCGCGGCGCTGGAAGGAGAGCTGGCGCGTCTCGCCTCGGCGGAGCGGCTGCTGCCGGTATTAGACGCGCTGGAGTCGGCCGAGATTGCGCACGCCGCGGCAAGCGAGCGCTTGAAGGCGGCCGAAGCGCGTTACCAATCCCAGCTTTCCGCGGCAGCCGCCGCGGCCAAGACAGCGGCGGAAGCGGAAGCGGCCGCTGCCGAAGCGGAGCCGCGGCTGGCGCATCGCTTGGCGGAGTTGGCAGCAGCACGCAAGACGGAAGCGGAAGCAGGCGCGATCAGAACCGAGGCCGAGAACGGCGAGCGTCGGCTGGAGGACGCTCAGAGGCAGCGGCGGGAGAGCGCCGAGCAAGCGGCCAAAGCGGAAGAACTGCTCATACGCGCGGTCAATCGGCAGAACGAACTGAAAGCCGAGCTCAAGTCGGTCGAGCTTGGCAAGGACGAGCGCGAGCGCCGCGGCGCGATGCAGAAGATGCTCGTTCAGGCCGAGAGCGTCCGCGCGCAAGCGGAAGCGGCGTCCGCCGAAGCGAAGAAAGGGGCCGAAGCGGTCCGTCATGCGCGAGAGACGCTGGCGCGCGCGGAGACGGCGGCGGAATCGAACGCGGATGCGATCGCGGAAGCCTTACGTCGGCTGGCTCCTGTCGTCAACGGTTACAGGACGCTTGCGGGCAGCCTGCAGACGTTTAGCGACCTGCTGCCGGGCCGCATGGAGGCTGCGCGTGCGGCATATTGGCGCCAGCAGCGCAACGAACTTGCCGCGCGGCTGGCAGAAGGGCTGCGCGAAGGCGACGCGTGTCCGGTCTGTGGATCTTGTTCGCATCCCGCGAAGCACGATGCGCTCGCCGCAGGCGGACAGGCTGCCGGCGCGGAATCGGAACTAGCCGCGTGGGAAGCGGCGGCGAAGCAAGGCCAATCGCTCGTGATTCGGTCTTCGGGTGAGCTGGCCAAAGCCGAGCGCGTCTTCGAACGGCTTCGGGAATCCATGCCGGCTAATCAAGCGGCTGAACGCGGGATCGATAACGCCGCAGAATCGTACTTCTCGTGGATGAACGAAGCGGCGGCGGCGTCGAATCTCGCCGCAGAGTTATCGGTGGAGGCGACGAAGGCCGAAATGGCCGCCGCCGCCGAGCGGTTGACGGCGTTGGATCAAGCCTTCGCGACGGCCGAGCAAGGAAGCGAAGCGTTTCGTTCCGCGCTTGCAAGCGCGGAACGGGCGCGCGAATCGGCGGCGAGCGAGCTGTCGGCGCAGCAAGCGGTCGAAGCGAGGCTGATCGCGAAGGAAGCCGACCTTGCGGCCGCATACGGAAGAGAACGTGCCGAATGGTTTGACCGGTTCGGGCACGAGCTGGATGTTGCGGCGGCGCATCGCCAGCTAGGCCTCTTCGACGAGCGTGAACGCGCCGCGGAAGAGATCCGCGCGAAGTTAGAGAAAAGCGTCGGTTTCATCGAAGAGAAAACGGCGGCCAAAGAAGCGCAGCTTCGGGCCGAACAAGAATTGCGGCTGGCCGCCGCGCAGCTAGAAACGAAGCTGGACAGCTTGCGCGCCCAGCTGGCGCAGCGCATGGAGCAGCTCTTAGCCTGCACGGACGGCGAACCTGTAGCGGTGCTCGTAGCTGCGGCCGAACGAGAGCTGAGCGAGATTCGCGCGCGTTTGAAAGACGCTAAGGCCGCTAATGAACGCGGGCAGGAGCGGCATAGGGAATCATCCGAAGCTCGCATCGCCGCATTCGAGTCCGAGAAATCCCTCGCGCAGCGCGCGGAGGAATGCCGACGCGCTTGGCAGGAGACGCTCTCGCGCTCCCCGTTCGGCACGGCCGACGAAGCGCGTCATCTTCGGCCGCTGCTCGGCCAGCAGGAGCGGATGGCCGCCCAAATCGCCGAGTACCGCGAGGCGGAGCGAGAGCTTGCGGCTGTCATATCGATGCTGCGCGGCCAGTTGGACGGCCGATCCGTCACGGACGAGGAATGGGAGGCGTGCGTGGGTGCTCTGCATTCTGCGCGCGGCGCGGGCGAGAGCGCCTTGGCCGCGCTTGCGAAGGCGGAACGCGACCTCGAAGAGCTGCGGCAGAAGCAGGAACGCTGGCTGAAGCTCGAAGCGAAGCGGGCGTCCATGGAGGCGCTATGCGTCCGGTTGAAGTCGCTGCAATCCGTCTTCCGCGGCAACGCCTTCGTCGAATACGTCGCGGAGGAGCAGCTCGTTCAAGTATGCCGCGCAGCTTCCGAACGGTTAGGTTATTTGACGAAGCGGCGCTACGCGCTGGAGGTGGATTCCGGCGGCGGCTTCGTCATTCGCGACGACGCGAACGGCGGCATCCGGCGTCCGGTGTCGACATTATCCGGCGGCGAGACGTTCTTGGCCTCCCTTGCGCTCGCGCTCGCCCTGTCCGGACAGATTCAGCTGCGCGGCAAATATCCGCTTCAGTTTTTCTTCCTGGACGAAGGGTTCGGCACGCTCGATCCCGAGCTGCTCGATACGGTGATCACGGCGCTGGAGAAGCTGCATAACGACCGGTTGGCGGTCGGCGTGATTTCTCACGTGCCGGAGCTGCGCGCGCGACTGCCTAGAAGACTCATCGTCACGGCCGCGGAGCCGTCAGGCCGCGGAAGCACGGTCGCGCTCGAGACGATGTAACCGATTGTTCACACCCATCCCGTTGCATCTTGAGGGCGAACAAGGTAACGTAAACAGGAGAACCGCCGTCGCGTCAGGCCCCCAGAGGTTGTTCAATAAGTCGATATTTGATCGCGAAGCAGATCATGAGGTATCTTGGCATCGAATCTTGCGTGTGGGTTGCTTAAAGTCCGGTGCTCATTTAGGTTTGACTAAACTTTGTTCCTCCTTCTTCGCCTTCACGCAACCTTCTCGGTGCAAGTCGACTTTTTGAACTCGTACTTTTAAGTAACCCGCCGCGGCGGCCATGAGACTGTGGAGGTATACATCGTGACCGAAGCCAATTCCCCGAAGCGTTCCTATTTCGTGCCCGTCCTGCTGCTGCTGCTCGTCGTCAGCTTGACCGGCAACGTCATTCTGTATACGCGGACGATCGTTCATACGCAGGACGAGCGCGCGGAACGGGGCGAAGCGATCATGAACGCGGGATACCAAACGAAGCAGCATATCGCGGACGTGCTGCATACGATCGAGCTGCTGACGAACAGCGCAGACATCGCGAGCCGGCTTGAAGCGAAGAGCCGGTTGGCCGACGCGTTCGACGATCGGCCGGAAGTCGAGTATTTCTTCGCCGAGGCGGAAGCATCGGGCGACAAGCCGCTACAAGACGGCGCGCGTTCGCCGAAGGACTTTCTGGCCGGCGTAGAGCTGGGGCTGGAGCAGGCCGGTAATCATGAGGGCGAGTTGACGCGCGGCGAGCGCGACTACCTTACGATGCTCGGCGGCGTTTATGCCAAGCTTCAAGAGACGGCCTCCGATCTCATCTACGACGGCGAAGTCCCGAAGCGCGACGAAGCGCTTACGGCGCAAGCGGACAAGCGATGGATCGAGATCGCCGCAGCGCTGATCGCCATCATGAACGAGCCGGAACGACTCGAACTTGAGCCCTAACGGGCATGCGAACGAACGCGAACGACCCGCAACCGGGCCGCTTGAGATCATCAAGCGAACCGGTTGCGGGTCGTTTTTGGTTGGTTACGGTGTCGATGGTTCGCGTTCCTGCTGGCGCTTCCGGTACGCCGCCGGCGTCATGCCGAAATGCTGTTTGAACACGCCGATAAAATAGCTCAAATTGTTGAATCCTACATCAAGCGCGATTTCCATCGTCTTCTTGTCGGTCTCTCGCAGCAGAACCGCGGCTTGCCGAACTCGGTATTGGTTCACATATTCAAGGGGGCTCTTCGCCGTAATCGATTTGAAGAACCGGCAGAAATAGGCTTCGCTCATCGCGACCTGTGCGGCGAGATCGCCCAGCTTAACCGGTTCGGCGTAATGTTCGTGAATGTAATGGAGCACGGTCTTGAGCCGTTCGATCCGATAATCGTCCGAATGCGGACGGCTTCGTTCGCCGGTGGCGGGAGTACCGAGCCGATATAGCTTGGCCATCATTATGAGCAGCAGCCCTCGGGTCGTCAGTTCGTAAACCGGAGGTCTGTCCGTATTGAGCTCGATTAACTGTTCCGTCATGTCCAGTATGTCCGCGGCGAGGGGGTCTTCGCGTTTCAGATGAACCGGCACGGCCCATTTCTTGCGCACGACCGGTTGAATGTACTGCTCCTGGGTTAGATCGATTGTGCCGCCGCCGAGCAGATCGGGGTGGAATACGACCGCGACGAAGGCGCATGCCGCTTCGCCCTTGACGTAGCCGGAGTGGAGGTCGCCCGATGCGACGAAGATCGCCTCGCCCGCACTCACCTCGTAGTCGGTCACATCCACGCGGAACACCGCTTGGCCGCTCGTGACCAGAAGCAGCTCCAACTCGTCATGCCAATGCAAATCGAGCAGCGGCTGATCGGCCGGACAATCGATCGGATAGATGCTGAGCGGATACAGCGCATGGCCGTGTATTCTGGATTCTTTTAGCGTCGCTCGGTCCATTGCAGTCTCCTTTCCATGAGATAATGTCAAAATCCTTATATTAATAAGCAAAATTTTTAAAGATAACGCTTACCGAAGTCAATATGATTATAGTATAAACACGCGGAGGGATACGACATGAAATTTACCGACGGTTATTGGATGGTCAAAGAAGGCACGACGATGCATCACCCGATCGAAATTCGGGATATCCGCGAGAGTGCGGACGGCGTCACGGTTCATGCCGCATGCCGGAATGTGCAGATCAAAGGCGATACGCTCAACGCGCCGCTGCTGCAGGTGGAGTTGAGCGCCCCGCGCAAGGACGTCATTCGCGTACGGTGGACGCACCATGCGGGCAAGAAGGCGGTCGGCCCGAATTTCGAGCTGTTCCCCGAAGCGGGATTTAAGCCGGACATCGCAACCGACGCAGATGTGTTGACACTCACGAGCGGCGGCTTAAGCTTGAAGCTGAGCAAACAAGGTCCGTGGAACATGGCTTTCACCAACTACGGCAAGTACGCGACCGGATCGAGTCATAAGCGCACCGCCTATATTCAAACGAAAGATAAGCAAGCGTTCTTCCGGGAACAGCTGGATCTCGGCGTTAGCGAGCGCATTTACGGCCTTGGCGAGCGATTCACGCCATTCGTGAAGAACGGCCAAGTTGTCGATATTTGGAACGAAGACGGCGGCACGTCCAGCGAGCAGGCGTACAAGAACGTGCCGTTCTACCTGTCGAGCGAAGGCTACGGCATTTTCGTCAATCATCCGGAACGCGTCTCGTTCGAGATCGCCTCGGAGAACGTCTCCAAAGTTCAGTTTAGCGTGCCGGGCGAATCGCTCGAGTATTTCGTCGTCGGCGGCGAGACGCTCAAGGACGTGCTGGGCAACTATACGGCGCTGACCGGCAAGCCTGCGCTGCCTCCGGCATGGTCGTTCGGCTTGTGGCTAACGACGTCGTTCACGACCGACTACGACGAGGAGACGGTGAACAGCTTCATCCAAGGGATGGCGGACCGCGATCTGCCGCTGCACGTTTTCCACTTCGACTGTTTCTGGATGAAAGAGTACCAATGGTGCGACTTCGAATGGGATCCGGCGGTATTCCCGGAGCCGGTCCAAATGCTGAAACGGCTGAAGGACCGCGGTCTGAAGATCTGCGTCTGGATCAATTCCTACATTGCGCAGAAGTCGCCGCTGTTCGATGAAGGCATGGAGAAGGGGTATCTCGTCAAAACGCCGTCCGGGGACGTTTGGCAGTGGGACCTGTGGCAAGCCGGCATGGGGCTGGTAGACTTCACGAATCCGGACGCGGTCGAGTGGTACAAGGATCACCTGCGCCGTCTCGTCGACATGGGCGTGGACTGCTTCAAGACCGATTTCGGCGAGCGGATTCCGACGGACGTCGTCTACTTCGACGGCTCCGACCCGGCCAAGATGCACAACTACTACACGCAGCTGTATAACAAAGCCGTCTTCGAAGTGTTGGAGGAGAAGCTCGGCAAGAACGAAGCGATGTTGTTCGCCCGTTCGGCGACGGCCGGCGGCCAGCAGTTCCCTGTTCATTGGGGCGGAGACTGTTCGGCGACGTATGCGTCCATGGCGGAGACGATCCGAGGCGGACTGTCGCTCGGATTGTCCGGCTTCGGCTTCTGGAGCCACGACATCAGCGGCTTCGAGAGCACGGCGCCGCCGGATATTTACAAGCGCTGGGTCGCTTTCGGCCTGCTGTCCTCGCACAGCCGTCTTCACGGCAACGAATCGTATCGGGTGCCTTGGCTCTTCGACGAGGAAGCGGTCGACGTGCTGCGCCGCTTCACGAAACTGAAAAGCGCGCTGATGCCGTATCTGTTCGGAGCTGCGGTGGAAGCCTCGACGCAAGGATTGCCGATGATGCGGGCCATGGTGCTCGAGTTCCCGGAAGATCCGACGACGCATGCGCTCGATCTTCAGTACATGCTCGGCGACCGCCTCCTCGTGGCGCCGATCTTCCGTCCGGACGGACGCGTGCAATATTACGTGCCGGAAGGACGATGGACGAATTATTTGACCGGAGAGACGGTCGAGGGCGGCAAATGGCATGCGGAGGAGCACGGCTACATGACGCTGCCGCTGCTCGTTGCCCCGAACACGCTGCTGGCCGTCGGCGCGAACGACCAGAAACCGGATTATGACTACGCGGACGGCATTACGTTCGAGCTGTTCGAGCTCGCGGACGGCGCCAGCGCGAAGGCGCCCGTCTATACGCTTGGCGGCGAGCTGCTCTATACGGCCGAAGCCGTGCGCAGCGGCAACCGAATCGTCGTTACGGCGGAGGGCGCGCTGAAGCCTTGGAACTTGCGTCTGGCCGGGATCTCCGAAGCATCCGGCGTGGAAGGCGGCCAAACGGCCGCGGGCGAGCAAGGGCTGCTTGTCAACGCCGCGGCAGGTTCGCAGCGCATCGTGATCTCGTTAGCCGAATAAAAACAAACAGGGCGTCCCTCGCTTGAAGTGGGACGCTCTGTTCTCGTTCAACTATGAGAAGTTATAAGTTACACGTATATTCTATTTCTCCGGAACGAAACGCGCTGCGCCGCAAAAGACGGCGACGGCCGTTTCGCCTTGGTGCTTATCTACAGCTTGACGCGTCGAGCCGTGACGTAGCTATTCTTCCAATAGGACGAATTCATGCTTGTCAGCACGACGCCTTTGCTGCTCGAGCTGTGAAGCATCTGGTTGTTGCCGGCATAGATCCCGACGTGGCTGATGCTCCTGCCATTGGTCTTGAAGAAGACGAGGTCGCCGACGCTGAGGCTGCCTTTATCCACCTTGGTGCCGACCTTGGCTTGGGCGGTCGAGGTGCGCGGGAGCTTGATGCCGTCGGATTTGAAGACGAATTGCGTGAATGAGGAGCAGTCGAACGCGGATGCCGTGCTGCTGCCGCCGATTTTATATGGAGTTCCGATATATTCTTTGCCGAAGTCGATGAGTTCCAAGGATTCTTCCGTTGCCGCGTGTCCTTGCCCGGGAGCGCAGAAGGCCATCGCTACGAAGCCCGCTGCCGCGCACAATCCGGTTACTGCATATTTGCGAAGCCGCCGAGTGTTATGCATCGTTCTTGTTGTCCCTCCGTCTGCTAATCTTTGGTCTTGTTGGCAATAGTATAGCACCCTCGAAAAATGGGTGATTTTGACATAGAGCGCGCAAACCAAGGATTCCCAACGATTCTGAGCCGTTTATGAGATTTCCGTGAGAATTTTCTCATTTCGTTTCGATAGAGATGAATGAAGTTTAATAATAGGGTCGAGCCTACCCGACATAATTTGCGTCATGCCAAGCGGGAAACTTAAACGCGCCGCATCGGTCGTTCCGATTTTCTACTCGGCGGTTCAGCCCGCCTATTTTTTGCCGAACCAGTAGCCGATTGCCCACGGGCGAATATCATACTGCAGTGAGCAACTCGCCGCACACCAAGATATCGACCTGGGAGGTCCGTTCAGAATGGAGAACAACGCTACATCGCCTGTAACCGCAGCGCCCGCTGCGCCGATGACCAAGACGCCGACGGCGCCGATCGCCAAAGCGCCGACCGCGCCTATGATGCCGCCGGTCATGCCGCAAGTCATGCCGCCGATGATGACGCTGCCGGCGGTGCAAGAGCCTGCGCCGGTCGCGCCGACCAAGCCGATGGAAATGCCCGAAATCAAACATTTCTGCAAAAGCCATATGCACCGCTACGTGCTCGTCCACACGAAAGACGGCTTCTGCTGCGACGGCTTCGTCGAGCACATCGACGACGAAGTCGTTTGTATCGCCGTTATCCACGGCGGCGGCATGGACCCGCGCGCGTTCCTGCCAGGTTTCGGTTACCCGCCGCTTTATCCCTATCCGTATTTCCCTCGCCGCCGCTTCTACCGTCAAGTATTCCCGCTCGCGGCGCTGCTGGGTTTGTCGCTGCTTCCGTACTATTACTAAGCCCCAATCGACAGGGTGAGGAGACCGGGGACCTTTGGGTCGCCGGTTTTTTGGCCCCTATTGGACGAGCCGCCTTTTTTTCGCTATCATAGAAGGATAGGTCAAGAACGCTGAAGACAGCGAACAAGGGGGGCAAGTGAATGGATTGTATTTTCTGCAAAATCGTCGAAGGCAGCATTCCTTCCAAAAAAGTATTCGAGAACGAGCGCATTCTCGCGTTCCACGATATACAGCCCGCGGCGCCGGTCCACGTCCTGATCATTCCGAAGAAGCACATTCCGACGATGAACGACGTAACGGGCGAAGACGACGCGGTAATGGCGGAAATTTTCGCGGCATCCCGGCAGATTGCCAAGGAACTCGGCGTGGACGAGTCCGGCTATAGGCTGATCAACAACTGCAATCCCGACAGCGGACAAATCGTATATCACCTGCATTTCCACCTGGTCGGCGGTCGGAATTTGGGCCCGCTTCTTGGTTCTTAGCTTCTCCTTAAGAATCAATTAGCAGTCCAAGTTGACAGAGGCTTTCGTTTTAGCCTATAATGTAGTTTGATAAACCGTGTATGTTCTTCTTGGACGGTCTGTTTCGGAGGGAGGGAAAACTGGTGTCTGAAACAAAAGTTCGCAAAAACGAGACAATTGATGCTGCACTCCGCCGCTTCAAACGTTCCATCGCTAAAGATGGCGTATTGGCAGAGGTTAAGAAACGCAAGCATTATGAGAAGCCTAGTGTGAAGCGCAAGAAAAAGTCCGAGGCTGCGCGCAAGAGAAAGTTTTAGGAGGATCCTTCCACAATGAACCTTAGCGAACGATTGAACGACGATATGAAACAAGCTATGCGTAGTCAAGAGAAGTTCAAGCTGACGACGATCCGGATGCTTCGCGCATCCATCAAGAATCAGGAAATTGAACTGAAGCGTCCTCTTGAAGACAGCGAAGTGCTTGATATTCTAGGTCGTGAAGTCAAACAACGTAAAGATTCCCTCCAAGAATTTGAAAAAGCGGGCCGCGACGATCTTGCGAAAGACATCGCAGCAGAAATTGAAATTATTAGTGTATACCTGCCCAAGCAGCTTACCGAAGAAGAGATCAAAGTGATCGTTCAACAGACCATCCAGGAAACCGGTGCTTCTTCGAAAGCGGAAATGGGAAAAGTCATGACCGCCCTTATGCCGAAAGTCAAAGGGCTTGCAGACGGTAAACTAGTAAACTCGCTCGTGCAGCAATTTCTGCAATAACATAGGCTGACCGCCAAACACTCTCCCGCAAGGGAGGGTGTTTTTTCGTTGGGGCTCGTTCGGAATGAAACGCTTACGGGCATCCTATCGTATTAGTGGACACATCAATCGCGAGGGGGAGGGAGCTATGGCTGTTAACAGGGCGCTGCGTATGGGGCGACAGGCAGGCGCCTGCTTATTGGCAACGGCAATATTGTTGGCGGGCCTCGTCATCCTGACGGCATCGGCGCATGGTCAAGAAACGGCGGGCGCGGTATACGTCGTGCACGCCGAGCAATCCGTAGAGAGCGGTCTGCAGTCGTATTTGGAACGGGCTTACGCGGAAGCGAAGGAGGCGAAGGCCGAGCGGGTGATTCTGGTGCTCAACACGTTCGGCGGCCGGGTGGACAGCGCGGAGGCGATCGGACATCTCGTACGCTCGAGCCCCGTGCCGACGACCGCGTTCGTCCAGGGGAAGGCGATCTCGGCAGGCACCTATATCGCGCTGAACGCGAAGAAGCTGGCGATGCAGCCGGGCAGTACGATCGGCGCCGCGGCCGTGGTGGACGGTTCGGGCGAATTGATCGACAATCCGAAAGTCGTCTCCATGTGGAGAGAGGAGATGCGCGAAGCCGCGGCGTTGAACGGCCGGGATCCGGAAATCGCGGCCGCGATGGTCGACCCGAACGCCGAGCTGAAGCTGGATACGATAGGCAAAGTTAAGCGGCAAGGCGACATTTTGACGTTGACGGCGTCGGAGGCCGTGAAAGTCGGATATGCGGATTACACCGCGGACACGCTGGATGATGTCATGCGGCAAAGCGGTTTGGAAGAGCGCGAAGTCGTTACCGTATCGCCGACCTTCTCGGAGAAGCTGGCTCGGTTCCTCATGATGCCGGTCGTGATGACGTTGCTGTTTATCATCGGGATCGCGGGGATCGCCATCGAATTTTTCATTCCCGGATTCGGTTTCCCGGGCATTCTGGGAACGGCGGCGTTCGGATTGTACTTCTTCGGCCATTACGTCGCGGGCTTTGCCGGAATGGAGGATATGATGCTATTTATCATCGGAATCGTGCTGCTCGTGATCGAAGTGTTCGTGCCGAGCTTCGGCATACTCGGTCTGCTCGGGTCGGGCGCGATCGTGGCCGGCATCGTCATGGCGTCGCCGGATATCGAGACGGCGATCGTGTCGCTGGCCGTCGCGCTTGTCGTGTCCGCGGTGATCGTCTATCTCATCGCCAAACGGTTCAAACATCGGGGCATATGGAACAAGTTGATCCTGCGCGACCGGTTGACGACGGAGGAAGGGTACGTATCGAACGTGAACCAGACCGAACTCGTCGGCCGCACGGGCGAAGCCTATACGACGCTGCGTCCGTCGGGTACGGCGGTCATCGACGGCAACCGGTACGACGTCGTTACGTCGGGGGATTTTATCGCGGCCGGGGCGGTCGTCGTCGTCGTGAAAGTCGAAGGCACCCGCATCGTGGTGCAGCGCCACAGTACGGGAAATTAGCGGCAATAGCAATTTTGGCAGGGGCAAACAAAAGGAGGAATTCGCGTTGAATTTGGATCCAACGGTATCCATTATCATTATCGCCGTCCTGGCGATCATCGTCGTCTCGGTGTTTCTTAGTTTCTTCCCGATTATGCTCTGGATCTCGGCGCTGGCGTCCGGCGTGCGCATCTCGATCATCACGCTCGTGGCCATGCGTCTTCGCCGGGTTGTTCCGAGCCGGATCGTCAATCCGCTCATCAAAGCGACCAAGGCGGGGCTGGGTCTTACGATCAATCAGCTGGAAAGCCACTTCCTCGCGGGCGGCAACGTCGATCGCGTCGTCAATGCCTTGATCGCGGCGCAGCGCGCCAACATCGAGCTCGTGTTCGAGCGCGCGGCTGCGATTGACCTGGCCGGTAGGGACGTCCTGCAGGCCGTGCAGATGAGCGTTAACCCGCGCGTCATCGAGACGCCGATCGTGGCCGCCGTCGCGAAGGACGGCATCGAGGTTAAGGTCAAGGCCCGCGTCACGGTCCGCGCCAATATCGAACGTCTCGTCGGCGGCGCCGGCGAAGAGACGATTATCGCCCGCGTCGGCGAAGGGATCGTCACGACGGTCGGTTCGTCCAATTCGCATAAAGACGTGCTCGAGAATCCGGACCTCATCTCCCGCACGGTACTGGGCAAAGGTCTTGACGCCGGTACGGCATTCGAAATTCTCTCGATCGATATCGCGGACGTGGACGTCGGCAAGAACATCGGGGCGCATCTGCAGACCGAGCAGGCGGAAGCGGACAAACGGATTGCACAGGCGAAAGCCGAAGAACGCCGCGCCATGGCCGTCGCGCAAGAGCAAGAGATGAAAGCGCGCGTCGTCGAGATGCGCGCGCGGGTCGTCGAATCGGAGTCGGCGGTGCCGCTCGCCATGGCGGACGCGCTCCGTACGGGCAAGATCGGCGTGCTCGATTATATGAACCTGAAGAACTTGGAAGCCGATACGCAAATGCGCAATTCGATCGGCAAGACCGACGTCGCCCCGACGGACGAAGATGAGCGATAGCAGCCTAACGGCGAACGGGGGTGACGGTCGTTCATGAGAACATTGATCGAACTGCTGTTGGAGAACATCTATATCGTGATCGTCGTCGTCGGATTTCTGCTGTCGATGGTCTCCAAAGCCCGGAAGCAGGGCGGAGGAAGCCGGATGCCGAGTTTCGGGGGCGATTCGTCCTCCACGCGCTCCGAGTCGACAGGAAGCGGCAGAAGCAGCGAGGAGGAAAGGGAGCGCATGGCCGATTGGGAGGAAGACAGTGCCTCCAGAACTTACGGCGCGCCGAGCGCGGAGCTTGAGGCGCCTATCCGGGATGCGCGACAATCGGTAAAGGCGCCTCCGATCCGGCACATGCCGGCTCAATCGAAACCGCCGTCAGGCAGAGGGAATTCGCCCGCGAAGGCTCAGGATCGCACTTCCGAGCGCCGAGACGGCTCGTTCCCGCTGCCGCAGGCGGACGATCTGAAGCGGGCGGTGGTCATGGCGGAGATTCTTGGTCCGCCTCGCTCCAAGAAGCCGCTGAGGCGCCCTTAGCCGGACGCAACTTCCAAACCCTTAATCTAGCCCTTTGGTGCCCCAGAACGGCTGTAGAGCCGCCCGGAGCGTCCGAGAGAGCTGTTATATGATCTATTGGCCAGCCCGGTTCAAGAGGGCTGGCCATTTTTTTACTTAGACATGTCCGCCCTGCTGCGAGCGGCTGCGCGGCCGGTTAAAAGCGTCATGAATCGGAGGTCGCGCGCATAGGTTGGTACAGTACGGGAAGGGGGCATGGAGCCAACTATGGGCCGCATCAACCGCAAACTCCGCAAAATGGCAGCCGATCTGCTCGATCTGCCGCAGGATGTCGTATTTGATTTGCCACGCGTGACCATGATCGGCGACCGCCAGCTCTACATCGAGAACCACCGCGGCGTGCTTCACTTCTCCAGCGATAAATTACGGCTCGCGCTCAGCAAAGGCGAACTCGAAGTCATCGGCGATGGCCTTGTCATCCGCACCATTTGGACCGAAGAGGTGTTCGTCGAAGGCCAGATTAAACATATATCGGTCCGCGAATAGCGTGCCGCGCCAATTAGGTTCCGAACGAATAACAGAGGGGGAGTAACGATGAATGCCTCATGGTTGCAGTGGGTGCGCGGGATCGTGACGATTCGCGTCCGCGGCGAAGGGCTCGAGCTGCTGGTTAACCGCGCATTGGCGAAGGGACTGCAATTATGGTCCATCAGCCGGACAAGCGGGGGGGAGCTTGTTTGCCAAGTCACGGTCGGCGATTTCTTCAAGCTGCGTCCGCTGCTGAAAGAAACGGGATGCCGCGTGCACGTCGCCGGACGGAAAGGAATGCCGTTCTGGCTGCGCCGCGTGGAGAAGAGGCTTTTTTTTGGCGCGGGGCTCGTCCTATTCTTCGTCGGCATGTACTTGCTGTCGTCGCTGATCTGGTCGATCGACGTGAAGGGCAATGAGAAATTATCGGAAGAGCATATTCTGAAAGTGGCCAAGCAGCAGGGGTTGTACCCGTTCCAATGGTCGTTCCGGCTGCCCGACACGAGCGACCTGCAGCGGGATTTGACGCGCAGCTTGCCGGGGGCGGCCTGGGTCGGGGTCGAGAAGCGCGGCACCAAAATCACGATTCAGATCGTGGAGACGACGAAGCCTGCGCCATCGCCGCCAGTCGACCCGCGACATATTATTGCGGCCGCCGACGCGGTCGTCACCGATATTCAGGCCGAGACGGGAAGGCCGGTCGTCAACCGGAACCAGAAGGTGAAACGGGGCGATGTTCTGATCTCGGGCATACTCGGCGACGAGAATCATAACATGCTCGTCCCGGCGCACGGCAAAGTGAGAGGGCTCGTATGGCACGAATACGAAATCGCCTCCCCGTTGACGCGCAAGGTGCAGGTCTACACGGGCGAGACGATGACCCGCTGGTACGGGGTCGCGTTCGGGCGCGCGCTCAAGGTAAGCGGCTACGGGAAGATCCCGTATCAATATTTCGAGACGATCCGTCACGAGGAGCAGGCCGCATATCGGACCTGGAGCCTGCCGCTTGGCCGGATCAAAGAGACGATCCGCGAGGTGCGCCTCGACAAAATTCCGGTCCCCGCCGCCGAGGCGAAGACGATCGGCTTGAACCAGGCGCGCGCCGATATTCTGTCGAAAGCGGGCGCGGACGCGGTCGTGCGCGCGGAAAACATTTTGCATGAAAAGACGGAGAATGGTAAAGTTTATATGAAAGTGCTTTTTGAAGTCGAACAATCGATAGCGGCGGAGCAACCGTTAGTACAGATGCAAGGAGAATGAGCCTTTTTGCTGAATGAGACGAAGGTAGTAAAGATCCCGCTCGCGAACGCGGCGGAAGGGCTTGCGCTATTCGGCCCGCAGGACAAGTATTTACGGTCCGTTCAGGACCAGACGAGCGCGGACATCATGTCGCGCGATGCGGAGATCATCCTCTCCGGTCCCGCGCCCGAGGTGGATTCCCTCGAGCAGCTTTATACGGTTCTGCAGCAGCTTGTCCGGGGCGGCTACACGCCGTCGGAGCGCGATATCGCGTACGCTTACGAGCTGGCGCGGACGCTGCAGGCGGATCAACTGCTGGATTTGTTCAAAGCGGAAATCACGACGACGTTCCGCGGCAAGCCGATCCGGGTGAAGACGATCGGACAGCGTCATTACGTCAAGACGATCAAACGCAAGGATGTCGTCTTCGGCATTGGCCCGGCGGGTACGGGCAAGACGTATTTGGCGGTCGTGCTCGCGGTTGCGGCGCTGAAGGAAGGCTCGGTTAAGAAGATCATGCTGACCCGTCCCGCCGTCGAAGCGGGCGAGAATCTCGGCTTCCTGCCAGGCGACCTGCAAGAGAAGGTGGATCCTTACTTAAGACCGCTCTACGATGCGCTCCATGACGTTCTCGGGCCAGACCAGACGGCCAAGGCGTTCGAACGCGGCTTGATCGAGGTCGCGCCGCTCGCGTACATGCGCGGCAGGACGCTCGACGATTCCTTCATCATCCTCGACGAAGCGCAGAACACGACGCCTGAGCAGATGAAGATGTTTCTGACTCGTCTTGGCTTCGGCTCGAAGATGGTCGTGACGGGCGACGTTACGCAGATCGATTTGCCGCGCGGCAAAAACTCGGGGCTAATCGAGGCGTCGCGCATACTGAAGAACATAGAGGAAATCGGATTTATTCATTTCACCGATCAGGATGTCGTTCGGCATACGCTCGTGCAGAAAATAATTATGGCGTACCAGTCGGACGCCGAAGAGAAGTAGACGGATTATCCCGCGCCGGCAGCCGGCGCGGGATAATCCTTCATTCGGATGCGCCCGCGAAAGCCGAAGTTGTTCGATCCCCTCAAGCATCAGCGCGTTACCGATCATATAAAGGGATAGGGGTCGCGAGGGCGACTCCATATTCCTAACTGGGGGATGTCCATCGCAGGAGGAGATCACCATGTTAAGCAGCTGGAAGCACAGCCCGGCGGTACGTTGGGTGCTGCTGCTTCTGTTTGTCGTATTATTCTACTTCAGCCTTGCGCCGCATGTTCTTCCGACGACCTACGACATCGAACCGGGCAAGCGCAGCGACCGGGACGTCATCGCCCCGAACGCGAAGGAAGACAAGAAACGGACGCTCGCCGCGCAAGAACTTGCCGCCGAGCAGGTTGAACCGCTCTATACGGTCGTTAGTCTGAAAGGCGATGCCTTGCTGGAACAGATTTTCAAGCGGATCGAACAGTTGAACCAAGACGACCAGGTCACGGAACAGAACAAAGTGAATATTTATCGCAGCGAAATTCCGCAGTCCTATCATGATTACGTAGACCGTTTCGCGCAGTTGAACCGCGGCAACGACGCCTACAACGATACGCTGCTGGAGGACATGGCGCAGGGCGCCAAAGATCAGGCGTACCGCCTGCCGGAGGAGACGTATTACAAGCTGCCGTCGCTTAGCGCCGAGCAGTTGACGGAGATGCGCGACGTGGCGGTCGTGATCGTGAAGAAGCTGATGGGCGAAGGCTTGCGCGACGCGGAGACCGCCCGGTCGAAAGTGGCCGAGCTCGTCAACGCCAGCACGCTGACGGACCGCAAATCGCGCGAGATCGTGCAGGAACTGGCCCGTTTCGCGATCATGCCGAACCGGTTCCTGAACAAGGAAGCGACGAACGAGGCGAAGGTTGCGGCGAAGGAAGAGACGCCGCCGGTCATGATCAAGCAAGGGGACGTCGTCGTCAAGAAGGGCGATATCGTCACGCTGGAGAATTACGAGATGTTTTCGGATTTCAACTGGCTGCAGGACAAGAAGACGTATTGGCCGCAATTCGGACTGCTCCTGCTATCGTTGCTCTTCGTCATCGTCATCTACAGTTACATGGAGAAAGGCGCCACGCCCGGCGGGGCCAAATACAGCAACGCCCAGTTCGTCATGCTTTGGTTGATTTATCTGCTGAATCTGCTGGCGATGGAGATCGTTCAGTTGACGCAAACGGATACGATGCCGTTTGTCGGTTATTTAGCGCCGACCGCCATGGGGGCGATGCTGATCGCGATTTTGTTGGACGTGCCCCTTGCGGTCGTCAGCTCGTTTTTGTTCGCGATTGCCGGCAGCGTAATCTTTAATACGAGCACGGACGCGATTTTCGACTTTAATTTCGGCTTCGTCATTGCCGTCGTCTCGTTCGCGGCGATCTTCGGCATTCATCGCGCGGGCCAGCGTTCGACGATTCTGAAGGCAGGCATTATGGCGAGTCTGTTCGGTTCGGCCTCGGTGCTCGCGATCGTCATGCTCGGCGAGCTGCCGCAGAAGAGCGAACTGGTGCTGACGGTAGCGTTCGCGTTCGCGAGCGGACTGCTGACTTCGATTCTCGTTATCGGACTAATGCCTTTCTTCGAAGTGTCGTTCGGCATTCTCTCGGCGCTGAAGCTGGTCGAGTTGTCCAATCCGAACCATCCGCTCCTGCGCAAGTTGTTGACCGAGACGCCGGGCACGTATCATCACAGCGTCATGGTCGGCAATCTATCGGAGGCGGCGGCCGAAGCGATCGGCGCGAACGGCCTGTTATGCCGCGTCGGTTCGTTCTACCACGATATCGGCAAGACGAAGCGGCCGAGCTATTTCATCGAGAACCAGTCCAACATGGAAAATCCGCATGACCATATCGAGCCGAAGCTGAGCAAATCGATCATTATCGCCCATGCGCGCGACGGGGTCGAAATGCTGAAGGCGCATAATATTCCGAAGCCGATCCGCGATATCGCGGAGCAGCATCACGGCACGACGTTCTTGGCGTTCTTCTACCATAAGGCGGTCAAGCAGGCGGAGGAGGAGGGCGTCGATCCCGACTTTACCGAGGATGATTTCCGCTACCCGGGGCCGAAGGCGCAGTCGAAGGAAGCGGCGATCGTCGGCATTGCCGACTCGGTCGAAGCGGCGGTCCGCAGTTTGCGCAGCCCATCCGTGGAACAGGTGGAGACGATGATCGCGAAGATTATCAAAGGACGCCTGGATGACGGGCAGCTGAGCGATTGCGACTTGACCTTGAAGGAGCTGGACAAGATCGCGCAGACGTTGAAGGAAACGGTCATCGGCATTTTCCATTCCCGGATTGAATACCCGGAAGAGGTCAAATCAAAGGAGCGACTAGCATGAGCATACAGCTGGATTGGAGCAACGAACAGGAGAAGGTCGAGCTGCCGGAAGCATTCGTCGGCAAGCTGGAAGAGCTGTTGAAGCTGGCGGCGCAGGCGGAAGGCATTGAAGACGGCGAAGTTTCGCTGACGTTCGTCACGGACGAAGAAATTCATTCGCTCAACCGCGAGTATCGGAACATCGACCGTCCGACCGACGTCCTGTCGTTCGCCATTCAGGAAGTGACGGACGAGGAGCTGGATATCGTCTACGAGGTGGAGAGCGAGGACGAAGAGGTGCCGCTCGAGGGCATGCTGGGCGACATCATCATCTCGGTCGAACGGGCCGCCGCGCAGGCAGAAGAGTACGGGCATTCGCTGGAGCGCGAGCTCGGGTTTCTGTTCGTGCACGGCTTCTTGCACCTGATCGGCTACGACCACCAGGACGACGAGAACGAAGCGGTCATGACCCGGAAGCAGGAAGCGGTGCTTTCCCAGGTCGGTCTCACGCGCTAATGCGCCGTTTCTGGCAAAACGTCGGCTTTGCCGTCGAAGGGTTGCGCTATGCGACGCGAACGCAGCGCCACATGCGGATTCATTGGATCGCCTCCGCGCTTGCGGCGGCCGCAGGCTTCTGGCTTGGTCTCACCGGACTGGAATGGGCCGTACTTGCGCTGCTGATCGCCGTCGTGCTGGCGGCAGAGCTGCTAAACACGGCCGTCGAATGCGTCGTAGACTTGGCGAGTCCGCAGCGGCATCCGCTAGCCAAGGCCGCCAAAGATACCGCCGCCGCCGCCGTCCTCGTGATCGCGGCGGCAGCCGTCGTTATAGGCGCAATCCTGTTTTTGCCGCATCTGGCGGTTAAGTTCGGATTGTAATCATAACTCGGATGGAGAGATGGACATGAATCAACCTCAAGCCGGACATAAGGACAACCTCCCGGCCGAGTGGCGGGCACTCGCCGAAGCCGCGCTCGTAGCGCGGAAGCGCGCGTACGTGCCGTATTCGAATTTTCAAGTAGGCGCCGCCTTGCTGGACGAGCAAGGCGCCATTCACTTCGGCTGCAACGTCGAGAACGGCGCTTACAGCCCGACCAACTGCGCGGAACGTACGGCGCTTCACCGCGCCATCGCCGACGGCCATCGGCCGCGCTCGTTCCGAGCTCTCGCCGTGACGGGAGAGACGCACCTGCCGATTACGCCATGCGGCGTCTGCCGCCAAGTAATCGCGGAGCTGTGCTCGCCGGACATGCCGATCATTATGACCAACACGAAAGGCGACTGGCGGATCACCACCATCACGGAACTGCTGCCGGGCGCATTTTCATTGGAAGACGAAAGGAATCAAACGCAATCATGAACCAACCCTCCAAAAAAGAACCGTTCCGTTCCGGCTTTGTCGCGATTATCGGCCGGCCGAACGTAGGCAAGTCCACGCTGATCAACGAGATGATCGGACAGAAAATCGCGATCATGTCGGACAAGCCGCAGACGACGCGGAACAAAATCCACGGCGTATATACGGCGGACAATTATCAGATCGTGTTTCTGGACACGCCGGGTATTCATAAGCCGCAGCATAAGCTCGGCGATTTCATGAACAAGTCTGCGGTCGGCACGCTGGGCGAAGTCGACGCGGCGTTCTTCCTGATCGACGCGGCCGAAGGATTAGGCGGCGGAGACCGTTTCATCATCGAGCAGTTGAAGAAGGTGAAGACGCCGGTCTTCCTCGTCATGAACAAGATCGACAAGATTCAGCCGGAGGCGCTGCTTCCGCTGATTACGGAATACAAAGATCTGCACGACTTCGCCGAGATCGTGCCGATCTCGGCGCTGCAGGGCAACAACATCTCCACCTTGCTGCAGACGCTGACTAAGTATTTGCCGGAAGGACCGCAGTATTATCCGGCCGATCAAGTGACGGATCATCCGGAGCAATTCGTCGTCGCCGAGCTAATTCGCGAGAAAATCCTGCATATGACGCGCGAGGAAGTGCCGCATTCGATCGCGGTCGCCATCGAGGATATGAAAGTGCAGGAGAATGGCGTCGTCCATATCGGAGCCGTAATTTTCGTCGAACGCGATTCCCAGAAGGGCATCGTTATCGGCAAGCAAGGCGCGGTGCTGAAGGAAGTCGGCAAACAGGCACGCAAGGATATCGAGCTGCTTCTCGGGTCCCGCACGTTTCTGGAGCTGTGGGTCAAGGTGAAGAAGGATTGGCGGAACCAAGACCGGATGCTGAAGGACCTCGGTTTCCGCAACGACTAGCGCGGCCGGCGTCATAGGACCGGTTCATCTAACCAATTTATGCTTGGGATAGCTCGCGGACAATTATCGCAACCTAAGACCCTAGATCATTTCCATTGACGGAGGGGAATACGGGTGCGAGATTTTTCGTGGAAGTATTTTACACTGACCGGAGACGTAGACGCTTTTTTGCTCTATAAGGAAATGGATCAATTATCGGCCGCCGGCTCGGCGGAGAGCCAGGCGGAGCTGGATGCCGCGGTCGAAGCGGCGGAGGAACTTGCGCCGTAAGGATCGAACGCCTCTTCCGCTCATTCGGCTCGCGCGGCCGGTTAAGGGGAGAGGCACATGCAATATCGGGTCGAAGGCTTGGTTATCCGAAGCATCGATTACGGGGAAGGCAACAAAATCGTCACGTTGTTGACGAATACGCAGGGCAAAGCAGGGGTCATCATCCGCGGGGCCAAGAAGGCGAAAAGCAGGCACGGCTCGCTGGCCCAGCTTTTCACGCACGGCGAATTCATCTTTTTCCGTAATACCGGCCTAGGCACGCTGACGCATGGTGAGATCATCGAATCTCACCATGTTTTGCGTGAAGGGCTGGAGCTTACCGCCTATGCGTCTTATGCGGCAGAGCTGACGGATCGCGCGCTGCAGGAAGAGGAGGCGGGCGCCTATGTATTCGAACAGCTGAAGAGCTGCTTCGCGGCTCTCCAGGAAGGCAAGGACCCGGAAATCATCATTCAGTTGTACGAAATCAAAATCTTGGAGTTGACCGGCTATGCCCCGGACTTCGAGACGTGCGCGTCCTGCGGCAACGTCGTCGGTTCGATGGCGCTCAGCGCACGGGCAGGCGGCGTCTTGTGCAGCCGCTGCTCATACCGGGATCCGCAAGCGCTGCAGCTCACGGACGGCGCCCTTAAGCTTCTGCGGTTGTATCGCCGGATGGATATGAGGCGGATGGGGCAAGTGCAGGTTAAGCCGGAGACGAAGAAGCTGCTCAAGCAGGCGATGCGGCAGCTGATGGATACGCACGTCGGGTTGAATCTCAAATCGCGCTCGTTTCTGGATCAGCTGGACAAGTACACGATGGAGTAGCGGTTTCGTCCCAAGTTGACTTTTTGGCCAAATATGGCTATGATAAGGCATTATGAATACGGGCAATGAGGGAGAAAGTAATCGATTTGGTCGCGTGGCCAGCGAGCCGGGGATAGTGCAAGCCCGGTCTAGATCAATCGGCGAAGGGCGCTCCGGAGTCCGGCAAGCAGGAAAGAAAGCGGGTTCTCGGACAAGCTGGCGTCGCGCGGCTTCGCATGGGAACCAAGTAGGGTGGAACCGCGGGAGATATGCTCTCGTCCCTATGTCTGTTCATTGGACATAGGGACGGGAGCTTTTTGCTTAGAGGACGGAGTCGTTTCGCCTCGCCCGCAGCTAGTCTGATGACCAAGCACGACCCCATACCACGAAGAAGGGAAGTTACGCGAGAGATGAATTTTCAAAACATGATTTTGACGCTCCAGCAGTTCTGGGCGGAGCAAAACTGTATTCTCGTTCAGCCGTACGATACCGAGAAAGGCGCCGGCACGATGAACCCGATGACGTTCCTTCGCACGATCGGGCCGGAGCCGTGGAACGTGGCTTACGTCGAACCTTCGCGCCGCCCTGCGGACGGTCGTTACGGGGAGAACCCGAACCGTCTCTACCAGCATCACCAATTCCAAGTCATCCTGAAGCCGTCTCCGGACAACATTCAAGAGCTGTATCTCGAGAGCTTGAAGCGCCTTGGCGTCGATCCGCTTCATCACGATATCCGTTTCGTCGAGGATAACTGGGAATCGCCGACGCTCGGCGCATGGGGCCTGGGCTGGGAAGTATGGTTGGACGGCATGGAGATTACCCAGTTCACATACTTCCAGCAGGTCGGCGGGATCGACGCGAACCCGGTCGCGGTCGAAATTACATACGGCATGGAGCGTCTAGCTTCCTACATTCAAGACAAAGAGAACGTGTTCGATCTGGAGTGGGTCGACGGCGTCACGTACGGCGACGTGTTCAAGCAGCCGGAGTACGAGCATTCCAAGTATACGTTCGAGACCTCCGACGCGACGATGCTCTTCCAATTGTTCAATATGTACGAGGATGAAGCGAAGAAGACGATGGAGCAGAAACTAGTCTTCCCGGCTTACGATTACGTGCTCAAATGCTCCCATACGTTCAACCTGCTCGACGCGCGCGGCGCGATCAGCGTCACGGAGCGCACGGGTTACATTATGCGGGTTCGCAACTTGGCGCGCGCCTGCGCGGCGACGTACTTGGAAGAGCGCGAGCGTCTCGGCTTCCCGCTGCTTAAGAAAGGAGTGAGCGCAAATGGCTAAGGATTTACTGCTGGAAATTGGACTTGAGGAAGTGCCGGCGCGTTTCGTGCGCGGAGCGATGAACCAACTGAAAGAGAAGACCGTCAAATGGCTGGAGAACGCGCGCATTCCTCACGGCGACGTGAAAGCCTTCGCGACGCCGCGGCGTCTGGCGATCCTCATTCAAGACGTGGAAGAGAAGCAAGCCGACGTGAGCGAAGAAGTGAAGGGCCCGTCGCGCAAAATCGCGCTGGACGAGAACGGCGCTTGGAGCAAAGCGGCGCTGGGATTCGCCCGCAGTCAAGGCATTGATCCGGCCGACTTCTTCTTCAAAGAACTCGGCGGCGTAGAATACGTGTATGCGAACAAGAGCAGCATCGGTACCGTAACGAGCGAAGTGCTGCCGGAAGGCTTGAGCGGTATCGTGACGTCGATGTCGTTCCCGAAAAACATGCGTTGGGGCGCGTACGATTTGAAATTCGTCCGTCCGATCAAGTGGATGATCGCCTTATTCGGCTCGGAGGTCGTGCCGTTCGAGATTACGGGCGTACATACCGGCAATACGACGCGCGGCCACCGTTTCCTGGGCGGCGAGACGCCCGTAAGCGAGCCTCGGCAATACGAGGCTAAGCTGAGAGAGCAGCAAGTAATCGTCGACGTCGAGGAACGCGAGCAGCTGATTCTCGATCAGATCGCGTCGCTAGCGGCCGACAAAGGCTGGAATATCGCGGTCAAGGAAGATTTGCTGGAGGAAGTATTGTTCCTCGTCGAATATCCGAACGTGCTGTTCGGCACTTTCGATCCGACTTTCCTTAACATTCCGCAAGAGGTGCTCATCACGTCGATGCGCGAACATCAGCGCTACTTCCCGGTGTTGGACGGCGAAGGCAAGCTGCTGCCGTTCTTCGTAACGGTTCGCAACGGCGACCGCACGTCCATCGAGCAGGTGGCCAAAGGCAACGAGAAGGTGCTGCGCGCTCGTCTATCGGATGCGAAATTCTTCTATGAAGAGGACCAGAAGCTGGCGATCAACGACGCGCTCGCGAAGCTTGCGGCGATCGTTTATCACGAGGAGCTTGGGACGGTTGCGGACAAGGTGCGGCGCATTCAAGTAACGGCGAGCAAATTGTCGGACGCGCTTCGCGTAGACTCGCGCATGCTGGACGACGTGACTCGCGCGGCCGCGATTTGCAAATTCGATCTCGTTACCCAGATGGTCTACGAGTTCCCGGAGCTGCAAGGCGTCATGGGCGAGGACTATGCCCGCAAGGCCGGAGAGCGCGCCGAAGTCGCGCAGGCTATCAATGAACACTACCAACCGCGTTTCGCGGGCGATCGCGCGCCGAGCTCGCTCGTCGGCGCCATCGTGAGCATCGCGGACAAAATCGACACGATCGTAGGCTGCTTCTCGATCGGCATTATTCCAACGGGTTCGCAAGATCCGTATGCGCTCCGCCGCCAAGCCGCGGGCATCGTGCAAATCATTCTCGCGCACGGTTTGAAGCTGCCGCTCGATACGCTGTTCAATCTTTCGCTCGACGTGCATCAAGGACGCGCTTTGAAACGCGAAGCCGGCGACATTCGTAAAGACCTGCATGAATTTTTCGGCCTGCGCGTAAAGAACGTGCTTTCGGAGCAGGGTATCCGGTATGACGTCATCGACGCGGTCATGGCTGCCGGCTATGGCGATTTGCGTCACGCGATCGACCGCGCTTCCGCGCTGACGGCTGCCGCGGCAGGCGAACGTCAAGCCGACTTTAAGCTTGTCGTCGATGCGCTGACGCGCGTGGGCAACTTGGCCGCGAAGGCGACGACGCGCGAAGTGAATCCGGAACTGTTCGCCGAAGAGGTCGAACATGCGCTGTACCAAGCGTTCAACGTGGTGAAGCCGAAAGTAGACGCCGCGCTGGAAGCGGGGGACTCGGCCGTCGCGCTCCGCGAGCTATCTGTTTTGAAAGATGCGATTAACGGTTATTTCGACCGTGTAATGGTAATGGCTGAAGAGGAGAACGTCCGCGGGAACCGGCTGGCCACGCTTGCCTTGATCGCGGAGCAAACGTCGCGAATCGCCGATCTGTCCAAATTGGTTTGGTAGGAGGATATGCTATGGCTGCCAGTACGCAAGCTGAAGTGATCATCTATGTGGTTTCGGATTCCGCCGGCGATACCGGGGAGCTCGTCGTACGGGCGGCCGTCGCCCAGTTCCATCCGATCTCGGCCGACATTCGCAGGGCGCCCTTCGTTCAAGACGAAGCGGCCGCCGCGCGGATCGTCGAGCTGGCGAAGGAAGCAGGCGCCATCATTCTCTACACGCTCGTCCTCCCGCAGCTAAGGGAGTGCCTGGATAGCTTGGCGCAGGAGCACGGCGTACCGGCCATCGATTTGCTCGGCACGCTTGTGGGCAGCCTCGAGCAGAAGACCGGACGCAAATCCCGCCAAGAACCCGGGCTTAACCACGTGCTCGACGAAGATTACTTCCGGAAGGTCGAGGCCGTCGAATTCGCGGTCAAATACGACGACATGCGGGATACGACGGGCATCACGAAAGCGGATATCGTGCTCGTCGGCGTCTCGCGCACGTCCAAGACGCCGCTCTCGATGTATTTGGCCCACAAGAAGTTTAAAGTCGCGAACGTGCCGCTCATGCCGGAGCTCACGCCGCCGGACGAACTGTTCCGCATTCCGAAGGAGAAGATCGTCGGGCTTACGATCGGCGTCCATTATTTGAACGTCATTCGCAAGGAACGGCTGAAGGCGCTCGGTCTGCCGGATAGCGCGGCGTATGCCACGCCGACCCGGATCGAACGAGAACTGGCGCACGCGAACGAAATCATGACGAAGCTGGGCTGCGTCGTGATCGACGTGTCGCATCGGGCGGTTGAAGAGACGGCTAGTTTGATCATGGAAAGCATCGTGAAATCGTCCTAACATTTTTTGCGAAGAAAGTTTGTAATGTGCCCTTGACAAGCAGGATTTTTTTGTTCTTTGCCGTATATAATAGTACGGTACTTTACCAGAAAATGCGGTGAACCTAGAGTGGCGACAAGGTCTGAACCCCTTATAGTCGTGGATGCGGACGCTTGTCCGGTCAAACGGGAAATCGTGCAGGTCGCGCGCACGCTCGCGGTGGAAGTGCTGATGATCGCTTCGTTCGATCATCGGTTGGAAGCCGAGCCGGGGGTGCGCGTCGTTCAGGTCGACAGAAGCGATCAGTCTGTCGACCTTTACATAGCCAACCATGTTGGAAGGGGAGACATCGTGATAACGCAGGACTTCGGTCTTGCGGTCGTCGTGCTGGCGAAAGGCGCGACCGCGCTTTCGCCGCGCGGGCAAGAGTATGACGAGCGGAATATCGATTTTCTGATGGAACGCCGACATGAGCTTGCCAAGCGACGCCGCAGCGGCGGCAAAACGAGAGGACCCAAGGCGATGACGGACGAGGATCGTTACCGGTTTCAGCAAAAGCTGACAAAAGTTTTGCTCCATCGGCAGGAGATTGGTGAACAATAGCGAATAGTATTACGTGTCATTTTGGATGAAGGTGAAGTTCATTGGCTTACGAGAAAATACCGGATTCCGTCATTGAAGCGGTACTTCGGCATCATGATATCGTAGATACGGTGGGCAAATACGTTCAGCTTTCCAAGCAGGGGAAATATATGAAAGGGCTATGCCCGTTTCATTCCGAGCGTACGCCATCGTTCACGGTCACGCCGGAAAAACAAATTTTTCACTGTTACGGATGCGGAACAGGCGGCAACGCCATCAAGTTTATTCAGGAAATCGAGGAATACTCGTTCCCTGAAGCGGTGAAAGTCATGGCGCAGGAGGCTGGCATCCCCTTCGATTGGACGGCGAGCGATGCAGCCCCATCGCCGGCGGATCTCGAGCGCGAGAAATTGATCGAAGCGCACGAGCTGACCGCCAAATTGTACAACTATTTGTTGAAGAACACGACGCACGGTCAGCAGGCCATGGCTTATCTACGCAATCGGGGCGTCACCGACAAGCAGATCGACCACTTCAACATCGGCTATGCGCCTCGGGAATGGGATACGCTGGTTCGTTTTCTCGATCAGCGCAAATTCGATTTGGCCCTTATGGAGAAGGGCGGATTGATTATCGCCAAGCAGGACGGAAGCGGCTACGTGGATCGGTTCAGGGAGCGCATTATGTTCCCGCTATGGAGCCGGGAGGGCAAGACGATCGCGTTAGCCGGACGCCTCATGGGCGAAGGGCAGCCGAAGTATTTGAACTCGCCGGAGACGCGGTTGTTCAACAAAAGCCGGAACTTGTATAATTTCCATCATGCGAGAGTGGACATGCGCAAGCATCGGCGAGTTGTTTTATTCGAAGGGTATATGGACGTCATCAAGGCATGGAGCGCCGGGGTGAATAACGGCGTGGCTTCCATGGGGACCTCGCTGACGGAGGAGCATGCATCGCTTCTTCAGCGGAACGCGGACGAAGCCATCATCTGTTACGACGGCGATAATGCGGGCATGGCCGCCGCGCTCAAGACGATTCCGCTGCTCGAGAAGACGGGGCTTAAAGTACAAGTGGCTGTGCTTCCGCAAGGGATGGATCCGGATGAATATATCGAGAAACATGGCGCGAACGCATTCATGCGCGAGATGATCGAGCATCCGGTGTCAGCCACGAAATTTAAGCTAATATATGCCAAGAAAAACCATATACTCCTAGAAGAAGAAGGGCGCAAAAATTACCTGCTCGAAGCGGCCGGCATCATCGCCGCGCTGGACTCCCCGATTGAACGGGAAATCTATCTCAAAGATTTGTCCCGGGAATTCGATATATCTATTGAGGTGCTCAAACAGGACGTCTTCCATCACCGGGAAAAGTCTTACAAAATGAAACCGCAAAGGGATAATAACGACAATTGGTGGAATACTGGTAGGAATGAAAACCGTCGTGTGCCCAATACGCCCGCAATCCCGCAAGCTCCGCCGGTTTTGCCGGCTTACCAGTCCGCCGAACGCAGGCTGCTGGCCCGGATGCTGCAGGATGCCGAAGTTGCCCAGGCCGTGCACGACAAGCTCGGAGACGCATTTAACGTAGAGGATCACGCAGCGCTTGCTGCTTATTTATACGCTTATTATGCGCAAGGCCATGATCCCGATGTCAGCCGGTTTATCGCCTCGCTCCAAGACGATCGTCTGGAACGGACAGCCGCTTCGATCCTGATGACAGAGGATCACTTCCCTTTCGACGAGGGACTGCTGGAGGACTTTATCCGAGAAATTCGCAAAGTGCCGCTGCAGAGGGAGATCGAACGGAAAAGAGAAGAAATGGTGCGAGCAGAGCGCTCCGGCGACATGTTATTGGCTGCAAGAATTGGAATTGAGATCAATACCCTAGAACGCAATATGAAGCAACGGTAGGCTTATATTTCTAGGGGGGAGGGAGTCGTATTATGGCGAACGATCAACATACTGAATTGGATGCTGAACAGAAGCTGGATCTTGTCAAGGAACAGCTGATTGAACAGGGGAAGAAAAGATCCACTTTAACGTACAAAGATATCATGGAGAAGCTTTCCCCGTTTGATCAAGATCCGGAACAAATCGACGAGTTCTTCGAGCAGCTCGACGATCACGGCATTGAAGTGGTAAATGAGAGCGACGAAGATCACCGCCCGAGCATTGGGGGGGACGACCAAGAACGCGAGCATGACGACTTCAATTTCGATGACGATTTGGCACTCCCGCCAGGCATCAAAATCAATGATCCGGTACGGATGTATTTGAAAGAAATCGGCCGCGTGCCGCTGCTCTCCGCCGACGACGAGGTCGAACTCGCGAAGCGGATCGAGCATGGCGACGAAGAAGCGAAGCGCCGTCTGGCCGAAGCCAACCTTCGTCTGGTCGTCAGTATCGCCAAGCGCTATGTCGGCCGCGGCATGCTGTTCCTTGATCTGATTCAGGAAGGCAACATGGGCCTGATCAAGGCGGTCGAGAAGTTCGACCACACGAAAGGCTATAAATTCAGTACGTATGCGACATGGTGGATTCGCCAAGCGATCACGCGTGCCATTGCGGACCAAGCGCGCACGATCCGGATTCCCGTTCATATGGTCGAGACGATCAACAAACTCGTACGCGTATCCAGACAACTGCTGCAGGAGCTCGGCCGCGAGCCAAGCCCGGAAGAAATCGCGCAGGAGATGGACCTGTCCACCGAGAAGGTACGCGAAATTATGAAAATCGCGCAGGAGCCGGTATCGCTGGAGACGCCGATCGGCGAAGAAGACGATTCGCATCTGGGAGATTTCATTGAAGACCAGGAGGCGCTCGCGCCAGCCGATGCGGCCGCTTACGAGCTGCTGAAAGAACAACTGGAGGATGTGCTCGATACGCTTACGGAGCGCGAGGAGAATGTGCTTCGCCTGCGGTTCGGACTGGATGACGGCAGAACCCGCACGCTGGAGGAAGTCGGCAAAGTGTTCGGCGTTACGCGCGAACGGATTCGCCAGATTGAAGCGAAAGCGCTGCGTAAGCTGCGTCACCCGAGCCGGAGCAAACGACTGAAAGATTTCCTGGAATAATCGAAAGGGGACCCCTCTGCATGCAAGCAGCGAGGTCCCTTTTCCTTCAAGGGCAGCGCTAACACGAGGGGAAGACTTACATGGATCAGGAGCGTCGTAAAACGATCATTCGGGAAATCGAGCATTGGCAGCGGAGCAAGCTGCTCCCGGAGCATTACTGCGATTTTCTGCTCAACTTGTATCTCGAGACGGGAGAAGTGAAGGAACCCGTCTATTTATCGGGCAAAGCGGTGAAGGCCATTAAAACGGCTTCCGGGCTTAGTTGGCTCCTTGCTTTTGGCATTTTTTCCTTGATCTGTTTCGTTGTACTTCATTTTAACGCTTTTCACCCTCTATTGCAAATTGGGGTAACGGCCTCGTTTGTCCTCATTTTATTGCTGCTTGGCCAACGTTTTCGGGATAAAAACGAGGCGGCCGGCATCGGATTGATCGGGGTCGGGATGCTGCTTATGCTCGGCGCCGGTATCTATATGCTGCAGCTCCATGGGCTGGAGAAGTGGGGCTGGCAGGTCGGTTGGCTCGGCATCTGCTCGTTGTTCTGGGTGGCGGTCGGCATATTCGCGCGCATTCCGCTGCTGCATCTGGGAGGATGGATCGCGTCGTTCCTTGTTTACGGCCTGCTGATTTCCCGCAACGCGAACGATCCGCAGTGGTACGAGGTGCAAATTTTCTGGCTGCCGCTGTCGATCGTGTTCGGCTGGTGCAGCTGGTTTTTCCATCGATGGTCCAAGAGCATCGCCGCGGTCCTGTTGGCGACCGCCGCGATCGTGTGGCTGATGCCGGAGCTGTATACGGCGGTATTCATGGAGGAGCAAGGCTGGTTTCAAATACAATTAATCGTTAAAATCGTGGTGGAAGGCGGATTGCTCTTCGCCTTGCGAAAAAAATGGATTGCGTGGGTTGCATAAGCATGATGAAGTTATCGAAACGATTGCAAACAATCGCGGATCGGGTCACGCCCGGTTCGCGCACGGCGGATATCGGCTCCGATCATGCGCTGCTGCCGGTCTATCTCGTCCAGAGCGGCAGAGTGCCGTCCGCTATTGCGGGCGAACTGAATGCGGGGCCTTACCAAGCGGCATGCAAAGCGGCGGCAAGCGCCGGGCTGACTGCCGTTATTTCGGTGCGCCAAGGCGACGGCTTGTCCGTACTTCAGCCTTGCGAGGCTGATACGGTGACGATCGCGGGAATGGGCGGCAGTCTCATGGCCGATATCTTGGAAGCCGGTAGGGTCGCCGGCAAGTTGGAAGGCGTCCGCGAACTCGTGCTTCAGCCGAACGTGGGCGAGGAATTCGTTCGCCGCTGGCTAGTGCGGCATGGCTGGACGTTGACGGACGAGACGGTGCTTGAAGAGGATGGCCGGTTCTATGAAGTGCTGCACGCCGTGTTATCGCCGTCCGCGGACGTTGAGAACGCGGGTCTATATGATCCGGCTTTCTTGAGCAAGCTCGATTCGGAATCGGCGATGTGGACGGACTGGCTCTACCGCATGGGGCCGCATTTGCTCCGGAAGCCTACCGGTATTCTCCATAAGAAGTGGGAGCTGGAAATCGGGAAGCTGGAGCGGATCCTTGCGCAGATGGCTGGCTCGGATACGCCGGACGCTCGCGCGAAGGAAGCCGCATTCAGGATAGAGATCGCTCAAATCCAGGAGGTGCTCGCATGTACGCCAACGGACAAACCGTCATCCAATTAATGGAGCAGCTGGCTCCGAAACATTACGCGGTGGAGAATGACCGGATCGGCCTTCAGCTGGGCACGCTGCAGAAGGACATCACGAAAGTGCTGATCGCGCTAGACGTGACCGACGAAGTGGTCGAGGAAGCGATTCGAATCGGCGCGGAGCTGATTATCGCCCACCATGCGATTATTTATCGTCCTCTGGCCAAGCTCGATACGTCCACGCCGGCCGGCAAGCTCTACGAGAAGCTCATTAAACACGATATCGCGGTGTATATCTCGCACACGAACCTCGATGTAACCGAAGGCGGCATCAATGATTGGATGGCCGATATGCTCGGCATCGACGCTGAGAAGCGCGCGGCGCTCGAAGACGTACATACGGACAAGTTGAATAAGCTGGTCGTATTCGTACCGCAGGATCATCACGAGCAGGTGCTGCAGGCGCTATGGAAAGCAGGAGCGGGCGAGATCGGCAATTATAGCTGCTGCAGCTTCAACATCGAAGGCACGGGCACGTTCGTCCCCGGCGACGGGACCGATCCGTTCATCGGCGAGCAGGGCACGCTTGCGCGCGTCGCGGAGATGCGCATCGAGACGATCGTGCCGCAAAGCGTGCAGAAGCGCGTCGTGCAGGCGATGTTGAAGGCTCACCCCTACGAGGAAGTCGCGTACGACCTTTATCCGATGGATTTGAAAGGCCGTACATTCGGCCTTGGCCGGGTCGGAAAATTGGCGGAATCGACCACGCTTGGCGAGTTCGCGGATCGCGTCAAGAAGGCGTTCGACGTCCCGGCGGTTCGCACCGTGGGCGAGTCGGGGCAAGCGGTCCGCAAAGTCGCGGTGCTGGGCGGCTCCGGCGCGCGGTACGTCCGCCACGCGCTGTTCGCTGGCGCGGATGTGCTCGTCACCGGCGATATCGATTACCATACCGCGCACGACGCGTTGGCTGCTGGGCTTGCGATCGTCGATCCCGGCCATAACATCGAGAAAATCATGAAGCCTCGCGTGGCCGAATGGCTAGGCAAACAATTGGCTGCGCGCAAATACGCGACCGTGGCGGTGGCCTCGGACATCTCGACCGAGGTGTTCCGTTTCGTGTAGTTGGCATAGGATAGGCGGTTCCGCCAATCGTTACCCGCTTGAGCTTCGCCACCATTCCGTGTATACTAGCTAAGCACCGGAAAGTTTGACAGACAATCGCTGGCGGCTTCGGCCGCGAGAGGAAAGTCCGGGCTCCATAGGGCAGGATGCTGGATAACGTCCAGTCGGCGCGAGCCGAAGGATAGTGCCACAGAAATGGACCGCCGATGGCCGGCCGCAAGGCTGGCACAGGCAAGGGTGGAACCGTGGTGTAAGAGACCACGAGCGCCGTTGGCGACAACGGGGCTGGTAAACCCCATCTGGAGCAAGACCGAGAGAACGCAGCGCGTTTACGCGCGCCCTTGCCCGGGGAGCGTTCGGGTGTGTCGCTTGAGCGTGTCAGCAATGGCAGGCCTAGATAGATGATTGTCGCTTCAATGGTGGGAGGGTTGTTCCCGTTCGGACCACCGGAAGAACAGAACCCGGCTTACGGCAAACTTTCCGTAACACAATTAAACAGAACAAGGCTGCCCGCTTCCGAAGGAACCCTTCGGCGACGCGGACAGCCTTTTTTGCATGCATCCGATTATTTCATGCTGCTACCCGTGCTTAGGACTCGAACCGTTCTCCGCGCTCAACTGAGCGAGCCGACGCTCCACCATTTGCGGGAACCGCTGCAGCGATACGGCCGTTTCTTTCGCGGCTTTCAGGGCGCGGACGATGTCGATTTGCCCGTAGCCGAAGTACTGGTCTTTCCCTGGGTCTCCCAGGTCCTTGGCGGTGTTGCGCATAATATCCATGACTTCCACGTTCGTCAGCTCCGGATTGAGCGATCGAATCAAGCCGGCAAGCGCCGCGACATGCGGACTCGCCATCGACGTGCCGGATAATGCGGCATACTGGCTGCCCGGATAGGTGCTGGCAATGCTCGCGCCCGGCGCGGCAACATCAATATAATCGCCGTAGTTGGAGAAGGACGACTTGGCCCCGTCCGGATCGGTCGACGCGACGGCGAGCACTTCCGGATAAGCGGCCGGATAGCCCGGTCGAATCGTATTGTCATTGCCGCTGGCGGCGATGAGGACGACGTCGTGGTCATAGGCGTATTTAATCGCGTCGTGCAAGAACTCGGCTTCGGCATAGTTGCCCAGGCTCATATTTATCACTCTGGCCCCGTTGTCCGTGGCCCAGATGATGCCTTCCGCCACCGAATACGTCGATCCTGCGCCGCTTGAATCGAGCACTTTGACCGGCAAAATTTTATTGAACCAAGAGATGCCCGCGACGCCTTCGTTATTGTTCACGTTCGCGGCGATAATGCCGGCGACGTGCGTGCCATGACCGACGTCGTCGTCGGGCGGCGAGTCCGGCGTCACCATATTGTTGCCTTCGGCCAGCTTGCCGGCAAGATCGGGATGATCCAATTGCACGCCAGTATCGAGCACGCCGATCAGTACGCCGGAACCTTTAGAGACGCTCCAGCCT
This sequence comes from Paenibacillus methanolicus, assembly GCF_008124765.1. Classification (GTDB taxonomy): domain Bacteria; phylum Bacillota; class Bacilli; order Paenibacillales; family Paenibacillaceae; genus Paenibacillus_Z; species Paenibacillus_Z methanolicus. Next base: position 587,300 of record NZ_VNHS01000002.1, on the reverse strand, counting down.
TTCTCGGCTTCAATGGAAGGCAGATTCCATTGATAATCCGAATACAGCACGTCGTTCGGCACGATGGAACGATTCGCGTTGTCGGCCGTATCATTGGTTAAATACAAATAATGCGGCTCGACATACAGCGGATCCCAGTTTTTCTTAAGATACGCCATCATATCTTCGGTCAGCTTCTGAGAAGAGCGTATGACGTACGTATAGCCGAGCTTGCGGATGAACTGCGCCTCGAGATCTCGCTTGATTCGGGCAAGGTCGTCTTCGGTTGGCGTTTGACGGAATTTGACCACGACTTCGTTAATATGGTAATGGCTCGCATTGCCGTTGTCCTCGCCGCTGTCGACCGTCGTGTCCTGCATCGTATTCGGTTTAACCGACTCGATTTTGTATTTGCCCTCGGCCGGGTAAGGAACGAGCCTTAAGTTGCGGCGTTGGTGCATGCCGATGTTGTTGACCAAGTCTTGACGAATGATGCCGACGATGCCGTCGCCCTTCATGCGATAGCTCGGGACGGTCATGACGACGTAACGATGTCCGCCCGGTTCGATCGTGTTCGAGTGGTATTCTTTGCCTTGTTGCAGATGGAGCCGCGCGGTAGCGAGCGCTTCGCGCATGTCGGGAAACTGCGCGTAAGGGACGACGCCCCGCGTCGTCGTGTCGCCGTGTTGCAGCCATTGCACGTAGACCATCTGTTTATGCATTTCCATCATGTGGCGCAAATGCTCGGATTTCGCTTTTCCTTTGGTCGATGAAGTCATCAGCTTGCGGAAATTGATGCCGCATTCGCTCGAGCACAACATCGCCGTCGCTTTCATGTCTTCCTGAACCGTGCGGATTTTCATCGAGTGCTCGCGGTGCGCGTTCAGCGTTTTGACTTGATCGGCCTGCAGCCCCTTCAGTTTGCCGTCGTTGTCCGTAGGCGCGCCGAACCAAGGCGTGATCGGAATGAGGAAAGCAACGGCCGCGGCCGCGGCGAACCAGCCTATCCATTTGCGTCGCATGCGTAATCAGGCTCCTTTATCCCTATAATGTGATGGAAAATGAACTCGAAGCCGTCCTGATCGGTTTCGTTCACGCTTAACATTCAGCCCAGACCATGAAATTATACGGTTATCCGGCGCAAACGGGAGTACCATCCCCCAGCATTTTGTGGTACTATGTTGTTGCCTTGAAGTTTTGTTTTGGAGAATGAAAGGGGATCTACCTATGCCATCGACAAACGTGAAACCGCTCAGCGAATCAACCAGGGAGAAACTGAAGCAAGCGATTGGCCAATTGGAAACGTTCTTGAACGCACACGCGCTTCCACAGCTTGCCGCAGAAGATGAAAGCAATGAAGCAGAGCTTTTTTATAAAGGGTTGCTATCCGACCTTCGTCATCTTCTCGTATTCTCGGAAGTGGCCGTCGAGAAGCTCGGCGTTGCGCTGAGACGTCCAACGTTTGATATCGAGTTTGCCGAACGCGCGTTGTACGAAGTGTATCATCAATCCGTGAATGCCTTTTTCTATCCGAAGAACGAATGCTACTCCGAAGACGGACGCTATGCATATACGGGTCAAGACGCGATCCGATTCCGCAGCAAGCCGGTACGGCCTGCGCGCGATATCGTGCTTTCCGTTTCCAAAATTTACGAAGAGCTGCGCGACGACCTCGCTTATTATGAGAACGACTACATGACGGCACGCAGAATGCAAGGGCAAAAATAAACAGTCATAACGCACCCCCGCATCAGGGCAACTTGATGACGGGGGTGATTTATTTATGCCGAATGGCGTAAGCTGCAGCGTGTCCAACTGTTCATTCTGGGGTCGGGGCAATCAGTGCAACGCGAATGAGATCCATGTGGAGATCGACCGGCATGCGCATTCCGATTTTGGCGCGGAGATGGCGGAGGAAGGCTTCCTGCATCACGACAAGGCGGCGGATTCCGCGACGACGTGCTGCCATACCTTTAAGCCGAAGGGGGAATAGCGGATGGAACGCGATCGAACACGGGAATACAGCCCATATGACGATACGGAGACGTGCCCGCATATGGAGCGGTGCGACCACGCGGACAAGAATGCCTTCAAGGAAGAAATGGCGGCTGAACTCGCCGTGCCGGTGACCGGTCTGAACAGGTCGTCCCGCAGCCGGGAAGAAAGCGCGCGCGCGACGCGTTCCGCCGGCAGGGCAGCAGGTTGGACGGGCTTGATCATCGCGATCATGTCGTGGTTCGTTTGGCCGGTGCTGCTGGGTCTTTCCGCCGCATTCATCGGATTCGTCGCTTTTCGTCAAGGCAGCCGGGGGCTCGGCATTTGGTCGATAACGCTGGGACTCATCGCGGCGGCTTCCTATCTCGTCCTCATTCCTCTATATTATGCGTTAACCTGAATGAAGGCCGGTGGGGATACCCGCCGGCTTTTCCATATAAAAAAAGACCGATACGACTAGCGGACAAGCGCGAAAAAATGTAGAATAAGGACAGACTTTGTCATCATCCATATCGCTGACATACCGATCAGAGGGGGCGAAATAATGAATATCGATCCGCGCGTGCTCAAGACGCTGCTTCAACTTCAAATGTCGACGAACCTGAACGCAAACGGGGCTAACGCGACCGGCGCGTCCGATAATGCATCCATGTTTAATGCGGTGCTTCAGCAACTGATGTCGAGCTCCGACAACAGCGCCGCGCTATCCGCCTTGTCGGACGCGGGGGCGCTGAACAACGAGTCGACCTCTGCGATGTTTCTACAGCCGCTCGTAGCCGCATCTTACGGAAGCTCCTCGGCGTTGCAGGGAGTCTCGGACATTGGCGGCACGGAGTTGAGCTCGGCCCCGGTATCCGCCGGCTCGAACGCGGCGTATGACGATCTCATTAATCAGGCAGGTGCGAAGCACGGCGTATCGCCGTCGCTAATTAAAGCGGTCATCGACACCGAGTCCTCGTTCAATGCCAATGCAGAGTCCCATGCGGGGGCGAAAGGCTTGATGCAGCTGATGGACGGAACGGCTAGAGGCCTCGGCGTAACGGATTCCTTCGATCCGCAGCAGAATATCGAAGGCGGAACGAAGTTTTTGGCGTATTTGTTGGAGAAGTATGACGGCAACGAGAAAGCGGCGTTAGCGGCTTATAATGCGGGTCCGGGACGAGTCGACCGCGCCGGCATTAAGACGAACGAAGACTTCACGGCGCAAATGGGCAATTTGCCGAAAGAAACGCAGAAATACGTCGGCAAGGTACTCGGCGCATTGAACGAATATACGGCGTAAGGATTAGAGTCCGAGTAAGCAGGAGGATCACGTCAGCCGCGCAGCGCGCCAAGTTCGCGTCATGCGCCGGAACGTGGTCTTTCTTTATTTTTTATAATATATGAGTTTTATAAGTTTCACGCTTATAAATGATCTCATATTTCACCGGAATGAAACGCGCTGCGCCTCCAGAGGATGGCGATAGCCGTTTCACCTTGCATAAGGGAGGGGATCCATCCATGCATTACTTCGATCATTGCGCCTCCACGCCCCCCAAGAAAGAAGTCGTCCGCACGATGGCGGAAGTCATGGAACGGCATTACGCGAATCCGTCTTCGCTGCACCGGGCGGGGCTGGAGTCGGCGAAGCTGCTGGCTAGGGCGCGAGCCGTGATCGCGGATGCCTTCGGCACCGGGGCGAATCACTGGACGTTCACGTCCGGCGGAACGGAGAGCAACAACATGGCTATCCTCGGCGCGGCGCGGCAAAATAAAGGAAGAGGCCGGCATCTCGTGACGACCCGCATCGAGCATGCATCGGTCTATGAAGCTTTCGCCGCGCTGGAAGCGGAAGGGTTCCGGGTGACGTATTTGCCGGCGAACGAGGATGGTGGCGTAGATGCGGAGCAGGTGGAAGCGGCGCTTGCCGACGACACGATTTTGGTGAGCGTCATGCACGTGAACAACGAAACGGGCGCGGTTCAGCCGATCGAAGAGATTGGGAAGCTGCTCCGCGGCCGCAGACGGACGCTTTTCCATGTAGACGGGGTGCAGAGCGCCGGCAAACTCCCGGTCCTTCTCCAGGAATGGGGCATTGACTTATTCACCGCCTCCGCGCACAAAATCGGCGGGCCTCGCGGCTGCGGCTTGCTGTACGCCGCAGAAGGCGTCGCCCTCGCTCCGATTCTTGCCGGCGGAGGCCAAGAGAGCGGGAGACGGCCGGGGACGGAGAACGTCCCCGCGATCGTGGCCACGGCCAAAGCATTCCGCATGACGATGGAGGAGCAACCCGAACGGTTCCGGAAGATGAGCGAATTGCGACGGCGGTTGGTCGGCTTTCTGAATGACATTCCCCAGCTTCGGCTATCGGGAAGGGATGCCGTGCTGGACGAGTCGGGCAGGATCGTCATGGCCCCGCATATCGTGCATTTCTCCTACCCCGGCATGAAGCCGGAAGTCGTGATTCACATGCTGGAGGAACGAGGGTTCCTCGTATCGACCCAATCGGCCTGCTCCTCCAAGAGCAGCAAGCCTAGCCGGGTGCTCGAGGCGATGGGGATGCCGCGAGCCGTCGCTGCAAGCGGCATCCGGGTGAGCTTCGGCGACGAGCATGACGAGCAAGCGGTCGAAGGCCTCGGGCGCGCGCTCCGGGATACGGTAGCGGCGCTCTCGCCGCTCGAACGCAAGGAAGGAAGGATTGAAACCACATGATGGTACCCGACATGATATTGATTCGTTTTGGCGAGTTTACGATAAAAGGACGCAACCGCAAGCAATTCGAGAAGCGAATGGTGGAGCAGGTGCGGCGCGTCGTCGCGCCTTTCCCGGCAGCGAAGCTGATCCAGACGTTCGGCAGGCTGTATATCCAGCTGAACGGCGAATCTTACGAAGCGGTAGCGGTCAAGCTGAAGCACGTCTTCGGCATCGTCTCCTTCTCGCCGGTACGACATGCGGAGATGGACTTAGAGGCCATTCGCGCCGCCGCGCTGGACGTCATGCGCGCGCAGCCGACGGAGCCGCGCACGTTCAAGGTGTCCGTCCGCCGGGTCGTGAAGACGTTTCCGCACGATTCGCAGGAGATGAATCGTCTCGTCGGCGGCCACGTGCTCCGAGCCATGCCCGATTTGAAGGTAGACGTGCGTAAGCCGGAGGTACATCTGCGGGTCGAGTTGCAGCCGGAAGGGGCGTTCGTCTTCAGCGACGTCGTGCCCGCGGCAGGCGGCTTCCCGTATGGCACGAACGGCAAGGCGATGCTCATGCTGTCCGGGGGCATCGACAGCCCGGTAGCCGGCTATCTAGCCATGCGCAAAGGACTGGAGATCGAAGCGGTCCATTTCCACAGCTATCCGTTCACGAGCGAGCAGGCTAAGGAGAAGGTCATCACGCTCGCCCGCAGGTTGTCCGAGATTAGCGGCGCGACGCTGAAGCTGCACCTGGTGCAGTTTACGGATATCCAGACTTCCTTCACGCAGTGCAACCAGGACCATCTGATCATCACGCTGATGCGTCGTTCGATGCTGCGGATCGGGCAGCTGTTGGCGGAGAAGAACGAGGCGCTCGGCATCGTGACGGGGGATAGCTTGGGGCAGGTCGCAAGCCAGACGCTCGGCAGCATGAACGTCATCGGACGAGATATCGATCTGCCGCTGCTGCGCCCTTTGATCATGACGGACAAGCAGGAGATCATTAATCTCGCGGAGGAGATCGGCACGTACGAGACGTCTATTCTGCCGTACGAGGATTGCTGCACGCTGTTCGTCCCGAGGTCGCCAAGCACGAATCCGAACCTGAACGTCGTGCGGAAAGTCGAATCGTTCGTGCCTAATCTGGCGGGAATGATTGAAGAAGCCGTGCGCGGGACGGAGACGATGCTGATCAAGCCGGACGATCTGTCGCAGGCGCACAAGACGGGCGAGGAAGACTGGTTCTAAAAGACGGCTGTAAAGCAAAAAGAAGCAGAGGACCCTAGTGGGTTTCTCTGCTTCTTTCTGCTGCGCGCTTCGCGCTCGCGTTGTTCTTCCAAAGACCTGAAGCGATGATGATGATGACGATCAGTATCATGAACGACCAGCGGAACAGTTCGTTCGCGTCGAAGAACGACGCAATCTTCTGTTCGTGCGTAATCATCTTCGCCGCGGTGTAGGCGAGGACGGCCGAGCCGACGTACACGATCCAAGGGAAACGCCCGATCAACTTGATGAAAAGCGTGCTGCCCCAAACGACGATCGGAATGCTGATAATGAGCCCCAGCACGACGAGCAGGTAGTCGCCATGCGCGGCGCCGGCGACGGCAATGACGTTGTCCAGACCCATCGCGGCATCCGCGATAATGATCGTGCGCACCGATTGCCACAGCGTATTGCCGGCCTTGATATTGTCGCCATGGTTGGCATCGTCCACCAGCAGTTTGTATGCGATCCACAACAGCAGGATGCCGCCCGCGAGCAAAAGCCAAGGAATATCGAGCAGGTATACGACGAGCATCGTCGCGACGGCGCGAATGCCGACCGCGCCGACAGTACCCCAGATGACCGCTTGCTTCTGCTGATGTTTCGGCAAGTTCCGCGCGGCCAGACCGATGACGATCGCGTTATCGCCCGCAAGAATCAGGTCGATGAACACGATGGTGAGCAAGGCCGAGAAAAACTCTAATGAGAATAATTCCAACTTCTATTGCCCCTTTCTTCTACATCTACATAGACTACAATAATTACGGCATAAGTCCAAGAGAGATTCAAAAAAAAATTTGGGACATATCCCTCCCCGGCCGGACATACAAGTTACATATAATCCTTTTATGCGGGAGGTTCCCTTGGACAGCCTTGTAACGTTTATTGAGATTGTGTTTATCAACGTCCTGTTAAGCGGCGATAACGCGGTCGTCATCGCGCTGGCCGCCCAGCAGCTGCCGAAGGAACAACGCAAGAAAGCGGTGTGGTGGGGAGCCGGGGCAGCGGTCGCGCTGCGCTGCTTGCTGACCTTGGTTGCGATTACGCTCCTCGAGCTGCCTTTTATCCAAATCGCCGGCGCGCTGATGCTGTTCGTCATCGCGGTCAAGCTGGTGACGGACGCGGCGGGCGGCCATCTCGAGGACGATGCCAAGCAGGTGCGCAAAGCCGGTTCGCTCGGACAAGCCGTGCGAACGATCATCGCGGCGGACTTTATTATGAGTTTAGATAACGTGCTGGCCGTCGCGGCCGTTGCAGAGGGCGAGCCGGTACTTATTCTGCTCGGAATCGGGCTCAGCATTCCGATGATCATTTGGGGAAGCCAGCTGCTCAGCAAGCTGCTCGTCAAATTTCCGCTCCTCGTTTATTTGGGCGGCGGTCTGCTTGGTTTCGCGGCGGGCGAAATGCTCGTGCACGATCCGGTGCTGCTTCCGCACCTTGCCCAGCTGCGCACGCTGGAGCACGCGATACCGGTTCTATGCGTGCCGCTCGTCATCATTGTCGCATTGCTTCGTCTTCGCAGATGAAGCGGTGCGTCTTTTTTTGTGGCGAAAAAGATCGAACCGTACTGGTTTTTTGCCTTCCGTTCCATTAAACTATAGGAATGACAAGAAGAAACGGCTTACGACCGGTACTTGCATGGGTTTGGATGTTTCTGCCTTTGGGGAATATAAGCCGTGTATAAGCAGATGTCTTATACGTTCTTATATTGTTAATATCGCGTCGAGAGAAGGGAAGCTTGCATGTCGAGAAATAATTACGCGATCGGCATCGTCTTTTTGATCGCCGGAGCGGTTATTTTGCTCGGGAAGCTGGGGTTGTTCGCGTTTATCGGAACGAATTTCTGGCCGCTGTTCGTTCTGATCCCCGGTATTTTGCTGCACGTGCTGTTTTTCGGCCGCATTTTGCCGACAGTCGCGCTTATTCCCGGGGCCATTCTAACGGTCAGCGCCTTGATCTTTTTCTTCTGCATCGCATTCGGATGGCACCATATGCAGGTCTTATGGCCGCTATTGGTGTTCGGAGGCGCCGTCGGCTTGTACGAGTATCATCTGTTTGAAATGTCCCATCCTAAGGTGCCGCTTACGGCGGCCATCATTTTGGCGCTGGTATCCATCTCGTTCTTCGTCATCATGCTGTTCTGGGGCTGGGGGCTTTATTTGATCGCGGCAGCGCTGATTGTGGTCGGCGCATGGCTTGTCGCGGGTCGGAGAACGCGCTGGTAGTCGGATTTTAGAAGTAAGCAAACTTTAACATTTGGAGTGGATTAGAACATGCAAGCAAGAGAAAACATTCGGAACATCGCCATCATCGCGCACGTTGACCATGGCAAAACAACGCTCGTCGATAAGCTGCTGCAGCAGTCCGGGACGTACCGGGACAACGAAGCGGTGCAGGAGAGAGCGATGGATTCGAATGACCTCGAACGCGAACGCGGCATTACGATTCTCGCGAAGAACACGGCGATTACCTACAAAGACTACCTGATCAACATCGTCGATACGCCGGGACACGCCGACTTCGGCGGCGAGGTAGAACGGATTATGAAAATGGTCGACGGCGTGCTGCTCGTGGTCGACGCGTTCGAAGGCTGTATGCCGCAAACGAAGTTCGTGCTTCGCAAAGCGCTCGAGCACCAGTTAACGCCGATCGTCGTCCTGAATAAGATCGACCGTCCGAACGCGCGTCCGACCGAAGTGGTTGACGAAGTGCTGGATCTGTTTATCGAGCTTGGCGCCAACGACGAGCAGTTGGAATTCCCGGTTGTGTACGCATCCGCGCTGATGGGCACGTCCAGCCTGGAACCCGAGAAGCAAGACGAGAACATGCAGGCGATGTACGAAACGATCGTCAGCCACATCCCTTCGCCAACGGAGAGCGTAGACGAGCCGCTGCAATACCTCGTTACGTTGCTTGATTATAACGAATACCTGGGCCGCATCGCGATCGGTCGCGTCAACCGCGGCAAGATCCGTCAAGGCCAATCGGTTGCGGTCATGACTCGCGAAGGCGCGACTAAGCAAGCGCGCATCGAGAAGCTGTTCGGCTTCCAAGGCTTGAAGCGGATCGAGATCGAAGAAGCGGGCGCGGGCGACATCGTCGCGGTCGCGGGCATCAGGGAAATCAACATCGGCGAGACAATTGCCGATCCGGCCAATCCGGAGGCGCTGCCGGTTCTGAAGATCGACGAGCCGACGCTCCAAATGACGTTCCTTGTTAACAATAGCCCATTCGCGGGTCGCGAAGGCAAATGGGTCACTTCCCGCAAGCTGCGCGAGCGCCTCTTCAAAGAGCTGGAGACGGATGTAGCGTTGCGCGTTGAAGAGACCGACAGCCCGGATGCATTCGTCGTCTCCGGACGCGGCGAGCTTCACCTGGGCATTCTTATCGAGAACATGCGCCGCGAGGGCTACGAGCTGCAAGTATCGAAGCCTGAAGTTATCATCAAGGAAATCGATGGTTCGAAGATGGAGCCTTACGAGCGCCTGATCATCGACGTTCCAGAGGAGAGCACAGGTTCTGTCATGGAGAGCCTTGGAACCCGCAAAGCCGAAATGGTGAACATGATCAACAACGGCACGGGACAAGTTCGCCTGGAATTCATTATTCCTGCGCGCGGTCTGATCGGCTACCGTACGCACTTCCTGACGCTGACGCGCGGCTACGGCATCATGAACCACGCGTTCGACAGCTACGGTCCGCTTGCGGGCGCATCGGTCGGCGGACGTCACCAAGGCGTGCTCGTATCTAGCGATAACGGGACAACGACGTTCTACGGTATGATGTCCGTGGAAGACCGTGGTCTTCTCTTCATGGAACCGGGGACAGAAGTGTATGAAGGCATGATCGTCGGCGAGCACAACCGCGATTCCGACATCATCGTCAACATCTGCAAAGAGAAACAGCTGACGAACATTCGCTCCGCGACGAAGGACGACACCGTTCGCCTCAAAACGCCGGTGTTGTTCTCCCTCGAGCAAGCGCTGGAATACTTGAATGACGACGAATATTGCGAAGTGACGCCGAAGTCGATCCGCCTTCGCAAGAAACTGTTGAACAAGTCCGAGCGCGAGCGTGCCGAGAAACAACGCAAAATGGCGCAATCCAACGCATAAGCATTGAAACTTTTGGCCTCGGGCCGTCGTCTAACAGATGGCAGCCCGGGGCCGATCAAATTTTCGCTGCGGCGTAAGCGCACGCGGCCGAAGACCCGAGAGGAGCGTCCAAGATGCAACAGTGGCTGCATGACCATCCCGTCATCTCTTATATTTTGATTTTCTGTTTTGTCGTGTACATCTTCAACAGCGTATTCCGTGCCCAGAAGCGGCTGCCGATTCTGAAGGAAATTCTCGTTCACGTCATCATGGCGATCGGTTCGTTCGTCCTGTGGATTTTACAGTACGATCTGCTCCCGATCATTCAGTGCATGGCGGTGGCGGTCGGCATGATGCTCATGCTGCGCGGTCGTCAGCTGTATGACAAGTGGAAGGGCAACGGCAAGACAGAGGCGAAGCCGGAAGCCCAGACAGGCGCGGCGGCGGAGAATAAACTCGGTTAGCATCAGCGTTTAGGCAATCGATGGCAAGGGAATTCTTCATGTCAGGGGGCCTTTCATCTCATGCGATTCGAAGATGCGTTATTTAACTGGCTGCAAATTCAAATGGTTGCGCAGGCGCGCCCGGACGATCGCGCCGCCGCCGATACGCTGGACTTCTTTCGCGGGCTGCTAAGAGAAGACCACGAGGTTACGGAAATACGGGTCGAGCGTGTCGACGATACGATGATACATATCCGCATCGAGCAAGGCGGACGTTCGAAGCTGCAGATGATCGACCGGTCGGCCGGCGAGCAGCTGCTCGCCGACATTAACTCGAACCCGAAATATAACTAACAAGGTGAAACGTACATGAGCAGTCAAAAAACGATGGATTCGCGAGGTTCTCGCAGGTCGGCTAAACCTCGAAAGCGGCGCGGCGCGGTTTTGTTCAAACGATTTATGGTACTGTTACTGCTTGTACTAGTCGGCATTGCGGGCTACTTGTACTATTTGTTCGACAAATCTAAGGACGCGCTGACAATGGCCACGGCCGACGCAGAGCCGGGGATCGTCGTGCCTGCGGAGGAATCCGTCAAGGTCAAGCCGGTCGGGATCATGCTGTTCGGCATGGATACCCGTAAGGAGACCGGAAGTCTCAATACGGACGTCATGATGGTGGCGGTCATGAACCCGACGACCAAATCGGCGGCCGTCGTGACCATCCCGCGCGATACCCGCATCGAGCTGGACGGTTACAAGAGCCGCAAAGCCAATTCGTATTATGCCAAATTCCGCGCCATCGCGATTGACGATGGATTAAGCGTCAAGGACGCCGAGAAGAAGGCCAAGCGCCAAGTGCGCGAGATGCTAGGCAAATATTTCGGCATCGACATCGCGTACACGGCGACGATCAACTTCCAAGGCTTCGTCGACGTCGTTGACGCTCTCGGAGGCGTGGAGGTCGATGTCGACATGGATATGCATTACGTCGATAACGCGGATGGGACGAAGATCGACCTGAAGCAAGGACACCAGCAGGTAAACGGGGACCAGGCGCTCGATTTCGTCCGCTACCGGAAGTCGAATGACGGCACCAACATGTCGAGCGATTTCGACCGCAATAAGCGGCAGAGCGAGGTCATCGGCGCGATCGCAGACCGGATGAAGTCCTTCTCCGGCGTGACGAAGCTCGGCAACGTCATCGAAGCGGTTGGCAATAACATGCGAATGGACATGCCGTCCAGCGAGGTGCAGAACTTAATCGAGACGTATTTCAAGATGGGCAAGAGCGACATTCAGTTCACGGCGCTGGAAGGCACGTGGCGGAGTCCGTATGTTTATGTCGACGATGAAAGTTTGCGTAAAGCAAAACAAATTCTTCAAGCGAAGATGGCGGAATGACTGTATTCGCCCGGAAGCCGCATATGCTATAATAAGCTCACCGTAGTATCCATGCTAATTCGCGCAAGGGGGCCATGCGGATGCCAGTAGTCATCGCGGCAATGATCGAAGCTCTATGCAACCATATGGATCGTGCTCTATCGATGGCTGCCGACGTTACCGCTTGCGGCACTCCGGAGGCGGTTGCATGGGCTGCTTCGGCAAGCGCCAACCTGCTGCGCGCTGCTTGCGGCGGAGCAATGCTTGTCCCGGGCGGCGACGGGGCGACAACTGAAGAGAAGAAGGCTGCAGACAAGCGTCCGGCAGCCATGTTTAAAAAGCCTAGTGAGCATTCACTAGGCTTTTTGCGTCCATCTAGCGGATTTTTCGTCGAATCCATCATACTTTCCCGCAAAGGACGATAGGATAAAACTTACAGCGCTTGTCTGAACGAGCCTACAGCGGCTTATTGATTTTCGGGGAGGCCTCTTCATGACCCCGCGTTCGCTCCGGCATCGTATCACGCGGCAGCTGCGGTACGATCCGGCCGATGATATCGGCCATCTCCTCGGCGAAACCGGCAACGGGACGGCCGCGATTCCAATCCGCCCGGACTTCCTGCAGCCGGTGAGCGAGATCCATATCCGCGGTGACGATGGCGTCAACGCCGTAAGGATCTTTGCGGAACGCCTCGGCTACCGCATATTTGAGCGTTCCGACGCGGGAGCGTTCCAGCTTGCCGTCCACATCGATGCCGACGACGGCCGTATTGCCCATCACGACGCAGTGAGCGCCTTTCACGCCTGGAATTTGCTTCGCGAGGAGCTCCAGATGCGCGGCCACTTGCTTCGGACTGCTGATCTCTTTTTTGCGCGGCGCCGTCTGCTGCGCACGGACGCGGTCATCATTTTGCGGAGAGGGTGATGTCTCATTGCGGGCGACCGTACCGCAACCTGTCGCCAGCAAGCAAAGGAGCATAGCCGCTACCAGCCATTTGCCCATAATCGCCACCTGACCTTTCCTTATTCGCATAACAGCTTGTTCCCGCATAGTTTGCCACACGGCAGGTTCTGCTATGTACGCCTTTGAATGAAATTCCAACGCCGGGAGGGCTCACGATGAAAAAAATATTCGTGCTCGATACCAACGTGCTGCTGCACGATCCGCAAGCCATTTTTGCGTTCGATGATAATGAAGTTGTTATCCCCGCGGTGGTGTTGGAAGAAATCGATTCAAAGAAAAGGCTCGCCGACGAGATCGGCCGCAATGCGCGCTCCGTCTCCAGATTGCTCGACGGCATGCGGGAGGACGGACATTTGCACGAAGGCATTCCGCTTCGGGGCGGAGGCGTGCTGCGCGTGGAGCTGAACCATCGCAGCTTTGTGCGCGTGCAGGAGATGTTCGGCGAGATGTCGAACGATAACCGGATTTTGGCGGTAGCGCTCAATTATTACTTGGAGGAGCAGGAGAAGACCGAGCCGCGGGACGTGGTGCTGGTCAGCAAGGATGTGCTTGTCCGGATCAAGGCGGACGTTCTCGGCTTGGACGCCCAGGATTATTTGTCCGACCGCATCGTTCAGCATTCCGAGGTGTACGGCGGATATGTGACGCTGTTCGTGCATCCGTCCGTGATCGACGAATTTTATACCTACCGATTTCTGGCGGTCAAGGCGCTGCAGCTGACGACGAAGCTGCATCCGAACGAATTTATCATCCTGCGGGATGAGATGGGCACGAGCAAATCGGCGCTGCTTAAAGTAAGCCAAGACGGAGCGAGGCTGGAACCGCTCTATCTGAGCAACGATCCCGTATGGGGCATTACCGCCCGCAACGCCCAGCAGCGGATGGCGTTGGAGCTGCTGCTCAACGACGACATCCCGCTCGTCACGCTGACGGGGAAGGCCGGGACGGGCAAAACGCTGCTTGCGCTCGCAGCCGGACTCTCCAAGGTCGAGGATGAGCATAAGTATAAAAAGCTGTTAATCGCGCGCCCGGTCGTGCCGATGGGCAAGGATATCGGTTATTTGCCGGGCGAGAAAGAGGAGAAACTGCGTCCGTGGATGCAGCCGATTTATGATAACTTGGAGTATTTGTTCGATACGAAGAAGTCGGGCGATATCGATAAAATTTTGATGGGACTCGGCAGCATCCAGGTGGAGGCGTTGACGTATATCCGCGGCCGTTCGATCCCGGGGCAGTTCATCATCATCGACGAAGCTCAGAACTTGAGTCGACACGAGGTGAAGACGATCGTATCGCGCGTCGGCGAAGGCAGCAAGATCGTTCTGATGGGCGATCCCGAGCAAATCGATCACCCGTACTTGGATGCGGTCAGCAACGGCTTGACGCATATTGTGGAGCGGTTCAAGCAAGAAAGCAGCAGCGGCCACATGACGCTTGAGAAAGGCGAGCGTTCGAAGCTGGCGCAGCTGGCTGCGGATCTGTTGTAGCTTGCCGGGTCATGGCCGAACGTCGATTATTACCCTGCTTCATATCCGCTGAATCGGGGTAATTCTTGTCTTCTCGACAAATGTTGCGACTGCATGTCAGCTTTGGCTTCGCAAGAGGGCTGCCGGCTCATCCGGCGGCCTTTCTTATGCGGCTGAGCTGCCAATAAGAGAAGATGAGCGGGTTAAACGCGGCGCAAATCGCACGCGACAAGGCTATTAAATGTTGTTACAATACGGGTAAGCCAAATGTGGGAAAGGAAGGAAAAAGTGTCACGCAGAAAAGTAGTGATCATGCTTCTCGGCGTATTTACTGCCTCTGTAGCACTCTTATTTCCGATGTTCGCCGAGCAAGGGCTACGAGACGCGCCGTCGCAGGACGAACCGAACGCCAAACAACAAGCGCAGCTGGACAAGACGTGGACGCCCGTCGTCCGCATTCGCGTCGAAGTGTCGATGACCGAATCGGAATTCGAGGGGTGGAGAATGCGCAACGAACGGTTCAACGCGAATCAGCGGGAGGTCGAAGCGGAGCTCGTTAACCAGACCCGCGAGCCGATGGACGCATGGCAGCGACAAGCTCAGCTTGGACAAGCGGGCGACATTTACATGATGGATAATGGCATGGTGGAAGCGTTCGCGGTACAAGGTTATTTACGTCCTTTGGATGATTATTATACGGGTGAACGTGCGGGCGAAATTTTGAAAGCGTTCACAGGATCTTTGCTATGGAACGGCTCCTTGTGGGGCGTGCCGCTCGACGGCGATCCGGCGCTGCTCGTCTGGAACAAGGAACTTATGCAGCGCGGCGGCCATCCTGAACCGCCTTCGCAGTGGCCGGCGTTCACGGAGCTGGCGGAGAAGCTGGTCGGCATCGATCCGGATCTCGCTTCGCTGCGCGTGCCGATTCAGGACGGCAGGCTGATGCTAGCGTGGCTGAGCGCGTTCGAGGCGGACCGCGGCGGCGCGGAGAAGTTGAAGCCGCTGAGCGCGGAGGAAGCGAATCGCGTGCGTTATCTTGCCGCGATCCCCCCTGCCGATGTTCTGCCTTACGGCCCGGGCGAGCTGGAGGAGCGCTTCCGTTCGAACAAGCTGCTTGCCGCCCCGCTTACCTGGTCGGAGTATGTGAAGCTGACGCCTGATGTGCGGAGGAAGCTCGTGCTCGGCCTAGGGAGAAGCCCGGCTTGGACGGGAGGTAGGAGCTTCGTCGTCTCTTCGCTCACGACGGAGCCGGAAGCGGCTCTCGCTTGGATTAAAGCGATGACCGAACCGAGCGAGCAACTGAGCAGCTATGCAGCGGACGGCAGGCTGCCGGCCGAGAAGACGCTGTACCGGTCCGTATACGATAACGGGGATGCCGCCACGCGGCCGCCGCAGGAGGCTTTATTGTGGCTGGAACGCGAGGGGCAGACGCCAGACCCGTTGTGGTGGGCGCGTCTGGAGCGCTGGCTGCGTCATTGGTCGCATGCGCAAACAGCCCCGTTCACGGCGAACGAGGCGGAGCGCTTGATCCAGTCCTGGAATCAGAACGCCGAATAACCGGTCTAGAGATGGATCGATAATTTGATGATGAGGTTGCCGTCTTTCACTTGCACGGAGTCGGCTCTTAGGAACGAAACGATTTTTTGCGGATAGAAGCCCAAATCGAATTCCTTCTGCAGCGATTGACGCGTCGTATCCGGCAGCGCGAGCCCGTTGAACAACAATTCGTCGACGTGGAAGTATATGCCGTTCTTCGGTTCGTTCTCGACCGTATAATGACCGCTGAGCTCAACCTCCAGCCCGTCGCGTTGGCCGGCCACGGTGACGACGTCGTCGCCGAACCGGAAGACGAGCGACTGGAATAACTCGTTCTGCTCGCGCAGAAATTCGTTCAGTTTGTCTTCCGGAATCGTCATCGTGTAGTTGAACCCGTCGATGGCGAGCATGTCCTTGTTCTCCTGCACCCAAGACGGGATGTTTTTCATCGCTTGCGACAAGGCTTTGAAATAACGCTTCACTTCATAGAAGCCGACGTTCTTCCAGAAGTTCGTCATTTCATCGATCAAGAGGCGCAGCTTCTCCTCGTCGGATCGACCGCTTAGGTTGGCATCGACGTCTTGCTGAAGCGCCACCAGGCGCTCGCGCTGCGCGCGAAGCTGGAATTCGATATCGGCAAGCTGGTTCGTCTCGTTCTCGAGCGTACCGACCGTTTTCTTGATCTGCTGATACTGGCCGGCATAGGCATGAAGCGATTTGCGATCGCTGGCAAACAGGACGTCGAAATAATCGAGCGTCGCCAGCAGCTTGTCCAGCGTCTTGGAGGAGACGAGCGCCGTCAACAGGAAATCGCGGTCGCCCATATAATAAGCGCGCAGGACGCGGCCGGCATCCTCCCGTCGCGCGGCGATCGAAGATTCCTGTCTAACGAGCGCTTCGCGCGAAGCATCCAGCTTCTCGGCGACCTCCGTCTTTTGTTCCGCGATGCGGGCGATCTCTTTATCGAGCTCGACGACCGACAGGCTCTTCTCCAGCAGTCGGCGGATATCCTCCTCTTCTTGGGGAGCCGCGACGATCGGGAAGACGGATAACCATAGGGCGGCGGCGCCGATCGCGGCTGCGCTCAGGCCGCGCCGGATAGTTCCACTTGGCACTGAAGGGAGATCTCCTTTCTTTTGCGAGTCGGTACGAATAGGACGGCGTACCGCCGTTTCACCTTGCCGGATCATGTTGGACTACTATATGCTTGCAATCTTTCTATTATATCTTGATTTGGCATTTTTGTCCGGTCGAATGGGAGGAGTCTGGCTTGGATGGGAATCGCGGAACGGATCGCGGCGGGCATGAAGATGCAGGATGTCAAGGGGCGGAAGTGTATAACCTTTCACGATTATATGGCGCTCTGTCTGTATGATCCGGAATATGGCTATTATCGGCAGGGGAATATTCGGGTGGGGCGGAATGGCGATTTCTATACGAGCTCGTCGATTGGCACCATCATGGGCGAGAAGATTGCGGCTTGCTTGGCGGAATGGCAGGCGCGATTCGGAGGCAGAGCGGATGCCGCCGAATGGGGGGCTGGTACGGGCATGCTCTCCAAGCATATTTTGCAGGAATTGGCGAAGTGCGATCCTGCGGAAAGCGATGCGATGCGCTATGCGTTAATCGATGATTCACCGGTGCATTTGGCCGCCGCAAGAAGGCTGCTGGATTCGTTTTCAGGCTCGGATCGCTTGTGTCTTCTGACGGCGGATCAAGGCTGGGCAGGCTTATGGCGTCGAGGCGGTCCGCTCATGATCGTCGCCAACGAACTGTTGGACGCCATGCCGGTTCATCGCGTCCTTATGAAGGAGGATCGGCTGTGGGAAATCGGCGTAACGCTGACGGATCGTCCCGAAGCGCCTTATGCGGAGACGCTGCTGCCGCCAAGCGATCCGCAAATCACGCGGGTGTTGGAATGCGACGGCATCGCGCTTCGCGAAGGGCAGCAGGCGGAAGTGAATCTGAATGCCGAACGCTGGATCGCAAGGATCGGAGAGCAAATGGAAGAAGGCGTGCTTATTCTCATCGATTACGGCCATGACGCGGAGGAGTTGACCGCCGGACACCGGATGAACGGAACGCTACTCTGTTACGCCGGCCACTTGGCGCATGACGATCCGTACGCGCGGCCCGGCGAACAGGACATCACGGCGCACGTCAACTTTACCGCTTGCCGTCGGGCGGCGGAAGCGGCCGGTTTCCGGGCGCATTATTATGCGACCCAGAAGCAGTTTCTGCTGGACTACGGCGTTCTGGATGACTTGACGGCCCATGCCGGCGTCGATCCGTTCGGACCGGCAGCCAGGCGGAACCGCGCCATCCGGCAGCTGCTCCTGAGCGACGGAATGAGCGAGACGTTCAAAGTGATGGTGCTGCATAAAGGTACATGAAAAAAAGGCTGTTCCGGGAAGCTTGTCTGCCCGGAACAGCCTTTTTATGTATGCGGATCTTAGAACGGATTACCCATCACGAAGATGGTCCAATAGGAGAAGCCTACGAACGTAACCACCATATATCCCCAGAACATTAATACGTATGTTCGTTCGGAAAAGTTCAAGTAGCCTAAAAGGACGAAAACGGCTGTTTGGATAAAGAACAAGAGCGCCATCTCCATCATGTCGCCAGCGAACGCCATCAGACCGATGATCAGCGTCCAGAATCCGAGCACCCGAAACATGCGTGCCATGTGATACAAATCCCCCTCTCGTCAGTCTCGACCAGATTTCTATTGCCCATTATAACGTTTCGTCAAACCAGTGTAAACATTCATCCACGAAGAAATGGCAAATTTTTTGGCTGGTTTTGGATGCATCCATCGTCCTAGATCAAGTTTGCGCTAGCCAGAATGAAAATATGTATGAGCCCTCAAAAAAATGGATATACAAATTAGTATCCGATAGATTCTATGAACTCTACCAAGGGCATAGTGATAAGTAAGCGATAAGTAAGCGCCTAACGTTAGGAGGTTTTCATTGCATGACAGCAGTCAGACAAGATGCGTGGAGCCCGGATGATGACCTCATTCTCGCCGAGGTGACATTGCGGCATATTCGCGAGGGAAGCACCCAGCTGGCCGCGTTCGAGGAGGTCGGCGAACGGATCGGCCGGACGTCCGCGGCATGCGGGTTTCGGTGGAACAGCTGTGTCCGCAAGCGGTACGACGATGCGATCCAAATCGCGAAACAGCAGCGCCAGAAGCGCAATTATTTGAAGAAGCAGACATTCGTCGCGACTTCGCATGTTTCGTCGGTCGGCACGGCCGAGACGGAAGAGAGGTCTTATAAGCATGATCCTGTTACAGAAGAATCGTTATCCGTCGATTCCGTTATCCGCTTCCTTCGCCAGTGGAAAACGACATACCAGGAGCTTAACCGGCAAATCAAGTCGCTCGAACGCGATTTGAGGGACCGCGAGGAAGAGTTATATTTACTGCGGGAACAGAACGAGAAGCTCTCGCACGAAGTGAACAACGTGCAGACCGATTACCGGGCCGTGAACGACGATTACAAAACGCTCATTCAAATTATGGACCGGGCTAGACGGCTGACCGTTCTGAACGAAGAGGACGAAACGAAGCCGCGTTTCAAAATGGATGCGAACGGCAATCTGGAACGCATCGAGTAACCGGGCAATGCCCGCTCATAGGATGTCCCGACGCCTCTTCTTGAAGGCGAACGGGACATTTTTATTTTTGCCGCGGCGGAGGATTTGTTACGATAGAGAGGAGCGGTCGGACACGGCGAGTTTAAAGGAGTGATCAAGGTGCGGATTTTTATCGTAGGCGCGGGATCGCTCGGCATGATGTACGGGCTGAGGCTGGCAAGGGGGGGCGCTAGAATCACGTTCGTGACAAGGAGCGTCGAACAGGCGAGCTTGATCGCCGGGAAGGGCGGAAAGCTGGTCGAGGATGGCGAGGAGTTTGTCGTCGTCGCGAAAGCCGTCTCCATGTCCGATGGCATGGCCCTTGCGGAGGACGAGCTTCCGGGAGCCGGAGATTGGATTTGGATAACTGTAAAGCAGGCGCACTTGACCGACGAGCTGCTGGCCTCTGTATCATCATTAAGCGCGCGTGGCGCTGCGGTATTGTGTTTGCAAAACGGCATTGGTCACCTGCCCCGAATCGCGGCCGCGCTACCGGCCGGCACGCTTATCGTGCCGGCGATTTCGACCGAAGGCGCGCTGCGAGAATCCCCCGACATAGTTCGCTATACCGGACGAGGCACGCTAATGTTCGGTCCGCTGCGGCCGGGCAAGACAAACGCGGAAGAAGAGGAAATAACGCAAAAAATGTTAGTAAGTGTACTCGAGGAGGCAGGAATTACCGCTGAACTGTCGAATCAAATGGAGAATCGCATCTATGAGAAGCTTCTCATAAATGCCGTCATTAATCCGCTTACCGCGATTTTTGGCGTCAAGAACGGCGAACTGCCGCTTCATCCGTCGCGCTTGCGGCTGATGTCGGCATTGTTCATGGAAAGCAGGGCGATACTCGCTCGTTCCGGCTTGAACGAGGAGTACGGTTCGTGGGAGAAAGTGCTCGCCGTATGCGAGGCGACGGCGGCGAACGAATCCTCCATGCTGCGGGACGTGCAATCGGGACGAGCGACCGAGATCGATTGGATCAACGGGGGAATCGCGGGTCTTGCCCGCGAAGCGGGGATTCCTTCGCCGCTTAACGATGCCGTCGCCGCCATGGTGAGGGCGCTTCACTAAATGACCATCCGCGAGAGGGGCAGTCTGTCGTGCAGTGGATTTGGGAGAGCATCAAACATGTCTATGCGGTATTGGCGGTCGTGCCGATCGTCCCGTTTTTGCTCGTTTATTTCGGGTTCGGCGCCTTCACGGGCGACCGCAATCGGGCTTTTCGAACCGCGATGGATGTCACCACGATACTCCTGATCGGCTGCGTGGCCGTGCTGTTCAACGTGATTTTCAGAAGCAGCTTCGGATTATACGGCATTTTGCTCGTGCTTCTGCTAGGCGGAGGACTGCTGGGCAACGTGCAATATCGCAAGCGCGGCGCGGTCGACGTCAAGCGAATCGCGCGCGCGATCTGGCGCCTCGGTTTCTTCGTGATGGGCGTATTCTATGTCCTGCTTATGTGCATCGGCATCGGCAAAAGCGTATTCGCGATCTAGCCGCTATGGACTCATATATCGAAGCGCGACAATCGGTTCTCTTGGCGGGACCGATTGCTTGTCGTTTTGACGCTCCGGTTGTTGCCGTGTAAAATGAGAAAAATGGCTAAGGCGATCTGAAAGAAGGTTGACATTATATATGGAACTCGAATCATTCCCTCTGCCTTCGAATCAACCGCTGGCGGAGGCTTATTGCCTGCAATCCGACTCCCGTATCGCGGGTTTGTTCGGCGGACATCCTTCGGATGAAGGGGTTTGGCAAGCGCGCAGCGCATACTTGCGCGAGCAACGGGACAGTCGCGTCCCCGCCGAGTCGCTGGCGCGCGTGCTCTTGGACTACAATCGGCGGTTCGGAAGCGAAGGAACCGTTGCGCAGAGTATCGAGTCGATTGCGCAAGGGGCATCGGTCATTGTCGGCGGCCAGCAGGCTGGCCTATGGACTGGCCCGCTGCTCGTCATTCATAAGGCCGTCACGATCATTCAAGCAGCCAAACATGCCGAAGCGCGAGTCGGCCAACCGGTCGTGCCGGTATTCTGGATCGCCGGAGAAGACCACGATTGGGAAGAAGCCAATCATGCATACATACAAGCGGATGCGCCTCGCAAAATCGCGATCGCCCATCCGGGCGGCGCGAAGACGTCCGTCAGCCGGACGAAACTTACGGCAGCGGAGATGAAGGCTGCGCTGCAAGAGCTTGCAGCCGTGTTGCCCGACACGCCGAACAAGCAGCCGATGCTTGCCATGCTGCAAGCAACCGCGGACGGATCGGCGACGTTGACGGACTGGTTCGCGCACGTGCTGACGCATCTGTTCGGCGAGCATGGGCTCGTCCTGTTGGATGCCGACGACCCGGCGCTTCGAAAGCTGGAATCGGACATGTTCCGAACGCTGATCGAACGGGGCGGAGAACTCGAAGGCGCGTATCGTCAAGCAGGCGCGGCGATAAGGTCGCTGGGCTACAAGGTACAGGCGGAATCGGCGGAAGGCTGCGCGAATTTATTTCTGTTTCACGGGAATCCGGCAGACGGCGGCCAAGAGAGAACGCTGCTCTACCGGCGTGAAGGCGAGTTTGCGAATCGGCGCGGCACGGTGCGCTTGACTGCTGACGAGCTGATCGGTATAGCGGAACAAGCGCCGGAGAGGCTAAGCAACAACGTGCTGACGCGTCCGCTCATGCAAGATTACGTCCTGCCCGTGCTGGCGACGGTGCTCGGGCAAGGCGAGATCGCGTATTGGGCGCAGACGTCCGAGTCGTTCCGGCTGCTTGGCATGGAGATGCCGATCATCGTGCCGCGGATGTCCTTCACGCTTGTCGAACCTCACCTCCCGAAGCAGATGGACAAATACAGCCTTGGTTTTAACGAAGTCATCGAACGGTATGCCGCGAAACGGCAGGCTTGGCTGGACGAGCGGGAAGAGTGGGCGATCGGCGAGAAGTTCGGCAAGACCAGAGCGCAATTCGAAGAGCTGTATGCGCCGTTAATCGAGCTTGTCTCGTCCTTGGAGCCTGGGCTTGGCCGGTTAGGCGATACGAACCGTGAGCGCATTTTGCGGGAGATCGCGTATTTGGAGCAGCGGGCGAAGGATGCGCATGAAAGACGGTTCGATGCCGCCCTGCGGCAGATGGACCGCGTCGCGCATTCGCTCTGGCCGGGCGGCAAGCCGCAAGAACGCGTGCTGAACGCGATGCAATTGTACAATCAATACGGAGTCGATTGGATCAAGCGGCTGCTCGAAGCGCCGTTCGAACCGGACGGCAGACACCGTCTCGTCTATCTCTGATCGAAGTCACATCGGCATATATAATGAGGAGGAATGGAATCGTGAGTGCAAGAGACAACAGCATTGTCGCCAATATGGCGTTAGCGCACGAAGGGCATCTGAAAATCGATTGGGCGTCGGCCCACATGCCGGTGTTGAACCGGATCCGCGCGCAGTTCGAGAAGGAGCAGCCGTTCAAAGGGCTGAAAGTCTCGATCTGCCTGCACTTGGAGGCCAAGACGGCTTATTTGGCCAAAGTCGTGCAAGCGGGCGGCGCGGAAGTGACGATTACGGGCAGCAACCCGCTGTCGACCCAGGACGATGTCTGCGCGGCTCTGGTGGAGGACGGGATTACCGTCTTCGCGAAGTACAACCCGGACCCCGAGGAGTTCAAGTCGCTCATCGTGCGGGCGCTCGAATCGAAACCCGATCTCATCATCGATGACGGCGGCGATTTCGCGACGATTCTCCATGGGGAGCGTCAAGACCTGCTGCCTCAAATCCGCGGCGGCGCGGAGGAGACGACGACCGGCATTACGCGGTTGAAGGCGCTGGAGAAGGAAGGCACGCTCAAGCTCCCTATGGTGGCGGTTAATGACGCCTACTGCAAATATTTATTCGACAACCGTTACGGCACGGGCCAATCCGCGTTCGACGGCATTATGCGCACGACCAACCTGATCATCGCGGGCAAAAACGTCGTCGTCGTCGGCTACGGCTGGTGCGGCAAAGGCGTGGCGATGCGCGCCAGAGGTCTCGGGGCGAACGTCATCGTCACCGAGGTGGACGCGATCAAAGCGGTCGAAGCGCATATGGACGGGTTCACCGTGCTGCCGATGATGGAAGCGGCCAAAGTCGGCGAGCTGTTCATTACGGTCACCGGCGTGAAGGATGTCATTCGCGGCGAGCATTACGACGTGATGCGCAGCGGCGCGATCCTATGCAACGCCGGTCATTTTGACGTCGAGTGCAACAAGCCGGAGCTGGCGGCGCGCGCGGTGGAGAAGCGCACGGTGCGCAAGAACATCGAAGAATATCGTCTGGAGGACGGACGGAGCATCTATCTGCTGGCGGAAGGCCGCCTGGTCAATCTGGCCGCGGGCGACGGACACCCGGCGGAAATCATGGATACGACGTTCGCGCTTCAAGCGCTGTCGCTCAAGTACGTGAACGACAATTATCAATCGATCGGCGCCAAAGTCATCAACGTGCCGTACGAACTGGATGATCAAGTCGCCCGGTACAAGCTCGAATCGCTGGGCATTTCGATCGATACGCTGACGGACGAACAGAAGAAATACCAGGAGAGCTGGACATAAAACGCCGGCTTGTTCCATGCAAGGCTGCCTGCGGGCGGTGTGTTCCCAACGAGGGAACATGCTGCTTGCAGGCAGCTTTTTTATTTGCATCTTTTTCGCTCGAATTGTAACATTTCCCAGTCGCTGGCGTCTATGATGTTGATGGCCATTAGAAAAATAAGGGGTGCTTATCGGATGCGGCAAAGAAAGTGGCTTACGGCAATGAGTTGCGCGGGTTTGCTCTTGATGCTCTTGGCATTGGCGAGCGGGTGCAGCAGCGCGGACAACTCGGATAGCGGAGGCGGCACGAATCAGAAGGCCGCAAACTCGCTGATGTATTCCGAGGAAAGCGTTGCATTGGAAAGGGCTGCCGATTCGGATGGAGGCGCGGATCAGGCGGCTGCGTCGGAAGGTGCGCCGGCAAGCGCTGGTTCATCCGCTAGCAAAG
This sequence comes from Paenibacillus methanolicus, assembly GCF_008124765.1. Lineage (GTDB taxonomy): Bacteria > Bacillota > Bacilli > Paenibacillales > Paenibacillaceae > Paenibacillus_Z > Paenibacillus_Z methanolicus. Next base: position 562,866 of record NZ_VNHS01000002.1, on the reverse strand, counting down.
CTGATGGCACTGATGGTCAGACGGGATCGCCGCTCGGCGCGATCGCCGACCCGGATGGCTTCAATCGGAAAATCGTTTACAGAGGCAGCGTCTCCATGGAAGTCGAGGATTACGCGGCGACCCAGCGTTCGGTCAGCGGCGCGATTACGGCCTCGGGCGGCTACATTTTGCAATTTACCGATCAGCAGACGTCCACTGAACTTGGCGGTACTTATACGATCAAAGTGCCGGCGAACGGCTTCATGTCATTCTTGGCCGGGATGGAGAAGCTGCCGCATCTCGCGTTCGAGAAGAGCATGCAGGGCACGGACGTGACGGAGGAATACGTCGATCTGGAATCGCGGCTGAAGGCTAGAGGCGTCGTCGAAGCGAGATTGCTGGCGTTCATGGAGAAGGCCGAATCCGCGACGGCGCTGCTTCAATTCTCGAAGGAGCTCGGCGAGGTGCAAACGGAGATCGAACGGATTAAAGGGCGGATGCGGTATTTGGATCAAAACGTCGCGTATTCCACGATCGAACTGCGCATCTATCAGAAGTCGGCCGTGCCGATCCAGGCGCAAACGGAAGAAAAGAGTTTCGGGGCCAAAATTAGCGGCGCATGGAGCGGCAGTTTGTCGTTTCTCGCGGAAGCCGCGCAGGTGATCGTCATCGCCTTGACAGCGCTGCTGCCGGTTGCCGTCGTATTGGCGGTCATTGCCGTTCCGGCTTATGTGGTCTATCGGAGAAAGAGACGCCACGCCAAGCAGCAACCGCGCGAGGAAGGGATTCCTGCTTCGGCAGCTTTGCAGGACGATCCCGCGGAGTCTTCGCAATCAGCAGCCGAGCTAGACCGAGATAGATTGGACGACTAAGTAAACGCGGCAAAAATAACAAGAGCCGGATCGCGCCTTCATACGAGGGTGGGCGATACCGGCTCTTTATGTTGGAGGCAGCAGGACAGCGCCAGCGAGCAGCGGATCGCTTCCTCGCGGGCCATGCGTCTTCTCTCTTCTTCGCTCGTCCGAACGAATCGGGGCTGCCGGTACAGCGCGAGCAGCGCTTCTTCGCTGGCCGCCGCGGCGGCCGTCTCGTTGCCGAGCAAATAATGGGCGATTTCGTAGCACAGCTGCTCGACCGGACGGAGCAGCTCGATTCGTTTGCAGGCAGCCTCTTCGTTCGGCGCGGAGAATTCCCCGCCGGAGGCGCCGATCATTACGTTGTTCATCCTGGTTCTCTCTTCTCCTTTTCTAGCGTCAGGTTCTAGCTTACACGAAAGAAGCGTCCAAAAGGTTTCAAAACCGTAACAAAGTTTTTACACGTTTAAGTACATAAAATATTTTTAAAATGATTTCTTACAAGCAGGAATTGCTAAAGGGGTGGCGAATAGAACAAACCAAGTGGTGAAAAGTGGTGGCAAGTGGAGGCTTTGGGGGAAGGAGTGGAGCGGCCGCATGTTTATGGGGGAGTATCAGCACAGCATCGACGATAAGGGCCGACTCATCATTCCCGCCAAATTCCGCGAAGGGCTCGGGGAACGTTTCGTCGTCACCCGAGGTTTGGACAACTGTTTGTTCGTTTATCCGATGAGCGAGTGGGGATTGCTGGAGCAGAAGCTGAAGTCGCTGCCGCTCATGAAATCCGATGCCCGCGCGTTCTCGCGCTTCTTCTTTTCGGGGGCGACGGAATGCGAGCTGGACAAACAGGGAAGGGTAAATTTACCGAACATATTATGCGAATACGCCAAGCTGGACAAGGAGTGCGTCGTGCTGGGCGTATCGAATCGGGTGGAAGTGTGGAGCAAGCCGATTTGGGAAGGCTACTTCCAACAGTCGGAAGAGACGTTCAACGAAATCGCCGAGAAGCTGGTCGATTTCGATTTTAATTTTTAGGAGGCGGCCGCCGGGTGACCGGATCGGCAGGCCGATCCTTAGAGCCGGGAGGGCTGCAGCTTGTTTCAACATATAACGGTGCTCAAGGAAGAGGCGGTCGATGGCCTCGCCATTAAGCAGGACGGCATTTACGTCGATTGCACGCTCGGAGGGGCGGGACATAGCGAATTGATTGCGTCGCGTCTAGGTCCGCAAGGGCGATTGATCGCGTTCGACCAAGATGATTGGGCGCATGATAACGCGCGCGTAAGGCTCGCGCCCTATATGGACCGGGTAACGCTCGTGCGAAGGAACTTCCGGTACTTGGAAGAGGAACTAGGGAAGCTCGGCATCGACGGCGTCGACGGCGTATTGTTCGATCTGGGCGTCTCCAGCCCGCAGCTGGATGAAGCAGATCGGGGATTCAGCTACAACCATGACGCGCCTCTCGACATGCGGATGGATCAGCATGGGATGCTGACCGCCGAGATGATCGTGAACGAATGGGAGGAGCGGGAGATTTCGCGGATCATCGCCGATTACGGCGAAGAGAAGTTCGCCCGCCAGATCGCGCGCAAAATCGTGAACGCCCGGGCGGAGAAGCCGATCGAGACGACCGGCGAGCTGGTCGAGCTCATTAAGTCCGGCATTCCGGCCGCGGCGAGAAGAACGGGACCGCATCCGGCCAAGCGCACGTTCCAGGCGCTGCGCATCGCGGTGAACGACGAGCTCGGCGCGGAGGAGACGGCGCTGGAACAGACGGTGCGCGTGCTCAATTCGGGCGGCCGCGCATCGGTCATTACGTTTCACTCGCTGGAGGACCGGATTTGCAAGCAGCTGTTCGCCAAGTATGTCGAACGCTGTACGTGTCCGCCGGATTTTCCGATGTGCGTCTGCGGCGGGACCGGCCAATTGAAGCTGGTCAACCGCAAACCGATTTCGCCTAGCGAGGAGGAATTGGAGTTGAACCCGCGCTCTCGTTCCGCAAAGCTTCGCGTTGCCGAGAAACTATAACGAATCTTATTTTAACCATACTATGAATCAACCATTAAAGCTTAATTTAGGAGGGGACACGAATTGGCTTATACGAATGGCAACCTGGCGCTTCAGCCCAAACGCAAACCGGAGCAGCTGCCGTCTTACCGGGAGAAGAAGACGAAAGTCACGAAGCGCAAGCCGTTGCCAACGCGGGACAAGCTGATCATCCTCATGACGATCGTGCTTGTCTTCTCTACGCTAGCTTTTATTAATTACCGGTATAATCAAATCTATGCGATGAACTACAAGGCTAAGGAAGCGACGAGGGCGCTTGGCAAGCTCGAAGTGGAAATCGGCGAGCTGCGCAAAGTCGTCGAGACCGAGAGCAGTCCGGAGAGAATCGCCCAGAAGGCCAAGGAGCAAGGCATGATTCCATCGCCCGGCAATGACATTATCGTGGACAACTCGGCAGCCGGAACGAAAGAATAGGTGAGCTTATGACAAAGCGAATCAAATTACGGACGTTATTGGTCGGAGGGGTAATTACCCTCCTTTTTGCTGTCCTGTTCTCGAAGATCTACTGGGTGCAAGTGGTCGAAGCCGACTTCTGGTCCGACAAGGCGCGCCAAGTATGGTCGAGCTCGCAGACGCTCAAGGCGGTGCGCGGCACGATCACCGACCGCGACGGCACCGTATTGGCCATGGATTCGGCCGCTTATATCGTGGCGGTCAACCCGGAGGTCATACATAAGCTTGGCACCGAGGATTTCGTGGTCAGCAAGCTCCATTTGATTCTGGGCAAGCCGGAATCGGAGCTGCGCGAGATTATTGCGGCCAAGAAGGAAGACGGCGAATATTTTACCCAGCGCGAGGTTCGGCCGGAAGGGTTCAAGATCGACAAGGCCACCCATGATCGGGTCGTAGCCTTGACCGAAGAGCTGAAGAAAATGAAGCCGAAAGCGAACGACGTCGGCATTTATTTGCTGCCGGAGACGAAGCGCTATTATCCGAAAGACACGTCGGCCGCGCACGTGCTCGGCTATATCAACAAGGACGGCAAGGCGGTTGGCGGCATCGAGTCATATTTGAACAAAGAATTAAGCGGCACGGAAGGCAAGATCAAATACGAGCGTGACGGCAACGGCATCATTCTCGAGGACGGCACCGTCGAGTTCGTACCGTCGAAGGACGGCAGCAACGTGAAGCTGACGATCGATGCCGACATTCAGCATTATGTGGAGGAAGCGATCCAAGAAGTATACGACAAATACCAGCCGCACAGCATATCGGCCATCGCGGCCGATCCGCAGACGATGGAAATTTTGGGCATGGCGAATTTGCCGAGCTACAACCCGAACGAATATTGGAAGTCGTCGCAGGCCGGCTTTTTCAACCCTATCGTGCAGTCCCAATACGAGCCGGGATCGACGTTCAAGATCGTCACGCTGTCCGGCGCGGTAGAGGAAGGTTACTTCAATCCGAACGCCGAATACATGTCAGGTTCGATCAAGGTCAGCGGTAAAATTATTAACGATATTAAGCGCGGAGGCTGGGGCGAAATTTCCTATTTGGAAGGCTTGAAGAAGTCCTCCAACGTTGCGTTCGTCAAGCTTGGCTATGAGATGCTGAAGACCGACAAACTGCTGCAGTATATCCAGGACTTCGGCTTCGGCGTCAAGACCGGCATCGAGCTGCCGGGCGAGATTAAAGGGGACGTCTCCATCGACCGCAACATCCCGCGCGACGTGGCGACCGTAACGTTCGGACAGAACGTCGCCGTCAGCCCGATACAGCAGGTGGCCGCGATCGCGGCGGCGGCTAACGGCGGGCGTCTGCTCGAGCCTCATATCGTGAAGGAAATCGAAGATCCGGCGACGAACAAGACGGTCGTCAAAGAGCCGAAAGTGATCCGCCAGGTCATCTCCAAAGAAGCTTCGAAGAAGGTCAGCGAGTATTTGGAACAGGTCGTCTCCGACGGTACCGGCAAGAACGCCTATATTCCTGGCTATCGGGTGGCGGGCAAAACCGGTACGGCGCAGAAGGTCGTGAACGGCAAATATTCCGAAGACGAATTCGTCGTGTCCTTCATCGGCTACGCGCCGGCGGACAATCCGAAGATCATCGTCTACGTCGTCGTGGACAGCCCGAACGACAAGGAATTAGGCGGCGGCGCGGTCGCAGCGCCCGTGTTTAAGAACATCGTGCAGAACAGCCTTCGCCATATGGGCGTGGCCCCAAAGCTGCCCGATACGGACGAGGAGACCGGCGCAAACCAGAAGGACCCGATGGTCAGCGTGCCCGACTTGAACGGCAGTTCGCTGGAACAGGCGAAGTCGAAGCTGGATTCAAGAGCGCTGAAAGCCGAGATTGTCGGCAAAGGCAAAACCGTCAAGCAGCAAATCCCGGCCTCGGGCACGAAGCTCACGCTCAATCAGACGGTATACTTGCTGACGGAAGAACGTTCCGAGTTGGCGGTTCCGAATATGAGGGGCAGTTCCTTGCGCGAAGCGCTCGAGATCTGTTCGCTGCTCGGCATTCAGGCCGTCGCGGAGGGCCAAGGATTCGTGACCGACCAGACGCTGGCGAAGTTGAACGGGAAGCGGGTTCTCAAATTAACGCTGGCACCGCCGGATACGGAAGAATCCGCGGAAGGCGACCAGAGCGGAGAAGCGGGAGAAGAAGCACCCGAAGATGCTTCGGAGGCAAAAGCGGAGAGCGGTAGGTAGGCTTGTTCTAACCGTCACACGCTCCGAATAGGCTTGGATTAGGATAAGCATTGACTGCTGCCTGATTTTGTACAGCCGATCGGAGGGGAGTTACGGTTGAAAGTTTCGAATGTCACGGTCCGCAGGCGGTTGTTTGTCGCGCTGATCATATCCATATTGGCTTTCTCGGCGCTCATTGCAAGGTTAAGCTACGTTCAGTTGGTGAAAGGCGAGGAGCTGGCGGCCAAGGCGGAGGAATCGTGGCGGCGCGAAATTCCGTTCACCGCCAAGCGCGGCGAAATTTGGGACCGAAACGGCGTCAGGCTTGCGTACAATATAAGCTCGCCGACGATTATGGCGCTGCCGGTGCAGATCAAGGATGCGAAGGGAACGGCGGCCAAGTTGGCGGGCGTGCTCGGCATGACGCAGGAGAAGGTCTACGCGCTGCTCAAGAAGAAGGCGATGATCGTCAATATTCAACCTGGCGGCCGCCAGATCTCGACGGAGAAGGCGCAGCTAATCAAGAACATGAACTTGGACGGCATCGTCGTGGCGGAAGACAACAAACGGCATTATCCGTATGAAGATTTGGCCTCTCACATTTTGGGCATCGTCGGCTATGACGGCGGATTGACCGGCGTTGAAGCCAAGTACAACAAATATTTGGCCGGCATGAACGGCCACGTGGCGTTCTTGTCGGACGCGGCGGGGCGGACGATGCCTGGCTCTTCGGATACGTACGAGAAGCCGAAGGACGGGCTCAACATGGAGCTGACCATCGACAAGCATATCCAGACAATTATGGAACGCGAGCTAGACCAGGCGATGGTCAAGACGCAGGCCGACAATATTATCGCGATCGCGATGGATCCGGACAACGGCGAAATTCTCGGCATGGCGAGCCGCCCGGCGTTCGAGCCCGACAAGTTCCGGGACGTGGACGCATCGGTCTATAACCGGATTTTGCCGATTTGGAAAACGTACGAGCCCGGTTCGACCTTCAAGATTATTACGCTCGCGGCGGCGCTCGAGGAGGGGAAGGTCGACCTGAAGAAGGAGACTTTCTTCGACAAGGGCGCGGTCATGGTCGGCGGCGCGCGGCTTCGCTGCTGGAAGCGGGGCGGGCACGGCAGCCAGACGTTCTTGGAAGTCGTGCAGAATTCTTGCAACCCGGGGTTCGTCGAGCTCGGCAACCGGTTAGGCAAGGACACGCTATTCCAATACATTCGGGATTTTGGCTTCGGCAAGAAAACCGGCATCGATTTGGGCGGCGAAGAGAACGGTATTATGTTCAAATTAAACCAGGTCGGGCCGGTGGAGCTGGCAACGACCGCGTTCGGTCAGGGCGTCTCGGTCACGCCGATCCAGCAGATCACGGCCGTGTCGGCGGCGATTAACGGCGGCACGCTATACAAGCCGCATGTGGCGAAGGCGTGGATCAATCCCGAGACGGGCGAGACGGTCGAGACCGTCAAGCCGGAAGCGGTACGCAAAGTCATTTCCGAGCAGACGAGCGCGCAAGTGCGCGAAGCGCTCGAGAGCGTCGTCGCCCTTGGCTCCGGCCGCAACGCGTTCCTTGACGGCTATCGCGTCGGCGGCAAGACGGGGACCGCCCAGAAGGTCGTGAACGGCCGTTATTCGCCGAACGAGCACATCGTATCGTTCGTCGGTTTCGCGCCGGCGGACGATCCGGAGATCGTGGTGTACGTCGCGGTCGACAATCCGCAGGGCATCCAGTTCGGCGGCGTGGTTGCCGCGCCGATCGTGCACAACATTTTGGAAGACGTGCTTCCTTACATGGGCGTGAAGTCGCGTACGGAGCAAATTCCGAAGACGTACAAGTATGGCGATTTGACGCCGCCGATCGTCACCGTGCCGAATCTGGTCGGCAAGACGGTCAGCGAGATTTACGAAGACTTGAACATGAACTTCACGCTCGCCTCGGCGGGAACGGGCAATACGGTCATTCGGCAGGCGCCCGCCGCGGGGACGCGCGTGGAACAAGGCTCGACGATCCGGATATATTTGGCACAAGACGGGGACTAAAGGATTGAATCCGAATTAGCGTATAATGGTAACGAACAATAGCAAGGAACAGGAGCAGCCGCGCGGCGCCCGGCCGCTTTCCCGCAGGAAGGCCGCCGGGCGCCCGGCTCATCCAAGCTTAGGAGGAAACGCAGCATGAAATTGGAACAATTGGCGGGCTTGCTTCGGATGGCAAGGCTGACCGGCGGCGTCGATATCGACATTATGGACATCCAGACCGATTCCCGCGCGGTGAAGGCGGGCGATCTCTTCATCTGTCTGCCCGGCCACACGCAGGATGGCCATCTATATGCGCCGCAGGCGGTGGAGAAGGGAGCGGCGGCGCTCGTCGTAGAGCGGCGGCTCGAACTGGCCGTGCCGCAATTGATCGTGAAGAGCGCGCGGCTTGCGATGGCGGTGCTGGCCGACGCGTTCTTCGGACGGCCGAGCCAATCGGTCAAGCTGATCGGCATTACCGGCACGAACGGCAAGACGACGACGACGTATTTGATCGAACGGATCCTGCAGGACGCCGGGCATGCGCCTGGCGTCATCGGCACCGTGGAGCGGCGGTTCGCCGGACAATCCCACCCGATGGCGCGCACGACGCCGGAAGCGCTGGAGCTCCAGCGCTATTTGGCCGAGATGCGGGATGCCGGCACGGATTACTGCGCGATGGAAGTGTCGTCCCATGCGCTGGAGCAGGGCCGCGTCAAGGGCTGCAGATTCCGCACCGCGGTGTTCACGAACCTGACCCAGGATCACCTCGACTACCATGAGTCGATGGAACGCTACGCGCAAGCTAAGGGGCTGTTGTTCAGCAGACTGGGCAACGAATACGGCGCGGAAGAAGGCGAACGCGCGTACGCGGTGCTCAATGCCGACGACGCGGCATCCGAGACGTTCGCGAAGATGACGGCCGCGGAAGTCATTACATACGGCGTCGACGCGCCTGCCGACGTGCGGGCGTCCGACATCCGCATCACGGCGCACGGTACGTCCTTTCGTGTAGATACGTTCCAAGGGTCGATCGATATCACGCTGAAGATGGCCGGCAAGTTCAACGTGTACAACGCGCTCGCGGCGATCGCGGCCGCGCTGCTCGAGAACGTCGAGCTTGCGCAAATCCAAGCCAGTCTCGAAGCGCTGCCGGGCGTTCCCGGACGAGTCGAAGCGGTGCAGGCTGGCCAGCCGTTCGCCGTCATCGTCGACTATGCGCATACGCCGGACGGCTTGGAGAACGTGCTGAAGGCGGTGAAGGAATTCGCCGTAGGCAAAGTGATTTGCGTATTCGGCTGCGGCGGCGACCGCGACCGGACGAAGCGGCCGATCATGGGCCGGATTTCGGCGCGCTACGCGGACTATTCCTTCGTCACTTCGGATAATCCGAGAACGGAAGATCCTCAGCGGATTTTGGCCGATATCGAAGCGGGTTTGCAAGCCGATTCCGTGTCAACCGAGCGCTACGAGCTCGTCGAAGACCGCCGCGCGGCGATCCAAAAAGCGGTTGAAATGGCCAGCCCCGACGATGTAGTATTGATTGCGGGGAAAGGCCATGAAACCTACCAAACAATCGGCAGCGTCAATTACGACTTTGACGATAGGGAAGTGGCCAAAGAAGCGATAAGGAGTCTTGCGTAGTGATAAAACGAACGTTAGCCGATATAGCGGCCATGAGCGGCGGAACGCTGCGCCATGAGAGCGGCCAAGGCGAGGAGATCGCCGGCGTGACCACGGATTCCCGCAAGGTCGGCGCAGGGCAGTTGTTCGTGCCGCTTGCCGGCGAGAATTTCGACGGGCATGATTATGTCCGCGGCGCGCTGTCCGCAGGGGCGAGTGCCGCTTTCTGGCAGGTAGCAAGACCGGTGCCGGCCGAGCTTGAGGATGCGGCGCTCGTGCTGGTCGAGGATACGCTGGGAGCGCTGCAGCGCCTCGCATCCGCCTACCGCGAGCAGTTGAGCGTGCGGGTCGTGGGCGTGACGGGCAGCAACGGCAAAACGACGACCAAAGATATGATCGCGGCCGTGCTCGCGAGCACGTTCCGGGTACATAAGACGGCCGGCAACTATAACAACCATATCGGCTTGCCGCTGACGGTACTCGCAATGGACGAGGACGTGGAAGCAGCGGTGCTCGAGATGGGGATGAGCGGATTCGGCGAGATCGAGCTGCTCACACGCATCGGCCGGCCGGACGTGGCCATCATTACGAACATCGGGGACGCCCACTTGCTTCAGCTAGGATCCCGCGAGGGCATCGCGAAGGCCAAGCTCGAGATCGCGGCGGGCATTCGAGAAGGCGGCTTGCTTCTGTTCAACGGCGACGAGCCGCTGCTTCACGCGGGAGCGGCGTCCTTGCCGGCATCCATCGAGAAGGAGACGTTCGGACTCGGCCAGACGAACGATTGGCGGGCGGACGGCGTACAGGTGGAAGCCGTCACATCCGCGTTCGATGTTGCCGGCAAGAACGGCGTGAACATCCAAGGCATTACGATCCCGGTGCCGGGCCGGCACAACGTATCGAACGCGCTGGCGGCTATCGCCGCCGGCCTTCATCTTGGCGTGCCCGCCGAGCGGATTGCGGACAGTTTAGCGGCATTGTCGCTAACGGGCATGCGAATCGAGCCGGTGCGCGCCTATAACAACGCGCTTGTGCTTAGCGACGCATACAATGCGAACCCGACGGCGGTACGCGCTGCTATCGATCTGGTTGCCCAACTGTCCGGGTACCGCCGGAAGTGGCTCGTGCTTGGCGACATGCTCGAGCTTGGACCGGAAGAAGAGGCGCTGCATGCCGGCATCGGCGACTACGTCACGGCGGCCAAGGCCGACCGGGTGCTGACGTTCGGCCCGTTATCGAAACACACGGCAGCGGCCGCTTCGCGCAACCTCGGGCAGGACGGCGCCGTGCGCGCGTTCGAATCGAAGGACGAACTGATCGGATGGCTGCTCGATAGGCTTGCGCCGGAAGATCTCGTACTAGTGAAAGGGTCGCGCGGCATGCGCATGGAAGTAGTCGTACATGCGCTGCAGCGCGGATAAGAGGTGAGAATCAAGTCATGGACATCAAGGTCATTCTACTGTCAATCGGCGCTTCATTCTTGCTTGCGGTTCTGCTCGGACCTTTGTTCATCCCGTTGCTGAGAAGAATGAAGTTCGGCCAGCAAATCCGGACGGACGGTCCCCAGAGCCACTTGAAGAAGAAAGGGACGCCGACGATGGGCGGCATCATCATCATGCTGGCCGTTCTGCTTGCTTTCCTGAAGTTTTCCGACAAAACCGCGGAGTTCTGGGTGCTGCTCGTCTCTTCGCTCGGCTTCGGGCTCGTCGGTTTTCTCGACGATTATATCAAGATCGTGTTCAAACGCTCGCTCGGCCTAACCGCGCTGCAGAAACTGATCGGACAGCTTGTATTCGCCATCATCGTATGCGTCCTGCTGATCCAGATGCACCACAGCACGGCGGTCTCGATCCCGGGGACCGATACGATGATCGAGCTGGGCTGGCTGTATTACGTGCTCGTCGTCATCATGCTGTTCGGCACGACGAACGCCGTTAACTTCACGGACGGCGTCGACGGATTGCTGGCCGGCACCGGCGCGGTGGCGTTCGGCGCCTTCACGCTGCTGGCGATGCATGCGAGCGAGCACGAGTCGGCCGTGTTCTCGGCGGCGATGATCGGCGGTCTTCTCGGTTTTCTCGTCTTTAACGCGCACCCGGCGAAAGTGTTCATGGGAGACACCGGCTCCCTCGGCATCGGGGGCGGCATGGCGGCCGTGGCCATTTTGACCAAAACCGAGTTTCTGCTCGTCATTATCGGCGGCGTGTTCGTCGTCGAGATGCTGTCGGTCATCCTGCAGGTCGGCTCGTTCAAGCTGCGCGGCAAGCGGATTTTCAAAATGAGCCCTATCCATCATCATTTCGAGCTTTCGGGCTGGAACGAATGGCGGGTCGTGACGACGTTCTGGGCGGTCGGCATCGTGCTGGCGCTTATCGGCGTCTTGCTCGGCAGATAAGGGGTTAAGCTGTTTCGCGAAGAGGCGCGGCGGGTGAATAGGTAAAGGAGTCTGTCCTTTACGTCCCGGGGCCTCTTTGCTTTTACGTATCAGAGATAAATTATGTCGAAGAGTTGGGGGTACATCATGGAACATCCTTCCGCGTACAAAGGCCGGCGCGTCGTCGTGCTGGGTTTGGCCAAGAGCGGCGTCAGCGTCGCCAAGCTTTTTCATAAATTAGGCGCAATTGTCACGGTCAACGATCAAAAGGAACGCCAATTATGCCCCGAAGCGGACGAGCTGGACGCTTTGGGTGTTTCTGTTCTATGCGGGGGACATCCGGGCGACCTGATCACGGCGGAGACGGCGCTCGTCGTGAAAAATCCGGGCATCCCGTACACCGCGCCGCCCGTCAAGCAGGCGCTCGCCCTCGGGCTTGACGTCGTGACTGAGGTGGAGGTCGCTTATTTACTCTCATCCGCGCAGCTGATCGGCATAACCGGCTCGAACGGAAAAACAACGACGACGACGTGGATCGGCGACATGCTGGAGGCGTGCGACATGAACGCGATCGTCGCGGGCAACATCGGGACGCCGCTTAGCGAGGTCGCGTTGTCCGCGCGGCCGGACGACTGGATCGTCGCCGAGCTGAGCTCGTTCCAGCTGAAGGGCACGCAGGCGTTCCGCCCGCACGTCGCGGTGCTGCTCAACGTCTCCGAGACGCATTTGGACTACCACGGCGACATGGACGACTACGTGGCTTCCAAAGCGAAGCTGTTCGCGAACCAGACCTTCAAGGACACGGCGGTGTTGAACGCCGACGACCCGGTATGCCGGCAATTGATGGCGAGCGGCACGCTTCGCGCGCGCGTGCTTCCGTTCTCGGTCACGCAACGTCTGGATTACGGCGTGTTCGTCGATCCGCCGTTCCCGTCCGAGCTGGCCGATTCGGCTGGCGACGAGAAGCGAGTCATTCGCTATGTCGACCAAACCGGCGGAGACCAAACGATTATCAATGTCGAAGAGCTCGGCATTCCGGGCAGGCATAACGCGGCCAACGCGGTAGCCGCCGTCGCGGCGTGCATCGCGGCCGGCGCGGAGCCGGATCTGCTGGCATCCCCGCTGCGCGGCTTCCGCGGCGTCGAGCACCGGCTCGAATTCGTGACGGAGAAGAACGGCGTGAAGTTCTACAATAACTCCAAGGCAACCAACGCGGCGGCGACGATCATCTCCCTGCATTCTTTCCCGGGAAATATCGTGCTGATCGCGGGCGGACTCGACCGCGGCTCGGACTATGCGGAGTTGGTGCCGCATTTGCAGACGCAGGTGAAGGGCGTCGTCGCGCTTGGAGAGACGAGGGGCAAAATCGCGCAAGCCGCGGAGCTCGCGGGTTTATCGGCAGTCAAAATCGTCGAACCTGATGAGGACGCCGAAGCCACGCTGCGCTTTGCGGTGCGCGAGGCCGCCTCCATGGCGCAGCCCGGGGATATCGTGCTGCTTTCCCCGGCCTGCGCCAGCTGGGATATGTTTCAATCTTACGAGATCCGGGGGCGCATTTTTAAACAAACGGCGCATACGTTGTAAGTAGGGGGCTTGTCCCTACTTACGCTTGCAGAGGTGTTTGCGCTATGGCAAAAGCCAGGTCCGCACCGGACGTCTGGATGATCGTCTCCATTTTTCTAATTCTCGCGCTTGGACTGGTCATGGTCTATAGCGCGAGCGCGGTGCTCGCCTTCCACGAGTTCGGCGACCGGTTCTATTATGTCAAGCGGCAGTCGCTATTCGCGGTTCTCGGTATCGGCGCCATGTTCCTGACGATGAACGCCGATTATTGGGTGTGGAAGAAGTGGGCGAAGCTCGGCCTGCTCGTATGCTTCGGCCTGCTCGTCATCGTCCTCATACCGGGCGTCGGCGTCGTGCGCGGCGGAGCGCGAAGCTGGCTGGGCATCAGCTCGTTCGGCATTCAGCCGTCGGAGTTCATGAAGCTCGCAATGGTGCTGTTCATGGCCAAGCTCCTGTCCGAACGACAGCAGGTGGTGACCAGTTTTACGAAAGGACTGCTGCCGCCGCTCGGCATTCTCGGTCTTGCGTTCGGCTTGATCATGATGCAGCCGGACTTAGGGTCCGCCGCTGTCATGGTCGGGGCGACGCTCATCGTCATCTACACGTCGGGCGCGCGTACGCGGCATTTGGGATCGCTCGCGATGGTTGGCGTCGTAGGCCTTGTCGGACTTATTCTGGCGGCGCCGTATCGCATGAAGCGGATAACCGGCTTCTTGGATCCCTGGTCCGACCCCCTGGGAACCGGATACCAGATCATCCAATCTTTATATGCAATCGGTCCCGGCGGCTTGGTCGGATTGGGGCTTGGGATGAGCCGTCAGAAGTTCAGCTACTTGCCCGAGCCGCAGACGGACTTCATCTTCGCGATCGTGGCCGAGGAATTGGGTTTTATCGGCGGGGCGACGATCATCCTGCTGTTCGCGATTCTCGTCTGGCGGGGGATGCGCACGGCCATGGCCGCGCCCGACTCGTTCGGCAGCCTGCTTGCCGTCGGCATCGTCGGGATTATCGCGGTGCAAGTCTTTATTAACGTCGGCGTCGTCATAGGTATGATGCCGGTTACCGGCATAACGCTGCCGCTCGTCAGCTACGGCGGTTCCTCGCTGACGCTGCTGCTCACGGCGCTGGGCATTCTGCTCAACATTTCCCGATACTCGAGGTGACGCAAAGCGGATGCGAATCGTACTGACCGGCGGAGGGAGCGGCGCTCATGTCTATCCGGCGCTCGCGATCGGCAGACAGCTGCTGGAAGAGGAGCGGGGCAGCGAAATTTTATACATAGGTTCGAAGACTGGCGCGGAGGCCGCCATCGTGCCGCCCGCGCCTATGCGGTTCGAGACGTTGGACATCGTGCGCGTCGGACGGAGGATTTCGTTTGATCACGTGCGAGGCATTATCAGGTTCATCCGCGGCGTAAGACGTTCCAAAACGCTGCTGCTCGACTTCAAGCCGGACGTGGTTGTCGGTACGGGCGGCTCCGTGAGCGGCCCGGTCGTTTATGCCGCGGCCAAACTAGGCATTCCGACGCTTCTTCATGAGCAGAACGCCGCTCCGGGACGCGCGAATGCCGCATTATCCCGGTATGCGGACGTGGTGGCGGTCAGCTTCAAGGATTCGGCGGATTCGTTCAAGCGCGCGCGCAGGGTGCTGGCCGCCGGTAATCCCTGCGCGGCGAACGTGCTGCGCGCGAACCGCAACAAAGGATACGCTTCGCTCGGCATTCCATACGGGAGCGTAATCGCGCTCATATATGGAGGTAGCCGGGGATCGAAGGCGATCAACGACGCGATGGTGGACATGGCGCCGCTGCTGCAGCGGCTGCCGAACGTCCATTTTGTATTTGTAACGGGAGAAAGCTATTACGACGGCACGATGGCGCGGATGAAAAAGGTGCTGCCAGCCCTATCCAACTACATCCACGTGCAGCCGTATTTGCATAATATGCCCGACGTGCTGGCGGCGACGACGATTGCCGTATGCCGGTCGGGCGCTTCTGCGCTGGCGGAGCTTACGGCGCTCGGCATTCCGGCCATTCTGGTCCCGTCGCCGAACTCGGCGAATCATCGCCAAATCGCGAACGCCAGCAGTTTGGTCGAAGCGGGGGCCGCCGAAATGATCGCCGAATGGGAGTTGACGGGGGCGGGCCTGTTCTCGCGTTTGCAAGCCCTTCTTCAGGATGGCGAGCGGATGGCGCGCATGGGCGCGGCAGCCCTGAATATGGGCGAGCCGCGCTCGGCCGCGCTTCTCGTCAGCGAGATTCGCAAGTTGGCGAATATACGAAAAGCAACGGAAATGGGCGATTGTCACACACCCGTGTGAGAGGGCATAGAATACTCCATAATCGTGACCGTCACCCGGCAGGGGCCGCTTCGGAAGTTGGCGCCTTCCGCCTTGGGTGGACGATTCGCGAAGTCCTCGCGACAATCGCCGGAGCATAAGGAGGTACGACAGATGGAGCAGTTCATAACGGAACTTGGGCAAACGGAAGCCGGAGACGTACATTTCAATAAACCGCTGGCCAGCTACACGACGTGGAAAATCGGCGGGCCGGCCGACGTGCTCATCGTTCCGCACACGACGGAGCAGCTGATTCGGGTCATCAGTCTGCTGCGCAAACACGGCATGACATGGACCAACCTCGGAAGAGGCTCCAATATGCTCGTCAGCGATAAGGGGATCCGCGGGGTCGTCATCCAGCCGGGCAGAGAATTCGATTATGCGAAGTTCGATGGAACGCTGGTTCATGCGGGAGCCGCATATTCCTTCATCAAATTGTCCGTCTTGGCGGGCAAAGAGGGATTATCGGGCCTGGAATTTGCAGGGGGGATTCCAGGGTCGGTAGGCGGTGCCGTTTATATGAATGCGGGAGCTCACGGGTCGGATGTGTCACGTATCTTTCAATCGGCCGATATCGTGCTCGAGACAGGGGAATTGGTGCATTACGGAGCGGAGAACATGAAGTTCTCCTATCGCCACACGGTGCTTCAGGAGCAGCCGGGAATCGTCGTCTCGGCGACGTTCAAGCTGGCGCTTGGCGACCGCAAGGAGATCGCCGCGGCACTGGCCGCGCATAAGGATCGCCGGCGCCGCACGCAGCCGCTGCAGCTGCCCAGCGCGGGAAGCGTGTTCCGCAATCCGCCGGGCGACCATGCCGCAAGGTTGATCGAAGAGGCGGGGCTCAAGGGCTTCCGCGTCGGCGGAGCCGAAGTATCCACGCAGCATGCCAATTTCATCGTCAATATCGGGAAAGCGACGGCCGAGGACGTTCTCACCCTCATCGCGAAAGTTCAGTCCACGGTTGAAGACCGTTACGGCATTCAACTAAAACCTGAAGTATTGGTGGTGGGTGAGCGGTAACTCGGAGGTGATAAATTGGACAAATTGGTGATTGAAGGCGGGAGACCCCTGTCAGGATCCATTGCAATCCAAGGGGCGAAGAATGCCGCTTTGCCGATTTTGGCTGCCAGCATGCTGGTAGAAGGGAAAGTAACGATCGATCAAGTACCGCGCTTGCTCGACATCGAAGTGATGCTTAACATTCTGCGCGATCTCGGATGCAGGGCGGAGCACGAGAACCAGACGGTCACGCTGGATACGTCGGGGGCGAGTTCCTCGCATATTCCGGAGACGTTAATGCGGCAAATGCGCTCCTCTATTTTTCTAATGGGGCCGCTGCTTGCCCGCTACGGCGAAGTGACGATCTATCAGCCAGGGGGCTGCGCGATCGGCGAACGCAAAATCGACCTGCATTTGCAGGGACTGATTGCGCTCGGCGCCGAGATCGTAGAAGAGGGCAGCCGAATCGTCTGTTACGCCAAACGTTTGAAGGGAGCCGACGTGCATCTGGACTTCCCGAGCGTCGGGGCGACGGAGAACATCATGATGGCCGCCGTGCTGGCCGATGGCGTGACGACGATTACGAACGCCGCGCGCGAGCCGGAAATTCAAGATCTGCAGCGGTTCCTTAACGCGATGGGGGCCAAAGTAATCGGCGCCGGAACGGACACCATTACGGTGGAAGGCGTCGATAAGCTTACCCCATGCCGCTATACCGTCATTCCCGACCGGATCGTGACGGGCACGATCATGGTGGCTGCGGCAGCGACGAAGGGAAGCGTAACGCTTCGTAATACGTACCCCGCCCATCTGACCTCGCTCATCCATGTGCTGCGGCGCGCAGGTGTTCAAATCGAGGTCGACGGTGATATAATCAGGGTAGGAAGCGCGAGCCGGCCAAGGTCGATCGACCGGGTCGTGACGAGCCCGTATCCGGCGTTCCCGACCGATCTGCAGTCTCAGGTCATGGTGCTCTTGGCGCTGGCAGACGGCGTCAGCGTGATGAAGGAGACGATCTTCGAAGGCCGTTTCAAGCATGTTGACGAACTCGCCCGCATGGGAGCGGATATCCGTGTCGATCTGAATGCGGCCATTATCCGCGGAGTGCCTCGCCTGTACGGCGCGACGGTGGAAGCGACCGACTTGAGGGCCGGAGCCGCGCTCGTTATCGCGGGGCTGGCCGCGCAAGGAAAGACGGTCGTCGAACAGATCCATCATATCGACCGCGGCTACGACGGCATCGAGACGATGCTTCAGCAGCTAGGTGCCCGAATTACGCGCGCGAAGGCGATTGCGAATAACCCGGTACTGCCCAAAGCGGTCCGTTCACTAAACGAATAATCGCGGCCGGCAGGGAAGACGCTGCCGCCTCCCGGAGACGGGGGGCGGCGCAGGCGCTTTTCGGCCGTTTCCGTTCCCGCGAAAAGAGGACAAGCCATGCAAGAGAAAATACCGGTTCTGAAAGAGCCCATCCGCAGGCGCGGCGCGGGCAAGAAGCTTTTGACCGTGCTAGTGCTGCTTTTTATTGTTATATTAAGCGTCCTGTTTTTTAATTCCTCCATTAGCAAAATATCGGAAGTGACCGTGGAAGGCGCGCGTTTCAATCCGCAGACTACCATTCTGGAGACGGCCGGCGTGAAGGCGGGCGACGCGTTCTTCGGTACCCGGGAGAGCACGATCGCAGGCCGCGTGAAAGCATTATCCTCCGTTAAAGACGTCAAGGTGACGAAGTCGTTCCCGGGGCGCGTCCATATTTCGGTCACGGAGCATCCGGCTGTCGCCTACGAGTTGTCCGCCAAGGGAAATCTGACCGCGATTTTGTCGAACGGGACGAGCATTTCCGCAGGATCCGACAACGTTGTCGACAAACCGGTGCTCACCGGCTGGAAGGACGATGACGCGATCAAGGGCAAATTAGGGATTGCGCTGGCGCAAATTCCTGCCGAGCAACTGTCCGACCTCTCGGAGATCATTCCGCTCCCTTCCAAGGCCTATCCGGATCGGATTAAGATTTACACCCGCAGCCGTTTCGAAGTCATCACGGCGGTATCGCTGCTGAAAGATAAAATCGGCACGCTGAACGCCGTCGTGGAGTCGCAAAACCCCGGCGTCGTGACGATGCTGCTGGCGGATAGTTATGTCTCTTTCGATCCGGAAACGCCGGAAAATGAGGATTCGGACCAAAAAGAGACTACTCAATAGCCCTAAAGAATGATAGAATTTTAGTTATGCTAGTTTACGCGGACCTGATCATGCATTCGTTTTCAACCCGCCCGGCAGAGAGTTTTCCCGGACTGGAAATATTTACGCGAGCCGAAAAAAATGTAGAAAAAAGAGGGAAAATATAAAACGCGTTGAATATGGTTGAAAGCAGATCTAATGCGCTCATATAAACTTTACAATAAGTATGAAACAGGCAAAGAAATCCATTAGTTGAAACGGAGGTGCCGCGGGTTGAGCAGCAACGACATCATCGTCAGTTTGGACATCGGTACATCCAAGGTTCGGGCTATTATTGGGGAAGTGACGAACGGTTCCATTAATATCATCGGAGTTGGATCTGCCGACTCGGAAGGTATTCGAAAGGGCGCAATCGTTGATATTGACCAGACCGTGCAATCGATTCGCAACGCGATAGAGCACGCCGAGCGCATGGTCGGCATTGAGATAAGCGACGTATACGTGGGCATTCAAGGGAATCATATCGGACTTCAGACGAACCATGGCGTAGTGGCGGTGTCGAATGAGGATCGGGAAATTGGCGATGACGACATCGAGCGGGTGCTTCAAGCCGCGAAGGTCGTTGCGCTGCCTCCCGAACGCGAAATTATCAATCTCGTGCCAAAGCAATTTTTGGTGGACGGATTGGAAGGGATCTCGGATCCGAGCGGCATGATCGGCGTCCGGCTCGAAGTCGAGGCGACCGTCGTCACGGGCGCCAAGACGGCCATTCACAATCTCGTCCGCTGCGTCGAGAAGGCGGACCTGAAGATCGCCGGCATCGTTTTGATGTCGCTCGCTTCCGGTCAGATGTCCTTGACGAAGGACGAGAAAATGATGGGCACGGTTCTGGCCGATATCGGCGCGGGCTCCTGCACGATCGCCATCTTCGACGGCGGGAGCCTTGCGGCGACGTCGACGCTTCCGATCGGCGGCGAATACGTGACCAGCGATATCTCGTACGGCTTGCGCACGCAGACCGAGCACGCGGAGAAGATCAAGCTGAAATTCGGCTGCGCCATGGTAGGCGACGCGGCCGAGGATCAGAAGTTCAAAGTGATGCGCATGGGCAGCAATGTCGAGAAAGAATTCACGCAGGTTGATTTGGCGAATATTATCGAGCCGAGGATGCAGGAGATTTTCCATCTCATCCGCATGGAAGTGAGACGGCTGGGTTATGGCGATAAAGTGAACGGTTACGTGCTGACGGGCGGTTCGGTTTCGATGCCCGGCACACTGGCGCTCGCGCAAAGCGAGCTGGAATCATCGGTCCGTATTGCAGTCCCCGATTTCATCGGCGTTCGAGACCCAGCGTACACAAGCGGCGTAGGCATTATCCAATACGTCTCCAAATATATGGGGATACGCGCTTCGGGCGCCGCTCCTAAGAAGAGTGCGCCGCGCAAGGCGGCTGCGGCCACATCGTCCAAGCCAGGATTGATCGAACGACTGAAAAACATGTTTAGCGAATTCATTTGATCGGGGGAAATTATAGAATGTTGGAGTTTGATTTTGAGAACGAAACGCTCGCGCAGATTAAAGTCATTGGTGTAGGCGGCGGCGGCAGCAACGCCGTAAACCGCATGATCGAGAACGGCGTCAAGGGCGTGGAATTCATTACGGTGAATACGGACGCGCAGGCATTGCACATGGCGCGTTCCGAGCAGAAACTGCAGATCGGCGATAAGCTGACGCGGGGTCTCGGAGCAGGCGCGAATCCTGAAGTGGGCAAGAAGGCGGCCGAGGAATCCCGCGAAGCGATCAGCAATACGCTGAAGGGCGCGGACATGGTATTCGTAACGGCAGGCATGGGCGGCGGCACCGGTACCGGCGCGGCACCGGTCATCGCCGAGATCGCGCGCGAATGCGGCGCCCTTACGGTGGGCGTCGTTACGCGTCCGTTCACGTTCGAAGGCCGCAAGCGTTCCGGACAAGCCGAGCTTGGCATCGAAGCGCTCAAGGAGAAAGTCGACACCCTCATCGTTATTCCCAATGACCGACTGCTTGAGATCGTCGATAAGAAGACGCCGATGCTCGAAGCGTTCCGCGAAGCGGACAACGTGCTTCGTCAAGCGGTACAAGGCATTTCCGACTTGATCGCCGTGCCGGGTCTCATCAACCTGGACTTTGCGGACGTCAAGACGATCATGACCGAGCGCGGCTCGGCCCTGATGGGCATCGGTTCGGCGACCGGCGAGAACCGCGCGGCGGAAGCGGCGCGCAAAGCGATCCAGAGTCCGCTCCTCGAGACATCCATCGACGGCGCGCGCGGCATCATCATGAACATCACGGGCGGTGCGAATTTGTCGTTGTATGAAGTTAACGAAGCGGCCGAGATCGTCATCTCCGCTTCCGATCCGGAAGTCAACATGATCTTCGGCGCGAGCATCGACGAGAACTTGAAAGAAGATATTAAAGTAACGGTTATCGCAACCGGCTTCGAGCACCGCAACGCGGCTCCGATCCGCCGCGCTCCAGGCGCTCAGCCTGCAGCCGAACCGGCCGCGGATCCTCGCGGCGCGTCCGCAGGTTCCGCGGCGCCGAAGCCGTTCAGCGGCAGCGGCTCCGTATCGAGCGATCAGCTGGACATCCCGGCGTTCCTGCGCAACCGCCGCAACAACGACCGCTAAGAATAGAATCTGCAGCATGCTTGCCGCATAGCGAGATAAGATGAACGCTCCCTCTTAAGAGGGAGCGTTTTTGCGTTCCGCGATCGTGCCCGGTCTTTGAGAGAATCTAGCAAGACAAGCGCGTAAACATCGGTTCAAGATACGCGCCAGGCTCGTATTCGCGCGGCCGTCTGTCAGATTATCGGGAGTGGAATCGCTCGTTTCGAGAGGGTCAGACACGATCCGAGCGCCGGACGTACAAGACGTCAACCAACCCCAGTGCATGCGGACGCCGCGAAGTCAGAGGGATTGCGCCGTTGCTGCTTGTCCAGCCGCCGACGATATCGCGAGCTTCTACCTCGACAAAAAAAGATCGCTCCTGACGGCATGTTTAGACAGACATTGTAATAGGCTTTAACTATACTAGACACAAGCCGCCCCACCTTCATAGCGTGGATTAGAAGCGGCAACCTAGGGCCTGTTTGGCAGGAAGGTGAACGCCCTGGCTCCTGTTTATATCGACGTCTATTTCATGGTGAATCTGTTGTTTAACGGCGGGGCTTTGCTGATGACGGCCTGGATACGAGGGGTAAAGGCTTCGTGGTGGCGGACATTGCTTGGCGCGTCGTGCGGCGCTCTCTATGCGGCCGTCGTTCTCTTCCCGCAGCTGGACATGATGCTCTCGGTTCCCGTAAAGGTGCTGTTCTCGCTTGCCATGCTGCTTATCGCGTTCGGCTTCGGCAGTCTGCAGACGTTCATGCGGCTGATCGGCTCGTTTTATATGGTGAATTTCGCGGCGGGTGGCGCGGTATACGGGCTTCACTACTTGTTGATGGACGCCGGTAGCAGTTACCGTCATGTACTTGGGTTTCTGGCGGGTTCGGCGCAGCCGGAAATCAAAGTCGCCGCGGTGTTCGTATTCAGCGTCGCTTGCGTGTCGCTCTACGTGCTGCGCTCGGTGATCACCTTTCGCAAGGAGAAGGCGCTGGTTCAGCAGCATCTGGCCAGCGTGACCGTCACGATCGGCGGACGGCGACAGCAGTGCATAGGGTTGATTGATACGGGCAACCAGCTCTACGAGCCGCTGACGAGGACGCCGGTCATGGTCATGGAAGCATCGCTCTGGCAGGATGATTTGCCGGCTTCTTGGATGAAGGGCATCCGGGAAGCGCAGGTAGATAAACTGATTGCGCGGATGAGCGGCGACACGTTCGAATGGCAGGACCGGCTCCGGCTTGTTCCTTTCCGGGGCGTGAACCGCGGAGCGCAATTCATGCTGGCGCTCAAACCCGATCGAGTCGTCATCGAACGCGAGGGAGAAACCTTTGAATCGACCAAGGTGTTAGTCGGCCTGGATGCCGGCAAATTAGTCGCAGATGGGGCCTACCAGGCAATTATCCATCCGTCACTGCTCGGTTAACCGAGCGCGTCTGCACTTTAGCCACAGTACTTCGGGGAGGGATGGAGCACCATGCTCGTCAAATGGAAATTGATCCTGCAGTTATATTATTATCGCGTTTTGTTTTTATTCGGCCTGAAGAGCGAAGAAATTTATTATATTGGCGGAAGCGAAGCGCTGCCGCCGCCGCTCACCCGGGAAGAGGAAGAATACCTGCTGGGGAAGCTGCCTTCAGGGGATACGGCGATCCGAGCCATGCTCATCGAACGCAACCTGCGGCTCGTGGTCTACATCGCCCGGAAGTTCGAGAATACCGGCATTCATATTGAGGATCTTGTTTCCATCGGCGCCATCGGCCTCATCAAGGCGGTCAATACGTTCGATCCCGAGAAGAAGATCAAGCTGGCCACGTACGCCTCCCGGTGTATCGAGAACGAGATTCTCATGTATTTACGGCGCAACAGCAAGACGAGAACGGAAGTTTCTTTCGATGAACCGCTCAACATCGACTGGGATGGCAACGAGCTCCTTCTCTCCGACGTGCTCGGGACGGAGAACGATACGATCTATCGGGGCATCGAGGAGGAAGTCGATCGCAAGCTGCTGCACAAGGCGCTGGATAAGCTGACCGAACGCGAACGCATAATCATGGAGCTGCGCTTTGGCTTGGCCGATGGCGAGGAGAAGACGCAGAAGGATGTGGCGGATTTGCTCGGCATCTCGCAATCGTACATCTCCCGGTTGGAGAAACGGATCATTAAGCGGCTGCGCAAAGAGTTTAACAAAATGGTCTGACCCCGGCACAAACCGCGAGAACGAGCGAAATTATTTTGTCAAGAAAGGCGGTGCGCCAAGACGGTCAACGCCTGCCAATGACAGTGTTCATACGGCTTTCCGCCATCGTTAGGATGGACGGGAGGCCGTTTTGGCGTTCGGAATAAATTGGGGGGGCGGGGAGATAATGAACATTAATGTTTCTCCTTGGGAGGTAATCACGTTGACCCGAAACAAAGTCGAGATTTGTGGAGTGGATACCGCGAAACTGCCTGTTCTAACGAATGCCGAAATGCGCGAGCTGTTTACCGCGCTTCAAACGAAAAACGAATGGGCAGCAAGAGAGAAATTGGTCAATGGCAATCTGAGACTCGTGCTCAGCGTCATCCAACGCTTCAACAACCGCGGTGAATTCGTCGATGATTTGTTCCAGGTCGGCTGCATCGGCTTAATGAAGGCGATCGACAACTTTGACCTTAGCCAGAACGTCAAATTTTCCACGTATGCCGTCCCGATGATCATCGGGGAAATCCGCCGTTACCTGCGCGACAACAATCCGATCCGCGTATCGCGGAGCCTGCGGGACATCGCGTATAAGGCGCTGCAGGTCAGAGACAGCCTGACGAACAAAAACTCCCGGGAGCCGACGATCTTCGAAATATCCGAAGCGCTGAACGTCCCGAAGGAAGACGTCGTGTTTGCGCTCGATGCGATTCAAGACCCGGTCTCATTGTTTGAACCGATTTATCACGACGGGGGCGACCCGATCTATGTCATGGATCAAATCAGCGACGACAAGAACAAAGACGTGTCCTGGATCGAGGAAATCGCGCTCCGCGAAGCGATGCACAAGCTGAACGAACGCGAGAAGATGATTTTATCGATGCGTTTTTTCGAAGGCAAGACGCAAATGGAGGTCGCCGACGAGATCGGCATCTCGCAGGCGCAAGTATCGAGGCTCGAGAAATCGGCCATCCAGCAAATGCAGAAACACGTCAAAACGTGAACAGCCCGGAAGGGCGAACTTAAGGCCGGCATCCGCGACGATGCCGCCTTTTCTTTTTGTCTTGCGGGGAGGACATATTGCCTAAATGAAACATATGATAAAAGTAAGCGGGCGTAAGTGATATTCCCCATGGAAGCGTGGTGACGGGCGCGTGAAAATATCCGACTTTCAAACGAAGGACGTCATAAATATTGTGGACGGGCGCAAGCTCGGTCAAATCAGCGATTTGGAGCTAGATCTTAGGCAGGGGCGCATCGACTCCATCGTCGTGCCGAATTACACGAAGTTCTTCGGCCTATTCGGCGGCGGCGGAACCGATATGATCATCCCTTGGCGCAATATCGTCAAGATCGGGACGGACGTCGTCCTCGTCCGCATTGACGACGCGAAAGCCTACCGGAGCGACGAAGAGGAGAAGGAAGCGCGGTAAGGGCGCGCTCGCGGGCGATGCGGGCGTATGGTACACTGGGCAAGGGGTGAGAGAGATGGAACCGTTCGAATCGACAACTGCAGCGAAGTCGCCTTCGCTTTTTTTATTGCCGTCTTGGACCAAGGCGGATGACCGGTTAACGGCAGGCTTCAGTAGCCGCCTGGGAGGCATTAGCGCCTCGCCGTGGAACGAACTTAACGTCGGACTTCATGTGGGCGATAGCGCGGAAGACGTCGTACGCAACCGCGATCTGATCGCCGAAGCGCTCGGGTGGCCGTTTGAAGCGTGGACATGCGCCGAGCAGGTGCACGGCAGCCGCGTGCACCGCGTAACGGCGGAAGATCGGGGACGCGGAAGGGAAAGCCGAGAGAGCGCGATCGGCGACGCCGATGCGCTGATGACGAACGAGCAGGGGATTTTGCTGGCGTCCTTTTACGCCGATTGCGTGCCGCTGTATTTCTGGGACCCGCGTCGGGAGGCCGTCGCGCTCGCCCACGCGGGCTGGAAAGGAACGGTGGCGGAGATTGCCGTTCGCACGGTGGAAGCGATGGTGGAGGCGTATGAGAGCCAACCGGCGGATATTCTGGCCGCGATCGGACCTTCCATCGGCGGCTGTTGCTACGAAGTGGACGAGAACGTGCTTCGGCATGTCCGGCCATTGCTGGAAGAGCTGAGCGCGCACGGTATCGCGGAGGCAGGGAGCGAGGAGCGGGTGGCCGTTAATCCGTCGTCACCGGGCAAGGCGCGGATCGACTTGAAAGAAATAAACCGACAGATTATGATAAAAGCAGGAATTTTGCCGACGCATATCGAAATAACACAGTGGTGTACCGGCTGTCGGACGGACCTGTTTTTTTCGCATCGAACGGAACAGGGGCGGACCGGCCGGATGGCCAGTTGGATCGGATTGGGAAGAGGTGCAGCACGCGCATGACAATGGCAGAGCGGATCGAAACGGTAGAGCGCCGGATCGCCGAAGCTTGCCGCAGAAGCGGCCGGGATCGGGAAGAGATTCAAGTGATCGCCGTCACGAAATACGTAGGCGTGGATACGACCCGGGAAGCGCTGCGGCAGGGACTACGCCATCTGGGCGAGAACCGCTGGCAGGATGCCTCCGGGAAGTGGCGCGAGATTAGCGGCTCGGAGGAAGGTGCAGCCGAATACGAAGCGGCCGGGAAGCAGGCGATTTGGCATTTTATCGGCTCGCTCCAGACGAACAAAGTGAAGGACGTCATTGGCAAGTTCACATACATACATTCCCTGGACCGCGACTCCTTGGCGGAGGCCATCGATAAACGGGCGGAACAGCTGGGCATCGTCGTACCCTGCTTTATCCAAGTGAATGTGTCAGGAGAAGAAAGCAAGCATGGGCTGACGCCGGAAACGCTTCCGGCCTTCGCCCGGCAATTGGCGGGTTATCGGCATATTCAACCGGTCGGCTTAATGACGATGGCGCCGCTGGATGCGGAGGCGGAACAATCCCGGCCATACTTCCGCGCGCTGCGGGAGCTGCGGGATTCGCTGAACGGACAGGCTTTGCTCCGCGAGCCAATACGCGGACTGTCGATGGGCATGTCCGGCGATTTCGAGGTCGCGATCGAAGAAGGCGCGAACTGGCTTCGCCTCGGCACGGTACTCGTGGGCAAGAACGGGTAATGAGGGTATAAGGACAATTACACTTCCGTTAATCGGAGGAGGAGCGTGAATGAGCATGATCAATAGATTTATGAATTTTCTCGGGCTTCAGGAGGAAGAGGAGATTATCGAGAAGGAGCGGGTCGACACGGGCGCGGATCAAGAGGAGCCGGATCATGAAACCACCCCGTTCGAAGCGCGTAGACATACAGCGAAGGCGAACAACGTCGTCAGCATTCACTCGCAGAAGAACGTCCGCGTCGTGCTGAACGAACCGCGGTCCTACGACGAAGCGCAGGACATCGCGGACCATTTGAAGAGCCGCCGCTCCGTTGTCGTGAATTTGCAACGGGTTCGAATGGACATTGCCGTGCGGATCGTCGATTTCTTGGGCGGAACCGTGTACGCGCTCGGCGGCAATATGTCGAAGCTGGGTCCGAATATTTTCTTGTGCACGCCGGATTCGGTTGATATTCAAGGCACCATTTCGGAAATGCTGACGGAAGAGGCCGACTACAAAAAAATGAGGTGACCTTGGATTGGAAGATGTCGTAAGGGTTATTTATTATCTGGAATCGATTTATCGATACATGATTATCGGTTATATTCTGCTCTCCTGGCTGCCTAACGCGCGCGAGAGCTTTATCGGCGAATGGCTGGCTAAGCTTGTCGAGCCGTACTTGACGCCGTTTCGGCGCATTATCCCGCCGATTGGCGGCATGCTCGACATATCGCCGATCGTTGCCTTGTTCGCGCTACATTTCGTGACGTACGGCATTATCGCGATCGTGCAATTCATCGCCAACATGTTCGTATGAAGCAGGAAGCCTACGTTCATTTTCATCCCGATGAGCGTCCGTTCGTCGATCGCGTCGTCGAATGGATGGAGCGGGCAGTGCACGGTCATGAGCTGAAACGGACGGATTTCCTCGATCCGCGACAAATCGAGATCGTAAGCTCGATCGCCAACCGGTACGACGTTACGGTCCGATTGTCCGGTGGCTACGCGGAAGCGGAGCGTCGCAGGGCGTTGATCGCGCCGGATTACCGCTTCCTGGACGACGAGCCGGAAGGCATTTCGCTGCTCGAGATCACAAGCGACACGCAAGGACATTTGGAGCTGGATCATGGCGATTACTTGGGGGCGCTGCTCGGACTCGGCATTAAACGAGACCGGGTCGGCGATCTTCACGTGCATCCGGAGTTTTGCCACTGTCTGCTGGATGAAGCCATTGCGGAATACGTCAACATTCATTTGCGGCAGGTACACCGGGTGCATGTCTTGACGGAGCTGCTCCCGCTTACGCGGCTGCATCCGGCGCAGACGCAGCTGGAGACGATGAGCTTGTCCGTCGCGTCGATGCGATTGGACGGAATCGCTAGCGACGTGCACCGGATTAGCCGGACGAAGATCGTCGATCCGATTCGGGCGGGACGCTGCCGCGTGAACTGGAAAGTCGAGGAGGATCCTTCGACGCCGTTGAGGGAAGGCGATGTCGTCTCGATGCAAGGTTTTGGCCGATTCAAGGTCCTGAGCGTCGAAGGGATTACGAAAAAAGGCCGACAGCGCGTCGTCGTGGGCAAATATCTATAAGACAGATGCAGGAATTTGAATGAATCTGTCGAATCCTACAGGTAAAATTCGGATTTATGCCCATCACATTCTGGAGGTGCGCCAATGCCGCTTACGCCGTTGGACATACATAACAAGGAATTTGGCAGAAGTTTTCGCGGATACGACGAAGACGAAGTGAACGAATTCCTCGATTTGGTCATTAAAGATTACGAAGCGCTAATTCGCGAGAACAAAGAATTACAGAATCAGGCGCTTGCGCTGCAAGAGAAGCTGAACCACTTCAGCAACATCGAGGAGACGCTCAGCAAGACGATCATCGTGGCGCAGGAAGCGGCCGACGAAGTGAAGAACAACGCGAAGAAGGAAGCGCAGCTAATCGTGAAGGAAGCGGAGAAGAACGCGGACCGCATCATCAATGAATCGCTCTCCAAGTCGCGGAAGGTCTCGCTGGAAGTGGACGAGCTGAAGAAGCAAGCTTCGATTTACCGCGCGCGGTTCCGCACGCTGGTCGAAGCGCAATTGGACTTGCTCGGCCAAGAGGGCTGGGATACGCTTGACGCCGGCCCGGCTGCGGGCGCGGGCGAATTGTCCCGCGGGTAATCCGCATTGACTTTTGCCGCAGAATAACGTATAAATAACAGTAATAATTACCGTCGATGACGAGAACGAGTACGCCAATGGGTTTGTTCCCCAGAGAGCCGGCAACTGCTGTGAGCCGGCGTTCAAGCCGTGGCCGAATATCCTCTCCGAGACGCGTCGCCGAAGCCGTGCGATTGGCATGGGAATAAGCGATGCCGGGTGTCCGCCGTTACAAGGAACGGAAGACTGCGGTCTTCTTGCTAAGGTGCCGCGCGCATGCGTTCGTTTAAGGTCTATGAATGCAGACGTGTCGGAACAAGGGTGGTAACGCGAGCCAAGCCTCGTCCCTTTCAGGGATGGGCTTTTTTTTATGCCCGGAAAGCAAAATGGTCAAAGGAGTTGTACATCATGCAGCGCATAGACGTGAAAGAGAAAGCCAGAGCCCGCGAGCTTCGGGTGCTGGGACAATGGAAACAAGACGACACATTCAAGAAATCGGTGGATAACCGCGAGGGCCGGCCGAATTTCGTCTTCTATGAAGGACCGCCTACGGCGAACGGCAAGCCGCATATCGGGCACGTATTGGGCCGCGTCATCAAGGACTTCATTTGCCGTTACAAGACGATGTCCGGCTACCGTGTCGTCCGCAAAGCGGGCTGGGATACGCACGGCCTGCCGGTCGAGCTGGGCGTCGAGAAGCAACTCGGCATTTCCGGCAAGCAGGAGATCGAGAACTACGGCGTGGAAGCGTTCATCAAGAAGTGCAAAGACAGCGTATTCGAATATGAACGTCAATGGCGCGAGCTGACCGAGGCGATCGGATACTGGACGAACATGGACGATCCGTACATCACCCTCGACAACAACTATATCGAGAGCGTGTGGAATATTCTCTCCACCATCCACGGCAAAGGCTTGCTGTACCGGGGACACCGCGTAAGCCCGTATTGCCCATGCTGCCAAACGACGCTCAGCTCGCACGAAGTGGCGCAAGGATACGAAGACGTGAAGGACTTGAGCGCGACGGCGAAGTTCAAACTGGTCGACGAGGACGCGTTCGTGCTCGCATGGACGACGACGCCGTGGACGCTTCCGGCGAATGTGGCGCTTGCCGTCAACCCGGCATTGGATTACGTGCGCGTGCAAGCGAACGGCGAGACGTACATCGTGGCGAAGGGGCTCGTCGAGAGCGTGTTCAAAGGCGAGCATGAGGTGCTGTCCACCGTGAAAGGCGCCGGCCTTGTCGGTCTTGCCTATCAGCCGCCGTTCGCCTACGCGACGGTCGAGAACGGCCACCGCGTGATTCCGGGCGATTTCGTCACGGAATCGAGCGGTACGGGTATCGTTCACATCGCGCCGGCTCACGGCGACGACGACTATAAGGTCGCGCGTCAGAACGAGGTCGGCTTCCTGAACGTGGTCGACAACGCAGGCAAGTATATGGACGTCGTGACCGACCTGGCGGGGCGTTTCGTCAAGGATCCGAACACGGACATCGAGATCGTCAAAATGCTCAGCGAGCGCGGCTTGTTGTTCTCCAAGGAGCGTTACGAGCACAGCTACCCGTTCTGCTGGCGCTGCAAGACGCCGCTCATCTACTATGCGACGGAGAGCTGGTTCATCAAGACGACGGCCGTTCGCGACCAGCTGATCGCCAACAACAACACGGTCGACTGGTACCCGGGCCACCTGCGCGAAGGCCGTTTCGGCAAGTTCCTCGAGGACTTGGTGGATTGGAACATCAGCCGCAACCGCTATTGGGGAACGCCGCTCAACGTCTGGGTGTGCGAGAGCTGCGGCCAAGAGCACGCGCCGAACAGCCGTGCGGATCTCGCCGCGCGTTCGGTTCATCCGATCTCCGAGGACATCGAGCTCCATAAGCCATACGTGGACGAAGTGAAACTGAATTGCCCGCATTGCGAAGGCGGCGTCATGACGCGCACGTCCGAAGTCATCGACGTCTGGTTCGACAGCGGATCGATGCCGTTCGCTCAGCAGCACTATCCGTTCGGCGACGCGTCGAAGTTCGAAGAGCAGTATCCGGCGGACATCATCTGCGAAGGCATTGATCAGACGCGCGGCTGGTTCTTCAGCTTGCTGGCGGTATCAACGCTGTTCAACGGTAAGGCGCCGTATAAAGCGGTTCTCTCGACGGGACATATTCTCGACGAGAACGGCCAGAAGATGTCCAAATCCAAAGGCAACGTCATCGATCCGTGGGAGATCATCGAGGAATACGGCACGGACGCGTTCCGCTGGGCGCTCCTCGCGGATAGCGCGCCATGGAACAGCAAGCGTTTCTCGCGCGGCATCGTCGGCGAAGCCAAATCCAAAGTGATCGATACGATCGTGAACACGCACGCGTTCTTCGCGCTGTACGCATCCATCGACGGATACGATCCGGCAACCGCGGCTCCTCGCGTTTCGAACGCGAAGCTCGACCGTTGGATTGTTTCGCGCTTGAACAGCTTGATCCTGACCGTGGAGAAAGGTTTGGCCGTGAACGACTTCCTCAACCCGGCCAAGGCGATCGAAGCGTATGTCGACGAACTGAGCAACTGGTACATCCGCCGCTCCCGCGACCGCTTCTGGGGCAGCGGCTTGACGGACGAGAAGCTCGATGCGTACGCGACGCTGCAGCACGTGCTCGCGACGCTCGCCAAGCTGATCGCGCCGTTCGCGCCGCTCGTGGCGGATGATCTGTACACGAATCTGGGCGGCGGCGGCAGCGTGCATTTGACCGACTATCCTCAAGCCGACGAGTCGGCGATCGACGCCGCGCTCGAGCAGGACATGGAGACCGCGCGCCAAATCGTCGAACTGGCCCGCAACGTTCGCAACGAGACGGGACTGAAGACGCGTCAACCGCTCTCCGAGCTGATCGTCGCGCTTGACCGCGATTTCGCGCTAGCCGAATACGAAGCGATCATCAAGGATGAGATCAACGTGAAGTCAATCACGATCGCGAGCGGCGACAGCGGCTTCGTCGACTTCGCCTTCAAGTTGAACCTGAAGGTAGCGGGCAAGAAGTACGGCAAGCATGTCGGACCGATCCAAGCGCATCTCAAGTCGCTGACGTCCGAGCAGACGGCAGCCGCGGTTCGCGCTGGCGAATTGGCTTATACTTCGGGCGAAGGCGAGACGTTCACGATCGCGCTTGACGAGCTGCTCGTCGAGAAACAGGCGAAGGCCGGATTTGCCTCGGCATCGGGCTATCAGTTAACCGTCGCGCTCAATACGGACATTACGCCGGAGCTGGTGCAAGAAGGCCATGTTCGGGAAGTGATCCGCGCCGTACAGGATACGCGCAAGAAGTTGGATCTGCCGATCGAGAAGCGGATCGATCTCGTGCTGGACGTGGACGGCGAGCTGCGCAGCGCGCTGGAAGCGTTCGAGACGGTGCTGTTCGAGAACGTCTTGCTGAGCAGCGTTCGTTACGAGAAGGCCGATGCCATGGAGCGCGTGCAGCTCGGCGACAAAGAAATCGGGATTCAAATCGGATAATCCGGGCATAGTAACCTGTGACAACCAGGCTCCGGACGCTCGTTATACGCAAATAATCGGAGGCCGGGGATAACGAACGCCCATGCTACGATGCCTGCCCGCGGCAATAGGCCGTAGGCGGCATGGTGGCATGGGCGTTTTTTAGTGGGAGGGGGCGCTGGTTTGACCGATGAAGTGAAGGATATGAGCGCGATTCGGCGTTCGATGGATTTGCTGGACCGAAGATTGATGAAAGTTGCCGAGGACATGGAAAGGTCGCAGATGGCCGAGTACGTGGATTTGCTGAACCGCCCGTTCTCGCTCATTTGGCGCAATTTGTTGGCCGGCACGGCGAGAGGCGTCGGCATCGCGGTCGGATTCACGTTCTTCGCCGCCACGATTGTTTACGTGCTGCAGATGCTCGGCGCATTGAACCTGCCGATCATCGGAGACTATATCGCGGATATCGTTCGGATCGTCCAGCACCAATTGGATGTCAAAACGTATTAGGCCGGGCTTGCATGCCCGGCCTAATTTCATGAGTATTCGAGACCGTGATCGCCTTCGTCATTCTCCATGTAATTGTAATATTCGCGGTTGCGAATGACGCTGACTTGGCTGCCCGTAATATCCGTGGCCAAAAAGCTCTCGATCGCTTCCACATATCCTTCGGGTTCGCCGGCTTCGATGCCGACGTAATCATAGGAGTCGACGTCCCTGTTCTCGGACATGGCCGGCGAGTCGGAGTTGCCCCAGCTCTCCACGATCTGCCAGGCATCTTCGCCGTCGAAGCCATTATACTCATGTTCGTCAAGACTCGACCGGCCGAAAGGCGGATATAAAAACTTTTCTTCTACCGGGCGATTGGAAGACAGTTCCTGACGCGGGGCATGCTCGACGCTGAACAGCGTTTCGGGTATCGCTTGCAGACGCTCGTACGGAATCGGTTGGCCCGTTGCTTGACATATGCCGTAAGTGCCGTTGTCCATTGCGGCCAGCGCGGCCGTTATCCGGGTTAAGCGAAGATCCTCCTGCTCCAGCAGGGCAACGTCTTTCGCGCGTTCGAACGTTTCGGTCGCCACGTCGGCGGGGTGGTTATCGATGGTCGAAAGCTCGCCGCTTTCATCGCGCTGCGAGCCGGCGAGACCGTAATGTTCATTATTGGCGAGCCTTTCCTCGATCCGCCTTTTCTCCGTTTCGAGCCGGGCTCGAAGTTCGCTAAGCTGAGCAGCCGTCAAATCCGTCAATCGAAGCACTTCCTTTCATCGGGCATGGCGGAACGCTTTACGTCGTTTAGTCTGGTCTTTGCCGATTGGTTTTAGAATGCGGGAACACCATCAATTGAAGGCATGGCAGGGGGAAATTGCCGGTTAAGGACGAAAATAAGCCGAAACCGCTTCCTAAGCCCGGTAATCGCTGGTCGATGGACTGGTGATTATGCTACAATGTTTGGGACGAGGGGGAGTGGTGTCTTGCGATTTTATTACTACTGGATCGCATTGTTCGTATTTGTCATTGACTACGTGTCCAAGAAGGTGATCGAAAGCAAGCTGGAGCTTTACGAGATCATTCCGGTAATCGGCGATTTCTTCGTCATTACCTCGATCCGTAACCGTGGCGCGGCATTCGGCATCCTTCAGGAACAGAGATTTTTCTTTATTGCGATAACCCTTGTCGTCGTGTGCGCCATCGTCTGGTACATTCACCGGAACCGAAACGGGCGGCCAACGCTGCTGATCGGGCTGGGGCTTGTTCTTGGCGGGGCGGTCGGCAATTTTCTGGATCGTGCGCTTTATGGCGAAGTCGTTGACTTTTTGCAATTTACTTTCGGCAGTTACGTGTTTCCGATCTTCAATCTCGCGGACACCGGCATTTGCGTGGGCGTCGGCCTGATTTTGCTCGATTCGTTCCTGTCGATGAAGAATGAGAACCAAGAAACGAGTGACACGCGTGAACATGATGGACAGCAACCTATTCAATAACGAAGATGAGAACATCGGCGAAGAACCGGTCGAGTTCGTCATTCGCGGCGAAGAAGCCGGGGAACGCCTGGATAAATTCGTAACGGAGAACATGTACGATGATGCCATCTCCCGCACGCAGGTACAGGATTGGATCAAGAACGGGAACGTGCTCGTGAACGGCCGTACCGTGAAGCCGAATTACAAAGTCGCGGATGCAGACGTCATCGTCGTGACGGTTCCGGAGCCGGAGAGCGCGGTCATCGAGCCGGAAGCGATTCCGCTTGACGTCGTATACGAAGATCGCGACGTGATCGTTATCAATAAGCCGCGCGGCATGGTCGTTCATCCTGCGCCCGGCCATTCTTCCGGCACGGTAGTCAACGCGCTTATGCACCATTGCCAGGATCTGTCCGGTATTAACGGCGTTTTGCGTCCGGGGATCGTGCATCGCATCGACAAGGATACGTCAGGTCTGCTCATGGTGGCCAAGAACGACCTCGCGCATGCTTCGCTGGCGGCTCAGTTGAAGGAGCACTCGGTTACGCGGAAGTACATTGCGCTCGTTCATGGCAACGTGCCGCATGAACAAGGCACCGTGGACGCGCCGATCGGCCGGGATCCGAAGGACCGTAAGTTGTTCACGGTCACGGAGAAGGGCAGCAAGCACGCGGTGACGCATTTCATGGTCGTCGAGCGCTTCGGCGATTACACGTTGATGGAGCTGCAGCTCGAGACAGGGCGCACGCACCAAATTCGCGTTCATATGAAATATATCGGTCATCCGATGGCGGGCGATCCGGTATATGGCCGCAGCAAGACGATCGGACTGAAAGGGCAGGCGCTCCATGCCGCGGTATTGGGCTTCGTCCATCCTCGCTCGGGGGCGGAGCTTGTGTTCGAAGCGCCGATGCCGCCCGATATGGAGCATGAGCTCGATATTCTTCGCAAACGTTAAGCGAGCAAATAAGCCTCTAATCGACGAGCAATCGGCCGGTTGGAGGCTTTTATCATTTTAGATGAAGTTGAGGCGACCAGTATTTCGCTTGCAAGGATTTGTCGAAACAGAGGGGATGTTATAGTTGACATCCCTTACGAACCATGGCATAATTCCAGTAATGAACTTCAGTACCTTTAAGATCAGTCCAGAGAGGCTGGCAAGGTAGCGTGAATAGTTGAGCCCCTGCGGCGACATAGCAGATTCCTTTGTCGAACCTTCGTACATCGGCATCTTCTGTTTGCCCTCGCATGCTCAGATTTGACTCTCACACTCCTTGCCGATACGGCAAGGAGTTTTTTGTTCGCGCCAAAAGCACGCAAGTTTCGCGACAAAGCAGAAGAACGGAAGGAAGGGAATGCATTGAGCAACGAACGCATTCTAATGGACGAGACGGCGATCCGGCGGGCGTTGACGCGAATCGCGCACGAAATCGTGGAGAAGAACAAAGGCATCGAAGGCTGCGTGCTGGTCGGTATTCGCACAAGAGGCATTTATCTGGCGCAGCGAATCTCGGAACGGATACAAGAAATCGAAGGCCTTCCGATCGAAGTGTGCGAGCTGGACATTACCTCTTATCGCGACGATCGCAACTCCGGCATCGGCGGTGCCGCCAAGGCGGAGACGGCTGCAGCCTCCGAGCAAGCCATGCGGCGCAATCATGTGCAGGACAAGCGAGTAATCCTGTTCGATGACGTGCTGTATACGGGACGGACGATAAGGGCGGCGATGGATGCCGTCATGGACTGCGGTCGGCCGCAGACGATCCAACTGGCCGTGCTTGTGGATCGGGGGCACCGGGAGCTGCCGATCAGACCGGATTATGTCGGGAAGAACGTACCGACCTCTAAACAAGAGGAAATCGAAGTGTCGCTGATGGAAATCGATCAGGAAGATAAAGTAACGATTCTGCATTAAAAGGGGGCAAGCTTAAGATGACCATGACAACATTGAAGCAGCGTAGTTTACTCGGTTTGAAAGAGCTTGATCAAGAAGAAATTCGCTCCATCCTAGACCGTGCGGCCTATTGGGAAGCCCAGCAGGAGAAAGTGAAGCCGGTATTGCCCGGGAAATTCGTCGCCAATATGTTCTTCGAGAACAGCACGAGAACACGGTTTTCCTTCGAAGTCGCCGAGAAGCGGCTGGGCGCGGAAGTGCTGAACTTCTCCGCCGCCGTATCGAGCGTGCAAAAGGGCGAATCGATCTATGATACGGTGCGGACGCTTGAATCGATGGGCATCGACGCAGGGGTCATCCGACTGAAGCCGATCGGGGTACTCGCCGAACTGGCAACGAAGATTCGAATCCCTCTTATTAATGCAGGCGATGGCAACAACGAGCACCCGACGCAGGCGCTACTGGATCTTTACACGATGCGCAAGCAGTTCGGCGAACTTCGCGGACTCAACGTTTCGATCATCGGCGATGTACAACATAGTCGCGTAGCTCGCTCGAACCTATGGGCGCTGCGCAAGTTTGGCGCCAACGTCTCCTTCTGCGCGCCGGAAGGCATGACGGCCGCGGAGCTCGATGCGCCGCATATCTCAATCGACGAAGCGTTGAAAGCCGACGTGATCATGATGCTGCGCGTGCAGTTGGAGAGACACGAGAACGGATTAATCAAGTCCGCGGAGGAGTACCGCCAGCAGTACGGTCTAACCGTCGAACGCGCCAAGCGGATTGCCCCTCATGCAATTATCATGCACCCGGCACCAATTAACCGCGGCGTCGAAATCGACGACGAGCTGGTTGAATCCCCGCAGTCGAGAATTTTCCCGCAAATGCAGAACGGCGTGCCGATCCGAATGGCCGTCATTGAACGGGCGCTTAGCTAATAAAGGAAGGGAGATAGACAAGCATGGCACTTTGGATATTGAACGGAAGCATCTGGGACGAGAATGAAGCGAAACTGGTGAAGAAGCATGTGCGCATCGAAGGCGGCATGATCGAAGCGATCGCCGACGGTAACGACACGCCGGATACGAACGGGCACGAAACGATCGATGCGGCGGGCAAGCTCGTATCGGCCGGATTTATCGATATGCACGTCCATCTTCGCGAACCGGGTTTTGAATATAAAGAAGACATTGCAAGCGGCACTCGCTCGGCGGCGAAAGGCGGCTTCACGACGATCGCCTGCATGCCGAACACGCGGCCGGTCATCGATACGCCGGAGACGATTCGCTACATACTGGATAAAGCGAAGAGCGAAGGGGTCGTCAAGGTGCTGCCTTACGCGGCGATTACAAAGAACGAGCTCGGCCGCGAGCTGACCGATTTCGCGGCGCTGAAGGAAGCGGGCGCGATCGGCTTCACGGACGACGGCGTTGGCGTGCAGAATGCCCAGATGATGAAGAACGCCATGAAGCTGGCGCACTCGATGGGCATGCCGGTTATCGCGCACTGCGAAGACGATTCGCTGGTAGAAGGCGCTGCCGTAACGGAAGGCAAATTCGCCGAGAAGCACGGTCTCAAAGGAACTCCGAACGAATCCGAAGCGATTCACG
This sequence comes from Paenibacillus methanolicus, assembly GCF_008124765.1. Classification (GTDB taxonomy): domain Bacteria; phylum Bacillota; class Bacilli; order Paenibacillales; family Paenibacillaceae; genus Paenibacillus_Z; species Paenibacillus_Z methanolicus. The sequence continues at coordinate 525,242 of NZ_VNHS01000002.1, read as the reverse complement.
TCGGACGCGATATTCTGCTCTCCGAGGCGACGGGCGTGCACTATCATGTCTGCCACGTTAGCACCGAGCAGTCGGTCCGCTTGATCCGCCAAGCGAAAGCGATCGGCATCAACGTCACGGCCGAGGTTTGCCCGCATCACTTGATCCTGTCGGATGAGGATATCCCTAGCATGGACGCCAATTGGAAAATGAACCCTCCGCTCCGTACGCCGCGCGACGTGCAAGCGGTCATCGAAGGGCTGGAGGACGGCACGCTCGACATCGTCGTCACCGACCATGCGCCGCACAGCGCGGAAGAGAAAGCGCGAGGCATGCAGCTGGCGCCGTTTGGCATCACGGGCTTCGAGACGGCGTTCCCGCTGCTCTACACGAAGTTCGTCGTCACCGGAAAATGGACGCTCGGCTTCCTGCTCAAGCGGATGACGCAAGACCCGGCTCGCGTATTCGGTTTGGCCGAAGGCAAGCTTGCGGCGGGCGCGCCGGCGGATCTGACGATCGTCGACCTGGAGAGCGAGCGCGAGGTGCAACCCGAGACGTTCCTCTCGAAAGGGAAAAATACGCCGTTCGGCGGATGGAAGCTGCAAGGCTGGCCGACGGCGACGATCGTGAACGGCAAGCTGGTTTGGTCCGAGTAAGAAGAACGAATTGAGAAATGGCCGGCAACGGCTGTCCTTATAGATGACATAGTTACCGAAGCGCCGAATGCCCGGGCGGAGCTGCCGCTCCAGGCAAGGCGCGCATAACAAGCAGGCACAGAATTCAGAAGGAGTGATAAGCATGCAAGCAAGACTGCTGCTCGAAGACGGAACGCTGTTCACAGGCGCTTCGTTTGGCGCCGAAGCGCAATCCGCAGGCGAGGTAGTGTTCAATACGGGAATTACAGGCTATCAGGAGGTACTGTCCGACCCGTCCTACTGCGGCCAAATCGTCACGATGACGTACCCGCTTATCGGCAACTATGGCATTACGCGCGATGACTTCGAAGCGGTTCGCCCGTTCATCCACGGCTTCGTTGTAAGACGCCACGAAGAAGTGCCAAGCAACTGGCGCGCGGAATACTCGCTCGGACGATTGCTCAAGGAATACGGCATCCCCGGCATCAGCGAGATCGACACGCGCATGCTGACCCGCAAACTACGTCACTTCGGTACGATGAGAGGCCTGCTGACCACGGGCAACGAGCGCATTGAAGAGCTTCAAGAGCGTCTGCTCGGCACGACGCTGATGCGCGATCAGGTCGCCCGCACGTCGACGAAGGGCGTATTCTCGAGCCCTGGCGACCGCGAGCGCATCGTGCTGGTCGACTTCGGCGCGAAGAGCGGCATTTTGCGCGAGCTGACCAAACGCGGCTGCGACGTCGTCGTCGTACCTCATGACACGACGGCCGACGAGATCCGCCGCCTTAATCCGGACGGTATCCAACTATCTAACGGACCTGGCGACCCGAAAGACGTACCTTACGCGGTCAAGATGATCCAAGAGTTGCTCGGCGAATATCCGATCTTCGGCATCTGCCTGGGCCACCAGCTGTTCGCGCTCGCATGCGGCGCCGATACGTCGAAGTTGAAGTTCGGCCATCGCGGCGGCAACCATCCGGTGAAGGAGCTGGCGACCAACCGCTGCTACATCACTTCGCAGAACCATGGTTACACGGTTCTTGACGACACGATTGCCGGCACGAAGCTGGAAGTGACGCACATCAACAACAACGACCGGACGATCGAAGGCTTGAAGCATGCGGAATTCCCGGCATTCTCGGTGCAGTACCATCCGGAAGCGGCGCCTGGGCCATTCGATTCCAGCTACTTGTTCGACCAATTCCTGGATATGATCCGCGACCATAAAATGAACAACCCGCAAAAACCGCGCCAAGCACAGCTTGCGGAGGCATTGAGAGGAGAACTGCAATATGCCCAAAAATAATGAACTCAAAAAAATTCTCGTCATCGGGTCCGGTCCGATCGTTATCGGTCAAGCAGCGGAATTCGATTATGCCGGCACGCAAGCTTGCCAAGCGCTGAAGGAAGAAGGCTACGAGGTCGTCCTGATCAACAGCAACCCGGCAACGATTATGACGGACACGAACATGGCCGACAAAGTATACATTGAACCGATTACGCTCGAGTTCGTCACGCAAATTATCCGCCAAGAGCGTCCGGACGGCTTGCTGCCGACGCTCGGCGGTCAAACCGGACTGAACATGGCCGTCGAGCTGGCGCGCGCCGGCGTGCTGGAGCGCGAGAACGTGAAACTGCTCGGTACGCAGCTGACCGCAATCGAAAAAGCAGAGGACCGCGACCTGTTCCGCGATCTGATGCGCGAGCTCGAGCAGCCGGTGCCAGAGAGCACGATCGTCACGACGGTTGAAGCTGCCGTGGAATTCGCGAATGAAATCGGCTATCCGATCATCGTACGTCCGGCATATACGCTGGGCGGCACGGGCGGCGGCATCTGCGCCAACGAAGAGGAACTGCTGGAGACGGTTGCTTCCGGTATTCGTTACAGCCCGATCAGCCAATGTCTGATCGAGAAATCGATCGCGGGCATGAAGGAAGTCGAATACGAAGTCATGCGCGATGCGAACGATAACTGTATCGTCGTCTGCAACATGGAGAACTTCGACCCGGTCGGCGTGCACACGGGCGACTCCATCGTCGTTGCGCCGAGCCAGACGCTGTCCGACCGCGAGTACCAAATGCTGCGTTCGGCCTCGCTCAAGATCATCCGCGCCCTGAACATCGAGGGCGGTTGCAACGTACAGTTCGCGCTGGATCCGTTCAGCTACCAATACTACGTCATCGAAGTGAATCCGCGCGTTAGCCGCTCTTCCGCGCTGGCGTCGAAGGCAACGGGCTACCCGATCGCCAAGATGGCGGCCAAGATCGCAATCGGCTACACGCTCGACGAGATCGTTAACCCGGTTACGGGCCAAACTTATGCTTGCTTCGAACCGACGCTCGACTATATCGTATCGAAGATCCCGCGCTGGCCGTTCGATAAATTCATTAATGCAAACCGCAAACTCGGCACGCAGATGAAAGCGACGGGCGAGGTCATGGCAATCGGCCGCACGTTCGAAGAGTCGATGCACAAGGCGGTAAGATCGCTCGAGATTGGCGTGCACCGCATTCACTTGAAAGAAGCGCACGAGTTGTCGGAAGACGTGCTTCGCACCCGGCTGCAGAAGCCGGACGACGAGCGCATGTTCTTGGTTGCGGAAGCGTTCCGCCGCGGCTATCAGCTGCAAGAGATCCAAGATCTAACCAAGATCGACTGGTGGTTCCTAGATAAGCTCGAAGGCATCGTCAAGTTCGAGAACGAGCTTCGCGCCGCGGCTAGCCTGACGCCGGAACTGCTCTACCAAGCCAAGCGCAAAGGTTTCTCCGACCGCTCGATCGCCGAGATCCGCACGGAAGGCGGCAATGCGCTGAACGAGCACGACATTCGCGCGCTTCGCCTGTCGCAAGGACTGAAGCCGGTATACAAAATGGTCGACACGTGCGCGGCAGAGTTCGAAGCGACGACGCCATACTACTACTCGACTTACGAGACCGAGAACGAAGTGACCGAGACGACGAAGCAGAAGGTGCTCGTGCTGGGCTCTGGCCCGATCCGCATCGGCCAAGGCATCGAGTTCGACTACTCCACGGTTCACGCGGTATGGGCGATCCAGAACGCGGGCTATGAAGCCGTCATAATCAACAACAACCCGGAGACGGTCTCCACGGATTTCTCGACGAGCGACCGCCTCTACTTCGAACCGCTCTTCTTCGAAGACGTCATGAACGTTATCGAACAAGAGCAGCCGATCGGCGTCATCGTGCAGTTCGGCGGTCAGACGGCGATTAATCTCGCGGCCCCGTTGACCAAAGCCGGCGTACGTATCCTCGGCTCCGATCTCGAGAGCATCGATGCGGCGGAAGACCGCAAGAAATTCGAAGCGCTTCTTCGCAAACTGAATATCGCGCAGCCGGAAGGCAGCACGGTAACGTCGGTAGATGAAGCGGTAGGCACGGCGCAGAAGCTAGGTTATCCGGTGCTCGTTCGCCCGTCGTACGTTCTTGGCGGCCGCGCGATGGAGATCGTCTACTCCGACGAGGAGCTGCTGAACTACATGGTCGAGGCGGTCAAAATCAATCCGGAGCATCCGGTTCTGATCGACCGCTATATGCTGGGCAAGGAAGCGGAGGTCGACGCGATCTGCGACGGCGATACGGTGCTCATCCCTGGCATCATGGAGCATATCGAGCGCGCCGGCGTTCACTCCGGCGACTCCATCGCGGTGTACCCGCCGCAGCATCTGTCCGCCGAGTTGAAACAGCAGATGATTGACATCACCATCAAGATCGCGAAAGAACTGCGCGTTATCGGTCTGGTCAACATCCAGTTCGTCATCTTCCAGGATCAAGTGTACGTCATCGAGGTCAACCCGCGTTCCTCGCGTACGGTGCCGTTCCTGAGCAAAGTAACGAACATCCCGATGGCGAATCTGGCGACCAAAGCGATCCTCGGACAGAAGCTGGCTGATCTCGGCTACCAAGAGGGCCTCGCGCCGGAAGCGGATTACGTATCGGTTAAAGTACCGGTATTCTCCTTTGCGAAGCTGCGCCGCGTCGACCCGACGCTGACGCCGGAGATGAAATCGACGGGCGAAGTCATGGGCCGTGATAAACAGTACGCGAAGGCGCTGTATAAAGGCTTGATCGGCGCGGGCATGCGCATTCCGCCAACGGGCGCGATCATTGCCACGGTGTCCGATAAAGACAAACCGGAAGCGATCGAGATTCTCCGCGGATTTTACGAGCTGGGTTACAACATCATCGCAACGGGCGGTACGGCCGATGCGCTGGAAGGCGCAGGACTTCGCGTTAAGCGCGTCAACAAGTTGACGGAGGGCACGCCGAACATCTTGGATCTCATCCGCGACGGCCAGGCTCACTTCGTCGTCAACACGCTGACGAAAGGCAAAACGCCGGAGCGCGACGGCTTCCGCATCCGCCGCGAGGCGGTCGAGAACGGCGTCGTCTGCATGACGAGCCTGGATACGGTTCGCGCGCTGCTCAATATGCTCGAGGCGATCAATTTCTCCTCGCATCCGATGCCGGTACTGCAACAGTAATTAACGAACAATGGGCCGTCCTGGCCGCGTCAGCCTGCTAATTGGCAAGCTGACGCTACGGGACGCCTTTTTTATGGACATCTATAGTAAGGGGTGGATACGATGAGCGGCCTTACACGAAATGAAGCGGCAGGCAGTATCATGGTCGCGCTGGATTATCCGGATGCCATGGCGGCCGAGCGATTGCTGGATGCCCTTGACGGCATTCCCTGTTATATGAAAGTGGGCATGCAGTTGTTTTATGCGGCGGGACCTGCTTTCGTGGCCAGTCTGAAGGAGCGCGGCTATCAAGTGTTTCTGGACGTGAAGATGCACGATATTCCGAATACCGTCAAAGGCGGAGCGAACAGCATCGCGCGCCTTGGCGTCGATATGTTCAACGTGCATGCGGCCGGCGGACGAGACATGATGGAAGCTGCGTTGGAAGGCGTTGACAGCGCGCTAAGCAGAGGAGGCGCGCGCCCGTTGGTTATCGCGGTCACGCAGCTGACGAGCACGAATCAGAGCGTATTGAACGAAGAGATCGGCATCGCAGGCAGCGTGGAAGACGCGGTTATCCGTTACGCGAAGCTGGCGCATGCGGCCGGACTGGACGGCGTCGTGTCGTCCCCGCAAGAGGTAACGGCGATCAAAACCGCGTGCGGCGCCGCGTTCAAGACGGTAACGCCCGGCATTCGCCCGGCAGGAGCCGATATGAACGATCAATCGCGCATTCTTACGCCGCGGCAAGCATTGGACCAAGGAACGGACTTCATGGTCATCGGACGTCCCATCACGGCCGCGCAGGACCCGCGTGCATCTATTGAATCGATTATTGAGGAGCTGATTCGCTAATGACTACGATCAAACTGGAACAATTGCCGCAGCATATCGCGCTTAACCTGCTGGAAATCGGAGCGGTCGCGCTCCGTCCGAACGACCCGTTCACGTGGTCTTCCGGCATGAAGTCTCCTATCTACTGCGACAACCGTTTGACGATGTCGTATCCGGACGTACGCGACGCGATTGCCGAAGGCTTCGCGACCGTGATTCGCGAGCAATTCCCGGACTGCGAAGCCGTAGCGGGTATCGCGACGGGGGGTATCCCGCACGCCGCATGGGTGGCGCATAAGCTGAACCTGCCGATGCTTTATGTGCGCGATAAAGCGAAAGGCCACGGCAAAACGAATCAAATCGAAGGCAACTTCAAGGCCGGCCAGAAGGTCGTGTTGATCGAGGATCTCGTGTCGACGGGCGGCAGCTCGCTGAAAGCGGCCGTGGCCGTTCGCGAAGCCGGCTGCGAAGTGCTCGGTACCGTCGCGATTTTCACCTATGAATTCCCTCAGGCGGCCGCGGCGTTCGCGGAGCAGCAAATTCCGCTCTTCACGCTCTCCAACTACTCGGCGCTGATCGATACGGCGCTTGCCGCAGGCAAAATCGAAGAGGCGGACGTGTCGTTGCTGCGCAAGTGGCGCGAGAATCCGCAAGCTTTCGGTCAGTAAACGACGCCGGAACAACTTGGCTGTTAAGCACCATCCACTCCTTTTCCGTTCATCCGGATAAGGAGTTTTTTTATGCGTACACAGTGGAGTTTCGACAAAAGTTATCATAATTCAACAAATGCTATTATTATTCCTTTACATATAACCGATGTATGTAGTAAAAGGGCTTACTGATAGCCAGATGCTAACGTAGAGGATGATCCGCCATGAAGAAAAGACGTATTTCTCTCTCCTTGAGGGCCAAGCTGCTCCTATTAATGTCACTTCCCATCTTGATGTATGCGGGCAGCAACGTCTATATTTTGAGCAAGTACGGTGCGGACATGTCGAATGCGAACGCGTTGTTCGAGCAGACGAACGAAATCACGACGAACGTATTGAACGCCGATCGCGATTTGTACCAGTCCCTTTCGGCCTACCAGCTGTTGAAATCTGGTGGGATGAGCCAGGATCGAGCATCTCTTGCGCAGGAAGACATGCTGGCCAATGTAAAGCAGGCTTCCGAACGACTGCAGAAGGCGGAAGAGATCGCGAATTCCGCGGGCATGATGGAACTCAAGAAGAGCGACGGCGACACGACGGTCCAGGAGATTATCGCTTCCTTCCGCGAGAACTTTAAAGTCTGGGTGGACGATCTGGGCAGCTCCCTCGCCGTTTCGGACGGAACCGCGCCGAACGAGGACTTTATGAATCGGTTTATCGAACTGCGGGGCAGCTTGAATACGATCGGCGAAATTTTGGAAGAGTACGCGGGCGCGCAGTCGGAGCTATCCAAGAAACAACTGGAGGACTTCAAGCTTCAATCGTACATCGGGATCGCGGCCTGCGTCATCGCGATCGGCGTGGTCAGTTTCTTCATTATCCGCAACCTGTACCGCGTCGTCGGCTACATGATCAGTCTGACGCGCGCGGTGGCCGATGGCGATTTGAGACCGCGTCCTGCATTTAAACGGGGCAACGACGAGCTGGGCAAAATCGCCGACTCGATCGAAACGATGGCCAGCAGCCTGCGCGGTCTCATCGGCACGATATCGGAGAATGCCGATCATGTGAGCGCATCCTCGAAACAAATGCAGCTGACGTCGAAGCAATCGACGGAAGCGGCTTCCAGCGTGGCGGTGGACATTCAGAGCGTGAGCGACGGGATGGAATCTCAGACGCGGGGGGCGGAAGAATCCGCGCGGGCGATCGTGGAGATGGCCGTCGGCATTGCCCGCGTCGCCGAGAACACGTCTTCGATATCGGAATATTCGACGGCCACCTCGCAGAAGGCGGAGCAAGGGCAGCAGCAAATCGACCTGCTCGTGAGCCAAATGCAAGGCATCAAGAGCGTCATACAGAGTCTCTCGGGCATCGTCGATAGCTTGAATGAACGTTCCCGCGAGATCGGCCAGATCGCCGAGCAGATCACGTCATTCTCGAACCAAACGAACATTCTGTCGCTCAACGCCTCGATCGAGGCGGCGCGCGCGGGCGAGCATGGCCGCGGCTTTACGGTCGTGGCCGGCGAAATCCGCAATCTTGCCGCAGCTTCTCTGCAGTCTGCCACTACGATCAACGAGCTGGTCGCGGCGACGCAAGGAGAAGTGGCCAGCGCGACCGGCGTGATGACCAAGACGCTGACGGAAGTCGAGCAGGGCAGCAAGCTGCTCGCGAACGTGACGGAGAGCTTCACGCAGATCCGCGGCTCGATTGAGAGCATCGCGTCCCAGATTCACGACAACTCGGCGATTACGGAACAAATGTCGGCGAGCTCCGAGCAGGTAAGCGCCACGATGGAGCAATCCGCTCATACGGCGCAGCTGACGCTCGACAGCACGCGCAGCGTAGCGGCGGCCACCGAAGAGCAGCTGGCTCTCATGGAAGACATTACGTCGGCCGCGGACCAGCTCCAGCGAATCGTCTCGCAGCTGACGGAATCGGTCACTTCGTTTAAAGTGAAATAACGCAAGCTAAAGCCCGGGTGGAAACGAATGCGAAAGCCGTTCTGGTCCACCGGGGCTTTCTGCGTCCATAACAGCCTGTCTTAGTCGAGTTTTGTCGAGTCGAGGCGGATAAAGCCGGAAAAGTTTGCTTTAACAAATATTTATGTTTTCTTTCTACTTGAAGCGTAACTTTTTTGGTAAACGTACCGTCTATAAGATAGTTTTCATTTTATGAAAAATTTTTAATGCGAAGGGAGTCCTGGGATACAGCCATGGCATGGTTCAAAAAAAGCAAGTCGCAAATGGCGGTTGCCCAGAACGCGATCACACCTGAAATGGAAGACTCCGCGGCTTTGGAGGCTGCGGTGACGTTGAACCCGGCCAAGGTGGAGGAGGCGCCCGTGGAGAAAGGGCCGATTTTGACCGTGGAAGCGGTCGAACGTACCTTCCAAGTGGGCGGATCGCCGCTGCATGTTTTGAAGGGAATCGACATGGAGCTTCAACCGACCCAGTTGGTTATGCTGCGCGGCCGCTCCGGGTCGGGCAAGACGACGCTGCTGAACATGATCGGCGGGCTGGATCAGCCGTCGAAAGGGCATATATTTTTTCGCGGATTGCCGTTCCATGACATGAGCGACGATGAGAGGACCGTAGTCAGGCGCAAACAGATGGGGTTCATTTTCCAGGCGTTCGCGCTCATGCCGCTGCTCTCTGCTTACGAGAACGTCGAGCTGTCTCTGCGCATGGCCGGCGTGCCGGGTAACCAGTGGAAGGAGCGGGTTACGGAATGTTTGGAGCTGGTCGGCTTGGGCAAGCGGATGCACCACCGTCCCTTCGAGCTGTCCGGGGGCGAGCAGCAGCGGGTGGCGATCGCCAAAGCGATCGCGCACAAGCCGAAGCTGCTGCTGGCCGACGAACCGACGGCCGAGCTTGATTCGCAAATGGCCGCGCAGGTGATGAATGTTTTTCGGACGATCATCCAGACGGAGCAGGTTACGATTTGTATGACTACGCACGATCCCACGATTTTGGAGGTTGCCGATCATGTTTACGAAATGGTTGACGGAAAATTCATTTAAGCGTTGGGCCGCGGTGCTGCTCAGCGCATCGATGCTGTTTGCTAGCGGCTGCTCGCTGCTGCCGAAGGAGGCGGAGGAAGAGGTACTGCCCGAGATTAACCCGCCGGCGATCGCGAAGAAACCGGAGTACGAGGTCACGACGACGACCTTGGAGACGAAGGTGCTGGGCAGCGGCAAGCTGATTTCGCTGAAAGAGGAGACGCTCTATTTTACGCTCGACGGCAAACGGCTGAAGGAGTTGAACATCAAGGCCGGCCAGAAGGTAACCGCAGGTCAGGTCATCGGATCGCTGGACGTCGATGATTTGAAGAAAACGCTCCGAACCGAGCAGTTGAACTTCAAGAAAGCCGAAGTCGAGATGAAGAAAACGTTGCGCGAACGCGACACGATGGATCCGATCGCCTACGAGATGGCCGTCATTAACTTCGAGGAGAATCGCCAGAAGCTCGCCGACATGCAAGAAGAGATCAACAAGGCGACCTTGGTCGCGCCGTTCGCCGGAACGGTCGTGCAGCTCAACGTGATGAAGGGCGATCAGATCAAAGCCTACGATCCGATCTGCATCATTGCCGACGGCAGCGATCTCGTCGCGGCCGTGAACATGACGCAAGACGAGCTGAACGGCGTCACCGTCGGCATGCCGGCTTCCGTCGAGATCAACAACGGGGGCACGGTCGCGGGCAAAGTGAAACAGCTGCCGATCGTCACGGAAGAGAACGGCAACGGGAACGGCAATGGAGGCGTCGGCGGCAACAACGGCCAGAACATTGAACGTCCGGAGAAATATTTGCTCGTCTCGCTGAATAAAATCCCGGCCGGCGTCACGAGAGGTAGTCTTCTGTCGCTGAATATCATTACGAAACGCAAAGAGAACGCGATCGTCATTCCGCCCTCCGCGCTGCGTACGATCGGCTCGCGCACCTACGTGCAAGTCGTGGAGGCGGAAGGCAAACGGGAGGTCGACGTGGAGGTCGGCCAGCAAACCGCAACGGAAATCGAAATCGTGAAGGGCTTGACGCCGGGGCAGAAAGTGGTAGGTCGATAGCTGATGGGGATGCCGTTAATCCGATTTTTGTTCCGCAAAATGTGGAATACCCGTTGGCTGACGCTCAGTTCCCTCGTCGGCCTCATCATCGCGGTAGCGTTCGCGACGAGCATCCCGATGTATGCGGACGGCGCGCTCAAGCGCGTCGTAGGCGAATCGCTGAAGCAGGAGAGCGGCGGCTTGCCCGCAGGGTCGCTGCTGATGCGTTACCAGTCGGTAGGCGGCGCCAAGACGGATCCGGCCAGTCTCGCCGAGGTCACGCGCTACATTAGGGAGGATGTCCCGAAGGAAATCGGGTTCCCTCAGAACATGTTCGTGCAGAACATGCTGCTCCGCAGCACCGAGATTACGCCGGAAGATCCAAAGAAGGTGGACGCGAGCCGGGTTAGGCAGATGTCGCTCATGACGATGTCGGAGCTGGATAAGAACGCGGAGCTGGCGCAGGGACGCTGGTTCGCCGACTCCGTCGGCGAAGGCGACTTGGTCGAGGCGGTCATGATGGAAGAGGCTATGTACCGCAGCGATATCCATATCGGCGACGTCTTCTATTATCCGATCTATGGCGGGCTTAACCTGAACCTGAGAGTCAAAATCGTCGGCGCCTACAAGCCGCTCGACGATACGAGCGCGTACTGGTATCAAGGGCTGGAAGGCATTATGAATACGCTCATTATCGGCGAGAACGCGTTCACGAAAGGATTGGTGACGGAGCGCAAAGTTCCGGTACACACCGCCAATTGGTATTATGCTTTCGATCTGAAAGACATTCAGACGAGTCAGCTCTCCCCGCTCGGCCGCACGCTCGACAGGCTGAACGTGGAGCTGTATCAGAAGCTGAAGGACACGAAGGTCGAAATTTCGTTCGCGAAGCTGCTCGGCCAGTTCCGGACGCAAAGCTTGCAGCTGCAAGCGCTGCTCTTTACGCTTGCCGCGCCGATGATTGCGATGGTGTTCTACTTTATCGCGATGAACGCCAGGCAATCGCTGGATAAACAGCGCAGCGATATCGCGGTGCTTCGAAGCCGGGGCGCGGGCACGGGGCAAATTATCCGGATTTATTTCCTGGAGGGGCTGCTGCTCGGCATAATCGCGCTTGTCATCGGTCCGGCGCTCGGTTGGTTCATGGCCAAGAGCATCGGTTCGGCGAATGGTTTCCTCGCGTTCGTCGACCGCAAATCGATCCCGATCGGCTTCGGCATCGAAGCGATCCTGGCGGGGATCGGCGCGGTCGTGCTGGCGATGCTGGCGACAATCGTTCCTGCCATCATATACGCGCGTTCGTCGATCGTCGGCTACAAGCAGGCGCTGGCAAGATCGGACCGCAAACCGGGTTGGCAGCGCTGGTTCATCGACGTGCTGCTGCTAGGGGTGGCCGCATACGGTTGGTACCTCTTCAATGAACGCCAAATGATCACGTTCAAAAGCGGCATGACGACGGATCAGTTGAACGTTCAGCCGTTCTTGTTCTTCGTGCCGGCGATCGCGATATTCGCGCTCGGATTGTTCTTTCTACGGATTTTCCCTTGGATGCTGAAGCTGTTCAATTGGCTCGGCCGCAGGATACTGCCGGTTCCGCTGTATTTGACGCTCACGCAGCTGTCGCGATCGTCCAAGGGCTATTATCCGCTCATGATTTTGTTGATTCTAACGCTCGGGCTTGGCGTATATAATGCCTCTGCTGCCCGCACGATCGATCTTAACTCCACGGAGCGCACGTTATACAAGTTCGGCACGGACGTCGTCGTTCAGACCGTCTGGGAGGGCACGACCGAGCTCGTGAACAACGGAGGCAATCAAGGCGGCGGAGGGAACGGCGGCCAAGGCGGCAATGGGGGCCAGGGCGGCAACGGCGGCGGCCAAGGCGGCAATGGAGGCAATGGGGGCAATGGAGGTAATGGCGGAGGTCAAGGCGGCGGGGGCTCGGTGCCGACGCGCACGATATACTCCGAACCGCCGTTCGAGATTTTCCGCGAGCTGGACGGCGTCGAAGCGGCTGCCCGCGTCCTGCAGACCAAAGGCAACGTCGTCGTTTCCGGTCGGTCCGTCGGCCAAGGCACGCTGGTCGGCATCGACAACGTCGACTTCTCCAAAGTAGCTTGGTTCCGCAATGATTTGTATGAGCGGCATCCGTTCCATTACTTGAATTACCTAGGTCTATACGAACATGCGGCCATCGTGCCGTCCAACGTCGCGGAGAAGTACCAGCTCAAGCTGGGCGACAGCGTATCGGTCGGCTTGACCGACGGCATGATCGAATTCGTCATCGTCGGCATTGTTCCGTACTGGCCGAGCCAGTATCCGGAGCAGTCGCCTTTCGTCATCGCGAACCTGGACTATATTTACGATCAGGTGCCGATTATTCAGTACGACGTCTGGCTGAAGATGAAGCCGGGCGCGAAGACCGCGCCGATCATTACCGCGTTGCATAGCAAAGGGATCGAGCTTGCATCGGTGCAAGACGTGCGCCAGGAGCTCGTAACGCAATCGAAGCTGCCGACGCGCGGCGGCGTATTCGGAATTTTGAGCTTAGGTTTCCTGGTCTCGATTCTGATCTCGCTCGTCGGTTACATTTTGTACTGGTTCTTTAATTTGTCGGGGCGGATCGTGCAGTTCGGCGTTCTCCGGGCGATGGGCTTGTCGCGCAAGCAGTTAACCGGCATGCTGCTGCTCGAACAAATTTTTACCGCGGGCTTGTCGATTATTCTAGGCATCGCCATCGGTAAGATTACGAGCTTGCTGTTCCTGCCTTTCCTGCAGACGGCGGAGAACGTCACCAATTCGGTGCCGCCGTTCCGCGTCGTGTTCGATTCGCAGGATACGAACCAGTTGTATATCGTCGTTGCCGGCATGATGCTCATGGGCGCGTCGCTGCTGCTCGTTCATATTCGCCGTCTTCGCGTGCATCAAGCCGTGAAGATGGGAGAGGAGCGTTAAGACGAAGTGATTGAGTGCGAAGGACTCGTTAAAATTTACAAATCGGATGATCTGGAAGTCGTTGCGCTCCAAGGCTTGAACTTGAACGTGCAGGACGGCGAGATGATGGCGATCATCGGCAACAGCGGCAGCGGCAAATCCACGCTGCTAAACATTCTGGGCGGCCTAGATCGGCCGTCTGCGGGTTCGGTAAAGGTTGGACCGTGGGATCTGCTCAAGATCACGGACGAACAGCTTGTCGAGTACAAGCGCGACACGGTCGGCTTCATTTGGCAGAACAACGCGCGCAACCTGCTGCCGTATTTGACGGCGATCGAGAACGTCGAGATGCCGATGATGCTCTCCGGCAAGCTGGATCGGGCTTATGCCCGCCAGCTGCTGGAGTGGGTCGGTCTGAAGGAACGAATGCACAACAAGCTGCATCAGCTCTCCGGGGGCGAGCAGCAGCGCGTCGCGATGGCGATCTCGCTGTCCAACCGACCGCAACTCGTGCTGGCGGATGAGCCGACCGGCTCGGTAGACTCGCGGACCTCGGACATGATCATGGATATATTCCGCAGACTGAACCGCGAACTTGGCATTACGATCGTCATCGTTACCCACGATTTATCGTTGGCGGGCAAGGTCGACCGCGTCGTGGCGATTCGCGACGGTCTCACGAGCACTGAGTTTATCAAGCGCAATCCGAACTTGGATGAGGCGGAGGCGCTGGGCATCGGCGGACATGGCGGCATCGGCGAGGTGCACGAGGAATACGTCGTCGTCGACCGCGTCGGGAGACTGCAAATCCCGAAGCACTATTTGACGGCGCTGAATATTACGGATAAAGCATCGATGGAATTCGACGGCGAGCGGATTATTATCACGACGCCGAAATCATTGGAGGGGTAAAGCATATGAACACAACATGGGGAGCAAAAATGCGCAAGACGGCGGTGTTGGGCCTGTCGCTGACGCTGATGGGATCGGCGCTTGCGGCATGCAGCAAGGGCGCGGACACGAGCGCGGAGAAACGCGTGCTGCGGATCGGATTCCTGTATTCCAGCCAGGACAGCGAACAGTATCTTCGCCAGCAGTATACGGACAGCTACGAGCTGATGCATCCGGAGCTCGATATTCAAATCGTGAGCGCGATGAACTACGACGACCAGCGCTTCCAGGAGCAGCCGGACCCGAGCAAGCCGGTCGCGCAGCCGGATCCTTACGATAAGCTGAAGGAGTTGCTGAACGGGACGAATCCGGTCGACGTCGTCGTTCTCGATTCTTCGGGCACGAACTATCTGAAGCGTCTTGTTCAAGACAACATGCTGAAGCAGCTCGATCCGATCATCCAGGAGAAAGAATTCGATATCGATGATTATGTGCCGACCGTCATCGACGGCATTAAGGAAGCAGGCGACAACGGCATCTACGCGCTGACCCCGACGTTCAACTCGGCGGCGTTGTACTACAACAAGAAGATATTCACCGATGCCGGCGTCGAAGTGCCGAAGGACGGCATGATGTGGGACGATGTATTCGCGGATGCGAAGCGCCTGGCCAAAGGCGAAGGCGCCAAGCGTGTATTCGGCCTGCAAATGAACCGTTGGGGCGGCGACGCGTTCAACGACATGCAGCAGTATTATCTGCCTGCGCTGCAGCTCAAAATGTTCGACGACAAAGGCGAGTAAATGACGGTTACCGGTCCGCAATGGGAGAAAATCTTCAACACGTTCGCGCCGCTCTACAAGGACAAAATTATTCCGACGGGCCAAGACATGTACGACACGGGCGCGACCGACGGCAAGCAAGCATGGAATCCGTACCAGGGCGACCTATTCCTTAATGGTCGCGCGGCGATGACCGTCTCCGGCTTCGATTATATTACCGAGCTGACAAGAGCGAAGGAACAGAACGCGAAGAACAGCAAAGTGCCTTCCGTCGATTGGGGCGTCGTGACGATTCCGCAGCATACCGAAAATCCGGGCTACGGCAGCTCGATCAACTTGAGCGCGCTCATGGGCATCAACGCGAAGGCGGCGAATGCAGACGATGCGTGGGAATTCATCTCGTTCAACAACAGCAAGGAATGGGCGAAGTTGAAGTCCCGCAGCACATATGAGCTAATCGCGCGCAAGTCGATGATCAAGCCGCGCGATGGTCAAGACTACAACGTGGAAGCCTTCTACACGTTGAAGCCGGTACCGCCGACGAGCCTTGATTTGGAGAAGCTGTATCGCGAGAAGCCGGGTATCTACGAGGCTCAGTACATGGGCACGCAATCGCTGCAGCAGGTAATCGAAGGCAAAATGACCGTGCAGCAAGCGCTGAAGGATTGGGAGACCAAAGGCAATGAGGCGCTCAAGCGGACGAACGACGGATCCGGCGGCGGCATTGTGCGGCCGCTCGGCTAAGGAAGAATGGACAGTTGCCAATATAGGATGCTATTCGAGAGACCGCGCGCTAGCGCGGTTTCTCTTTTTGTAATGATCGGACTGCAAGAGGCATGATTCACCAGCTGGCGCCGCGCAGGAAGTCAATCGCGATACCACGCCCTACCGTTTGTGCCTGCGAGGGAAGGTCGTATCGGACGTTACGCGCCCATGAAGGGTAAAGGAGGGGGAAAGGGGGATGGATTGAAATAAGGGCGTATATGCTTGTTTTTCCGCATCTTGGGGTAATCTAAGCTCAGGAAGAAGAGGAGGGATAAGCTTATGATGCGTTGGGTGTATTGGGTCCGGTTGTATGAGACGAAATTTCAAGCGGGATGTCTCGTGCGTCGGATGGAGAACGATTGGTGGGTCTACGGATACGATTGCCCCAAAGAAGTCGAAGTGTTCCAGTCTCGTAAAGGGAGATACGGCGTTCGTTTCGTACCCTAAAAAAGTGGTTGACTTTCATGCTTCGATTATTGTATATTTAATCTTGTCGCCATTGATGACGTTCTAGTTTGTTGGTACTGCCGCGGGGTGGAGCAGCTCGGTAGCTCGTCGGGCTCATAACCCGAAGGCCGCAGGTTCAAATCCTGCCCCCGCAACCAACCTTTCGATATTTATATCGCGAGGGCCCTTAGCTCAGTTGGTTAGAGCGGTCGGCTCATAACCGATTGGTCGGGGGTTCGAGTCCCTCAGGGCCCACCATCTAGAGAACGTTCACCTTGCCGGGGTGGCGGAATTGGCAGACGCACAGGACTTAAAATCCTGCGGTGGGTGACCACCGTACGGGTTCGACCCCCGTCCTCGGCATTACATGATTCAAATGAAGAGCCCCATTATGGTATTCAACCATGACGGGGCTCTTTTCGTATGTATAAGCAAGCTGCCGAGTCGATCGGGTTGCTCGCCATGAAGGCAATCAAAGCGATGCAATCTCATGTGATTGGAGGAATATAGCAGAGAATATGCATTGTACGTTGTATGTATCTTAAACTCGACCTTTGGGAATACGTTTTTAGGTATATTTAATCAAAAACCGATCATTTCCCTCGTTCCCAAGTCTTGTGAAATGGTCTATAATAACTACAAATATCCATTGAGAATCGGGACTGGATAAACGTAGATAGAATGGGGAATTCATCATGAGGTCGTCGGTAGTGGACAAACATTACGATGTCTTGATCGAACAAGAGGCTGTGAAGCTAGAAGACATCAAGAATAAGATGGAAGATATTAAGCGATATTTTTTGAGCAGTTCTGCTGATTTCACAAGGCAGTGGTACGAGCAGCAAGCTAAGCAGCTCGTCATGAGCAACCCGGATGCCGCAACGCAAATGCCCAGCGAGCAATTGAGAGCGGTGAAAGACGATGTGCGGCATTTAATGGCCAATAGCGGGCTACACGTGGAAGCGTATTTGAACCGACATTCATTATGGTGGCATCTCGCCCAGAATGACAAGACCTATCCAGCCTACTTGAGCAAATTGCCGGAGTTTTTCTCGGATCCGTTCAAGTTAGTCCTGGGCAAGCTGGGGGCCGTGTTTTCGAAGCACCAATTCATTCAGCTTCCCGAAGAACAATATGGGGAGACGTATGGGCATGAGTCGCACGATTTTGTTCTGATTGAGGGCACGATTCAATATCGCCACGCTATCGCATATCCGGATCAGCTGACGCATGCGATGCAAGAATACGGTATTTTGCATGAAAAGGCCAAGAGCATCCTTCAGACCGTCGAACGCCTCCAGCTTCAGAAGAAGAAGGAGCAAGTCGGAGAACTGTGGGATTCGTTATAATTCGTCGTTTGAGCCGGAGTTGATTGACTTTTTCGGACAAGTCCGGTATCGTTACATACGCAATACTAACCATTCATGCTGCTCCTTCGCCGATCTGAACGCCTTCAGAGGCGAGGGAGTTTTTTGTTGAAAGGAAGATGCCGGAATGAACGCGATATTCAAAAACGACTGGGCTTCCGTGTTGAACGGGGAGCTTGACAAACCATACTATCAAAAGCTGCGAGGCTTTCTAGCGGAACAGTATCAGACGGAGACCGTCTATCCGAGCATGCATGATATATTCAACGCGCTGCATTATACCTCTTACTCGAACGCGCGCGTGGTCATCATCGGTCAAGACCCTTATCATGGCCCGGGGCAGGCGCACGGGTTCAGCTTCTCCGTCAAGCCTGGCGTTCGGACGCCGCCCTCGCTCCAGAATATATACAAGGAGCTTTACGATGACGTAGGCTGCGCGATACCCGATCATGGACATTTGCTGCCTTGGGCGAAACAAGGCGTTTTGCTCCTCAACAACGTCCTGACGGTTGAAGCCGGCAAGCCGGCCTCGCATCAAGGGATCGGTTGGGAGGCTTTCACCGACGCGGTAATAGCCGCACTGGATAAACGCGAGAAGCCGCTTGTGTTCATGCTATGGGGCAAGCACGCGCAGGAGAAGGCGGCTTCGATCGAGAAGACCAAGCACTGCGTGATCGCTTCGGCGCATCCAAGCCCGTTCGCCGCGCATCGCGGATTTTTTGGCAGCCGTCCATTCTCGCGGGCGAATGCGTTCCTGCGCCAGACCGGTCAGGAGGAGATCGATTGGTGCCTGCCAACGCTCGCGGAGTTGGAAGCAGCTGCAGGTGAAGAAGGGTAGTCGTAGCTAGCTGTAGGCCCTCTGCATGCGAATAACCCCTGATATCTGCTGAGCAGCAGATATCAGGGGTTTAGTTCGTTGACCGGCAAATCGCACAGGTTATTACTGAGCCTTGGCTTCGCTGCTTATAGCCGCTGAAGAAGAAGAGGAATTTGAACCGCCCGCGATTTCAGGTATATAAGCGGCGTCGATGTAAGTCGTGACGTGAACATCGGTGATGACCTGCGGATACATCTGGCCTTTCTCTGGAAGAACAGGTTCGACGTGTATAATCGCCCGACTGCCTTCGAACGTAATGGATGCGATGCGAATGCCATATCCGGGATGCGGGACTTGCGCGGTAAGCGTCACTTCATGAATGCGTTCGTTCACGGCTTTGGTCGATAGCGTGAGATCGTACAACGGCGACGAAGGCGTTTCTTCCTTTGGCCCGTTCTCGCCATGTTCTTTCAAATATGCGATGGCATCGTGCGTCCAAGCGGCCGCATCGCTGCGCGTAACCGGCTGAGTCGGATTAAAGTTTTGTTTGGCGTCGAGTTTGACGATGCCCGCAATGAGCAGATTTTGAATACTGCCCATATAATCGGCCGTAATTTTGTCTTCATCGCCAATGAGCTTGTAAATTTCGATGAAAGCCAAATCTTGCTTGGCGATCATCGCGCGGAACAGGTAGTGCGCGAATTGCTCGCGAGTCATCGCGGCAGACGGATTGACATCGCGCGGAATACCGAGGTCATTGATGCCAGCCAGGACGAAGGCGTTCGCATACCAAGCTTTATTATCGACCGTATCGAAGTAATCGGTCGCTTGCGGTGCTTTCACGAACACCTTGTCGCCGTAGTCTAGTTTCAGCCCTTTGGCGATCAACGTCAGTCCTGCCGCAAAGGTAAGGCTCTCTTTCGGAAGAAACTTTCCGTCTTTATTTCCCGACACGACACCCTGTTGCTGGAGCTGCGTGATTTTGGCCGAGTTGGGATCCTGATTCGTATCCGAGAACGCGAAGGCGCTCGTAGCGGATGCGAAAGCAAGAAGCGCAAGGCTTGCGGCCATTAGCGTCTTTTTCATAAGCTCACCTCTTCATCTGTATGGTTTTCCTTCGTATGTATCTTTTTAGACGTGAGCGGGGCGGGGAATGTTGCAATATCTACTAGTCGGGCCCCCATACTTCTGTTGCCATAGAATTTATCAAAGAGCAGGTCGTGCATATGGAGCGTGGTAGCGTTGCTGCTGCGTTATAGTAGAAGGTAGATAAATAGTTCGATAAGGTATATAATACGAAAAAATGATGTAGGAGAGGTAACACCCATGCCCGGAAACACCCATTGGACGCTGGAGGAGAACGCGATCATCGTCGGCGTTATTCCGGAATATCGATACTTGCTCAACGACTTGGCCGCCAAGCGGGATCCCGCGCGGACGCTGGCCCGGAGGCTGCTGGATTTCGATTCGTCGAACATGCTGTGGCGGAGAAGGGAAGCGACGGGGCGCGTCAAAGACGAGGAGGATACGATCGCGCAGCATATCGTGCATATGGAGCAAGTCGTCGCGGGCGTATTGGCTGCGGAGCGCGAGAACGAGAAACCGTGGTTTGGATTGTTGCCGCGGTAATAAAAAAACAAAACCCTTGATGATCAAGGGTTTTGTTATCGTATGATCTGTAGTGGGCTCGAACCACTGACCCCCACCCTGTCAAGATGGTGCTCTCCCAGCTGAGCTAACAGATCAAGTATGGTGATCTGTAGTGGGCTCGAACCACTGACCCCCACCCTGTCAAGATGGTGCTCTCCCAGCTGAGCTAACAGATCATTTCATATGTACAATCGTGCGTGTTCCGCAGTGACAAGTAATAATATATCAAGATTGAAAGGCGAAGTCAACATTTTTTTAATAAAATAATAAAAAACTCCGGACCGCAGGGAATTCTGCAGCCGGAGCATGTTGAAAAAGTCATGTTTATCAGCCTTTGGCGCTTGGAATATCGCATTTGTTGGCGATAAAACGGATCTGATTTTCGATCCGGTTGATTTCTTCTTGCTGCTCTGACGAGCTGTTGCCTGCGGCATACAGCGAATCCAGCTGCTGCTTCAGTTGATGAAGATCGCCCGATGCGTTCGCGCAATCGTAATTGCTCTCCAATTGGTCCACCACGTAAAAGCCTCCTGACCTGTTTAAGAATGGGTTCCCGCATAGTATGGTCGCAAAATGTTCAAATATGTACGTTCTAAACCGTCACGCCGAATACTAAATCGCGCGGACTCCTCATATGCATATACAACTATCGGCGGCGAGAGGCAGGTTGGTGCGGTGAAGGAAGCAGCCCATTTGGTCGTTTGGCTTATTGCGCTATTCGGCATTGTCGGAATTGTGAGCTGGGGCGTGGCAAGGGTGGTTATCCGGGACTCGTTTTCTTATGATGAACCGTTCGTATGGCAACGCAAGGTATCGAGAGCAGAGAACGCGCATCGCAGGAAATAAGCGCCTCATGTCCAAGGATCATACGATCTTGCAGGAATGTTCTTCTAAAAGTGGACGTCTTGCATCCACCAATAGCGAGAAATAAAAAATCCGGCACCCATGGAAGGAAAGCCGGATTTGAACTTATTCGTCGTCCTCCCATTTGCGGGAGTAGGCTTTCTTGGTCACCCATAGGAATAGGCCGGTCAAGCCTAGCGCCAGAAGGATGGCCAGCACATAAACGGTCGTCAACGGAATCTCATCTCCTTACGCGCATGAACGATGTTCCTCTTATCATACTTGAAACGGTCGGATAAGAGAAGCGCCGATAGGGGAACCTAGCTCGTGGAAGCCCATGCAGCGAGATGCTGCGGGCCGAAGGAGGAGATAACGATGCAAGCAGGCGACAACTTATTCCCTCAGGCGGCTGCGGGAGGCGTTCCGGCAGACAATCGGGAGACCTTCGTGGCGGTGCAAAAGAACGGGGATGGCGATTTGACGGCGTTCCAAACGTCGTCCGGCAGAATGCTCGCGTATAACGAAGCGCTGCAAGAAGTGCAGGCCGGCCGAATCGCGGGCGTGAACGCGTTCAAGGGACGAGACGGCGAGACGTATATTCGCGGCGATGCGGATGGCGACCCGTCGAACAATCTGGATAACTTGCCGACGTTCGGATAATCGACGCATAGAAGGCCCGCGCCGGGTGGCGCGGGCCTTCTTCGACGTATAGGAAGGTATAAGTTTCAGATGAACGCAAACCAATCCGCTTATCCGGAATGAAACGCGCCTCGCCGATAAAAGACGGCGATAGCCGTTTCGCCTTGAAATACAAGAATGTATAAGTTTCACGCTTATAAAACAACTTGTATTTCTCCGGAACGAAACGCGCCTCGCCACTAAAAGTCGGCGATAGCCGTTTCGCCTTGTGCGTGCGAGTTAGAACGAATAGACGCGATGCTGCTCGACGAACCGCATGGCGCCCGTCTTCCCTTCGTAATCCGGCATTGTATCGTCATAGTGCATCAGCCAGATCCGCTCCTGCAAAACGGGAGGCAGGCTTAGCAGCTGCTCGAGCGTCGTGTGGACGGCGCCGGGTGGTTTCAACTGGCAATCGTGGAAAATCACCTGACAGCCCCCCGCGACGAGCGCGTGCAGCAATTCGGCATCGAACTTCATATCGGCCGAGTAGAAGAAGGTGTCGTTCACTACATACGAATAACTAGGCTTGCCTGCAATATGCTTCGTTCGAATCGGACGGATGGCAAGACCGGGAAGGATCTCGCAGCTCTGGCCTTCCAGAAGCGGACGAACTTCGAAGTAATCGTCCAAAGTCTGACACTCTTCCTGCATCAGCCCGCCTTTCAGCGTCGTTTCCCAAAGCGGTTCGATCAGCGGAGCGGGAACGAACAGGGGCACGCTTCGCTTGTACACGAACTTCATTTGGAACGCGAATTCCTCCATGCCGCCGACATGGTCGGCGTGAATGTGGCTGATGACAAGCGCATGGATATCGTTAAACGTCTTGCTGAGCTGATGGAGGGCCATCGGCGCGGTAATCCCGCAGTCCAACATGGCGGTTTGTCCATCCGAAAACAATAGCGCGTTGTTATTATAGTAGCGTTTGGCAAACGCCGATCCGGTGCCGAGCATTTGGATGTTCAACTTCGATGGCTCCCCCTTGAGCGTTGGGCATTATTACCCAATTTATCATTTCCTCAGCAAATTGAAAAGGTTAATTGTCGAGAAATAAATGATCGTGTCGACATCCCGGCCTCGGTACGCAACTGTCCGTCATCGCATACAATACATCATCTTTTCATCGAAACCGGGGCAGGTGGTGGGCGCGTCATGAGCAAAGCAAAAGGAAAAAACACGAAAGTCGCGAAAAAAAATCAGCATGCCAATGAACGGAAGCAAGCAGTATTGAAAGTCGTCTTATCCAACACGTGCGAGGTATGCAAAACGCCTTGCGCGAGAGGCATGCGTTACTTGGAGAACATGAAGCAACCGGGGGCGGTCGGCAAAGGCGTGCCGTGTATCTTAACGCGCACTTACGTGTAGGTGCTGGGCCGGGGAATAACGGAATATTGCGAACCGGAGCGACGCGGCTGCCCGGACGTTTTTTTCAACCGAGACGTACGCGTGCGCATCTCCCCGTATCGGGATTTTACAATAAAAAAGTTTAGACGCCGCGCAACTTTAGTGACGCGCCGGAGTATAACCTTTCATCCAGACAAACGGGATGGAGGGTTACGATCATGAAGTTCAGAAGGCTTCTCGTCTTGCTGCTGGTGATGTCGTTATGGGGCGGTACGATGATGTTTGCCGACTCGGCAGCACAAAAGGTAAGGGTCATCCTCAACGGTACGGAATTGGACGACGCCGGCATCATGTCGGAGGGCAAGACGTACTTGGCCATCAGACAGTTGGCTAATACGCTGCAGTCGATCGTCGTTTGGGATGAGAACGCGAAGAAAGTGTCCATTTTTAAACCGAATGTGCATATGTTCCTTTTTCAGGACTCTACGATATTCGGCAATGTAAACAAAGGCAATAAGTATACGTTCAAAGTGTTCGCGCAGGTAGACAGCTTGACGACGGACATCGCGGCCGTGAAAGTATCGATCTTCGATCCGGAAGGCACGGAGAAGATAATCCAATCGGAGAACGAGAAAATTTCGAAGGACAACTTCTGGTTTCGGACGGGGGACGTGAAGTACAACTTCGATCAAGCGGGCAAGTACGCGGTATGTTTCTATATGAAACTGAACGCGAGCGACGATTGGAAGTTGGTATCGGAGAAAGTGATTACCGCGCAATAACGCGGTATTTAAGCCTTCGGCGGGAGCGCTTCCGCGAAGGCTCTTTTGTTTGACCGGGCAATGCGTCTCATGTTACGATACGAAAGAAAGGCAATTAGACTTTGAAATGAGGGTATACCATGAGCGAACATCAACATGACGACAATTGCGGATGTGGCGAAGACCACGAGCATGAGGAGCATGTCTTTGTCGTAACCGATGAAGAAGGAACCGAGCGTGAGATGGTTATGGTCTACACGTTTGAATCGGAAGAGCAAGCATATGCTGTCTTGATCGACCGCAATGATCCGGAGGAAGACGGCGTTATTTTCCGTATTGAAGAAGAGAATGACGAAGCATTCCTCGTAGGAATCGAAGACGATGCGGAGTGGGATCGCGTAACGCGGATCTACGACGAAATCGCGGCGCGCGAGAACGGACAGGCTTAATAGGCGATATAACAGCAAACACCGGACCCTAGGGTTCCGGTGTTTTTTGTGCGCGGCGGCACGAGCGACGACATGCTCTATTTGCGCGGATTATAATAGATGGTCCGGCCGTTAAAAAGGCGCAGTTCCGCCTTCAAACTCTTGGCCAAATGCTTGCACAGCTCATTGCCCTTGGCTTTGTCGCCATGAGTGGCATCGTCGGGCAGCGCGACTTGAATATAATGCGCGGATGGCGTGGTCTCATCCACGACGGAGCGGGTGCCGATGCCGAACAAAATATAGCGGTAAAGCGGGTCGGAGCCTTTCAAATAAAACCATGCCTCGCCGGGTTTCGTCTCGATGGTGTACGGGAAGGCCGCATCCGCGTAGGACCAGCCTAGCTGACGGCCGGTCAAGGCAAGCTGTTCGCGATACGCATGCAGTCGTTCCTTCACCTCTTCCAGCGTAAGCCTGTTCGTCACGGAGCCGTTAACCAAGGTTATGTAAGCGCTTTGACTCATTCCAACCTCACCCCCTTCTCATCTTAGCACGAGGTTCCGAAAGGATACAATATGGAGAGCCGCGCAAAAAACCGAGAGCATGACGCTCTCGGCAGATTGTTCGAAGGGGACCAAGACCATGAAGGGTTGTCCTAGAAAATGGCCTCTTCTTCGACGATGACTTTCACGAATTGGATGCTGCGGTCTTCCGGTCCTTTGACCGGCAATCCGACTTCGACGTGATCGACGATGTAGTCGATATTCTCTTGCGAAATAACCTCGCCCGGCAGGAGGATCGGAATGCCCGGGGGATATACATAGATAAATTCGGCAATGATGCGGCCGGCCGATTCTTTGAACGGCACGACTTCCGTATCGCCGTAGAACGCGTCGCGCGGCGTGAGGGAAAGCTGCGGAATTTCGGGAATCTTGACCACGAGTTCCTGCACTTCGTTGCGTCCTTTATGCGCGTCGGCCATGGCGCGAAGCGCCGCGACGAGCGTATTCACGGAGTCCTGCGTATCTCCCGGCGTGACGAGGGCGAGAATGTTGTACATATCGCTCAATTCGACTTCGAGGTTAAAGTTGTCGCGCAGCCAGTTCTCGCATTCGTAGCCGGTAATGCCGAGATGGCGGACATGAACGATGACTTTCGTCGGATCGAGGTCGAATGTGGCTTCGCCGCCCAGAATTTCTTTGCCCGGGCTATAGAGACCCGGAATTTCGTTAATTTGCGCGCGAGCGGCTTCCGCCAGTTCGATCGCGTTGCTGGCGATAGCATGTCCATTCAGCGCCAGATGACGGCGGGACGTGTCCAGCGAGGCGAGCAAAATGTAGGATGTCGACGTCGTCGTCAGCATGCTGATAATCGTCTGCACGCGATGCTGGTTGACCCGGCCTTTGCGAACGTTCAGCACGGAGCTTTGGGTCATGGAGCCGCCGAGTTTGTGCACGCTGGTCGCCGCCATATCCGCCCCGGCTTGCATGGCCGACATCGGGAGGTTCTCATGGAAGTGAATGAGCACGCCGTGCGCTTCGTCGACGAGGACCGGTATGTCGTAGCTGTGGACCAGATCGACGATTTCTTTCAAGTTCGCGCATATGCCGAAGTAGGTCGGGTTAATAACCAGTACGGCTTTGGCGTCGGGATGCTTCTCGAGCGCTCGCTTGACGGAGCGCGTCGTAATGCCGTGATCGATCCCGAGATTCGCGTCGCGCGCCGGGGAGATGAATACGGGACGCGCGCCGGCGAAGATGATCGCGGACATAATCGATTTATGCACATTGCGCGGCACGATGATTTTGTCGCCCGGCGAGCAGACCGACATAATCATCGTTATGATCGCGCCGCTTGTTCCTTGAACGGAAAAAAGGGTATAATCGGCTCCGAACGCATCGGCTGCCAATTTTTGCGCTTCTTCAATGACGCCTGTCGGTTGGTGCAGGTCGTCAAGCGGCGCGATGTTAATCAAATCTATCGACAGCGCGTTATCGCCGATAAACGCCCGGAATTCAGGGTCGCTGCCCTGGCCTTTCTTATGTCCGGGTATATGGAATTGCACGGGGTTCTGTGCCGCATGTTCGCGCAGCGCGCTGAACAGCGGGGTCCGGGTATGATCCATTTCGCTTCATCCCAGCCTTTCGTCAAATTATCGTCTTACTCGCAAACAAGCTTGAGTATAGCAAAATCAGGGGGGATTGCAAGCAACTTTTTTGTTGACACTGAAGGAGTACCGGAATTCGCGAAGCTTCAGCAGCGGCGCGGCTTTCCCCGTCGTTTCCTGACGGAGCCGGACCGCGGGCGTCCGCGTTCTTTTCCGAAATACATGAATGCATAAGTTTGACGCTTATAAAGCAACATGTATTTCTCCGTCGCGGAATGTTGCATTCCTAATTTCTTGGAGTGTGAACGCAAGCCAATCCACTTAGGCGAAGCCGGTTCACTCGAAATACAAGAATTTATATGTTTCACGCATATAAGTCATCTTGTATTTCTACGGAACGAAACTAATATCGCCGTTATAAGACGGCGACAGCCGTTTCGCCTTGAAATACAAGAATTTATAGGTTTCACGCATATAAGTCATCTTGTATTTCTACGGAACGAAACTAATATCGCCGTTATAAGACGGCGACAGCCGTTTCGCCTTGAAATACAAGAATTTATAGGTTTCACGCATATAAGTCATCTTGTATTTCTACGGAACGAAACTAATATCGCCGTTATAAGACGGCGACAGCCGTTTCGCCTTGATCGTACCGAAAGGGGAGTCCATATGAAAATTTCCGCCGGCTGGGCAGGCAAAAAGGTGCTGAGTTCGCCGTTTGTCCTCCAGCTACTCATCATCATGTTTCTGGTCGAGTTCGTGAAGGGGGCGCTCATGGTCTCTATCTTGCCCGTCTATATGGGGACGGTGCTCGGATTCTCGGCTTACGCCATCGGCTGGGCGCTTGCGCTTCAATATATAGGCGATAACGCGTTCCGAAGCCCGCTCGGGTGGATCATCGACCGTCTAGGCTATAGGATGGTTATGTTGTTCGGAGTTATACTGACGTTCGCGTCCGTGGCGATCGTGTCGCTAACCGAAGGCGTTGGGTGGATCGTGCTGGCTTGCCTCCTGTTGGGCGTGGGCACATCCCCGCTGTGGCCGTGCGTAATTACGGGCGCCACTGCCGTTGCGGGCAACGAAGCGAGCGGATCGATCATGAGCGTCGTCTACATGGCTTGGTTGACGGGCGTCGGGATCGGACCGGTCGTTATCAACTTCTTCATCTTGCATTCCTTCGCGCCGGCATTTCGTCTTTTGATCGGCATGATGGTCGTCGTCGTGTTCGTTGCGCTGCTGCTGCCGGGCCGCTCGAAATCTCGCGAGATCGAAGGGAAGGAAGCGCCTGCGGTCCTTCATGCCGGAGGAGAGCGCAAAGCGCCGCTGGGGGAGCGAATCGGAAGTTATTTTGCGCAAGTCCGCGCCTCCGTGCATGCCAGTTGGCTGCTTTATCCGGCGATGTTCATTCAGAACTTCGCGCTCGGCCTGCTTACGCCCGTGCTGACGCTATATGCCCGCACGGTGCTTCATCTGACGCCGCAGCAATACAGCATGTATTTGGTAGCGGGCGGCGCGGTGACGGTGCTGGGGCTAATCCCGGTGGGCAAATGGGTCGACAAAGTCGGGACCAAATGGTTTCTTCATGTCGGTTTCATTCTGTCCGCCATCTCGCTGCCGATGCTCGGCTTCACGCGCAATCTTCCGCTCGTGCTCGCCATCGTGGCGGTTGTCGGGCTTGGCTATGCGATGATTATTCCGGCGTGGAACGCGTTGATCGCCGAAGCGATTCCGAAATCCGAGCGCGGCGCGGTGTGGGGATTCTTCCTGACGATCGAAGGATTGGGCGTCGTCGCGGGCAGCATTTTGTCGGGCAGATTGTTCGATTCGTTCGGTCCCCACGCGCCTTTCTTGGTCAGCGGATCGGTCATGCTGCTGTTGTTTGTTCTTCATTTGTTCATAACCAGACGCCCGGCGGTTGTGGTACGATAACAGGGTGGAGGAATGGATAATGAAGGATAAACGACTTCTCGTTGTCATGCTGATCCTGATGACGACCTTCATCGGGTTCGGGATCATCATCCCGGTATTGCCGGAGCTGATCAAGGCCTCGAGTCCGGGCGCCTACGAGCTGCATACCGGATGGATGTTATCGATTTATTCGGCGATTTCGTTTTTGCTTTCGCCGCTATGGGGCGGATTGTCGGATCGGATCGGACGGCGTCCCGTCATACTCGTTGGGGTGCTCGGCTTTGCCGCGAGCTTCCTCGTCTTCGGCATAGCCGACGGCAATATGGTGTTAATGTACGTTTCCCGCATTGTGGGCGGGTTGTTCTCCGGCGCGGTGACGTCGGTCATCGTCGCTTACGTGGCGGATATTACGCCGCCGGACCAACGCACGAAGGGCATGGGGCTGGTCGGCATGTCGATCGGACTGGGTTTCACGATCGGTCCCGGTTTCGGCGGTCTGCTAAGCCTGGTGTCCAATAATACGCCGTTCTACGCCGCGTCCGCGTTGGCGCTCGCGACCTTCCTGCTTGCCGTCACGCAGTTACCGGAATCACATCCGCCGGAGAACAGGACGCAAGGCGAACGGAGGGCATCGCGCTGGACCGCGTTCACCGGTTCGGTCAAATATTTGTACGTGCTGGCGCTGTTCGTCTCGTTCTCCCTTGCGGGGCTCGAGTCGACGCTCCAGCTCTTCGGAATTGTACGATTCGACGTGACGCCGCTTGACGTCGGCGTGATGTTCCTCATCTGCGGGCTGGTCGGCGCGCTGATCCAAGGCGGTGTCGTCAGACGCATGATTCGCAAAGGGGACGAGCCTAAGTACATCGCGATCGGTCTGGTCGTCTCCGCGGCAGGCTTTCTCCTGCTGATGACGGCGCATAGCTTCTGGACGGCGACGACCTATTTGGCGATCTTCGGAATCGGCAACGCGTTAATCCGCCCATGCGTCACATCGTTGATTACGCAGAAGACGACCGTGGGCACGGGAACCGCCTCCGGTCTCAGTTCCTCGATGGACTCGCTCGGCCGGATTATCGGACCGCTGTTGGGCACGTTTTTGTTCAGGCTTGATCTGCAGCTGCCTTTTCTGGTTGGCGGCCTGCTCTCGCTGGCAGCGCTGCTGCTGCTCATGCGCTTCCGGATGATCGACCGTTCGGCCGCGCCGGCCAAGACGACGGCTGCTTCTTAGCGGCTTCTCGATACCGCCCCATCCATGACCGTTATTCTTGCTTTCCCGCTACCGGGCAAGCGAGAATAACGGTTTTTTACATACGCGTTTCAACCTTCAGCCGGAAGGAGGCATCCGTCCCGAGACCGGGGCAAAGATTAGTCTGCAGACGTTTTTGACGCTCCGGCGAAAACGGTAAGCTTTAGCAAGAAGTTCTCCGAGTAGAAAGAAGTTGAAGGGAGCCAAGAGGGGCATGCAAGCAATTACGAAGTGGGCGTTCAAGAACAGAGCGGCGATGATCATCGTCGTATTGATGGCGCTTGTCATGGGGGTCGTCAGCTATTTTCGTCTGCCGATGGAGTTTCTGCCGGAGGCGGATAATCCGCAGGTGACGGTCGCGGTCATCGGGCAAGGGTACGACGCGAAATCGATGGAAACCCAGGTTACCGCCAAACTGGAGGAGGCGCTCCAGTTTACGAAAGGCAAGACGACGATGGAGTCGACGACGGGCAACGGTTTTTCGCAGGTGAACCTGAATTTCGATTCCGATACGAATATGAAGGATGCGAAAGCGGAAATCGAGCGGGCCGCAGCGGCCGTTCAGCTGCCGGAGAACGTATCCGCGCCGTATGTCGTGCAATTCAATACGTCGATGATTCCGATCTCCTTGGTGACGTTCGCGTTTGATGCCAACATGAGCAAGGCGGAACGAGAAGAGGCCGAGAAGAAAATCGTGAACGATTTCAAGAAAATCGATGGAGCGGGCGAGGTTAGCTTGAGCGGCAAATCGCAGCCTACCGTATCCATCGTGCCGGATACGAAGAAGCTGGCGGAGAAGGGAATCCCCGTTCAAGCGCTGATGGGCGTGCTGCAAAATCGCTCGGCGCAGGCGGCCGTCGGAGAGAAGGACATCGCCGGCGAGTCGAGCAACATTAACGTGAGCGCCGATATCGCCGATATAGAGACGCTGCGCAAGCTGCAGGTCGCGCCGGGCATCGCGCTTGGCGACGTCGCCGAGGTGAAGCTGAGCGAGCAGCAGGATAGCATCAGCAGCCTCGCGGGCAAGGACGTTCTGATGCTGAGTATTTCCAAGACGGCGAACGCCAATGCCGTCTCGGTAGGCAAAGACGCGGAAGCGCTGGCCGACAAGATCAATGAAGAGATGAAGGGCGTCGAAGCCAAAGTATTGCTTAGCACGGCGGATCAGGTCGTCCATTCGGTCAATTCCATGATGCGAGAAGTGCTGATGGGCGCGCTGTTCGCGACAATCGTCATCCTATTGTTCATGCGCAACATCCGGGCTACGCTCGTCACGATCGTGTCGATCCCGCTGTCCCTCGGCATTACGCTGTATCTGCTGCACGCCTCGGGCGTCACGCTGAACATCATTACGCTGGGCGGCGTAGCCGTGGCGGTCGGCCGTCTCGTCGACGATAGCATCGTCGTCATCGAGAATATCTACCGGCGCTTGCAGAAGGAGTCGTTCTCGCCGCAGCTTATCATCGACTCGACCAAAGAAGTCGCGTCGGCGATTACGTCCTCCACGCTCGTGACCGTTGCGGTATTCATGCCGCTTGGCCTGCTCGGCGGTTCGCTGAAAGCGTTCCTGCTTCCGTTCGCGCTGACGGTAACCTATTCGCTGCTCGCTTCGCTGCTGGTCGCGCTGACGGTCGTGCCGCTGCTGAGCGCCGTATTCCTACGTGGCACGCGCATGGTCGAGCACGAAGGCTCGAAGCGGTTCTCGCGCTTCTTGACGTGGAACCTCAAGCATAAATGGGTGCCGCTGCTTATTGCCGGCTTGCTGTTCTTCGGTTCGATCGGCGCGTATTTCGCAATGCCCAAGGCTGCTCTGGATTCGTCCAGCGCGGAGAGCTTGAACGTTACGCTGGAATATCCGTCGAAGACGCCGCATGCGCAAGTGCTGGAGAACGGCCGAAAGCTGGAGAAGACGCTTAACGAACGAAACGAAGTGGAGTGGGTGCTGCTCTCCAACGGCAACAGCGCGGATAACGCGAAGTTCGGTCAAGTGTCATCCCCGACGCTCGTTACTTACAACGTGCAGATGAAAGACGGCGCGGACGCCGAGAAAGTGATCGAGGCCGTTAAAGCCGAGCGCGCGAACTATGCGGGCGCCGAATTGAACGCATCCGCTGCCAGCATGATGGGCGGCGGCGGTTCCACCAGCGTCACGGTCGACATTGTCGGCGATGATGCGACAACGCTGGAAGACGGAGCGGCGCAGGTGATGGCCGCCATCCAGCCGGTGAAGGACGTCTTGAAAGTCAAATCGAATCAAGAAGAGAAGAAATCGGTCTACACCTTCGCGCTGGACCCGGTCAAAGCGAAGGGGGCTGAGATCGCTTCCCAGCTTCAGGCGCTGCTCAATCCGATCCCGGTTGGCGCCGTGTCCTTGGAAGGTCGCCAAACGATGGTCATCCTGCAGCCATCGGTCAATCCGGCGAGCGAAGCCGATTTGAACGGCTTGACGGTCATGGCGGACAGCGGGCCGGTCGCGGTGTCCGCGATCGCGAAGCTGACGCAGACCGAAGAAGCGACGACGTTCTACCACAAAGACGGCAAGCCGTATATCCGCGTGACGGCAGAGGTCGAGCCTAGCCGGTTGTCGGTCGTCGGCGCGGAAATTACGAAGAAAGTCGATGCGCTCCAAGCGCCGGAAGGCGTCGAGTTCGTGATCGGCGGCGCATCCGCTCAGCAAGCGAACGACTTCGCGGATCTTGGCATGACCGCGCTCATCTCGATCGGGATCGTGTACCTCATCATGGTCATTACGTTCCGGACGCTGCGAGCGCCGCTGGCCATCATGTTTTCGCTGCCGCTGGCCGCAATCGGAGCGATCGTCGGGCTGCTCGTCTCGGGCATTTCGCCGGACTTCACGGCGATGTTCGGCGCGCTCATGTTGGTGGGCATCGTCGTCACCAACGCGATCGTGTTGATCGACCGGGTGAAACAGAACGAGGAGACGATGACGGTGCGCGACGCCCTCGTCGAAGCCGCGTCCACGCGGATGCGCCCGATTCTCATGACGGCCGTCGCGACGATCTGCGCCATGCTGCCGCTCGTATTCGGCTCCGCCGAAAGCGGTAGCATCGTCTCCCAGAGCCTGGCGATCGTCGTCATCGGCGGTCTGACGGTGGCAACGGTGCTGACGCTCGTCATCGTGCCGGTGGTCTACGAGTTGTTCTTCTTCCGCAAATCGAGAAGAGAACGCCGCGCGGCCAGCCGCATCGAGCATGCGGCATAACGGAACGATCTCGCGAAGTATCCGAAAAAGACATGAGCAAAAGAGCACCGTCCCGCCTGGGACAGTGCTCTTTTGCTTGTCTCGCCGCCGAAAGGAAAAGACGAGTCTATGTGGCGACACGTTATTACCAGGACATTTTATACAGCGGCAGCACGGTGCGGAACGTCTCCAAGGTTTTGGCGACGAATGCTTCGCCGTCTTGCAGCAGCGGGTCCTGGCGGTCGATGATAATGCCGCAGAGCGCCTCGGAAGCTTTCACTTTCTTCAATCGTTCCAGCAGCGCCCGCAGTCCTTCCTCGCCGAGCTCGCCCTGCAGGTCGCCGCCCGGCACCATGTGATCGCCCGACCACGCGTAGTGCGCGGGGATATGCGTCATGATATCGTCGATTTGCTTCAGCGCATGATCAGCGAATACGGTCTTCTTGTCCGATTCATAGATAATCGCGAACTGGACGAATACGTGGGAGCCGAACAGGCCGATTTGAAAATGGGGGAAAGCTTTGTAGCCGCGCTTGTTCGGCGCGTAAGCGACCCACGTGTCGTTCGGCGGATTAATCGTGCGGCGCGCGTGCTTGGCGACATGCGCGTAGATCGTCTCGCCGCACAGCTCGGTCAGCGCTGGCGCTAGACGGTCGCCAAGCTCGAACAGCTTGGGCCGAATCCGCTCGATAAGCAGCGACATGCGAGCCTCAAGGCCCGGTACGGCGAATACGTCGAAATCGTCTTGGTTAAATCCGGCGAACGGCGCTGTCGGCGCGCCTGCCGAAGGGGATGAAAGTTGTTCGTTTGCCATCGTCATCGGTGCGTATTCCTCTCTTTGTTGTTCTTAGGAAGCCGGCGGAATTGGGGTATCCGTCGCATATTGGGCTTGCGAACTGTATTTGGTCTCGATCGCGCTGCGAATGTCCGCGACGCTTTTGCCTTCTTGTTTCATGACGGCGGCTTGAACCGCGATCTCCATGCACGTGCCGCAGCGGGTGCCGTGATCGTCCCACGTCACCGATCCGTCGGGCTTCGTCTCGTTAATGAAGCATTCCAGGTTGCTGCGGTGGCCGGCCGAATCGCCGCAGCCGCAGTAACACGGAATGTAGGCGAGCACGTCTTGCGAAGCGGCCGCGGCTTGGTAAGCCTGGACGATTACGCCGTGGGCGTCGGTCAGAAAACCCGGCAGCGTCTCAACGCCGGCCGTCGTTTGACGCAGATCGCCGTTTGGCAAATGCGCATCTTCGTGGCCTGCATGGGCGTTGGCGTTCGTCGAATTCTTCGTCTCTCCGGCGCAGCCGCTTAGCGAGATCGCCAGCGCAGCCGCGCATGTGCCGTAAATAATGGTTCGGCGTAATACGAGCAAGGTCCGATTAGTCTTCATGTGTAGCTTCCTCCCGCTAGCAAATGCTTAAACTGCGGTTGCAATCCTCCGCGTAATCCGATACAGTCTAGTCTAGTTGAAGCGTTATGCTTTGTCCAATTGGAGGTTGATTATACGTGTGGCAGCAAATTTGGTTTCTCGTTAACCTGGTCTTTGTCGCGCTGCTGATTTTCTATATGTTCGCGCATCGAACGGTCGCGATCAGGCGGCTGGAAGGACGGGCGGAACCGCTTCGCAAAGCGATTCTTACCCGGAATATCGCGGGCATTCTCACCGCGGTTGCGTTTGTCTGCATGGCGGCAAGCTTCCTGATCAATATGCGCGTGAACGGCTAATGCCGGATCGGCATCCATTCCTGAGAATTGTGTCCATCTAATGTCTTTTCGACAAGAGAGCGAAACTTTATCGCTCTCTTTGACGTTTAAGTTGGCGTGGGTTTGACCGGCGGACGGGAATCGCGTTCGCCAATCACGAACATCAGCGTTCAACTAGCGGAAGAAGGAGACAAGACATGAAATCTTTGAAATGGTTGCTGAGTTTGTCGCTGTTGGCCGCACCGATCGGTGTCGCCGGCGCTTCGGTATCGGCGGCCCAAGGGGCGAATCAGCTGATCTTGAAGCTGAACAGCAAGATGATGATCAAGAACGGCGTCAGTTCGATGTCGGCCCAACCGGTTACGGCCAAGAGCGGCACGTCCTTCATTCCGCTCAAGTCGGTAGCCGATCAATATGGCTATAACGTCTCGTATGATGCGAAGACGAGGGAATCGGTCGTGAAGAACGCGCTGCACGAGTTTCGTTTCAAGGCGGACCGGAAGACGATTACGCGTGATGGAAAGGCGGTCGTGGCGCCGCTTGCGCCGTTCGCGCTGGGCGGCTCGATGATGGTGCCGATTCGAACATGGTCCAACATGACGGATAGCCAACTGAATCTGACGGGGACGACGATTACGCTCGCCTGGAGCACGAAGCCGACGGCGAATTTCGAAGTGACGACGTCCAAAATTTACGCGGGCGAAACAATCGTGACGTATGTCGATCGGTCGACGAATCAGACGGGGCAGCCGTTCGTGAATGAACAATGGACGGGCAAAGAGGAGATTTTCTACGAGGCGGGCATTCATACGATTACTCGGCAGGTGCAGGACGTAACGGGGGAATGGAGCGTTCCGTATTCGGTCACGATAGAGGTATTGCCGCCGAATCAGCCGCCTGTGGCGGAATTCAAGGTAGAGCGCGAAAAGTACCGGATCGGGGAGAAGATTTTGTTCACCGATCTCAGTACGGATGACGAGAATGCGATCGTCAAGACGAAATATATCGGACGGCCGGACGGCGACGCGTATTTCGAAGCGGGGGACAAATCGGTCACGCTGGAAGTAACGGATAGCCACGGGCTGACAGGCACCGTGACGAAGACGATTACGGTGACGGAAGAAGTGCTTTATACGAAGGAAGAATATGGCCGTCTATTCGCGAACGTGGGCGATAAGTTCACGGTGAACGGCGCCGCCGTATTACAATACCCTTCGATTAAATATGCCATTGAATCGGATACGGCGCAGTTGGTGCGCAGTAATAGTCCGGAGACGCTCATCAGCGAAGGCATCGCTTACGAGGATCAGCTGACAGGCCACGTGCGCTTCTTGTTTCACAACTACAACCAAATCGGGTACCCGGTTCGTATGTATCTGCTGGCGACGAACCGGAACGGCACGACGGCCAATGTCAATACGAGCACGTTCGGCATCGGCGGCCCGGATGCCTATGTGGAAAACACCGGCAAACTGTCGGTCGTTCGCTACCTGCAGTCGATCGCGAACAACGCCTCGCCGAACTGGACGGCGATCAAGCCGGGCCAGACGGTCGTGCTCCTGCCCGAGCTGAGCAAAGTGCCGATCAAAGCAAATCAGATCTACTCCGCGTATGCGGATCTGTATTCGGACCAGGAACTGGTCTACGACGTCGTCGTCGTGGCTGCGGACAAGGATCCGATCGCTTATCTGCCTTGGCTGACGGTGATGCCGCGCGACGGCAAGCATGTTCGGGGCACGTTCAATAACGCCAACCGGACGATCGAGATCAACGACCAGCTTGGCTATGAAGCGAACAGAATCACGCTCGGCGACCGCACGATGGACTCGTATTTGTTCGGCTATGATTACACGAGCGGCGTCAACGAGCTGAACGTCGGCAATTTCGGCGTCATGTACACGATGAAACTGAACCACGTCGCGCCGAATACCGTTATTGCGCTTAACCCTCGCGGCGGCGTATATACGGGCGCGTTTCTCGTGAACGGGCAGCTCGTCACGGTGACGAATAAGTCCGTCCTCTTGAACAACAGCGAGGCAGCCGTTCTCTACCGGACGGGCAGCACCGAGGAGACGGTCGAAATCAAATTCACGCTCGCCTCGGGCAGCTTCCTGCCGCTGGCGATGCTGTTCTTGCCAATGCCAGAAGTGAGATACTAAGTTTACAGCACTTTTTCAACTTATTTGCATGAACCGGAAGCCCGCCGTCCCCGAGATGGCGGGCTTCTTTCATTGGACGAGGCAGACGGGCAGGCGTGCTTTCGCCTCGAGAATGATTTACAATAGTCGTACGCATACTGCTTGAGGAGAGAGGAAGACTCATGCGCAAAGTGATCCAGGGACCTATTCATTTCTACCGCAAATTTATTTCGCCGATCAAGCCGCCGACATGCCGGTTCTACCCGACTTGTTCCGCCTATGCGCTTGAAGCGATCGAGAAGCACGGCGCGGCGAAGGGTTCATGGCTGGCCGTGAAGCGGATTTGCCGCTGCCATCCGTTCCATCCCGGAGGGCTCGATTACGTGCCGCCGGCTTCCGAGAAGCGACGCGCTTGACATTGGTTTGTCCGATTCGGTATCATTTGGAATAAGAGGTTTCAATACCATTTTCGATGAACGGATAAGTACACGGGATAGGTCCTTCTCAGAGAGCCGGGGCAGCTGCGAACCGGCAAGGCCCGCTTGTGGAAGATGGTCCGGGAGAATCCGCTTTCGATCCGCGTCGGCGGCTAGGGGGCGGCGTTTCGGCCGCGTTACAGGTCATCCGCTCGCCCTCGCGGGGTTGAGCGATTCATGAGCTTTCGCCTGGAAGGGCGGATGGAATTTGGGTGGTACCGCGTGAGCTTACAAGCTTTCGTCCCATACGGGATGGAAGCTTTTTATTTTGCCCATTAACTATAGGAGGCGATCTTGCCATGAGCGACAAGAACAACACATTCTATATTACGACCCCGATTTATTATCCGAGCGACAAGCTGCACATCGGTCACGCGTACACGACGGTGGCCGGCGATGCGATGGCGCGTTACAAGCGGCTTCGCGGCTACGATGTTTGGTATTTGACCGGCACGGACGAGCATGGGCAGAAGATCGAGCGCAAGGCGAAGGAGAGCGGCAAATCCTCGCAGCAATTCGTGGACGATATCGTCGTCGGCATTCAGGACCTGTGGCGCAAACTGAATATTTCCAACGACGACTTTATCCGCACGACGGAAGTTCGCCATAAGGAAGCGGTCGCCAAAATTTTCGATCGCCTGCTGAAGCAGGACGATATCTACAAAGGCGAATACGAGGGCTGGTACTGTACGCCGTGCGAGTCGTTCTTCCTGGAGCGCCAGTTGGTCGACGGCAACAAGTGTCCGGACTGCGGCCGCCCGGTCGAACTCGTCAAGGAAGAGAGCTATTTCTTCCGGATGAGCAAATACGCGGACAGATTGCTTCAATTTTATGAAGAGAACCCGTCGTTTATTCAGCCGGAATCGCGCAAGAACGAGATGATTAACAATTTCATCAAGCCGGGCCTCGAAGACTTGGCGGTGTCTCGCACGACGTACGACTGGGGCGTTAAAGTGGAAGGCGATCCGAAGCACGTTATCTATGTTTGGATCGACGCGCTCTGCAACTATATCACGGCGCTCGGCTACAACTCGGCCGACCCGAGCCAATACGACAAGTTCTGGCCGGCGGACGTGCATCTGGTCGGCAAAGAAATCGTCCGCTTCCATACGATTTATTGGCCGATCATGCTGATGGCGCTGGACTTGCCGCTGCCGAAGAAGGTTTTCGCGCACGGCTGGATTTTGATGAAGGACGGCAAAATGTCCAAGTCCAAAGGCAACGTCGTCGATCCGGTAACGCTAATCGACCGTTACGGCCTCGATGCGCTTCGTTACTTCTTGCTCCGCGAAGTGCCGTTCGGCTCGGATGGCTTGTTCACGCCGGAGAGCTTCGTGGAACGCGTCAACTTCGACCTTGCGAACGACCTTGGCAACCTGCTGAACCGGACGATCGCGATGATCGGCAAATATTTCGATGGCGAGATCCCGGCTTACGATGGCAGCGTTACGGCGTTCGACGCGCCGCTCGCCGAGCTGGCGACGAGCACCTCCGCTCAAGTCGAAGCGGCGATGGACAACATGGAGTTCTCGGTGGCGCTGACTCAAATTTGGCAGTTGGTTAGCCGCACGAACAAATATATCGACGAGACGCAGCCTTGGACGCTCGCGAAGGATGAGGCGAAGCGGGGAGAGCTCGCTTCGGTCATGTACCATCTGGCGGAATCGCTGCGGATCATCTCCGTGCTGCTGCAGCCGTTCCTGACCAGCACGCCGGCCCGTATCCGAGAGCAGCTCGGACTGCCGGAGGATGCGAGTCTCGCCGGATGGGAGAGCGTCAAGACGTTCGGCTTGATCCCGGGCGGAACGCGCGTGACGAAGGCCGAGCCGATCTTCCCGAGGTTGGACGCGGAGGAAGAAATTGCGTATATTGCCAATGCAATGAAGGGCGGAACAACGGCATCGGAAGAAGCGCCGGCGGCCGCAGGAGCACCGGCTACGGTACAGGGGGCGGCGGAAGGCGAAGCCGTCGAGCATAAAGACGAGATCGCGATCGACGATTTCGCCAAAGTCGAGCTGCGCGTGGCGCAGGTCATCGCGGCCGAACCGGTGAAGAAGGCCGACAAGCTTCTGAAGCTCCAGCTCGATCTGGGCTACGAGCAGCGTCAAGTGGTGTCGGGCATCGCGAAGTTCTACACGCCCGAGCAGATGGTCGGCCGCAAAGTCATTTGCGTCGTGAATTTGAAGCCGGTGACGCTCAGAGGAGAGCTGTCGCAAGGGATGATTCTCGCGGCGTCGCACGGCGATCAGCTGACGCTGGCCACGGCGCCGGACGAAATGCCAAATGGCGCGATTGTGAAATAACAGTGAACGTCCCCGGAGGCTGCACGCATGCGTGCAGCCTCCATTTCGTTGACAAGGCGAACAACGGCCGATATAATGTGAAACGTAAGTCTTACGATTAACGTTTTTGGTTATACTAAGGTATTGTTCATTTTATCTACGATATGAGGTGCAAGTAAGTGAGAAGAATGCGTATGAGCAAAAAGTTGACGGCGACCGTGCTGGTCGCTTTATTGTTTGTTATGGCGGGCTGTGGCAAGAATGAAGCGGCAACCGGACTGAAGGATGACCAGATGAATGTCGTGACGAGCTTCTATCCCGTGTATTTCCTGGCGAAATCGATCGGCGGCGATGCGGTCAACGTCGTGAACCTGATTCCAGCCGGCGTGGAGCCGCACGATTGGACGCCGAAGAGCCAAGATTTGAATACGGCATCCAAAGCGCAGCTTTTGTTGTATAATGGTGCAGGGCTTGAAACTTGGGTAGATGATTTTCTCCAAGGCCTGCCGAAGGACGGTGCGCTCAAGACCAAAGCGGTTAGCGAAGGCATTGCCCTCATCGAGGCGTCCGGCGAAGAGCACGCCGAGCATGCGGAAGAGGAACACGCGGCGGACGAACACGCGGAAGAGGAACATGCAGCCGAAGAGCACGAAGAGGAAGAGCATGCGCACGATCATGCCGGCGAGCACGACCCTCATACCTGGGTAAGCCCCCGTTCCATGCTCGTGATGGCCGATAACGTGCTGAAGGCGCTGAGCGAAGCGGACGTGGCGCATCAAGCGGCATTCGAATCGAATTACAAGACGCTCAAGGAACGTCTGACGAAGCTGGATGCGGACTTCACCGCCAAGCTCGGCGCGGCGAAGAAGAAAGACATCGTCACGACGCATCAGGCATTCGGTTATCTTGCCCGCGACTACGGATTGAATCAGGTGGCGATCATGGGCCTGTCGCCGGACGCGGAGCCGAAGGCGCAGGATTTGCTGGAGATCGCGAAATTCGTGAAAGAGAAAGGCATCACGCATATTTTCTTCGAGGAACTCGTATCGGCCGAGCTAGCCCAGACGCTCGCGAGGGAGACCGGGGCCGAGACGCTGGTGCTGAATCCGGCCGAAGGATTGACCAAAGAACAAGAGAGCGCTGGCGACGATTACGTCACGCTTATGGAACGCAATCTGGAGAACCTGGTCAAGGCGCTCCAATAATATCGACATATCAGGTCGGACAAGGAGGCGGCGGCGATGCTTAACGTCATTCAACAGCCGTTCTGCCATCAGAACATTATTGAAGTGAACGATTTGTCGTTCGCGTATCAGCAAAAGCCCGTTCTATCGAATTTGAGCTTTGCGGTGCAAGAACGCGATTTTGTCGGATTGATCGGGTCGAACGGCGCGGGCAAGACGACGCTGCTAAAGATGATCGTCGGCCTGCTCAAGCCCGATAGCGGCAGCATCAAGCTGTTCGGCGAGCCAATCGAGCGTTTCCGGGGATGGAACCGGATCGGCTACGTGCCGCAGAAGAACAGCTTTAACCCGCTGTTTCCGGCGACGGTACGCGAGGTTGTACTATCCGGGCTTTACAATAAGAACAAGCTGTTCAAGCGGGTGACCAAAGCGGATCAACTAAAATGCGACGAGGCGCTTCATGCGATGAACATCGAGGATTTGGCGTCCAAGCGGATCGGGGAGCTGTCCGGAGGCCAGCAACAGCGGGCTTTTCTGGCCAGAGCTTTGATTAATAATCCGGCGCTGCTTATTCTGGACGAGCCTACCGTCGGGATCGACGCGGAGACGCAGCAAGGATTTTTCCACTTGATCAAGCATATGCATCAACATCATAACATCACGTTTCTTCTCGTGTCCCACGACATGGATTGGGTTCGTTCTTACATTGGGGAGCAGCCGAAACAAGAGAGCGGGAAGATCAAGCTGTACGTGAAACACTCCCATGATTTAGAAGACTGCCGCGAGTCCAATTTGACGCACAGCCTTCGGGAGCTGCGGCAGCGATCGGAGAACGGGAAAGCGAGCGTGTCCAGTTGGAAATCTTAACAAGCGAATTTTTTCAAAGAGCGCTGATCGGCGGCATTCTGATCGGCGTGACAGCCCCGTTAATGGGGTTGTTCCTCGTGCTGCGCAGGCTATCGATGATCGGCGATACGCTCTCGCACGTCTCCATTGCCGGCGTTGCGCTCGGGTTTATTATCGGCGTCTACCCGCTCGCGGTGGGTCTCGTATTCGCGCTGGCGGCCACCTTCGCGATCGAGAAGCTCCGCAAGGCGTACAAGTCCTACGCGGAGCTGTCGATCGCCATCATCATGTCGGGCGGCGTGGCGCTGGCATCGTTGCTGTTCTCGCTCGAGACGGGACCGGGCATCAACGTGGAAGGGTATCTGTTCGGCAGC
This sequence comes from Paenibacillus methanolicus, assembly GCF_008124765.1. Classification (GTDB taxonomy): domain Bacteria; phylum Bacillota; class Bacilli; order Paenibacillales; family Paenibacillaceae; genus Paenibacillus_Z; species Paenibacillus_Z methanolicus. The sequence goes on along the minus strand of NZ_VNHS01000002.1, from coordinate 483,446 downwards.
ATTTACACGCTGGACGATTTGGATCTCATGCTGATCGGCATCGTGACGCTCGTCGTATTGGTCGCCGTTGCGCTCCATGCCAAAGAACTGTTTCTTATTTCGTTCGACGAAGATGCGGCCGCGGTGAGCGGGTTGCCCACGAAATACTTCAATATGATGATCAGCGTGCTAACCGCGCTCGTCATTAGCGTCTCGATCAAGATCGTCGGCGCGCTGCTCGTATCGGCGCTGCTCACCATTCCGGCAGCCTGCAGCCTCGTGTTCGCCAGAAGCTTCAGACAGTCGATCGTGACGGTCGTCGTCATTGCAGAGATCGCCGTCATCGGAGGTCTGATTATGGCGGGCGTGTGGAATTTGGCGCCGGGCGGCACGATCGTCATGCTGCTCATCGCGATGCTTCTGCTGCTGCTTACCTTCCGAAGACGCAAAGCTTAATGCCAGGTGGGAGTGGATACACATGTCTGACGTAAATATTTGGATGGCGTTCGGGGCGGGGTTCGCCTCGTTCATCTCGCCATGCTGCTTGCCGCTGTACCCATCGTATCTGTCGTACATAACCGGCGTATCCGTGACGGACCTCAAGAGCGACAAGCCCGGGGCAAGCATACGGATCAAAACGATGACCCATACGTTGTTCTTCATCCTTGGTTTCTCGATCGTGTATTACACGCTGGGTTACGGCACGAACGCCTTCGCCGATTTGTTCTCCGAATACCAGTCGCTCATTCGCCAACTATCGGCCGTATTGATTATCCTCATGGGATTGATCTTGACGGGGCTGATCCAGCCCCGCGTCCTGCTGAAGGAACGCAAGTTCGATACGCGGATGAAGAAATCCGGCTATTTCGCCTCGTTGATCTTCGGCATCGGCTTCTCCGCCGGCTGGTCGCCGTGCACGGGACCGATACTCGCCGCCATTCTGGCGCTGGCCGCTTCGGAGCCGGGAACCTGGTTCCAACTGACGACCGCTTATTCGCTCGGATTCGCGATTCCGTTCTTCGTCCTGGCCTTCTTCATCGGCACGGCGCGCTGGATCGTCAAGTATTCCGCTATCATGATGAAGGTCGGCGGCGCCGTCATGATCTTGATGGGCTTCCTGCTCTTCACGGACCAGATGACGCAGATTACGATTTACCTCAACGGCATTACGCCGGAATGGCTGAAGTTCTAAGTGAAATAATCGATCGTGGCATCGGGAAAATGGTCAAAGATGCGCTCCGAGATATACATGCGGAGCGCATCTGCTTGTTCATCGGGGTATACATACTTGCCCTGCCCCCAGCGGCCCCATTTGTACTTGCGCTTCTCGATGTCCATCTCCAGCTTCGTCTTCGGGTACCGCTTCTCGATAACGCCCTTCGCCGTCTTCGTGAACCGGTGTTGAATGAGCTCGAAGGTCAGACCGGCGTGCGCATCCCGGGGCAGCGCCTCCGCAAGCGATGCGAATAACTCGGCGTAACCTTCCTCCCAACCTTCGTGCCAGATGATCGGCGCGACGATGAAACCGAGCGGATAGCCGGCGCGCGCGACTTTCGCCGCCGCTTCGATCCGATCCTCGAACCGAGACGTAGACGGCTCGAAGTGTTTAATGACATATTTATCGTTCACGCTGAACCGTATGCGCGTATGACCGTTATGGCGCAGACCGAGCAGCGAGTCGACATGGTGGAATTTCGTGACGAAGCGCAGTCTGCCATGCTCCTGATCCGCCATGAATTCGATCAGCTCCGCCAGACTGCCCGTAATCGGTTCCAGCCCGACGGGGTCCGACGTGCAGGCAGCCTCGAATCGGGTGATCTCCGGCTCGCGTTCGGCAATGTAGGCGCGCGCGGCCTCGATGATTTCGTCCGTATTGACGTAGACTCGAATATACGGCTTGGCCCCGAGCGTCGTCTGCAGATAGCAGTAGTGGCAGTGGCCCATGCAGCCGGTCGCGATCGGAATGGCATATTCGGCGGATGGCTTGGACGTGTCGAATTTGAGCGTTTTGCGCAGGCCGACGACGAGCGTGCGCTTGGCGATTTTATATTGTTCCAGCTCGGAATCGCCCGGCAAGTTGGTGATCCGATTATGCGATGTCGTCATCCGATAGGGGATGCCGGTTTGCTGTACCCACTCCATGATGCGCTTTCCTTTCGGATATTCCAGGGCGGCCGGCTCGAAAAACACGAGCTCCGGCACGAATGACGATGCGGCTTTGCGGGCGGCTGCTGGACGTTCCAGCGTGGTCGTGCTCATTTGCGGCTTCCTCCTCGGGCAGATTCTGTACCTGCGGCTAGTTTACGCCGACGAAGGAAGGGACAAACATGGAAAGTTCCGCTCGAGGTTGCTTCGGGCGTCCGCGGCATTGTATGATACATAGAGTGTAAAAGCGGGTGGCCCGCTTGCGATGGACGAGCCGTGCGCCCCGAAGAGATGAGGGCCGTGGCAGGAACACGCGGCCTTGGCACTGCGTAAGGACGATGGTTGAATGGGGGTTCTTTCAATGCCGACGCCAAGCATGGAAGACTACTTGGAGCGCATTTATAAGCTTATTGACGAGAAAGGTTACGCGCGCGTATCCGATATAGCGGAAGGATTGGAAGTGCATCCGTCCTCCGTGACGAAGATGATTCAGAAGCTGGACAAGGACGATTACTTGATTTACGAGAAGTATCGCGGACTCGTCTTGACGAACAAAGGCAAGAAGATGGGTAAGCGGCTGGTCGACCGGCATCAGCTGCTGGAATCGTTCTTGACGATGATCGGCGTCCAGGAAGCCAATATTTACGCAGACGTGGAAGGAATCGAGCACCACTTGAGCTGGGATTCCATTACATGCATCGAGACGCTCGTCGAGTATTTCCGGCGCGACCCGCATCGACTGGAAGAATTGCGCGCGCTTCGCTCCGAGTTGGATAACGAATAGCGAGTCTTGGCATCGGCCGCCCGCCCCGACTGGGGAGGGGCGGTTTTTTTTGTTGCCGCATGTTTGCCCGGGCACGACCAGTGCCAAGCTTCGCCCGCATATACATGACCTGACGCTTCAGCGCGAAAGAAACGCCGACATTCGGCACCGAAGAGCGCTGAAGGGGCGGGAGGGAAGCGATGACGACCATTAATGCCGTCTTCGAGGGCGGAGGCGTAAAAGGAATTGGCTTGGTTGGCGCGATCAAAGCGACGGAAGAGAAGGGGATCGCGTTCGGTCGGGTGGCGGGTACCTCGTCGGGTTCGATCATTGCGGCGCTGCTAGCCGCTGGATATACGGCGGAGGAATTGAGGCGTATCGTGGAGGGGACCCCGTTCCGGTCGTTTTTGAGCCGTGGAGGACTTTACCGGGTGAAGCTGATCGGCCCGGCCGCGAGGTTGTTCATTAAGGGCGGCTTATATAGCGGCGAAGGATTAACGTATTGGATAACGAGCCTGCTTGCTGCCAAGGGGATCCGCACATTCGACGATTTGCCGGCAGGGAAGCTCAAGATCGTCGCATCCGATATCACGAACGGAAAGCTGTTGGTTCTTCCGGACGATATCGCGGATTACCAGCTCGATCCCGGCCGCATGCCGGTAGCCGCGGCCGTGCGCATGAGCGCGAGCATTCCGTATTTCTTCGATCCGGTTCGGCTGAGGTTGCCGCGGCAGCAGCGGGGAGATAATAAGAGCGCTCGCCGAATGTGGGCGTATATCGTCGACGGCGGGCTGTTAAGCAATTTTCCGCTCTGGCTGTTCGATCCGGAACAGGGAGAAGGGGGACGGAGGACGCCGGTCGTCGGCTATCAGCTCGTCGGAAAAAACGAAACCGAACCCCGCGTCATCCGAGGTCCGGTTACGATGTTTCAAGCGATGTTCGAGACGATGCTGCAGGCGCACGACGAGCGGTACATCGAGAAGCAGAACCGCGAGCGCGCGATCAAAATCCCGACGCTCGGCATGCGTTCCACCGACTTCGATCTGACGACCCAGGAAAGCGATGCCTTATACAAGTCAGGGTACGATGCGGCCCGGACGTATTTCGCCAAGCCGGGCTGCCGCGTCTTCATCCCGTGAATGATTTAATGATACTTCGGCAGGTTGTCGTCGTCCTTGCCGCCTTCGATGACGCGGAACGGCATGGTCTTCCGCGTCTTTGGCTTGCTTTGCGCCGGCTGCTGCGCCCGCATATGGGGTTTAGCCTTCGGCTTGGCGCGACGGCCGCGCATTTGGTAGAAGTACGCGGCGAAGATCGCGCCGAGCACGATGACCGGAAGCAGCAGCCGTCCGGGAAAAAAGATCAGCTGATAGACAAGACCTAATCCGGCGAGAACTAAAACGGCGACGAACAGAGGACTCATTTTTCGCGGCATGAAACTCACCCTTTCTCCCGATGTTAAGCTGAACGATTTAAGCGGTTTTACCCATTTGGCGGTCAATCTCCAGCATCCGTTCGAACGAGGCGATCGAGACGGCTACCTGCTCGTCGTTCGGTTCCTTGGTCGTCAGCTTTTGGAGCCAGAGGCCCGGGAAGCCCAAGAAACGAAGCACGGGAACATCGCGGAGCGCGTTCGTGAATCGCAGCGTCTCATAGGACACGCCCAGCACGACCGGCAGAAGGAGAATACGGATGTAGACCCGCTCCCACAACGAATCCCACGTGAAGAAGGAGTAGATGATGACGCCGACCAGCACGGAGAAGACGATAAAGCTGCTGCCGCACCGGTAGTGCAAGCGGGTGAAGCGCTGCACGTTCGCGACGGTGAGCGGCACGCCCGCTTCGTAGGCGCTGATCACCTTGTGCTCCGCGCCATGGTACTGGAACAGCCGTTTGACGATCGGCGTCAAGGAGATGACGTACAGATAGGTAAGGAGGAACAAAATCTTAATAAGACCTTCAATCAGGTTGTGTACTATTCTATTCGAGAACGTTTGTCCAAAGATCAACTCTTCCACGACCGCGGGAACGACCGTGAATACGAGCTTGCCGGCGATGAAGGACAAGATGCCGGCAACCGTGACGCCGACGATCATGCTGAGGCTCCAGCCGCTTTTCTCCGGCTTGTCCGCCTTAGCCGGCGGCGCGTCATCGTCCTGCGTTTCGTCCTCCGCGTAAGCTTCCATCGAGAAGTTCAAATGCTGGGAGCCCTTCGCGCTGGATTCGAGAATGCCGACAATGCCTCGAATGAGCGGGATTTTCTTCAATTTCTGCAAAAAGGGCTGGGACGTGCGCGGCACTTCGTAGAACATGATCTCGTTATTTTTGCGTCTAACCGCCGTGACATTGACATGCTTGCCCGCAAACATGACGCCTTCGATGACGGCTTGCCCCCCATAGATATTGCGCGGTTCCTGCGACAAGGGCGAATCACCATCCTTCATGATCAAATCTTCTTCTATTGTACTTGATTCGCGTAACGATTGCGAGCGGCATCCATTGCCGCCGTCAACCCGGAAAGGTCGTTTAGTGGAGTGGAAAATGCGCCATACTAATCCGGTAGCAACGTATACGGTGTATTTATAACAGGAGGTCGAATCGAGTGCGCATTACTCATAGACAGGCCTTGCGCCGGAGGCGGCACAGAACCAACCCGATAATGTTCGGACTTAACCTGGGTTTTTTTGCGGGCTTGATTTGGGGAGCGCTGCGCTGGCTGCTGTACAACATGAATTTTACGAACGCGCTGCCGGGATTCATGCTGGACTCGTTTTTCCTGGCATCGTTTTTGAGGTCGGGCTGGGGGCAGTTGATCGGCATCGCGAGTTTTATCGGATTTTCGATCGTGGCCACGTTTCTGTACATGTTTCTGCTCGGCCGGTTCAGAGGGCCTTGGGCTGGCATCGCGTACGGCGTGATATGGTGGGGCGCGCTGTTCATCGCGCTAGGACCGCTAATCGGCATCGTCGAGCCGATCCGCCAGATTGGATATAACACGCTGGCATCCGAGTTGGCGGTGTTTACGCTTTGGGGCGTGTTCATCGGATACACGCATGCGTTCGAATATCACGACGAGGCATCGAGGGAACCGCTGATGAGCGGCGCCGGCCGGGCGGGAGCGAGATAAGCTACTTCTCAAAGCAAGGGTCATTGTGGTAAAATGGCAATTGATCTATGCGCCGGGGAGGTACCTGATGCTATCCATACTCGTATTAAACGGACCGAACCTGAACATGCTCGGCGTTCGCGAACCCGGTGTTTACGGCACGTCGACGCTGAGCGACATCGAGTCGCTGCTGCGGGAGACCGCGGCAAGCCTTGGCGCGACGCTGTCGTTTTACCAATCGAATCACGAAGGTTATCTTATTGACCGGATTCACGAGGCTTACGGCAACGTAGACGGGATCGTCATCAACCCTGGCGCGCTGACGCACTACAGCTACGCGCTGCGCGACGCGCTTGGCACGGTGGCGATTCCGTTCGTCGAAGTTCATCTCTCCAATATCCATAAACGCGAGCCGTTCCGGCATGTTTCCGTAACGGCCGAATTGGCGGTTGGTCAGATTGCGGGCTTCGGCGCCCAAAGCTACGTGCTTGGCCTAACCGGCCTTGTCCGTCATCTGGAGACGGCTGGCGCGAAAGGCTAACCCCGCATGGCGGGCAGAAGCGCGGAAGCCATGGAAAGGATGAAGGATATGACGACCAATCGCGTAGCCGGCATTCGTCGGCGCTTGAGCGAGCTGGGCCTTGACGCCCTGTTGGTGACAAGCGCGGTGAACCGGCGTTATGTAAGCGGATTTACCGGATCGGCGGGCGCGCTGCTGTTGACCGGGACGCAGAATTATCTCGTAACCGACTTCCGATACCGTACCCAAGCGCCAGAGCAGGCTCCTGCGTTCACGGTCGTCGAGCATGGCGTCAAGCTGATGGATACGGTTGCGGAGCTGGCGAGCGCAGCCGGCGTGAAGCGGCTCGGCTTCGAACAGGACCACGTCGTCTTCTCCGAGTATATCGCCTGGAAGGAAGGTTTGGCGGGCGTAGAGCTCGTCCCGGTATCCGGCGTGATCGAGAAGCTCAGAATGTTCAAGGATGACGCGGAACTAGCCGTGATGCGCGAAGCGTGCGCGTTGGCAGATGCGACGTACCGGCATATTCTGGGCGTGATTAAGCCAGGACTTCGGGAGAGCGACGTCGCGCTGGAGATGGAGACGTTCATGCGCAAAGGCGGCGCCTCCGGCCCTTCGTTCGAGACGATCGTGGCTTCGGGCGAGCGTTCCGCGCTGCCTCACGGCGTAGCCAGCAACCGAATAATTGGCGACAATGAATTCGTGAAGTTGGATTTCGGCGCGTATTACAACGGCTACTGTTCGGATTTGACGCGCACGGTCGTGGTGGGCAAGCCTTCCGAGAAGCATCGCGAAATCTACGCGATCGTGCTCGAGGCGCAGATGACGGCTCTTGCCGGCATTAAGCCAGGCATGACCGGACGCGAAGCGGACGCGCTGGCGCGCGATGTCATCGCGCGTTACGGGTACGGGGATCATTTCGGCCATGGCACCGGACACGGGCTAGGCATGGAGATCCACGAATCGCCGCGTCTGTCGAAGATGAGCGATACCGTGCTGGAGCCGGGGATGACCGTAACGGTCGAACCGGGCATTTACTTGCCGGGCTTCGGCGGCGTCCGCATCGAAGACGATATCGTCATTACCGCCGGCGGCAACGAACGGTTAACGGCTTCGCCAAAGGAACTACATACGATAGCGTAAGACCAAGGTTTACTACCTTTAGGAGGGAATTTGCAGTGATTTCAGTCAATGATTTCAAAACAGGTCTGACCGTCGAAGTGGACGGCGACATCTTTACGGTAATCGATTTTCAACACGTTAAGCCAGGCAAAGGCGCGGCGTTCGTCCGCTCCAAGCTGAAGAACCTCCGCAACGGCAATACCGTCGAGCGCACGTTCCGCGCCGGCGAGAACATCGGTCGCGCGATCATCGAGAACCGCGCCGTGCAATATTTGTACAACTCCGGCAGCGAGTATTCGTTCATGGATAACGAGTCGTTCGACCAATTCACGCTCGAGAAGAAACAACTGGAGTGGGAAGTGAACTTCCTCAAAGAAAACATGACCGTCAACATCACGAGTTACCAAGGCGAGATTATCGGGATTAACATGCCGAACAGCGTGGACCTGAAAGTCATCGAGACCGAACCGGGCGTGAAAGGCAACACGGCGCAAGGCGCGACGAAGAACGCGACGGTCGAGACGGGCCTGAACGTGCAAGTGCCGCTCTTCATCAACGAAGGCGACGTGCTGCTGATCGATACGCGCGAAGGTAAATACATCTCGCGTGCATAATTATGCATAAACGGCCGTCCGGGTAGTGTCCGGGCGGCTTCGTTCTATATAGGGAGAAATCCCCGCAACAGGCGCAGTATGGCGGTTTATGTCGATTTCCGTATACCCAAATAGGAATAATTGTGCTATAATTTCACCTTGTATAACGTTAAAGAGTTAAAGTAATCGTTAGGGAGTGGATCAGCGGTGTCGTTGATTGTGATGAAGTTCGGCGGCAGCTCCGTCGGCACGACTGAACGGATGCAGCGTGTCGCCAAACGGATTGCCGATTATAAAGAAGCGGGTCACCGGGTCGTCGTGGTCGTATCCGCGATGGGTGATACGACGGACGATCTGATTGACCAGTCGAAGCAGTTGAATCCGAATCCGCCGGCGCGCGAGATGGATATGCTGCTGACGACGGGAGAGCAAATTTCGGTCGCCCTGTTGTCGATGGCGATTCATGCGATCGGTCATCGCGCGGTATCGTTCACGGGCTGGCAGGCAGGCATCCGCACGGAAGCGGTTCACGGCAAAGCGAGAATTTCGGATATTACGCCGGATCGTATTTTCGGAGCGCTTGACGCCGGCAATGCCGTCATCGTGGCGGGTTTCCAAGGCATGACGGACGACGGCGAGATCACGACGCTCGGCCGCGGCGGTTCCGATACGACGGCGGTAGCGCTGGCAGCCGCGATCAAAGCGGACGTGTGCGAAATTTACACCGACGTGGACGGGGTCTACTCGACCGATCCGCGCGTCGTGAAGTGCGCGCGCAAACTGGACGAAATCTCGTACGACGAGATGCTGGAGCTGGCCAATCTCGGCGCGGCGGTTCTGCATCCGCGTGCGGTTGAATATGCGAAACATAACAACGTGCGGCTTGTCGTGCGTTCGAGCTTTACGCAGAACGAAGGAACGACGGTGAAGGAGGAAGCGGTCATGGAACAGGGAGTCGTCGTGCGCGGCATCGCGTTTGACAAGAACGTAGCAAGAATCAGCATCTTGGGCGTGGAGGATGAGCCGGGCGTGCTGGCGAAAGTGTTCGGCGCGCTTGCGGAAGGCGGCATCGACGTCGACATTATCGTGCAGAGCGGCGTGCTCGGCGGCAAAGCGGACTTCTCCTTCACGGTCTCCAAAGACGACCAGGAGAAGGCGACGCAAGTCGTGGAGAGCATCCGCGCTTCCGTTCCTTACCGTGAAGTCACTTCCGAAGTCGACCTCGTGAAAGTTTCGATCGTCGGCGCGGGCATGGTCAGCAATCCGGGCGTCGCGGCCAAAATGTTCGACGTGATCTCGAAGCTCGGCGTCAGCATCAAAATGGTCAGCACCTCCGAAATCAAAGTGTCCTGCGTAATTGCCGCCGAAGGCGTGCAAGACGTTATTCGCGGCTTGCATACGGCATATGGCTTGGACACGGCGGAACAAGTATTCGTCGGCGGACCGCAAGACCGCCGTTAATCTCTTAGCTGGACAGCACGAAGCCAGCCACTCTTTCGCATCCGCGAAAGAGTGGCTGGCTTTTTTGCTGTCCGCCGCGCTAGAATCGCCCCCCAATGAGACTGAACAGTTTGAACAAAATGGCGGTAATGCCGGCCGCCATTAGCGGGCCGACCGGAATGCCGCGGAAAAACACGATGCCGATGATGGAGCCGACAACGAGGCCGACGACCAGCTGGGGGTCGAACTTGAGCATTTCCAGTCCTTTGCCGTTCACGTAAGTGGCGAGCGCGCCGCCGGCGAGGGCCAGGATGCCGGGCCATGAGGTCAGCGCGGCCGTGATATCCTTCGTGGAAATCCGGCCGGAAGCGAAGGGGACGAGCACGCTGAACGTGAGGAACAGCAGCCCCAGCTCGAGTCCTCGCCGTTCGATGGTCGGTAAGTAGCGTTCCAAATGTATCAGCTTTACGATTAACAGCACGCAAGCTGCCGTCGAGATGATCGGCGACCGGCCGATCAAGCCGATAATAATCAGAATAACGAGAATGACTTGACCGTTCATGGCTGTCCGCTCCTTGGCTACGAGTGTCGCTTTCCGCCGCATGCGAGCCGGGCATAAGCGTCGTGCGTTAATAGAGCATATGGAACAAGCCAGGCGGATATGTCAGCCGAGTACGAGCGTATCGCCCTGCAGACGCGGTACCGCTTCGCTGGCATCCACCTGCGCGCAGCGTTCAATCTCTCGCGCGCAGCCCAGTTTGACGAGACGTCTGCCGGTAGTGCCCTGCAGCATCGTCTCGGTCAGGAACGGCCGGGCGTCCCGGTAGAAGCCTCGCATGGACGCGCCGAAGTCGTTCGTTTCCGTCGGGATGCCGAGCGCTTGCAGGCGGTCGATAATCAGCCCTGCGCACAGGCCGTCCTCGATGGCGAACTCGTCATGGCTGCCCGCGCAGAGAATGACGACATCCCGGCGCAAATCGGCAGCCGCCTTCGCGCATGCCGAAGCGTTCAACAGCGAACCCGCCAGCACGGAATCAGCGCGAAGCGCCTTGTGCAGGGCGCGCGTCCCGTTCGTGGTCGTCAAGAGGATGCGCCGGTCTTTTACCGCATCGGGCGTGAATTCGAACGGGGAATTACCAAGGTCGAAGCCTGCAATCTTGCGGCAGAACCGCTCCCCTGCCATGACGTCGCCGGGACGCTGCAACGCGCGGGCTTCAAGCACCGTCTCGACCGGCACGATGCCGGATGCGCCGGCTTCAAGCGCGGTCACGATCGTGCTTGTGGCTCGCAGCACGTCGATGACGATCGCCGTCCGCTGCGTCAGCCGCGCCTCTCTTGCTTCGTTTACGGAAGATACGACTTCAATATGCATAACCTTCTTAGACCGCCTTCCTCTATCGCCCAGTCCATGGGCGTCTAAATCATATATTCAATGCATTTTCGATTTTCGGGCGTATCCCCGAACCCGAACGTATCCGAGCGCAGTCCGCGCCGCATCGTCTCGAGCGCCAGCGCGTCGCCGGGCGGAATGTTGCCCAGATGGACGCCGGGGCCGAACGTTTGCAGCAGCAGCACCTGCTGGTGTTTGAGCGGCGCTTCCCACATGAGCCGGCCAGGATCGGAGACGAACCGGCAAATACCGTCGAGCATATCTTCCCGGCAGTTGCCCTTGTCGTCGAACAGACCGACGCCGACGCCCGATTCGCGGGCCTCCACCGTAACGTATTTCGCCCCGGCGGCGAGGTCGACCTCCGCCGTCTCGACCAGCTCCGAGGCATCGACCAGCGAACCGGTTAGCTTCTTGCCATATTCGGTCACGACCTGCAGGCCGTTTCGAATCCCTTCTTGGATGAGCGCCGTCCGCAAGCCGCGGCTTAGTTCGATCGTGCCGTCCGATACTTCGATGGCGTTGAACCCGAATTTGCATACCGTATCGAAAAACTCCGGCACGAGCTCTTGTTTGACCGCGGTCTCGAGCAGCGTTCCTCCCGGCATGATGAGCAATCCGCGAAGCTTAGCCTGCTCGATTTTGTACAGAAGCAGCTCCGTCTTCGAGAGCGGCGCCGTACCGAAGCCGATTTTGATGCAATCCATATAATCGCCGGCCGTCTCCAGCAAATCCGCGAACGCGTAACGTCCGAGCCCCTTGTCGATAATCATCGTCTGTCCGCGTCCGTCCGCACGGTCCGAGCCGCTCGTTTGCGCGGGATGCGCGACGGCCGCGCGAAGACCGCTCGGATCCAACAGCGCGGGCGGCCATATGCTCCGCGTTAAATCCTTCATGCAGCATTCTCCTCGCCTAAAGACTCTCTTGCTCTTGCTCCGATGTCATGAGCATCTTATGCACCGTCTACCGGGCATGTGCCCGTATTGGCGAATGGGCGATGAATCGGTCTGGCGGTCGGGACAAAAATCGGCATGAAGATCAGACAAGCACGCATACAATCTCATAGAAACGTCCTTATCCGAAAGTGGACAGACTGGTAGATTCGATCGCTAGGAAAGGAGGAATCGGTCTTGATCAATAAAATCGTGCTTAGCATGGCGACGCTTCGAATCATATCGGGCTCGATTGAAATCTGCGCGGCACTGCTTATGCTGCGTCTAAATCAGATCGATAAAGCGCTCGTCGTCAACTCGTCGCTCGCGTTCGTCGGCCCGCTAATTCTAATCGCGACGACGACGATCGGGTTGGTCGGCATGTCCGATAAGCTGTCAATGACCAAGCTGGCGTGGATCGGAGCGGGCATAGCCTGTCTGATGATCGGGATTCTCAAAAAATAGCGGAGGAAGATCGAATCGGACGAAGGCAGTAGGCCGGAGAGACGGACAGGCCAATGGCATAATTCACAGGTTGTCCGCATACGATGGTGTAGCGACAAAAGCAGGCATGAGCCTCGCGCATCGCGGCTAGATTGGATCGGGAGGGACGAGAAATGCTGACACGTGTCGTGCATCTGCTGCCGGCGGAGCTTGCGGCTGTGCTGGAGCGAATGCCGGATCAAGTGAAGGACAAGCTGGAGGAGATTCGCATCCGGGAAAGCCGCGCGCTAGAGATCGGGTTCGATGGGGGATTCCGGTACATCGCGCCCGACGGCACGCCGATGTCGCGGCCCGACGGCGCATTCCGGCCATCCGGGGACATTTGCCGGAAGCTTTTGGAGCGGGTGACGAACCATTCGCTTTACGCCATGGAGGAAGAACTGCGCAGAGGCTATATTACCGTCGCGGGCGGACACCGGATCGGGATCGCCGGGCGAACGGTTCTCGAAGGCGGCCATGTCCGGGGCATACGGGACGTCGGCGCCTTCAATATCCGGATTGCCAGGGAAGTGATCGGCGCGTCGGCCAAGCTGCTTCCGAAACTGCTGGATTTCAACCGCCGCTCGATTCTCCCGGCGCTCATCGTAGCGCCTCCGCAGCAGGGCAAGACGACGCTCGTGCGGGATATCGCGCGCGCGGTCAGCTCCGGGCTTTGGGGACATGCCGCGGCGGCGGGCTGGGAAGGGCGCAAGGTCGGGATCGTGGACGAACGCTCCGAGATCGCCGCTTGCGTGCGTGGCGTGCCCACCTTTGATATCGGCCCGCGCACGGACGTAATGGACGCGTGCCCCAAAGCAGAAGGCATGATGATGATGCTGCGCTCGATGTCGCCGGACGTGCTGATCGTCGACGAGATCGGCCGCGCGGAGGATGCCGAAGCGATTCTGGACGCAAGTCACGCGGGCATTGCGGTGATCGCGACCGCGCATGCCAAAGATCTGGATGAAGCCCGCGGCAGACCGGCGATCGAACGGCTGCTTGCGGCAGGGGCGTTCGACGTGTGCGTCGAGCTGCGCAAGAACGCGGACGGGTTGTCCAGCCGCGTCGTGCGCGCCTTGCCGGCGGCGCGAAGTCCGTCGGCCTTGGAGCGGACGCCGGCGGGAGGGAACGGGCATGGTTAAGATGATCGGCGCGGTGCTCATCCTATTCGCCGGCACGATGATCGGTTTCCAGCAGGCGGCCCGTTTCGCGATGCGGCCGCGTCATATTCGGCAATTGATCCATGCGCTGCAACGCCTCGAGACAGAGATCGGGTACGGTTACACGCCGCTTCCCGAAGCCATCGAGCGCACGGCTGAGCATATGCAAGGCGCGATACGCGCCATGTTTCAATCTGTCGGCGATACGCTCCATTCGGACAAGGAATGCAGCTTCCGGGAGTGCTGGGAGCAAGCGGCCGCCTCCCATTGGCCGCGCACCGCGATGAAAGCGCCGGAGCGTGCCTCCTTCATACGTCTTGGGTCTTCGCTTGGCATTAGCGACCGGGACGACCAAATCAAACATTTGCGGCTTGCGGTTCAGCAGCTGCAGGCGGAAGAGGAGGCGGCGAGAGACGATCAAGCGCGGTACGAGAAGATGAGCAAGAGCCTCGGCGTCCTGGTTGCCGCGCTTGTCGTCATATTGATCGTTTAGTGGGGTGCCGCAGGGATGAACATTGATGTTAGCGCCATTTTTCAAATCGCGGGCATCGGCATCATCATTGCGATGATTCATACGGTGCTGAAGCAGATGGGCAAAGAAGATATGGCGCATTGGGTAACGCTGATCGGTTTCGTCGTCGTGCTGTTCATGGTCGTCCGGCTGCTGAATGATCTGTTTCAGGAGATTAAGACGATCTTTTTGTTCCAATGACGGATAATGGCAGACGAGGCGGTGAACCCGGATGGAAATCATTCAAATTGTCGGACTCGGTTTGATTGCGGCCGTGCTCATTCTCGTCGTTCGGGAACAAAAGCCGATGTTTGCCTTTCTCCTGGCCGCATTTACCGGACTATTCATCTTCTTGTACATGATCGGCAAGATCGAAGCGGTCATTACGGTGTTGGAATCGCTCGCCGAGCGTTCCGGCATCCCTTCGATCTATTTAAAGACGATTCTGAAAATTATCGGCATCGCCTATATCGCGGAATTCGGCGCCCAGATCGTCCGGGATGCGGGGCAGGAAAGCGTGGCGTCCAAGATCGAGTTCGCGGGCAAGGTGCTGATCCTGGTCATGGCCGTGCCGATCATCGGCGTCATCGTCGAAACGGTTATCGGCCTGCTGCCGGCGGGGAGTGGTCAAGGATGAATCGCTTCGTTCGCGTCATCGCCGGATTCGTCTTGCTGCTCGCGCTATTCGCTTCTTACGTCCCCATCGCCTGGGGGGCGCCGGAGGCAACGTCGGCCGGACAAGTTCCGGATGCGGCCGCTCGGGAGAGCGGTCCGCAAGAGCTGTCGGAGGAAGAACTCCACGGCATTGATACAACCGCGGTCGAATCGTATTGGAACAAGCTGATGGCCGAATACGGGGGACTGTTCCCGGACCGCGAAGTGCCGAGTTTCATGGAGATGATCATCCCGGGCGGCGAAGGTCTCAAGCTTACGACGGTGCTTCGGGGATTGTTGGAATACGTGCTGCACGAGGTGCTGTATAACGGAAAGCTGCTCGTGACGATCGTGCTGCTCACCGTCTTCAGCATGATCTTGGAGACGCTTCAGACGGCCTTCGAGCGCAATACGGTCAGCAAAGTGGCGTACAGCATCACCTATATGGTGATGATCGTCATCGCGGTGAACAGCTTCAACGTGGCGATCGGCTATGCGAAGGACGCCATCAGCGGAATGATTCAGTTCATGATGGCGATGATTCCGCTATTATTGGCTCTGCTCGCCAGCATGGGGAACGTCGTTACGGTCACGGTGATGCATCCGCTCATCATCTTCATGATTCATGCCGTCGGAACCGTCATCTATACGATCGTCTTCCCGCTGCTCTTCTTCTCCGCTGTGCTGCACATCGCCAGCGCCGTGACGGACAAGTTCAAGGTGACGCAGTTGGCCAACGTGCTGCGGAATTTCGCGGTCGGGCTGATGGGCATTATGCTGACGATCTTTCTCGGCGTCATTTCCGTTCAGGGCGCAACGGGTTCGGTGACGGATGGCGTGACGATGCGAACGGCCAAATTCGTGGCCGGCAATTTCGTGCCGGTCGTGGGCCGGACGTTCTCGGATGCGGCGGATACGGTCATGTCGGCTTCCCTGCTCGTGAAGAACGCCATCGGGCTGGCCGGCGTCATCATTCTCATCTTGTTATGCGCGTTTCCGGCGCTCAAAATTTTGACGCTGGCCTTGATATACAATGTGTCGGCAGCGGTCATGCAGCCGCTCGGCGACAGCCCGATCGTCGGCTGTCTGCAAACGATCGGCAAAACGCTCATCTACGTCTTTGCCGCGCTGGCGGCGGTCGGACTCATGTTCTTCCTGGCCGTCACGATCATTCTGACCGCCGGCAATGCGGCGATCATGATGCGATGACCGCTTGCGGGAAGGGGGGAGGGCGTCATGTTGGACTGGCTGGCCGGCTGGCTGAGGCAGATCATCGCCGTCGTATTGTTGGCCGGCATCGTCGATTTGCTGCTGCCGAACAAGGCGATGCAGCGATACGTCCGGCTGGTCGCAGGCTTGATCATCTTGCTAACCATCCTATCGCCGATCATCGGCATGCTGCACGGCGACTTCGGCATGAAGCTGCACGAGCGTTTCGACGTTTGGCTGACCAGCGCGCCGGACAAGCAATACAAGATGCCGACGCTTCAGGACATCCAGCGAGACGCCGAGGAGATGAAGCGGAAGCAGGAGGATGCCGCGGCGGCGCTGGCGGAGAAGAATCTGGCGGCGGCGATGGCCGAGGAAATTACGAAGAAGACGGGGCTGGCCGTCGAACGCGTGAAGGTGAGCTTGGACCGGGAGGGGTCGGCGAGCGAGGCGAAGCTTGCGTCGGTTGCGGTCACGTTAATCCCGCCCGAAGAGACGTCGAGCCCCGGCGTGAGCAGCGAACGGCCGATCGGCGAGGTTGGCGCCGTGCAGCCTGTCGAGATCAAGGTGAATGGCGACGGCGCGTCCGATGACGGCGGCGACAAGCGCGGGACGGCCCGGCAAGAGGCTGTCGAAGCATTCTCCCCAGTTGACCAGCGACGAGCGGATGCCGTCCGGCAGGCGTTGAGCGACGGATTCGGCGTGCATCCTTCCATCGTAAGCATTAGCGGTTTCGAACCTGTGCGAAGCTGAAGGCGCGGCAAGGCGGAAGGAAAGCGGGAAGGAGTGATTACGGTGGCCAAATGGCTGGAAGGGTTCGAGAAGCTGGTCGGCGGCGGGCCGGGAGGGGAGAAGCGCGTGAAAACGATGCGTTGGTTGCTGCTGATCGGCGCGATCGGAATCGGTCTGGTCCTGTTCAACTCGTTCCTGACCGTCCGCACGGTGGATACGACGCTCGATGCGGATCCGGCGCCCCAGACGGCGACCGGGGGAGACGAGGCGGCTTTTCTCGGGAACGGGGGAGGCGAAGAAACGCCTTTCGACGCGATCGAGAGCCGACTCGAGAGCCGGCTGAAAGAGATTTTGGAGAAAATCGTGGGCGTCGGCGACGTCGACGTGTTCGTCACGGTGGATTCGACCGAAGAGAGCGTGCCCGGACGAGACGAAAGCGAATCGCAAGACGTTACGAGCGAGAAAGACAAGAACGGCGGCAGCCGGAATATTACTTCGATCACGCGGGACGGAACGATCGTCATCTACGAAACGGAAGAGGGGAAGAAGCCGTTTATCGTGAAGACGATTAAGCCTCGTATTCGCGGAGTCATGATCGTGGCCAAAGGGGCGGAGAACCTGACGGTCAGACGTCTTCTCCTGGACGCGGTCCAGAAAGGACTCGATGTGCCGCAAAACAATATTTCTGTCATTCCTCGCAAACATGCGTCATAAGATAGGACAAGTAAACAAGGACAAGTATAAGGGAGGCTAAGGTTCATGAATACGAAGAGGCAAACGGTTTGGCTCGTGTCGATGCTCAGTTTGATGGTGATCCTGTCCGCGTATTATTTGTTCACCGAAGATGTCAGCACGTCTCCGGATTTGCTGACGGAGGGAACGAAACAGGAGCAGCCGGTAGACGGCGCGACGGAAGTAACGGCAGGCAGCGGCGCGAAGAACGACGAGGTCGTCGTGAACGAAGTGACGCAGGAAGGCGCTGCGGAAGGCGTCCTGACGGGGGATGCGGCGAAAGCGGCGGCCGATGCGGATGCCAAAACGCTGCAGCAAGTAGAAGAGCAGGGGCTTGCGAGCAACGTGTTCGACGAGCTGCAGCTCAAGCGCAGCCAAGAGAACGCCGAGGAAGAATCGCGCCTGATGGCGGCGCTCGGCGATACGAAGCAGAACACGGACAACGCGCTGCAGGCGATGGAGGAGCTCTCCCAGTTGGAAGAGAAGAACACCAAGGTGACAAGCCTCGAAGAAGAACTCGCCAAAACGTACAAATCGGTCATTATCACGCCGCAAGCGGGCGACAAATACAAAGTAGTCGTGCAAAGCGAGAAGGTCGACAGAAGCCAAGCGGACGACATCCTCGTCAAGGTGGTCGGCGCGCTCAATTTGAAGGCCGAGCAAGTTTCGGTGCAGTTCGTGCAATAATACTACCGCGCTCGGCGCGGGCAAGCCCTCTGCTGCGGTCGATCCGTTCAGGGGGCTTCTTGCATTTCGTGCATGTAAATATTTCAGTTCGTGTTCAGAAGGGTTTATGCTATAATGACTCTGTTATGTGCAACTTTTGGCATCCGCATTGGAGCGGCCGGTTGTCAACCTTCGGGGCGCAAGGCTCCGTCCTTCGGCCCGGCGGCGTTTTTCGCGCGGGTGCTTTCGAAACCGGTTTCCCGTTTTCGGGGCACCGACAGGCAGCACAGAAACCTTTTAGGAGTGAAGTCATGTTTAAGCTGAACGAGATTAAAGAATTGATCAAATTGGTCGATCAAACGTCCGTACACGAGCTCGAAATCGAAAACGAGGGCACGCGTCTGCTCATCCGCAAACCGGGCAAAACCGAAGTGGTGAACGTGCAGACTGCCCCAGTACCTACATATACGCAGCCTCACGTTGCCGTGGCTGCGCAAGCGGCTGCCGCGCCGCAAGCAGCGCCTGCCGCTCAGCCGTCCTCGGCTTCCGCGGCGCCGCAGGCGGACAACCTTCACCGAATCGTGTCGCCGATGGTCGGCACCTTCTACCGCGCTTCCTCGCCGGACAACCCGCCGTTCGTCAGCGTGGGCGACCGCGTGAACGAGAAAACGGTCGTTTGCATTTTGGAAGCGATGAAGCTGATGAACGAGCTGGAAGCGGAAGTGAAAGGCGAGATCGTCGAAGTTCTCGTCGAGAACGGACAGCTTATCGAATTCGGGCAGCCTTTGTTCCTTGTCAGACCGGAATAGGAAGGCAGGCTGTATAATGGCCGAAGCCGGAACAAAGCGCGCGAAAGGAGCTCTACTACGTGAAATTCAATAAAATCTTAATCGCCAACCGCGGTGAGATCGCCGTGCGGATTATCCGCGCATGCCGCGAACTTGGCATTGGCACGGTAGCTGTTTATTCGGAAGCGGACAGAGAGTCGCTCCACGTCCGACTGGCGGACGAGGCGTACTGTATCGGGCCGACGGCTTCCAAAGACAGCTATCTGAACTTGACGAACATTATGAGCGTGGCGACGTTAACGGACTGCGACGCGATTCACCCGGGTTACGGGTTCTTGGCGGAGAACGCCGATTTCGCGGAAATTTGCGAGTCGTGCAACGTTGCGTTCATCGGTCCATCTCCGCAAGCCATCACGAAGATGGGCGACAAAGCGGTTGCCAAGCTAACGATGAAGGAAGCGGACGTACCGGTCATTCCGGGCTCCGACGGACTCGTCGAGGATATGGAAGAGGCGGTTCGCGTCGCGCGCCAGATCGGATATCCCGTTATCATCAAAGCGACGGCGGGCGGCGGCGGCAAGGGAATTCGCATCGCCGAGAACGAGGATGCGCTCGTATCGCAAATTACGACCGCCCAGCAGGAAGCCCAGAAGGCGTTCGGCAACGCCGGCGTATATTTGGAGAAATATTTGACGGGCATGAAGCATGTCGAGATCCAGATCATGGCCGACAAGCACGGCAACGCGGTGCATTTGTTCGAGCGCGATTGCTCGGTTCAGCGCAGACGCCAGAAGCTCGTCGAAGAAGCGCCTTGCCCGGTGCTGTCCCCGGCGCTCCGCGAGCGGATGGGACAAGCGGCCGTCCGCGCGGCGCAAGCCGTTAACTACGCGGGAGCGGGCACGCTGGAGTTCTTGCTTGGACCGGAAGGCAACTTCTACTTCATGGAGATGAATACGCGCATCCAGGTGGAACATCCGGTAACGGAAATGATTACGAACGTCGATCTGATCAAAGAAATGATTTCCGTCGCCGAAGGCAATCCGCTTTCGTTCAAGCAAGAGGATCTTCGCATCAACGGATGGGCGATCGAGTGCAGGATTAACGCCGAGGATTCGGACCGCAACTTCATGCCGTCCCCGGGCAAAATCGATTTCTATTTGCCGCCGGGCGGACTCGGGGTGCGAGTCGATAGCGCCGCTTATCCGGGCTACACGATCTCGCCTCATTACGATTCGATGATCGCCAAGCTAATCGTATGGGGAGAGACGCGCGATGAAGCGATCTCGCGAATGAAGCGGGCGCTGTCCGAATTCGCGATCGACGGCATCCGAACGACGATCCCGTTCCATTTGAAGCTCCTCAATCATCCGAAATTTTTGAACGGGAATTTCGACATCAAGTTCTTGGAAGAACATGATGTCAATAATCCCGTCGCGGACGAATCGTAATCAATCAGGCGTGGCCTGTGAAGCTTCGGAGAGGGAATGCTTGCAAAACGGAGGGAGCGTCTATGCTCCCTCTTGTCGCGAGCGGAGCCTTAGGCGAGTCGTCGTCTCCCCATTAGGGGAGCGGCTTCCCTTTGTCCTCGAAGGTTTGTCATAATTCCCGCCGGATGCTATAGTATAAGAATAGGAAGCGGATGAGCCCTGCCGGCTGAGGGCCGGTTGGTACGCTACTTTACGGGAGGTGTAAGAAGACCATGAGCACGCTTGCGGCAGATTATGAGAAGACAGACATGGGCACGATTCAAATTGCACCCGAAGTCATTGAAGTGATCGCTGGCTTGGCCACGATCGAAGTTCCTGGCGTAGCGGGCATGAGCGGCGGTTTTGCCGGCGGCATTACCGAACTGCTTGGACGCAAGAACCTGGCGAAAGGCGTTAAGGTCGAAGTCGGTCAGCGCGAAGCGGCCGTCGACGTCTCGATCATTATCGAATACGGTAACCGCATCCCCGAGATTGCTTCGGATATCCAGCGCAACGTCAAACGTTCCATCGAGATGATGACGGGCTTGCACGTCGTCGAAGTCAACGTACATATCCATGACGTTCACTTTAAGACGGCGGAGAAACCGGAAGAGGAAGATACGGCGCATCGCGTGAAGTAAGCCGGTATTTTTGGATCAATTTGATCGTAAACCCCCTGTGGATGGGCTTGCCGCTCGGCGCCAGGGGGTTTTTATTCAGTCCGGCCACAAGGAGGATTCTGCTCGTGATAAGAATGTTGGACAAGCTGCTGTTATTCATTTACAGCCTTGCGGTCGGTACGATCGCCGTCCTTGCCTTTTGCGCCGGTTTCAAATGGCTGCCCAAGGAATGGCTCAGCGACGGCGTAGACGAGCTGTATAGGAATGAAGCGATTCAAGCTTCTGTCATTATCGTTTCGGCGATCGTATTTCTCATCAGCCTGCGCTTTTTCTATGTTTCGCTCAAGCGCGGCGCCGCCTCGGCAATGTCGATCGACCAGCGTACCGAATTCGGCGATATTCGCATTTCGATCGAGACGGTCGAGAATCTCGTGCTGAAGGCTGCCGGCCGTCAGCGCGGAGTGAAGGATTTACGCGTCCGGATTCGCTTGACTGACGCCGGCGTTGACGTGACGATTCGCGCGATCGTGGACGGCGAAACCTCGATACCCGCGATGACCGAAGAAATCCAGCGATCCGTCAAAACCCATGTCGAAGAGATTACGGGGATACCGGTTGCGGACGTATCCGTATTCGTCGCGAACATCATCCAGTCGTCCAGCGTGAAGCCCCGCGTGGAATAGGAGGATATTCGATGCGGAGAGAGATTTGGGAGACATACGGAGGACGAATAATTGGCGTTGCCACCGGCATTATACTTGGCATTCTCTACTTTATCGTCGGATTCTGGGACATGCTGTTCTTCGCGCTTTTGCTATGCGTCGGCTACACGGCCGGCAAGAGCAAGGACGAGGGCAGCGGGCCGTTCATCCCTTGGGGTCGGCTGATGGAATGGCTTATGCAGCGATGGAGACCATTTAAATAGCGGTATGATCTCCTCCGTACTCCGGACGAACGGCAGGTATGACGTTCGGGGCAGGGAGGAGATCATATTTTTATGAAGAGCGTGACAGACTCACCAAGATAGACCATTGTTAGGGAGGACCTATGAAACGAAGGCTAGCACGGGAAATTGCGGTACAGAGCTTGTACCATATGGAAATGAACGAGGTTACGGCAGCGGACGCGGTGAATATGCTTGCAGACGAAGCGCGCGACGACGAGAACGAGATCGGCGCATCCGCTGCGGACATGTCTGCGATCGATGTTTACGTGCGTGAATTGGTTCACGGCGTCATTGAACATAAACAAGCGCTAGACGATATACTCCAAACCTACTTGACGGGGTGGCAGGTAGACCGCCTCTCGCGCGTCGACCGTCAAATTTTGCGGCTTGCCGCTTATGAAATGGTGTACCGTACCGACGTGCCGCCGAAAGCGGCGATCAACGAAGCGATCGAGTTGGCGAAGCACTTCGGCACGGACGAATCAGGCAAATTCGTAAACGGCGTACTGGGCAAGCTGCTGCTGGCGCTCGATGAGTTGAAACCGAAAGCGTAAGGGGAGCCCTTACGCTTCTCGTTTTGACATGAGGTTCGCGAACGTACATAAACGGATAAGGGAGAGGGAATAACGTGACGGCACAGCGTATTGAAGGGAAAGTAATTTCGGATGAAATTCGCTCGGAACTAAAGGTGGATGCGGCTCGACTGGCGGCAGACGGGATCGTACCTGGACTAGCCGTTATTCTTGTGGGCGAAGACAAAGCATCGCAAGTCTACGTGTCCAACAAGGCGAAGGCGTGCGAACAGCTCGGTTTCTACTCGGAAGTACACCGTCTAAGCGGCGATACTTCGGAGGCGGACCTGCTGGCGCTAATCGATACGTTAAACCGTCAGTCCAGTATCCATGGCATTCTGGTACAGCTCCCGCTACCTTCGCATATTGAAGAGAAGGCGGTCATCGATGCGATTAGCGTCGAGAAGGACGTCGACGGGTTCCATCCGGTCAGCGTCGGCAATATGGTCATCGGCGACGACAGTCTTCTTCCTTGCACGCCGGCCGGCGTCATCGAATTGATTAAACGGAGCGGCAATTCGATCGCGGGCAAGCATGCGGTCGTGATCGGGCGCAGCAATATCGTCGGCAAGCCAGTATCCATGCTGCTTCTGCGCGAGAACGCGACCGTCACGATCTGCCATTCGCGCACCGCGGATATGGAAGCGATCGCGCGCACGGCCGACATCCTCGTCGTTGCGATCGGTAAGCCGGAAGCAATCGGCGCAAGCTACGTCAAGCCCGGGGCGATCGTCATCGACGTCGGCATCAATCGTTTAGCGGACAACAGACTCGTCGGCGACGTGGATTTCGAAGCGGCGAGAGAAGTGGCTGGTTACATTACGCCGGTACCCGGAGGCGTCGGTCCCATGACGATTACGATGCTGCTCGCGAACACGCTGAAGGCGGCGAAGGCTTCGGCGGCGCGCAAGGCGTGATACGGCCATGAAACAAGATGCCAAAGTATATTCGATTAAGGAAATTACGCGCTATATCAAGATGAAGCTCGAGTCGGATCACGTACTGGGCGACGTGTGGGTACGCGGCGAAATTTCCAACTTTACGCACCATTCCAGCGGACATATGTATTTTACGCTGAAAGATCCCGACAGCCGGCTAAAATGCATCATGTTCGCTTCCCATAACCAGCGCCTTCCTTTCAAACCGAAGGAAGGCGCGAAGGTGCTGGCGCGCGGTAACTTCTCGGTCTATGAGCGCGACGGCAATTATCAATTCTACGTGATTCAGATGCAACCTGACGGGATTGGCAGCTTATATTTGGCATTTGAACAGCTGAAGCGGAAACTTGAGGACGAAGGGCTTTTCGCCGCATCGCGAAAACGGGCAATTCCGAAGTTTCCGAAGGCCGTTGGCATCATCACTTCTCCGACCGGCGCAGCCGTCCGCGATATTATCATCACGCTGCAGCGCCGCCACCCTTCCGTGCCGGTGCTGCTTTTTCCTGTCCTCGTCCAAGGGACGGGCGCGGCGCCCGCGATCGTCAAGGCGATCGAAACAATGAACCGATTGGCGGAAGTCGACGTATTAATCGTAGGGCGCGGCGGCGGCTCGTTGGAGGAGCTGTGGGCGTTCAACGATGAACGCGTGGCCCGCAGCATCGCGGCTTCGGCGATCCCGGTTATTTCCGCGGTCGGACACGAGACGGATTTCACCATCGCCGATTTCGTCGCGGATCTGCGGGCGGCCACGCCAACCGCGGCGGCGGAACTCGCCGTGCAGAACGTACAAGAATTAAGAACGCAGCTCGCGCAGACGAACGCAAGGCTTGCGCAGGCGTTAAAAACCGCGGTCAGAACGCGGGGCGAGCGACTCGCAAGGCTGCGGCGATCGCCGGTATTCCTCAATCCTCGCCGCTATTTGCTGCAGCAAGCCGAACGGCTCGACCGGCTTAAGGAGCGGCTGGAGAATCGTACGGTGCGTCGTGCGGAACGAGGCAGGGAACGATGGCTCAGAGTTCAGGCGAAGCTTACCTCGGCCCATCCGGGCGAACGCGCGGCAATCGAAGCCAAACGAGTCGAGACGCTGACCCGCCGAATGGAAAGCGCCATGAGCGGCACGATGAAAGAGCGTCAGATGATGCTGGTGTCGGCCATGAAGCAGCTGGATGCTTTAAGTCCGCTTAAGGTCATGTCGCGCGGCTACGGTCTCGTCTACGATGAAGCGGAGAAGCGGCTGTTGAAGTCGATCAAGGACGTGCAGCCAGGCGATATCGTGAAAGTCAAATTAGCCGATGGCCAGCTGGATTGCCAAGTTTGGTCGATGAAAGGGGAAGCTTGAGCAGATGGAAGAACAGCAGCTAAGCTTTGAAGAAGCGATGGAACGGTTAGAATTAATAGTAGGACGGCTGGAGAACGGCGACGTCCCGCTTGAAACCGCGATCGAGCTGTTTCAGGAAGGGATGAAGCTCTCTCAATTGTGCGGCTCGAAGCTCGAAGAAGTAGAACGCAAGATCGAGGTGCTTATTGAGGGCGAGAGCGGTCTTCAGAAAAAACCGTTTGCGCCTGCAAACGAAGATAGAGGGGAATAGACGTGAGCGTTTCGATTTCGATCAAGGAATATTTGAAAACCGTGACCGCGGAGGTGGAAGAGGCGCTGCGCGATTCCTTCCCGGTCGAGCTCGGCGTGCCCGCTACGCTGCGCGACGCGATGATGTATTCGCTGGAGGCCGGCGGCAAGCGGCTCCGACCCGCTCTCTTGCTCAGCGCGGCCGAAGCGGTGCACGGCAGCAAGCCGCTTCGCCAAGCTGCGATGCCGGTTGCGTGCGCCGTCGAGATGATTCACACGTACTCCTTGATCCACGACGATTTGCCGGCGATGGACAACGATGATTTCCGGCGCGGCAAGCCGACGAATCATAAGGTGTTCGGAGAAGCGATGGCCATACTGGCGGGCGACGGATTGCTCACGCATGCGTTCTATGCGGTTGCCCAGGCCGCGAAGCTTGGCGTTCCGGCCGAGACGGTTCTTGCGATATCGTCGGACCTGGCTTTGCTCGCGGGAGCGCCGGGTATGGTAGGAGGCCAAGCCGCTGATATTTTGGGCGAGCAGGGCATTACGTCGCTCGCAGAGCTGGAATATATTCATCTTCGCAAGACGAGCGATCTGATGGTGTTCTCCGTCACCGCGGGGGCAAGGGTCGGCGGGGCTTCCCAGACGCAGTTGGCGGCCGTAGGCGAATTCGCCCGCAAGCTGGGACTCGCGTTCCAAGTTCAAGACGATATTCTGGACGTGACGGGCGATGAAGCGAAATTAGGCAAACCCGTTAACAGCGACGTCGATCAGCAGAAAGTAACATATCCCTACTTAATCGGGCTTGAAGAGAGCGCGGCGCTCGTGCAGCGGTTGACGCTGGAAGCGAAAGACGCGCTGAACAGAGCTAATCTGGCGGCGTCTGAGCGGCTGATCGATATCGCGGACTATCTGATGCGTCGGGACCACTAACTGCTAGCGGCTAACATATTGGGGATTTTGTAACACTGTGATATAATATGTCACAAAGTCAGAGGTAATCGTGAACCGGTAGCCGCCTGCCATGAAAGCGAGGAAATGAATGTGTTGCTCGAACATATCAACGGGCCTAAAGATTTGAAAAACTTAACAGTTCCGCAGCTGGATGAGCTCGCTGCTGAGATACGCTCATTTTTGATCGAGAAGCTCTCCGTTACCGGTGGTCACCTTGCGCCAAATCTGGGCGTCGTCGAGTTAACGCTTGCGATGCATTATCTGTTTGACAGCCCGACCGATAAATTCATATACGATGTCGGACATCAATCGTATGTCCATAAAATATTGACAGGCCGGAAAGATCAATTCGATACGTTGCGTCAATATAAAGGTCTCTGCGGATTCGTCAAGCGATCCGAAAGCGAGCACGACGTCTGGGAAGCGGGTCACAGCAGCACGTCGCTCTCGGCCGCGATGGGCATGGCGCTCGCGCGCGATTTGAAGGGCGAGACGAACAAAGTCGTTGCCGTAATCGGCGACGGCGCGCTAACGGGCGGCATGGCGTTAGAGGCACTCAACCATATCGGGCACGAGAAGAAGAATTTGCTGGTCATCCTGAACGACAACGAGATGTCCATTGCCCCGAACGTTGGCGCGCTTCATCATTACTTGTCCAAGATCCGCACCGACCGCCATTACCAGAAGGCCAAAGAAGAGCTGAACCAGTTCCTGAAGAAAATACCGGCTATCGGCGGAACGCTGTCCAAAACCGCAGAACGACTGAAGGACAGCGTCAAATATTTGCTCGTCAGCGGCATTTTGTTCGAACAGTTCGGCTTTACGTATTTCGGACCGGTTGACGGACACGATATTCCGCAGCTGCTGGAAGTACTGGAGCAAGCGAAGAACGCGACAGGACCGGTAATGGTCCATGTCGTCACGACCAA
Organism: Paenibacillus methanolicus; assembly: GCF_008124765.1. Taxonomy (GTDB): domain Bacteria; phylum Bacillota; class Bacilli; order Paenibacillales; family Paenibacillaceae; genus Paenibacillus_Z; species Paenibacillus_Z methanolicus. The sequence continues at coordinate 456,529 of NZ_VNHS01000002.1, read as the reverse complement.
AGGCAAAGGTTATTCCCCTGCGGAAGCGGATTCGCATAAGTGGCACGGGATTTCGCCATACAAAATCGAATCCGGACAGGTGCTCAAAGCGGTCGGACCGCCGATGTACACCGAAGTTTTCAGCGAAGCGCTGATCGATCTGGCGAAGGAGGATAAACGAATTGTAGCCGTTACGCCTGCCATGCCGGGAGGATCGGGATTGCTGAAGTTCGCGGAGCTGTTCCCTGGCCGGATGATCGACGTTGGCATTGCCGAACAGCATGCGGCGACGCTGTGCGCCGCGATGGCGATGGAAGGCTTGAAGCCGGTATACGCGGTGTATTCGACCTTCCTGCAGCGTGCATATGACCAAGTGGTGCACGATATATGCCGCCAGAACTTGAACGTGATCTTCGCGATCGACCGCGCCGGCTTCGTCGGTCCGGACGGCGAGACGCATCATGGCGTCTACGACATCGCGTATCTGCGACACGTGCCGAATATGGTGCTCATGATGCCGAAGGACGAGAACGAGTTGCGCCGGATGATGAAGACGGCGGTCGACTACAACGACGGTCCGATCGCGATCCGCTATCCGCGCGTGAACGGCGTCGGCGTAGAGATCGAGAAGGAGATGCACCCGATTCCGATCGGCTCATGGGAAACGGTCCGCGAAGGCGACTCTTCGGTCATTCTGGCGATCGGTCCGATGGTGGCGGTTGCGGAAGAAGCGGCGGAACAGCTGAAGCGCGAAGGGCAGAACGTACGGATCGTGAACGCGCGATTCGTGAAGCCGCTGGACGAAGCCATGCTGCTGCAGCTGGCGAAAGAAGGTCAGAGCATGATCGTGCTGGAAGAAGGATCCGAACAAGGCGGTCTCGGCAGCGCGATTCTAGAGTTCTATTCGCAGCGCGGCATCAGCGGCTTGAATATCCGGATCATCGGCGTACCAGACGTATTCGTCGAACATGGCTCCATCAAAGAACAACGCCAGGAGACGGGACTTACGGCAGAGCGCGTCTGCAAGGAGCTGCGCGCCTTGAAACCCGTGCTGCGCCAGCGCGCGAACGGAACGGCATAAGAGCGGGAGAGAAGCATGACCTTAGGGAAAGAACGAATCGATATTTTATTGGTGGAACAAGGGTTTTATGAGAGCCGCGAGAAGGCGAAGGCCGCGCTGATGGCGGGCCTCGTCATCGTGGATGGGGAACGCGTGGAGAAGGGCGGCATGAAAGTGCCGCGCTCCGCATCGATTACGGTCAAAGGAGCGCCGCATCCGTATGTGAGCCGCGGCGGTCTGAAGCTGGAGAAGGCAATCCGCGCATTCGAGCTTGATATGAACGACGTTGTCATGCTGGACATTGGGGCATCGACCGGAGGTTTTACCGATTGCGCGCTCCAGAACGGCGCAACCTATGTATACGCCATCGACGTTGGATATAATCAACTGGACTGGTCGCTTCGTCAGGATGAACGGGTGAACGTGATGGAACGTACGAACTTTCGTTATATGACGCCTGAAGACCTGAAGGGGCCGATACCTTCATTCGCGACGATCGACGTTTCCTTTATTTCGCTCAAGCTGATTTTGCCTACGCTCGGCACGTTATTCGCGCCTGGATCGGGCGTTATGGCATTGATCAAACCTCAGTTTGAAGCGGGACGGGAGAAAGTCGGGAAGTCGGGCGTCGTTCGCGAACCGGCCGTTCATCGCGAGGTGCTGCGCACGATTACCGACTTTGCCGCCGCCGCAGGTTATGAGCTGCGTCATTTGACCTTCTCGCCGATTACGGGCGGCGAAGGCAACGTCGAGTTTCTGGCGCACTGGCTGTGGCGGGGCGCGCCGGTAGAGGAAGTCCCCGGCGATGAGCAAATCGCGGCGGTCGTTGCCGAAGCCGGATCGACGTTCAAATAAGATACGGATTGGCCTGAAGGAGTCTCTTGAGCATACATAAGCTTAAGAGACTTTTTTCGTCTTGTTCCCCTTTGCACGGAAGCGAATTTTTGTTAAACTGAAAAAGCAAACAAGCGTTCGTAATTCGGCGCGTTGTTCGCTTAGGCTCCTACATTGAATTCGACATCACGTTATGGCCAAGAGGGCAAGCGATTTCGAAGCAGTTCTGACAGGAGATGAGCGAACGGAGGGATCCGCTTGGGGAAATACGGAGACTGGCTCGTTATGCTGGTCGCGGTGATGCTAATTATCCTGTTGATCTATCGGCTCTTCTACCGATGGCTGCATGAGCCGCCATCTATGCATTCCGAAGTGCTGCTCAGCCGGGCGGAAGAGGTAGACGACGACGATGAGCACGTGAAGCTGCTGGAAGAGGATGGATTCGAGGTTACGCACGGTCGTTACAAGGTTCCGATTCATATAGAGATCGATACGGGCGAGCAGCTGCAGAGCAGGCTGTTCATTGACATGATCGCGGAGAAAGACGGGAAGCATTACATTGTAAAGACGGCGCGAGAGCGCATGCCGATAGAATGGACGGGCAGCGGTTTAAGGGACAAGCTGATGGTTTATGCCTTGTTGCTTCCGGAGGCGTCAGGCGTAGTTTACGTGAATGCGCGCGAACGAACGGTGCGAGTCATTACGTTTCAGTTTCCGGACCAGTAGGCGCGAATATTAGGGAGGATTCCATGAAGAGTGTACGACATATGAAGATACGCGAGATTATAACCGGCGGCATCGTCGAAACCCAAGAAGAGCTCGTTGACTCGCTGCGCGAAGCCGGACTTCAAGTGACGCAGGCTACGGTGTCGAGGGATATTAAGGAGCTTCAACTCATTAAGGTGCCGGCGGAGGACGGGCGCTACCGATACTCGTTACCGCAAGAGCAGCGCATGAATCCGGTACACAAGCTGAAGCGGGCGCTGGTAGATCATTTTCTGCATATCGACTCGACGGATAATCTGGTCGTCATGAAGTGCCTGCCCGGAACGGCGAACGCCATCGGGGCGATGATCGACAACATGGAATGGACCGAAGTCATGGGCACGATTTGCGGCGATGACACCATACTGATCATTTGTCGCTCCAAAGAGCAAAGCGGCGAGATTATCGAGCGTATGCTCGCCTACATGAACTAATTATTAGGCACCGTTAACAAGGAGGAATTCTGCATGCTTCGCGAATTATCTATTCGTAATTTGGCGGTTATTGAATCGGTATCGGTCCGGTTTCACGATGGGTTTCACGTTCTGACGGGGGAGACCGGCGCCGGCAAGTCGATACTTATCGATGCGCTATCCCTCATTGTCGGGGGCAGAGGCTCTTCGGATATGGTCCGATACGGCTGCGATAAAGCCGAAATCGAAGCGATGTTCGAACTGCCGGCCGTCCATCCCGTGTGGACGACGCTACACGGATTCGGCATTGAAGCATCGCCGGAGGAAGGATTGGTCGTCCGACGCGAGCTGTCTGCCCAAGGGAAGAACGTAAGCCGAATTAACGGCCGAATCGTCACGATGTCCATGCTTCGCGAAGTCGGCGAATTCCTCGTTAACATTCACGGTCAACACGAACATCAATCGTTATTCAAGACCGAGCGTCATTTGGATTGGCTCGACTTGTATGCCGGCGAACGCGTCGAAGGCCTAATCGCGAGCTACAAGGAAACCCACCGCAAATACGACGACGCGCGCCACAAGCTCAAGGAGCTCGAAGATTCATCGCGGCAGAATATGCAGATGCTCGATCTCTACAGATTCCAGATCGAAGAAATCTCCGGAGCGAAGCTGAAGCCGGGAGAGGATGAATCGCTCCAGGAAGAAAAGCAAAAACTAATGTATGCCGTAAAGCGCAGAGATTCCGCGTCCGAAGCGTATGCGCTATTGTATGGAAACAAGGGACTTGATGCGATAAGCCGTTCGATTTCGCGGCTCGAAGATATAAGGGATTACGATCCCGAAGTGCTGAACCCGTTGCTGGAGCAGGTTCAGTCCGCCTTTTACCAGCTCGAGGATGCCGCATTCCAATTGCGCGACTACCGCGACGGCGTGGAGTCCGATCCGGAGCGGCTTGCGGAGATCGACGACCGCCTTGATCTCATTCACAGCTTAAAGCGCAAGTACGGAGAGACGATTCCGGATATTCTGGCGTACTTGAAGCGAATCCAGCACGAGGCCGACAAGATGGAGAACCGGGACGAGCATATTGAACGTCTGCGCAAAGAAGAGGAGCAATTGTACGAGGAAGCGGTGCGTTACGGCCTGTCGTTGTCCGAGCTGCGCCGTGGAGCGGCCCATAAGCTTGCGGCTGCCATCGAATCCGAACTGCGCCAGCTGCAGATGGAGCGGACGACGTTCCGGGTCGAGCTGCTCATGCATAAGGTCGGCGATAAGTACAAACTGCTTCACAACGGGATCGATGAAGCGGTATTCCTGATTGCGCCGAATCCGGGCGAACCGCTGAAGCCGCTGAACAAAATCGCTTCAGGCGGCGAGATGTCGCGGATCATGCTAGCGCTCAAAACGATTTTCGCATCGATCGATCAAGTGCCTACGCTTATATTCGATGAGGTGGATACGGGAGTTAGCGGACGAGCGGCGCAAGCGATCGCGGAGAAAATGTCGCGTTTGTCGCGTCAATGCCAGGTGTTCTCCATAACCCATTTGCCGCAGGTCGCGTGCATGGCGGACCACCATTACGAAATTCGCAAGTCGATCGTAGCCGAACGTACGTCGACGAACGTGACGGAACTGGAGTTCGTGACGCGCGTCGAAGAACTTGCCCGCATGCTGGGCGGCGTGGAGGTCACAGAGAAAACAAGGCATCATGCGCAAGAAATGCTCGACTTGGCCAAACAACAGAAAGGCGCGTAGTGAAAGGGTTTCAGGGAATGTTTTTATCGACATAAAACATTAGGGGCAGGGTTACCTTATAAGTACGCAAATGGCGAACGCCTTTCTCGTCAAGCGAAAGTATGCACAGGGAGCGTGAAGTCATTGAATGCCAATCAGCGTAAGCGGTGGCTCGGTCTTGTTCTCGTATTCTTCGTTTGCGTGCTTGGTCTTTCCTCCCCCTTTCAACATTTCGCCGCATTCCCGAACGAACTACGTTTGTTCTCCGGCCAGTTGAAGCAGTTAGACTATGGCATGCCCGTCCATGCGCAAGTGACTGTCGATCCGTCGATTCTTCATGTCAACGGTTCGAAGGGCCGGTCATTGTCGGTCGATTTGAACAAGCCGTTGTCGTTACAGACGGAACATAGCGGCGAAACAACGATGAAGCTGAAATTATTCGGCAAAATACCCTTCAAAACCGTTAAGGTAAACGTAGTGCCTGATCTTCGCGTCATTCCAGGCGGTCAAACCATTGGCGTCAAAGTAAAGTCTGCCGGCATTATGATCGTAGGCCATCATCAAGTCGCAACCTCCAAAGGCGTTAAGGTTTCGCCCGGGGAAACCGCTAATTTACAGCTAGGCGATCTAATCACCCATATTAATGGGAAGTCCATCCACGAAGTAAAGCTCGTCGCCGATCTAGCCGAGCAAGCGGGCAAAGCCAAGAAACCGCTGCAGCTAACCGTGAAACGCGGCGAACGGACATTTGACACGAAGCTCGACCCGATTTACGATGCCGAGGATCAAGCTTGGCGGCTTGGACTTTATATTCGGGATTCTGCAGCAGGCGTAGGTACGTTAACTTTCTACGCTCCCGATCAAGGCGTTTACGGCGCACTCGGCCATGTCATCACTGATATGGATACGCAGACGCCGATTGAAGTAGGCGATGGACAGATACTTCAATCGCATGTCACTTCGATTAACAAGAGCCAGAACGGCGAACCGGGCGAGAAACGCGCTACCTTCGTCAAGGAAGGCAAAGTGCTCGGTAATATCGAACGGAATACGCCATTCGGTATTTTCGGCAAAATGAATGAACTGCCAACGCATAGCTATGATTCGCAGGCGCTGCCGGTCGCATTCGCGGAAGAGGTTAAAGAAGGTCCCGCGCAGCTGCTTACCGTGGTCAATGGCCAGAAGGTCGAACGCTTTAACGTCGAGATCGTGCATGTGACTAAGCAAGCTTCACCGGCGACGAAGGGAATGGTCATTAAGATCACGGATCCTCGGCTCATTGAACAGACGGGCGGGATCGTGCAAGGGATGTCGGGCAGTCCGATTATTCAGAACGGAAAATTGATCGGCGCGGTGACGCATGTATTTGTCAACGATCCGACTTCAGGATATGGGTGTTTTATCGAGTGGATGCTTCAAGATGCGGGTGTATTGCTCAAGACAGAAGGGGCAAATCTTAAGGCGGCTTAGCCCCTTAGGATTTGTTTTTATTTTTGTTTAATTTGTCGAATGCGAACGAAAAAAGAATGATCTTGTTGTAAATTTTCCATTATAATTCATCCGAAAATAAAAATAAACAAAAATATTATTCGACAGAAGGAATTTACTTCAAAGTGTCGAAAACTTTAGTCAGCAGAAAAGAAATGAACTTGGATACTGATTGAGTATATACCGCTATTAACACTAAGGAGGATATTACCTTGCAAAGAATCGAAGTTCTGCTGGCTGACGATAACCGGGAGTTTACGAACTTACTGTCTGAATACATTTCGGAACAAAACGACATGGTCGTGACCGGAATTGCTTATAACGGTGAAGAAGTACTTCGTTTGCTTGAAGAAACGCGCAAAGCGCCAGACGTTCTTATTCTGGATATTATCATGCCTCATCTCGACGGCTTGGGCGTGCTCGAACGTCTTAGAGAGCTTAATCTGTCTCCGATGCCGAAGATCATCATGCTGACCGCATTCGGGCAAGAGAACATTACGCAGAAAGCCGTACAACTTGGCGCTTCGTACTACATACTGAAGCCATTCGATATGGAGATTCTGGCGAATCGAATCCGCCAATTGGTCGGCAACAATACGGTTGTTTCCGGATCGGGCGTAAGCGCGTTCAGCAGCAATTCCTCGATAATGAAATCGTCGTCCAATGTCGTGCCGCTTGGAAAAGGCAAAAACCTGGACGCGAACATTACGAGCATCATTCATGAAATCGGCGTTCCTGCGCATATTAAGGGATATCAGTATTTGCGCGAAGCGATCACGATGGTGTACAACAACATCGAGATCCTCGGCGCTATTACCAAGACGCTATACCCGGCGATCGCGGAGAAATTCAAAACAACGCCTTCACGCGTTGAACGCGCCATCCGCCATGCGATTGAAGTCGCTTGGACGCGAGGCAACATTGACAGCATCAGCCACCTCTTCGGTTACACGATCAACATCAGCAAGTCGAAGCCTACGAACTCCGAATTCATCGCGATGGTCGCCGACAAGCTGCGGATTGAGCACAAGGTATCGTGAGAGCGTAAGGATGAATAACAGAAGATACGCCGCCGAACGATATGTTCGGCGGTTTTTTCTTTTGCTTGCGCGCTAGGTCGTGCTATCCTCTGCCACGTTCAATCAGCGGCTGCATATTGCGAAGAGCCCAATGCAAAGGAGAGTTTCAGACTGTATTGTAATTCCCTGAACGAGAAGCAGCGCTGGGAAGACGGGAATCCAAAAAAATTTATTGCCCGTATCTTATGACGCCCCCCGTTCGTTTACACTATAAGTAACAAAGGAAGGAGGAGCTCCGCATGTCGACTAGCGCTCAGGAAGCTTCAACGACTCCGTGGCGCCAAGATCTTTACCGGTATTGCATCCGGCTGACGACTTCCGAATGGGAAGCGGAAGACTTGGTTCAGGAGACGAGTTTGCGCGCGCTTCCTTATTTAACCGGAGAGCGAAGGCATCCGAATCTGCAAGCGTTGCTGCTTCGTACGGCCAAAAATATATGGATCGATCAATGCCGCCGGCAGCGCAAACTAAAAACGATTTTGAACGAACAGCTGGAAGTTTGCAGAGAGGCCGTGGAAGGAATGCCGCTGAACGCCATAGAGACCGAACGGTTGTTAAGCGCGTTGAATCGTTCACTCAGTCCTCTTCAACTAACCATTTTTTTGCTAAGGGATGTTTTTCAATATACGGCTGTCGAAACGGCGGCTTTGCTGCACACGTCTGAAGGCGCCGCGAAAGCCGCATTATTTCGGGCAAGACGAAGCGTGGCCAGACTCCGGCATCGGTTAGTGGCGGAAGACGGGACTGAAGAACAACGCTCCGAGAAAGAACGGCAATTCGTACGCGCCTATACCGAAGCGTTCCAAAGCGCGAATACGGGTGCGCTGGTGGCGCTCGCGTTAACTCAGGTTCAATCTTCGGACACGACGGTTGCCGTCGGTATGCCCGGCTTTGCAATGCGTCAAGCAAGCAACGGCTTGGTTCAAGCGCGCGCAGGATCCGTAGTGATGGCATTGCGGGCGGCATAGAATCGAACGAGAGCAGTACGGCCTCTACAAGGGAGCTGGTACTGCTTTTTTCATACCTAACATTTAAGGAGGCAAGACTATGACACTAATACCTTATGTTGTTGAACAAACGGGGCGCGGCAGCGAACGCAGCTATGATATCTATTCCCGTTTGCTGAAAGATCGGATCATTATGGTGAGCGGCGAGATTGAAGACAATATGGCGAACGCGATCGTGGCGCAGCTGCTCTTCTTGGCCGGCGACGATCCCGACAAGGATATCCAGATGTATATTAATTCGCCCGGCGGCTCCGTGACGGCCGGATTCTCGATTTATGATACGATGCAATATATCAAACCGGATGTGTCGACGATTTGCACGGGGTTCGCGGCCAGCTTCGGGGCTATCCTGCTTGCGGGCGGCGCGAAGGGAAAGCGCTACGCGCTGCCGAATAGCGAGATCATGATTCATCAGCCGCTCGGCGGCGCGCGGGGACAGGCGAGCGATATTCAAATCCATGCGAACTGGATCATTCGGACGCGCGCCAAAATCAATGAATTGCTCGCAGGCCATACCGGCCAGTCTATTGCCCAAATCGAGAAGGATTCCGATCGCGATCGGTTTATGAGCGCCGAGGATGCCAAGGCATACGGGCTCGTGGATGCGATTATTTTGAAGGCATAAGAATCGCCTTCGGTCCCCACTAACTCCCAGTACAATTCTTTCTTCTTACGGTCGACAGATATAGTAAGGAGGAATGACAGATGGGAAAGGGACTTACTAGATTAAACTCGCTCCGCGTCAAAATCGCCGGACTCCTGCTTCTTGTTTCGCTCGTTCCGCTGGCGACGGTTAGCGCGGTCCAATATGACCAATCCATTGACGCGTTGAACAAGAAAACGATGGATGGCTTGACGCAGCGCGCCGAGCTTAACGCGATTATCATGAACAACTGGATGACGACGAAAATCGGAGTGTTGGAAACGTTGGTGAAGGAGAAGCCGGAGCTTACGGCAGGGGACGCTTCTACTATTCTTGCACATCTTCAAACGTTGGACGCCAGTGATGCCGATATCATCAAAGCGTCGTTCATTGACAAGAACGGCATGCTTCGCAATACGTTAGGCGAGACGAAAGATGCTTCGAAGTTCGCCAACTTTAACAAAGTAAAAGAGTCAAAGAAAGTTAACATTTCGAGTATCATGAAAGACTCGCTGACCGGCAAGGATATCGTCATTATCGACGTGCCGATCGTTGACGGGAGCAACAATTTCATCGGGCTGATTCAGTCGGTCCTCGATCCGCAGCTAATCAGCACGGTCGTATCCCGGATTCATTTCGAGAATAGCGGGTACGGCATCTTGCTTGCGCCGGACGGCGCGGTTATCGCTTCGGCTGATAAAGCATTGATCGGACAAAATATTTTCGACAGCTATGCGGAGGAAACGAGAGAGGCGGCCAAATCGTCGCTGGCCAACACGCCTAAAGCGCTGGCGACGGTAACGGACACCGAAGGCGTCGCTCATTCGACCGCTTACTCTACGGTAGAGAGTACCGGATGGCGCGTACTCGTAAGCGCGCCGGAGAGCGAAGTGTATGCGGATGCCAATGCGTTGAAGCGCATGGTGTTCATCATGATCGTCATCTCGATCGTGCTCGTCGCCGTCATCGCGCTGCTCGTCGCGCGTTGGATTCTGACGCCGATTCTGGCCCTCTCCGCCATTATGAAGAAGACGGCTACGGGCGATTTGACGCATCGCTTGCCGGAGAAAGGCACCGATGAATTCGGCGTTCTTCGTCAAAACGTCAACTATATGCTGAACTCGTTCAGCGATATTTTGGATCGGATGAAAAGTTCGATCGAAGTCGTGGCGGCTTCATCGGAACAGCTCAGCGCGACGTCGATTCAATCATCCGAAGCGGCGGAGCAGGTTAACGTCGAGGTAGGGCGCGTTACGGCGGGCTCGCGGACGCAACTGGAGTCGGCGGGTCAAACGTCCACGGCGACGGAAGAGATGGCGGCAGGCGTGACGAGAATCGCGCATTCGTCCTCCGACGTGGCGGAATCCGCGAGCGGCGTAACGTCGGAAGTGAGGCGCGGACGCGAAGGCGTCATGCAGGCGATCGGCCAAATTCAGGCCGCCAGCCATTCGGTTGAAGCGTCGGCGCAAACCGTCAACACGCTGCAGCAAAAATCGATGCATATCAAACAGATCGTCGGCGTCATCTCGGAGATTTCGTCGCAGACGAATATGCTGGCGTTGAACGCCTCGATCGAAGCGGCGCGGGCAGGCGAACATGGACGGGGATTCGCGGTCGTCGCGGGCGAGGTCAAAAAGCTGGCGGACCAAACGAGCCGCTCGGCGGTCGAGATTGAAAGCATCATTGCGGATATGCTGTCCGCTGTCGCTTCGGCGGACCAAACCATGCACGTCGGCTTGAACGAAGTGTCGCAGGGCGAAGCGCTCGTCCTCCGCGTTGGCGAGACGTTCGATACGATTCTGCGTTCGGTTCAAGACGTGAACGATCAAATTCAGGAAGTATCGGCGGCTGCGCAGCAAATTTCCGCGGGCACCGAGGAAGTGGCGGCATCCGCGACCGATGTATTCGGCATCGCGCAGGATACGTCGACTCGCTTGGAGAACGTCGCCAAGCATATGAGCGATCAGCTTCAAGCGATGAAAGAGATCAGCGGTTCATCCGAAGCGCTGAGCCATATGGCGGTTGGTTTGCAGGAAGCGGCATCGAAGTTCAAAACAAAATAACCTTAAAGTAAAGGAGACCGCGCAGCGCGCGGTCTCCTTTACTTTAATTCTAAGCATTTATATGTTTGGCGTGTATAAATGAGTTTAGAATTCTCCGGCGTGAAACGTGCTTCGCCGACGAAGACGGCATCAGACGTTTCACCTTGGTCTATTCGATCGGGATTCTGCTCATCCTTATTAGGAGCCGGATTGTCCCGCGCCGGGCCGCGGGGGCCGAGGTCGTTTCTGCCGGAAGCGGGGGGCAACGTAATTGCGCTTGCGGTCGCGGAAGAACGTCCAGCCGCCGATAAAGCCGACGCCGATGCCGAAGAGCAGGAATCCGGCGATAAAACGGCCGAATTCGAAACCGCGCGCCGCGGCTTCTTCATGGCCGAACGAGGAGAAATAATGGAAGACGGCATCCTTCATCAGCAGAAAACCGTAAGTGGCGCCAATGCCGGGAATAACGAGTAATAAAATCGCGATGAAGCGGGCAACAACAGGTTTCATGATCAGGTAGAGCCTCCTGCGCGTAATCTACAAGTTTCACGTTCGGGAATGAATCTTACTCCGCTGCCTATGCGGCGCATGCCAATTCAATTTCACTTTGAGATTCAAACAAATCTAATGTTTCACGTTGATGCGTTTGACCTTTTATCCTAATCATACTCTGTCGGGACGGGGTTGTCTATTTGGATCGGCGCGTGGTTTTCCCGGAGGATGAAAAAAGGTACAATAGAAGGCGGGAAGGCAAAAATCGGCGTAAGGAGCTTTAACCAATATGACAATACAATGCGATATTGCGGTCCTTGGCGGCGGCATTGCGGGATATACGGCTGCCATTCGGGCGGCGCAAGCAGGCAAGAAGGTCGTGCTGATCGAGAAGGAGAAGCTGGGCGGAACATGTCTGCACAAAGGCTGCATACCGAGCAAATCTCTGCTGCGCAGCGCGGAAGTATTCGCCACGCTGAAGAAAGCGGATTACTACGGAATCCGGGTCGCGGATGATGCCGTGGCGGTCGATTTCGACGGTGTGCAGGCGCGCAAGGAGCAGACGGTCGATCAGCTGTATCGCGGCCTGCAGCATCTCATGAAGAAGAACGGCATCGAAGTGGTAGCCGGCAGCGGACGAGTGATCGGACCGTCGATCTTCTCGCCGAGAAGCGGCAGCGTGGCCGTCGAGCTGGCAGATGGGGAGATGGAGACGGTCGTATCGGCTAACCTGATTATTGCGACAGGTTCGCGCCCCCGCACGCTTCAGGGACTCCCGCAAGACGGCGAGCGCGTGATGACAAGCGACGATGCGCTGCGGTTGGAGCAGCTGCCATCCTCGATCATCATCGTGGGCGGCGGCGTTATCGGCGTGGAATGGGCATCGATGCTGGCGGATTTCGGCGTCAAGGTCACGCTCGCGGAGACGGCGCCGCGCCTGATCGCCGGCGAAGATCCGGACGTATCAACGGAGCTGGCCAAGCAATTGAAGCGGCGCGGCGTCGAGGTGCTGACGGGTATTAGCCTGAAGCTGGAGACGTATACATACGAAGAAGGACAAGTTTCCATCGAGGCAGCTAGCGGCGAGGAGACGATCCGTCTCCAAGCGGAGCGTATGCTGGTGTCCGTCGGGCGGCAGGCGAATACGGAAGGCATCGGGCTCGAAAACACGGATGTGCAGATCATTAACGGCGCGGTGAAGGTGAACGGTTACTTCCAGACGACGGAGCCTCACATTTATGCGGTGGGAGACGTGAACGGCGGTCTGCAGCTCGCCCATGCGGCCGCGCATGAAGCGCTGATCGCGGTCGATCATATTCTGGGCGGCAAGGAGGGCGCCGGAGACGCAAGCCTCGTGCCGCGGTGCATCTATTCCCGTCCGGAGATCGCCTCGGTCGGCATAACGGAGGAAGAAGCGCGCAAGCGGGGGCATCGGGTTAAAGTCGGGCGCATCCCGTTCCAAGCGATCGGCAAGGCGCTCGTGCTGGGCGATCCGGAAGGATTCGCGAAAGTGGTCGCAGACGCGGACACCCACGATATTCTGGGCGTGCATCTAATTGGCGCGCATGCGACCGATCTGATCTCGGAAGCGTCGCTTGCCATGCTGCTGAACGCCGCGCCGTGGGAAGTCGGAGCGGTCATCCACCCGCACCCGACGCTGTCGGAGGCGATCGGCGAAGCGATGCTCGCCGTGGACGGCAAAGCGATCGCGTTCTAAGGGGCATAACTAAGTTCGGACAAGCTTGCCGGCTGCCAACGGTTCGGTAGGCGGGGCACGCGTTTTGCCGCTTCACGACATTTCCTTTTTTGCGCTGTTCGGGTATAATAAAATCAAGTCTTAGTACCAGGTTTTAAGAGTAGCTAAAAGGAGGGGTTCCCAGATGACACCAACCGGGTCCACCCAGCAAGCGTCCAGACATGCGGAGCTCGGCTTATCAGATGATCAAGCTATCGATATGTATGCCACCATGCTAACCGCTCGGAAATTCGACGAGCGCAATTTGCTGCTTCAACGCGCGGGCAAAATCAACTTTCACGTATCGGGGATCGGTCAGGAGCCGGCTCAAGTGGCGGCTGCGTTCGCCCTCGATCGCGAGCAGGACTATTTTCTTCCATACTACCGGGATTACGGATTCGTGCTCGGCGTCGGCATGACGGTGCGAGAGCTCATGCTATCGGTGTTCGCCAAGGCCGAAGACCCGAACAGCGGAGGCCGCCAGATGCCGGGCCACTTCGGCCACAAGAAGCTGCGGATCGTCACGGGATCGAGTCCGGTCACGACGCAGGTGCCGCATGCGGTCGGCATCGCGTTGGCCGCGAAGATGAAGCGCAAGAAGTTCGTGTCGTTCGTCACCTTCGGCGAGGGCTCAAGCAATCAAGGCGACTTCCACGAAGGCTGCAATTTCGCGGGCGTACATAAATTGCCGGTCATCATCATGTGCGAGAACAACCGCTATGCGATATCCACGCCGCTGCACAAATCGGTCTCGGGCAACATCTACGAGCGCGCGATCGGCTACGGCTTTCCGGGCATACGGGTGGACGGCAACGATCCGCTCGAGGTATATCGCGTCGTGAAGGAAGCGCGCGAACGCGCGGTCGCCGGAGAAGGCCCGACGCTGATCGAAGCGATGATGTACCGGTTGTCGCCGCATTCAACGTCGGATAACGATCTGGCGTACCGGACGAAGGAAGAGGTCGACGAATACCGCGCCAAAGACGGCGTGCAGCATTACAAGCAATATTTGATCGACTGCGGCATCTGGAACGAAGAGAAGGACGCGGAGCTGCTGCAGAAGATCCGCGCCGTCATCGACGATGCGACCGAATACGGCGATCGAGCGCCGTTCCCTCAGCCGGAGAGCGTCCTGCGCCACGTGTATGCGGAAGACGACCGCGAAGGGGGACGTTAAGATGGCTAGAATGGAATATATCGACGCGATTCGCCTGGCCATGAAGGAAGAGATGGAGCGGGACGAAGACGTGTTCGTGCTCGGCGAGGACGTCGGCGTCAAGGGCGGCGTGTTCACGACGACCAAGGGGCTTCAAGAACAGTTCGGCGAAGAGCGCGTGCTGGATACGCCTTTGTCCGAATCGGCCATCGCCGGCGCCGCGATCGGGGCAGCCATGTACGGCATGAAGCCGATCGCCGAGATGCAGTATTCGGACTTCATGTTCCCGGCGACGAACCAGATCATCAGCGAGGCGGCTAAGATTCGCTACCGGTCCAATAACGATTGGTCGTGTCCGCTCGTCATCCGCGCGCCGATCGGCGGCGGGATCTTCGGGGGGTTGTACCATTCGCAATGTCCGGAGTCGGTCTTCTTCGGCACGCCGGGCTTGAAGATCGTCGCGCCGTATACGGCGTATGACGCTAAGGGGCTGCTGAAGGCAGCCGTACGCGATCCGGATCCGGTGCTATTCTTCGAGAACAAGAAGTGCTATAAGCTGGTTACCGGCGAAGTGCCGGAGACGGACTATATCGTGCCGATCGGCAAAGCCAACGTGCTGCGCGAAGGCGACGACATTACGGTCATCAGCTACAGCCTGCCGCTGCACTTCGCGCTCGAAGCGGCGGAGGAGTTGGCGCAGGAAGGCATCACGGCTCATATTCTCGACCTGCGCACGCTGCAGCCGCTCGACAAGGAAGGCATTCTGGAAGCGGCGCGCCGCACCGGCAAAGTCCTCATCATTCATGAAGATAACAAATTCGGTGGCATCGGCGGCGAAGTGTCGGCGATTCTGGCGGAAGAAATGCTTTACGAGCTGGATGCGCCGATCATGCGGCTGTGCGGTCCGGACGTGCCGGCGATGCCGATCAATCCGCCGAGCGAGAAGTTTTTCATGCTGAACAAAGACAAGGTCAAAGAAGCGATGCGCCAGCTGGCGCAATATTAATGCGAAAACGGCTACGGCCGCAGGAATTTATGAGTTTCACGCATATAAATTCACGTTTGCTGAATGCTGCATTCCCAATCTTCGGATAGTGAACGCAAACCAATCAGCTGATCCGGAATGAAACGCGCTCCGCCGTAAAGACGGCGTTAGCCGTTTCATCTAGCATCTTAGGGAAGCTGCCGTCTATGTAGGCGGCTTCTTCCCGAATGCGGCCCATACAAGGCCGCGAAGACGCGAACAACGTTCAGGAGTTGATACGATGAAAACCGTAACGGAAGTCTTCATGCCGCAGCTGGCCGAATCGCTGGTGTCGGCTACGATCGACAAATGGCTGAAGCAGCCTGGCGACACGGTCGATATGTACGAACCAATCGCCGAAATCATTACGGACAAAGTGACGGCAGAGCTGCCGTCGACGTTGCGGGGAACGCTGGTCAAAATATTGGCGGGCGCCGGCGAGACCGTGCCGGTCGGCGCGCCGATCTGTCTGATCGAAACGGCAAGCGAAGGAACGGCGGCGGCGGGCAGCGCAAGCGGCGGAACGGAGGTCGCAGCAGGCGCCGCAAGTGCGCAAAAGCAGGCGCAGACCGAAGGCGATCATTCGATGCGAGGCCGCTATTCGCCGGCCGTCCAACAGCTGGCCGCGGAGCACAAGCTGGATCTGACGCTCATCCCGGGGACGGGATTGGGCGGGCGCATTACGCGCAAGGACGTATTGGCTTACGTCGCCGCTGGCGGCAATGCCGGCGGACTTCGGCAGACGAGCGCGCCTCAGACGCAACCGGCGGCGATTCCGAGCCCTGCCGCGGCGCAACCGGAAGACGCGAAGCACGCGGCGGTACGATCGAGCGGATTGCATTTGTCCGAGACGCCGCGCATTCCGCAAGTGGAGGTCGAAGGCCAGCCGATTCCGGGGCGCGGCGAGACGTTCATCGACGTGACGCCTATCCGCAACACGATCGCGCAGAAGATGCGCCAGAGCGTGACGGAAATTCCGCACGGATGGATGATGATCGAAGTCGACGTGACGAACCTCGTCGTGGCGCGCAACAAGCTGAAGGACGAATTCATGAAGCGCGAAGGCATCAATCTGACCTATCTCGCGTTCTTTATCAAGGCGGTCGTCAACGCCATCAAGGAATATCCGATCATCAATTCCGTCTGGGCGGTCGACAAAATCATCGTCAAGCGCGATATCAACATTTCCCTGTCGGTCGGCACGGAAGATTCGGTCATTACGCCGGTCATCAAGAACGCCGATCAGAAGAACATTGCGGGCCTGGCCCGGGAGATCGACGTGCTCGCCCGCAAGACGCGCGAAGGCAAGCTGAAGCTGGACGACGTGCAAGGCGGTACGTTCACGGTGAATAATACCGGATCGTTCGGCGCGATTTTGACCCAACCGATCATTAACTACCCGCAAGCCGCCATCATTACGTTCGAATCGATCGTGAAGCGTCCGGTCGTCATTAACGACATGCTCGCCGTCCGTTCCATGGCGAACGTCTGCTTGTCGCTGGATCACCGGATCTTGGACGGCGTCATCTGCGGCCGGTTCCTGCAGAAGGTGAAGGAGACGCTGGAGGCGTTCGACGCGGAGACGAAATTGTACTGAAACGAGGCGATGAAGCATGACGACGGCAAGCGCGACACCGCTCGACGTCAGCTATGACAAGCTGATCGGCTATGCTGAAGCTTGGGATCTGCAGAAGACGTACGTGAAAGGCATCGATAAGGAGGGGCACGTCGAGAAATTGATGCTCCTCCAGCATCCGCCGACGTATACGATCGGCTCGCAGCGCCATCCGGAGCATCTGCTGTATTCGGAGGAAGAGCTGCGGGCGCGCGGCATTGAGCTGTTCCAGATCGATCGGGGCGGCGACATCACGTACCACGGACCCGGACAGCTCGTCGGCTATCCGCTCATCTATTTGGACGCGGTCGGTCTCGATCTGCACGCGTATTTGCGGCAGCTGGAACAAGTCATCATCGACTGGCTGGCGGATTACGGCATCGAAGGCGGGCGGAAACCGGAGTATACGGGCGTGTGGGTCGGAGATGCGAAGATTGCGGCCATCGGCGTGAAGTTCAACAAATGCCGTGCCCGCCGCGGCTTTGTCACAAGCCACGGCTTCGCGCTGAACGTGCGGGCCGGCATAGGGGAAGAAGGATTTAAAGGGATCATTCCTTGCGGCATTCAGGAGTACGCCGTGACGTCCTTCGCGGATATCACGGGCAACCACTTGTCCGTCGAACAGGCGGCGAGGGAGCTTATCCCGCATTTCAGCCGTCTGTTCGGGTTCGCGGCTCAGATACCGGAGGCGTTACTGGAACAGCCAGCCCATGCTGAATAGCAGCGTCGAGAGCAGCATGGAGATGATAATGAACCAGACGAATACTTTGGCGATCCGGTTTACGCGCATATGATCGATGTCTCCTTTCGATACTGAGATAGAAGCAGCACCAGAATATATTAGTTTTACATGTATTATTGTAAACGATAGACACGGATGGAGGAAAGCCAATGGTATCGCAAGACCGCTTGGTGGAGCATTTTATGTCGCTGGTCCGGGTGGACAGCGAGACCAAGAACGAACGCGAGATTTGCGACGTTCTGACGAAGCAGTTTCAGGAGCTGGGGCTGACGGTCGAGGAAGACGACGCGGCGGCCAAGACGGGCCATGGCGCGGGCAACCTGATCGCGAAGCTGAACGCAAGCGGAGCGGAGCACGCGGTGCCGATCTTCTTCACGTCGCATATGGACACGGTCACGCCGGGTCAAGGCATTAAGCCGCAGTTGGACTCGGACGGCTATATTCGCAGCGACGGCACGACGATTCTCGGCTCGGACGATAAAGCCGGCCTAGCGGCGATGTTCGAAGCGATCCGCGCGTTGAAGGAGAACGGAATCGCGCACGGGCCGATCCAATTCGTCATCACGGTCGGCGAAGAGTCCGGTCTCGTCGGCGCGAGCGTGCTTGACCGCTCGAAGCTCGAAGCGAAATTCGGCTATGCGCTCGATTCCAACGGCGAGATCGGCTCGATCGCGGTGGCGGCGCCGTCGCAGGCGAAGGTGACTATCGAGTTCTACGGGAAGTCGGCGCATGCCGGCGTGAATCCGGAGAAGGGTATTAGCGCGATTCAGGTCGCGGCCAAAGCGATCTCGCGCATGCCGCTCGGTCGCGTCGATCACGAGACGACGGCGAACATCGGCCGGTTCGAGGGCGGCGGCGCGACGAACATCGTGTGCGATTACGTGAAGCTCGAAGCGGAAGCGCGCAGCATCGTGCAGCCGAAGCTGGACGCGCAGGTGGCGGCGATGAAGGAAGCGGCGGAAGCGGTTGCGGCGGAGTTCGGCGCGACGGCCAACTTCGTCAGCAAACTGATCTATCCGTCATATCAATATGGCGAGGGCGATCCGGTCGTGGAATTGGCGAAGACGGCGATCGGCAATATCGGCGGCACGCCGCGCCTGTTCCATTCCGGCGGCGGCAGCGACGCGAATATTTTCAACGGCCTCGGCGTGCCGACAGTGAACCTCGCGGTCGGTTACGAGGAAATTCATACGACCAAAGAACGCATCAAGGTCGCGGATCTGGTGAAGACGACCGAGCTCGTGCTCGAAATTATTAAGCTGGCGGCGCAGAAGCAAGCCTAAGGCAGGCAAGAGCCGGACGTGGCGCCACGTCCGGCTCTTTGTTGTGGCGATATAATGTAGACGGCAGTCCGATATTCGAGGTAACGAAGCGACGGAGATCGCTATTGCGTGCTTCGCGGCTGGCGTTTCCCCAAATATTCTTCGAGCGTGCGTCCTTCCGCGATCAGGCTGCGGAGCCGGGTGCGGATTTCCCACGCCTTGCCGACGAGGGTTAGTTGATTGGAGACGGAAAATTGTTTCAAGGTCATTCCCTCCTTAATATGGTATTAATCCCAAATGGGCCCGTCGTAAGCAGTTTGTTTTGATATAATGGAGATTATGCGCAGACAGGACAAGATATGCATGGCAAGTAGGCGCTTAAAGCAAACCGCTTGTTATCCGTATCCGCCTAACTAAAGGAGGAAATGCACATGTTGAAGAATACCGAAGAATTCCGCGAGCCTACGGTGAGCACGCAGCCGATATTCGAAGGGAAAGTTATTTCGCTTCAGGTCGATACCGTATCTCTGCCGGATGGAAAGACGGCAACGCGGGAAATCGTGCGTCATCCGGGCGCAGCCGCGGTGCTGGCGCTAATCGACGATAAGATGCTCGTCGTGGAGCAGTATCGCAAGCCGATGGAGAAATTCCAGGTCGAGATTCCAGCCGGCAAATTGGACGCGGGCGAGGATCCGATGGTCGCGGCGGCGCGCGAGCTGGAAGAGGAGACGGGTTACCGGGCTGGCAAGCTGCGCCCGCTCAGCGCGTTCTATACGTCGCCGGGCTTCGCCGACGAGAAGCTCTACGTCTACATCGCGGAGGAGCTGACGCTCGGCGAGAGCCGGCCGGACGAAGATGAATATTTGAACGTGAGCGCCATTACGTTCGAAGAAGCGCAGCGGTATATCCAAGAAGAGCGCATTAGCGACGCGAAGACCGTGCTAGCCGTCTATGCGTGGCATATCTACCGGCTGACCGGGGAGATTTAACCGATGACGGAGCAGCCGCTGTCGCGCGTCTTCGCGGATTTGCATATTCATATCGGCAGCACGAGCCGCGGCGAAGCGGTCAAAATCAGCGGCAGCCGGGAATTGACGTTCAACCGGATCGCCCAAGAAGCCGTGCACCGCAAAGGCATCGGCCTGCTTGGCATTATCGACTGCCATTCGCCTGGCGTGCAGGCGGATATCGCGAACTGTCTCGAGTCGGGCGAAATGGCCGAGATCGCCGGGGGCGGCATCCGATACCAAGACACGACGATTCTGCTCGGCTCCGAGATCGAGGTGAAGGAACCGGACCGCGGCGCGGCGCACTTTTTGGCGTTCCTGCCGACCTTTGCGCTGATGCGCGACTTTACGTCTTGGATGAGCCGGCATATGCGCAATGTGCAGCTGAGCTCCCAGCGGATCTACGTGTCGACGCGAGAGCTGCAGCGGGAAGTGAAGGCGCGCGGCGGTTTATTCATTCCGGCTCATATATTCACGCCGCATAAGAGCCTGTACGGCAGCTGCGCGGATTATATGAGCGACGTGCTGGATCCGGGAGAGGTGGATGCGGTCGAGCTCGGCTTGTCCGCCGACAGCGCGATGGCCGGCTTGATTCCGGAGCTGGACGGGTTGCCGTTCGTGACCAATTCGGACGCGCATTCGCTGGGGAAGATCGGGCGGGAGTACAATGAGATGCGGCTGCTGGAGCCATCGTTCCGGGAACTGGCGCTGGCGCTCAAGAAGCGGGAGGGACGTCATATCGCGGCGAATTACGGTTTGAATCCGCTCCTGGGCAAATACCACCGCACCTACTGCCTGAATTGCGGGTCGCTTGCGGAGGAGGAGCGAAGCACGGAGCGCTGCGCGCAATGCGGAAGCACGAAGCTCACCCGCGGCGTCATGGATCGAATCGAGGAGCTGGGCGCGCTGCAAGGCCGCACGGAGGCGCATATGCCGAATGATCGGCCTCCCTACTTCTATCAGGTGCCGCTAGAGTTCGTGCCGGGGATCGGCAAGTCGGCCATGGCGAAGCTGCTCGGCCGGTTTGGCACCGAGATGAACATTTTGCACGATGCGCCGGAGGAAGAGATCGCGAAGACCGTCCCGGCCAAGACGGCGGAGATGATCGCGAGAGCTAGAGAGGGGAAGCTTACGCTTGACGCGGGCGGAGGGGGGCGCTATGGGCGGGTGGCCAAAAGCGGGGCCGACGCATAGCAGCCAAGTCGCTGATCACGCGGCTCGCGTAGGGCCCCAAAGTAGCGAAGCGCGGACGAATCCAAGTCGGGGCAGCGCTCGTCGAACGGACTGTAGGGGATGAGGGTCATAGCTTCGCGGGCTTGCTCATATAATGGGGTACAAGCCTGTGAAGGAGGTGTGCGGATGGGGTCGCCGATTAGCGGGTCGCTTGTACGTGATCAATTGACGCTTTATATATTCGTCTCCGTGTTGTTCGTCGTTGGCGGCGTCTTCGGCGCGCTGCTCGTCAGCGCGCTTACGCTCGACCAGCAGCAGAAGCTTGCCTCGGAGGTGGGACAGTTCGCGCTTCGGCTCCAAGAAGGGGCGACGCTTGACGGGGCAGACGCCTTCTGGGATCGCGCGCTGTTCCATGCCAAGTGGTTAGTTCTCGTGTGGGTACTCGGCATTACCGTCGTCGGCATGCCGCTCGTGCTCGCGCTCGACTTTCTGAAAGGGGTGCTCGTCGGTTTCGCGATCGGAACGCTCGTCAGTCAGCATGAATGGAAGGGGCTCGTGTTCGCGCTCGTCTCCGTCGCCCCTCATAATCTCATCGTCGTGCCGGCGCTCTTGATCGCCAGCGTCTCTGCGCTGTCCTTCTCGTTGTTTATCATCAAAGGAAGGCTGCTCGGCAGCTCGGGTACGCTTGCGCAGCCGCTGCTATCCCATACGTCGACGGTCGTCGCGATGGTACTCGTCATCGGCGCGGCCGCCATGGTAGAGGCGTTCGTCTCGCCCGGGCTTCTGCGCTGGGCCGCTCCGCTGTTGGACAATTCCGGATTCATATCAGGTTTGGAATGATTCTAAAAAAAATTGACTTTCCTCGCGAAGTGCCCCTATAATGAAAGCAAATGTTCCGGCGATGGGTACTAGCCATGCGAGGGGGGAAACCATGGAATCCCGGATTGATAAAATTAAGCAGCAGCTGCAGTCACAAGGGTATAAACTTACCCCGCAGCGTGAGGCGACCGTACGCGTCTTGCTCGAGAACGAAGAGGATCACTTGAGCGCCGAGGACGTGTTTATGCTCGTTAAAGATAAAGCGCCCGAAATCGGGCTTGCGACCGTATATCGAACGCTCGAGCTCTTAAGCGAACTGCACGTCGTGGAGAAGATGAATTTCGGCGACGGCGTGGCGCGTTACGATCTCCGAACGGATAATAACAAACACCACCATCATCATCTGATCTGCGTGCAATGCGGCACGATGACCGAGATATTGGAAGATTGGCTCGGACCGCTGGAAGAGCGGCTCGAGAAGGAATACGGTTTCCAAGTTATCGATCACCGCCTTGATTTTCAAGGCGTCTGCAGCAAGTGCCGTCTGAAGAACGACAGTCAGCAACAGCAATAACTCCCATGTGCAGCGTGCGCCGCGTCTACAGCGCGCGCCGCGCAGAGGGAGTTTTTTTGCACTTGAACCGAGGTTCGCTGAAGGTCGCCTAACCGCACGGACGCTTATGCTTGCCGCAGGGCTTTCTGGCGCCGGCCGCGCGAGCAAGCTGGAGCAGACCGGCTCCTTGCGCGCGGGGGCCATAGCCGGGCAGCACTCGCGCGGCGCGCCGGAGTTTGCAGGCGATGCCCTTCGGCCCGATCCCAGGATAACGGGCGAGTAGCAACGCCGCGCCTCCCGCGACGTGCGGGGCGGCCATGCTGGTTCCGCTCATGACCGCATAACCGCCGCCGGGCTTCGTCGAACGGATCAGATTGCCCGGCGCGGCAACCAGGATGCGCTTGCCGCGGCTGCTGAACGGCGCGATCCGGTTCGAGCGCGTCGAGGCGGCCACCGCCATCGTTTGCGGATAACTGGCGGGCGCATCCAGCCCGGGATTGAACGGACCGTTGTTCCCTGCCGAGGCTACCAGGGCGATGCCGCGCTTGTAGGCTTGCCGGACCGCCGCATGGAGCGCGGGACTTTCGCCGCCGAACAGTCCGAAGCTCATGTTGATGACCTGCATCCGGTTGCGGATGCACCATTCGATGCCTTCGATAATATCGGAGACGTACCCGCTGCCGGTCGCGTCGAGCACCTTGACCGCGTATAGCGCGGCGCGCGGAGCTACGCCGAACGGATGGCACTTGGCGCCGCGGGCGGCGGCGATGCCGGCCACATGCGTGCCATGTCCGTTGTCGTCCCGATACGAACCGCCGGTAATCGTATTGACGCCGCCGGCTACGCGGAGATCGGGATTAGGGCCGATGCCGGTATCCAGGATAGCGATCTTCACGCATGCGCCTTTCGTGATGGGCCATACGGCGGGTGCTTGCACGCGACATACATTCCAAGGGATCTGGGACCGCCGTTTCTGCGGATGAGCCGCCCGCGCGGAGGCGCTTCGCGAGTGGCGCGACCGAACGGACGATGGCAGGTCATGCGCGGCAGCCCGGCCGTCCGGCTCCACGGAATGCACGTGCGGATGACGCCGGAGCGCCGCGAGCGCTTGCTTGCGGGCAGGGTCGACATGCACGCAGATGAGCCGGCTGTACGGCAGACACTTGACCGAATGAACGCCGCTTGCCTTCAATTCTGTCAGACAAGCCTCGTAATGCTTACGGTGGACGAATCGGATGAGCATCCGCTCGCCGCTTTTTGCGGCCGGCGTGGATGAACATCCTGCGATCAGATTTGCAGCGCTGGGCAAATTCATTATCCTCCTTGGCCTTGGCATGTAGATTCCCGCTTCGCGCGGAAGCTGGCCGTGTATCATACTATGTAGCCGGGCTGTGCCGGGGATGGGCAATCATGCCACGGGCTACATATTTGGGATTGTCGTTGGACACCGTAGTGGTAGGACTGTCAATCTCGCCGTCGGATGCATAGAAGGAATGAAGGGTGTTTTCCGATAGCGGTTGGAGGAGGAATTCGTGATGCTGATCGGCGTACCGAAGGAAATTAAAGCCAATGAATACCGCGTCGCGCTGACGCCGGCCGGTGCCGGCATGTTGAAGACGGCCGGGCATCGGGTGCTCGTGCAAGCGGGCGCGGGGAGCGGCAGCGGGTTCGATGACGAGCTGTATGCCGCCGAAGGCGCGGAGATCGCGGCCGACGCTTCAGATGTTTGGGCTAGCGCGGACATGATTATGAAGGTTAAAGAGCCGCTGCAGGAGGAGTTCGGGTTCTTTAAGGAGGACTTGCTGCTATTCACGTACTTGCATTTGGCGGCGGCCCCGGCGCTAACCAAGGCGCTCGCCGACGCGAAAGTAACGGGCGTTGCCTACGAGACGATTCAACTTCCCGGCGGCGGTCTACCGCTGCTAACCCCGATGAGCGAAGTGGCGGGGCGCATGGCGGTGCAGGTCGGGGCGCATTTTCTGGAGGCTTATTTTG
Organism: Paenibacillus methanolicus; assembly: GCF_008124765.1. Classification (GTDB taxonomy): domain Bacteria; phylum Bacillota; class Bacilli; order Paenibacillales; family Paenibacillaceae; genus Paenibacillus_Z; species Paenibacillus_Z methanolicus. The sequence continues at coordinate 431,912 of NZ_VNHS01000002.1, read as the reverse complement.
GCGGCAGAGGCATTCTGCTCGGCGGCGTGCCCGGCGTACCGCCTGCCGAGGTCATCGTGCTCGGCGGCGGCATCGTCGGCTTGAACGCGGCGCGCATGGCGCTCGGCATGGGGGCGAGCGTAACCATACTCGAACGCAGCGCCGAACGGATGCGCTATATCGATGAAGTGTTTGCGGGACGCATCCATACGCTGATGTCGAACCCGTATAATATCGCCAATGCGGTCAAGAAGGCCGATCTGCTAATCGGAGCCGTGCTCATTCCGGGGGCGCGGGCGCCGCATCTGGTGACCGAGGCGATGGTGCAAACGATGAAGAAAGGCGCGGTCATCGTCGACGTCGCCGTGGACCAAGGCGGATCGATCGCCACGATCGACCGGGTGACGACGCATAGCGATCCCGTGTACGAGAAGCATGGCGTGCTTCATTATGCGGTCGCGAATATGCCGGGAGCCGTGCCGCGCACCTCGACGTTCGCGCTCGCCAACGTGACGCTGCCGTATGCGCTCGAGCTGGCCGGCAAAGGCTTCGAGGCGGCGGCGCAAGCGAGCGAGCCGCTGCGCAAAGGCGTGAACACCTACAAAGGTCACGTGACTTACAAGCCGGTTGCCGAGGCGGTATCTCTGCCTTACGTGGATATCGCGACATTACTTTAGCGAATCAAGGCAGGCTGGTTCAAGCCGGCCTTGCTCGGTCAAGCCATGACATGATTGCCAACCCTCCATCATAAATTGAGAAGACAGGCTGATTGGTTTGCGTTCACGGTCACGGTCACAAGACCGGGAATGCAGCATTCAGCTTTATGAAACCGCCGTGGCGGTCTTCTCTTTTGGCTGATAAGGGGGTAATCGCGTTGTTCGTCTTCTCCGCGCGCCGTTGGTATCGAAGAGCGGCTTTCATGATTTTGCTTGTTCTTGCCACATTCGTCATGTATAATGGCTGTCGCGTATTGGGTCAGTGGATCGTTCCCTCGGATCCGTACCGGGTGCCGCAGGGCGCAGCGCTGAAAGTGTTCGGTTCCTCGAGTTATGCGGTGCACGAGCCGACGTTCGCCGATCGGCTCCGTTTGTTTTACTGGTACGGCGAATGAGGCAGTTTGCCGACTGCGGCAGGAGAATGAGCCTTTTCTGCGGAATATAGCTACTCGTGGACCGCGCGTGAAGAAAGGATCGATCTATGAGAGCGCACATGCAGACCTTTATCCGGTATTTGGAAACGGAGCGTCAGTTATCCCGCAATACGCTCGACTCCTATGAGCGCGATTTGGCCGGTTTTGCCGATTATGCGGAATCGCTGGGGTTGCTCGAACCGGAAGACATACAGCCGCATCATTTGACGATGTACGTGCAGTCGCTTCGCCAGCAGGGCAGAGCGGTAGCCACGGTATCCCGGCATATGGTGTCGCTTCGTTCATTCTTTCAATATTTGACCCGCGGACGCGTGCTTGTGTACGATCCGTCGGTGCATTTGGAAACGCCCAAGCCCGAGAAGCGTAAGCCGCTCATTCTGCCCGTCGCGGATATGGAGCGGCTGCTCGCCGCGCCGGATGGCCGCTCGCCGGCGGGCGCGCGCGACAAGGCGATGCTCGAGGTGCTGTATGCCACGGGCATCCGGGTTAGCGAGCTGATCTCGCTGCAGCTTGACGAAGCGAACGCCCAGCTCGGCTTTATCCGCTGCACGGGAGCGGGGGACAAGGAGCGAATTATCCCGCTCGGCCGCTTAGCCTGCGACGCGCTGCGCGCGTACTTGGATGGCCCGCGGGACGGCTTGATGAAGCGCGATGGCGGCGAACAAGCGCTATTCCTCAATCAGCAGGGCCACGCTATGACCCGGCAAGGCTTCTGGAAGATTATCAAGAAATACGCCCAGGAGGCCGGCATCGAGGCGGATATAACGCCGCATACGCTGCGCCACTCGTTCGCCGCGCATCTGCTCGAGAACGGGGCGGACCTGCGGTCGGTGCAGGAAATGCTCGGCCATGCCGACATTTCCACGACGCAAATTTATATGGGGATGGGCAAGGCGCGCATCAAAGACGTGTACAATCAAGCTCACCCCAGGGCGAAAGCGAAGTAAACACGGCGCCGCATGAGGCGCCCGCAAGGAGAGGACACCATGACTTTTAAACGCATGACCGTAATCGTGCTCGACAGCGTCGGCATTGGCGAGCTGCCGGATGCGGCAGCATTTGGCGACGAGGGGGCGCACACGCTCGGACATATTTTGGATCGGATGCCGCAGCTGGCGCTGCCTAACATGAGAAGCTGGGGCTTGGACCGGATCGCTGCGCTCGGCGAGTGGAAGAGCGAAGATTCGCCGCGCGCGTATTATGGCAAGATGGCGGAAGTTTCCGTCGGCAAGGACACGATGACCGGACATTGGGAGTTGGCGGGCCTTAAAGTGACCGTTCCGTTCCGCACGTTCGAGCACGGATTCCCGGAGGAACTGCTCGCGGCGTTCGAAGCGCGGACAGGCAGGGGAGTGCTCGGCAATAAGGCGGCCAGCGGTACGGAAATATTGGACGAGCTGGGCGAGGAGCAGATGACGACCGGCAAGTGGATCGTCTATACGTCGGCCGACAGCGTCTTCCAGATAGCCGCGCACGAAGGAATCATCCCGCTGGAGGAATTGTACGAGGCGTGCCGGATCGCCCGCGAGCTGACGCTCGACGATCGCTATGCGGTCGGGCGCGTCATCGCAAGACCGTATGTCGGCGAGCCGGGGGCGTTCAAGCGTACGCCGAACCGTCACGATTACGCGGTCGATCCGCCGGAGCCGACCGTATTGAACGCGCTGCAGGAGAAAGGGCTGGACGTGATTTCCGTCGGCAAAATCAACGATATTTTCAGCGGGCACGGCATCACCGAATCGCATCCGACCAAGAGCAACGCGGACGGCATCCAGAAGACGATCGACGCCTTGTCGCGGCCTTTCGAGGGCTTGCTGTTCACGAACCTGGTCGATTTCGATTCGCTGTACGGCCATCGACGCGATCCGATCGGATACGGCCAGGCGCTTGAGGAGTTCGACCGCGCGCTGCCGGAGCTTGCGAGCAAGCTCGGCCCGGACGATCTGTTCATCGTGACGGCCGACCATGGCAATGACCCGGTGCATCCCGGAACCGATCATACGCGCGAATACGTGCCGCTGCTCGTCTATGGCCCGTCCTTGCAATCGCCGGGATCGCTCGGCATTCGCGCCACGTTCGCGGACGTCGCCGCGACGATCGCAGACAACTTCGGCGCGAAGGCGCCGGCCAACGGCACGTCGTTCCTATCTTCGCTCGTATAACACAGACAACAGGCATGCGGCCGCACGGGCCGCATAAGGAGGAACTATCCCATGAACACATTAACAGCCGCACAAATCAAAGAAGCAGCCGCCTATATTCAGTCCAAGACATCGATTCAGCCGGAAATCGGCCTAATTATGGGTTCGGGACTTGGCGTCCTGGGCGATTACATTGAGCACCCCGTGGTCATCCCTTACCATGACATCCCGCACTTCCCGGTATCGACCGTCGAAGGCCATGCCGGCGAGCTGCTGATCGGCACGTTGTCGAACCGGCCGGTCGTGCTGATGCGCGGACGCTTCCATATGTACGAAGGATACGGTCCCGAGCTGACGGCGTTCCCGGTGCGCGTCATGAAGGCGATCGGCGCAGCCAAGCTGGTCGTGACGAACGCGGCTGGCGGCATCAACACGAATTTCCAGGCCGGCGACCTGATGCTCATCAGCGATCAGATCAACTTGACGGGCCGCAACCCGCTGATCGGTCCGAACGACAACGAGCTCGGCGTGCGATTCCCCGACATGTCGGAAGCGTACAGCGGACGTTTGCGCGCGCTGGCCCGCGAAGTGGCGCAGCAACAAGGTTTTGATCTGCAGGAAGGCGTGTACTTGAGCGTGCTCGGCCCCTCGTACGAAACGCCGGCCGAAATCCGCATGATGCGGACGCTTGGCGCGGATGCCGTCGGGATGTCGACCGTCGCGGAAGTCATCGCGGCGCGCCATGCCGGTCTGGAAGTGCTTGGCATTTCCTGTATTAGTAACATGGCATCGGGTATTTTGAACCAGCCGTTGTCGCACGACGAGGTTATGGAGACGACCGAAGCGGTCAAATCCCGATTCCTCGGACTAGTGCAAGGCGTAATGCCGCTGATCTAGTTCCATCTTGTCATAATATTGTAATATTAGACTCGACCGATTATGACATATTTTGTGCGATCGTCGTCGTATAATCTCCTTCATACAATATTTATTTATGGATAAAAGTGGGGATTTATATGGACAAAGAATACGGTCGACTAGAACGAATGCGCGGCGAGCTGATCGAAGCCGCGGCGCGAAAAAAGACGTTTCTTCACCATGACGTGCTGCTCCTGAGCCAGTCGCTGGATTTGCTTATCGTGAAGGCGCAGGCGGAGAAACTCAGACGGTGGAAAAGCACCAATGCCACGGGCGGTTGATTCGGCTCGCAGCGTACTATAGAGGAGGCTTCTTAGATGCGGGCGGTAGATCTCATACATAAGAAACGGGAGGGCGAGGAGCTTACGGCTGCCGAGCTCGCTTTCCTAATCGAAGGATATAGCAAGGGAGATATTCCCGATTACCAGATGTCGGCGTTCGCGATGGCGGTGTTGTTCCGCGGCATGACGGCGCGAGAGACCGCGGAGCTGACGCTTGCGATGGCCCGCTCCGGCGATCAGATCGACCTGTCCCCGATTCAGGGGGTCAAAGCGGACAAGCATAGCACGGGCGGCGTCGGCGACAAGACGACGCTGATCATCGGGCCGCTCGTCGCTTCATGCGGAGTGCCGGTGGCGAAGATGTCCGGCCGCGGCCTTGGCCATACGGGCGGAACGATCGACAAGCTCGAGTCCATCGCAGGATTCCGCACGGAGTTGACGCGCGAGCAGTTTTTCGCCCAAGTGAATGAGATCGGTCTTGCCGTTATCGGCCAGAGCGGGAACATTACGCCGGCCGACAAGAAATTGTACGCGTTGCGCGACGTGACGGCGACGGTCGAATCGATTCCGCTCATCGCGAGCTCGGTCATGAGCAAGAAGATCGCCGCCGGCGCGGATGCGATCGTTCTAGATGTCAAGACCGGCAGCGGCGCTTTCATGAAGTCGGTCGACGCGGCGGAAGAGCTGGCCAAGGCGATGGTCGAAATCGGCACCGAAGTCGGCCGGCAGACGTCCGCGCTCATTAGCGACATGGATCAGCCGCTCGGTTTCGCGATCGGCAATGCGCTCGAAGTACAGGAGGCGCTCGACACGCTTCGCGGCAGCGGCCCTGCCGATCTGACGGACTTGAGCATCGCGCTTAGTGCGCACATGGTCGTGCACGGCGGCTCGGCGGCGACGCACGAAGAAGCCGAAGCGATGCTTCGCGAACGTCTCTCTTCGGGGGCAGCCTTGGCCAAGTTCCGCGAGTTCGTCGCGGCGCAGGGCGGCGACCCGGCGGTCGCCGACGATCCATCCCGTCTGCCGCAAGCGGAATTCGTGATCGAAGTCAAGGCGGAAGCAGATGGCTACGTTCAACGGATCGACGCGGAGGAGCTCGGTCTCGCGGCGATGCTGCTCGGCGCGGGAAGAGCGACGAAGGAAGCGGTCATCGACCACGCGGTCGGCGTCGTGCTCCGCCGCAAAGTCGGCGAGCAGGTGCAAGCGGGCGATACGATTGCCGTTCTGCATGCCAGCAGAAATGACGAATCGGTTGCCGACGTCGCGCGCAAAACCCTAGGCGCGTACACGATCGGCGAAGAACGCCTGGCCGTCTCGCCGCTGCTGCTATCCGTCGTCACGGCGGAGGGCGTCAAGCGTTTCGTCTAACGCAAGCCGCGAAAGGCGAGTTGTTCAAGCCCGGAACAGGCAAAGCCTGTTCCGGGCTTTTTAGCATGTCCACAGGATCGGACGAAAGCGAAGGACCGGCTTGAAATTGCGGGAGGGAGGAACTCCTACGAAAAGCTTTGTCCGTCAGGACAAAAGCGTGCCAGGCTCAAACCAAACCGCCGACCACTAACAATCGGGGCAGAACGAAAAGGGGAGTTCTTGAGCGTTTTCAAAGGAAAACGCACTTCGGGAGCATACGCTTAGGCAAAGCCCTGAGCGCTTTCCAACGGAAAGCGCACTTCGGAAGCATAGGCTTTGGTTCCCCTCGGCGGAGGGGGCAATGCTGTCAGGTTAAGGAAAAACGGCTGGTTGATCGGCTTACGCACATGCAGATGTCTTAGGACGAACTTCAAAACCCACTGAAGCTTTGTCCGTCAGGACAAAAGCGTGCCACACTCAAGCCTTCCCGCCGACCGCGAACAAACATGGCAGCACGAAATAGGGAGTCCAGAGGGCGAAGTCCTTTGGTTCCCCTCAGCGGAGGGGGAAGGGGGAGGGAGCAATAAAAGATGGGTCAAAAGGGCGTAGCCCTCATAACAACCTCATGAAGGGATTGCTTCCGTTGGAATAAATTAACGCTTATCGGTCCACACTAAGGATGAGATTTTAGGAGTGCTTTTGGCAATCGCGCCTTGCGTTTGCGGCAGAGGCCAACATTTCAGGAGGGGACCGATAGAATGAGAAGCAATCGAACGAAATTTGTGCTCGCGTGCTGCACCGCATTGCTGCTGGCGCTGGCGCCGGCTTCCGCGTGGGCGCAGGAGCCCGCGGCGAAGCAAGCGCCGGCCGCGCAGGCGAATTTGGCGCCGTCGGCGCGCTCCGCGATTTTGATGGATGCCGACAGCGGCACGATTATTTTCGAGAAGAACAGCCACGACAAACTGCCCCCGGCCAGCATCACGAAAGTCATGACGATGCTGCTGATCATGGAGGCGCTGGACGAAGGCGTCATCAAGCTGACCGATAAAGTATCGACAAGCGAGTATGCCGCATCGATGGGCGGCTCGCAGATCTTCTTGGAACCGGGCGAAGAAATGACGGCCGACGAAATGCTCAAGGGGATCGCGATGGCATCGGGCAACGACGCTTCCGTCGCGATGGCCGAGAAAATCGCGGGCACCGAGGCCGAGTTCGTCAACATGATGAATAAACGCGCCGAGGAGTTGGGCCTGAAAAATACCCGTTTCTCGAACGTGAATGGCCTGCCGGTCGACAACCATTACACCTCGGCGCACGATATCGCGGTCATGTCGCGCGAGCTGCTGAAGCATCCGGAAATTACGAAATACACGGGTTTGTATCAGGATTACCTGCGCAAATCGAGCGAGAAGCCGTTCTGGCTCGTGAATACGAACAAGTTGGTCCGCTTCTACAACGGCGCGGACGGTCTCAAGACGGGCTTTACGAGCGAGGCGAAGTTCTGTCTGACCGCTACCGCCAAACGGGACGGCTTGCGCGTCATCGCGGTCGTCATGGGCGAGCCGAACACGAAAACCCGCAACGCGGAAGTGTCGCAAATGCTCGATTATTCGTTCGCCCAATACATGAACCATACGATCTTCAAGAAAGACGACGTGATGGGCACGGTCAAAGTCGAAAAGGGCAGCTTGCCAGAACTTACGCTGACGGCGAAGCATTCCTACAGCGTGCTGCTGAAGAAAGGCAGCTCGGTCAAGGACATCCGCTACGAGTTGCAAATGCCGAAGCTGAAGGCGCCGATTAAAGTGAATGAGCCGATCGGCAAGCTGATCGTCTATCAAGGCGACCAAGTGCTCACCGAATTCAACGTCGATTCGCCGGCAACGGTCGAGCGCGCAGGCTGGTGGAAGTTGTTCAAACGGTCGGTCGGCAGCCTCTTCTAGAAGGCGTCGCTGCACGACAACGTTCGATAAGGATGCGCGGCGCGCAGGTTTTTGTCGTCTTCTATCGCCTTGGTTCTAGTTTTGTCGGGAGGCAGGAAATTCCAATCCGCATGTGGAAATGCTAGTTCAAGCCAAAACCGAAGCGTTCGTTTCGCCCAGTAAGCGGAATGAAGCTGCAACGAGGCCTACTTCGAAGATTTCCGTTGAGGAGTGAACAGGCGATGAGTTTGCAGGTTGAACTGGAGCATTACCGCGATGTGCTGATCGTCCGGCTGAAAGGCGAATTGGACCATCATACGGCCGACATCGTACGGTTTAAGATGGAAGAGGCGATTTTACGCGGCAACAGCGCGCACGTCATCCTTAGCTTGAAGGATCTCCTCTTTATGGACAGTTCCGGTCTCGGCGTCATTTTGGGCCGCTACAAGCAGTTGAAGGCAAGAGACGGCAAGATGGTCGTATGCGACGTGAATCCCGGCGTATATCGGCTGTTCGAACTCTCCGGCCTGTTCAAAATACTGCCGATTCACGAGAACGAGCGCTCCGCGCTCACAAGTCTGGAGGTCGTTTCATGAGCGCATCGAACGAAATGAGGCTCGCGTTCTCCGCGCGTTCGGAAAATGAGGCGTTCGCCCGCATTACGGTTGCCGCCTTCGTGTCTCAGCTGGATCCGACGATGGAGGAGCTGAACGACTTGAAGACGGTTGTGTCGGAGGCCGTCACCAACGCCATTATCCATGGCTACGACAGCGATCCGGCCGGCATGGTAACGATCGAGGCGAGCATCGTCGGAGACACCGTGTCGCTGGTCATCAAGGACAGCGGCAACGGCATCGAGGATTTGGAATTGGCGCGTCAGCCGCTCTTCACGTCCAAACCGGAGCTGGAGCGTTCGGGCATGGGCTTTACGATCATGGAAAATTTTATGGATGGCTTCGAAGTGATCAGCGAACCGGGCAATGGGACATCAATTGCAATGACGAAGCGCATCGAATCGAAAAAAGCGCTGTTCAATTAGGCGCGTAGGGGTTGGACCTCATGGAAGTCGATTTGAAACAAACGGCGCAGCCGTATTTGGACGATTCGGAAGTCAAACGGCTCATTGCGCTCAGTCAATCCGGCGACTCGATCGCGCGCGATACGCTCGTGCAGTGCAATATCCGCCTCGTCTGGTCGGTCGTGCAGCGCTTTATCGGCCGCGGCTACGAACCGGAGGATTTGTTCCAGATCGGATGCATCGGCTTGCTGAAGTCGGTCGACAAATTCGACCTCTCGTACGAGGTCAAGTTCTCGACGTACGCGGTTCCGATGATCATCGGAGAAATCCAGCGGTTCCTGCGCGACGACGGCACGCTCAAGGTCAGCCGGTCGCTGAAGGAAACGGCGAACAAAGTACGCAAGACGAAGGACGAGCTGTCCAAAGTGCTGGGCCGGCTGCCGACGATCAAGGAAGTGGCCGAACGGCTGGGCATCAGTCCGGAGGACGTCGTCTTCGCGCAGGAGGCGAACAAACCGCCGACCTCGATTCATGAGACGGTGTTCGAGAACGACGGGGATCCGATTACGCTCATGGACCAAATTGCCGACGATTCCCAGGAGCGCTGGTTCGACAAGCTGGCCTTGTCCGAAGCGATCGGCGGTTTGACCGAGCGGGAACGCTTAATCGTCTTCCTGCGCTACTATCGGGACCAGACGCAGTCGGAGGTCGCTTCGAGGCTTGGAATCTCGCAAGTGCAAGTGTCGCGGCTCGAGAAGAAAATATTGCAGTCCATTCGAGACCAGATCGCTCAATGAGAGCGGTTTGGTCTTTTTGCTTGTTTTGGGAGTACGGCGGCTATCGTTTTCTCATACTAACGGAGAGGCTGCGGCGAATTTCTTGAAATACAAGGTTGTATAAGTTCACGCTTATCAATGAGCTTGTATTTCTCCGGAATGAAACGCGCTGCTGCCGCAAATACGGCGCAGCCGTTTCACCTTGGTACGGCAGGAGGGATGCGCGTTGGCAACGGAAGCGCGTTCGGTGCTCTACTTGCGCTTGCGCAGAAGGATCGGGATCAAACCCGGCGGGATCGTGACGCTTGGCATGGCGGCCAGGCTGTTCGCGGCGGACCCCGAGCTGGAGCAGCGGCTCCAGGCGCTCGAGCTTCATCGGCACCGCGAGAAGGACGGCAACCGCGTCGTCATCGATTTGCTTCAGACGGTCAAGACGATCCAGGAGACTTATCCTCAGATCGAGATCGAGACGTTCGGCGATCCGCAGGTACTGGTCATCGTAAGGGAAAAGGAGCCCAAGCCGCGCATGTTCATGCTCGTGATCGCCTGGCTGCTGTTGTTCTTCGGATCCGGCTTGGCGATCATGAATTTCCATACGGATGTCAGCATGAAGGAAGTGCACCAACGGATTACGGAACTGGTGACGGGAACCAAATCGGAGCATCCGCTATGGCTGCAAATTCCGTATTCGCTCGGGATCGGCATCGGCATGGTGCTTTTCTTCAACCATCTGTTCCGCAAACGGTTCAACGAAGAACCGAACCCGCTGGAGGTGGAACTCTATTTGTACGAAGAGAACGTCAACAACTACGTCATTGCCGATGAAATGCGAAGAAAGAATAAGAGCCGGCAGGCGCTCGAGGCTGAAGGAGACACCAGTTTGAATCGGGGCGGCGAGGACGATGGCTAATGCCGCGGGCAATTTGTTCGTCGCGCTGCTCGGCTTGGCCGGAGGGCTTGCGGTCGGCAGCGGTCTCGTCGCGCTGCTCATCGTGCTCGACTTGATCCCCCGCCTTGCCCAAGTGGCGAGCGCGTATCGCAAATCGTTCTGGTTCGAGACGGCCGTGCTGTCGGGAGCGATGTATTGGTCTGTCGCGGATATGATGGATTGGAAGCTCAGGCTCCCCGTACCGGACATCGTCTTGCTCGTCCCGGTTGGCGTGCTATCGGGTATTTTCGTCGGGATGCTGGCGGCGGCGCTAACGGAAGTCATGAACGTGCTGCCCATATTGGCGAGACGGCTGCATCTGCATGATTATATGGTTTCGCTCGTAATGGCGATGGTGCTCGGCAAAATCATCGGCTCCTTGTTTGATTGGCTCGTATTTCAGCGCCTGAATTGACAATTTCGAAACGAGGGAGAAGTGACGACAGATGACGGATTTCGATCAGGATCAGCAATCACGGGAAGGCGGCGGACGCCGGACGGTCCATCCGATTTGGTTGGATGACGCGGAGCTCGCGGACGAGCATGGCGATCGCGAAGACCCGGCTCGGCATGATTACCATCTGTCCACGTTCGGCATGGCGCTCACCGGACGCCGCAAACGGGCGGATCGTAAGGAACAAAAGCCTGAACCGGTTCCGATTCCCGAACATATCGATGATTATATCGACCTGCTGGAGCAGGAGGTCGGCTATAAGAAGAGTTTTGACGTCGTCGTGCGCGAGATGACGTTCGGGGAGCGGAAGACGGCGCTTTTTTTCATGAATGGGTTCGGCAAGGATACGATTCTGCAGGACGTGCTCAAACGTTTGAGCTATTTGCACCCGGAAGACTTGTCGACAGGGGCGCTCCAATCCTTCTTCGATAACTACGTGCCGGCCGTGCAGGTCGTGAAGGAAGCGGATTGGAACAACATGATGACGAACGTCTTGGCAGGCGCGAGCGCGCTGTATATCGACGGGGAGAAGGAAGTGCTCCTCATCGACGCGAAGTCGTTCCCGTCGCGCGGTCCTGAAGAGCCGACGCTGGAGCGGGTCGTGCGCGGCAGCCGCGACGGCTTCGTCGAGACGCTCATGACGAACGTGACGCTCGTGCGCCGCCGCTTGCGCGACAAACATTTGCGCTACGAAATTATGCGCGTCGGCGAACGGACGCAGACAGACGTCTGTATTGCATATATTGACGATATCGTCGACAAGGAACTCGTGGAGTCGATTCGCGACAAAATATCGATGATCAAAATCGACGGGCTGCCGCTGGCCGACAAACAGCTGGAAGAAGCAACGGTCAAACGCGGATGGAGCCCGTTTCCGCTCGTGCGCTATTCGGAGCGCCCCGACACGGTGGCCTCCCATTTGCTCGAAGGACATGTCGCCGTGTTCGTGGATACGACGCCGAGCGTCATGATTTTACCGACGACGTTCTTCGACCATATCCAGCACGCGGAGGAGAACCGGCAGGCGCCGTTCATCGGCACGTATTTAAGATGGGTCCGCTTCTTCGGTATCTTCGCATCGCTGTTCCTGCTGCCGATCTGGTTCCTGTACGCGCTGGATCCCGCCTTGAAGCCAGAGGCGCTCGCGTTCCTCGGCGCGCAGAAGGAGAGCAGACTGCCGATGGTCGTGCAATTCCTTATGGCGGAGCTCGGGGTCGATTTGCTCCGGATGGCCGCGATCCACACGCCGACGCCGCTCGCGACCGCGATGTCGTTGATCTCCGCCATCTTGATCGGCGATATCGCCGTCCAGACCGGCCTGTTCATCAATGAAGTCATTCTATACATGGCCGTAGCCGCGATCGGCATGTTCGCGACGCCGAGCTACGAGCTGGGGCTGGCCAACCGCATCGTTCGATTGTTGTTCATCATCGTCGTCGCCACGCTGCACGTGCCGGGGTTCATGATCGCTGCGGCCGCCATTACGGTCATGCTGGCGACGGAGCGCTCCTTTAACCGTCCGTATTTGTGGCCGTTCATTCCGTTCGATGTCAAGGGGATGTGGAATATAATCGTCCGTCCGCCGGTACTGCAGAACCGAACGCGTCCGAATTTGCTCAAGCCGCAGCAGCGCGACAGACTGCCGGGCGGAACCGGCGGCAGCGGCTCTGGCGGCAGCGGGGGAGGCGGAGCCGGCGGCGGAGGCCAGGTGCATTAACGGCCATCGCGAACGCAATAATGCAAATGAAATGCGGATTTATCCATTTTACCAGGGGACAGGGGTAGGATATACTTTCGTTAAATGATGCAAATCAATCGTCATGGGATTTCATGGAGAAGCCGGAGGGGAAACAATGTATTTACACGGAACAAGCGCAATTAACGGCCAAGGGCATTTGACAATCGGCGGCTGCGATGTCACCGAATTGGCGAAACAATACGGAACCCCGCTATACATCGTGGACGAAGCGCTCGTGCGTCAGCGCGCGCGCGAATACGTCGAGGCGTTCAAGGCATCGGGCTTGAAATTCCAGGTCGCTTATGCCAGCAAGGCGTTCAGCGTCATGGCGATGTGCGCGATCGCGGAGCAGGAAGGCCTGTCGCTGGACGTCGTCTCCGACGGCGAACTGTATACCGCCCTGAAGGCCGGATTTCCGGCGCAGCGCATCCATTTCCACGGCAACAACAAGACGCCGGACGAAATCTTGATGGCGCTGGATGCCCAGATCGGCTGCTTCGTCGTCGATAACTTCGACGAGCTCGCGCTATTGAACGCGCTGGCCGGCGACAAGGGCTTGAAAGTAAATGTATTGCTGCGCATTACACCAGGCGTCGAGGCGCATACGCACGAGTATATCTCGACCGGCCAGCAGGATTCCAAATTCGGGTTCGACGTCGAAAACGGCGCGGCGTTCCGTGCGGTGCGGGAGGCAAACGAGCTGCCTAACATGGAATTGCTCGGCGTCCATTCCCATATCGGCTCCCAAATCTTCGAGGTCGACGGCTTCGAGGTGGCGGCGAGCAAAGTGGCGCAGTTCTCGCTGCGCGTGCGCGATGAGCTGAACATCACGTTCCCGGTCATCAACTTGGGCGGCGGCTTCGGCATCCGCTACGTGGAAGGCGACACGCCGCTGCCGGTCGCGACGTATGTCAAGGCGATTACGGACGCGATTAAAGACAACTTCGGCGCGGCAAGTTACCCGATCCCGGAAATTTGGGTAGAGCCTGGCCGCAGCATCGTCGGCGATGCCGGAACGACGTTGTATACGATCGGGACAAGCAAAGATATTCCCGGCGTGCGTAAGTACATTTCCGTCGACGGCGGCATGACCGACAACCCGCGGCCGGCGCTGTACGAGTCCAAGTACGAGGCCGTCGTCGCGAATCGTGCCGCCGCCGCCGCCGAGGAGACCGTGACGGTTGCCGGCAAATGCTGCGAGAGCGGCGACAAGCTGATCGTCGATTGCGTATTGGCGAAGCCGCAGACGGGCGATCTGCTCGCGGTACTGTGCACGGGCGCCTACAACTATTCGATGGCGAGCAACTACAACCGGATTCGCCGCCCGAGCGTCGTATTCGTCAAAGACGGACTTTCGGATCTTGTCGTTAAGCGCGAGTCGTTGGACGACGTCGTGGGCAACGATATTTTGCCGGCGCGGATGAAGAAAGCGTCCGCCGTCCAATAATCCGCTATCATCCCCCGTGCTTTCGGCCGCTTCATGCGGCGATCGCCGGGGGACAAGCTTTTTATCGGGAACGCTTTCTGCTATAATGGCAATGTTTATACAACCGAAAGGGTGGATTACAATGGCAAAGCAAGCGAAAATTACGATGGCGGACGGAGCGGAAGTCGTCCTTGATCTGTTCGACCAAGACGCGCCTAATACAGTAGCTAACTTCGAGAAGCTCGCGAACAGCGGTTTTTACAACGGTCTTACGTTCCACCGCGTCATTCCCGGTTTCGTCGCGCAAGGCGGCTGCCCGGACGGCATGGGCACGGGCGGCCCGGGCTACACGATCAACTGCGAGATCAACCCGAACAAACACGAGCGCGGCACGCTCGCGATGGCGCACGCCGGCCGCAACACCGGCGGCAGCCAATTCTACATCTGTTATCAGCCGCAGCCTCACCTGGACGGCGGCCATACCGTATTCGGCAAAGTGACTAAAGGCATGGAGCACGTCGACACGTTCAAGAACGGCGTGAAAATGGAGAAAGTCGAAATCGTCGAAGTGTAAGCAACCCTGCATGATCGAATCCCCCCCGCGGCGGCGACGCCCGCTCGGGGGATTTTGCTGTTTCGAGGGCAGCTTGGCCGTGTATTAACAACTAACGAAGACCGGTACCGGTCGACGGCTACAAGCCGCTTGCCTGTGCCGAGTTAAGGGTTGAAGGGGGAGCTGCCTTATGGAACGCAATCCGTATTACGTATCGGTATCCGCGCGCACGATCGAGACGGCGCCGTCGATCGCGGAGCAGCTGACGATATTCGCGAGCGAAGAGGAATTGCTCGAGCTAAAGAAGCTGCTCGAGCAGGAGGACAAGGACGACCAGCTGACGCATGCGCGGGCCGTAATTCCGTATAAGTCCGCCGAACGCGATCCGGCGACGGACCGGTTCAGCGAGCATTTGGAGATGCTCTATGCCTATATTTATAAGATTGGCACGCCGGAGACAAAGGCGCATATCGAGTCGATGAACATTTTGCCGAAGCTGGAGAATCAGAACCACTACTTGCCTGGATACCAGTGACCGAATGGAGAGCACAGGGGCATAGTAACAATCGGTCTATGCGATGAACGCGTTCTTCGAAAGCTTCCGTCTACCTTGCAGAGGAATACCACGAAATTGACGCTCGGCCGCCTTATGGGCGCCGGGCGTTATTACTTATGACAGTTTCCAATCCAACCGTCGCGCGCTCGAAGGAAGGGCGATGCTGCGAAAAGGATAGCTGGTTGCTTTTTTTCAGGGGGAGTGGTAACATTTTGTCAAAGTATTGCAGCTTACCTTCGGGGCAGGGTGAAATTCCCAACCGGCGGTGATCAAGGCGGTTTCGGCCACGTATCGCGTATGCGAGCCGGAGACGAACTTGTCAGTCCGTGACCCGGACAGGCGCGGCGCTTCTCGACTTGCGAGAGCGGCGGCGAATGGACGGTGGACCCGGTGCGATTCCGGGACCGACAGTATAGTCTGGATGGGAGAAGGAGGCGGCAGCGTATACCGTTCAACGATATAACCTCTCGACTCGTTCTTTTTTTCACGTAGTCAAGGGTTTTATTTGAGCGCGTCCTAGTGCTGTTTCCTTATGTCTCTCCCATCACCCCGTCGGCTTTATGCGGATAGGGGTGTTTTTATTTTGTCGATCGTGTTAAATGACGCATACTATATGCAGCTCGCCTTGGATATAGCGGCGAAAGCAAGCGGCCAGACCGACATTAATCCGGTCGTCGGCTGCGTCATCGTGAAGGAAGGGCGCATCGTCGGTCTTGGCGCTCATCTGAAGCGCGGCGAAGGCCACGCCGAAGTGCATGCGCTGCGCATGGCCGGCGAACAAGCCGAAGGGGCCACCGCATACGTGACGCTCGAACCGTGCAGCCATCACGGCAAGACGCCTCCGTGCTGCGAACGGCTCATCGAGGCTAAAGTGTCCCGCGTCGTCGTCGCCTGCACGGATCCGAATCCGATGGTCGCCGGCCGGGGCGTGAAACGTCTGCAAGAGGCGGGAATCGACGTCGAGGTCGGCTTGCTCGGCGATGCTTCGGAGCGGATGAACGAGAAATTCAACAAATTCATTACGACGCGCAAGCCGTTCGTAACGCTCAAGACCGCGATGACGCTGGATGGCAAAATCGCCGCCAAGACCGGCGATAGCCGCTATGTTAGCGGACCGGCCGCCCGCGAACAGGTACATACGCTTCGGCATCAGCATATGGGCATCATGGTCGGCGCGCAAACCGCGCTCGCCGACGATCCGGAGCTCACGACAAGGCTCAGCGTGCCTGCGGTTCATCCGGCTCGTATTATCGTCGACTCGAAGCTTCGCCTTCCGGTAACCTCCCGCCTCTTTCACAATCAGGACGTACCCGTCATCATCCTGACCGTCAAAGGGGCGGAAGAGAAGCGTAGAGCCGCGCTGGAAGCCGCAGGGGCGCAAGTGCTGGCGTGCGGAGACGGCGAACAGGTCGATCTGGAGATCGCCATGACGAAGCTTGGAGAGCTTGAGATCGGCTCGATTCTGCTCGAAGGCGGCGGCAAGCTGAACGGCGCCATGCTGGAGCGCGGCTTGATCGATAAGATCATGTTGTTCATCGCGCCGAAGATTATCGGCGGCGACGCCGCGCCGGAGGCCTTCTCCTTCGGCGGCTTCGAGCGGATGAGCGAGGCGATCGGCCTTAGCGGCGTGACGATGGAACAGGTCGGCGATGACTACTGCTTGACCGGGTATCCGACGTACGCGGATCGCTGAGACGGGATCGCGTTTGAAGCGGGAGGAGGAGTACCTTGTTTACGGGATTAATTGAAGAAGTGGGGACGCTTAAGCGGACCTACAAGCAAGGCGAGGCCATGAAACTGACGATCGAGGCGTCGCGCGTACTCGGCGACGTGAAGGACGGCGACAGCATCGCCGTCAACGGCGTGTGCTTGACCGTGACCGATTTCGACGCCGCCTCTTTTACGGTCGATGTCATGCCGCAGACCTATCGGCATACGAATTTGAAGGATATGCGTCCGGGAGAACGGCTCAATCTCGAGCGCGCCATGCAGGCGGGCGGACGATTCGGCGGCCATATCGTGCAGGGACACGTCGACGGAACAGGGACGATCGTCGCGCGCACGCCGGATGCGAACGCGGTCGTCTTTACGATTCAGCCCCATGATCCGTCGCTGATGCGTTATGTCATCGGGCAAGGGTCGGTAACGTTGGACGGAATCAGTTTGACGGTCATCGACCGGAGCGACGGCGAATTTTCCGTCTCGATCATCCCGCACACGCTGCGGGAGACCGCGCTTCAATTGAAGCAGCCCGGCAGCGTCATCAATATCGAAGGCGACGTGCTGGGCAAATACGTAGACCATCTGCTGCGCTATCCGGGCGGCGCCGGTCAAGACGGCGAGCATAGCCGGAAGAAGAGCGGCGGCTTAACGGCGGCTTTTCTCGCCGAGAACGGCTTTTTCTAGGGAGAGTGAACAGGCATGACAACGGACCAAACGATATTCGACCCGATTGAAGACGCGCTGCGGGATTTGCGCGAAGGCAAGTGCATAATCGTGGTGGACGACGAAGACCGGGAGAACGAAGGCGATCTGATCGCGCTTGCGGACAAGACTTCGCCGGAGGTCATCAACTTCATGATTACCGAAGCGCGCGGGCTCGTGTGCGTGCCGATTACGCAGGAGCGGGCGGAGGAGCTGGATCTGCCGCCGATGGTCACGCATAATACCGATTATCACGGGACGGCCTTCACTGTGTCCGTCGATCACGTCACGACCTCGACGGGGATATCGGCCGGCGAACGGTCGCAGACGATTCAAGCGCTTATCGACCCGTCCGCCAAGCCGTCCGACTTCCGCCGCCCCGGTCACATTTTCCCGCTCATCGCCAGAGCCGGCGGGGTGCTGCGCAGGGCTGGGCATACGGAAGCGGCCATCGACCTGGCGCGGATGTGCGGTTCCGCGTCTGCCGGCGTTATTTGCGAGATTATTAAGGAAGACGGCACGATGGCGAGATTGATGGACCTAGTAGAGTTCAAGAAGCGCCACGGGTTGAAGCTAATCTCCATCGAGGGCATGATCGAATACCGCAACAAGAAGGAAAAGCTCGTGCACCGCGCCGTGGACGTGAATCTCCCGACGGACTTCGGCACGTTCCGTGCCGTCGCGTATACGAACGACGTCGATAGCAAGGAGCATGTGGCGCTCGTAAAAGGCGATATTGCCTCGAATCAACCGACGCTCGTGCGGGTGCATTCCGAATGCCTGACCGGCGATTCGTTCCACTCTCACCGCTGCGACTGCGGGCCGCAACTGGCCGCGGCGCTCCGGCAGATCGAGGAGGCGGGCAGCGGCGTGCTGCTGTACATGCGCCAGGAAGGCCGAGGCATCGGGCTTATCAACAAATTGAAAGCCTATGCGCTGCAGGAGCAGGGATTCGACACGGTCGACGCGAATATTAAATTGGGATTCGCCCCCGACCTGCGCGATTACGGCATCGGCGCGCAAATCTTGAAAGACCTTGGCGTTAGCCAAATGAGGCTGATGACGAATAATCCGCGCAAGATTCGCGGTTTGGAGGGCTACGGGCTCGAAGTGGTGGAGCGCGTTCCGATTCAGACGGAAACGAAGGCGGACAATTCGGACTACTTGCATACGAAGAAGACGAAACTCGGCCATTTGCTCGAGTTTGAAATCTAAAATTTGAAGCTGATTGGTTTGCGTTCCCAATCCGAAGATTGGGAATGCAGCTTTCAGCGATCATGAAGCTGATTGGTTTGCGCTCCCAATCGAAGATTGGGAATGCAGCATTCAGCGTTACACGAACTATGAGAGGATGACGGATATTATGCCGCATGTATACGAAGGGCACTTAGTTTCGCAAGGGCTGCGCTACGGAATCGTCGTCGGCCGTTTCAACGAATTTATCGTCAGCAAGCTGTTGAGCGGCGCACTGGACGCCTTGAAGCGTCATGGCGTGGACGATAGCGAAGTCGAGATCGCATGGGTACCGGGCGCATTCGAGATCCCGTTGATTACGCAGAAGATGGCGGAGAGCGGCAAATACGACGCCGTTATTACGCTCGGCGCGGTCATTCGCGGCTCAACGCCGCACTTTGATTTCGTTTGCAATGAAGCGGCCAAAGGCGTGGCGGCGGTAGGACTGAAGACCGGCGTGCCGACGATTTTCGGCGTGTTGACGACGGACTCGATCGAACAGGCGGTCGAGCGCGCGGGAACGAAGGCGGGCAACAAAGGCTGGGAGTCGGCGGTCAGCGCCATCGAGATGGCGAATCTGACGAAGGCGCTCAAAGGCTAATATAAGCCCGGAACGTAAGCATATTTCACGCAGGAGGCAGCCGCAACATGTCGGTGACATACAAACTGGAATCTTTTGAGGGTCCGCTTGACCTGCTTCTTCACTTGATTGACAAGGCGGAGATCGACATTCACGAGGTGTCCATCAGCGAAATCACGGATCAATATATGGACTACTTGAATGCGATGCAGGAGCTGGAGCTTGAGGTAACCAGCGAGTTTCTCGTCATGGCGGCCACGCTGCTGTCGATTAAGAGCAAGCAATTGCTCCCGAAACCTCCGGTCATCGAAGAAGAATTCGACTACTGGCAGGACGAAGGCGAGCTCGATCCGCGCGACGAGCTGATCGCCAAGCTCGTGGAGTATCGGAAATTCAAGCAGATCGCGGAGGAACTTCGCGGCATGGAGTTCGCGCGGAGTCTCGTGTATACGAAGGAAGCCGAGGATTTGACGCCTTATATGCCGGTCATTCCGGACAACCCGGTGAAAGGGCTGCATATCGGCGATCTGATTAAGGCGTTCCAGAAGGCGCTGAAGCGCGCCTCGCGCCGCAACGTGGTCGCGACCGTGCACCGGGACGAAATCTCGGTGAAGGACCGCATTCGCGACATTGTCGAAGTGCTACGGCAGCACGAGACGGTCCGATTCTCGAAATTGATCAATCAGGAGATGAGCCGTCACGAGATCGTCGTGACGTTCCTCGCCCTGCTCGAGCTCATGAAGATGAAACATATCCGTTGCTATCAGCATGGGCTGTTTGACGATATCGTAATCAATTGGAGAGGGGAAGCGGCAGAAGGTGGATTACTCGAAGTGGAAGACAGTTATTGAAGGCTTGCTGTTCATGGCGGGGGACGAGGGCTTGACCGCCAAGCAGCTAGCCGACATTTTACAAACGGACGCCGCCGTTGCCCACGATATCGCCAAAGAGCTGATGGCTGAGTTGAAAAAGAAGAAACGGGGCATTCAGATGTCGCTCGTCGCCGGAGCTTTCCGGTTGACGACGAACCCGGATCACGCGGCGTATTTCGAACGGATGGCGTATTCGCCGACCCGCTCGAGCCTATCCCAGGCGGCGCTCGAGACGTTGTCGATCGTGGCCTACCGGCAGCCGATTACGCGCATCGATATCGAGGAGATCCGCGGCGTGAAGACCGACCGCGCCATCGCGACGCTCGTGTCCAAAGACTTGATCGAAGAAGTGGGGCGCGCCGAAGCCATCGGACGTCCGATTCTGTACGGGACGACGAAGTCGTTCCTCGACTACTTCAGCTTGCCCAGTCTGGAATCGCTGCCGGAGCCGGCATCGGTGGACGACGACTCGCTGGACGAACAGACGCAGTTGTTGTTCGAGAAGTTGGAAGAACGCCAAATGACGCTCGAAGAGATGCCGCAGGCCGAGGCGGATAAGAAGTAGAACGACGCTAGCAGGCAAGACCGCGATGCGCATGAGATCTGTACGCTTGATCCATACTATAGCCGACTATAACAGGAAGCAGAGGGGGAATCGCCCATGCTTGGTTATCCGTTCGGCTGGTGGATCACGGCAGGTCTTTTTTTGTTGCTGATCGGTTCTGCCCTTATGTCCCGCATCGTCATTCGGGGAACGCTCAAACGGATCGGGACCGACGATCACGCCGAGCTGCGGGTGCGCGGGTTATTAGGGCTTATTCATTACCATTGGGAAATGCCGATCATGAAGATGAACGGGCTTAGCGTCGAGGTCAAAGAAGAGAAGTCGAAGCAAAATATGGGCGGCGACAGCGAGCAAGTCACGAAGGATAAAGTCGATGCGCACACCGTATTTCAATCGATCGATTGGATGAACATGCTGCTCAAGCAGACGGATTCGCTCTTGGGCTGGGTGAAGACGACGCTGGGCCACGTTCATTTGACGGAATGGAGATGGCGTACGGCGGTCGGCACGGGCGACGCGATGTGGACGGCGATGGCGACCGGGATGGTGTGGACGATCAAAACGACGGGGATCGGCGTCCTCTCCCAGATGATTCGGTTGAAAACGGAGCCTCAAATCAGCGTAGAGCCGGTATATGCGTCGGCACATTTTTCCACCGAGTGGCATTTCACCGTCAAGCTGAGATTCGGCTATATGATCTTCGCAGGGATATATTTACTGTTTAAAATGCGCCATATGCGCGGCATTTTCCGCGGATTGGTCGGCTGGCAGCGGATATTGCTCCGCGCGTGACGCCCGGCGCGCGTCCACATAAGATGCGAAGCGACAGGGCATGATGATAGGGCAGGAAACCAACAATGTTACGATGAGCCGAAGGAGGGCCTACAACGATGAATGAGCACCCGATACAAGGTCTAATGCAGACGGCCATGGAAAATATCAAGGAAATGGTCGACGTCAACACGATCGTTGGCGATCCGGTACAGACGCCTGACGGCAGCGTGATTATGCCGATCTCGAAAGTCGGCTTCGGCTTCGTAGCCGGCGGCAGCGACATCCGCCTCGGTAATTTGGCGGATCAGACGCAGACCGGAAGTCACGCCACGGCGGACGCCCACAACTCGCTCGTCAGCATGCCGTTCGGCGGCGGCAGCGGCGGCGGCGTGTCGATCACGCCGATCGCGTTCCTAGTCGTCGGCGCGCAAGGCGTGCGCGTCGTGCCGCTGGACAGCCAGACCCATCTGGTGGAGCGCGTAATCGAGTCCGCGCCGCAAGTATTCGACAAGCTGCAGGGCATGTTCAAGAAGAACGGCGGCAACCAAATGGAGGATACGACTTCGGTCTATATCGATACGATCAACACCACGGATGGGCATATCATCTAGTGCGCCAAGCTACAAAGGGAACTGCTCTGACGAGCAGTTTTCTTGTTTTCGGCGTTTCTTTGCTGTTCGCGCGCGCCGCTGAGTCAGGCATCCGCGGCATAACGGAATAACCTTGTCCCGCGCACATATACTGTACAAGACCCGGCGCTTCCGTGCGTCCACGACACAAGGAGGATCACTCTATATGAGGCAATTCATCCCACGCCCTTGGATAACCGCCATGCTTGCGTTAGCAATAGCGTGCGCAGGCATGCCGTTTCTGCCGGCGGCCAAAGCCGCTGCGGCGCCGCCGATCTATACGAACGCGCAGGCGACCTCGCTGATCGACGTTGAATCGGGCCGGATTTTATATAGCGAAGACGGCGATAAGCCGATGTTGATCGCGAGTTTGACCAAAATCATGACCGCGATCGTCGCGATCGAGCATGGCAAGCTGACCGATAAGGTCAAAACGAGCAAAAGAGCGGCAGGCAAAGAAGGCTCCTCGATCTATCTGAAGTTGGGCGAAGAAATGACGCTGGAGGAAATGCTTTATGGGCTGATGCTGCGCTCCGGCAACGACGCGGCGACGGCGATCGCCGAACATGTCGGCGGATCGGAGGAAGGCTTCGTCTATCTGATGAACGAGAAGGCGAAGATGATCGGGCTCATGAACAGCCAGTTCATGAATCCGAGCGGCTTGGACCAGAAGGGCCATTACTCGACGGCGAACGACTTGGCCAAGCTGACGGCTTACGCGATGCACAACCCGGTGTTCAAGGAAATCGTGAAGACGAAAGGGAAACTCGCCTCCGGCCGGGACTACAAATGGATGAATAAAAACAAGATGCTCAATATGTATGAAGGCGCGGACGGCGTCAAGACCGGCTACACGAAAGCGGCGCTGCGCTGTCTCGTCAGCTCGGCTACGCGCGACACCCAGCAACTGGCCGCGGTCACGCTCAGCGACCGAAGCGATTGGGTCGATCATAGTCGTCTGCTGGATTGGGGATTCGCGAACTTCCCGCTTGACGAGGTGGTGCGCAAAGGGCAGCCGATCGCCGGTCAGCCGTTAGCCGCGGGGCGCACGTTCCGCTACCCGTTCGGCAAGGGCGAGCGGGCGCAGCTAACGAATAAGCTGGTGCTCGTTAGCCCGATGACCATGGATTATACGCTGGGCGAGCGGGGGCGGATCGAGTGGTATTTGGGCGCGAAGAAAATCGCCGAGACGCCTGTATACGATCCGGACGGCCCGCGAATCGACCTGCCGGAGAAACCGGCCTGGTCGAGCGCCGACCGGACAGCGCGGCTGAACGAGCCCTGGACCTACGTGTTCGCAAGTTCGCTTAAGCAGGTGCTTAAAGTTTTGTTTGGGGGGAAGGAGGCCATTTAATGGTCAATTGGATATGGCTGTTCTTCATCACGGCGAGCTTCGTGGCGGCAGTCGTCAACGGCCGGATGGAGCTCTTGACCGAAGCCGCGTTCGACGGCGCGAAGAACGGAGTCTCGGTCAGCTTCGGCTTGATCAGCGTCATGGTATTCTGGATGGGACTCATGCGCGTGGCAGAGGAGGGCGGCCTGCTGAACAAGCTGGCCGCTTTGCTTCAGCCGGTCGTGCGCTTCTTGTTTCCCGATGTTCCGAAAGGTCATCCGGCGCTCGGTTACATCATGAGCAACATGAGCGCCAATATTCTAGGTCTTGGCAACGCGGCGACGCCGATGGGCATCAAGGCGATGCAGGAGCTGCAGAAGCTGAACCCCGATAAGGAAACGGCGACGCCGGCGATGTGCACGCTGCTTGCCCTGAACACCGCGAGCATCACGCTTGTGCCGACGACGCTTATCGCGATCCGCATGACGTACGGCTCGGCGCATCCCGCGGAGATCGTCGGCACGACGCTCGCGGCGACGGCCGTCGCGACGGCGGCGGCCGTTCTGGCCGACCGTTGGTATCGGTATCGAAGCAAACCGCCGATCAGCGGCGACCGAAGCGGTCCGCGAAGCGTCGGGCGGGATCCTTCAATGTCGTCTCACGCGGCTGGTTCAGGGGGCGGCACGATCGCCTCGATAACAGCCGCGCCGCCGGTCTCCGGCGGAAAGGGGTGAGCGCGGCATGTACGGTTGGATTACGACGATATCGGCCTGGACGATTCCGTTTATGATCGTTTTTATCCCGCTCTACGCGGCTTTTCGCAAAGTTCCCGTTTACGAGAGCTTCTTGGACGGCGCGAAGGACGGATTCGGCACCGCGATTAATATTATTCCGCATTTGGTCGGCATGATGGTCGCCATCAGCATGTTCCGGGCTTCCGGCGCGATGGATCTGCTTATTGCTCTTATACGTCCCTTATTCGATCAGTTGGGCATTCCTAGCGAAGTGCTCCCGCTTGGCCTGCTCCGGCCGATCACCGGCGCGGGGTCGCTCGCATTCACGACCGAGCTGATCAAGACGCACGGACCCGATTCCATGATCGGCCGCATCGCGTCCACCATCCAGGGCAGCACGGACACGACGCTGTATGTGTTGACCGTTTACTTCGGCGCCGTCGGCATCCGCAAAAGCCGCTATGCGCTCAAGGTCGGCTTATTCTCGGACATCGTAGGTTTCCTCGCCGCGATTTTCATTTGCTTGTACATATTCGGTTAATTAATATAGGCTCGTTGAGCCAAAGCCCGTTTACGTCTGCCGCGCCCCGAGGCGCATCGACGTAAAACGGGCTCTTTTCGCGGCCCGGCTTTTCTTCTTTGTCGATTTTAGGGTATGATGAAAGGTGAGGTGAAAGAAAGTGGAACGATTACAGAAAATATTGGCGCAAGCGGGCGTCGCGTCGCGCCGCAAATGCGAAGAATTGATTTTGGCCGGGTTGGTCGAAGTGAACGGGGAAACGGTTACGACGCTAGGCGTCAAGGCAGATCCGGCAACGGACGTCATTACCGTGAAAGGAAAGCCGATCCGCGGCGAGCAGAAGCTCTATTTGATGATGAACAAGCCCAAGGGCGTCATTACGAGCGCGAGCGATCCGCAAGGCCGCAAAATCGTATCCGATTTCCTGCCGGGCATCAAGGAGCGCGTCTATCCGGTAGGTCGTTTGGACTATGATACGGAAGGCTTGCTGATTCTGACCAACGACGGCGAATTCGCGAACCTGCTTACGCATCCGAGCCACCACGTGCCGAAGACTTACCTGGCCACGGTTAAAGGCGTCCCGCACGGCACGGCGCTCGAGAAGCTGCAGAAGGGGATCAAGTTGGAAGACGGCATGACGCAGCCCGCGGAGGTCGAATACCAAGACGTGGATCCGGAGAAGAAGCAGGCGACGATCATGATCACGATTTACGAGGGACGCAACCGTCAGGTTCGCCGGATGTTCGATGCGATCAACCATCCCGTGTCCCGCCTGAAACGGATTCGCTTCGGCGAACTCGGGCTCATGAACCTGCAACGAGGCAAATATCGCCATTTGACGCCAAAGGAAGTGCAGGAGCTTCGGGATATCGCGGTCAAGACACATAAAATTCAAAAATAGCGTCGCGACGGCAATCTAACTGCCGTCCGATTTTCGTTATAATGAAATCGGAACTCAAGTTCAACATGGCAAGGTCGGTGACGCACAACAATGGGGAAATACCGCAGAACGACGCAAATCGTCATTTTTATCGGGGTCTTGCTGCTCGGCGGCTACGCAATCGGCAAGGCGCTTTTTTCGTCCGAGGACGGCTTGGTTCGCAAAGGGGAAGCGCCTCCGGCATTCGCGCTGCTCGGTACGGACGGTGCCGCCCACAAGCTGGAGGACTACAAGGGCAAGGCGCTCGTCATTAACTTCTGGGGCACGTTCTGCCCGCCCTGCGTAACCGAAACGCCCGATTTGCAGAAACAATACGAGAAGTGGACCGGGCAGGGGCAGCCGTTCGAAATTATCGGCATCAATCTGGGCGAGGACCAGCTGACGGCGAATCATTTCGCCCGGCAGTACGGCGTAACGTACGACATTCTTCTCGACAAAGGGCGCAAGATAATGGCGGAATACGGCGTGAAGTCCTTTCCGACGACGTTCTTCGTTAAGCCCGATGGTACGGTCATGGACGTATTCGTTGGCGGTATGACGGAGAAGGACATTGATTCGCGCGTCACGAAACTGCTTCAGTCCTGACCCGGAGGAGGGTGTACACGTTGTTATCTTTTAAGAACACCAAATGCGAATGCGGCCACCAGAATCCGGTCGGCACTGTGCTTTGCGAGAGCTGCGGCAACCCGCTCGAGGAAGCCGAGGCCACCTCGCACGCGCCGCTCGAGATGCGCTACGACGGGGCGGCCAGGCGTTCGCAGAAGGTCAATCCGAGCGTGATCGACCGGGTATGGAATTTTTTCTCGTCGGTCAAAATCGCGGTGTGGCTCATCGTCATCACGCTGATCGGGGCTATGATCGGCACCGTGTTCACGCAGGAAAGCGCCTTTATCTCGTTCGATCCTTCCACGTATTACGAGGAGCGATACGGATGGGTCGGCGAATGGTATTATAAGCTCGGTTTCTCGCATACATACGAATCCTGGTGGTTTACGCTCCTGCTCGTCATGATCGGCACGTCGCTCGTCATTTGCAGTCTTGACCGGGTGCTGCCGCTGTACAAGGCGCTCAGCAAACAGCAAGTACGCAAGCACGAGCAATTCCTCAGACGACAGCGTACCGTGTACGAAGGCGAATTGGCGCAAGAGGCCGAGAGCTGGACGGCGCGAGCGGAGGAAGAACTAAAGCGCAAGCGATACCGGGTCAAGCGCGAAGGCTCCGCGCTGTTGGCCGAGAAGAATCGGTTCAGCCGCTGGGGGCCTTACATTAACCATATCGGGCTCATCGTCTTCCTCATCGCGGTGCTGCTGCGTTCGATGCCCGGCTGGTCGATGGACAACTACATGGCGATCCGGGAAGGCGAAACGCTTCAGATCCCGGAGACGGATTATTACATCAAGAACGAGAAATTCACGATCGACTATTACACGGACGAAGAGCTGCCGGAGGGCCTGAAAGGAACGGCGAGACCCAAGCTGTTCAAGACGGACGCGGTGCTCTATACGTGCGCTGCCGACTGCGAGGATCCGACCAAGGAACCGGTTCTGCAGGAGGTCATGCGCCATGGTATTATCGTCAACGAGGCCCTGTCTTACAAGGGCTTGAATATTTATCAGTACGGTTACGACGATACGGCGAAGATCGCCGCGGTGAACCCGGTTCTGGTCAACAAGCAGACGGGCGAAACTTACGGGCCGTTCAAGCTGTCGATGCGCAGCCCGGAGCTGAATTATGAATTGGGCCCGTACACGCTCGAGTTGAATTCGAAGTATTTGGATTTCGCGATCGACGAGGCGGGCAATCCGCGCACGAAGTCGGACGAGCCTAATGCGCCGGCGTTTATTTTCATGCTCAAGGGCCCCGGCCTCGCGGAGAAGGGCGAACCGTACATCTACTTCGTCAAGCAGAACGATCGGGTCACGTTCAGCCAAGACAAGATCAACGGCGAACTGGCCGAACGGTTCGAGATTAAGGTGCCGTCCATGGAGGGCGTTACTTTCGCGGGCATGTCCAGCACCCTTAATATCCGGATCGACAAAGCGATGCCGTATATTTGGGTCGGCGCCGGTATCTGGATCTTCGGCGTTTTCCTCGGCTCGTACTGGCATCATCGCCGGATTTGGCTGAGAGTGGACAACGGGCGGTTGCTGCTCGGCGCCCACACGAACAAAAACTTTCACGGCATGCGTGGCGACGTCGCCGCCGTTCTGAAGCGGACGGGAATCGACGTAGAGCCCAAGTCGCTCGATAACGGAGGTAATCGGTCTTGAACGCTTTGCTTAATTTCAGCAGCGACGTTTTTCTCGTCGCGTTCTTCCTATATTGTCTCGGGTTTATCTCATACGGGGTAACGATCGCGGGCGCGCGGTTGACCAAACGGGATCCCGAGAAGCACATCCGCAAGTGGGGCAGAATATCGTACGCGATCTCCCTGCTTGGCTTGGTTAGCCATGCGACGTCGTTCATTACGCGCTGGATCGGCGGCGGTCATATTCCGACGAGCAACATGTACGAGTTCATGTCGTTCTTCGCCATGATGATTATGCTCGCGTTCGTCGTGACGTATGCCATCTACCGGAAGCATTTGATCGGCCTATTCACGCTGCCGCTCACCGTAATTATCGTCGCGTACGCGATGGTTTTCCCGCAGGAAGTGCAGCCCCTCATTCCGGCGCTCCAATCGCCGTGGCTGAAAATTCACGTCACGACGGTCGCGCTCGGCGAAGCGTTCCTCGCGGTCGGCTTCGCGGTCGCGTTGCTGCAGCTGTTGCGCATCGTCGACTTCCGGGAGAAAGGGCCGCGCGCCCGCCGTTCCCAGCGTTGGGTCGAGGTGCTGATGGTCATCGCGGTAATAATGGTCGGTTATTTGATCAGCGTATTCGGTTTCCGCGCGGCCGGCTATGAGGCCACATTCCTGCAAGAGAACGTACACATTAGCGACGCGGGCGTCGAGAGCACCGAGACCGACACGGTCGCATATAAGCTGCCGCCGATCTTCAAACCCTATAATAGCCAAGTTCAGGAGATGGATTCGTTCCTCGGCTTGAAGGACGGCGTATTCGAGACGCCGCATTGGATGAAAGGCGTCGATGCCGCGCGCAAGTGGAATACGATCGTATGGTCGATTATTATTGGCCTTATTCTCTACGCCATAATTCGGATCATCATTCGCAAACCGATCGGCGCGGTCATTCATCCGCTCACGCGGGGGATGGATCCAGACGACCTGGACGAAATCAGCTACCGGATCATCGCCATCGGCTATCCGATCTTTACGCTGGGCGGTCTCATCTTCGCGATGATTTGGGCTTATCTGGCTTGGTCGCGATTCTGGGGCTGGGATCCGAAGGAAGTATGGGCGCTCATCACGTGGCTGTACTACACGGCTTACCTGCATCTGCGTCTTTCCCGCGGATGGCACGGCGAGAAGTCGGCTTGGCTTGCGGTCATCGGATTTATCGTCGTCATGTTTACCCTCGTGGGTGTCAATCTTGTACTTGTCGGCCTGCACTCGTACGCGGGCGTAGAATAATTAGACTAAAGTCGTAAAGGGGCCGGTACGCCATGTCCGAACAGCAGCACCGTATTCTCGTCGTAGACGATGAAGAACGTATCCGCAGATTGTTGAAAATGTACTTGGAGAAGGAAGGTTACGTCATCGAAGAAGCGGAAGACGGGGAAAGCGCGCTTCGGATGGCCAGCGGCAAAGATTTTGATCTCATCCTGCTTGACGTCATGCTCCCCGGCATTGACGGCATCGAGGTGTGTTCCCGGCTCCGTCAGGTGAAGGCGACGCCGGTAATCATGCTCACCGCCAAAGGCGAGGAGATGAACCGCGTGCAAGGGTTTGAAGTCGGCGCCGACGACTATGTCGTAAAGCCGTTCAGCCCGCGCGAAGTGATCTACCGGGTGAAGGCGATTCTACGCCGTTCGTCGGCGACCGCGTTCCTGTCGAAGGAGACGCTCACCAGCAATAACATCGTGTTCCCGCATCTGATCATCGAGCATGATGCGCACCGCGTCATGGCAGGCGGCCACGAGGTCAGCCTGACGCCGAAGGAATACGAACTGCTGCATTATTTGGCGATTTCCCCGGACAAAGTATTCTCCCGCGAAGAGCTGCTGAAGGATGTCTGGAACTACGAGTTCTTCGGCGATCTTCGCACGGTCGATACGCACGTGAAGCGGCTGCGCGAGAAGCTGAACAAAGTATCGCCGGACGCGGCCTCCATGATCACGACCGTGTGGGGCGTCGGCTACAAGCTGGAGGTTCCGAAGTAACCAATGCTAGGACCGCTATGGCGCAGTGTTGTCGGTAAGCTATGGATGACGATCATCGGGCTGGTAGCCGTCGTCCTGCTCATATTGGGCGGGTTTCTGCTTCAGTATATCGATTTGCAGTTCGATGATACGACCTCGCACCGGGTCAAGGTACTGTTCGTTTACACGTGCATAATCGGGTTTCTGTTGTCCACTTTTTTTGCCTTTTTTCTATCGACGAAGATCACGCAGCCGCTCATCCAGATGAAGAAAGCGGCGGACCTGATCGCCAACGGCGAGTACCGGACGCGCGTCTCCGTTCGTTCGAACGACGAGATTGGAGACCTGGCAGATACGTTTAACCATATGGCGCAGGAACTGGATACGCTTATCCGTGACTTGAACCATGAGAAGGATCATTTGGCGAGCGTGCTTCGCAGCATGGCGGACGCGGTGATCACGTTTGACGCGGAAGGGGCGGTCATTCTTTCGAACCCGCCCGGTCAGCAGCTGCTGGACCGGTGGAGCGCGCTCGATTGGTCCGAAGCGGAAGCGTCGGGCAAATACCGGGTTCGCAATCAAGTGCCCATCCCGCTATTCGAGATCTATCGGAACGTGCTTCGCAAAGGCCGGGATATGACGGACAAGCTCCATGTCCAGAGCGGCGTATGGTCGATCGTTATGGCTCCGCTGAAGTCGCATGAATCCGTTCGCGGCGCGGTTGCCGTCATGCGGGACGTCACCGAGGAGTCCAAGCTCGAGAAGCTTCGCCGCGATTTCGTCGCGAACGTATCGCACGAAATCCGGACGCCGCTCTCCATGCTGCAGGGCTATAGCGAAGCGCTGCTGGACGACATTGCCAGCTCCCCCGAAGAGCGGCAGGAGCTCGTGCAGGTGATTCACGACGAATCGCTGCGCATGGGACGACTGGTGAAGGATTTACTGGATCTGGCCCGGATGGAAGCCGGACATATGGAGATGAATCCGGTTCATGTCGACTTGTCGGCGCTGCTGCGCCGGGTTCACCGGAAGTTCAACGTGTATGCCAAAGAACGGGGCATCAAGCTGGAATTGTCGATGGACGAGGAAGAGCTGGATATCCAAGCAGGAGACGAGGATCGGCTGGAGCAAGTGCTGACCAACCTGTTGGACAATGCGTTGCGGCATACGAGCGCCGGGGCGAACATCCGACTGACTGGCAGCTATACCGTCCTGGAAGGCAAAAGCTGGGTGTCGTTAGGCATAGCCGATGAAGGCGAAGGCATTCCTGAAGAAGATTTGCCCTTCATCTTCGAACGCTTCTACAAGGCGGATAAAGCCCGCAAGCGCGGAGCTACGTCAGGCGGCGGTGGCACGGGGCTTGGCCTGGCGATCGTCAAGAACATTATCGAGGCGCATCGCGGCAAGATCGAAGCCCGAAGCAAGATCGGCCAAGGAACCACCTTCACGCTGCTGCTTCCTGTCGAAGCGACTTAGAATTTGTTTAAGCACACCGATTCGGTGTGCTTTTTTTGTTGAAGCAAGCCGACAAATCTTGTTCGGCCAAAACGTCGACACCAGCACCCCGACAAACTCTGCCACCATCCGGGCGGGGGGGGGGGGGGGGGGGGCGAATTCTCCGCTTGATATGTCAAAAAAGCGCCGTCTCGGAGGAGACAGCGCTCGGCACAATGCCATATGAAGAATTAGTAAAGAGTGATCTCTTTTGCTTTGTTCAAATCCGGCAATGCCGTAACTTCGGCGAGCAGTTCCTTCGGCGCCGCTTTGTCGACGGTGAGCACCATGATGGCGCTGCCGCCGGCGAGCTGACGGCCAACTTGCATCGTGGCGATGTTGACGTCGTTGTTGCCGAAGAGCGTACCGATTTTACCGATGATGCCCGGTTTATCGTTATGCGAGACGAGCACGAGATTGCCTTCCGGCGCGACGTCGACCGGGAACTTGTCGATTTGCACGACGCGCGGACCGTAACCGGTCAGCAGCGTCCCGGCGACAAGACGCTCTTCGGCCTTCGTGCGAAGGCTGACGGAGACCAAGTTCGTAAAGTCGCGCGATTCTTTCGTTTTGTTGACGATGATGTTGACGCTGCGTTCCTTCGCCAGGTGCATCGAGTTGACGACGTTTACCTGCTCGCGACCGAGGTGGTGAGCCAGCACGCCGCGCACGATGTAGCGGGTAAGCGGCTGCGTATCCACGTCCGCCAGTTCGCCGGAGTAGCTGACTTTAATCTCCGATACCGCGCCTTCCGTCAGCTGGGCCGCGAAGCTGCCGAGCTTCTCGCCGAGTGCGAAGTACGGCTGCAGCGTCTTCAGCAGCGTTGCGGGAATCGGAGGCATGTTCACCGCGTTCGTGAACGGCGCGTCGCGCAGAATGTTCAGCACTTGCTCGGATACGTCGATCGCAACGTTCTCTTGGGCTTCCACGGTAGAGGCGCCAAGGTGCGGCGTCACGATGATTTTCGGATGATTCAGGAACGGATGGTCGGCAGCAGGAGGCTCGACTTCGAATACGTCGAATGCCGCGCCGGCCACGATGCCTTGGTCGATCGCTTCCACGAGCGCGAGCTCGTCGATGATGCCGCCGCGCGCGCAGTTGACGATACGCATGCCCTTCTTCATGACTTCGAATTGGGCGCTTCCGATCATATGCCGCGTCTCAGGCGTGAGCGGCGTATGTACCGTCATGAAATCAGCGTTGCGGACGATATCGTCTACGGTGGAGAGGCGAATGCCCAGCTGCTCCGCGCGTTCTTCCGTCATGAACGGGTCGTAGCCCCAGATGTCCATGCCGAACGCTTTGGCCCGCTTGGCGACTTCGCTGCCGATGCGGCCCATGCCGAGTACGCCCAGCACCTTGCCGCGAAGCTCGACGCCGACGAACGATTTGCGGTCCCATACGCCGCCGACCGTCTTGAGATAGGCTTGAGGAATATGGCGCGCAACCGCCATCATCATCGCGAAGGTGTGTTCACAGGTCGTAATTGTGTTGCCATCTGGCGCGTTGATCACGATAATGCCGCGCTGCGTTGCCGCTTCCAGGTCGATATTGTCGACCCCGACGCCAGCGCGTCCGACGACCTTCAGCTGTTTGCCTGCTTCCATGACGCGGGCGGTTACCCGTGTTTGGCTGCGGACCAGCAGGGCGTCATATTCGCCGATAATGGCGATGAGCTCATCCTCGCTAAGGCCGGGTTTTTTGTCAACAGCGACGTCGGTAGCTTCCACAAGCTTCTGGATCCCGAGATCGCTGATCGGATCTGATACCAATACTTTGAACATGTGAACGTGCCTCCTGAGCGTTATTCCCGCGTCCCGGCATTGCTTTGACCGATTAACGATTTAAAGCAAGCGAGTCTGCGGATTGATTCGGGTGCGGCGGAGTCGCATATGCTAAAAACCCTCGCAAGCCGCTATGTAGAGCGGGGCGAGAGTCTGGCATGCTATCCACTTCAATCATGACCGTAAACTCGAACGTTTTGGCGAAAGATGCCGAGAATGTTCGATTTTACGAACACCGAACTGCTATGGTCTCTACTATTTTATAGCAACCTTGTGGATAAAATCAATGCCGAAACTTGCCCATTTGTGAAAATTTCGTTATGATCAAGGGCAAATGAAGGCTAAAAACCGAGGTGTTTCGCATGGCAGAATGGCTGCAAATCAGTTCTGAAAAATTTGTCGAATCGTTGGAAACGGGCGAAATCAAACGTTCGCGAATTATCGACGTACGCGAGAAAGAAGAATGGGATTACTATCATTTGGAACAATCGACTTGGATACCGATGCAGACGATCCCGGTCCGTCTTGACGAATTGGATCCGGAGGAAGAGTTATATATAATCTGCGCCCATGGAATCCGGAGCGACCGCGTCTGCGCTTATATGAGCGAAAAAGGCTACAGCCGCCTCCGCAACGTTGAAGGCGGAATGGCGGCCGTAGCCGAACTTCTGGGATTTCAATACGATTGAGCGATCCAATGCATCAGTTTTCTTCCGGATAGAAGAAGGGGAGCTGGGGGATCGTTTCCTTCCCGTATACTTTCGCTTTGCTGCTCAGGAAATCGCCTGAACGAACGGCGTTGGCGTTGACGAGCAAATCGACGACGGCATCGACCGATTTCATTTTCATTTTGGCCGCTTCGCCCGACATAATGTAGTCATCGACCGCGGATACCAGATCCTGCGGATAATACGACGTCATGAGCATTCTCGCTTTCATGTGATCGGCCATCAGCTTGTTCTTCACCGTAAGGGGGAGCGTTTTCCACTGGTTAATGCCGAGAATCGACGCAGGCTCGTAGGTAGCCGGAATTTTCTTGTTCACCGTGTTGCTCCAACGGAGCATGGACTGGTAGTAGTCCAGCTGGCCGGACATGAGTTGCTCGACGCCTTCCTTATAGTAGGAGTCTTTCTTGAGCGCGACGAGCAGCTCGTCCGTCTCGACGTCCTTGGACGACACGGCGCCGCGGCTTGCGGCTTCGCCGAGCAGCTTCAGCCCTTTCAGAATCTCGACCTGGGCTTGCTGCAGAAGCGGGGAAGAACTGGCGACGGAAGCCGTCTGGGCTTGCGCGTATTTCTGTTTGGCGAGGCTCGAGAGCTCCTTTAGCGCCGATGCCGGCTCGGCGAGCTGGCCGGAGTTCATCTTCTCCATCGTCTTATACCACTCGGATTGAAATTCACGATAAGGTAAAAATACAGTATGATAGAAGGAGACCAGATCTTGCTGAGGGTACGAGCCAGGCTTTGCCGCGGCGCCGGTGAGATGTTTCGCCTGCTCTACATACTTCGCTTCGGTCTTCTCGGCGCCGATCTTGGCTCCGTAGAAGAAAGCGCCCACGGCTACGACGAGCATAAAGATGAAACCGAGGCTAAAAATGAGTTCTGATCGGGTTAGTCGTTTCTCCATGGTAATCTCCTTCGTCCCAATTTTCGCCAAATTTCGCGGCAGCAATTGTCCTACTAGTATAGGGGAATTCAAATCAAAAGAAAATACGAACCTACTTAGACAGGCGGTAATGTATGAAAAAGCTGGACCTGAGCAAGTTCAAATTGCGGACCGTCTCCATTGACGACATCGACGACCGCATGCTGCTCATCAATTTGTACGCCACGCAAGCTGTTACTTTTATTATCGGTTTGATATGGGTATTTTTTCAGCGGGGAAACCCATTTTTATTATTTTCCAGTCCGGGTGCTTGGGATTTCCTTTATTGGGGAGCCGGCTTGGCCGCGGCGGTGCTCGTCGTCGATTTGCTCGTCTCGCGATTCGTCCCCGAAGAGGTTGGCGACGACGGCGGCGTGAATGACCGCATATTTAGAAACCGGGCGGTCTGGCACATCGTACTGCTGTCGTTTATTGTCGCCGTTTGCGAGGAAACCTTATTCAGGGGAGGCGTGCAGCATCTCATCGGTCCGTATTGGACCAGCATTGTATTCGCCGCTATTCACGTTCGCTATTTGCGGCATTGGATTCCGACAGGGCTGGTGTTCTCGATCAGCTACGGCTTAGGTTGGATTTACGAGCAGACGGATACGCTGTGGGCGCCGATAGCGGCGCACTTCCTGATTGATACTGTGATGGGTTTGATTATCAGGTTTCGGAGGGAACAGTAGGCATGAGCAGAGTGGAGAAATTCGGCAGGAAACGCCCGCTTGAACCGGAAACGAAGCATAGACAACGCCCCACGGATACGGAAGCATCGGCCGAGATCGCGGCCGCTTCCGCGGATCTGAACGGCTGGCAGGCGGAGGAAGGGGAACTCCCTTCGCGCCGCGACTTGTATCCGTCCCATCGTTACAAAATCACGTACTGGTTTTACCGTGTCCTTATCTTTTTGTTTATTATGCTGGCGGCAGGCCTGCTGATGTGGGGGAAGAAGCGATATGGTCTATAGCTTGGCGATTGCGGCCGCGACGGCTGTCATCGGGTTGTCGGTGGCGATTTATGCCATGTATCGATATGCGCATCGGTATCAAGTGGATGAGCAGACCATCTCGTCAAGCAGGCTGCCTGCCTCCTTTGACGGCGTGAAGCTGCTCTTCGTCTCGGATATTCACGGACACCGGATTCCGCAAACGGTCGTGGATGCGTGCACCCAATACGGCGATATCGGACTGGTGTTGATCGGCGGCGATTTGCGAGAAGGCGGGGTTCCGCTGGAAAGAAGCAGGGGCAATATTCGCGCGTTGCGGAATATCGCCCCTATTTATGTAGTCTACGGCAATCATGACTACGACGATGATATTCGTAGTTTGGAAGTGATGCTGCGGGAAGAAGGCGTACGGTTGCTGACTAACGAAGCCGTCTTGCTGGAGCAAGCGGAAGGCGGCGCGATCAGGTTGGCAGGCGTAGACGACCCGCGCACGAACCGAGAGGACGTTCGATTGGCGTTAGGCGGCGATGGAGCGAATGACGACTTGTTCACGCTGCTGCTGGCGCACGATCCCGTCATCGCGGATAGACTGCTCCCGGAACAGGCCGCCCGCATCGATTATATTTTGGCCGGACATACGCACGGTGGACAAATCGTCCTGCCAATTATCGGTCCGCTGGTCACATCCAAGAATGTACGGACGTATTTGAGAGGTTGGTACAACAACGGGGAAGAACGACGAACATCCGAGACGGCGTCGCCCCGGATGTTCGTCAGCTGCGGCTTTGGCACCTCGAAATTCCCGCTCCGTCTTGCGGCCCCTGCCCAGGTTCATATCGTTACTTTGCGGGCTTTGTCGTAGGAGTCGTGTCGATTGTGGCAGGATCGATGAAGGCATAGCCTTTGTTTTTGAGCTGCGTAAGCAAATTGTCCAACGCGTCCTTCGTCCAAGGCAGTTCGTGCATGAGGATGTTCGCGCCGGGATGGAGTTGTTCCATGACGTTGGCAATGACTTTCTCCGGCTTATCCTTCGTGCTCGCATCCCAATCCAACGACCCGTTAGACCAGGTCATGAACAACAGCTCGGATTCCGCGGCGATCTTCTTGACGAGATCGCCCCCGGAGCCGAAGGGCGGACGGAAGAATCGCGGCGTTAGACCCGTTGTTTTCTTGACGATTTGTTGAACGTCGCCGATTTGTTTGCGAACCGTCTTTTCGTCCTCTTTCTTCAGATCGACGTGATCCCAAGAATGGTTGCCGATTGTCTGGCCGCGGCTGGCAATCAGTTTCAGCAGCTCAGGCTTCGCTTTAACGCGGTAGCCATTGACGAAGAAGATCGCTTTCGTATGGTGTTTATCCAGCGTATCGAGCATCGCCTTCAGCGTCGTCTCGTCCTTCGGCCCATCGTCGAACGTGAGCAGTACGGCCTTCTTTGCAGCCTCGGATCCCGCGATGGGCTCGAACCGATATGCGGCATTCATGGTATATTGCAGCGTCGTCTGCTTCGTACCCTCGGGAACCTCAGGCTGAAGGGTAATCGTCTCTTTAGTGGAAGTGGGAGCGCCATCGCGAACCGGGTCATTACTCCTCGCGGCGTTGGAAGACGGCGTAACCGCGTTTGCATTTGACGGAGCCGCGCTGATTTCTTTGTTGGGTTCGGCGGAAGATGAGGCATTCGCGCGAGACGGGTCGACTGTCTGCTCGGCCGGGCTGCCGCAAGCGCTTAGAATCGCGACGAACGCGAGGATTGAAGTGAATTTACTCATATATGTAGGCATTTGCATGGTATATCCTCCCGAAATGCGATTTTTCGTGACAAGTTATTTTAATGGAATACCCGTTCGGCCCCTCCTTGTATCATATTTCGAAAATACGCGCGTATACGCGGGCGCTCCTTCCTGAATTTGTGGCGGATGCGCAGCTTTCCGCCGCGGTACACTAATCGCGTATCCCAGTTATCGAAGGAGGACTAGCGCAGATGAGAATGACGGGCTTTATTATCGGTACAATTACGGGCATGGCCGCAGCCGCATACTTGTCCAAGAAACGTCCGGGCATGGTCGCTTGGGCCGGTGCGGCAACGGGGGATATCATTTCATCCGTGAAAGGCAAAGCGATCGGCGCCGTGATGAACCGCAAATTCGGTCAATCCCAGTCTGTTCAGCCGACATCGGCAAGCAGCGCAGGAACGGCCAATTCCGCGGAATCTTGGGGACAGATCGAGATGCTCGTGAATAGCGATCCGGAATTGAAAAGACAGGCCGAAGAGATCGCCAGCGAGACGCCGACCACGCATTAAGCTTGTATAAAAGAAGAATCGTTAGGGCTGCTGCCGCGTAAGATAGGGCAGGGGCCTGGACGATTCTTTTTTTGTCCGAATTAGTGCATTCCCTGTACGAAAATGATAACATAGGTACATAGCACGAATTAAGCACACATTGCTCGCTGTTTCATACGCTGTTACAACAGATACTGCCGCGTTAAGCGCCATATAAGTAGCTGTTTGGTTCCGCGAAACGAAGCAGATGCTTTCGAAGAGGAGGATCCTAACATGAAAATCGAACGACTCAATCAAGACAAGATACGAATTTTTCTGACGTTCGACGACCTGCTGGAGCGTGGGATCCAGAAGGAAGACATGTGGCGCGAAATTCCCAAGGTGCACGAGCTGTTCAGCGAGATGATGGACCAGGCGTATACCGAGCTTGGATTCGATGCAAACGGACCGCTTGCGGTGGAAGTGTTCGCGCTGCCGGCTCAAGGCATGGTCGTCATCGTCACGCGGGGGAAAGTAGGCGCACGTCCCGAAGAACGAGCCATGGAGGAAGAAGAGAACGACGAGGACGTTTACGAGCTTGAAGTCACGATGGAACAAAGCGACGTCGTCCTATACGCGTTCCGTGATTTTGAAGACGTTATCGCAGCATGCAAACAATTGAACACGGCCGGTTTGTCCGAGGATGGACGGCTGTACGTATACAACAACAAATATATGCTGGCTTTCGAACCGGCTGGTTTGGAACTGGCGCGTTATCAGGCGCTGATCGCGCTGCTTGCCGAATACGGGGAAGCGGCATCCGTCACGACCGCGGTGCTGGACGAATACGGCAAAGTGATTATCCCCAGCAAAGCGGTTACGGAGATTTGCGTTCATTTTTAACCGAAACTGAAGGCTTCCGGAGCATCAAGCAGCGGGTCCACCGTTTTGCGGGATGCTCCTTTTATTGTGTCCGGGAATGCCGAACTTATGAGAATCTCGGCGACGGACGGCCATCCGCATAGAGAAGCGGGATCCCGCCCATATTATGCATTGAAAAGGTGGTGACGTTTCCAATGAGTGGAACAGAATCGCAGGATGTCCTGCTATCAACGCAAATCGTAATCGAGGAAGCGTTGCGCAAGCTCGGATATGCCGACGAAATGGTGGAGCTGCTGAAAGAGCCGATCCGGCTGCTTACCGTGCGCATTCCGGTCCGAATGGATGATGGGAAAACGAAAGTATTCCACGGATTCCGCGCCCAACATAACGATGCCGTCGGCCCGACCAAGGGCGGCGTGCGGTTTCATCCGGACGTGAACGAAGCGGAAGTCAAAGCGCTCTCGATCTGGATGAGCTTGAAATGCGGAATTGCCGACCTGCCGTACGGCGGCGGCAAAGGCGGCATTATTTGCGATCCTCGCAAAATGTCGTTCCGCGAGCTGGAACGGTTGAGCCGCGGCTATGTTCGCGCGATTAGCCAGCTTGTCGGCCCGACGAAAGATATCCCGGCGCCGGACGTGATGACCAACTCCCAAGTCATGGCTTGGATGATGGACGAGTATAGCCGGATTCGCGAATTCGACTCGCCGGGCTTCATAACCGGCAAACCGATCGTGCTCGGCGGCTCGCAAGGCCGGGAGACCGCGACTGCTCGCGGCGTCGCCATCATGATCGACGAAGCGATGCGGAAGAAAGGAATCGGGATTCAGGACGCCCGCGTCGTCATTCAAGGTTTCGGCAACGCCGGCAGCTACTTGGCCAAATTCATGCATGAAGCCGGTGCCAAAGTTATCGGTATTTCCGATGTGAACGGCGCGTTGTATAATGAGAAGGGACTCGATATCGAATACTTGCTCGATCGGCGCGATTCGTTCGGAACGGTGACGAATTTGTTCCGCGAGACGATCTCGAACGACGAGCTGCTTACGCTCGATTGCGACGTGCTCGTGCCGGCGGCCATCGAGAACCAAATTACGTCCGACAATGCCGAGCGTATCAAAGCTCAAATCATCGTCGAAGCGGCCAACGGGCCGACGACGCTGGAAGCGACTCGCATCGTCACCGAGCGCGGCATACTGCTCGTGCCCGATGTATTGGCGAGCAGCGGCGGGGTGATCGTGTCGTATTTCGAATGGGTGCAGAACAATCAAGGCTACTATTGGTCGGAAGCCGAAGTGGACGAGAAACTTCGGCGGATGATGATCCGCGGCTTCAATCAGGTGTATGAACAGCATCTGACCCGCAAAGTCGACATGCGCCTGGCCGCCTACATGGTCGGCGTGCGCAAGATGGCGGAAGCTTCGCGTCTGCGGGGCTGGGTTTAAAATACATCGGTAGCGCGTCCGCTGCCGCCAAATGGAGGTGAGAGATTAGAGGATGCTGCTATTATCGATATTGACGGCTGCCGTTGCACCGGGCATTTCTCTGCTCATGTACTTCTATTTGAAGGACAGGTACGATGCGGAACCGATTTCGATGGTCATTCGCGTGTTTTTGCTTGGCGTGCTGATCGTCCTGCCGATCATGGTCATCCAGCGGGGGCTGCTGATCTGGTTGGGCGATCACAATTTCCTCTTTGCGTTCGGGATTTCCGCGGGCGTCGAAGAGCTTGTCAAATGGTTTGTGCTCTACCACATCATTTATAATCATACGGAATTCGATGAACCGTACGACGGGATTTTGTACGCGGTCGCGATCTCGCTGGGCTTCGCCACGGTGGAGAACGTGCTGTACGCTATCTTCCAACCTGCCTCCTTCGGCTCATTGTTCGTGCGCGCCTTGCTGCCGGTATCGGGACACGCGCTGTTCGGCATCACGATGGGCTACTACCTGGGCAAGGCGAAATTCGCGCAGGGCGCCCGCGTCAAACAGTTTATTTTCCTGTCGTTATCGTTAGCGATTGTCGAGCATGGCGTGTACGACTGGATCATGGGCTCCGGCACGGTCTATTGGATTTGGTTCATCGTCCCGTTGATGGCGTACCTTTGGGTCAAAGGCATGCGCAAAATCAACCGGGCAAACGCCAGGTCGCCGTTCCGGTTGCTGCGTCGCGAGGAAGAGGTTAAGCTTTGATCGATCCGTCCATAATAAGGAAGTGGGTTCACGCGAGAATAGACCATTTCCTTTATGGAGGGACATCATGACGCCAAGGGTTAAAGTCACGATACGATGCAACCGGTGCGGCGAGAAATTCATTCTTCGGGGACGCCGGGAGAAGGGCAAGGTCGATACGGGATTCAAGCAATGCCTGTGCGACAACGCGAACGACTTCGAAGTGGAAGAGCTCGCGCTCTGACGGCCGCCGCGCCGAGGCAATTCCAGATGTTGAGGAAACATGCATAAAGCTCCTTCGGGCAAACCACACTAATGTCAGGGTTTGCATACGAAAGGAGCTTTTGCCTTATGTACCATCGATTAAGCGCCGTGCTGTTCCCCGTGATGACGCTGATGTTCATCGGGTCGATCTACTGGGGCTATCAGGAGCATCAAGAGAAGAACTCCATTCTCATCAAGGCCGAAAACCAATACCAGCGCGCGTTCCATGATCTCTCCTACCATGTGGAGCAGCTGCACAAAGAACTCGGCAGTACGCTGGCAGTCAATTCAACGTCGCAGGCGTATCAGCGCAAAGGCTTGGTGAACGTCTGGCGGTTAACCAGCCAAGCGCAGAACGAAATCAACCAGCTGCCGCTGACGCTGCTGCCGTTCAATACAACCGAAGAGTTTCTCTCGAAAATCGCGAATTTCGCCTATAAGGCATCGGTGCGGGATTTGGCGAAGCAGCCGTTGTCGGAGGACGAGTATAAGACGTTGAAGACGCTGTATAAGAACTCGGATGAAATCGCGGGCAATTTGTTGAATGTGCAAAGCAAGGTGCTGGCGAACAATTTGCGCTGGATGGACGTGGAGTCCGCGCTCGCGACGGAAAAATCGGCGCAGGATAACACGATTATCGATGGCTTTAAGACCGTAGACAAGAAAGTAAGCGAATATCCGGAGATCAACTGGGGACCGTCCGTGGCCAGCATGTATCAGAAACGTTCCGTTCAGATGCTGGGCGGCAAGAAGATGACGGCCGAGGAGATCAAGAAGCTGGCTGCCGAATTCGCGAGCATCAAGGACCCGTCCGTGATACGCGTCGTCGAGAACGGCAAAGGAACCGAGTACGAATCCTTTTCCGTCTCCGCGCCGATCGCCGGCAGCGACCGGATGATCCAGATGGATTTCACCAAGCAGGGCGGACAGCTCGTGTGGTACATGAATCCGAAGGACGTCGCCGCAAGCAAACTCACGGTCGACAAGGCCGAGAAGAACGCGACGCAGTTCTTGAACGCCCACGGCTACAAAGGGATGAAGCTAACCAATTACGACGAATACAATAACGTTGTCGCGTTCACGGCGGTCGGCTCCCAGCAAGGCGTATTGATTTACCCCGAGAAGCTGATCGTGAAGGTGGCGCTTGACGACGGGGAGGTCACCGGCTTGCAGGCGAACGACTACGTCTACGAGCATCACAAGCGCAAAATCGCCAAGCCGAAATTGTCCTCGGCGGAAGCGAGAAAAGCGCTGAACCCGGGCTTTAAGCGGACGAACGAAGGACTGGCGATCATCATGAACGATTTGGGCAAGGAAGTGCTCTGCTACGAGTTTTCCGGCAAAATAAACGGCGGCAAGTATCGGATTTACATCAACGCGGACAACGGGACCGAAGAATCGATCGAGCAGCTTCCCAAATAATATCGGTACAGTCGGGGCGGGGGGCGCAGGCATGCGCCTCCCGCTTTATTTTGTCGCCACGATTCGACAGCCTGTGCTATAATCGGGGGAAACGGGAGGAGTCACCATTATGCTGCCGAAAATCAATCAATTAATCTACTTGCAAGTTGCCTCCTCCGACGAAGAGGAAGCGTCTATCGAATACAAAACGCGCATTGCCGACGAAACCGAGGATGAAATGCTGATCGAACTGCCGGTCAGAGAAGGGACCAGCCGGTACAAGCGGCTGTTCATCGGCGACGAACTGAGCGCGTATTACGTGTCCTCCGACGGCGTGAAGCATTATTTCAACTCGCATGTCTTGGGATACAAAGAGGATGTAATCCGGCTCGTCCGCATCCGCAAGCCGGAACCGGACTCCATCACGAAGGTGCAGCGGCGTAATTTTCTTCGCGTCGGCGCCGAGCTGGAGATGGCGGTGCATTTCTCGGGCCTGCGTTTCTTGGTCGTGACGGATGACTTGGGCGGCGGCGGCGTATCGTTCCTGAGCGATGGCAAGCGTCCGATTAAGGACGGACTTGAGATGGAATGCTGGCTGCTGCTCCCTTACCGCAACGGCAGCGTCGATCACGCGCACTTTAAAGCGGAAGTCGTGCGCCTGAAGAAGCTGGAGTCCGGCAGATTGCAGATTATGTCGAAGTTTACGAGGATCTCGGAGAACGAACGGCAAAAAATCATCCGCTACTGCTTCGAACGCCAGTTCGAGCTGCGCAAGAATTAGTCCCACTTTCGGAATTCTGCACGTAAAGCGAAAACCGTGCCGGGAATCATGCATAAACGCGCGAATCATCGAAAACACTACTCCCAAGCAAGCGGAAAGGGAGTTGCAGGGATGAAGGTCAGCCAATGGTTTTCGCG
Organism: Paenibacillus methanolicus; assembly: GCF_008124765.1. GTDB lineage: Bacteria > Bacillota > Bacilli > Paenibacillales > Paenibacillaceae > Paenibacillus_Z > Paenibacillus_Z methanolicus. The sequence continues at coordinate 388,096 of NZ_VNHS01000002.1, read as the reverse complement.
AAAAAACAAGGTGTCCGGCGGTCGGACGAAACGTTTGATACGTATCTCGGACGAGGTGTCGAAATTGCTGCAAAAAATCGTAATCACGCTGTTGATTGCCGCCGTGTTAAGTCAATTGGCGCTTCAATCGGCCCCGATAAGAAGGTGGGTGACCGGCGTAGATCGGCTGGAAGGGATGCCTTTTCAGTAGATGTACGTTCTTTGCATCTGCCTCTTTAGTGTGGTATAATTTTCACATTCGCAGGCAGAGCCTGCTTTTTTCTTGACGACTTGGAGCTTTCCCTCTTTCTGGGAGCGGGGCATGCAGGTCAAGTATCGGTCCCCAAGGAGGTTTAACACCGTTGAGCAAGGATGAGAGGGTCCGCACGGAAAGAATGAATGTGGCAATCGACGGGCCAGCGGGTGCGGGCAAGAGTACGGTCGCAAGAAGAGTGGCCGGCGAACTCGGTTACGTATACGTGGATACCGGCGCCATGTACAGAGCGGTTACGCTCGCGGCGCTTCGCCAAGGCATTGAGCCTGACGAAGCGGACAAGCTGAAGGCGCTCGTCGCCTCGATCCGGATCGAACTGAAGCCGGGCGAGCAGGGACAAACCGTCTACTTGAACGGGGAAGACGTCACGGAAGCGATCCGCAGCCGGGAGGTCACGCTTATCGTATCGCCGCTCGCGGCGAACGAATCGGTGCGCGCGAAGCTCGTGGAATTGCAGAGAACGATGGCATCCGAGCGCGGCATTGTCATGGATGGACGGGATATCGGCACGCAAGTGCTGCCTGACGCCGAATTGAAGATCTTCCTTACGGCAAGCGTGCAAATTCGGGCGCAGCGCCGCTATCAGGAACTTCCCGAGGGACAGCGTATTCCGCTGACGCAGCTGGAGGCGGAGATCGCCGAGCGCGACCGAAGCGATGAACAACGCGAAATCTCGCCGCTCATTTGCGCGAAGGATGCGATCGTGGTCGATAGCAGCGAGCTTACGATCGATGAGGTCGTAGCCGTTATTATCGATCTAAGCAGATCCAAATTAGCGGAGGCGAAATAAGCGATGTTGTACGTTGTTGTCCGGGGCTTGCTCCGCATGTTTTACACGATTGTTTTTCGATTTAAGGCAGTAGGACTGGAGAATATCCCCTCAGAGGGACCGGTTGTGCTCTGTTCCAACCATATCAGCAACTTTGATCCGCCCACGGTTGGCATTAAGGTGCCGCGCAAAGTGCACTACATGGCGAAAGCCGAATTGTTCGATATTCCGGTATTCGGGCCGCTGATTCGAGGCCTGGGCGCATTCCCGGTCAAACGCGGCGGCGTGAGCAAAGACGCCATTCGCAGCGCGATCGCGCTTTTGGAGAACGGCGGCGTCATGGGGATTTTTCCGGAAGGCTCGCGCAAGGCTCCTTCAGGAATGGGCAAGAAGGGCGCGGCCATGATTGCCATGCGGAGCAAAGCAACTGTTATCCCGGTTGCGATCATAGGATCTTATAAGCCTTTCCGCAGAATGGTCATCCGTTACGGCCAGCCGATCGATATGTCGGCCTTTATTCAAGATTCTTCCTCCGATGTGCTGGAGCGGGTAACGGACGAAATTATGGCGAATATCCGGGATATGGTTCGCGAAGGCTATTAACAAATGTTTTAGGCGGTATGCGGGCCTTGGTGTTTCAAAGCGCTCGGATACGTTTAAATAAAGTTGGGGTATGAATTGAGGAGGTTATTTCAAATGTCAGAAGAAACAAAAGTGCAAGAAAATCAACAAGAGGCCATGGACAATCTTGTGTCCTTAAAGAAGGGCGATACGGTAAAAGGAACGATCGTCAAACTCGAAGACAACCAAGCTTTCGTAAGCCTTGGATATAAATACGACGGCGTCATTCCGCTTCGCGAGCTTTCCTCCATCCAATTGGATAACGCAGCCGATGCGGTTCAAGTGGGCCAAGAAATCGAGCTGAAAGTCGTATCCATCGATGACGAGAAAGAGAAACTCGTTCTTTCGAAACGCGCGATCGACGGCGAACGCGCTTGGGACGATCTGCAAGCGAAATTCGAGAGCGGCGAAGTTATTGAAGTCACAGTCGCAGACGTCGTTAAAGGCGGTCTGGTGGCTGATATCGGCGTGCGCGGTTTCATCCCGGCTTCGATGGTAGAGCGCCACTTCGTTGAAGATTTCAGCGATTACAAAGGCCGTACGCTTCGCGTGAAATTGAAAGAAATCGACCGTGAGAACAACAAAGTAATCCTCTCCGCGAAAGAAGTGCTTGACGCGGATTTCGAGCAAAACAAACAAAAAATCATGTCCGATCTGCAAGTCGGCCAAGAAATCGAAGGCACGGTTCAACGCCTTACGCCGTTCGGCGCGTTCGTGGACATCGGCGGCATCGACGGCCTGGTACACGTTTCCGAGCTTTCGTGGCAGCATGTCGCGCATCCGAAAGACATCGTGTCCGAAGGTCAAGCGGTTCGCGTGAAAGTACTGAAGGTCGATCCGGCTGCAGGCAAAATCAGCCTGAGCATGAAAGCTGCGGAGCCAGGTCCTTGGGAATCGGCTAACGGCAAATTCAACGCGGGCGACATCGTAACAGGTACAGTTCGCCGTATCGTAAGCTTTGGCGCATTCGTGGAGATCGCTCCAGGCGTAGAAGGTCTTGTTCACATTTCCCAGCTGGCGCACCGCCACGTGGCAACGCCGCAAGAAGTTGTGCAAGAAGGCCAAGAAGTCAAAGCGAAAGTACTCGACTTCAACCCAGCCGAGAAACGCGTCAGCCTCTCCATCAAGGAGACGGAAGAAGCGCCTGAACAACCAGCTAAATCGGAGCGCGCGCCTCGTGACCGCGACAACCGCGACCGTGGTCCAAAAATCGACAAAATCGATAATCCGAACGTTAGCTTGAGCGGACAAAGCATGAGCTTTACGCTGGCTGAGCGTTTCGGCGACAAACTGAGCAAGCTGAAATAATGATTTAACATTATAGACCGTTTACGATTCGCCTCAAGCGATTCGTGAACGGTCTTTTTCGTTTTACAAGAAAAACGACGTAAAGCGTGTCCGCGTAAGCGGACGTAGCGAAGGCCAGCACTAGAAGCCGGAAGGCGCGCAAAGCAGTAGAATACCACCAAGGCAAAACGTCATGAACGAAGCGCATACTCAGAGCTTTGTCCAATGGACAAAAGCGGGCCCGACTCGAAGGACACATCAATGACGGCCGCGTAGAAGGCTCGCTTACTTCGGGAACCAGAGGGACGAATCCCTCTGGTTCCCCTTCAATGGAGGGGCAATGCTGTCAGGTTAAGGAAAAACGGCTGGTGAAGCCAGCCGTTGCTATAGTTGATCGGCTTACGCACATGCATATGTCTTAGGACGAACTTCAAAACCCACTGAAGCTTTGTCCGTCAGGACAAAAGCGTGCCACACACAAGCCTTCCCGCCGACCACGAACAAACATGCCAGCACGAAAACTTGAGTCCAGAGGGCTAAGCCCTTTGGAGCCTCCTCGGCGGAGGAGGTGGGAGGAGGGAGCAACAAAAGTGGGGTCAAAAGGGCGGGGCCCTCTTAACCTGACAGCATTGCCTTAGGAGGGGGAAGGGGCGAGGACAAAAATAGGGATCAAAAGGGCGAAGCCCTTATTACTCCTTGGAATGTAAAGGAAACTTCCCGCGCATACTAAACCATCGAGCGAGGTGATCAAGATGGGGATGAATGGCGGAATAACGGCCATGTGGCTGCTGGCGATGGGAGGTATTCTCTATCTAACGGGCTGGCAAAGACAGGTGGCGGATGATGTGCCAGGCTGGAAAATCGTGGTCGTGCTGGCTGGAATTGTGCTGTTGCACCATTACCGAATTCCGATCGGCTGGAGAGGGATTGTGGTATACGGCAGCGCGGCATGGGCAATGGTCTGCGCGCTCGTCGCGTTGGCGGCATCGCGCAGCGTGACGCAGTCGTTATTCGCCTCGCTATGCGCATTGCTCTCCGGGACCGTATGGCTGTGGGTACGGTATATGTACGAGTCGGATCCGGTGTTCGTGTTTTTGCGTCCCGAACTGGATGGGCCGGTGCTGGCAGGTTTTTTGGCCGGTATGTTAACGGAGACGATCGGCATGCATCTATTCGTCGTCACGGCGGCGGCCGCGATCGCGCCGATGGCGGCGTTTTATTTACCTGCGGCCGCGGCGAGAATTGAAATCGGTTCGCTCGTCTGGTGGGATGGCATGGCCGTGTCGCTCGTTGGCGCGCGATTAACGTGGAATGTGAAGGACGGTTTACGGGCCATTGCCAAATGGCTGGGCGAAGGAAGATCCGGAGAGCGGGGAGGGAGCGTTTGAACATGTGGGATCATCATCATTTTGGCCAGCCGCATCATGTGCTGTACGGCATTTTGCTTGGCGTGGCGTTCGGGATTACGGCAAGGTTGCTGATGCTGCGGACGGATTATCGGCAATATCCGACCTATCCGCACGGGCGAATCATCCATATTTCGCTTGGCGTCATCGCGGCAGCGTTGGGCGCCGTGGCCGTGCCGGCTTTATATAAGAAAGACTACACGGCGATTACGTTTCTGACGCTGGCCGCGCAGCAGTTCAGGGACGTGCGTAACATGGAACGCAACACGCTGACGAAAATCGACAGTCTGGAGCTGGTGTCCCGAGGCGCGGCTTATATTGAAGGAACGGCCATGGTATTCGAAGGTCGCAATTATCTGGTCATTCTCAGCGCGCTGTTGACGTCGCTCGCCTCCATTTCGCTCGGGCTTCCTTACGGGGTAATAGCGGGCATTGGATCCTTGCTGATTGTCCGCGCTTTAAAATCGGGAAAGTCGATCTCGCATATTGCCAATGCCGTGATCGCGCCGGTGAAGGTGGATGGCCCGGATTTGTTCGTCGGCGACATCTACATCATGAACGTCGGCCTCTCCTCCAATCAGCAGCTGATCGCGGAACGCGGCATGGGCATTATTCTGGAGCCGTTTAATCCGAACGGCAAAGCGACGCTCAGCAATTTGGGGCAGCGCCAAGCGATTTTGTTCGATCTGTGCACGATATTAGGCGTTTATCGCGACGACGGCGAACCGGCGCTCATTCCAATGGCCAAGCTGGATATGAAAGACGGTCGACTGGCAATCTTTCTTCTTCCGCAGGAGCAGGATACGTCGAAGGCGCTGGCCGTCGTCCAGCGGGTGCCGATTCTCGAATCCGCCGTACGGATGCCGACGGAAGCCAGCGTGAACAAAGGAGAGAACAAGCAGCATGGCTAAAATCGTAGCCGTCGTCACGACCAAAGGCGATGCCGTCGCGGGCGGCGCCCCGATATTTGTGGAAGTCGACGCGGAAAAGCGCGAAATGACGGCTTTCTTGCTGGAAAAGATACTCGACGCCACGGCGCACGATCTGAAGAACGGGTCATTTATACTGGTCGATCACCGTGACTAATGAAATGTTAGCCAAGGCCGCTGTTTTTTGCTATGATGAAAGGCGTGAGTATTTTGATAAACAGACGTATGCATTACGTTGCGGCTGTTTACGCTTGAGGAGTGAAATCAATGTCTAAACCCATCATCGCCATCGTAGGGCGGCCGAATGTGGGGAAATCTACAATTTTTAATCGTGTCATTGGCGACCGGTTAGCGATTGTGGAGGACAAGCCTGGCGTTACACGTGACCGGATCTACGGCTCCGGCGAGTGGAACGGCACTGCCTTCAGTATTGTGGATACTGGCGGTATTGAAATTGACGGAGAAGATGAAATCATGAAGTCGGTCCGCATGCAAGCGGAACTGGCGGTTGAAGAAGCGGATGTCATCATTTTCATGGTCGATGCCAAAGCCGGGTTGACCCACGCGGACGACGAAGTCGCGCAGATGCTGCTGCGTTCGAGAAAGCCGATTGTCGTCGCCGTTAATAAAGTGGACAATTTTAACCGGCGTGACGATATTTATGAATTTTACAACCTGGGCTTCGGCGATCCGATCGCGATATCGGGCTCGCACGGCACCGGCATCGGCGATCTGCTGGACGCGGCCGTCGAGCTGCTGCCCGAACCCGAAGAAGAGGTATACGAAGACGACGTGATCCGCGTCGCGCTCATTGGCCGTCCGAACGTCGGCAAGTCGTCGCTCGTTAACGCGCTGCTTGGCGAAGAACGCGTCATCGTCAGCAACGTGGCGGGTACGACCCGCGATGCGATCGATACGCCGTTCGAGAAAGATGGGCAGAAGTACGTACTCATCGATACGGCGGGTATGCGCAAGCGCGGCAAAGTGTACGAATCGACCGAGAAGTACAGCGTCATGCGCGCCTTGAAGGCGATCGAACGCGCCGACGTCGTGCTCGTGCTCATCAACGGCGAGGAAGGCATTATCGAACAGGATAAGCATATCGCCGGTTATGCGCACGAAGCGGGCAAGGCGTCGATCTTCGTCGTGAACAAGTGGGACGTCGTCGAGAAAGACGACAAAACGATGCAGCAATTTACGAGCATGATTCGGGATCACTTCCTGTTCATGACGTACGCGCCGATCGTGTATTTGTCCGCGAAGACGAAGTCGAGGCTGCACAAGCTGCTGCCGGTCGTGAACCACGTCTCCGAACAGCATTCGCTGCGCATCCAGACGCATCTGCTCAACGACGTCATCTCGGACGCGATCGCGCTGAATCCGCCGCCGACGGACAAAGGCAAGCGGCTGCGCATCAATTACGTGACTCAGGTGGCCGTTAGACCGCCGACGTTCGTGTTATTCGCGAACGATCCGGAGTTGATGCATTTCTCGTATGAGCGCTATCTCGAGAACAAGATTCGCGGAGCGTTTAATTTCGAAGGCACGCCGGTTCGTATTTTCACCCGTCGGAAATCCGATGAAGATTAGGTCGACGATGCGTCGGCCTTCTTCTTTATGCAGGAGGCATCTTTTTAGACGGAGCCATGCGGCTTCCGCCCAAGCAGGAGGAAACCAGATATGTTAGAAGCAGCAGCCATTCTAATCAGTTATCTCTTAGGTTCGGTCTCATTCAGCATTCTTATCGCCAAATGGGTCAAGGGCATCGATATTCGCAATCACGGAAGCGGTAATGCGGGCGCAACAAATACGCTTCGCATCTTGGGCAAAGGACCGGCGATTGCCGTGTTCGCCCTGGATATCGCCAAGGGCGTGGCCGCCGTTTTGCTGGGCAAATTCATGGTTGGCGGTGACTGGCTGCCGGTGCTTTGCGGACTCGCGGCGATCGCCGGGCATAATTGGCCGGTCTGGTTCGGATTCAAGGGCGGGAAAGGGATCGCGACGACGGTCGGCGTAATCGCGACGCTCGCTTTTTTGCCGGCGCTGATCGCCGGTCTGATTGCCATCGCATCCATCGCGCTCACCAGGTTTGTATCGCTCGGCTCGTTAATCTTCGCCGCGCTGACGCCGATATTTATTTGGCTGATGGATCGCCCAATGGCCCTGCTGTGGGCGAGCTTGGTCATCTGCGTATTCGCCTTCGCCCGACACCGCAGCAATATCGTGAAGCTGATGCAGGGAAGGGAAAACAAACTCGGCGCTCGCAAAGGGTAAGGAGGCAGAAACATGACGACACGCAAAGCGGTCGTACTGGTCGCCGGCAGTTGGGGAACCGCGTTAGCCTCGGTGCTGGCCGACAATGAATATGACGTGCGCCTGTGGTCGCGTAACGCGGACCAGGTCGCGGAGATCAACCGATTACATACGAACAACCGGTTTTTGCCGGGGATTACGCTGCCGGAAGGCATCCGCGCAACGGATGACATCGCGGACGCCGTCACGGGCGCGGAGCTCGTCCTGTTCGCCGCGACTTCCGCTTCGATGCGGGAAGTGGCGGCGAAGGCGGCGTCTTACATATCGCCGGAGACGCTGATCGTGCACGCGACCAAAGGATTCGAGACGGGCACGCTGAAGCGCATGACGACGGTGCTCGCCGAAGAACTGCCCGTCGATCCGAAGCGCCTCGTTGTGCTGTCCGGTCCGAGCCATGCGGAAGAAGTCGTGAAGCGTCAGCCGACTACGGTCGTCGTCGCGTCGGAGTCGTTGGAAGCGGCGGAACACGCGCAGGATGCGCTGATTACTTCGTTCTTCCGCGTCTACACGAATCCGGACGTCGTTGGGGTGGAGGTTGCCGGCGCGATTAAGAATATCATCGCGCTCGGCGCCGGTCTCACCGACGGGCTTGGCTTCGGAGACAACGCGAAGGCGGCGCTCCTCACGCGCGGGCTGTCGGAGATCACGCGCCTCGGTATGGCGATGGGCGCGAATCCGCTTACGTTCTCCGGACTTGCCGGCGTTGGCGATTTGATCGTGACGGGGACGAGCAAGCTGAGCCGGAACTGGCGGGCAGGTTCGATGCTGGCCGAAGGCCTGCCGCTGCAAGACGTGCTGGATCGCATGGGCATGGTGGTCGAAGGCGTACGCACGACCAAGGCGGCCCATGAGCTGTCCCGCACGTATGGCGTCGTCATGCCGATCACGGAGCAGCTGTACCAGGTCCTCTTCGAAGGCAAACAGCCGCGCAAGGCGGCCGAGGACTTGATGGGACGTCTTCGCAAGCACGAAATGGAAGATATCGCCGCGCCGTAAGCCTACACCAATCCCGCTTTCGTCTCATATGATGCTAGCAGCACCATGATACGCGCCGTCCAAGGCGGCGGTCTTCTTGGCTAGCAAGCACGAGCGGGAGGGATGAACGACAATGGCGGACAAAAATATATCCAAAGATGTGCTGAACATGGTCAACAAAAAGACCGGCAAACCGATCTCCGAGAATGCCGTGAAAAAATTGGCCAGCGGCGTCACTTCAGATACCGTTCAGAACGAAACGGAATTGCGCAAGCTCATCAAGCAAGTCTCGACGATCGCGAACGTGCCGGTCTCGGAACAGACGATCAACGATATCGTGGGCGCGGTACAGAAGAGCGGACTCAACATGAACAACATGGAGACGCTAATGAAAATGATGATGAAGAAATAGGCAATCACGAACAGATGTAGGGGTCGCGTTCCTCTTTGCGGGTCGCGCGGCTCACGCATCTGTTCCTTTTTTGTGTCAAAATCGGTAACCCGCAGCCGCGAAGTAGCCGGGAATAGGCTCCGAATGTTATAATGGAACGAATATTTTGTGGGACAAGGCAGGTGGTCGGTCATGGATCCTATGACAAAGATGTGGGTATCGTTTATCGGTATCGGACTGATGGCAATATCGGCGGTGCTTATCACCGTAGCGAGATACAAGTTGAAGGGAATACTGAAAGCGGTGTTATCGGGGGTAGCCTTCGTTTCTTTAATCCTCGGCGCGTTGTTCGGATTTATCTCGGTTGCCTAGTCGCTAATTAGCCGGCTGGGATAACGGAAGCGCTACATAAGAAAGGGGTCGTTGTACGATGATTGAGTTGGTGACGCGGACGAGAACGGCGGAGGTAGAAGCGGAGGAAGGCATGTCGCTGCTCGACTTGGCTGTTAAGCATAAGGCGGATTGGTTGTTTTCCTGTACGCGGGGCACATGCGCCCGCTGCCGCTGCTTGGTAGAGGAAGGCGGGGAGTTTCTCGAAGAGGTGACCGACGCCGAGTGGGACCGCATGGAGCCGGAAGAGTTCGATCAAGGCTACCGGCTGGCATGCCAGGCGATCGTGAAGCCGGCGGCAGGCCGGATTAGAGCCGTGAACAAGCCTTATTTCTAGAAGGAAGGTGACGGCCGTGAGCGACGAAGAGACGGTCCGCCGGGCGCTGACGAGTGTCGCGGCAAGTATTGAGGGAACGGGAGCGAAGTGGCTCGTCGGCGGCAGCGCTGGTCTCATGCTTCGCGGCTTGCGGCTCTCGCAGCCGCCACGCGATTTGGATTTATATGCGGATTTGGGTGAAGCTCGGTTCATCCACGAAAGGTTGGAACGCTATGCGCTCGACCAACCGCACGAGAGCGTGACGGGCATGTACCGGTCCGTGCTCAGCCATTATGAGATCGAAGGCGTTGCCGTCGAGCTAGTCGGCGGGTTTGAAGTGCACGCGGGCGGAGGCAGTTATGTAGTGAAGATTAACGAGCTGCTGTATCGGCACCGGCACGTTGTCGCGTGCGGGGGATATCCGGTGGGGATCGTGCCGCTCGCGCACGAGCTGTGGTTCAACGTGCTGCGCGTCAGAGAGGACCGAACATCGTTGATCATGGAGGCGATTCGGCGCAATCCGGCGCCGCACATGGCGGGACTGCGTGCCGTGGAGCATGGCGGAAGTTTCAAGGACAGCATCGTCGCGGATGTACATCAGCAATTGAATTTGCCGGAATGGGGAACGTTCGATGAGCGCTAAAGTTCCCTTGACTTTTATGCCGGATAACAAAACGATTCAGGTTCGCGTCGGGATATCGGTTCTCGAAGCGGCGAGAAGAGCAGGGGTGCCGATTCGTACGCGCTGCGACGGGAAGGCAGCCTGTTTGATGTGCAAAGTCACGACGGACGGCCAAGGGTTATCTCTGATCCAACCGATGGAACAGCGTAAGCTGGCCGGATTGGACGCAGAGGGAGCGAGACTTGCCTGCCAAGCGCGAGTGAATGGTCCCGCCGTCGTTACCGTGCCGGAAGATCCGCTGCGCGCGGCGGTGCGCAAGCAACTGCAGCGACAGGAAGAGGAGCCGCTGTGGTAGCGGCTGGGCGGTGTGAAATGAAGGGAGGAAACAGACAGATGAATAGATGGAGGAGCTCGCGTCTAGCGGCCGTCATGGTCGTTATGGCGGTTCTGCTGTCCGGATGCTTGTATCCGGATGAGGAGCGCGCGGCGAGCCAATTGCCGGCCAAAGACGAGGTCATGAACGTGCAAACGGTCATCGACCAGTATCAGAAGGACACCGGCTTGCTGCCGATTATGAACAGCGAGCCTAATACGCCCGTATACGAGAAGTACCTGATCGATTTCGGCAAACTGACGCGCATGAAATATTTGAGCGATATCCCCCCTGCGGCGTTCGAGAAGGGCGGGAACTACTATTTTTTGATTATTAACGAGGAGACCGATCCTACGGTCAAACTAATGAATCTAGCGGTCTATCAGCAGGTGAACGACGTCCAACGTGAAGTTTCTTCCTATCAACGTACGAAAGGCGCGCTCCCGAGAGGGGAAGAGGTCTATCCGGGCTATTATCGGATCGACTATTCGGCGCTTAACGTTCGCGAGCCTAAACTCGTCAGCATATTTACCGGACAGACGCAGCAAACGATGATGGACGCGGGCGGCAATGTGTACGTCGATTATACGGCGGACATGATGCAGGCGATTCAGAAGTCGGGCGAGTCTCCTTCGCCGGATCAAGATTTACGGGAACTGCTCGCCAGCCGCTCCGATTTCGTGCCGGTGAAGTCGCCGGCGTATCGCTTTATTAACAACGAGCCGAAGCCGGTCGCGGCGAAGTAACGACCGGACTCTTCACGACGCAAAGACCTTTGAGATAGGCAATATGCTGCGTTTCCGTTCGGAAAAGCAAACCAATTGCCGTGGATGAATGCTGCGTTTCTTAACCGAAACGCAAGCCAATAATCCGTTGGCAATATGCTGCGTTTTCTTACCGAAACGCAAACCAAATTGCCGTTCCTAAAGGTTTTTTTGCGTTTTTCTCCTTTCCTGTCATACCCCTTTCCTTTCTCTCATATATCTCAATCTTGGAAGGAGCGAGTGCGGGGAAAGTACGGGGTTTAAAAGATTTCCTCGCGCGGTCGTCATAATCGCGGCTTTGGCCTAATAAGCTATTACTAGTCCAAATTCATGTACGAGTTGCGTCGCTTGCCTGCTCCGACCGGCGGATGGCGGCGAACCCTGACGACTACACAGCAGGAGGAAACGCGGCAGTAACGGTACGTCCATGTACTGGCGAAATACGATTGGGAGGGGATATCAGTGGAGAAAGTGGACATTTTCAAGGACATTGCCGAACGAACCGGCGGGGATATTTACCTCGGCGTCGTCGGCGCGGTCCGCACGGGCAAATCAACCTTCATCAAACGGTTCATGGAGACGGTTGTGCTGCCAAACATCACGAGCGAAGCCGATCGGGTGCGGGCAATCGACGAGCTCCCGCAAAGCGCCGCAGGCAAAACGATTATGACGACCGAGCCGAAATTCGTGCCGAACCAAGCCGTGCAGCTTCGCGTCGCGGAAGGGCTGGACGTGAACGTCCGTCTCGTTGACTGCGTGGGCTACGCCGTGGAAGGCGCGAAAGGTTACGAGGACGAGAACGGGCCGCGGATGATCACGACGCCATGGTTCGAGGAGCCGATCCCGTTCCAAGAAGCGGCCGAGATCGGCACGCGCAAAGTGATTCAAGAACATTCGACGCTCGGCATCGTCGTCACGACCGACGGTACGATCGCCGAAATTCCGCGCAGCTCCTATGTCGAAGCCGAAGAGCGCGTCATCAACGAGCTGAAGGAAGTCGGCAAGCCGTTCGTGGTCATCGTGAACTCCACGAAGCCGCGCAGCGAAGAGGCGCTTCAATTGCGCAGCGAGCTGCAAGCGAAATATGATATCCCTGTACTGACGCTCAGCGTTGCGCAAATGGGCGAGGAAGACGTGACGTCGGTGCTTCGCGAGGTACTCTACGAGTTCCCGGTTCACGAAGTCAACGTCAATTTGCCGAGCTGGGTCATGGTACTCAACGATAATCACTGGCTGCGCACCAATTACGAAAATTCGGTTCGCGATACGGTGAAAGATATTCGCCGTCTGCGCGACGTCGATCGCGTCGTCAGCCAGTTCGTCGAATATGACTTCATCGACCGCGCGGGACTGAGCGGCATGAACATGGGGCAAGGCGTCGCCGAGATCGATCTCTACGCGCCGGACGAACTGTACGATCAAATCCTGATGGAAGTCGTCGGCGTCGAGATCCGCGGCAAGGATCACTTGCTGCAGCTGATGCAGGAATTCTCGCATGCCAAACGCGAGTACGACCGCTTCCAAGAAGCGCTCGAAATGGTCAAGACGACGGGCTACGGCATCGCGGCGCCTACGCTGGCCGAGATGCAGCTGGATGAGCCGGAATTGATCCGACAAGGCTCGCGCTTCGGCGTCAGATTGAAAGCGACCGCCCCGTCTATCCATATGATCCGTGTAGACGTGGAATCCGAATTCGCGCCGATCATCGGCACGGAGAAGCAGAGCGAGGAGCTCGTCCGCTACCTGATGCAAGATTTCGAGAACGACCCGATCAAGGTATGGGATTCCGATATGTTCGGCCGTTCCCTGCATTCCATCGTGCGCGAAGGCATCCAAGGCAAAATCGCCATGATGCCGGACAACGCCCGCTACAAGCTGCAGGAGACGCTCGGGCGCATCATTAACGAAGGCTCCGGCGGGTTGATCGCCATTATTCTATAACGCCCAATCTCGAGAGACGCGCCATAGCGGCGCGTCTTTTGCATGCGCGCGCACCACTTTAGTGAAATTAACCAAGCCAGCCTCTTGAAATTCTAAAGGCCCTGTATTACTATAAGTTTGTTCGTTCTTTAACAGGGAATGGCTCCGCGATGGGTTGTAATCTACTGCGGCGACTGGCGTTTCGCTAGCTTCCATTCGCGAAATTGCCGATATATCCGGATGTTAGGTATATTTTTCGTCGTTTTGTGATAAACAGAATGATAATGAAGCGAGTTTACAATTGCTGTAAGGGGAGGTGAAAGATATGAACAAAACGGAACTTATCGCGAAAGTGGCAGAACTAACCGACCTTTCCAAGAAGGACGCTTCGAAAGCAGTAGATGCTGTGTTCGATGCGATCTCCGATGCGCTGCAAAGCGGCGACAAAGTACAACTGGTTGGCTTTGGCAACTTTGAAGTGAAGAGCCGCGAGGCTCGCAAAGGACGCAATCCGCAAACGGGTGAAGAGATCGACATCCCGGCAAGCAAAATCCCTTCCTTCAAAGCGGGTAAATCGCTGAAGGATCTGGTATCCCAAGAATAACACCGCGGCCTTAGCCGCTAACGTCCGGGCGAACTTGCCCCGGGCGTTTTTTAAAATACAAGCACGTATAAGCTTCACGCTTATCCATCATTTTGTATTTCTCGCTCGCTGAATGCTGCATTCCCAATCTTCCGATTGTGAGCGCAAACCTATCAGCTTATCCGGAATGGAACGCGCCTCGCCACCAAAGGAGGCGACAGCCGTTTCAACTTAATCAAAACGCTCCCGGTTTCTATTGACTTTGGGTAATAAATCCAGTAGAATACTTTTGCGGTTCCAGCGGCAGGTATCGATGATCCGATTCCGTGCGCTACCGCATCTCGGGTGTTAGCTCAGCTTGGTAGAGCGCTACCTTGGGGTGGTAGAGGTCGCCAGTTCAAATCCGGTACACCCGACCAAGAAAGACGCCATGACTGCTGCCCGGTTCATCGGTTGAACGGGCGGCAGTTTTTTTCGAATACGAACCAGGAAGAGGGGGAGACGAGGGTGAGCGAGAACAGCGAGTACATCGTCATCAAGGCGAAGGCGCAAGGCGTTCAGGTCATTGGACTGACGCGGGGCCAGGATACGAAGTTCCACCATACGGAGAAGCTGGATAAAGGCGAAGTGCTGATCGCTCAATTCACCGACCACACGTCCGCAATTAAAATCCGCGGGAAGGCGAGCGTCATTACGCGCCACGGCACGGTCGAAACCGACGAGTAGCTCCGGAACCGATTGCACGAAATCAATCATAAACGAGCGTCCAAGCAGGCATAGCCTGCTTTTTTTCTTTGTACAATAGAATAGCGAACGATTGTACAAGGAAGGCGGGATGGACATGACCGTGTGGAAAAGGCTGCTCGGGGCTGTGGGGGCGGCGCTCGTCGTAACGGCGCTGCTGACGCTGCTGCCGATCGCGGAGCGTAGAATGCAAAACTCGCAAGAGGGAATCGCGGTATTCCGCGCTTCGCCGATCCACAAACTCGAAACCCGTAATCTGGTCGATTCGATGATCGCCCAGAAATTAAAGCTGCCGATCCGGAAGGCGGACTGGAAGGAAGGGGTCTTATCCGTCGACCTAGCGGTGGACGGCATGCCGGGACGAATCGATCTGTGGATGCGCGATCTGCAGCAGCTGGCCGATTTGTCCTATGTCCAGACAAGCAACGTCAACCGGCTGCTCGTCCGATTCGTGAAGGCCGATGCAGCAGGCGGGCGATCGACCGTCATGCAAGCGGCTGCCGATATCCGCCGTACGGATGAATGGTTGGCTGGCGCGTTAACCGAAGTCGGAGGCGCGCGACCGGACCTGGATCCGGTGTGGCGAGAGCGACTGCGCATGTCCTTCGTCCGTTAATGGCCACGTTGCGCCGGTAAGAGAGAGAGACGAGGGCGCGGTTCTATGGCGGAATCAACAACGAGGTGCTATAATAATTTAGATTATGAACAGCAAGAGTTTTCGCTGCTGTGCCCGGAGGCTTGACCGATGAACGCTTACACAATTGCTGATATCGCCCGGAAATACGTGGATTACGATATGATCCAGTCGCATACGGAGCTGCCTTTCTATCCCGATTCACGGACAAGGCTGCTTTTCGCTTTTCTGGCGAATCCAAGCGCGCCGAACCCGCACGGCGAGCTTTATGCATTGGTCACCTCGCTCGTTCAGCTCGGCATGGACATTCATGACCGGATCGACAACGAATCCGGACCGCGGACCGAACGCGAGATGAGATCGCGTCAGCTGAAGGTGTTGGCCGGCGATTATTACAGCAGCCGGTTTTTCCATCTGCTGGCTCAGGCGGGGCAAGTTCACATGATTCGGCTGCTCAGCGAAGGCGTGTGCGAAGTGAACCGGCTGAAGATGAACTTCTATATGCGGATGAAGCAGCGGAAGTTGACGGCTGAACAATATTGGAGCGAACGCGTAGATATCTCGACCGAGTTGTTTACCGTTTTTACGGGCATCCTTGACGACAAGAGCGCCGGGTTATGGACCGAGCAGCTGCTGGAAGTCGGGCGATGCGAAGTCGCCGTATCCGAGCTGAGCCGCTGCGGACAACCCGAGCTTTTCGCGGAAAGCTGGGGGTATTGGCACGTTCTTGAAGCAGGTAGCGGCGAAGAAAGAAGCCGGCTTGCGGATATGAGCGAACCCGATTCGGCATTTATCCGGTCGCTTATCGAGAAGTACGACATTGTTAATTTGTTGCATGAGAAGCTGACGCAGTCCGCCCAACGCATACAACGGACAGCGGAGGGTCTCGGTTCCGGCATGCTCGCAAGCGAGCTGGCGGAGATCGGGGAATCGTTCCTGCTGCCGCCTGCGCCCGCAGCTTCGCTATTGGGCGAGAGAAGGTGAGAACACGATGCAGTCGAAACCGAAAGAACAGCATGTCCATTCCGTGTTTGAGAAGATCGCGCCCAAATACGATTTAATGAATGACTTGCTAAGCTTCCGCAGACACAAGGCATGGCGGAAGTTTACGATGAAGAAAATGAACATGAAGCCGGGCGATACGGCGGTCGACCTGTGCTGCGGCACTTGCGATTGGACGATCGCCATGGCGCAGGCCAGCGGGCGAGGGCATATCGAAGGACTTGATTTTAGCCAGAACATGCTGGCCGTCGGTCAGACGAAGATAAGCGAGCTGGGGCTGGACAAGCAGGTTACGCTGCATCACGGCAATGCCATGGCGCTGCCATTCGAGGATAACAGCTTCGACTACGCGACGATCGGCTTCGGGTTGCGCAACGTGCCGGACTTGGTCCAGGTGCTGAAAGAGATGCAGCGGGTCGTGAAGCCAGGCGGCAAAGTGGTATGCCTGGAATTATCCAAGCCGACGTGGCAACCGTTCAAATCGATTTATTTCTTTTATTTCGAACGGATCTTGCCAACCTTGGGCAAACTCTTCGCCAAGAGCTACGAGCAGTACAAATGGCTGCCCGATTCACTCAAAGCCTATCCCGACATGCATCGCCTAGCCGAGATTTACCGCGAGATCGGCCTCCGGGACGTGAACGTATATCCGCTGACCGGCGGAATCGCCGCGCTCCATATCGGCACGAAGGAGGCGGAGCGGGAATGAGATTCGGAAGGTTGGGGAAATTCGGCGTTTTCTTGGAAATGATCAAAATCGAACACACGATCTTCGCGCTTCCGTTCGCGTTCATGGGAGCGCTGCTTGGCGCGGTCGTCATGGAGAAGCGACTTCCCGAGTGGAGCGAGATCGGCTGGATATTATTGGCCATGATCGGCGCCCGCAGCGCCGCGATGGGGCTGAACCGGGTCATCGACCGGGCGATCGACAAGCGAAATCCGCGGACCGCCATGCGGGCCATCCCGGCGGGTCTGCTGCGCGTAAGAGAAGTTATTGTTTTTATAGCGGCTTCCTTTATCCTGCTCTTCATTGCCGCATCGCAGCTTGATCCGATTTGCATCGCGCTTTCGCCGATTGCCGTATTTTTCCTTGTTTTTTATTCGTTTACGAAACGCTTCACCTGGTTATGCCACGTCGTGCTCGGTCTTACGATCGGCCTTGCCCCGCTGGGCGCATGGGTTGCGGTTACCGGCGAATTCGGCACGGCGGCTTGGCTGTTGTATATTGCCAATGTATTCTGGCTTGCGGGTTTTGATATTATTTATGCCTGCCAAGATTTCGACTTCGATCGCGGCAACCGGGTGCATTCGATACCGGCGCGCTTCGGGCTTACGGGCGCGTTGACGCTCGCGAGGTTGTTCCATGTCATAACGGCGGTTTGCTTGCTGCTGCTGTTCTGGACGACGAACCTGAGCTGGATTTATCTCATCGGGACGATCGCGGCCGCCGCGTTCTTATTCTACGAGCATTGGATTGTTAAGCCGAACGACATCAGCCGGGTGCAGACCGCGTTCTTCACGATGAACGGCGCGCTCAGCACGGTCGTGCTCGCCGCGACGCTGTTCGACCTGGTGGTGCTTCACCGATGGTAAAGCCGAAACGGTCGAGATGGGCGGTCGGAATTACGGGAGCAAGCGGGGCGATCTACGGCGTCAGGCTGACGGAAGTGCTGCTGGCAAGCGATATTGACGTCCATCTCGTCGTGACGGATGCCGGCTGGAGAGTCCTCAAGGAGGAGCTCGGCTGGACCGCCTCCAAACGGCTAGACGAGCTGGACAACCGATTTCCCGGCATGCTGGCGAGCGGCCGGTTAACGTATCATCCTAACGCAGACATCGGAGCCTCGATTGCCAGTGGCTCCTTCTTCATTCAAGGCATGGTCATTATGCCATGCTCCATGGGCACACTAGCATCAGTCGCGCATGGCATCTCGGACGACCTGATGACCCGCGCGGCTGACGTCATGCTCAAGGAAGGGCGCACGCTGCTGCTCGTTCCGCGGGAGACGCCGCTTCATGCGATTCATCTGGAGAACATGCTGACGCTGGCCCGAATAGGCGTGAAGATCGTGCCGGCGATGCCGGCATTCTATTATGGGCCGCAGTCGCTGGCCGACATGGTCGATTTTCTGGTCGGCAAAGTGCTGGATGGCATTCATATCGAACACGATTTGTACAGAAGATGGGGAGATGATTCATATGGGGCTGCAACGCCCGATCACCATCGGACGGATTGATTACGCGAACGCATGGCCGCTTTTTCATTTCACGGACCAAACCTTGCCGGAAGACCGATTCACGATCGTCAAGCGTGTACCGTCGCTGCTCAATCAAGCTATGCGCAAGGGCGAGCTTGATTTAACGGCGATGGCCGCTTTTGCCTATGCGCAGCATGCGGACGATTATCTGCTGCTTCCCGATCTGTCCGTCAGCGCCCGAGGCCGGGTCAATTCGATCCTGCTGTTTCTGAAAGCGCCGCTCGAAGACGTGTTGAACGGCGGGACGATTGCCGTGACGAACACTTCCGCGACTTCGATCAACCTGCTGAAAATCATTATGGGTCTTTATTACGAAGCTTCGCCGGTTTACGTCACAACCGAGCCGAACCTGGACGCGATGCTGGAGCATGCCGACGCGGCGCTCTTGATCGGCGACCCCGCCATTCAGTCGTCATGGGATTGCAGCGGGCTAACCGTCTTGGATTTAGGCGAACTGTGGCGCAGTTGGACCGGCTTCGGGATGACGTTCGCGCTCGTCGCCGTTCGCAAAGAAGTGGCCGCCGCGGCGCCGGCCGAGGTCGCCGCCGCATGGAAGGCGATGACCGATAGCAAGCGCGAGAGCTTGCGGCATCCGGAGGTGCTCGTGGATAAGGCATGCCGGGAACTGGGCGGCACGCCTGAATATTGGTCACGCTATTTTCGGGAATTGCATCATGACTTCGGTCCCGATGAACAAGCGGGTCTTGCATTATACTTCGAATACGCCCATCGGTTAGGTTTGCTGGAGAACCGCGTCCAGATGAACTTTTTCGAAGCGCATTCCGCGCTGCAGGTGAATGAATGAGACTACTCGATATTTACGCCAAAATGAAAAGTGACCTCGAGGTCATCGAAGAACGTCTGGCCCGCAGCGTTTCGTCGGATCATTCGCTGCTGACGGAGACGTCCACGCATCTGCTAAAGGCAGGCGGCAAGCGGATACGGCCCGTGTTCGTTCTGTTGTCCGGCAAATTCGGCCAGTATGATCTGGCCACGCTCGAGCGGGTCGCGGTTCCGCTCGAGCTGATTCATATGGCGTCGCTCGTGCACGACGACGTTATCGACGATGCCGCCACGCGCCGGGGGCAGCTAACGGTGAAGGCCAAGTGGGACAATCGGATCGCGATGTACACCGGCGATTATATTCACGGGAAGGCGCTCACGATCGTAACGGAGCTGCCCAATCCGCTCATCCACCAAATTTTAGCCAAAGCGATGGTTCAAATGTGTATCGGCGAGATGGAGCAAATTCGCGATTTTTTCAATACGAAACAGACGATTCGCGATTATTTGCTGCGGATTCGCAGGAAGACGGCGCTCTTGCTCGCCATCAGCTGCCAGCTTGGCGCGGTCGCGGCCGGCGCGGACGCGGCGACCTATAATCGATTGTACCGTTTCGGGTATAATGTCGGTATGGCGTTTCAAATCGGCGACGATTTGCTCGATCTGCTTGGTACGGAGAAGCAAATCGGCAAGCCGCCGGGCTCCGACATCCGCCAAGGCAACATCACGCTTCCGGTGCTGCTCGCCTTGAACGATCCGAACGTGAAGGACGCGCTCCTGTCGGAAATTCATCACATTCATGCCGAGGGCGGAGCAGGGGATACCCGCGCGGCGTTGAAGTTAATACGTAAGAGCGAAGGCATCAAGATAGCCGAAAACCTGGTGAGCCGCTACATTTTCAAGGCGATACAAGCCTTGGAAGGGCTTCCGGCGATTACAGCAAAGAAAAACTTAACGGATATCGCTCATTTCGTCGCAAAGCGAAATTACTAGCTTCGTGATTGTCGGGAGGAGAAACCGTAGATGGAGAGAACATTTCTGATGGTGAAGCCGGACGGTGTCCAACGGGGACTGATCGGTGAGATTGTATCGAGATTCGAACGTAAAGGATTAAAGCTGGCCGCGGCGAAATTCATGCGATTGACGCCGGAATTGGCCGAGAAACACTACGCGGAACATGTGGGCAAGCCTTTTTACCCGCCGCTTGTCGATTTCATTACTTCTGGACCTGTATTCGCCATGGTATGGGAAGGGGATAATGTAATCGCGCTTACCCGCGCCATGATCGGCAAGACCGACGCGTTGGAAGCCTATCCGGGGACGATTCGCTCGGACTACGCGGTACATACGAATTTTAACCTGATTCATGGTTCCGACTCCAAGGAGAGCGCCGAACGCGAAATCGGCATTTATTTTAGACCGGAAGAGCTAGTGGATTACGAGCATTTGATGCAGCGTTGGATCTAAAATACTTGTGAACAGCAGCAGGGGGACCCGCAGATGGATGATCAGGATTTCTTGCAGTTCGTCAAACGGATCAAGGAAAAAACCGCAATCGACCTGTCGCAGTACAAAGAAGCGCAAATGAAACGCCGTCTGACGACGCTCCGGCAGAAGCACGGCTTCGGCACCTTTGCCGCCTACTGGGATTCGCTCTCCAAAGATAAGAAGCTGATGGACGAGTTCCTCGACCGGATGACGATTAACGTCTCCGAATTTTGGCGGAATCCGAGCCGGTGGGATGCGTTGGAGAAACGGTTTTTGCCCGAGATGGCGAAGTCCGCGGGCAAGCTCAAGATTTGGAGCGCGGCCTGCTCGACCGGAGAGGAGCCGTACACGCTGTCGATGATCGTCGACAAGCTGGGATTTTCCGATCGCGCTTCTATCCTTGCCACCGATCTCGATCAGCAGGTGCTGCAGAAGGCCATGCAAGGCCAGTATCAGGATCGCTCTATACGGGATGTGCCGCCCGCTTACGTTTCCCAATATTTGGTGAAGAAAGACGCGGACACCTTTGAAGTGAACGCGAAGCTGAAGCGCATTATTACGTTCAAACAAGGTAATTTGCTGCACGATACGTTCGAAAGCGGCTTTGATTTAATCGTGTGCCGCAACGTCATGATTTACTTTACCGAAGAGGCGAAACAGCTGCTTTACCACAAGTTCTCGAAGGCGCTCAAGCCTGGCGGGTTGCTGTTTGTCGGAAGCACAGAGCAAATTTTCAATCCCGCGCAGTACAATTTCGACCCGGCGGAGACGTTCTTCTACCGGAAAGTGTAAAGACATGTATAGCCAATTCCAACTTATCCAATACTACAGATATTCGTGTGAATCTGGGCTGGAGGGTATGTATGGACAAGCGTAAAGTAATTGCAGCTTACCGGCGCGGCATGATTAACGTGCAGGAATGCGCGCAAATACTAGGTATCGACATCGGGCAGATTTCGCGGCTCGTGAACGATCCGTATTTGGCCGTTGATCCGCAATTACGGCAAAACAAACAATCCGTGAACGGGTAACGCCGGACGGAGGGAGAAAGTCGTTTTGGCTAAACCGTTATCGGTTGGCCGAGACGGCTTTTTTTACATATAGGAAATGTATAAGTTTCACATCTATACAGCAGCCTCTATGTCTCCGGATTGAAAAGCGCATCGCCACAAAAGACGGCGCGGCCGTTCCACCTTGCTATGCGGGAACCCTTGAGGCGACGTTGTAATTCCTTGTCAAACCGACGAAGGCTGTACTATAATGAGCAAAGATGTTTAGGCAGAATATTTAGGAAATGAACCGATACGGCTGGACAAGCGGGTAGCGGGAAGGGACGGATGGCGGCATCTCTGACGCTCCTCTCGGCCTGCCGCGTTGTCAGCCGTTTTTCTTTGAGAGGGGTTGGCCGCATGGGATTGCGTTATTTAACGGCGGGCGAGACCCACGGTCCGCAGCTAACGGCGATTATTGAAGGTATTCCAAGCAACATGAGCATTGATTTCGACGAGCTGAACGTGCAGATGGTTCGGCGCCAGAAAGGATACGGGCGAGGTCGGCGGATGCAGATCGAACAGGATTCGGCCTCTATCGTCGGAGGCGTTCGCCACGGACGGACGACCGGCGCGCCGATCGCGATCGTCGTGGAGAACAAGGACTGGACGCATTGGACGAAGATTATGAACATCCAGACGAACGAGCATACCGAAGAGGAGAAGCGGCGGATTCGCCGGCCGCGTCCGGGCCACGCCGATCTGAACGGCGGACTCAAGTACGATCAGCGCGATCTGCGCAACGTGCTGGAACGGTCGAGCGCGAGGGAGACCGCGGCGCGGGTCGCCTGCGGAGCTATCGCGCGGCAGCTGCTGGCGGCATTCGGGATGAAGGTCGGCGGACAGGTTATCCGTATCGGCGATATTTCGGCACCGCCGAACAACCTGTCGCTGGATGAGCTTATCCCGTTGACAGAGGCATCTTCGGTCCGCGTCGTCGACAAGGAAACCGAAGCGCGAATGGAAGCGTACATCGACAGCGTGAAGGCGGATGGCGATTCACTGGGCGGCATCGTCGAATGCATCATCGAAGGCGTGCCGGTCGGGCTGGGCAGCCACGTCCATTGGGATCGGAAGCTGGATGGCCGGATCGCGCAGGCGGTCGTCTCGATCAACGCGTTCAAGGGCTGCGAGATCGGCATTGGCTTCGAGGCTGGCATGCTGCAGGGTTCTCAAGTGCATGACGAAATCATGTACAACGATGAGCGCGGGTTTCATCGGGCAACGAATCGGATGGGCGGCTTCGAGGGCGGGATGACGACGGGCGAGCGCATCGTCGTGCGAGGCGTCATGAAGCCGATTCCGACGCTGTACAAGCCGCTGCGCAGCGTCGATATCGACACGAAGGAGCCGTTCACGGCGCAGATCGAGCGGGCGGATGCCTGCGCGGTACCGGCCGCGAGCGTCGTGATGGAGAACGTCGTCGCTTGGGAAGTCGCCAAGGCGTTCCTGGAGAAATTCGGCGGCGACTCGATGGAAGAGATTCGGGCGAACTACAAGAACTACTTGGAGAGGGTGAGGGCTTACTAATGGGGGAGAAACGCGAATTAACGGTTGAACTGGGAGAGCGGTCATACCCGATTTATATCGGAGAGGGCATTCTCGCGGAAGCGGGCAAGCTGTTCGCGCAGCATGGCATCAGCGCCAAATCGCCGGTCATGATCGTGTCCGACGAGGCTGTGGCGAAGCATCATCTGCCGCAGCTTCAGTCCGTCTTGAAGGAAGCTGGCTTCTCGATCGTGACCGCGATCGTGCCGTCCGGCGAAGGATCGAAATCGCTGGCCGTCTTCGAGGATTTGGTCGGTCAGGGGCTGAAGGCGGGGATGGATCGCAAATCGACGATCGTGGCGCTGGGCGGCGGCGTCGTCGGGGATTTGGCGGGTTATGTGGCGGCTGCCTATATGCGCGGCATCAAATTCGTGCAAGTGCCGACGACGATTCTTGCACATGACAGCAGCGTAGGCGGCAAGGTGGCGGTCAATCACCCGCTGGCGAAGAACATTATCGGCGCCTTCCATCAGCCGGAGCTCGTCCTTTACGATCTGAACACGCTGCAGACGCTGCCGCAGCGAGAGGTCTCCGCCGGCTTGTCGGAAGTGGTCAAGCACGGTTTGATCTGGGATGCCGAGTTTGTCACCTGGTGCGACGAAAACGCGGACCGTTTGCTTGCGCTCGACCCGGACGCGCTCGGCTACGCGTTGTACAAAGGCTGCAGCGTCAAGGCTGCCGTCGTTTCGCAGGACGAACGCGAGAACGATTTGCGCGCCATATTGAATCTTGGCCACACGATTGGCCATGCGCTTGAAGCGGTGGCGGGCTACGGCGAGCTGCTCCACGGCGAAGCAATCTCGATCGGCATGGTTGGCTCCGCGATGCTGGCGGTTCGTTTGGGCGCGCCGGAAGAGATTTACACGGTGACGAAGCACGTGCTTCGCCGCGTCGGTCTGCCGACCAAGCTGCCGGAACACCTGGACACGGAAGCGATCATGGACGCGATGATGCACGACAAGAAGTTCCAAGAGGGTACGATGGTGTTCATCGTCCCGGTGGCGCTCGGCCGAGTCGAGATCAACAAGACCGTCTCATCCGCTTTAGTGCGGGAAATAGTCGAAGAGTTAAAGCGGGAGGAATAGAGAATGAGTGTACGCGGCGTACGCGGTGCCATCACCGTGGAAGTGAACGAAGAAACACCGATTTTGCAAGCGACGACGAAGCTGCTTCATGAGATCGTCAAGTCGAACGGCATCGTGCCGGATGATATTTGCAGCGTGCTGGTAACCGTTACGGGCGACTTGGATGCCACGTTCCCGGCCCGGGCGATTCGGGTCATGGAAGGCTGGGAACTTGTCCCGCTCATGTGCGCGCTGGAGGTGCCGGTCAAGGGAAGTCTAGAGAAATGCATCCGGCTGCTCGTGCACGTAAATACCGTGAAGTCCCAACGCGAGATCGAACACGTCTATCTGGGCGGCGCGCAAGTGCTGCGTCCTGACCTTACCAAGAGCTGAGGCAACGGGCCGATCGAAGCTGGAAAAACAAAGCCAAATACGGTTGACGCGGGAAGCGGCGCTGGTGTATAGTGAGGTCAGACTTGTTGATGAGCGTAACACGCAAGAGAAGAGCCGAGAGCAGTTTAGAGATTGTCAGTTGAGTAGAGATGAGCAGAGTAGAGCTGAGAAGAGCGTGCGTTTTGCGCGAGAGGTGCCGAATCCGTTTAACCATGGGTAGTTTACGTCTGAATAAGCGTAGATACACTTGGGTCTAAGCGTTGCTTCGTGTTATCTGTCAGCACTCATTTTCTATCTTTTGACTTTCACAACTCCTGCTGCGGCGGGAGTTTTTTTATTTTTCATAAAAAGAGGAGCGATTCGCATGAATCATGAGCTGCAGCAGATCATTCGATTGGCCGGGACCTACAATTTGATTCCGATCGTCCGTCACGTGATGGCGGATACCGAGACGCCGATCCGCGTATTTCAGCATTTCTACCGGGAGAGCCACGCGTTCCTGCTAGAAAGCGTGGAGGGTGGCGTCAAGTGGGCGCGCCACTCTTTCATCGGGACGGATCCGTTCATGATGATCCAGGGCAAGCACGGAGAAATCGTCATCGAGCGCAAAGGCGAGAAGACGGTGCTGCGCGACAATCCGATCGAGCTGCTGAAGGCGCATCTTCGCGCTTACCGAAGCCCGTCGGTTCCCGAGCTTCCGCCGTTCACGGGCGGCGCGATCGGATTTTTCGGCTACGATCTGCTGCAGTACTACGAGAAGCTCCCGGCGCATCGTATCGATGATCTGAATATGAACGATATCCAATTCATGTTCTGCGACCAAGTAATCGTGTTCGATCATTTCAAGCAGCAAATTCAGGTTATCGGCAATGTGCACATTCCCGAGGCGGCGACGGACGGCGAGATCGAAGCGGCTTATAACGAGGCGGTGGCGCGGATAAACGCGACACTAGAGCGGATTCAACAGCCGCAGCCGACGCTGCTCATGCCGAGCGGCGCCGTGCCGCTCGATCCGGAACTCGGCGTCATCGACTCCAACGTGACGAAGGAGCAGTTTATCGCGAACGTCGACCAAGCGAAGGAGTATATCCGTTCCGGCGATATTTTCCAAGTCGTGTTATCCCAGCGATTCAGCGTCGAGACGGAGGTCGATCCGCTGCATGTGTATCGCGTGCTGCGCACGATGAATCCTTCGCCTTACATGTACTATTTGAAGATGGGCGAAGAGGTCATCGTCGGCACGTCGCCGGAAGCGCTCGTGAAAGTCAACGGCGAACGCGTCGAGACGAGGCCGATCGCGGGCACGAGACCGCGCGGCAAGACGCCCGAGCATGATGTTGCGCTCGAGAAAGAGCTGCTCGCCGACGAGAAGGAGCGCGCGGAACATCTAATGTTGGTCGATCTGGGCCGCAACGATATCGGCCGCGTATCCGAATTCGGCACGGTGCGATGCGACGCATATATGGAAATCGAGCGGTACTCGCACGTCATGCACATCGTCTCGAACGTCTCCGGCAAACTGCGCGAGGACAAGGACTTCTTCGATGCGTTCCTCTCCTGCCTGCCGGCCGGCACCGTTTCCGGCGCGCCGAAGCTTAGAGCGATGGAAATCATCGCGGAACTGGAGAACGAAGCGCGCGGCGCTTATGGCGGCGCGATCGGTTACCTCGGATTCGGCGGCAGCATGGACACGTGCATTACGATTCGTACGATTATTTTCAAGAACGGCAAAGCCTATGTGCAAGCGGGAGCCGGTATCGTATGGGATTCGGTGCCGGAGAGCGAGTACCAAGAGACGGTTAATAAAGGCATGGCGATGCTGAAGGCGATTCGCGCGGCGGAAGCGGTGTTTCCGGCGCAGAAGCGGACGGCAAGCATGATCAATAGCGATTATTTCGCGAATGCGAGAGGGTGAGGGGAACGATGACGAACGAGACGATGACGATGCAGCGGGCGCTGGCCCGACTGACGAGCGGCGCTCATTTGACCCGGGAAGAAGCGCGGGATGTCATGAATATCATCATGAGCGGCGAAGCGACCGGCGCGCAAATCGGTTCGGTCATCACCGCCCTCCGCATGAAAGGCGAGACGAAGGACGAGATTACGGGGTTCGCGGAGACGATGCGCGCGTTGTCCAGCCGGGTGCAAACCGAGCAGGAAGGACTGCTCGATACGTGCGGCACGGGCGGTTCGGGCATCCATAAATTCAATATTTCCACCGCGTCGGCGATGATCGCTTCCGCTGCTGGGGTACGTGTCGCCAAGCACGGCAACCGCGCCATGTCCGGCAAAGCGGGCAGTGCCGACGTGCTGGAAGCGCTCGGCGTCAACATCAACCTGACGGCCGAGCAGGCAGCTTACTGCCTAGAGGCGATCGGCATTTGTTTCATGTTCGCGCAGCTGTATCATCCGTCCATGAAGCACGCGGCCGGACCGAGGCGCGAGCTGGGCATCCGCACCATTTTCAACATGCTCGGCCCGCTCACGAATCCGGCCGGCGCGGATCGCCAACTGCTCGGCCTGTACGACCGTTCGCGCACGGAGACCGTCGCGGGCGTGCTCGGCGAGCTCGGTCTTCGCCGGGCGATGGTCGTGAGCAGCCATGATGGCTTGGACGAAATCAGCATCTCGGATTCGACCCAAATTTCGGAGCTAGCGGGAGGCACGGTCCGCACGTTCGATATTACGCCAGAGGAGCTCGGATTGACCCGACGCCCGCTGAGCGAAGTGATCGGCGGCGACGCGGCCGAGAACGCGGCTATCATCCGCCGGATTTTCGGCGGCGAGGAGCAAGGCGCTTACAGGGATATCGTACTGGCGAACGCCGGCGCCTGCATCTACGTGGGCGGGCAAGCAAGCTCGCTTCGGGAAGGCGTGGAAGCGGCGGCTACCATCATCGATACCGGCAAGGCGCAGCAGAAGCTGTATCAATTGATTGAAACGACGGGAGAAGTGGCGCATGTTTCTTGATCGCATCGTAACAACGAAGAGGCAGGAAGTCGCCTCGCTGGCAGAGACGTTCTCGCTCGCGGAAGCCGAGCGTACGATAGCGGGCTTGCCCGCGTGCAAGGGGTTCGAGCGGGCCGTCACGACGGGACGCAACCGGGCTATGGGCCTGATCGCGGAGGTGAAGAAGGCTTCGCCTTCCAAAGGACTGATCCGCCCCGATTTCCATCCGGTGGAGCTGGCTCGGACGTATGAGGCGGCAGGAGCGGACTGCATCTCGGTTCTAACCGACGAACAATATTTTCAAGGAAGCAATGCTTATCTAAGCGCGATTCGCGATGCGGTGAACGTGCCGCTGCTGCGCAAAGATTTTACGATCGATTACCGTCAAGTCTACGAAGCGCGCCTCATCGGCGCGGATGCGGTGCTGCTCATCGCCGCGATCTTGAAACCGGCCGAGCTGGCGGAGCTGCACGATGTCGCCAAGTCGATCGGGCTGGACGTGCTCGTCGAAGTCCATAACCGCGTGGAGATGGAAGATGTCCTATCGCTCGGCAAGGCAACGCTGATCGGCATCAATAACCGGGACCTGCACACGTTCGCGACCGACCTTGCGACGACGGAACGACTTATCGGGCTCGTTCCGCCGGACACGTCCGTCATCAGCGAGAGCGCGATCGCATCGACCGATGATATCGCGTACTTAACGGAAGTCGGCGCCAAGGGCGTCTTGATCGGCGAACATTTCATGCGTCAACCGGATGTGGGGCAAGCCGTAGAGGACCTGCTCGGTCCGCTGGTGAAATCGTGAGCGATAAGCGGGTAGGTCGGGCACGGGTGAAAATATGCGGTCTTCGGGACGCCGGGACGATTCGGGCGATGGACGGTCTTGCGGTCGACGAGGTCGGCTTCGTATTCGCGAAGAGCCGCAGGCAAGTCGAACCCGAGACGGCGGCCTCTCTGATCGCGGAAGTCAAGCGGCTGAGGTCGCCGCAAGGCGATGCGCCTAAGACGGTAGGCGTGTTCGTCGGCGCCTCGCTTGAAGGGTTGCGCGAATTGCTGGCTGTTGCGCCGCTCGATGTTGTGCAGCTGCACGGAGACGAAGATCCTGAATTATGTTCGTCCGTCAGAGACGAGCTAGGCAAAGAAGTATGGAAGGTGTTTTCCGTAAGCGGCGAAGATGCGGCAGGTACAGGTCACGAGAGACTGTTTCCTTTCCAGGGGACGATCGATGCGGCGCTTATCGACACGGCCGGCGGCGGGACGGGGCAGACATTCGGCTGGGAGGCCATTCCGCGCTATGCGGCGGCGGCCAAAGCGATAGGCGTGCCGCTCTATGTTGCCGGCGGGCTGCATCCCGACAATGCATCCGAGCTGCTGGGTAATAACGAAGTGGACGGCGTTGACGTCTCGAGCGGCGTGGAGACGGACGGCGTGAAAGATATCGAGAAGATTCGAGCATTCGTAGAAAGGGTGAAAGCACGATGATCAGTCAAGTACCAGACGAAAGCGGGCGCTTCGGGAAGTTCGGCGGCCGTTACGTGCCCGAGACGCTAATGAACGCGTTGTTGGAGCTGGAGGAAGCATATCGCCATTATTCGAAGGATCCGGAATTTATCGCGGAAGTGAATTATTTGCTGCACAAATATTCGGGGCGTCCGACGTCGCTGTATTATGCTGAGCGGCTCTCCAAACATTTGGGCGGGGCGAAGATCTTCTTGAAGCGCGAAGACCTGAACCATACGGGCGCGCACAAAATCAACAACACGATCGGCCAAGGCGTGCTCGCCAAACGGATGGGCAAAACGAAAATCATCGCCGAGACGGGGGCGGGACAGCACGGCGTCGCATCGGCGACGGTGGCGGCTTTGCTGGGGCTGGAGTGCAAGGTGTTCATGGGCGAAGAAGATACGAAGCGTCAAGAGCTCAACGTATTCCGGATGAAGCTGCTCGGCGCCGAGGTCGTGCCGGTGCTTTCCGGTACCCGCACGCTAAAGGATGCGTGCAACGAGACGCTTCGCTACTGGGTCAGCCACGTCGAGGATACATATTATATCCTCGGTTCCGTTACGGGTCCGCATCCATATCCGATGATCGTGCGCGATTTCCAACGCATTATCGGCGACGAAGCCAGAGAGCAGATTTTGAAGGAAGAAGGCCGTCTGCCAGATTATGTCGTGGCGGCGGTCGGCGGCGGCAGCAACGCGATGGGTATCTTCTACCCGTTCGTCGATGACGAATCTGTACGTCTGATCGGCGTGGAAGCGGCAGGCAGAGGCGTGGAGACGGAAGAGCATGCGGCGACGATGACCAAAGGGCGTCACGGCGTATTCCAAGGCTCGCTTAGCTACGTGCTGCAAGACGATTTCGGACAGGTTCAGCCCGCGCATTCGATATCGGCCGGACTCGACTATCCGGGAATCGGACCGGAGCATGCCTATTTGAAGGATACGGCTCGCGCGGAATATTTCCCGATCACCGACGCCGAAGCGCTCGAGGCGCTGCAGCTGCTCTCCCGCACGGAAGGCATTATTCCGGCGCTAGAATCGGCACACGCCATCGCGCAGGTGATGAAGTTGGCGCCGACGCTCGGCAGCGACAAGACGATCGTGGTGAGCTTGTCCGGCCGCGGCGATAAAGAC
Organism: Paenibacillus methanolicus; assembly: GCF_008124765.1. Lineage (GTDB taxonomy): Bacteria > Bacillota > Bacilli > Paenibacillales > Paenibacillaceae > Paenibacillus_Z > Paenibacillus_Z methanolicus. The sequence continues at coordinate 357,633 of NZ_VNHS01000002.1, read as the reverse complement.
GTGCAGGCGATTATGGGCTATCTGGGAGGGAACCAAGCATGACCAACCGCATCGACGCGGCATTCGAACGACTTCGCCAAGAAGGCGGGACGGCGCTTATTCCCTTCCTGACGATCGGCGATCCCGACGTGGCGACGTCCGTTGAGATTATTAAGGTGCTGGAGCAGGCGGGCGCGGACATGGTAGAGCTTGGCGTGCCGTATTCCGATCCGCTCGCGGACGGCCCTGTTATTCAGCGAGCTTCAGAGCGGGCGCTCAAGCACCGCGTGACGATCGAGGACGTGATTCATGCGGCGAGCGACGCGCGCGAACAAGGCGTGCAGATGCCGTTCATTTTGTTCACGTACTTTAATCCGGTCCTGCAATACGGGCTGGAGCGCTTCTTCAAGCTGGTCGTCGACAAAGGCATTAGCGGACTCATCATCCCGGATCTGCCGATCGAAGAGGACGAGGAAGTACGCGCCATGTCCGCACAGGCGGGCATTCACCTCATTCCGCTCGTGGCGCCGACCTCGAACGATCGGGTGAAGCGGATCGCGGCCAAGGCGCAAGGCTTCGTGTATTGCGTCTCCTCGCTCGGCGTAACCGGCGTACGCTCCGATTTTCATCAGGCCATTGACGAGTTCCTGCAGACGGTGCGGGAAGCGACGACGCTCCCGGTCGGCGTCGGCTTCGGCATCTCCAGCCGCGAGCAGGTCGAGCGGTTCTCGAAGCAAGCCGACGGCGTCATCGTGGGCAGCGCGATTGTGCGCAAGATCGAAGAGGCGCTGCCGCTTCTGGGCAATGCCGATACGAAGCTTGAAGGGTTGGAACAAATCCGCGATTTCGTCGCGGGTTTGAAAGCGTAGGGCGTCGAGGACCAATTCTTTCCGTGTAAATCAAGGCTCTTTCTCCGGATTTGGAGATGGAGCCTTGTTTTGTATGTGGCAAGAATGTGCTTTAACGCGCTTGCGCGCTAAAATTGATGCTTTCAAACCGGTTCAAGTTGTGAGACAATATGCAGGTAATGTTGTCTAACTTTAACTAGTCATTAATAAATGAGGTGAATGCGGGATGCAACCCAAGAACAGTATTGTACATTTGCCTGTCTACCAGCCTGGCAAACCGCTTGAAGAAGTGAAACGCGAGCTTGGCCTGACGGAAGTCGTCAAGCTGGCTTCGAACGAGAATCCGTTCGGCTGCTCGGAGGCGGCGAAAGCGGCGATCGTCGCGGAAGTCGCGAACGCGAGCATTTACCCGGACAGCTTCAGCACGGCGCTGACGGAGGCCGTCGCGGACTACTTGAACGTCGACCGCAAACAAATCATTTTCGGCGCGGGTTCCGACGAGGTCATTCTGATGCTGGCAAGAGCGTTCTTCGTGCCGGGCGACGAAACGATCATGGCGGACGAGACGTTCCCTCAATATAAGCACAACGCGGAGATCGAAGGCGCGGTCTGCGTCGAGGTGCCGCTCAAGGAAGGCAAGCACGATCTTCCCGCCATGCTGGCGAAAGTGAACGAGCGGACGAAGATAATCTGGATCTGCAATCCGAACAATCCGACGGGCACGATCGTAGGAAAGGACGAGCTGGACGCGTTCTTAAGCCAGGTTCCGGACAGCGTTATCGTCGTGCTGGACGAGGCATATATCGAGTACGTGACCGACAGTTCGTTCCCGAACAGCCTGGACTATTTGAAAACGTACAAGAACGTCATCCTGCTTCGCACCTTCTCCAAAATCTACGGTCTGGCTTCGCTGCGGATCGGTTATGGCGTCGGCCATGCGGATGTGATCGGACTTGTGAACCAAGTGCGCGAGCCGTTCAACACGACTCGCTTCGCGCAAGCGGCGGCGCTGGCGGCAGTCCGCGATACGGCGTTCGTTGAGAGCTGCCGCGATCGCAACGCGGACGGGCTGAGCTACTTGACCGGGGAATTCGAACGTCTTGGCTTGCCGTATTTCGAGCCGCATGGCAACTTCGTCATGTTCGATGCCAAGCTGCCTTCCGCGCAAGTGTTCGACGGGCTGCTGAAGCGGGGCATCATCTCCCGCGCGCGCTGGAGCCATTATCCGACCTACATTCGCATCACCGTAGGCAGCCGGGAGCAGAACGAGAAGTTCATCGCGGCGTTGGAGCAGGTCTTGCAAGAAGCGGCGGTGCACGGATAATATCATGACGAGAATCGCGATATTCGGCGTCGGCTTGATCGGCGGCTCGCTCGCGCTTTGCTTTAAAGGCAAGCCGGGCTTGACGGTCGTCGGTTATGACGTGCGCGAATCGTCCGCGGCCAAATACGTAGAGAGGGGCGTCGTCGATGAAATGGCGGCGTCCCTTCGCGATGCGGCCGAATCGGCGGACGTGATCTTTTTGTGTGTACCCGTTGGCGTGCTCGATCAATACGTGCGAGAGATTAGCGAGCTTCGGCTCAAGACAGGCTGCATCATCACCGATGTCGGCAGCACGAAGTCGTCCGTCGCGCGCACGGCGGCCGCGCTGCGGTTCAGCGGCGCGACGTTCATCGGCGGCCATCCGATGGCGGGCTCCGAACGCTCCGGCGTCGAAGCGGCGTCCTCGCATTTGTTCGAGAACGCCTTTTACGTATTGACGCCGGAACCGGATGCCCCCGCTGAAACCGTTGATCGGTTGTCCGATTTGCTTAAAGCGACGAAAGCGCATATCGTGCACGTCCATCCCGATGAACATGACGAGATCGTCGGCGCGATCAGCCATCTGCCTCACATCATTGCGGTCGCGCTCGTCAATCAGATCAGGGGCTATAACGAGTCAAACCCGCTGTACAGCGTGCTGGCGGCCGGAGGTTTTCGCGATATTACGCGGATCGCCTCGAGCGATCCGGTCGTCTGGCGCGATATTTTAATTAGCAATCGAGACGTCCTGCTCAATCTGCTGGAAGGTTGGAACGCGGAGACGCGCAAATTCATCCGGATGTTGGAAGGGAAGGACGCGGAGGGCATTCAGGAAGCGTTCAAGCAAGCGGGCGCGTTCCGGAGCCAGCTCCCCGAGCGGCGAAAGGGCATGATTCATTCCATTTACGAATGTTACGTCGACGTACCGGACCATCCCGGCATCATCGGCAGAATCGCGACGGAGCTCGGCAACGCAAGAATCAATCTGAGCAATCTCCAAATCATCGAGAGCCGCGAGGACGTACCAGGCGTGCTGAGATTGTCTTTCCGGACCCAGGACGATTTGGATCAAGCCGTGGAAAAGCTAAACCATACCGGCTATTCTGTCCATTTTTAAAAATGATCCATAAAAAATGAAAACGCTTATTGACAGAATGAAAACGGATACATATAATAAAGGTACAGTATGGTTTCTCTCCACTCCTATCCAAATCCAACGCACGATGTGCGGGCCACCTTTCGAGGTGGTCTTTTTTTTGTTTGAAACAAGGCAAGGGTAAATCTTTTATAAAAAAATTTTAAGACACGGAGAAAGAGGGACTGTGCTACAATAGGGGTGTTGAATGTAAAAATCTGGTTTGCGTTGAATTTGTCGAATCTAGCAGGAATTTGCTTGTTTATCCCGAATTCAATATAGCTTGTCCTTTTGCGCGATGTTAGACGTCCCTTTGTTTGGAACGGCGCGCAACTTTTTCGAACCCGCTCGGTACAATGTTATAACCGGGCAGGGAACACTCCGGAATCCAAGGAGGGTCGCCCGCAATGACCGATTCCCAGTTAATCCGCGAAATCAAAGACGGTAACGTTCAGCTTTACTCGGAATTGATGCGGCGATACCAGCGCAAGATCCTTGCGTTCATCTTTCATATGCTCAAGAGCGCGAAGATGGAACTGTTGGCGGAGGATTTATGCTCCGAAACATTCTATAAAGCATATCGAAGCTTGCATTCCTTCCGGGAAACGGATGCTACGTTCTCGACTTGGCTGTACACGATCGCCCGCAATACGGTGCTTAGCGAGCTGCGTAAGCAGAAAACCGGCAGCGTGTCGCTCGATGAAGTCAATGTGATGCCGGTCGCACCGCCCGATAGCGTGCCCGAACATCGGCTTCTGCAGAACGAGCGGATGTCGATGGTGCGCGAAGCGATTAACAATTTACCTGAAAAACAGCGCTCCGCCCTTATTCTTAGAGAATACGACCAGCTGGATTATCAGGAGATCGCGAGCATACTCGGTCAGACCGTCAGTTCCGTCAAGTCGCTGCTATTCCGAGCGCGCAATAGCGTGAAGATGCAGCTTGAACCCTACTTCGGCGAATCACCGGTGCTGGAAGAATTCGAGGGGATGAAGATGCGATGAAATGCCTGAAGGTACGCGAGACATTCGGCGTCTATTGGGATCTTGCCGAGAACGACCCGGAACGGATGGCCGTTGACCATCATCTGGTCCACTGCGACGATTGTCGGGAAGAATTTCGGCTATGGGAAGAAAGCGAGCAGTTAATCCGCAGCCTGTCGGAGCTGGACGAAGCGATCGGACCGATCGAAGTCGACCATGTCAACCGCGGCGTCATGGAGCGGATCTATGCGGAGGAGTCCTGGTATATGCCGGTTCCGAGCCGCAGCTATCAATTCTCGAGGTCATTCCGCCGTAATGCGGCCGCTGCGATTGCATGCTGCATGGCGATGTTCATATGCGGTTTGTTCTATATGTTGATCGGCAATCAGGACGCTTCATCCGTCGAGATGGCGAAGTTGACGGGACTGATCGAGACGGCGAACGCGGCCGAGAATACCGGGCTGATTACAGCCGATTTTTATGCGGATCTGCCCGTGGCCAGTATCAGCGATCCTTTAGTGCTGAACGTCGTGCCGACGTTCCCGCAATATTGGATTGCACTGTCCATCTTGGGCATGATTATGGCATTGCTTATTTTGAACTGGCTGTCGCGCACGAGACACTAAGCGAGTGCGTTACCCTTGCTATTGACCATCATCGACTTGAAATCTCCAGCCCGTGCACTGGAGATTTTTCATGAAAGGGGAGAAAAGTTATTCGTATCGGATTAATCCGCCACGGGAAGACCGATTGGAACGCCCTCGGCAAAATTCAAGGGCAAACGGACACGCCGCTAAACGAAGAAGGCATTCGGCAAGCGGGCGCTTTGGCGCAGCGGCTTCGGAGGGACGACGAACGTTGGGATGCAATCGTAGCGAGCGATCTCTCGCGCGCCGACGAGACGGCGAATATTATCGCGCAGACGCTGGGCATCCCGCAGCTTCCGGGCGACCCGAGATTGCGGGAGCGGTATTTCGGCGAGATTGAAGGGACGACGGAGGAAGAGCGATTAACGCGATGGGGAGCCGATTGGCGGTCCCAGAACCGTGGTCAGGAAACCGACGACGTGCTGCGCGGCAGAGCGATGGCGTTCGTTGAGGATCTTGTCGCGCAAGGGCTGGATAATCGCCGAATTCTCGTCGTGACGCACGGAAGCTTGCTCGCGCAGCTGCTGAAAGGACTTTGCGCGGAATTGGCGGATAAGCTGATCGACAATGTCTCCCTCAGCATTTTCGAGCGCGAACCGGAGCGGTGGAAGCCGCTGCTGCACAATTGCACGCTGCATTTGGACGACCTGGCGCGAGCCTAGTTTTCTGCGCAGGGCTGAATGCTGCATTCTCAATCTTTGGATTGAGAACGCAAACCAATCAGCCCAGTTGCTTCTATAATATAAGGATAATTTGAACCTGCGTCGTTTCTCGCGAAACGACGCAGGTTTTTTTCATAGGCTGGTTATTAAATGCTCCGAATCTTCCCATAATGGTACTAGTTAAACGAAGAAACGAGAGATCGGAGGATTGGACATGAACTTGGCGGATATGCTCAGCTATGCCGATATCGTACAGCTCAGCCGAATTGCGAACACATATCAGTGCGAATGCAACGGCCATTCCAAGAATGAGCTGATCCAGTCCATATTATCAACCGTGAACCGGCGAGATGTATTCGAATCGCAAATCAAATCGATGCAGCTGGAAGATTTGCGGTTCATGAATTCGCTGCTATTCGACTTGAGAGATACGTTCTCGCTGGAGGAGCTCCTGGCGCGCGCCGAGCAGAGCAGGTTCGGGGCGGAGCCGGACAAGCCTGATTATGTGGAGCCGACCCGGCTTACTGAGAACGCCGAGACTAAGAAGCCGTCCAAGCGGACGAAGGCGCAAAAGCCGGCGCCGCCGGTCGAGAGCGGACCGCGGGCGACGATCTCGCGGTTTAAACAATACGGCTGGTTGTTTAATGGGATTTCAGGGCCGAACCGTTATTTATTCCAGGTGCCGAATGATTTGAAGCGCAGATTCAAGGACGCCATGGAGCGGAGATTCGCTTCCCAACTCACGTACGCGGACGAAGAGCCGCAAGCCTACCGTGACGAACAACAGCTGCTCGGCGAGGACGTGAAAGAGCTCCTGACCTTTATTCATCACAACGAAATCCAGCTTACTTCCGACGGCGCCATGTATAAAAGAAGCGTGCTGCAGATTATGGACCGTCTCGGCGTAAAGGAACAGCTGCCGGGTAAGGGCGAGTGGCGGTTCGGTTACGGCCGCCGGATGAAAGATTATCCGAACCGGATGTCCCTCATCTATGATTATTGTTATTACAACGGTTGGATCGCGGAAGGCGAGAGCGAGCTGACGCTGACGCCGGCAGGGCTCGAGCGCCAGACTTCGGGTGCCCCGGAAGGAACCGACAAGCTGTACCGGTTCTGGCTCCGTTTATATAAGAATGCCATGCCGAACTTGCGGTCGCTCGTCTATTGGACCGACAAGCTATCCGAACAATGGGTGACGGCGGATTCGCTTAAGCATGCGCTGATACCTTACATCAGACCGTTCTATTATGACGATTCCGAGACGCTGTTCGAACAGCGGATCGTCGGGATGATGCTGCACTTGGGTCTTCTGAAAATCGGGGAACATGCGCAGTTCGGCAAGGTCATTCGCGCCACTCCGCTAGGGAGAGCGGTCGTTGCAGGATTGAATTTGGAGGACGAGGACGCCATCGTATTGGACTAGCTTCTATTAATAGGCCGCAGCACATTCCGGCAGGGCAAGGGCAAACGCAGGATACGGCCGTGCGCGCCGCGGAATATGATTTACTAGAAGCGGATAATGTTTACGCCTATCGCTTTCGCTTGAACCGCTGCGAAATCGCCTTGTGAACCCGATTGAGAAGGCATGCAAGAGCATCATGCGGACGATGAGAGACAGTTCGGCCAGGGGAATGAGTATAGGATATCTTTGAACGAAAGCTTGGAGGTGTATCCTATGGACAAAATGAAAGTATCGTATGAAGCCATGCTCGGGCTTGCGGCCGAGATGGTGTTGGATAAGGCAGTGGTGGAATTTCGGACGAAACGATTGTATCAAGCGATCGATAAAGCGCTGGCTTCGGGAGACAAGGATACGTTTCGCAGATTGACCGATGAATTAAAGACGCTGCACGCTTAAACGTGCGCCCGCGAACCTTCGCGCGAAGAGCTTCCGAGCTTTCTCGCCGCGAAGGTTTTTTGCGTGCAAACCGTCTGGGGCCGGAGGCTGTGCGGGCAAAGGGATCAGGTTAAGGATGAGAACCCCGGATGCATCGTTTCTTACCTGGCAAGATTATGGTAGGATAAAGGGATGTTTGGTGAAATAGGAAGCTATTCGCGAAGGGGAAAGCAAACGATGAAATTCAGTGAACTGACGCCGGACCAATGGGCGGAGCTTGCGCCGTATCTCGATACGGCCGTACTGCCGGTTACCGGCTTGATCGGCAACGAACTGCCTTTTGAAGCGACCGAAGCGCTGGAGCGGCTGCGGGACGTGCTTGACCGGATCGAGCAGCCTTTCAAGGGGCGGATCGTGACCTACCCGTCTTGCCAATATGCCGATCGTAGCGACGGTGCGGAACAGGTGGAACAGATCTGCGCGAATTTGAAGGCGGCTGGTTTCAAATATGTTTTCCTGGCAGCAGCGTTCAATGCCGAAGCGTGGATCGGCAAGCTGGCCAGCGCCGATTTGATCGTGGGAACCGATGCGCAGGGCAATCCGCCGCAAGCGGAAGAAGTTAGCGCCGCTGTTCGCAAATTATGGCTGGGGCGATAAGCGACGGCGTCCTTTTTCCGCCGGAATCGACAGCAACTGCATAAGGCGAAACCGATTTGGGAAAAACAAATGCCATAGCAGGTCAATTGTGACAAAATCGTAACAATTTCAAAATGGGCATTTGTTCCGTCCAGCAAAACTTTGGCAGTATTCTTGACGCTCCATATGACCTAGGCTATTATAGGAAATGTCCTAAGTTCGTCATACGTTTTGCCGTTGCGGCAAGACGCAAGATATGGTTGGCAAAGGGGGTAGAACAAGATGAGTAACCACGATCAGAACGCACATCGACCGGTGAAACGCAACGAAATGTCCCGACGTCAATTTTTGTCATATACGCTCGGAGGCGCAACGGCTTTCATGGCTGCTGGCGTAGCGCTGCCAATGGTTCGTTTCGCGGTTGATCCGATTCTTAAAAAGAAAAGCGGCAGCACCTTGATCAAGGTTGTTGAAGAATCGAAAGTAACGAACGAACCGCAGGAGTTCAAGTTCAAGATTCACCAGATCGATGGCTGGTACGTGAGCGATCCGGAACAAACGGCTTGGATCAGAAAGGACGAGCAGGGGAAGTACTATGCCCTTTCTCCGGTCTGCAAGCATTTGGGCTGTACGATCGGCTGGAATACGGAGAAGAACAACGAATACGTATGTCCATGTCACGGCGCGCATTACACGATCGAAGGAAAAGCGCTTTCCGTTGCGCCGAAGCCGCTTGACGAGTATGAATTGGAAGTCAAGGAAGGCTGGATTTACCTCGGACCGATCAAAGAGAATACACGGGTTTAAGGAGGGCGTAGGCTCAGATGTTGAAAAATGTGTACAACTGGATTGACGAACGTCTTGATATTACGCCGCTGTGGAGGGATGTTGCGGATCATGAAGTGCCGGAACACGTTAACCCGGCCCACCACTTCTCCGCATTCGTGTACTGCTTTGGCGGATTAACGTTTTTCATTACGGTCATCCAGATTTTGTCGGGTATGTTCCTGACGATGTATTTCGTCCCGGATATTTTGAACGCTTACAAGAGCGTCGACTACCTGCAGCATAAAGTCGCTTTCGGCGGCATCGTGCGCGGTATGCATCACTGGGGCGCAAGCCTTGTGCTTGTCATGATGTTCTTACATACGCTTCGCGTCTTCTTCACCGGTTCCTACAAGGCGCCGCGCGAGATGAACTGGGTTGTCGGCATGCTGATCTTCTTCATCATGCTCGGTCTTGGCTTCACGGGCTATCTGCTGCCGTGGGATAACAAAGCTTATTTCGCCACGAAAGTAGGCATGCAGATCGCGGACGCCGTACCTTATGTCGGACCTTACATTAAACAATTGCTGCAGGGCGGCGACATTATCGGCGCCGAGACGCTGACTCGCTTCTTCGCGATCCACGTGTTCTTCCTGCCAGGCGCGCTGCTTGCGTTGCTTGGGGCTCACTTTATCATGATCCGCCGTCAAGGCATTTCTGGACCACTCTAAGCCGAAGGGAGGTAATTCGCGAATGGCACATGGTCACAAATCGAACGAAAAAGTAATTTATGTCGGCGACTCCCGGGTGAAGAAACCGAAGAGCGTCGGCAGCGATACGATCCCGCCGGACTACACTGCATTCCCGGGCAAATCGGAAGCGTTCATTCCGAACTTCCTGTTGAAGGAATGGATGGTCGGATGCGTGGCATTGGTAGGTTTTCTTGTTCTGACGATTGCGGAACCGGCACCGCTCGGTTACCCGGCAGATCCGACGAACGCGGCATTCATTCCAATGCCGGACTGGTACTTCCTGTTTATGTATCAATTCCTGAAATATCCTTATGCTTCCGGCGATTACGTGGCATTCGGTATTCTCGGCGTGCCAGGTATCGCATTCGCGGCGCTGCTGCTTGCTCCGTTCCTGGACACGGGCAAAGAACGCCGTTTCTACAGACGTCCGATCGCATCGGCTTTGATGCTGCTCTCGCTGTTCTCGTTGTTCTACTTGACGAAAGTATCTTGGGATCACTACGAGCACGAGCTTGAAATCACGAACACGATTCCAGAGCACCATGTCCGTGAAGAGAAAGCCCGCGAAGCATGGGAAGAAGCGCAAGCGAACGGCGGCGTTCCGGTCGAGGAAGCCGTTATTCCGATCGTGGACGAGGATGACCCGGTTATGGAGATCGTCAAAGCCAACTGCGTAGGTTGCCATGCTACCGATCTTAAAGGGAACGAAAGCGCGAACGTGCCTGCATTAAGAGGCGTGGGCGACGATCACACCAAAGAAGAACTGGTGGAGATCGTAACCAACGGCTTGGGCGGCGGAAGAATGCCGGCATTCGGGGAGAACCTGAGCGCCGAGCAGATCGACCAGCTGGCTACATGGCTCGCGAAACAGAAGAAAGCTGAATAAATCATGAAGAACCTGATCGTTTCATCGCGATCAGGTTTTTTTTGAACATAATCGGGTTAGAGGTAGAGGAAGGAGCAATGAGTCGTGTCGCTTATTTCATTTTTGGTGAGTCGTTCCGTGCTGTTGGATCGCCGCGTGCTGTGGCTGCTGTTCATCGTCAATGCGATAGGAACTGTGTACGGATACTATTGGTATGGCGATCAGCTGATCGACACGTCGCAGACGCAGCCGGCCTGGCAGCTGGTATTCGTGCCGGACAGCCCGACGGCGAGCTTATTCTTCACATTGGCACTAATCTATTTGCTATTTCCGCTCTCGCCTAGCGCGGGGCCGGTGGCACGGGGAATTCGCATGATTATTGAAGCGCTGGGCGTGGTGACATCGGTGAAATACGGGATCTGGGCGGTCGTCATGATCGTAGCGGGCGCGATGAAAGGCGACCAACTCGTATGGCAGCATTATATGTTGATCGTATCGCATTTAAGCATGGCGGTAGAAGGACTGTTGTTCGTGCGCTTCTTCACGTTTGGGCGATGGGCCGCGTTCGCAGCGGGCTGTTGGTTGTGGTTGAACGATACGATGGATTACACGTATTCCATCTATCCATGGCTGCCTGAAGTATTGGATCGCATCGTGCAAGCCGTTCGCAACTTTACGTTTGGTCTGACGTTATTCAGCTTCCTGATTACGCTGCTTTTTCTCCGGCTTGGCCGCAAAGCAAGACGAATCGAAGCATAAGTTGGGACATCCCCCCATACATTTAGAGTAGTGGGGGGATGCGTGTGAGGAGAACAATCGGCGCGACAATCGTATTGGCGGCGATCTTGATGATAACGGCAGGCTGCGCAAGCGACTGGGCGCGGACGACTTCGGTCCATGAGTCGGCCCAAACCTATTCGCGTAACGCCGTTGGCGGGGATAAAGCCATTAAGATAGCGGACGAGCTCTATAGCGCCGCGAACAAAGGAAACCGTCAACTTGCGTATACGGCGCTCGTTCAGTTGGAACGGGAGTCTAAGCGAGGCGAAGTACGGGCGATGGGCACGCTGAAGGGATGGCAAGCATTCGATGCAAGCATCCAATCCGCTAAGAAAGCCTTTGCACAGAGGCCGAACGGGGGAGAAGCGTACCTTCAAGCGGCGCGCTTGAAGTTGGCGATAGACGCGCTGTATCGATCCTCGCCGCTATGGCTTCAATATCAGCATGTCATACAAGAAGATTTGGAACGGTTACGCCAAGCGTGGGTAATCGAGTGGGAGGATCGCTCTTCGGCCGAGCTAGCCGCGCTGAACGTACTGCGCATTCATGCCGAACGTTTCGAAGTGGCGGCGTTATTGGAGCGACCGGAAGCGGATGTGACGCAATTTCAGGATTTGATGAACCGGATGGAGTATGCGATCGTGTACGCGGCGAAGAGCAGCGGCACGAAAGAGAGGAATCGTAATTTGGATCGCGTGTGGTTGGAGTTGCAAAACTCGGTGGACGTGCTCTTCAACGACAACGCCGCGACGAAGGCGGCTTCGGGAGAACTTCCCGATGCGGCCGCAGCAGGACCGGCACCAACTCGGATCAAGCCGATGGTGCCCGCCGCGCCGGTCCGAGAACAGCTTGCGACGATGTTTATCGCCGCCTTCGTCATGGGCGTGCTTGCTTTCGTAGGATGGCAACGGTATAAATTCGAGGAAAGTCACGGCGCGTCCTATCCGCCGCCCAAATCGCCTTGGGAGCGCGATTCGTAATTATTCTTCCTTAAATCCTTCGCCGAGTACGTCGTGTACGTCGGAGATGACGACGAATGCCCGCGGGTCGATGCTGCGAATGATCGTTTTGAGACGCCGGATTTCATGGCGCGCGATCACGCAGTAAACGACCTGTTTTTTATTGCCGGAATAGGCGCCCTTCGCGTCGAACAACGTAACGCCCCGTTCCATTTCCTTCGTAATTAGAGCCGATATTTCCGGACCGTGGTCGGTGAACACCTGGAAAGCTTTTGCGGCATAAGCCCCTTCTTGAATGAAATCGATCACGCGCGCGGCGATGAATACGATAACGAGGGTGTAAAGCACTTTCTCCTTCGATATATATAGAAGCGAAGCTCCTATAATGAAGGCATCCAGCGTGAGGATAACTTGTCCCATGCTCCAGCCGCGCGTCTTCGAGGCAATGCGCGCGATAATGTCCGCGCCTCCGGTCGTGCCGCCGAAACGGAAAACGATGCCTAGACCTGCGCCTGTCGTAACCCCTGCGTACAGCGCGGCCAGTATGTAGTCGTGCGACGTTTGGAAGGGTTCGATCCATCCGGCTTTCACGCCTTTCTCGGTGATCCAGAGGAAGAACGAGAGCGAAACCGTACCGTAGATGGATAGTCCCATCTGGCTTTTGCCGAGCACCTTCCAACCGATGATGAAGAGCGGAATGTTCAGCAAGAGCGTGGAGATCGAGAGCGGGAGACCCAGCGCGTAATTCAGCAAGACCCCGATGCCGGTTACGCCACCCTCCATAAGCTGGTTCGGAATAATAAAGTACTGTAAGCCGAACGCGTAAATGGCGGTGCCCAGGGTGATAAGCGGCACCTGACGCAGCAAGGCGGAGAGCCGTGCGTTCATGATGTAAAACTCCTTTCTGCCCAAAAACTAAGGTTGCCTTGTCTAGTATGGCTGATTTGAGCGCTTTCGAAAAGCATTGTTTTCACGGACGCTTTACGATAACATATGGAGTGAACCCGAGGGAAGGATTGGATTAACGCGATGAACGAGAAGGGCTCCGAGAAGTCGCTTGCCGAAGTGCAGCGCGAAGTGGACCGATATATTTCGCAGTTTAAAGAAGGTTATTTCAGCCCGCTCTCCATGCTCGCCCGCATGACCGAGGAAGTTGGCGAACTGGCTAGGGAAGTTAATCATCGGTTTGGCGAGAAGCCGAAGAAGGCGGATGAAGCGGACAACTCCATCGAAATGGAGCTCGGCGATATTTTGTTCATCGTCATTTGTTTCGCGAATTCGCTGGGCATCGATCTTGCCGAAGCGCATGACCGGGTTATGCATAAATTCAATACGCGCGACGCCGGCCGCTGGACGCCAAAAAACATCGAACCGTAACCGCGCCTCCGTCATATGCTGTTACCATCAACCTTAAGACAAGGAGGGTGGGCGGATGGATGGAGAAAGCTGCATAAAAAAAGCTTACGAAGCCATCTTGAACGGCGATTACGAGCAGGCGATCGGTTGGTTCGAACATGCGATCGAGCTGGAACCGGATCACGCGTCGCATCATTATAAATGTTCAATCACATGCTTGCGGAGCGGCAAGTCGCAGAAGGCGTTATATCACGCGGAGCGGGCCGCGGCGCTAGATCCGGGCTCGGACGAATACCGGTTCCAGCTGCAGACGGTGCAAGCCAAGCTGCTGGTGCGGGAAGTCGAAGCGCTGCTCGGCAGAACGCCGCCGGAGACCGACAGCGCGATCGAGAAGCTGAAATTCGCCTCGACGCTAGATCCGCTTAATGTGGAGGTGCTCTTGCTGCTCGGCGCGGTTTATGCTTCGCAGGATCGTTACGAAGAAGCGGCGGAGTACGCGAGAGAAGCGATGAAGCTCGACCCGCATCATTCGGCCGCGCAGCGGCTGCTTGCCGACGTGAACCGCAAATTGCGCGGAACGTTTCGCACGATAGTACGGAAGAAGAGAAGATAAAGCAGACAGGTGGTTAAGTACGCTATGACTGAACGAATCAAAGTGGCGGTTGCGGGAGCTCGCGGCCGGATGGGACGCGAAGTCGTCAAAATGGTCCTTCAAGACGAAACGCTCGAGCTGGTCGCAGCCGTCTCTCCATCTGCCGGCGGCGTGGATGCTGGCATCCTTGCGGGAGTAGCGGCTTGCGGCGTCATCGCTGCGGCGGATCTCGAATCGGCGCTGTCTTCGGCCAAAGCCGATGTGCTCGTCGATTTCTCGATTCCGCAGGTCGGATACGAGAACGCAAGGATTGCCATCATGCACGGCGTGCGCCCGGTCATCGGGACAACCGGCATTAACCAGGATCAAATGCAAGAGCTGGACAAGCTGTGCCAGGAGCGGAGAATCGGCGCTTTGATCGCGCCAAACTTCTCCATCGGCGCCATACTGATGATGAAATTCGCGGCCGAGGCATCCAAGTATATGCCTCATCTGGAGATTATCGAATATCATGGCGACCAGAAGCTCGATGCGCCGTCCGGCACTTCCATCAAGACGGCCGAGCTTATTTCGGAAGCGCGCGGCGAGCTTCGCCAAGGCAACCCGAACGAGGAAGAAATTATCGAAGGCTCGCGCGGCGGCTATTATAACGGGTTTCGCATACATAGCGTTCGTCTGCCGGGCGTATTCGCCCAGCAGGAAGTGGTGTTTGGCGCATTCGGCCAGACGCTGAAAATTCGTCACGACTCTTACGACCGCGCGGGTTATATGCCCGGCGTCAATCACGCGGTGAAGAAAGTCATGACCTATGAGGGACTAATTTACGGTTTCGAGCACATTATGGAATAGAGAGCCGGTTACCGGGATAACGGGAGAGGAGAACACAGCATGAATATCGCGTTTATCGCGCATGACCGCAAGAAGGACGAAATGGTGAACTTCGTGACGGCGTACGAACCTGTCTTCGAAGGCCATACGCTGTATTCGACGGGGACGACGGGAACCCGTATTATGGAACAAACGTCGCTTTCGATCAATCGATTCATGTCGGGACCGCTCGGCGGCGACCAGCAGATCGGCGCATTGGTAGCCACGAACGAGATGGACCTGATCATTTTCCTGCGCGATCCGCTCATGGCGCAGCCGCACGAGCCGGACATTATCGCCCTCCTTCGCCTATGCGACGTGCAGGGTATTCCGGTCGCGACCAACGTGGCGACGGCCGAGCTGCTCGTCAAGGCGCTGCAGCGCGGCGATTTTGCTTGGCGGGAACTTGTTCACAAATATAAACCGGAGTAGGGAGAACCATGACATATTCGGTTGATATATTGGCGTTCGGCGCGCACCCGGACGACGTGGAGATCGGCATGGCCGGCACGTTGGCCAAGCATGCGCTGGCAGGCCGCAAGACGGCGATTTGCGATTTGACCGAGGCGGAGATGTCTTCGAATGGCACCGTGGAATCGAGGCGGCAAGAAGCCGCCGAAGCTTCCGCGGTGCTTGGTCTATCTGAACGTTCGTGTCTTGCGCTGCCGGATCGCGGGCTGAACGGCTCGCCAGAGCAGATCGAGGCGATCGTTCGAGAAATCAGAAGATTGCGGCCGCGTCTCGTATTCGCGCCGTATTGGGAAGACCGTCATCCGGATCATGTGGCGTGCAGCCGATTGGTCGAGGAAGCGGTTTTTAATGCCAAGCTTCGCAAGTATGCGCCGGACATGCCCCCGGTCAATGTCGAACAACTCATTTTCTATTATATTAACGATACGGCGGGGACGACGCTCATGGTGGACGTCAGCGATAGTTACGAGCGCAAGATCGCTTCGCTTCAAGCGTACAAATCGCAGTTTAATCCGGCGAGTCTTAGTCAAGATCATGTTAACACGCCGCTGACCGATCGCTACGTCGAACGGGTGGCGGCAAGAGATTTGCTGCTGGGCCAGTCACGCGGCTGGGGATACGCGGAAGGATTTACGACCAAGCATCCGCAGCCCATTGCATTATTTTAACGCCAGTTTTCGTCACATCATGCATATCGTTATCTAAACAACGCACCAGGAGGTGGTAACCGTGGCGAGACCTCTCAAAATCGGAATTACCTGTTATCCGACGCTCGGCGGGTCCGGCGTCGTCGCGACGGAGCTGGGCAAGCTGCTGGCCGAGAAAGGGCACGAAATTCATTTCATTACCCACAGCATTCCGTTTCGGCTCGGTCAATTCAAGAAGAATATTTTCTTTCATGAAGTAGAGGTTAACGATTATTACGTTTTTCGGTATCCGCCGTATGACTTATCGCTGGCGAGCAAAATGGCGCAGGTCGCCAAAATGCAGCAGCTGGACCTGCTTCATGTTCATTACGCCGTCCCGCACGCCATCTGCGCCCTGCTCGCCAAACAAATGATCGGCGGCGATATCAAAACCGTCACGACGCTGCACGGGACGGATATAACGGTGCTGGCGCAGGATGAATCGCTCAAGGACCTCATCCGGCTGGCGATCAACTCGAGCGATGCGGTGACGGCCGTCTCGCAAGACCTGATCAACGAAACGAAGGAACTGCTCGACATCGACAATCCGATCGACCTGACCTATAACTTCGTCGACAAGCGGGTTTATTACCCGCGAAGCTGCGCTAACTACAGAAGCGATTTCGTGCGCGACGGCGAGAAGATCTTGATGCATATCTCGAACTTCCGTCCCGTCAAGCGCGTCGGCGACGTGGTGGATATTTTCGCGAAAGTTGCGGGGGAAGTGCCGAGCCGGCTGCTGCTCGTCGGCGAAGGACCGGATCTGCCGAAGATTCAGCATAAAATCCGTTCGATGGGACTTGCGGACCGCGTTCACTTCCTCGGCAAGCAGGATGATGTGGCGCATGTCATCTCGATTGCGGACTTGATGCTGCTCCCGTCGGAGAAAGAGAGCTTCGGCTTGGTCGCGCTGGAAGCGATGGCTTGCGGCGTGCCGACGATCGGTTCGATTGCCGGAGGAATCCCCGAGCTCGTCACCCACGGGGAAACGGGCTTCCTGGCGCCGATTGGAGATACCGACACGATGGCAGAGCACGCAATCGCGCTCCTTCGCAACGAAGCGATGTACCAGAAATTCCGGGAAGCTTGTCTGCACCGGGCTAGAACGCGATTCTGCAACGACTTGATCACCGCGGAATACGAACGGATTTACTATCGCGTGCTGGGGATTGAAGCCGACCTGCCGCAGCCGATCTGCAGCGAATAGCAAGCCAAGGAGGGAGCGCGGGATGAAGCTGGCGCAAGAGATGACTCGGGCGCTTCCCGTCATTGAGACGCTGCAGGCGCACGGGTACGAGGCCGTGTTCGTAGGCGGCTGCGTACGGGATACGTATATGGGTCGCCCAATCAAGGATGTGGATTTGGCGACATCGGCGACGCCCGAACAAGTGATCGCCTTGTTTCCGAACCATATCCCGACTGGTCTCAAACACGGCACGGTGACGGTCCTAATGGTGGATACGCCATACGAGGTGACAACGTACCGAACGGAGTCGGAATATGAGCAATTTCGCAGGCCGCAAGCCGTGCAATTCGTAACGAGTCTCGAGGCGGATCTGCTCCGCCGAGATTTCACGATGAACGCGATGGCGGTGCGCGCCGATGGGACGCTGGTCGACCCTTACGGCGGTGCCAAGGATATAGACAGCGGCATCCTCCGCTGCGTAGGCGACGCCGACGCGAGATTTCAAGAGGATGCGCTGCGGATGGTGCGCGCGGTCCGGTTTGCCGGAGAATTTCGGTTGCGGATCGCGCTGGGCACCTGGCGGGCGCTGCGGCGGCACGCCCCATTGCTGCGGCATGTCGCGATGGAGCGGATCGGCGCGGAGGCCGATAAAATGATGAGCGGCAGCCACCCTCGGCGGGCTGTCGTTTTGTTTGCCCGGAGTGGCTTGCTCGCGCATGCGAAAGAACCGCTGCCCCTCCGGTTAACGACCGCCGAGACGTCTAATCCGTATGTGCCCTTCGTGAGTTTCGAAGAGACGCATGACGAATTTACGATCGATTCGGACAAGCCAAGCGACCTGAATTGGCTGCGTATTGGTCTGGTTCGGGGACTTTCGTCCGCGGATGCCGAACAGCTGTTTGAAGCGTTAAAGTATGCCAACAGCCGAAGAACGAATTTCAGTTTGACGATGAGCTTGGCAGAACGAATGAATGTGTGTATTAGGCGGTTCACGTCCGGAGAAGAATCCGTTTATGATGCCGATAGGCTTCAATACTTGAAGCATGACTGGGTTGACGCCGTCTTGTCGCACGGCGCGCCGATCGCGGACAATTGGCTGTTTGCGTTGGAGCATTTTCCCCTTGCGAACTTGGATAACGGGACTTATGCCGATGCCGATTTCTACAGGATGCTTCCTGCGCTGCTTCGCGGATTTCGGGAGGGCATGGCGGTAACGGATATGCGCGGGCTTGCGGTGTCGGGCGGCGATGTCATGAGACATCTTAGTCAACCTAGCGGTCCTTGGCTCGGCGAGCTGCTGAAGAAGCTGCTTAGCGAAGCCGCACACGGAAGAGTGGACAACGTGCCTGAGACGCTGCTGCAGTTGGCGGAGGCGCTGGAGAGTCAGAGAGAAAGCAGAGGCGAAACACGATGAGCAACCGCATATTGACCATGCTAGAGGAGAGCGGCAAGCATTACATATCGGGAGAGCTGCTCAGCCGCGAACTGGGTATTAGCCGCACGGCCATCTGGAAGCAGATTCGGAAGTTGGAAGCGCAAGGGTATACGATCGATGCCTCTCCCCGCCTGGGCTATCGTCTGGCTGGCCGGCCGTCCCGCTTGACGATGCCGGAGCTGCTCGGCAAGCTGCAAGGCACGACGCTCGTGTCGGGCATCAAATTATACGAGTCCGTCGACTCCACGCAAAATCTCGCCCACAAGCTGGCCGAGGAGGGCGCGGATGAAGGGACGCTCGTCATCGCGGAGCAGCAGACGAGCGGACGCGGCCGTATGGGCCGCAGCTGGGTGTCACCTGCAGGCAAAGGCGTCTATATGAGCATGGTGCTCCGTCCAAATCTGCCGCTTCAGTTCGCGCCGCAGCTCACCTTGCTGACGGCGGTTGCGCTATGCCGGGCATTGAAGGAGCTTGTTCCGGCGGAGATTGGGATTAAATGGCCGAACGATCTGCTGATCGGCGGCAAGAAAATTAGCGGCATTCTGTTGGAATCGTCGGCCGAAGATGAACGGATCCGGCATGTCATTATGGGGATCGGCATCAGCGTGAATTTGACAGAAGAGGATTATCCTGCCGATCTGGCGGAGATCGCGACGTCGCTGCGAATCGCATCGGGCGAGACGGTCGACCGGGCCGACGTGATCGGAGCATTCGTTAAGCAATTCGAGCATCTTTACCGGTTGTACTTGCGGGAAGGCTTCGCGACGATCCAATCGCTATGGGAGGCGCTGGCGGTGACGCTGCATAAGCCCGCGAAGTTGATGACGCCGGGCGGAGCGGTCGAAGGCGTGCCGATCTCGCTCACGGACAGCGGCGCGCTGCTCGTGCGGCTTGCGGACGGAACGGAGCTTCCCGTCTTCTCCGCGGAAGCGGTACGGCCGTTGGATGCCCGTTCATAGACGATTTCGGGTGCGATCTGGTATAATAAAGGTAACTGAAAACCGTTTTCTGGGCGGTATCGCGGATGGGGCGAACTGCACCTGAACCGGGCGGTCTTCAGGAGATTGGCCAATATTTGCATGGCAGTGCGTATTCTGCTCTGAGCCGTTAGGGACCGAGACAGAAGGAAGCTTGCGTAAGCAGCGAAAGACGCTCCTTTTCGATTTGGGACCTTTTTAGCGGCGGCTAAAAGGTTTTTTTGTGTTTACCCTAATCCTTAAAGGAGGATGACGACATGAAACAGGCGCTTACGATTACGAAGATGAAAAAAATGAAGCAGCAAGGAGAAGCGATCTCCATGCTGACGGCTTACGATTACCCATCCGCCAAGCTTGCCGAAGAAGCGGGCATCGACATTATTTTGGTCGGCGACTCGCTCGGCAATGTCGTGCTTGGTTACGATACGACGATTCCGGTCACGCTCGACGACATGGTGTACCATACGCGCGCGACGGTGCGCGGAGCCGCGAACACGTTCGTCGTGGCCGATTTGAGCTTTATGACGTACCGGCTTAGCGTGGAGACGACGCTGCGCAACGCCGCCCGTTTGATGCAGGAAGGCCGCGCGCACGCGGTGAAGATGGAAGGCGGCACGGATATCGCAGACGAGGTGGCCGCGCTCGTACGCGCCGGCATCCCGGTTATGGGCCATATCGGGCTGACGCCGCAATCGGTTCATCAACTCGGCGGTTATAAAGTCCAAGGGAAGCTCCCGAAAGAGGCGCAGCAGCTGATCGATGATGCCAAAGCGCTGGAAGCCGCCGGCGCGTTCGCGATCGTGTTGGAGCTGGTCACCGAACCGCTGGCAGCGGCGATCACGCGGGAGCTGTCGATCCCGACGATCGGCATCGGTGCGGGACGGGGGTGCGACGGCCAAGTGCTCGTCTACCATGATTTGCTGAAATACGCCTCGCCGTACAGGGAGAAGAAGTTCGTCAAAACCTATGCGGACATCGGAACAACCATTCGGGAGGCGATCTCGTCTTATGTAACAGAGGTCAAATCGCGCGCGTTCCCGGCGGAGCAGCATGCGTTCGGCGTGCAGGAGCAATCGGAAATCGCCAGCCTGTACGGCGGCCAAGAGCAAGCGGCGGCGGCCTCCGAGTCCCCCGCCAAAGAACTGCTGCATCAAGGAGGCGCCAGAACGTGATTATCGCCGAGACGATCCAGCAATTGCGCGCTGCACTACGCGAGCGGCGTGAAGCTCGCCTCGAGCAGCGAATCGGCTTCGTGCCGACGATGGGCTTCTTGCACGAAGGACATGCGAGCTTGATGAGAAGAGCGAAGGAAGAGTGCGGCTATGCCGTGCTCTCCATCTTCGTCAATCCGATGCAGTTCGGGCCGAACGAGGATTTCGACCGTTATCCGAGGGACGCCGAGCGAGATATCCGGATCGCGGAGCAGAACGGCATCGATGTGGTTTTCATGCCTTCTGTGGCGGAGATGTACCCGAAGAAGCCGGTGACCAAGATTCTGATAAGCGGCGTGACGGAGCGGCTGTGCGGTGCTTCACGGCCCGGGCATTTTGACGGCGTTGGGCTGGTCGTTAGCAAGCTATTCAACCTCGTTCAGCCGGATCGCGCCTACTTCGGCATGAAAGACGCCCAGCAGGTGGCGGTCATCGCGCGGATGACGGAAGATTTGAATATCCCGGTCGAGATCGTGCCGTGCGAGACGGTTCGCGAGGCCGACGGACTTGCACTAAGTTCCCGCAACGTTTACTTGAGCGAAGAAGAGCGCGGCCAAGCCGTCATTCTGTCCCGGACGTTGGCCCTTGCCAAGGAATGGGTGAAATCCCCGGGCATGACGAATCGCGCGCTTTCGGATAAAATAAAAGAGTCGATCGGACAAGCGGCGCTGGCGGACATTGATTACGCCGAGGTGCTGACCTATCCCGACTTGGAACCGTTGAACGACGAAGCCGAGCTATCGGCTTACGACGGGGAAATTCTCGTCGCGCTAGCCGTGAAATTCGGCCGAACGAGACTGATCGATAACCGCTTGATGGAACTGCACGGAGGTGGCGACCATGTTTAGGACGATGATGAAATCGAAAATTCACCGCGCGACCGTGACGGAAGCGAATTTGAATTATGTGGGAAGCATCACGATCGACGAAGACCTGATGGAACTGGCCGATATTTGGGCGAACGAGAAGGTCCAGATCGTCAACAATAATAACGGGGCGCGCCTGGAGACTTACGTCATTACGGGTCCTCGCGGTTCCGGCGTCATCTGTCTGAACGGCGCCGCGGCGCGTCTCGTGCAGCCGGGCGACAACATTATTATTATTTCGTACGGTATGATGACCGAGGAAGAAGCCCGGCAGTACAAGCCGAAGATCGTGCTGATGGATGCCGGCAACAAACCGGTTGACGCTCATTATGAAGAGGTGCACGGCGTCACCGTTTAATTCGACTGGCTGGTTTGTGTAACGAATGCCATGGAGTATGAAAAGCATCCCCCGCGCAAAGAATGAGCATAACATTTCACTCAAATTCGACGCGTGAAAGTGGGGATGCAGGCGATGTTCCAGCATGTATTCGCAACGATGCACGAACTGCTTGACGAAATCTTGATCCATTTTGGCAGCGCCGAACTCGATCAAAAGAAACGGTACTTCGAGCAATTATCCATGCTAAAATCAATGAGCGACACGTTTATCGAAGAATGGCTTCTCTTCGAGGAGAAGCTGGCCGAATTCCGAGACACCTACCGGGACGCGCCGGACGGGGACAAACCGCCCGGCGCTCCGCCCGCGGCCGTCGATCCGGCCTCCGCGCCAATCGGCAAGCCCGTTGCCGAGAAACCGGCGAACGAGCCGAAGTCCCAGTCGGCCGTGCCGAAACAGGCGCAGCCGATCATGCAAGATCCCGGCCTCGAAACGGGATTAATGGTTAAAGGGCAAGGGTACTTCAAATTATTCATGTTCAAAGAGGCCGCCGACCACTTCGAGCAAGCGGTGGATGCAGCCCCGGAGAACAACATGGCGCGCTTGTTCCTTGCGATGACGCATATGCATCTTCAGCAATGGCAGGAGGCGCAAAGACATTTTCAACTGCTCGTCGAGCTGACCGATCACCCCAAGTGGCAAGCGCTCGGATATAACGCGCTTGGTTGTATTCAAGCCGTACGAATGAATTTGGAGCAGGCGGAACGTTATTTCTTGAAGGCGCACGAGACTGACCCGGCATTTACCGACCCTTTATCGAATTTGAAATCATGTCAGAAGCAAGACGGGCACTTATCTCTTTATTTCGGTAGCGGGCAGCTTTAGTTTGCGGAGAGGATCGAGTAGCGGAAGATGAACTATGCGGTTTTGGATCTAGAGACGACCGGCCATGGGGCCGGCGATGAAATTATACAAGTCGGACTGGTGCTGCTTGACGAGGAGATGCAGACGATTCGGTCGTACAGCAGCTTCGTCAAGCCGACCATTCCGATTCCGGTTTTTATAACCCAGCTTACGGGCATCGATGACGAGATGGTGGCCGAGGCGAAGCCGATCGACGAAGTGCTGCTTGAAGTCATCCCGCTGCTGGACGACGCGGTTCTGGTCGCGCATAACGTCGGTTTTGACGCCGGCTTCTTGAACCAGGCGCTGGACCGAAGCGGATATATGACCTTCGACGGCCGTAAACTGGATACGATCGACATGCTACGGATTCTATATCCGACGCTCACGTCGTATCAATTGGGGTCGGTTACGGAGCATTTCGGCATCGTGCACGATCAGCATCACAGGGCCGATAGCGACGCGATGGCAACCGCCGAACTGTTCGCGGAATGTTACCGCAAGCTGGAACGATTGCCGTTGTTAACGCTGCAGCGCATTGCATCGCTGCTTGGAGATGCCATCGACGATACCGGCTGGTTCGTGAACGAGATCGCGATCCGTAAGGAGACAATGTCTTCCGTGGATTCGGATGCCTATCAATATTTTAGGCAATTCGCGATGCAAGCGGGCGATTGGACGGAAGAACAACCGCCGCGCGAAGGCGTTGACATCCCCGTAGCGGACTGGACGTTCGACCAATTTCTCGGCGGATTAAAAGAGAATATCAAGGCGCTCATCCCCGGTTACGAGGAACGGGAGCCTCAAAATATAATGTTCGATGAGGTGCTGGCTGCGCTCGAGCAGAATCGGCATTTACTCATTGAAGCGGGAACGGGAACGGGCAAATCGCTCGGTTACCTGATCCCCGCTCTATTTTATGGTATCCAGCAGGATAAGAAGATAGTCGTTAGCACGCATACGATTAATCTGCAGGAACAACTGCGCCAGCGGGACCTGCCTTTATTGCAGCAGGTGATGCCCGCTCCGTTCCGTGCGGCGATCTTCAAAGGCCGAGGTAATTACTTGTGCCTCCGCAAATTCGAAGGCAAGGTGAACATGCACGATTTTGCTTCGCCGACGGAAGACCGGATTACGGCTTCGCAAATGGTCGTATGGCTGTCGGAGACCGGACACGGCGATCAAGAGGAACTGAATTTCGGCAATAAAGGGTCGGAATTCTGGGGGACTGTCGCCAGCGACGCGGACTCTTGCCTGAATCGGAGCTGTCCTTGGTTCAAGCGTTGTTATTATCATCGCGCGAAGCAGGAAGCGAATTTGGCGGACGTCGTCATAACGAACCATTCTATGCTATTCACCGACATCCGGGCCGATCATCGGCTTCTTCCGGGCTACGAGCAATTGATCGTGGACGAGGCGCATCATCTCGAGGAAGTGGCAGGCAAACATCTCGGTACGCAGATTTCGTATTTATCCGTGCAGCATCCCCTTGTTCGATTGGCCAAGGACGCGCGCAACGGGCAGTTAGTCAGCCTCATTCATAAGCTGGCAGGAGAACCTTCCGACAAATCGCTCGCGTGGAGAGAGAAAATCGATGATATTCTCCCCGACTTCGGCGATCTTCGCGACGACTGGGACCGGTTGTACGAGCTGCTGTACGCGATGATGGGCAGCGGCCAGTCCGATTCCGCGGAGACGGGGCAGCTAGTGCTCCGACTGCGTCACGGTAATTTGCCGAAAGGTTGGGGCGACGCGCAAATCGTGGAAGAGAGCGTTCACGGACATTTGAGCAAAATCGTGCGGACGCTCGATAAAGTGTTCAGCGAAATAAAAGAAGATGTCGACGATACGACGATCGCCGCAATGGTGACGGATTTGAGCGGAACCGTCAAGGATTTAACCCGAGCACGCGACGAGCTGCGCACCTTCATGAAAGCGGATAAGGCCGATACGGTGTATTGGCTGGAAGGAAATACGAATTTCAGGGCAAAATCCATCCATCTGTACGCCGTGCCGGCCGATGTCAGCGAGCAGCTGCGTAGCCACTTCTTCGATGCGAAGAAGAGCGTCGTGCTCACGTCCGCGACGTTATCGGTGCAGAAATCGTTCCAGTATGCGGCGGAGCAGCTTGGACTTGCGGAAGACGAGAAGAACGGGCGTCTCAAGACGGTTCAGCTGCCTTCTCCGTTCAACTATCGGGAACAGGCGCTCGTCGTTATCCCGCGTAATTTGCCCGTATTGAAAGGGGCCGCCGGCGATCCTTACTTTAACGAACTGCTAATCAAGTCGCTAGCCGATACGGCCGTGGAGACCAAAGGACGCATGCTCGTGCTGTTCACCTCGTACCGGATGTTGAAGCAGGTGTACGATCCGCTGAAGGAATTGCTGGCATCAAGCGGCATTCAGCTCATCGGGCAAGGCATCGACAGCGGCAACCGGAGCAAGCTGACCAAGCGGTTTCAACAGCAGGCCAAATCCGTGCTGCTGGGGACGAGCAGCTTCTGGGAAGGCGTCGATATCCCCGGCGATGCGTTGACATGCCTCGCCATCGTCCGGCTGCCGTTCCAGCCTCCGAATCATCCGCTAATCGAAGCGAAGTCGGAGCTGTTGCAGCAGCAGAAGCAGAACCCGTTCATGAAGCTGTCGGTGCCGCAAGCCGTCATCAAATTTAAGCAAGGCTTCGGCCGGCTCGTGCGCACCTCGAAGGACAAAGGCATCGTGCTCATCTACGACACGCGCGTCATCGATACGTATTACGGAAAGTATTTCCTTTATTCGCTGCCGGGGCCGAAGATCGAGACGATGCATTTGGATCAAATCGTGCCGCGCATCCGCGATTGGCTATCCACCGAAGCAGGAGAGGAGGTTCGCACATGACGAAGACGTTCAAAATTTCCGAAGCCGTCGTGCGCCGGCTGCCGGTCTATCTTCAAGTGCTCGGCGAATTGCACAAGCGCGACATCCAGACTGTTTCCTCCCAAGAGCTGGGCAACAAGCTGGATTTGAATCCGGCGCAAATCCGCAAGGATTTGGCTTATTTCGGCGAATTCGGGCGCAAAGGCATTGGTTACGACGTTTCGTATTTGATCGAGAAAATCAGGCAAATTCTGAAGTTGGATCAGCCGCTGAGCGTCGGATTGGTAGGCGCCGGTAATTTAGGCCGCGCGTTGTGCAATTATAATACGTATTTGAAGGATAATATGAAGATAACGGCGGTATTCGACGCGCATGCGCCGATCGTCGGCACGAAGATCAACAGTTTGACCGTACTGCCGATGGACAGTCTGATCGAGAAAGTGCAAGAACTGAACATCCGAATCGGCATCATTACGGTACCGGCATTCGAAGCGCAGAACGTAGCGGACCGGTTCGTGGAGGCAGGCGTCGAAGGCATATTGAACTTCGCGCCTGTTATTCTGCGCGTGCCAGAGCATGTCCGCATTCACTATGCGGATTTTACGCGGGATCTGCTCAGTTTGGCGTACTATTTGGAGAAAGAAGGAGAGACCGAGAATGAACCGGTTGTGGATTGAGAACGGCACGTTCGTCACGATGGACGATAATCAGCCTTTGGTGAAAGGCCATATGGTCGTGGAGAACGACCGCATTACATACATAGGCGAGGCAGCTCCGTCGCCAGTTCCCGAAGGGGCGGAACGAATCAACGGCCAAGGTCTGGTCTTCATGCCGGGCCTGATCAATACGCATGCGCATTCGGCGATGTCGCTCCTGCGGGGATATTCGGACGACGAAGCGCTGCAAGTGTGGCTGCAGGACAAAATGTGGCCGATGGAAGGGAAATTCGGCGACGAAGACGCGCACTGGGGTAATGCTCTGGCCGTGATCGAAATGCTGAAGTCCGGTACGACGACGTTCGTAGACATGTACGACCGGATGCCGATCTTGGCTAAAGTGGTGGAACAATCGGGGATGCGGGGCGTACTAACGCGCGGCGTGATCGGACTTTGCTCGCCGGCGGAGCAAACCGCGAAGCTCGAAGAAGCGAAGCAGTTCGCCAAAGAGTGGAACGGTCAAGCAAACGGACGGATTCGCACGATGCTTTCGCCGCATGCGCCTTACACGTGTCCGCCTGATTACATCGAGCGGATCGTAGCCGCGGCGCATGAGCTGGACGTGCCGCTTCATACCCACATGTCCGAATCCGCGGCAGAGGTGCAGCAGAACGTCAACGATTACGGCACCCGCCCCGTAGAGCATCTGGATAAGCTGGGCTTCTTTTCGCGGCCGTCGCTCGTGGCGCATGCCGTGCACTTGAACGATGACGAGATCGCGCTGCTGGCCGAACGCGGCGTAGCGATCTCTCACAACCCCGCATCGAACCTGAAGCTGGCGAGCGGAGTCGCGCGCGTACCGGATCTGCTGAAAGCGGGCGTGACCGTATCGCTTGGCACCGACAGCGCTGCTAGCAACAACAACCTGGACCTGTTCGACGAGATCCGCATCGCGGCGCTTATTCACAAAGGCGTCTCCGGCGATCCGACGGCGGTTCCTGCCATGGAAGCGCTGCGGATGGGAACCGTCTACGGCGCTCGGGCGATTTGGCAAGCGGACGAAATCGGTGCGCTTAAAGCCGGCATGAAAGCCGATTTCATCGCCATCAACACGGAACAGCCGCATTTTTACCCGCAGACGGAAATCGTCTCGCATCTCGTGTACAGCGGTTCCGGACGCGACGTTGCGCATGTCTGGGTTGATGGCCGTCAGGTCGTCAAGTCCGGCGTGTGCACGCTGCTCGACGAGCAGAAGATTATGGCCGAGGCCCAACGCGCGTTCGAAGGGCTGCTCGCCCGTTAATGCGTACGGTACGTCGCAAACGTCTTCCGTTTTGGACGCCGGTGCGGATTGCGTTATTTTCAGCGGTCGTCCTGGTGACGCTGCTGGTCGGCCTTAACGCTTATTACATGCACGTTCAAGGCCCAAGGTGGGAGGAAGAGAACCAGGCGAAGTGGCAGGCGAAACATATTGCCGGCCTCGTATCGACGAAGGATGCCTACAAGTACGTATGGGATACGACGGCTTGGGTCGTCGAGGGGAAAGATGGGGACGGCGACGACGCCGTCGTCTGGCTGACCGGCGAGAAGCTGGATCAGTATATCGTGCGCAAGAAGAAGGATAGCGTCATCAGAGCCCAGCTGAAGGAGCAATTTTTCCAAGGAAAGCCGGATGCCGAGCTGAAGCATATGCAGCTTGGGATTCTGGAGGGTCAGCCGGTCTGGGAGTTGTTCTACGCCCGCGATCAATCCGGCGAGCTCTTGTATTATTATGATTTCTATCGGTACAACGACGGCGGTTATATCATTACCTACAACTTGCCGAAGCAATAACCGACGTAAGCCGCTGCAGCCGCAGCGGCTTTTTTTGCTCTCAGCGGAATAATGCGTGGAACATTGTGCCGTGGAACATTTTGATTCATGAATAATCACGCGGGATGCGTTAAACTAAGTTCAGGTTAAGGAATCGCGAATGGACAGACAAAAAGGCTGCGAAGAACACTGCCAACGCTGCCAGCACTTACACGAGCGTTCGCTCATCCATATGTGATATGCTTTACTTTAGAAATTCATTATTTATATCGGAATAGATGGATAATTGTCCGAATCTGCGAGAGGGGGCTTTTCAGCCATGAGAATAAAAGTCGTTCCAACGGTGATGACCGCCGTATTATCCGCATCTTTGCTTGTCGGGGGATGGTATGCATACCGTAACGTGGCGACGGTCCAGCCTTTGGAGCAGATCGTGAACGAAGTGCCGGGCGTGACCGCGGCTACGCCGGTCGTCGGCCGCGAGAACGTGACGGTCCAGTTGACGCTGAAGCCGGACGCGAACATTCGCAAAGTGTATGACACCATTGCGGAGAAAGGCGATACGGTCATCGGCGATCGCACGCTTGAACTTCAAATTGAGAACAAGCAGGCGGACGAGACATTGAACGATATTTGGTCGGCTAAGCTGTTCGATATCGCGCAGGCGATGGAGAATCGGCAATATGCGCAAATTCCGGCCGCTATGGCCGCGATCGAACAAGAATATAAAGGCGTTACCGCTACGTCGGAGATGGACGATAAGAACGTGTACATTACCTTGAAGGATGGCGAGGCGGTCAAACACGTGATTTTGCCTCGTACGCCAAATCAATTGGGGGTGTGGCCTAATGCGTAATTATTCGAAGGAAATCGCGATTGGCTTTATTCCGGTCCTGATTATTTTCCTTCAGTTCGTCGCGCATATTAATATTATGCCGCTCGTGCTGTCCGCCGCGATCTTGACGGGCGTCATCTATGTGGCGCGATCGCGGGGCAACCTGGCCGCCATCGGCGGCGACAAGAGAACGAAGGTGCGCCCGACCACGCCGCTGTCCTTCGAAGAGATTGGCGGACAAGACCGCGCGAAGCAAGAGCTGATCGAAGCGCTCGATTTTCTGGTTCATGAAGAGCAGATCACGAAGATGGGCATTCGTCCGCTGAAGGGCATCTTGTTGACAGGCCCTCCGGGAACGGGCAAGACGCTGCTTGCCAAAGCAGCGGCGTATTATACGGACTCCATCTACGTAGCCGCCTCGGGCGCGGAGTTCGTCGAGATGTACGTCGGCGTCGGCGCGAGCCGCATCCGCGACCTGTTCAAGGAAGCGCGTCAGAAGGCGATCAAAGCAAACAAGACGAGCGCGGTCGTCTTCATCGACGAGATCGATGTTATCGGCGGCAAACGCGACGGCGGCCAGCATCGCGAATACGATCAGACGCTGAACCAGCTTTTGACGGAGATGGACGGCATTCATACGACGGAATCGCCGCGGATCCTGCTTATCGCGGCCACGAACCGGAAGGAAATGCTCGATTCGGCGCTGTTGCGCCCGGGTCGTTTCGACCGCCATATCACGGTCGACTTGCCGGATAAGAAAGGCCGCTCGCATATTCTGAGCATTCATGCCCGCAATAAACCGCTGGCGGAAGAGACGGATTTGGAGAAAGTCGCGTCGGAATCGTTCGGTTTCTCCGGCGCCCAGCTTGAGAGCGTCATGAACGAGGCCGCGATCTATGCGCTGCGCGAAGAGAGCGACACGATCTCGAACCGCCATCTGTCGATGGCGATCGATAAAGTCATGATGGGCGAGCGCACCGACCGCGAAGCGACGAAGGAAGAGCGCGAGCGCGTCGCGCTGCACGAGCTGGGCCACGCGATCACGGCAGAACTCGTACGTCCGGGCAGCGTGTCTCAAGTCGCGTTGTCGCCTCGCGGTCAGGCGTTAGGATATGTGCGTCACAATCCGCAACAGGACCGTTATTTGTACACCCGTGCCTTCCTGGAAGGCCAGATCATGGTGGCGCTTGGCGGCGCCGCCGCGGAAGAGTTGTTCTATGGCGAACGCAGCACCGGTTCTCGCGGCGACTTCGATCAAGCGATGAGCATCGTCCGCTCCATGGTGGAATCCGGCCTGACCGAGATGGGCATCGTCGACAACTCGATGATGACGCCGGATAAGTGGGCGCACGTGAACGCGGCGATTCTCGACGAATTAATGAACCGCGTGAAGCTTATGCTCAATGAACAACGTCATGTCTTCCTGCAATCGCTGGACGTTCTGATCCTGGAAGAGACGATCGACGGAGACCGTTTCCGTTCCCTGCTCGGCAATAGCCTGATCGAACCGACGACCCAATCGGCTTAACCGAACGATGCCGTACAGCATATGCTGTACGGCGTTTTTGCGTCGCCGCCTCAAGACGCGCCAGCCGTTTCACCTTGTTCAGCCAGCTATATGACGTGCCGATAAGCCGAATAATCCGCCGAAAAGTTCATTGACGCCGAATTCATCTGAACGAACCTGTTCGGACGGCCTATCGAATAAGCTAATATTGCCTAACAATTGCGACTTTGTTCACAATAATGTCTCAAAAGCGCCTTCGGGGAACAACTAGCCCGAGGGGTTCAAAACGGCTATAATATAGAGCGGATAGATAGCGGATCATCACTTATACTACAAATATACCGATCTGCTGCAATGGAGGATGAAACGTTGAACATACGTAAAGTTGGCGTCATTGGCGCTGGAACGATGGGACAAGGCATCGCGGAAATGCTCGCCTTTAAGGGGCTGGACGTGTACGTGACCGAGCAATCGGCCGATCGCCTCTCGCAGGCGATGAGCGCGATCGAGCTCAGCTTGGATAAGCAAATCGAGAAGTGGGCGTTGACGCAAGCCGAGAAGAAGCTCGTGCTCAACCGGATTCACCCGATTCAGAAGCTGTCGGATCTGTCGGGCTGCGAGTTGGTCATCGAGACGATCACCGAGGACTTGGACAGCAAAAAAATCGTGTTCGACCAACTTGACCGTCTTTGCGGACCGAACGTGATCCTGGCGAGCAATACGTCGACGCTCAGCTTGACCGAACTTGCAGGCGTGACGGCTTATCCGGAACGCGTCATCGGCATGCACTTCGTCTACCCGGTCATGAAGACCGATCTGGTGGAAATCGTGCGCGGACTGAAGACGAGCGACGATACGTTCAACAAAACGAAGGAATTCGTCGAAGACGTCATTCAGAAGAAAGGCGTCATGGTATTCGAGTCGCCGGGCTTCGTGACGACGCGTCTGATTTGCCTGTTCATTAACGAAGCGCTGCACGTGCTCGAGGAAGGCGTCGCCTCCGCCGAGGACATCGACAGCGCGATGCGGATCGGCTACTCGTTCCAGCACGGACCGTTCGAGATGGCGGATCGCTTCGGCCTGGACTCCGTTCTTGCCGCGCTCGACCGGATGTTCCGCGAATACGGGGAACTGAAGTACCGCCCTTCGATCGTACTGAAGAAGATGGTGCGCGCCGGACACTTGGGCATCAAGACCGGCATCGGATTTTTCAATTATGATAAGGACGGGGACCGCATATGATCGTATTAGTCATGAACGCTGGCAGCTCGTCGCTCAAGTACCAGCTGTATAATATGAAGAACGAAGCCGTGCTCGCGCAGGGCCGCGTCGAACGGATCGGCATGGATTCCTCCATCGTGACCCACGAACCGACGGACAAGCCGGAAGTCCGCCAAGTGAGCGAAATTCTGGACCACAACACGGCTGTGCGCAAAGTCATCGATCTGCTGACGCATGCGGAGCATGGCGTGCTGAAGGCGATGACCGAGATCAAAGCGGTCGGCCACCGCGTCGTGCACGGCGGCGAGAGCTTCAAGCAGTCGACGGTCGTTACGCCGGAAGTGAAGCTCGAGATTCGCAAGCTGTTCGACTTGGCGCCGCTGCATAATCCGCCGGCGATGATGGGCATTCTGGCCGTCGAAGCGAATCTGCCGGGCGTGCCGCAAGCGGTCGTCTTCGATACGGCGTTCCACCAATCGATGCCGCAGGAATCGTTCTTGTATCCGATTCCGATGGTGCTGTACCGCCGCCACAAAATCCGCCGTTACGGTTTCCACGGCACATCGCACGATTATGTCAGCCACAAGGCGGCAGAGGTCATCGGCCAACCGCTCAAGTCGCTTAAGTTGGTCACGTGCCACATCGGAAACGGCGCAAGCTGCACCGCGATTCTCGAAGGCAAATCGTTCGACACGAGCATGGGCTTGACGCCTCTCGAAGGGCTCATGATGGGTACGCGCAGCGGCGACATGGACCCGGCGATCGTACCGTTCACGATGAACAAGGAAGACTTAACGCTGAGCGAAGTCAGCTCGATGCTGAACAAGCACAGCGGCCTGCAAGCGATCAGCGGCCTGAGCAGCGACATGCGCGAGATTACCGACGCGATGAAAGAGGGCGACAAGAACGCGAAGCTCGCTTTCGACATGTATACATATCGTCTGCGTAAGTACATCGGCGCGTATGCAGCGGCAATGAACGGCATTGACGCGATCGTGTTCACGGCCGGCGTGGGCGAGAATTCATCCGTCGTGCGCAAAGCCGTCGTGGACGGCATCACGTTCCTCGGCGCGGAGCTGGACGATGCGCGCAACGACGTCCGTTCGAAGGAAGCGCGGTTCATATCGACCGACGCCTCCCGAGTAAAGGTGCTCGTGGTCCCGACCAACGAGGAGCTGCTCATCGCGCGCGATACGTATAATCTCGTGAAAACCAAGTAATAACGATAAAGAAGCATCAGGAACACCAAAGGAAGGAAGCGTTGCCCATGAGAACATTAACGACGATTAAACAGATTGGCGGGCATGCGGGTCAGTCCGTCTGGATGGGCGGCTGGATCAACAACAAGCGCTCCAGCGGCAAAATTCAGTTTTTGCAGCTGCGCGACGGTACGGGATATATTCAAGGCGTTATCGTGAAGAGCGAAGTTTCCGAAGAAGTGTGGAACACGGCCAAGTCGCTGACGCAGGAATCCTCGGTTTACGTGAAGGGGATCGTGCGCGAAGAGCCGCGCAGCCAATCCGGCTACGAGCTGACGGTGGAGGACATCGAAGTCATTCAGCTAACCGAAGAATATCCGATCACGCCGAAGGAGCACGGGGTCGACTACTTGATGGATCGCCGCCACCTGTGGCTCCGCACGCCGAAGCAGCGGGCGATCATGGTCATCCGCGCCGAGATCATCCGCGCGATCCAGCGTTTCTTCGACGAGCGCGATTTCACGCTGGTCGATCCGCCGATTCTAACGCCTTCCTCTTGCGAAGGCACGACGAATCTGTTCCATACCAAATATTTCGAAGAAGACGCGTACCTGACCCAGAGCGGTCAGCTGTACATGGAAGCAGCGGCGATGGCGCTCGGCAAAGTGTATTCGTTCGGACCGACGTTCCGCGCCGAGAAGTCCAAGACGCGCCGACACCTGATCGAATTCTGGATGATCGAGCCGGAGATGGCGTTCGTCGACCATGAGGAGAACCTGCGCGTGCAGGAGCAATTCATCAGCTATGTCGTGCAGTCCGTCTTGACGAACTGCCGCAAGGAGCTGGAAGCGATTGGCCGCGACTTGTCCAAGCTGGAGGCGATTCAAGCGCCGTTCCCGCGGATCACGTACGACGACGCGATTAAGTTCTTGAACGAGCAAGGCTTCGACATTCCATGGGGCGAAGATTTCGGCGCGCCGCACGAGACGGCGATCGCCGAGAACTACGACAAGCCGGTCTTCATCACGCATTATCCGGCGTCGTTCAAGGCGTTCTACATGAAGCCGGACCCGAATCGTCCGGAAGTCGTGCTGTGCGCGGATATGATCGCGCCGGAAGGCTATGGCGAGATCATCGGCGGTTCCCAGCGGATCGACGATCCGGAGCTGTTGGCAGAACGCTTCAAGGAACATGAATTGTCCGAAGAGGCGTACCAATGGTATCTCGACCTGCGCAAATACGGCTCCGTGCCGCATTCGGGCTTCGGACTCGGTCTCGAGCGCACGGTCGCGTGGATCTGCGGGCTGGATCACGTGCGCGAGACGATTCCGTTCCCGCGGATGCTGTATCGTCTGTATCCGTAATCGCCGGTTGGCTAGCGGGCGAAGGAAGAGGGGAAGCGGATGAGTAACGAGATGTGGAAAGCCTACGCCAGGGGGATGGCGTCCGCCATGAACGGCGGCAGCCTCGTTGTGCCGGCCGGCTTGCTCCGCGCTTATCATGGCATCGGACTGTCCGATACCGAATTTCTGCTGCTGCTCCAGCTAATGTCGTTCCGTCAGCTGGAAGGCGTCGACTTTCCGACTCCGGAGCAGCTGGCGGACCGGCTTGGCGTCACGCCGAAGACCGCCCATCAGATGTTAAGCCGCCTCATGAAGGAAGGCTTCCTGACCATCGACGAGCACTTCGATCAACTGACAGGCGTGCAGTCGGAGTGTTATAACTGGGACGGTTGGGTAATCCGCTCGGCCGAGTGGCTGTCGGACGGTACGCGCGAATCGATGCAGGCAAGCCGGGCGGAGCGGGCGCCTGAGGTCAAGGCGACCGATCTATTCTCGGTCTTCGAGCAGGAATTCGGGCGGCCGCTCTCGCCGATGGAATGCGAGACGATCAGCATCTGGATCGACCAGGACCGGTATTCGGACGAGCTGATCCGCTTCGCGTTGAAGGAAGCGGTGTTCGCGGGAAAAGTGCATCTGCGCTATATCGACCGCATTTTGTTCGAATGGGGCCGCAACCGGGTGACGAACGCGGAAGAAGCGAGAGCATACACGCAGAAGTTTCGCGGGCCGCGATAAAAAGGCTGGCAATTTTGTCCTCGTCTGCTATAATAGGCGAAGCAACGACTTTCATATAACAGGGGGAGCTGGATGTATGGCCGGCTGAGAGGGGATCCCGATGCGAATCCCGACCCGTAACCTGATCTGGATAATGCCAGCGTAGGATTGCAACGCCCGTTCGGCCGCGAACATGTCACGCCGGATTATGGGTATTTTCGAAGCAATAATCGAAGCGTCTTCCTGACTGGGAAGGCGCTTTTTCTTGTGCTGGAATTGACAGAAGGGGAGATAAGTCGCAGGCGAGGAGCACGAGAGAGGAGCAGATGACGAAGATGAGCAGGAAGATCAGACGAGGCGCGATAGGGGTAATGGTGCTTGCATTGGCATTGTTGGCGTTGACGGGGTGCGGAACGAAGAATAATAATCAGGCGGGCAACGCCGATGCGGGGGCGGCAGGCGGCAACGCGGCGGCTAACGAATCGGCCGGCACGAATGCCGATCAGCCGCCGACGAAGGTGAAGGTCGTGCTCGACTGGACGCCGAATACGAATCATACGGGCTTATACGTGGCGCGCGACAAAGGCTTCTTCCGCGAGCATGGGCTTGACGTGGAGATCATTCAGCCCACCGAAGCGGGCGCGGACAAAATGATCGCCTCCGGCGCGGCGGAATTCGGGGTCAGCTATCAAGAGGGGATTACGCAGGCGCGTATCCAAGGCGTGCCGCTCGTCTCGCTGGCCGCGGTCATCCAGCATAATACGTCCGGCTTCGCGTCCCCGGCGGACAAAGGCATCAAGACGCCGAAGGATTTCGAGGGCAAGACGTACGGCGGCTGGGGCTCGCCGGCGGAGCAGGCGGTCATCGAATCGCTCATGCAAGAGGAGCAGGCGGACGTCTCCAAGGTGACCAACATCAGCATCGGCGACGCGGATTTCTTCACGGCCGTCAAGCGCAACATCGACTTTGCCTGGATCTACTATGCGTGGACCGGCGTCGAAGCGGAGCTGCGCGGCGAGAAGCTGAACATGGTGTATTTGACCGACTATAGCGATAAACTGGATTATTATACGCCTGTGCTCGCGACGAGCGAGAAGATGATCGCGGAGAAGAAGGACCTCGTGCAGGCGTTCGTCGCGGGAGCGGCCGAAGGCTACCAATACGCGATCGAGAATCCGGACGATGCGGCGGAGGTGCTGATCAAGGCCGAGCCGGATTTGAACGCGGAGCTCGTGCGCGCCAGCCAGAAGTGGCTCAGTCCGAAATATCAGGACGACGCGCCGCGTTGGGGCGAGCAGAAGCTGGAAGTGTGGCAGAATTACGCGCAGTGGATGTTCGACCATAAGCTCCTCGACAAGGAGCTGGAGGCCGAGCAGGCATTCACGAACGAGTTCCTTCCGCAATAACGAATACGAAATAACCAATAACGCGACCAAGAAGAAAGGCGGTGCCGTCCATGGCCAACGCACTCGTAAGCATTCAAATTTTACCGACGACGCCCGGCGGCGAGAGCGTCATCCCGTATGTGGACCGCGCGATCGACATCATCAAATCGGCTGGCGTGCCATACCGCGTCGCCCCGCTCGAGACGACGATGGAAGGCGAGTTGACCCAGCTGCTGGAAGTCGTGCGGCAGATGAACGAAGCGATGACGGAGATGGGCTGTCTATCGGTTATCTCGCAGATCAAAATCTACTATAACCCGGAGAACGGCGCTTCTATGGGACGTCTTCTCGAGAAATATCCGGATGGGCAATAGCCGGAGCTTTCGCAAAATAATCCCTCCGGCCGCCTGCCTCCTCGGCTTCCTCGCGCTTTGGCAGGCGGCGGTGTCGTTGTTTGCCATCGAGGCGTGGATTCTGCCTTCGCCGCTGGCGATATTTCAAGAGATGGCGGCGGAATGGCCAAGACTGATGGGACACGCGGCGGCGACGGTTCGACTGACGCTGCTCGGATTTGCGGCAGGTACGGCGGCGGGCCTTGGGCTCGCCGCTTTGCTGCATTTAATTCCGGGCGCTCGCGCCGGGCTTTATCCGCTGCTCGTGCTGACGCAGAACGTCCCGGTCATCGTCCTTGGCGATCTGCTCGTCATCTGGTTCGGGTTCGGCGTGCTTCCGAAACTTATCCTGCTCATCTTGGTCTGTTTCTTCCCGGTCAGCGTCTCGATGCTATCCGGACTACAGCAGGCGGATCCGAAGCTTATTCACTACATGAGGATGATCGGAGCGGACAAGCGTCAATTGTTCTGGAAGCTGGAACTTCCGGGCGCGCTCAGTCATCTGTTCTCGGGGCTGAAGATCGCGGCCTCCTACTGCGTGATCGGAGCCATCTATGCGGAAGCGCTCGGATCGAACGAAGGGTTGGGCTTCTACATCCGGCTCTCGTCCAACGGTTGGGAGACGAGCCGCGTGTTTGCGGGCATTCTGATCATCGTCCTGTTCAGTCTGCTTCTGTTCGGCGTCATCGCGCTCATCGAGCGATATTCGATCCGGTGGAAGGTACGGAAGGAGGGAGGCGTCTAATGACGGATTTCGCGTTGGAAATAACCGGCATCGGGAAGACGTTCTCGGAAGGACGAGGCGCGAAGCGTGTTCTAGGCGATGTTTCGTTTCACGTGAAAGAAGGCGAGTTTGTCTCCATTATCGGTCCTTCCGGCAGCGGCAAATCGACGCTGTTTCATCTGATCGGCGGGCTGGAGCGGCCGACGAGCGGGGAAATCCGCATGGACGGCCGGCTCGTCACGGGCGAGCGCGGACGCATCGCGTATATGCCGCAGTCCGCATCGCTCTTGCCGTGGCTGACCGTTCGGGCCAATATCGTCATGGCGCTGACAATCGCCGGCCTCGACCGGCACGAGGCCGAATCGCAAACCTCCGAATGGCTGGCTCGCGTCGGGTTGGCCGGGGAAGCCGATGCTTATCCCGATACGCTGTCGGGCGGCATGCAGCAGCGCGTATCGTTCCTGCGCGCGCTCCTCTCCCCGCAGCGGCTCATGTGCCTGGACGAGCCGTTCGGCGCGCTGGACGCGCTGACCCGGCTGCATATGCAGACATGGCTGCTGTCGCTCTGGGAGGCGGACCGCCGCTCCGTGCTGTTCGTGACGCATAGCATCGAGGAGGCGCTGCTGCTGTCGGACCGGATCCTCGTCTTATCGCCTTCGCCCGCTTGCGTCGCGAGGGAGATCGAGGTGCCGTTCGCGCGTCCGCGCAGCGAGTCGCTATGGACCGACCCGCTGTTCAACGAATTGAAGCTCGAGATCTACGATATGCTGAAGCCGACAGACGGACGAAGTCCGTTGACGGGGAAGAGGTGAGCCGAGGTCATGAATGAAATGGATAACAAGATTAATGCCCAGTCTCTCTATATCGACGCGCATCTTCATGTGGACCATTATGAGACGGCGGAGCAGCGACCGCTCCTGGAGGAAGCATTCCGCGAAGGCGTAGCTGCCGTGGTGGCCGTGTCCATGCATCTTAACTCTTCGCGCACCGTGCGCGAATGGGCGATGCGAATGCCGGAGAGGGTGATGCCCGCATACGGGTATCATCCGGAACAGCCGCTGCCGGCGGACGAGGAACTCGAAGAGCTGTTTGCCTGGATGCGGGCGCGCGATACGGCCGGAGAACGATTCGCGGTCGGCGAGGTCGGGCTGCCTTATTACATGCGAACCGAAACGGAATCGTCCGGAACGGCATTCGACGAATCGGGTTATATGGATTTGTTGGAGAAGTTCGTCCGTTTCGCCGCGGAGACGGGACGGCCGATCGTCCTTCACGCCGTGTATGAAGACGCGGACAAGGCGCTCGACTTGCTGGAGATGCACCGCGTGACCCGCGCCCATTTTCACTGGTTCAAAGGCGCTGCCGCCACGGTAGAGCGAATGATCGCGCTGGGCTGCGTGGTCTCCGTGA
Source organism: Paenibacillus methanolicus (assembly GCF_008124765.1). Classification (GTDB taxonomy): domain Bacteria; phylum Bacillota; class Bacilli; order Paenibacillales; family Paenibacillaceae; genus Paenibacillus_Z; species Paenibacillus_Z methanolicus. Next base: position 318,541 of record NZ_VNHS01000002.1, on the reverse strand, counting down.
CGCCCGATGTGCTATATGAGCCGGAGATCCGGACGCTTGTCCGCGCGTATCCGCTTGCGCTGCTCATGACGGAGACGGATGGGCCGTGGCCGTTCGAGGGGCCGTTCGCGGGACGCGCGACGAAGCCGGGGATGGTTCGCGACGTGGCGAACGAGATCGCGGCGATCAAAGGCATTCGGCCCGAAGAAGCGGCCGAAGCGTTATACCGCAACGCCGTCAGGTTTTATGGCCTGTAAAGCTTGCGCCGCGAATGAAGATCATGTTCGAGCAAACAAAGACCACGAACCTCCGATGCGAATCGAGGATGCGTGGTCTTTTTGACGATCCGCCCGAACTTAAGCAGGATCGAATAATCTTGCGAAAGGCTAGATGAGGAACATCGCGACGACCGTCGTCGCCGCAAGCCCGATCAGCACCGGCTTCAAGTTGCGGCGGGCAAGCTCGAACGGACTGACGCCGCAGATGGCGGCCGCCGGGATGAGCGCCCATGGAATGAGCGTGCCGCCGCCGACCCAGATCGCCGCGACTTGGCCAAGCGCGGTCAACGTAGCCGCGCCGGAGCCGATCGCGGAAGCGAACAGCTGGGCGATGGAGCCGGCCAGCGAGATGCCGGAGAAGCCGGAGCCGTCGAGACCCGTGATCGCGCCCGTAACCGTCACGGTCACGGCGCTGACCGCTTCGTTCAGCGGCACATGATGGGCGAGCCCAACCCCTAGATCGTTTACGATGCCGTGAGAGGTTTCGGGCAGCGTCGGTCCGAACAAGGCCGTGAAGCCGGCGTCGCCAAGATAGAAGAAGGCGGCGATCGGTATGACCGGGCCGAACACCTTGAATCCGAACTGGAAGCCTTCGATCAGATAGGCGGTCGTTTGCTCAAGCCCCTTGTTCCGGTGCGCAAGAAGCGTAACGGCGGCCAGAATGAGCACGGCCGTTCCGCCGACGAGCGCGGTCGCGTCGCCGCCCTGCAGATTGAGCGCGAACATCGCGGCGACGTCGGCGGCGAACAGCAGCGGAATGATGACGGCCAGCGACTTCCGGATATTGGCCGGCAGGACGATCTGCGTTTCGCTCGCGGCTGCCGCGCCGCCGCCCGCCACGAGTCCGTCGAGCCATGTTCCCCGTTTCATATCCCTCCGCATATACCAGAACGCGGCAACCGTCGTGACGACGCCCATGACCGCGACGAGCGGGATGCTCGCTTCCATGACGGCGGAGACGGGCAGGCCGGCGGCATCGGCGGTCAGCTTGGGCGCGCCTTGAATAATATAATCCCCGGATAGCGCGATGCCGTGACCGAATAAATTCATGGCGACCGCGGCGCCAAGCGCGGGCAGGCCGACGCGCGCGGCCACGGGCAGCAGCACGGCGCCGATGAGGGCAACGGCCGGAGACGGCCAGAAGAACAGGGACGTCACCATCATGATGAGGCCGATTCCCCAATACGCAAGCGTCGGCGTGCGAAGGAAGCGGGTGAGCGGACGCACCATCGTTTCGTTTATGCCGGTTATGATGAGCACGCGGCTCATCGCGACGATAATGGAGATAATGAGGATCGTGCCGATTAACTCTTTGATCGCATAGATAAAGCTGTTGAATATGCCGCTGACGGAGCCGCTAAGCGTCTCGGTCGCGATTACGCCGAGGGTGAAGATCCCCGCGACGCAGATTAGCGTCGTATCGCGGCGTTTAATCAAAAGCGCAAGAATAAATACGATGAACGCCAAATACACCCAATGAAGCGCGGTAAACTGGACTTCCACGGCAGCACCTTCTTCTTCCTTACGGATAGTGCTATATCGTATGCGTCCGCCGTGCCGGGCGTGTGCGCCGGTCTGAGAACGTTGTCACCCGCCAAAAACGGGCGGTGCCTATATTTCGGCAGCTGTGTGCTCGTCCAGACTTTCAACGCTGCCGTGCATACATTAGAAGGAAACGGAATGCGTTCGTACAGGAAGGAAGCGTCTTAAGACCGGCTGGACAATCGGCTGGCCGGACAGAGGGAGGGATTGCAGATGGCCTTGACACGGGAACAGTTTATCGACGCCCTGGCGCCGATGGCGCAGGCGGACGAGCGCCAGAGCGGCGTTCCGGCCTCGATTACGATCGCGCAGGCGATTCTGGAGTCGAACAGCGGGAACAGCCAGCTGGCCGTGGAAGGCAATAATCTGTTCGGGATGAAGGGGACGGGACCGGCGGGCAGCGTCGTGCTGCCGACCAAGGAGCAGCGTACGGACGGGTCCGTCTATACGGTGAACGCCGTTTTTCGTGCCTATTCAAGTTGGCAGGAGAGCGTGAGGGACCACTCGGAGCTTATCGCGAGGGGCGTATCCTGGAACCGTGCCTTATACAGTGGAGCACGCCATACAGACGGTCGTTCGGCGGCAAAGGCGCTGCAGGAAGCCGGTTACGCGACGGATATACGTTATGCGGATAAGCTCATCGCGATCATCGATCGTCATGAGTTGGACCGTTACGATCTGGTGAAAGGGGATGAGCCGATGACGGCGGAGGAGAAAGCGGCGTTCGAAGCGCTGGAAGCGAGCATCAAGCAGCTGTCCGGGTTGGTGACGGCGCTTACGAACGAGCAGGGAGCGGCGAACGCGACGGTGGCGTCTTTAAGCGGACGGGTGCTGGCGCTCGAGGCGGAACGAGCCATTGCCGCGCCGGCGTGGTTCGTGCAGGAGTTTGGATCCGACGATTTGGGCGGCGTAATTCAGCTCAAAAGCGGATCGCTTGAATTTTGGCGGACGCTCGCGGTCGTGCTGCGGCTTGGCCGGGCAGGCGTGCTCTAACGAGCGCTAGGGCAGCAAGGGGAGTTGACATACAGACGGGCTGCGCGGGTCGCGTTGACGGGACGGGCGTTTTCTGGAATACTAGTCCTTGTTGGTTTCAAGAACGAGCATGGACAGGAGAGTCAGACATGAAGAAGAGAAGCGCCTTCTACGCGGTTGCCCTGGCGATCGCCGCGATGTATTTTTGGAAAGCGTTCACGATGCAGGACGACGGTCAGGGGACGCGGCAGCCGAGCGGTCGGGAAACCGTCCAGGCGGAGGTGACGCTGACGTTCCCCGCGGATCAATATCCCGAGACCGCCGCGCATATGAAAGAAGCGATCGCAGGCGGCAAATCGGCGATCTGCACGATTGACCGGGACGGCGCGGATGCGAACCGTCAAGAGGCGCTGAAGGACGTGCCGGTCAAAGAAGGCTTCGACCGCGACGAGTGGCCGATGGCCATGTGCGCCGAAGGCGGCGCCGGCGCGGATGTCGAGTACGTGAAACAAGGCGACAACCGGGGCGCGGGCGCCTGGATCAGCAATCAATTGGAAGCGTACGAGGACGGCACGCAGGTGCGGTTTATCGTGGAATAACGACGCGGGGGGAAGGATCGGCCATCAGCCGGTCCTTTTGTATCCTCGGCAACCGGGACCACGCATGCGGCCGGACAATCTTGTTCAATCCGGGTAATAGGAATTAGCGCGTTCGAGGCGAAATGATAGGGAGACCGGTAAGTCCATGGCGCGTCCGCGCTTTTTTTTCCAATAACGGAAATGAAGGCGAACGATTCGGGTCAAGCTAATCCTGACGCATAGTGTAAAGGGGAGAGAACGATGGCACTATTTCATAATTTTCCGCTCATGGCCGCGCTGCTGTCGATCGTGCTGGCGCAAATCGTGAAAGTGCCGATCAAGCTGATCGCTACGCGTTCGTGGGATGTAGGCCTCGGCTTCAGCACCGGAGGGATGCCGAGCTCCCATTCGGCCGCCGTCGTATCGCTCGCGACCGCCATCGGCATCGTCGAAGGCGTCGACTCGTCGGCATTCGCGATCGCGGTCATCGTCAGCGCGATTACGATGTACGACGCGATGGGTATCCGCCGACACGCGGGCATGCATGCCTCGCTCATTAACCGGATCGCCCGCACGATTCCGCTGCTGCATCACGACGCGGAGTCGAAGAAGCCGCGCGAAGAGCTGAAGGAGCTGCTCGGCCATCGGCCGATCGAAGTGTTGGCGGGGGCGGTGTTCGGCGCCGCGGTCAGTGTGGTTTACTATTGGATCGTGTACGGGTAACGGCCGGAACGATCACGGAAAGAACAAGCTAAGAACGAACAAAGAGCGTCCGACCTGCGTCGAACGCTCTTTGTTATTGTCCCTTATAAAAGCAGCATGCCGGCCAGCGCTCCTGATGGAGCGGCTGATTGCGCTGCAGGATACGCCATACATATTGTTCGAAGCCAAGAGCAAGCGACTAGGCAAAACGGTGCTGCCCGATATTCTGATAAACGCGAAGGAGAGCGGCACGCCGCTCCGAATCGAGATGCCGATGGAGTCGAGGGTCATTCGGATTATGGAAGACTATCCGACCGCGTATAAGGCCGAGTATCAAGAAGGCTTCCACCGCATCAAATCGCGCTCCCTACGCCGATCGCCGCCGAGATCGAAGTTTGCTTGCAGTCCGATCGCATCGAGCCGGCCGTTCGCATTGCTCGAATCTTATTACGATCCGCGTTACGCATACACGGGCGATCAATACGGCGCGGATCCGGAGTGGACGGTTTCGGTTCGAACGCTGGACGAAGCGGTGCAAGGGGTTAAAGCATACTTGGTTCGCGTGGAATAAGTGGAAAATTTCGTTCGACCGTTTTCGCTATCGGGAAGCGGTCGTTTTTGTTTTGGGAAGAAGGACAAGCGTGCAAGCGAACTGGGGGAATAAAAAAAACCGGGACCCCCTTTCGGGAGTCCCTTTCATGGGAGAGGAGAAACCGGACGAAGAGCTTATGGGGAAACGTAAGTCTTCTCCGCGGTTGTCTACGGCATCTCTCGACGCCGATATCTTAAGGATTGCCAGTTTGGCCATCGTTATACATGGCAGCCGAATTATTTTTTGGACGTGCTGTACGGTGCCGAAATTGCCCTTGTTCCCGGATAATCCTTCCCAGGCAGCTTCGAATGCGGTCAATTATCGGTTTCCCTATCCTTTTCGAGGGACGGATCGGGTATAATATGGATATTTGGCAAAGCAAAAGGGGTGAACTTGATACATGAACATTGTCGTGCTGGACGGGTTCACGCTGAATCCCGGCGATTTGAGCTGGGCGCCGTTTGAAGCGTTAGGCAGCTTGACCGTATACGACCGAACGCCGCCGGAGCTCGTCCAGGAGCGGGCGAAAGACGCGGACGCGGTGCTGACGAATAAGACGGCGCTGACCGCGGATATAATTTCCTCACTTCCGAACCTTCGTTATATCGGGGTGCTGGCGACCGGTTATAACGTGGTGGCCATCGAGGCTGCGGCCGAGCGCGGCATAACGGTGACGAACGTGCCGGACTACAGCACGTATTCGGTCGCCCAGCTCGTCTTCGCGTTCGTGCTGCGCCATTGCCATCACATCGCGGAGCATGACAGGGCCGTGCGCGGAGGGCGTTGGTCGGCCGGACCGGATTTCACGTTCTCCTTGTACCCGCTGCAAGAACTGCATGGCAAATCCGTCGGCATCATCGGTTTCGGCGGCATTGGCCGGCAGGTCGCTCGCGCGGCAATTGCTTTCGGGATGGACGTGCTCGTGCATACGCGAACGCCGAAGCGCGATCCGGAGTGGGCGGCAGTCCGATATGTGGAACTGGATGAGTTGCTGCGCGAGGCGGACTACGTCACGCTGCATTGCCCGCTTACGCCGCAGACGAGCGGCTTGATCAACAAGCGGACGATCGGACTCATGAAGCGCGGCGCGTATTTGATCAATACGGCGCGCGGGGGGCACGTCGTGGAAGCGGACCTGGCCCATGCGCTTCGGGAAGGCCGCATCGCGGGAGCGGGGCTCGACGTGTTGTCGGCAGAACCGCCGCCGGCCGATCACCCGTTAATCGGCGCGCCGAACTGCACGATTACGCCGCACGTTGCGTGGGCGACGGCGGAGGCGCGCGGCAGGTTGCTGAAGATAGCCGCGGACAACTTGTTTCATTTTGCGCGGGGAGCCGTTAAAAATAAGGTTGGTTAACTTTTTATCTTCTCTTAAGGTACGACTTATAAGCATCTGTTATATTAATGTCATTGAGAGTCAAGCCAATAGCGCCATGCGCGTATATGCTGAAGGGAGTTTTATCATTGAGCGACAAAGAACAGCAGGACAAAGGCATACCTACGGGGAACGAGCAAGAGAATGACGGACAAGGCGAGGTCCGCGGTCAAGAAGAAGGCGCGCCGGTAGAGAACCCGGTAACCGGACAGGCTCAGCCGAGCGCCGATCAAGCCGAAGAGATCCAAGCGGACGAACGGGATTTGGCAGAAGAAGCCGAGCTCGCGGACGAAGAAGAGCGGACGGCGGCGGCTGTGCGGCCTGAGGCGGACAAGCCGAAGAGCGGCAAAGGGTGGATGTACGTCGCGATCGGCCTGGCCGTCGTGCTCATCGTCGTGCTGGCGATTCCGAAGTTCGGCGGCGGTTCCGGCGAGACGATGGCGACGGTGAACGGCACCAAGATCTCGAAAGATCAGTTGTATGACGCCATGCTCGAGCAGGGCGGCGAATCGACGCTGAACAACCTCATCTCGGACGAGCTGCTCAATCAAGAAGCCGAGAAAGCGGGCGTTACCGTTACGGATGCCGACGTCGAGAAAGAAATCGCGAACATTAAGAAAAACTTCCCGTCCGAAGAAGAGTTCAACGCGGCGCTTGCGCAAAACGGAATGACGCTGGAATCGTTCAAGGAACAGGTTCCTCCGCAAGTCAAGCTGCGCAAAATTTTGGAGCCGAAGTCGGGCGTAACGGACGAGCAGGTCAAGCAATACTACGAGGATAACAAAGCGAGCTACGATACGCAGGAGCAAGTGCAAGCGTCCCATATTCTCGTCGCGACGAAGCAAGAAGCGGAAGCGATCCTGAAGCAGCTGAACGAAGGCGCGGATTTCGCGACGCTGGCGAAGGAGAAATCGACCGACACAACGTCTGCGGTGAACGGCGGCGATCTGGGCTTCTTCCAGAAAGGCATGATGGTCGCGGCGTTCGAACAAGCGGCGTTCGCGCTTAAGAACCCGGGCGACTTGAGCCCGATCGTCGAGACCGAACATGGCTTCCACATCATCAAGCTGACCGAGCATAAAGCCGCGAAGCAATCCACGTTCGAAGAGAACCAGACGGCCATCAAGGATCAGCTCGTGAACCAGAAAGTATCGGAGATTGCCAGTACGTGGATCGAAGAGATCCGTGCGAAGGCGACGATCACGAACAAACTGGAAGACGAGAAGAAAGCGGAAGAAGAAGCGGCGACCGAAGGCGATGCGGCTAAGCCGGCGGAAGGCGCGGGTAACGCGGCGACCAAGACGGAGTAAGCAGCACGGCGCCCGAATTTCGAGCGAGCTTCGAGCAATATAGACAGACATAACGAAGAACTCCGGACCCGATCGGGCCCGGAGTTTTTTGCATGCGCACCCCGTGTTGTTGGCCGCCCGCAGGCGGAGACGGGAACGCGGGAAGAATTATAAGATGCGCTCCCCGGCAAAGGATGCGGCAAGCTCGACGGCGAGCCTCGCCGTCCGTTGGCCGTTATCGAGCAGGGGATTGACCTCCACAAGGTCCGCCGAGGTGACGACGGCCGCCTCGTGCAGCATCTCCATCGCCAGATGCGCTTCCCGATAGTTCAGCCCGCCGCGCACGGGAGTCCCCGTTCCGGGCGCCTCGCCGGGATCGACGCTGTCGATGTCGAAGCTTAAGTGAACGCCGTCGGTACCATCGGAGACGACGCGGATGGCGTTCTCCATGACGCGCGCCATGCCGTAGCGGTCAATATCGTGCATCGTGAAACAGGCAATGCCCAGCTCGCGGATCAGCTCCTTCTCCCCAACGTCGAGTTCTCTTGCGCCGACAAGCGCGATATGGCCCGGATTCAGCTTGGCGCCGGGTCCGCCGATACCCGTGAAGCGCGGGTCGCCCAGCCCGAGCAGCGCGGCAAGCGACATGCCGTGAATATTGCCGGAGGGCGACGTCTGGGGGGTGTTGAGATCGCCGTGGGCGTCGATCCACAGCACGCCGATCCGTCGGCGGGCCTTTGCCGCGGCGGCGACGGTGCCGATCGCCAGACTATGGTCGCCGCCGATAGCCAGCGGGAACGTGCCGGCGCGCATGGCGGCGGCCGCTTCGAGCGCCAGCGCCTCGTTCATCGTCTGCACCCGTCCCCAATGCTTGAGCTTGGCGGACGTCCGCCGGTCGGCGTCGGTATTGGGCAAATAGTCGTCGGAGCGCAGCTGCACCCGGCAGCCAAGCTTCTGGAGACGCCGGACGAGTCCGGCTTGCAGCACCGCTTCGGGACCGCTCGCGGCGCCGCGGCGCCCGGCCCCCCAATCGAACGGAACGGGCAGGATGGTGATCGGGAGCTGCTCTTTCATGATTGCCGCCTCCTTGCTAGCCGCGTGTGAACAGACTTTTCACGATGAACGTGACGTTGGCGGGACGCTCCGCGAGCCGCCGCACGAAATACGGATACCAGCTTCGCCCGAAAGGAACGTAGCTGCGAACGGTATACCCCTCGCGGGCGAGCGACTCCTGAAGCGGCGTTCGAATGCCGTAGAGCATCTGAAACTCGAACGCGGTTCTCGGAATTCGGCGCGACCTCGCGTATGATTTGACCCAGCGGATGATCGTCTCGTCGTGGGTGGCGATCGCCGTATATTCGCCGCTTTCCAGCCGGGTCCGAATGAGCCGTCGCATATTGCTGTCCACATCTTTTTTTGCGGGGAAAGCGATGCTGGCCGGCTCCTTGTAAGCGCCTTTCACGAGCCGCAGGTTCACGCGCTCGGCGCTGAGTTGCTTCACGTCCTGCACGCTGCGGTACAAATAGGCCTGAATGACCGTCCCGACGTTTTTCAAGCCTTCCGCGTGAAGCCGCCTCACGATATCGATCGTGGCATCCGTCCATGGACTGTCCTCCATGTCCAGCCGGACGAACAATCCGAGCCGGTCTGCTTCGCGCACAACGGTGCGAATGCTGTCGTAGCAGCTGTCCGGATCGAGCGCAAGCCCGAACTGCGTCGGTTTTAGCGAAACGTTGCCGTTTATCTGATCGCGATCTATAGCCTGCAGTAGGTCGACGTAACCGAGCTCGCTTGCTTTGGCTTCTTCCAGCGATTGAATGCTTTCGCCAAGCAGGTCGAGGGTGACGGCGATGCCGGCATCGTTCAGCCGTTTGGCGTGCTTCAGCGCGTCCTCCATCGTTTCTCCGGCGACGAAACGGCCGGCGCCCAGCCGCATGCCGTACCGTTCGGAGAGCTTGCGCGCCGCGCGGTTGCCGGCCAGGCCGAGAAGGGCGGTTCGGAACAATCGCGTTCCGGCGTCCATAACATTCACGCTCCTAAGGTGGTTTGCATATCCAACCAAAGTTGGATATGCAGCATTCCGCTAATGATTGATTTGCGTACTGCGGATTGTACGACTGCGTAAGCGATGTTAGGGATTATCGTCTACTCATATATAGGCGGAGGTGTATGGCATCATGCCTAAAATGATCGAACCGCGGTTTGGCGCGTCGGTTTAACAAGAGCGAAGTTGTATGGTACGATAGCAGCAGTCCGGTTGTAATCAGAAAGGGGAAACAGCAAGTGAGAGTCATCGCAGGGACGGCGAAAGGCCGCCCGCTGAAAGCGGTACCAGGGAGCAACACCCGCCCGACGACCGATAAAGTGAAAGAAGCGATTTTTAGCATGATCGGTCCTTATTTCGATGGAGGCTTGGCGCTGGATCTGTTCGCCGGCACCGGCGGCTTGGGCATCGAGGCGTTAAGCAGGGGCATGGAACGGGCCGTGTTTGTCGACATGGAACGGTTAAGCATAGAAGTCATCAAGCAGAACGTGCAGGCGGCGGGTCTGACGCAGCAGGCGGAGATTTACCGCAACGAGGCGGGCAGGGCGATCAAAGTGTTGGAGAAGCGGGGGGAGCGGTTCGCGCTCGTCTTCCTCGATCCGCCGTACCGGATGAAGGAAATGGACGCGATGATGGGCGAACTGGCGCAGCGGGGACTGCTCGAGGATGGAGCGCGCGTCGTCGTCGAGCACGACGCCGCCCACCGCTATCCGGAGCAGTTCGCCTCGTACATCCAATTGAAGCATGCTCGCTACGGCGATATCGCCGTCACGGTGTACCGGTACGAGCCGGAAGCCGGCGAGCTCCAGACGGAGGAACTATAATATGTCGGTTATTGGCAAACGCATCGCCGTGTATCCGGGCAGCTTTGATCCGGTCACGCTAGGGCATTTGGATATTATACAACGGGCGTCCAAGCAATTCGATCACGTAATCGTCGCGGTGTTGAACAATACGAGCAAGAGCCCGCTGTTTACGGTGGACGAGCGAAAGGAGCTGTTGGCCGAAGCGATCAAGGAATTGCCGAACGTGTCCCTCGACAGCTTCCGCGACCTGCTCGTGCGCTTCATGCGCTCCCGCGACGCCCATGTTATCGTTCGGGGAATCCGCTCGGTGACGGACTTCGAATACGAGCTGCAAATGGCGTCGACGAATCATCAGCTCGACAGCGAGATCGAGACGATTTTCATGATGACGAACCCGAAATTCTCGTACTTGAGCTCTAGTATCGTGAAGGAGATCGCCAAGTTCAAAGGCAATGTCAAGGACCTTGTTCCGCCGGGCGTCGAGAAGGCGCTGATTGAGAAATATAACTAGAGGCGCGGCGTCGACTTGTTGCGGGCCATGTCAGTTTTTGCGCGGTAAGCCATAGGACAGAAGCGCCAGCAGGCCGATCGCAGCGGCAAATGCGGCGACCATTATCGGAGCATAACCCCATAATGCGGGTAGCTGGGATATCCGGTAGCCGATTGCGGATGGCAGGCGGTCTCCCTGCTGCAAGACCGGCTGGGCGCTCGTCAGCAGCGGCGCGAGAAGCCTCGAAGCCGGATCGGCGATGATGAGCGTGATGCCGAATGCGAGCACGGCTTGGATTAGCCGGTTGAGCGCCAGCCGCCAGATGCTGAGGTCGACCGTACCGAGCGCCCCCCCGGCTTGAAGAAGCGCCGTGATGCCGCCGAAGCTTAACGCGGCCGCAACCGCGGCCGCATTCCAGGTCATGCCGGAGTACGGGGCGGTCGACGTCGCATAAGCGCCGATATGGCTTTCGATGACGGCGGGCAGCAAAGCGGGCGGCAGCATTCCCATGAAGAGCGGCGTCGCCAGCTGCACGGCGACCGAACCGAGAATCATGAAGCCGCCGACGGCCATCAATTTGGCGACCGAAGCCGTCACCGCGTCGCCCAGCGCTTTGCCGAACGTGCGCCCGTCCAGCCGGCGGGCTTCCTTCATGGCGCGGGCGGCGCGCCGGAGCACGCCGATTTCGGCTTCCTCGCGATCGGACTCATTTCGCTCCGGGACGAACAAGCCATGGGCCAGTCCGACAAACAGTCCGGCCGTCCAGATCGAAATCAGAATGGCGGCCCCAAGTCCGGGCCGATGCAGGAAACCGGCGCCGACGACGAGCAGCACGAACAACGGATTCGGCATATGCGCGAGCGCGAGCAGCCGCTGTCCTTCGCTGCGGGATACCGCGTTACGCTTGCGAAGCGCGCCGGCCGCTTCGGCGCCTGCCGGATATCCGCCGCTCCAGCCGATCGCGACGGCGACGCCCGCTTCGCCGGGGAGCTTGAACGCGCGTCGCATGAGCGGGTGCAGCAGTTGTCCGATGCCATGCACCGCTCCGAAAGCCAGCATGAGCTCCAAGAGGGTCAAGAAAGGGAGCAAGCCCGGGAACACGATGTTCCACCAGACGGAAAGACCTTGCAGGGAAGCCTGAAAGGCGCCGCCGGGACTTGCGATGATTGCGACTACGACGAGCAATGACAAGCCGGACAGTATCAGCGTGCGTACCATATGTTCCATCTCCCGGTAAATGTAGTGGTTCTGTTCGGGTGACACCGCCCGCAGGACGGTAAACAGCACTAAAGTGTACGCTTGTCTCGTCAAGGATAGACCTAGATTCGCGAAGGCGGTGAGAGGGATGGACGCGAGGAAACTGCTGACAGGCGGAGGGGCGGCCGGGACGGCCGTTCGCTGGGGGCTGCTGACCGCCGCGGTCATGGCGCTGCTGCTCTACGCGCCGACGCCTTACGCCGCCTACGAACCAGGCCTTGCTTTCTATACGAAGCCGCTCGTACGCGCCTCGAACCCAGACGAACCGGGTACGGGCGCCTTCATGTTGACGACCGTCCAGCTTTCGGACGCGAACGCGTGGAAGACGATTCGTTCGTCCTGGGACGGCAATCTCGAATTGGTTCGCAAGCGGGATTTGTTCCAAGGCGGTTCGCAAGCGGATTTCATGGAGATGCAGACGGTCGTCATGCGCGGCTCGCAGACGGATGCGGTAGAGGCGGCGTACGAGGAAGCGGGAGTGGCCTACGAGATTGCGTCTTACGCCCTTGTTGTTTCCGACGCGGGCAGCTCAAGCGGCGCGTTCCATACGGGAGACGAGATCGTCTCCTTCGGCGGGCTGCCTGTGACGAGTCTGCGCGAGCTGTCTCTCGCGCTGAACCGGGAAGCGGCTGCCGGACAGACGCAAGTTTCCATCGTCCGCCAAGGGCGAACGCTGGAGCTTGCAATCCGGCTGCCGGCGGAAGTGATTGCCGATCAGCCGGCCCTGATGGTCGGAGTTCGCAAGTTGACCGAGCTTCGCCGAATACAGCCCGCTAACGCGGAAGATGAAGTCGACATTCAAGCCGGAGAGATTGGCGGGCCGTCCGCCGGACTTATGTTCGCGCTTCAGACGCTGGACGAGCTGACGGACGGGGATTTAACGGCGGGCATGCGCGTCGCAGGGACGGGGACGATTAATGCGAAGGGGGAAGTCGGCGCGATCGGAGGCGTCTCCCACAAGGTCGTGGCGGCCGACCGGGCCGGAGCGGACGTATTTCTCGTACCCGAGGAGAATGAGCAGGAAGCGATCGCGAAGGCGGCCGATATCGGAACCGCCATGCGCGTCCTTGGCATCGGAACGCTCCGCGAAGCGAAACAGGCGCTGGAGGAGGCCGGCGGCTGACCGGCCGACATTCAGCGCTCCAACATGACGGGCTTGCCGTAATAATCTCGGAATAGCATCTTGGCGTCGGTATTGGGCTCGGCTAATGCATAGACGGAAGTCGCTTCCACGTCCATTTGCAGATAGCGTGAAGCCGATCGCGCGTCCGCCGCGCTGAGCAGCACCGGCAGACGGGCATCTTTTCGCATTCTTTTGAGCAGCTCGCGACCTTTGGGCGTAAAGCCGAGCACGCGGATATACTCGACGCCGGTCGTCAGCCGCTCGCGGGTCATGTCGGTCTTGCGGTGGCCGAGCAAAATCGCCAGCAGCGCCCGCTGCAGCTTCGTGCGCGTATAGCGTTTCGTCTTGAGCGCCTCCAGCAGCGCTTCGAACGTGAGAGCGGGAAGGGACGGCAGCGCGTTTTTGATTCGGTGCTCCAGACCCTCGGTTACTTCATGATAAGCGGCGAGCATCTCCGCGGGTTCGGAGAGCAGCTTATGGAACAGCGACCGTTCGTACAGCCGCCAGCTTACGCGGGCTTCCGCGCGCGAGCTCCCGGCAAGAAGGTCCAGCGTTGTGAAGGGAATGAAAGGGGCAGCCGCATCCGGCGAGCCTTGTTCCAGAATGAGCTTGCGGATGGCGGTCGCGCTTGCGATTTGGGTATCGGTAATATCGGTTTGCGAATAGCCGGCTTTCTCGCGTTTGATCGTATACGGCGTCATCGGGCTGACAAGTCTCTCCAGCGCGAGCAGATAATGCAGCCCGAGCGTATTGTTCGGCTGGTCGAACGCGAAGGCGGCTGCATCCGCGTCTCCTTTCGCGCTCATATATGCCTTTACGGCGGCGCCGTAAGCCGAAGGATAACTGACGCCATCGGCCAGCTTGTCCGCCAGCAGCGAGGCGAAGGGAGGGCTCTCGGACGCGAGCTCGCGGGCGACGCGCCGCATGGGCGCAAGGTCGCCGCCTTCGCTGCCGAAGCACAGCGCGTCCACGACGCCCGTCGCGTCAAGCGTGGCGACCGCGCCGTAGGCGAACCATTCCGCAGCCTGCGCGGAGTAGGCGACGGGCAGCTCCAGAACCAGATCGCAACCGCCGCGAAGCGCCATTTCCGTCCGCGTCCATTTGTCCGCGAGCGCCGGTTCCCCGCGCTGCAGGAAGTGGCCGCTCATGACGGCGACGACCGCATTCGCTTCCGTTATTTTGACCGATTGCTGCAAATGATAGAGATGTCCATTATGGAATGGATTGTATTCCACGATTAGTCCGACAGTGCGCACGATTGTCCCTCCAACGTTTTCCAATGTAATTTCACTATATCACGCGAGTGAAAATGTTGACAAAACGATTTAAACGTCGATATAATAAACTTTGTTTGTTTGGAGTGATGATATGGAGATTCATGTTCAGGAACTGGCAAAAGCAAACGCCCGGGTGCCGTTGAAGGCCGACCTTAATACCGATTGGCTGCAGGAAGTCCGCAAAGACGTTCTGAAGTCCGGTCCGATCAAGGTAGCGCTCGAGGCATATGGACAAGTCGGCATCGCGCACATCGAGGGAGAACTTTCCCTTGATTTGGAGATGGCCTGCTCACGCTGTTTGGAGCCGGTCCATGAGACGATTGTCGTTCCGTTCCACGAACGCTTTAAGCCCGCAAGCGCCAAGCACGGCGCCGAGGACGAAGAGATAATCGTCGTGGAAGAGGACAAGGTGGACCTGGAGCCGCTCGTCGAGGAGACGATGCTGCTTGCGCTTCCTTTCACCCCGATGTGCCGGGAGGACTGCAAGGGGCTTTGTCATTCGTGCGGCGCCAATTTGAACGAATCGGCATGCGGCTGTCAGACCGAACGCATCGATCCAAGACTGGCCGCTTTGAAAGATTTATTCAAGGACGACAAGTAGCGCTTATGGGCGCTGCCCAATTCTGTGAAGGAGGTGGGAAACATGGCAGTACCACAACGTAGAACGTCGAAAACCCGTCGTGACAAACGCCGTACGCATTTCAAGCTGGCTGTACCGGGTATGGTAAAATGCGAGCAATGCGGAGAGCTTAAACTGGCTCACCGTGTATGTAAAGTATGCGGAACGTATAAGGCGAGAGAGATCATTAAACAATAGTTTCAACTTACAAGTAGTACTTCATCCCGTGATGAGGTGCTATTTTTTTTGTCCAGATCATGTTGCGCAAGCCCGATTCTCCGTCGAATAAGCGGGGGTGATTGATTCGGGACGGCTTATTCTATATACTAGTTAGTACCAGGTTATAATATCTGCTTGTAAGTTTGGCGCAGCGCACACGGCTATCATAAGTTCGTTTGTGCCCGCAACCCGTCAACTTCGCGGGCGGTTTCCGCTGCAAGGCGTTACATACTGGCTCAACATTACGGCAAAGGCGGTGCGGGCCATCGAACGCGTTCCGAAGCGGCAGCGGCATCAGCAATTATCCAAGTTAATCGAAGAGAATCCATTTATTACCGATAGGGAATTAACAAGGCAGCTCAAGGTCAGCATACAGACCGTGAGGCTGGACCGGATGGAACTCGGCATTCCGGAGCTCCGGGAACGGATGAAATTAATGGCGGAACGTTCGTACGACGCGGTCAAATCGCTTCCGCTCCACGAGGTCATCGGCGATATCGTCGACCTGCAGTTGGACCGGAGCGGCATCTCCATTTTCGAAATTCGCGAGGAGCACGTGTTCTCGCGGACCGGCATCGCCCGCGGCCATCATGTGTTCGCGCAGGCGAACTCTTTGGCCGTCGCTGTCATTAACGACGAGATCGCGCTGACGGCTACAGCCGACATTCGTTTCGTGCGTTCCGTCAAGTTAGGCGAGAAATGCATTGCGAAGGCGTACGTGCGATCGATATCGGGCGAGAAGAGCAAGGCGAAAGTGGAAGTGTTTTCGTACGTTGGCGACGAAATGGTATTCCAGGGTCACTTCGTCATTTACCGGTCCGCGGGAGAGCCAATCATCGAAGGAGGGAACTGACTTGCGGGTCGCTATTGATGCAATGGGTGGTGACCATGCGCCGTCCCAGATTGTGAAGGGGGCGCTGGCCGCCGCGAGAGAATGGTCCGACACCGAACTGCTTCTGGTCGGGGATACGGCGCAGATCGAACCTCTGTTTGAGGGTAACAAGCCGGCGAACGTTACGATCGTGCATGCGGACGACGTCATCGGACCGGACGACGAGCCGGTGAAGGCGGTTCGTCGGAAGAAGAGATCCTCCATGGTCGTCGCGGGCACGTTGGTACGCGAGGGCAAAGCGGACGCGATGCTTTCGGCGGGCAATACGGGCGCGCTGATGACGACGGGGTTGCTTATCGTCGGCCGCATTGACGGGATCGAACGCCCGGCGCTGGCTCCGATGCTCCCGACGATGGACGATGTCGGCATGTTGGCGCTCGATTTAGGCGCGAACATGGACGCCAAGCCAGAACATCTCGCCCAGTATGCGGTTATGGGCAGTATTTACCGCGCAAAGGTGCACGGCATGAATAATCCGCGCGTCGGTCTGCTTAACGTCGGCACCGAGGCGATGAAGGGCAACGAGTTAACGAAGGCGGCGTATACCTTGCTTGAGCAGGCGCCGATCAATTTTATCGGCAACGTAGAGTCGCGCGACGTCCTTCTGCGCAACTGCGACGTTCTCATCTGCGACGGATTCGCCGGCAACATTATGCTGAAGACAATGGAAGGCACGGCGAGCGTCGTCATGCGAGGCGTCCGCGACGCCATCATGAGCTCGTTCCTGACGAAGCTTGCGGGCGCGATCATTAAACCGAAGCTCGCGTCGATGCGCGCTAAAATGGATTACAAAGAGCATGGAGCCGGCCCGCTGCTGGGCGTGAACGGTTTGGTGCTGAAATGTCACGGATCGTCGAACGATCAGGCGGTCAAGAACGCGGTCGGGAAAGCCCGTACCGCGATTCAGAGCCGGCTCGTCGAAGCGATCGCATCGGAATTCAGCAGGAAGTGAGTGAGCGGCATGCAATTATATCCGGTAGGTATTATCGGCACGGGCAAATACGTCCCTGAACGTATTTTGACGAATCATGATTTGGAACAAATGGTGGAGACGAACGACGAATGGATCGTCAGCCGCACCGGAATCCGGGAGCGTCGAATCGCGGCGCCGGAACAAGCGACCAGCGACCTGGCCTACCATGCGGCGGAGGCTGCGCTTCGGGCGTCCGGCGTGGCGGCGGAAGATTTGGATTTGATCCTCGTCGCGACGATCACGCCGGATATGTTTTTCCCTTCAACCGCCTGTCTGGTACAGGAGAAGCTGGGCGCGAAGAAAGCGGCCGCATTCGACTTGTCGGCGGCATGCTCCGGATTCATATACGGGTTGGCGACAGCATCGAACATGATCGCTACGGGCATGTACAAACACGTGCTCGTCATCGGCGCGGAATGTTTGTCTCGTATTACGGATTATACGGATCGCAATACATGTATCTTGTTCGGCGACGGCGCCGGAGCCGTCGTGCTCGGTCGCGTGCCGGAAGGACGGGGCTTCAAGTCGTTCGAACTCGGAGCCGACGGAAGCGGCGGCGAGCTCCTTAATGTGCGCGGCGGCGGCTCGAGGCTGCCGTCAACCAAGGAATCGGTCGACAGCAAAGCGCATTATTTGTTCATGGCCGGCAACGACGTGTTCAAGTTCGCGGTGCGCATTATGGGCAGCGCGGCGGAAGAAGCGCTGCGCAAAGCGGGCATGGATAAGAGCGAGATCGATTTGCTTGTCCCGCATCAAGCGAACATCCGCATCATCCAGTCGGCGCTGAATCGTTTGGATTTGCAGGAAGAGAAAAGCATGATCAACCTGGACAAATACGGCAATATGTCGGCGGCGTCGATTCCGGTCGCGCTGGCGGAAGCGGTCGAGGAAGGTCGTGTCCAAGAAGGCGACAAGCTCGTATTGGTCGGTTTCGGCGGCGGCTTGACTTGGGGCGCGAGCGTTCTCGTCTGGTAGGCCGAATTTATCGTGGAGGTTGAGAGTATGGGTAAAATCGCATTCGTATTTCCCGGGCAAGGCGCGCAAGCGGTCGGAATGGGCAAGGACGCTTACGAGAGCATCGAAGCGTCCCGCGCGATCATCGACCGCGCCGACGAAGCGCTAGGTTTTTCGTTAAGCTCGATTATTTTCGAAGGGCCGGAAGAAACCCTGAAGCAAACCGCGAACACGCAGCCGGCGCTGTTGACGGTAAGCGTTGCGCTGCTCGAAGCGTTCAAGACGCGCGGCGTCGAGCCGGATTTCGTGGCAGGCCATAGTCTGGGCGAGTACAGCGCATTGGTCGCGGCCGGCGTGATGTCGTTCGAGGATGCGGTCCGCACGGTCCGTGCGCGCGGCGAATTCATGGAGCAAGCTGTACCGGGCGGGCAGGGAGCCATGGCTGCGGTGCTGGGCGCGGAACGCGAAGCGCTTGCCGCATTATGCGCGCAGGCAAGCGGGGAAGCGGGCGCGGTAGAGCTGGCGAACGTGAACTGTCCGGGGCAGATCGTCGTCTCCGGCACGGCGGCGGGCGTTCAAGCCGTCATCGAACGGGGGAAGGAGGCGGGAGCGAAGCGGGTCATTCCGCTTGAAGTAAGCGGTCCGTTCCATTCTTCCCTGATGAAGCCAGCCGCCGACCGCCTCTCGGGCGTGTTGTCGGAGCTCTCGCTCAACGATGCGGCCGTTCCGGTCGTGGCCAACGTTACGGCCGAGGCGGTCGCCGGCAAGGACGACATCCGGCGCTTGCTCGCCGAGCAGGTGTACTCGCCCGTGCTTTGGGAAGACAGCGTCCGGTATTTGATCGCCCAAGGCGTCGATACGTTCTATGAAATCGGCAGCGGCACGGTGCTGGCGGGACTAATCAAGAAAATCGATAAGTCGGTTACGGTTATTTCCATTAATTCCGCGACTTCGATCGAGGCGGTACCGGCTGTGTAAGGCAGATTGGTTTGCGTGTACAACCGGAAGGTGGGACATGCAGCATTCTGCCGGAGCAGATTGGTTTGCGTGTACAACCGGAAGGTGGGAGATGCAGCATTCTGCCGGAGCAGATTGGTTTGCGTGTACAACCGGAAGGTGGGACGTGCAGCATTCTGCAGCATCCGAAGCCAATCGTAAAGGGGGATATCCACTTGTTTGCATCTCTAACAGGCAAAACGGCATTGGTCACCGGCGCTTCCCGCGGGATCGGACGGGCGATTGCGATCGCCTTGGCCGAAGCAGGCGCGGACGTCGCGATCAATTACGCGGGAAGCGAGGCGGCAGCCGCCGAGACGGCGAAAGCGGTCGAGGCGCTCGGGCGCCGTTCCTTGCTCATTCAAGCGAACGTAGGCAAATCTTCGGAATTCGAAGCCATGGTCAAGCAGGTCGTCGACACGTTCGGCGCCATCGATATTTTGGTGAACAATGCCGGCATTACGCGCGATAACCTAATCATGCGGATGAAGGAAGAAGAGTTCGACGAGGTAATCGAGACGAATCTGAAGGGCGTGTTCAACGGCACCAAGGCCGTGACGCGGCCGATGATGAAGCAGCGTTCGGGCCGGATCATTAATATTTCCTCGGTCGTAGGGGCGCTCGGAAATCCTGGGCAGGCTAACTACGTGGCGGCAAAGGCTGGCGTCATTGGACTTACGAAATCGACCGCGCGGGAGCTTGCTTCCCGAGGCATTACCGTCAACTGCGTCGCGCCAGGATTTATCCAGACCGACATGACGGACAAATTGCCGGAAGAAGCCCGTGTCAAGCTATCGGAAGGCATTCCGCTCGCAAGACTGGGGCAGCCGGAAGATATCGCCAACGCGGTTCGTTTCCTCGCATCCGGGGCGGCTTCTTACATGACCGGCCAAACGATACACGTCGACGGCGGCATGTACATGTAGCCGAAGCCGCGGGGGCTTAAACGCTTTCAGGTTGAAGCCGTGTCGCGTATGGCATTTTGTCCTCAATTCTCGTATAATACTTTGGAGGAGGTGAACCGGATGTCCGATGTATTGGAACGTGTGAAGCGCATCGTTATCGACCGCCTTGGCGTTGACGAGTCTGAAGTTACGCTTGAAGCGTCGTTTAAAGACGACCTCGGCGCTGACTCTCTTGACGTCGTAGAACTCGTCATGGAGCTGGAAGATGAATTCGATATGGAAATCTCTGATGAAGATGCAGAGAAAATCACGAGTGTGGGAGAAGTTGTAAACTACATACAATCTCATACCTAAGAATTTGGACGAGTCCCGTTGTAACAGACGGGACTTCTCTCCATCTTGCGCTTCATTTTTTATCCTAGCCTACCCGAATATCAGCAAGCGCTTATCGCGATTTTCATAGATTACATACAGCGCATCACCGTGTTAGCAATAGCAGTTCAACCAAGAGGTGAAGAGAATGAAGCATAGAGTCGTGGTGACGGGCATGGGCGTAATGACAGCGCTCGGCTCCGAGTTGCAGCAGTTCTGGGGCAATCTGATGGAAGGCAAATCCGGCGTTTCGCACATTGAAGCGTTCGATGTCTCCGAATATCCGACCCAGATCGCGGCGGAAGTGAAGAATTTCAATCCCGAAGATTACGGGATCGATAAGAAGGAAGCGCGCCGGATGGACCGTTTCGTCCAATTTGCCGTCGTCGCGAGCCAATCGGCCGTGAAGGACGCGCAGCTTGCAATTGGGGAGAACGTCGATCCCGAGCGCGTAGGCGTCATGGTCGGTTCGGGCATCGGCGGTCTTGGCACGTGGGAAGACCAGCACAACATATTGCTCGAGAAAGGCCCGAAGCGCGTCAGTCCGTTCTTCATCCCGATGATGATCGCGAACATGGCATCCGGTCAAGTCTCAATGGCGACGGGAGCTAAAGGTCCGAATAGCACGGCCGTTACGGCATGCGCGACGGGAACCCACTCCATTGGCGATTCCTACAAAATGATCCAGCGTGGCGACGCGGACGTCATGATCTGCGGCGGCGCGGAAGCGACTATCCGTCCGACGGGGCTTGCGGGCTTCTGTTCGATGCGCGCGATGTCCACGCGCAACGACGAGCCAGAGAAGGCAAGCCGCCCGTTCGACTCGGGACGCGACGGATTCGTCATGGGCGAAGGCGCAGGCGTGCTTATTCTGGAATCGCTGGAGCACGCGCAGCAGCGCGGCGCCCATATTTATGCGGAAGTCATCGGTTATGGCATGAGCGGCGACGCCCACCATATGACCGAACCGGATCCGGACGGCGCGGCCCGCTGCATGATCCGCGCATTGAAGGACGGTGGTCTTGAGCCTTCCGAGATCGATTATATCAACGCGCACGGCACGTCGACGCCGGTAGGCGACAAGTCCGAGACGAGCGCGATCAAGAAGGCGTTCGGCGATCACGCGTACAAATTGGCTGTCAGTTCGACCAAATCGATGACCGGCCATCTGCTTGGCGCAGCCGGCGGCGTTGAAGCGGTCATTCTCGGTCTGACCTTGCAGAACGGCATTATCCCGCCAACCATTAACCTTGACGATCAGGATCCGGAATGCGATCTGGACTATGTTCCGAATACGCCTCGTCAAGCCGACGTTCGCATTGCGCTTTCGAATTCGTTCGGTTTCGGCGGCCACAACGCGACGATTATTTTGAAGAAATATGAAGCTTGATGCATTCGAGGAGCTGCAGCAGCGTCTGCAGCTCCGCTTCCGCAAACCGCGCCTGCTCCGGCAGGCGTTCACCCATACGTCTTATGTCAACGAACACCGGAAAAGCAGCGCGGAGCACAATGAGCGACTGGAGTTTCTCGGGGACGCGGTTCTTCAATTGACGGTATCCGAGTATTTGTACCGTACGTTCCCGGAACGCCCGGAAGGACAATTAACTCGTATGCGTGCATCGATCGTTTGCGAGCCGTCGTTGGCGCGGTTTGCGGAAATGCTCGAACTAGGCGCCCATGTACTGCTCGGTCGCGGGGAAGAGCAGTTAGGCGGTCGCCAAAGGCAAGCCTTGTTGGCGGACCTGTTCGAGTCGTTCGTCGGCGCGATTTACCTCGATCAAGGGCTGGAGACGGTTCAGGTCTTTCTGAGAACGTATATGTTCCCTTACATCGACGGCGACGGCGGTCTGCTCGTGAAAGACTACAAGTCGATGCTTCAAGAGAAGGCGCAGCATAACAGCATGGGACTGATCGAATACCGGATCGCGGAAGAGCGGGGGCCAGCCCATGACCGCGAATTCGTCGCGGAGGTATCGATCGGCGAACGCGTGCTCGGATCCGGCATCGGACGGACGAAGAAGGAAGCGGAGCAGCAAGCGGCCGCGGAAGCCTGGCGCAAGCTCGGCAGCGAAGCGTAACGCGTTATCCTTATATTGCCTGCAAGATCCCGGTCTGCCCAGCAAACCGGGATTTTTAGCGCCCGGGCGGCGTCGCACCAGTGAAAACAACCTGTCCTTTTCAGACAAGTATGGTACAATAATCGTTGAGGTGAAGGCATAAGCTATGTTCCTGAAAAGGATAGAACTTGCGGGTTTTAAATCGTTCGCCGATAAGACGGAGCTGGAATTCGTCCGGGGCATTACAGCGGTTGTCGGCCCGAACGGCAGCGGAAAAAGCAACATCAGCGACAGCATACGCTGGGTGCTTGGCGAGCAGAGCGCCAAGAGCCTGCGCGGCGGGAAAATGGAAGATATTATTTTCGCCGGCAGCGACGCCCGCAAAGCGGTCAACTTCGGGGAAGTGTCGTTAACGCTTGATAACAGCGACAATGCGCTTCCGCTCGAATATAACGAGGTCACCGTTACGAGACGCGTTCATCGGAGCGGCGACAGCGAATATATGATTAACAAGCAGCCGTGCAGGCTGAAAGATATTACGGAACTATTCATGGATACGGGAATCGGCAAGGAGGCCTACTCGATCATCGGACAGGGCCGAATCGAAGAGATTTTGAGCACGCGTTCGGAAGATCGCAGGGGCATTTTCGAAGAGGCGTCCGGCATCGTGAAATATAAATCGCGCAAGCGCGAAGCGCAGCGTAAGCTGGACGATACCGAGCAGAATTTGCTGCGCATTCACGACCTGGTATCGGAGCTCGAGGATCAGGTCGAACCGCTGCGGGAGCAATCCGAGAAAGCCCGTCTGTACAAGGAACTACGCGAACAGCTGAAGAGCTCGGAAATTTCTATGTACGTGCACAATATCGAGACGGTTCATCGCTCATGGACGGAAGCGAGCGAGAAGCTGAAGAAGCTGGAGAACGAACAACTCTCCCTGACGACAGTAGTCAGCAAGCATGACGCCCTGCTCGAGAAAGACCGGTTGAAGCTGAGAGAAATCGAGGAAACGCTCGATCGTCTTCATGAATCGATGCTCCAGTACAGCGAAGAATACGAGAAATGCGAAGGCTACGGCGAGGTGCTGAAGGAACGGAAGAAGAACCTCGAGCAGAATCGCACGCAGCTGGAAAGCTCGATCGGAGCGTTGACCGAGCGTATCGCGACGCTCACGAAGGAAGAAGCCGAGTTTCGCGGCAAAGCGGCATCATTGGAAGCAGAACTAACCGATTTGCGCGGACGCTTGTTATCGGAGGAAGCGCGTATGCTTGGCGCGGCGGCGGCGAATTCGGGCGAGGCGGAGGAGTCGCTCAAGAGCGAGCTTCTCGAGGTCATGAGCGCCATGGCGCAGCTTCGCAACGAAATCCGATACGCGGGTCAACAGGAAGAAGTGCTTCAACGGCGCATGGAACGGTTGTCCGAGGAGCAGTCCAAGTGGCAGGAGCAGCATGGCAAGTTGGAGGCGCGAAGAGCAGACCTGAAGGCGAGACTTGACGCGACGATAGCCGATATCGCCGGCGCCCGCGAGAAATACGCGGCCGAGCAAGAAGGGCTGCAAGCGGGACAGAAGCTGCTCGAGGAAGCGCAGACCGCCGCCAGGAAGTGGGAACAGAAGCTGGAAGCGCTTCGCTCGCGGCGCGATACGATGAAAGAGATGCAGGACGGCATGGATGGCTTTATGCAGGGCGTACGTGAAGTACTCAAGGCTTCGCGGCGCTCAAGCGGCGGGTTGGATGGCGTACATGGCGCGGTAGCGGAACTCATTCGCGTGCCGGCCCGAATCGAGACCGCGGTTGAGACCGCGCTCGGCGCCGCGCTGCAGCATATCGTCATGACGGACGAGCGTACAGCGAGAGCCGGAATCGCGTTCCTGAAACAACGGCAGCTTGGCCGGGCGACCTTCCTGCCGCTTGACGTTATCCGCGGACGCAGCGTGCCGGAGCAAGATAAACGCATGGCGGCAAGCATAGAAGGTTTTGTCGGCGTGGCCGCGGATCTCGTGGACAGCGAACCGCGATATGCCTCCATCGTCGACAATTTGCTCGGCAACGTGCTTCTGGCGGAGACGCTGGAACAAGCGAACCGGATCGCGGCGAAGTGCCAATACCGGTTCCGCGTCGTGACCCTTGAAGGCGACGTCGTCAATGCCGGCGGTTCGATGACCGGCGGCAGCCTGCAGAAGAAGGGGGCGAGCCTGCTCGGCCGGACGCGTCAAATCGAAGAGCTGGATGCCGAAGTGAAGACAACGGACATGCAGTTGGTCAAGCTGAGAGACAAAATTTCCGATTTGCGTAAAGAACAATCGATCCGTAGTCAGAATATCGACGAGCTTCGCAGCTCGGGTGAACAGCTCCGCATCGACGAGCAGCACCTGCGCGCCGAACTGCAGCAGATGGAGAACGAGAACCGTCACTTGACCGAACAGCGGCAGTTGTTCGAATCCGACAGCACGGGTCACCGCTCCGAACGCGAACAGCTGCAAGCATCCGCGGCCGAGGCGGAGCGTAAGCTGCAAGAGATGACCGCGCAGGAGACGAAGCTGCAGGCAGCGATCCGGATTGCCGAGGAGCAGCGCAAGGCGAACGAATCCGCGAAGGAGCAGCTGCAGGATCAGTTGACCGACCTGAAGATCGCGGTGGCGAAGGCCGAGCGCGAGAAGCAAGCGTTCGAAGATCAGGCTTCCCGCGTCCGCGCGGACGTTACGCGTTCCAAGCAAGAGCTGTCCGGGCTGCGCGACATGTTCGCCAGACAGAACGAGGACGGTACGCAGCATGCCGACGAGAGCGTTCGCCAGATCGAACAGCTGAACGCGCTTCGCATCCAGAAGGATAAGTGCGCGGAGCAGACCGATCTGAAGCGGGCCGAGCGGGCGGAGATGATGCGCGAGCTCGAGCAAGGCGAGAGCGAGACGAAGGAGCAGCGGACGCAGCTTCGTCAGGTTGAAGAACAGATGCGGCAGACCGAAATCGCCTCGAATCGTCTCGACGTCGAGCTTGATAACCTGCTGCGCAAATTGAGCGAGGAATACGAGCTCAGCTACGAGCTGGCGAAGTCGAAGTACCCGGTGCCGGAAGACGTGCCGGCGCTGCAGAACGAAGTGCGCGACTTGAAACGCAAAATCAGCGCGCTGGGCGAAGTGAACTTGGGCGCGATCGACGAGTACGAGCGCGTCAAAGAACGCTACGAATTCCTAGACGAACAGAAGAACGACTTGATCGAAGCAAAGACGACGCTGTATCAAGTCATTCGCGAGATGGATGACGAGATGTCGAAACGTTTCAGTACGACATTCGAGGCCATACGCGGACACTTCGTCGTCGTATTCGGGAAACTGTTCGGCGGCGGCCGTGCGGATTTGGTCATGGTCGATCCCGACCGGGTACTGGACAGCGGCATCGATATCGTCGCCCAGCCGCCGGGGAAGAAACTGCAGAATTTGCAGTTGCTATCCGGCGGCGAGCGGGCTCTGACGGCAATCGCGCTCCTTTTCGCGATTTTGCAGGTGAAGCCGGTTCCGTTCTGCGTGCTCGACGAAGTCGAAGCGGCATTGGACGAAGCGAACGTCGCGCGGTTCGCGCAGTATTTGCGCGAATTCTCCTCGCTCACGCAGTTCATCGTCGTCACGCACCGCAAAGGCACGATGGAGGAAGCGGATGTGTTGTACGGCGTCACGATGGAAGAAGGCGGCGTTTCGAAGCTCGTCTCGGTCAGGCTGGAAGAAGAGGATCCGTTCTCCGCGGAGAGCGCTTAAAGCGGAGCGGGACGATCATGGCCAAACGGTCGGCATAGATAGACGAAAGCGGCGGCGGATCGGTAATAGCGGATCCGCTGCTTTACGCTTTCGGCACCAATGGATGGAGGGATAACGTGAGTTTTTTTAAGAAACTGAAAGAAAGCATTTCGCAGAAAACCGAGACCGTTACCAATAAATTCAAGGAAGGGTTGACCAAGACCCGTACCGCGTTCGTCGAACGCGTCGAGGAGCTTATTCTGCGACGCAAAAAGATCGATGAGGCGTTCTATGAAGAGCTGGAGGAAATCCTGATAGGGGCGGACGTCGGCGTAAACACGGTGATGACGCTAATCGACGAATTGCGCGTCGAGGTGAAGAAGCGGAAGATCGAGGACGCTTCCGAGCTGCAACCGGTACTGTCCGAGAAGCTGATCGGCCTGTTGAAGGGCGACGAGGACAACAAGCTGCACATGGAGCCTAGCGGATTGACGGTCATCTTGTTCGTCGGCGTTAACGGCGTCGGGAAGACGACGACGATCGGCAAGCTTGCGCACAAGTTCAAGAGCGAGGGCAAAAAGGTGCTAATGGCCGCTGGCGACACGTTCCGCGCGGGCGCGATCGAGCAGCTGGAAGTGTGGGGACAACGCGTCGGCGTAGACGTGATTAAGCAATCGTCGGGCGCAGATCCTGCCGCGGTCATGTATGATGCCGTGCAAGCGGCCAAACAACGCGGCGTGGACGTGCTGCTGTGCGATACGGCCGGACGTCTGCAGAACAAGGCGAATCTGATGGAAGAGCTGAACAAAATTTACCGCGTCATCCAGCGCGAAGTGCCGAGCGCGCCGCATGAAGTACTTCTCGTGCTCGACGCGACGACGGGGCAGAACGCGCTAAGCCAAGCGAAGCTTTTCGGCGAGAAGAGCGGCGTTTCGGGACTCGTATTAACGAAGCTCGACGGTACGGCGAAGGGCGGCATCGTCATCGCGATCCGCAACGAGCTGCAGCTGCCGGTCAAGCTGGTTGGACTTGGCGAGAAGATGGACGACCTGCAGGAATTCGATTCCGAACAGTTCGTGCACGCGCTGTTCGCGGGTCTTATTCAGTCGGCGGAAGGCGAACAATCGGATTCGTAAACGTGACAAGGGAAATTGCTTGACAGCGGTATGTCGAATAGGCTATGATAAACGTCGTGGTTAAGACGTGTAAAGGTCTTGCCCTTGACGGAGGGGGAATAACGGTGGCCGTACAAGGACCCGATGCCCTTGCTAAGACGACCCGGATCAATATGTTGTTCGATTTTTACGAGCCGCTGCTGACCGAGAAGCAACAAACTTTTCTCAAATATTATTTTCACGACGATTAC
This sequence comes from Paenibacillus methanolicus, assembly GCF_008124765.1. Classification (GTDB taxonomy): domain Bacteria; phylum Bacillota; class Bacilli; order Paenibacillales; family Paenibacillaceae; genus Paenibacillus_Z; species Paenibacillus_Z methanolicus. Next base: position 291,154 of record NZ_VNHS01000002.1, on the reverse strand, counting down.
TCCCTCGGGGAAATCGCCTCCGAATTCGAAGTGAGCCGCCAAGCCGTGTATGAGCACATCAAGCGCGCGGAGACGGTGCTGGAAGGCTACGAGAGCAAGCTTAAACTGTTGGCGAAGCATAATGCGCGTCAGCAATGGCTGAGTAAGCTGGAAGCCTTCGCCGCAGAAGCGGACGTCATGTTCAATCAGCGGCTAACCGCTATCTCGGCGGGATTGCGCGCGATCGAATCCGGCGGGATGGAGACGAACGGGAACGAATAAGTATTACATATAAGCATTAAGCGAGGTGACGGTCATGGCATTCGAAGGATTAACAAGCCGGCTGCAGAATGTGTTCGGCAAGCTGCGCGGCAAAGGCAAGCTGAGCGAGGAAGACGTAAACGAAGCGATGCGCGAGGTGCGCCTTGCCTTGTTGGAAGCCGACGTCAACTTTAAAGTGGTTAAAGATTTTATCGCGAAGGTGAAGGAACAAGCCGTTGGCGCGGAAGTGACGAAGAGCTTTACGCCCGGCATGGTCGTCATCGATATCGTAAACAAAGAGTTAACCGAACTGATGGGCGGCACGCAGAGCAAGCTGGCGAAGTCGAACCGTCCGCCGACGGTCATCCTGATGGCGGGTCTGCAGGGCGCCGGCAAGACGACCTCTTCCGGCAAACTGGCCAAGATGCTGATGAAGGACAAGCACCGCCCGCTGCTCGTCGCCTGCGACATTTATCGTCCGGCCGCGATCAAGCAGCTCCAAGTGCTCGGTGAAGGCATTGGTGCCCCGGTGTTCACGATGGGCGACAAGACGTCGCCGGTCGAGATTGCCCGCGCGGGCTTGGCCCACGCGAAGGAGCACGGCAACGACTACGTCATTATCGATACCGCCGGCCGACTGCACATCGACGAAGCGCTCATGGAGGAGCTTCGCCAGGTGCACGAGGTCGCGAATCCAGACGAAGTGCTGCTCGTCGTCGACGCGATGACAGGTCAAGAGGCGGTCAACGTTGCGCAGAGCTTCCATAGCCAGTTGGAGCTAACGGGCGTCGTGCTTACTAAGTTAGATGGCGATACGCGCGGCGGTGCCGCTTTGTCGGTCAAGGCCGTGACGGGCACGCCGATCAAATTCGTCGCTACGGGCGAGAAGATCGAGCCGCTCGAGCCTTTTCATCCGAGCCGGATGGCTTCCCGGATTCTCGGCATGGGCGACATGCTCTCCCTCATCGAGAAAGCACAGTCGAACATAGATGCCGAGAAAGCAGCCGAGATGGAACGCAAAATGCGTACGGCCGAATTCACGTTCGAGGATTTCCTCGAGCAGATGGAGCAGGTACGCAACCTTGGACCTCTCGATCAGCTGCTCGATATGCTCCCGGGCATGGGCAAAATGAAGGATATGAAAAACGTCAAGGTGGACGAAAAACAGATCTCCCGCGTCGAAGCGATCGTCAAGTCGATGACGAAGGTCGAGAAGCAGAAACCGGAAATCTTGAACCATAGCCGCCGCAAGCGGATTGCTGCCGGCAGCGGCACGTCGATCGCCGAAGTCAACCGTTTGATCAAGCAGTTCGACGACATGAAGAAAATGATGAAGCAGTTCTCGTCCATGATGGGACCGAAAGGTCCGAAGGGCGGCATGAAAGGCTTGAAGGGCATGAAAGGGATGCTGGGCAAGGGGATGAAGTTCCCGTTCTAATATTCCCGTTCTACTATTGTAAGGAGGTGAAACACAATGGCAGTACGTATTCGTTTGAAACGTATGGGTGCGCACAAAGCGCCTTTCTACCGCGTAGTCGTATCCGACTCCCGTTCCCCGCGTGACGGTCGCTTTATCGAAGAGATCGGTACTTACAACCCGGTTGCACAACCGGCACTAGTGACGATTGACGAAGAGAAAGCACTGAAATGGCTGAACACCGGAGCGCAAGCTTCCGATACGGTTCGCAACCTGCTCTCTCAAGCAGGCGTTCTGAAAAAGTTCCATGAATCGAAGCTTCAGAAATAATATTTCTTAAGCGGAGGCCGCTGCATGAAAGAGTTAATTCTTGTCATCGCGAAGGCTCTTGTGGATCACCCCGAGGACGTGCGCGTCGACGTGAAAGAGGACGATCGCGGCACCGTCTATCGGCTTACCGTTCACCCCGGCGATGTCGGCAAAGTGATCGGTAAGCAGGGACGGATTGCAAAGGCGCTCCGGACGGTCGTTTCCTCGGCGGCCGTTAAGACGGACAAGCGCGTCATGGTCGATATCGTTTCATAGCGATCGTACATCGAAGCAGGGTTAGGATACCTTATCCTAGCCCTTTTTCGATGGAACAATAAGCATGCAGGGAAAGGGGCAGTCTCATCATGAACGAACAAGATATGCTTACCGTAGGCAAAATCGTGAACACGCATGGCATCAAGGGGGAGTTGAAGGTCGTCTCGCAGACGCACTTCGCCGATGAGCGATTCGCGCCGGGCAGCAAGCTCGTCATCGAACATCCCGAGACGAAGCAGCGACTCCACATCGAAATTACCGGCGCGCGCGAGCATAAGGGCATGTTTATGATCAAGCTGGCCGGTTACGATAATATTAACGATGTCGAGAAGTATAAGGGCTGGGAAATCAAGATTTCGAAGGACTCGCTCGGGGAATTGGAAGAGGGCGAATATTATCACTACGAGATCGTCGGCTGCAAGGTCGTAACCGAAGAGGGACAGGAGCTTGGCACAATCACCGAAATTTTGAGCCCAGGCGCGAACGACGTGTGGGTGGTCAAGCCCGCCAAAGGCAAGGAGCTGCTTATTCCGGTCATCGACGACGTTGTCCTTAACGTGGACGTCGCGTCGAAGACGGTGACCGTCCGGCTGATGGAAGGATTGATCTAATCGTGCGGATCGACGTGTTGACCTTGTTCCCGGAGATGTTCGACGGCGTCTTCGGCGCCAGCATCTTGGGCAAAGCCCGGGACAAAGGCATCGTGGAGTTGAACGCCGTCAATTTTCGCGATTATGCCAACAATAAACATAACACGGTTGACGACTACCCCTATGGCGGCGGCGGAGGCATGGTGCTGAAGCCGGAGCCTTTGTTCGCGGCGGTGGAAGATCTGGTCAGCCGGCAGCGCGAGGAGGCCGCTCCGCGCGTCGTGCTCATGTGCCCGCAGGGCGAGCCGTTCACGCAGCGCAAAGCCGAGCAACTGGCCGGCGAGAAGCATCTCATCTTCGTCTGCGGCCATTATGAGGGCTACGACGAGCGGATACGCGAGCATCTGGTCACCGACGAAATTTCGATCGGCGATTACGTGCTCACGGGCGGCGAACTGCCAGCCATGGTCATCATCGACAGCGTTGCCCGACTGATACCCGGCGTTCTTGGCAACGAGACGTCGGCGGTGACGGACTCGTTCAGCACGGGTCTGATCGAGCATCCGCATTATACGCGTCCTGCCGTATTTAGGGGCTGGGAAGTACCCGAGGTACTTATGTCTGGTCATCACGCGAAGGTAGAGCAATGGCGTCGCCAGCAGTCGCTCCTACGCACGTTGAAGCGGCGTCCGGAGCTGCTGGAGCGCGTGGAGTTGACCGACAAGGAACGGTTATGGCTGGAACAGCAGCGAACTGAAAAATGAGTTTGCAATCGGTCGCGGTTTGTGTTATAATTTCAAATGTTGCTTTTTGTAATAATCGGGCGGTCCGCTATACAGCTAAGACCCGATTCCTAGGATGAATCGGCGAGCTGATATGAACGTCTATGGTGGAAGGAGTGATTCTAAAATGAATATCGTACAAGCAATCACGCAAGAGCAATTGCGTACAGATCTGCCAAACTTCCGTCCGGGAGACACGCTCAAGGTACACGTTAAAGTTATCGAGGGTTCCCGCGAGCGTATCCAGCTGTTCGAAGGCGTTGTAATTAAACGTCGCGGCGGCGGCATCAGCGAAACATTTACGGTTCGTAAAATTTCGTATGGTGTGGGCGTTGAAAGAACGTTCCCAGTACATTCGCCGAAGCTGGAGCGGATCGAAGTAGCTCGTCGCGGTAAAGTCCGTCGTGCGAAGCTGTACTACCTTCGTAACCTGCGCGGTAAAGCTGCGAGAATTAAAGAGATTCGTTAATGAACGACAAGAGGGGGGCTTGCGCATAGTAAGTCCCCTTTTCGTTTTATTCGGTAGGGATATGAACGGAGGGAAGCGGATGGACCATCAATCCGGGAAGCACGAGGACGGGGAAGACCGTACGAACACAGACAACTCGCAACTGGAACAATCACGCCATAAGAACGAGTTGAACGAGCACAGCACCATTCCGGAGCGAAGCAAGGGCAGCAAAGCCCGCAGCGAAATCGCGGAATGGGTGAAGGCGCTGGCGATCGCGGCGCTGTTGGTTCTGGTTATCCGCTGGTTCCTATTTGCTCCCTTTATCGTGGAAGGGCAGTCCATGGAACCGAACTTCTATACTAGCGAGCGACTGATCGTCAACAAAATCATCTATGATATCCGGGCTCCGAAACACGGAGAAGTTATCGTATTCGAGGTTCCTGACCAAGGACGCGATTTCATTAAGCGGGTCATCGGGGTACCAGGCGATAAGATTAAATACGAAGGCGACGATTTATACATAAACGGCGAGAAGGTCGAAGAGCCGTATCTGGCGGAGGCGATCGCGGCGGCGAAAGCGCGTGGCGAGCTGTACAATACGAGAGAAGGCTTCCCGAACGATACGGTTACGGAAGATACGGTACCGGAAGGAACCGTGCTCGCATTCGGCGATAACCGTTCCCACAGCCAGGATAGTCGGATGATCGGATTCGTGCAGTACGATCGGATCGTCGGACGCGCGGACTTTATTTTCTGGCCGCTGGATAAGTTGCAGTTCGTTAAACACGGATGAGGTGAAAGGCAGCATGACCATACAATGGTTTCCGGGGCATATGACGAGAGCCCGGAGACAAATTCAGGATAAATTAAAGTTGATCGATTTGGCCATCGAGCTGCTGGATGCGCGCGTGCCGTATTCCAGCCGCAACCCGATGGTGGACGAGATTTTGCAAGGCAAGCCGCGGCTGATCATTCTGAACAAAGCCGATCTGGCAGATCCGAAGACGACGGAACAGTGGATAGCCGCTTTCGCGAAGGAAGGACATGCCAGCTTGGCCCTCGACTCCTCCACGGGTTCGCGCGTAGGCGAAGTACCGGCGGCGGCGAAGAAGATTTTGCATGAGAAAATCGCGCGCCAAATCGCTAAAGGGATGAATCCGCGCGCCATTCGCGCGTTGATCGTCGGCATTCCGAACGTCGGCAAGTCTACGTTAACGAATCGGCTTGCGGGACGCAACATTGCCGCAACCGGGGACCGTCCGGGCGTCACCAAAGGCCAACAGTGGATCAAGGTCGGCACGGAGATGGAGCTGCTGGATACCCCGGGTATACTTTGGCCGAAGTTCGAGGACGAGATGGTCGGCTACATGCTCGCCATGACGGGCGCGATCAAGGAGCAGGTCATCAACATCGAAGACGTGGCGTTCTTCTCGATCAAAGTGCTTGTGAAGCGGTACTGGCCGATGATCGAGGAGCGATTCGGCGTCGATAAGCCGCCGGCCGATCCGGAAGATACGGACGAGATCGTGCGCGTTATGGAGGATATCGGTCGCAAACGCGGCTGTCTGGTCAGCGGCGGACGGGTCGATTTGGAGAAGACGTCGGGCATTATTTTGAGAGAACTTCGCGCGGGCAAGCTGGGGAGACTTTCCTTCGAAGCGCCGGAAGATTTTTTCTAAACGACCGCGTCGGGAAGAAACTCGGTTAGCACCGTGGGGGAACGGGAGAGACTCGGCATGCTTACGTACGAAACCGGACTGTGGGAGCAGGGATACCGGCTAATCGCCGGGATTGACGAAGTCGGGCGCGGCTGTTTGTTCGGCGATGTGGTGGCGGCGGCCGTCATATTGCCGGAGGGCCTTATACTGGACGGCATTGACGATTCCAAGAAGTTGTCGGAGAAGAAACGCGAAGCGCTCTATGAGCTAATCACGGGCGAAGCGATCGCATGGGCGGCAGCCAGAGTCAACGCCTCGGTCGTGGACGAGATTAATATAAAACAGGCTGCAAGGCTCGCCATGAGACAAGCGGTGGAACAGCTCGGAGGCGTGCATCCGGATTATTTGCTCGTCGATGCCGAGAAGGTGGACCTCGATATTCCGCAGCTGGCGATTATCAAGGGCGATGCGCTCAGCCAATCGATCGCCGCGGCTTCAATCGTTGCCAAAGTTACGCGGGATCGGCTATGCGTCGGCGAGTGGGAGCGGATGTACCCGGAATACGGCATCGCGATCCATAAGGGGTATGCGACGAAGTTTCACCGGGAGAAGCTGCTGGAATACGGCCCAAGTCCGCTGCATCGCAAATCGTTTTTGGGTAAGCTGTTCGTGGAACAGCAAGTTTTGTTTTGATGGGCCGCAAATGCATAGCGTACTCAGAATGCCGGGCAGGCAGTTCCGCGGAAGCACCGCAAAGGAACGCGCTGTCCGGCTTTATTGTTGTTGAGCTGCAGCATTTTGTCGGCTAAGGTTAAGAGATTTCATGTTTTTGCCGATAATAAGGCTAAATAGCGCAGGTTGGCAAGGTCTGGCGCGAAAGTGTATGGAGAGGCAGTCAAGGATGAGAGGAGGAACGTCGGGATGAATATCGGACATGTGATGCGCGGCCTCATGGGGGATGTACAACAAGGCGAAGGCAAAGCACTCGAATTAAAGGCCGGTCAAGTCGTGCGCGGCGTCGTTCTGCAGGTGATGGACGATAATGAAGCGTTGCTTCAGATTAACGGCAGTCAGGTTCGAGCGAAACTGGAGACGGGCTTGGCTCCCGGACAGAGCGCGTTGCTTCAAGTTCAGCAGCCATCGGAGAACGGTCAAATCGTCATGAAGACGGTGGATTCGCAAGCCGCCGCCCCGTCTGATGAAACGGTGAAGGAATGGGTGAAATCGCTTGGTCTGCCGGAGACGAAATGGGCCGGGGAGTTGGTTCGCGATTTGCGCCGCAGCGGCGTCACGCTGAACAAGCAAGTGATCGGTCAGTTTATGCAGGCAGCGGAGATGAAGCCTGCTAAAGCGGATATGCAAAGCTGGATGCAAACGGCGGCCGTGGCGGTGAAGCGAGGGCTGCCGATGACGGAGGCGACCATGAAATCGCTGCATCAAGCGTTGAGCGGTCCGCCGGTGCATGAGCTGCTGCAGAAGCTGGAGAGCGGACTCGCGCAGTTTCTAGGGTCTTCAAAGACACCGGAAGGAACGAGCGCGACTTCGGCGCAGACGGCTGCGGCAAAAGTTGTCCAGCTGTTGGCGGAAGGCGCGGATTTGATGCAGCTGTCGGAAGACGGCGATCTTGCGGCTATGCAAAGCAAGACGGGGGTGTCGACTTCGACCGGAGTACCCGCGAATACGTTGGCGGCAGCCAAAACGGAAACAACCGTAGGCGAGGTGGAGGACACGTCTGAAGGTGCGACGAATTCGCCTGCTCGAAGCGAGGGTCAGCCGGACACGCCGGAAGTAGCTAACGCTCAAACGCGAAATCAGCTCGGCGGCGCGTTAGGGCAGCTGATGAAGTGGTTTGGCGTTGATCACGAGCGATTACTTGCGCAAGCCGCGCGCGAACAAATAACGACCGCGGATGCGGGCGCACAAGACACCGTGACGGCCGATGTAACCGCGCAAGGGGCGAAGGGGGCAGAGCAACAGCGAGCATCTCAGCAAGGCTCACAGGCCCATCCGTCGCCGTCTGCTGCATCCGGGCAGCCGGGGGCGGCAGTCGCGGCTCAAACTCAGCAAACGGTATCAACGCAACCTTCGGCATCATCGGCTCAGATTTCTAGTACTCAGCAGGTCGGGCAGACCCAATCTGTATCGATCGCGCAACCGCAGCAAGGTACACCGGTCGTGCCGACTGTACAGCATCAGCTGGCAAGTCCTGCATCGCATGCCGCCCAGCCGCAGCACTCGTCTCCGATTCCCAACGAGGGTGGCGCAACGAAGCATGAAGGTGCAATAGCCGATCAAACGCTTAAAGCGGCGGTCGGTGGAGTAGCGGACCGCATCGGTAGCCCGGTATTATCGGAGAAGATTACTCATGTACAAGGACAGATCTTGCAAGGAACTGACTTGATTGCCGCCGGACCCAAAGCGGACCCCGCGGCTCCCACGGAGTCGTTGAAACATGCGCTTATGTTGCTGGCCGGCAGCGATGACGTGCCTCCGGTGCTCAAAGAAACCGCCCAGCAGCTCATTCAGCAAATTACGGGCCAGCAGCTGTTGTTGTCGCCGGAACGCAATGGTTCGCCTTTTACGCATGTGACGATGTTCATTCCGCTCAAGACGGCGGATGGCGACCAGACGGCTTCCATCCACATTCAGACGAGAAGAGGGCGCAAGGGGGAATTGGACGCGGAAAACTGCCGGCTCATGTTCGATCTGCGCATGAAATCGCTAGGCGATACGATCGTGGACGTGCAAGTTGTTGATAAAATCGTATCGCTGCGGCTGTGGAACGATCATCCGGCCATCGAGAGCCTGCTCGACGGCTCGCGCGCCGAAATTACGGAGGCGCTGAAGCAAGCCGGCTATCAGCTGTCTTCGCTTCGCTCGACGCCCATGCCGGACCGGCTAGCTTTTTCCGATACGCCGCCAGCGGCGGTACCGACACCCGTTCAAGCAGCATATGCGTCCAAGCCTTACAAAGGGGTGGATTACCGGGCATGAAGCCAAATCAACCAAGCGGCAAGGGGCAGGCGACGCCCGCTAAAAAAGCTGTTGCGCTTAAGTATGAACCGGGCACAGGATCGGCGCCGGTCGTCGTCGCGAAAGGAAGCGGCCGGATCGCTGACGTCATCGTCGAGAAAGCCGCCGAGAACGGAGTGCCGGTTCAGGAAGACAAATCGCTCGTCGAAGTGCTGGCGAAACTGGATATTGCCCAGGAAATTCCTCCCGAATTATACATGCTTGTCGCGGAAATTTTAAGCTTCGTCTATCGTTCGGACAAACGGGCGGGAGGACAGCTGCAATGACCGCAAGGCATCCGTTACGTGGCAAGAAAAATGCGACGGGGCAGCTAGGAGAAGAGATCACGGCTAGACACTTGGCGTCTGTTGGCTATGTCATTTTGAACCGGAATTGGCGCTGCAGATCGGGGGAGTTGGATCTCGTCGCGGTACATCGGGGCGTCATCGTGTTCGTCGAGGTTAGAACGAGGACTTCCGGGGGGCGGTTTGGCACAGCTGCCGAGTCTGTCGATTATCGGAAGCAGTTACAAGTTCGCGCTGTCGCCGAAGTATATCTGCATCGGTTCGGCTACACTAGCGCGTCCGTTCGTTTCGATGTAGCGGCTATCACGTTGGATCGGATCACGGACGAGGTCTTGGAGTTCCGACATTTCGAGTCCGCGTTCTGAACGATGGTACGTGCGCAAATAACCTCCTTTTCAGCCCCAAACGATAGGTTTGCCGGCTTCATCGATCTCAAAATGGATTGAAGACGGCAAATTGATATCATTCGATGCGGCTGAAAAGGAGGTTTTTAAATTGAGTGGTCCGCGAACAACCATTATATGGGTAGTGACTGGTCTGGCAAGCTGAACGAGCGTAATTAGCGCGCGTGCAAATTACGGTCGAGGCTTCGGTATCCAATCGCTTCCGCAACATGCGGCGCGTCGACGAGTTCGCATTTCTCGATGTCCGCGATGGTGCGGGCCAGCTTTAGAATGCGGTCATGCGCGCGAAGGCTGACGCCCAGCGAATCGAAAGCCAGTTTTAACAATTCGTTCGCTTCCCGGGTTCGAGATACGGCGCGTTGAAGGGAGGCTCCGGCTAGGGCGGCCAAAGGGGCTCCCGTATATTTGAGCCGTTCCTGCCCGCGCTCATGAGCTTCAAGCACGTGTTTGCGCATTTCCGCAGAAGACATTCCCGGTTGCAGCCCGTCGGTATTAACTGGCCGCGCGACTTCAATGTGCATGTCGATCCGATCAAGCAGCGGACCGGAGATTTTGGCGCGATATCGCGAGATCGCAAGCTCGCTGCATTGGCAGCGCTTGTCTTCCGTATCATGGCCGTAATAGCCGCACGGGCAGGAATTCATGGAACTCGCGAGCAGGAAGTGGGCGGGGAAACGGAAGACGGCTCTCGATCGCGCAATGGTTACCTCGCGGTCTTCAAGCGGCTGACGCAGCACTTCCAAGGCATTTCTCGAGAATTCTGGCAGCTCGTCTAAAAACAGCACGCCTCGATGCGCAAGCGTCACTTCGCCTGGTCTCGGGATTGAACCTCCACCGATAAGACCCGCTGCCGAGATGGTGTGATGCGGCGTGCGAAAAGGACGTTCGCGCAGCAGCGAAGCCACGCCATGCGGCAGCTTGCCGGCGGAACTGTAGATTTTGGTAACCTGCAGCGCTTCATCTTCCCCAAGCGGCGGCATGATACCGGGGAGTCGCCGGGCGAGCATCGTCTTGCCCGTTCCGGGAGGTCCGCTGAAGAGCACGTTATGATTGCCGGCCGCGGCAATCATGAGCGCCCGCTTCGCATGATGCTGGCCGAGCACGTCGCCGAAGTCGCCATGCGCGGATTGCTCCACTTTCGAAGGCCACGACGTCTCCGATGCAGGGTCATATCGAAGCGCTTCCCATTTGTCCGATCCGCCACCGCCTTGAAGCTGGCTCAGATGCCGCAGCGCAAACAGTTCCATGCCTCCGATGAAGGAGGCCTCCGGCGCGTTGCCGGCAGGGAGCAGCACTCTTGTCATGCCGCTCAGCTTGGCTTGCTCGACCATGGCCAGCACGCCGGGGATGGCTCGAACCTCGCCGCTGAGCGCCAGTTCCCCGAGCACGAGCGTGTCGCTTAAGGTTTCCGGCTTCAGCTGCGCGCTGGCAGCCAAGATGGAAGCGGCGATGGCAAGATCGAACGCGGTGCCTTCCTTGCGCAGATCCGCGGGAGCCAAATTAATCGTAATACGTTCAAGCGGAAAGTTGAAGCCGCAGTTTTTGATCGCTGCCCGTACCCGTTCCACCGATTCGCGCACGGCGGGGTCGGGCAAACCGACAACGTTGACCTGAGGAAGACCGCTCGCGATATCCGCTTCTACCGCGATTAATTTACCTTCTATCCCGTATACGCTTGCGCCACAAATCGCGACAAACACAAAAAGCACCTCCATCAATTCGGATGAAGGTGCTTCCTCACAAATCCGTTCCACATTTTTATTACCCTCATCATAGAGGGCTTCACGGCGGGTGTCAATTGCCGTCGACATACGTTTATCCCAGAGAGATGCTTCGATTTTGCAGGCACGCGCGCCGATTTGGCGGTCCGCTCATAATCTGACAAGCGAACGGCCATACTACGCTTTGGCTGGCTTGCATCTTAAGGCTGCCCAGTCGATGGATTCATCATGCGCCATTCACGAGCAGGATGCTTCTATCATCTCAATTTGAGATGAAATCCATATCAAAATAACGCGGTTTTTCTAGACGGAAAATAAGGTAATAGCTGACGGATGTATGTTACAATAGTGAAGGTTTTTTGTGTGTACATACGTAGTATTTGACTGCGGATAGGAGGATTTTCGTTAATGAATATCCATGAGTATCAAGGCAAAGAAGTGCTGAAGCAGTATGGTGTAGTCGTACCTGAAGGCAAAGTTGCGTTCACGGTGGACGAAGCGGTGGCGGCAGCGGAAGCGCTGGGCACCCAAGTCGTTGTCGTAAAAGCGCAAATCCATGCCGGCGGCCGCGGTAAAGCGGGCGGCGTTAAAGTTGCGAAAAACTTGGACGAGGTACGCGCATACGCATCCGAAATTCTCGGCAAGACGCTTGTTACGCACCAAACGGGACCTGAAGGCAAAGAAGTTAAGCGCTTGCTAATCGAGCAAGGCTGCGACATTAAGAAAGAATACTACGTGGGCGTAGTCGTGGACCGCGGTACCGGCCGCGTCGTCATGATGGCCTCCGAAGAGGGCGGTACGGAGATCGAAGAGGTCGCCGCGCACACGCCTGAGAAAATTTTCAAAGAAGTGATTGACCCTGCCGTCGGTCTTCAGCCTTTCCAAGCTAAGAAGCTGGCGTTCGCCATCAATATTCCGAACGAGCTCGTGAACAAAGCCGCGAGCTTCATGATCGCGCTGTACACGGCATTCGTGGACAAGGACTGCTCGATCGCGGAGATCAACCCGCTCGTCGTGACCGGCGACGGCAATGTTATGGCGCTTGACGCCAAGTTGAACTTCGACTCCAACGCGCTGTACCGCCACAAGGACATTCTGGCGCTTCGCGATCTGGACGAAGAGGATGCGAAGGAAATCGAAGCGTCTAAATTCGATCTGAGCTACATCGCGCTCGACGGCAACATCGGCTGTATGGTTAATGGCGCCGGACTCGCTATGGCGACGATGGACATCATCAAATACTATGGCGGCGACCCTGCCAACTTCCTCGACGTAGGGGGCGGCGCTACCAAAGAGAAAGTTACCGAAGCATTCAAAATCATTCTCTCCGACGATAAAGTCAAAGGGATCTTCGTCAACATCTTCGGCGGCATCATGCAGTGCGATATTATCGCGGAAGGCGTTATCGCCGCTGCCAGAGAGCTCGGTCTTGACCGTCCGCTCGTCGTTCGCCTCGAAGGCACGAACGTGGAGCTTGGCAAGAAACTGCTGAACGAATCCGGACTGAACATCGTTGCTGCCGAATCCATGTCCGACGGTGCGCAGAAGATCGTCGAGCTCGTGAAGTAATAACTTACTTGTAGCCCGCGAGCCGCTGGCGCCGCGGCATATGAATTCATATAGGGGATGTGAGTCTCGAAATGAGTATCTTGGTTGACAAAAATACAAAAGTCATCACGCAAGGCATTACGGGCAAAACAGCGTTGTTCCACGCCAAAGGCGCGCTTGATTACGGCACGCAAATGGTAGGCGGCACTTCGCCGGGCAAAGGCGGGACGACCGTCGACATCAAGCTGGAGAACGGCGAAACGAAATCATTGCCGGTATTCAACACGGTGGTTGAAGCCGTAGCTGCTACGGGCGCTACCGCGTCGGTTATTTACGTACCGCCTGCATTTGCGGCAGATGCGATCTTGGAAGCGGTAGACGCGCAGCTGGATCTCGTCATCTGCATCACGGAAGGCATTCCGGTTCTGGATATGGTTAAAGTCTCCCGTTACATGGAAGGCAAGAAAACTCGTCTGATCGGTCCTAACTGCCCGGGCGTCATCACGCCAGGCGAGTGCAAAATCGGCATTATGCCGGGTTACATCCATACGAAAGGCCATGTTGGCGTCGTATCGCGCAGCGGAACGCTCACGTACGAAGCGGTTCATCAGCTGACGACTCGCGGCATCGGCCAATCGTCCGCGGTAGGTATTGGCGGCGACCCGGTTAAAGGCTCCGAGTTCATCGACATTCTGAGCATGTTCAACGACGATCCGAACACGTACGCGGTCATCATGATTGGCGAAATCGGCGGGTCGGCGGAAGAAGAAGCGGCAGAGTGGGTCAAAGCGAACATGAAGAAGCCGGTTGTCGGCTTCATCGGCGGCGCGACGGCGCCTCCGGGCAAACGCATGGGTCATGCGGGCGCGATCATCTCCGGCGGCAAAGGCACGGCAGCCGAGAAAATCGCGACGCTGGAAGCTTGCGGTATTAAAGTAGCGCCTACGCCGTCGGATATGGGCTCCACGCTCGTCTCCGTGCTCGAAGAGCAAGGTCTGCTCGAGAAATGTAAAACTCACTAATATTAGCGCGATAAAAAGGTAAGCAACCTTTCGATTTTCCGAATTTTCGGAAACGAAAGGTTGCTTTTTTTAATTTTTTCAAAAAAATGACGATCTTATCGATGGATGCGGCTTGCAATCTGTTTCCTAGTCAAGCACAATAGGGTAAGGATGCGGGTCCGCCCTTCGGAGAAGGGACGGATGTATTAATGAAGCAAAATAATGAATCGCTGATGGAGGCTGCAGTCATTGTCCTCCACGAAACGACAGGCATTGGCTGGCAGACGATTCGGAAGGTCGTCCAACACGGCGCTTGGAACCAATATGCGGAGTACGGAGCTGCCGATTGGCAGCAACAATTCGGAATGAAGTTCGAGCAGGCAAGCGCAGCTTGTGCCGCTATGAGACGAGTGGCCGCGGAGAATCCAAGGGAGGCAGCCCGTCGGCGCGGCATCATGCTGCTCACTCCTTTTCAGGAAGCGTATCCTAAGCTTCTGCGGCACATTCCGCAGCCGCCGTGGGTGCTATATGCGGTCGGAAGAATCGATCTGTTGGAAGGACTCGGCATTGCGATCGTAGGAACGCGCGGACCGACGGCTTACGGTCGACGAACGGCGCTGGATTTATCGAAAGCGTTGGCATCGAGAGGATTGACGGTCGTGAGCGGGATGGCCCGAGGAATCGATGCTTATGCGCATGAGGGAGCGATAGGCGAGACGGGATCGACGATCGCCGTTCTCGGAACGCCGGTAGACGTTGTTTACCCGCCTCAGAATCGCGGTTTATACGCGGACTTGAAGGAGCGAGGGCTTATTTTGTCCGAAGTGCCGCCAGGTACTCCTTTTCATCCCGGACATTTTCCGCTTCGCAACAGGATAATCGCAGGCTTGTCCGTAGGGACGCTGGTCATCGAGGCGGCTGAACGAAGCGGTTCGCTCATTACGGCAACGCAAGCGCTGGACATGTCCCGCGAAGTGTTCGCGGTTCCGGGGCCGATCTCGTCGCCCAAGAGCGCCGGCACAAACCGACTCATTCGCGAATGCGGGGCCAAGCTCGTCACCGATGCGGCACATATTATTGAAGAATTTCCTTGGATGGATGTCCTGAATGCGCAATCGTCCAAGTCTCTTGTGAACAAGCAATCCGAATCTTCGGCGCAGTCGCTCTTGAGCGTCGAAGAAGCGAATATTTACCGGTTATTGCAGGATGAAGCTAGGACGATGGACGAGCTGCATGAGGCTTCGGGTTATCCTTTTGGACTTTTGCACGCGATTCTGATAAATTTAACTATAAAACGGAAGATTGAACAGCATCCCGGTTCATTATACAGCGTTACATAGCAGTTAACGGAGAGGAGGGCGCTAGTATGGCAGCAGATTCGCTCGTCATTGTCGAGTCGCCGGCTAAGGCGAAGACGATTGGCAAATACCTTGGCAGCAAGTTCATCGTCAAGGCTTCCATGGGTCATATTCGCGATTTGCCCAAGAGTCAGATCGGCGTTGAAGTCGAGAACGATTTCAATCCTAAATATATTACGATTCGCGGTAAAGGCAGCGTTCTTAAGGAATTGAAAGATGCGAGCAAGAAAGTGAAAAAAGTGTATCTCGCAGCTGACCCCGATCGCGAAGGCGAAGCGATCGCATGGCACTTGGCGCATTATTTGGAGTTGAACGAGAAAGATCAATGCCGCGTCGTATTTAACGAAATTACGAAGCAGGCCGTGAAAGACGCTTTCAAGACCCCGCGTCCGATCAATATGGATTTAGTAAACGCCCAGCAGGCGCGGCGCATCCTTGACCGCCTTGTCGGTTACAAAATCAGTCCGCTGCTCTGGAAGAAAGTGAAGAAGGGGTTGTCAGCCGGCCGTGTGCAGTCGGTTGCGGTTAAGTTAATCATTGATCGCGAGAACGAAATCGACGCGTTCGTGCCTGAAGAGTATTGGACGATTACGGCGCAGCTCAAGCATAAAAACTCCGCTTTTGAAGCGAAGTTCTACGGGTTGAACGGCGAGAAGCGGGAACTCGGCAGCGAACAGGACGTGCAGGAAGTACTCGCCGCCATGGGGACGGGAACATTCCAAGTCATCGACGTACGGGAAAAAGAACGACTGCGTAATCCGGCGCCACCATTCATTACGAGTTCCTTACAACAAGAGGCGGCAAGAAAGCTGGGCTTCCGGGCATCCAAGACGATGTCGGTCGCGCAGCAGCTTTATGAAGGCGTGGATCTCGGCAAGGAAGGCACGGTTGGTCTGATCACGTATATGCGTACGGACTCGACTCGGATCTCTCCTGTGGCGCAAGAGGAAGCGAAAGGGTACATCGAAGAGAAATATGGCGCTTCGTACGTGCCCGAGCAACCAAGGGTGTATACGAAGAAGAACAGCAACGCGCAGGACGCGCATGAAGCGGTTCGTCCGACGTCGGTAATTCGCGATCCGGAATCGGTGAAGGAATTCCTGAGCCGGGATCAATTCCGGTTGTACAAATTGGTGTGGGAGCGCTTCGTCGCTAGCCAGATGGCTTCGGCCGTTCTCGATACGATGACGGTCGATTTGACGGTCGGCTCCGCAACATTCCGCGCCGCCGGTTCGAAGGTTAAATTCCACGGCTTCATGAAGATCTACGTGGAAGGAAACGATGACGGCACGACCGAGGAGGAGAAGTTCCTTCCGCCGCTGGCCGTCGGCAACGAAGCAGTCTCGGAGGCGATCGATCCGAAGCAGCATTTTACCCAGCCGCCTCCGCGATATACGGAAGCCCGGCTGGTACGCACGATGGAAGAGGTCGGCATCGGCCGTCCGAGTACATATGCGCCAACGCTGGAGACGATACAGAAGCGCGGATACGTCGCGATCGAGGAGAAAAAATTCGTGCCGACGGAGCTCGGCGAGCTGGTCATCCAGCTAATGGAGGAATTTTTCCCCGAGATTTTGGACGCCGAATTTACGGCCCATATGGAAGGCGATCTCGACCATGTCGAGGAAGGAACCGAGAACTGGGTTCGCGTACTCGGTCAATTTTATGAGTCGTTCGAGAAACGGCTTGAAGTGGCCGAGGACGAGATGAAGGAAATCGAGATCCAAGACGAAATTTCCGACGAGACATGCGAGAAGTGCGGCAAACATATGGTGTACAAGATGGGGCGCTTCGGCAAGTTCCTTGCTTGCTCCGGATTCCCGGACTGCCGGAACACGAAACCGATCGTGAAGGATATAGGCGTCGAATGTCCGAAGTGTCACGAAGGTAAAATCATCGAGCGACGGAGCAAGAAGGGGCGAGTCTTCTACGGATGCGACCAGTATCCAGGCTGCGATTACGTCTCGTGGGATAAACCGGTTAGCAAGCCGTGCCCTTCCTGCGGAGGGCCGATGGTGGAGAAGCGCAATCGCAGCGGGGCCAAACACGTATGTACGCAATGCGACTTCTCGGAGGAATTGGTTGAAGATGCGGATCAGGCGGAAGGTTGAATGAAGCTTGATTTCGCATAGAAGAAAGGTAGGTACATGTTTTGTCAGAACAGCAGCAACGAGTAACCGTAATCGGCGCGGGTCTGGCGGGAAGCGAGGCCGCATGGCAAATTGCTTCCCAAGGCGTTCCCGTGACATTATACGAAATGCGCCCGGCGACTAAGACGCCGGCGCATCATACGAACAATTTCGCCGAATTGGTATGCAGCAACAGCCTTCGCGCGAACGGACTACAGAACGCGGTAGGCGTCCTAAAGGAAGAGATGCGCCGTATGCAGTCGCTCATCATGGATTGCGCGGACCGTAACGCGGTCCCGGCGGGAGGAGCTTTGGCCGTTGACCGTGACGGTTTTTCCGGGGATGTCACGCGATTGTTGAAGGAGCATCCGCTTGTTGAAGTACGCACGGAAGAAGTGAAGCATATCCCGGAAGACGGCATCGTCGTCATCGCGACGGGACCGCTTACGGCGGACGCTCTCTCGAAGGAAATTCAAGCTTTGCTGGGCGAGGAATACTTCTACTTCTATGATGCGGCGGCGCCGATCGTAGAGAAGGATTCGATCGACATGTCCAAGGTGTACCTGGCGTCCAGGTACGACAAGGGTGAGGCGGCGTACTTGAATTGCCCGATGACGGAAGAGGAATTCAACGTCTTTTACGATGCGATCATTACGGCCGAGACAGCCGCGCTCAAGGAGTTTGAGAAGGAGCAGTATTTCGAGGGCTGCATGCCGATCGAAGTCATGATGCGCCGGGGCAAACAAACCGCCCTTTTCGGCCCAATGAAACCGGTTGGACTGATCAACCCGCATACCGGCAAATTGCCTTATGCAGTCGTTCAGCTTCGCCAAGATAACGCCGCTGGCACGCTCTATAATCTCGTCGGGTTCCAAACCCATCTGAAGTGGGGCGAGCAGAAACGCGTCTTCTCGTTGATCCCGGGTTTAGAGCAGGCGGAATTCGTCCGATTCGGCGTCATGCACCGCAATACGTTCATCAATTCGCCGAAATTGATGAAGCCGACGTATCAATTTGCTCGCCGGGACAACTTATTTTTCGCCGGTCAAATGACGGGCGTGGAAGGCTATGTCGAGTCTGCCGCATCCGGATTGATTGCCGGACTGAATGCGGGACGCCTGGCACGCGGTCTAGATCCAATCGTACTGCCGGAAGATACAACGCTCGGCAGTATGGCTCACTATATTACGACAGCAGACTTTAAACACTTCCAGCCGATGAATGCCAATTTTGGATTGTTCCCGCCGCTGGAGAAACGAATTAAAGGAAAGAAAGAAAAGAATGAAGCCATTGCCGGACGCGCGTTAGACCGATTGGCGCAATTCCAGGCATCGGATCTGGAAGGTACCCCTGTAGAAGGCTAAATTTAGCTAACATCAGATTATCCGATTTATCCGAGCTTGACGTGGGCAACGTTAGTTTATACGATCAATCGCAGCGGGAACCGGTATGCCGGCCGCTGTTTCCTTTTTTGACAATCGAACATTAGCATGTCATATTTGACATCGTCTTCATAGATGAATCAATTCTATAAGCCGGAATGGGGGCAGAGCCAATGGAAATGCAGTTTCATGCAACGACGATCTGCGCGGTTAGGCACAATGGGCAAGGCGCGATCGCCGGAGACGGTCAGGTTACGTTCGGTAACAGCATGGTCATGAAACATCAGGCCAAGAAGGTGCGCCGATTGTACCGCGGCCAAGTCGTCGCAGGTTTTGCGGGCTCGGTTGCAGATGCCATTTCGTTGTTCGAGAAATTTGAAGCCAAGCTGGAAGAGCATCACGGCAACTTGCAGCGAGCTGCCGTCGAGCTTGCGAAAGATTGGCGTTCGGACCGCATCCTGCGCAAATTGGAAGCAATGATGATCGTCATGGATAAGAGCGGCATGCTTCTCATTTCCGGCGGCGGCGAAATCATCGAGCCGGATGACGGCGTGCTTGCGATCGGTTCTGGCGGAAGCTTCGCATTGGCCGCGGCACGCGCGCTCAAAGGCCATGCCACGAATATGGAAGCGAAGGATATGGCGCGCGCCGCTTTGGAAATCGCCGCCGATATATGCGTATTTACGAATCGGAACATCGTTGTGGAAGAGCTGGAGTAATCGGACGGACACTACTCGGGCGGAGGGATAATCGATGGGAAATGAAGCTTTAACGCCGCGTCAGATCGTCGCAGAGTTGGATAAATATATCATTGGTCAAAAATCGGCGAAACGTTCGGTGGCGGTCGCGCTGCGAAACCGTTACCGTCGCAGCCGTCTGGCTGAGGCTTTGCGGGACGAGATCGTGCCGAAAAATATTTTGATGATCGGACCGACCGGCGTAGGGAAAACTGAAATCGCGCGCAGACTGGCGAAGCTCGTGAACGCGCCGTTCGTCAAAGTGGAGGCGACGAAGTTTACCGAGGTCGGTTATGTGGGCCGCGATGTGGAGTCGATGGTTCGCGACTTGGTGGAGACGGCGATTCGCATGGTGAAAGCCGAGAAAACCGAGCAGGTACGCGATCGTGCGGAGAAGCAAGCCAATGAGCGGATCGTTACGCTGCTCGTGCCGTCGGCCGTGAAGCCGAAGAGCGGCAAAAACCCGCTCGAGATGCTATTCGGCGGTCAATCCGGCAAGGAGGAAGAGGACGATTCGCAAGAGAACGATCCTTCCATTCTCGACCGGCGTAGATCGGTTAAGGAGCAGCTGGATGCCGGCAAACTCGAGAATCAATCCATCGAGATCGATGTCGAAGACACGTCGCCGACGATGCTTGATATGTTGTCCGGTCAAGGCAGCATGGGGGATGCCGGTGGCATGGGCGGCATGAATATGCAGGAACTGTTCGGCCAGCTGATGCCCAAACGGACGAAGAAGCGCAAGCTGCCGATAAAGGAAGCGCGCAAAGTATTGACGCAAGACGAAGCGAACAAACTAATCAATATGGACGACGTCATCTCGGAATCGATCGTTCGGGCCGAGCAAAGCGGCATTATTTTTATAGACGAAATCGATAAAATCGCCAGTCCTTCTCGAGGCTCCGGTCCTGACGTTTCGCGCGAAGGCGTGCAGCGCGACATTCTGCCGATCGTGGAAGGTTCGACGGTGGTGACGAAATACGGTTCAGTCAAAACGGATTATATTTTATTCATGGCGGCAGGTGCGTTTCATGTAGCGAAACCGTCCGATTTAATACCTGAACTGCAGGGCCGTTTCCCGATTCGGGTCGAGCTTACTAGTCTTAGCATGGAGGATTTTATCCGGATTTTGACAGAGCCAAAGAACGCGCTCACGAAGCAATATACGGCTCTTCTAGAGACCGAAGGCATCGAGATCGATTTTTCGGAAGAGGCCATCAAGGAATTGGCGACGATTGCTTCCGACGTG
Source organism: Paenibacillus methanolicus (assembly GCF_008124765.1). GTDB lineage: Bacteria > Bacillota > Bacilli > Paenibacillales > Paenibacillaceae > Paenibacillus_Z > Paenibacillus_Z methanolicus. The sequence goes on along the minus strand of NZ_VNHS01000002.1, from coordinate 270,585 downwards.
AACAAGAATACCGAGAACATCGGCGCGCGCAGGCTGCATACCATTTTGGAGAAGCTGCTTGAAGACTTATCGTTCGAAGCGCCGGAACTCTCGCTTGATCGCCTCACAATTACGCCGGAATATGTAAGGGAAAAGTTAGGAAATATTGCGAAAAATCGCGATTTGAGTCAATATATTTTATAAGAGGTACGGACAGGATCGTAGGAGGCTTACAAATGATTTTACTAGCAAAAACAAGAACGCTAAACCGGCTGCTGCAGCGGGCGGCCGGCGGAGCGCTCAATTTCCGGGAGATGGCGGAGGTGCTGTGCACAACGATACAAGCGGACGTCTTTGTCGTTAGCCGGAGAGGGAAAGTGCTCGGTTGCGCGGCGGTAGGTCCATTTCAGCACGAGCAATTAAGAGCCCTTCCGGCAGACGAGCTTCGTTTCCCGGTCGAAAGCAACGACCGGTTCATGCTCATGCAGGAGACCGTGACGAATGTCGTGCCGGATGAAGGGATTCGCGATTCGTTTCCGGCTATGGCCGGCGCGGAGAAAATGACGGTCGTACCGATCGTGGGCGGACGCGACCGGTTAGGGACGCTAGTCTTGCTGCGAAATGCAGAGCCTTTCGGAGATGATGATCTGATTTTGGCGGAATACGGCTCAACCATCGTTGGGATGGAAATTTTGCGCGAACGCGCGGAAGAAATCGAGCAGGAAGCCAGAAGCCGCGCGGTCGTGGCGGTTGCGGTCGGTTCGTTGTCGTTCAGCGAGCAGGAAGCGGTCGAACATATTTTCGACGAATTGGACGGGAAGGAAGGTCTGCTTGTCGCTTCCAAAATCGCGGATCGCGTGGGTATTACACGCTCGGTTATCGTGAACGCGCTTCGCAAGCTGGAAAGCGCTGGCGTTATTGAGACCCGTTCCCTTGGCATGAAAGGAACCTATATCAAAATTCTTAACCCTCAGCTCATAATTGAGCTGAAGAAGAATAAGGAATAACAGTTTCTTAACACTATACTAACAGCATTTTCGAACACCTAAGGTCCTATCTGACTAAAAGATAGGGCTTTTTTCTTATTGTATTCTAGGTTCGAAAAATAGAATATTAAGTTTGTCGATCTTAATCGACACGATATTCATGTATTCGTGATATTCTTTTGTCGAACAAAGAAGGAAAGTCGGACAATCTGTTGAATATCTACAAATGACATCAGGAAAACAGAATGAAAACGGGGGTATATACGAATGAGCCTCTTAAACGGAGCACACTTTAACCGGCTGGAAGGCGCAATTAACGCCTCGGAAATGCGCCAACGCGTCATTTCGAATAACGTGGCCAACGCGGATACGCCGAAATTCAAGCGTTCGGATGTCCTCTTCGAAGAGACACTACAACAATCCATGGGAGCTTCGGCCGAACTGTCCGGGCGCCTAACGAATAAGAAGCATATACCGATCGGCAGCGGCGGATCGAAACCTCAAGCGCAAATCGTTACGGATGAATCGACGGTCATGAATAACAACGAGAACAACGTCGATATCGATCGCGAGATGACATTGCTTGCCAAGAACCAATTGAACTACAACTTCTATATTCAGCAATTAAACCATGACGTGAAGATGATGCGGACCGGCATCGATGGGAGGGCTTAATAGATGAGAATCACGAATGGCTTCGATGTAAGTGCTTCCGCCTTGACCGCGCAGCGGCTGCGGATGGATGTCATTTCATCCAACATTGCCAATGCTGAGACAACGCGCGCTAAATTTGTGAATGGACAGTATGTCCCTTATGCTCGTAAGATGGTTGTACTCGAGCCGACGACGCCATCGTTCGCTGATGTGCTGAGCGGCAAGATGAATGGGACGGCATCTTCGAAAGCGGCTGGCGTGAAAGTCGCGAAAATTGTCGAAGACCAGGCGCCATTCAAGCAAGTCTACGATCCTACGAATCCGGATGCCGACTCGAATGGCTATGTGCAAATGCCGAACGTCGACGTAGCAAAGGAAATGGTCGACATGATCACGGCTTCCCGTTCTTATGAGGCGAACGTAACGGCGCTCAACACGACGAAAGCGATGTTCTCGAAAGCGCTGGAAATCGGACGAGCTTAATCGATATAGGAACAATCGACTATAAGATGGAGGGATCAACTTGATTCAGAAAACAACGTTTAACCCTTTGACGACAATCCAATCAACGCAGAATTCAGCTATGAAGGACAAAACGCCGGCAGAAATGACGCAAACGTTCGGCGATTTCCTGCAAAATGCATTAAATAGTGTTCAAAACCAAGAGAAGAACGTACAGGTAGTAACGGATAAATATATGGTTGGACAAGCGGATATCTCGCAAGTTATGATAGCATCGTCCCAAGCGGAACTGAGCTTGCAGCTAACTTCACAAGTGCGTAACAAGGTCGTAGAAGCCTACCAAGAGATCATGCGGATGCAGATGTAATAGATCGTAAGACGGCGCTTCGACAACTACAACTACGAATAAGTGAGGTGAAGTCGTGAACGAAACATTCAACCAATATAAGGCTAAAGTCGCACAGTTGTGGACGGGGATGGGCAAGAAGCAAAAGGTGATGCTCGGCGCGACTGCAGGTGTCTTGATTATCACCGTCGTGTTGCTCACGATGGTGTTCTCCAAGACGGAATACGAGCTCGCGTTTCAAGATCTGGATTCGACGGACGCTGCGGCGGTCATGAGCTATCTGGATTCGAACAGCATTCCATACGAACTGGCCAATAGCGGCCGGAACATCCTCGTGCCAGCGGCGAACGCCGAGAAGGTCAAGGTTGAAGCAGGTTCACAAGGTCTTGTTCAAAATGGTTCGATCGGCTTTGAGTCTTTCGCCTCAGGTTCGACGCCGTTTGGTTCGACAGACCGAGAGTTCGATGTGAAATACCGCAGTGCGCTTAACGGCGAAATTCAGCGTCTCCTTAATGGCATGAACGGCGTGCAAAAGTCCAATGTGCTGATCACGCTGCCGGAAGAGAGCGCGTTTCTTTCGACGGAAGATGCAGAACCGGCTTCCGCTTCGATCATGATTACGTTCAAACCGGGCTATCGCCCGACGCAAAAAGAAGTAGACGGCTATTATAATCTCGTAAAAACTTCGGTGCCAAAGCTTGCGATTGAGAACATTACGATCTCCAGCGCGGAAGGTGAGCTGACGGCTTCGAACACCGGCGGCGCAGATAGCTCGACAACGGTCGAGAGCCACTTCCAAATCCAGAAAAAGTACGAGAGCGAAGTCAAACGCAGCATTCAACAAACGCTTGGCCCGATCGTCGGGCTTGATAATATGGTCGTGAACGTATCGAGTTCCTTTAACTTCGACAAAAAGAAAACGGACGAGCAGCTGGTTAAGCCGCTTGAGAATAATAATAATAACGGCATTATCGTAAGCGAAGCGACGAACTCTTCTTCTTCGACGGGTACAAGCGGTTCCGGCGGCGTAGCCGGCACGGGTTCGACCGATGTCCCAGGCTACCAAGCGACGACGGGCGGCGATTCCAGCAGCTCGGAAGAGAACAGTCGTACGACGAATTACGAGTTCAACCGGATCAATAACCAGATCGAATCCGCTCCATATGTGATTAAAGACCTATCCATCAGCGTAGCGGTCGACAAGTCCAAGCTTAGCGAAGACGCCAAGACTTACGTGAATGACTTCTTGTCTTCCCTTGTTCGTGCTCAATTGCGCGAATCTGGGCAAAATGTAGACGACGACGCGATCATCGGGAAGAAAATTTCGATCAGCGGTCTGACGTTCTTGGCATCGGACGACGCTTCCGAGACGTCCGGCATCTCGATGACGATGGCGATCGGTATCGGCGCAGCAGCGCTTGTAATCATCGGCGCGCTCGGATTCATGCTCGTGAAACGCCGCCGCAAGCAGGCAGCAGAGCAGCGAATGCTCGCGGAAGAAGTCATTACGCCGCACAAAATCGACTTTGCTACCGTTGATCTGGAGATGGCGGGCAACGACAATCAAATGCGCAAGCAGCTTGAGACCTTGGCTAAGAACAAACCGGAAGAGTTTGTTAACCTTCTCCGTACATGGCTTGCTGACGAATAGGAGGAATGCAAATGGCTAAAGTCGCGCAAGGTTACAGTGGTCGCCAAAAGGCGGCCATCCTTCTCATCTCGTTAGGCCCGGAAGTGTCCGCTCAGGTGTTCAAACATCTGCGCGAAGAAGAGATCGAACAACTGACGCTGGAGATCGCGAACGTGCGCAAAGTCGACAGCGAAGATAAAGACACGATCTTGAGCGAATTCCACCAGATTTGTATGGCGCAGGAATACATTTCGCAAGGCGGTATCACGTATGCGAAAGAAATTCTAGAGAAAGCGCTGGGCGAGTCGAAGGCGCTGGAAGTGATCAACCGCCTAACGGCAACGCTGCAGGTACGTCCGTTCGACTTTGCACGCAAAGCCGACGCCAGCCAGATCCTCAACTTTATTCAGAACGAGAACGCGCAGACGATCGCTCTGGTACTGTCGTACTTGGGCGCCGACCAATCGGCAGCCATCTTGTCCTCCTTGCCGCAAGATAAGCAAGCGGAAGTCGCTAGACGCATCGCGCTGATGGACAGCACGTCGCCGGAAGTGATTGCGCACGTCGAACGCATCCTGGAGCAGAAGTTGTCTTCGACGGTTACGCAGGACTACACGAGCGCTGGCGGTATCGAGTCGATCGTTCAGATCCTAAACGGCGTCGACCGCGGTACGGAGCGCACGATTCTCGACGCGCTCGAGATTCAGGATCCGGAACTGGCCGAGGAAATCAAGAAGCGCATGTTCGTGTTCGAGGATATCGTCAACATCGACAACCGCGCGATTCAGCGCATCATACGGGATATCGAGAACGCCGACCTTCAGCTTGCGCTTAAAGTGGCGAGCGAAGAAGTACGCGAAGCCATCTTCCGTAACATGTCCAAACGGATGGCCGAAACATTCAAGGAAGAAATGGAGTTCATGGGTCCTGTTCGACTGCGTGACGTTGAGGAAGCTCAAACTCGTATCGTAGCGACGATCCGTCGACTCGAAGAGTCGGGTGAGATCATCATCGCACGTGGCGGAGGAGATGATATCATTGTCTAGCCTTCATAAATCCACCCATGTCGTTTCATTAGACGATCTGAAACGTCTGGAAGTTTTCCGCAACTATTATGCTAATACCCAGCAGGGAGAAGATCGAAACACCCCGCCCGGGCCAGATCAAGAAACAATTTCGCTGCGCGACCAAATCATTCAAGATGCCGAGAATTTCGCGAAGCAACGAATGGAAGAGGTCGCTGCCGAAATACAGCAGATGTTGGACGACGCGAATGCCGCCATTGAACAATGGTGGCAGGAGCGCCGCGAGCTCGACCTGCAGCACTTTGAACAAATGCGCAGCGAAGGGTATCAGACCGGTTACAACGAGGGCCGCGAAGAAGCCGAGCAAGAAATTCGCCAACAATGGGAAACGTCTCTGGGCGAAGCGAAGACGATACTCGAAGGCGCCTACAGGATGAAAGAAGAAATCATTCAAGAAGCAGAGCCGTTCCTGGTGGAACTTAGTACCTCCATTGCCGAGAAGATTATCGGCAAGCAGCTGGCAATGTCGCCTGAATGGACGATCGAGCAGGTGACGAAGGCGCTTTCCAGAAGACGCGAACAAGGCGTCATCACGTTGTGCGTATCGCCTTCGCAGCTGAATTTTATCCAGGCTGCCCGCGAAGAGCTTCACTTGGCGATCGACTCGCAAGCCGAGCTCCAAATTGTGCCTGACGTAACGGTAAAAGACGGTGGTTGCGTGATTCGCTCCGCCTTTGGTAGTATTGATGCCCGGATAGATACGCAGTTGTCCGAGATAAAACGCGAGCTGATGCAGCTAGCGCTTCAGCCAGGCGAAGAGGGGGCATAACATGGCCACGCTTAAACTGGATCCGATGAAATATATCGAGCACATGCGTCCGATCGATCCCGTACGGGTGAACGGCAAAGTTACGCAGGTTATCGGTTTGACGGTCGAGTCGGAAGGTCCGGATGCAAGCATTGGCGATGTGTGCTATATCTACCCGACGAAAGCATCCAAGCCGCTTAAAGCGGAAGTCGTTGGCTTCCGCGACAATAAATTGATTCTAATGCCGCTCGGCGAGCTAGCTTCGATCGGTCCGGGGTGCGACGTGGTCGGTACCGGCAAACCACTTACCGTGCAGGTTGGCTCAGAGCTGCTGGGCAAAGTGCTCGACGGCTTGGGCCAGCCGCTGGACAGTTCGATGCTCCCGGCCAGAATGCCGCATTATTCAACGCATAACGAACCGAGCAACCCGTTGGCCCGTCCGCGGGTCAAGACGCCGCTGACGGTCGGCGTGAGAGCCATCGACGGCCTGCTCACCGTTGGACAAGGTCAACGTATCGGTATCTTCGCAGGTTCAGGCGTCGGCAAGAGTACGCTCTTGGGTATGATTGCTAGAAACACTTCGGCCGATGTGAACGTTATAGCTCTTGTCGGCGAACGCGGACGCGAGGTGCTCGAGTTCGTCGAGAAGGATTTGGGACCGGAAGGTCTGGCCCGCTCGGTCGTGATCGTCGCGACTTCGGACCAGCCGGCGCTGATTCGGATGAAAGGCGCCTTGATCGCAACGAGTATCGCGGAATACTTCCGCGATCGCGGCTTGAACGTCATGCTTATGATGGACTCGGTTACCCGTTATGCTCAAGCGCTTCGCGAAGTTGGTCTTGCGATCGGCGAACCGCCGGCGACGCGCGGTTACACGCCATCCGTATTCGCGAATTTGCCGAAGCTGCTTGAACGCGCAGGGACAGGACCGAGAGGTTCGATTACGGCGTTCTACACCGTGCTTGTCGACGGGGACGATATGAACGAGCCGATTGCCGACGCGGTCCGAGGCATCTTGGACGGTCACATCGTACTAAGCCGCGCAATCGCCCAGAAGGGCCATTACCCGGCGATCGACGTGCTTCAATCCATCAGCCGCGTTATGAAAGAAATCGTGCCGGAAGAGCAGCAGGATGCGGCGAATGAGTTGAAGCGGCTGCTCGCTACCTATAAGGATTCGGAAGACCTCATTAATATCGGGGCGTACCAACGAGGTTCAAATGCGGAAATTGACCGAGCGATCGACAGGATCGGTACCATCAACGCGTTTACCCGTCAGAAGACGACGGAGAAAGTAAGTTACGAGGAAGCGGTGCACGCGCTGTTAAGTGAATTCGAACGGAGCTGATCGTAAGGAATGGCCAAGTTTAAGTATGCCTATCAAAAAATCGTCGACTTAAAGGCGAGCGAGAAATCGCAAGCCGAGACGGTATTGTCCGCGGCAATCGGCAAGCTGCAGGCCGAAGAGGCCTCGCTGAGCGAATTGATCGCCGAACGGAGCTCGTGGATGGACAGGCTGCAGGAGGCCGCAAGCGGAGGCACGTCGCTCTCCGAGTTGCTCGACATGCAACGGTACGTTGAGTTTATCGATTCCCGCATCATGCGCAAGCAAGCCGACATCCGCAAAGCGCAGCGAGAAGTCGAGCTGAGCCGTTCGAAGTTGACAGAGAAGATGCAAGACGAGAAGGTATGGCTGAAGGCCAAGGATAAAGCTTTACATCAATACCGCGCGGTGATAATGCTGCAAGAACAGAACGAGCTGGACGAGATCGCGACGGTTCGATACGTCGCGCCGGCTTAACCCATACGACTACAGAGCGTTTAAAGACCGGAGGAGGGGTAATTCGTGTCAGAATTGGAAGCGGAGAAGGGATATAGCGGGTTTGAGCGGTTCATGTTTTTCGTCACCCCTATCCTGTTCACCATCGTACTGCTCGGCGTGCTGCTCACGTTGTTTAACTTCGACCTGAGGAACAAGGTGCTGACCGTTGGCGACTCCATCCCGTTTCTGAATGAAGTGCTGCCGGATCCGGTAACGGAAAGCGAAACTTCGGCCGGTGACGGCGAGAACGCGGATGCAGGCGCGACAGCCAAAGCGGCTGAAGAGCAGAACGCGGTAATCGCGCAGCTTAAGCAGCAGTTGTCGGCCAAGGAGAAGGCGCTGCAAGAGGCGACCGGTCAGCAGACCGTCAAGGATAAGCAAATCGGCGACCTTCAAAATCAAGTGAAGCAGCTAAGCGCGCAGAAGGAAGAGAGCGACACGTCGAAGCTAAGCGACGAAGAATATGCGGCGAAGATCAAAGCGCTGGCCGATACGTACGCGAAGATGTCGCCTAGTAAAGCCGCCCCTATTATGGAAGCGATGGAGCTTGACGAAGCGGTACTCGTGTTGAACTCGATGCGTACGGATGATCAAGCCAAGGTCCTGGAGAAGATGACGCCGAAGACGGCCGCGGAAGCGACCGTGAAGCTGAAGGACATCAAGAGCGCGAAAGACCAACAAATCGCGGCGCTCCAGGCCCGCCTCAATAAGCAAACGACGACGACGGAAGAACCGTCCTCATCGCTTAGCACGACGCAGCTGAAAGATACGTTTACGAATATGCCTGCGGCCAACGCCGCCGAGCTTCTGATCAAAATGTCGGAGGTGAGCCCTAGCAAAGTGTTACGGATCCTAAATGCGGTTGACAGCTCAGCACGTTCGTCGATTTTGTCGGAAATGTCTTCGTTAAATGAAGGAATTACAGCGCAGCTTGTTTCCAAGCTGATGACCGGTAAATAATTCATTTGAAAGGAGGTGACAACTAAGATGCCCATGACAACAATGATGCCGATGGCGGCGGTGCAGCCAGCACCTACGGCCAATACGCAACCTTCTTCTACCAATAAGACCTCCATGTCGGACAAAGGCGCTTCAGGCGACTTTAGCAAGAAACTCGATCAGACGATGAAGAGCGCAAACAGCAAATCGGACGTCGATCAAAATAAGGCGGACCCGGTAAATAATACGGATACGCAAGCAGTCGAATCGGATGCCGCTGACAAATCGCAAGCCACTGAATCCATGGATAGCACGGCGGAAACAAAGGCAACGCAGACGTTGAGCGAAAATCCGACCGAGGAAGAACTAGCTGCGTTCGTCGAAAGTTTGCTGGCACAGCTTGGCGAGATGAAAGACGCGGACCAAGATGAACCAGTGACAAGCGAAGATATGACCGGTATACTCGGAGACCTGGACAACTTGCTGGCCATGCTCGAATCGATCCCGCAGCTTCAGCAAGCGATTCAAACGCAGCAGGCGGTTGACGTGACGGCAGCGGCGTCCGGAGAAGAAACGGCAATCGGCGCTTTGCAAGGGATGCTGAAAGAGCTTCAGGCGGTTCTGCAACAAGACAAGACAGGCGCTATTAGCAAAGACATGATGACGGCGATCACCAAGCAAGTGAAAACGGTGGATCAAGCGGTTAACGGGACTAACGCAGCGCCAGCTATCCAGAGCGGCGGCGCGGATGAGGCAAGTACCGCAAGCGTGCCGGCACAGTCATCGCATTTGCATCGCATGGGGGCGCAGCTTCTTCATGCAAGCGTACTGACGACGGTCGTGCCGACGGAAGAGGCGACTTCGGCAGAATCTGCAGTAGCCGCACCGGCGCAAGAGACGGCGAGCACCGAAGGAACGATCGTGCCGATCGCGGTGACAACGCCGGACAATCAGCCGCGTTTAGAACCAACAGGCAAGCTCGTCATGCCGCAGCCGGTTCCGGCGGAGAAATTCGCGGAAACGATGAAGGACATGATGGTGAACCAATTTAACGTGAAGACGAAGGATGGCCTCTCCGAAGCGACCATTTCCTTGGCTCCGGCTCATTTGGGCCAAGTGGACATTCGGATCGCGGTGCAGAATGGGCAGTTAACGGCGGTGTTCGTAGCCGAATCGGCAGCCGCGAAAGATATGCTGGAGAACCAAATCGCCCAGCTTCGCAACCAGTTGCAGACGCAAGGCCTTCAGGTCGAACGGTTGGAAGTGACGCAAAGCTCGAATGCATTCGAGTCGAACATGTTCCACAGCGGTAATGGCAAAGGTGCTCGTGATCAGCATTCCACCAAACAGGGTGGTTCTAACCGCGATGCGGTCAATGAAATAAACGGCTATAATCCAGAAGCGGAGCAAGCGGCCGTAGAACAAGCAGTTACCCGCACTTTGGGCTTTGGCAGAGAGATCAACACGACGGCATAACGAATAAGCCCTTGGTCGGAACGGAGGTGAAAGAGCGATGGCAAATACGATTACCGGAACATCCTCGGCAAGCAGCGCGCAAGCATCCGGCGTAACGGGCAAGACGAACACGCTCGGCAAAGACGAGTTTCTGAAAATTCTCGTGACGCAGCTGAAAAACCAAGACCCGATGCAACCTATGCAGGATACGGATTTTATTGCGCAAATGGCTCAATTCTCGTCGGTTGAACAGCTGATGAACATGTCCGAAAATATGGGCAAGCTAAGTCAGAATTTGGGACTGGCTTCAAGCATGATCGGCAAGAACGTAGAGTGGTACCAGAGCGACGAGAACGGCACGTCGTTGGAGTCCGGCATGGTGGAATCGATCGTGGTTCGCGACAGCGTGCAATATGCGGTCGTAGACGGCGAGTCTGTACCGCTGGATAAGATTGTGTCGATCGGACAAGGCGGTGAAGGAGAAGGTGAATAACCGTCTAACGATCGGACAGCTGCAGATTGGCGCGCAAGGCGCAAGACCGTTAGGGAAACCGGCCGCGAATCCGGTGCCTAATACCGCTTTTAAGGACATGCTGGACAGCCAAGTGCTCAAGTTCAGCCAGCATGCGGAGACGAGGATGCGCCAGCGAGGCATTACTCTCGGCGTGGATACCTTGAGCAAGATTGAAGGCGCGATCGACCAAGCGGCTGCCAAAGGGGCGAAGGATTCGCTCGTCATCTGCAAAGACGTTGCCATGATCGTCAACGTACCCAGCCGGACCGTCGTGACCGCGATGGACGGTAATAGCTTGAAAAACAACGTATTTACGCAAATCGATAGCGCGGTAGTCATTTCGTAATCGACAGGCATGAACAATTCGGCTGGACCTCTTTTGAAGGAAGCCGCGGGCTGCTGACCGACTGATGCACCCATAACGATTAAAAAAAGTCCATCATAAACCCAATACTCAGGAGGTAATCTACGAATGCTAAGATCTATGTACTCCGGTGTTTCAGGCATGCGCGGTTTCCAAACGAAGCTCGACGTCATCGGTAACAACATCGCGAACGTGAACACGGTCGGCTTTAAGGCAGGACGCGTCATGTTCAAGGATATCTTGAGCCAGACGGTATCCGGCGTTACCGCCCCTACGGAAGGCGTGACGGGCGGCGTGAATGCCAAGCAGATCGGCCTAGGCGTCGCGGCGGCTTCGATCGATACGATTCATACGCCGGGCAGCGCGGTCACGACGAACGTGCCGACGGACGTCCGCATCGATGGCGACGGTTTCTTCGCCGTAACGGCGACAGGCGACGGCGCGCAAGAAACGCCATATCTGACGCGTGCCGGCAACTTCACGCTGGACGCGAACAACCAGCTTGTCAACGCGGACGGAATGTTCGTATTGAGCTCTGACGGCGCGCCGATTACGCTGGATGCCGAAATCAAGTCGTTCTCCATCTCCGGCGACGGCACGATTATCGGCGTGAATGCCGACGGCACGACGGCCGCGACCGACTTCAAGATCGGCGTCGTGAAAGTCAATAATCCGAACGGTCTCGAGAAAATAGGCGGCAACTTGTACCAAATTACCGCCAACTCCAACCCTGACGGAGCAGCAGAGCTGTCCGAAGCGGCTAACGCCGAAGCAGGCACGGGATCGATCGTAGCCGGCCAGCTCGAAATGTCCAACGTCGAACTGACGGCGGAATTCACGGAGATGATCGTCGCGCAGCGCGGTTTCCAGGCGAACTCCCGCATCATCACGACTTCCGACGAAATTTTGCAAGAAGTCGTTAACCTGAAGCGCTAATAAAAAGTTAATTTTTTCCTAACAGTTCTGAAGTAAGATAGGGGAGGTCAAGTCCTCCCCTTATCCTTGAGGGGGATTTACATGATTGCTGTAACGCGTTTGAACGGCTCGACCATATTCGTGAACGCGCTACTGATCGAAGTGATCGAAGAGACGCCGGACACGCTGCTTACCCTGACGACCGGGAAGAAATTCATGGTGCGGGAGAAAGCGACGGACGTCATTTCCTCCATGCAGACATATTTGCAAGCGATTGGCGTGAACGCCGCGACAATCAAGAGCGTACAATCGGAGGGTCCATAACGATGAAAAAAATGCTGCCTTGGCTTATCACAATTTTGCTCGCCATAACCTTAATCGCGGTGGTGGCGATCGTTCTGTTCAATAACATATTGGGCGGCGGCTCGAATGATCCGGCCAAACAAGCGGAAGAGAGCGTACAGAACGTGGAGGCGGAGAAAATTACCGCCGACGAGCTAGTTGCGGTGACAAGCGAGTTGAAGGGGATCAAGACGAACCTGTCCGATCCGACATATATTGTGCAAATCGACTTTGCATTCCAGCTGGACACGGCGGAAACGAAAGCGGAGTTCGAGTTAATCAAGGAATTCGCCATTAAGCCGATTATTATCAGCACGCTCGGCGATATCAATCCAGAAGAAGTCAGTGGCTCGCAAGGCAAGGATGCGTTACAATCAAAACTGCTTAACCTGATTAACGAAAAGTTAACCGAATCGTCCGAAGGCAAGCTGGTCAACGTTACGATTACGAATATTTTGGTGGCTCAGATCTAGTCAGGCTTTTGACGCATCCTTGAAAGGGGGGAGAACATTGGTTGATGTATTATCGCAAAGCGAGATAGACGCGCTGCTTGCAGCGTTATCATCCGGTGAAATGGACGCGGAAGAGTTAAAGAAGGAAGAGACTCAGCGCAAAATCCGCTCATATGAATTCAAGCGCGCAGTGCGCTTTTCGAAAGACCATATTCGCAGCTTAACGCGGATTCACGAGAACTTCGCCAGGTTCCTGACAACCTATTTCTCGGCACAATTGCGGACGTTCGTCCAGATTAGCGTCGTTCAGGTTGAACAGCTGCCTTATGACGAATTCATTCGCTCCATTCCGAAAATGACAATCCTGAACATTTTCGAAGCGGAACCGCTTGAAGGACGCATGGTACTCGAGGTTCATCCGAACGTCGCTTTCGCGATGGTGGACAGGCTGCTAGGCGGACAAGGCATCGCGCCTTCCAAGATCAATGCGCTGACAGAGATCGAAACGACGATCATGGAGCGCATTTTCGGCCGTACGCTCGAGAGTCTTCAGGAAGCATGGAAGACCGTCATCGACATATCGCCGCGCATGGAGGCATTGGAGACCAACCCGCAGTTTATGCAGATCGTCTCGCCGAACGAAACGATTGCCCTGATCTCGCTCAGCACGAAGATCGGCGATACGACGGGCATGATCAACTTATGTATTCCCCATGTCGTCATTGAGCCAATCATGTCTAGACTGTCCGTGCACCATTGGTTCGTATCGCAGAAGAAAACGAGAGCGCCGGAAGAGGTCGAGGTGCTCAAGAGTCGCGTGAGCAAAGCGAAGCTGTCGATCGTAGCCGAGCTCGGCCAGTCGACGATCAACATACAGGAGTTTCTCGGACTCAGCGTCGGCGATGTCATCGCGCTTAACAAACCAATAACCGCGGGACTCGACATTAAAGTCGGCGACAAGCTTAAATATATCGGTAGTGCAGGCTCGATCAGAGAACGGTTGGCGGTTCAAATTGATCAAATACTCAGCGAGAGCGAAGGAGTGGAGGAAAGTTATGACGAGTAAAGACTACTTATCGCAAGAGGAAATCGATGCCTTACTACGTCAGTCTTCCGATGAACCCGATACGTCGAAATCGGATAGCGGTCCGATTGAAGAGCTGAGTGAATATTTGAGCTCCATCGAGCAGGATGCGCTTGGCGAAATCGGCAACATCACGTTCGGAAGCGCGGCGACGGCTTTGTCCACGTTGCTTGGCCGGAAGGTCGACATCACGACGCCGAAAGTATCCATTATTAATAGGAAGGATCTTGATAACGAGTTCCCGAAACCGCACGTTGCGGTATCGGTTGAATACGTGGATGGCTTCGAAGGCATAAACTCGCTCGTGATCAAGACGCGGGATGCGCAAATCATCGCCGATTTGATGTTGGGCGGTATGGGCGAACCCGATCCGAATCAAGAGTTAAACGAAATCCATATCAGCGCGGTTCAGGAAGCGATGAACCAGATGATGGGCTCCTCCGCGACGTCGATGTCGACGATCTTTAACCGGTTCGTGAATATTTCCCCACCCGGTATCGACATCCTTAATGTATCGGAAGGCGAAGGCGTCGACCGGCTCCCGCCGGAAGACCTGTTTATCAAAATCGCGTTCCGTCTGACGATCGGCGACCTGATCGACTCGCAAATCATGCAGCTCCTGCCGATTCACTTCGCGCAAGAGATGGTATCGACCTTGATGGGCGGAACGAGCGAGCCTCAAGCGGCGCCAGCGCCAGCGGCAGTTCCAGCAGCGCATGCGGCTGCACCGCAACCGGCTGCAGTACCGGCGGCCGCTCATGCGGCTGCACCGCAGCCAGGAGTACCTGCGGCAGCGGGAGCGCCGGCATATGATCCGTATCAGCAGCCGATGGGCTATCCGCCGCAAGGCATGCCGATGATGCCGCCGCAAGGTATGCCGGGACAGCCAGGCATGCCGATGATGCCGCCTGCAGCTGCTATGCCAGGCTACGGCATGCCGGGTTACGGCGCCCCTGGTTACGGTATGCCGCCGCAAACTTACGGCGGTATGGGGAATCGCAATGTGAACGTTCAACCGGTTCAATTCGGCAACTTCCAAGGTGCGGGCTTTGGTCAAGCGGATGATTCTAACCTGAATTTATTGCTCGACATCCCACTGAAAGTCACTGTAGAATTAGGTAGAACTCAGAAGCAAATTAAGGATATTCTCGAGTTATCGCAAGGTTCCATTATCGAACTGGACAAGCTTGCCGGTGAGCCAGTCGACATTTTGGTCAACAATAAGCTTATCGCAAAAGGCGAGGTTGTCGTAATCGACGAGAATTTCGGCGTGCGGGTGACCGACATTGTCAGCCAATGGGATCGTATTCAGAAACTACAATAACTAACGTGTGACTCTAGGAGGAAAAAACGATGGCTAACCGTATTTTGATTGTGGATGACGCAGCTTTTATGAGAATGATGATCCGCGATATTCTCACGAAGAACGGCTATGAGGTAGTCGGTGAAGCTCAGGACGGCGCGCAAGCGATCGAGAAGTTCAAGGAGCTGAAACCCGATCTTATTACGATGGACATCACGATGCCGGAGATGGACGGCATCGTCGCATTGAAGGAGATCAAGAAGCTGGACGGCAACGCGAAGGTCATCATGTGCTCCGCGATGGGTCAACAGGCGATGGTTATCGATGCGATTCAAGCGGGAGCTAAAGATTTCATCGTGAAACCTTTCCAAGCTGACCGCGTTATCGAAGCCATCAAGAAGACGCTTGGTTAACTCGTATGAAACGGTCTATCCTGCTTTCCGCGGGCTGTGGAACCTTCGGCGCGCTGCTGCTACGAGCTGCAGCAGCGGCAGCTGATTCAGGGGAAAACACCGGGGCGTCGGGCGGCCCGGTTGAGGAAGCCGTGAACATACCGGGATCGAGTATGACGGGGTACCTCATCTGGGTCGTTTTCGTCCTATTAATGGTAACAGCCTTAATCGTTATCGTGATTCGTTGGCTTGCGATGCGCAATCGGACGCTCATCACGAACAGGGCCTTGCGTTCTCTTGGGGGCGTGCCCCTGGGCGCGAACAAATCGCTGCAAATCATCGATTTATCCGGTCGCATGTATGTCGTTGGCGTAGGAGAAAATGTCGCGCTGCTGGACAAAATCGACGATCCGGAGGAAGCGAGGGCGATCATGGAAGCGCTGGAACAGCAGCAATTTCAAGGCTGGAATCCGGCATCCGTCAAGGAATGGTTCGATCGTCTGCGTCGCCGGGATAAAGGGGAAGAACCGGGGAAGGAACTTTGGCAGGAACCGGACTCGTTCCAATCGTTGCTGCAGTCCAAGCTGCAGAAGCAATCGGATCGGAGGCAGGAGATGGAATCGATGCTGAAGGACCAAAATCAAAACGATCGGTTGTCGGACGAATGAACAAAAAAATTATACTTACTCTTCTCGTGCTGCAGCTTGCTGCGCTATTTTTTCATACCCAATCATTTGCCGCAGATCCGCTGCCGAATGTAAGCGTCAATATCGGGGGCGCGGGCGAAGGGGAGCAACCCGGAACCAGCGCGCTGTCGCTTTTGCTGATGATCACGATCCTCAGCGTGGCGCCGGCCATACTCGTCTTGATGACCAGCTTTACGCGGATCGTCATCGTGCTGGGGTTCATTCGAACCTCGCTCGGTACGCAGCAGATGCCGCCGAACCAGGTGTTAATTGGGCTTGCGATGTTCCTGACCTTCTTCATCATGTCCCCTACGCTCGGACAGGTGAACGAAGTGGCGCTTCAGCCCTATTTGAAGGGCCAAATAACGCAGACGCAGGCACTCAACAAAGCGGCGGTTCCGATGAAAAAATTTATGTTCAACCAGACGCGGGAAAAAGACTTGCTGCTCTTTCTGAACTATACGAAGACGCAGAAACCCAAAACATACGAAGACGTGCCTTTGACCATTCTCGTACCCGCTTTTGCGCTGAGCGAGATGCATACCGCTTTTCAGATGGGGTTCATGATATTCATCCCCTTTCTGATTATCGATATGGTGGTGGCCAGTACGCTCATGGCGATGGGGATGATGATGCTGCCGCCGGTCATGATCTCGCTGCCGTTTAAAATTTTGCTGTTCGTGCTTGTCGACGGCTGGTATCTCATCGTCAAGTCGCTGCTGCTAAGTTTTAACACGTGAGTTCACCAGGAAGGGATATGAAGGCATGAATGCAGAATTTGTAATCCGATTGGCAGGGCAAGCCGTGTATACGACCATGAAAGCAAGCGCGCCGATGTTGATCATCGGTCTAGTCGTCGGCTTGATCGTCAGTATTTTTCAGGCAACAACCCAGATTCAGGAGCAGACGCTCGCTTATGTACCCAAGATCGTAGCGGTATTGCTGGCCATCTTGATTTTCGGTCCGTGGATATTGAACACACTCGTTGATTTCACTTACAACCTGCTGAACAATCTCTATAAATATATCGGATAAGCCGAGGAATTTTTTGATGGAACTGTTTCTGGAAGGTTTCCCTATTTTTTTGCTTATTTTTTGTCGAATAACCTCCTTTTTCGTCGTCGCGCCTGTCTTTTCGACTCGAACGGTGCCGACGATGATGAAAGTCGGACTCAGCTTTCTGGTCGCGTTGCTCGTGTTCCTTAGTTACGGGTTAAAGCAGACGATCGTGCCGGATGCTACATACGTGCTTGCGGTAATTCGAGAAGTGCTCGCCGGCTTGTTGCTCGGCTATACGGCTTACTTGTTCTTTACCATCATCCAGACCGCAGGCGCGTTTATCGACCTGCAAATGGGCTTCGGGATGGCCAATGTCATCGATCCGATGACCGGCACATCTTCCCCGCTGATGGGCAATTTCAAATTCATGGTGGGCACGCTCGTGTTTCTGTCCATGAACGGGCACCATTATATGTTAAGCGCGTTGCTTAAGAGCTACGAGTGGATCCCTATCTCGAATGAATTGTTTACGCGAATATACGAAGGAAGTATTTCGGAATTCCTTCTGCGCACGTTCGCGGATACATTCATGCTTGCGCTGCAACTGTCGGCTCCGCTCGTAGTGGCCATGTTCCTTGTCGACGCTGGCTTGGGGCTTCTAGCGAAAACCGCGCCGCAGTACAACGTGTTCGTTATTGGCGCACCGCTAAAGATAATGATTGGTTTCCTGCTGTTGGCAGCGCTGATGCCGGGAATGATCGATCTGTTTGAAAATATTTTCACGTTAATGTTCGATGCATTGGAGAAGCTGTTCGGAATCGTTCAGGCTCGGGCGGAGCAGTAGGGGGGACTTTCGCTTGCATACGTACCGCTTAAGACTTGACCTCCAGCTGTTTAGCGGAGAGAAGACGGAGAAAGCGACGCCGAAGAAAAGGCAGGAAGCGCGAAAGAAAGGCCAGGTTGCCAAAAGCCAAGAGCTTCCGGGGGCTCTTATCCTGCTTTTTTCCCTGCTGTGTCTGTTAATGCTCGGAGACTTTTACAAAGACCGACTGTTTCGCATGTTCGGCTTGCTCTTCCAGCAGAAGCTCTCCATGAACTTGACGACCGAGAACATTATGACCCTCTTTACGGACATTACCATACAAGGCGCGTATTTGCTCGCGCCAATTCTTGCCATAGCCGTCATCTTCGCGATGGTCGGCACGTTCGTTCAGATCGGATTCCTCTTCACGGGAGAGAATTTGAAGCTGAAATTCAACAAGCTGAATCCGATTGCAGGATTCAAAAACATCTTCTCGATGCGCTCGGCGGTGGAGTTTCTCAAGAACATTCTAAAGCTGAGCATTATCGGCTTCATGGTTTATCGAACGGTTTGGGGTTCAATCGGGAACATCATGAAGTTGTCCCATGTGCCAGTCGAGAACATGCTTAGTTTCACGGCTCACTTGGTCATGAATCTGGGAATTACGATTGGCGCCATTCTCGTCGTGATAGCCCTTATTGATTACATGTACCAGAAATACGAACACGAGAAAAGTCTTCGGATGTCCATGCAAGATATTAAAGACGAATACAAGAAGTCGGAAGGCGATCCATTAATTAAAGGAAAAATTCGCGAACGGCAGCGCCGCATGGCGATGCAGCGAATGATGTCCGACGTTCCGAAGGCGGACGTCGTCATCACGAACCCGACTCACTACGCCATAGCGCTCCGGTACGACGGGACGAAGATGGAGGCGCCGACAGTCGTTGCGAAGGGCGCGGATTACGTCGCGCTGCGCATCCGGGAAATCGCGAAAAACAACGGCGTCATTACGATGGAAAACAAGCCGCTGGCCAGAGCCTTGTATGCAAGGGCTGAAATCGGGGAGAGCGTTCCCGCAGACTTGTTCCAAGCAGTGGCCGAAGTATTGGCTTACGTATATAGGCTCAAAGGCAGAGCTAAGTAATAACGGAGAACGCAAGGAAGGGGGAGCATTATGAAAACAAAGGATCTCATCATCTTAATCGGCATTATCGGCATCGTGCTTATGATGATCATTCCTCTTCCGATTTGGCTGCTTGACGTCTTGCTCGTCGTTAACATTTCCACGGCGCTCATGATCTTGCTCATCGCCATGAACTCCAAGGAAGCGTTAGACTTCTCGATTTTTCCGGCGATGCTGCTCATTACGACGTTGTTTCGCTTGGCACTCAACTTGTCGACGACGCGTAACATTCTTGCCCACGGCGAAGCGGGCCACGTCGTCGCCACGTTCGGCAGCTGGGTCGCCGGCGGCCAGATCGCCATCGGCTTCGTCGTCTTCCTCATACTCGTCGTCGTGCAGTTCATTGTCATCACCAAAGGCTCCGAACGCGTAGCGGAGGTGGCGGCGAGATTCACGCTCGACGCGATGCCCGGTAAACAAATGAGTATCGATGCCGATTTGAACGCAGGCTTGATCAACGAAACACAGGCGCGCGAGCGCCGTTCCAAGATTGAACGGGAAGCCGACTTCCATGGTTCCATGGATGGTGCCAGCAAATTCGTCAAAGGCGACGCGATCGCCTCGATTATCATCCTCATCATCAACTTGATCGGCGGTTTTATCATCGGCATGGTCGTCCACGGCATGGACTTTCAAACCGCCCTCGAGACGTTCTCGGTCCTGACCATCGGCGACGGTCTCGTCAGCCAGGTACCTGCGCTCCTTATCTCCACGGCAGCCGGTCTGATCGTAACGCGCGCGGCATCCGAAGGCAACTTGGCTTACGACCTTCAAGTGCAGCTGTTCCGTTACCCTAAGCTTCTCTACATTGTGGCCGGTACGGTCGCCATGCTCGGTCTGTTCACGCCGATCGGTCCGATTGCCACGCTTCCGTTCGCCGGGTTGATCGCTTTTGGGGCATACCGCATGCAGAATACGATTAAGCAGCAGGAGCAGCAGGAGGAGCTCATGCAGGAAGAACAACAGATCGAAGAAGTTCGCAGCCCGGAGAGCGTCATCAGCTTGTTGCAAGTGGATCCGATCGAATTCGAATTTGGATACGGACTTATTCCGCTGGCCGATACGCAGCAAGGCGGCGACTTGCTTGACCGGATTATCATGATTCGGCGTCAATGCGCGTTAGAGCTTGGCTTGGTCGTACCGGTCATCCGAATAAGAGACAATATTCAGTTGAAACCTAACGAATACGTCATCAAAATCAAAGGCAATACGGTCGCGCGCGGAGAGCTGCTGCTTAACCACTATCTGGCGATGTCGCCCGGCTACGACGACGATTCGGTCATTGGCATCGAGACGACCGAACCCGCGTTCGGGCTGCCCGCGATTTGGATCGACGAACCGACGAAGGAACGCGCGGAACTTTCCGGCTATACGGTCGTAGACCCGCCGTCGGTCGTCGCGACGCATTTGACGGAAATCGTCAAACGACATGCCCACGAACTTATCGGCCGTCAGGAAACGAAAGCGCTCGTGGACAACGTCAGGGAAAGTTACCCGGCCCTAGTGGATGAGCTGATTCCTTCGATTCTTTCCATTGGCGACGTTCAGAAGGTGTTGTCCAAGCTGCTTCGCGAGAAGGTTTCCATTCGGGATATGGTCACGATTTTCGAGACGTTGGCCGACCAAGGACAATACTCGAAGGATCCGGATATATTGACCGAATATGTGAGACAGGCGCTGTCGCGGCAAATTACGCAGCAGTTCTCGCAGAACAGCGACAAGCTGCGCGTCATTACGGTTGGGCCGTCGCTCGAGAAGAAAATCGCCGAATCCGTGCAACAATCCGATCAGGGCAGTTACTTGGCGCTTGATCCGATTTCGACCCAGACGATTTATCAGAAACTGACGGAACAGGTCAATCGGCAGATTCAATCCGGCAACCAGCCGATCGTGCTCGCCTCGCCGACGATTCGCATGTACTTACGCCAAATCGTCGAACGAACGATGCAGGATATTCCGGTGCTGTCCTATAGCGAGCTGGAACCTAGCGTAGAAGTTCAAAGCATTGGGGTGGTTAACCTGTGAAGGTAAAACGTTACATTGTAAACGCGCTTCCCGAAGCTCTTCCGATGATTCGCAGCGAGCTCGGGGCGGACGCGGTCATCTTGAATACAAAGGAAATTCGGATCGGCGGCTTCCTCGGCATGTTCGCCAAGAAAAAGATGGAGGTCATCGCCGCCGTCGAGACGGGCTCGGCCAAACCGGCGCCGAAGGCGCAAACACCGGCATCGGCTAAACCACAGCCGCAATTGTCGCCCACCGAAGCCCAGTCGGCTTTGCTGGAATCGCTTGGACTCGTTAGGGGAAGACAACAGGAAAGCGCAGGCGCCACAGCCGTATTATCTCCCCCGGTCACCTCGAGCAAGGCCGCTGCTGCCGCGTACGGCGGCGCACGGCCTGCCGACTCGAGACCTGCATCGCCACAGCCGGCTATGCAGCCGGTTCCGCCACCGCCGGCAGCGCTGCGCTCGGAGGCGGCCATCGAGAAGGGGAACGCGAAGTTAGATGATGCCGCCCTGCTGGATGAAATTCGCGATATGAAACAATGGATCGTGCGGATGTCGAAGCAGCAGCAGATGAAACGGCTTCCGGAGCCGGTTCAAGCGCTCCATGCTCGTTTGATCGATCAAGAGGTCAACGCCGACCTCATCGAGAAGCTGATTAGCGAAGTGACGGAGATGGTCGAGAGCGTGTCGGAGGCAGATCTGACGCAAGCGGACGTTTGGGCGCAAGCTCGAACCGTGTTGACGCAGTGGATGAGCGGGAAAGCCGCGAAAGGCATTCAACGGGACACGCGCGTCATACATTTCGTTGGACCGACCGGCGTTGGCAAGACGACATCTATCGCGAAGCTCGCGGCGGAACAGACCTTGAAGAGCGGCCGCAAAGTCGGATTCATTACGTCCGATACGTACCGGATCGCGGCGGTCGATCAGCTGCGGACATATGCCAACATTTTGAACGTACCGCTCGAAGTGGTGTTTTCGCCGGCTGAAGTGTCCCGGGCATTTAAGGATCTGGAAGATCGGGAACTCATTTTTATGGATACGGCAGGACGTAACTTCCGCAATGAACTGTATGTTTCGGAAGTGAACAGCCTTCTGCAGACGAATCATCAATCCGAGACTTACCTGGTACTTAGCTTGACGAGCAAATTCAAGGATATGTCCGTCGTAGCTGGCCATTTTGCCAAATACGGCATCGAGAAAGTTCTTTACACGAAGCAGGACGAAACGGATGCCTACGGCGCGATTTTGAATTTAGCCGTTCAATATGATCTACATCCCGCCTACATCGCTTATGGTCAAACCGTTCCCGACGATATCACCACGTTTAAGACAGATGTTTACGTCGAGCAGTTATTGGGGGCGTATGAGCAATGAATGACCAAGCGGAAGCACTACGCCATATGGTGAAATCCTACGAGCAACAGCAGGAGAATAGCCGGAAGACGCGAGTGGTCACGATTACCAGCGGTAAGGGCGGCGTCGGCAAGTCTAATTTCAGTCTGAATTTTGCGATCGCCCTTCAGCAGCTTGGCAAAAAAGTGCTCGTCTTCGACGCTGATATCGGCATGGCGAACATCGATGTGTTAATGGGCGTGTCCGCGAAGTACAATTTGTACCATTTACTGAAGCAGCAAAAAACGATTTGGGAGATCGTACAGGAAGGTCCAAGCGGCGTACATTTCATCGCAGGAGGGTCCGGGTTTCAGGATCTGCTCGATTTATCCGCCGAGGAGCTTGATTATTTTGAAGAGCAGATCGAGAAACTGCATGGAGAGTACGATTTTATCCTGTTCGATACGGGCGCCGGATTATCCAAAGAAACCGTCAAATTTATCGTGGCCGCCCAGGAAACGGTAGTCGTCACAACACCGGAGCCGACGTCGATTACCGATGCTTACGCGCTCATCAAAATGGTCAAGGGGATGGAGCATAACGTCAACTTCAAGCTTGTCGTCAATCGGGCGACAGATTTGAAAGAGGGCAAAGCGACGGCTGACAAAATCGGGTTGGTCGCCCAGCGCTTTCTCGATACGGCGCTGCCGTTTCTGGGGATCGTGCAAGACGATCCGAACGTCTCCAAGTCGGTCAAAAAACAAGTTCCGTTCGCGCTAGCTTACCCGTCTTCCGAGGCGACGCGCGACGTAATGGCGATAGCGAAGCAATTTTGCGACCTTCCAGCAGATCCTGCCGAGTCATCGAACGGGATCAAAGGATTCATACACAAAATGTTCAGACGATCAAAGTAATCCTTTGAGGAGTGGAAGCCCATGGCTCTATATCGTGTACTTGTCGCGGATGACTCCGCGTTTATGCGGAAAATTATTAGCGATATGATCAACGCAGATAAGCAGTTCGAGATTGTGGCTACGGCTTCCAACGGACGCCAGGCGGTCGATGCGACCGTCCTGATGAAGCCGGATGTCATTATGATGGACTTGGAAATGCCCGAGATGAACGGTTTGGAAGCGTTAGTGCAGGTCATGCGCCAAAGGCCGACGCCGACGGTCATGATGTCGAGTACGAGCGACGACGGGACGAGAATGACGATCAAAGCGTTGCAGGTCGGCGCTTTCGACTTTATTCGCAAACCGGCCGGGCCAACTTCCCCGGATATTAAAACCGTCGGGGACCAAATGCTCGAGAAGCTGCGCATCGCGGTGGAATCGAACGTCGCGGCTTCCATTGCCTCAACCGATTTGGAAGAAGAAGCGCCGATGGATCCAACTGCGAAAGAAGCGCAAGCAGCCGCGGAGCCGGTGCGGAAGCGGCAGACCGCAGAGTGGCAGGAGTGGCAGGCCGCGATGGCCGCGCAAATGCAATCTAACGAGGCGGAAATTATCGAGGACAAATCGGTAGTGGCGGAAATTCCTGCGAACGAACCGGCCCAAGCGGTAACCATTTTAGAGGAGCAACGAGTGCCTGCTTCACCTAAGGAGACAGTGCTTCCGCCTAAGCCGCAAACGCCGCCTGCGAACCCGGTTGCCCGCGAAATCGCGTCGTCTTCTCAGGCAAAGACGTTCGAACCGGAGAAGCCGCGCCGTGCCGCCGTGCCGCTGGTTGAGCGTAAACCGGCTCCTGCGCCGCCGGCAGCAGCCATCAAGCCAGAACCGAAGCCGGCCCCAAGAAACATCGCCTCACCGCAGGTTCCGACCGCGAAACCGATGACTAAGCCCGAAGTCAAGCCGGAGGTGAAGCCAGCCGCGGCAAGCATGAGCAAGCCATTGCCGATAGCGGCTGATTTGATGGATGAACCGATTACGCCAAGAGTAAAGAAACAATCGGCCAAACAAACCAATTTCCGCCATTTGGTCGCGATCGGCACTTCTACAGGCGGTCCGAGAGCGCTGCATGAAGTCATTACCGCGCTGCCGGAGAATTTACCCGCTCCCGTATTGGTCGTACAGCACATGCCGCCTAAGTTTACGCATTCCCTAGCCCAGCGACTGGATTCGTTCAGCGCGCTGCAAGTGACGGAAGCCGTGAACGGCGAACGCGTTTATGCGGGCGTGGTTTACATCGCCCCAGGCGGGCTGCACATGGAACTAGCCAAGGACGGCCAAGGTTATTTCATCCGTTTGACGGAGCAGCCGCCGCGCGGCGGACATCGGCCTTCGGTTGACGTCATGTTTGAATCCTGCGCGCCGTTCACCGAGCTGCAACGCCATTCCGTCATTATGACGGGCATGGGCAGCGATGGCGCCAAGGGAATGAAGACGCTGATGGAAAGCGGCGGCAAATCCGCCATCGCGGAGTCCGAAGAAACATGCGTCGTGTACGGGATGCCAAGATCGGCCGTGGAGAACGGCGCGGCGAAGACGGTCGTCCCGCTGGGACGGATTGCTGGCGCGATCGTGGATGCGGTTATGCGGTAGCGAGCGGACAGTTATTGATTCATACCAAACAGGAGGTGCCAGGCAATGGATATGAACGCATACTTATCGATGTTTATTGATGAGTCCAACGATCATTTGCAGTCGCTTAACGAGAACTTGCTTCGTCTGGAAAGCGACCCGGAAGATTTAAGTATTGTCCAGATTATTTTCCGATCCGCTCATACGTTGAAGGGCATGTCGGCAACAATGGGCTTTGAAGATCTGGCCGCGCTTACCCATGAGATGGAGAACGTGCTGGATCTGGTTCGCAACAACAAGATCAAAATGGATAGCTTCATTTTCGATACACTGTTCAAAGGCTTGGATGCCCTAGAAAACATGGTGCAGGACGTCATCGGAGGCGGCACCGGCAAGCTGGACGTCACCACGATCGTAACGGCGCTGAAGTCGATCGTGCAGGGCGATTACAAGACCGAAGGGCCTGAAGTCGCCCAAGAGGCGGCGCCCGCTAACGCCGAGGCAACCGAAGCTGTGAACGATGCGGCCGCACTGCTCGACGAATACCAAACATCCGTGCTGATGCAGTCGATCGATTCCGGTCTTTCGGTTTACCACGTTGTCGTTCATGTAAGCGAAGGCTGTATTCTGAAAGCGGCTCGTGCTTACATGGTATTCGACTTCCTGGAGCGGACAGGCGAGATCATCAAATCTCATCCGAGCGTGCAGGACATCGAGCAGGAGAAATTCGAACGTTCGTTCACCGTGTTCATGATTTCATCCTCCAGCGCGGATGACATCCGCAAAGGAATCATGTCGGTATCCGAGATCGAGACCGCGGACGTTACCCAGCTGAACCGCGATTCCTTGAGTCATCTCGGCCGTCGCTCGAACGAAGCGCCTGCTGCAGCACCGGCGCAAGAAACCCCGGTAGCTACGGAAGCCCCGGCGGCTACGGCGGCACCAGCGACGAAGACGGAAGCGCCGAAGGAAGACAAGCCGCGTCCGGCTGCGGCCGCTCCGGTAAATCGCACGATCCGCGTCGATATCGAGCGTCTCGATGCGCTAATGAACTTGTTCAGCGAACTGCTGATCGATCGTGTCCGTTTAGAACAGCTAGCGACGGAGATTCGTCGCGCAGATTTGACCGAGACGGTCGAACATATGGCGCGCGTTAGCGGCGACCTGCAGAATATCGTGCTCAAACTGCGCATGGTACCGGTGGAATCCGTGTTCAATCGCTTCCCGCGGATGGTGCGCGATATCGCCAAGTCGCTGGATAAGAAGATCGATCTTGTCATTACGGGCGCGGAGACGGAGCTAGATCGGACGGTCATCGACGAAATCGGCGATCCGCTCGTGCATTTGCTTCGCAACTCGTGCGACCATGGTATCGAATCGATCGCGTCGCGCGTAGCAGCGGGCAAGTCTGAGACGGGAACCGTTCATCTGCGCGCGTTCCACAGCGGCAACAACGTATTTATCGAAATCGAAGATGACGGCAACGGCATCAATCGCGAGCGGGTTAAGCAGATCGCCATCAAGAACGGCGTCGTGACGCCGGAAGAGGCGAAACGCATGACCGATAACGAGATCAACATGCTGATCTTCGCGCCAGGATTCAGCACGGCCGAGAAAATTTCGGATCTATCCGGCCGCGGCGTCGGCTTGGACGTCGTCAAGTCCAAAATCACGTCGCTCGGCGGCAATGTCAGCGTCACGTCGCAAGAGGGGAAAGGTTCTATTTTCTCCATTCAATTGCCACTGACACTTTCGATTATTTCGGCTATGCTTGTGAAGCTTGGTGCTGAGAAATACGCGATCCCGCTTTCGTCGATCGTGGAGACCGGCATCATTCGCAAAGAGCAAATTCGCTCCGTGCACAAATCGTTCATGATGGAATTCCGCGGTTCGGTCATCCCGGTCATTTCGCTCAGCAAGATTCTCGAGTGCACGTCTTGGACCGAGAATGGCGAAGCCGAAACAGAGATCGTCGTGATCCGCAAAGGCGAGAAATTGGTCGCCATTTTGGTGGACGAATTCATTGGCCAAAGCGATATCGTCTTGAAGACGCTGGGCAACTACTTAACGAATATCGATGCCATCTCGGGCGCGACCATTCTTGGCGACGGACAAGTCGCTTTGATCATCGATCCGAATGCGCTAATTAAATAAGGGAGGGATTACGTATGGGCGAAGAATTAAAAGTAATCGTGTTTGGTCTCGGCGAGGAAGAGTACGGCATTGAGGTTGAGAAAGTAAGAACGATCGAACGCATGATGCCAATCACGCGCGTTCCCAAGGTCCCTTCCTTCATTAAAGGGGTTATAAATCTGCGCGGCGTCGTGCTGCCGGTTATCGATTTGCGCGGCCGTTTTGGACTTGAAGAATCGACCTCTACGGAGAACTCCCGCATTATTATCGTGGGCGTCGGCGACGTGGAAATCGGATTTATCGTGGATTCCGCTAATGATGTTATCGACATCGACAGCGACAACATTGAGACACCTCCAGAAATTGTCGGCGGGATCCGGGCCAAATATTTGCGGGGCGTAGCCAAGATCGGCGAGAACCGCTTGCTGATCATGCTGAACCTGGCAGAAGTGCTTAAACAGAAAGAGATCGATCAGATCCTAGAAATTGAGGGGTAAACCGTGACCAACCCACTATCGAAGCTGGAAGCATTCAAACTGGACGTTCTCAAGGAAGTCGGCAACATTGGAGCAGGACATGCAGCAACGGCCTTGTCGCTTCTGCTGGACAAGCCGGTAGATATGAACGTTCCGACAGTCAGTCTAGTCCCGTTCGAGGAGGTTGCGGATAAAGTCGGCGGTGCCGAGCAGGTCGTGATTGCCGTCTACTTGCGCGTCGAAGGCGATGCGCCGGGCCACATGTTCTTCCTCATCCAGGAAGATTCCGCCCGCAAGATGCTCCACAACTTGCTTGCCATCGAGCATCGGGAAGAGATTGGCTATACCGAAATGGAATTTTCAGCATTGTCCGAAATCGGTAATATTTTGGCGGGTTCCTATCTCTCGTCGTTGGCCGATTTCACGCAGCTTTCCATGGGGCCAACCGTTCCGTCCGTTGCCATCGATATGGCAGGGGCCGTTCTGAGCTACGGATTGATGCTGTATGGCGAGATGGGGGATTCTGCGCTGCTCATCGATACGAAGTTTTTGGAAGGTCACGAAGAGGTCGAAGGCTTCTTCTTCCTTATACCTGATCCGGAATCATTCGATAAAATATTCAGCGCCCTGGGAGTGCCGACCGAATGAATCAAGACATCATGGTGAAAGTAGGCATGGCGGATTTAAACATTGCGCTCGGCGGACAAGTACTGAAGACAACAGGGCTCGGTTCATGTGTCGGACTTACGCTTTTCGATGAGAAAAGCAAGGTTGCCGGCATGGCGCATGTAATGCTGCCATCTTCTGACATCGCCAGGGAGTCCACCTTAAATATCGCGAAATATGCAGATACCGCTATTCCCGAACTAATCGAACGGATGAAGAAGGCTGGCGCGTTGACCGGAAGATTGAAGGCCAAAATGGCCGGAGGGGCGCAAATGTTCGCTTTTTCTTCCCAAAGCGATACGATGCGCATCGGACCGCGTAACGTCGAATCGTGCAAGGCTGCTTTAAGCAAGTTTTCCATCCCTTTGATTGCCGAAGATACGGGCGGGAATTTCGGAAGAACGATTGAATTTAGCAGCGCGACCGGAATACTCGTTATTCGCAGCGTTCAGTTTGGCGCAAAGGAGATTTAATTCATGATTGGGACATGGCGCTGGAATGCCGCCCTTGGCATAATCGGCGGGTTGCTCACGATGCTGGCCTCGATGGGCGGCAACGGACTTCTCATCTCGGCAGTGCGCTGCGTGTACGCGTTTGTGGCATTTTTCGTGCTTGGTTTTTTATTCCGCGCGGCACTTGCCATGATCCTTCGCCAGCCAGCTCCTAGCAGCGAGACGATTCTGACCGATGAGCTTGAAGACGAGAGCAAAGGTCGCCGTGTCGATTACGCAACACCTGATGAAAGCGACGAGCTTTCCGACTTGCTCCGCGAGCAAATGAACGGAAAGCAGCCTTCGGTTAACTCGGAGGAACAACCGGTATTCAAACCGTTGCAGCCAGAGAAATTAATGTCGACCCAGAACCGGGACCCAGAAGAACTAGCCAAAGCTATACGTCACTTGACAGGAGAGTGAGACGATGATTGAGCCGAAAACGCCTCATCTGTCCAATATTGAAATTTGGCAGAAATGGAAAGAAGACGGGGACATCGAAGCGAAAAAGCGGCTGATCGAGGATTACTTGTCTTTAGTTGACTACGTAACCAACCGGATGGCGATCGGACTGCCCAAAAACGTATCTAAAGACGACTTGGCAAGCAATGGCGTAATGGGGCTAATCGATGCCATCGAGAAGTTCGACTACCGACGCGGGCTTCAATTCGAGACGTATGCGTCTTGGCGGATTCGCGGCGCCATCATCGACGGCCTGCGGCAAGGCGACTGGGTGCCAAGATCGGTAAGAGAAAAAGCGAAGCGGATCGAAGAAGCGTATCAAAAGCTGGAGCAAACGTATATGCGCACCGTTTCGGACAGCGAAATCAGCAATTATTTGAACGTCAGCGAAAAGGAATTCCAGAACATGCTTCAGGAAATCGCGGTGACGACCGTTTGTTCGCTGGAAGATCCGATTCGCGAAGAGGAGTCGGAGACGCGATTGTCGCTGCTCGTCGACGAGAAAGCGAAAAATCCAGAGCACAAGGTGCATGAATTTTACTTGAAGGATTCGCTTGTCCGCGGCATCGAAAAGTTAACGGAGAAAGAACGTACGGTCGTGTCGTTGTTCTACTACGAAGAGCTTTCGCTGAGCGAAATTGCCGAAGTGATGAATTTGTCCCCGTCCCGTATTTCGCAATTGCATTCGAAGGCGATTCTACGCTTGCGGGGAGCGCTCGATAAACAGAAAGACCAACTTATGCAGCACTAATACGCAAAGGGAGAGTGTGTCATGTCAGCTTCGGAAACACTGGAATCATTGGCCGTGATTTCGATCTCGCAGGATAAGCTGACGGCAACGCTACAGCTGCTGGCGACAGAAGACACCATTGCATTTACTTCCGAAGATTGGGCAGCTTTTCTGAATGATAAAGGGGTCAAGCATGGCATTGATCAGCAGGTCGTCGACAAATTGACGGCGAGCCCGAAATCGTTCATGAACAAGCAGGTCGTCATCGCCCAAGGAGAACCGGCGGTTGCGGGTAAAGATGGATATATTCAATATGCCTATGACATGATGGACAACCAGCAGCGTCCCGCGGAATTGGAAGACGGCAGCGTGGACTTCAAAGAAATTACGCAGCTGAAGAACGTCAAGCGCGGACAGCTGATCGCGGAGAAAATTCCGGCGACGCTCGGCGTGAATGGTAAGCTCGTGACGGGCGAAGAAGCCGTTTGCCGAAACGGGAAAGAAGCGTTTTTCAAGATTGGCAAAAACGTCGTGCTCAGCCAGGATCAATCCGCGCTGTATTCCGCGATCGACGGTCTAATTACGATGACGGACAAGAACAAAATCAACGTATTCCCGGTATACGAAGTCAAGGGAGACGTAGATTACAAAGTCGGAAATATCGACTTCGTTGGCACGGTCGTCATCCGTGGTAATGTGCTGACAGGCTTCAGGGTTCGCGCGGCCGGAGATATTCGGGTCGTCGGCGGCGTCGAAGGGGCAGAGTTGGAATCCGATGGTTCAATTGAGATTACCGGCGGTATTCTTATGCACAACAAAGGCCACGTCAAAGCGGGTAAGAACGTTAAAAGCACGTTTATTCAAGACGGGATCGTCAGTGCGGGAGAAGACGTAACCGTGACGCAGAGCATCATGCATTCGCAAGTTCGGGCGGGCAGGAGCGTCGTTTGCGGCGGGGCAAAAGGATTGATCGTGGGCGGAACCATTCAAGCCGGCGAGTCGGTCATTGCCAGAACGTGCGGCAACACGATGTTCACGCCGACATCGATCGAAGTCGGCGTCAGGCCGGAACTGCGCGAAGAGTTGATGGAGCTTCGCGCTCATCTCAAAGAGACGACCGCTAACCTGGACAAAACGGATAAGGCGTTAACGCTTCTTGACCAAATGGCTGCGGCAGGTCAGCTTGCGCCTGACAAACTCGCACTTCGGATAAAACTTACGGCCACTAAACGGCAAGCTGTGGACGACATTGCCCATACGAAGGACCGAATCCTCGAGATCGAACGCTCGCTGGAGGATACGGAGCTTTCCAAGGTGGATGTCAATCATACGATTTACGGCGGGTCCAAGATCGTAATCGGACGTTATACCAGATTTATTAAAGATCCAGCTCAGCGCGTAAGCTTCCGTTACTCGGAAGGCGATATTGTCATGCTGCCTCTAT
Source organism: Paenibacillus methanolicus (assembly GCF_008124765.1). Taxonomy (GTDB): domain Bacteria; phylum Bacillota; class Bacilli; order Paenibacillales; family Paenibacillaceae; genus Paenibacillus_Z; species Paenibacillus_Z methanolicus. Next base: position 239,178 of record NZ_VNHS01000002.1, on the reverse strand, counting down.
AATTCCGCACTTATAAATGAATATTCGCCACATGACCAGGGAGGAAAGCTTATGCCTTACCGGTCCATAGATCTTCAAGTATCCGTGCCCAAAGTGACGGAACAGAGCATCGCGCAGCAGCATGCGATTCATAAAGCGCATGCCGAACAAACCAAGTTGGAAACCGATATGGTTAAACATACCGAACAGCTGCGCAGCAAAAATACGGCTGTCGAAAGCGGCGGCCATGCGCATATCAATGATCATCGTTTGAAGGAAGACACCGGTTCTAAACGCAAAGGCAGACGTAAAGCGACCTTGGCGAGCGGCGAAGAAGAAAAAAATGCGGAAGACGCGCCTAAAGGGAGTAAACATCCCTTCAAAGGAAAGCATATCGACATAAGCTTCTAGTCGCATCTTTTAGAAAACACAGGTGATGAAATGAACCAACCTTGGCTTTATATCGTGCTCCTTGGCGGGGTGATCATTGTCATCGGCATGATGATGCCCCGCAAGACGCAGGAACCGGAATCGTCTGGCGAAGAGTCCGTGCACGGCATGGAAGCGGCGCTCGAACAGTTTATGGAGAACATGGAGGAGGAAAACCGTCAGATGGTGGAGCTGATCGCGAAGTCGCGCAAAGAAGCGCAAGCGAACGCAAAATCTTATGACGAACGGATTAAGCAGCTGGAGATGCGATGCGCGGAACTCGAGCATCAACTGAGTAAGCAGACATTGTCGGCTGCTCCAATTCCGTATCCTTACATAACGGATAAGCTTACATATGCCGAACACGCGGCGCTGCATCAAACTCCTCCCCCAGCAGCGGAGGCGATTGTGGAGCCCGATCCAGTCGAGCCCGAAGAAGATACGTCGATTAAGGGCCGATATCCCGAGTTGTTCGACCTGTACCAAAGCGGAAAATCCGTCGAAACGATTTCCAAGAAACTCGGCATGAATAAAGGCGAAGTTCAGCTGATTCTACAGCTATCCAAGCAGGAAGAGGTGGCGCCGCATGAGTAAACGTTCGTTTCTGACCGGACTAGGAACGGGCGTCATCATCGGCGCCGTTCTGCTTCAGCTGTTTCTGATCGGCCAAGGGCATGACAGCGGAAGCGCCGATCCGCTCGCGGCGGGAGACACGTATACGCAAGAAGAAGTCGATCTCATGCTTGAAGACGAACGCGCTAAAGTCAAGGCCGAAATCGCGGAGCAGGAGAAAGCCGCGGCTAACGCTCAAAAGAAACCGACTGCCGGCACAACCCAGACGCCTGCGAATACGACAACGCCGGCAGCGGGACAGAAGCCTGCTGCGGCTACAGGCTCGACTGCCAATACGGGGAGCGCCGCTGGCACTGCAGGTCAAAAGCAAACGACGTCGCCTATCTATGAAGGTGCGAACGGGCGAACCATTATCCGGATTCTACCAGGAAAAGGCGTCCAAGACGCGGCGAATTTACTGTTCGAAAGCGAAATCATTACGGACAAAAAAGCGCTGCTGACGCTAATGAAAGGGAAGACGGTCCGAGCCGGTTACTTCGGGTTCTCGGGTAACTTGACGCTTAAGCAAGTGCGCGATATTTTGACGAGTACGCCGATCTCGGCCAAGAAGGCGGAGGCTGAAATCGCGGCTCGCAAGGCGAATGCGTCGGCGAAAACGGTCAATAATAGTTAACATTCGGCAAAGTATGCAGGTCCATGTTGCATGGACTATCTAGATATGGTATAGTAATTCTCGGTGTTAAAAACGCACGTCGATTAATTTCGTCAAGGGTGCTTCGGCTCGGCCGAAGTTTTGACGGAAGATGAGATCGGACGGAGGATAACACAAAACCAAACCCAGGAGGTGTTGAATATGGCAGTTATCTCCATGAAACAGCTTCTCGAAGCTGGGGTACACTTCGGTCACCAGACTCGTCGTTGGAACCCAAAGATGGATCGCTATATCTTCACAGAACGTAACGGCATTTACATTATCGACCTGCAAAAAACAGTTAAGAAAGTCGAAGAGGCTTACAACTTCGTTCGCTCGGTAGCGGAAGAAGGCGGCACGATCCTTTTCGTCGGCACGAAAAAACAAGCTCAAGATTCGGTTAAAGAAGAAGCAGAGCGTTGCGGCAACTTCTATATTAACCAACGTTGGCTCGGCGGCACGCTGACTAACTTCCAAACGATCCAAAAACGTATCGATCGTCTGAAAACCCTCGAGAAGTGGGAAGAGGACGGCACGTTCAACGTACTGCCTAAGAAAGAGGTTATCATTCTCCGCAAAGAGAAAGATCGTCTTGAGAAATTCCTCGGCGGTATCAAAGGCATGAAAGGTCTGCCAAGCGCGCTGTTCATCATCGACCCGCGTAAAGAGCGTATCGCGGTTGCGGAAGCTCGCAAACTCGGTATCCCAATCGTAGGTATCGTTGACACGAACTGCGATCCGGACGAAATCGACTATGTTATCCCGGGCAACGACGATGCAATCCGCGCTGTTAAGCTTCTCACGGCGAAAATGGCTGACGCAATCGTTGAAGCAAACCAAGGCGAGCAAACGACGGCTTAAGTCGTTTATTCATAGGACAGCAAGAAAGGGTGGTCAGAAGCTGTTAAGCCTCTCACCGCCCTTTTTTTGAACGTAAACTTACGAACCTTCAGGAGGTCTATAGCCATGGCAGTTAATGCGAGTGCAGTCAAAGAATTGCGTGAAAAAACGGGCGCGGGCATGCTCGATTGCAAAAAAGCGTTGGAAGAGTCGAACGGTGATTTGACGAGAGCGGCTGAAATTCTGCGCGAGAAAGGTCTTGCGGCAGCAGCTAACAAAGCAGGTCGCGTAGCGACTGAAGGCGTTGTTGAATCCTACATACACGCTGGCGGACGGATCGGCGTACTGGTTGAAATCAACTGTGAAACTGACTTCGTTGCCAAAACGGACCAGTTCCGCGAATTCGCACGCGACATCGCGATGCAAATCGCGGCAGCGAGCCCGAAATTCGTTGGTCGCGAAGAAGTATCTCAAGAAGAGCTCGACAAAGAGCGCGAAATCCTGACGGCTCAAGCGCTGAACGAAGGCAAGCCAGAGAAAATCGTCGAGAAGATGGTAGAAGGCCGCCTTTCGAAATACTACGAGGAGTTCTGTCTCCTTGAGCAAAACTTCATCAAAGATCCGGACAAAACGATCTCGACGCTGCTGAAAGAAAAAATCAGCACGATCGGCGAGAACATCTCGATCCGTCGCTTCGTTCGTTACGAGCTGGGCGAAGGTCTGGAGAAAAAAGAAGACAACTTCGTTGCCGAAGTTATGTCGCAAGCAAAACTGTAAATCCGAACGCACTAGGCGGGGCGGGGCGTTCGCCCCGCCTTTATTTTTTAGCCATACTAAATCTAGCACCGGACCCGATTGGTTCGAATTGGAGGTAAAGAAGTTGCAAAATCCCGTGTATAAACGTATTGTGCTCAAGGTAAGCGGCGAATCGCTAAGCGGCGATATCGGTTATGGTATTGAAGCATCCGTTATTTCGTCGATTGCCGAGCAAGTGAAGGAAGTCGTGGCGTTGAATGTCGAAGTTGCGATTGTCGTCGGTGGCGGGAACATTTGGCGCGGAATCGCAGGAACGGCCAAAGGCATCGATCGTGCGACTGCCGACTACATGGGAATGCTTGCTACCGTAATGAACTCGCTGGCGCTTCAGGATGCGCTGGAATCGATCGACGTGCCGACGCGCGTACAGACATCGATTGCCATGCAGCAGATCGCGGAGCCGTATATTCGTCGCCGGGCGATTCGCCACTTGGAGAAAGGCCGTGTCGTGATCTTCGCAGCCGGAACGGGCAATCCGTATTTCTCGACCGATACGACGGCAGCGCTTCGCGCCGCGGAGATCGAAGTGGACGTCATTTTGATGGCGAAGAACAAAGTAGACGGCGTTTACTCGGCAGATCCGTTCAAAGACGCTTCGGCAGAGAAGTTCGAAACCTTGACCTATCTGGATGTGCTTAACCGCAATCTGGGCGTTATGGACTCCACGTCGACATCGCTTTGCATGGACAACAACATCCCGCTCGTCGTGTTCGCGATTACGGAGCAGGGCAACATCAAACGCGTCGTCCTCGGAGAGAAAATCGGTACAATCGTGAAAGGAAGTGTGTAAGTCGTGCCTCAAACGATCAAGAAAAACGCGGAAGAACGTATGGATAAAGCGATCGGCGCGCTGAAACGCGATTTGGCAACCCTTCGGGCAGGACGCGCGACGCCTGCGCTGCTTGACCGTGTACAGGTTGAATATTACGGCGCCTTGACGCCGGTTAATCAATTGGCGAACATTAATACGCCGGACACCCGCACATTGATGATCCAGCCTTGGGATAAGTCTTCCGTATCCGCGATCGAGAAAGCGATTATGAAGTCGGATCTGGGCCTAACGCCATCGAACGACGGAGCGAGCATCCGCCTATCGATCCCGGCTTTAACCGAGGAACGCCGCGCCGAACTCGTGAAGCTGACGAAGAAGTTTGGCGAAGAGGCGAAAGTCGCGATCCGCAACATTCGCCGCGACGCGAACGACGATATTAAGAAGCTGGAGAAAGGCGAGATCTCGGAGGACGAATCCCGCCGCCATCAAGACGACATCCAAAAATCGACCGATAAATTCACGGCGGAAGTCGACAAAGTATTAGCCGCCAAAGAGAAAGAAATCATGGAAGTATAATCAAAACTCACCGGCCCCTCCGATAGGTGGGGTTTGTTGCATCCATTATGCGTCTACGGTGGGAGGAGATGACATATGTTTCAGCGACTGAAAACGAAATTCGCCAAAGCGCCGGAAGACGCTTCGCAGGAAGTACTCGATGCCGATAACATTCCGCAGCATATCGCCATTATTATGGACGGCAATGGCCGATGGGCGAAAAATCGCGGTCTGCCAAGAATTGCGGGTCATCACTCCGGCATGAAGACCGTCAAGCGGATTACGATGGAAGCGGATCGGCTTGGCGTCAAATTTTTAACGTTGTACGCCTTCTCGACGGAGAACTGGAAAAGACCGAAAGCCGAAGTGGAGTTTCTAATGAAATTGCCGCAGGAGTTTCTGTCTATCGAATTGAGCGAACTGATCGAGAAGAACGTGCAAGTGCGCATGATGGGACATAAAGAAGACTTGCCTCCGCACACGCTCGCGGCCGTGGAGGAAGCGATACGGCAGACCGCGGGCAACACGGGACTTGTGCTTAATTTTGCCTTGAATTACGGAAGCCGTAAAGAAATGATGGAAGCGGTACGCCGGATCGGGCAAGACGTGCGCGAAGGCAAGCTATCGCCGGACGATTTGAATGAATCGCATTTCGAACAATACTTGCTATCGAGCGACATGCCGGATCCGGACCTGCTCATTCGGACGAGCGGCGAGCTCCGACTTAGCAATTTTATGCTCTGGCAGTTGGCGTATAGCGAACTGTGGTTCACGAATGTATATTGGCCGGAATTTTCGGAAGCGCATTTTAATGAAGCTATACGAGAATATCAGCGTAGGGCGCGCCGTTATGGCGGATTGTAATCCGCGGCGGCTTACTGGAGCGTGACAACGAGTTGAAACAACGTATTATTACCGGCGTTATCGCCGGCGGATTTTTTATCGCGCTGACGATAATAGGCGGCTGGTTCTTCTATGGCTTGCTGCTTCTGCTGGCTATTATTGGTTATGGCGAATTCGTGCGTATGAATGGTTTGTCCTGGACGAACCCGGCTTCTCTGCTCGGATTTGCCGGCGTGCTGGCGTTCATGCTGCCTTGGCAGGAATGGTCGATTGACGAGCCTTCCGGCCAATTTATAGCGTGGCTACTGATGTTTGGCTTGTTGAGCATAACCGTGTTCACCAAAAATCAAGTCAAGCTCGACGAAGCCGCGCTGCTGCTCCTTGGGGCTATGTACGTAGGAATCGGGTTTCAGGCGATGCATGAAGTGCGCAGTGCGAACGGACACGGTCTATTGGCTACGATCGTCGCGTTCTGCGCGATTTGGTCCTCCGATATCGGCGCGTATTTTTTCGGGAAGGCGTTCGGCAAGCATAAACTATGGCCGGCGATTAGTCCGAACAAAACAATCGAAGGTTCGATTGGCGGCGTCTTGCTATCATTAGCAGTCGCTCTGTTGTTCGCGGTGATCTATCCGGATATGATCGGCTTCGCCGACGCGTTCTGGATCGGCATCTTGGCCGCGGTCGCCGGTCAGCTTGGAGATCTTATTCAATCCGCCTACAAACGGGTGCGCGGCATTAAAGACTCCGGCGCGCTTCTTCCGGGCCATGGCGGCGTTTTGGACCGGTGCGATAGCTGGATCATCGTATTCCCGCTGCTGCTGATGACCGGTCTGCTGCCGTTTTAAGAGAAGGATAGGTGTGCATCGATGAAAAAATTAACGATTCTCGGCTCGACCGGTTCGATCGGCACGCAAACGTTGGATGTCGTGGCGAATGATCCGGAGCTATATGAGATCGAAGCTTTGGCCGCGGGTGGGAACGTCAATCTGCTGGTCGAACAAGCCCGCAGGTTCCGCCCAAAGACGGTCTGTCTAGCTACGAAAGCGTTGGCGGATGAGGCAACCGCGCTCCTGCCGCCGGGTACTCGCGTCGTCTATGGCGAGGAGGGACTCGTGGAAGTGGCCGCATCCGGCGACGCCGACACGGTCGTGACCGCGATTATGGGCAGCAGGGGCTTGAACGCGACGTTAGCCGCCATTGAATCGGGCAAGCAGATCGGACTGGCCAACAAAGAAACGCTCGTAACGGCCGGACATCTGGTCATGTCGCAAGCCGCGCGGAAAGGCGTGTCGATTCTGCCGATCGACAGCGAGCATTCCGCGATTTTTCAATGTTTGAACGGAGAAAATCGCGCGGATATTAAACGGATCACGCTGACGGCATCCGGCGGCTCTTTTCGAGACAAAACGAGGGAACAGCTGGTCGGCGTGACGGTGGAACAAGCGCTCAATCATCCGAATTGGTCGATGGGAGCCAAGATCACGATCGACTCGGCGACGATGGCGAACAAAGGACTCGAGGTCATTGAAGCCCATTGGCTATTCGGCGTATCCTATGACCAAATCAGCGTTCTGATTCATCCGGAGAGCATCATTCATTCGTATGTGGAGTTCGTCGACAACAGCGTCGTCGCGCAGCTCGGCATGCCGGATATGCGAGTTCCGATTCAATACGCCCTTACATATCCCGATCGTCGCGCGACGCCTACCGAAGCGCTCGATTTAGCCAAGATTGGCAAGCTGCATTTTCGCGAGATGGACTTTCATCGATATCCGTGCCTGCGCATGGCCTTCGAGAGCGGACGTTTGGGACGTTCGGCGCCGACGGTGTTCAACGCGGCGAACGAAGTTGCCGTGGACAGGTTCTTGAAGGGGGAAATCGCCTTCCTGGATATCGAGCGCGTGATCGAGACCGTATTGGAGAAACATCAAGTGACGGACCTTCCAGACGTGGAAGCCATCACGGCCATGGACGCATGGGCAAGGAGAGAAGCGGGGGCGGTCTGAAAGACCGGTTCTCTTGTATCGGACGGGAGAATAATGATAATCTAAGTACAGGCCGTTGCGAACAGGAGGCTCGAAACGATGCACATGATACAGGTCGTCTTTTTGACCGTGCTGGTATTCTTCGTCATTGTGACCATCCATGAGTGGGGTCACTATTATTTTGCGAAGCGCGCGGGCATTTTGGTTAGAGAATTCGCCATTGGTTTCGGACCGAAACTGTTTTCGATCAAACGCGGCGAAACCCGTTACACCTTAAGGCTCGTACCAGCCGGTGGTTTCGTCCGCATGGCCGGCGAAGATCCGGAACTGGTCGAAATACAACCCGGACAGACCGTCGCCGTTCGAATAGCGGCAGACAGCGTGACCCGCTTTTATTTGGATCGTCTAGACGAGCGAACGAACGTCATTCGGGGCGAAATCGAGACGATTGATTTGGAAGACCGGCTGAAAGTGACGTTGAACGCCGACGGCGTCAGCGAAGTGTATAACGTTCATCCGCAGGCGCTGCTGATCGCCAAAGGCAGAGAGACCCAGATTGCTCCGCGCGACCGGCAATTCGGCAGCAAATCGGTTGGCGCGCGTTCCTTGGCGATCGTGGCCGGACCGGTCATGAACTTTATATTGGCGTTCGTGCTGTTCTTCGCGTTCTTCCAAATGGCCGGCGTGCCGCTGGACACGCCGAAGCATCTGTTTATCGGCGAGATCGTCGCGGGAAAACCGGCTGACAAGTCGGGTCTTACGACGGGCGATATCATTGTCGCGATCAATGGCGAGACGATCGGCACGGATCAAGATAAGATGATCGCGCTCATCAGTAAATCCCCGAACAAACCGATTACGTTCACCGTAACGCGAGATGACAAGAAGCTGGACATCAAGATGACGCCAGAACCCGACCCCGAAACCGGAGAGGGAAAGGTTGGCATTCGCGCGGCTTCATTCTTTGAAACCCGTCCCGCCGGTTTTATCGAATCGTTCTCGCTTGCCGGTCAAGATATGAAAAATTGGACCATAATGATCTTCGATGGCTTCAAGAAGCTCATCCTTGGCCAATTCAAGATGGACGATCTAGGCGGTCCTGTCCGTACCGCGCAGGTGACGGGACAGATTGCCCAGCAAGGAATCGAACAATTGACCAAGTGGACGGCGGTGCTCAGCCTATACTTGGGGATCTTTAATTTACTGCCTATTCCCGCATTGGATGGAAGCCGGCTGATGTTCCTCGGTCTTGAAGCGGTCCGCCGAAGGCCGATCGATCCGAACCGGGAGAGCATGGTCCACTTTATCGGCTTCGCGCTGCTCATGCTGCTGATGGTGGCCGTAACGTATAATGATATTTTGCGATTGGTGAGAGTGAAGGAGTAGAGCGTTCATGTCGAAAGAGAAGCAGTTTGTGACGGAGATTACGCCGCAGGGCGAGGATTTCTCCAGATGGTATATAGACGTTATTAAGAAAGCCGAGTTGATGGATTACTCTCCGGTACGGGGCTGTATCGTGTTCCGTCCGGAGGGCTTTGCCCTTTGGGAGAATATCCAAAGCGACCTCGACCGCCGTTTCAAAGAAACGGGACATCGCAATGCATACTTCCCGCTCTTCATCCCGGAAAGCTTCTTCCAGAAGGAGAAGGAACACGTCGAAGGCTTTAACCCGGAGCTGCCTTGGGTAACCGAAGCGGGCGGCGAGAAGTTGGAAGAGCGTTTGGCGATCCGACCGACTTCGGAGACGATTATCGGTCATATGTACTCCAAATGGATTCAGTCGTACCGCGATTTGCCGGTGCTGATCAACCAATGGGCGAATGTGGTTCGTTGGGAGAAGCGCACGCTGCCGTTCCTCCGCACGAGCGAGTTCCTGTGGCAGGAAGGCCACACGGCGCACGAGACCGAAGAGGAAGCACGCCAAGAAACGATGCAAATGCTGAATACGTACAAGGAATTCGCGGAAGAAGTGCTCGCGATTCCGGTCATCGTCGGTCAGAAGACGCCGTCGGAGCGTTTCGCCGGCGCGGTCGATACGTATTCTATTGAAGCGATGATGAAAGACGGTCGAGCAGTGCAAGCCGGCACGTCCCATTACTTGGGCGACAAATTCGCGATTGCGTTCGATATCAAATATTTGGATCGCAACAATACGCTGCAATATTGCCATACGACGTCGTGGGGCGTTTCAACTCGCTTAATCGGCGCGCTGATTATGGTGCACGGCGACGACCGCGGTCTCGCGCTGCCGCCGAAAATCGCGCCGACGCAGGTGGTCATGATCCCGATCGGACCGCCGAAGACGCGGGAGCAGGTCGTCGGCCGCGTGGACGAGTTGTTCGCGCAACTGAAGAAAGCAGGCGTACGCGTCAAAGTGGATGATCGCAGCGACGTCAGCCCGGGCTGGAAGTTCAACGAGTACGAAATGCGAGGCGTTCCGATCCGTCTGGAGCTTGGCCCGCGCGACATGGAGAATGGACAAGCCGTCCTCGTCTCCCGAATCTCCGGCGAGAAGCGCATCATCCAGCAGGATCAATTGCTGGAAGAAGTGCAGCGCATGCTGGACGAAATCCACGCAGACATGTATAATCGAGCCTTGCAGTTCCGTTCCGAGCACTTCTATTCGGTCGAGACGCTGGACGAGATGAAGACGCTGTTGGAAGAGAAGCGCGGATTCTCGCTCGCAGGCTGGTGCGGATCCGACGCTTGCGAGAAGCAAGTCAAAGAAGAAACCGGGGCGACAAGCCGCAATATTCCGTTCGATCCGGCGGAGAAGAAGACGAAATGCCTATGCTGCGGCGAGGAAGCTCAGCATACCGTCGTTTTCGCGCGTGCTTATTAATATAGCCATATCGTAACCTTTCATATTGATCGACACTCCCCTACAAGTTGCAGAAGCGCTGTTCGTCATCACGACCGCTTGTAGGGGATTATTTATTTGGGGAGGAAGAAGGGTGAGCCATACCGGGGATAAGCGACAACGATTTGAACTGCTCATGCAGCAGGCGGAGTTGTCGCCGCAATTATCGGCAGAGCATTTTAGCGACGGGTATATTGACAAAGTCATCGTAAGCCGCAGCAACCGGGAGTGGACGTTTTGCATTCGCAAAGCGTCTTTGGTGCCTTTGCCGGCGTTTAGCTTATTTTGTCGCAGTGTACAAGCGAAATTCGCCCATATTGCGGAAATTCATATTATGCTCGCGTACGAGGACGATCTGCATACGGATACGATCGTGCGTGAATACTGGCCCGCGTTCGTAGAGTGGGTTCAGAAGAACAACGCGTCCGTCAACGGCTGGCTTAGCAAAGCGCAGCTCGAAGCAGAAGGCGGACTCGTGACGCTTCATCTGATGGACGAGATCAGTCTGGAGCTGGCGCGCAAGAAGCGGATCGACGAGATGGCGGTCCAATTTTTCGAACGGCAGTTCGAACGGACGCCCAAGATGAAACTGACCGTTGGCAAAGTCAACAGCGAGCATATCGAGCAGTTTATCCAGAAACGGCAGCAGGAGGAGCGCGAAGTCATCGAGGCCATGATGAACAGCGTGCCGGTCGAGGAAGCGCCGCCGTTGGATGAAGGCGAAGTGCCGCTCGTCGTGGGCTATGACATCAAAGAACCGCCGGTGCCGATTATGAACATTCTCGAGGAAGAGAAGAAGATTACGGTCCAAGGGACGATCTTCGGCCTTGAGGTGAAAGAATTGCGCAACGGCAGCACGCTTTTCACGTTCAACCTGACCGACTTCACGGATTCGATCGCGATGAAAATGTTCGCCAAGACGAAAGAAGACGTCAAGGTGCTCAGCAATCTGGCGAACGGCAAATGGGTGAAGGCACGCGGCCGCATCGAATACGACCGGTTTATGATGGAGCCGGAGCTCGTCATGATGCCTTCCGATTTGCATGAGGTCAAAGCGCCTTCCGAGCCGATAGATGACGCCGCGGAGAAGCGCGTCGAGTTTCATCTGCATACGACGATGAGCACGATGGACGCGGTCACGCCGGTGGACGTTTATATTAAGCAGGCGGCGAAATGGGGCCATAAAGCGATCGCGATATCGGACCATAGCAACATTCAGTGTTTCCCGGAAGCGGCGAAGGCAGGCAAGAAGAACGGGATCAAGGTGTTATTCGGCCTCGAAGCAAACGTCGTTAACGATGCCGTACCGATGGTGCTGAATTCGCGAGATGAAGTGATGCAGACGGCGACGTACGTCGTATTCGACATCGAGACGACCGGTCTCTCGGTCATCAACAACACAATCATCGAGCTGGCCGGCGTGAAGATGCGGGAAGGCAAGGAGATCGATCGGTTCTCGACGTTCATCGATCCCCATGAGGACATTCCGTACCACATTCAGCAGCTGACCAATATTACGAACGAAATGGTGCAAGGCGCTCCCGAGCTCGAACCAAAGCTGCGTGAATTCGTGGAATTCGTCGGCGATGCGGTGCTCGTCGCGCATAACGCCAAGTTCGATATGGGCTTCATTCAAGCGGCGTGCAAGAGATTCGGCATGCCGGAGGTAACCAATCCCGTACTCGACACGTTAGAGCTCGCCCGTTTTCTCCATCCGAGCATGAAGAACCACCGGCTGAATACGCTGTCGGATAAGTACAAGATCAGTCTCGAGAATCATCACCGCGCCATCGACGACTCGATCGCCCTAGGCGGAGTCATGTACGGCCTGATCGGCGACGCCGTCGCCCGCAATATTACGAATCTTCATATGCTCAACGATTACGTCGGTCTCGATATTTCGAACTCCCGGCCGTTCCACTGCGGCATCTACGCGCTTAATGCGGTCGGCAAGAAGAATTTATTCAAGCTCATCTCGATGTCGCATACGGAGTACTTTAAGCGGGTGCCTTGTATCCCGAAGAGCAAGTTGTCCGATATGCGCGATGGACTGCTAATCATCTCGGGCTGCGAGAAGGGCGAGTTTTTCGAGACGGTGTTGAACAAGTCGCTCGAAGAAGCCGAAGATGTCGCGGAATATTATGACGTGCTGGAGATCCAACCGGTCGGTTTCTATATGCATTTAGTGGACAAGGGTCTCGTCGGCAGCCGCGCGGAGATCGAGCAGGCGCTTCGCCGCGTGTGCGAAATCGGAGACAAGCTGAACAAGCCGGTCATCGCGACGGGCAACGTCCATTATTTGCGTCCGCGCGAGAAAATGTTCCGCGATATTACGATCCATGGCATTACGGGCTTCAGTCCGCTCAAGGATCAGAACAAACCGGACGCGCATTTCCGCACGACGAAGGAGATGCTCGGCGAATTTGCTTTCTTGGGCGAATCCCGTGCGCATGAAGTCGTCATCAAGAACACCAATGAATTAGCAGACCGGTTCGAGCCGTATGACATGTTCCCATCGACCGGGGGTCCGACCGATAACGGACTGTTCAGTCCGATCATCGACGGGGCGGAAGAAGAAATTCGCAACACTTGTTATGAAACGGCCAAACGGTTGTACGGCGAGCCGATTCCGGATATCGTCGTGCAGCGTTTGGAGAAAGAGCTCGTGCCGATTATCAAATACGGATTCTCCGCGAACTATTTGATCTCCGAGCGGCTCGTGAAGAAATCCAATCAAGACGGCTATCTCGTCGGTTCCCGGGGATCCGTCGGATCATCGGTCGTTGCGACGTTTCTCGGCATCTCCGAGGTTAATCCGTTGCCGGCGCACTATACGTGTCTGAGCGAGGAATGCAAATACAGCGAGTGGTTCCTTGACGGCAGCTACCCGTCGGGCTTCGATCTTCCGGACAAAATTTGCCCGAACTGCGGCCGACCGCTTAAAGGCGAAGGACAGGATATTCCGTTCGAGACGTTCCTTGGTTTTAAGGGCGATAAGGTTCCCGATATCGACTTGAACTTCTCCGGCGAATACCAGCCGACGGCGCACAACTATACGAAAGTGCTATTCGGGCCGAAGAACGTGTTCCGCGCAGGGACGATCGGCACGGTCGCGGAGAAGACGGCATACGGGTTTGCCAAGAAATACGAAGAGCACACCGGCAAGAAGTGGCGCGGAGCCGAGTTGAATCGCCTGGCGGCAGGCTGTACCGGCGTTAAGCGGAGTACGGGCCAGCATCCCGGCGGCATCGTCGTCGTACCGGATTACATCGAGGTGGATGATATTACCCCGGTCCAGTTCCCGGCGGATGACGTCAATGCGGAGTGGAAAACAACCCACTTCGATTATCACGCCTTCGACTCGAACTTGCTTAAGCTCGATATTCTCGGACACGACGATCCGACGATGATGCGGATGCTGCAGGACTTGACGGGCGTCGATCCAACGACGATTCCGATGAACGACCCCAAGGTGATGAGCATCTTTAGTTCGACCGAAGCGCTTGGCGTTCTTCCGAGCCAAATTCGCACACCGGTCGCGACGTACGGCGTACCGGAGATGGGAACCAAGTTCGTGCGACAGATGCTCGAGGAGACCAAGCCGTCGTCCTTTGCCGACTTGCTCCAGATTTCGGGTCTATCTCACGGGACTGGCGTATGGCTCGGCAATGCGCAAGAACTAATCAAGAATAAGACGTGCACGATCAAGACCGTAATCGGCTGCCGCGACGACATCATGTTATTCCTGATTTATAAAGCGGGCATGGACGCTTCGCTGGCCTTCAAAATTACGGAGAGCGTGCGTAAGGGCAAAGGCTTGACGCCGGAGTGGATCGAGGAGATGAAGCGGTGCAAAGTGCCGCAATGGTATATCGACTCATGCTTGAAAATCGAGTATATGTTCCCCAAAGCGCACGCAGCCGCATACGTTATTTCGGCGGTGCGGACGGCCTACTTCAAACTTTATTATCCGATCCAGTTCTATGCGACTTACTTCTCCGTGCGCGCGGACGATTTCGATTTGGAATTGCTGTGCCAAGGGTACGATGCGATCTTGCGCCGTTTGATGGAAATCGAGGCCAAGGGCTTCAATGCCACGCCGAAGGAGAAAAACAGCGTTTCTCAGCTGGAGATGTCGCTGGAGATGACCTCGCGAGGGTTCAGCTTCAAGCCGGTCGATCTATACCGCTCGGACGCGACCCGCTTTATTGTCGACGGCAACTCGCTAATTCCGCCGTTTGGCGCGATTGCCGGTATCGGCGAGAACGCGGCGCGCAATATCGCGGCTTCGCGCGATCATGGCGAGTTTTTGTCCATCGAGGATTTTCAGCAGAAATCGAAAGCGACCAAAACCATCGTGGAAGTACTCACGGGGATGGGCTGTTTCCGGGGCTTGCCGGAGTCGAACCAGCTGTCGCTGTTCTAAGCTGCCTGGCCGCGAACGGTTGTCACCACAACATGGTTATGCTATACTCGTTATGGTAATGCTGATGATACGTTCTTTTTCGCAGAAGAGTGGGGAAACCCACTCTTTACGTTTTGTCCGCGACTTTTTTCGACTGCGCGGGCAAAGACTAACATCCGCATCGGTTCAAGAAATGCAGCCGTTGCCGCTATGCATGGACAAGACGCATGCCGCAAACGACGGGGATGCGATTGTATATATGCCTGTCGGCGGGCACGACGTTCGTCCGACGGGAGCATGCCGGTCATGCACGCAAGTAACATACATACGAACAACGCAGCTGTACGAGGGAGGCACACGTTTGAGTACATCCAAAATCAAATCCGTCGTCGAAGAGATGGTTCGCCCTTTTCTAGACGAGAATGGCTTTGAGCTTGTCGACATTGAATACGTCAAGGAAGGCAGCAATTACTTTTTGCGCGTGTTCGTGGACAAGGAAGGCAATATCGATATCGACGAATGCGGCCGGATCAGCGAGTATTTGAGCGAGAAGCTGGATCAGAACGACCCGATCCCGGATGCTTATTTCCTCGAAGTATCTTCTCCGGGGGCAGAGCGTCCGCTCAAGAAGCCGGAAGACGTGCGCAAAGCGGTTGGCAAACACGTGTTTGTCACTACTTACGAGCCAATCGACGGCAGCAAGGAATTCGAAGGCAAGCTGCTTGCGTTCGAAGGCGACGAGCTGGTCGTGGAAGTCGGCAAGAAGAAACACGCCCTTCCATATGCCAAAGTCGCAAGCGCCCGGCTCGCCATCGTATTTTGATCGCGCCCAGCGCGGGATGGGCGGACGGAACGAATTGAAAGGGGGAACTCATTTCCAATGAGCATGGAGTTTATTGAAGCGCTGTCGGAAATCGAAAGAGAGAAAGGCATTGCGAAAGACATTTTAATTGAAGCGATTGAAGCGGCATTGATTTCCAGCTACAAACGCAATTTCAACACCGCCCAGAACGTCAGGGTGGATATTAACCGGCACTCCGGCGTCATTAAAGTATATGCGCGCAAAACGGTCGTCGATGAGGTGTTCGATCCGAGGCTGGAAATTTCGGTCGAAGCCGCACGCGCGATCAACCCGCATTATACGCTCGATGACATCGCGGAGATCGAAGTCACGCCGCGCGATTTCGGACGGATTGCGGCGCAAACCGCTAAGCAAGTCGTGACCCAACGCATTCGCGAAGCGGAGCGGGGTCTCATTTATAACGCTTATATCGACAAGGAAGAGGACATCGTCAACGGGATCGTACAACGTCAAGACGTCCGCAACTTGTTCGTCGACCTCGGCAAGGTGGAAGCGGTTCTGCCGCTGACCGAACTGATGCCAACCGACAAGTTCAAGCACGGCGACCGCGTCAAATCGTTCATCACAAAAGTGGAGAACACGACCAAGGGACCGCAGATTTTCCTCTCCCGGACCCATCCGGGGTTGCTGAAACGCTTGTTCGAGCTCGAAGTGCCGGAAATTTACGACGGCGTCGTCGAGATTCGTTCGGTCGCGCGCGAAGCGGGCTTCCGTTCCAAAATTGCCGTCCATTCCCGCAATGCGGAAGTCGATCCGGTCGGCTCCTGCGTCGGTCAAAAAGGAATGCGGGTACAAACTATTGTTACGGAGCTGAAGGGCGAGAAGATCGATATCGTTCGCTGGTCGGAGAACGTGGAAGAATATGTAGCGAACGCGCTCAGCCCGTCAAAGGTGCTCGAGGTTATCGTGTATGAGCAGGAGAAAATGGCGCGCGTCATCGTGCCGGATTATCAGCTGTCGCTTGCGATCGGCATTAAAGGCCAGAACGCCCGCCTTGCCGCGAAGCTGACCGGCTGGAAGATCGATATCAAGAGCGAGACCCAAGCCGAGCAAGAGTTCGGCCGGCCGAAATCGCCGATGAGCACGATGCACCAGGACTCCGTCTCGATCGATTAAGCGAAGGGCCCTTTTCGGGCCAATGTTTTCGATTAGGGGGAGTAGCGGTGAGACCAAGAAAAATCCCGCTGCGCAAATGCGTGGCTTGTCAGCAAATGCTGGCGAAGAAAGAACTGATTCGGGTCGTGCGTACGCCCGATGAAGCGGTGCTGATTGACTTAACGGGTAAGAAAGCCGGGAGAGGCGCTTACTTGTGCGGCAAAGTGTCGTGCTTCAAGCTGGCTAAGAAGTCGAAGGCGCTGGACCGTGCGCTCAAACAGCCGGTCAGCACGGAGATTTATGATCAACTCGAGCAGGATTTTATCGCGGTCGAGGATGAGTTTATCGCGGCCAAAGATCGGGCGGATGACGATGAATAAAACGCTATCTCTTCTAGGTATGGCCATGCGGGCGGGCAAGTTGGTGACGGGCGACGAGACGGTCCTGAAGACCATTCGTCAAGGCAATGCGAAGATCGTTATCGTGGCTGCCGACGCATCGGACAACACGAAGAAGAAATATCGCGACAAATGTTCGTCCTATAATGTGAAACATATCGAGGCGCTCGACCGGGACTCGATCGGACGCGCCATAGGCAAAGCGGAGCGGGTTCTCGTCGCCGTGACGGACGGAGGTTTTGCTGCCGGCATCGAACGAAGTTTAATCCAATCTTCGGAGGTGGAGAGTATTGACTAAACAGCCAGACAGCAAGGATAAAGATAAATTGCGCGTCTACGAATATGCCAAATCGCTTAATATGAGCAGCAAGGAGATCATCACGATTTTGAAGCGTCTTGATCAGCCGGTGAATAATCATATGAGCGTAATGGAAAACGAAATGGTGAGTAAAGTCGAAGGCTTCTTCCGAAATATTAAACAGAACGCGGCCGTCAAAAGGGCGCAAGAGGGCGCGAGCGTAGCTTCTGCGGCCCGTCCGTCCCAACAGGAATCCAAAAGTCAGCAGAACCGTCCGGTACAGCAACGGCCGCAAGAGCAGACCGCGCAAGGACAGGAAACGAAACCGGCGCAAGCCGAATCGAATTATGAACGACAGGGGAATACGTCCATTAAAACTAACTCAAACACACCAAACCAAGGCGGACAACAAAGCCGTCCGCAAAGCAGTCGTCCACAAGGTCAAGGAGGCCAAGGCGGAAGCCGCGGCCCAGGTCAGCAAGGTCAAGGCGGTTACCAAGGCAACCGCGGTCAAGGTCAAGGCCAAGGCGGTCAAGGCCAAGGCGGTCAAAGCGGAAGTCGCGGTCCGGGTCAAGGCGGTGGCTATCAAGGCAGCCGTCCGCAAGGCCAAGGCGGACAGGGCGGAAGCCGCGGTCCGGGTCAAGGCAGTGGCTACCAAGGCAACCGTCCGCAAGGTCAAGGCGGCCAAGGCGGTCAAGGCAGTGGCTACCAAGGCAGCCGTCCGCAAGGTCAAGGCGGTCAAGGCGGTGGCTACCAAGGCAGCCGTCCGCAAGGCCAAGGCGGTCAAGGCGGTGGTTATCAAGGTAACCGTCCGCAGGGCCAAGGCGGTCAAGGCGGCGGATACCAAGGCAGCCGTCCGCAAGGCCAAGGCGGCGGATACCAAGGCAGTCGTCCGCAAGGCCAAGGCGGCGGTCAAGGAGGCGGTTACCAAGGCAGCCGTCCGCAGGGCCAAGGCGGTCAAGGCGGCGGTTATCAAGGCAGCCGTCCGCAAGGACAGAGCAGCGCTGGAGGCCAAGGGCGTACGTTTGACCGTCCGGCTCCTTCTTCGGGCGGTTCCGATTTCGGAGGACGTTCCCAAGGCGGCCAAGGCGGCCAAGGCGGCCAAGGTGGTAATCGCGGCGCTGGCGGCGCGAGAAAACCGCAGAAGCCGGGCGGCAATAGCTACGGCGGCAACAACCGCGGATTTGATGATAACCGTACGGGCAACTTCAGAGGCGGCAATCGCGGCAAGGGCGGCCGGGGCAAGGGCGGCCATCAGATGGAGCGCAAAGAGAAAGTCGACAACACGCCGAAGAAGATTATCGTACGCGGCGAGATGACGGTCGGCGATCTAGCGAAGCTCCTTCATAAAGACGCTTCCGAGGTCATCAAGAAACTCATCTTCCTCGGCGTTATGGCGACGATCAACCAAGAGGTCGACATCGACACGGTTCAACTGATCGCCACCGAATACGGCGTTGAAGTCGAAGTGAAGATTCCGGTAGAAGAAGACGCGTTCGAAACGTTCGAGGAGAAGGACGAAGAGGAAACGCTCGAAAGCCGTCCGCCGGTCGTCACGATCATGGGTCACGTTGACCACGGCAAAACGACGTTGCTCGACGCCATCCGCAAGACGAGCGTAACGACGGGCGAAGCCGGCGGCATTACGCAGCATATCGGCGCATATCAAACCGAAATTAACCATAAAAAAATCACGTTCCTGGATACGCCGGGCCACGAAGCGTTTACGCTCATGCGCGCCCGCGGCGCCCAAGTAACGGATATTACGATCATCGTCGTGGCAGCGGACGACGGCGTCATGCCGCAGACCGTTGAGGCGATCAACCACGCGAAAGCGGCAGGCGTGCCGATTATCGTCGCGGTGAACAAGATCGATAAACCTGATGCCGATCCGGACAAAATCAAGCAAGCGCTCACCGAATACGAGCTCGTGCCGGAAGAGTGGGGCGGCGATACGATTTTCGTCAATGTTTCCGCGAAACAGCGTATCGGTCTCGAAGAGATGCTTGAGATGATTCTGCTCGTAGCCGAAGTGAACGACTACAAAGCGAACCCGAACAAGCGGGCGCGCGGTACGGTCATCGAAGCCGAGCTTGATAAAGGCAAAGGTCCGGTAGCGCGCGTGCTTGTCCAGCATGGCACGCTCAAGATCGGGGATGCGTTCGTTGCGGGCAACTGTTTCGGTCGCGTTCGCGCGATGGTCAATGATAAGGGCCGCCGTCTGAAGGAAGCTGGACCAAGTACGCCGGTCGAGATTACGGGCCTGACGGAAGTGCCGCTCGCGGGCGATCCATTCCTCGCCTTTGAAGACGAGCGCAAGGCGCGCGCTATCGCGGAACGCCGCGCGATCAAGCATCGCCAGACCGAGCTTGGCGCGAATTCCCGCGTTACGCTCGACGATCTGTATAAACATATCAAAGATGGCGAAATTAAAGACCTGTTCGTCATTATCAAATCCGACGTACAGGGCTCGACGGAGGCGCTTAAAGGCTCCCTGGCCAAAATCGATATTGAAGGCGTTCGCGTTAAAGTCATCCATAGCGGCGTAGGCGCGATTACGGAATCCGATATCAACCTCGCATCCGCATCCAACGCGATCGTCATCGGCTTCAACGTTCGTCCTGAACCGCAAGCGCTGGCGACGGCAGAGCAGGAGAAAGTCGACATCCGCCTGCACAACATCATCTATAACGTGATCGACGAGATCGAGCACGCGATGAAAGGGATGCTGGATCCGATCTTCAAAGAAGTGGTTATCGGTCAAGCTGAAGTTCGGAACATCTTCAAAGTCAGCAAAGTCGGCACGATTGCAGGCTGTATGGTTACATCGGGCAAAGTTTCCCGAAATGCTAAGGCCCGCTTAATCCGCGGCGGTATCGTAGTATTCGAAGGCGAAATCGAGACGCTCAAGCGCTTCAAGGATGATGCCAAAGATGTTTCGCAAGGCTACGAGTGCGGCATTACGCTTGACCGCTATAACGACTTGAAAGAGGGAGACACGATCGAAGCCTACATCATGGAAAAAGTTGAGAGGTGATTAACCTATGGCGAAAATTCGCGTAGGGCGTGTCGGAGAACAAATCAAGAAAGAAATCAGCACCATCATCCAGACGGAACTGAAAGATCCCCGGATCGGTTTTATTACCGTGACGGGGGTCGAGGTGACGGGCGACCTGTCCCAGGCGAGAGTCTTCCTCAGCGTGCTCGGCAATGACGAGCAGAAGGAAGAGACGCTCAAGGCGCTATCGAGAAGCACCGGGTTCATCCGCTCCGAGCTCGGCAAGCGGATCCGGTTCCGCCATACGCCGGAGCTGATCTTCAAGTTCGACAGCAGCATCGAGTACGGCAGCCGGATCACGTCGATTCTCGGCCAATTGAATGATGGAGGTAATGGACAATGACGGCGGGCATGCCGTCATTTCCTGCATACGCGGAACAATTGGGACAGGCGCTTGCGTTTATGCGGGGAGGCGAACACTTTCTGATCGTTTCCCACGTCCAGCCCGACGGAGATGCCATCAGTTCAACGCTGGTGACCGCCTGGCTGCTAGCCAAGCTGGGCAAGACGTTCGTCATGATGAACGAGAGCGCGGTTCCGCTGCGGCTAGGCTATCTGAAAGGTTCTTCCTATATTCAGAACATGAACGAGGTTGCCGATGAAGCGCGTTTCGACCGCATTATCGCGGTGGATTGCGCGGATTATAAGCGGATTGGTCTCGTTTCCGAACGGTTCGCGCAAGGTTGCGGCTTGCTCAACATTGATCATCATCCAACGAACGACCATTTCGGAACCGTGAATTTGATCCGAGCGGATGCGGCTGCAACGGTCGAAATTTTGTATGACCTTATCGAACACGCCGGGATTCCGCTTGACGTTGAGGCAGGCACGGCCGTCTATACGGGCCTGTTGACCGACACGGGAGGATTCCGCTATTCCAGCACCTCGCCGCGCGTCATGCAGATTGCTTCCGCCATTTTAACGCTAGGCGTATCGGGACATCTGCTGGCCGAACATTTGCTGGAGAAAATGACGAAAGCGCAGCTACTCCTTCTGCAGCGCGGGCTTGCGAACCTGACCTTCTCTGCCGATAACCGCATCGCATGGATCACGGTTGGTCATGCGGATCTCGAAGCGACGGGAGCGACGAGCGAAGACCTGGAAGGACTCGTGAACTACGCGCGGAACGTCGAAGGCGTCGATGTCGGCATGCTCTTTAAGGAAGCGGCAGACGGTTGCGTGAAGGTAAGCCTTCGTTCGTCCGGGGCGGCCAACGTATCGGCGATCGCCCAGACGTTCGGTGGCGGAGGTCATGTGAGGGCTGCAGGCTGCCGATTGGATATGGCGATGCAGGACGCGGTTAACCAGGTTATTCAAGCGGTTAGCGAGGCTTTAAAAGGATGACGGACGGGATTTTGGCAATATGGAAGCCCGCTGGCTGGACGTCCCACGACGTGGTGGCCAAGGCCAGAGGGATACTGAGAATCAAGCGTATCGGCCATACCGGAACGCTCGATCCGCAAGTAACCGGCGTGCTGCCGATCTGCGTCGGCCGCGCGACTCGGGTCGTCGAATACGTCCAAGAGCGTCCGAAGGCATACGAGGCGGTACTTAAGCTCGGCATTGCGACCGATACGGAGGATATGACGGGCACGGTGCTGGAAGACCGGCCCGGCATCCGGTTAACGGAGGGGCAGCTGCGCGAGGCGTTAGCTTCATTCGTCGGGGAGATCGAACAGGTGCCGCCGATGTTCTCGGCCGTACGCGTGGACGGGAAACGGTTGTACGAGCTCGCTCGCGAAGGCAAGGTCGTCGAACGTAAATCCCGACGCGTCACGATTCACGAGATCACGCTAATCAGCGCGGATTTGGAGCAGGATTACCCGGAGATTCGTTTCGCGGTCGTTTGTTCCAAGGGTACATATATTCGGACGTTATGCGTCGACATCGGCCGGCTACTGGGTATGCCGGCAACGATGAAGGAGCTGGTGCGCACGATGTCCGGCGGCTTGACCCAAGCGGATTGCGTGACGTTGGAACAACTCCGCGAGCTACAGGCTAGCGGGGGGATTGCCGACAAGCTGATCCCCGCGGACGCACCGCTTGATTATATGCCTCGCGGCGACGTCGGCGAGATCACGGCGCGTAACGCGCTTCAAGGCAAGAGGATCGCCTTCAAGTATGTTCGCATCGAGGAAGCGGCGCTGCGCGAGTCATCGCTCATTCGTCTTTACGGCAACGACGGGATGTTCCTGGGCGTGTACGAACCCGATGCGGAGAACGAGACGCTGAAGCCCGTCAAAGTATTTACGCCCGTATAAACCCTTGGCCGTGCGCGTATGCATCGTATTGCGGAACAGCCTAGTTGAGACGAAGAACGTAAAGCAGGTGTAGCTCTTGAAAATCATTTCGTTGCATTATCCACTAACGGCCGGCGAGTTGGAAGACGCAGAACCGACAACGATCGCGATCGGCCATTTCGACGGCGTTCATCGCGGACATCAGAACGTCATCCTCACGGCGGTGGAATCGGCGCGTGATAGCGGCGCGAAAGCAGCCGTCATGACGTTCCATCCGCATCCGAAGGAAGTGTTGGGACATAGCGCCGGGCAGTATGTATCGGCGCTTACGCCGCTCGCCGACAAGCTGGAATGTTTCGAACGGCTCGGCGTCGACATCGTATTCGTCGTGCAGTTCGATTTGGCGTTCGCGGCGGTATCGCCAAGCATGTTCGTTCACGACATCTTGCGTCCGCTTCAAGTCGGCCGCGTCGTTGTCGGCTTCGATTTCGCGTTCGGAGCCAAAGGGGCGGGCAATGCTTCGGTCATGCGCGAACTGTGCGAACCGCAAGCGATCGAAGTGAGCGTCATCGAACCTTTTTTGCTGGATGGCGAGAAAGTAAGCAGCACCCGGATACGGGCGATGTTGGCGGAAGGAAAGCCTCAAGTTGCGGCCGAACTGATCGGAGCGCCTTACGCGGTCCGCGGCACGGTCGTGCAAGGGGAAGGACGTGGGAGAACGATCGGTTATCCAACGGCGAACGTGCAACCGAGCGCATCGTACGTGGTGCCCAAGATCGGCGTTTACGCGATTCGCGCGGAGGTCGACGGCCAGCTTTACGACGCGGTTCTAAATATCGGCGTCAAGCCAACCTTCCACGAACACTTGCCCGAGCCCGTGTTCGAAGCGCATTTATTCGACTTTCATGAAAGCCTGTATGGCAAGACCGTCACGTTGCGTCTGATTGCATTCTTGCGCGCGGAGCGGAAGTTCGAATCGATCGATGCGCTCATCGCGCAAATCAAAGCCGACGCGGAAGAGGCCCGCTCTATCCTTATATCAAATTAATAGCGGACTCCATTTACTTTTCGGTATGGCTTGTGGTATACTCTTAAACGTTGCGTAGTTGAAGCGGATTTTACCAAGTATGCTGCGCACTGAACCTTTGCTTGGCCATCGTGCTTTCACCGGGACGATCGGCGAGGCAATCGGCGATTATGATACAAGGAGGTGAACAAGGATGGCACTTACGCAAGAACGCAAGCACCAACTGATCGACGAGCACAAAACTCATGCGAACGATACCGGATCCCCGGAAGTTCAAATCGCTATCCTGACGCAAAACATTGTGAACTTGACAGATCATCTTCGGACGCACAAGAAAGATCACCACTCGCGCCGCGGTCTGCTTAAGATGGTTGGTCAGCGCCGTAAACTGCTGGCTTACCTGAAAAACAAAGATGTTAAACGTTACAGCGCACTGATCGAAAAACTCGGTCTTCGCCGATAACATGCGGGGAAAAAGCAACCTGGTTGTTGGGCCATTCGTAAGGATGGCCTCGCCGGGTTGCTTTTTGTAACGTAAAGGACTTGTCCGAGGAAAGGACGGAGTATGGTTAGCCGCCTTGGATGAAAAGCTACATAATGGGGTTATTGCGGTTCCGCTTCACGACGGAGTGACGGATCGATCCTAATTGATAAGCTCCAACTTTTGCGGGAGCTTTTCTTATATCAACTTGCAAACTGATAGAACTGCAGCCATCGGGGGAGAGACCTCAGGTGCAGCAAGGAGGGATTTCATGATACAGCGTGTTGAAATGTCGCTAGGCGGACGTCCGCTTATTTTGGAGACGGGACGATTGGCGAAACAAGCGAATGCGGCGGTGACGGTCCGTTACGGCGAGACGGTTATCCTGTGTACGGTAACGGCTTCGAATGAACCGAAAAAGCTGGACTTTTTCCCGCTTACGGTGAACTACGAAGAAAGACTGTACGCGGTAGGCAAAATTCCAGGCGGATTTATTAAACGCGAAGGCCGTCCGAGCGAGAAAGCGATTTTGGCGAGCCGTTTGACCGACCGACCGATTCGTCCGTTGTTCCCGGAAGGGTTCCGGAACGAAGTTCAAATCGCGGATATCGTCATGAGCGTCGACCAAGACTGCCCGCCGGAGATTGCGGCGATGATCGGAACGTCGGCGGCGTTGTCGATCTCGGACGTGCCGTTCAACGGACCGATCGGCGGCGTTATCGTCGGACGAATCGACGGCGAGTTTATTATTAACCCTACGATCGAGCAAGAATCGAAGACCGACATTTATGTCGTCGTCGCGGGCACGAAAGATGCCATTATGATGGTTGAAGCGGAAGCGAACGAAGTGCCGGAGAGCGTGATGCTGGAAGCGATCATGTTCGGGCATGATGAAATTCGCAAGATCGTCGCGAAGATCGAAGAGCTCGTAGCTGTTGCCGGCAAGCCGAAAATGGAAGTCAAACTTCATGAACCGGATGCGAAGGTGAACGAGCAAGTTCGCGCATTCGCTTCGGAACGTCTTGTACAAGCCGTCCGCATTCACGAGAAGCACGCGCGCCAGGATGCCATCGACGCGGCGAATGCGGAGACGATCGCTCATTTCGAAGTCGAATACGCGGAGACGCCTGAGTTGCTCGGCGACGTGAAGGAAGTGCTGTACGATATCGTCAAGGAAGAAGTTCGGCGACTGATCACGCACGACAAAGTGCGTCCCGACGGCCGCGCGCTGGACGAGATTCGTCCAATCGAATGCGACGTCGCGCTTCTGCCGCGCACGCACGGTTCCGGTCTGTTCACGCGGGGACAGACGCAAGCGCTCAGCATTTGTACGCTTGGCGCGCTAGGTGACGTGCAAATTCTCGACGGTATCGACCTGGAAGAAACGAAGCGTTTCATGCACCATTACAACTTCCCGCCGTTCAGCGTCGGCGAAGCGAGACCGCTACGTCCTCCAGGCCGCCGCGAGATCGGACATGGCGCTTTGGGCGAGCGCGCTCTCTCCAAAGTCATTCCGCCGGAATCCGAATTCCCGTACACCATTCGCCTCGTATCCGAAGTGCTGGAGTCGAACGGTTCCACGAGCCAAGCAAGTATTTGCGCGAGCACGCTGGCAATGATGGATGCGGGCGTACCGATCAAGGCACCGGTAGCCGGCGTGGCTATGGGTCTCATCAAGAATGGTGAGCATTTCTCCATCCTGTCCGATATTCAGGGCATGGAAGACCACCTCGGCGATATGGACTTCAAAGTCGCGGGTACGCCTGAAGGCGTGACAGCGATTCAAATGGACATCAAAATCGACGGCATCGACCGCGCGATTTTGACGCAAGCGCTCGAGCAAGCTCGCGTAGGCCGTATGCACATTTTGAGCAAGATGAACGAAGTCATGCAGAAGCCGCGCACAGAGCTGTCTCAGTACGCGCCGAAGATCGTCATCATGAACATCAATCCGGACAAAATCCGCGATGTCATCGGCGCAGGCGGCAAAGTCATCAACAAGATTATCGAAGAGACCGGCGTCAAAATCGATATCGAACAAGATGGCAAAGTGTTCATCGCTTCCTCCAACCAAGCGGCGAACGAGCGCGCGAAGCAGATCATCGAAGGCATCGTCCGCGAAGTCATCGTCGGCGAAATTTACTTGGGTACGGTCAAACGGATCGAGAAATTCGGCGCGTTCGTGGAAATTTTGCCAGGTAAAGACGGCCTAGTTCACATCTCCCAGCTGTCGACCGAACGGGTGGCGAAAGTTGAGGATGCCGTGAAGATCGGCGATCAATTTACCGTCAAGGTAACGGAGATCGACAATCAAGGCCGCGTCAACTTGTCCCGCAAAGTATTGCTGGTCGCTCAACAAGAAGAGCAGGCGCAGTCTTAGGACGTCGCCGCTCTCTCCTTTATATCGTCGAAGAAAGAGCCAGAGTCATATCTGTCTCTTTTTTTGTTTTCCAACATCCCCCACACCTGCTCGTTCATATTTCCGTCCAAGCTGTAATAGGATGAAAGAGAAGGGTGGGACGAACGTCATGAAGCTGGGAAAGATGGTCGCGATGGCGATTATGATGGGGACGCTGTTGATCGCGGTTCAATGGAGCGGAGATTGGACGGCTTATATAAACGGCGTGAAGCAGGGTATTGGGGCGCGAGAGGCGTTCGCGAACTTGTCCATGTCGCCGGGAGATCGGACGCTGCGCAAGACAATCGAAGAAGAGGCGGCGAAGACGCGCGTTAAGCCGATCAATGCACAGGTTGACCGTATTTGGAAAGCGATTCCCGGGTATAACGGATTGGAGATCGACGTAGAGCGTACGATGGAACGGATGAAACATGCGCCGTTGCATACGCCGATCGATTATGTATATAAGGAAACGCCGCCGGCCGTCGGGCTTGACGATCTGGGAGCGGTCCCGATTTACCGGGGAAATCCGAACAAGAAGATGGCTTCGTTCATGATAAACGTCGCATGGGGGAATGAATATGTGGAACCGATGCTGAAGACGCTTCGAAAGGGGGGCGTCAAAGCGACCTTCTTTCTCGACGGTACATGGCTGATGAACAATCCGGATTTGGCCAAACACATTCAGGCGGAAGGTCACGAGATCTCCAACCACGCATATTCGCATCCGAGCATGAGCAAGTTGTCCAGGCAAGCGCAACTCTCTCAAATTACGCGAACCGAAGCGTTGCTGAAGTCGACGCTTGGCGTGCAAAACCGTTGGTTTGCTCCTCCTTCGGGCGATTATAACCAGATGACCGTGGATGTGGCATATGGTCAAGGCCTGCAAACCGTGCTTTGGACGCTCGATACCGTCGATTGGCAGCATCCTTCGCCGAGCTCGATCGTCGCCAAGATCGGCAGCAGGATCGAACCGGGATCCCTGATTCTAATGCATCCGACCGATTCGGCGAGCGGGGCGCTGCCGGGGTTGATCACGGCGATCAAAGCGAAAGGGTACGCGCTTGGCACCGTATCCGACACGCTGTCGCCCGACCGTGTGCCGCAAGTTGTGACCGCGCCTTAATTTTGTTATAGTGATATCATTGATTTTTAGGATCATGCTCATGATGATGGGGGTTCTCTTCATATAGAGAATGCTCGAGGAGGAATAACCTTGAATACATACACGCTTAGCAACGGACTGCGGGTCGTCGTGGAGTATATTCCTACATGCCGGTCGGTCTCGTTCGGGATCTGGGTCAAGACGGGGTCGCGCAATGAGACGCCGGAGAACAATGGAATCTCGCATTTTATCGAACATATGCTGTTTAAAGGAACGGAGAAACGCTCCGCCAAAGACATTGCCGACCTGTTCGACGGCATCGGCGGCAACGTGAACGCGTTCACGGCCAAGGAGTATACCTGCTATTTCGCGAAAGTGCTGGACCAGCATTTGCCGCTCGCCGTCGACGCGCTCGCCGATATGTTCTTTAATTCCCAGTTCGACGACAACGAACTCGCGAAAGAGAAGAACGTCATTCTTGAAGAAATCGCGATGTACGAGGATACTCCGGACGACAAGGTGCATGACGAAGCTTCGCGCGCATCGTACGGCGATCACCCGCTGGCATATTCCATTCTCGGACTGGAAGAGCGGCTAACGGCGATGACGAGCGACACGCTGCGTAATCATTTGAAGAGTAATTACCGGATTGATAATACGGTCATTGCGGTGGCGGGCAATGTGGAGAAAGAAGCGCTGATCGAACTGCTCGAACGTCATTTCGGCGCGTTCGCCAACCGAGGGACCGATAGCCCGATCACCGCGCCGGCATTTGAAGGCACCTATCTCTTCCATCAGAAGAAAACGGAACAAAATCACATTTGCATGACGTTCCCAGGCTTGTCGATTGCCGATCCGCAGCTGTACGCGATGATTCTGCTGAATAACGCGGTAGGCGGCGGCATGAGCTCGCGTTTGTTCCAGGAAATCCGAGAGAAACGGGGGTTGGCTTATTCCGTCTACTCCTATCATACCTCGTATGCGGACAGCGGTTTGTTCACTGTCTATGCGGGAACCGCGCCGAAACAGACGAAGGACGTGTTAGACCTGACAATCGAGATGATGCAGGAACTGTCGGCGAAGGGATTGTCCGACGCAGAGCTGCATCGCGGCAAGGAGCAGCTTAAAGGCAGCCTGATCTTGAGTCTTGAGAGCACCAGCAGCCGAATGAACCGCCTGGGCAAGAACGAGCTGATGATCGGTAGGCACTACACGCTGGATGAGTTGCTGGCCCGCATCGACGCGGTAAGCATGGACGATATCCGCGACGTCACGAAATGGATGCTGTCCGTACCGTTCGCGGTCGCGATGGTCGGCAGCAACGATAAGGCGGCAGCTTCGATCGGGAGGGATTGCCTTGTATAACGTGTTGTTCAAACGGCTCCCGGGCAACGAAGAGATCGAACTGCCGAGCAAAATGTCCGAGCTTGCGGCCGGCTTTGATCTGAGGGCCGCCGTGAGTGAGCCCATTACGCTTGTTCCGGGCGAGCGCAAGCTGATTCCGACCGGTTTCGCGATGGCGATGCCCGGCGAACTCGAAGCGCAAATTCGGCCAAGGAGCGGCCTAGCCTTCAAGCATGGCATCACGTGCTTGAATACGCCTGGTACCATTGATGCGGATTATCGCGGCGAAGTGAAGGTGCTGCTCGTCAATTTAGGCCAAGAGCCATTCACGATCGAACGCGGCGAGCGGATTGCGCAAATGGTATTCCAGGTTGTGCCTGCGGTCACGGTCCAAGAAGCGGATGAGCTTCCGGATACGGTGCGCGGGACTGGGGGTTTCGGCCATACGGGCGTGTAACTGCAATATAGATGAAAGAAAAACCGAAGCGGGGGCTTCGGTTTTTTTATTTATGCCGAGTATTTCCTGCGACAATCGCCTTCAGTCGAACCTTATGCGGGGCACGCACCCATTTTAGGCTGCTGCATAATATGGTCTATAGCCAAGTGCGCTAATGGCGATTCGGCAAGCCCGCGAAGGCTGCCGCAAGCCACGGGGAAAGGAGTGATTCCTGAATGCTGACAGGGGTTCAAGTCGTGCTGCTCGGAGGCGATGCCCGCCAGCTTGAGGTGATCCGCAAGTTGACGGAGCTAGATGCATCCGTAACGGTCGCCGGCTTTGACCAATTGCGTACTCCGCTAGACGGAGCGATCCAAGCCGAGTATAGCCAAGAACTGTTCCAATCGGCCGATGCCCTTATTTTGCCGGCCGTTGGCACGGATGACGACGGAAAGATCATGACCGTATTCAGCGATCAGGAGCTGATCTTGACAAGCCAAGAAGTTTCGAAGTTGCCGAAACATAGCACCGTTTACGCCGGGATGGCGAAGCCTTATTTGCGCGAATTGTGCGGCAAGCACGGGATAGCGCTTGTGGAGCTGTTCGACCGCGACGATGTCGCGATCTACAATTCGATTCCGACGGCGGAAGGCGCCATCATGATGGCCATTCAGAATACGGACATTACGATCCACGGTTCTTCGTCCATGGTGCTCGGCATCGGCAGAACGGGACTTACGCTAGCGAGAACGCTGCAAGGTTTAGGGGCGAAAGTGAAGGTAGGCATACGGAAAGAAGAGCACTATGCAAGGGCGTACGAGATGGGTTTTGAGCCGTTTTACCTCAAGGATCTCATCCGTCAGGTGGGGAATATTGACTTGCTTTTTAACACAATTCCGACTATGATAGTCACAGCGCAAATTATCGCAAATTTGCCATCGCGAGCGGTCATAATTGACCTTGCTTCCAAGCCGGGCGGAACCGATTTCCGTTTTGCCGAGAAGCGGGGTATTAAAGCGTTGCTCGCCCCCGGTCTTCCTGGTATAGTCGCTCCCAAAACCGCTGGACGTATCATTGCGGAAGTGCTCAGTCGGCTAATTATGGAAGAGACCAGTAAGCGGGGGAATGCGCAATGAAATGGCAAGGAAAAACGGTAGGTTATGCGTTGACGGGATCTCATTGTACATTTGAAGAGGTCATGCCTGTTATTCAGCGGTTTGTGGATGAAGGAGCGAATGTCGTTCCGATCGTCTCGCACTCGTTCTTGACGACGGATACGAGATTCGGCACGTCCGCCAGCTGGCAGGAACAGCTAAGATCGATCACGGGCAATGAGTTGATTACGTCGATCGTGCAAGCCGAGCCGCTTGGACCTTCCAAACTGCTCGACGTGCTCGTCATCGCGCCCTGCACGGGCAATACGACGAGCAAATTGGCGAATGCGATGACCGATAGTCCGGTACTTATGGCTGCAAAGTCGCAAATGCGGAACCAGCGCCCGCTGGTCATCGCGATCTCGACGAATGACGGGCTTGGGCTTAACGCGGCGAATATCGCAAAGCTGCTTGTGACGAAGAATGTTTATTTCGTTCCGTTCGGGCAGGACAATTGGGTCCAGAAGCCGAATTCGCTCGTAGCCAGCATGGATCTCGTTCCGGAGGCTTGCGAAGCCGCGCTTCAAGGCAAACAACTGCAGCCTCTGTTGTTGGAGCGGTATCATATTTAATATCTAATTAACTGAAGAATTGCGAATTTTGTTTATCTTTATAATCCGATGTAGGACGGCGTTGTTCGCGGCGAGCGACATAACGTTTGTCCTTCGGCCTTTATAGAGATGCGCACGTATAGCTGTCGTCTAAGGACAATCGGAATCTGTCTACGCAGCACAATAAACTATAACGACCTAGAAGACGTGAAGACACTGCTGTCCGATCTCCTGACGGAGTTCTCGTTGACCAGCGGGGAGTAGGCTTAGCGCTTGCTTGCCGCCGAAGCAGAAGGGAACCGGCTGGATTTGCCGGTCGTTTGCGCCGCGGGCCTTATGGTTCGCGGCGCGGCTTTAACATGTGAATCGTTCGGTAGATTTGCTTATAGGCGGGGCATGGAACGCCATGCAAGTCGTCGAGATATCGCAAGCTAATCAGAACTTGCTAATTACAGCGGGTTGCCTTTCGCGACGGTCTGACATTCGTCTTTCGGTCGATAACGGAGGTTTGAACATGCCCATCTTAGTTCAGAAGTTCGGCGGCACGTCGTTGTCTACGCCGGAAGCGCGCGAGCTTGTTATCAAGCATATCGAGCGCGAACGCAGTCAGCAGTATGGGCTGGTCGTAGTCGTGTCGGCTATGGGGCGCAAAGGCGAACCCTACGCAACCGATACGCTGCTCGGTTTCATACGCGACAATGGCGATTCACTGCCGTCGCGGGAGAGGGACTTGCTGCTTGGCTGCGGAGAAATTATTTCCGCGGCCACTTTGTGCAGCCTACTGCAGAGCCGTTCTATCCCGGCTGTCGCCTTGACTGGCGGCGGCGCAGGCATGATCACGGACAATCAATTCGGCCGTGCTCGTATTCTCGAAATACGCACGGAGAAAATCGAACGTCATCTTAATGAAGGCAAGGTCGTCGTCGTCACCGGGTTCCAGGGCGTGACCGAAGATGGGGATCTTACCACGCTTGGCCGCGGCGGCAGCGATACGTCGGCAACGGCGCTTGGCGCAGCCCTTCATGCGGAGCGCGTGGATATTTACACCGACGTCAACGGCATTCTCACCGCCGATCCGCGAATCGTCGAAGATGCGCGCCCGCTCACCGTTGTCGGCTATGCGGAAATTTGCAACATGGCTCGCTTGGGCGCCAAAGTCATTCACCCTCGCGCGGTCGAGATCGCGCAGCAAGCTCGGGTTCCGCTCCGCGTGCGCTCTACGTTTTCGGAAGACGAAGGCACGCTCGTTACCGATATTACGGACGCGCGACAAGCGGCACTGGTCAAGGACCGTCATGTAACTGGCGTTGCGCATGTTAGCGGCGTAACGCAAATTACCGTTCATGCGCAGGAAGGACCTGCTGACGTGCAGCTGCACGTTTTCCAAGCGATGGCGAAGCATCAGATCAGCGTTGATTTTATCAACGTGACGCCGAGCGGAGCGGTGTATACCGTATTCGACGAAGACGCCGAACGAGCGATTACGATTTTGCGTGCAATCGGTTTTGCGCCAGTTGCCGTTAGAGGATGCGCCAAAGTGTCCGTTATCGGCGGTGGCATGAACGGCGTGCCGGGTATCATGGCTCGAATCGTGGAAGCATTGACGGAGCAAGGAATTCCGATCTTGCAATCGGCGGATTCCAACACGACAATTTGGGTGCTCGTAAGAGAGTCGGATATGGCCGGAGCGCTGCGCGCGCTGCATGCCAAATTCGCTCTTCACGAATAGAAGCTAGGCCGAACGCCGATTTGCGGCGTTCGGATTTTTTGCAAGGTTCATGCCAGGGCCGCACGCAGGTAGAAGTCGGCTGTAGGATCTAGGAGGAGACCGCATGCAATTCGGAAGATTAATTACGGCAATGGTAACCCCGTTCGACGAGGTCGGCGCAATCGATTGGGAAGCGACGGGTAGACTGGTTGATTATTTGATCGATGCGAAAAAAAGCGACAGTTTGGTTGTTTCCGGCACGACGGGCGAATCCCCGACGCTAACGGATGGCGAGAAGGAAGCGCTTTTCCGGTTCGTCGTGGAACGCGCGACTGGCCGTGCTCGCGTCATTGCAGGTACGGGCAGCAACGATACGGCGCATTCCATTCATTTGACGCGCATTGCGGAGCAAGCCGGCGTTGACGGCGTGCTGCTTGTCGTACCGTACTACAATCGCCCGACCCAAGAGGGCATCTATCAGCATTTCAAAGCGATAGCCGAATCCACCAAGTTGCCGGTCGTGTTATATAATGTACCGTCTCGCACGGTTGCGAGCATGACGGCCGAGACGACGCTTCGTTTAGCGCAAATCGAGAATATCGTTGCGACCAAGGAGTGCGCGTCGTTGGAGCAGGTTTCGCAAATCATCGCGGGAGCGCCCGAAGGATTTCTCGTATACAGCGGCGACGACAGCGTAACGCTGCCGGTTCTTGCGATTGGCGGCCAAGGAATCGTCAGCGTGGCCAGCCATGTTATCGGAGACCGCATGAAGACGATGATCGAAGCTTATCTGGACGGCCGGGTGCAAGAGGCGGCTGCGCTGCATACCGAATGTTTCCCGGTCTTCAAAGGCTTGTTCGACTTGCCGAATCCGGTACTCGTGAAAGCGGCGCTTGGTTTGGTCGGCCAACCGGTTGGCGGCGTTCGTTTGCCGCTGGTCGCGGCGAACGAGGCGGAAATCGACATCCTTCGCAAGCTTCTGCCTTAGCCGTCATCCACAATTGGAGAGAACCGCGACGGGACCGGTGCACCTGCATCGGTCTTGTCGTTTGTTACGGGAATACAAGTTTTATACGTTTTGTGTTTATCAAATCATCTTGTATTTCTCCGGAACGTAACGTATGTCGCCTATAAAGGACGGCGCCAATCGTTTCACCTTGAAATACAAGAATTTATACATTCCACGCTTATCAATTAACCTTGTATTTCTCCGGAATGAAACGGATGTCGCCTATAAAGGATGGCGCCAATCGTTTCACCTTGAAGAATACGTTTACTTGTGTTTCTTAATTTCAATCATGTATAATGTTCTCAAGTGACGATGTGCGGCAAATTTTAGCAAATTCGATTAAGGTTTGAGCGGCGTCCATAGACCCGATTGAGATACGACCCCGTTTTTTCGCATTGGACGAAACGTAGGGGATTACATTTATGCAATTTTCATAGGAGGTACAGATCCACTTGTCGAAGAAAAACAACCAGGATAAACTGCTCATTTTCGCATTGGGCGGCGTAGGTGAAATCGGTAAGAATATGTATGTCGTTCAATATGCGAACGATATCGTCGTTGTTGACGCGGGCTTGAAGTTCCCGGAAGAGGACATGCTCGGCATCGACATCGTTATTCCGGATATCACGTATTTGACGGAGAACCGGGATAAAGTACGCGGTATTCTTATCACGCACGGCCACGAGGACCATATCGGCGGCCTGCCTTACGTATTGAAACATCTGAACGTGCCGGTGTACGGCACGAAGCTGACCCTCGGTCTGATCGAGGGTAAATTGAAAGAAGCGGGGCTGCTTGGCGAGACGAAGCGCATTCTGATCAATGCGGAATCAGAGCTTCAGTTGGGCTCGATCACGGCTTCGTTCTTCAAAACGAACCACAGTATTCCGGATTCCGTGGGCGTTTGCTTGGACACGCCGGAAGGAACAGTCGTACATACGGGTGACTTCAAATTCGACCACACGCCGGTCAACAACCAATATGCGGACCTGCAGCGGATCGCCGATATCGGCAAACGCGGCGTTCTGGCCCTGCTGTCGGACAGCACGAACGCGGAACGTCCGGGCTTCACGCCGTCGGAGAGCATGATCGGCCCCGAGCTCGAGGATATTTTCCGCAAATCGCCGCAGCGCGTCGTCGTTGCGACGTTCGCGTCCAACGTGCACCGGATTCAACAGGTCATTAACGCGGCTATGGCGACGCGCCGCAAAATCGCCGTCGTCGGCCGCAGCATGGTGAACGTCGTAACCATTGCTTCCGAACTAGGCTATCTAGATATTCCGGAAGGCATGATTATCGAACCGGAAGAAGTGAACAAAATGGCGGCGGATCGCGTCGTCGTACTGTCGACCGGCAGCCAAGGCGAGCCAATGTCCGCTTTGACCCGCATGGCCCGCAATACGCATCGCAAAATCGACATTATGCCAGGCGATACGGTCATTATCGCGGCAACGCCGATTCCGGGCAACGAGCGTTACGTCGGCCGTACGGTGGACGAGCTGATGCGTCTGGGCGCGAACGTGATTTATGGTCCGGGCTCCATTTCCGGCGTACACGTATCCGGTCACGGCAGCCAAGAAGAGCTGAAGCTCATGATTAATTTAATCCGTCCGAAATTTTTCATTCCGATTCACGGCGAATTCCGCATGCTTCGTTCGCACGCGCTGCTTGGCGAGTCGGTCGGTATCGAGAAGGAGAACATTTTCCTTGTTGATAACGGGGACACCGTCGAGTTCCAGGGCGGCAACGCGCGTAAAGGCAATAAAGTGCCGGCGGGCAATGTATTGATCGACGGTCTTGGCGTTGGCGACGTCGGTAATATCGTTCTTCGCGATCGCAAGCTGTTGTCGCAAGACGGCATTCTTGTCGTGGTCGTGACGCTCAGCAAACAAGATGGCGCGATTTTGTCCGGTCCGGACATTATCTCCCGCGGGTTCGTTTATGTACGCGAATCGGAAGGTTTGCTGGAAGAAGCGAACCGAATCGTTACCTCGACGCTGCATAAGCTGATGAACGACAATGTCAACGAGTGGGCATCGCTCAAGACGAACGTGAAGGATGCGCTCGGTCGCTTCCTCTACGAACAGACGCGCCGTCGTCCGATGATTTTGCCGATTATTATGGAAGTATAATTCCCAGGTTCCTTTCCTGATCGCTGTTCGCGAGAAGGGAGGAGCCTTTTTATTTTCTCCCTCCTCTGTATAATTCCAGTACCTCACCCCATACTATGCACAGTTCATAAAACAGGAGGAACCGAAATGTGGGAATATGCAGCAACGAATGAGAAAGCGGAGCAGCCCGAACCACAGGGAGGCGAGAAAAAGCCATCGAATCCGATCGTCGACACCATTCAGCAATTAGGACAAACGATGACGCCGGCATCCGAATCGAATATCTTCTGTATGACCATTATCGGTCAGGTGGAAGGGCATTTGGTGCTGCCGCCGCAGAACAAGACCACGAAATACGAACATCTCATTCCGCAATTAGTCGCGGCTGAACAGAATCCGAAGATCGAAGGCATTATGATCGTGCTCAACACGGTGGGCGGTGACGTCGAAGCCGGTTTGGCGATCGCGGAAATGATCTCGTCGCTTACGAAGCCGACGGTGACGCTGGTGCTTGGGGGTGGCCATTCGATCGGCGTGCCAATCGCCGTGTCTGCCAACAAATCGTTTATCGCAGAGACGGCGACGATGACGATTCATCCGATCCGGTTGAACGGCCTTGTCATCGGCGTACCGCAAACGTTCGAATACTTGGACAAGATGCAGGAGAGAGTAACGCGTTTCGTGACTTCCCATTCGAATATTACGGAACAGAAATTCAAGGAACTTATGTTCAAAACCGGGGAACTGACGCGCGATATCGGAACGACCGTTATCGGGGCGGATGCCGTCAAACACGGTTTGATCGATGCGGTTGGCGGTATCGGAGACGCGCTTCGTGATCTGAATCGGTTCATCGACGAGCATAAGCGGAGCAAAGCGCCGGGGGGTCTTACGCAATGACGCTCTATACGAGCATGCCCCTCGAGCTTGTGCTAAGCGGCATGAATGAGCAACCGGGACCATATGTGGATATCGTCATCGGCGACATCAAGATGCAAGTCGAGCCCATGTCGCCGGGCATCGGGAAGATCGTCCGTTTACTGGAATGTCCGCTGGATGCTTATCTGAACCCGCAGTATTCACCTGGCACGATGATCGCCTATTCGGCTCCCCAAGCTTAATTTCGGTGTTCGGTCGGCATAGGAACATTTGTCCACCTATGGTATAATGCAACCAGAGGTGACGGATGTGGCGAAACGGAAAAAACGAAAGAAAAGCTCGATCGGGACGAGCCTTAAATATGAAGTGTACGGCATTCTTCTCATTACGCTTTCGGTCATTGCCTTGTCCGGCGAAGCCGCAGTAGGACGCTCGTTGTCGAAACTGTTCGGTCTGCTGCTGGGCAAGTTTTATTTTGTGTTGGCACTTGTCGGCATTTACGTGGGTCTGGTCGTCATGGTGAAGCGCGCGTGGCCGACGGGGTGGACAAGCCGGAAGAGCGGGCTGTTGTTGTTCGTGCTCGGCATGACGCTGTATAGTTCCATGGCGATGATGGATCTGAAGACCGAGCCTGTCGGTGGATTATCATCCGGGTTTATACTGAAGGAGCTCGGAAGCGACGTCAGAGCCGCTCTGCTGGATCCGGACCCGGCGATGGCGTCGGACGAGACTGCGGTAGCGGGTCAAGCCATCAGCGGTGGGTATGCGGGCGCCATCCAATATACGCTGCTCTACATGCTATTCGGTTATTTTGGCTCTCGTTTCGTCATGGTCGTCATGTTTGCCATCTCGATCATGTTAATGACGGGCAAATCTTACGTCGAGCTCGCCGGCGTCATGCGCAAACGCGGCGGACACATGCTCTCCTTGCTAAGAGCAAAGTTATTCCCCCCTGGCGGACGCGTCGCGAAGCAATCGTCCAAGAGCGGCACGACTTCGGCTGCAACCTTGTTGGATGACGATGATCTGGACGATGATGACGAGGAATTGCCAGTCGAACCTGCCCGGAGACCGAGAAGGAAACTTCCGTTCTTCTCTTGGTTCACGGAACAGCCGGCATCAACGGGCGATGGCGCAGAACCGGACAATGAATGGATGATCGAAGAAGAGCGGTCTGTTTCTCCGGGACGGAAGAAAGCCGTGCCGATTGCATCGCAATGGCAGGATGACGAAGACGACGACGAGGTAGGAAGCTGGCAATCTTACGCGCAGCAGGATGAGGAAGAACAGGGGACGCTGGACTCTGACAAGCTTCCCTGGCAACAGGATGCCGGCCAGCCGGGAGCGAACCTGGGTCCAGCCGCTGATACCGCCTGGCCGCTTGTCGGGAACGAGCCCGGCGATCAATTGGATGAACTGGACGACTATCGAGAAGATGCCGAAGAGAACGAACTTCATGAGGGAACGCAGCCGTCGGCCCGCTCACCGTTGCTCGATAGTCCTGCGCTTGCGGCGGATGACTCGAATATTCAGCCGGAGCTGATTAGACCTTTACCTGTGAAGAAGCCATACCAGCTGCCGCCGTTCTCCTTGTTGTCCAAGCCGTCTGGCGGGGGCCGCGGCGGAGAAGGTCTGGAAGCAAATGACGCTAGGCGGAAGCTGGAGGCGACCTTGGAGAGTTTCGGCGTCAAGGCGAAAGTGCTCGACGTCGTGCGCGGTCCCGCCGTTACCCGCTATGAAGTCCAGCCTGCCACGGGGGTGAAGGTTAGCCGAATCGTCGGTCTCACCGACGATATCGCGCTCGCGTTGGCGGCGAAGGATATTCGGATGGAAGCGCCGATCCCCGGCAAGTCCGCTATCGGTATCGAAGTTCCGAACATGGAGGTTTCCGTCGTCACGATGCGGGAAGTGATGGAGACGCCTTCGTTCCAAGGAGTGAATGCTCGACTTTCCATCGCGTTCGGCCGAGATATCTCGGGGCAGCCGATCGTGGGCAATCTCGCGAAGATGCCGCATTTGCTCGTGGCGGGCGCCACAGGTTCGGGTAAATCGGTTTGCATTAACGGCATCATTACGAGCATTTTGTACAAGGCGCGACCGGACGAAGTGAAGTTCCTTATGATCGACCCGAAAATGGTCGAGTTGAATATGTACAACGGCATTCCGCATTTGCTCGCGCCGGTCGTAACCGATCCGAGACGCGCTTCGCTCGCGCTCAAGAAAATCGTCGTCGAGATGGAGAAGCGCTACGAGCTGTTCTCCAAATCCGGCACGCGGAATATCGAGGGCTACAACACGCTCATGGCCGACAATCCGGCCGCGGTTCTGCCTTTCATCGTCGTCATCGTGGACGAGCTCGCGGACCTGATGATGGTTGCGGCGGGGGATGTGGAGGATGCGATTACGCGGCTGGCGCAGATGGCGCGCGCGGCCGGTATCCACTTGATTATCGCGACCCAGCGTCCGTCCGTCGACGTCATTACCGGCGTCATCAAGGCGAACATCCCGTCCCGCATCGCATTCGGGGTATCTTCGCAGGTCGATTCCCGGACGATTCTGGACATGGTAGGCGCGGAGAAGCTGCTGGGACGCGGCGACATGCTGTTCCTGCCGGTCGGCATGTCGAAGCCGATCCGGGTGCAAGGCGCCTTTCTCTCCGACGCGGAAGTTGAAGCGGTCGTGAATTTCTCGCGAGGCCAAGCGGAGGCAGAGTACAAAGAAGATCTTGTGCCGGAGTTGGATGAATCCGATTCCGAGCAGAACGAACAGCTGGACGAGCTGTTCGATCAAGCCGTCCGCATCGTGCTCGAGGCCAAGCAGGCTTCCGTTTCGCTGCTGCAGCGCCGGATGCGGGTAGGATATAATCGCGCGGCTCGCCTAATTGACCAGATGGAGGCGAAATCCGTCATCGGCCCGTACGAGGGAAGCAAACCGCGCGAAGTGCTTATGAGTTTGGATCAATACGATGCCGGAAAGATCAGCTCCTAGATCCAAATCCATGCATAGAAGGAAGAATGATTTCTCATACTACAGGTAGCTTGCTTGCTCCTTTAGAATCCACTAGCAAGGGAAAGGCAGATCCTAAGGATGAGAAATCGTTTAATTACGGTGACCTTGGTCATCGTCCTTCTGTTGTTCGGTGCGTTCACGCTCAGGCATGCAGGAGGCGGGAAGACCGCCGAAACGTTTAGCAATGCCACCTTGAAGCTCGGCTCTTCGGGCAAGGACGTCTATGAACTGCAAGGCCGACTGAAGTATTTGGGGTTCTTCGACGGCAAAGTCGACGGAGACTTCGGGGCGAAAACAAAAAACGCCGTCACCTGGTTTCAGTGGAAATTCGGCTTGAAATCCGACGGGATCGTCGAATCGAAGACGAAGCTGAAGCTGTGGGAAGCGACGAAGAGTTACAAGCCTACGGCCGCGGAGTTGCCGCGGAAGGCGGGGACCGGCTCGACGGGAACGGGAGCCTCGGGCGGTACGGCTTCGCGCCCGGTCGCGGAATCGACGGGACCGGCGACGACGCTCAGCAAATCGAACCGCCTTGGATTGTCGGAGAACGACCTCAAGCTGATGGCGAACGCCGTTTACGGCGAAGCGCGCGGCGAACTGTACGAAGGGCAGGTCGCGGTCGCCGCCGTTATCCTCAACAGGCTGAAGTCGCCTAGCTTCCCGAATACGATCTCGGGGGTTATCTTTCAGCCGGGCGCCTTTACGGCCGTGGCGGACGGCCAAATTTGGCTGACGCCGAACGAGCGCGCGCGCAAAGCCGTGCAGGACGCGATTAACGGCTGGGATCCGACCGGAGGCTGCATATATTACTTCAATCCGGATACCGCAACCAGCAAATGGATTTGGTCCCGGCCACAAGTGAAAACGATCGGCAAACATATTTTTTGCATGTAGCCGCTTAAGCTGAAGCAGCCCGCCAAGCGGGTTGCTTCTTCCATTTCCATTCAGGTAGAATGGAATAGATTCCATGAACCTGGAATAGATTGACTATGATGCGCAGGCTATAATTCGAACGGAAGGGGATGCGGGAATCGTGACCAAAGCCCGGTTTGAACGAGGACAACTCAATCGGATTCGTATGCATGTGCTGCCTACGGAACGATTCAAGACATTCTCCATATCACTATTTGCAGGCTTGCCGCTAGCGGAAGAGACCGTCACCGAGACGGCGCTCATTCCTTTCGTGCTTCGCCGGGGAACGGAGAAGACGCCGGAGACGATTGCATTCCGCGAACGGCTTGACGATTTATACGGTGCCGGCTTCGGCTTTGACGTGTATAAGCGCGGGGACGCGCAGATCGTGCAATTCCGCATGGATGTCATCAATGATAAATTCGTATCCGCCGATCAGCCGTTGCTGGCGGAATCGCTCAAACTGCTCGGCGAGGTCGTGACGGCGCCCGCGCTTGAGAACGGATTGTTCCGCGATAAATACGTGGAAGCGGAGAAAGATACGCTGAATAAACGGCTGGAAGCGATCGTGAACGATAAAATCCGCTATGCGGCCGAACGCTGCATCGAAGAGATGTGCGCAGGCGAACCGTATCGGCTGCATGCCTTGGGTCAACGCGCCGATATCGCGTCCATAACGCCCGCCTCCTTAACCGAACAATACCAGCGCTGGCTGTCGACCGCCGCATTCGATCTTTACGTTGTCGGCGACACTACGCTTGCGGAGGTCGAGCAGCTTGTCGCAAGCGCCTTCCGCATCCCGCAAGGCGAACCGGCGGGTTATTCCAAATCGTCCGATCCCCGGCATGTAAGCGAAGTCAACACCGTTATTGAACGGATGGAAGTAAATCAGGGCAAGCTGAACATGGGACTGCGGACGCATACGACATATGCAGACGATGATTATCCAGCCGCATTGCTTTTTAACGGTATCTTGGGGGGCTACCCTCATTCCAAGTTGTTCCTGAACGTGCGGGAGAAGGCAAGTCTCGCGTATTACGCGGCGTCTCGTTTGGATGGGCATAAAGGCATTTGCACGATACAATCCGGGATCGAGATCGGTAATTTCGAGAAAGCGACCGCGATTATTCAAGAACAGCTCGAGAGCATGCGCGCAGGCAACTACAGCGAGCTCGAGACGAGCCAAACGAAAGCGATGATCGCGAACCATCTGCGCGAGTTGCAGGATTCGGCGGGCGAAATGATCGCTTACGACTTCAATTCGGTACTGAGCGGACGCGACCGGAGCGCCGAAGAACTGCTGCGGCAGGTACAGGCGGTTACCAATGAGCAAATCGCCGCCGTGGCGCGCAAGACCGAGCTGGATACCATCTATTTCTTGCGAGACGGAAAGGAGGCGTAAGCATGGAGAAACTCGCTTATCCTGGCGTTCAGGAGACGATCTACCGCGAAGTGCTGCCGAACGGTCTTGAAGTCGTCGTGCTTCCGAAAGATGGATTCAGCAAAACCTATGCAACGTTCTCGACCCGTTACGGTTCTATCGATAATCGTTTCGCGGTTGGAGGCGAACAACAAATTTCGGTGCCGGACGGCATAGCGCATTTCTTGGAGCACAAAATGTTCGAAGAGCCGACGGGCGATATTTTCGCCACGTTCGCTTCCCAGGGAGCATCGGCCAATGCCTATACGACATTTGACCGGACGGTATATCTCTTTTCGGCTACCGAACAGATTGAAGCTAACCTCGAGACGCTAATTAACTTCGTCCA
The DNA here is from genome assembly GCF_008124765.1 of Paenibacillus methanolicus. Classification (GTDB taxonomy): domain Bacteria; phylum Bacillota; class Bacilli; order Paenibacillales; family Paenibacillaceae; genus Paenibacillus_Z; species Paenibacillus_Z methanolicus. Next base: position 196,583 of record NZ_VNHS01000002.1, on the reverse strand, counting down.
AAGCCCGTATTTTACCGACGAGAACGTGGAGAAGGAAAAAGGCATCATCGAGCAGGAAATCAACATGTACCGGGATAATGCCGACTGGCGCGTCTACTTCGGCCTGATCGACGCCCTCTACCAGAAGCATCCGATTCATATCGATATCGCGGGGACGGCCGAGTCGATCGGGAAGATTACGAAGGAGACCTTGTACAGCTGTTACGAGACGTTCTATCATCCGTCGAATATGTTCCTGTTCATCGTAGGCGGCGTCGATCCGGAGAAGGTGATGGAGCTCGTCCGCCGCAATCAGGCTGCCAAGCAGTTCGAAGCGCAGGGGGAGATCAAACGCTTCATCGACGCGGAGCCCGAAGCGGTGCGCACGCCGCGCAAAACCGCGCAGCTTCCGGTGTCGCTTCCGAAAGTGTTATTCGGGTTCAAGGAGAACCGGGCGCCGCTCGCATCCGAGGCGCTGCTTCGTACCGAGGTCGCGACCAAGTTGATGCTCGACACGCTGCTCGGATCAAGCTCGCCGATCTACCATGCGCTGTACGACGACAATCTGATCTCGGATTCGTTCGGCCATGAATTTAACAGCGCCGAGGATTACGCGTTCTCCGTGATCGGCGGAGAAACCAAAGATCCAGAGGCGCTATTGACCCGATTACGCTCGGCGATTGAGGAAGCGCAAGCGAATGGACTGAGCGAAGCCGCGTTCGAGCGGACCAAACGCAAAAAAATCGGCAGTTATCTCCGGCTTCTGAATTCCCCGGAAGCCATCGCCGGCGAATTTACCCGTTATCGGTTCCGCGGCGCGGATCTATTCAAGCTGGTCCCGGTGTACGAAGCGATTACGCTCGACGAAGCCAACGCGCGGCTGCGGGAACACTTTAGTTGGGATCTCATGGCCGTCTCGATCGTCTCGAAGGACCCTGCTTGAAACCATTGAAGGAAATGACGGTTCTTGTGACCGGGGGAAGCCGCGGAATCGGCGCCGCCATCGCGCGGCGCTTCGCGGCCGAGTCCATGAACGTCGTCATTCATTATATGCAGTCGCATGAAGCCGCCAATGAGACCGCCCGCAGTTGCATGCGAATGGGGGCCACGAACGTCATGACCGTTGCCGCCGACATGCGTTCGAAGGAACAACTGTTGCGAATGCGCGAGAAGTTGGAGGCGGCAGGCATGGTTCCGGACATTCTCGTCAACAATGCGGGGATCGCTCATTACGGAATGCTCGCCGATGTAACGGAACACGAATGGGATGATGTCATGGCGGTTAATTTGAAGGGCATGTTCTTGAGCACCCAAATGTTCATGCCCTCGATGATCGCCCAACGGTATGGACGAATTATCAACGTTTCTTCCATCTGGGGGATGTCTGGCGCTTCCTGCGAAGTACTGTACTCCACGACCAAAGGCGGCATGAACGCGTTCACGAAGGCGCTCGCCAAGGAGCTGGCTCCGTCGGGCGTAACGGTGAATGCCGTTGCTCCGGGGGCCGTCGAAACGGTCATGTTGGATAACTTGGACGCAGGGGAGAAAGAGGCGCTCGAATCGGAAATTCCGCTCGGCCGGTTCGCGCAGCCGGAAGAAATCGCTTCGCTCGTTTATTTTCTTTCGCTTCCGGAATCATCCTATATTACGGGGCAGATCATAAGTCCGAACGGCGGATGGTTAACCTAACATGGTTCGCACTCGCTGCTTTTTTCGCCGCGCATGAAACTTTTGGACAAGCCGCGTCGTCGTATAAGAGAACCCTTATGCGCGCACAATACGACTGTTGCCGGTTAACGGTCAAACGCTAAGGAGGGCCTCAGACAATGACAACTGTACTGACGAATTTCGACACTTGGAAACAGTTCTTGTCCGACCGCGTCGAGCAAGCCAAGAAGATGGGCCTGAATGAAGAGACAATTTCGAACCTGGCTTTCGAGATCGGTTCTTTCCTTGACGAGCGCGTCGATCCGAAGAATGAAGAGCAGCGCATCCTTAAAGAAATTTGGGATGTAGGCAATGAAGAAGAGAAAAAAACGATTGCAAGGCTGATGGTGAAGTTGGTCAATTAACAACTGGCGCCATTTGCGGAAAGCCTCCGGTTCAGGGAGGCTTTTCTGCAATATTTCTGATCGCCGTTGCAGGAGTTTGGCGAATATTGTAGAATAATCTTTCGAACCGCAACATAATGAAGGAAGCAAGGGGCCGATTCCCTTGACGAGGTGTCTCATGGAGTATAAACAGTGGTATATGGAATATAAGATACATAAGAACCGGCCAGGCTTGCTTGGCGATATCGCTTCCTTGCTCGGCATGCTGGAAGTCAACATCTTGACGATCAACGGGGTGGAGAACCGCACGCGCGGCATGCTGCTGCAGACGAACGACGAAGAGAAAATCGAAATTTTGGGCCGCATGCTCCAGAAGGTGGAGAACATCACCGTCACGAAGCTGCGTTCGCCGCGTCTGGTTGATATTTTGGCCGTCCGTCACGGTCGTTACATAGAACGAGATTCCGATGACAGGAAGACATTCCGATTTACGCGCGACGAGTTAGGCTTGCTTGTCGATTTCTTGGGCGAAGTATTCAAGCGGGAAGGCAATCAAGTGATCGGTCTGCGCGGTATGCCGCGCGTCGGTAAGACCGAGTCGATCATCGCGGGATCGGTCTGCTCCAACAAGCGTTGGACGTTCGTCTCTTCGACTTTGCTTCGCCAGACGGTCCGCAGCCAGCTGTCGGAGGAAGAGATGACACCAAACAACATCTTCATCATTGACGGCATCGTCAGTACGGTACGTTCCAATGAGAAGCATTACGCGCTGCTGCAGGAAATTATGGCAATGCCATCCACGAAGGTGATCGAGCATCCCGATATTTTCGTAAAGGAATCCGCTTACGATTACAGCACTTTTGACTACATAATCGAGTTGCGCAACACGCCGGACGAGGAGATCAACTACGATTCCTTCACGGCGCATTACAACGACTTCTAAGTAAAGGGAGGTGTGGTCATGTCGGATTTGGGAGCCCTGCTCCGAAAGGCGCGGGAACAGCGCGGCTATTCGCTCGACGATATTCAGGACTTGACGAAGATTCGCAAGCGTTATCTGGAAGCGATCGAAGATGGCGATTATTCCATTTTGCCGGGCTCGTTCTACGTGCGCGCTTTCGTGAAAAACTATGCGGAAACGGTTGGTTTGGACGCGGAGGAAGTGCTTCGCCTCTATCAACACGAGATGCCAACGCCGCCGCAGGAGCCGGTCGTCGAACCCGTTCAGCGTCCACGCCGCTCGCAAGTGCATACGACCGACCGTTGGAGCCGCTGGGGGTTCCGGGCGCTCATGTGGTCGTTTCTCATTCTGATTGTCGTGATCGTCTACGTGTTCTACATTAATAACCCGACGGACGATGTGAATACCGCCGACGATCAGACGAAACTGACGGACAAGATCGATACGGGAAAACCAGCAGAGTCTGGAGCGGGTACGAATAATACGTCGTCCGGAACGACGAACGGGCAGAATGCGACGAAGCCGGAGACGGTGACGCCGGATCCGGTCGTGCCAGCAACGCCGCCAGCTACCGTTCCAACGCTCGTGAAGAGCTCCGGCAGCATGGATTATTACGAGATTGCTACGGCGGGCACTCACACGATTGAGATTAAAGCGACGGGCGGTGCCTGCTGGATCGGTATTAGGAACAAAGACCGGAACGGCAAATACGTCGAGAATACGACGCTGCAGGACGGGGAGAGCATCACGAGCGAATTTACCGGTCCGACGTACATAAGCGTGGCGAAAGCTAATATTGTCGAGGTCAAAATCGACGGCCATGTGCTTGACGACGGAGATAAAGTGAGCAAGTCTCACAGGTTCCAGCTTAATCTCGCGGACACGGTTTCTGGCGGAGCGAACGGCCAAGCCACCGGTACGGACGAAAGCGGCGGTCAGTCGGGCAATACGGCAACCGAGTAAGATGTGGAGAAGGCACTAGGGCCGCGCGCGATGCGGAGAGTGCCTTTTCTTTATATAGGGGAATAGGGTATAATACGGGACGAAACCGTCGTAAAAGGAGTTGGACGCATCGTGAGTTCGGAAAATTCATTCGATATCGTATCCAAAGTGGACATGCAGGAGATGAACAACGCCATTACGCAGGCGGAGCGGGAGATCGAGACCCGATTTGACTTTAAAGGAAGCAAGAGCAGCATCAAGTTGGAGAAAGAAGAGCTTGTCGTCACGTCCGAGGACGAATATAAGCTCGGCGCGGTGCTCGATATATTGAAGTCGAAGATGATCAAGCGCGGCGTACCGATCAAGAACTTGGACTATGGCAAAGTCGAGGCAGCTTCTCTTGGTACCGTTAGACAGAAGATCCGTCTAAAAAGCGGGATCGAGCAGGACGTTTCGAAGAAGATCAACGTATTGATTCGCGACTCCAAGCTGAAGGTGAAGAGCCAGATCCAAGGCGATCAAATTCGCGTCACCGGCAAGTCGAAGGACGATTTGCAGGCGGTTATGAATTTGCTGCGCGGCGCGGATTTGCAAGTCGAGCTTCAGTTTACGAATTTCAAGTAAACCGAAACGCACATAAATAGGCCGAAAGTCCCTTTCCAAGTCTCCGGATGCAGGAAATCGGGGCTTTCTGCTATTTTGACATTCGTATTTTGCTTGTATTATACTTGTTAAGATAGCTTGACTGAAGGGATCGGTTCCATGACAGAACGAGTTAAAGTAGTGACGCTTGGCTGCGAGAAGAACCTAGTGGACTCGGAGATTATGTCCGGCCTCATCCATGAACGCGGATATCAGCTGGTCGATCAGGCCGATGACGCGACGGTAATCATCGTCAATACGTGCGGATTCATCGACGCTGCCAAAGAAGAGTCGGTTAATACGATTCTTGACATGGCTGAACGCAAAGAGACCGGACGTTTGAAAGCGCTCATCGTATCTGGCTGTTTGACGCAGCGCTACAAGAAACAGCTGATGGACGAAATGCCCGAAATCGATGGGATCGTCGGCACCGGCGATTTTCACCATATTAATAAAATCGTGGACGAAGCGCTTCGCGGGAAGAAACCGGCCATGGTCGGCCACCCGGCGTTCGACTACGATCTGAAACTGCCGCGCATCATGTCGACGCCGCGTTATACCGCGTACGTCAAGATCGCGGAGGGCTGCGATAATGCTTGTACGTTCTGCTCGATTCCGATCATGCGCGGCAAGTTCCGCAGCCGTTCAATCGAATCGATCGTGGCCGAAGCGGAGGGGCTGGTGGCGCAGGGCGTGAAGGAAATCAGCCTGATCGCGCAGGATTCGACCAATTATGGCACCGATATTTACGATGGCTTCAAGTTGCCCGAGCTGCTTAATCGCGTCAGCGAGATCGAAGGCTTGGAATGGGTGCGCCTGCATTACGCGTATCCGGGATTTTTCACGGACGAGTTGATTGAGACGATCGCGTCCAACCCGAAAGTGTGCAACTATATCGACATGCCGCTGCAGCATAGCGAAGATACGATTCTGAAGCGGATGCGCAGACCTGGTCGCCAACGAGACGTTCGCGAATTAGTCGAGAAAATCCGCGCGCGCATTCCGGATGTCGCGCTTCGCACGTCGATGATCGTCGGTTTCCCGGGCGAGACGGACGAGGATTTCAACCGGTTATGCGAATTTATTCGCGAGCTGAAGTTCGACCGCCTTGGCGTATTTACCTATTCCGCTGAAGAGGACACGCCGGCGGTTCGGTTACCGGGCCAGGTGCCGGACGACGTGAAGGAATGGCGGGCCAACACGCTGATGGAGATTCAACGCGAATCGGCCAAAAGCAATGGCGGTAAATACATCGGACGCGAGATCAACGTGCTCGTGGAACGGTATGATGGCCGCAGCGACGTATACATAGGACGTTCGGAGTATGATGCTCCGGAGATCGATGGCGAAGTGTTTATTTCGAACTGCTCCGCGTCGATTGGACAAATGCAGAAAGTACGGGTCACGCACGCGTATGAATTCGATATGTCCGGGGAGGGCTTATCGTGAACTTAGCGAACAAAATCACGCTCGCACGGATCTTTCTCGTGCCGATCATCATGTTCCTGCTGCTGATTAACGTCAACTTGAACGAGCTCAGTTTCGCGGATTTCTCGATTACGTGGAATCAGATTCTCGCCACGTTGATTTTCATCGTGGCAGCCGCGACGGACGGCCTGGACGGCTATATCGCGCGCAAGAACAAGATCGTCACCAATCTCGGCAAGTTGCTCGACCCGCTTGCGGATAAGCTTCTCGTGGCGGCCGTGCTCATTTCCCTGGTGGAGATGGACAAGGTCGATGCATGGATCGCGATCGTCATCATCAGCCGCGAATTCGCCGTAACGGGTCTTCGCCAGATCGCCTTGCTCGAAGGCGCGGTGCTGGCCGCTTCCACTTGGGGCAAATGGAAGACCGCGGTACAGATTACGATGATTATCGCGCTCTTGCTGAACAACTTTCCCTTTACGTTCATCGATATCCCGTTTGACCAAATCTCCAGCTGGGCGGCCGCACTCATCACGGTATATTCGGGCATCGATTATTTCGTCAAAAACAAAAATCTTATTCCGCTAACGGAGTAGGCCTTGCGTACAAGCATCATCTCTTCCGCGCGAAGGGATGGTGCTTTCATCTTCTTGGGAATGGAGCGGTGTGGTATGCGCGCAGAAATCATAGCGGTTGGCACGGAATTGTTGCTTGGTCAGACGGTAAACACGAACGCGACTTATTTGTCTCAAGGACTCGCGGAACTTGGGATCGACGTTTATTTCCAAACGGTCGTCGGCGACAACGAAGGACGCATCCGCCAAGCGATCGAGCTGGCTCGAGGCCGCGCCGATCTCATCGTCTTCACGGGCGGACTGGGTCCAACGCAGGATGATTTAACGAAGGATGCGCTGGCGAACTATTTGAAAGCCGAAATCGAACAGCATGGCCCGTCGATGGCCAAAATCGAACAGTTCTTCGCGACGAGAGGCGTGCATATGGTCGAGAGCAACCGGCGTCAGGCCAACTCGATCGTAGGCAGCGCGCCGCTGGCCAACGAAGCGGGGTTAGCCGTGGGTAACGCGCTGACCGTGGAAGGCACGCATTATTTGCTGCTGCCAGGCCCGCCGCGCGAAATGAAGCCGATGTTCGACGGTCCCGGCAAAGCTTGGCTTAGATCGGTTATGGGCGAGGAGAGACGGCTGTTCTCGCGTACGCTGAAGTTTGCCGGCATCGGCGAGTCGAGCTTGGAAGCGGCTTTGATCGACCTGATCGACGCCCAGACGGACCCGACCATCGCGCCCTACGCGAAGGAGGGCGAAGTTGCGATCCGCATCGCGACGAAAGCGCACGCGGAGTTCGAAGCGTCCGCGAGGCTCGACGTGCTGGAGACAGAGATCGCGGAGCGCGTGGGTCAATACCTGTACGCCCGGGAGGATATCCCGCTTGAAGAAGCGATCGTGCGCTTGCTGCGCTTATCGCGATTCAAACTGGCGAGCGCCGAGAGTCTGACCGGTGGACTGTTCGCGGAACTGATTACGAATGTCCCGGGCAGCAGCGGGGAATTCATCGGAGGCGTGGTCACATATACGAACGAGATGAAGCATAAGCTGCTCGGCATTCCGATGTCGCAGCTCGAAGGAGAAGGCGCGCCCGGCGCGATCAGCGAGTCCACGGCGTCGCTCATGGCGGAGCGGGTGAGGGAGCTGACGGACAGCGATTACGGCATCTCGCTGACCGGCGTGGCGGGACCATCCGAAGCGGAAGGCAAGCCTGTAGGTTTGGTCTACTTTGGCCTATCGAGACGGGGGAAACCGACGATCGTTCATACGGCCCATTTGAGCGGGAACAGGAGCATCATCCGTACGCGTGCCGTGAAGTCGGCGCTGTACCGGTTATGGCAGTTGCTTAAGTCTCCAGAGTAGTAGGCGAACGATAAGTATGGCTAAGTTGTGACAACTCGCAAAATTAGCTTGTCCGTTGTCCGAGTTTCCTCTATAATCGACAGTAACTGACGGAAGAACCGTGGCGAAGAATACTTTGCCGCGGTTTTTTTTTTGAACTACAAGAGATTTTACGTTTACACGTCTTAATCAATTTGTATTTCTCCAAAATGAAACACGCTCCGTCGCCAAGGACGACGAATGCCGTTTCACTTTGATTCATCCGTCTGGAAGAAAAAATAAGAATATATGTTCGTAAAAAGTATTGTAATCGAGAACAAAACAAGGTATCATGAAACTATCAATCGAAAAGGGTGTGAATGCGTTGTCAGATCGTCGCGCAGCGCTCGAGATGGCTTTGCGTCAAATCGAGAAACAGTTTGGTAAAGGTTCTATAATGAAGCTTGGCGAATCCGCGAACATGACTGTCGAAACAGTATCCAGCGGTTCGCTGGCATTAGATATTGCCCTTGGAATCGGCGGATATCCAAGAGGCCGAATTATTGAAATCTATGGACCGGAATCTTCCGGTAAGACTACAGTCGCGCTTCACGCGATTTCCGAAGTACAACGTTCCGGCGGACAAGCCGCATTTATCGACGCGGAGCACGCGCTCGACCCGCTCTACGCGAGCAAGCTTGGCGTTAACATCGACGAGTTGCTGCTCTCCCAGCCGGATACGGGCGAGCAGGCGCTCGAGATCGCGGAGGCGCTCGTTCGCAGCGGCGCGGTCGACATCATCGTAATCGACTCGGTAGCCGCACTCGTGCCGAAAGCCGAGATCGAAGGCGAGATGGGTGATTCGCACGTAGGTCTGCAAGCGCGTCTGATGTCTCAAGCGCTGCGCAAGCTGTCCGGCGCGATCAGCAAATCGAAGACGATCGCGATCTTCATCAACCAGCTTCGCGAGAAAGTCGGCGTTATGTTCGGCAACCCGGAGACGACGCCAGGCGGGCGCGCGCTTAAGTTCTATTCCAGCGTACGTCTTGACGTTCGCCGCGTAGAGACGATCAAACAAGGTAACGACATGGTCGGTAACCGTACACGCGTGAAGGTCGTCAAGAACAAAGTAGCGCCTCCGTTCAAACAGGCGGAAGTCGATATCATGTACGGCGAAGGCATTTCCAAAGAAGGCAGCATCATCGACATTGGCGTCGAGATGGATATCGTTCAGAAGAGCGGCGCCTGGTTCTCCTTTAACGGCGAGCGTCTGGGCCAAGGTCGGGAGAACGCCAAGCAATTTTTGAAGGATCATAAAGACATCTCGAACGTAATCGAGAAGCAAATCCGGGAAGCGAGCAATTTGGCGGCAGCGGCAGCGCTCGACGCTGGCGGCTTCAGCACGGACGACGAAGACGAGGACGAGCTGGAGCTCGAACTGTAAGTCCGAAGCGTCAGCTTATATAAGACCGGATATGGAGCAGAACAGGGCCCTCAGGCGCCTTGTTCTGCTTTTGGCATATTAAGGAGGCAAGTTTGCGTTGAACGAACAGGAGCAAGCGGAGGGCGCTCAGACGGTCCGAATTACGTCAGTCGAGCAAATCCGCAAAGAAAAGTATAGGTACAATTTGTTTGTGGACGGCAGCCAGGATCAACCGTTTATCGCCGTGCACGAAGACATCATGATTAAGTTCCGACTATTTAAAGGGCGGGAGATTCATCCGGAAGAGCTGAAAGAGATCGCGGAGGAAGATACAAAGCACCGCGCATATGCCTTAGGCATTCAATATTTGGGCCATCGGCCGAGAACGCATAAAGAAATGGCCCAGTACTTGGCGCGCAAAGGGATCGATGAGCAGGCGGCGGAGCAAGCGATCGCCAGATTAAAACAAGAACGATTGGTCGATGATGCCGATTACGCCAGCCGATTCGCCGCTTCCCGGCTTCGTGGCCAAGCGAAGGGCAGATTGCTGCTGCGGCAGGAGCTGCGTATGCGGGGAATCGCGAAGGAGACGGCCAAGGAAGCGACGGACGAGCTCGACGCGGAAGAAGAGACGTCCATAGCCGTACGCGCGGCCATCAAGAAGTGGCCGTATATTAAAGGAGAGCCTCGCGAGCGACGGCATAAGCTGATGGGCTATCTGCTGCGCAGAGGATTTCCCGGCAGCGTGGTGAAAGAGGCGATACGACAGGCGGTCAGGCAGTCCGAAACGGAGGATGAACCTGACATGCTTGACAATTGATTTTATCAACAGATAAAATGAATGATGTATTCCTTTATCATGAATCAATTTTCCTTCCAAAGATTGATTCGTAGAAGCGATCATTTTCGTCACCAAACATGATTGTTGAAGCGGGATGAAAACCGGCTAGTACCGTAACACAAGGCGAAAAGGCTTCGCCGTCTATGGCGGTGCAAGTTTCGTTCCGGAGAAATACAAGTTGTTTTATAAGCGTGAAACTTATAAATTCTTGTATTTCAATGAAAACCAAATAACTTACCCGGGCGTATGCCTTGGTGGTGCAATGAGGAGGTGAGAAAGATATGGCAACCTGGCTCTGGCTTCTGATCATTCTCCTTGTTGGCTTGATTTTCTTTGGACTAGGCTATTATATTCGGAAGTTACTCGCCGAGGCCAAGATTTCAAGCGCTGAGCATGCCGCCGGTCAAATCGTTGACAACGCGCGCAAAGATGCGGAAGCGCTGAAGAAAGAAACGGTCCTCGAAGCGAAAGACGAAGTCCACAAGCTCCGTACCGAGGCCGAGAGAGACATTCGCGAACGTCGTAACGAGGTACAGCGTCAAGAGCGACGGCTCGTACAGAAAGAAGAGTCGCTGGATAAGAAAATAGAAGCACTGGAACGCAAAGAAGAACTAGTCGCCAACAAAGAGAAACGGATCGAAGAGACACAAGAGACAATCGATTCGCTCTACAAGCAGCAAGTAAGCGAACTGGAGCGCATCTCGAACCTGACGATGGAAGAAGCCAAAACGATCATTCTCCAGAGCGTCGAGCAAGAAGTACGGCACGAGACGGCTCAGATGATCAAGGAAATCGAATCGCAGGCGAAAGAAGAAGCGGACAAAAAAGCGCGCGATATTATCTCGCTGGCCATTCAACGTTGTGCGGCTGACCACGTTGCGGAGACGACCGTGTCGGTCGTAGCGCTTCCGAACGAGGAAATGAAAGGCCGTATTATCGGTCGCGAAGGACGCAATATTCGCGCTTTGGAAACGTTGACCGGTATCGATCTCATCATCGACGATACACCGGAAGCGGTCATCTTGTCCGGCTTTGATCCAATTCGCCGCGAGATTGCCCGTACATCGCTGGAGAAACTCGTCGCGGACGGCCGGATCCACCCGGCTCGCATCGAAGAGATGGTGGAGAAATCCCGCCGTGAAGTGGACGAGCGTATTCGCGAATACGGCGAGCAAGCTACATTTGAAGTCGGCGTACACGGCCTGCATCCGGATTTGATCAAAATTCTCGGTCGTCTGCGTTATCGGACAAGCTACGGCCAGAACGTGCTGAAGCATTCCATGGAGGTTGCTTATTTGACCGGCCTCATGGCTGCCGAGCTCGGCGTAGACATTACGCTCGCGAAGCGCGCGGGTCTGCTGCACGATATCGGCAAAGCGCTTGACCATGAAGTGGAAGGCTCCCACGTCGAGATCGGCGTCGAGCTTGCGAAGAAATACAAAGAACATCCGGTCGTTATCAACAGTATTGCGTCTCACCACGGCGATTGCGAAGCGACTTCGGTCATCGCGATGCTCGTAGGCGCGGCGGATGCCTTGTCGGCAGCCCGTCCGGGAGCGAGAAGAGAAACGCTGGAGACGTATATCAAGCGGCTGGAGAAGCTGGAAGATATTACGGAATCGTTCGACGGCGTCGAGAAATCGTATGCGATCCAAGCAGGACGCGAAGTTCGCGTCATGGTTCAGCCGGACAAAATCGACGATACCGATGCCTTCCGTCTGGCGCGGGATATTACGAAGAAGATCGAAAGCGAGCTCGATTATCCGGGTCACATCAAGGTCACGGTTATTCGGGAAACGCGCGCGGTCGAATACGCGAAGTAATCGAATACGCATGAATTGCTGAAAGTGGCTGCGATGCAGCCACTTTTCGGATTTTCTGGGGACGAAAGAAAGAGCACATGAAACGAGGTACGAAACATGAACGTGTTATTCATCGGGGATATCGTGGGAAGCGTGGGCCGCGCGGCCGTGAAGAAGGCGCTGCCTGCTTTGAAGTCCAAATATAATCCGCACATCATTATCGCCAATGGCGAGAACGCGGCTGCTGGCCGCGGCATTACGGCGGCGATCGTGAAGGAACTGCTGGATGCGGGCGTGCACGGCATTACGATGGGCAACCATACATGGGACAATAAAGAGATATTCGAGTGGATCGATGAACAGCAGCGACTGGTTCGTCCGGCGAATTTTCCGGCAGGCGCGCCGGGACAAGGCGCGATGATCATTAAAGCAGGCGGCAAGGAACTTGCCATCGTCAACTTGCAGGGCCGTACGTTTCTGCCGGCGATCGACTGCCCTTTCGCAAAGGCGGATGAGTTGATCGAACAATTGCGGCAGAGAACGAAATGCATTCTCGTCGATTTCCATGCGGAAGCCACGTCCGAGAAGATCGCCATGGGCTGGCATTTGGACGGACGCGCGTCTTTGGTGGTTGGCACGCATACGCATGTTCAGACGAACGATGACCGTATTTTGCCGGAAGGTACGGCGTATTTGACTGACGTCGGCATGTGCGGACCGATTAACGGCGTGCTCGGCATGGAGCGGACGGCGGTGCTGCACAAGTTCAAGACGCAACTGCCGGTTCGATTCGTGGTAGATGAAGGCGACTGGCATTTCCATGCCGTGTTGGTTGATCTGGACGATGCCACGGGCAAAGCGAAGCGGATCCAAAAAATCCGTTTGACCGAGACCGATCTTATGATGATGTAAGCAAGGCTATAGCAGCTCAAAATAGAATATACGAAAATTCTCGCAATTCGGAAGACTTTGCAAACTCCCGGCCAGAAAGAAGGAATTTTATTGCTTCTCTCGAATACTATCTAAATAGTGGTATTCATCCATCTTTCCCGAGGAGGTACTTTTTCATGGAAGTCTTAAAAGTTTCAGCAAAGTCCAATCCAAATTCCGTAGCAGGAGCGCTGGCGGGCGTCCTTCGTGAGCGCGGCGCGGCTGAATTGCAGGCAATCGGGGCTGGTGCGTTGAATCAAGCCATAAAGGCAGTTGCCATCGCTCGCGGATTCGTGGCGCCAAGCGGCGTCGATTTAATTTGCATCCCGGCTTTTACCGACATCGTTATAGATGGAGAAGACCGCACTGCCATTAAGCTCATCGTCGAGCCAAGATAGCGGTGCTGCCTATATAAGAGTGTTCCGATGGAACCTGTTTACCCCGTAGACAGGTTTTTTGCTTTGAAATACAAGGGTTTATAAATTTCTTGCTTATCCATCATCTTGTTTGAAGCGCGGCCGGTAGATGAAGGGCGAAGGAGCGTAGGAAGATGAATCAAGGAAGAAGCGCGGATTTCCATTGCGATGTATTATGGAAGCTGCTGGACGATGAGACGTTATCGTTCGAACACGATCCTTCGGGAAAGCTGGATGTGACGCTGACTAGGCTGCGCGAAGCAGGAGCGGGGCTCCAGACGTTCGCGATTTTTATATCAAGCGCCATCTCCAAAAACATGGAGCCGGTACTGAAGAGCATTGATCTATTTTATGAGAAAGTGCTAGCGCACCCCGATATGATGCTCATTCAGACCAGACGGGATCTGGACACTGCAGAGCAATCCGGCCGTATAGGCGCGCTGCTCTCGCTCGAAGGCGCCGATGGACTGCAAGGAGACATGGCCATGCTGCGGATTTTGTTCCGGCTTGGCGTACGAGCTTGCGGATTGACATGGAACAACGCGAATTGGGGAGCAGATGGCGCGACGGAACCACGGGCAGGCGGTCTGACGAGGAAAGGACTGGAGTTCGTGCGGGAATGCAACCGGCTGGGCATTCTATTGGATGTGTCGCATTTGAGCGAGAAGTCGTTCTGGGACATGGCCGACGCGACTAGCAAACCGCTGATCGCATCCCATTCCAACGTCAAAGCGTTATGCGACCATCCGCGTAATTTGACCGACGATCAAATCCGCGCGCTCATCGCGATGGATGGAAGGATCGGATTTACATACGTGCCGCAATTTATCGTGCAAGACGGCCATGCGTCGGTGAGCGATTGCGTGAAGCATATCGAGCACATGTGCGAATTGGGGGGAGAATCGCATATTATGCTGGGATCGGATTTCGACGGCATCGATACGCATGTGACCGGTCTGGCGCATCCGGGCGAATTGTACAGGTTTAGGGAAGCGCTTCATAAATTGTATAAAGAGGAAACGGTCTCCGGATTCCTTAAAGACAATGCGTTTCGCTTCTTGCGAAACCATCTTCCGGCGACGAACTAAGCCGCGTCGTTTATCTCGTTCCGATATGAATTCGATTGAAAACAGTTATATATAAAATTGCATAATCCCTTGCATTTTAACAGGAGCAGTCATAGAATTTAGATATTGTTTTGTTTACAAATGCACCAAATTACTATGGCCAACATTCATCGCTTGTATGTTCAAATAAGAGGAGATGTTTCATTTGATTAGTCAGCTGTCTTGGAAGATCGGAGGACAACAGGGGGAAGGAGTAGAAAGTACGGATCGCATTTTCTCGACCGCTCTTAACCGGTTGGGCTATTATCTGTACGGTTACCGTCATTTCTCGTCCCGCATCAAAGGCGGGCATACGAATAACAAGATCCGGATCAGCACGCATCCGATTCGGGCGATTTCCGACGACTTGGATATTCTGGTCGCATTCGACCAAGAGAGTATCGATCTCAACGCCCATGAACTCCGTCCGGGCGGAGTCGTCGTGGCGGATGCGAAGTTTAACCCCGTTCTTCCCGAGACGGTCAACGCGCAACTGTTCGCGGTACCGATCACGAAGATCGCCGAGGAGCTCGGCACCTCGCTCATGAAGAACATGGTGGCATCGGGCGCGTCCTGGGCGCTGCTTGGACTGCCCCTCGAAGTATTCAACAAAGCGGTGGAAGAAGAGTTCGGACGCAAAGGCCCGGCGATCGTCGAGAAGAACGTCGAAGCGGTTAAGCGCGGCGCGGAGTTCGTCCTGGAGCAAGCAGGCGGACCGCTGGACGCCTTCAAGCTGGATGAAGCGGATGGCAAGCAAAAGCTGTTCATGATCGGGAACGAAGCGATCGGTCTCGGTTCCGTCGCGGCGGGCTGCCGGCTCATGTCTGCCTATCCGATCACGCCGGCCTCCGAAATTATGGAATACCTCATTAAGAAACTGCCGAAGTTCGGCGGCACGGTCGTTCAGACCGAAGACGAGATTGCGGCAGTCACGATGGCGATCGGCGCGAACTACGCGGGCGTTCGTACGATGACGGCATCGGCCGGACCCGGTTTGGCCCTCATGATGGAGGCGATCGGCCTCGCGGGCATGACCGAGACGCCGCTCGTCATCGTGAATACGCAGCGCGGCGGTCCGTCCACCGGTCTGCCTACGAAGCAGGAGCAGTCCGACTTGAACGCGATGGTATATGGCACGCACGGCGAGATTCCGAAGATCGTCATCGCGCCTGCCTCGATCGAAGATTGCTTCTACGACATGATCGAAGCGTTCAACCTTTCCGAGCAGTATCAAGTGCCGGTTATCGTGATGACCGACCTTCAACTGTCCTTGGGCAAACAGTCCTGCGAGGAGTTGAGCCTGGACAAAATCGTGATCAACCGCGGCAAGCTGGTCCGAGAGAGCGAGTTGTCCGAACTCGAGCAGCATCAGCTCTTCAAGCGTTATGAGCTGACGGCAGACGGCGTATCGCCTCGCGTCATTCCGGGCGACAAGCACGGCCTTCACCACGTGACCGGCGTCGAGCATGACGAGACGGGTCGACCGTCCGAGAACGCCGGCAACCGTCAACGCATGATGGATAAGCGTTTGACGAAGCTGGACGGCCTGGTCATCCGCGACGCGGTACGCGCCGATTCGCCGAACGCGCAAGCGGACCTGCTCATCATCGGCATGGGTTCCACGGGCGGCACGATCGACGAGGCGCGCAGCCGTCTGGTCGGTGAAGGCATTACATCCAACCACATCACGATCCGACAAATTCACCCGTTCCCGACTGACATCGTCAAAGCGGAACTGAATAAAGCGAAGAAGGTCGTCGTGCTGGAGAATAACGCGACGGCTCAGCTGGCGGCGCAAGTGAAGCTGCATGCGGGCGGCGCCGACAAAATCGAAAGCGTGCTAAAGTACGACGGCAACCCGTTCCTGCCTTCCGAAGTGTACAAAGCTTGCAAGGAGTTGAACTAGATGGCTACATTTAAAGAGTTTCGCAACAACGTCAAGCCGAACTGGTGTCCGGGGTGCGGCGACTTCTCCGTGCAAGCGGCGATTCAACGGGCTGCGGCGAACGTCGGTCTGGAACCGGAGCAGCTCGCGGTCATTTCGGGCATTGGCTGCTCGGGCCGGATCTCCGGTTATATTAACGCTTACGGTTTGCACGGCATCCACGGACGCGCGCTGCCAATCGCGCAGGGCGTCAAGCTGGCGAACCGCGAGCTGACCGTCATCGCATCGGGCGGCGACGGCGACGGCTTCGCGATCGGCATGGGGCACACCGTCCATGCGATCCGTCGTAACCTTGACATTACGTATATCGTCATGGATAATCAAATTTATGGATTAACCAAGGGTCAAACATCCCCGCGCAGCGCGGAAGGCTTCAAGACGAAATCGACGCCGGAAGGCTCCATCGAGACAACGCTATCGCCGCTCGAGATTGCGATGTCGGCGGGCGCGACATTCGTGGCGCAGTCGTTCTCGAGCGATCTGAAGCAGCTGACGGCGCTAATCGAGGCAGGCTTGAACCATAAAGGTTTCTCGCTGATCAACGTATTCAGCCCTTGCGTGACATTCAACAAAGTAAATACGTACGACTGGTTCAAAGAGAACATCGTCAACCTGGATCAGTTCCCGGATTACGATCCAACGAACCGGATGGCCGCGATGAACAAGATTATGGAAACGAACGGCATGCTTACAGGATTGATTTATCAGAATAAGGAACGTCAATCGTATGAGAATCTCGTCGCCGGCTTCCAAGAGCAAGGCTTGGCTAATCAAGACATCCAGCTTTCGCAGGATCAGTTCGAGAAACTGCTTGCAGAGTTTAAATAAGACTCGCCAGGGGCATACGGGCCGATTGGGCCGTATGCCTTTTGATGCAAATACAAGGTTTTATATGTTTTACGCATATCAATCATCTTGTATTTCTCCGGAATGTAACGCGCTGCGCCGCATAAGACGGCGCAGCCGTTTCACCTTGGTTTGGACACAGTTAGAGTACGGAGATGGATTGGAAAGGATGATGAATGGAATGAAACTCGTACCGGTAGGCGTATCCGCCAGGCACATTCACCTCTCGCAGGAGCACGTGGAGGTGCTCTTCGGCGAAGGCGCGCAATTAACGGAGATGAAGCCGTTATCCCAGCCCGGCCAATATGCGGCGAATGAACAGGTTGCCGTCATCGGACCGAAAGGCACGTTCCCGAAAGTGCGTATTCTCGGACCCGCTCGCAAAGCGACGCAGCTCGAAGTATCGCGCACGGATGCGTTCGCGCTAGGCGTCAACCCGCCCGTACGCGAATCCGGCAATATTGAAGGCACGCCGGGCATCACGCTCAAAGGACCGGCAGGCGAAGTGACGATCTCGGAAGGCGTGATCGTGGCAGCCCGCCATATTCACTTCCACACGGACGACGCGGAGCGCTTCGGCATCGCGGACAAGCAGCACCTGACGGTTCGCCTACAAGGCGAGCGCGGTCTTGTGTTGGAGAACGTCATCGCGCGCGTGTCGCCGGAGTTCGCCCTCGATATGCATATCGATACCGATGAAGCGAACGCGGCCGGCGCCAAGACGGGCGACATGGCCGAGATTATCGGTTAACGGCTCCTTCTTATATGGACTTGCTTATACTCCCGCAACTGCCCGCGACGGCAGCGGCGGGAGTTTTGCATTTCACGAAAGCGCGCGGAGGCACGTCGTATTTTCATGGGGCATATTATATTTTCGGTTGGATATGTAAATGCGATAGTGCTATAATATCGTATTGGATTGCGCTTGCATTTTTTCTACTGGGATGAAAGAAGACTTGCGGCAGCCTGCGCCGCGCGCCAAAGGAAGTGAAGCTCAGATGAAGAGAGAGAACGACAGCTCACCCGATTTGAAAGCCGTCAAGGGCGAGAAGGACTACGCGAAATACTTCGATTTTTCGGGCGCCAAAGTGGTGAAGGAAGAGGACGGTCATACGACCTACCGTATTAGCGGCAGGGAGATTACGATCAATTCCGCGCCAAGCCTGAAAGACGAGAAGAAACGCGGCAAAGAAGAGATCCAAGTCCATTACGACTATACGATTCCCGAAGACTTGCGGTCGATTGGGGCGAATAAATATTATCTGATCTATACATACGGCTGTCAGATGAACGAGCATGACACGGAGGTCATGAAGGGCCTGTTCGAGCAAATGGGCTATACGGCCACCGAGGACCGTAGACAGGCGGACGTCATTCTGCTGAATACATGCGCGATCCGCGAGAATGCGGAGGACAAGGTATTCGGCGAGCTTGGCCACCTGAAGCATCTGAAGCGAGAGAAGCCGGATTTGATTCTCGGCGTGTGCGGTTGCATGTCGCAGGAAGAATCGGTCGTGGCCCGAATTCTGCAGAAGCACGCGTTCGTGGACATTATTTTCGGCACGCATAACATTCATCGTCTCCCGCATTTGATCCAGACGGCCTTGTTCAGCAAGGAGCTCGTCGTCGAGGTGTGGTCGAAGGAAGGCGACATTATCGAGAACATGCCGAAGAAGCGCGAAGGCATGCGGGCGTGGGTGAATATTATGTACGGCTGCGACAAGTTCTGTACCTACTGCATCGTGCCGTACACGCGTGGCAAGGAACGGAGCCGCAGGCCGGAAGATGTGATCGCCGAAGTGCGCGACTTGGCGCGTCAAGGATTCAAAGAAATTACGCTGCTGGGTCAGAACGTGAACGCGTACGGCAAGGATTTCGAGGACATTCATTACCGCTTCGGCGATTTGATGGACGATATCCGCAAAATCAACATCCCGCGCATCCGTTTCACGACGAGCCACCCGCGCGATTTCGACGATCACTTGATCGAGGTGCTGGCGAAACGCGGCAACCTGGTTGAGCACATTCACCTGCCGGTGCAGTCCGGCAGCACGGAAATTTTGAAGCGGATGAGCCGAAAGTACTCCCGCGAGACGTTCCTGGAACTGGTTCGCAAAATCAAACTGGCGATTCCGGACGTCGTGCTGACCTCCGACATCATCGTCGGCTTCCCGGGCGAGACGGACGAGCAGTTCGAAGACACGCTGTCGCTCGTGCGCGAGGTCGGCTTCGATATGGCGTATACGTTCATCTACTCGCCGCGCGAAGGCACGCCGGCCGCGGGCATGGAGGACAACGTGCCGGAGCAGGTGAAAAAGGCACGGTTGTATCGCCTGAACGACCTGCTGTCGGAACTGAGCCGGGAGAGCTACGAGAAGCTGAAGGGGCAGATCGTGGAAGTACTCGTCGAAGGCGAGAGCAAGAACAATGCGAACGTGTTGGCCGGACGGACGCGGACGAACAAACTGGTTCACTTCGAAGGCCCGAAAGAGTGGATCGGCGAATTCGTCCAGGTCGAGGTAACCGACGCGCAGACGTGGTACATTAAAGCAACACCCGTGAGCGGACCGGTAAGGGAAGACGCGGTTTCATAACTGAGGAGAGTGACGACAATGACGAACGAACAAGCGACTGCGGCATCCTTGCCTGGCTGCGGACATGAGCATATTCAAGGACACGAACATGAGAGCAATGTGCCGAGTTTCCGCACGGAAGATTTGATCGTGCGCGCGGATATTATGGCCAAGACGAAAGAACTGGCCGAAATGTTGTATACCGCGGAGGAAGTGCAGCAGTTTCGCCGTGCAGAACAGCAGATCAACGGCAACGAACGCATTCAAGGGCTGATCGCGCAGATCAAGAAGAAACAGAAAGAGCTCGTCGCGTTCCAGAACACGTTCAAGAATGCCGAGATGGTCGCCAAGATCGAGAAGGAAATCGACGAGCTGCAGGATGAGCTGGACGGCATTCCGATCATCGGAGAATTCCAGCAAAGTCAAGCGGACATCAACTACCTGCTGCAGACGGTCGTCTCGATCATCCGCGATACGGTAGCGACGAAAATCAACATGGAAGACGTCGAGCAAGAAGCGCCGGAGAACTGCGACTAGATCGTAATTCGGCACGCGTTTGACGCGATAGGGCGGTTCTAGCGTTACGAAGAGTGACGCAGGGACCGCCTTTTTCCAATTACAAGAATTTAGAAGAATCACGCCACCCGAGTACGGTAATAAGTGCCGTAACCGCCCGCGCATAAAGGACAAGACCATGTCCGATCCTAACGAAGGCATATGAAACAGCCGGAAGTAACGCGGAGGAGGGAAGCGCGATGAGCGACAACGGATCTCAGAAGAAAGAACCGGCGTCGAACGGTCCGGAGCATCAAGGACGTTCGGCCGCGAAGAAGAAATCGAAGTGAGGCAAGAGACACGCGAAGAGCGGCTTTCCCGAAGCGTCGGACGACGAATGGGAGTAGCCGCTCTTTTGGCGTTGATCGGGGAGCGTAAATGTTTTTTTAGCCGGAAAGCGTGCGCTGACCAGCGACGGATGAGGATGTTGATCTCCATCGTACGGCAAGCAGCATGGAAAAGAGCGCGATCCCGCCGCCTAGCCAGAATCCGCTCGCGAGTCCGTAGCGCTCGTTCATAAACCCCGCGACGAACGGCCCGGCGAACATGCCCGCGCTATAGACGGCTTGATAGAATCCCATGGCCGTTGCTCGTTTCTCCGTTTCGAACGGGGTGATGGCAAGTGCCATGAACAGCGGGAGGTGCAGCCCTTGCGCGATGCCGTTGAACGCTTGGGTAACGGCCAACATCCCGAGCGAGCCGGATAGCGGAATCGCGAGCGTAAAGACGGCGCTCAGCGCGAATCCGGCGGCAATGACGTTCCAGATGCCGAACTTTGGCGCCAGATACCGGCCCGTCACGAAGGTCGTGAACGCGTGCGGCACCATGAAGGCGATGACGATCCAGGTGAGCTCGCTCTTGGTCGCCCCGAGCGTCGTCGCGTGCAGCGGCGTAAAGCCGAACATCGTAATGAACAACACGCAGTGGGCAAGAATGGAGAGTACAGATACTTGAATCAGCAGGCGCGTCCGCACGACGCTGCGCAGCATGCGAAGCGAGATAGGCGCCCGTTCCACGCCTTCCTTGGGCTCCTTCACGAGTAGGGCAATCACCAGGCCGATGACGCCGAAGCCGATCCCGGCGGCGAATGCCGCATTCCACCCGCGCGCGCCGGCGAGCTGGCCGCTGAGGATCATCCCGATGAGCTGTCCGGCGGCGGTCATGAAGCTAATGTTGCTCATCGCCTTCGTGGATTCCGACGAACGAAAGTAAGCCGCATACAGAACCGTGAAGGCGGCCCAGACGGAGGCGGATACGCCCGAGATAATCCGCCCGGCAAGCGGCCAAACCCACGAGCCCGGCATCATGAACAGCAGACAGCTGAGCGCTCCGGATATCATGCCTAGTAGCAGGAATGGCTTGCGCTTGTGAAGCTTGTCGGAGTAGAGGCCCAGCGGGAACCGAATCAACAACTGCGTGAACCCATAACTGCCAAGCACGATGCCGATCAATGTTCCCGAATAGCCGCGCTCGCTCAGGAACGGAGAAAGAATAGGGACATAGACGTAGAGGGTCGACCAGTACAACAGCGTAACGACGATAAAGACGAGATGATCCATACGGTTGGCTGCAATCGCGGGATGGTCGTCGGGTCGAGATAAAGGGTCATGCACGAGTCGGTCATCTCCTTTTTCATAAGGACGATAATTCCCCTTAATGTAGCGGATGCCGACAGAAGTGACAATCCTTTTTTTGAGAGAAGCGATAATAGCGGTATGGGCAAGGCGGATTGGGGCAAACTACCAGCGAGTTCTTTCGTAAGGAGGGATGCGCATGAAAGCTTATCGTTGGATGATCTTGGCATTGACGGGAGTGTGGCTAGTCGTTGGACTCGTGCATCCGGATGAAGTCGGCGCAGAACCGTCTTATGCCAAGTGGGGAAGAATTGCGGTGAAAGAGACGATCAAGCGTTATCACGCCGACGTCATCGATTATAAGCATGTGGGACGGCAGGTCGATTCGGACGGCCTCGTGTCGGAGACGTTCAAATTAATTCTGAACAAAGAGCGGCGCCAATTCGCGGTGACCGTCCAAATTTGGTTCGAGCATCAAAGCGAGCAGGTGGTCCGGCTACAATTCACCGAAGAAGGAAAGTCCGCCGGCGGCATGAGGAAGCCGAAATATCGCATCGTCTGAAACGGGAGCCGATCGGCCGCGTATGGTAATTTATTAAAGTTGGGAGGGTTTGGATATGTTATTTTCGACAACGGCAACAATCGAAGGACGTCCGGTGCAAGATTACCTTGGCGTCGTCACCGGGGAAGCGATCATGGGGGCGAACATTGTCCGAGATTTGTTCGCATCGATTACCGATATCGTAGGCGGACGATCCGGTGCTTACGAGACGAAGCTGAAGGAAGCCAGAGACCTTGCTTTCAATGAAATGGGCAGCCATGCGTCGAGGCTCGGCGCGAACGCGGTTGTCGGCATCGATATCGATTACGAGGTTATCCGGGACGGCATGCTGATGGTCGCGGTTAGCGGCACGGCCGTTCGGTTGTAGAGCGCAGGCGAAGGAAGCCGCGAAGGAACACTCGCTTTTAAGGCGAGTGTTTTTTCTAATTCTAAGCGTTTATAAGCTTCGCGTATATAAAGGAGCTTAGAATTCTCCGTCGCTGAATGCTGCATTCCCCATCTTCGGGTTGTGAACGCAAACCAATCAGCTTATCCGGAATGAAACGCGCATCGCCGCTAAAAGACGCCGCTAGCCGTTTCGCATTGGCGCCGCGCCGTTCGCGTCCGTTTTTACGACTGGACACGTGTGATGGCCCGGTTTACAATGCATATGAAGAGAGCCGTTAGCCGCTATCGGGCGCGCGAAAGACTGGTGATTGCGAAGGAGGCCTTCCGAATGGACATATTCCGGCTTATCGCGGAGGAACGCATACGAGAAGCCATGGAGAATGGGGAATTCGAGCATTTTGAAGGCAAAGGCAAGCCGCTGATGTTGGAGGATCTGTCGCATGTCCCCGAAGATTTGCGGATGAGCTACAAGATCATGCGTAATTCCGGCTACCTGCCGCCCGAGATGCACCTCGCTAAGGAAATCGCGTCGCTGCAGGAGTTGCTTGCGCTGTGCACAAGCGATGAAGAGCGCGAACCGCTGCGGAGTCAATTGAACGAGAAGCGGCTGCGTTACCGGATGATGGCGGAAGCGAAAGGGCTGTACGATAATGCCGCCTACGCGCAATACGAGCATCTGATCAAGGGCAAATTAGAAGGAGATGACCGGCAGTGAATCAGGAAATTACGACGGCGGAGCTGCGCGAACGTCTGGAAGCGGGCGAGAAGCTGAATTTGATCGACGTGCGCGAAGTGGACGAGTGGCAGGATGGCCATATCGCCGAAGCGAAGCTCATTCCGCTCTCCGAGTTTACCGAACGGCTGGATGAGATCGAGAAGAACGATCAACCGATCTACGTCATTTGCCGAAGCGGCGGACGCAGCGGCAAAGTGTGCAGCTATTTGGCGCCGCAAGGCTATAACGTCGTCAACGTTCAAGGCGGCATGCTCGCTTGGAGCGGCGATATCGTAACCGGCGAATAATCGAATATTATTTAAGTCAGGGACGCAGGTACGGATCGCCGTACATGCGTCCTTTTTGGTATGCGCGCTCAATATACGCTTGTCTTCTAGCATTCGGTCATGTCCGCACGCGCCGCGCCATATAGTTAATAACTAGGACGCATTTCGGAACGAGATTCATAATCGGGAAGCCGCGCCGCCGAATGAGAGGGAGACACCTTCGAAAGGCGATCCGGTCGGAAGGAGGCAGGATAGATGAAGGAGCAACACCGGCACGCGGTGCTCGATATTGCCATTCACGGGATGAGCTGCACGGCCTGCGCCGCCAGAATAGAGAAGGGTCTCGGCAAGCTCGCCGGCGTGGACGCCGTGTCCGTTCACTATGCGGGCAAATCCGGAAGCATCCGCTACGCTAGCGGCGTGATCGAACCGCAGCGGATTATCGAGCGCGTCAGCGAGCTGGGCTTCCGGGCAGCGCCTTACGGCACGGACGACGACGGAGCGGAACGGGATAAGCTGCTGCTGCGCCTCCTGCTCTCCGTCGTTCTTTCCTTGCCGCTCTTGATCGCGATGCTCCATCATTACGACTGGCTCTCCTCGGTGCCGATCCCCTCCTTCGTGCAGGAGCCGCTGCTGCAGTTCGTGCTCGCCGCGATCGTGCAGTTCGGCATCGGTATGCCCTTCTATTTCAACGCTTATTATGCGCTGCGCGAGCGGACGGCCAATATGGACGTGCTCGTTGCGGTCGGGACGACGGCCGCGTTCGGCTACAGCTATTATGCGATGCTCGCGGGTTGGCCGCTTTATTTTGAGACGTCGGCCGTCGTCATCACCGCGGTGCTGCTCGGTAAGTGGCTAGAAGCGGCGATCTCCGACCGTGCGCTGCAGGCCGCGACGCATCTGGGGCGGCTGCAGCTAACCGAGACCTGGGTGCTGCGCGGCGGCGCCAGAGTGAAGATCCCGGTACAGGAGCTGCGCATCTCCGAGACGATGCTGCCCGAACCCGGCCAGCCGCTCGCGGCCGACGGCATCGTCTTGCGCGGTCAAGCTTCGGTCGACGAATCGTTCCTGACCGGGGAGAGCATGCCCGCGGCTAAAGGCGAAGGGGATGCCGTCTTTGCCGGCACGATCGTCGCCGGCGGCGAGATCGTCGTCCGAACGCAGGCGGTCGGCGACGGCACGATGCTCAGCCGGATCGCCGCGCTGACGAGGCAGGCGCAATCGTCCAAGTCCTCCATCGGCCGCCGGGTCGACGCGCTCGCCGCAATCTTCGTGCCCGCGATGCTGCTGCTTGCGGCCGCGACGCTGCTCATCTGGTTCTTCTTCCTGGAGCCGGGCCATCTCGGCGTTGCTTCGCTCCATGCGCTAGCGGTGCTGCTTGCGGCTTGTCCGTGCGCGCTCGGATTGGCCGCGCCGATCTCGCTCGTCATCGCTTCGGGGCGATTGGCGCGAAGAGGCATCATAATGAAGGAAGCCGGCGTGCTGGAACGGTTGGCCGCGCTCGATACGGTCGTGCTGGATAAGACCGGCACGCTGACGGAAGGAAAGCCGCTGCTGGTGGATCTGCAGCTGGCGCCGGGCATGACGAAGCACGCGCTGCTGCGGGATGCCGCGGCGGCGGAGCAGCGCGCGAAGCATCCGTTCGCCCAAGCGCTGCTCGAGCAAGCGGCTGCGGACGGCATCGAGCTTCCGGAAGACGGGCAGTTCCGGGAGATCGCCGGGAAGGGAGCCGAGGCCGTGGTGGACGGTCGTCTGGTGGAGGTGGGCAGCGCCCGGTTCATCGAGGAGCGCGGGCTTGCGCCGACCGCCGCGATCGAAGCGTTCGCACGGCGCTCGGAGCAGGCGGGCCGCAGCGTGCTCTATGTCTACGTGGGTGGCAAAGCGGCCGGCGCGATGGCGTTCGAGGACCCGGTCAAGCGCACGTCGCGGGAGGCGGTAGAGCGGCTGCGGCGGGCGGGCATCGAGACGATTCTCGCGACCGGCGACCATCCGGCGCCAGCCTGGGCGGCCGCCCGCGAAGCAGGTATCGAGCGGGTCTATGCGTCGCTAATGCCGGCCGACAAGCAAATGCTGATCGAGCGGCTGCGACGGGAGAACCGGCGTGCCGCGATGGCGGGCGACGGCTGGAACGACGCGCCGGCGCTGGCGGCGGCGGACGTCGGCATCGCCATGGGCAACGGCACGGACGCGGCGCTGGCGGCCGGCCATATGGCGCTCGCCCGCGCGAGGCTCACCGGCATCGCGGACGCGGTCGCGATCAGCCGGCTAACCCTTCGCAATATCCGGCAGAATCTGGGCTTTGCATTCGTGTACAACGCCTGCGTCATTCCGTTCGCGGCGTTCGGCGGGCTCGAGCCGTGGATGGCCGGCACCGCGATGGCGTTCAGCTCCGTCTCCGTCGTCGGCAACGCCCTCCGGCTAAACCGGCAGCTGCGGAAGATCTCGGATTGAGCGAAGAAAGGATTCTGCCACGGAACGCCCGCTTTTGACTTCAATCGCACTATATCGACATGGGCGAATGGGCCTTTCGGTAGCCGGTACAAGCAAAATAAGCCAAAAGGGCCGAAGGTTTTCGGCGGCAGGGCAACGAATGGTTATACACAAGGTTGCCCAAAACAGCGGAGGATGGACGATGAGAAGTCGTGTCACTTTTTTTAACGGACAGCAAGCCGCCCAATTAAAAAAACGAGGGCTAATCAATCCTCATGCGATTTTGACAAGCAATATCAATGGATTGGTTGACAACTACTTGACGGGCGTTTTCTTGGCAAGCGATGATCGGCTGCTATACGCGAATGGCCGGCTCGCGGAGATGTTTGGCTATACCCAGCAAGAAATGCTGCGCATCACGGCTCCGCAGCTCGTACACCCGGAGGATATGGAGATTTTCCGCCAGGAAACCCGCAGACGGTTAAGCGGCGAACGGAATTCGATGCGGTGGATCCGCGGACTTCGCAAGGACGGCAGCGTGTTCTACTTCGAAACGCAGGCGGATATGATTACCTATCGCGGCAAGCCCGCGCTGATGGGAACGCTCATGGACACGACGAGCATGAAGCAAGCGGACGATTTCTCCACCGAGAACGACGTGCGGTATCAGCGGCTGATCAAATATTTGCCGGAGCCGATCATCGTGCAGGACGGCGATACCATTATCTATATAAACAACGCGGCGATGAAGCTACTGGGAGCGGAGACGCAGGAACAGCTGCTGTATCAATGCGTAGGTTCGCTCGTTCACCCGGATGAGCGGCTAGCCGCGGCAGAGCGCGTCTCCGCGGTGATGCAGTCCGACGATCCGCTCGAGTTCGTCGAGAGCAAGCTGATCGGGTTGGACGGGGAGACGATCGACGTCGAAGCGTCCAGCACCCGCATCCACAATTTCCTTGGGCGGCGGATCGTCGTCCAGACGGTCTATCGGGATATCCGGGAGCGCAAGCGGGCCGAAGAGGCGCTCGTCAACTCCGAGAAGCTGTCGGTCGCCGGGCAGATGGCTGCCGGCATCGCGCACGAAATCCGCAATCCGCTCGCATCGCTCAAGGGCTTCTCCCAGCTGCTGAAGAAGAAGTTCGACAAACATCACGACTATTTCGATATCATGCTGGCCGAGCTCGACCGGATCAACGAGATCGTGCAAGAATTCATGGCCCTTGCCAAACCGCAGGCGAATCAACTGTTCGGCCATTACGACTTGATCCGGATTCTGCACGCGGTCATGACGCTGCTCGAGACGCAGGCGATCATGAACAACGTCGAGCTGTGCATAAAATTGAACGAAACGGCGGACACGTCGATCTATTGCGACGAGAATCAGATCAAACAAGTGTTTATCAACCTGCTCAAGAACGCGATCGAGGCGATGCCGAGCGGCGGCCGCATCGAGATCGAGCTGCGCGCGCACAGGGAGGGCGAGGTGACGATTCTGATCAAAGATCAGGGCATCGGCATTCCGACCGAGCTGATCGACAAGCTTGGCGGACCGTTCTATACGACCAAGAGCAGCGGCACCGGGCTCGGCCTCATGATTTGCAACCGAATCGTGCAGGCGCATCAGGGCGAGATGTCGTTTGCCAGCGAGAGCGGGCTGGGAACGACGGTGACCGTCGTGCTGCCGCTGGCGGGAAGCAGGGCGACCGAGAAGGCGAAGGTAACGGCAGGCGCGGCGCAAGCTTGACGCAGGCGGTTATAGGCGAGACCCCCGGAGGACGGCTTGTTCCCGGGGGTCTTTGCGTTCGGCTCGCTTGCCTGCCTGCCGACGGCGAAAGGGGTAGACAAGCCTTTTCCCATAGTGATATAGTTACAGTCGAACAATTGCATATACTTGGAACAGGTGCCGAAGCGAGGAACGCAAGCAATTGCGCCCGACGCGGAGGTTAAAAGGGAAGACCGGTGCAATGCCGGCACGGACCCGCCACTGTAAGAAAGCGTCCGACGGACGGCGAACGCCGCTCTTCGGACAACGCGACGCCCCTCGAAGTCACTGGCCGCTTAAGCGGTCCGGGAAGACGGCAGCGCGCAAGCTTTCGAGTCAGGAGACCTGCCTGTTCGGTAGCACGCTGCCCACGTGGACTTGGGGAAGTGTTGGAGCTTGGATTGGACAATCGATTACGTCACGCGCCGGCCTTAAGGGTTGGAAGGCGTCTCATAAACGCGCGAATGTCTGCGGCAAGCACTTCCGGCACGGTCCCGGGAGTGCTTTTTTTATTTGCAATTGCAATATCGGCAAGAACAAGGAGTGGGGACAGCATGAAAAGAACGATCGGTTTCAGATTGGCGATGCTGCTGGCGGCGGCGATGCTGCTGGCGGTGCTGGCGGCTTGCGGAGGCAAGGCGGAGAATAACGGCGCGGCGACGAACAATAACGCGGCCGGGGAGAATAACGCCGCTTCGGGCGCGGGCAACGCGGGAGGCGAGCAGGCCGCGGCTCCGGTATACCCGCTTACGGTGACCGACGCGACGGGCGCGCAAGTTACGTTCGAGAAGGCGCCGGAGAAAGTCGTGACGCTCGTGCCGAGCGAAACCGAGATTATGTTCGCGATCGGTGCGGGCGATGCGGTTGTCGGCGTGGACGACAATTCGAATTATCCGGAAGAAGCGGCGGCGAAGGCGAAAGTAGGCGGCATGGAGGCGAATATCGAAGCGATCGTCGCGCTCAAGCCGGATCTCGTGCTGGCGTCCTCGTCGATGAACGCGCCGGCGGTCGAGAAGCTGCGCAGCCTTAATCTGACGGTGCTGGCGACCGATCCAAAGACGTACGACGAGGTCATGAACAAGATCGGCCAGATCGGCGCGATCATGAACAAGACGAACGAAGCGCTGGAAGTGGCCAATCATATGAAAGACGTGCGCCAGCAGGTGATGGATGCCGTGAAGGACGCGCCTAAGCCGAAGGTGTACCTCGAGTTCTCACCCGGCTGGACGGTGGGCAAAGGCGAATTCCTGGACGAGATCATCACGCTCGCGGGCGGCGCGAACATCGCGGAACAGCCGAGCTGGTACGAGATTGATCCGGAGAAGGTCATCGAGCAAAATCCGGACGTTATCGTCTATGCTTCTTTGAACATCAAAGAAGGCGAGAAAAACCCGATTCTTGACGCGATCGAGAAGCGTCCGGGCTGGGAGGCCATCGCGGCCATTCAAAACAAAAAGCTGTATGAAGTCGAACAGGATCCGCTTGTTCGCGTAGGCCCTCGCTTGGCGGAAGGCTTGCTCGAAGTCGCGAAGAAGCTGCATCCGGATCTCGTGAAGTAATGCGGCGCAAATTGTACGTGTATGGAGGAGCAGCGATGCTCCTCCTTGCCGCATCTATCGTCGTGAGTTTGTCGATCGGATCGGCGAGCGTGCCGCTATCCGATGTATGGCGCATCCTGCTGAATTATGTGACGGGCGCTGCCGGAGACGGCGGCGCGGATCCAACCGCGATCGCGATCGTCACTCAGGTCCGTCTGCCGCGCATTGTACTGGCGCTGCTCGTCGGCGCGTGTTTGTCGCTTGCCGGCGCGGGTTTTCAAGGCGTGCTGCGCAATCCTCTTGCCGATCCATTCACGCTAGGCGTCGCCACGGGCTGTTCCGTAGGCGCGGCATTCATTCTTTTATTCGGCTATCATATGACGGTCGGCATGTGGCTCATTCCGGGCGTCGCGTTCGTAACGGGCATCGCCACGCTCGGGGTCGTCGTGACGCTAGCCCGCGCGCGGGGGGCGATGAATATTCAAACCCTGATTCTGTCGGGCGTGATCGTGCAGGCGTTTCTCGGCGCGGTCGTGTCCTTGATGTCGTCGATGTCGCAAGGCGTTGTCAACGAAATTAACGCCTGGTTGATGGGCAGCATCAGCGCGCGCGGGTGGGAGCATGCCCAGCTCGTGCTGCCGTTCCTCGCCGTAGGCGCGGTCGTTCTGATCCGCTATGCGATGGCTTTGAATTTGTTCGTGTTCGGCGAACGGCATGCTTCGCATCTGGGCATCGAGGTCGAACGGACGAAGCTGTCCGTCCTGATCGTCTCGACGCTGCTAACGGCGGCGGCCGTCTCCGTCGCGGGCGTCGTCGGCTTCGTCGGGCTCGTCATCCCGCATCTGATTCGGCTCATCGTCGGCCCGGATTACCGGCTGATCGTGCCGCTCTCGGCGCTCGGCGGCGGCATTTATCTGCTGTGGGCGGATACGCTCGCGCGTACCGTGGCCAGCCCCAAGGAAATTCCGCTTGGCGTCGTGACGGCGTTCATCGGCGCGCCATTCTTCGCGTATTTGCTCTACCGCCGCAAAATGCAGCAGGGAGGCACGCTATGATCGAAGGAAAGGCATTAAGTTTAAGCTTGGATGGCAAGCGCGTCCTAAGCGACGTGTCGTTTCGCTTCCACGCGGGCGGCATGTACGGTATCATTGGGCCAAACGGCGCCGGCAAGTCGACGCTGCTCAGCCTGATCGCGGGTACGGCGCGGGCGGACGCGGGGCAGCTTGCGCTCGATGGCAAACCCGCGGGCGAGTGGACGCGCAAGGCGCTGGCTAGACATGTAGCCGTCCTGCAGCAAGGCGGACTGTCTCCGGTCGGTTTTACGGTTAAGGAAGTGGTCGGGATGGGGCGGTTTCCGTACCAGAATTGGATGGGCGAGGAGAACGCCGATCCGGCGCCGCTGATTGCGCGCATATTGGAGCTGACCGGCTTGAGCGGCTTGGCGGATCGGCAGATCGACCGACTGAGCGGCGGCGAGCGGCAGCGGGTCGCGCTGGCCAAGGTTATGGTCCAGGAGCCTCGGCTGCTGCTGCTCGATGAACCGACGACTTATTTGGATATCGGCTATCAGCTGCAGCTGCTCGATACGGTCAAGCAGTGGCAGCGCGAGCAAGGAATCACGGTCGTGGCGGTGCTGCACGATTTGAATTTGGCCGCTCAATATTGCGACCAGCTGTTTGTACTATGCAACGGGCGGATCGAAGCATCCGGCACCCCGGAGGCGGTCGTGAACGCGGAGCTCGTCGAGCGGGTATACGGCGCATCTTCGGTCGTCGTGCGGCACCCGGTCAGCGGCGTGCCGCAGCTCCTGCTGCATTCGCGGGCCGGAGAATAAGGTTCAACAAGGAAGAGGAGAGGTTGGTAGATCATGAGCGTAACGAAACAGTTGCTGGATAGGACGGTTGCGGCGATCGGACCGCTGGACGCCGAAGCTGTACATGCGGCGCAGGCGCGGCTGGATTCGCTGACCAAACCGCCGGGCAGCCTGGGCAAATTAGAGGACATCGCCAAGCAAACGGCGGGCATAACGGGCGAGATCGGCGCGGATCTCTCGAAGCGCGCCGTCGTGGTCATGGCCGGCGATCATGGCGTCTGTTCCGAAGGCGTTAGCGCGTTTCCGTCCGAGGTGACGCCTCAGATGGTACTTAATTTCCTCGCGGGCGGAGCCGCGGTCAACGTCCTTGCCCGCCAAGCCGGAGCGGATGTCGTCTGCGTCGATGTCGGTGTTGCCACCGTCATCGAGCACCCGTCGCTCGTGCAGCGAAAGGTGCGGCCGGGAACGGGCAATATGGCGCAAGGCCCCGCGATGTCGCGCGAAGAGGCGCTTGCGGCCATCGCGGCCGGCATCGAGACGGCTAGCGAACTGGCGGGGCAAGGATACGCTATGCTCGCGACCGGTGAGATGGGCATCGGCAATACGACGCCGAGCGCGGCGTTATGCGCGGCGCTCGCGCACATGACGGCCGAAGAAGCCGTCGGTCTGGGCACCGGCATCGATGCCTCCCGTCGCCGGCATAAAGTCGACGTCGTCGAGCGCGCGCTGGCCGTCAACGCGCCCAATGCGGACGACCCGCTGGATGCGCTCGCCAAGGTAGGCGGCCTGGAGATCGCGGCGCTGACCGGCGTCATGCTCGGCGCCGCGGCTAACCGTCTGCCGGTCATCATCGATGGGTTCATCTCGTCCGCGGCCGCGCTGGTCGCTTCGCGAATCGCGCCGGCGTCCGTACCTTATATGATCGGATCCCATCTGTCGCAAGAGCAGGGGCACGGGCAGCTGATGGCGGCGATCGGACTTTCGCCGATGATTCATTTGGACATGCGCCTCGGCGAAGGGACGGGCGCGGTGCTCGGTTTTCACATCGTCGATGCGGCGCAGCGGATCGTGCGGGAGATGGCGACGTTCGAGAGCGCGGGCGTATCGAAAGGTTAGCGGAGGCTGAGGGGGAGATAGGAATTGGCCATTTTCATTACCGGCGGGGCGCGCAGCGGGAAGAGCGATTTCGCGGAACGGTACGCGATGCGGCTCGCCGCGGGCGCCGTCTACATCGCAACTTCCCAAATTTGGGACGAAGAGATGCGGCAGCGGATCGGCTTGCACCGGTCTTCTCGCGCGGCTTCCGGATATTCGTGGCGGACGATCGAAGAACCGTTCGGGTTGGCGGAGACGCTGCAGACGTTGGAAGAACAATTCTCGCGCGCGGAGCAACGGCCGGCCGTCGTCGTCGATTGCCTGACGCTGTGGCTCAGCAATCAGCTGCTGCGGCTGGAGCCGGCGGACGGCAAGGGGGATCCGGCAAGCGCTGAGGCTAACGAGGCAGTGCAAACCGAGGTTACCGCGACGACGAAGGAGATTGGCGAGAACCCAGACACGGATCCGGCCGAGGACCCGTTGGACGGGCTTGTCGATCAGTTGGCGGCGGCGGTTGCCGCTTACCGGGGTCCGCTGCTGCTCGTCACGAACGAGGTCGGCAGCGGCATCGTACCGGCATATGCGCTCGGAAGACGTTTCCGCGACGCGGCGGGAAGAATGAACCGCAAGTTAGCCAGCGTCTGCGAGGAAGCGTATCTGGTCGTGGCCGGGTTCCCGCTCGATCTGAAGAAGCTGGCGTTCCGGCTGGAGGATGCGTGATGTTCTATTCGCTGCAAGAAACGCTGCTCATTACGGCCGCCGCGATCGCGATCGATTGGCTCGTCGGCGATCCAAGGTGGCCGACGCATCCGGTCATCCTGATCGGCAGATTGATTAGCAGGCTGGAGAGATGGCTGCGCCCGGATAGCGCCGCGCCGACGCCCGGAAAGCTTAAGCTTCGGGGCGTCGCGTTGGCGCTTATTACCGTCATGGCGGCATATGCCGCGCTGGCCCTGCTCGTCCGGGCGGCGGATTGGGTGCATCCTTATGTCGGATATGCACTATCCGCTTGGTTCGTCTCCACGACGATCGCGGTCAAAGGGCTCAAGGACGCGGCGATGCTCGTTTATCGGCCGCTTGCCGCGGGCGATCTCGGTCAGGCTCGCCATTATGCGGGCTATATCGTCAGCCGAGATACGTCCGCTATGGACGAGCGCGACACGGCCAGGTCGGCTATCGAGACGGTATCGGAGAACACGGTCGACGCATTTCTCTCTCCGGTCGTGTTCGCGCTGCTTGGCGGGGCGCCGCTGGCGATGTTATACCGCGCGGCGAACACGCTGGATTCGATGGTCGGCTACAAGAACGACAAATACATTCATTTCGGCTGGGCATCGGCGCGGTTGGACGATGCGCTGAACTATATTCCGGCTCGACTCGCCGGTCTCGTCATGACCTTGGCGGCCGCGCTGCTGCCCGGTTTGTCGCCGGCGCGCGCCTTTCGCGCGGTGCATACATTCGCGACACTGCACCCGAGTCCGAACAGCGGGATTCCGGAATCGGCGGCGGCAGGGGCCATCGGCATCGAGCTGGGAGGCCGCAACGTCTACTTCGGCCGCGTCAGCGAACGTGCGCGGATGGGATGGCCGCTGCGGCCGCTGGCGGCTAAGGATATCCTAAGTGCGGTAAGGCTGCTGTACGCGACGAGCATTTTGATTTTCGTGGGGGTAATCGGGACATGGCTGATCGTTCGTTCATAACGGGGCTGCAGGCGATCGGCGCCGCCTTTCAACTGCTGACCCGCATCCCGGTTCCGGCGCAAATTCCGTTCACCCCAAGCATACTCGCCCGGAGTGTCACCGCATATCCCCTCGTGGGGTTGGCGGTCGGACTGCTGACGGCAGGGGCAGGCTGGCTGCTGCAAGGCTCGCTGCCGTCCATGCCTGCCGCCGTCCTCATGCTTGTCGTATGGATCGCGATATCCGGCGCCCTTCATCTCGACGGGCTCATGGATACCGCCGACGGCGTGCTTAGCCACCGGAGCCGGGAGCGGATGCTGGAGATTATGAAAGACAGTCGCGTGGGCGCGATGGGCGTCATCGCGGCGATCGCCGTGCTGCTGTTCAAATTCAGCCTGCTCGCCGAGCTGCTTGAAGGAGACGCGCTGGCATCCGCTGCTCCTCATATCGCCGCCGCCTGCATGTGGAGCCGGTTATGGATGGCCTTTGCGATGGTCCTATGGCCGAACGCGCGCGGCAACGAAGGGCTTGGCGGCATGTTCGCCGGCGTGGCGAGACGGCATATCGCGGCGGCCTTGCTCGCGCATGTTATCTTATTGTTCGGCGTCTACGCGTTATTCGGGTACAATCTGGCAGAAGCAGGCGGTTATGTCGTCGAGGGCGGCGCGTTAACGCTCGTCGTCGGCGGGCCTTGCGGCTGGTGGCTAAGCCGGAAACTTGGCGGGCTGACCGGCGATACGTACGGCGCGATGAACGAGCTGCTGGAAGCCGCGCTGCTGTTGGCGGCATGCGCGATATTGCTATAGAAGATCAAGAGAGGAGCTGACGGCTCATGTTGGAGAAATTCGGCCATGGCGGCGATCTGCTGACGGCCCAGGAGCTGTACGGCATCCCGGCGGAGCGCTTCGTCGACTTTAGCGCGAACATGAATCCGTTCGGGCCGCCCGCCGTCGTCGGCGAGCTGCTGCGCGCCTATGCGGAGGCGATCGGCCGTTATCCGGACCCCGCCGTGCGCGGGTTGCGACGGAAGTTGGCCGGCTATCATGGCGTAAGCGAGGACGAACTGCTCGTCGGCAACGGGGCGGCCGAGCTGATCGATCTTGCCGTGCGCGTGCTGAAGCCGGCAGAAGTCGTGCTCGTCCAGCCTTGCTTCGCGGAGTACGGAGATGCCGCGCGCAAGAACGGGATTCCGATTCGGACGATTCGGCTTGCCCCGGATCCGCGATTCATGTTAGGTAGCGAGGACGTCGAACGGACGGTTCGCGAACTTCGCGAAGCGGGCAGAACCGCCGGGGAGGCGATTTGGTTTCTCGGGCATCCGAACAATCCGACCGGTCAGTTGATCGAGCCGGAGACGATTCGGCTGCTGCTCGAGCAGGGCGAGCGCGTCGTGCTGGACGAGGCGTTCATGGATTTCGTCGGCGGCTCGGCTCGGTACAGCTTCCTTGGCGAAGCGGCGCGGACGGAAGGTGGACAGTTGATCGTCATCCGGTCGATGACGAAATTTTACGCCATTCCCGGCATCCGGCTCGGGTATATGGTCGCAGACGCGGCGACGATCGCTTCGCTAAGAGAGCAGCAGGTGCCCTGGAGCGTCAATTCGCTGGCCCAGCTGATCGGCGAAGCGGTTCTGGATGAGGACGAATACGCGCGGCGGACGCTTGCGTGGTTGCGGGAGGAGCGCGCATGGTTGACCGGGCAGTTGGAAACGCTCGGCTTGATCGTGTCGGAAGGCCACGTGAATTACGTGCTGTTTCGCATTCCGCCCCGCTTCGGATTGACCGCCGGCGAGCTTCAGCGCAAGCTGGGGGAGCGCGGCGTGCTGATTCGGGATGCGTCGCATTTTGAAGGCCTGGACGAGACGTACTGCCGGGTCGCGGTTCGGTTCCGGAATGAGCACGTTCTAATGCTTGTAGCGTTACGGGCGGCGCTGCGCGAGGAGAGCGACGGCACGGATAACGTCTCCCGCGATGCGTCGCGCAAGGGAGGCGAGGGCCGATGAAGAAGCCGGCGCGTACGGTCATGATTCAAGGGACCGCGTCCGATGCGGGCAAGAGCGTCATTAACACGGCCATCTGTCGGATATTGAGCGAGGACGGTTACAAGGTCGCGCCGTTCAAGTCGCAGAATATGTCGCTTAACTCTTACGTGACGTGGGATGGCAAAGAGATCGGCCGCGCGCAGGGCGTACAAGCGGATGCGTGCGGCATTCTGGCGACAACGGACATGAACCCGATTTTGCTAAAGCCGAAGAAAGACATGGTGTCGCAGGTGGTCGTCCATGGCAAGCCGATGGGCGATTATGCGGCGAGGACATACCGGGAGCAAATATTGCGGGAAGCCGAGCCGATCGTGCGCGGCGCGCTGGACCGGCTGCGTTCCGAATACGATGTCGTCGTGCTGGAAGGCGCGGGCAGTCCGGCCGAGATTAATCTGAAGGACCGGGATATCGTCAATATGCGCGCGGCCGGTTGGGCCGATGCCCCCGTCGTGCTTGTCGCGGATATCGACCGGGGCGGCATGTTCGCGGCGATCGTCGGCACGATGGAGCTGCTGGAGCCGCATGAGCGGGAGCGGGTGTGCGGGTTCATCGTCAACAAATTCCGCGGCGACGTCTCGCTGCTGGAGCCCGGGTTGGACTGGCTGGAGGCGCGCACGGGCAAACCCGTGCTCGGCGTCGTGCCGTATCTGCCGGATCTTGGCATCGAGGACGAGGATTCGTTGTCGCTCGACGGGAAGATGGCCGCCGCCAAGGCTTCCGAGAAGCGAGAGCGCGCGAATGGAGGCGAATTGGCGGTTGCAGGCGTTGGCGATCGCGCGGACGGCGCTGGCGGGAGACTAGCCGGCGTGCCCGGAGACCTGCTCGATGTCGCCGTTATCCGCCTGCCGCATATCTCGAATTTTACCGATATCGATCCGCTGCTGCAGGAGCCCGACGTTCGCGTGCGCTTCGTGCGCGATGCCCGCGAATGGGGAGAGCCGGATATCGTCATCATCCCAGGCAGCAAGAACGCTGTCGACGATTTGGCGTACTTGCGAGAAAGCGGACTTGCGACGCTTCTCGAGCGGCATCGCGAGGCAGGAAGGGATGTCGTCGGCATATGCGGCGGCTACGAAATGCTCGGACTTCGCCTGCTCGATCCGCTGCATGCGGAATCGGACCGGGACGAGACGGACGGGCTGGGCTGGTTTCCGTTCGAAGTGACGTTCGCGGCGGAGAAGCGGACCGTACGGGTCGAGGGGATGGCGATCTTGCCCGGGCTGACGGAAACGTACCCCGTGGAAGGCTACGAGATTCATATGGGCGCCGTGAATTGGCCGGAAGCAGCGGCGGCCGACGCATCGATCGCGATCTCGCACCAGCGGGAGGGGTTGGCGAATGCCGAAGCCATCGACGGTGAGTCCGATGGCGGCGTTATAGGCTTAGGTGCGGATGAGAACGGCTCGCAGGTTCGTCCGTTCCGGCTGAGGGAACGCTTGGATTCTGCGCCCTTCGCCGAAGGCTGTGCATCGGCGGATGGGCGGGTATGGGGCACCTTCCTGCATGGCGTGCTCCATAACGACGCGTTCCGCAGGGCCTGGTTGAACCGGGTGCGGGAATCGCGGGGATTGAAGCCGGTTGCCGATATCGTGCCGACGCGTCAGCGCCGCGAGGAAGCGTTCGGCCGTCTGGCCGAGCATGTTCGCCGGCATGTCCGAGTCGATCTGCTCAAGCAGATGATGGGCCTCGGAGACGAGACGCGATGAGTCAGCCTTTTCGCGGGGAAGGGGCGCATTATCGTGCGGAGCTTTGGCCGGGGCTCGACCTTCGTCTCGTCGACGGCGACCATATCCTCGCCCGGTCGGATCGCTTGCTGGAAACGGTTAGCAGCGCGGTATACGGCGGCGGGCGCGGGCGAGCGGATCATTTCGTGAATCGCAAAGTGCCGCTCAGCTACAATGAACGGGATCCGGTCTTGGACTTGGGCGCGATGATTCGCGGCCGCGGCTATCCGTCGACGTCCACGGTCGGGCTTCTGACGGCGGCCAAGCTGACGCATGCGTCCGTGGTCGAGGCGGCTGGAGACCGCTTCAACGCGCTGTGCATCAGCACGGCCGGGATCGGCAACGCGGCGCGGGCCGGCGCGGAGCGGCCGGTATTTGCGGCCTATGCCGCCGGAACGATCAATACGTTCATCTTCATCGACGGGCATTTGACCGAGGCGGCCATGGTGGGGGCGCTTATTACGGCGACGGAGGCGAAAGCCGCCGCTTTGCAGGATTTGGACGTGCTCGATCCGCTGGACGGGCGCACGGCGACCGGCACGACGACGGATTCGGTCGTCGTCGCCGTCAGTCAATCCGGACGATTCGAGGCTACTCATGCCTATTGCGGGGCGGCTACCTCGATCGGCAACCTGCTCGGCCGCATGGTGTATGACACCGTGCATGAGTCCGTGCGAACGAGCGGCGAGAAGTAGTGGGCTAGCCAATCCTTATCGGACAACGACGAAAAACCTCCGATTGATCCGTTTGCGCGGAATTCGGAGGTTTTTTGTCTTGCTTCGAAAAGAAGGTCATTGATCGATCACGGTGAACATGCCCGTCATGCCGGGCGCATGGTTGCGGAACCCGAACTGCTCGTAGAACGGCTCTTTCCCTTGGGAAGCGAACAGTCCGACGAAAGGGGCACCGTTCTTGAGCCGGCATTGTCCGATGTGCGCCATCAGCCGTTCGACGATCATTTTGCCCAATCCGTGCTTCTGATGGTCAGGCAGTACCGCTACGTCCTGAATATAGAAATACATGACGCCGTCGCCGACGATGCGTCCCATGCCGACGACTCGGTCTTCGTGGAGAACAACGACGCCGAATAGGGAGCGGGCAAGCGAGTTTGCCGCGGTGTCGGGATCTACGCTGCCCCAGCCGACCCCTTCCCATAAGAAAAGATGTTCGCTCGGCGTGGGGAGGCGTTCGATTAAGGTATAGGGGGATGTTGTCATGGCGTGGAAATCTCCTTTGCTGCTTAATGTAGCGTTAATGCCGCCAGCTGTTCGTCCGTAACCACAACCGGTTCCTTCGGAATGCGGTCAAGGCGGAAAGCCGAGATGAGCTCCTTCGCGCTCACGGACTCCGCGCGATCGAGCAGGCCGCTCATGGCCGCGAGCCAGCCGACGATCCGCTCGGGCGACACGCCGGATTGGCGCAGGCCGGCCAGCGAGATCGCGCCGTGGCGCTTGGCGAGCCGTTTGCCGTCGGTGCCGTTCAAGAGCGGCACGTGGGCGAAGCGGGGGGCGGGCAAGCCAAGCGCTTCGTACAGCATCAGCTGGCGCGGCGTCGAGTCAAGCAAATCATAGCCGCGCAGCACGTCCGTGATGCCCATGGCCGCATCGTCCGCGACGACGGCCAACTGATAGCTGACGATGCCGTCGGCCCGTTTCACGACGAAGTCGCCGCCGCAGCCGGCGGGGAAGCGCTGTTCGCCCGCGGCCAGATCATCAAAGCGGAAGGGCTCGTCCGGCACGCGAAACCGCAGCGAAGGCGTCTTCGTCTCGCCCCGCCTTGCCCGTTCTTCGGCGGTCAGGTTCCGGCAGGTGCCGGGATAAGCGGGGCCTTCGCTTCCGAGACCGTGCGGCGCGCTGGCGATGGCCAGCAGCTCCGCGCGGCTGCAGTAGCACGGATAGAGACGCCCGTCCCGTTCCAACCGCCGCAAGGCTTCCTCGTAATCGCGGAGCCGCTCGCTCTGGACATAAGGGGCGTAAGAGCCGCCGACGTCCGGCCCCTCGTCCCAGTCCAGCCCGATCCAGCGCAGATCGGCTAGCGCCTGCTCGGCCAGCTCGGGCTTGCAGCGCGGCATGTCGATATCCTCCATCCGCAGCACGAATTGGCCGCCTGCTTGGCGGACATGCAGCCAGGCAAGCAGCGCCGTACGCGCATTGCCGATATGCATGAGGCCCGAAGGCGTGGGGGCGAATCTACCTCGCATTGGGGTCATGAAAATCCTCCGTTCTAGAAGCTGCCAACTTTCCGGTTCTACTACTGCCCGGATCGAAGGCGGCGCGGCGCATGTTGCGCCTGTTCGCATCCCATTAATTAAGCCTTATGATAGCATGAGGACCCGAGGGCCGCAATGAACGGAGCGCGGGGCTATACAAGCTTGACGCAATGCTGCTCAAAGGGAACAGCTAGAAAAATTGAGGGACTGGAGGATCTTTAAAAGGATTTTCGACCGTTATGGTCAATAGGATTTGCAAGACTGCGCTAATAAGCAATAACAGCGCTACTTTGCGAATTAGCTTACTCTTACCGGTTTCAATTCCGAACTGGTGAACGTATCGATTGAAAAAAAACAAGCCTCTATACGGTATGATAATGGCATTACCTACAATGGTTATCCCGCATATGAAAAGCTGGCCGATCCCTGTCAAAAATCCTTTCTCGTAAAATCCCGGGAAACTCAAGAAAAAAATCATCTGTATGGCGGACGGAATGCCGATCGAAAGGAGCAGCACGCTAATAATAATCAGAGTCTTTGAATTCCCCTCGCTCAAATAAATCCCTCTCTCGTTACGATGTCATGTGACCACAACGCTATTCTCGCGTGTAATCCGACCATAACTTGCTTAGAAACGTTTCGATAGTACCAAGTTTTTATGGTACCGGCCGAAGTGCGAAGGTGATGCGGCTAAGCTGCCAACCTCGCGTCATTGCAGCTCCGGCTTCTCTATCTTTTAGAAGGGAAGCCCCCTATAATAGAGGGGGTTGCCTGAACGATCAGGCCGTCGTTGAATTTATCGTTGCAAGGAGCCGTACGCATGAAAGAATTACCGATCGATAGCGTCCTGCCTGAATTGGCGGACGTTCTAAATAAAGGATGTAACGCGGTGTTAGTCGCGGCGCCGGGCGCGGGCAAGACGACCCGCGTGCCGCTGGCGCTGCTGGAAGCGCCGTGGCTTGGCGGTAAGCGCATCTTGATGCTGGAGCCGCGTCGGATCGCCGCACGTTCGGCGGCCCGATTCATGGCCGCTTCGCTTGGCGAGAAACCGGGCGAGACGGTCGGCTACAGGGTTCGGATGGACACGAAGGTCGGTCTGAAGACGCGGATCGAGGTCGTGACCGAAGGGGTGCTGACCCGAATGCTGCAGCAGGACCAGGCGCTGGAAGGCGTCGGCGTCGTCATTTTCGACGAGTTCCACGAACGGCATCTTCAAGGGGATCTCGGATTGGCGCTTAGTTTGCAATCGCAGGGACTATTGCGCGACGACCTGCGTCTGCTCGTCATGTCGGCGACGATCGAAGCAGAGCCGGTGGCCTCGCTGCTCGGCGGCGCGCCGGTCATCGTCAGCGAAGGCCGGGCTTACCCGGTGGACACCCGTTACGTCGGCGTCCGTGCGCAAGAGCGGATCGAAGCGGCGTGCGCCCGTGCGGTAACGGAAGCGATCCGCCAAGACGAAGGCGACGTGCTCGTCTTCCTCCCCGGCGCCGGAGAAATCCGGCGCGTGCATACGCTGCTGTCGGCAGCCGGACTCCCCGCTCACGTGCGAATCATGCCGTTGTACGGCAGTTTGCCGGCCGAAGCGCAGGACCGCGCGGTAGGGGCAGCCGAGCCCGGCGAGCGCAAAATCGTGCTGTCTACGTCGATCGCCGAATCGAGCGTGACGGTGAAGGGCGTCCGGATCGTCGTCGACTGCGGACTTAGCCGGGTGCCTCGCTTCTCCGCGCGCACGGGCATGAGCCGGCTCGAGACCGTCCCGGTCTCCGTCGCGTCGGCGGATCAGCGCCGAGGCCGCGCCGGCCGGGAGGGCAGCGGCGTATGCTACCGGCTGTGGACGGAGGAACAGCACCGGATGCTGAAGGCGCAGAGCACGCCGGAGATTCGAGAAGCGGACATGGCGCCGCTTGCGCTGGAGCTGGCTGCTTGGGGCGTGGCCGATCCCGCCGAGCTTCTGTGGCTGGACGTGCCGCCTGCCGCAGCTTACGGGCAGGCGGTGTCGCTGCTGGTCGAGCTTGGCGCGCTTGATCCCGCGCAGCCGGACAAGCCGACCGCGCATGGCCGCAGCATGGCGGAGCTCGGCATGCATCCGCGTCTCGCCCACATGGTCTTGAAGGCCGAGCCGCTCGGACTGGGCGCGGCCGCCTGCGAGCTGGCCGCCCTGCTCGGCGATCGCGACCCGCTGCGAAGCCGGAACATCGACGTTCGGCTGCGGCTTGAGGCGATCCGCGGCAAGCGAACCGCCGCAGAAGCCGACGAGGCGGCGCTCCGACGCCTGCAGACGGAGGCGGCCGCCTGGCGGCGAGAGCTCGGCATCCGAGATGGCGGATCCGACCGGGATATCGAGCTGTGCGGCGTGCTTCTGGCGCTGGCGTACCCGGATCGGATCGGCAAGCGGCGCGGCGACGGCCGCTTCCTTCTCAGCGGCGGGCGCGGCGGCGCCATCTCGGAGATGCAACCGCTGTCCACAGCATCGTATGTAGTGGCGGCGGAGATGACGGACGCCGGGACGGACGGCGAAATTCGGCTCGCCGCGCCGATCAC
Source organism: Paenibacillus methanolicus (assembly GCF_008124765.1). Taxonomy (GTDB): domain Bacteria; phylum Bacillota; class Bacilli; order Paenibacillales; family Paenibacillaceae; genus Paenibacillus_Z; species Paenibacillus_Z methanolicus. Next base: position 153,903 of record NZ_VNHS01000002.1, on the reverse strand, counting down.
GGCCGAGCAGCTGGACGAATACTGCTCGTCCCTCATCCGGGAAGAGACGGAAGTGGCGTGGGACAAGTCGGCTCAGGCCGTTCGGGCTAGACGGCGCGTACGACTAGGCGCGCTTACGCTGCAGGAAGGGCCGGCGCAGAATCCGGACGCCGCGCTCGTCATGGAGGCGTTGTTCGAAGGCTTGCGCCAGCAGGGACTTGGCCTGCTGCCGTGGACGAAGCCGGCGCGTCAGCTGCAGGCGCGCGTCGAGCTGATGCGCCGGCACAATCCGGAGTCGCCTGACGTATCCGATGAAGGCTTGACCGCGACGCTAGCGGAGTGGCTTGCTCCTTACGCGGCGGGCATGCGCGGCAAGAACGATCTCGGACGGCTCAACATGACGACGATGGTCGAAGGCTTGCTGAGCTGGTCCGAGCGGCAGCAGCTCGACCGCGAGGTGCCGACGCATTTGACCGTGCCGAGCGGCTCGCGCATTCCGGTCGACTACAGCGACCCGGAGGCGCCGTCGCTCTCCGTCCGGCTGCAAGAGCTGTTCGGCCTGGCGGAGACGCCGCGCATCGCGGGCGGCAAGCTGCCGATCACGCTGCATCTGCTGTCTCCGGCACAGCGGCCGGTGCAAGTCACGCGCGATTTGGCGAGCTTTTGGCGGGATGCGTATTTCGAGGTGAAGAAAGATCTAAAGGGCCGATATCCGAAGCATTACTGGCCGGATAATCCGCTGGAAGCGATGCCGACGAACCGGGCGAAACCGCGGACGTAAGGCGCGCGCTTCGAGCTTGGCCATGGAGAGGAGAGACCGCGTTCGATGATCGCGATCGTCATATATTTGGTGTTAATGAACATCGCCGCCTTTATGTTGATGGGCAACGACAAAGCGCTGGCTAGGCAGGGGAAGCGCCGGGTATCCGAACGCCGGCTGATGACATACGCGGCGATCGGCGGCTCGGTCGGGGCGTATCTCGGCATGCGGGCGTACCGACATAAAACGAAGCACGCGAAGTTTTATGTCGGTTTGCCGGTGCTGGTGATCGTGCACGTCGTGGTGCTGGTGGCCTTGTTTCGATGGTTGTTGTTTGGTTGAGGGGAAAGTAGACGCGTTAGAGTGTTATAGGATAACGCGGGTTTACCCGCTGCGCGTGAGTGCTGCGGGTTTCTTGGCATTGAAGTGATGTTCCTTTCCATTCTACGATGGCGATGATTTATGCCGTTATACATCCGCAATCTCATCCGGACTGGCTCGCGCCGCACTCGTTTGCCTGGTATGCCCAATTAGCGCGCCTGATAGGCAATATCGGCTGCGGCCACGGCGAATGCGCGATGCGGTGGAGCGGGCAGGCAGCGCATTTTCGACCGGCACGTTGGCCCCAAGGGCTGGCGTAACGCCCAATTGACTCCCCTTCCGCCATTATGCTATATTTACCTTTCGCCGGGCGCGCCACGCGCCTTGCATTCATATGACAAATCACAGGCCGCATGAACTCCATGCGGCTTCTGGTTTCAATACACCATCAGCTTCCGGGATCGGAAGACTGATTATGGGGGGTAACTGACATGAACGCTCAAAGTGCCTTTCAACACGAATCGAAGCGGCTGGAGGATGTGCTCGGGCATATCGGCCATCAACTGGGCGCCATCGGTCCGCGGTACACGGGGAGCGATTTCACCGAGCAAATGATCGACCTGCAGAACGAGCAGCGCAGAGAACGGCTGGAGGTATCCAAGCGGGAGCCGTACTTCGGGCGACTGGATTTTCAGGAAAGCTTGCAAGGGGACGCGAAGCCGCTCTATATCGGGAAGGCCGGCGTCGCGCACGAGAAGACGAACGAGCTGCTCGTCGTCGACTGGCGCGCCCCGGTCGCGAGCTTGTTCTACGCCTTTAGCGGCGGGGAAGCCCCGGTAGCGTATGAATCGCCGGATGGCACGATCGAAGGCGTCGTTCATCTGAAGCGCAACCTGATGGTGCGCGAGAGCGCGCTGGAACGGCTGGTCGACAGCTACGTGCGCGGCCAGGAGGACGAGGCGGTGACCGACGAGTTCCTGCTCTACCGGCTCGGCGAGAGCAAGGACAACAAGCTGCGCGATATCGTCTCGACGATCCAGCACGAGCAGGACCGCATCATCCGGACCGAGAAGAACAAGGCCGTCTTCATTCAAGGGGTGGCCGGTTCGGGGAAAACGACCGTCGCGCTGCATCGGCTTGCCTTCCTGCTGTATCAATACGCCGGTCGGATCCGAGCCGAACGTATGGTCATTTTCGCGCCGAACCGGATGTTCCTCGACTATATTTCCGGCGTACTGCCGGAGCTCGGCGTAGGCGACATTTTACAGACGACTTATACCGAGTGGGCCTTGGAGACGCTGCAAAACGCGGTACGGATGGACGACAGCGCCGACGCGCTCGCCTATTGGTTCGAGCATCCCCGCACCCGCGAGCAGATGGAGCGGTCGTCGGGCCGGCTGAAGGGCAGCCTTCGCTTCAAGGAAGCGATCGACGCCGCATTGGCGGACATCGAGACGCGGCTGCTGCCCGAGGAACCATTCGAGCCGATGGACCGGCTCGTGCTGAGCGTGGCCAAAATGCGCGAATGGCTCGAAACCGACGAGTCCGGCGAACCGCTCATGCGCCGACGCGAACGGCTCGTCAGCCGGCTCAAGCGATGGTTCGAATCCGAGTGGAAGGCGCGCCGGTTCACCGACAAGAAGATCAAGACGAAAGCGACGTCCAAGCTGAACGCGTACGCGAAGAAAATTCCGTCGTACACGGCGGAAGCGTTCTACGCCTCGTTGATGGACGACGAGACGGTGGGCGGCCTGCTGCCGGCGTCCGTGCGGACGGAGACGAAGAAGCGGGTGAAGAAAGGACTGGCCGCAGCCGAGGATTTGGCTCCGCTCGTCTATATTCACTTGCGCTTATTCGGCACGGAACGCCCGAACTACGACCATATCGTCATCGACGAAGCGCAGGACTATTCGCCTTTTCAGCTCGAATCGCTGCGATTGTGCCAGCGCCAGCCGTCGATGACCGTGCTCGGCGACCTGCAGCAGGGCATTCACGGGTACGCCGGCATACACAGCTGGCGGGAGCTGTCCGACCTGTTCGAAGCCGACGAACGCGGCTACTTCGAGCTGGACCGGAGCTACCGCTCGACGATGGAGATCATCGAGTTCGCCAATCACGTCCTGCGCGGCATGGGCGACGAAGTGAAGCCGGCCGTGCCGGTGTTCCGCAGCGGCGAACCCGTCGATCTGATCGAGGCCCGCGAAGACGAGCGGCTTGAGAGGCTGACGGATACGGTTAAGCAATGGCAGGGCGGCGGCGCGTATAAGACGATCGCGGTGCTCGGCCGGACGGCTGCAGCCTGCGAAGCGATCGGCGAGCGGTTGGCACAGGCTGGACTTGCGGCATCCGTCGTGCGCAGCAAGCAGGAGGCATACGGCGGCGGGTTGACCGTCGTGCCGGTCTATTTGGCCAAAGGGCTGGAGTTCGACGCGGTCATTATCGCCGATGCGGACGCCGCCAGCTATGGATCGGATGACGCGAAGCTGCTGTACGTCGGCTGTACCCGCGCGCTGCATAAACTGACGCTTTTCCATAGCGGTCCGGCGACGGGCCTGATTGACGCGCAAGCCGACTAAGGATTTACGCCGGAGGTCCAATGGATCTTCGGTTTTTTTCGTACTCGGATAACGTAACGGGATCGTGCCGACGCTATGGAAAAGCAAACCGCGAGCGCCGTCATTCCATGTAAAGCCTCGCGCCGGCTATTCTAGCAGAAAGAGTCGAAGCTGTCCGCGATCCGAACGGGAGCGCATACCCGAACCCGGCAGCGTCGTGCTTCAGCCATTATTTTGTCGATTCGTCCCCGTCGGAAGTCGGGTTTTCAAGGCGAAGAAGCATTTGCGTGCATCCTCTTATTCATCCGGCGCGTACGAGTGTACTAACGAATAGGGAAGAGAAAAGGAGCGTGCCGATATGTCGGAGCGAGAAATCGAACAAGAAGCGGTAGCAGTGTCCGCGAACAAGGAAGCAATGCAAACAAACAGAGCGGCGCAGACGGCTAGCGAGGCCGCAGCACAGGCGGGGGCGGCAAGCGGGAGCGGCGGTCCTACGGCCTCACCAGGAATTAGTCCGCAGAAAACGATAGAGCCTGCTCATACAATGGACGATGAACAAAATAGCAACGTTACCGAGCGCGACAACGGGTTCATCGAAGACGATCGCCCAGCCAGCGCTTCGCTTACCCATGCACCGACGCCAAGCGCCGCGAGTCCGTCCGCCGAACACCCGGCGCCGGCGCCGGCCCGAACGGTACCAGCCCCTCCTCCGCCGGAGACGAAGGAGCAGCTGCGGGCGGCGATGCTGGAGATCGAGAAGTGGGAGAAGGGGCAGAAGGATATCTGGTTCTTCGAGAAGCTGGGCCGGATTCCGTTCATGCTCCTCGACAAGCTGACGCCGAAGTTCCTGCAGCAGAAGATCGGCCAGGCGCTGGACGAAGTCGGCAGCTACGTGCAGACAGGCGGGCGTTACCTTATCTCCGAACGCGAAATTTTGCGCAAAATGCAGGTTCCTTCCATCGGCGACGCAGCCGCGATGCCGCTGCAAACGATGGATGCCGTCGCGGCAGGTCTCGCCAGCAGCCGCAAGACGCTGGCCACGATGCAGGGCGCGACGACCGGGTTCGGCGGAATATTCACGCTGGCGGTCGACGTCCCGGCGCTGCTCGGCCTTTCGCTGAAGATCATCCAAGAGATCGCGATCTGCTACGGGTACGATCCGAAGCTGAAGGAAGAGCGGATTTTCGCCGTGAAATGCCTGCAGTTCGCCTCCTCCGATATCGTCGGCAAGAAGGCCATACTGGACGAATTGTCGCTATACGGCCGCAAGAAGTCGCATGACCAGATGGCGTCGCAGCTGCAGGGGTGGCGCGAGGTGATCATGGTGTATCGGGACAATTACGGATGGAAAAAGCTGTTCCAGTTGATTCCGGTGGCAGGCATGATATTCGGCGCGTTCATCAACCGCGGCACGCTGCAGGACGTGGCCGAGGCGGCGACGATGCTGTACCGCAAGCGCAGGGTGATGGAGCGGCTGGATCAGCTTGGGTAAGAACGGGACCGAGCAGCGCCTAAGCCGCTCCCAACCTCGACGCAAAGAACCTCGGGCAGCCGTCGCAGGAAGAAAGCCCGAGGTTCTTCGATTTTGACTAACTTAAATAACGGCCTGCGCCGCGAAATCGTTACGGATCAAGTCCGCCGCCAGTTGACCGCCGAGCGCGGTCATCGGAATACCGCCGCCGGGATGCGTCGAACCGCCGACGAAGTAGAGCTTGTCGACGATGGCGCTGCGGGTCGGGATTTTGAAACCGCCGTTCTTCCGCTTGTCGGCTGCGACTCCGTAGAGCGAGCCGCCGGTCGCTCCGTAGAGAGCCTGCAGATCGTCCGGGATGAAATCGTATTCGAATTCGATCGCGGCACGCAGACCCGATGCGCCCATCCGCTCGAGCTTATCCAGCACCAGATCGCGATAGTAGTCCCGCCGGTACGACCAGCTTTCCCCTTCGCCGATCGGCGGGACATGGGTGATGACGACCCAGTTCTCTTTGCCCTCCGGCGCCTGAGTCGAGTCTGTCTTGCTGGAGATGCCGACATACACCGTCGGATCCTCCGCGGGCAGTTTCTCGTGGAAAATGCGGCGGTATTCGCGCTCCGGATCTTCGGACATGAAGTAGTTGTGATGCCGCAGGTTCGGGTAGGAGCGGCCGACGCCCAGCAGCAAAATATGCGCGGATGCCGACGGCTCGAACCGAGACAGCTTGCGCACGGCCTCATCCCGCCTCGGGTGTTCCGTAAGCAGCGTGGAATGGGCCGGAATCGCTTCCCGGTTGCAGACGACGGCGTCGGCCAGCATGAATTCGCCCCCGCGTATCCGCACGCCGACCGCCGCGCCGCGATCGACGACGATCGATTCGACCTCGGCGTTCGTCCGCACCTCTACGTCCAGCTCGTCCAGCAGGGTCAGCATGGCGCGGGCGATATTGTACATGCCGCCTTCGACGTAGTAGAGCCCGAGGCCGAGCTGCATGAACGCGAGCTGCGAGAGCAGCGCGGGCGCGGCCAGCGGCGACGAACCGGTCTGCGCCGCGAACGTATCGAACAATTGGCGAATACGGGAATCTTGAAAATAACGCGCCGTCGTCCGGGCAACCGTCTTCCGCGAATCCATGGCAAGCCGCTCCTTCATCGAATGAAGCTGCCGCAGATCGGGCGGACCGCTTAGACTATGCTTGTAAAAGCTCTTCAGACTGAGATCGTACAACCTGCGCGCATGCTCCAAATAGGGCAAGAGATGCTTCCGGTCTTCCGTCGACACGGCGCCGATCGCATCCAGCAGCCGGGCTAGGTCGCCGCTCAGGTCCAGCTCCGTGCCGTCCTCGTACCGGACGCGCCACTGCGGTTCCACTCGCGTGAGCGTGACGTAATCGGACAATCGGCGCCCGCTCGAAGCGAACAGCCGCTCCAACACCCAAGGCATCGCGAGCGAGGAAGGTCCGGTATCGAACGTAAAACCTTGGCCGGAGCGGATGTTCAGCTTGCCGCCGGCCCGTTCGTTCTTCTCCAGCACGACAACCTCGCGGCCGTCCGCCCGCAGCCGGATGGCCGCGGCTAATCCGCCGATGCCGCCGCCGATGACGACGACTTTTTTGGGAATATCGGACATGCGTAAGTTCCTCCTCCTAGGTGCGTCATTCGTCTTCGGGCATGCCCATACAGGCATCCCGACCTATAGCTTCAGTCTTTACCCTTTTCGTTGGAGGAAATACTTGGAGATGGAGGCGGCAATCCGTTATTTTTCAAACCTTCTCCGAACGAATCTCGTCTAATTATGGGAAATACATCCAAGGAGGCGAAATCGTGAACAAAACGATGATCGTCGCATCGGCCGCAGCCGTGCTGATCGCCGCGACGGTGATCTGCGCGCAAGCCGAGACCGACGGGGAGTCCGGGGCGTCGCTTGAGCCTCGGCCCAAGATTAGCAAGCGCGATTATGAACGCATGGCTCCGATTGTCGCGGCGGTGAACGCCGGCCGGCTCCCGATCGCCGCGCTGCAAGCCGCCCGGCCGCTGATTGACGCCAGTCCTCGGCCGCTATCCGAGGAGCGCGCCGTCGATGCCCGGGAATCCGGTTACGGGCAGACGCCGTAAGCGCACGCGCTCGATCATGATGGCTTCATTTGGGGCTTCTCGCGGGCAGCGCTTGTCCTCGATAGGTCGGCATTCCGGCGTATTAAGCTTTCATCTCCTCCGAATCTGGTTACTAACAACATAACGCCGATTTGAAGGAGATGATCGAATGAAAGCCGTCACGTTCCAGGGAGCGAAGGATATTCAAGTCAAAGAAGTCGAAGCGCCGTCCATCCACAAACGGGATGACATCATCGTTCGCATTACGTCGACCGCGATATGCGGATCGGATCTACATATCTACCAGGGGGCCGTCCCGGCCCGTAAAGACTACGTCATCGGCCACGAGCCGATGGGCATCGTCGAGGAGGTCGGACCGGACGTCACGCGGGTGAAGAAAGGCGACCGCGTCGTCATTCCGTTCAACGTCGCCTGCGGCACTTGTCATTACTGCCAACACGACATGGAGAGCCAGTGCGATAATTCGAACCGAAATCCGGAGCTGGATACCGGCGGGTATTTCGGCTTCACGGAGCGTTATGGCGACTATCCGGGCGGACAAGCCCAGTATTTGCACGTCCCGTACGGCAATTTCATGCCGTTCGTCATTCCGGAATCGTGCGAGCTTCCGGACGAGTCGCTGCTCTTCATGTCCGACGTGCTGCCGACCGCGTATTGGACGGTCGAGAACGCGGGCGTCAAGAAGGGCGATACCGTCGTCGTGCTTGGCTGCGGGCCGGTCGGCTTGATGGCGCAGAAGTTTGCGTGGATGAAGGGGGCCGGACGGGTCATCGCGGTCGACAGCCTGCCGTACCGCCTGAACAAAGCGAAGCAGATGAATCAGGTCGAGACGTTCAATTTCGAGGAGATCGACGATATCGGCTGCTTCCTGCGGGAGCAGACGAAGGGCGGGGCGGACGTCGTTATCGACGCGGTCGGCATGGACGGCAAGAAATCCGTCATGGAGAAGCTCGGCCAGAAACTGAAGCTGCAGGGCGGCACGCTCAGCGCGGTGCATATCGCGCTCGAGGCGGTGCGCAAGTTCGGCACGATCCAGCTGACGGGCGTATACGGCTCGAATTACAACATGTTCCCGCTAGGACAACTGTTCGAGCGCAACATTTCGCTGAAAATGGGACAAGCGCCGGTCATCCATTACATGCCGCTCCTGTTCGACAAGATCGTAAGCGGCGAGTTCGACCCGCGCGAAATCGTGACGCATATCGCGCCGATCGAGCATGCGAGCACGATGTATCAAATTTTCAACGACCATGAAGACGACTGCATCAAAGTGGTGCTGAAGCCATAGCTTGACGACTGCCGCGCACGCGAAGAAAGGCAAGCTTTCGACCCGCATGTTCGGTTTGGGAGCTTGTTGCGCGTATAGCGGCTTTGCGTATAGCTGCCTGTAATTCCATTCGCTCCACCCGCATGCGCCGAATCGCCAGTCGGTTTTGCCGTGTCCCAACTTGGAAGATTATGCTATGCTTATGGCTTGGACGCGTCGTTCAGAGAGGCGACGCAAGCGTTACAGGGTTTACCCGAACAGGGCGGATTAAGTCTGGCGGGAAAGGAGCTGCGGGAATATGGAGATTATAGTCACACAGGCGCAAATGGCGGACTTGGACGAGGCGGCGGCTCTATTCGACGCCTACCGCGTTTTCTATGGCCAACAGTCCGATCTGGAAGGAGCGCGCGGCTTTTTGTTCGATCGGATGGCCTACCGCCAATCGGTCGTTTTTATCGCCAGAGACGATGCAAGCAGGGAGGCGGCGGGCTTCATGCAGTTGTACCCGACTTTCTCGTCCGTCTCGATGGAGCCGGTACTCGTGCTGAACGATCTGTTCGTCGCGGAAGCGCATCGCAAGCATGGCGTGGGGCAGCGGCTGCTGGATGCGGCCAAGTCGTACGCGGTATCCGTGCGCGCGAAGGGGCTCGAGCTGTCGACGGCTGCGGGCAACGCCGCGGCGCAGCGGTTGTACGAGCGCAACGGTTACGAGCGGGACGAAATCTACGTTCATTATTTTTTGCGAACGAACGGCTAATCATGATGGCGGGAGGCGTACGGAACATGGAGAAAGTTATGTTTATCGAACTCGGCATGGGCACCGATCTGCACGGGCAGAACATAACGAAGGCGGCGGTGCGGGCCGTTCAGAATGCCATTCACCACAATTCGATGCCGGGACTGCGATCGGTGCTGCCGGGCGGCAGTCTGGACAACATGAAGGTGAACGTGAAGTTGGCCGTCCCCTGCGACCGCGATCTGCTGGATCATGAGGCGGTGAAGGCCGCTCTTCCTTACGGCACGGTAACGGTCGAGATCATGGACGGCGGCATGTTAACGACGAGCGGCGTCGTGCTGCCCGATAAGGACGACAAGAACGATCTGATTTACGTCGTCGTTGCCTCGGTCGAAGTGGGGTATTAGGCATCAACGACGATTATGTAGCGGCATTCTGCGAAGAGTGCCGCTTTTACTTTCCCATGATCGTAGAGGGCGGACAGAACGGATGCGGTTATTTTCGCGGCTACTTCCTTTACTAATTATGGTAATATATATCCGAGAGAGCGACGTCATCGCTTGAGCACCTATCCACATTCACATGGAGGGCCTCATCATGAAAGCGCTGTATATTCCTACGCTGCTCGGTCTGCTAGCCTGGACTGCCGCCGCGGGCTGCGCGAGTACGCCGCCGACGGCTCCGGGCGAGTCCGTATCGGTCACGCGGGTGCCCGCCTCGGCGTCCCCGGCTGAATCGCCCAGTTCCAGAATCGAGCAAATTCGCATTCCGAGCCATGCGCTCGGGCGGGAGATGACGGTGTCCGTCTATCTCCCGCCTGGATACGATCCCGACGTGCGCTACCCGGTGCTGTATGCGCTTTACGGCTATGGGGGCACGCACGCGTCGTGGTTTGATTATTTGTCTCTCGACGACGTCGCGGATCGACTCATCCGGGAAGGCCGCCTGCATCCGCTCCTGATCGTGTCGCCCGACTATGGGAACAGCTTCGGCGTTAATTCGAGCCCCGCCGACGGACGCGATCCCGGGACGGTCAGCATCGGCCGCTACGAGGATTATTTGATGCAAGAGGTCGTGCCCTACGTGGACGACCGCTACAGCACGCAAGACAACAAGAGCGGCCGGTCTATCGGCGGCGCGTCGATGGGCGGCTATGCCGCGCTTTATCTCGGCTTTAATCACCCCGGACTGTTCGGCAAAGTGGGCGCCCACAGCGCCGCGCTATGGACGTATTCGGCCTCGGACTTGTTCACGGATCAACGCGATTGGCTGTACGCGTCCGAAGCGCTGCGCGCCAAGCGGGATCCGTTCAAGTTAATCTCGCCGGATAAGCTGGCGGGGATGCGGGTCTATCTGGACGCAGGGGAGTACGATCCGCTCGCGGAGCAGGATCAAGCGCTGTACGAGGCGTTGAAGGCGCAAGGCATCGACGCCGTCTGGTCGCCCGCGCCCGGCGGGCACGATGCCGGGTATTGGAGCAGTCAGCTGGAACGCTACCTGTTGTTCTACGCGGGGAAGAAGTGAGGAGACTTAGGGAGTGTCCGAGTCTTGTTTAGGTCAACCTTTTCGACGAAATGGGGAATTGGTAATGAAAGAGCGGATTGTGCGTCATGAAGATGTCGAGCTGTACACGCAAAGTTTCGGTGATCCCGCTGATCCGGCCGTATTGCTAATCATGGGCGCGCAAGCATCGCTCGTCTGGTGGGAGGAAGCGTTCTGCGCCAAGCTGGCGGAAGCGGAACGCTTCGTCATTCGTTACGATAACCGGGACACGGGACGCTCGACCGGTTATGAGCCGGGGAAGCCCGCCTATACGTTCGAAAATATGGCGGATGATGCCGTTCGCATTCTGGATGCGTACGGCATCGCGCGGGCGCATATCGTCGGGATTTCCATGGGCGGGATGCTGACCCAAATGATCGCGCTGCGCCATCCTGGCCGCGTGCGGAGCATCACGCTGCTGGCCACGTCCAACTTCGCGCCGGACCTGCCTCCGATGGAAGAGAAGGTCATGGCGTACTTTACCCAAGCGGGCGACATCGATTGGACGGATGGCGAGGCGGTCGCGGAGTTCGGCGTCGGCAAATGGCGGGTACTTGCCGGTGCGGCTCATCCGTTCGACGAGGCGCGCGTGCGCGAGCTGGCGGAAGAAGAAGTGAAGCGCAGCGTGGATATGGCGCGCATTAATAATCACGGGCTGCTGTCTGGCGGGGAATCGTATTTGGCCCGCACGACGGAGATCGCGGCGCCCGCGTTGGTCATCCACGGCACGGAGGATCCGATTATTCCGCTCCCCCACGGCGAGAGGCTTGCAGCCTTAATTCCGCGCGCGACTCTGGTTCGGCTACCAGGTTCGGGACATGAAGTCCATCCGCATGACTGGGACGTCATTCTCGGCGCGATCGTCCGACATACCGGGGAGGCGTGAAGGAAGCTGAAGAGCGGCATACGCGCGCGTCAAGCGTCGGAGGTTGAACGCAGGCGACTCTGGAAGGCCGTCCGGCATGCGGGCGGCCTTCTTGGCACGCCAAGGCGATTGACGTCTTGGCGACAGAAGGCGCTGCCTGCATTCATGCGGCTGCCGCCGCCGTTTTCGATAAAAAAAGGCAGTCCCGTTTCCCTAACATTTGGTATGCTGCATTTATCAAGCGCGCGAGCAGGCGCGTCACCGGGGAGGGAGACGTATGCGTTCCGAGTCGGCCATTCAGCCTGCCATCGACTATGTGGAGGCCAATCTGGGGGAGCCGCTCGAGCTCGCGCAGATTGCGCATGCGGCCGCCATGTCGGTACCGAATCTATACCGGTTGTTCTATGCGGCGACCGGCCATCCGATCAAGACATATATCCGCAACAGGAGAATCAACGAGGCCGCCAACCGGCTTCGCCATACCGCGTTGCCGGCGATCGAGATCGCGTTCGATTGCGGCTTCGACACGTACCAGACGTTCCTGAGGACGTTCAAGCGTACGACGGGCTTAACGCCCGTCCAATACCGGGAATCGGCGAACATCTACAGCTTCGAGTCGTTCGATGCGCCCGGTCCATCCGTGACGGCCGGCGGACGCGAAGAAGCCTTGGATCGCTGCTCCGACGTGCGGGTGATGCACCTTCCGCCGATGCAGGGGCTCGGCTATATGCACGCGGCCGATGCGGAGGAGGGAATCGAAGAGGCGGCGATGGCGCGATTCCGCGCGCTATTGACCGGCGCAGGCGTGGATATCGCGCAGGTCCGGCTGTTCGGCTGGAACGTGGATCTGCCGGATGAGGCGATGACGTCCCGTTGCGGGTATCGGCTCGTCGCCGTCCACGAGCAGGCGCAGCTTGCCGCGCAAGGCGATCTGCGGCCCGCATCGCTGCCGGAAGGTATGCACGCGGCGGCTTGGGCGCCTTCCGGTCCGGGGGACGCGATCACGGACGCCTGGAATCGATTGCTTGGCGAATGGCTGCCCCGCAGCGCCTTCGAGCTGCGGAGCGGGATTTTCTTGGAGGAGTACCAGCAGTTCGGCGGCCGGATCGCGCGGATGAAGCTGTATCTGCCGGTCTCTCGGGGCCGGGAGGCTGTCTCGATCATGATCGAGGAGCGTCCGCCGGTCCGGGGCATTGGCTTTCGCGCCGAAGGCGAGCAATGCGAAGCGCACGCGGATGAAGCGGCCGTCCGCTGGCTGACCGAGCGGATACCGCGACCGGCGCGGCGTCCGCGGCTGTACATGGGCAGCGGTTCATCGCCTGACGGGAAACCTTATTGCCAGCTCGTTCTGGCATTCGACGGCGTCATCGAACCTGGAGGCGGAGGCGATGAGACCGAGCTGGAGGGCGGCTTGTTCGCCTGCCTGCGCGCCAGAGTACACGGGCCGATGGGCGGCGTGAAGGAAAGCGTCCTCCGCTTTCTTGCGGGATCGCCTGAGTACGCGACGGACCCGGGGCGATGCGGCTACGTTTATTACGAGCCGGATTCGGCTGCCGCCCCCGCTCCGCGCCCTATGGACGTTCGCCAACCGTTCTCTGCAATCGCGGTATGCTGCGTGCCGGCCCGGCGGCGATTGAAGGAGGAGGGGAAGACATGAGCATGCCATCCGAACGGGAGCGGCTGCCGGGGAGTTATCGGCCGCGGTTGCTGCCCCGAACATTGACGATGATCCAAGGAGGAAGAGCGATGACAGACATGCGATCCGAACAGGGGACCGCGGCGAACGTCAGCCCGGTCAAGAATAAAGTCGGCGGCATTTTCATCCCCGTCCGGGATATCGAGCGCGCCCGCGGCTGGTATTGCCGGGTGCTCGGCTTGAACGAAGACGATTGTCCGGTGCACGCCGGCCATCTGTGCCCGCTGCCGATGGAGGGGACGGGCATCGTCCTCGACACGATGCCGCGCTGGGGCGGAAGCGAGCCGGGCGGCGCGCCTCCGTTCGCGACGCCGGCGTTCATGCTGCTCACGGACGACCTGGAAGGCTCGCTGCAATATATGCGGGAGATCGGCGCCGACCTCGTAACCGGCATCGAGCATGACCACTGGTTCGTCGTGAAGGACCCGGACGGGAATCTGTTGATGGTGTGCCGGGAATAGCGATTCCTTCGGAAGATGCCGCGAAGTCGCGGCCGTACTCGAGCTCTTTCCTGCGGGACGCTCCGATGAAGTAGACAAAACTAACCAATAAAGCATCTCGCGAAGGACTATTCCCGTGCTCCGGAGAATAGATAGGGTGACAGGCCCTTAATCTTTGCGGAGGTGGATTATGAAAGCGCTATTCATCGGAGGAACGGGCATTATTAGTTCGGCCATCACGCGGCAGCTGGCGGAGCAAGGCTGCGAGCTGTACCTGCTCAACCGGGGCAACCGCGGCGACCGTCTGCCGGAGAACGTCCGGCTGCTGCAGGCCGATATCAACGACGAAGCCCGCGTGGCGGAGCTTATCGAGCATATGTCGTTCGACGTCGTCGCGGATTTTATCGCCTTCCACCCGGATCAGCTGGAGCGGGATTTCCGGTTGTTCCACGGGAAGACGAAGCAGTTTATGTTCATCAGCTCCGCTTCCGCTTACCAGAAGCCGCTGTCAGACTACCGCATTACGGAGAGCACGCCGCTGGCCAATCCGTACTGGGAATATTCCCGGAACAAAATCGCCTGCGAAGAATATTTGATCCGGCAGTATCGCGAGCATCGCTTCCCGATCACGATCGTCCGTCCGAGCCACACTTATGACGAACGGTCGATACCGCTCGGCGTGCACGGGAGCCGGGGTTCGTGGCAGGTGGCCAAGCGCATGCTTGAGAACAAGCCCGTCATTATCCATGGCGACGGCACTTCGCTTTGGACGATGACGCATAACAGCGATTTTGCCAAAGGATTCATCGGCTTGATGGGCAACCTGCACGCGATCGGCGAAGCCGTGCAAATCACGTCGGACGAGTCGCTCACGTGGAACCAGATTTACGAAGCAATCGCGGATGCGCTGGGCGTCAAGCTGCGAGCCGTTCATGTCCCATCGGCATTCCTGGCCGCCTGCAGCAAGGAAGATTACACGGGCGGTCTGATCGGCGACAAGGCGAACTCCGTCGTGTTCGACAACGGCAAGCTGAAGCGGCTCGTGCCGGGCTTCGCGGCGACCAAGCGGTTCGACCAGGGCATCAAGGAGACGGTCCAATATATTCTCGACCATCCCGAATACCAGACGGAAGATCCCGAGTTCGACAGCTGGTGCGACAACGTGATCGACGTGCTGGACGGCGCGATCGCCGCGATCAAGGGTAATTGAATCGGAGTAACGAAACCATCCTGAGAGGGATGGTTTTTTCGACATATAGGAATGTACAAGGTTCACATCTATACAATCGTTTTGACCGATTAAAATCCGCGTTCGCCGCGATAAAAAACGTCATCTTCCCGCTGTCGGCAAGGAGGCTTATAATGCCAATAAATGGCGGAGGTGAGTGGGGATCACGGAGACATTTCGATTGGCGGAGCAATTTAAGACGTTCGCGGTTGCCGAATGCCGGGGGATTAGCCCATTGTATGAGACGCTTTCGCTTCATCTGGCCGAGGACGAGGAGCTGCTTCGCATAGCGGCCAGCGCAAGGGCAGGCCAGCCGATCCCGAACCTGATGTTCGGCGCGGTTCATGCGCTATTAATGCAGGGGGCCGTTCACGAACTGCGGGAGTATTACCCCAGCCTTACCCCGATTGCCCGTCCGGAGGCGCTGGCTTTCCCTTGCTTTCGAGACTTCTGCCGTCGCCATGCGCAGGAGCTGGTCGCCTTGCTGGAGAGCAGGCGCGTGCAGACGAACGAAGTTGGACGCTGTGCATACCTGTACCCTGCTTTTTGCGAGATTTACGCAATCGCCTCTCGGCCGTTGACGCTCGTCGAAATCGGCACCAGCGCGGGACTGCAGCTGTTGTGGGATCGGTATGCCTACCGATATAACGGCGTCGATGCGTACGGTAGCCCCGCCTCCTTGGTCCGTCTCGACTCGGAGATTCGAGGTAAGCGCCAGCCGAGCCTTCGGAAGCTGAGCCCGCCAGTCGCCGCCCGAATCGGAATTGACTTGCATGTCAACGATCTTGGACGGGAGGAGGATGCCTTGTGGCTGAAAGCGTTGATTTGGCCGGAACATCATGATCGCAGAACTAGGCTGGACTCGGCGGCAAAGCTTGTCCATGCGTGCCGGCCCGATCTAGTGGAAGGGGACGCTCTCGCGCTGCTAGCTGGTCTTGTATCGGCCATGCCGAAGGAGGCGGCTGTATGCGTGTTTCATACCCACGTGGCGAATCAGTTCAGCTATGTGGAGAAAAATCAGTTGATGGCGCAGCTTGACCAGATAGGCATGTCTCGGGATATTTTTCATTTGTATAACAATATGCAGGATCCGCTGCTTCATCTCGATTATTGGCAGAAGGGACGGCGGCAGCGCAGCCTGGTTTTGGCGGAGACAGATGGACATGGGAGATGGTTCCGGTGGCTGCTTGGAAGTAGTTAGGCGGAAGAGAGGAGCGTTGTATTGGAGCTATACGTCGTCCGGCACGGACAGACCGAATGGAACGCGCAGAACCGCGTGTGCGGCAGGACGGACATCCCGCTCACGGCGAAGGGCGAGGAGCAGGCGCGGGCTATCGCGGCCTCGTTGGCAGACCGCCATTTTGACGCGATTATCGCTTCGCCGCTTGCGAGGGCAAGGAGGACGGCGGAAATCATTGCCAACGCTCGGGGTGTCCATATAACAAAGGATGACCGGCTGATCGAGCAGCATTACGGATTTACGAAGGCGCGGCCCGCGATGACGAAGCATTCCGGCATGCGAAACAGCAATTTGCCGCAAAATTGCCCGGCGGCGAATCGATTTTGCAGGTCGCGCACAGGGTGTACGGGCTGATCGATGAGACGCTGTCCCGGTATCCGGGCGGGAGCGTGCTGTTCGTGACGCATGGCGGCATATGCCGCGTCGTTCATAGTTATTTTCACGAATTGTCCAATGAGGCGTTCGTTCGGTTTCATTGCGCCAACGGCGAATATCACGCCTATCGGGCACAGCGGGATGACAGCGTCTACGCCCCACATACGAAGTCTCCGTCAACTTAGCGACATTATGCGGTACCAGACAAAAATGGTACTTCCCGGCATCGAGCCCGCCCCGGATAATGTGAACTATCAGAACAGCACCGCCCGGCTGCCTGACGATCGTTTCGTTGCGCCGGCGCTGGGGGACGGGAGGGACGACGTTGAACTTTCTGCTCAAGCACGGATGGTGGATGATTTTGCTAGTCTTGGCCGCGATGTTGGGATGGATCGCCTTTTTGATTTACCGTTTTCTGCACGCGGATTTCGCGCCGTGATTGGCGGCGATGCAAGATAACGCGAACGCGTAGGAATGATCGGGAGGTGACGGTCTCATGGAGCGGACGGTATGCATTGTACCGTATCGGGCGGAATGGGCGCTCGAAATCGAACGGGAGCAGGCGCTTCTCGCGCGTCTGTTCGGCCGAAGCGTCCTGGCGATACAAGGCGAAACGGCTAGCGCCGTCTTTTAGCGGCGATGCGCGTTTCGTTCCAGAGAAATACAAGATGACTTATCTGCGTGAAACATATAACGCTTGTATTTGAACATATTGGCAGCACGTCCGTACCGGGGCTAGGCGCCAAGCCCATCTTGGATATCGCCGCATGCATCGAGACGTTAAGCATGGCGGATGCGTGGAACGCGCCGCTTGCCGTGTTCGGCTACGGGCACGTAGAACACGCCGAATTCCCGGAGCGACGCTTCTTCCGGCGCGGACCGCGCGGGGCGGGGACGCATCACCTGCATGTCTACCGGTTGGGCAGCGAATCGTGGGTGCGCGTCATCCGGTTCCGGGATTACTTGCGGGGAAATCCGGCGGCGCGCGACGCCTATTACGCCGTCAAGTTGCGCCTGGCGGCTGCGCATTCGGCCGATCGCGCGGCCTATACGAAAGGCGAAGTCGCCCTTTATTCTGGAGGCGCTGCGGGCGGCGGAGCAAGAGCGAGGCTAAGACAACTATTAAGACAACGACAAAGACCACCCGAAGGAAGCTGGCCCCGGAGGAGCCGACAGATCCTTGCGGATGGTCTTTGCGTTCGTTTAACCGGATGTCGTGCGGGAATGCGCTGCGGCTTTGGCCGGCTGCAACCGGCACAGCCGCTCCGAGTATGCGTGCCCCCACGCCGATACGGCGATCAGCACGATTACGCTCAGCAGCGCCAGCGTGAGCGCGTTGAGGACGCCGGCCAGCGGGAAGAGCAGCGCAAGCGCGATCAGCCCGGTCAAATAAGGGAGCGGCGTAGCGCCGACGACGATTCGCATGAACAGCAGATTGCCGAGCAGGAACAGCCACGGTCCGCCGACCACGACCGCGGCCGTCTTCAGCTCCATGTGGCCGGTCGGATGCGCGAGCATCAGCTCGTCGGCAACGGCGGAGATGATGACGCCCGCGACGAGCAGCAGATGCGTATACGTGTACGCCGAGCGCGCGACCCGTCCCGGATCTTCGGAGTGGGCGATGAAGTGGTGACCGGTTTTGGCCGTCGTATCGAAATAAATCCACCACATCGCCACCGTGCCGACGAACGCGATCGCGAACGCGGCGAGCGTGACCGGGGTCCATTCGAGCTTCGCGAAGGTCGCGCCCGTCACCAGCACCGATTCGCCGAGCGCGATAATGATGAACAAGCCGCATCGCTCGGCCATGTGGGAGCCTTCCACATCCCAGACGGCGGTCGGCGTCTTGCCGAGCTTGGGGGTCCAGAAGCCGAGAGACGGCGCGGCGTATTCGATCGCAAGCGCGGCCGCCCACAGCGCAAGCCGCCACTCGTCATGCGCAAGGCCGCCCGCGATCCAGAAGATGCCGGAGAGGGTCAGCCAGCTGAGAATGCGGATGAAATTGATCCGCAGCTGTTGCGAGCCTTTGCGCAGCATCCATACGGTGAAGGCGGAACGCCCGATCTGGAAGAGCGCGTACGATAGGGCGAAATACAAGCCGGTCGTCTCGAAGGCCTCGGGAATCGAGGTGGACATGACAAGGCCGAGCAGCATGAGGCCGATCAGCAGGAGCCGCACCGGAATCGTCTCGGGGTTCAGCCAGTTGATGACCCACGCCGTGAAGATCCATACCCACCAGACGGCCATCGTCAGCAGCACCAGCCGAATGGCGCCCTCCAGCGTGAAGTGCTCCAGGAAGGAGTGCGACAGCTGCGTAACGGCGAAGACGAAGATCAGATCGAAGAATAGTTCGATAAAGGACACTTTCCCGGAGTCGGCATGCCCCCGGGTTCGGAATAGCATCGCGTCCGAAACGGATTTTTTCATTTCCTTCCCTCCATGTCGTAGATGCGTGTTGGTCACATTTGCCAATACGAACGCTAGACAAGATTATAGCATGCGAAACCCGGGTGAAGTACAGGGATTAGGTCGGAGTTTCTCGCCGGCGCGTTATACATGCGGTAAAGGCGAGCTATTCACGCTGCAGCTTATCGGTTAAATTGGATAATTGTGGAAGTCGAGAGGAGGAGCTAACTTGAAACTTACGGTTGCGCTTTGTCTCATTCTGCTTCTGCCTGGGCTGTCAGGCTGCTCGGGACCGGAGCCTCGCATCATTGCGGACGAGGTGAAGTCGGCGATTGAGGCTGCCAAGAAGCCCATAGAGCAAATCTTGCACATGGAACCGCTGCGCGATGGTCTTCATATTTTTTACCGGGATGATGCAGGGCGCCTGAACGCCGGTTTCGTCCGACTGTCCGGGGACGATTAGCGATGGGTAATCGGTGAAGGCAGCGTGGAGTTGGACTCGGATTCGAAATCGGAGACTGACTCGGGATTAAGCTGGCTTGCAAGCAACAACCGGGACATACCGGCGAACTATACGTATGGGGCGCTGGATGATCCGAGTATTGCAACGGTTCGGATTCGCATGCAGAACGGGACGATCGACCAGATGGCCAAAATCGTCGCGACGCCTGAGGGTGCCCGCCTATGGTTCGTTTATTATAAAACGCCGGTAAATGCGCCGATCGAAATTTAAGGGTTAGCGGCGGACGGGACGACGCTCTATCCAAAAACGCCATACGATCGTCCGTAATTCGCAGCGGGGGGTAGTGGCGTTAGTACTTGCGATGGATAAGTAAAAAGCAGCGGACGGCGTTATGCCATCCGCTGCTTTCGCGTTCATGAGAGCAGGATTCCGCAAACTTAAGCTTTCGCCAGCTCCTTGCGCACGATCGGCGCGACGCGCGTGCCGAGCAGCTCGATCGCCCGCAGCACTTCGCGGTGGGGCATCGTGCCGACGTTGACGTGCAGGAAGAAGCGAGTGACGCCGAGATTTTGCCGCAGGAGCACAATTTTCTCCGCCACGTATTCCGGATCGCCGACGTAGAGCGCTCCCCGCAGGCTGCGCGCGGCGTCGAAGGTCGCGCGGTCATACGGTTGTCCCCAGCCGCGCTCGCGGCCGATGACGTTCATCTGCGCTTGCGTCGGAAGATAGAACGATTCCGCAGCCACCTCCGTCGTGTCTGCGACGAAACCGTGCGAGTGCGTCGCGATCTGCAGCTTGCGCGGATCATGGCCGGCGCGAATCGCGGCTTGCTTGTACAGCTCGACGAGCGGCGCGAATTTCTCCGGCATGCCCCCGATGATCGCGAAGGCGATCGGCAGACCGAGCATACCCGCGCGGATCGCCGACTCCGGGTTGCCGCCGCTGGCGATCCACACCGGGAGCGGGTCTTGCACCGCGCGCGGATAGACGCCTAAGTTATGAATCGCCGGCCGATGGCCGCCGCGCCAGCTGACCTTCTCGGATTGACGGATGGCCAGCAGCAGCTCGAGCTTTTCTTCGAACAGCTCGTCGTAATCGTTCAGATCGTAGCCGAACAGCGGGAAGGACTCGATGAACGAACCGCGGCCGGCCATGATTTCCGCGCGTCCGTTCGAGATGCCGTCGAGCGTCGCGAATTGCTGATACACGCGCACGGGGTCGTCCGAGGAAAGGACGGTGACGGCGCTCGTCAGCCGAATGTGCTTCGTCATCGCGGCCGCGGCCGCCAAGACGGTCACCGGCGCGCTGCCGGCGTAATCCGGGCGGTGATGCTCGCCGATCCCGTATACGTCAAGGCCGACTTGATCGGCCAATACGATCTCTTCGACCGCATTGCGCAGCCGCTCCGCGTGGCTCATGATTACCCCCGTGGCCGGGTCCGGCGTCGTCTCCAAAAAGGTGCTGATTCCAATTTCCATCGTGCGTGCGTGGTCGGTCATATGATTCGCCTCCTAGAATGTTACTTCTAGTGTACCCGTTTCTTTCGACTTTCACAAGTATAGTAGGTTATTAATAGGAAGTATCGAGTTGAAGGAGGCGCTTTGTCTACTTGCGTATATCCGGATTCGTCGACATTATCGTCTCCATCTCCGCCCACTGCTCGGGCAACAAACGCAGCGACTGCTCCGCTCGCGCTAAGAAATCGTGTCTTTCGCGCAGGCCGAGGTCGGCCAGCAAGTTTCGAAAAGCCGGCAGATGCGTCTCCTGCAGCTTGCGGCCGGCATCCGCGGCCAATATTTTATGGCAGCGCGCGAATGTCGCGGCGATCCAGAAGACCGCTTCCCGGTGCATGCCCGCTCGGATTAGGGCGATGCTGCCGTCGATCGCGATCGGCTTGGCGGCTTCGGTGATGTCGGAGCTGAAGAAGAAGGGCGTCTTCGCGGCCGCGGCCGCCGCATCGAAGGTTCGTTCCAGCTGCCGCAGGTGCCGCATGGTTTGGTCCGGGCTCCAATTCGCGCAGCCCAGCTGCTCCAGCAGCTTGCCGTACAGCGCGTCGCGGCCGCAGTCGGCGAGCGCCTCCCGTGCGGCGGCGTAACGCTGCCGTACGGTCGGATTGCGCAGGGTCGCTACAAGCGGCAGGTGCGCCATGATGCCGGTCGGGAACAGCCAGGACGTCGCCAAATCGTGCAGCGGGGCCTCCGCATCGATCGCGCGGAGGCCGTTATAAACGCGGTCATGCGCCTCTTGGCAGCGCAGCCGGACCATTCCGTGTTCGCGGAACCTCCGGGCAACCTCGGCTTGCAAAATCCGCAGCCTACCGGTCGGATCGGCGATAATAGCGTCAACCCTGAAGCTGCCGGCCAGGTGATAGGAGGTTAGCACCTCATCGGCGGAAGCAAGCTGGCCGGCTGCGAGGTATGTCGCTTCGAGAAGCGCTTCCCGATAGCGGAATTTGCCCGGCTTCATCGGCGGATGCTCGGCCTCGATGACGATGACGATATCGACGTCGGAGGCGGAAGGCAGCTCTTCGCCGTCCGGCCTGCCTACGGTGGATCCGCTGTAGTAGGCGCCGGCGAATCCCGCCGTCTTGCTCGCGTGCAGGCGTACCCATTCTTCGGCCGCCGAGCGTGCCTGACCGATCTTCATTCGCAACTCCTCCTCGCTTACGTTACGCTATACGCGTTATCTTAAACGGATGTGGTATGGTTCGCCAGCGGGCATGCGGCAAGGCGCATATAAGGTTCGCGGGCTATCCGCGGCTTCGTCGCGCGCGGGAACGAGCAATTCCCGCCAGTACTCGAGTTCTTGCAACCCGGTTCGTTACCAAGTGGAAGGATATGGTTGCTCGTCGGCGAATACGTAGAGATGATAATAAGGAGGGGTTACGATGAAACAATCCGTTGTTCTGATCACCGGTGCTTCGAGAGGAATCGGCGAGGCGCTGGCGCTGACGCTGCTCGGCCGCGGGGACCGCGTAGTCGGCTTGTCGCGCGGCGTGTCGGAGCAGACGATCGCCCACGAGCGGTTCATGGCGGTTAACGTGGACTTGAGCAGCCTGGCCGAGGCCGAGATGGCGATGCACCGGCTGTTCGAGACGCTTACGCCCGATGCGATCGACGACATTACGCTGATCAACAACGCTGCCGCGCTCGCGCCGGTGACGCCGATCGAAGCCTGCGCCTCGAGCGATATCGCGTCTCATCTGCACGTCAGCACCGCCGCGCCGGCGCTGCTAACCTCCTTGTTCCTGCAAAAGACGGCCGAGTGGCCGGTGCCCCGCACCGTCGTCATGATGACATCCGGTTTTGCCGGCATCCCGGCCGCTTCGATGAGTCTGTATTGCGCTTCCAAGGCGTTCTTGAATATGTTCGTACGCTGCGTGCGCGAAGAACAGCGCTTGTCGTCCCGTCCGGCCCGCGTTATCGCGATCGACCCGGGGATGGCCGAGACGGACATGCAGGCTTACGCCCGTTCGCGCGAGGACGAGTCGTTCCCGGTCGGCGCGCTGCTGCGACAAGCGCATGAAGCGGGGCAAGTGCTCGCGCCGCGAGATGCCGCCGAGCGAATCGCGCGGCTGCTGGACGAGCGCGGCGCGGACGAGCAAGCGGTGCTGCGGGTTTAGCCGCGTAAGCTCCGCCAAGCGTCCGGCTTGCGGAACGTGCTGTTCTGCCTCGTCCGGCGCGTATTCCGTGGATCGAATGGGCCACCGGCAAGTGGAGCGCGTTGCCGTCGGCAACGAACGGACGCCGGCACGATGGTCGCCGACCTTGGATGTGCCGCTTCATAACGCAACGAAGGAGCCTGTCTGCGAAGACGGCTCCTCTTAAAAGTTTAAGCTGATATTGACCGGGGTGCGGCGATTTGCTACAATCATAGCTGGCTTTCATTTGAAGATGATTGAAATAAAGCGTAAATATCCAGAATGATTATATCATGCAATTTTTGAAGGTGTCAACATTGAAATTTTATCTGTCCGATGCTTGGGGGCATGAATAGTCTGCGATAACGTCATGATCATTCCGGCGTTTAGGCCGGCATCCGTCGGGCACGGATTTTGTCTGAACAGTCGGCAGGAGAGGCTTGAGCGCGCGGCCGGTCCCGGAAGCAGATTGCGGGACCGGCGCGGGGCGGCTGCTCAATTTTCAGGGGGAAGAAAGGAATGGTGGCCGTATGGCAAAACCGGATGAGCAATGGAGCCGCGAGCAGGAGCGGGTAACCGGAATCGTCCGCGAGATTGACCGGAGGATCGATAAGCTGGAAGATCAGACGCTGGACGCTAAAGGCGAGATGATCGATATCCGGAAGAACTTCTGGGAAGACGTTACGGTCAACTTCGAGGATGCGGCCGAGGCGGCCGAGACTTACGCCAGCTTGAAACAGCAAGCGGAGCTGCTGTCGGAGCGGGAGCGGACCCACCGCGAGGCCGATAAGCAGTTGAAGACGCTGCGGAAGCTGAAGTCTTCGCCGTATTTCGGCCGGATCGATTTCGCGGAGGAAGGCGGGGAAAGCGAGGACCGGATCTATCTCGGCATCGCTTCGCTGCGGGATGCGAAGGACGAAGATTATCTGATTTACGATTGGCGCGCGCCGGTCTCCAGTTTGTATTACGACTACCCGCCGGGTCCGGCGGAGTACGAGACGCCGATGGGCACGATCCGGGGCGAGCTGAAGCTGAAGCGTCAATTCGTCATTCGCGGCGGAGAGATCGTCAGCTTGTTCGATACGGGCGTCACGATCGGCGACGAGCTGCTGCAGGAAGTGCTTGGCAAGCAGTCCGACGCGCAGATGAAAAGCATCGTGGCGACGATCCAGCGCGAGCAAAACCGGATTATCCGCAACGAACGAAGCCGGCTGCTCGTCGTGCAGGGAGCCGCGGGCAGCGGCAAGACGTCCGCGGCGCTGCAGCGGGTCGCGTATTTGCTGTACCGCTACCGCGGCCAGCTCACGGCGGATCAGATCGTGCTCTTCTCGCCGAACCCGATGTTCAACAGCTATGTGGCGACCGTGCTGCCGGAGCTGGGCGAGGAGAACATGCAGCAGACGACGTTCCAAGATTACCTGCAATTCCGGCTCGGCCGGGCTTTTCGCCTGGAAGGGCCTTACGAACAGCTCGAATATTCGCTTGCCGCCGCCCTCGAGCCCGGCTATTCGGCCCGGATGGAGGCCATCCGTTACAAAGCGTCGGCTTCCTTCGTACGGCTAATCGACCGGTATCTCGATTCGCTGCGCGCGGGCGGCATGCGGTTCAAGCCGCTCGTCTTCCGGGGCGAGGCGATCGTGAAGGGATCCGATATCGAGGAATCGTTCTACTCGCTCGACCGTTCGATCTCGCTGCCGAACCGGCTGAAGCTGGTGGCGGAGCGGCTGCTTGACCGGCTGAAGGAACGGGAGTCCGCCGCGCTCGAGGAGCCGTGGGTGGACGAAGAAATCGAGCTGCTCGACAAAGAGACGTACTTGAAGGCGTATCAGAGCCTGCGCCGCAAAAAGCGGTTCTCCGCCGACTCCTTCGACGATTTCGACATGGAGAAAGCCGCGCTGGCGGAATACGTCGTGCGCGAACGGTTCAAGCCGCTGCGCGCCCGGATCAAGAAGCTGGGATTCGTCGATCTGAAAGGGGTATTTCGCCGGCTGTTCGCAGAGCCCGCCGCTTCGTCCCTGCTCGCGGAAGGCGAAGCCTTGCCCGACGATTGGGATACTATTGCCGCCGATACGGCCGCGCGCCTCGACGAAGGCGAAATGGCGTATGAGGACGCGACGCCGTTCCTGTACGTCGTCGAGCGGATACGCGGCTTCCAGACGAATACCGGCGTTCGCCATGTGCTGATCGACGAGGCGCAGGATTATACGGCATTCCAATTCGCGTTCTTGCAACGGCTGTTCCCTCGCGCGAAGGTGACTGCCCTCGGGGACCTCAACCAGTCGATCACCGCGCACTCGGCAGGCGGCGCAGGCGGATTCGACGCGTTGGAATCGCTGTACGACGCGGAGGAGACCGAGCGGATCGCGCTGACGCGCAGCTACCGCTCGACGCGCCCGATCGTGGAATTCACGAGCGCGCTCATTCCCGGCGGGGAAGCGATCGAGCCGTTCAACCGCGACGGCCTGAGGCCGACGTTAACGGAGGTTGCGGACGAGGAAGCGGCGCAGGCGGCCATCGTCGCCCGGATCGAAGCGCTGCGGGCCGCCGGGCACCGGACGATCGCGGTGATCTGCAAGACGGCCGCCCGCAGCGAGCGCGTGTTCGAAGCGCTGAGCGGCCGCGTAGCCGGACTGTCGCTAATCCGGCAGGAGACGAACGAATTCGAGGAAGGAACGGTCGTCATTCCTTCGTACTTGTCCAAGGGCGTGGAATTCGATGCCGTGCTGGTGGAAGACGCATCGGATGCGACGTACGCGCTTGCGAGCGAGCGGCGGCTGTTCTATACCGTCTGCACGCGGGCGATGCACGAGCTGCACTTGTTCGCGGCTGGGGCCTGGAGCCCGTTCATCACGGAACGGGCGAGGGCGCTCTGCGAGACGGTCATGACGTCCGCCATCACGGAAGCAAGGGTATAGCGGTTCTTATCGGTCGAACGGCGTAGCGCCGTTCGGCCTTTTGGATCTTGCCATCTTTTTCCTTCCCATGTTACATTGAGAGTCCAATTGGACGCTGCGGGAGGATGGGAATGGAACGGCTAACGGAAGCTTTGCTCATACGGCCGCTTAGACTCGAAGAGGAACCGCCCTACGAGCTGCTGCTGCTCGCGGATCCGTCGAAGCGGCTCGTGGACGCTTATTTAAGCAAGGGCCGCTGTCATGTCGCCCAGCTTGGCGACGAGACGATCGGGGTGTTCCTCCTGCTGGAGAAGCATGCGGGCACGCTGGAGATCATGAACATCGCGGTGGCCGAACGTTATCAGGGTCGCGGCTTCGGAAAGGCGCTGCTGGCGGCGGCAGTCGGCGAAGCGCGGAAGCAAGGAGCGGCTTATCTAGAAATCGGCACCGGCAATTCCGGCATGCAGCAGCTGTATATGTACCAGAAATGCGGGTTCCGCATGATGAGCATCGACCATGATTTCTTCGTCCGCAACTACGAGGAGCCGATCGTGGAGAACGGCATTCCATGCCGCGACATGGTCCGGCTTCGGATGGCGCTGGCGGAAGCGGCGGGCGATTCCGAGGCGAAGGGGGAGCGCGCATGATAAAAGCGGTCGTGTTCGACTTTGACGGACTTATTCTTGATACCGAAACGTGCGAGATCGAATCGTACCGGCAGCTGTATGCCGTGCACGGCGTGGCGTTTCCCGAGGAGGTCTATTTGCGCCGGATCGGCGGGCGGGACAGCTTCGATCCTTATGAGGACATGCGAAGTCGCGCGGCCCATCTCCACCTGGAGCATGCCGCCCTCAAGGACATGCGGCGCGGACTGTTCGAGGAGCGCTTCCGCTCGGAGCAGGCGCGCGAAGGCGTGGCTGAATATCTGGAGGAGGCGGAACGGCTTGGCCTGCGGATCGGGCTGGCTTCGAGCTCCACGCAGGATTGGGTCGTGCCGCTGCTCGCCAGGCTTGGGCTGAGGGAGCGTTTCGAATGCGTTCGCACGTTCGACTACGCGAAGCGAGCGAAGCCCGATCCGGAGCTGTATCAGCTGGTGCTGGCCGAATTCGGCGTCCGGCCGGAAGAGGCGGTCGCCTTCGAGGATTCTCCGAACGGCTCGCTCGCCGCGGTACGGGCCGGCATGCATTGCGTCATCGTGCCGAACCCGACGACGGCGGGAATGGAATTCCCAAGCGGGATCCGACGCCGGCTCGCCTCCATGGCGGACATTCCGCTTGACCGGCTGATCCGCGAAATCGAGTCGGAGTAGCTGATTGGTTTGCGTGCCCAATCCGAAGATTGGGCACGCAGCATGCAGCATTCAGCGAGTCTGTAGCTGATTGGTTTGCGTGCTCAATCCGAAGATTGGGCATGCAGCATTCAGCGAACATGAAATACAAGATGAGTGATAGACGTGAAACATATAAACGCTTGGATTTCCAGGAGTAATGGCGAGCGTCGAAACCACGGCTGCGGGCAGCGCGAAGAAGCGTCCATGACGAGAAGTCCTGGGCGCTTCTTTGTACCAATACGGGAGACCCGCGCCGCCTCAATTACGGCGAATGTCGGTTCCCTTATTTACGCTTCCGGCGTGCACGGGACAGGTAGCCACTCCGACGACCAGTTGCCGATTTCCTTCAAAATCGGGGCGAGGGCAAGTCCTTTCGCCGTCAGCGAATATTCGATCCGCACGGGCGTCTCGGGATAGACGTGACGGTTGATGATGCCCTCCGCCTCCAGTTCCTTCAGCCGCTCGGATAATACTTTGCCGCTCAGATTGGGAAGCGATTGCTCGATTTGAACGAAACGGAGCGGCCCGCCTAATAGTTGAAACACGATAAACGAGGTCCAGCGCTTGCTGAGCATCTCGACGGCTCGTTCGAAGCGGGGACACATTTGCGTTGGTTCCATTCATATCACCTCGAGGTATTGCTTTCATTATAGCGTAAGATTACTTTACAAAACAATATTACAAAAACAGGGATTGTAACTTGACGATTGTTTGTGAAGATTGTAAACTAGGTTACATTAAGTAACTATCATTATACAGCCATTTTTGACGATAGTCCAAAAAAATCGCAGCGCAGGTGTCTCGGACTTTACCCGGGCCGCGCAAGACGCGCGCGAGACGACCGATAGACGAAAAAAGGAGTGTTTCCCCATGATTGCACCGCATGCCGCTTCTCTTGTGGAAGATAAAATACGTTTGGTTCAAAGCGAAGGCAAGGCCTTGTACCTTGTCGGCCCGATCCGCCTGCCCGTCAACCTCGACGGCGAGACGGTCGAATTCCAATGGTACTGCTGGCTGAAGGCCGACCTCGTTCCTCGCGATACCGCCCAAATCATCGAGTTGCTGTCATCAAGCCGCCTCGCGGAGCACCAGCAGTCGAGCGTCCTCGTGTACGGCGATTTCGCCGAAGCGCCGGAAGCGTACATCCGGATGCACAGCATTTGCCATACGGGCGATATTTTCGGCAGCAAGCGCTGCGATTGCGGCTTCCAGCTGCGCCAGTCGATGCGGATGATCAAAGCGAAGGGAGCGGGCGCGCTGTTCTACCTGGCCGACCACGAAGGCCGCGGCATCGGGCTGTTCAGCAAGGCGCTCGCCTACCTGCTGCAGGAGCAGGGCTACGATACGGTCGAGGCGAATTTGGAGCTTGGCTTCGGCGACGACGACCGGAGCTACGCGGATGCGGTCAACGTGCTAAGCGCGCTGCGCGACAAGCCGGTCACGCTCATTACGAACAATCCGAAGAAGCTGGAGGCGCTGCATAAAGCGGGGCTGACGGTGGATGGACGGGTGCCGCTATGGGGCGATATTTCGTCGTACAACGAAAATTACTTGCGCACGAAGATCGGCCGTTCGGGCCATCTGGACGAAGCGCATGTGCTGCAATAACGATAGCGAATAAGGGAAAGGCCGGGGGACGCTCGAGTTAGCGTCCCGCCGGCCTTTCTTTCTGCGTTGTTAGCAGGGCTTCAGGAGTGTGCTTACAGCCGCTTCCACCAGACACCCGTACATTCCGGCACGATCGGCGATCCTTTGGCCTTGACCGCGTCAGCCAGCTCGTCCCCGAAGAAGAACCGGCACAGGCGCGCGGCTTCCTCCGCCGATTCGAATTCCATATCGGTCCGAATCCACCGGTGATCGAAGCCGTACGCGTGCTCCAGCTCGCGGTAATAGGCGGTCAGAAAGTCAGGCGGGCTGGGCTGCTCGCATCCGGTTCCGAACGTTTCGAAAATAATCATCAAACCGCCCGGGCGGGTAATGCGGCGGGCTTCTCGGAGGATGGCTTCCAGGCGAAGCTTCCAATCCGGATGGTTCGAACTCGCTTCGTAACAGATCGTCCAGCCTGCCGTGACCAGGTCGACGGAGGCGTCCGCCGCCGGCAGCTGGCGATGTTCGCCTACGCGTACCGTCCAGTTCGTCATGCCTGCTTCTTCGAGCCTCTGCTTCGCCACTTCCAGCATCGCCGGCGCTCGGTCGATGGCGACGACCGAGCGGACATGCGGCGCGAGCATGCAAGTTAACCGTCCCGTGCCCGCGCCGATGTCCGCGGCGTCTACCTCTGCGAGCTCGGGCAACAAACTTCGAATTGTCCGCTCGATTTGATGATCGCGGTCCTCGCGGGCTACTAATTGTTCGTACATACCCGCCTCGCCGGCGTAAATTTCGTCGTGATTCGGCATTGCGTTATCGCTCCCTTAATGGTGATGTTGACCTTCGGCGCTCGCGTTCTCCGGCACCGTTCGTCCGGCCAACTTCAAGGTAAATCCTTACCTTAGGATAAGGTCAAGCGATTAAAATTTGCGCACCGCATACACCGCGTGCACGTTATCGTGAAGCCGCTGCTGAACCGTAATGTAATGGCGCGCGCGAAACCAGGCGAGAAGGCGCGCTCGGTCTGCCGGATATTTGCGCGCGGAGCCGGTTCCGACCGCGGGGGCTAACTGCCGCATAGCTTCTTCATCGCCGAACGGCCGCCGGTCGCAAGGCGTTACGCCATCGGCATTCATCGGCCCTTTGGGGAGGTCATGACACGTCATCCCAGACGACGGCTTGCGATCGGCGAATTCCGAATGCTCCTCCATCAGCGCCGCTAAGCAGATCCGGCCGCCGGGCTTCAGGACGCGGTCCATCTCTTCCAGCGCCAGCGTCTGCTGCGTCTCGTCCAGATGGTGAAAGGCGAAGGCGCTGACGATAAAGTCGAACTGCTCCTGCACGTACGGCAGCGCCAGCGCGTTGCCGAGCTTGGTTTGAATATCCGGATGCTTCTCTCTGCAGCGCGCGAGCATCCGCGCCGATTGGTCCACCGCGTGCATCGCGGCTTGCCCCGCATGCAGCCGGGCGGCGAGATTGCCGGTGCCGGTGCCGATATCGAGGCCGGTCTCGCCGGGCTGCGGCGCGATCCATTGCACGATCAGATCGAGGGTCTGCTCGTAGACGAGCATCGGCACGAGCGGCCCGGCGGCATAGGCGGCCGCGTCATCGTCATAGTTGCCGGCGATCCGGTCGAAGTCCCACGCGTCCTGCCAGCTGTCGCGGCTCGTCTGAATGTGCCGCAGTCGCTCCGACAGCTGGGATAAATCCGACAGCCGCAAATCCTGCCGCGTCTCTAGGCGGCGGATGAGCTCGTCGATGACGCCAATCGCATATTTGGCTTCGACCCATTTGGATACCATGGCCATTCGCTGCAGTTCCAGCTCGTGATGGATGCTGGCCGTGTCTCCGTCATCGCGGCTGTGCAGCAGCTTCTGGATATGCGCGAGACTCAGTCCGATCTCCCGCAGCGCCGCGATCGTCTGCAGCCGCCACTCGTCGCGTTCGGTGTAGACGCGGTAATCGTTGTCCGGATTGCGGGCGGGAGTCAGCAGTCCCTTCGCCTCATAGAGCCGGATCGCGCGAGGCGTTAGGCGGAGGCGTTTGGCAAGCTCGTTAATGTTCATGTGCGTTGTCGTCCTTTGGGCTGGGATAAAGGGCCGCTAATGTCGCAAATACGGCCCTCTAAGTATGGTCATTATAAACCTTTCCCTTAGGTAAAGGTAGAGGAGGCGGTTGCCGGAAAGGTCGAGGATGACGGCGCGGCTGTGCATCGCCGCCGGTCAATGGAAGGTGACGTCGCTCGAGCCTGTCTGCGCATGAAGCGCATTTCGCGCCATATAATGATGAAAGGCTTCGAACGGTTTCGGCGCGAGGCCAACGGTCGAAGCATGGGCCGCGACGATCGCGCTGGATTGAAGGAGGGGTGCAGGTGCTTCGTAAACTGCGCGGGATGGGAAAAGAAATCCATTATACGGGACTTTCGTTCGCGTCGCTGCTCGGCGTCGTGCTGCTTCATCTCGTGCATTGGCTGGCCGCTCCGCTGTTGTTCGGCGCGGCCGCGGGGATGCACATGAATCATCATGCCGGCATGGGCGGCGGATCGTCCGGCGGGGACATTGCGATGGGCGTGCTGATGCTGGTGCTATTCCTCATCAATCTCGTTAGCATGTATTATGCGATACGCCAGCTGGCGCTCGCCTGGAGGCAGCGGGGTACCGGGGCGAACTCGCGCCATACGTATTGGTGCAGCGCGGTATCGATAATGGCGCTCGTGCTGGGGATTTATACGACGGTGTCGATCTAACGATTGGGAGCCGGCGCGGGCTGCGCCGGCTTTTTCCGTACGGGAGGAGAAGGAAGGCCGGTCCGAGCGACTTGCCGGGAAGAGGCGTTGGTCTTCTTCGTCGATATAGGCGAGCGGCTGGCTGGGTCGGTGGACGGGAGTGATGCTGGAGCGAGTCAAACTTCAACTGCCCCGTGCATGCGAGCAACCGATGTTGTTGGACGAGCATGCACGGGGCTTCTCGGCGAGGATCATGCTGCTGCATTCGCCACGGCGAGCGGTTGGTAAGGGACGACACGGTTGGCTTCCGCCGTGCATGAGAAGGTTGGAAGCTCTTCGGCCTGCGTTAGATGGGCTAACCGTGCACGGACGCCCGAAGCGAGCTGGACTTCGCTTCATACGATAGACATCCACGGAATTGTAATGTTATTATTATGTTAAAAAACATAACACAAACTTGGATGGGGTGGATGCATGTCTGTCATTTCAAAAGCGGTTCGTCTGCTGGATTTTCTGCTGCCTCAGGGCATTGAGAAGGAGGTCAGCGCGGACGAAATCGGCCGGGAGCTGGACATGCCGGTCCACGCCGCGCAGCGGATGCTCAGCTCCTTGTGCCAGGAGGGCTTCGTCCTGCAGGACGACGGCACGAAGCGGTTCAAGCTGGGCCGCGCGCAGCAAGCGCCCGGGCATCGGATTTGGGATACGCTGATGCTGCGCCAGACGGCGCGGCCGTTCGTGGAGGCGCTTCGCCGGCAGACGGAGGAGACGGTCTATCTGGCCGTGTACGAGAACCAGGAGGGAGTCTTCATCGACAGCATCGACTCTCCGCATGCCGTGCGCGTGTCCGAGCCCGTGGGTCTATGCTTGCCGCTCTATATCGGGGCGTCGAACCGGGCGATTCTAGCGCATCTGCCGCAGCGTTCGAGAGAAGCCTTGCTGGCAAGCGTCGATTGGCCCGATTCCCCTGCCCTTAAGCCGCTTACGCGAGAGGGAATCGAGAACGATCTGGAGCGCATCCGCCGGCTTGGCTATGCCGTATCGACAGGGGAAGCGACAGAGGGAACGACGGGGATCGCGGCGCCGATCTTTTCGTATGACAATGCGGTGGTCGGTTCCTTGAACTGCGCGGGGCCTTCCATGCGATTTACGCCCGAGCTGATCGAACGCCATAGTCATCATGTCAGGAAATATGCCGATATAATTTCAAAGGAGCTCGGATTCCGAGATTTGTATCGGATGAACATGTGAGGTTGATGTCTAAATTGGGGTATTCATGAGGCAGGCTCCGGAGAGCCTGCCTTCTTTGTCATTACCGGAGGGTTTGCCTTGATGCGCCGAATCGGTTGGCGGCGGAAACGATCGCGGTCGGCAGGGAGAGCCCAAGGAAGGAGGTATACAGGTAAGCGAGCATCCAGACGCCCGAGTCATACATAAGATATCCGACGGCCGCCAGTCCGATGGCGTTAAACAAGACGAGAGCCGGCACGCGTCTCGGCACGAACCGTTCGATGAGCGCCAGAATGACGCTGATGGCCAGATTGAGCGGATAATGCAAGAACAAGGCGGCGAAGAACGTGAAGGAGGGACTTTCGAACAGCATGTCCTGTACCGGCGAGCCGAGCGCCAGCCAGGTCGATTGCGCCACCGCCAGCAGCAGAGCAAGCACGAACAGGTTGAGGATGAGCGCTTTTCGTATCATACGTTTTTCTTCCTTTCGACAGCATTATAAGAGCGACAACGGGTCAGCCGCCAGGACAAACAAGCGCCCTGTTCCAGTTAGACGCAAGCGAGCGGTTAAAGGTTACAGGACGAGGGCGTCGGTTGGGGGCAAACGCTCAAAAAAGACGCTTCGGCTGCAGGGCCAAAACGTCTTTCGAATGCGAATGAAAAGGAGGGGGGGCTCCTGCGCGATGGCGCTGCAGGACGGGTCAACCCGCATGCGGGTTCGAGCTCTGCGAGCCGTAGAACGTAAGCCGGTTCTTCCCGGCGCGCTTGGAGGCGTAGAGCGCTTCGTCGGCGAGGCGGACGATCTCGATCGGATCGCGGCTGTCTCGGGGCCAGACGGCGGCGCCGATGCTGCAGCCGATGCGGACGATGCGTCCGTCGAGGACGAACGCTTGATTCAGCGTGTCGATCAGACGGGCGGCCACGATCGCGGCTTCTTCTTCCGTTCCATCGGCCGACGTGTTCAGAATCGCGAGGAACTCATCCCCGCCTAGCCGCGCGGCGATCTCGTCCCCTCGCGTGCAGGCGCGAAGCCGTGCGGCGACATTCTGCAGCAGAGCGTCGCCGGCCAGATGGCCGTGCGTATCGTTGATCCCCTTAAAGCCATCCAGATCCAGGTATAGGAAGGTGAGCGTCTCTCCGCTCTCCGCGGCCCGCGTCATCGCTTCCTCCATATAGGAGTCGAGCGCGATCCGGTTCGGCAGGCCGGTTAGCTTGTCGTGGTGCGCGAGGCTCTCCATCCGGTCCAGCGCGCGCTCGGTGCGCGTTAGATCGTCGACCAGACTTTGCAGCGAGACCGAGAGCGTCTCGATATCCCGAATGCCGCGATGCCGCGGAATCGGGACGTCTTCGCCATGGCGGAGGCGTTCGGCGGCCTCGGCGATGCGCTTCAGCGGCTTCGCGACGAAGCCGGCGGCGAACCACCCCAATGCGGCAAAGACGAGCGCGGATATCCCGCCCAGCCACAGAAACCGATGGCGCAGCTCGGTTACCGAAGCGAACGCGATGTCCGCCGGTTCGCGAACGATGACGGTCCAGCCGAGTCCCGGATAGTCCAGATAACCGTCCCCGTACGCGAAGCCGGTCAAATAGGCGTCACCGTCCGGCCACTCCACCGTGCCGGAATGGTTGCGGCTTGCTTGGGCGGCGGCCAATCCGGGTAGCGATAGCTTGGCTCCGACTTGTTGCTCCGGGCCGAGCAGGACGGTGTTGTCCGTTTTGCTCACGATAAAAATATCGTAGCTCGACTTGCGGTCTTTCAGCGGCTGAAGAATCGACTGCTCGATCTCCTCCGACCACTCCCAGCTCAAGTGTGCGGCGAGCACGCCGACCGTCTGCCCCGCGCCGTTCTTGACGGGCACGCTAATGTCGACGAATTGGAGCGGTTCGCCGCTCGGGTTGGGAAGCAGCTTCGCGAGCAGCACGGCTTCGTGCACGTCGCCGATGAACCGGCCCTTGATGCCGTTCTGGAATACAGGACGCTTCGCGATATTCTGCCCGGTTAGAATGCCCGCCGTCGAGGCGAGGACTTCCCCCGCAGGATTAATGAAGCCGACCCAGGTAAAGGAAGGGATGCTCTTCTGCAGCCCGTCGAGCAGCCGACGGATCGCGGCGGGATCGTTCGGATCGCGAAGCGTATCGAGCTGGCTCAGTACATCGATCTCGCCGGCGCGGGACCACATGTAATGATCGAGCTTCTCGGCCATCTGGTACGAGATCTCGGACAGCGAATTGCCGATCTCCGCTTCGATGGCGAGACTGGTCCGGTTCGACATCGTAAAGCTGAGCAAGGTAGATAGCAAGATGATCAGTATTGCGGATATAAGAGCGAAACTGGTTCGCAGATTAAGCGAAAATGGCACGACGATCTCCCCCACGTACGGCGCGACTTCCGACAAAACAGTCGAATGATGTCGAAATTAATATGGCATTATTATACCTGATCGTCACGGGTTTGTGGAGAGATTTTAGACACGCCGTTCATTGCTATTATTCGTCAATATCGACGAGTTGATCCAATTTGATCCACTGACCGCTGTCCAAGCGGACCCTGCGTCCGGCGGCGTCGTAACGGACGAGAACGCCTTCGAGCGTGACGTTCTCCGGCTCGGCGGCAAGCGTTAGCCGGACGGGCGCGCCGTGGGAGAGCGCGGCGCCGAGCCGGGCGGCGATCTCTTCGCGCCGCTGGTCGTCGAGCGCCCGGCGGGCGGATGGCGTGGTGGCGGGGATGGGCTCGCGTCCCCGCGCGATGAGCGCATCCCGATGCTCGAACAGCATCATGCGCGACGATTCGAATAGGCCGTTGCCCTGCAGTTTTTTGCTCATTTGAGATGACCTCCGATTTTTCTGGCGATGTTGGTAAGCTGGGCGGAGCGGGAGGCGGAAGAGCCGTAGAAGATCGCGGTCGGCCCATAGACGTCGCGGATGCCGTCCATCGTCTGCTCCAACACGAGCTGGCGATGACGATCGTCGAACAGCGTGAGCTGAACGGCCTCGTCGGAGAGCAGACTGCCGAGCTGCACCCATACTTTGCGGACCGGCAGGCCATTCCAATGCTTGGCGAACACTTGCTTGGCGGCGGCGTACACTTCGCGGGTGATGTTCGTCGGCACGTCCAGCTTCATTTGGCGGTTGAAGCCGGTCGGCTTGTCGAAGTCCGCGCCCTGCACGCCGACGCTGACGACCGCCCCTTGGTAATGCTTCTTGCGGGCGCGTTCACAGACGAGCGCGGCGAGCTCCAGCAGCACGACGTGGATATCCTCGGCGCTATGGTAGTCGACCGGGAGCGTCGTCTGCCGGCCGATACCCTTTTGCCCGTCGAACGCGTCGGGGTTGACCGGGGATTCATCCAGCCCGTTCGCCGTCCGCCAGAGCACTTCGCTCCATATATCCGTGTTGCGGCCGAGCAGCGCGCGCATCTTGCGTCGCAGCGTCTCGAGCGGCGTCTGCGCCAGGTCGCCGATCGTGCGGATGCCGATCTTGTGGAGATGCATCATCGTGCGGGTGCCGATGCCGAACATTTTGTTCAGGGGATGGGCCCACATCTCGTAAATGTTGCCGCGGGTGATTTCGTGAATGCCGGCTTCGTTCTTCTTGGCGAAAATGTCGCAGGCGATCTTCGCGAGGATCTTATTCTCGGACACGCCGATGCGGGTGTTGATGCCGGTTTCTTTCAAGACGCGCATGCGGATGTGTCGGGCCAGCTCCTCGGCGGTGCATCCGAAGCGAACGAGGCTGCTTGTAATGTCGGCGAACTGCTCGTCGATGGAGAACGGCTCGACGAGATCGGTGAACGACTCCAGAATGCTCGAAATGTGGAGCGAGGTTTCAATATAATGCTGCATGCGGGGGAGGACGACGACCAGATCGGGACATTTCTTCACCGCATCCCGCAAACTTTCGGCCGTCGTTACCCCTTGGGCCTTGGCAGCCGGGCAGGCCGCGAGGATAATGCCGCTTCTTCGCTTCGGGTCGCCGGCCACGGCAACCGGCTTATTGCGGATGCCCGGATTGGCAGCTTTCTCCACTGACGCGTAGAAGCTTTGACAGTCCGCGAGCAGTATCGTCCGTTTGGCTGGGCGAGCAAAAGGGCGTATCGTTGCGCTCATGGAATCTCATCTCCATATTTGTCATCTGCCGTCAAATCGATGCCGTAGTGGGCGGCGAGCTTGATTTGGATCTCGGCCCGGATCGTGTCCCCCTGCAGCAGCATCTCGTATTCATAACCGCGGCATAGGTAATGGCCTTTAATATGGCCCCGCGCGCGATTCGTCTCGATAATGCGGACGCCGCGCATCTTCAGCTCGCGATGCATGCGGTGGAGCTCTTTCGGCAGCATATCCTGAATCGCGCGAAGCTTGCGGGTATGGATAATGAGCATTTTGAGCCCCGCCGTCTTGAGCCTGCGCACCTCGAATTCGATCAGATCCAGCATGACCGTGAGGATGAGCACTTCTTTGACCATGTCGATTTCTTCTTCGGCGGGGAGAAGGGGCGATTTGGGCGGGTTTGTATTCAAAACGCCAGCTCCTTCGGAAACAGAACATTTGTTCGCTAACAAGATGTTCTTATTATACTACAAACATATGTTCGTTATGCAAGAGGGGTGCGGGTGGGATTTTTATACAGGAGGCTGTGTGTGTGTGTGTGTGTGTGTGTTGACGACATAGTGTAGTTGATGTGGTCAGAATTGATGAGGAATGTATAAATATACATTGTATACAGTGACGTTACCTCTTTCAGATCGCGCTCAATGTTGCAGAACGCAAACCCTTGATGCGCTGCGGTTCTGTTTGGTTTTGGGATGGCGGCAGCGCTTTGAGCGCCTCGTCAAACTTTCGGCGTGCATGCCGCCCAGCAGCCTACCAGCGTAGCATCCTTCACCTTATGGTAACCGGCGTATCCATCCACCTGCAGAAAACCGCTGAAGCCCACGCCGGATTATGCGGCGGTCTGGAAGCTGGTGAGCGACGCTTTCCGGGAGGAGCGCTTCTATCGGCTGGGACAGGAGGGAAGAGGCGACACGGCCAAGAGCGTATTTCGCGAAGGACGCATCGCGATGATGTTCGGCAATGAGCAGCTGTACGGCCAGATCAGAGAGGCTTCTTCCCCGACGGTCATCTCGGCAGCTTATGGCGCCAGGATGGGGTGAACCGCGTCTATCTGGATCAATGCTAGGCGTGAGGCGCGGTAACGGAAACAACGCCTCGTCATCCGTCGTATCGAGGCTAAAGACTGCGCGAGTCCGCTCACTTGACGACCAGCGTCGCGTCATGACGCTGACTGCCGTGACAAAAGTCGTGACAGCCCGTCACTAGTGTGCTTCCTGCGCTCCGTCTTAGGATGGAGAGGAAACTTCTGGAGGGCGGTAGCACAAATCTGCTGCCAGTCGACTAGAACGTCAAGGCGGAGGGTTTGCATATGAAGAGAACAGGGCTCGTCAGAACGGTTGCATTCATTATTATCGCGTGTCTATTGTTGAGCGGCTTGCCGCCTATAGCGATTGCGGAGTCCGGGAACGTGGCAGGCACGACGGTAGGAGGGCAGAGCGCCGAAGCGGAGACGGTTACGCAGTACATCGGGGAGCTCGTCGACGCAGAAGCGGACACGGCCGAAGAAGGGGAGGCTCAGCCGAATCCGCAGCCGGAGGTTGCGGATGAGTCGGCCACTGACGACGAGGAGAAGGAGAAGGAGCCTCAGCGTCCGGCACAGGTCGAGAGCTTCGAGTGGACGCTGCAATCGTATGACATCATCCTGTTGTCGTGGACCTATCCGGGGCAGAATGATGTGACGTTCCGCATTGCCCGCAACGGGGTCACGATCGCCGACAATGTCGAGGCCCATTTCTACACGGACCGTGGACTGGACGAAGCACGATCGTACCGATATGAAATATGGGCCGTTAACGAGCAAGGCGAGTCGGAAGCGCCGGCGCAATTGACGGCAGGTACGAGCAACGCCTATCAAATGCCCATCTCCGTCGCATACGACGGAGCGGTCGCAGAAGCGGAGATGCCGGTCGTCAGCGAGGACGGGACGTCGGTGGCCTTCGTCTCCACCGATCCGGACATCCTCGAAGGCGCGCCGCCTTCCCCTTATCCGATTCTATATGTTCGGGATATCCGGACCGGCGTAACGGAGAGAATCTCTCAGTCCGCGCCTTTCCTTGACATCCCGCAGCATGCGCCGGTCTTCAGCCGGGACGGCTCGAAGCTGGTGTTCCAGGACGGCAGCAACGGTTCCGCCCGCATCTTCCTGTACGACCGGAAGTTGGATCGGAACGAGTGGCTCGAGATGCCGATGAGCCAATCCGCCTATGAGCCTTCCTTGAGCGGCGATGGCAATATCATTGCCTATACCGGACGTACGGCGGCGCCGGGCGGTTCGGGCGAATATACGGATGTCTATGTCTATAACAAGTCCGCCCGGCATACGACCCGACTTGATATTCCGGGACGGGAGCAAGCGGCCGGCGTTCTGAACGTGCATCCTGCCGTGAGCGGGGACGGGCGCTATGTCGCTTTCGTCAACGGGTCGAAAGGAATGGGGACCTTGACGCCGCATCTGTTCCTCTACGATCGCACGATCGGCGCGATCGAGGAGATCGACTTCTCGCGGCTGGGCGTTCCGGATCGGGTAGAGGACGCGGCGATTAACCGGGACGGCTCCATCATCGCCTACATCGGGAGCGGCTTGGATTCGCCGACATCGGTGAACATTTATAACCGGACGGAAGATCGCGTGGAGACGATATATGAGGTTAATTCCGGTGTCGGCCCGGACATGGCGTTCTCGGATCCGTCCGTATCGGCCGATGGCCGGTATGTCGCGTTCCATTACGAGAACAGCTCGCCGGATGATCCGGCGTCCGGTCCGTTCACGGAGAGAAGCGGCGTCGTTCGGTACGATCGGGAAACGGGGGCCTTCAAGCGAATCGGCCATTCGGGGGAGGCGAGTGATGATCCTTCGATTAGCGGAGACGGCAGCAAGATTGCCTATCGCACGGCACAAGGGGTCTATCTGGCGTGCTTCGCCGGCCCTTGCTATGAAACACCGGATCCGGGCCAGCTGATCGGCTCGGCGAGACGGGTGCCGAATCAAACGATCCACGGCCAGGCCGTATACGGTACGGGCGTCAACCTGCTGGCCACGGGCCGGCCGGGTCAATCGCTGGAAGGCGCGATCGCCTATCGCGTTCTTACGGAGGGAGGTGCCGTAGCGGATCAATCCGCTGTCGTTCCGCTGACGGAGACTGCGGGGAGCGGCGTATATACCGGAAGCTTCGCCTTCCCGGAGGGTACGGTTGCGGTGCAGTCGTACGCAGCCAGACTTGCGGATGACCCGAGTGTAAGCGTCGCTTCCGCGCAGCCGCCGTTGAAAGTTTCCGGTCAGCTTCATGTGCGGTTAACGTCAACCGAGCCGGGCTTCTGGGCAGGAGGCCGGCTGATCCTCGCCTCCGAGTCGCGCCATCAAGGCCATCAAGCCGAGCTAACCGGGGAAGACGAATATGCGCTACCGCTGGGCGATGCCGCCGACTACAAGCTTACGGTAATCGGCAATAACGGAGCGAGGCTGTATGAGCAATCCGGCATCGCCGTGAAGAACGGCGAGCGGGTCGAACTGAATCTCGAGCTGACGGAAGCCGCCTCCCTAACGGCGAAGCTGATGTCTGAACAAGGCGAGGTTATAACGGGGATTCCTATCCAGATTCGATCCAACACCGGCGCGATGCTGCAAAGCGGCGTGACCGATGACAATGGAGAGTTATCGCTGCAAGGACGGTTCGAAGCAGGCGAAGAGATTATCGTCGTACCGATCGCGCCGAAGCCGTATCGGACCGTAGCTTCCCGGAGGATCACGCTTGCGGCGGGGCCGAACGACGTTGCGTTCACGCTTCCCATGTATCGCAAAGGTACGGTTGCAGGTATCGTGACCGGACGTAGCGGGCCGCTGTCCGGGGCCTCCGTGACGCTGCATCATGCCGAATACCCGCCGCTGCGAACCGTAACGGATGAGGAAGGACGTTATTCGCTGGAAGCCTATGAAGGTCATTACGAGCTTGCGGTGACGGCAGCGGGCGCTGCTTCCTCCGGCGGCTTCGGCCAGACGACGAACGTATCCATTGCCGCGGCGGCCACGATTCAGAAGGATATCGCGGTAACTTCGTTGGGCAAAGCCAAAATCAGCATCGAGCTGCTTCAAACCCGGCTGGACGGCGTGTCGAACAAGATCGCGCTTCACGACGGCTTTGATGCCGCACGATACGGGATGACCGTCGAGGCGGTCGAAACCGGCGGCTGGCAAAGCTTGCACCAGATCAGCTACTTGCAATCCGCGGCGATCTTCCAAGGGATGCCGGGCGAATCGTACCGCATATGCGCGAAGGGTGCGGACAACACGGCCGGCAGCGCTTGCCAGACGGTGGAGCTAGACGACTTCCGTTACGGGGAAGCGACGCTCCGGCTGGAGGAAGCGGCACGGATTACGGGACGTTTCCTCGCGGAGTCGGGGGCGCAGTATGCCGAGAATACGCTGCGCCGCATCGATCCGGAGGACGAAAGCCGCCAGACGGTGGTTCGGCATTTCGACACGGACGCCTCGCACCGGTTCACGCTTTCGTTGGCGGAGCCGGGGACGTACGAGATCGTCTCGCGAAACTGGACGCCGTCGTTCCGGGTTGCCCGTCAGCGCATCGTCGTATCACGGGGCGAAGTGGCGGCGCTCGGGGATATCCCCTATGCCACGAACGATAAGAAGTTCGAGGGGAAGCCGGATAATTTCCTGACGGCACAGCCACAGCAGGTGCTGCCGGGGGATAAGGTCGCCATGCGCGCCTCCTACCGGCTGGCCGGCGGATCGGTCACGGAAGCGTCCTGGCTCATCTCCGTGCCGGAAGGATTCGCCTTTGTCGAAGGCAGCAGCACGGTCAACGGGACGCCTGCCGCGGCAGCGAAGGTGTCGGAAGCGCGATACGAGCTGCCGATCGGCAGCATAGGCGCCGGCCAATCCGGCGTGCTTACCTACTGGCTGCAAGCGAAGGAAGGGCTGACCGAGGATGCGGAGGCGCAAGTGGCGATCGCCTTCCGTTCGGGGACGGCGATGACGGAAGAGACTATCGGCCGGGCGGTCTTGACGGCGGTTGGGGTCACCCTTGAGCCGGCGCAGGAATATGTCTCTGTCCCGCAAGTCACATTGAGCGGCCGGGCGCCAGCGAACTTGATCGTGCGCATCTACAAGGACGGGATCCTTCATGGGCAGACCGAAGCGTCGCCGGGCGGCATCTGGCTGTATGAAGCGAAATGGGAGGAGCCGGCCGTGGTCGAATTGGGCCGGGATTCAACGCCGACCTATGCGTGGACGGCAGAAGTATCGACGCCGCAGCGGCTGCTGGCTTCGGGCAAGGCGCTGGTCACGTACGACAAGCACCGTCCGTCGCTATCGGAGCTTGCGCTGAGCACGGGGGCAAGCCGCCAGCCGGTGAAGATCAAGCCGGCCGACGGCGTATCCCGGTTCCCGATCAACTATCGCAGATATCTGGACATGAAGATGACGTTCGCGCATACGGAGCGGGTCGAGAATGTGCGGGTCGAGATCGGCAGCAAGCTCGTCATCCCAGCCGAGTTCGATCCGCAGACGTCGACCTTCATCGCGCACACCTCTGCCCCGGAGAGCCTGATGGGCGAAGGCATCTACGTGAAGTATGACGTCATTCCCGAGCCGTTCCAGCCGGGTCCGACGCCAACCGCTGAGCAATGGGAGGAGCTGTTCGCGCAAGCGCCGGAGGCATGGCGCAATGCGGCATACCGCGTCGGCGGCGGCATGTCTGGACCGGATGCGAGCGGCTTCGTGGCGACGCCGCCGATTCATGCCGAATTCGATATCGGCGGCAAGCAGTCGGACGTGACCATGAAGTGGAAGGCGAAGGCGGTTCGCGGCGCCTTGGCCGAGCATGAGCCGTACCGGCTTGAATATCACGTCATCCCGTCAAGCAACGAGCTGCAGGTCGTCATGACCGCCAGAGCCGAATTGTACGGCGACTTGGGCAAGCAGATCGTGGGGTTGTCGGCCATGAAGGACGACGGCGGCGTCATCAAGGATAACGTCGACCATATCGTGAATGTCGTTTCGTTTGTTTTTGACGACAGCAAATTCATGGAGATCGGCGGCACGCTCTGGGATCTGAAGGACTACGTCATGGACGGCCTGGATTTCGGCGGTTATGCGGACAAATTGCTCGCTTTCCAGGATTATGTCAATGAGAATGAGTGCCTCGGGAGATTAAAGGAGCCGTACCTCCAAATGATCGACGACCAGTATGAGCATGCGAAGAACATGCTGGTCGTGAAGTATTTCACGACAGGCATCGGCCTGGTCGCCGGAACGTTGACGCTCGCCGTTCCGCCTGTCGGCATCCTGGCGCTGTCGACGGCGGCAACCGTGCTCGGCGACGCGGCCAAGAACGATTGGGACGAAGGTCTCGACTATATGAAGCAGGAGTTCGACAAGCATATGGAATGGCGGCGCGCGATGGAAGACGCGGGCGTGCTGGAGAGCTGCACGTATAAGCCGAAGAAGAAGGATAAGGTCGGCGAGCCGATCTGGATTTTCGACCCGAGCGGTTATGTGTATGAAGGCATGCCGTCGAACCGAGTGCAAGGCGTAACGGCAACGCTACTGTACAAGGATCCCGCAACCGGCGAGTGGGGGCCATGGAACGCGGACTGGTACGGGCAAGCGAACCCGCAGGTTACGGACAAGGAAGGCAAATACGGCTGGGACGTTCCGGAAGGCTGGTGGCAGGTCGTCTATGAGAAGAAGGGCTATGAGCTTGCGCGAAGCGAGGAGCTTAAAGTGCTGCCGCCGCATTTTGACGTGAATATTCCGATTACGACGCTGCAGCCTTCGGAGGTGTCCGGCGTCCGGAGTATCGGGGCAGGGGAGGCGCTCGAGCTGCTGTTCACGAAGCCGATGCTGGTTGCTTCGGTGACGGAGGAGCTCCTAACCGTGGAAGGGGCAGACCATGAACCGGTTCGCGGGACGTTAACGGCGATCGGCGCGGAGCATGATATGCAAGGCCGT
Source organism: Paenibacillus methanolicus (assembly GCF_008124765.1). GTDB lineage: Bacteria > Bacillota > Bacilli > Paenibacillales > Paenibacillaceae > Paenibacillus_Z > Paenibacillus_Z methanolicus. Next base: position 109,960 of record NZ_VNHS01000002.1, on the reverse strand, counting down.
GCGCTGGCGAAGACGTTCCGGTTCACGCCGCAAACGCCGCTGCAGGTCGGAGCCGCCTATGAGCTGACAATCGAAGGCTCGGTGCTTAGCTATGCCGGCGTGCCGATGAGCGCAGACTATGCGGAATCGATCGTTATTCCTCCGGCTGACGCTAAGCCACAGGATGCGATCCGCAACGTTCAGATCTATCCGGGCAATCGCTCGCTCGACGTGACATGGGAGGAACTCGATTCGCTCGAGCTTGCGAAGCTCAGAGTGGAGTGGCGTAAGCAGGGAGAGACGGCTCCTGCGGGAAGCATCGAGGTTGCGGCCGGTGTCGGTACCGTTCATCTTGGCTCGCTCGAGGCGGGCACGGCTTACGAGGTGAAGGTCGCCACGGTGAATGTGAACGGGGTGGCTTCTCCTGGCGTTCCAGCGCAAGGCTCCACCCGCGCTGCGGTCGCTGACGCGGATCTGCAGCCGCCTGCAGAAGTCGGTACGCCGGCCGTGCATGCCGAAGCCGAAGCGCTTACCGTGACATGGACCGATCCGGAAGATGACGATTACCGATCCGCGTTGATCTCATGGAGGGAAGCGGGGAACGGTGCGTTCAGCTCGCCCGTCTACCTGGACAAAGGCGTTCAGGAATATCGGTTGGGCGGTCTGAAGGCCAAGACGCGCTACGAATTGAAGATCGCGACGATGGACCAACATTACAACGAGTCGGCTGGCGTAACGGTGGCCGACTCGACGGGCTCGGGCACGACCGGCGGCAACAACGGAAACAACGGGAATACCGGCAATAACGGCGGCACATCCGACGGCGATACCGGTTCAGGCAAAGGGGAGTCCGTCAAGGTATCCTCCAAGGGGGCCGATTGGATGGGGTTTGGGGGCGATGTTCGATTAACCGTGCCGGAAGGCGCATTCGACGAAGCAACCGTGCTTCGTATCAGCCGGCATGACGAGGCAGGTTCCCTTCAGCCGAAATACCGTTCCTTCAGTCCGGTCGTGACGCTTGCAGCCGAGCCGGCGGCAAGCGCGGGCAGCGCGCGGTTCCGTAAGCGCGTACGGCTTTCGATCCGCGTCGTCATGCCGCCGAAGGAGCTGATCGATACGCTTAAGCTTGGCATCTACCGGCGGGATGAAGCAACAGGCCGATGGGTATACGCCGGCGGCGCATGGCATGCGAAGCAAGGGGCAGTCGAGGCCGATATCGATCAGCTCGGCCAGTACGCGGTGCTGTCTTATGCCAATCCATTCCGAGATACCGCAGGTCACTGGGCACAGCAGGAGATTGACGTGCTAGCTTCCAGGCACATCGTAAGCGGCATCAGCGAATCGCGCTTCGAGCCGAACCGTCCGATTACGCGGGCCGAGCTCGTGACGCTCTTATTGCGGGTTGCGAATCCTGGCGCAGCTGCAACCATAGACGCGGTTCAGGGCAGTGGCTTCAAGGATGTGGCGGAGGAGTCGTGGTACGCGCCATATATCGGGACTGCAGTGAAGCTCGGCATTGCGACAGGCAGCAATGGCAGCTTCAGGCCGGACGATCCGGTGACGCGCCAGGAGATGGCGGTCATGCTCGGACGCGCGCTGCAGCTGAAGGCCGATGGCATGGCGCAAGAGGCGGATTTCGCGGACAACGAGCGAATAGCGGCGTGGGCGAGCGCTTACGTGCTTGCTGCCAAGCAGCTCCGGCTCATTCAAGGCGTCAGCGGCAACCGCTTCGATCCGCACGGGCTTGCGACCCGCGCGCAGGCGGCTGCCATTCTCTACCGCGCGCTGAATCATTTGGGGATGCTGCACCAGGACTAGAATGAAAGGAATGAACGGCCGTTCGGTTAGCGGTTAACCGGGCGGCTTTTTTTGCGCGTTGCAGACCTCGAGGGGCAATCGCCTTCCGCGAGAGCCAGGAATCGAGCCCCTGGCTTCAAGAGTGCCTCGGAAGCATAAGCTAGCGCTCGCCCTGGGAGAATGCTGTCTTTCCGATAGGAAACTCAAACCAATCTCCCATTTGTGAACGGATTCCATCCACAACCAATTCTATTAAAGAATCCGTGAACAACAGCGATCGGAAGATCATCACTCTTGCGCAGCAACACTTGCCAGGAACTTAAGTTCAACTTATATAGCGGGAGGATTTCCCGAACGATTATGAGCGAAGCGCGAGAGGCAGGAGGAGCATGGCGTGCGGGGAGGACAACCGGAATTACCACGGGGCCTCTTTGAAGCGGGCAACGGCAGAAGTATGCTGCCTGTAGAGAGAGGGGATGGATAATAATCATCCTTTGATTGGTCGCCGTAGAGGTGGAATTCGCGAGAAGCCCGCTGTCTCATCGAACGATAGCGCGCCGCGCGTCTTCAGTTATTCGAGGACAGGTTCCATCGGAGCCTTACGGTAGCCATGCCCAAGAAGGGATGTACCCACAGATATGCTTCTACAGCTTCCACAGTTGCACGCATTGGGCGATGTCACCGTCAAGCCCGGCTCGACGCTGCCCTTGCGCCGTCTGAACGATTTCGAGCTGGTCTACTTTCCGGTCGGGACCAATTCGGTCGTTATGCTTTGCTTCCTGGTCTCAATGAAATCAGGAAGTTTATCAGAGTGATGTAGAAAGGGAACAATTAATGCTGTTCATGGCTTTGAGACACTCTGTTCCTTCTGCCGTACCTACGACGAACATTAACAGCAAGAGCAGTAGTAGTTGTAGTAGGTGGTTGTAGGATGACAAGAACATGCATACAAACGAATCCGCTAAAAATGCGGATTTTTTTATTTATGTATCCAAAGTTCTTGTCATGGGTCAATGACAAGAACTTGAGCACATTGCCGAATTGTGACAAGAACTTGGGTGCATTGCCGCTGTGCCAAATTATCATTGTAATGACAACAGCTGGTATTAGACAACAATGAGTAGAGTACATGAGAAAAACAATGGAAGTCCAATATTCACAGCCGGATACGGTTGACCGGGTAATCCCGCATGGACCCGGGTGCCGTCCGCATCCCTGTATTCAATGAACAGGTAGCGCTGATCCTCGATGTTCTTTTCCTTCGCCCAGATTTGCAAGCCGACTTCTGTCTCCCCCGTATGTAACCAACCCTCATTATCTATCATTTCAGCATCCCTCATCTCTATCATTACCTCTATTTAAAGCGTAACACACTATATCCTCACATAAAGGGATAGGACCTATAGCCCAGTTCCATTTTTTATGTCAGAATAGATACAAATTATATTGGAGGTTCTTTCCATGCGAAGAAGGTTGATTAAGCAGCCGTTTACTCATGCGAAGCAGCGCTACCTTTTGACGCTGGATACGGACGGCATGAAGCTGTACTTACGCTGTTACCAAGGCCTTAGTGAGAACAATCCCGAGGTTCCGCTGAAGGAGGAGTCGCTCTGGGACAAAGTCTTCGATCTCATCAGCAATCTGGAAGGTTCCGACTTAGCTGTAAATGCCCTTAGGACGCCAGATCGGATTTTACGCCGAGTTAGGGAGCTCTGCAAAATCCCGTATCCGCCCATCCTAGAATGGGATGCATTGATTGAGCAGCTACAGCGTTCGGGGTCTGTTACGTACGAAGGGGACCTGGAAGGGCTGATTACCTATCTGGAGTACCGGCAACTCCCAGTTATCCATTTCGCACACCGCGGAGAGCGGACGATCGTGGATGCGAGTCCGGGGAGCAATCATGTGCGACAGGTGCTGGATGAATTAAAGAATGAAATGGACGAGTTGGATTCAAAGATGAAGGCTCTAAAAGCTCTCCATACTGATATATTCGAGCGGAAGCGGCGGCTCGATCGGCAGGGCGGTGTTCGCGCTGATTGGTAGATTCTTAAATCGTAGATGGGGATCTTTTTGTCGCTTGCAAAGGAGTAACGACTCGGTTATATACCATGTTAGATTTACTAGGTTAGAGCTTAAGGCAGTGTCGCATTCCATAACTATTTGGAAGGCTACTTTTTTATTAATTACTTGGTTTAAAAAAATTAAAGCAACTTGGCTTTGTGTTTTCAAAGCCAAGTTGCTTTTTTATATACGTATATTTTTTCGTTGACTTGGATGGATCTAAATGGTGAATTTTGCGGGTGTATAATTATTCAGTGAATGTATACTGACTTAAAGAATCGATTATTTTTTTCTAATGAATTCGGGAATAATGGCGATGTTAAGGTCGCCAGATGAATTGTCGTCTAATGAATTGTGGAACAACAACAACGAAACTATGCGGGTTTGCGTGCTTCGTTTTCTAAAGAATTATGGAATATGACACGTGTGTGGTGTCATAATTTTTGAGAAAATTTTCAAAATTAATGAGACTGGATTTTCAGAAATGATGAGAAATATATAAATATTCACTTATATGCAGTTTGGGTAAACGTTTATTGGGAAACAGCCGAATCAGTCAAAGGATTTACCGAATAATAAAGAGGAGGCATTATTTAATCCGGCAATAGATCGTCTACACTAAGTTGGACAGTAAAATTGAGGGCTAGTAGAATAAGCACATAAGAAACAAGGAGCGGATCTACAATGTCCCAACAAAGAAGAACGTTTACGGCAGATTTCAAGAAACAGATGGTGCAGTTGTATGAGAACGGAAAGTCGAGAGCGAGTATTGTTAAGAGTACGATCTGACTGCCTCTGCATTGGATCGTTGGATTGAACAAAGCAAAAATTCAGGTTCCTTCACTGAGAAGGACAACCGCACGCCTGAAGAAAATGAACTGCTTGCATTGCGTAAGGAAATTCAGCAACTCAGAATGGAAAACGACATTTGAAAGCAAGCCGCGCTGATCATGGGACGAAGGTAAACGTGATTCGCAACAATGCGCACAAATCGCTGCCACGCAGCACGTACTATTACAAACCAGAAACGGCGGATACGGAAGAAGAACAACAGTTGGAGTATGCCATTGACAAGATCTTTAGGAACAGCAGAAACAACTACGGTACTCGCGAGATTAAGGTCGAACTCAGGAAGACGAAGATTCTCGCTTCTCGTCGCCAGATTGGCCAGATCATGAAGAAGTATGGTCTGGTTTTCAACTATACAGTTGCACAGTACAAGCCATCTAAAGGGGATCCTGACGAAGCGCCAGTCGGTAATAAGCTTCAACGAGAGTTCCAGCAAGACGAGCCTTACCTGCGGTCTATGTGCGAGTCGCTGGAAAATGGCACTATGTGTGCTTATTTGTTGATCTGTTTAACCATGAAATTATTGGGTGTAGTAGTGGGCCTCGTAAAGATGCACTCCTTGTCTACAGAGCAGTAGCAAGCCTCACCGTGCCTCTCCATCACATTCAGATGTTTCATACAGACCGTGGCAGCGAGTTTAAGCTAATCTCCGAAGCACTTCAGACATTTGGGATTACTCGTTCTCTTAGCGCGAAGGGCTGTCCGTATGACAATGCCGTGGCAGAAGCCACATTTAAGATCTTCAAAACGGAGTTTGCCAACCAGATCCATTTCCCCCCAATGTATTGGGGGGATGTTTGTGAGAGACAAGTGGTCAAACTCTCAAATAGATATGTTGGATGTTTCGGGAGGGATTATGATGCAGGAGGGAGATGTCATCGCATATTCTGTCTATAGGCTCTGGGGGATAGTCCGTAAACTTTGGTAAACCGTCGCGTGAAATAGTTGCTGTCGTTAAACCCGCATTCGTAGGAGATGTTCGTGATGGGGAGTCTGCATTGCCGGAGCAACGTACGCGCGCGCGACAAACGAAGTTGTTGCAGGTATGAAATAGGTGTCGTTTGATAATAAGATTGGAAGATCCGATTCAGATGTCTAACCGATATATTGGATTTGGCCGCAATTTCCTCCAGCGTAAGAGGCTCCAGGTAATGATCTTCAATGTAGGAGAGCGCATTAGCCAAATGCATCAGGTTGCGGTCCATGCCATTCTTCTGACTGTCATACTGTCTGGATAAATAAACGACAAGTTCCATAAACCGAGAAATAAGCATCGTCTGATGGCACGGAAGCTTCTCGTTGTATTCGTTGATCATGACGGAGATGACGGATGAGACGTGTTCCATGCTTGGAATAGACAAACTGAGCCTGCTATGAAAAGGTTGAAGATTGTAATAAAAAGGTTCCAAAACGAAAAGTGCCTTGAAACCGTTGGATACTTTTAAATCCGGACCGGCCATTCGAAATAATTCGGGCCGAAACATAATATTGCAAATTTTAAATTCATGAGGATTTAGGTAAGCATGGGGGGTAGCCTCATGAATGACAAATACGTCTCCCGTCTTAATAAAGTAAGTTTCTGAATTTACAACGTGGGTAGCGTTCCCGTTCAATACAATGACGAGTTCGGTGAAGTCTTCATGCTGATGAAGATTCGTGTTTTCTTCGTGCCCGCCATACTGGATAAAAAACGGGAATTGCTCGTCATCCGTAAACCAGTTCAAATAAACGGTATTCAAGATATCGCCCTCCACAAAAAATGGATCATCTATCATTTTTGTCTACGATTAACCATTGTCGTATTTTAGCCCCTGTACATGTAAGATTTTATAATGAGCGTGTAGATACAGATAACGCCTTAGATTGTTACAAAATTCATACTAAAATTAATGAAAAGGCTTACACGCTATAGATTCGAATTTCGCATGGAAGTAGTTTCGTTGCAATTACAAACGTAAAACGCGTAAGCGATTCGAGCATTATGCTCGGCTCTCTTGCGCGTTTTTTTGCTCGTGCGAAAAGGGAGTAGTGACGCCGACTTCGTAGGATCATGACTAAATGTTGCTATTTTCATGTCCAAAAGATGAAGGTTTGCATCCATTTTTTACAATATGATTTTTTAGAAGTAAGGGACACGTTGTGGATTTCAATCGTCTTATACGCGTGCAATGAATTCGATATGGCTTTCAATTGCGCTGCGGCGTTGAGCGGCCAGGAGGTGATAAGCGCGGAATGATCGAACGGCAAGTTTGATATTTCATTGAATTGACAGCGGTTACATTAAAATTGCAGGGGGATGAATATGAATAAAAAACTGGTTATGCTGCTTGTTAGTCTGATGTTGATATTTTCTTTAGCAGCTTGCAGCGGCGGAAGCGGCAACGGAAACAGCAGCAATAGCAAGAACGATCCAGTACGCACAAATGCAGCTTCGGAGGATTCTTCCAACGACGCGGCGGCGACGAATGCTTCCGAGGGGACCAATGACGTTGCAGAAGGCGCGGGCGATTCCAAGGAAACGCCGGAGATGGATTTTGATATGGGCGGCAGAGTGATTAAGATTGTAAACTTCTGGAGTTTGGAAATCCCGGAAGACAATCCTGATAATATCCAAAGGAAGAAGAATCTTGAAGCTCTGATGAAGAAACATAATTTCAAAGTTGAATACGTTGTCCTCGATCAAGCCGAGTACCAGAACAAGGTTACAGCCTCACTGCTTGCTGGCGAACCGGTAGGCGATATCATCAGCTTAGCCAGATCGTACGCCATTCCAACGCTGGTAAGTCAAGATCTGTTGTGGCCGGTTGACGAATATACGAAAAATGACAAAGTGTTCGATCCGAATGTATCGAATAAGATTATGCAGTATAAAGGGAGAGGGTATGGCTTTGGCGGGTACCCGGGCGGAGCAACCGGTTTCTTCTACAACCGCACGTTGATGAACAATCTCGGCATGAAACCGCTTCAAGAATATGTGGATGAAGATAATTGGAACTGGGAAACGTTCATTCAAGTGATCAAAGAGGCTAATAAAGATACGAACAACGATGGAAAGCTTGATACATGGGGATTGGCAGGTGCCGGGTTTTTGGATTCAGCGCTTGCCTCCAACGAGACAGGCTTGACGAAAGAGGACAAGCAGAACCTGGATGATCCTAGAACCGTTGAAGTTTTGAATTTCCAATCCAAACTGAGTACTGAAAAACTCGTCAGACCTTCCGAGGGCGGCGATTGGACGGAGCCAAGTCAGTTTTTCCGTCAAGGTAACACGTTGTTGTATTTAAGTGGAGCTTATGAGGCGGAAGGTCTGAAGAAAGACATGAAGGATTTCGAGTTCGGCTTTATTCCTTTCCCTAAAGGACCGAATGGAACTTCCTACAATACGCCTGATAGCAATCCGTGGGCAATGGTAATTCCGAAGGCAGTAGAGAATCCGGAGCAGCTCGTTTATATCTGGGAGAAAATAGAGACATACGACTCCATTTATGACTATAATCTCCAATCTTGGTACGAGACGTTGTTTGATAACGAAGTTGATATCAACAATGTTAAAGTAGCGTCTAACAGATTCTATCTCGACAGCTTAGCTTCGTTCCCGAGCATGCCTTATTATAAGTTCGCTGACGATATTAACAAAGGCCAATCCGTATCCACGGTCATCGAGACGTACAAAACGCCTTTCCAGGCGGCAATCGATGAAGTCTACAAGAAATAACGATTGAAGTGATCAAACAGTCCGCATCTCATTTACGGATGCGACTGTTTGCATTCGCTTTTGCCGGGGAGGGGAGCAGAATTGAGCATCAGAGTCCAGAGATCAGTGAAATGGATATTGATTCTAGTCGGTATAGGTTTGTCCATGTGGGCCATCTACTCATCACGTCAAACCGGCAACGGCCCTGATCAAGCGATTGGAGATTTTGCAGCGGTAGTGGATGCAGATGCCAAAGACGGATATGACGCCTATATGAAACGCTACGCAAACACAGACAGGCCGGCCGGGGAAATCCGAATCGAAGGCGAGCAATATGCCGAACTCGAAGGGGACGGTTTTGAGCTTGCGAATGGATTTCAAGGTCTGCAAGGTCAAGCCGTGTTGACGCCCGAGGTCGGTACAATCAGCTGGAAAGTCCGGATCGATCATCCGGGTCTATACAATATTCGAATTCATTATTTTCCTCTTGAGGGGAAAAGCTCCGCGATCGAGAGAGAGTTCGCGATCAATCGGAAATTGCCTTTTAAGGACGCCGAAATCTTATTGTTCGATCGATATTGGGGCAATCGCGAAGATGAAATCAAGCGGGACAATCGCGGAAACGATTTGCGCCCGAGGCAGATTGGTAAGCCGGCTTGGCAAATCGTGTCCTTCAAGGACAGAGAAGGTTACCATGACGAACCCTATTTGTTTTATTTCGATGAAGGGGTTCAGACTGTTTCTTTGACTTCCTTGAGGGAACCGATGGCTATCGACTATATCGAGTTATACCAGGAGCCGGAGACGAAAACCTATGAAGAACGGAAAGCCGAATATGAAGCTGAAGGCGTTGCAGCCGCCGAAGGTCAACGTATTGTGATTCAGGCAGAGGATGCGATCTTAAAATCTTCCCCTACGCTTTATCCGATTTCCGATCGGTCAAGCCCTGCGGTCACGCCGTACAGCGCTTCGAAAATTCGGGTCAACGCGATTGGGGGCCTCAACTGGAAGCTGCCGGGGCAATGGATCGAATGGGAATTCGAAGTGAAAGAGGATGGGTTATACCAGATTGCGCTGAAACGCAAACAGGATCAGTTGCGGGGCGTCTATGCGACGCGCAGCATCATGATCGATGGCAGATATCCATTCGAGGAAATGAAGCGGACGCGATTCAGCTTCAATATGGAATGGCAGACAGATGTGCTGGGAGGGAATGAGCCTTACTTGTATCATCTGACGAAAGGGAAGCATCGCATTCGTATGACGGTTTCGCTCGGCGAGCTCGCTCCGCTCATGGAGACGATCGAGTCGAGCGTGCTGAAGCTCAACGAGATGTATCGAAAAGTGATGTTAATTACCTCGAATACGCCAGACCCTAACCGCGATTATCAATTGGAAAAGCGGATTCCCGGCATGATCGATGTCTTCCGGGAACAAGCTGGCCATATTCAGGCCGTGGCGGATTATCTCGAACAATCGACAGGGGAGAGGAGCGATAAAGTCGCTGTTCTTCACACGATGGTCCGGCAGTTGAACGAAATGGCGGAGAAACCGGAAACGATCGCGAACCGATTGAACTCCTTTAAGGTGAATGTCGGCGGTCTTGGCACGTGGATTCTGACGGTGCGCGAACAGCCGCTTACGTTGGATTATCTGATCGTCGCGTCGCCGGACAGCAAGCTTCCGAGAACGCAAGCGACTTTGCTCGGGAAGATCAAGCACGAGTTAGGCGCTTACGCGGCCTCTTATACCGAAGATTACGATAGTATCGGCAGCACGGAAGAAAGCGGGCGTTCCGTCACGGTTTGGGTAACGACGGGAAGGGATCAGGCGCAAGTATTGAAAGCGTTGATTGACGACATGTTTACGCCCGAAACGAACATATCGGTAAATTTAAGGCTCGTTCCGGGCGGCATCCTGCTTCCGGCAGTCCTGGCTGGCGAAGGACCGGATGTTGCCTTGCAAGCCGGCGAGGATATCCCTGTCAATTACGCGATGAGGAACGCCGCAGCCGATTTGACCGATTTTCCGGATTTCGAGGAAGTCGCCGCAAGGTTTCGCGATAGCGCAATTACGCCTTACATCTATGACAAAGGGGTATATGCGCTTCCGGAGCAGCAGACATTCCCGATGCTGTTCTATCGCAAGGATATTCTCAAAGAGCTGGACTTGGAGCCTCCGAAGACGTGGCAGGATGTGTATAACATGATTTCGGTGCTGCAGAAGCACAACCTGGCGTTCTATTTGCCGATCGAATCGGCTGCGAACAATGCGACGCTGGTTCCGAATGCGGCGTTCGCCATGCTGCTCTATCAGAACGGCGGCCAGTTCTACCGGGACAATGACCACATGAAGAGCGCATTGGACTCCGAGATTTCCATGGAGGTTTTCAAGCGCTGGACGCAATTTTATACGAACTACAAGTTTCCGCTGCAAGCGGATTTCGCGAATCGGTTCCGAACTGGCGAGATGCCGATCGGTATTGCCGATTATACCACGTACAATCTGCTGACCGTTCTGGCGCCGGAGATCAAAGGGTTATGGGACTTTACCATCGTACCCGGCACCGAGCACGAGGACGGATCCATAAGTCATGAGGTCGCCAGCCATACGACCGCGGTCATGATGCTGGATAATGCCGACGACAAGGACGCGGCGTGGTCATTCATGAAGTGGTGGACCGACAAGGATACCCAACTCGCTTACGGACGGGAGCTGGAAGGGTTGTTGGGCGAGGCTGCCCGATATCCGACAGCCAACATCGAAGCGTTGGAGCAGTTGCCATGGCCGGTCAAGGATTTCAACAATTTGAAACGCCAATGGCATTGGGTAAGGGGCATCCCTCAAGTGCCGGGCGGATATTTCACCGGCAGACATCTGGATAACGCCTTCCGGCGCGTCGTGAACGGGAGCGAGAATCCGCGCGAAGCCCTTTCGGATTATATTTTGTATATGAATGATGAAATCGCGCTCAAGCGGAAGGAATTCAATCTGCAGAATTAGTTAGGGGGGGGGAAGCCGATGCAAGCAGAAGCAAACCGTCATGCCGCGTCGAGCCTCATCCAGGCAAAGAAGTCGTCACGACTCGCTAATGTTGTCCGAGAGCTTCGAAAAAACAAGCACTACTACTTGCTGATGAGTCCGTACATGCTGATCTTCTTCACGTTTACGGTCGTTCCAGTCGTCATTTCGCTGGCACTCAGTTTCTTTTATTTTAACATGCTGGAATTTCCGAGATTCGTAGGCTGGCAGAATTACTCCCGATTGTTCCTGGGCGACGATGTGTTCATGATCGCCCTGAAGAATACGTTCATGTTTGCGGTCGTCACCGGTCCGGTCAGCTATATCGCGTGTTTTCTCTTTGCCTGGATTATCAATGAACTGTCGCCCAAGGTTAGAGCGGTTATGACCCTTGTGTTTTATGCGCCGTCCATTTCGGGAAACGTTTTCTTTATTTGGCTGATCGTATTCTCTGGAGACAGCTACGGTTATTTGAACGGGTTCCTTATGCGATTCGGTTTTATTCTCGAACCGATTCAATGGCTCTCGAACGAACAATATATTTTGGCCATTATTATCATCGTCCAGTTGTGGCTCAGCCTTGGCACCAGCTTCCTCGCCTTTATCGCCGGTCTTCAGACGATTGACCGGACACTGATTGAAGCGGGAGCGGTAGATGGCATCAAGAACCGCTGGCAGGAGTTATGGTTCATCACGCTGCCTTCCATGCGGCCGCAGCTGATGTTCGGAGCCGTTATGCAGATTACAGGCTCGCTTGCGGTCGCCGATATCTCGATCGCGTTAGCCGGATTTCCAAGCGTTAACTACGCGGGGCATACCGTCGTCACGCACTTGATGGACTTCGGCACGATCCGCTTCGAGATGGGTTACGCATCCACGATCGCAACCGTGCTCTTCTGCATGATGATCGGCGCCAATAAGTTGACGCAAAAACTGTTGCGAAAGGTAGGTGAGTAGACTTGGTCATGAGGATGCTAGCGGTATTCCGGACCCCCAGGCGGTTGAACCGGTCCTTTGCCGTCAGTTTTGTACTGTTCGCGCTTCTTGCCATTTTCGGCGCGTTTATGGCGCTTCCGCTCATCTATGCGGTCAGCAACGCATTCAAGCCGCTTGACGAACTGTTTATTTTCCCGCCGCGGTTTCTGGTCAACAATCCGACGCTGGACAACTTCCTCGACCTGTTCGCCCTGATGGGAAACTCATGGGTGCCGCTGTCCCGCTATATCGCCAACACGCTGTTTATCACGATCGCCGGGACGGCTGGCCATATTCTGCTGGCGTCCGCGGCGGCCTATCCGCTTGCGAAATACCGATTTTGGGGATCGGGGACTCTTTTCTCTATCGTCATTTTGTCTTTGATGTTCTCTGGACATGTGACCGCGATTCCGAACTATATGGTGATGTCCTGGCTCGGCTGGATCAACACGCACGCCTCGATCATCGTACCGTCGCTCGCTTTCCCGCTCGGACTGTTCCTCATGAAGCAATTCATGGAACAGATCCCGGACGCGCTGCTGGAAGCCGCCAAGATTGACGGAGCGAACGAATACCGGATTTATTGGAGCATCGTCATGCCGAACGTGAAGCCCGCATGGTTGACGCTTATGATTTTGCAGTTCCCCGCATTATGGGGGAGCGACGGAGGGAATTTCATTTATAGCGAGAACCTGAAGACGCTCCATTACGCGCTTGGCCAAATCTCGGCAGGAGGCATCGCCCGCGCAGGCGTCGGCGCGGCGGTTGCCCTTCTCTTGATGATCGTTCCGATTGCGCTCTTTATCATCTCGCAGAGCAGCGTCATGCAGACGATGGCGACCTCCGGAATGAAAGAGTAGAAGGGATGAGACGCGATGTTGAGCAGTCTATATAAAGCACGGACATTTGTCTTCACGACGCTCATTTGCTTGCTAAGCATTGGATCGGGAAGCGCGGTCGTCAATGCCGAAGAAACGCCCGCATCCTATCATTATTCCTACTGGGGAGACGCTGTCGCCTCGCCGGCCGCCTATCGGGCAACGGCACTCCTGAATGGCGACAGTATGGGTGTCGGACCATTCAAGGAACCGAACGATATACACGTTACGGCAGATAAGCAAATTTATGTGCTGGACTCCGGCAACAATCGAATCGTGGCGATGGATTCGAGCTTCAAACCGGTTCGAATCATCGATTCCTTTGATCGGAACGGGAAGCCCGATACGTTTATGAGTCCGCAGGGCCTGTTCGTAACCGAAAACAAGCAGCTATACGTTGCGGATACGGGCAATAAAAGGATTGTCCATCTCGATTCGAACGGTAAGCTTGTGAAGGTGATCGAGAATCCGGAATCCGAGCTATTTCAGGAGAAGTTTCAGTTCCAACCGGCTCGAGTTGTTGTCGATAAGGCCCAGCGGATTTATGTCATGGCCGTCGGCGTATTTGACGGATTTATGGAATTTAATTCCAGTGGCGAATTTTCGACGTTCATCGGCGCGAACCGCGTTAGGGTCGACCCGGCCGAGTTGTTATGGAAACGGCTGTCGACCCGCGCCCAGCGGAGTCGGATGGTCATGTTTACGCCTACGGAATTCACGAACCTGGATATTAACGATGAAGGATTTCTTTATGCGACGAACGGCGACAGGTTTGGCGATACGATCAAAAAATTAAATGCCCAAGGGAACGATATTTTGAGGCGAACGGGATATTTCAGCCCGCGCGGCGACATCGCTGCCACGTCTCAGATGGACGCTTCGAGGCTGATTGACATCGATGTCGCGGACAGCGAAATCTATTCGGTGCTGGATTCCAAGCGCGGACGGATCTTCACCTACAACGGCGATGGACATTTCATGTATGTATTCGGCGGTCTGGGCAACCGGCTGGGCGAATTCAACACGCCGACAGCCATTGAGCGTGTAGGAGATCATTTTCTCGTTCTGGATAAAGGGCTTGGGGAGATCACTTTATTCGAGACAACGGAATACGGGCGGACCCTAAACGAAGCCGTTCGAAGCTACTACAGGGGCGATGAAGAGGCTGCTTTCTCCTTATTCCAGAAGTCGATCAACATGAACGCCAACCTGGAATTCGCCTATGCCGGGATCGGCAAAGCGCTGCTTCGGCAAGGGAAGTACGCAGAGGCGATGAAATATTTTAAGCAAAGCAAGGATCAGCCGAACTATTCGAAGGCATTCCTGCTCTATCGCAAGCAAGTGCTGCGCGAATACTTCCCTGCGGTCATGACCTGCATGGTCTTGATTGCGCTCGGCACAATCGCGTTCAGGAAGCTCCGGCAATGGAAAGGGGGAAGGGAACGTGCCGCAATTGAACAGTGAAAGGCTTAAACAGCCATTTTATCTGATTGTACACCCATTTAACGGCTATTGGGATTTGAAATATGAATGGAACAGAAAAACGAATCTGATCGTTTCCCTCTCGATCTTGTTCCTTATGGCCGTTACCAATATTATGAGCAGCCAGTATAGCGGATTCCTCGTCCATATATACAATCCCGCTGAGATGAACAGCTTGATGGAGGTTCTGTATGTACTGCTTCCGGTGTTCTTCTGGTGCGTGGCCAATTGGTCGCTCACGACCTTGATGGACGGAGAAGGGAAGTTTGTCGAAATTTTCACGTCGACCTGCTTTGCCTTCATTCCAATGGTGATCATCCCCTTTCCATGGATTTGGTTAAGCAACGTGATCTCGATCCAAGAGACGGGCTTCTATTATTTCTCGCACAACGTCGCCGTCATTTGGTCCTTGTATCTGTTGTTCGTCGGGAATATGACGGTTCATCAATTTACGCCGTCAAAAACCATAGGTACCCTACTGTTATCGGTGGTCGCCATGGGGTTTCTGGCGTTCCTGTGCTTGCTTTTCTTCAGCCTGATTCAGCAGATCTCATCATTTGTATCCACGATTTACCAGGAAATTGACCTGAGAAGCTAAGGAAGGAGGCATGCGCAGCCATGAATTTGAAAACATATGCCTTGCTGACCTCGTTGTTCCTGTTCGGAATGATGACTGCCGGGTGTGCGGGCGCCGGTTCTGATCAACAAACGGAATCAAGTCGCCCTGTTGCAGCGGAATTTGTGAAGGGAACGGCTTTGCCCGTTTCCTTCACGGATCCTCGAGTCGCGGATATGAAAGGCGTTGCAGCCAACAATCGTCTGCAATTATTCGCTGACGACCGGTCAGGGGTTATTGCCGTTCTTGATAAAAGTAACGGAGAAATATGGTACAGCAACCCTCCGAAGCGGGAATCCGATAAACTGGCGACAGGAATTAACAAGGATTTATTATCCGCTCAATTGAAAATTGATTTCTATAACTCGTTCGGCCAGCTAAGCTCGATCAACTCCTATACAGATAGCGTCATTCATAAGCAAGTCAGATTCGAGAGCATTCCGAGCGGCATACGAGTGACTTACCAATTCGGAACGGACGAGAAAACGGCTGACGATATCCCGATGAAGCTGACTAAAGCGCGTTTAGAGGAACTTAAGGGGAAAGTGGATAAAACGGGAAAGCGCGCGCTGACGATTGCCTATAAAGAGGACACCGACCCATCGTTGTATGTACGAAATGACGCGCTGGCCGGCATTCAACTGAAACGGACTCTCCAGGCGTTTGAAGATGCCGGTTATACGGATGAAGACTTCCGGAAGGATCTCGAAGCGCTCGGGCTTGCGCAAACCAAACCCGAACCGCGTATATTCCTTGCCTCGATCGAGTATACCCTGGATGGCGATAGTCTCGTGGTCAAAGTGCCGGCTTCCGGCATTCATTCCCCCGATGAATATCCGATTAACACGATATCGGTGCTTAGTTACTTCGGCGCAGAAGGAGAGGAGACGGAAGGTTCCTTATTCGTACCGGACGGTTCCGGGGCGCTCATTCATTTCAACAATGGCAAAATCAATTATTCCTCTTACAAACAAAGAATCTATGGATCCGATCTAACGATGGAGAGTGCCGAAGACGGTCTCTGGGAAGAAAAAGCCAGATTGCCGGTATTCGGAATGATTCGCCGGGAAGGAGCTTTCCTCGGCATTATTGAAGAAGGCGATTCCGTTGCAAGCGTGAATGCGGATGTAAGCGGCAAACTGAATGGCTATAACTATGTTTATCCCAGCTTTTATGTGATCAATAAGGACCAAGTCACCCTGGACGCGAACGGACAGGAGCGTTCCTTGCCCCGATTTCAAGAGAACCCGACAAAATCGGACTTTACGGTCCGGTACGCTTTTCTCGGCGGGGAAGAAGCGACTTATTCTGGAATGGCACAGTACTATCGGCAGTATTTGGTCAGAACGCATGGACTTCCCGAACCGAAGTCGGCCAGCGATTCAACTTCCGTAGGGGATGTGCCGTTTTATTTGCAGCTGATCGGGAGTATTTCCAAACCTAAACACGTGGTGGGAATCCCCTACAAGGCGCTCGAACCTCTGACAACCTTTAAGCAGGCAGAGGAAATCGTAAACCAGGTGCAGAAGCGCAATATTCGCAATATTAAGCTTCAATATTCGGGATGGTTTAATAAAGGTCTTGATCATCAGGTTCCGGATCATGTCTCGGTTGACGGAGCAGTGGGAGGAAGCAAAGCGCTGCGGGAATTTATCACGTTCGCCCGGGACAAGGGCCTCTCCTTCTTCCCGGATGTCTACATCGCGGAGGCGCGCACCGGCGATGGCTTCGACGTAACCAAGGAAGCTGCCAGAACCTTGAAGGGAGATCCGGCCGCGATCTACCCCATTGAACCGGTCTTGAACCAGCGCGATCGCACCAAAGCTCCGTTCTATGTTGTATCGCCTCGCTACTTGATGAAGATTGTGGATTCCATGTTGAACGAACTGGACGGCTATCGTCTAGAAGGGATTTCGCTGCGGGATCTGGGCAACCGGCTGAATAGCGACTATCGGGCAAATCATCAGATCGATCGAACGGAGTCGGAATCGATATCGAACCAGGCGCTGGACAGGATTCGCGAACGGAATCTCGAGATTATGGCGAGTGGCGGCAACGCCTTTGCGTTTCCCTATATTACGGATATTACGAATGCACCGATGACCAATAGCGGGTTCAAGATTGAAGATGAAGAAATTCCGTTCTATCAAATGGTCGTTCGCGGATATATCGACTATACGGGCGCGCCTTATAATCTATCGACCTTCAACGACATGAACCAATATATATTGAAGTGTCTGGAGTATGGCTCCGGCATTTACTTCAAATGGATGCACGAACCGAATGAAAGCGTAAAGGATTCGAACTACGACGACTTGTACGCCGTCAATTACGAGCAATGGTTGGACCAGGCTGCCCAAATCTATGAGAAGGTGAATGGAGTCTTGGGCAACGTGCACAACCAGAAAATAATTTCGCACGAGAAGGTAAGCGAAGGCGTCTTCAAGACCGTTTATGAGAATGGGATCTATGTCATCGTGAACTACAATCGGTCCAGGGTACAAGCGGATGGCATGGATGTCGAAGCCGGAGGTTATGTAATGGGTGGTGTACAAAAATGAAATCCATACGTAAACCTCGCCTGTCGAAAATGGATTACGCGCAAAAAAAGGCGCTATGGGGTTTTATTTATGTTTTGCCGTGGCTGATTGGGTTTGTAATCTTTTTCTTTGTCCCTTTGCTGAGTTCGCTGCGATTCAGCTTCAGTGCGATCACGGCCAATTCGGACGGGATAACGGTTAAGTACATCGGACTCCAAAACTATGTGGAAGCCTTAACGATAAACACCAGCTTTAACCGCGTGTTGACCGAATCGATCGTGAATATCGTGGTCAATATTCCGCTTATCGTCATTTTCAGTCTATTCCTGGCGGTGTTGTTGAACCAGAAATTTATAGGAAGATCCGTGGCCCGGGCGATCTTTTTCCTTCCCGTTATTCTGGCATCCGGCGTAATTATGAACTTGGAGAGCACAAGCCTGGTGCAAGCGATAAACGATGCGAGTTCAGGGGCAAAGGTAGTTCGTTCGTTACAGAGCTTTGAATTGGAGAAACTGATGCTGCAAGCAGGGGTAAGCGGGTGGGGCGTCGATTACCTCACGGGTTCCGTTGACCGAATTTATCAGATTGTCAGCCAATCGGGTGTTCAGATTCTGATCTTCCTGGCGGGAATCCAGACCATCTCGCCGCAGCTGTACGAAGCCTCCAAGATGGAAGGGGCAACCGGCTACGAGGCTTTCTGGAAGATTACGTTCCCGATGGTTAGTCCGCTAATCCTGGTCAATGTGATTTATACCGTTGTCGATTCCGTCTCCAGCAACGAGATAACGGATTTGATTCTGGACACCGGTTTTACTGCTTTTAATTTTGGTCTTAGCTCGGCGATGGCCACGATCTATTTTCTGGCCGTTTCGCTCATCTTGCTGGTGGGCGGCTATCTGATTTCAAGGAAAGTTTTTTATTATAATTAAGGGGGGGAGTAAACGTGCGCTATTCCAGACTGGTATCGGTCGAACACTGGAAAAGATGGGTGTGGTCATTCGTCCGTCTTGTATTGATTGTGGGACTTTCGTTTTTGATTGTATACCCGATCTTGCAAAAAATCTCGACATCGATTAAAGATAAAGAGGATCTGTATTCGCCGATCGTCGTGTGGATTCCCCTACATTTTACTTGGGATAACTTCAAGCAAGCGATCACGATTATGGATTACTGGGAGACATTGGCCAATACCTTTGCCCTGTCGATCTCGACTACCATCCTAACCGCGATCACGTGCGCATTGGCAGGTTACGGATTTGCCAGGCTGAAATTCAAAGGAAGCAATCTGCTGTTTGCCGGCGTCATTCTGACCATATTGGTTCCGCCATCGACGATCCTCATTCCCGTTTATCTCAATCTGAAGGATTTTACGCTAATGGGGCTGATTCCGCTGCTTACGGGCAAATCCGCCAATCTGCTGAATACCTACTGGCCGTTCCTATTGACAGCCTTGACGGCCAACTCGCTGAAGGCCGGACTTTATATTTTTATATTCAGACAGTTTTTCCGGGGGATCCCCAAAGAGGTCGAGGAAGCCGCCTATATCGATGGAGCCGGTATCGGGACGACGTTCTCCCGAATCATGCTCCCGAACGCGCTCCCCGCGATTATCACCGTGCTGCTCTTTTCGTTCGTGTGGCAATGGAATGATAGCTTCTTTACGACAACGTATTTGGCTACAGGCAAGGTCATGTCCGTACAGTTGGCTTCGCTGCCCTATAATCTATCCGGAATTACGGACGGGGTTTCATCCCGGTCGGACCCTTTCTATTTGAGTATGGTGCAGGATACAGGCATCCTGTTGGCGATCCTTCCGCTTATCCTCATGTACTTCTGCGTGCAGCGATACTTCGTTGAAGGGATTGAGCGTACAGGTATTGTCGGTTAAGGCCAAACGCAACCCCCGATTAATGACCGGCTAATGACGCACGGTATTGATCGGGGGTTGCTTTCTTATGGGCAGACATGAGGGCGAAGGACATACTTATATGCAACATTTTTAATATGATTTTTAGTTGTTTTTTCTGGGTATTCATCGAATATCGTTTTCAATATGATTAGTATCAACGCTAATGGTAGCGTTTACAATATCATGGTCAGAAGGAGGACAATAAAGGACATGAAAAAAAGAAAAAGTGGCTAGCTGTGCTGACGGCCGCCGTGTTGTGAGGACAGCTGTCAATCGACACAATCCTATAGGCCTGCAGCAAGGAACGCGCCTAAAGATATCGAGCTAAAGCTAAAGCACTACAGCACAACGAAAGGAATGACATCTAATGAAAAGAATGATTTCGTTATGCATCGCTCTCTTCATTCTTATATCTCCGTTACCGGTTGTGTCTCAGACTGCATCGGCGGCACCATCAGCCCCATATGTTGTGAATTATAGTAATAGTAATAACCTAACTCAAAGTAATGATTCCACCGTTGTACCTGGAAGCACCGGTGTTGCCTCCCAGAAATTTGTAGTTTCAGGGGGCGGCTGGAACGGGGCGTTTTACACGGATTGGGGCGCGCATGATGTATCTGCTTACAATACGTTAGATTTTTGGGTCAAAGGAGCGGCTGGCGGCGAAGCTCTTTCCATGAATGTTAGCGACGGGACGAATAGTTATACCGCAAACATACAAACGCCTTCCGATGCATCCTGGAAGCACGTCTCCATTGATCTCTCTGTTATGACCGGGGTTGATTTTACAAAGTGGATGACCATTACATTTAGCTGTAATACAAGTACGCTTAATACGACGTTCTATCTTAATAACGTTCAGTTCTCATACATCGATCCGTACACGGGACCACAAATAACAGTCGTACCCTGGAATGGAGCACAATCGGCAGTATCGCTTACCTTTGATGACGGTGTTGATTCGCAGCTTGATTATGCGGTCCCGGCTTTAAATGCTAAAGGGATGAAGGCTACGTTTTTTATAACGGAAACGGCAATAACGGGCAGCCGAAAGGAAGATTGGAAAAAGCTCCCTTTGGCCGGTCATGAAATTGGAAACCATTCCAAACATCACTATGAACCAAGCGCCAATCCAACCCAACCTTATCAAAGGACGTATAACGATACTTTAGGCTATGATGAAACTGTCGCAGCTCAAACCGAGATTGCACAAGCGATGGGCACAACAGTCGTAACTTATGCCTATCCCTACACGAATAATGATCCCTATCTCGTCAAATACCTGATAGATACGCACCTTTCAGCAAGAGGGGGTTGGGGTAACGGGACTTACTTTATGAAACCATCAGACACCCCCGATTGGATGAATATCTCTTCCCAGTTTACATGGGGAGAGGGAAGCTTTAATACGGACTACAAGAGTTGGGTCGATCATGCAATTAGCCAAGGTGCCTGGACAGTAATTACGGCACATGATGTTGGTGGTGGTGCTACTTCCTTGCCGCTGGATCAGATGAATGCATTGATTAACTATTTGGATACCAAACGATCCAGCATCTGGATCGCCCCTTACGGGGCGGTAAGCGGCTACTGGAGAGCGCAGAAAACCATCGAAAACCTTACACCAAATGCGACTTCAACCGGAACGCGTTATACTTGGAACGTTCCAGCCTACTTCCCCAACAATATCAATCTAAAGGTGAAGCTGAAGAACGGAGATGGTTATCAGGTCGTACAAAATGGTCAAGTCATTCAACCTGATGCAGGCGGCAATTATACGATCTCCTTTGGTGCCAAGTCGCTTGAATTGAAGCGTAAGCCATATGCTGTAAATTACAGCAATTCGAATAACCTAACAGCAAGTACGGACGCTACGGTTGTACCCGGAAATACCGGTGTCGCTTCTCAGAAGTTTGTCTATGCAGGGAGCGGCTGGAACGGGGCTTTTTATACGAATGATTGGGCCGCGCATGACGTATCTGCTTACAATACGTTAGACTTTTGGGTGAAAGGGGGAGCTGGAGGCGTAACGCTTTCCATGTATGTTAGCGATGGGACGAATGGTTATTCCGTAAACATTCCAACGCCTTCCGATGCTTCATGGAAACATGTTTCTATTCCTTTAGCCACTATGACTGGGGTCAATTTCACGAAATGGAAAACAATTACCTTTACGAGTGTTACCAATCCAGCTACGTTCTACATGAATAACGTCCAGTTTTCTCGCACGTAGGCTCAAATCCCCCTCCAAATGTATCGTTTGGAGGGTCTTTTCTTGCATCTGGTGCTGGGAACCGAATGAATGTCTGCCCTACAGATCCTGTCGAATTTGTTGAATGTAGAAACCTAACAATTGGTAGTGGATTATGGTGAAAATAGTGTATATTAAATCTACTACAACCAGCGTACGAGACGTCCTCGACAGTCTAAAGCAACAGATTCAGAGCTTGGAACAGCGGCCAAGCGCTCTCCTTGAGGGCTGTTCCAAACTCTGAAATCCGCTTAAAGGCGGAAGGGATAAGAAGCTACTATTTACGCTCTTACCCGTCCAGAAGAGTGAAGCGCCGCTTTGTGTTGTAAGCGCCACCAAGCCAAGCTCTATCGTTGATAACGGAGCTATCCGCTCACGACTTACTCCTGCATCCGAAAGGAGACCTAGAATGGGAAGCATGATCCTAGCCGCCGTTAGGAAGACGAACAATATCCGGTTAAAGAACAAGATGGTCATTTCCATCGTCGCAGTGGTGTTCATCCCTGTTCTTCTCGTGGGCCTTATCTTGACCGCTTCCTACCGCCAGAACGTACTAGACCAAGCTACACAGCAAACCATGAACAACGTGGACAAAATCAAGAAGCACATAACGGATATTCTTCGCATGCCGATTGAAATATCGAACAAATTGCAAGTGGACGATCGGTTATCCAATTTGGTCAATGACCGCTATGAGACCACCTTCGACCTGGTTACGGCCTATTGGGATTTTCGCTATTTCCGGGACTCCGTGCAATTATACAAGGAAATTGATAACATCCGCTTCTATACAGACCCTCCGCTGCCGATTAGCAACTGGGATTTTCTAAGCGCAGATGAGTCTGTCAAGAACTCGAACTGGTATCGGGAGGCGCTGGACAAATCCAGTTCGTTCATCGGTTGGCATTACATCAAGGATGAGACGAAAGAAAATCGCGCTTATCTCAGCCTCGTTCGGAGGATCGATTTTCCGCTGTACCGTTCCAATGGGGTACTGGTCATCAATTTGGACCAGGATGAACTCAATGGGATTCTAAGCCAGGAACCGTTCGATACGATGATTATCGATGAGAAGGGATTCATTGTCGCTGCCAAACAACCGCAATGGGTCGGACGGAATATCGAAAGCATGGATTTCGCCAAGGATCTGAGCGATCGGCGCGCTGGCGTCTACGATTTTCATTACGAGGGGAAGCCCTCGAAGATTGTGGTGGAAGAGGTGGTTCCGCCATTTAGCCGGAACGGGCTCAAAGTCATTTCGGTCTTTACGATCGACAGTATCGTGAGCGACGCAAACCGGGTCAGCAGGTTGGGGTTCACCATCATTGCGGCCAGTTTGTCCATTGCGATCGTGCTCATATATTTCACCTCGTCTTTCTTGTCCCGCAGACTGCTTCTGCTTAATAAGGTGTTGAACAAGGTCTCCATGGGCAATCTGAACGTCAAATCGGATGTGGACGGAAACGATGAAATTGGCACGTTATCCAGGCAGTTCAACCATATGCTAGCCAGCATCCGGAGCCTGATGGATGAAGTGAGCGAGTCCCACAGGCAGAAAAACCTGCTGGAGCTGCGGCAGCGCGACATCAAGCTGAAGATGATGGCCAGTCAAATGAACCCGCATTTTCTGTTCAATGCGCTGGAATCCATTCGAATGAAAGCGTTTGCGAAAGGGGATGCGGAGATCTCCAATGTCGTGCATCTCTTGGGGAAACTGATGAGACGCAGCATTGAAATCGGTGACCGCAAAATCACGCTCCGGGAAGAGCTCGATATTGCGCGCTGCTATTTGGAACTTCAGCAATTCCGGTTCGACGACGAACGATTGACCTACGAGCTCCATCTGGATCATTCGGCCATGAGCGTGGAGATTCCGCCGCTCCTCGTTCAGCCTCTAGTGGAAAATGCGGTGGTGCATGGACTGGAGGATGTAGAAGAAGGGGGAATTGTCATCATCGGTACGCGTGTGGAGTCGGACCGAGTCGTGATTACGGTAGAGGACAACGGGTGCGGCATACCGGAAGGGAAATGGCGGGAAATCGAGCATTCCTTTCAGGATATGGAAGATGCCGATGAACATCGGATAGGTCTTCGCAACGTGCATCAGCGTCTGATTCTGACTTACGGAGAAGGATTCGGGCTAAAGCTGGACTGCCCGCCCGGATCTGGTACGCGCCTATCATTTTCCATACCGCTGGGGGGAAAGTTGCATGTATAAAGTGCTAGTGGTCGACGACGAACCGGCCATCCGGAAGGGGCTCCTGAAAATCGTCGATTGGGAATCGCTTGGCTTCTGCGTGGTGGGAGACGTCTCAAACGGGATAAAAGCGGTTGCCCTCCATCAGGAGCTTTCTCCTGAACTGATCGTCATTGATATCCGGATGCCGCGCATGGATGGTCTTCAAGCGATCCGAGAAATTCGCAAGACGGATGGGGAATGCCAATTTCTGATCCTGAGCGGATACGCTGATTTTGCCTACGCCAAGCAAGCCATGGAGATGGGGGTGAGCGGTTATGTGCTCAAGCCGATCGATGAACTGGAGCTAAAGGGAGAGCTGCTGCGCATCCGATCCAAACTGGACCAGCGGTCGGGTCACGCCAAATTGTCCGAATTCCATGTCGACGCGCTAAGGGAGGAACTGATCCTCAAGTTGATCGCGGCTGACCCGGCAGACGCTCCGGCACTGGAAAGCGAGCTGCTGCCCTTAACCCGTTTTGCTGGAAAATCCAAGCAGATTCTGTTGGTTGAGGCGGAGGATATCTCTCAGGCAGGACTTGAGCGTCTGGAGTCGGTTAAGACGAAATGGCTGGAAGCCGCGGAGGAGGAGGATCTCGGGTACGGGTTTCAGACCGGCCCGTATATCGGATTCCTTCTGAAGGGGGATCTGAACCGACCCGGCGTCAAAAGCGAATGGACCCGGCTTCTGCAGGACGCCGGCGGTCTTCAGGTAGGCTTTACTGCTGCAGCGGGACGTATTGTCTATAAACTCGCGGATATCCGTCAATCGTATGAAGGCGCCTTAGGCGTGTTGAGAAACCGCTTCCTGCTTGCCGAAGGGCAGATCCACTTGGTGACGGAATCCGTCTTGAGCCATACGGCGACGGAGCCGAACAGGCATGCTCCCCCGGATCTCGAGGCGCTCGCAACCAAGCTGTTCTACATGCTGGATCTCGGCAGATGCGAGGGGGTGGCGGAGACGCTGGAGGAAGCGGGAAGAGCGCTTGCGGCTTATGATTCTTCCGAATCCGCGATCAAGTCCGGCCTGGTGCAAGTGTTGTCCGTTGCGCTGAGCAATCTGGCGGCTCTCCATCAGAACGTCAATATCCAGGACTATGCGCCGTTATTGGCCGAGCTTTATCAACACGCCCATTACGATACGGCGCTCAGCGCCGCTCAGACCCAGCTCGTCGACCTGGCGGGAAGGCTGGGGGGGAACGGCAGCCTGCCTGTGGTCAAGCAAGTGATGGATTTTATCCAACGGCATTATCATGAGAATTTAAAGTTGGAGACGATGGCGGAAATATACAATTACCACAAGGGGTATTTGGGGAAAATGTTCAAGCAGCATACGGGCGACTCCTTCCACACCTTCTTGGATAAAGTCCGTATTCAGCAAGCGATCCGGCTCCTCCGTGAAGGACACAAGGTCTACGAGGTCTCGGAGCGCGTAGGATATCCCAATGTGGATTATTTCCATAGCAAATTCAAGAAATATGTAGGAGCTTCCCCCTCTTCGATCAAAGGAGCTCCTCCAAAGGCCAAGGCATTTTCGCTGGAAACCACATAATTGTGTATAGCGTGGGGGAGAAAGGGAGGCAGCATTTCATGAAAGCCAGCCAAAAAAAAGCGGCAAGCCTGTTGATGATCGGAACCCTTCTTGTAGCCGCCGGCTGTAGCGACAGATTGGAGTCCGATCGCTCCAGCAGCCCTGACGAATCGCCGGAGAAAGCGATCGCGCCCATGACGATCACTTTCGCATCAGGCGATAACAACCCGCTGTGGGATGACATGCAAAGCGAGGTCGGCAAGTTCATTACGGAAAAAACCGGCATCTCGATCAAAGCGCAATTCCCGGGCAATAACACGGACACGGATATGTTCGCGCTGATGGTGGCCAGCAACGAATATCCGGACATGGTTTCGGCCAAAGTCAGCGTGGGCAAGCTGAAGGACGCCGGCGCATTGATCGATTTGACGCCGCTCATTGATGCGCACGCGCCGAACATCAAGAAGCTCTATGGCGAATACATGAAACGGTTGCGCTGGAGCAATGACGACCATGGCATTTATGTCCTGCCGACAGCACCGGTCAACCAAACCTACTTCAAGGCAGGAAGCGGCTTCGAGCTTCAGCACGCCGTGCTGAAGGAGCTTGGCTATCCGCAGATCAAGACGGTGAAGGATTTCGAGCATGCGCTCAAAACCTATTATAACAAGCACAAGACCACGGCCGACGGTCAACCGATCATTCCTTTGTCCCTGAACGGAGGGGAATGGCAGTTTTTGATCAGCGTCACCAACCCGGCTGTCGCAGCGACTGGCGCGTCGGATGATGGCGAATTTTATATCGATCCGGATACGTATGAGGCAAAATTGCATTACCTGCGTCCGGAAGAGAAGGAATACTTCCGATGGCTGAACCATATGCACGACATCGGCTTGCTGGACCCCGAGAGCTTCGTTCAGAAGGTTGGCCAGTACAGGGCGAAGATTGCAAGCGGCCGCGTTCTGGGACTCATCGATGCGGATTGGGACTTCGCCGGTGAAGTAGCTGCATTGAAGAAGGAAGGCAAGATTGATCAAACCTACGCCCACTTCCCGGTTACCCTTAATGAATCCTTTAAGCGACATGACTTCCAGAGCACCGGTTACTTGGCGGGTATCGGCATCTCGATCACGAAGAGCGCCAAAGACCCGGTTCGCGTCATCCAATTTCTCGATTATCTGGCGTCCGATGAAGGGCAAATACTGATCAACTGGGGAATCGAAGGCAAGCATTACAAGGTGGAGAACGGGAAACGCGTCATTCCGGAAGACATTTCGAAGATGAAAGTTAAGGACAACTGGAACTTTAGGAAAACGACCGGCGTCGATATGTATCGATTCGGACCGAGCTACGGAGATGGCGTGAAGGACCCGACGGGCAATTATTACACGCCTGTCTTCCCGGAACAAATCGAGAAGGAATACACGCAAGCGGACAGGGAGACATTGGCTGCTTACAAGGTCAAAAGTTACAAGGATCTGTGGCCGTCCGAGAAACAATTCCCGGTCAAACCATGGGGATCGGCATGGACCATCAACATGGAGACCGGCTCTGAAGCGAATGTCATCTTTCAACAGTGTCAAGCCATTGTGAAGAAGCGCATCACCCAAGCCATTCTGTCAAAGCCGGAACAATTCGACGCTATATGGGATGACTTCATGAAGGAGCTGGAGAAAGCAGGCGTCGAGAAGCTAAACGAAGCGTATACCAAGCTGGTGAAAGACCGCGTGAAACTTTGGAATGAATAAATTCTTCCTATCATGCTATTGTGGATACCTCCAACCGAGATGGGTTGGGGGTATTTTTCTGTTTGAAAGCATTTCTTTTGATATGATTTTAGGTCTACTCTATAGGGTGCAAGGGAATGGTCTCTACCGTTTATGATAAGTACAAATCAGAGAGGGTAAGCTATCACATGTAAAGAGGAAGCTTACGAAGCTAGGAGGAGCACAAATGAAACCGCTAACAGAAGGTACCCTGGAAGCAGGGTCGACGCTCAAAAGGAACCGGTTCTGGTTCAAAGCGTACCAGCAGCGCTACTTGTACATGATGTCGCTTCCATTCGTGATATGGATTTTTATTTTCAGTTATGTGCCTATATGGGGCTGGATTACCGCTTTTCAAAATTACAAACCGAAAGATTCCATTTTCGATCAGAAATGGGTCGGGTTTGATAATTTTATCGAACTATTCCAAGATGAACGATTTTATATTGTTTTGCGAAATACGCTGGCCATGAGTACGATGGGACTCCTTGTAGGCTTCACGGTTCCGGTTATATTCGCCTTATTGTTAAATGAGATGAGAGGTCAGTTTTTCAAACGGTCGGTTCAAACGATCTCGTATTTGCCTCACTTTGTTTCATGGGTTGTCGTAGCCGGACTCGTCTATAAGATGCTTTCGACAGACGGCGGAGCGGTGAACCAATTGCTCATGTGGCTTAACATTATCGACCAGCCTATTCAGTTTATGGCTAAAGGCAATTTGTTCTGGGGAATTGTAACCGCTTCGGATTTATGGAAGGAAATGGGCTGGAGCTCGATTATTTTCCTGGCAGCGATGGCGGGCATCGATCCCGAGCTTTACGAAGCGTCAACGGTTGACGGCGCAGGCAGATTCCGCAAGATGTGGCATATCACGCTGCCAGGTATTCGTACAACCTTCATGGTCCTTTTCATCTTGTCGATTGGCCACTTAATCAGTATTGGATTCGAGAAGCAGTTCTTGCTTGGCAACCCTCTGGTGGCAGATTATTCAGAGGTATTCGATCTGTATGCGCTCAAGTACGGGATTCAAATGAGCCGATATTCGTACGGTACGGCAATCGGTATCGTTAATTCCGTAGTCAGCATCCTACTCGTGTTTATCGCGAACGGAATATACAAGAGAGTCACCAAAGAAACTGTCATATAGGAGGCGCGACCTATGCAAGGAGTTGCTCAAAAAAGTATTGGCGATAAAGTATTTGACCTCTTCATCTATGTATTCATGGCGATGGTAGCCATTGTAACTTTATATCCATTTTTAAATGTACTGGCGATTTCGTTTAACGATTCGGTGGATACCGTACGAGGCGGTCTGACGATTTACCCGCGAGAGTTTACCTTGAGAAACTATGAAACGATTTTCGGCTTTGAGGGCTTGATAACCGGCTTTAAAAACTCCGTCATTCGGACGGTAGTCGGCACGGCAATCGGGGTTGTGGCAGCGTCCATGATGGCTTACACGTTAAGCCGTCCTGATTTTCAGGGCAGAAGATGGATGTCGGTAATGTTCGCGCTCACGATGTATTTCTCAGGCGGACTCATTCCGGGTTTCCTGTTGATGAAACACTTAGGCTTGATCGGTACCTTTTCCGTTTACATCATCCCTGCACTGCTCAGCGTGTGGAACGTGTTCGTGATCCGCTCGTATATCGACGGACTTCCGTATGCGCTTCAAGAATCAGCGAAAATTGACGGCGCGAATGATTGGACGATATTTTGGAGAATTATTCTTCCGCTTTGTCAACCCGTATTGGCGACAGTCGCCTTGTTCATTGCGGTCGGACACTGGAATTCCTGGTTTGATACGTACTTGTTCAATAACAGGAGTCCGGAAAATACGACGCTGCAGTACGAACTGATGAAGGTGCTGTTATCTACGCAGACGGGCAGCGATTACCGCGACCCGAACGCACAGCAAGCGATGGCGGCGGTATCGCCCGAATCCATTAAGATGGCGATTACGATCGTCGTCACCGTACCCATCTTGCTCGTATATCCATTCCTTCAAAAGTATTTCGTCAAAGGAATGACGCTTGGCGCAGTAAAAAGCTAATTTTGGTTATAGCAGGTTCCTGTTATATACATGCAAATCATGCACATGAAAAAAGGGGAGGCTTGAACGAAATGAAAAGAAAGATGCAACTGGCTCTTAGCTTGATGTTGGCGCTCGTATTCGTATTCGTCACGGCATGCGGCAATTCGAATAATGAAGGCGGTAACAACACTGCGACGCCAGAAACAAATGCAACAAATGCAACAAATGCAACAAATGAGCCGGCAGCTGAGCCCATTACGATTCGCATGGCAACCGGTAACAACCCGAACTGGGATGACATGCAATCCGATATCGGCAAATTTATTAAAGAAAAAACAGGCATTACAATTAAACCGGAATTCCCTGTCGGCGGTTCCAGCGATGACGCGTTCGCACTTATGATAGCAAGCGATGAGTATCCGGATCTGGTTGTTCCGGGTAGCAGCACAAACAAAATGGTTGATGCAGGCGCTATGATCGACCTTCGTCCTTTGATCGAAGAGCATGCTCCTAACATTAAAAAGGTTTACGGCGAATATTATAACCGTCTTCGTTGGAGCAAGGATGATGACGGGATTTATACGCTTTCGCTGACCGGCGTTGATCATACGTACTTTGATTCAGGCAGCGGTTTCCAATTGCAACACCAAGTGCTTAAAGCAGCCGGCTACCCGAAAATCAAAACCGTTCAAGATTATGAAGCGGCAATCAAAGCCTATATGGAGAAAAACCCGAAAACGGCAGACGGCCAACCGAATATCGGTTTGTCTCTTAACGGCGGGGAATGGCAAATTCTGATTTCAGTAACAAACCCGGCGTTCCTTGCAACCGGCGCTCCGGACGATGGCGAGTTCTTCATTAACCAAGATACTTATGAAGCAATCATGCACTACCAGCGTCCTGAAGAAAGAGAATACTTCCGTTGGCTGAACCATATGAACGATATCGGCTTGCTTGACCCGGAAAGCTTCGTTCAAAAATACGATCAATACAAAGCAAAAATCGCTTCCGGCCGCGTTCTGGGTCTTATCGACCAACAATGGGATTACGGCCAAGCCGAGAGCGCTTTGAAAGCGGAAGGCAAATTCGCTTCGACATACGCTCGTTTCCCTGTAACCTTGAACGAAACTTACCAGGATCATACCTTCGCAAGTACTGGTTACCTTCCAGCCCTCGGAATCGGTATTACGAAAGATGCTCAAGATCCGGTTCGTTTGATCAAATTCCTGGACTACCTTGCTTCCGATGAGGGCCAAGTGCTTTTAAACTGGGGTATTGAAGGCAAGCATTACAATGTGGTAGACGGCAAACGCGTCATTCCTGCCGATGTGCAAGAGCAGAAAACAAACGATAACAACACATTTGTGAAAACAACGGGTATCGGCAACTACAACCTATCCGCCCGTTACGGCGACGGCGTGAAGGATCCGTCCGGAAACTACTACACGACGACATTCCCTGAGCAGATCCAAACCGCTTACTCGGAAGAAGACAAAAAGACGCTGGCGGCTTACGGCGCAACGACTTACAAAGATCTGTGGCCTTCCGATGATGCGTTTCCTGAACGCAAATACGGCGCGGCATGGACGCTTCAGTTCGAGACGGGCTCCAAGGAGAACGTTATTTTCCAGAAAACGCAGGATATTATGAAGAAACGCATACCGGAAGCGATTTTGGCGAAGCCGGAAGATTTCGATAAGATCTATGATCAGTTCCTGAAGGACCTGGAAGACGCAGGCGTTGCGAAAATGAATGAAGAATTTACCAAGATGGTTAAGGCCCGCGTTGAGCTTTGGTCGAAATAAGAGCAAGGCGGATCAGCTCCCATTGAAGTGTTTGTTTATGAGAAAGGATTGCCTTTGACTGGTTTACTGGTCTTGGGCAATCCTTTTTTTACTGGCAAGGTTCGCCGGGAATGTCTATTTTATGCTAGTAAAAAGACCAAAAAATCGAGGTTTGCATGTCATTTTTGAACTAGAATGCTAGAAGAATGAGTAACTAGGAGAGTGAGAAAATGACAATCGAAAAGAATGACCTTTATTGGGATTTCAATGCGCCTCTCGAGGACCGTGTGAACGACTTGATTGCCCAACTGACACTGGATGAGAAAATTGAGCTTATGCCGCAGTACCAGATCGCAATAGAGCGTCTGGGCATACAGGCGTACAAGCATGGCACGGAGGCGGCACACGGCATGGCTTGGCTCGGGGAAGCGACCAGTTATCCTCAGCCGATCGGTCTCGCTTGTACATGGGATAGCGAGTTACTAAAGAGAATCGGCAGCGCGATGGGGGACGAAGCTCGCGGCTTTTACAAGCAGAATCCGAATTTTAACGGCTTGACGCTGTGGGCGCCAACGGTTGATTTGGAGCGGGACCCTCGGTGGGGGCGGACGGAAGAAGCGTATGGCGAGGATCCGGTTCTGGCCGGCAAACTAGCCGCTGCACTCACGCAAGGCATTCAGGGGGATCATCCTTTTTACTTGAAAGCCGTTGCAACGCTGAAGCATTTTATTGGTAACAATAATGAGGCAGGAAGAGGCGATACATCTGTCAGCCTCGATCCACGCAACCTGCGCGAATATTACCTGAAGGTATTCGAGATCACGTTCAAAGAAGGCGGAGCCCAGTCGATGATGACGGCCTACAATGCGGTCAACGGCGTGCCGGCCAATCTCAGCGAGCTCGTGATAGACATCGTTAAGGGCGAATGGGGAATGAACGGCTTTGTCGTGAGCGATGCTTTCGACGTAACAGGCACGATGCGGGATCATCGCTACGTAGAGACGCTGAAGGAAGCGGTGGCCCGGTCGATCCGGGAAGGCGGAATCGACAGTATTACGGACGATGCAGCAGTAGTGACGGAGGCGATCCGCGAAGCGTTAAAGGACGGGCTATTGACAGAAAATGACTTGGATACCGCTCTGCGGAACACGTTTCGCGTTCGTTTTCGGCTCGGGGAGTTCGACCCGTCGGAACGTAATCCCTATGCCGCGATCGACGAGTCGGCGATCCTCCATCCAGAGCACGCTAAGCTCGCGAGGGAGGCTTCGCAAAAAGCTGTCGTGCTGCTCAAGAACGACGGGAAGACGCTGCCGTTGCAGGCAGACAAACTGAGCAAGGTTGCCGTCATCGGCCCGTTTGCCGATGTTGTTTATCAAGACTGGTATAGCGGGTCATTGCCATATGCGGTTACCCCGCTGCAGGGAATCCGCGAGAGGCTGGCAGCGGAGGGGAATGACGCCGTAACGTCATACACCGCCGGCACCGATCGCGTGCGCATTAAGGCTAAATCTAGCGGACGGTATGTCCGGCTCGGCGAAGATTCAAAGTCGTCTCTCGCTGCTTGCGCGGAGAGGCCCGAAGAAGGCGACATTTTTGAAATATCGGACTGGGGCTGGGGCAGCCATACATTAATTGCACTGCGCAATAGCCTCTTCGTGACAACGGACGACAAGAATTTGCAAGCGTCGGCTCATCGGATTTGGGAATGGTTTACGAAGGAAGTATTCCAGATACGACCTGTAGACCAGGACGGTTCGCTAGTTACCGTCTCGACCTGGAACGGAACACCTGTAACGGTTGATGATGAGACAGGTGTACTGCTCGTAGGTGACGGTCAAGAGGTAGAGATGTCGAACGATATTAACGTCGGAGGAGCAGCGGAGGTGGGCAGTTCGGTTGTTGGAACGCAAGCCGACACGTTCGAGATTGAATGCGTGTCGAGCGGCTTGGACGCCGCTGTCGCATCGGCTCGCGGAGCCGACGCGGCAATCGTGTTTGTCGGGAATCATCCACTGATCAACGGCAAGGAGACGATGGATCGGCCCGACATCACGCTGGCGGAATCGCAGGAAAAGCTGGCGCTTGCTGTAATAGAGGAGAACCCGAACACGATTATAGTGGTCGTCGGCAGCTACCCGTTCGCCTTGAACGCTTTACAGGAGAAGGCGAAAGCGATTATCTACACGTCCCATGCGGGTCAGGAACTCGGCCGTGCTGTTGCGGCCGTGCTGTTCGGCGATGTTAATCCCGCAGGTCGATTGAACATGACGTGGTACAAGTCCGTTGATCAGCTTCCGCCATTCATGGACTACGACATCATCCGTGGCTGCAGAACGTATCAATATTTCGAAGGCGAACCGCTGTATCCGTTCGGACACGGCCTTTCGTACAGCGACTTCCGTTACGAGGCCTTGCAGTTGTCGCCGAACAGCGCTGCAGCAGGGACAGACACGGCAGTCCAGGTTTCCTGCCGTGTGACGAACATAAGCGATTGCGAGGGTGAAGAGGTCGTACAGCTTTATCTTCGTGCAGACAAATCCCGGGTCAAGCGCCCGCGCCTTCAGCTAGCGGACTTCAAACGTATCGCCTTGGCTCCGGGAGAGTCTGCGGAGGTGACGTTCCAACTGAAGCTCGAATCGCTGACCATCTGGGATGTTACGCGCGACCGATTCTGCCTAGAAAGCGGAACGTACTCGGTCATGCTCGGCGCTTCCTCCGCCGATTTGCGGCTTGAAGGCTGCCTTACAGTCGTCGGGGAGACAATTCCGCCGCGTGACCTTACGAAGGGGACTCGGGCCGCAAACTACGATGCGTATCAAGGCATTCATCTAGGTGAATGCCTTGAAGGCGGAAGCGCAGTAATCGTAAATGGCAATAAGGGCTGGCTTGCATTCCATGATGCGGAACTCGGTGCACGGATCTCCGCGATCGAGCTGCGGGCCACCGCTACTGAGGATGCCGAGGTTGAATTTCGCTTGGATGGACTGGATGGTCCGATTGCGGGTAAGTGCAAGATTCCAGCTGGCGGGGAACGTGACTGGCGGAGCCTCACTTGCGGGCTGACAGGCGTCTCCGGCAGGCGCGACGTGTACGTAATCTTGGATGGTCCCGTCTCTCTCTCTTGGTTCCGGATGTTGGCCGACAAAGCATAAATAAATTCCGCTATACTTTTGCAGATGCATGTAAACGAGATATTCCAGTTAAGTTAATAAGGGTGCTCCGGATATTTATTTGACATATACCGGGGCGCCTCATTTCTTTGTAATGAGCAACACCCGGCGAAAAAAGTCTATACTATGCTAATCGATGGCTAGATAATAAAGGTGGGTTCTAACTGATCTCGAATATAATCAAAACACAACGAACTGAAAGCGCTTACTAAGCGATTATGAGAAGCGTTCTGTTGAAGCGAATTAGGAGGTGATTAGCGAGATATTATTCTTTTCCAACTATATTCAGAGAAGAGGGAGCTATTTGATGTTCAAATTTACGTTCAAATCTTTCAAGTTATTCATGATCGCATTGGTTTTTATGTTTACAACCGTTTTTGCAAGCCTGGGTTCCGCAGTATCGGCGGCTACTATGACATGGGATTTCACGCCATATAACGCCGCTCAAATGACTTCGGCTATGGGTGCAGGATGGAATCTAGGAAACGCATTAGATGCTAATATTAATGGTGTTCCTAGCGAAACAGCATGGGGTAATCCAGTTATCACAAAAGCGTTAATTCAAAAGGTAAAAGCAGCAGGGTTTAAATCCATTCGGATCCCGGTTACGTATATGAAAAAAATCGGTTCTGCTCCGAATTACGCCATTGATGCTGCGTATCTGGCCAGAGTGAAAGAAGTTGTCGATTATGCTTACAGCGAGGGCCTGTTTGTCATTCTCAATATTCACCATGATGGCGCTCACTCTACTACCCCCAATACCCCGTCAGATAATTGGTTGTTGCCGAATGCAAGCGATCAAAATACGATTCGAGACAAATTTAAAAAGGTTTGGCAGCAAATTGCCCAGACATTCGTCGATTATAACGAGCATTTGATCTTCGAATCGATGAACGAAGTATTCGATGGGGTGACATATGGCGGGGTACAGCCTGACCTCACGATCTATTCAAACATTAATACATTGAATCAAATCTTTGTGGACACCGTGAGACTGACCGGCGGAAACAATGCGGCAAGATGGCTGTTGATTCCAGGATGGAATACGAACATTGATTACACGGCAGGCAACAATGGTTATACTGGCTTTGCGCTTCCGACAGACTATAACAGATCAAGTACAGTTCCTAGCTCCGAAAAGAGAATCATGATTTCCGTCCATTATTACGATCCTTACACCTTCTGCCTAGTAGAAAACGGAGGCGCTACCCAATGGGGAGCAACAGCCGACCCTGCCAAAAAAGACTCCGGGGGACAGGAAGCCCACTTGGAGTCGCAATTCAAATCCATGTACGATAAGTTCGTTAAACAAGGTTATGCTGTAGTCGTCGGAGAATACGGTGCAATCGATAAGTCGGCTTATGACTCGTCCAACAATACCTATCGTGCCATTTGGACAAAAGCAGTCGTCTCAACAGCGAAGAAGTATAGCTTAGTTCCTGTATGGTGGGATAATGGATCCAATTTTAGTTTGATTAACAGACACAACCTTACAATAACACAGCAAGGAATCATCGATGCCATTATGAGCGGAATAGGTAATTATTATAGGATCGTCAACCGCCATAGCGGCAAGGCTCTGGATGTAAATGGCTACTCAACTGCCGATGGCGCTGCTGTAAATCAGTATGCGTATACTGGCGGCTACAATCAGCAATGGGAATTGCTTCATGTCGGACTTAACAATTATCAACTCATCAATCGTAATAGCGGCAAGGTGCTGGAAATCGGGGGTTGGTCTTCTTCTGACGGAGCTGCAGCTCAACAATGGGCACATTCTGGTCTTGGCGGCTATAATCAACAGTGGCAGATGATTGATGTAGGCGGTGGTTATTTCGAATTTAAAAATGTTGCAAGCGGCAAGTATCTGGAAGTATTCGGTTGGTCTACTAATGATAGCGCAACAGTTGGTCAATGGTCATTAGGCAATCCGTATAACTTTAATCAGCAATGGCAGTTGGTTCCGATTCATTAAATAAAACCTAAGGAAACGCAAAACAACGGAATACTTGTTATCTTTCAGCTATCAGCGAGGCTCACTGCCCTCTATAACGAGTCCAACCACCTTCAAGCTTAAGCTTTGCAGGTGGTTTCTTTTTTGTCAGCCTAGTGGAATTTACTAGAATGCGTACGACAAAATGGCAAAGTAACGGTGATTATGAGGCAAGCGGGAGCCGGCGAGGCTCATCTGGCGAAGGCTTGCTTAATACGGAAATTGCCAAAGGTCCCTACGAACCAACCTTTTGACCAGCATACTCAGAAAGGTTTGCCTTTGACTGGTTTACTGGTCTTGGGCAATCCTTTTTTTGCTGATTAGAGCCTGACATACAAATGGCCAAATCATGCTATTCGATGACCTGAAAATCAAGGTGCAAGCTTATGCCTTGTTTTATAATCCGAATGGATGGGTTTGGGTACTATCAAACTTTAGAGTGATTAGGAGTTGTAACATGGAGACGACGTGCAGCACCGCGACGTATAGCAATCCGGTCATACCAGGCTTTTATCCCGACCCGAGCATCTGCCGTGTCGGAGATGATTATTATTTGGTGACAAGCACTTTTGCTTATTTTCCTGGCGTTCCTATATTTCATAGCAAGGATCTTGTCAATTGGCGCCAGATCGGACATTGTCTCACGACCGAGCAGCAATTGCCGCTGGCCAACGCCTGGTTATCGGGAGGGATTTACGCCCCGACGATCCGCTATCACGATGGCTGGTTCTATATGGTTACGACGAATGTGAGCGGGGTCGGCAACTTCTATGTTCGCAGCCAACAGCCGGAAGGTCCTTGGTCCGAGATGATACCTGTCGCGCAGGGTGGCATCGATCCCTCTCTTTTATTCGATGAAGATGGCAGCGTATACTTTCAATCCACTTATTCCGGCAATGAAGGCTACGGCATATATCAATGCGAGATTGACATAGCGACCGGGACAATGCTGACAGTAAGTCGTCTGATCTGGAGGGGAACGGGCGGAGCGCATGCGGAAGCGCCTCATCTTTACAAGATCAACGGACTTTATTATTTGATGATTGCCGAAGGCGGGACGGAATACGGTCATATGGCGACGATAGCGAGAAGCGAAGCTCCATATGGACCTTACGAACCATGCCCCCATAATCCGATTCTTTCTCACCGAAGCCGGAAGAGCAGCATACAGGCAACCGGGCATGCAGATTTGGTACAAGCGCATGACGGCAGCTGGTGGGCGGTTTTCTTGGGTGTCAGACCTGTCTCCTATCCCTACCGGCATCATTTGGGCAGAGAGACGTTTCTGGCGCCCGTGTCATGGACGCCCGACGGCTGGCCAATCATCGGTAATGGGGGAAGCGTCGAGAGCGTCATGGACGCTCCGCGGTTGACGGAGGTCCGGTGGCAGACGCACTCAACCCGAGATGATTTTGATGATGCAACCTTAGGCTTCGATTGGGTGTTCCTACGGAATCCGAATCCGTTATGCTGGTCGCTCAGCGAATCGCCGGGGAATCTTGTATTGCGCGGAAACGAGGCGTCTCTAGACGATGTCGGCGCTCCCGCCTTTGTAGGCCGTCGGCTGCGTCACTGGTCAAGCCACATTGCCACCTTGCTGAATTTCGAACCGCAGCAAGATGGCGAGGAAGCCGGACTTACCGTGTTTATGAACGAAAACTATCATTACGATCTGGCCGTAACGCGCAAAGAAGGGCGGAAAGTGATCGTATTCCGGCGAACGGTAGGATCTTTGAGATCGGAGAGCATGCTGGAATGCTTAAAGGGGCCTGTCGTTCTTCAGATTGAGGCGCAGCCGGAATGGTTTCACTTCAAGCTTCAGCAGCATCCATCCGATGTTCTTGAAGTGGGATCCGGAGAATCGCATCTGCTCTCAACAGAGGTAGCGGGCGGATTTACGGGCATCATCATTGCGATGTACGCGGTCTGCGAAACGGGGCAAGGTTCACCGGCAAGCTTTGATTGGTTCGAATATGAGCCGTTTCAACCATGATGCACAGTTCGGGGCTGCGAATAACGGCATCTGCGCTCCAGGCTATGACATCATGGCCAGATCTGCCGGCAAGCAGTGATGAATTGGCAGTATAAACCTACTGTTTGCGATAAGTGAGAGAGGGTTGGTATAGATGAAAATGGGTGTCGACTATTATCCGGAGCATTGGGAGCGCTCGATGTGGGAGCAGGATGCACGACTGATGCAGGAGACGGGAGTAAGCCTGATTCGTGTGGCCGAATTCGCATGGTCGCGTCTAGAGCCGGAGGAGGGGCGATATGAGTTCGGCTGGCTTGATGATGCCATCCATATCTTCTATAAGTACGGGATCCAGATCGTTATTGGCACGCCGTCCTGCACGCCTCCTAATTGGCTTGTGGAGCGTTGTCCGGATGTGCTTCCGAGGGACGCAATGCGGAACCCGAGATACCCAGGCATTCGCGGGCATCGTTGTTACAACAGTCCATCGATGCGTTTATATGCAGCTCGGATCGTGGAAAAGCTGGCTGCTCATTATGCCTCTCACCCGGCAGTGATCGGTTGGCAGATCGATAATGAGTTTAGCCTCAACGAGTGCCATTGCGAGAATTGCAACAACCGGTTTCGCGAATGGCTGT
Source organism: Paenibacillus methanolicus (assembly GCF_008124765.1). Classification (GTDB taxonomy): domain Bacteria; phylum Bacillota; class Bacilli; order Paenibacillales; family Paenibacillaceae; genus Paenibacillus_Z; species Paenibacillus_Z methanolicus. The sequence continues at coordinate 70,780 of NZ_VNHS01000002.1, read as the reverse complement.
CGAAGAAGTACGTAACTTTGGAAGCCTTGAACCAGGACTGGGGTACGGTTGTCTGGAGCGGTGAATATAGCGCCTGGGAGCAAATCACAACGCCGCTTGGCGGAACAACATTCAGGAATCCGTCTTTTTTACTAGACTGGAAGCGGTTCGAAACCGATTCCGTCGTGGAATTTCAACAATTGCAATTAAGGATTCTGCGAAGCTATTGTCCGGACCATTTTGTCACGCATAATATTTGGAGCTATCCGATGTCTCTCGATTATTACAAGCTTTGCGAGGAATTGGATTTTGCTTCCCTCGATTATTACCCCGGCACGAGCCCTGAGAAATCGGTTTCGGGCGGATACAACGGCGCGTTAACGCTCGATTTAACCCGGGGTATCAAGAGACAAAATTTCTGGATCATGGAAACGATAAGCGGCCCTCCCGGATGCTGGTTTCCGATGTGGCGGACCCCGCAGCCCGGATTCATTCGGGCCTTCGCTTGGCAATGCATTGCGCGGGGCGCCGATACGCTCGTTCATTTCCGGTGGCGAAGCGCTCCGTTTGGCGCCGAACAATTTTGGCACGGATTAATCGACCATAGCAATGTACCCGGCAGACGATTCGAGGAGTACCGGAGGCTATGCGATGAAGTGAACCGGCTTTCTCTTGTCTTGGCGGGATCAGAGGTCATTGGCGAGGCTGCCGTTCTGCATTCACATGATATATACAATGCGTTCGAGATTCAACCTCAAGCAGAAGGAATGAATTATTTCGACAATCTGAAGCTATACCATCGGGCTTTGACCAAATCGGGCCTATTGACGGATGTTGTGAATACAACGGACGATCTGGACAAGTATCGCCTTATTGTTGCGCCGTCGCTCTATTTATTGGATGAACAATTGGCAGAAAAGCTGAAGAATTGCGTGAAGAACGGAGCCACCTTAATAGTGACGAACCGTACCGGCGTAAAAAATAGGAGCAACGTATGTTGGATTCATCCGCTGCCAGCTCATCTAGCCGAGGCTGCAGGCGCAACCGTAGCGGAGTACGATCCCGTCGGCTATGACGTTCATACGATCCGCATGTTGGACGGGAAGACGTATTCGTGCAGTCAATGGTGCGATATTCTAGAACCTGCGGGCGCTGAGACGGTTGCTTGGTATGCGGACGATTTCTATGCAGGCACGCCGGCTGTAACCGTTCATTCCTACGGGAAGGGGAAGGTATACTATTTAGGTATCGTTGCCGAGGAGAATTTCTATCTGGATTTATTCGACAAAGCTGCCGAAGAGGCCGGTCTAACTCGAGTTACCGGGTTACCGGAGGGCGTACAAATTTCGATTCGCCGGAAGGGAAACTCCAATTATTTGTTCCTGTTAAATCTGACGCCAAAGCAGCAAACGGTCCAGCTGAATGATACGTATCGGAGTCTTCTGCATGAGAGGAGCGTCGGTCCTGATGTAATCTTGGGACCATATGCGGTTGAAATCGTCGAGTTCGTTGAAGCATTGGGAGGAATACCCCTTGTTGCGACTGTTTAGAACGAATCAACAACGATTGGATGTTCTATATAGGGATATGCGGAAGGTAAAGAAGTCTTATTCGAATTTTCAAATGGGGAAGGAAGGAGATCGCCAGGTGGAGGATATACATGATTTTTAACATGATAATTAGTTGTATTTTCTGGGTACCCGTCGGATATCGTTTTCAATAAGATTAATATCAACGCTAATGACAGCGTTTGCAATATGATTAAATAAAAGGAGGACAATAAGGGGCATGAAACAAAGGAAAAAATGGCTGTCTGTGCTGACGGCCGCCGCATTGACGGCAAGCATGGGCTCTTCGTTGACGACGATCCCCGGCAAGGCATTCGCAGCGGATTCGACCGGAAGCGCAGCAGCGGCTGTACAATCGGACATCGTGCCGTTGAAATCGCAAGCCTATGACTGGGGCAGGGTGAAGATCGTCGGAGGCGGATTCATTCCGGGCATTATTTACAACCCGAAGGAGAAGGATCTCATCTATGCCCGCACGGACATGGGGGGCGCGTATCGCTGGGACCCGGCGACGAAGACGTGGATTCAGCTGTTGGAATGGCTGAGCTTGGAAGACTGGAACCTATCGGGCGTAGAGAGTATCGCTACCGACCCTGTCGATCCGAATCGCGTCTATATTGCTGCCGGCACCTACTCGAACGAATGGGTGCAGTCGAACGGTTACATTCTCCGTTCGCAGGATCGCGGGCAAACGTGGGAGAAGACGGAAATGCCGTTCAAATTCGGCGGCAACATGCCCGGCCGTTCCATGGGCGAACGTCTGGCTGTCGACCCGAACGATAACCGGATCCTCTACTTGGGAGCCCGCAACGGGAACGGATTGTGGAAGAGCGAGGACTACGGAGCGACATGGCATAAGGTGAGCAGCTTCACTGCAGTCGGCGACGTGAAGGATGACTACGGCGGCAATGTCGGCCCCGTATGGGTCACCTTCGATCCTTCGACGGGCTCTGCGGGCCATGAGACGCAGACGATTTATGTCGGCTTGGCGGATACGCAGACGAGCATTTACAAGTCGGTCGACGGCGGGGCTACTTGGGAACCGGTAGCGGGCCAGCCGAAGCAGGGCTTCCTGCCCCACCACGGGACGCTGGGTTCCAACGGTATGCTGTACGTATCGTATAACTCGACGATCGGACCGTACCTCGGCGGCAATGGCTCGGTATGGAAGCTGGATACGAAGACGGGCGAGTGGACGGACATCAGCCCGGAAGGAGCCGGCAATACGAGCAGTCCGTACGGCGGTCTTGCCGTCGACGCTCAGCATCCGGATACGCTCATGGTCGCCACGATGAACAAATGGTGGCCGGAGGAATCGATATACCGCAGTACGGACGGCGGGAAAACATGGAATTCGTTGTGGCAGTTCAGCACGTATCCGAAGCGGGACAACCGGTACACGATCGATTATTCGATCTCGCCATGGCTCGACTGGGGCGTTCAACGCGATCCGGAGACCGATCCGGAGACCTCGCCGAAGCTGGGCTGGATGATCGGCGACCTGGAGATCGATCCGTTCAACTCCGACCGGATCATGTACGGTACCGGGGCGACGCTGTTCGGCTCCGAGAACGTGACCAATCTCGACAAGGGCGAGAAAATCGGGATCTCCGTCATGGCGGACGGGATTGAAGAGACCGCGATTCTCGGCTTGATTAGCCCACCATCCGGGGCGCCGTTGATCAGCGCGATGGGCGATATTGGCGGGTTCCGTCACGAAGACCTGAATACGGCGCCGCGCATGATCAGGAATCCTTATATCGGAACCAGCACCGATCTGGATTACGCGGAGACGAATCCGAATTTGATCGTGCGGGTCGGCCATGCATCGAACCAAGATGCGCGGATGGGCATATCGACGGACAACGGCGTTACTTGGACGCCGGCGGCCAATGCCTGGCAGGCGGAGAATGGCGACAACACGAGCGGAGGATGGGTCGCGGTCGGCGCGAACGGCCATACGATCGTATGGTCTCCGCATCCGGATGGCAGCGCCGTCCGGCCGGTGAGCTTCTCTACCGACCTTGGCAAGACGTGGACGGCCTCGAGGGGCATCCCGCAAGGCGCGAGCGTCTCTTCGGACCGCGTCAATCCGGACAAATTCTACGGTTTCCTTGACGGGAAGTTCTATGTCAGCACGGATGGCGGCGCCAACTTCACGGCTTCGGCGGCTTCCGGACTGCCGAATAATCTGAATGGCAAGTTCAAGGCTGCTCCTGCGGCCGAAGGCGATATTTGGCTTGCCAGCGAGGAAGGACTATTCCGTTCGACGGATTCGGGAGCGAGTTTCGGGAAGATAGGCCGCGTCGACGAGGCGGTATCCGTCGGTTTCGGCAAAGAAGCGCCGGGCCAAACGTATAAAACGATCTATGCCGGTTTGAGAATAAACGGCGGCAAGTTCGGGTTCTACCGATCGGAGGATGAAGGGGCGAGCTGGATCCGTATTAACGACGAACAGCATCAATTCGCGAATGCACGAGGAACGATTACGGGCGATGGGCAAGTGTACGGCCGGGTCTATATCGGAACGAACGGTATGGGCATCGTGCGCGGCGATATTAAAGAGGGTGCGACGGTGCAGACGCCTATGCAGTCCTATGTCAACGCGATGCAGCCGGGATATAATTTGGGTAATTCCCTGGATGCGAGAGGCGCAGATGAAACGTCTTGGGGCAATCCGGTTGTCACCCAAGCGTTTATTGAACAAATTGCCGATCAGGGCTTCAAAAGCATCCGGATTCCCGTGACCTGGTATCCGCACACGGGAGCTGCGCCATCCTACACGGTTGACCCGGCGTGGATGAGCCGGGTACGGCAAATTGTCGACTGGTCGCTCGAAGCCGGCCTGCACGTCATGATCAATATGCACCACGATTCGGTGGAATGGGTCAACACGATGGACGCGAACCATGACCAGGTCGTAGCCGAATACACGGCGGTCTGGAAGCAAATCGCCAACACGTTCAAGGATTATTCCAACAAGCTGATGTTCGAGAGCATCAACGAGCCTTATTTCGGAACCAACCTTGACGACACAACAGAATTATCGCTGCTCCATGAATTGAATACGACCTTCTTCAACATTGTAAGAGCGTCCGGCGGCAATAATGGGGTTCGTCCGCTTGTACTTCCGACGCTGGTGACCAATGACAGCCAAGAATATGTGGATTCGCTTGCAGCCACGATAGAAACATTGAACGACTCGAATATAATCGCTACTGTTCATTATTACGGCTTGTGGCATTTCTCTGTAAACATTGCAGGCTATACAACGTTTAATGACGAAGTGAAAAACAGTATCGATACAATGGTTAACAATGTCAATACGTTAGTATCAAAGGGCATTCCCGTTGTCATAGGCGAATACGGAATACTCGGCTACGGTAAGGGAGAGGAAACCGTCGAGCGCGGAGAGATGCTCAAGTATTTCGAACACTTCCTCCATGCTACGCAGTCGAAGAGCATTGCGACGATGATGTGGGATTACGGCCCGTACGTTAACCGGACAACATTCGAGTGGAGTGACCCGGAGCTATATCATATTATTATGCATAGCTTGACCGGCCGTACTTCGACGACGTCTTTCGATCGGATCTTCATCAAGAGCGGGGAGACGGTCAGCGACCAATCGGTCACCTTGAACCTGAACGGCAACAGCTTTGTCTCGCTGAAGAATGGCGATCAAACGCTCGTACCCGGCACAGACTATACGGTGGACGGGGACGTATTAACGCTCAAAGCAAGCTATCTTTCAAGTCTCGCTACAGGCGCATTAGGCGAGAAAGCGGTATTGTCGGCCCATTTCAGCGCGGGTCCTGCGTGGAAGTTGTACGTTCATTATTATGATACAGCGACGTTGTCCAGCGTTTCCGGGACGATAACCTCCCAAGGCTTCGATATTCCTACAGCCTTCAATGGCGATCGAATCGCTACGATGGAGGCTAAATACGCTGATGGCGGCAATGCCGGTCCGCATAATTGGACATCGTACAAGGAAATTTATGATGCCTACAATCCTGACTACGCCAATGGAAGAATCAGGCTTACGCCAAACTTTTTCCAGAATACGAATGACGGCGTTGTGAAACTGACGTTCCACTTCTGGAGCGGCAAGGTAGTCACATACACAATTACCAAAGTCGGCACAACCGTTACTGGCAGAGGAACCGGTAATTCGGCTCCATCCGCCTCGATCACCTCGTATGAGGATGGCCAGGCGATCAATCTGAATAGTCCGCAGCTTAACTGGACGTTCCATGACGCCGACGATGCGGATGTTCAAGCTGCTTATCAGGTTCAAGCCTCCAGCAACGGTTGGGAGACGGTTGATGTGGACAGCGGCGAACTGGCGGGCGCATCCGGTTCATACACTTTAAATGGATTGGCGGACGGAAATTGGTCGATCAGGGTTCGCTTGAAGGACAATAGGGGCTCCTGGTCGGAGTGGGCGTATAGAAGCTTGGTCATTGATACGGCTGCTCCTACCCTGAAAGTTGTGCTGGATAAGGAAACCTTGTGGCCGGCCAACAATAAGCTGGTTAAAGTAACGGCAACTGTTGAAACGGATGTTGAGCTGTCTAGAGTGGAATTGCTGTCCATTACGCCGAGCGCAGCCGTCGACAGCTATGAATCTATGGTACAAGAAGCCGAAATCGGCACTTTCGATACGGAATTCTTGCTGCTCGCCAAAAAAGCCAAGGGTAAAGAGCCGCTAGTTTATACGATTACTTATAGAGCGACCGATCAAGCAGGGAATGTTACGGAAGCATCTGGCACCGTAACGGTTCCTCATGATCAATCGGGAAAGAACTAAGCTAGTTCACTTAAGGAGGAGTCATAATGGGTAACGTGAGCATTCGATTCGACCGGTTTCCGGGAGGGCTTGGCAAGGCGGTCGCGTTTAGTTTTGACGATGGCCGCGAGCAAGACAGGAGGCTGGTGGAGGCTTTTAACCGATATGGCCTCAAAGGAACGTTCCATCTGAATTCCGGCAATTTCGGCCAGGAAGGATATATCAGTGCCGAAGAAGCGGCGGACTTATATCGCGGCCACGAGATTTCGGCCCATACCGTCACGCATCCATTCCTGGAGCAGTCTCCGGATGACCAGATCGCGGAGGAGCTGATCGCGGACCGCCGTAATCTGGAGGCGATTGCGGGATACCCTGTTCGCGGCATGAGTTATCCGTTCGGCACCTACAACGACCGCGTTGTGCACGCGCTGCCGGTGCTCGGTATCGAATATGCCCGCACCGTCCAGAGCCACGGCGGCTTCCACATGCCGGATGATTCGCTGAGATGGCATCCGACCTGCCACCATAAAGACATGGTCGAGAAGGCGGAACAGCTGCTGTCGTCCAAGCAGTGGTTCAGCCGGATGGAGCTATTGTTTATCTGGGGCCACAGCTACGAATTCGATCATGATGACAACTGGGACCTGGTAGACAAGGTGGGCGAGCTGCTCGACGGCGAGGAATCGGTCTGGAAAGCGTCGATGACGGACATTGTATCCTATCAGAATGCCCTTAAAGCGCTCCGTTTCTCGGTTGATCGAAGCATGGTGCATAATCCGAATGCCCTTGAGGTTTGGATTAGCGCAGACGGCGAAGCCGTCCGTATTGCGGGAGGCGAAACGAAGAGGCTTCGATAGCAAGTCATAATTACGTTGAAATCCGCTGCCCTCGGCGGCCTTGATCCGGACATCTATCGGACTAAGGCCGTCTTTTTTTCTTGCAATCGAGCGTGAGTCCTAGAGGCTACATCATGCTAATTCATGACCTGAAAATCATGGTTTACCATGTAACCGTGCTCTATAATTTGATGTGAAAGTAAAAGACTATAAGAGCAATCATCGCATGATATGAAGTGCTTGGAGGGAATCCGTTGCTGCGACTATTTAGAACGAATGAAATACGCGACGTGCAAGAGCTGGAAGGCGATTGGGATTTCCAACCAACTAAAGGGAAGGACGGGTTGCCGTCCCGCTACGAATACCGAATGCCCGTACCCGGGTGTTGGGAGATGCATCCGCAGTTCTCAACCTATCGGGGCAAAGCCGTGTACCGGCGAATGGTAGAAATATCGCGGAAAGGCGCAATCCGGCTTGTTTTCAAAGGCGTGAGCCATACAGCCGATGTTTTTTTTGACGGTATCCCGGTAGGACGCCATTATAATGCATACACGCCGTTTGCTCTCGTCATTCCGGATGTCGAACCGGGAACGCATGAAATTGCCGTGATCGTGGACAATTCGTTCGGCGAATCGTCCGCGCTCCATGTTCCGAACGATTATCATACCTACGGGGGCTTAATCCGGCCTTCGGCCATTGAGCTGCTGCAAGAATTGTTCATCGAACGAATCGCGTTCACGCCGATTCGTACGGCCGAAGGCTGGCAGGGGACGATTCGGCTCTATGTTCGGAATATCGGACAACGGGCTTGCCGCGCACGGCTGCAGTTCAATCTGGCGGGCCGGGATATTGACGCAGGCGAGGCGAGCGTGATGCCGGGTGAAACCGTCGAGATATCGAGTACGGAGCCGTTTCCCGGCATTACTCCGTGGTCGGCTGGTGATCCAACGCTTTATCTGCTGAAGGCGAATTTGTATATGGAGGGGCAAGAAGCTCCCGTCGATGATTTGATCGAGCGGGTCGGTTTTCGAACGGTGTCGACGGGGAACGGACGCATCCGGGTAAACGGCGAGGAGATTGTGCTGAAGGGCTTCAATCGGCACGAGGATCATGCGCTGGCAGGAGCCGCCATTCCTTACCCGCTTATGGTGCACGACATCGAATTGATGCTGGACATGGGCGCCAATTCCGTCCGGACCAGCCACTATCCGAACGACGAAAGGTTCCTTGATTTGTGCGATGAGCGGGGCTTGTTCGTATGGGAAGAAAATCATGCGCGCGGTCTTAGTCTGGAGCAAATGAAGCATCCGCTGTTCGCCAAGCAATGCGAGGATTGCAACCGGGAGATGGTGGAGTCTCATTTCAATCATCCGAGCATCATCATCTGGGCGATTCTGAACGAATGCGCAAGCGATACGCCGGAAGGCCGGGAGATGTATCGCGCGCAGCTTGAACAAATCCGGGCGATGGATGCGACTAGACCGCTAAGCTTTGCTTCGCATCACCGCGATCGCGAGCTTTGCTTCGATCTTGCGGATATCGTCTCGTTCAACTTGTATCCGCTCTGGTACGAAGAGGAGGATCCATTAGAGCTTGTCAAGGAGGCGAGGCGGTGGGCGGACGAAGCCGGCGGTCTGGGGAAGCCGATGATCATGAGCGAATTCGGGGCCGACGGCTATTATGGCTATCGCGACCCGAGCCGGGTGAAAGGAACGGAGGAGCGCCATGCCGATATCATCGAGCGCAATCTGGAGGCTTATACGTCCGTCCCTTTCTTATCCGGTATGCTGATCTGGCAATTTTGCGACTGCAAGGTAACGGAAGGGACGGGATGGCTGCTGACCCGCGCCGGAACGCAGAACAGCAAGGGAATCGTCGACCGGTACCGCAGACCCAAGTTGGCTTATGCCGTTGTAAAGAAGTATTATGCAGGGCGCTCTAAACAGGAGTAATTTCTCATCACTTCGTTTAATTTTTGCCTGCTTGGGATTAAGCACGTAGTGCGATCAGCGATACGATCAGATTGCCCTGCGACTGTTCGAACGCTGTGTCATGAGTGTTATAAATCGAAGAAATAGTTTTAAATAATTCATGAATTGATCATGAAATTGGATCCCTATCAAGAGGCGGCTTAGCCTGTGCGTGATAGGGATCCATTCTATTTTTTGAATTTGGAGAAAAGACGAGTAGTTCGGGAATGAAAGAGAACCTTGAGTTCTCCATCATCCTAGTGGCGGCAGGGCTAGGCTGCGGGTGGACGGAAGCCGGGGAGCAGGCAGTCATCGTCAAATACGATGGTAATGAACAAAAAGTATCGGTGCGGGTAGATTAGGGTAACCAAAGCGAATGAATTCAATGGTGTATGATTGCGTAATAAAATAATTACAGACGTAAAGGTATTCGAAGTGCCGACTATACTCACTCTCAAATTGAGGTGTCTGATGTGATTACCCATTTTCGCCTGGATGAAGTGACGGTTACCGCGACTATGACTTTGCTTCCCGAAGAGAACTTGTAAAGAACTATGTTGCATCGTTCGACATCAGCCGTCTGATGCACACGTTTAAGATCAATGCCGGTATTCCGTCTGCCGCGCAGCCCCTGGGTGGTTGGGAAGATCCGCAATGCGGCCTTAGAGGGCACTTTGTCGGACACTTTCTATCCGCCTGCTCGAAATTGGCGTTTGCCGATCGCGATGGATGGTTGAAGTCGAAAGCCGAAGAGATCGTCGATATCATGGCTGCATGCGCACAACCAAACGGATATCTGAGCGCCTTTGAAGAAGAAAAGCTCGATATCCTGGAGCGCGAGGAAAACCGGAATGTATGGGCACCATATTACACCCTTCACAAGATCATGCAGGGCCTGATTGACTGTCACCTTTATCTGCACAATGTAACATCGTTGAACCTTGCTTTAAATTTGGCAACTTACATTCATGGCCGCTTTGAGAAGCTTTCATTCTGGAAAATGGATGGCATTCTCCGTTGTACAAAGGTTAACCCGGTGAATGAGTTCGGCGGGATCGGGGATAGTCTGTATACATTGTACGATATCACAGGCGATACCAGGCTGTTCGAGCTTGGCGGCCTGTTCGACAGGGAGTATTTTATCGGCCATCTGGAAGCCGGTATGGATGTGCTCGAGAATCTGCATGCCAACACGCACCTGCCGATGGTGATCGCTGCGATGCACCGCTTTGCGATCAGCGGGGAGGCGAAATACAAGAAAGCGGCTGTCCGCTTTTATGAGTTTGTAGGGGGAAGGACGTTTGCCAATGGAAACAACAGTTCAAAGGCAACCGAATATATAGCCGGAGGCGTTTCCGAAAAATCGGAGCACTGGGGAAGATATGGGATGCTGGGAGACGCATTGACAGGCGGGGAGAGCGAGAGCTGCTGCGCGCATAATACGGAGCGAATTTTGGAACGGCTTATCGAATGGTCCGGATCGGTTCAGCATCTGAATCATTTGGAAACATTGAAGTATAACGCCGTCTTAAACAGTTCCAGTGCGCAAACCGGGCTGTCGCAATACCATCAGCTTATGGGAAGCGGTGCCGTCAAAAAATTCAGCGACCCGTACGACTCCTTCTGGTGTTGCACAGCTTCCGGAATTGAAGCGATGAGCGAGATTCAAAAGAACATTTGGTTCAAGAACGACGGCGTTATTTTAGTAAACGCGCTCATATCCTCCGCAGTAGATTGGAAGGAACGAAATGTAAGAATAACGCAAGTAAGCGGATTTCCGGACAAGCTCACCTCGACCTTGAAAATTGAAGCAACCGAGCCGGTATCGTTCAAGCTGATGCTGAAAGCGGATGCGGTCAAAGCGGTAACCGTCAATTCCGGCCCGATTACGTTCGAGCAGGCAAACGGGTTTATTGTGATTGAACGTATGTTTCATGATCAGGACAAAATTGATATTGAAATCGATGCGAATATGCATCTGATTCCGCTTCAAGGCGCAGAAGGTATTGCTGCAGTCATGTACGGTCCCGTCCTGCTTGCGCGGATTGGGCCCAATCGTCCTGTGTCTGGCCTCTCTGAGCGCAATCTCAACCATACCATCATCAAGACCGATCGAGATCGGTTGGCGTTTTCCATCCAACATAATTCGGACGATGAAGCGTTAATGATCCCGCTGTTCAGAGTGGAAGAGGAAGAATATACGGTTTATTTGGACTTAATGGAACATGCAGCGGAGGCCCGCCAATTTACTTATGCCATAGACGGCAGTAAGGCCTATAAAGAAGAAGCATGATAAGCTAGGCTTGGACGCGTTTCGGCGTGATTTTGAACAAGTTTAAAAACCATCAAATCGGCATTTTGATAAAACGTGAACTTGAACACTCGTAATGATGATATTAAAGTGATAGGGAAGAGGCTTTCAGTGTTTCCGTTACGACTTGAAAGCATGATTATGCGGCTTCCGACCGGAGGCCTACGCTAAATCGTAAATAGAATTTTGGAATGAGTGCTTTCAAGGAGGAGAACTTCGTTGAGCTATTTAAAGATTTGGGATGCGCCTAAAGGCGCGGTTGGCCGGGATGATTTTATCGTAAGCGTCCGTGCTGCCGGGGAGAACTGGCAGCCGCTTTTCGTATATGAAGCGAAGGTGGACATGCATAACGTGAGACGGGCCTCCATGGCCTATTTCGACATGGAAGGAAGCGTGGAGGTAAGGGTCGAGAGCCGGAAGGAAATCGTACGGCAAGTCGTTATCCGGCCTCTCTCGAAACAAATTCCGTTCAAGGTAGAAGGAGCGGCAATAACCTTCCTCTTGAATGAACCGTGCAAGCTGTCCATTGAAGTGAACGGTGATCGCTTCGGCAATCTTCATCTATTCGCGAATGCTCCGGAGGAGAATCCGCCGGAAGCGGACGCTCCGAACGTACTGTTCCTGAGACCTGCCATCCATCGGATGGAGGATATTTATCAGTTGGCCGGCAGTCCGAAGGAGCCCGGGGGCGCGGCGCCGGAAGTGATCTATTTCGGGCCGGGGATGCACTATCTGGAGGAGACGATCTTCCGCATCCCGTCCGGGAAAACCGTCTATATCGCCGGGGGCGCCATTGTCGTCGGCTCGCTTGTCTGCGACCATGTGCAGGATGTAACGATTCGTGGCAGAGGCGTGTTGTATTTGTCTGATTTCCACCGGTTCTCCGCGTTCCGAGGTGTTCGGATCACGTATTCGAACCATATTAGCGTGGAAGGAATCGTGCTGCTGGACCCGCCGCATTACAGCATCTACATCGGCAAGTCCGAGCATATCCGGATTCGCAACTTCAAGTCCTTCAGCACGCGGGGGTGGTGCGACGGCATCGACATGATGTCCAGCGCGCATATCGAGATCGAAGATGTATTCCTGCGGACGTCCGATGATTGTATAGCCGTATACGGAAGCCGTTGGGATTATAAAGGGGATTCACGCTGCGTAATCGTCAAGAACTCCGTCCTTTGGGCGGACGTAGCCCATGCGATGAATATCGGCGGACATGGTGACTACCGCAGGGGTGGCGACTTGATCGAGGATATCGAGTTCAGCAACATCGATATTTTGGAACATCATGAGCCGCAGCCCGGTTATTGGGGCGCCATGAACATTAACGCCGGAGATAATAACACGGTACGTAATGTCACCTTCGACAACATCCGAGTGGAGGATTTTGAGCTGGGCCAGCTGCTGGACATTCGTGTCGTGTGGAATGAAAAGTATAACCCTGTGCCCGGCAAACGGATTGAGAACATTCATTTCCGGAACGTGACCTATAATGGAAGAAATGAAAACAAAAACCGAATATACGGGTTTGACCATAAACGGAAGGTGGATGGAGTCACCTTTACCAATTTGCGGATCAACGGCGAGTTAATTCTGGACGCGGAACAGGGGCATTTCGACATGAATGAGCATGCCCACGGCATTCAGTTTCGTAAATAACTTAGGGGAGGTTTTGGGTGAGCTGGGGGACTGATCGGTTCCCCAGGTCGTTCTCCTAAATAGATGCATCGAGGGGGATAGCCGAATGAAAGTAGAACGTGCAGAGGGAAATCTAAAACGTCTCCTTAGAAAAAATCCTTTATTGATAAAAATCTTATCCTCCTATTTAGTTATTGTTATCGTTCTGTTAACCGTTTTTTCTTTCGTACTATTTCGTACTTACAGCAATAAAAGTATCGAGCAAGTCAGTCAAACCTCTGAAAATTTCATTTCGCAATCCTATTATATTGCGGATTTAATGCTCATAAATGTCTATTATAACTTTTATCAGTTATTCACTAGTGCTGTGGATAGCGATTTTAATTATGGTTTGTATGATGATCAATCAGATGGATTCGCCGATCAAGATGTATTACGGAAACTAAGGCAATATGTGAAGTCGAATCCGCTTATTCGCTCTATTTATATTTATAATTCAAAGACGGAAAGGGTAATCTTCAACATATCCGAGGTAGGTGAAGGAATTCAGTCCACAACAGACTTCTTGGATCAAGACATAATCCATATTTTCAGGAATACGGAACAAAACGTTTCGGATAAATATTTCACAAGAAAAGTGGATTATGTCATCGATAATCAAACGATAAGCGAAAATTTCCTGACGTTGGTATTCGCCAATACTTCAAGTTATGGTGATGTCGAATCGTCATTAGTCATCAATTTAAATGAAAGAATTTTACAGGAGATGGTTACCAGCGGAAGCGCCGGAGATCTGAATCAAGTATTGATCATGTATAAAGACGGGAATGTATTGTCACATGATGACACTTCCATGATCAATAAAAATCTTTCCAATGAAAGCTTTGCGAAACAAATCATGTTGTCAAACGATGAAAAAGGCAGCTTTTTAACGAAGATTAATGATAGGGAATCCTTTGTCAGCTATGTAAAAGCAAAACATTTAGGCTTGATATTTATAGGTATAGGCGAATATAGCAAACTGTTGTCTTCGGCCTATTCGATGCAAAAGACTTTATTGATTTTAACGATTATTTTCATCCTCGCCGGGATCGTTCTAGCTGTATTTTTTACTTCGAGCATTTATAATCCATTTCGAAAACTGCTCCATAAACACAGGCTGGATTCAAGCCGGCTATTGAATGATAAGAAGAAGGCATTATTGGGCAAATTGCTTGATGGGGAAATCGACGATAAAATCCTCGACAACGATTATAGGACGGAATGCGGGGTAAGCTTCGGCGATCCATACTACGTAACCCTCGTGCTTAAAATGGATTCGCTTGAAAAAGTTCTATCGGGTAAATGGTCAAAAGACGTAAGATTGGTTAAATTCGCAATTCTTAATATCGCTAGCGAATTTTTTAAGGAAAAACGATATAAGGTAGAGGGCATCGATAACGGATACGATTATGTAAGTATTATTTTAAATATAATGGGTGGAAGCGGCGAGATTGCGAGTCATATCATCGATTCGACAATGGAAATACAAGATCAGGTAGAAAAATATTTGAAGATTTCGGTATCAGCGGGGATAGGCGATATTGTAGAAGGAATGGAAGGGATCAGTCAATCCTTCCAGCATGCGCTGGCAGCCTTGAATTATCGCATTATTTTCGGCAGAAAAGCAGTCATCGAATATGGCGATATAGCCGAACGAAACAATAAGGGTCTCCATGACTATCCTTATGATATTGAGAAGAGAATGATCGAAGCCATAAAGGAACGCAATATGAGAAAAATGGACGCAAGCCTCAACGAGTTTTTTGAAAGGCTTGTTCTATCCAATGCGGATGAAATCCAAATCACGGTGCTTCAGTTAGCCGTGTTGCTTACTAGGACACTAAGCGGTATAGCCAAGACTAGCATAGAGAATGGAGAGTACAGCATTAAGGTGCTTATTGCCGAAATTCAGACCTGCGAAACGTTGGAGGAAATCAAAACGTATCTTTATTCACTTTGCTCCAGGGTTATCGAGACAAAAGGCAATGATGCAAGAGAAAATGTAAAATACATGATTGCGATCAAAATGAAGGATTATGTCGAAAAGCATTATAATAGCATGAATATTTCAACGGATACGGTAGCAAATCATGTAGAACTATCCCCTAATTATGTCAGGTCTATATTCAAAGAGATAACAGGTGTATCATTATCCGATTATATTACGCAATGCAGGATGTCAGAAGCGCAGAAACGTCTTATTGAAACGGATGATCCTGTCAGCAGGATCGCGGAAGCGGTTGGGTATCCGGAGAATAGCAAGCACTTCTTCACCGTATTTAAAAGACACGTTGGCAAAACGCCGGAGAATTATAGAATGAGTATCCAAGACAACGGGAGTCAAAGCAAGCGAACTTCGAATGAGTAAAACGAAAAGAACCGACAGCCTGTGCTGTCGGTTCTTTTTCTGATAACCGCCTAAGTTCAAATCGCATCGGAGAACGAGGCGGTGTTATTATAACCGGTTCAAAAACAATCAAAACGTCATTATTGATAAAACGAGAACTTGAACGCGCATAAATGTACCATTAGAGTCAAAGGGGAAAGGGCTTTCAGTGTGACCACGACGCGAGCCACGAGATTTGCTTAGCATATAGGGAGGATGATCAGTATGAGTGTAGCATTGAGCAATACCAAAGCAGACCGCGTAGTGATGAAGAAGAGTAAGAAGAGCTTCCTAACGGATATCAAACAAAATTTCTATTTGTACGTATTGGTATTGCCGGGCGTTCTGTATTTCTTGATTTTCAAGTACCTGCCAATGGTGGGGGTCGTCGTAGCTTTTCAAGACTTTAATGTAATGAAAGGCATTTTTAAAAGCGAATTTGTTGGTCTGAAAAACTTTGAATATTTTTTCACCTCAAAGGACTGGCTCATTGTAACTTGGAATACGGTTTTTTTAAATCTATTGTTTCTTTTTACCGGATTGTTTTTTGCGATCCTTATCGCCATCGTGCTGTCCGAAATCAGCTCCACGTCTTTTAAGAAGGTGACGCAATCCATTGTCATTCTGCCGAATTTTATTTCTTGGACGTTAGTTTCGATGTTTGTTTTTGCCTTACTGTCGACTGATATTGGACTTATTAATTCCATTTTAAAAACGTTCGGTTTCATTCAAGAAGGACAGGAAATCAGCTTTTATTCCAATCCGGATTTGTGGGTCGGAATACTGGTTGCCTTGAAAATATGGAAAGGGGCGGGATTCGGCTCCGTTATCTATTTGGCTGCTATAGCGGGCATTGATCAAGAAATCTATGAAGCGGCCAAAATAGACGGAGCCACTCGATTGCAGTGTATTACAAAGATTACGTTGCCGCAGCTTCGCACAACGGTCGTGCTGTTGACCTTATTTGGCATCGGAGACATATTCCAAGGGGATTTGGGAATGATTTATGCAATTGTAGGCGACAACCCTAATTTGTATCACACGACCGATGTCATTGACACTTATGTATTCCGAATGCTTAGACAAATGAATGACATCAGCATGTCTACTGCGATCGGACTTTATCAATCTCTTGTAGGTTTACTCATCGTATTTGCGACGAATCAGCTTGCCAAAAAATATGATTCGGATTCAGCCATTTTTTAAGGAAGGAGATTTAAAATGAAGAACAGCTTTGAGAATAAAGCAATAGATACGTTTTCTTATCTTTTCATGGCCATCTTTTCCGTGTTTTGCATCCTTCCTTTCATTCTTATCCTATCAAGCTCTATATCCGATGAGAAATCTGTACAATTAACCGGTTTTGCTCTATTTCCGAAGCAATTCTCGCTGCTTGCTTACGAGGTCATATTCCAGGATAACACCATATTCAACGCTTACAAGACAACGATCATTTTCACGGTTGCAGGTACGATCCTTTGCCTTATCATTACCAGTGCCATGGCTTATGCCATTTCCGTGAAAACGTTCACTCACAGAAACAAGATTGCATTTTTCGTCTATTTTACGATGCTGTTTAGCGGAGGACTGATACCGTCGTACCTCCTCATCTCCAAATACTTAGGTTTAAGCGATAATATCTTGGTTTATATTCTCCCGGCTTTAGTGAATCCGTTTAATATGTTTCTGCTCCGAAACTTCTTCAAGCAAATACCGGATTCGCTGGCGGAGTCCGCCAAAATAGATGGAGCGAATGACATTTACATTCTATTTAAAATCATCCTGCCATTAGCAAAACCCGCACTGGCAACGATCGGGTTGTTTTATGGGCTCGGTTTCTGGAACGAATGGTTTACAGCTACCCTTTATATAAACGATAAGGATCTGTACTCCTTGCAATATCTGATCATGAAGGTATTGAGAGAAGTGGACTTTATGTATGAAATGGACTACATGCAAGGAGTTATACCTAATTATGTTGCGCCAAGCAATACGGTCAGAATGGCTACAGCCGTCGTCACTGTAGGTCCCATTATTTTTGTTTATCCCTTTCTTCAAAAGTACTTTATTAAGGGATTGGTAGTTGGAGCCGTTAAGGGCTAAATCTGCAAATGCGGTTTAGTATATAGGCAGGGAACAATAAAAGGGAGGAAAAAAAATGAACAAAAAGTTTTTTGTCACGATGCTTGCGGTCACGATGCTTTCTTCTTTATTCGCAGCATGCAGCAATCAAACCAACGAGCCTTCTGGAAGCGCGGCGCCAACCAGTAATTCGACAGAAGGTACGGATTCTGCAGCAAAGAAGGATCCCGTTACGCTTAATATTCGTTTCTTCGGGAATGAGAACGGGCATTATCGCGATGTCGATCCCGCTTTTAGAGAGTTCGAGAAACGGACGCAGGACACGCTTAATACGAAATTGAATGTCGTATGGACACCGACTGCCGACTATGGAACAAAGCATCAATTATGGATGACTTCGGGAGAAGACGTCGACCTGTTTGTCCCGTGGGAATTGACTAAATTCGCCAAAGACGGCGTCTTGGCAGATTTAAGCGAATACTTTAACAACCCTGCATATCCCGGGCTGCAAAAGGCTTTCTCCGAAGAGTATATCCAGGATAACAAGATCTTCGGCAAAACCTATGCTGTCCCGATTACCAACTCCTTCATGGATATGGAAGGCGTATGGTACAGAAAAGATTTGTTAACGAAGTATGGGATGGACGAGATCAGCAGTTATGACGATTTGTATAACTTTCTTGAAAAAGTGAAAGAAAACGAAAAAGACATGATCCCGTTTGGAAACTATGGAAATACTGCATTCTTCAAGCTATTCACCGATATCAATGCACAACAGCTGGAGGGGAAAGTATTTCCGTTCACCGGCCAAGGAAATCCGAAGAAAAATTTTGTTTACGTTCAAATCGCCGATGATGGAAAATCCGTTGCAGGCGTGGCGGCTTACGGAGATCCGGCATCCGAATGGGCTAACATTCATCCCGAATACGGTCTGAATTACCTGATGAACCAGTTTAATCAAGCGAAGCGGTTTAACCGGTTTATCCCAGCCGATACCTTAACGAATACGACGGGAACGGGTAAGCAAGCGGCTGCCGGATATGCAACCGTAGGCGGTTTCAAGGGGAAAGAAGCCGAGCAAAAGGCGTTGAATCCGAATGCGGAGATCGGTTTCTGGCCGATCATGAAGAACAATCAAGACATGACGCCTGGAACGCAATCCACGGACGGCAAGGCGTGGAATTTCGTGGCAATACCTGCTTCTTCCAAAAAAATCGACAGAACCATGGAATTCCTGGATTGGGTGTTCTCCAGCCAGGAGAACAACGACTTATTCACTTACGGTATCGAAGGCGAAAACTGGGAGGCTGTTGGAGAGAACCAGTGGAAAATTCCGGATGGAGTCGATCCGGCGAAAAATTACTCGTTCCCTGGTTACCAATTGACCTGGAATCCGACATTAACCAGAATTCCAGCCGGATTGCCGGAGCAGATTCAACAATATACGGAATATCAATATAAGCCGGACACGTATCAGAAACATGTATTGGCAGGATTTACATTTGATCCAGAAGCTGTGAAAAATGAAATTGCCAAATGCAACACCGTCATGGAAAAGTATCTTCCATTCTTATTGTCCGGTTTTGGCGAAGTTGAAGATAATTTGGCGAAGATGAATAAGGATTTGAAGGATTCGGGCGTAGAAAAAATCAAAGAGGAATTAAAAAATCAAATCAACGCCTTCCTCGCTCAAAAGTAAAGTATAAAAATCAATTAGGAACACCTTAGATTTAAGGAGTTCGAATCTATTGGTGTTCCTAATGATAAGAAAAATAAGTACCGATGGGAGGTGAGAGAAAAGATTACGAGAGTATATGAAGCAAGATTGGGGTTGGCGAAAGAAGCAGCAAGTAAAAAAATGACGTAAGGAGAGGACATCACTTATGGTATTGCAAAACAAGAAAGCAGCCTGGGCGGCGCGCGCCTTGGCCGTCTGTCTGGCGGCAGTCATGCTGCTGCAATTGTTCGTCCCCGCGGCGAACAGTCGTGTATTCGCGGCTAATGAAGATCCGCAGCGTGAACCTGCACAGTCTGAACCTGCTAAAGGTATTTTGGACAAAATCGATTTCGGTAATGCCGATTCTGAAAGCGTTCACAATTTCAGAGGCGACTTTACGAGCGTGATCACCGGTTTTTTAGGGGAAAATGCCAGGGTATCTGAGCCTCGTATTCCTGCTTCAGATACGGGAGGTTTTCTAACCTTTTCCATGAAGGTGGACCCGTATCTGCAAAATTACTTCTCGGCGAAGTTGGCGGGAGATGAGACGATGCCTTCTGGAGCTCGAGGGCAAATTGTGATCAATGGCGAGCAGATCGGGTATTTCAGAGGGGGGGATTATGCTGCTCTGATAGGCGGCGAACGAGCACCGAATCAATTTATATACAACACGATTGCGCTTCCTCTGGAGTCAACGAGAGGGAAGGAAATCGTTGAAATCACAATCAATACAACTAATCCCTTTGGTAAGGTAGAACAACGATCAAGGGGGTACTATACCGGTTATACCCATGCCCAGGCTTATACTGATGTGGATGATGAGGTGCAAGGGTATAAATTTAAAGAAGGTCAGGGACCGGAGAATGTAGTGCTGCCTGAAGAAACGACTGAGCAAATTGAAGCAAGAATCGCACAGTTAAGTCAAGAACCAATTACCACCTTTATGAATCATTACAACCATCTTGGCAATAATCCGAATAACACGTTAAATATCGCGAAATACACAAATGCTCTTCGGTATTATGCCATGGTCTTGAAAGACGACATATCTCCAATGCAAACCCCGGAAGCGAAACGTGAAGCGTTAATGCGTATGTTTCAAGCCATTGACGTTCATACGAAAAACTATTATGGAAATACAAGACTGGTGCTTCGCGGAGGACACCAGGGGGATTGGGGCGGCTTTTATGGCGAATTAGGCGAGGCTTTGTATCTTACGGAAAACTTGATCTTTGACGAAGAGGTGTTAGGAGAAGAAGCTTACAATGCCTTTCTGGATCAACCTTTTGCTACAGGAACGGTTGAAGGAGAATTTTCTCTCGCCAGCGCAGGGTGGAATGGTGAACCATTAACCCGTCGAATGGCATGGGAACGGGTGCTGAAAGCGAACTTTGATTTCGCCCGTTCCAGACAATCTTATATTACGAATCAGGTGTTCTATACGTACGAAGGCGCATGGAAGGCTCATGAAGGACTCAGGATGGTTGGGTCCGAATTTTATGAAGGGAAAGAGCGCAGTCATCAAATCATATATGAAATGTTTGGTATAAGTCCATGGTTAGGAGAAGAAGTACTGGTAGGTCCTAATGGGGAAGAATTAGATCTCTATCATTCTTTGTTTTCTCATAATGATGCAGCTGTCTTTACAGATGACTATGTTCATATAGTCGGAAAAGGGCTTGCAAAAAGCAAATTGGATGATGAGGGTCATGTTGTACGACGCAAGCCTTATGGAGACCAGTATACCAATCTAACCAAAGCCGGGTTGACAAGAGAAAATCACTATGTAGGCATTTATGGGGAAGTCGCCAATTATATTTTGGATTACTTCTATAAAACCATGAATCAGCCTGGAGATGAAGAACTCCATGATGAGCTTCTGAAACAAGCTCTTCACAACTTTTATGCTCGTCTGTGGACTCGAATCGCTGATCTGGACGATGAGGGCAAACGACTCATCGCGATGAATGCCACAATAGACGAACGAAATGGGGGTATGCCTTCCAGAACGGTTGCTTATGGCGCCAGGATGCTCGGATATGGCACGTCCTATGCTTATCTAGAAAAGTACATGGCGGATCATGAGGAACGTTATAGCGGTCCGGAATGGGAGAAGTATTGGGACTATGCCAAATATACCGTAGGGGCCGTTCAGCAGATGAAGATGGATAATCGCTTACTCGGTGATTTGTCTTCGCGGGATTTCAATCTGCGTGACACCTATGACTATATTTTCAACACCCGGAAGGACTATGCAAGGTTTAATGATGTTAAGGCTGGGGTTGTGCTTCCTCAGACCGATTTTGACTTTTATACCGAAGAAGAGATTGCCGCATTGGGTGTGAATCCGGAGGAATATGAACAGTTTGCATGGATCGATGTAGACAATGCATTCATCTCCATGCGAGATGGGGAATTTAGAATGTTCGGGGGTTTAACATACCTGAATATGGGCGTTCCGGCTACTGGCAAGCTTCATATTGTCACACCCGAGAATGTGCGAGTGGTACAGGTTGCTCACAATAATCAGTTCCAATATGAAGACTACCACATCAGACAACAAGATGTAGATCTCTATTACCAGCGTAATCATCCGGCAACCAAAGGCTTTGCGCCTCAATCCCTGGCAGGTGAAATATTGCCCATTGCGTATCAACCAGGGGTTGGTAAAGTGGTGCGGGACAATTTTGAAGTCGATCACCCTTATGGGGCATTAACCGATTTAATGGCTGCAAGATATGGGGAGTATTTCATCCTCATGAATACGACTCGTCCTGAATACGAGAATGAACGTACCTTTGAGGTGGAGCTGCCTTCCGATTATACAGGAAATGAGATCTTCGATTTTGTTTCCAAAGCCAATATTCCGGTCACCAATGGCAAAGTAACCATTGGACCTGAAAGAGGAATGGTTCTTAAATTATCGTCCAAATTTGATCCAGCGCCAAAACCAAATCATGTGGATTTTGTCAAAGCGAATGAAGGAAATGGCTATGTGGATGTGATATGGAAAACGACTGCCGGAGGGCAAACGTACACCCTCAAACGTTCTGAAACCGAACAAGGTCCGTATGCCGTGATTGCAGGAGGGTTAACGGGCAATCACTATCAAGATACCGATGTAGTCAATGGGAAAGTATACTACTATAAAGTGGAAGCCGTAAATGAACATGGATCAGGCTGGGAATCATGGCGCGCAAAAGCTGATCTGAGCGATGCCGCATCCAAAAATCTGGCTTCCCCTTGGCAGCAGGATCTCATTGGCACCACGCAAGGCAGCGCAACGATTAACGGTGATGAGGTCACGATCCGGAGTGTGGATGGAAAAGGCTTGGGGGAAGGGGACGATTTTAATATCTATAGAAGAGATATTAATGACTCCTTCCACTATGTCCATCAGGTCGCTGTTGGAAACAGCTCGATTAGTGCCAGGATTGATCAGAATAGCGGCGCTCTTAGCGGTATTATGTTAAGGGAAAAGCTTTCTGCAAATTCCCGTTATCTTTATTTTGGCGCGGATGACCAAGGGAACCTGATATTGCAAGATCGTAATCGAGTGTCCTTTGGAGTATGGAATGGCGGTATTCCTGTAAGTCCGTGGAATCACAAAATTAAAGGCTATCATGTCGATGACTATCCTTATATCAAGCTGTTGTGGCATCATAATTCACAAATGGCCTATGCTTTTGTATCAAAAGACGGAGTCGAATGGGAATACATGGCCAAGTCAGATAGTTTATTCCCATATGCCTATTACATAGGGCTCATATCGTCTCAAGAGGCAGCATTCAGTGAAGTAACCGTATCGGATTTGCCGAGAGAGAGTACGATTCCGTTTGTCGTAAAAGATAAAGATCAAATCACTTTGCATTGGAATAAACCGAAGCAAGCCTCTTGGTTCAACATTTACCGCGCTTACGATGAAGCGGCGAGCTTGACCGATCCGGTATTCAAGGCAGGCACGACCGAGCTGGAAGACGGCTCCCCTTGGGAAGAGGTTCTCACAGGTACAAGAGCGAAGCCGTTCCAGGACGCCTTACGGTATGGCAGAGTGTATTATAAAGTGCTGCCCGTTCATGAAGACGGCTCCCCGCAACCGTTCTCGGCCGCTGTATACGCGGATGCGGATCCGATTTCGACGGTGCTGGAGGATGCGCAGAGCTTGCCGGCTTCCGACTATACGAAGGCGAGCTTCTACTTGTTCCATAAGGAACTGGATCGTATTAAAGCGGAGATGATGAAGCCTGAATTTGACGAGGCGAAGCTGATTGACGAAATCTTCGAAGCGAAGAAGCTGCTCGTTACGGCTCGGACTTTGCTGACAAAGATTCAGATGCAACCGTCGATGGCCAAGGCCTCCGAGAAGTTCTGGCAGAATGATAACATCTCCGAGGAACAGAACGCATGGTATTTATTTGATGGAAATCCCGATACAATTGCCCATACCAGGTCTCAAGTGAGCTGGGTTGACGTGGACTTTGGCGCAGGAAACGAAAAAGCGGCGGATACGTTCCGCTACCTTCCGAGAAGAACGCATGTAGGCCGTGTCAACGGCACCGTCTTTAAGGGCTCGAATGACGGATTGAATTGGACCGATCTGTACAAGATTCCGAATGCGTCGACTTACCAATGGTATTCCGCCATCAACCCAGACAAGACGCCATATCGTTATATCCGCATCTATGACGACCATAATGGCTTCGTGAACTTTGAAGAAATCGAGTTCCTGGAGATCGGCATTGACAAGACGCTGCTCACGCACTTGCTGGATGAAGCGGCGGCGGCGAATGAGGCCGGCATCTATACGGAAGAAAGTTTGCAAGCGCTCGAGCAGCAGATTCCATCGTCCTCTGCGGTGCGCGATAACCCGGATGCGAAGCAAGAAGAGGTTGACACCGCGGATAACAATCTGCTGGCTGTATTTAAAGATTTGAAGTATATTCCCGGCATGCCGGTTCTTGAATCCGTTGCCGACAAGACGGTCAATGCGGGAAATACGCTCACATTCAAGGTTCAAGCCATCAATGCGGCTGTCGAAGTCGTCTATGGGGTACAAGGTTTGCCCGAAGGAGCCTCCTTCGATGCAGCGGCCCAAACGTTCGTCTGGACGCCGGGCAAAGAACAGGGCAGCGTCCATGCCGTAACCTTTACCGCGACGGCAGGTGAGTTGTCTTCTGCCAAAACGATGAAAATCACGGTCAAAGGACAGCCGGTTATCGATCCCGATACGACGGTGGAACTTATGGCGAAGCAGAACTTCAGTTATAAGGTTCCGGCAGCCGATCCGACGGGCGATCCGCTCGTTTACAGCGCCGCGAATTTGCCTGCAGGCGCTGCACTCCATGCAGCCACCGGCGTATTTAGCTGGACGCCGGGCCAAGCGGATTACGGCAGCCATCCGGTTACGTTC
Organism: Paenibacillus methanolicus; assembly: GCF_008124765.1. Taxonomy (GTDB): domain Bacteria; phylum Bacillota; class Bacilli; order Paenibacillales; family Paenibacillaceae; genus Paenibacillus_Z; species Paenibacillus_Z methanolicus. The sequence continues at coordinate 46,049 of NZ_VNHS01000002.1, read as the reverse complement.
ACGGTCAGCAACGGAAGATATGCGGTCAGCCAGACGGTGGAGTTTAAGGTGAAGCTGGGTATCCTTCCGGCGGAAGACTATACGAAGGGCAGCTACTACCTGTATATGAAGGAAGCTGCACGTATCGAAGTGGAGATGGCGCAGCCGGGTGCCGACAAGGCTCAGCTTGCCGCTCAGCTTGACCAAGCGGAAAAGTCGCTTGTTTCCGTCCCTCTCTCGCTCTATGCGTTTGAAGGAAATGCGAATAATTCGTTCGGGTCGTCCGCATCCGGAGCGGCTGTATTCGGAACTCCGGTATACACGGAAGGAAAGGTCGGTCAAGCGATCAATCTGAACGGCACCGACAACTATGTCAAGCTGCCGTCGACGCATACTCTGGCCGGTTACGATGAGATCACGCTGGCAACCTGGGTCAATTGGAGAGGCGGCGGCAACTGGCAACGTCTATTCGACTTCGGCAACAATACGAATCAGTTTATGTTCCTTTCGCCGAAATCAGGCAGCGGTACGCTGCGTTTTGCGATGAAGAACGGCGGCGGCGAGCAGAGCGTGCAGACCGCATTGCTGCCGTTGAATCAATGGGTGCATGTGACGGTGACGCTCGGCGCGAATACGGCGAAGCTGTATGTGAACGGTGAGCTGAAGGCGACGAATACCAACATGACCATCAAGCCAAGCGATTTCAAACCGGGCGTAAATTACATCGGCAAAAGCCAGTTTAACGATCCGTTGTTCAATGGAATGGTCGACGAATTCCGCGTCTACAACTACGTCTTGAACGCGGACGAGGTCAAAGCCGCCATGAATAACTCGGCGAATTGGATGGACAAAACGTTAATTCCGCTCCTGCTGGAAGAAGCGGCAGCCGTTATCGCCGAGCATTATACGGCGGAAAGCTATGCGGCGCTCCAGACGGAGGTTTCGGAGGCGCAAGCGGTGTACGACAATTCCGCTGCAGCACAGGCCGAGATTGATGCGGCAGCCGCAAGTCTGCTGCAAGCGCTGGATGCGCTGGAGCTCAAGATCACGGCATCGCTCGATCCGTCCGCGCCGAACGGCCTGAACGGCTGGTATACGGCACCCGTTACGGTGACGTTGTCTGCTTACGGGAATATCCAGTACAGCCTAGATGGCGGAAGCAGCTGGAGCGTCTACGACGCGCCTGTTGTCCTCGGCCGTGAAGGCGCGAACCAGATGCTGTTTCGTCCAGTGACCGTAAATGGTTCGGGCAACCCGAAATCGGCGGAGGCCAAGATCGACCTGAGCGCGCCTCAACTCGCGATCTCCGGAGAGCCGTCCTATACGATCGATCAGACGGTCAACATCACATGCGAAGCAGATGATACCGTTTCCGGCGTGACGAACTCGACGTGCGGCGCTCCGCTCGTGGATATCAAGGCGTACACGCAGCAGCCGGGCGTTCATAAGGCGACGGCGGAAGCGGAGGATGCCGCCGGGCACCGCTCATCAGCCGAACATTCGTACAGCGTAACTGCGACGTTCGACAGTCTGTCTGCGCTGACCGGTACGTTCGCGGCCGAAACAGGGGCAGCAGATGCGCAGCAAGTTGTGGCATCGCTTCACCAGAAGCTGGCAGCGGCCAACGCGAAAGCGGCCGAAAGGAAAGGCGCGGAGGCTCGTAAACTGCTGCAAGCGTATATCGCAGACGTGAACAAGCAAAGCGGTAACGTGTTCACGTCCGAACAGGCGGCGGTTCTGGTCCGCTGGGCGCAGTGGCTGCACGATGTGACACCGCTTGCGAACGGTGCTCCGGGCAAACCGGTGCTGTCCGACAACAACGGACATGACACGGGACTGAATGACGGCAGCTATACCGTCACCATGAACCTGTGGTGGGGGAACAACGGCACCGAGTTCAAGCTGTACGAGAATGGCCAGTTGATTAACACGCAGAAGCTGACGGATAACTCGCCGCAGGCGCAAACCGTGAAGACCGATATCGCGGGCAAAGCGAACGGAACGTACACATACACGTGTGAACTGAAGAATGTCTTCGGCACGACGAAATGCGACCCGCATGTCGTCACCGTCACCGACGCCGCGCCGGGCAAGCCGGTCTTGTCCCATAACAACTGGGACGGCGACGGCAGCTACAATGTAACGATGAACATGTGGTGGGGGACGAACGGTTCCGAATACCACCTGTATGAGAAAGGGACATTGATCGATTCGCAGACGCTGACCGAAGCGACGCCGAAAGCGCAAAAGGCGGCAACAAGCATCTCCGGCAGAGCGCCGGGCATATACGAGTACAAAGCCGTCTTGGTCAATGCGGCAGGCGAGACGAGTAGTGAGACGATCACCGTTACCGTCAAGGAGCAAAAAGGTTGATAAACGAGTCAACTTGGACATAATCATCGAAGCCCCCAATCGAATCTTCATTCTAAATTGGGGGCTTCTCTTCTTGAACATGGAAGGAGAGGGTGAGATGAGGGCAAACGCCGACATGCTGCAGCAGAAGAAACGGTGAGAAGATGCAAGCAAAAGGAGGAAAATGAGATGAACCTTGATAAAAAGGGAAAACGCTGTCAACGTTTTTTTCTCGGCGTTCTTTGCTTTATGGTGACTGTAACAACCGTTCTCGGTTTCGGGAGTAGCGATACGGCACATGCAGCGGTTTCACCGCTGATTACTCCTTACAAGCCGCAGGCGGTAAACGCCGATACGAATGCTTCCTATACGGATGCAAACGGAAACACGGTTTCGGCGACGATTCATCATCCTGGCATTGCCATGTCGCTGGCCGATCTGGACAATATGCGCGACCATGTTAGGGCAGGGGACGAGCCTTGGAATACGGCGTTCCAGGCATTTGCGGCCGACCCGCAATCCAGACCGAACCCAAGAATCTTATATGAAGCCGGAAATGATCTTTTCGTTAATATCCGCGGGCCGTGGGCCTTTACGGATGAGAACGGGAAGTATTGGGCCAATCCAAGCGATTATGTGGGAACGCGTGCGAATACGGACGCCTTAGTCGCTTTTAAACAAGCGGTTATGTGGTATATTACCGGCGATGAGACGTACCGTTCCAGTGCGATGTCTATCATTAGGGCTTATTCCGGCATACAGTCTGTTGCTCCTCATACGAGCTTCCGATTTGCGACGATGACTTATTTGCTCGCGGCGGCTGCCGAAATTATGAGGTATTCCGATACCCAGGCGGCAAGTCTGAAATGGTCGTCAACCGATACTCAGAATTTTACAAACATGATGGAGCTTTGCTCGGTCACCTATAACCCTCATTCTTTCTTCATGAACCAGCATCAGTTTACGGTCATGGGGACAATGGCGCGGGCGATCTTTACCAATGACCTGGAGATGTATGCGGAGGCCGTAGAAGCAACAATGGTGAATGCCGCAGGCGATGATGGAGGAAGAAACGGTTCGATCAAGCATGAAATGCGATGGATGACGACGAATGAAATGACGGGAGAACCGCTCGACCCTTCGGATTATCATGTGCAGTTAATGGAAATGGGCCGCGATGTGGGACATGCTTACGCCAATATCGCCGGATTGTCTACATTGGCGCAGACCATCTACGCCCAGGGGACGAAGGTTGACCCGGTAGACGGAACCATGTCCACGGCCGCTAATGCGGTGAATCCATTCAACTTCCTCGAGGATCGACTGTTGGCAGGGACGACCTATGCTCTGAAGTATCATCTGGGATATGATGTGCCATGGACGCCCGCAGCCGCCAACCAAAGCTATGCCGGTCAAATTTTTGACAAGATCAATCCGGATCTAAGAGGTAGAATCGATGGGTTCAACAGCGTTCTATACAACTATTATAAATATATTGAAGGACAGGATATGACCCAGGAAAAATTCAAATACCTGGCTTATGCCTATGAAACCAGAATGCCGGAGGTTGCAGGAAAGGATTATCCGCTAGCTACGCTGCTGTACACGCCAGATGCGGCTAAGGCTGATGGCTTGAGCAACAAGATCACATTAGGCTCAATAACGGGATTGAAGGCAACGGCAGCCGGTTCGAATACAATCTACTTAAGCTGGACTGCTGTGCCTGGTGCGCTAGGGTATAACATCTACCGGTCCACAGATCCAAACGGCATTTTTACGAAGGTTAGCAGCGCCCCCACTGCAGCGACACTATATCGCGATACAAACTTGACCCCTGATACGACCTACTATTATCAAGTACAGGCAGCAGGAGGATCGAAATCCGCTGCCGCAAATGCAACTACAGGAGAAACTTCGGGGACGGCTTCGATCCGATTCAGCAACGCCGGCACCGGCTTATATATCGATGGAATAGGCCGAACTTCCAATGGCTCCGCTGCCGGACAATGGAGCTCCAGCACCAGCAATAATCAGCGGTGGATTGAGGAAACTGACGGGAACTATGTGAGGTTTAAGGATGCCGCTACCGGACTATACCTGGACGGCATGGGCCGCACGATGAACGGTTCCGCTGCCGGACAATGGAGCTTAAGCACCAGCAATAATCAGCAATGGTCCGTCTCGATAGACGGCAGCAAAGTGCGGATCCAAAACCGCGCAACGGGGTTATATCTGGACGGGATGGGCCGCAAGTCCGAAGGGGCGGACCTGGGCCATTATGGAGGAGGCAGAAGCGCTAACCAAAGGTGGCAGGTCGTAAACTGAGTACACCGAAACAGCCTGTACGGCGGAGTTACCTGGGCTGTCTACAGTGCGCATGCCACCTCTTGACGCCGGATGAGGGAACAGGTCCGTGCAGTTGTAGAAGATTAAAGAAGTCCCTAATATTAGGGGCTTCTTTTCCATGTGTCTGAAGGAAGAAGGATTGCAAGACCAGTTAGGTAAATCATGTTAGTTCAAAAAACATCGGGAACCTTTGCCATGCTATTTTGAACAAGTTCAAAATACATCAAATCGGCATTTTGACAATACGAGAACTTGAACACGCCTATACGTGGCATTAAAGTCAACCATGGGAAAGGTTTTTGATCGTTTTCCGGGGGATTCATAACCAAGTTGTCAACTTGAAAGGATGACTCAATTGTGGAGGATCACTACTATCGGTTATCAAAGGAGGGCGCTTGGGGAGATCAGGGGGACGGCACCTATGTCAATCCTGTCTTGCCGGGTGATTATAGCGATCCGGATGTCATTCGGGTCGGAGAGAATTACTACGCGATTTCCTCTACGTTGCATTGCTCACCGGGAATGGCGGTTCTGCATTCCAAGGATCTGGTGAATTGGGCCATGATCGGGCATGTTGTGGATGAATTGACAAGGATCGGCCCGGAATACAACTATGATCGAATGAACCGTTACGGCAGAGGAGTCTGGGCGGGCGCGATCCGATTCCACAAGGATAAGTACTGGGTCTATTTCTTCACGCCTGATGAAGGATTGTTTATGAGCACGGCTGCCGATCCGGCGGGACCATGGGAGCCGCTTCATCAAGTTTGGGCGGTCAGCGGCTGGGACGACTGCTGTCCATTCTGGGACGAGGACGGACAAGGCTATTTCGTTGCCACGAATTTTGCGGACAACTACAACATCCATTTATTCAAACTTAGCGAAGACGGCAGAGAACTGCTGAATGACAGCGATACGATCATTCATCAGTACAAAGGCAGCGAAGCCAATAAAATCTACAAAATAAACGGGTTCTACTATTTCTTCCACAGCGAGGTTCGCCTGGAGGAAGGCGTTGAAGTCCGAGTCGTCATGATGTTAAGGTCTGAGCATATTTATGGGCCCTATGAGGAAAAGGAGATTATTCATACGCACGGAAAGGAAATCGACCGGGAGCCGAATCAAGGTGGACTTGTCCAGACGGCGTCCGGGGATTGGTACTTCATTAGCCATCAAGGAATGGGCGGATACGACGGCAGACCGCTTCACTTGCTGCCCGTAACGTGGATTGACGGATGGCCGATGATCGGCAGCGATACGGACGACGACGGAATCGGAGAGATGGTATGGGGAGGCAGGAAGCCGATTAACGGGCATCCCCCAACGGTTCTTTCCACATACGACGATTTTGATAGCGTAGCGCTTGAGCCGTATTGGGAATGGAATCATCAGCCGAGAGCCGACAAATGGTCGTTGACGGAACGGCCCGGTTATTTGCGTCTGCACGCGTGCCGGCCGATCGAGAAGGGCAACTTCTTTACCGTCTGCAACGTCATTACACAACGATCGTTCAGAACCGTTCACAATGCGGCAACCGTAAAGCTGGATATTGGCGGTATGGCTGACGGTCAGGAAGCCGGCCTTTGCCATTTTGCGAAAACCTATTGCACCATTGGCGTACACCAACAGAATGGGACAAGGGTTCTGAAGTTCGACCATGCGGGATCGATTGAATGGGGCCAGGTATTAACCGGTTCCACCCTTTGGTTAAGGTCGGAATGGAACATAGACGGGATCAACCGGTTCGAGTTTAGCGTCGATGGGGTTCATTACGCAAGCTTCGGATACGCCTATCAGCTAGGGTGGGGGAATTATCGGGGAGATCGGATCGGGCTATATAGCTTTAACTGCGAGAGTGAGCAGGGTTATATTGATGTCGGCCAATTTGGTTACGAAGTCGCGAGGAGTGGAGAATGATTGAAATCGCCATTGTTTAGGGACCCCATCTATGACGGAGCGGCGGATCCTGTCGTCATATGGAATATGCAGGACAAGGAATGGTGGATGATCTATACGAACCGCCGGGCAACGCAGGAAGTGCCGAAATTCGGGTGGGTGCATGGTACCGATCTCGGTGTTGCTTCTTCATCGGATGGCGGAGCAACCTGGTTATATCGGGGAACCTTGGAAGGTCTCGAAACAAACTGGGGTAGAAATACGTTCTGGGCGCCTGAAATCATTTGGCATGACGGGCTGTACCATATGTATGTCACTTACGTCCACGGCGTACCGGAAGATTGGACGGGCAAGGCGCGTATCCGGCATTATACAAGCCCCGACCTTATTCGTTGGGCGTTCCGGTCCACGCTTGGCATTAGTGATGAGAACGTGATCGATGCCTGCGTGTACCGGCTTCCGAACGGCATGTTTCGAATGTGGTTTAAGCAGCGGAATCATACTTACGCTGCCGAGAGCAAGGATCTGCATGATTGGCAGCCGATTGGTCCGGTGATAACCGAAAGAGGCCACGAAGGACCGAATGTGTTCCGTTTGAAAGGATATTATTGGCTTATCCTAGACGAGTGGCGCGGGCAGGGCGTGTACCGTTCCGATGATCTAGAGACGTGGGAACGCAACGGCATCATTCTCGACCAACCCGGCAGGCGTGAGGATGACGGGACGATCGGCCTTCACGCAGATGTGGTCGTACAAGGAGATGAGGGGTATATCTTTTATTTCACTCATCCTGGCCGTGTTCATGGGCATCATGAAGATTCGAACACGTATGAATGGCGCCGCTCGTCCATTCAGGTGGCCAAGCTGGAAGTCGTGGGGGGTGTGCTGATCTGTGACCGCGACAAGGAGTTTGAGTTGAATCTTAGAGCGGAAGATTGATTGGGGGCCCTTCTCGAATGGCCTTACGCTTAAGATTGGAGGGTAAATCATGGCGAATGTGATCCAATCCGGACGCATGTACGATAAGGGGAATTACGCTCGAACCTATACGGAGATTCCGGCCTCGAATCCCGGAAGAGCCTGGCGGGACGGCATGGTAAGCGGGAACGGCGAGAATGGTTATGTCACCTCAGGCGCGCCGTATACGGATCATTTTATCCGGTCAGCTTGCAGATGCCAGACGGAATGTTTTGCAGCTTAACGATCAATGGAGGATTGCGCATGCCGACGGCAGAACAAGGCGAAGAACGTTCTTCTACAGCTATCATCCCGGCCACCAGCTCAGATTAAGCGTGATGAATAAAGGAACTGTGTCGGATTACCAGAGATGGACGAATTACGAAACGGCCGAAACGGGCGTGCGATATACCGACGAGTTTGGCGGTTGGATCCGGACTTCTTTTACATCCAGGGAAGACAACGTCGCGATTACGAAAATCGCACAGTCCTCCACGGGCGCCAAAATCAACATGATGATCTCGATCGATGACATTTCCGGCATGTACAAGGCCCATAACGGTATGTCCGAGGTCATGGCGCTCCGCTATAAAAAGCTGGCGGATCCGAATGCGGAATATATGGCGCAGGTTGCCCATTATCCCTCCTATCCGGGGAGCGAGCTGATGGATGGCGGATATGCGGGCCTGACGCAGATTATTGTCGTGAACGGAACCAAGAAGCGGGTGCAGCTTACGGACACGAACGAACCGATGAATGTCGGATCGGTGCAGAATCCCGCCATTCAAGTGGTCGGAGCCGATGCCGTCTACCTCATTACGCAATCGAACAGGACGTTCGATATGGGGGAAATCGAAGCTTTTGCCGGGATGACGCAACACGCTCTTATAGACGAACTGTTCCATAACACGAATGCCGTCGCGGAGAAATATACCGATCCTTCCGGCCATTTCGATTATGACGCCGCCCTCGCGCCTCACGCCGCGAAACACGCTTCGGAATTTAACGCTGTACGGTTCATGCTTCAAGGTGACGAGGATTTCAAAGACGCTGATAACGCGGCGCTGATTAACGCGCAGAAGGAATCCGACACGAGAATCAATCATGCATTCATGGAGCAGGTATACAATCAGGGGCGGTATGCGCTAATCTGCTGCAGCGGTTCAAGCGCACCGCGTTTATACAGGATGTGGACGGGAGAGTGGAATCCCGGCTGGCGTGCGATCTATACGCTCGACGCCAACGTAAATTTGCAGGTCTCTCCGATGAATACAGGTCATTTCACGCAAGCATAACTCGTGTATATCGCCTTCTTCTTGAGGAACGCGCCCGACTTCGAATACAATGCGCGAATGGCGTACGGGATGCACGATGCGCTGCAGATATCGGTCAATTCGGACGGTGACCGCGGGATGCACGTGGAATACGACAATGACTATCCGTTCGAATATTGGAACGCCGGCGCAAGCTGGTGTCTGCTTCCCATCTTCGAGTATTGGCAGTGTTATGGCAATCGTCGGATTCCGATCTCCGGCAGCATGAGGATCCACGACCTGAAGCCGCTTCTCGGCGTGAGGGACGGGGGACTGACGGATGAGGAATTCACGCACATGATCGGCAAGGGAGAATTGGATTTGGAGCAGGATATATTGCTGCCATTTCTTACAAAGCAGGCCAATTTCTGGGAGCAACTGTGCACGCCGGAATATTACGCGGATGCAGACGGCCATGCGCGCTATGAGAAAGGCAAGACGTGCAGCGGCTGCCGGAATACAAGGTCGACAAGGACGGCGCGCTGCGCGAGTGGGCGATGAGTGAATATACCGAAAACAACCACCACCGCCATTTGAGTCAACTCTATCCGGCATGGCCTGCCTATGAAACGCAGAACGATAGGGAGCTCGCGAGAGCGGCGGATATCGCGATATAGAACAGAAATAAATCCAATACGGGCGATGCGACGGCGGGGCACGGTTGGATGAATAAGGCGCTCGTATATGCACGGTTGAAAAATGGCAGCGGGGTCGTCGATTCTCTTCTGCCGATGATGACGGATCAGGGCTATTACGCCAGTTTAATGACGGATCATGATACCAACCGAAGATGCGACAGCTATTGTACGGATACGTTGTTCGGAACCATGGGAGCGATAAACGAAGCGCTGCTATTTTCCAATACCGGTGAAATCGAAGTTCTTCCGGCGCAGCCTCCCGAATGGAAAGCCGGGGCCGTGTACGGACTTATGGCAAGGACTCGGGTGGAAGTCAAACAATTGGTATGGGACCTGGTTAAAAGGGGAATAAAGGTGACTCTGCATTCGATTTCCAATGCCAATAAAATAAAGTTGAAAGCGGGCATTCCCTGGTTCAAGGCGACGGTTAACGGCTGTGAAACACCAGCGTTGGCGGATTGGTTCGGCAAACATGTTCATATGACGCTTGAATCCGAAGAGGATGTTACAGTCGGATTTGATTTGAACGGAGAGTCATAGATAATGACCGATATTCAGTTGAGGATATTATTTCAAGGCGACTCGATTACAGACGGTGCAATAAAGGAAGGAAGCTCATCGATCGACGAGGCGAAGGAAAGGAATTCGACTATGCTGCAAACGAAAGATCAACAATGGCTTCGAGACGTCATCGACCGACTGACAGTGAAGATGGATTGGGTCAGCGAGAAATCCCGGCACAAAATCCCATACACAACGGTTGACGGCACGCATGATGACCGCGCTGCTCACAATCCGTCTGGAGATGTGGCAGATGGCATCAACTGGTGGACCAATGGCTTCTGGGGCGGCATGATGTGGCTGATGCATCACGAGACCGGAAGAGAGGAATACAAAACGATCGCCGCAATCTCGGAGGAGATGCTGGATCGCTGCTTCGAGGAATTCTATGGGCTGCATCATGATGTCGGGTTCATGTGGCTGCCGACCAGCGTGGCGAACTACAGAGTAACGAAGAACCCGGCATCACGCAGGCGGGCCTTGCATGCCGCGAACCTGCTTGCCGGTCGATTCAACCTGGCCGGCGGATTTATCCGGGCGTGGAACGATCTGGAGGAAGGCGACACAAGAGGCTGGGCGATCATCGATTGCATGCTCAACCTCCCGCTTCTCTACTGGGCATCGGAAGAAACGGGGGACGCCCGCTTCAAGCAGATCGCGATGAAGCATGCCGATACGGCGATGGATGCCTTCGTCAGACCGGATGGATCGGTCCATCATATTGTGGAATTCGATCCCGAATATGGCGGCGTTGTTCGTACGCATGGCGGTCAAGGGTATGAGGAAGGCTCTTCGTGGACGAGAGGCCAGGCTTGGGGATTGTACGGGTATATGATGAGCTTCATCCATACGAGGAAGGACGAATACTTGCAGACGGCCAAGCGCATCTCGCATTATTTTGTGGCGAATATGGCGGAACACGGCGTCATTCCGGTCGATTTTAGACAGCCGGCAGAGCCGAGGCTGGAAGACGATACGGCGGCCGTGATTGCAGCATGCGGGTTAATCGAGATTGCGAAGGTCGTCGGTGAGTACGAGCAACGGCTTTATCTGGACGCGGCGATAAAATTGCTCCGAGTCGTCGATGAACGCTGCGATTGGTCCCATGCGTCGGACGCTATTCTTCAGCGCGGATCCGCCTCGTATCATACGAAGGCCCACCATCACCCGATCATCTATGGCGATTATTACTTCATGGAAGCCGTCTTCAAGCTGAAAGGCAATGACTTATATCTGTGGTAGCAACATGGTTTGGATGAATACAAAAACGATAAAATGGAGCAGCTGCTTTGGCGCTGCTTCTTTCAAATTCGCCCATGCCAGCCCTTGATAAATCAAGGTTTCCCGCCGCATTTATCTCATTATTTCTGACGCCACACAGTGGGGGGCGGGGAGGAGGATTGTGTGGCGTCACAGTCTCCTATAGTAAACGATACGGATATTGCTCTATACCTGGTATCGTGTAGACGCTGCTATAGCCTGCATCGATCAGCGCCTGTGCCGCTACAGAACTCGTATACCCCTTTCGACAGTAAAGGATTAAGGGTGTATCTTTTCTAACACATACCGAGAACGGGTTATTGGACAGGTCATGTAACGGAATACAAATACTTTCCTTGATATGCCCTCTTTTATAATCCTCATTTGTCCGTACATCGATAAGCATTGCAGCAGGATCCTTTAACATCAGCTCCGATGCTTCATCGGGGGACAGATGTTTACTCTGAAATCCTCTGCCCTCAGTCGGAGGAATACGCTGCTCCCGATCAAGCATTCTTACGACAACCGCTGCGGCTTCCGCATGAGTTAAGCTGCCCGCAGCGTCGAACAGATTAGGGTCACGACCGGGCATTATGCCTTTCACAACCATCTGCGCGATATGCATAACGCATGTGCGGCAGGAATATAAGTCCCTAAGATTTTCTGCCGCCGACCATTCATACTCATCTTTTTCTCCGAACTCTGTTAACAGCGCCTCGTGAACGATTCTTGCAGCTGAACGGCGCTCAATAGGTTTACTTCTGTTCGTTAGATCATAATCCTCAATTATTCCCTTATACAGCGCGTAGTCCATATATCCCGATGACCAACTGACACGAGTTGGCTCAATATGGCCTTTACTGCTTCTAATGACCATGGTCACAAACTGTTCAGTCGTAACATGATTCTCAGGATGAAGATTGGCTTCCGCATCAAAGTTTATGGCTGTTTCCATTCTTATTCTCCTAGGGAAGTTCTCGGGTTAAACAGGAGTAACTCTTATGGTCACATTGTCATAGGCGTCAATGCCCGTAACAGAGAAGGTTCTTAAAGTGTTTGTTGTAACCTCGCCTGTCCATAAATCCTTAAGGCAATAGCTCGCAGCATTTTTGAATTTTTCAGCATCCATTATTTTCTGCCCCAGATAATCGATAATGCGGCTTACATCAACGGAATGCTCCTTCGTATCTTTTGAGTCGCCAAGATTTATAAAGGATATGGCAATATCTCCGTTCGCAAGAGGCTTTACGAGAATATCAACACGGTTGGTATTCGCGATATAGGCCGTATCGGGGTTGGCATTATCGATCGAGCAGTAAATTCGTTTGGCCTGGATACCGAGGGGATCCTGATTCAAAGCGATTACATCTTGGTTCGCAATAATCATCCATAGCTCGTCACCCTTTGCAACCCGTCTTAAATCCATTCCAAGCATAATCGGAGCATTCATCATGCACCACATCGTCATATGAGTTTTACTCATGGTCGTTGTGATACCGTTCATGCCGATGACAAGCATATCGGGATCGTTCCACCCCTTGTCAACTCCGGCGAACTCGTCCATTATAACTGCCTTGCTATATTGCGAGGTTATGCTTGCGGTATGGTTTGAACTCCATTCGGCGGAGCCCGGATCGCCATCAGAGCCGACACGGAAGGTGATATCATTAAGGATGCGCCAGGAGTCTCCAACCTTATATCCCCAGTTTTGCGGCTGTGTTTTACCCCATTCACAGATTGAGAGAACAATATCATGGGCAGGGTCAGCCTTGTTCAAGCCTTCGAGCAAAGCCGCATAGGAATTAAGGGTATTTTCCTGCCTTCTGTGGTTCATAAGACGTATGATATTTTCGCCCTCAATCAAGGTTACCGTTATTTCTTCCGAATCCGCAAAGTCAGCTGTACTTAGGGTAAGAGGGAGCATGTTATCAAAATATCGAGTTTCATTCTCTGCGGTACCTACCGCAAGCTGCAGCCAGCGTCCCGTGCCATTCTCCTCGCCGCTTGCGAAATTTACGGTTATGGCGTAACTTCCGCTTGCGGGTGCGTTCACGGTAAACTCTAGCTCGCCCCAGCGGTCTCCAACAGGCGTTATCCCCACGTTTGTTCCGTCGAATGTACCGATATTCGTCACATAGTCGCCACGGTTTTTGGATGCGCCCTGGCCTCGAAGCACACCGTCCTTAACCGCATTTAAAGTAACATTCAGTTCTTCGCCGATAACCGTTATGCTTCTGATATTCGGGGCATAGGAATATTTTGCATTTGCTGAGTCTGAGAACGTTGCATTGTCCCAGAGGTAGTAGCAGTTATCGACCTTTATGAAGTCAACCCCCCAGTCTATATAAGACCTCGTGTCGACATCCTCGAAGCCGCAAGTACCTACCGCAGAGCCTGCGCAAAGATGGGTGCCTATATCATTGTACATGCCGAATTTAAGTCCCTTGCCGTGGATGTAATCGGATAATGCCTTGAAGCCGCTTGGAAATTTAATCGTTTCGTTGGAAAGCAATCCGTTGACGCGTTCGGACTTATAGCAGCCGTCATCGAGCACGACATACTTGTATCCCAGATCCGCAAGTCCCAAATCAACCATGGCGTCTGCCATTGCCTTTGTGAGTATCTCGTTGTTCTTGCTGCCAAATGCATTCCAACTGTTCCAGCCCATGGCAGGGAGGCATCCCTGCTTTTTATTCAGAAGCACCTTGCCGTTCGTGAACGCCGGAAACCTATAGTCAGGATCCGTGATCTCGTCAGGCGCAGTCCTTGATGTAGTTCTAGCCGGTACGGAGGTAGATTTTGAATTCATATTCATAAACTTGTCCATAAGAAATCCTCCTTAAAATAGCGTTTTCATTGTTATGATAGGACAAATAAACCAGTTGATAAATGTGTTTTTATCGAGTGATTATGGGGAAATGTGATATATTCGTTACGGGAGCTGAATTCAATGAAACTCTATTATGCAAAAAGCCCATTAATCTCATCTGATATTTATCCCATGCAATATGGTGAACAACAGTGTGAAAACGGATATTCTTTTGGACCTGCAGTGCGCAACTTCTATGTCATCCATTACATTTACAGCGGGCAAGGCGAATTGCATATACATAACAAAACTTATAACGTACACGCTGGACAGTTTTTTCTGATCTATCCGAGACAAACGGCATATTATAAGGCGGATGACAATGAGCCATGGCTCTATCGCTGGATTGAGTTTGACGGCAGCTTTTCGGAAAAGCTCATGGCTGTGACAGGCTTCTCGCACGAAAACCACGTTATAAATGATGATAATGGTGTTGGAAACGCACTTAAACAAATCATAGATTTAGGCTGGTCGGACTTCGAAACCATCATGAGCCATTTTTGGTCACTGATCACGGCACTTACGAAGGGCAAATTATTAAAGAAAGATGAGAATACAGCAGAAACTTATGTCTCGAATGCCAAAAACTATATAAGAAGCAATGTTCACAAAAGGATATCCGTTTCAGAAATTGCACATTTTTTAAACATAGACCGCAGTCATCTGGCTCGTATCTTCAAAAGCATATGCGGCATAAGCACGCAGCAGTTTATCATTTCTCTTAAAATGGAGATGGCTTCGCAAACACTCAAAAAAAGCAGTATGACCATTAAAGAAGTTGCCAATAGCGTCGGATATGTCAATCAGATGGAATTTTCGAAGCTGTTTAAAAAACATTTTCATATGGCTCCCACACGATGGAGAGAACAAGAATTCTTTCAACAGTCCATAAATAACTATGAATGAATTAAAGTTATTTCGGCGGCCTTGATCCGGTCATCTATCGGACTCAGGCCGTTTAGATTTGCTTGCAATCGATCGTTGTTGGCAACAGGAGTGAGTCCTAAAGGCTAAATCATGCTATTTCCATGACCTAAAAATCAAGGTTCACAATGAAACCGTGTTCTATAATTTGATGTGAAAGTAATGGAATATAAGAGCAATCGTCGAATTATTTGAGTTTGGAGGGGAGACCATTGCTGCGACTATTTAGAACGAATGAAATACGCGACGTGCAAGAGTTGGAAGGCGATTGGGATTTCCAACCGACTAACGGAAAGGACGGGTTGCCGTCCGGCTACGAATACCGAATGCCCGTACCCGGGTGTTGGGAGATGCATCCGCAGTTTTCAACCTAGCGGGGAAAAGCCGTGTACCGGCGAACGGTAGACATAACGCGGAAAGGCGCAATTCGGCTTGTTTTCAAAGGCGCGAGCCATACAGCCGATGTTTTTTTTGACGGTATACCGGCAGGGCACCATTACAATGCGTATACGCCGTTTGCTCTCGTTATTCCGGATGTCGAACCGGGAACGCATGAAGTTGCCGTGATCGTGGACAATTCGTTCGGCGAATCGTCCGCGCTTCATGTTCCGAACGATTATTATACCTATGGGGGCTTAATCCGACCTGCGGCCATTGAGCTGCTGCAAGAGTTGTTCATTGAACGAATCGCGTTTACGCCGATACGTACGGCTGAAGGCTGGCAGGGGACGATTCGGCTCTATATACGGAATATCGGGCGACGGGCTCGTCGCGCTCGGCTGCAGCTCAGTCTGGCGGACCGGGACATTGCCGCAGGCGAGGCGAGCGTGATGCCGGGTGAAACCGTCGAGCTATCGATTACGGAGCCGTTTCCTGGCATTACTCCTTGGTCGGCAAGTGATCCAACGCTTTATCTGCTGAAAGCGAATTTGTATATGGAGGGGCAGGAAGCTCCCGTGGACGATTTGATCGAGCGGGTCGGCTTTCGAACGGTGTCAACGGAGAACGGGCGCATCCAGGTAAACGGCGAGGACATTGTGCTGAAGGGCTTCAATCGGCACGAGGATCATGCGCTGGCAGGAGCCGCCATTCCTTACCCGCTTATGGTGCACGACATCGAATTGATGCTGGACATGGGCGCCAATTCCGTCCGGACCAGCCACTATCCGAACGACGAAAGGTTCCTTGATTTGTGCGATGAGCGGGGCTTGTTCGTATGGGAAGAAAATCATGCGCGCGGTCTTAGTCTGGAGCAAATGAAGCATCCGTTGTTCGCCAAACAATGCGAGGATTGCAACCGGGAGATGGTGGAGACTCATTACAACCATCCGAGCATCATCATCTGGGCGATACTGAACGAATGCGCAAGCGATACGCCGGAAGGCCGGGCGATCTATCGGTCGCAGCTCGAGCAAATCCGGGCGATGGATTCGTCAAGACCGCTAAGCTTTGCTTCGCATCACCGCGAACGCGAGCTTTGCTTCGACCTTGCGGATATTGTCTCGTTCAACTTGTATCCGCTCTGGTACGGAGATGAAGATCCGCTCGAGCTTGTCAAAGAGGCGAGGCGGTGGGCGGACGAAGCCGGCGGTCTGGGGAAGCCAATGATCATGAGCGAATTTGGGGCCGACGGCTATTATGGCTATCGCGATCCGAGCCGGGTGAAAGGAACGGAGGAGCGCCATGCCGAAATCATCGAGCGCAATCTGGAAGCTTATACGTCCGTCCCATTCTTGTCCGGCATGCTGATCTGGCAATTTAGCGATTGCAAGGTAACGGAAGGGACGGGATGGCTGCTGACCCGCGCCGGAACGCAGAACAGCAAGGGAATCGTCGACCGGTACCGCAGACCAAAGTTGGCATACGCTGTTGTAAAGAAGTATTTTGTAGGACAACTGCGCTCTGAACAGGAGTAATTTCTCATCTCGTAGCTTAATATTTGCCTAACCATAATCGGAATGCATCCTCTTATAGTAAACTACGAAGCCGGCTGCGCGGGTAACGTCAGCCGGCTGCGCTATTTGGCTTGGGATTAAGCATGTAGTTCGATCGCTAAGCAGTTCACGTATGGCGTAGGACGTCTGTCCGGCAGCGATACGATCAGAGCGCCGTACGACTGTTCGAACGGAACTTCACCAACGCCAAGCAGCCGGACCGACTTCACTTGGTCTGCTGGCGTCAACGTACGAATCACGGCGCGATGATCCTCCGGCCACCGCATCTGGAAGGCGTACAGCGTATTCCCTTTTTGCGTGAAACGGAAGTCGCCAGCGTGCCAATCCACCCGATCCTCCGTAAAATGGTCGATGACGACGCGGGAGAGGCCTTCACCCGATACGCGGAACGGCCGAGTGCCGTATACGCCTTCCTCGCAAACCCGAATCCATTTGGCCATCTCTTGCAAGATATACGTGCATTCGTCATCAATCGTACCGTCCGGTTTCTGCGGAATATTGAGGAGCAGGTTACCGTTCTTGGCAATAATGTCGACCAGAATCTCGATGACGTGCCCCGGTTTCTTGTATTCGGATTTCACATGGTAGAACCAATCCCCGACACAAGTATCGGTCTGCCACGGGTCAGGCTTGATGTCATGCTCTTGACTGCGTTCAATGTCCAGGATCCCGATGCGGTACACGTCCTGCCTGCGGTCTTTCTGGTTATATAGCGCGCGGCTCGCCCCTCCATTTGCAGCTGCGTTGGTATTGTACAGGTGCGCGACCGCTTGCAGTCCGGCTGTGAAGAGGGGGTCATCCAAGGAGGCGTTCGTTCTATCCCATGCGCTTGCGAACGGCAGCCCGCCGTCGGAGTACAGCAGATCCGGCTGGTACAGATCGATGATTTCCTTCATCACGTCGAGCCAGCGCTGATGCCACCAAGGGTTATCCGTATACCAAGGCCTTGGCTCGGACGACAGATTGTCCGGATCGTAATGCTCGCGGTTCGGCAAATATAAATCCTCGTACTCCGGGTCATTGCCGTCATAAGGGACGCCAGCATAAGGACCTTCCTTGTCCAGTCCTTTATTGAATTTAAACCAGCTGAACGTCGCTCCCAGATGCTCGCTCAGACCGAAAGGAAGTCCCCGGCGGGAAGCGGCCGCTTTCCATAGCGCTACGATATCTTTTTTCGGTCCCATGTTGACTGAATTGAAACGGTGGAGTTTCGAGTCGTAGTTGAAGAAGTTGTCGTGATGCATCGCCTGCGCGACGAAATACTTGGCGCCGGCAGCTACGTATAGGTCCATCAGTGAGTCCGGATCGAAATGTTCCGCTTTCCACAGCTGAACGATATCTTTGGGCACCTCGGTTAAGATCAACGGAGTATCGGCAAAATTCAAGTATGATATCACAGACAAGGTTAACTTGACAGGCAATAATTTGCTTGAGGTATCGGTTGCCAAATATTCTTCGAACGCCAGCGTCAATGCTGCGGAACGGGAAGCTGATTATTGGCAGTTCGGCGGTATCTACAGATCTGTTTATTTGGAAGCGAGGCCTCAACAGTACATTGACAGAATCGCTGTGGATGGGAAAGCCAACGGCAGCTTTAAGGTCGATGTTCATACGCAAGGCATCACGTCCGCCAATACGATCAAGGCTCAAATCAAGACGTTGGACGGCGTTGCGGTAGGTTCGCCGATGACGGCATCCATCAGTGCGGGAGCAACCAAAACAACGTTGAATACGACAATTTTGAACCCCAATTTGTGGACGGCTGAGACACCCAACCTGTACAGAGTGGAAGTCACACTGGAAAATTCGGGTACGGTCGTGCATAAGACTGCCGAACGGTTTGGCTTCAGAACGATTGAAGTAAGGTCGAACGATGGGATTTACATTAACGACAAAAAGATTATTTTCAAGGGTGCTAACCGTCATGCTTTCCATCCGGATTCCGGCCGAACGATCAGTCCTGCAATCGATCGCGCGGATATTGAATTAATGAAAGAGATGAATATGAATACCGTTCGTATGTCGCATTATCCGCCGGATCAAAGCTTCCTTCACTGGAGATCGACAATAACCGAAGCGAACGGTCGATTAAGCCGTTTGTGATCGGGCGGAAGAACTGGTTGTTTGCCAACACGCCTCGCGGACCGAAGGCGAGCGCGACGATTTACAGCGTGATCGAAACCGCGAAAGAAAATGGCCTGAATCCGTTTCAATACTTGAAGTATCTATTCGAACAGCTCCCGCAGCGGGACGATCCGTAGGATCCGCAGGCGTTGGATGCTCTAATGCCATGGTCATCGAAGATCCCGCTGACCTGCCGGGTGTTTAAAGGCTAAGTTAAGCGTAAAATAGCCCACATCTTGGATTTTGACTAGATGTGGGCTATTTTACGCTTACCCAGAAGCTGCTATCCCCTCTTCAAGCCCACTCCGGGCCTGTCCTGTTCTTCGTGCGGTTATAACATTGCTTCACCAGATAATAAAACCACACGGTAAAGGATTGGGAGGCGAAATAAAACACGAAGGAATACCCGAATTGCCACCCTTTCCGGTAATTATACAGATGGAAATAAGTAACGGAAACCCATTCGTAGGCAAGTCCCACAATAGACCAAGCGAGTACGTACAAACTGATTCGAATCCCCTTCGGTTTCCACCAATCAAATAGATAAAGAAACACATAGGCAAACGGACTGTACAGAAAGAAATTCAATAAATCAAACCATTCATAATACGAGAGATCGTTGACATCGTACATGTCCACTGGCGGGAGACCGAAGTGAAAGTCAACAAACAGGGCGGTTCCGCTTCCAATGACCAGAAACACGATTGAGACGATTGTCGGAAAGCGACGGGGCAGAATCCATATAATCGCCATCATAGCCAACAAGGAAAGCGTCGAAAACCACTCGTTGCCGTCAAAGTGCACGGGTAACCTCATATCCTCACTTCCTTTCGGGCGATGGACCGGATTTTTGTAAAAGCCAACCACAACACCAGTAGATTCAAGCTCCAATTGGCAAAGGAATACCATACCCTCCAATTTCGGCTGTGGCTGAGGATGCCAAGCGCATCGTCCAAGTATTCGAGTCCGACAAAAAGCGCAGCGAACATCGCCCCGTTCAGAAGCTTCTTCCACTTCCGGTCCAGCGATGAGTGAAGCTCCAGGAACAGCATCATGCCGATCGGAACTATTATGCTGCGATTCGTATCGTAAACCAGATAGTCTATCCAATCAAGCGACAGTTCGACTAGCTTATAGTTTAATCCGATCAACCAATGGAAGTTGTTTTGAAGCAATACGGTAAGGACCCATACGATGATGCCTTCGAAGAGATGCAGCCGGCGTTTCGTTACGGATAAAGTAAGAATGAGCAGCACCGATATACTGCAGAAGACCAGGAGAGCCAACGGATTCCCACCTTTTGCGTACAGATTGGTACTATTATTTCCCGCCCCCGGAAAGGTTATCCGATCCCCACAACCGCTTATAACCGGATTTTGACCGTCATGACCACAAAGGTAGGTGGGGACCGAGCAAACAAACGCGCTCGGAACTGCAGGCATGTCCGGGAGAAACAACGCTGAGTCGCCTAGTAAAGAAGTTGTGTTAATTAAATTAAAACTTGCCGTTACAGACAGCGCGGTGAACCGTACCATACTCGTGAAGGAAGACTAGGGGTGACGGGGCTTGCTACTGCAAACCTTCGCGGCAAAAAATGTACGATTCATCCTCCACTTTGCTTAGCTTGAAATTTCCAGAAAGGAGGCTTTGTGGCTTGTTAATCTATAAAGCGTACAAATATCGCATATACCCTGACGATGAACAAAATAACGCGATTGGCACTGATGTTTGGCTGCTATCACTCAAGCGACTTCTTAGCGTTTACGCAGACGAATATCTGTCACAGTGCTTTCATACTGTAATCATGAGAAAAGGATGGTTTTTGAAATAATTTACACAGGTAACAAGGGGGGGGAGCAAGATGTCTGAGCAAGCTTGGTTCGAGCATCAATTCTGGCTCCAGATCCTTGGTGATCATGCCAGATTTATTCTAGGGGCCTTATCATCCAATGAAAAAAGGGATATCGAACAAGCAGAGTCCTTCAAGATACTGTTCGACGATCTACTTGCCCAAGCTCGTGAAAACGGAACAGGTCATTCACTCGAAGCCATTAGTGTTGAAGCTTACGAAGCCGTAACGGATCTTCGAAAGTTCAAGCTCGATCTCCTTGACCACAGACTCCTCAATCAAGTTCAGCTGGCAATGTCTCCGACCTTTCTAAACCATATGGTAAACGAACTGGATGAGTATGCAAAGATTTTGCAAGAACTGCTAAAAGGAAACAATGTCCCGATCTATCATCCTCTCCACCATGATTTACTTTGGTTGCCGGATGCAGCGGGTCATGCCGCTGTGATCGCCATCGATCTCGATCCCGTCGAGAAGAGACTGATGCAAAAAAGCATGGAATTCGAAAAGCATTTCGAGCAGTTCTATCTGAAGGCGATTGAATTGACCGGTTATTTGCGAACGATGAAGAAAAGTTACCCTTCGATCTCAAAGTTCCATCGAGATATTGAAATGGAAATGAATATATTTCAAGCATTCCTGCAAGAAGTCGAACAACTCGACCTGAGCGCCGAACTTCTTAGCCGTATCAATCCGCTTATACCGGACCATATGTTTCGGGAGGAATGCTATTATTTAATTAAGCTCGCCCAAAGCGGAGCATTCCCCCCACCAAGCTGTAATCCGGCCAAGCCAAGAATCGAAAATTGATACTCCCTGGGTAATTGAGGGATACAATGGACAAGATCCGAATGCCCTGACTGACTTTCATGTTCTAGCCAAGAATGACAGCTATTAAAGTGATGGCACTTGCAGCGTAGCATCTCGTTCTAAAAAAAATAAGTATTTATAAGCAATTTGTCTTTGGATTTTCCAAAGTCAAATTGCTTTTTTATTGCACGATTGACTTGGATCTTAAGGAATACTGCATGTGCATAAATATACAATGGATGTATACTGCATTAACGAGCCCTTAAATTTTTTTTTCTAATTAATTCGGGAATAATGGCGATGTTAAAGTCGCCAGATGAATTGTCGTCTAATGAATTGTGGAACAACAACATCGAAGCTATGCGAGTAAAATTAATGAGACTGGATTTTCAGAAATGATGAGAAATGTATAAATATTCACCAATATGCAGTTTGGGTAAACGTTTATTGGGAAACAGCCGAATCACGTCAAATTGTTCCAGCCGCCTCAACTCACCATTTGCGATACCAATTTCATCCACGTTTTCACTTGCGACCTATTTCGTATTCCAAGCTCCTCCATGACTTCCTTCACCGAAATTCCTGCCAGTCTCATTTCAATGGCCTACATCTTGATTTCTACCGGGAAAAACACCTCCAGAGATATGACCATATCTTACGACATGGTCGAATTCTCTTGAAGGTGTTTTGATTTGTCTCACGTTTTGGGGTCAGTTCCTCACGAGACATGGCTTACTCTATTAAAACGGATGTAGGTAAGATTTCTTATTAAACGCATCGCGAACGGGTATTCTTGTCTTTCGAACTGCCAAGACAAACCCAAAAATCGTGCTATTTTCGAAGAAAAGTGATACGTTCAGGTGCTGAAAATAGGTTATATTATTTGTTGTTAGCGCTTTCTTTTTTGGAGGGGATGGAGATGAAGACGATTATGATCGTCGATGACGAGGCGCGCCAAGTGAAAGCCTTGTCGGCGATTATTCGGAGGCTGCGGCCGGATTACCGGACGTTGGAAGCGACGGATGTGAAGTCGGCCTGGGAGCTGCTGACGAGCGAACCGGTCAATGCCGTGCTCACGGATATTCGGATGCCGGACGAGGACGGTCTCACGCTGGCGGAAAGGATCGCCAATCAGAAACCCCATATCCGGACGGTATTAATCAGCGGATACGGGCAATTCGATTATGCGCAGAAAGCCATTGAGCACCGGGTTATCGAGTACTTGATCAAACCGATTGGACTTGCGGATATCGAGCGCGTGATCGCGAAGCTCGAGGCACTGTTCGCCCAAGATAACAAGCATCATGCGTTGAACAAAGAGCGATTCTGGCACGAGATTATAACAGATCCATTAACCGACCGAAAGCGGCAGCTTATCGAACACTACGCGCCATCGAGCGGTTCGGGACTTGCAATCGTCTTCGAACTGAGCGGACTGTCTGATGGAGATCGTATGGCGGCGCTCAAAGGAAACTGGACAGCCGAATCCGAAGCCCTGGGTCATTGCGAGACGTTTCAAGAGGTGGCCGGCTATCGCATGGCGTCCTTGGTGTGGCTGAATCCTATCCTCGCGGCGAAACCTTCGGACACCGTCACGAAGATCAGCCGGATCCTGGAGCGCGTAAGAGCGGATGGCTTTGAAGACGTGTCCGCGGGCGTTAGCCGCGTGAGTCCCGATTTCAGGCTGGTCGTGAAGGAAGCTTACGATGAGGCGCTGCTAGCCTTGCGGCACCGGTTTTATGCGTCGGAGGATGCGGTCTTCTGGAGATCGGACGTCCAGGCGTTCGCCGAGAGAGGAATAACGAGCGCAAAGGAAATCGCGGAGCCGCTCGCGGCGGCGATTAAAGCGAGCGAGCGCCCGCGGGCCTTGGACCTGGTCAATGCGTTCTTCGAGCCGAGAGAGGTATCCCCGTATCCCGATCCCGAACTGATCCGGGATGAGGTTGGACATATGGTGTGGCAACTGCTCCATAGCTTGCAAAGTCTGCTGCCTGCACATTCTCCGGATTGGGATCATGCGCTGCTGCGGAAGCAATTCCGCCATTATCGGGATTACCGGGAGCTGCGGCTGCGGTTCAAGGAGTTCGTCCTGCGATTGCTCGAGCTTGCGGAGAAGACTCAACTGGATAAGAACGGACTTCTGATTCTGCGCTGCCAGCATTATTTGCAGCAGCATTATATGGAAGATATTTCGTTGGAATCGGTCGCGGCGATGTTTCATTTCAACGCTTCGTACTTCAGCAATTTGTTCAAACAGCGGACGGGGCGGAATTTCTCGGAGTATCTCCTGGACCTGAGAATCAACAAAGCGAAGCTGATGCTCGAGCGGTCGGACGAGAAGATCGCGCTCATCTCGGAGCGGAGCGGGTTCCGGACGGCGACGTACTTCAACAAAATGTTTAAGCGCGAAACCGGCATCTCGCCTAAAACGTTCCGGCAGATGCACGGCGGCGGCGCGGCGAAATGAGGATCTGGCTGCGGACGCTCAAAGAAGGCCGGCTGCATACGAAGCTGCTGCTGACCTATATTATGCTTCTCGCCGGCACGATCCTTATCTTCGGCATCAGCGATTACCGACTGAATCGCAACACCGTGCTCGAGATGGCGCAGAAGGACGTCTTCACCATCGTTCGCAAGAACAACGAGATCATCGACGCGAAGTTTTCCCGCATTCGAGAGATGATCTACGGATTTATGGAAGACGCCGATTTCTATGAGACGTTCTCGACCCTGGATATCGACAACAAAACGAAGGTGCTTGCCGCCGATCTGCGGATAAAAGGCATTCTTGATAAATATTTCGCGCAATCGCAGGATATCTATTCCGTGCAAGTCGCGACTTCCTATTTTATCTTTGGCACGGCCTCCTCGGCCAATAGCGAGCACGCCAAAAATTTCATTCCGATCAATGGTTTCGAGGGCACCGATTTGGACCGAACGGCCAAGGACGGGAAAGGCAAGATCCAATGGGTGCCGACGTACAACTTCGCGGACATGTACCGAATTCCGTACTTGAAGAAGATGGACTTCGATTACAAACATTTATTCTCTGCCATCTCGATGATTCAAGGCTCCTACTATAAAGGGAAGTTCCGGGCCTACACCGATCTTAAAGACAAGCCGGCTCTGCTATTGAACTTCAAGGATTCCCTATTCACGACCGTCTTCGCCGGCAGCATTCCGGTCAGCGGCGCCTCTTACATGGTCGTCGATCCGAAGGGCCGGATCATTGCGCATTCCGATCGGTCATTGCTGACGACGAAAGCGGACTTGCCGATGCTCCCCGAGTTGATGGAGGAGAAAAGCGGCGTGCGGATGATGCGCATCCACGGTAAGGAGCAGGTCGTCGCGTTCGCCCGTTCGGACATTACGGGCTGGCTCAGCATTGCCGTGATCCCGCCCAGCGAACTGCTTGACCCTGTCACCAAGCAATATGTCCGCAACCTGCTCGTCTCCGTCGGGATTATCACCGTCGTCTTCATCGCGCTTTCTTACTTCCTGTCGAGGCTTATTACGAACCCGTTCCGCACGATGATTCGGGCCATCGTCAATACGGGAGAAGGACGGTTCGCAACGAATTTCAAGCAGAGCGGCAGCTACGAGTTCCGCATCCTGATGAAGAAATTCAACGACATGAACGAGAACATCGTCAAGCTGATTCAGGAGAACTACGAAACGCAAATACGCGAGAAGGAAGCACAGATCAAAGCGTTGAACCTCCAGTTGGATCCCCATTTTATGTACAACACGCTGAATATGGTCAGTCTGATGGCGCTCGAGAAAGAGGAGTACGAGATCAGCGATATCGTCGTGAGCTTGTCCAACATGATGAAATATATGGTCAAGCACGAGTCGACGTTGGTCCGCTTCCAGGATGATCTGACCTATCTGGAAGGCTACGTGACGATTATGAGCAAGCGGTTCGAAGACGCCTTTCAGGTCGAATACGTCATCGACGAGCAGCTGCGCAGCGACGAGGTGCCGAAGTTCTTTCTTCAGCCTCTCGTCGAGAATGCGTTCGTTCACGGCTTTAAGAAGCTGGGGGGCCGACAGGGGAAGCTGTGCATTTCGTGCCGTCGTACGGAGGAGGGACGGGTCTATCAGATTGAGGATAACGGCGAAGGGATGGACACGGCCAAGCTGGCTTCGCTGCTGGGAGGCAGTAGTCATGTCGGCCTCTCCAATGTCAACCGTCGCATTCATATTCTCTACGGAGAGCCTTACGGTCTTCACATCGCTTCCGTACCCGGCCAAGGCACGACCGTGACCGTCACGCTTCCGCCTGTCCATCATCAGGAGGTGCTGCCATGAGGCGCAGAGCATTCATAATCACCGTTATGGCGGTCATCGTCATCATGGCTTATCTGCTATGGAGGGCTTACCTGCACGAAGCCGACCCGGATCAGAAGCAGGAGTTTCCGGCGAAAGCGACGTTAAAATTTACCTATTGGGGCTCGATCGAGGAGAAACGAGCCGTCGAACGCACCCTGACGGAATTTACGGAAGCCTATCCTTGGATCGCGGTCGAGTCGGTTCATTTCCCGAACTCCGACTATAATACGAAGATGATGGCGATGTCCGCATCCAACGAGGATCCGGATTTGGCGTACATGACGACCGAGCTTGGCGAAATGTTCAGTCGGGAAAACAAGTTTTTGAATCTGTTTGATTTTTTGGCCGAGGATGAAGAACTGAAGAAGGACGACTTTCTCGATTATATTTGGTACAAGTCCGCCGAGGACTACGCATGGGGCGTTAGCACGGCCGCGGAATGCTTCGGACTCTATTATCGGAAGGATCTGCTCGAACAAGCGGGCGTCCAGCCGCCTTCACCCAGAGCCGAGCAGGCGTGGAACTGGGATCAACTCATCGATGCCGCCAAGAAGTTGACGCTCGATAACCAGGGGAGGAATGCCTATGACCCCGACTTCGACCCAAACCACATCGTCCGCTATGGGATCATGTTCGAAACGTGGTCGGACCCGTTGAACAATTTTATTTTCAGCAATGGAGGCGACTGGGTCAGTCCGGATCAGAAGCGCTTTGCGCTGCAATCCCTAGAAGCGGCCGAAGCGATCCAGCGGCTGGCTGACCTCATTAACGTCCATCATGTAGCGCCTTCGCCGTACGAGTCCAAATCGCTGCCTGCGATGAGCATGGCGCTGCAAGCCGGTCTCGCCGCGATGATCGTGGACGGGCAATGGATTAACCTGGATCTGGGCAAAGCTGAAGTCGATTTCGATATCGGCGTGCTGCCTAAGCTAAAGAAAAGCGTAACCGTCGGCCTGAGCGGCGCCACCGTCATTTTCCGCTCGTCCGATCATCCGAAGGAAGCTTGGCTGCTGTACAAGTGGCTGTCCGATCCGAGCAAATCGCTGTCCTTGTACTCGGACGGCCTATGGATGCCTGTCTTGAAGAAGTGGTATACGGATACGGCCCTCGTCGACAAATGGGTCCATGCCAATCCGGCGGCGCATCCGCCGGGATTCAAAGAGGCGATGATGACGCAGCTGCTGAATAACGGGATGCCGAGCGTAGGCTACTACCTGCAGAACCAGATGGAGATTTTCCCCGAGGTGACGCAGGGGCTGATTCCCGTCTGGCATGGGGAGATGAAAGCCGAGGCCGCTCTGCGGGAAATTGCCGATAAAGTAAGCGTTTTATATTCGCAAAAATAGTCGACAAAACCAAAAATACTGCAATTTCGGCCCTCCGCCGTTTCGGTATAGTAAGGGTGTGGTTATGAAAGCGCTGCCCAGCGCTAGCGCATAACCGACACCATACCGAGCGTGGAGGGTCTTTTATATGAAAAAATGGTCAGTCGCAATCGCGTCGCTCGCGATGCTGGCATTACCGCTCGCGGCTTGCGGCGGCAACAATGCCGACAACGGCAGCACGGCAAGCAATGTTCCCGGCAAGGAAGGGGAAAGCAAGGCGGAGCAGGTGACGTTGAAGTTCATGGGCTGGGAGGTCAGTCCGCTGGAGACGCAGAGCGTCAAGAACGGCTTGGAGCAGTTCATGAAGGAAAATCCGAACATTAAAGTGGAGTACACCACGATTCCCGGCGGGACGCAGTATGTGGCCAAGATGCAGGCGATGGTGCTGGGCGATGAGGCGCCGGACGTGTTCTTCCTGCAGAGCGATTACTATCACGACTTCGTCAAACGGAACAGCCTGCTCGACATTACGGATCGCGTCACGAAAGAAGGCATTGCCGCCGATCTGATCGATTCCGCCGTACAGCTCAGCACCGTGGACGGCAAATACTATGGCGTCGAATCCTGCATCGTCGCGCCGGTGCTCTATTACAACAAGGACCTCTTCGATAAAGCGGGCGTACCCTATCCGCCGAGCGATCCGTCGAAAGCCTGGTCGTGGGGCGAATTCGTCGAGACTGCCAAGAAGCTGACGATCAAGAACGGCGATAAAGTCGAGCAGTACGGCGCCTTCGGCATGGAGAACTACTACAACCTGATCGCCGAAGTGATGAGCAACGGCGGCAACTGGTTCTCGGACGACCTGAAATCCTCCGCGGCCAATACGCCCGAAGTGAAAGAAGTGCTTCAAGCGGTATCGGATCTTCGCAAGAAGGAAGGCGTAAGTCCGGAAGGCAAGCTGCTGACCAACAGCGGCATGAGCGCCGCGCAAATGCTGCAAACCGGCAAAATCGCCATGCTCGTGGATGGCTCATGGGCGCTTCAGGAATTATCGCAAATGAACTTCAAGGTGGGCGTCGGCGCGCTGCCGAAGTTCGATCAAGCCGTGACGCACGGCCAGGCGCATCTGCATGTGGCTTCGGCCAATACGAAGCATCCGGAGGAAGCATGGAAACTGGTCAAATACCTCTCCTCCGAGGAATATCAGCTGCAGAACGTGAAGGCGGGCCTGTGGCTGCCTAACCATAAGTCGCTCTATACCGAAGAAGGGATCGGAAAGTGGCTGACGGAAGGCGTGCATCCGGAAGGATTCAAGGAACTGATTCCGTATTTCACCTCTTCCCAAACATATCCGTACGCCCTGCTTAGCAGCCAGAAGATCCAAGAGGACACGACGGCGGAGCTCGATAAGTTCTTCCTGAGCGATCAACCGCTCGACCAGACCGTGCAAAACATCGAAGCCGTCGTCAATAAAAGCCTGGCTAGACCATAAAAACAACAAGCGGCGCATCGGGAGGGAACATGGGGCCCTCCCGGACGTTTGCTACGGGGTGAGATGATGAAATCAATAAAGCCGCTGCTCTACAAAGACGGTCTTTGGGCGTTCCTTATGCTGCTTCCCAATTTGATCGGTTTTCTGATGTTCCTGCTGCTTCCCGTGCTGGCCACCTTCGTGATCAGCTTCTCGAGCTGGAATCTGACCGATTCCTTTGACTTCAACGGAATCGACAATTACAAGGAATTATTCAAGGACCCCGTCTTTATCCAGGTAATGGGGAACACCTTATATTTTACCGCTGCCAGCGTGCCGATCGGCATCGCGGTCTCGCTTCTGTTGGCCGTGTTCCTGAACCAGAAGCTGAGATTTATCCGGTTCTACCGCGCCGCGTTCTTCATCCCCGTTATCTCGTCGATGGTCGCGGTATCCGTCATCTGGCAATGGATTTATAATCCGGAGTACGGATTGCTCAACTATGCGCTCTCGTGGTTCGGCATAGACGGCCCTGCCTGGCTGACAGACCCAAATTGGGCGATGCCGACCGTTATCATAACGAGTATCTGGAAAAGTCTAGGCTTCAACATGCTCATCTTCCTGGCAGGACTGCAATCGATCTCGGACAGCTATTACGAGGCAGCCGATATTGAAGGAGCGAATTGGTACGCGAAATTCCGGCATATTACGCTGCCGCTCCTGTCGCCGACGACTTTCTTCGTAACGGTCATGTCCATCATCAATTCGTTCCAGGTGTTCGACACCGTCTACCTCATGACGCAGGGCGGACCGGCCCGTTCGACGTCGGTGCTTGTCTACTATATCTTCCAGAATGCGTTCCAATATTTCCGGATGGGCTATGCGAGCGCGATGGCTTACGTCCTGTTCTTCATCGTGCTGATCATTACGTTCATCCAATTCTGGCGTCAGAAAAAATGGAGCATCTACTAAGGGGGAGGCTGTCATGAAGCCGCGTATCTGGTTAAAGCCGACCGCGCATGTCATCTTGCTGATCGGGTCCATCATCATGCTGTTTCCGTTCATCTGGTCGGTCTGCACGTCGCTCAAGAATGTCAATGAAGTATTCACCTATCCGCCTCGCTTCTTTGGCGAGGAACTAAAGTTTACGAATTATACGAATATGACGGACCGCTTCCCGATCATCCGATTTTTCTTCAATACGCTCAAAATTACCGTCATCGTCGTCGTCTTTCAGCTGATTACTAGCTCGATGGCCGGTTATGTGTTCGCGCGGCTGCGCTTCCGCTTCCGGGAAGGTCTATTCGGCCTGTATCTGGCGACATTGATGGTGCCGGCGCAAGTTACGATGATTCCGACTTTCCTGCTAATGAAATATTACGGGCTGCTGGACTCGCATTGGTCGTTGATTTTGCCGAGTCTTGTCTCGGCGTTCGGGACGTTCCTGCTGCGGCAATTTTTCTCCACCATTCCCGAGGCGCTGGAGGAAGCAGCCAAGATTGACGGCTGCACGCCATTCGGAATTTACTGGCGGATTTTTGTGCCGTTATCCAAGCCGGCGCTGGCGACCCTAGGTATATTCATCATGCTGGGGACGTGGAACGACTTCGTCAACCCGCTCGTCTTTATCAATTCGATGAGCAAGATGACGCTCACCCTGGGACTTGCTAATATGCAGGGGCTATATTCCACGGACTGGCCGGCCTTAATGGCGGCGACGGTCATCACCGTGCTGCCGATTCTGATCGTATTCTTAAGCGCTCAAGATATTTTCGTCCGCGGTGTTACGTTATCGGGGTTGAAGGAAGGGTAGTTTGGGGGATGACAAGGAATTGAAGGAGAAGGAGAGCAAACAATGACACCAAAGACGATGAAAACAACGACGGGAGCGCTGCGCGATATCCGCATTCAAGATCCGTTCTGGTCGGACTATATCCGGTTGATCCGGGAGGTCGTCATCCCCTATCAGTGGGAGGCGCTGAACGACCGTATCCCTGGCGTGGAGCCAAGCCATGCGATCAAGAACTTGCGCATTGCGGCAGGAGAAGACGAGGGGTCATTCTACGGGATGGTCTTCCAGGATAGCGACGTGGCCAAGTGGCTGGAAGCCGTCGCCTATTTGCTGGAGAGCGAGCCGAATGCCGACTTGCAGCAGGTGGCGGACGCCGTTGTCGACCTAATCGCCAAAGCGCAGCGCGAAGATGGATATTTGAACACGTATTACCAGTTAAAAGAGCCAGGCAACGAGTGGACAAATCTATGCGAATGTCATGAGCTGTACACGGCCGGTCATCTAATCGAAGGCGCGGTTGCCTACTGGCATGCGACCGGCAATGCGAAGATTCTCGACGTGGCCTGCAAGTTCGCGGATTATATCGGGAAGGTATTCGGCCCGGGACCTGGACAGATTCACGGCTATGACGGCCATCAAGAGATCGAGCTGGCGCTCGTGAGGCTCTACCGGGCGACGGGCGAAGAGCGCTACTTGCAGCTGAGCCGTTACTTCCTCGATGAGCGAGGCCGCTCTCCTTCCTTCTATGACCGGGAGCATGAGGCGCGAGGCCATACGCATCATTGGGAATCGGATTTCATGATCAAGAAGAAATCGTACAGCCAAGCGCACGCGCCGATAAGGGAACAGCAGACGGCCGAAGGGCATGCCGTACGTCTTGTGTACATGTGCGCGGCAATGACGGATATCGCGTTGGAGACTGGCGATGCGGGTTTGTTTGCGGCCTGCAGAACGCTATGGAACAATATCGTCACGAAGCAAATGTACGTCACCGGCGCGATCGGCGCGATGGCGCAGGAGGAATCGTTCACGCTCGATTATGATCTTCCGAGCGATACGGCCTATGCGGAGACATGCGCGTCCATCGGGTTAATCTTCTTCGCGCATCGGATGCTGCGCGCGGAACCGGACGGCAGGTACGCCGATGTTATGGAGCGCGCCTTGTACAACACGGTACTAGGCAGTATGTCCAGGGATGGAAAGCATTTCTTCTACGTCAATCCGCTGGAGGTATGGCCGAAGGCGTGCGGCGTCAATCATGTGTACGACCATGTCAAGACGGTCCGCCAAGGCTGGTTCGGATGCGCGTGCTGTCCGCCGAATGTCGCGCGCCTGCTCGCATCGCTTGGTCAGTATATATACACGATCGATGATTCTACAGTCTATACGCACCTCTATATCGGCGGTGAGACCGATCTTTTGGTTGGGGCCAATCGCTTTACGTTAGAGCAGTATTCCGAACTGCCATGGCAAGGGAACGTGCGGTTTGGCATCCGGACAGAAGCCGAGACGGGCGCGATGTTTACGCTGGCGCTGCGGGTTCCGTCCTGGTGCGATTCCTTGCAAATCTTCATTAATGATGTGCCGTGTATGCCAGTCATGCACAATGGTTATGCCCTTATCCGCCGTACGTGGCTGGACGGCGACCGAATCGACCTGAGCATGCCGATGGAGGTCATGCGTATGAAAGGCCATCCGCTGCTTCGCGAAACGAGCGGCAAAGTCGCGATTCAACGCGGGCCTCTCGTCTACTGCTTGGAAGAGGCGGACAACGGCGAGCACCTTCACCGATTATACGTCGGACCCGTCCAGGCGGCCGAAACGGCATTCGAGCAGGATGTGCTTGGAGGCGTTCAGGTGATCCGCATGGAAGTCTCGCGGCTGTCGGATCGGAACTGGGACGGCGAGCTGTACGCCTCGAACGTGGATTCGCTTTTCGAGCCGGCAACGGCGACGTTCATTCCTTATTACGCATGGGCCAATCGAGGAGAAGGCGAGATGGCGGTCTGGGTACGTGAGAAATAACGGCACATCGTAACGAGAATAACCTTGGTTCCGGCGATACGGACCGAGGTTATTTTTTTGAGCGATGGTCGTTTTTTAGAGATGAGCACGAGCATGAAGGCCAAATATACGACAATTATCCAAAGAAATTATAACTTCCGACTTTTAACCATTTGCTATATTAGAGATGTAAGCGGTGTCAAAAATGGATCGTACATGGAGGTGAAACGGCGAAGTTTAGGGATTTAACGGTTGACTACTATACGGAGGTGTTTAATGTGAAAAAAGCAATGATGTCGAGCGTGGCGGCCGTTATGTTAGGAAGCGCGCTATCTGTCACCCCCGCCCAAGCCGCTTCTAATTTGACGGTCGATTTATCCAGCGTCATCGGTCCGGTCACCCACGGCTCTGCAGGTTCCCTATATGGCGTCATCGAGAATCAGCCTGACAATAACCTCTTTCTTCCTTTACGCGCCAAAGCTTATATCAATCCGGCGGTCGCGGGCTATCAGCAGCCATGGGGCGCGGTTATTCCCGTCGCGCAGCGGTTGGCGCCATCCGGCAGCCAAGTTACGATCCGACTTGCCGATTGGTTTACGGGGTGGTATGACTATACGAATTTGACGGATTGGTTCAACAAGCTGACGACGACGGTCAATGACGTGAAGGCTGCGGGACTAACGAATGTATACGGGTATGAGTTGTGGAACGAGCCCGACGGCACCTGGAAAGGCAAATATGTCGGTACGATCGACTACAGCGACAGCTACGTCGAATATACCGTCAATGTTCCGACGACAAAGTCCTATGCCGTCACGATTCGGTTTGCGAACGGTACGGGCGCGGCATCCACGCATCAAGTGAGCGTCAATGGCGGTAACCCGGCAACGGTCTCATACCCGAGTACCGGCGGCTGGTTCAACTCAGGCGCGGCATCGACAATCACGCTGAATCTGAATTTGACGGCTGGCAGCAATAAAATTCGATTCAGCAAAGGGAGCGCCGGGTATGCGGAATTGGATTATATCGACGTAGCTGGAGGAAGCCCGGTCCGTTACGAGGCTGAGAACGGTACGGTTAACCATAGTGCCGTATTTAACGGCGGATATGCTTCTTCCAACATGTCCGGGAACCTGACTTTCCGCGAGTTTTTCAGCGAGACGTACAAGAAATTGAAGCAGTTGGATCCCTCGGTCAAAGCCATCGGCCCGTCTTTCGCCGGGTATTCGCACAGCGCCATGGTTGATTTTATGACTTATCAGAAAACGCAAAATACGCTCCCGGATATCACCTCGTGGCATCAACTGCTCAACGAAAATTTTACGGCCAACCACAACGATTACCGCGCAATCGAAACCTCGCTCGGGATTACGGCAAGACCGATCTCGATCAACGAGTATAGCGGTGCGGCTTGGCTAGAAGATGAAGGCAAGCCGGGCGTTGTCGCCCCGCTCATCGCCAAGTTCGAACGTCTAAAGGTCGACACGGCGATGCAAAGCTATTGGGATGTTCCGAATCCGGGCCGGTTAGGAACGCTGCTCGCCAACGGCACGCAGCGGAACGGCGGTTGGTGGTTTTACAAATGGTATGGCGATATGTCCGGCAATATGGTCAGCGTAACGCCTCCGAACGTGAACGATATTCTTGCGCTTGACGGGTTTGCCAACGTGGATGCGAACAAGAAATATGCCAGCGTCCTGTTTGGCGGGGTAACAGACGGGTCTGTCAATGCCGTCATCAAAAATTTCCCGTCGTTCTTCGGCACGAACGGGAGCAAGGTTCATGTACGGGTTGACTGGACGCCGTTCGTCCATCGAAGCGCGGTCGTCAATACGACCAAAACGCTGCTTGAAGGCGATTATACGATTAGCAACAATCAAATTACGATCCCGATGACGGGGCTGTACAACAATGATGGCTATCGTATTTCTATCACGCCGTATGGACAGGCGACCAACGTGTACGAAGCAGAAGATGCGGCGGTCAACAGAGCGAATATCGCTTCCGGAGGCGCGGCATCGGGCGGTAAATACGTCGCGCAGGTCGATCATAGCGACAGCTACGTCGATTTCTACGTCAAAGTCGCGACGAGCAAGAGCTACACGATGAGCATCCGGTATGCCAATGGAACCGGGGCGAACGCGACGCACAACTTGGCCTATAACGGCGGCGCATGGTCAACGGTTACCTACCCATCAACTGCCGGGTGGGGGCAATTCGGAACGGTGAACGTGAGCGTGAATCTCACGGCCGGCGACAATATCATCCGGTTGGCCAAAGGAAGCACAGGGTACGCGGAGCTGGACAGCATTACGATCAACTAGCGAAAGAATGAGCACGAGAGTCGAAAGTCGCCGGAAACTCCTGGCGGCTTTTGGTTTCATAACGAAATCGTCGGTCATTTATTTAGTCAGAGAAAAGATTCCCGTCAAAGCCGGTGACATAATCCAGTATACTGTAATGCTTTGGAGAAAGCGGGAAAATAGAGACGGCGCAAAATTTTACACCTTCCCACCATGATTATCCATTTCATGCGAAAGTCCTCCCGTGATACATTTTGTATACGTTTTCATCGTCTAATATTGGGGGCAACGAATATGAAAAATCAGCGTAAACTTGCGCTGCTGGCGTTATCCGTGGTCATGCTGTCTGGTGAGTGCTTGTCCGGCCAGGCGGTATTCGCTGCCGAGACCGATACGAAGTCGCTTACCGATGCATCCAAGGTGCTGGCGCTGGCGTTCGAGGATAATGTGCAGGATAGCTCGGGCAAAGGCAACAACGGCACCCTGCAAGGAATCGACTATTCCTATATTGCAGGGGTTAATGGCGGGAAGGCGCTTAAGTTGAGCGGCAATACATACGTCGACCTGGGCAAGAGCGGCACCCTGCAGCCGTCCGATCTGACCGTCTCGTTCTGGTTTAAGCCCAACGAGAAGATGACCGGCGAGCAGATGCTCATGTGGAACAAAACAGTCTGGTACAGCGACGGCTGGTATTTAAGCTCGGAGAATGACGGCAAACCGTTGGCGATCTCGCTCGGCTCATCGGATGCGAATAAGCAGCCTTACAAGGTGAGCGTGAACGGGAACCGGGCAGACTTTTTCCCGATCGACCAGTGGACGCATGTGGCCATTACTTACGACAACAAGACGAAGAGCGTGAAAGTCTACCGCAACGGCATCAAGCAGGCGACGACGATCGATTATGGCATCGGCGCTGACGGCGCGGACGGCATAATCACGGCAGATGATGCGACGCAGAAGTCGCTCGGCTACAACGGCCCGCAATATAACGGCGCTTATGGCAGGTACGCGCTCGACAATTTCGAGATTTACAACACAACAGCCTCCTACGCCGATATTATCTCGCTGTATGAAGCGCAGTCAGGCACCGTCTTCGATTATGCCCAAATCGCGCAAGCTGACGCGGATGCCTTGACCTTGCCAGAGCAGACGATCGGCCACCTGACACTGCCGGCAGTGGGCTTGTCAGAATCCGCGATTGAGTGGTCCTCCAGTAACGAGACGATCATTAATTCAAGGGGGCAGGTGCTGCGTCCGGATGAAGGCGAGCAAGATGCGACGGTGACGCTGACCGCCAAGGTGACCTTCGGCTCGACGACCGCGACGAGAACCTTCCAAGTGCTGGTGCCTGCCAAGCGCGCATCCGATTCGCTGCAACATGTCCCGATGGAGAACGTTACCTTGACCGACGAGTATTACATCAATGCCTATAACAAAGACGTCGAATATCTGCTCTCCCTGCAGGCCGACCGCCTCTTAAGCGCGTTCCGTTCGACGAGCGGGCTTACCCCGAAAGCGCCGGTCTATGACGGCTGGGAGAACACGGAGATCCGCGGCCATACGCTTGGTCACTACTTGTCTGCGATCTCGATGGCCTATGTGAATGCAAAGGGCGAGACGAGAACGAAGCTGAAGGAGCGGATCGATTATATTATCGACGAGCTAGCGGCTTCCCAAGAGGCGAACGGCAACGGCTATGTCTCGGCATTCCCAACCTCGTTCCTGGATCGGGTGGAGAACGGTCAAGCGGTGTGGGTGCCTTGGTACACGATCCACAAGGTTCTTGCCGGTCTCGTCAGCGCAGCGGAATACAGCGACAACGATAAGGCGCTAGGAGTAGCGGAGAAGCTCGGCGAATACATTTATTCCAGAACCTCCAAATGGAACGAAGCCACGAAGGCAAGAGTGCTCAGCGTAGAATATGGCGGCATGAACGATGCGCTGTACGATCTGTTCGCGCTGACGGGCAATGACCATATTCTGCGGGCAGCCGAGAAGTTCGACGAGCTGGCACTGTTCGACCAGTTGTACAACAATGTCGATATTCTGAACGGCAAGCATGCGAATACGACGATTCCGAAGGTAATCGGGGCCCTGAAGCGCTATCAGGTGCTGGGCGAACCGGAGGACCAAGAATACTACCTGCAGGTGGCGAAAAATTTCTTCAAGATGGTCGTGGATCATCATACGTATATTACCGGCGGCAACAGCGAGAATGAGCATTTTGGCCCCGCGGATTCGCTCGATGCGGAGCGCACGAACGTCAATAACGAGACGTGCAATGTGTACAATATGCTGAAGCTTGCCCGCGAGCTGTTTAAGATTACGAAGGACCCCCAGTACGCCGACTATTATGAGAACGCCTTCACGAATGCGATCATGGCGTCGCAGAACCCGGAGACGGGCATGACGATGTATTTCCAGCCGATGGACACCGGCTATTTCAAAGTATTCAGCAGCGAATTTTTCCACTTCTGGTGCTGCACCGGAACCGGAATGGAGAATTTTGCGAAACTGAACGACAGCATTTATTTCACGGGAAGAAATAGCATCTATGTGAATACTTACGTATCCTCTGTACTGGATCTGAAGGACAAGAACATCAAGCTTACGCAGCAATCCCATCTGCCAAACACGGGCGCACGGGAAGATGCTTCGGGTATTGTGAGCTTCAAAGTCAATACGACGGGTGAGACCGATACGGCGCTACGGTTCCGTATTCCGGACTGGGCGAAGACGAATCCATCCGTTAAGGTCAACGGCACGGCGGTGACGGATTACACCGTAGAAGGCGGCTATATCGTACTTGCGCGGCAGTGGACGGACGGCATGAACATCGAGCTGGATTTCCCCATGGAGGTTGTTGCCTACGATCTGCCGGACAACCCGGATGTAATCGCCTTCAAATACGGTCCGGTCGTTCTAAGCGCCGGACTTGGCACGAACAATATGACGACAAGCCCGCACGGCATCAACGTATTGAAGCCGAACTCGGATAACGCAACTCGCGACTATATTACGGTCACGGGCGGTAATCTCGACGAGTGGCGAGCGAATATGACGAACAACCTGGTGAAGACCGAAGGCAAGCTCGAGTTTACGCTCAAAGGGACGGATGCGGATGGTGGGTTGCTGACGTTTACGCCGCATTTTGAAAGGTATGAGGATCGGTATGGCATCTATTTCGAGCTGATCACGACCGATTCGGCAGGATATCAGAAGTCGATTCTGGATGCGAAGGAAGCAGGACGTACAGAAGCGAACAGCATCAGCTTCGTCATTGTGGCTAATGACCAGTATGAGCTGGCGGCGAACCGTCAGACGGTCAATTCTACGGTAGGCGTCTATAACGGCAAATCTTACCGCGATGCGTTGGCTGGCGGCTGGTTCAGCTATGATATGGAGGTTACGCCCGGTGTTCCCAACTACCTGTTCAGTACGTACTACAGCGGGGATGCGGGACGGAGCTTCGATATCTATGTGGATGACACGAAGCTGCTCACCGAGAAGATTGAGAACAAGAAGCCTGGCGATTTCTACAATCAGACCCGGCTCATCACACAGTCGCTGGTGGACGCAAGTCGCACGAAAGTCGTGACGGAGACCGACGGAGGAGGCAATCAAGTGGAACGGACCGTTCACTATGTGACCGTGAAGTTCGCCAGCAGCGGCGGCCTCGTCGGCGGGCTGTTCGATATCTTTCGCGTCGTTACGAGCTACGGCACGAATGCGAACCTGAAGCAGCTTGCTTTCGATACCGGCACGCTGTCGGAAGCGTTCGATCCGGAAGTGACCGAATATGTGCTGACCGTTCCGGCAACTGCAACCTCCGTCAAGCTGACTGCTGCGCCGACGGACGAGTACGGCCTCATCTACGATGGCAATATTCTGATCAATGACAAAGTCAGCCGCTCGATCGCGCTTACCGGAGATACGACAGAGCTGGTGCTGACGTCCAAAGCCGAGGATCATACGACATCGAAGCAGTATAAGGTGCATATTGTCCGAAGCGGCGAAGTGTCGGAAAGCCCAGTGACGCTAACAGGTCCGGCGAGCGTTGCGGTCAATGCGCTGTTCGAGTTAAAGCTGTCACTCAAGGGAGCCGCTGAAGCCGGATTAGCGCAGGACTTTACCGTGCATTATGATACGGACAAAGTGGAATATATTGCGGCAGAGTCGCTGCGTGACGGCTACCGAATCGTGGAGTCGGCGCAGAAGCCGGGAGAAGTTCGTTTCTTGGCCGTCAATCTGGAGGAGGGAGAGGAAGCTGCACATTCGGCTGATCTCGTGAAGCTGCAGTTCAAGGTGAAGGAAGCGGGCGTGAACCACACCAGCAGCGTGACGCTGTCCGACATCCTATTCGCAGATGAAACCGGCGCGGAGACGGTCATCGCAAACCCAACCGCCTATACGTTCCAGATTACCTCTACGATATCGCGAGCCGAGCTCAATGAGGCCATTGTGAGTGCTAAAGCACTCCACGATACTGCGGTGGAAGGAACGGTCCCAGGCCAATATCCGGCCGGTTCCAAGGCCGCGCTGCTCGCCGCTATTAACGAGGCGAACGTGGTATTTGGCAGCACTGGCGCAACGCAAGCGCAGATCAACGAAGCGCTGGAGAAATTGACGACAGCTGTTCAGACGTTCCGCACGCTCGTCATCAAGCCTGTCTCAGGCGACATCAACGGCGACAGCCGCGTACGCGTCAGCGATCTGGCCATTATAGCCGCTCATTACGGCATGACCTCGGCTGATCCGCAGTGGAACACGTACAAGTCCGCCGATTCGAACAACGATGGTGTGATCGATATTGTCGACCTTGTTGCATTGGCGAAATTGATTTTGGCCGAGTAACACGCATCAGAAGCCTCTCCTTGTCATGAATGCAGGCATTGCCTGCACTGGCACCGAGAGGTTTTTTTGGTATTGGTGTCGTTTGTGGGAAGAATGCGGTTGCAGCTCCATTCTTCATGAGTGGGAAACAGCCGAATTATTGGGTTTGATATAGCACTTGCAGCGTTGTATCTCGTTCTACAAGTTTTTTTTTAAAGCAATTGACAGGATCTTAGGGAATATTGCGGATGTCTGGGGACCAAGGCGCTGCCGGCAACGTTTCTATTCGATGCCGATCAGAAAGGGGTTCAAATCGTGGGGGGAGTTGGAGGCGATGACGGAATTGAAGTTATCAAATTTGATCAAAGAAAATTGAAGAAACCCTTCCGGTTGGATATTGTCCAGCCGGAAGGGTCCGCATTTTTCTGTTTACGCTTTTACTTAGCTAGATATTCGACGAACCTTACAAAGATAGCCGCTACTTCGGCGCGGGTGGCGGTGACTTTGGGGTCCAAGAAGTTGTCCGGCTTGCCTAATACGATGCCGATGCCCCGCAGCGCCTGAACGGCCTCCGACGCCCATGAGCTGATCTCACTCTCGTCTGCGAAGAACTTGGACTTAGATTGGCTTTCAGGTATCTCATAGCCCTTGTACTTCATGTAGTTGTACAGGATCACCAGCATCTGCTCGCGCGACATCAGTGAATTGGGGTCAAACAGGTCAGCGTTTATACCGTTGACTATGCCGCTTTCGGCCGCCCACTCGACTGCAGACGTGTACCACTGCCCGTCCGTCACGTCGCTGAAGCGGGAACTCGTGTAGGCGGAGCGGTCTATGTTCTCAAGATTGGCCAGTACCTGCACGAACATCGCGCGCGTCATTGAGGTGCCCGGCGAGAACGTCGTGGACGTCGTGCCGTTGAAAAGACCGTATGTGTAGGCGGAGTTTACGTAGCTGTAGTACCAGTCGCCCGAGTTGACATCCTTGTAAGGATTGCCCGATCTCACGAGGAAGCCCAGCGGGGTGTCGTCATCGAACACAAGCTCCGTACCCTCATGGATGTTCAGCGACATGCCGTTGTCTAAGC
Source organism: Paenibacillus methanolicus (assembly GCF_008124765.1). Classification (GTDB taxonomy): domain Bacteria; phylum Bacillota; class Bacilli; order Paenibacillales; family Paenibacillaceae; genus Paenibacillus_Z; species Paenibacillus_Z methanolicus. The sequence goes on along the minus strand of NZ_VNHS01000002.1, from coordinate 5,069 downwards.
CGACACTCGCGCCGCCCGGTCCTACCACAACCGCACCGCCGCTCTGTATTTTCGAGCCGTTGTGGATATCCACCTGGTTGCCGCTTAGCAGGTTCACATGCGCGTCTCCGCCGCCCACGGTGACCGTACCGTCGTCCGCTATCGTCGAGCCGCCCGGAATGGTTACTGTGCTGTTGCTGCCGGGTAGCGTCACTTCGGCGCTCTTGTCCGCCGGAATGGTCACCTTATCGTTCGCGTCTATCGTTGTGCCTTCGGGTACCTTAATCTTCGTCCCGCCCTTGGTCGCAATCTCGCCGCCGCCGGGTAGAGTGATGCTGCCGTTGTTGTCTGTGATCGCGGGCTTATCCTTAGGTGTATTCACGGTGTAGTTCGACTTCGACAATACAGCGTTTGTCCCTGTGCTCGTATTGCCGCTGTTGCTAGGAATGGGCACAACAGGGGGCGTCGTCGGCTTCGTCGGCGTAGCCGTTGCACTGCTCTCCGCGCCTTCGCCCTTCGCATTTACCGCGACGATCTTGAAGGTATAGGCTTGGTCGTTTGTCAGGCCCGTGAAGGCATATTTGGTCTCCGCCGCACCCAGTGTGACGGGCGTCACGTTGCCGTACCAGACCTTGTAACCCGATATCGCGCTGCCGCCGTCGTCAGTCGGAGCAGTCCAGCTCAAAGAGACCTGTCCGTCGCCCGCCGTCGTCTTGAAGCCGACCGGGGCACCGGGCCCGTCCGTTTTTCTCTGCGCGAACATCCAATCAAAGACGTCTGTGTAGTCATTGTTCCAAGCCGGCAAGTTAGAGGACTGCGCCGTGGGAGCTATGCTCCAAGTCCCCATCGTGATCTGGTTGTACAGAACCGCAGCTTCAACCTCGTGCGCGATATAATCAGCCAGGACAGGTGTGTTGGCCGGATTCGGCCTCTGACTCGGCTGATCATATTGATTGTAGGGCCACGTAAGAGCCTCATTGCTCTCAAAGCGCGAAGCCCTCGCATTGACCATTTTCGGCATATTGGTGTTTATGAAGTTCGTGAGGTTAGTCTGGTATACGCCGACGTTATGAGCATTGATAAACATCCAATAGGCCAGTTTGGCGTGAGCGTCGTTGGTGCTCGCGTTCGGTGATCCGTTTACCGGAGACATAGGTGCGGCGGCCGCGAAGAAGCCGGGGTAGTCGTTAACTAAGGTGTTCGTATATCGGCCGCCCCATGAGAAGCCCGCCGCGTAAATACGGTTAGGGTCTACTGCGCCGCTGGCAACCAGGTCGTCTATAACCTTCTTAACATTGGCCGTAGCGGGAGTAGATACGCCATTATAGGAAATATTCAGGATATGGCTGGCGTATTTTTCGGGATTTTCTTTCATTTTTTTCATGAGAGCGACCGAGCCGTTGGCGGATTTCATGGCCGCTTTGGGATCTGTTGCAGCGTTTGTGCCGCCGCGTGACATGCCGTGGGTATAGACATATAGCGGCAATCGTTGCACCACATTACCGTTGCCATCCTTGTGAAGGTAGAGCGCGCGATTGACCGAATCGCCCGCGGGTGTTGTAAACTTGTCGAGGATCGGGTTCACAACGTTGTCCTGTTCAAAAACCACGTTGCGAAGCGGACTCCCATCTGTTAGTAGGATCTTGTCGTTCTGGACGATGTTGTAAACCTGCTTTGTCGAGTTACTGCTGCCATCCAGCGTTATATTGCCGCCGCTCTCTGAATAAAACTCAAACTCAACTACGATGTAACGGCCGCTTGTCAGCCCTTCCTGATAATCCGGTGAATGGCTTACCGTCCCCAGATAGCCGCGTACCTTTGGTTCGTCGTTGGCGTATACCCTTGTGATCTTTCGCGTCCCTTCAAAGGTCGCCGAGTCGCCGCTGAGGGTCGTGTTCCTAGCCGAGACGGTAAACAAACCCGGTTTAAGCGCGGAGCCCAACGCCGCCTTCCCATCGCCTAAGTCAATGATGACGGCCGTCGTGTACTCGCCACGGGCGAAGTTGTCATTCCATACGATAAAGGGAAGCTGCTTCGCGTCCGGATCGTTTTTGAATGTCACGTGAATGGCATGGTCAGCCTCAACATTTAGAAAGGTATAAGCGCCAGCAGTTAAAGTCACGGCCTCGCCGTCTACCGTTACGGTATCCACGATTTTGCCTTGATTGGGGGTAAACGTAAATTGTTTGCTTGAGCCCTTAGCTAGTCTCAGAACATCGCCGGGCGGGTCCGGCGTTATTGTACCGCCCGGTCCCGCCGTGGCGGTGATTGAGAATCTGGTGTCCGCTTCATTGGCTGAAGTGAGCTGCAGGCTGTCTGTAAATGAAGCATCGCTGGAATAACCCGCGTCCGGAACTCCGAAAGAGGAAACGACTTCATAGCGATCACCGCCCTTTTCCGTCGAGTTATTGATATAGACCTCAAAGGTAAGCTTGCCTTCCTGTAAGGTCAAGGTTCCTTTGGGTATTCTCATCTCCACGATATATCCTGTATCCGTGATCTGGGTCCACGCAGCTCTGCCAGGAGCGGACTGCCCTGAAAATACGCCCGTCGCGCTGACGCGCCATTGGTTTGAGCCTCCGGATCCGTTGCCGACATAAAACTCCAGGCTGTCGTACTGGTAATCTCCGCCGGCTCCCTGATATAGATTGCTGTCCTTCACAACTACGCGGGCATACAGGTAGTCGTGGTCCCAAAGGATTCTGGCTGTGCCCATGGCATGGGGTCTGGGGTCGTCGGGTACCGTGCTTTTGCTGATGGGATGTTCCATTGTCAAGGCCCACAGTGGGTCGTCTGACCCGAGTTCGGGAGTGCCGAAAATGGCGGTCGGCGTTTCATTCGCCTGCAAGGTTGTAAGAGTTGTAGAACTGAGGTCGCCATCACGTGCTTCTGCGTACTTAATGTTGTCAGAGGCGGCGGCAAAGCTGGCAGGCACTAGGGACGCCACCATTACCAAGCAACAGAGGAACGCGAGCACTCTGCCAAATCGTTTGGGCATCAATAAAAATCCTCCTTTTTTTCGATCCGGTAGGCCCACGGCTTACCCGCATCGTATTCGGACATATTGTCAATTTGACATACGCCCAACTATATGGTGTGGTATATTTACCAAGCTTTCAACCTGTCAAAATATAGAATCTACTGTATTGCAGAATATCGATTTGGTGATTGTCTAAAGGAGCTTGACGGGGTATTTGAGATTGATTTACCTAGGTTGATTAATGGGGATATTCATGGGAAGCTCCTATCTGTGAAGTAGTTAAACTGAAGAATGAGAAACAGTAAGGGATCGAAGCAAAGAGAAGTTTACTTTACAACAGAGTGCACGGTATGGATAAAGAAGTATCTGGCCAGCCATGAGGACTCCTGTAAAGCCTTATTTGTTACCGATACCCATCCAATAAAGCGAATGGCCATACCTACGATTAGGTGGACATTAAAACGGCTTGCAGATCGTGGAGAGATTGAAGCAAATGTATACCCACATCGCCTTCGGCATACCTATGCGTGCCAACTCCTTGACAACGGTGCTCCACTGGATTTCATACAAGGATTAGGAAAGGGCAGCAGCAACCGCGACTGGACTACCTGTTGTGAAGGGCAGAATTTTTTGAATAATCGAGCCGTCGCTGAGTTGATCCAGAAGCCCGATATTAAGGTTTCTTTTTGGATTGCATTAGATATATGGTATACTAGAGGGAGATGAATGACCGGGAGTGATGAAGTGTTATGGCCAAGAAAATAGACCATGAGACAGTCATCCAGTTAAAAAGTATTTTGGGAAAGTTAAATTTAAGTAACCAGAAAATACTTCTTGATCTTCAAAATGAAACGCTTGAAGTTCAAGAAGATGACGCGGGGATCGAAGACCTATTGGAAGCCGCCGGGACGCTGTCGCCTGAACGGGCAAATGAGTTAATGCTTGATGTGAGAAATGCACGCGAGGAATGGAATAGATGATTGCGAAGATAGCAGGATCGTTGCGAAGGACTGAAAGAGAGCAAGGACGTAAACTAAAAACGCCTGATGCGCTTATTATTGCTTCAGCGATGAATGAAGACTTATGTCTTGTTTCAAGAGACCATGATATGAAATTTGCGAGAGAAAAGTTGAATATTAGCGTAATTCCCCTTTGAAATCCCGTATTCGCTTTTTGAATATGGGGTTTTTGATTATTCGGTGTATTGGCGGTTGGTTTGCTCGGGGGCTGTAAAGCTTTTTGTGTAAACCCTCTAGAAGCAAAATACTAACGCAAATAATGACCGATTCGGTCGGGGAAAGAGACGGAGAGCTGGAGGAGCGTTTGCTCCCAGTTTTGTACACGCCCTGTCCATTTGCGAGTGACATCCATTGTTGCTAAGTAGAGCATTTTCAGCAGCGCTTCGTCGCTTAGGAAAATGCTTTTTCCTTTGGTGATCTTGCGAAGCTGGCGATGGTAGCTCTCAATCGCCTGCTTTTAAACAGCCTGACCTACATTCGACATTATCAGGGGGTAAGCAAAGGCCCATGTCTGTCTATCTCATGGTTCATTCCGGGTAGTGGTCGTCTACATGTATCAGTCATATCATGCATACACGATGACTATGTCGCTTGCAGCGTAGTATCTCGTTCTATAAAATATGTATTTATAAGAGGCCGTCTCAAAAGGGTTGAAGTAAGTGACTCCTAACTTGCGAATGGCCTCCAATTGCACAAAAAATGGCGTTACAGGGTCTTATCCCTGTGACGCCATTTGCCATTTTCGGTCCACTGCGGCTTTCTTCAACAAATTATGGGCGAGCGAAAGCCACCCGACCTCCAGGTTCACTTTTGGCAAGCCGCGAAGCAGGAATCTTCGGAATCCCCGGTTGTTCTTCATCTGTCCAAATACGCTTTCGGGTTCATGCATCCGCCGAACCGAGAGCGCGTAGCCTTCTTCGCTCTTCAAACGCTCACGTGCCTGTTGTTTGTAGCGAAGATAGTCCAGGCTCACTTTAATCTCACGATCACCAGCTGCCTTTGTGCAGTTTACCTTGAGTGGGCATCCTTCGCAGCTAGCACTGCGGTAATGGCGATGGCGAAGTTCATAACCGCTTTCCGTACGTTCTTTG
>NZ_VNHS01000001.1 GCF_008124765.1 Paenibacillus methanolicus | reverse complement strand
ACGGCGTTGAGCGTACCGCCAACGATAGTGGAGGAGAGTACTTCCGTAACCGTATTGATGGTGCCGCCAATAACGGTCACGGCATTGAGCGTACCGCCAGTGATCGTCGCAGAGAGCAGTTCTTCAACAATATTAATAGTGCCTGCAGTGACGGTTACGGAATCAACGATGGCGGCCAAGGTCCCGCTGACCACATTGACGTTCAGGGTGCCACCAACGATGGTAGCCGCTAAAATTTCCGAGACCGAATTAATCGTGCCGCCGATGATCGTGACGGCGTTAAGCGTTCCGCCAACGATGGTGGAGGAAAGGACTTCAGCGATCGTGTTGATGGTGCCACCAATAACCGTCACGGCGTTGAGCGTACCGCCAACAATCGTCGCAGCAAGTAACTCTTCCAGAACATTCAAAGTACCAGCGCTAATGATCACGTCATCGACGAAGGCAGCCAGGGTCCCACTGACCACATTCACGTTCAAGGTGCCGCCAACGATGGTAGCCGCTAAAATTTCCGAGACGGAATTAATCGTGCCGCCAATGATCGTGACGGCGTTAAGCGTTCCGCCGACGATGGTGGAGGAGAGGACTTCCGAAACCGTGTTGATGGTGCCGCCAATAACGGTCACAGCATTAAGCGTACCACCCGTGATCGTCGCAGAGAGCAGTTCTTCTACAATATTAATAGTGCCTGCAATGACGGTTACGGAATCAACGATGGCAGTTACTGTTCCGCTAGTTACATTCACGTTCAAGGTGCCGCCAACAATAGTAGCCGCTAAAATCTCCGAGACGGCATTAATCGTGCCACCGATGATCGTGACGGCGTTAAGCGTTCCACCAACGATAGTGGAGGAGAGGACTTCCGAAACCGTACTGATGGTGCCGCCAATAACAGTTACGGCATTAATCGTACCGCCGGTGATCGTCGCAGAGAGCAGTTCTTCTACGACATTAATAGTGCCTGCAGTGACGGTTACGGCATCCACGATGGCGGCAACAGTTCCGCTAATTACATTCACGTTCAATGTGCCGCCAACAATGGTAGCCGCAAGAATTTCCGAAACCGCATTGATGGTACCGCCAATAACCGTAACGGCGTTGAGCGTTCCGCCAACGATAGTGGCTGAAAGCAACTCTTCCAGCGCATTTAGCGTGCCGGCGATTATAGTTACGTCTTCCACGATGGCGGAGATGGTTCCGCTGACCACGTTTACATTTAAAGTTCCGCCGACGATCGTGGCCGAGAGAATTTCCGCGACGGCGTTGATGGTCCCGCCGACGACGGTGACGGCATTAAGCGTGCCACCGGCAATGGTCGCCGAAAGAACTTCCGCAACGGTATTAATGGTACCTCCAATCACGGTCGCGGCATTGATCGTTCCGCCTACGATGGTGGCGGCTTGGACTTCCGCAACAGCGTTAAGGGTGCCGCCCGCAATTGTCGCGGAGATCAGCTCTTCCAGCGCGTTCAACGTCCCGCCGCTAACCGTCACGTCAGCAACAAGGGCGGCCAGGGTTCCCCCGACCACGTTGACATTCAACGTCCCGCCGACGATTGTCGCCGCGAGAACTTCCGACACCGTATCGATTGTCCCGCCGATCACGGTGACGGCATCCAGCGTCCCGCCGACAATGGTCGCGCCGAGCACTTCTTCGACGACGTTCAAACTACCGCCTGTCACGGTAAGCGCGACGATCTCGGTCGAGACCGTGCCGCCTACAATATTCGCATTGATCGTCCCGCCCACGATGGTCGCCGCCAATACTTCAGCAACCGCGCTCAATGTCCCGCCGACAATCGTCGCCGCGAGCACCTCGCCGACCGCGCCAAGCGTCCCGCCGACAATGGTCGCGCCGAGCACTTCTTCGACGACGTTCAAACTGCCGCCTGTTACGGTAAGCGCGACGATCTCGGTCGAGACCGTGCCGCCTACAATATTCGCATTGATCGTCCCGCCCACGATGGTCGCCGCCAATACTTCAGCAACCGCGTTCAACGTCCCGCCGACGATCGTAGCCGCAAGCAACTCGCCGACCGCGCCAAGCGTCCCGCCGACAACGGTCGCGCCGAGCACTTCCTCGACGACGGTCAAGCTGCCGCCCGTCACGGTCAGCGCGACGATCTCGGTCGCAACGGTTCCGCTTACGATGTTGGCGTTGACCGTGCCGCTTACAATATTCGCATTAACCGTCCCGCCTACGATGGTGGCCGCGCGCACTTCCCCGATTGCGTCGAGCGTCCCGCCGACAACGGTCGCGCCGAGCACTTCCTCCACCGCGTGCAGCGTTCCGCCCACGATGGTGGCCGCCAAGAGGTTAGAGAGCGTGCCGTTCAGCAAATTAGAGAGCACGCCGGCCACGATAGTGGCGGCGAAGACGTTGCGGATGACGTCGATCGTGCCGCCCGTAATTTCGGCGCCGAGGTGACCCGAGACGATATGGGCGTCGACCCGTCCCGCGGTGATCGTGACGCCCATGACGTTCTCGATCGTCGTGATCGTGCCTGCGTTGACGATCACGCCTTCAATGAGAGACAGCGTCCCGCCTAGCACAACCGTCGTTATATTGCCCGACTCGTCGGTCGATACGGGTCTCGGCGTAGACTGCCGATCCATGCCGAAGATCAGGACGCGCTGATCGTTCGGGTCCGTATTGAAGACTGCAAAATTCGGCATCTCGTATTCCTCCTGAACCGCTGGCCTCAACATTCGCTATCTCTATGCTATGCCGCCGCTGCGCCGTTCATGGTTCTTTCTTCGCCCAAAAAGAAAAGGGCCCGTTCGCAAGGAACGGACCCCGGGCTTGAGGCGATCGAAGCCTATTGCCGGTTAACTATACGTAAATATCGTGACTTCATTATCGAACGAAGTCGATAGTGCATAAATTTCTTCATTTAGCGCCACGACGCCAAGGTCGTAGAAATCGCAGTAATACCCGGTTAAGAACAGCCCGTTCGAAGCGCTGACATTGGAGCCCCCGATATATATTTGACCGGTCTGCAGCAGTACTTTCTCCCCGGTTCCCGTGTATACGAGCGTGACGACGCCTTGCGGAACGAATACTTTCGTGCTGGATGCCATGGCCATACCGCCTTTCTTTCGTATAGTTGTTATTGCGCAGATCCGAGTTCCCACCAGCTGATCGATAAGGAGACGAGGCTAGGCTGCGCGGTGTTGTTCGCGATTCGAACGCCTAAGCTGCTTTTCGGAGGCAAAATGAGGCGTCCGTTCAACTCCTCCACCAGCGAGCCGCCGGAGGGGATGACGGTCGAGAATGGTTCATCGCCTTCGAACGGATCGCTTCCTTGCATGATCAGCTTCAGCTTCGCCCCCGAATCCGCATCGGCTCCGAAATTGGCATTGTACGGCGTAAGCGGGTCCCCGCCCGCGAATTTGCCATTCTGGATGAGCGAGAACGACGTGTTGGCGACGGCACCGTACAGAATGCGGGAGAGATACACGCGCTTCTCCGAAGCGGAGGGATTGCGCAGCATGATGCCGATATAACTGTTGCCCGGCATCGTGATGGGACCGCTGGTGGCTTCGAACAGCAGCCCGAGATTAGAGGCCGTGTATTCGGCGACCGGATTGGCGATTAGCTGCGGCAGGCGGCTTTGGGGCTCTTTGTCTTTCGGCATGTCAATCACGTCCCTTCTGCAAAGTCGAGTCTTCGGCGCAACTTGTCCGGCGAACCGTCGAAGCATGGAGGCGGCAACCGCGGAGGTGCTCGCTCCAGCGTTTGCCCGCATGCTCAAGCTAGCAACGAAGACATGATAGTTTATGAGCGTCGATAGAGTCCGGCTTGTGCTTCTGACGTTGGCCGATGACCTAAATTCGCCGCTCGACGCAAAAATAAAAGACGAAGCGCCCCCGCGCCTCGTCTTCATGGACGATAAACCATCGTCTGAGCTTGAAAGTATACGTCGCATCTGACCGCGGCGTCGTGATCCTCGTGTGCTTGCAGCACGATGCGGGTGTATTTCAGGAAACGCGTCGGCACGAGGACGACCGTCTGGCCGGCCGGCACTTGCATCTCGCGGTCGGAGGCGTAATTCGTCAGATTCGGCCCGACGTCGACGCGGACGCGAACGGGCTCCTTGCCGCGGTTGACGATCGCGTAAGAGTAGACGGTAAGCCGAGAGGTATTTTGCGCCGGAAGGAGGAGCGGATCGTCGGTAACGGCCAGGCCGCGAATGCATTTGTCGATAAAACGAACCGCAATCGCCGATTTCGCGCTCTTTCTCCGTTTGCAGCGCGCGCAGGAGCTTCTTTTTTTCCTACACGTGGACATCCCTTAACCTCCTTGCTCCGAGAATCTCTCTGCTTAGCATATGCCGGACGGGCTGCTCGCCGTTTGTATGTATACCTAATTCAAGGCCTCTTGGGATAAAGAAGGAGGGCTTAGGTCAAAATAGGGGAATCCTTCCTGGTTACAGGAGTTATGCGTGGAGAGAGAATAGATGGAAGATATCACGTTTAAAGCGTTGGTCATCGCGAACGAAATCGATTTGAACCAGATCGCGATTCATTTCGGCATCCGCAAGAAATATACGTGGGAGCAGCCGCTCATCATTCGGAACAACGTGCTCAAGAAGCTGTACGACCGCGGCGTGGACAGCTTGCAGCAGGTGCTCATTTTCTCGTTCGGCAGCATCGTGTTCGTCAACCACGAGAGCAAAGAGGAGATTCACGTCTTTTTGAAGTTTCTGCAGACGCTCGATCAGGGGCTGAAACTAAAGCAGGTTTACCGGTATGCCGACGACTATAGCTTGCACATCGGCGAGATTGAACGCATGGAGTTAACGGACGAGCACGTGATCGTATCGGAATTCGAATTTTTCCTGCCGGAGCTGATTGCCACGGTATTGGCCAAATCGGTCGCCTTGGAGAAAATCGAGGAGCAGCTCGAGCAAATTCAGGACCGGCTGGAGGAGATGATCGACAGGCTCGAGAAAGGGCGGATGCGCGTCGGCAACAAGCAGCTGGCGCAAATGACCGCGAGGATTGTCCGGCACGAATACAATACGCTGGCCTATATCATGATTCTCGACAAGCCCGAGATCACGTGGAATCACAGCTCGGCGGGCTCGTTCTATGAGGAGATGATGGATTTCTACGAGCTGAACGACCGGTACAACATTCTGAAGAGCAAGACGGATTCGCTCTATCATATCCTTGAAGGATTCACGAATATTAGCCATTCGATCCGGGGGTTGTTCGTGGAGTGGATCGTCGTCATTCTGATCGTCATCGAGGTCGTGATCTCGCTGCTGCAGATTGCCGGATGGGTCCCGTCGCATTAACTCAATCGAATAGATCGCGTGCTCCAAACACGACTAGGCAGCGCAAATAGGGATGCACCTCGTCATTCGTCGTGACGGCGCATCTCATTTGCTTTGAGTAAGCAATGCTTATCCGTTCTACTCGACCTCCTCGGCGACCTCGTAGCTGGCGCGGTCGCTGCGCACATAATCGTCGGACACCCAGGCGAAGTGGAGGAAGCCCAGCCGTTCCGCGATTTGGTAAGCCGGCGGAGGATCCAGCTCGAGCAGGGTCTCGAGGTCGTCCGGATGGAACAACGTCATCAGACCGCCGTCGTCCTGACCTTGCTCCGCGATAAGCCGGCGAAGCAGGCTCAAATCCAGCACATCCGCTTCGATGACCAGCTCTTCCTCCCAGTGGCAGCGATAGTCGAACGCAAGGATCCGCTTGTTGAAGATCGTTAACGTCCAACCATGATCCTCGGCATATACATAATGCGCCAGCAGTCCGCCATTTTGTTCCGCGATCGAATCGTCGGCGGCGAATTCGGCGCCTTCCACGACGAACGTCGTCCAGCCGTTCGCGGGTTCGAACGCGAAGCCGCGCTTGCCGGCCGATTTCATGAGCAAGACGGCATCTTGTTTATTTTCTGTGCGCAAATGATAACTTTGGCTAAATTCGCTCATTCCGGTGTCTCCTTTCGTTTTTCCAGCCCGATTATATACGATCTCCCGAGCGAATGAAAATAATGCCGAAAGCGTCGTGGACCTGACCGCAAATCGACAGGAGCAATTACGAAATGTTCATCATCCTGTCGTATGTTCTTCCAGATTTATAGGGTCGATTCCGAGTATGGGAAAATGCTAAGATTGTTGTACATAGGGAGATTCGCGGAAGAGATGGAACCGTACATAGGCCGGTCGGATGACTAATTTCAGCTAAAGGATGGGAAGGCATGTCGCTTAAGACCAAGATCGCGCTCATGATAACGCTCACCGTATCGGTCTTGCTTGTTCTGCATGTCATCCTGTCCTATTACGCGGCCAAAGATACCGTCATGGAAGAGCTGCAGGACAAATTTCGCTTGTTCACGAAGCAAATCCGAACTTCGGTGGAAAACGCCGCGTACGCGAACCAACACGCGGAGGAATTGCTCGGCGAGAAAATCAGGCTCGCGGCGCTCGCCGCCAAACAAAGCCTGCCGCCTCAAGCCTCGCAGGTGACGAACGAACAGCTGGAACGGCTGAGCGCGGAGACGGGCGTTTCGTTCATCACGCTGTTCGTGCGGACCAAGGACGACATCGTCGGCGTCAAGTCGTCCGATCCGAAGGAAATCGGGCTCGGCACGAAAGACTGGGGCTATTGGTATACCGCTTTCGAGCAGCTGTTCGATCGACGCGAGGTGACGATTCCGGAGGGGCAGAAGCTGCCGCATTATTGGTCCGGACCGCTGGAGGTATCGAGCTCGGATCCGAACTATATCGACAAATGGGGCTATTACTACGACGGTACGACCGACTATATCATCAACCCGTACGTGCGAGACAACTCCATTAACGGATTCGGGGATCGGTTCGGTCCCGACGCGGTGATCGGCAAGCAGCTGGACGATTACGAGCCGCTGCTCGAAGTGACGGGCTTCAACCCGGATACGTTCGGCAAGCCGCTGCCCGTAACGAAGCAAAGCGGGCAGGAGTTCGTCCTTCTGGCGGACCAGCCCGTGCAATTCGGCACGTATCGGTATGCGGACGAGAGGAAGGATGCGCGATACGTTCGCGAGGCGATGGAGACGAACGAGCTCGCGTGGTATACGACTACGCTGAACGGGAAGCGCGTCATCAAGGGCTTCGCGCCGATCGAGGCCACCCGAGCTTACGTTATCGGGATCACCGTCGATTACGCCGTCGTCGACCAGGCGCTGATCCGTCAGCTGCGGATCGGCGTGACGATTCTGGCGGTCTCGCTCGTCTTGACCTTCCTCGTCTCGTACGTATTGGCTGGTGTGCTGATCCGGCCGCTGCGGCGCATCTTGCTCGGCGTCCAGGCGATGTCTGCGGGTAGCATCGGCTTGCAAATTCCGGTTGCCGGCAAGGACGAGGTCGGCATGCTGACCGAGCAGATTAACGCGATGTCGCGCAATTTGGGCGTCTATACGGAAGAGCTGAAGACGAAGAACGACGAAATCCGGCATCAGGCGCATCACGATCCGTTGACGGGGCTGCTCAATCGTCATGCGTTCCAAGAACACGTCGGACAGATAGTCGGCCGCGAGGCCGAAGGCGGCAGAGCGGCGGTCATGTTTCTGGACATCGACCGGTTCAAGAGCGTGAACGACTTGTTCGGCCATTCGATCGGCGACGCGGTTATCCGCGAGACGTCGGCGCGCATGAAGAAGGTGCTGCCGGAAGACGGACATGCCTACCGGGTAGGCGGAGACGAATTCATCGTGCTGCTTCCGGGCGCGGATGCGGCGATGGCCGAGCAGATGGCGAAGAAGCTCGTGGCGGCGTACGCCGAAGCGATGCTGTGCGGAGGTCAGGAGCTGTACGCGACGCTCAGCATCGGCATCAGCTGCTATCCGGAGGACGGTACGAATGCGGACGTGCTCGTATCCGCGGCGGATAACGCGATGTTCAAGGCGAAGGAGCAAGGCGGCGGGACCTACGAGATTTTCTCCTGCAAGCTCTACCAAGCGGTACAGCGACGCGTGCTTATCGAGAACAGCTTGCGCAAAGCGCTGGGGCGGGGCGAGTTCTGGTTGGTTTACCAGCCGATCGTCGACGCGCGCGGATACGCCATCGTCGGACACGAAGCCTTGATTCGATGGCGCCATCCGGAACTCGGCGTCGTCTCGCCGATGGAATTCATTCCGATCGCGGAGGAGACCGGCCATATCGTCGAGATCGGCATGTGGGCGCTGCGCGAAGCCTGTCTGCAGACGAAGCGTTGGCAGAACGAGGGAGCCGAGCAGCTCGGCATTTCGGTCAATTTGTCCGGACGCCAGTTCCAACAGCCGGATCTGGTCGAGCGCATGGAAGCGGTTCTGGCGGAAACGGGGCTCGCGCCGAAACTGCTGACGCTTGAAATTACGGAGAACGTCGCCATTCATAACGAACGCCACGTGATGACCAAGCTGACCCAGTTGAAGCTGCTCGGCATCAAGATCGCGTTGGACGATTTCGGCACCGGCTACTCCTCCTTGAGCTATCTGGCCAATTTCCCGCTCGACTGCTTGAAGATCGACAAGTCCTTCGTGCAGAACATCGGCGGCAACGCCGGGGAGAAGGAAATCGTCAAGACGATAATCGGCATGGCGCACGGTTTGAACTTGAAGGTGACGGCGGAAGGCGTCGAGACGGAGGAGCAGCTGGCGTATTTGAAGCAGGAGGCCTGCGACTACGCCCAGGGCTATCTGATCGCCAAGCCGCTAGAGCCCGAAGCATGCATGGAGCTGCTCGAGCGCCGCAACGGGCATCGCAGGCCGAAAGTCGGATAACCCGGATCACCAGAACGAAAGACGCGTACTCCTTCGAGGCGCGTCTTTTTTGTTCAGATCTTGCGCGTCTGCCGGCGGTTCGCGTGCTCGCTTCGGTATACGCGGGGGCTTACGCCCGTCTTCGCGCGGAACAAGCGGTTGAAGAACTTCAGGTCCGCGTATCCGACGGAAGCGGCGACGTCCGCGATGCGCTGGGAGGTCTCGGTCAGCAGCCGGCAAGCGGCCTTCATCCGAAGATGTTGCAAGTAAGCCGAGAAGCTCATGCCGGTATGCTGGCGAAGGAGGCGGCCGAACTGCCGCTCGCTCAGCTTCGCCAAGTCCGCGAGGTCGCCAAGCTTCAGCGGGGAGGCGTAATGAGCCGCCATATGCGCGATCGCGTCCGCGATCGATAAGGCAGGCTGCGACTCTTTCGGCTCGGGAGGCAGCAGCCGGTGCCGGTAGACGACCGTCAGCAGCTGTACCGTCAGCGCGGATAGAACGGCTGCGAAGCCGGGCGGCCGCCCGTGATATTCCCGGTACAACTCCTGAAAGAGGGCGTCGTGAACGCCGACCGCATCCTTCACCTCGAACCAGCGCAGCCGCGGGTCGCCGAAGAAATCGCCCACCTCTCGGAACGCGGGGAAAGCGGCGCGAAGCTCGTACAGATAGGCGGAGGTAAAAAGGCAATTGTACACGACGAGCGGCTTGTTCTTGTCCGTCGTCTGCGGGCGGAACACATGGCTGTGTCCCTCCGGAATGACGAAGACGGAGCCTTGACGGGCGGGGACCGCCTCGCCCTCGATATAATGCGTGCCTGCGCCTTGGCTAATGTAGGTGACTTCGGCAAACTCGTGCGAATGCTCGCGCAGCTCGAACGACTCTTGCGCCCGATTGACATAGATTTGGAGTCCTTGATCAAAAAATTCCCTTCCGGACATGACGTCGGCCGGCCGGCGATTGGACACGCGGATCGCCTCCCTGTTTATCCTATCTTCACCTTACGAAATCGCTTGCAAGATGTCCAGATCTACCCGCGAAAATGTCCGAATCGGCCGCTTAATTTCGCTTGTCCCCCTCTTACAATGGAGAGGAAGGAGCTCATCGAAGGCTCCACGATCATAGCGGGAGGTAAGAAGCAATGGGGACGACTACGCTTCAAATCAAGCAAATTCGCTGCGAGTATCGCGACAATCCGATCGGCATCGGCTGCCGCAAGCCGCGCTTCAGCTGGCAGCTGGCGTCGGACGCGCCTGGGACGCTGCAGACCGCTTATCGCATTCAAGCGGCCGAATCGCCGGAAGGGCTGGCGGCCGGGACATATACGTGGGACACGGGCGAGGTACAATCGGACCAATCCGTCTTGGTGGAATACGAAGGGAATGAACTGAAAGCCGATCGGCGCTATTGGTACCAGGTCCGCGTGTGGGACAATTACGGCGGCGATTCCGGCTGGAGCGATGCGCGGTTCTGGGAAATGGGGCTGCTCGCGCCGGACGATTGGGAGGCGGCATGGATTACGCCCGATCCGTCCGCGATTGACGCGGCCGCGGAAGAAGCGTTCCTGCTTCGCCGCGAGTTTGCGGTCGGAGCCGCGCCGAAGCGCGCCATGCTGTACGCCACCAGCCTCGGCTTCTACGAGCTGGAGTTGAACGGACGGCGCGTCGGCGATTGGCAATATACGCCGGGCTGGACGAGTTACCGGCACCGGCTGCAAGTCCAGGCTTACGACGTAACCGCGCAGCTGGCCGGCGGGTCGCCGAACGTCATCGGCGCCACGCTGTCGAACGGCTGGTACAGCGGGGATCTGGGCTGGGGCGGGGCGCGGAACCATTACGGCGCCGTCCGCGCGCTGCTGCTGCAGCTGCGGATCGAGTATGCGGACGGTTCGGTCGAGACCGTGGTCAGCGACGCGAATTGGCGCGCCTCCACCGGACAGGTCCGGATGGCGGAAATCTACCACGGAGAGACCTACGACGCGCGTCTTGAACAGGAGGGCTGGAGCCGTCCCGGCTTCGAGGACGGGGCATGGTCGCCGGTCGCGACGATTGACTATCCGAAGACGATCCTAGTCATGCAGGAGAACGAGCCCTCGCGCGTGACCGAGAAGCTGAAGCCGCTGGCGCTGCTGACCACCCCGGCCGGCGAGACGGTGCTCGACATGGGGCAAAATATGGTCGGGCGTCTGCATATGAAGCTAAACCTCCCGGCTGGAACGGAATTGACGCTGACGCATGCCGAGGTGCTGGACCGGGAAGGCAATTTCTACGTCGCTAATCTCCGGAAAGCCAAGCAGCAGGTTCGGTACGTATGCAAAGGCGGCGAAGAAGAATACGAATCGCAATTCTCCTTCTATGGCTTCCGTTATGTCAAAATCGAAGGCTGGCCGACGGACGTGCCGCTGAATGAGGAGCGCTTCGCGGGACATGTCATCCATACCGATATGGAGCCTGCCGGCTCATTCGAATGCTCGCATCCGCTGCTGAATAAGCTGCAAAGCAATATCGTATGGGGGCAGCGGGGCAACTTCCTCGACGTGCCGACGGATTGTCCGCAGCGCGACGAACGGCTCGGCTGGACGGGCGACGCGCAGGTGTTCGTCCGGACGGCGGCGTTCAACTACGGCGTGGCGCCGTTCTTCGCCAAGTGGCTGCGGGATTTGAAGGCCGATCAGCGCGCGGATGGCGGCGTTCCGTTCGTCGTGCCGCATATCTTGAGCGATACGTCGTTCTCGTCGGCCGCTTGGGGAGACGCGGCGGTCATCTGTCCGTGGACGATCTACCAGTGCTACGGCGACAAGCGCGTGCTGGAGGAGCAATACGAGAGCATGCGGGGATGGGTCGACTATATTCGCGCGCAGGGAGACGACGAGCTCTTGTGGAATACCGGCTTTCATTTCGGCGACTGGCTCGGGCTAGATGCCAAAGAAGGCAGCTACGTCGGCGCAACCCCGACGGACTTGATCGCCACCTGCTTCTACGCCTACTCGACCGGCTTGTTCGTGAAAGCGGCTCAGGTACTCGGTCAAGAGGAAGATGTCCGCACGTACGGGGCGTTATATGAACGGATCGCGGAGGCGTTCCTGCGGGAATTCATTACGCCGAGCGGTCGACTCGCCGCCCACACGCAGACCGGCCATGTGCTGCCGCTCATGTTCGAGCTTGTCGACGGACCGGTACGCGAGCGGCTGGCTCGGACGCTAGCGAAGTACGTCGAAGACCAGAAGCATCATTTGACGACCGGTTTCGTCGGCACGCCGTACCTGTGCCATGTGCTGACGGACAACGGCTACCACGAGCTCGCGGTGAAGCTGGTGCAGCAGGAGGAGTATCCGTCTTGGCTCTATTCGGTCAATCAAGGAGCAACGACGATCTGGGAGCATTGGGACGGACTGAAGCCGGACGGTTCCTTCTGGAGCGAGGATATGAACTCGTTCAACCATTACGCATACGGCGCCATCGGCGACTGGCTCTATCGCGCCGTCGCGGGGCTGGACATGGAGGAGACCGAACCGGGTTACAAGCGGATTCTGTTCCGTCCGCGTCCGGATTCCGGTCTGGAGTATGCCAAGGCGGCGTATGAATCGGCTTACGGCACGATTCGCAGCGAATGGCGAATCGTGCCGGACGGCACGGTGCGGTACGAGTTCGAAATTCCGGCGAACGCGACGGCCGTCGTCCTGCTGCGCGGCGCGACGGCGCAATCCGCGGAAGTGAACGGCCTCCAGCTTAGCCAGGCCGACACGCGGATTCCCGGCGTACAGGTAGCCGAGGAGGAGAACGGCACGCTCCGCCTTGAGCTGGGCTCCGGCCGGTACCAAGTGAAAGCGGGACTCGGCAGCAGCGCCGCGCAAACGGTCGTAAGCACAAGTTAATCGGTTGTATACAAAAGTAGAAGTGTCCGAAAGACGCCGGCGAAATTGCCGGCGTCTTTGTTCATATATAGGAACGTATAATTCTCTCATTTATATCCGCCGCTATTGCTCCGGTATGAAATTATGGATTAAGTAAAGCGTGTCCGCGGGAGCGGACGAAAGCAAGGGTCAGCACGATAATGGCAACAGAAATGTAACGTAGCAGCATACCACCCCAAGGCTAAACGTATTGAACGAAGCTCGAACAACAGCCAGTCCGAAGGACTAGCGGGCTCCCCTCGAAAGGACACATCGAAGACTGCCGCGCAACGAGTCTCGCCACTTTCGGGTGTACAGAGGGCGGAAGCCCTTGGTTCCCCTCGGCGGAGGGCAATGCTGTCAGGTTAATGAAAAGCGTACGGTGAAGCCAGCCGTGGCTATAGTTGATCGGCTTACGCACATGCATATGTCTTGGGACGAACTTCAAAACCCACTGAAGCTTTGTCCGTCAGGACAAAAGCGTGCCACACTCAAGCCTTCCCGTCAAACGCGAACAAACATGCCAGCACGAAGTGGGGAGTCCTGAGCGTTTTCAAAGGAAAACGCACTTCGGAAGCATACGCTTGGGCAAAGCCCTGAACGCTTTCCAACGGAAAGCGCACTTCGGAAGCATAGGCTTTGGAGCCTCCTCGGCGGAGGAGGTGGGAGGAGGGAGCAATAAAAGTGGGGTCAAAGGGGCGGAGCCCTTCTTAACCTGACAGCATTGCGGCGGAGGGGGAAGGGGCGAGAGAGAAAGGTTGAGGGAGAAAAGGTTAGGGAGAAAGAAGGGTCACGAAGGGCAAAGCCCTTTTTCGCGGCGTTATCGCGGATTTTTTTTCCTATCGAACGGACAGAAGATAGGATTCACCCAGAGAGACGGCAGGTGTAAAATGGAATGTAACCGCTATCATTAGGGATTGCCGCCGGCAGGTGTAAAATGGAATGTAACCGCTATCAGAAGGGATTGCCGCCGGCAGGTTCGCGGTATGAAGGAGGGCTTTCGCATGAAAGTAAGGGGAATTCGATGAAGGGCGCGCGCTGGTACATCTATGGCGGCGTCTTGCTGCTCGCGATGGCGGTGGCGACGGTCCAGCTGATCGGCATGCTGCGCGAAGCCGGCGAAGGAGCGGCGGTCGGCACCTCCGGATCGGATGGGCAGATCCAGCTGCTATGGCTGCATCACTTTGACGAGGCCGGCAGTCAGGCATGGATCGACTCGGGCATCCGTCAATTTCAGGAGAAGCATCCGAACGTGACCGTTACGGCGCTGCCGCTGGACGGCGGCGACTACATGTCGCTGCTGCGCATGCGCATCGCCAGCGGCGAGATGCCGGATTTGTATATGCTGGACCATCTATACGGCGCCCAAGATATTATCGAGGCGGGTTTTGCCGCGGAGCTGACCGGACGCGCATCGTTGAGGCAGGTGGAACCCCGGTATTTGAAGGGCGCAAGCACGCAGGACGGTCGCGTCTGGATGCTGCCGATCGATGCGAACGGGCTTGGAGTTACCTATAACAAGGAGGTGTTCGCGAAGGCGGGCATCAAGCGGCTGCCCAAGACGTGGAACGAGTTCCTCGCGCTGTGCGAGCGGCTGAAGGAGAACGGCGTGACGCCGATCGCGGCCGGCTATAAGGACACGTGGACGCTGTTCTGGGATTTGGCCGCGGATATGGTGCCGTCCGCGCTGCTGCAAGATCCGCTCCTCGTCGAGAAGCTTAGCGACGGGACGAAGACGTTCGAGGCGAGCTCGAAGTCGCTGGCCCCGCCGCTTCGCCGATTGGCCGAGCGGTTCGCATACGTCAACGCGCATCCGTTCGAGACCTCCTGGGACGAAGCGCGGACGATGGTCGCCGAGGGGAAAGCGGCCATGATCGTAGGCGGCACGTGGAGCGTGGACGGAGTGCGTTCCGTCAACTCGGACGTCTCGCTCGGCTTGTTCCCGCTTCCGTACTCGGACGATCCGGACGATGCGCAGTTCCCCATGAAGGCAACGGGCGGCATTGCCGTCAACCCGTTATCGCCGCATGCCGATCTGGCGCTGGAACTGCTCGATTGGTTCGCCATGCCGGAGATGGGGGACTCTCTGCAGCGGAACAAACGCGGCGTCTCCGTGCTCAAGGGCGTCGAACAAGGGTTTGATCCGGCGATCGCGGAATTGAATCGCCGGTACATCGAGACGAACCGGACCGTCGACTGGTCGGGCGTGCAGACGGGCTTCACTAATCAGCAGCTCGGCAGAGCTTTCTCGGTGGCGGTCGCCGATTTCTTGATCGACCCGGGACGTGGCGTGGATGCGCTGTTTCGGGGACTCGACGACGTGGTGCTGCAGTCCGGGAAGCGGGAAGGGGGCGGGAGCCGATGAGCAAGCCGTTGATCCGGCAGCGATTCCGGTTCTTCCGCAGCACGCACATACGCTCGAAGATTCTGATCTCCAACCTGCTGTTAATCTCGCTCATGGCGGTCTCGATCGGCAGCTTGGCCATCTACGCGACGCGTTATTATACGGAGGTGCAGACGAAGGATTTGACGCTGCAGCTCGTTCACCAAGCATCGGACAAAATCGAATACCGGGCCAAAGCGTTCGTCGGGACGAGCGTGGAGCTGCTGATGCACGAGGAGCTGCGGCGGATGATCGTCTCCGGATCGGACGAGGCGGGCGCGAACATGGCGAGAAATCGGATGAGGATCAACGCGCTGTTGTCCGAGTTCGCGCACAATCATCCGTATTTGAACGCCGTGCTCGTCCGGTCGGCGGACGGAGACCTCTTCTGGTGGTCCGTCGCTGACGGCGCGGTTGTACAGATGACCGAGCCGGATGCGGTGAAGCTGGCTGCGGAGGCCGTGTCGACGCTAGCCAAGAACAGTCCCAACCTGATGTGGACGTCTTCGCCGCGGGGCGGGGACGAAATGATGTTCGCGCGCGATTATATCGATGTCGAGGCGGTCAACCGGAGCTACGGCACGTTCGTCTTCCTGCTCGATTCGGGCTACTTCTGGGATCTAGACCGCCAGCAGTCCCTCATCCTGCAAGAAAACATGGCGATTCTGAGCGAGGCGGGCGCTTTCATTACGGGAGGCACGTCAGTCCAGCTTCGGGAGGCGGCGGAACGTTCGTCGCGCCTGCGCGAGAGCGGACTGGCCTTCGCCGACAGCCGGGTGAGCGAGCTCGGCGGCGAGAGCTACCTCGTGACGCAGGAGCGCAGGGTGGACGGGGGCTGGACGGTCGTCTGTCTCATTCCGGCTTCCTTGCTCTTCGGAAAGATCCGCATCCTTCAGCTGGTCATCGCGGTGGTCGCGCTCGGCGCGATCCTGCTATCGGCGCTGGTCGCGGTATACCTGTCGGATTCGACGACCCGGGGCATCAAGCTGCTGGAGCGGACGATGCGCCGCGTGGAAGACGGCGATTTCGGCATTCGCATCCAGCCGCTCGGCTCGGATGAAGCGGGCATTCTCGCGGTCCGGTTCAACGCGATGCTGGAGCGAATCGAAGAGCTCATTACGACCGTCTATAAGGTTCGGCTGGAGAAGCAGCAGGCGGAGTTCTCGGTGCTGCTCGCTCAGATCAACCCGCATTTCCTCTATAACACGCTGGGCACGATCCGCTGGTATGCCAGAATGAAGCAGCAACCGGAGCTGGAGCGAATGCTTGCTTCGCTCATCGGATTGCTCAAGTCTTCGGTCAGGCGAACGGGGGAGGCACGCAAGCTCGAGGAGGAGCTAGCGGATATTCGAAGCTACATCGAACTGCAGAAAATCGGCTACGGCGACGCCTTCGACGTCCGGTACGAGGTCGGCGAGGATCTGCTGCCGTGCGGCGTTCTCTACCTGACGCTGCAGCCGCTTGTGGAGAACGCGATTTTACACGGAATCGAAATGTCCAAAGGTGGCGGCGTCATTACGATCGGCGGCCGAGCGGACGGCGACGATATCGTGCTGACGGTAGCGGATAACGGCATCGGCATTACGCCGGAGAAGCTGGCATCCTTGCTCGACGGGCCGGAGAGCCGTGGCGGTTACCCGGGCCTGCACAGCATCGGCGTGCGCGGCGTCCACGAGCGAATCCGTTTGTATTACGGCGAGCCATATGGATTAAGCTTCCGAAGCGAGCCCGGTCAGGGGACCGAGGCGATCGTGAGGATGCCGCGCATAATAGCGACGGAAGGGGCGATGACGGTTGCTGCGAGCGATGATCGTGGAAGATAACGCCGTGTACAGGTTCGCGATCCGGACCATTATCGATTGGGGGCAGTGCGGCTTCGAGCCGCCGGTCGAAGCGGTGAACGGCAAGCAGGCGCTGTCGTGCCTTGCGGAATCGCCGGTGGATTTGATCGTCACCGACATCAGCATGCCCGAGATGAACGGCATCGAGCTCATTCAGCAGGTGAAGCGGATCGCGCCGGACACCGAGATCGTCGTGCTCAGCTCGTATGACGATTTTCCGTTCGTCCGGAACGCGTTAAAGCTCGGCGCGGCGGATTATTTGCTCAAGCATGATTTGGAGCCGGAGAACTTGGTCTTGGCGGTCATGCAAGCGAAGGAGAAGCTCGAAGAGCGGAGCAAGGCGAGCGTGCGCGATCCGGGGCCGGAGAGGGTGAGACAATGGCTCTATCAGCTGCTGACGCGATCCGTGACGCTCGAAGAAGCGGAGCGTCAGGCGGAAGCGGCATTGCTGCCGCATCGCCGCAGCGCTTTCGTCATGCTGTCGGCGGTCGTGCGCGAGACGGAATCGCCCGAGGGGCATGCGTCGACAGCCGCTCCGGACTTCGGACAGCTTGATCCGTCATGGCTCGTCATCTCGCTCGGCCGGGGACGATATGCGGTCTATTTGGATTTCAAGGACGAGAAGAGCGAAGCTCGAATGCTGGCGGCCGCTTATGAGGCGGCGGAAGGCATTAGCCGCGCGGCCGGGCGAAGCGGCGCCGGCTGCCGAATCGGCATCAGCCGGGCCGGCTTCGGCGTGAAAACGATCGAAGCTTTGCATAAGCAGGCGGAAGCCGCCGTCTTCCGCAGCGTATATGACGAAGAGGAAGACGGGCGGATCTACTCGGCTCCGGGCGATCGTCCTTACCGGGATACGGTGCTCGCCGGCAGTTACCCGTCGCTTGCGAAGGCGCTTAAGAACGGAGAGATCGAGGCGTGCGAAGCGCTGGCGGACCGGCTGTTCCGCGATATGCGGGTCGTCAAGCCGCCGGAGGGCGAGCTGCGCAAGCTGCTGCTCGACTTGTTCGCGCTATTGGTCGCGGCGGCCTCCGACCAAGGCGCGGAGCTTGCGCCGATGGATCATTGGCAAGGCTGGGTAACGGATTCGCTGGCGCGGTTGAGTCCGCTGGAACGGATTCGGGAAGCCGTCCTGGAGCGGATCCGCTCCGTATGCGCAGGCAGCGCGCGGGAACGGCCGGAGATCAAGCAGGCGAAATCCTACATTATGAAGCACCTGGACGAGGAATTGAACGTGGCGGACTTGTCCCGGCGTCTCGACCTCAGCCCGAATTACTTGTCGATTCTGTTTCGCCAGCAGACGGGGCAGCGGCTGTCCGAATTTATTCAGCAATGCCGGATGGAGGAGGCCAAGCGGCTGCTGCGGGAGACGACGCTGAAGGTATACGAGACGGCGTCGAAGGTGGGCTACAAGGACACGTCTTATTTCTGCAAAGTGTTCAAGGAATATGCGGGCATGACCGTCTCGGATTATCGAGGCAGCACGCAGCCGGTTAGCGGTTTCCAGGCGGAATCGTTCTACCTGCTCATCAACCGGAACAGCGGCATGGCGCTCGATGTGGACAGCGATTCGCTGGCGGAAGGCGCGGGAATTATTCAATGGCATCAGCACGGGGAAGCGAATCAATGCTGGATGTTCGTCCCGGCTGGCGGCGATGCTTACAAGCTCGTGAACCGGCGGAGCGGCTTGCTGCTCGGCGTGGACCGCGGTTCGGCGGAAGGCGGAGCGGGTCTCGTGCAGGAGGCGGACGGCGGCCGAGCCAGCCAGCGCTGGCGGATCATGAAGTCCGGCAGCTATTACAAGCTGGTCAACGCGGGCAGCGGTCTGCTCGCCGACGTGAACGGAGGCGACAAGACGCCCTGCGCGCGCATCATCCAATGGAAGGACACGATGGGCGCCAATCAGCAGTGGGATATCGTGAAGATGCGGTAGTTATCCATCAACATAGAAAGCGTGTCGATCTTTCGACTGTGGGAAGACAGCTGCGAGCGCCAGTAGTAGGCTGAGCATCACTATTCCAGCTTGAACGGCTGCATCGAGCGCCAGTAGTGAGGTGATCACCACTATTTCGACTTGAACGGTTGCATCAAGCGCCAGTAGTGAGGTGATCACCACTATTCCAGCTTGAATGGCTGCCTCGAAATCCATTAATGTACAGGGCTCACCATTCCGATTCAAATGCCTGTTGCGAACATCATTCAACGCTTTTTACCGCATAGCCGTTCGAGGCACTTGGTCAACCTATAAAGCAGTTTCGTTCATCCCATCGTTTCGTAGATTTGTTATACAATTCGGAGAATTATTCAATATCGCAAGCCGACCATGCCGTCTTCCCTCGCGCAACATGCGCGGAGGGGAGGCGGTTTCGTTGTTTATTGCCATATTTCTTAGATTATTCGAATGAGACGCGACTTCCGAAGCACTAAAATTAAATTTGTAATCGCTTACAACGTAAGGAGCTGATTCGTGGATGAGTCTTACCGCCGATAATCCCATCGAGCTGCAGCCGGACGCCATCCGGATTAATGGCCGCAGCGAGATCATGCTTTGCGCATCGCTCTTCTATTTCCGGATACCGAGGGCGCTGTGGCAAGAACGAATGGAGCAGCTAAAGGCATGCGGCTATAACAGCATCGACGTCTACTTTCCTTGGAACTATCACGAAGACGCGGAGGGGCAATGGGACTTCGGCGGGGAGCGGGACGTCGCGGCGTTTCTACGACTGGCGAAGGAGGCTGGATTGTACGTCGTCGCAAGGCCCGGACCCTATATTTGCTCGGAATGGGATGGCGGGGGTCTGCCGGCATATCTGTTCGCGCAAGAACAGATACGGCTGAGAGACAACGATCCGCGGTTTCTGCGCCACACGGCGCGCTGGTACGAGCGCATCATGCCGCTGCTGGCCGACTTCGAGCTCTGTCAAGGCGGGACCGTCATCGCCGTGCAACTGGACAACGAGCTCGATTTCTACGGCTGCGAAGATCCGGCGGGTTATATGGCCGCGCTGCGGGAGCTAGCCAGAAGCCATGGCATCCGCTCGCCGCTGCTCGCTTGCGCGGGGCAGGGCGGACTGTTCGAAGCTTCGGGGTATGCGAAGGGCGTCGTGCCGACGTGCAATTTCTATCCGCACAACCGCGATCCCGAATTCGAGGCGAAGGTATTAGCCTACCAATCCGAGCTGGCCGCGGGGGGCGTTCCGCTGCTGGTGACGGAGACGAACCGCTCCCACTTCTTGCTGCGGCGGCTGCTTGCTTGCGGAGCGAAGCTGCTCGGCCCGTATTTGCAAGCGTCGGGCACGAACTTCGGATTTACGAACGCGACGAACAATTGGGGCAAGCCGCTAGCGTTCCTGACGTCGGATTACGACTTCGGCGGGATGGTCGCTCCGGATGGCACGCTGCGGCCGGAAGCGCGCGAAGGCCGATTGCTCGCGAGTCTGATCGCCGCTTACGGGACGCCGCTGGCGGAAGCCGTTCCATCGGGTGGAGATTCGGCGGCCGTGACCGTCCGCGGGCTGCAAGGCAAGGCGGCGGGACCGTTCGCGCTGCAGCTGAAAGGCGGCGGAAGCCTCCTGTTCTTCGCCAATACGGGAAGCGACGATGCCGCGCTGACGCTGGCGCCGGCGAACGCCGGAACCTCGGGGGAAGCAACGTTTTTCATGCAGCCGGACCGATGCGCCGCGCTGCCGTGCGACCTGCCGCTGTCTCATTGGGGCTTGCCGGGGAGACTGGCGTTCGCCACGGCCGAACTATTCGGCGTGCGGCAAGCAAACGGCGCCGTTCAGATGCTGTTTCATGCGGAAGGCGCGGCCCGGTTGACGTTCGAGGCAGGCGAAGCGGAAGCGCGCGACGTGTCCGGCTTGAAGGCGCGCCAAGCAGACGGCTTGTGCACGCTGGACTTCGGCAAGGCAGAGATTGGCCGATGCCGATTCGTCTGGCCGAGCGGCCAGACGCTGGAGATCGTAACGATGGACCGGGAGCTGGCGCTGCGGTTGGAGACCGCGGAGGCGGACGAGGAGAACTTTCGTTTCGAGGCGCCAGGGACGGGCGAAGGGGTGCAACCCGCTAAGCCGCTTGCGGCCGAGTGGCGTCTAGCGGCAATCGATCCTGCTCAGCCGTTAACGGAGGAGTCGCCAACGCCGGTCAGTCAAGCGGATTACCTGGAGAAGCATGGCATTCTCAGGGGCTATGGCTGGTATCAGGCGCAGCTGCCAACCGTTCCCGAAGCCGGACGGCAGCTAGGCTTCTTCCTGAACAAAGGCAGCGACGTGCTGTCGCTCTATGCGGAGGGGCGCTATCTAGGCACGTTCGTTCCAGGCGGCGCAAGCAAGTACATCCCGCTGGATGACAATGCCGGCATAAGGTCGATCGCCGTTCGCGCCGAAATTTGGGGCCATTCCAACTTCGACGATCCTCGTCTGCCGGGACTTCGGCTGAACGCCATGAAGGGCATTCGCGGTTTGGCCGCTATTACGCGGATTCGAGAGCTCTCCGCCAATTGGCGATACGCGATGGCAGATCCGGACGATACGAACAGACAGCCGGACGTGCCGTTCCTGTCGGCAGCCTCCAAGCCGATCGTCGCGTTCGGCGGCTGGCTGAGCGGCCGCTCGTTCAGGCGGGAGTGGTTCGCCCGCTCGATCGCCGCTTCCGCCCAGACGACGGCGCGGGTGCTCCGCTTCGACGGGCTGGAGGGGACGGCCGAAGTTTTCGTGAACGGCCGGTCCGCCGGCATGGCGCAGCCGCTGGACCCGTTCATCGATCTAACTGCGCTG
Source organism: Paenibacillus methanolicus (assembly GCF_008124765.1). Classification (GTDB taxonomy): domain Bacteria; phylum Bacillota; class Bacilli; order Paenibacillales; family Paenibacillaceae; genus Paenibacillus_Z; species Paenibacillus_Z methanolicus. The sequence goes on along the minus strand of NZ_VNHS01000001.1, from coordinate 1,267,437 downwards.
ACGTCGCCGGGCGAAGAGATCGAGCTCTCCGTGCTCCTCGAGCGGAATATCGGCCAGCAGGGCGGACGCGTTCAGCTCCTCGAGGGCATGGAAGCGACCGACTGGCGGCTGGTCGGCGCAGGCGAGGAAGCGCTTCGCGATTATGCGATAGCGACCCGACCATCTGCTTCGGCGGTCGAATTTCCGGTCTCGCTAGCGCCCGGCGCGGTGGCGCTGCTCTATGGCGCGCCGTCCGACCCCAGGCAAGACGCCAGCGCCGGTTGGCGCGTAACGGCGCAGGGCCAAGGCCTTAAGGCAACGGTCTTCTGGAACGGACGACTCGTCTCGCGGCTGTGGCTGCCGGGCGGGGATGCGAGGCCGACGATGACGGGCGGCAGTCCCGACGCATTCTACGTACCAGGCGCTTGGTTCCATAAGCCGGATGAAGGGACCGACGAAATCATCGTTCTGCTCGAAGCGGTAGACGGCGGCCATCCGGCCGAGCTGCGCGGCTTCGAGGTTACGCCACTATAAAATAGCCGCGACAACCGCGGCGCGAAAGGAGGAGATGGCGATGGCGCAACTAAGCCAAGCGAATCCGGCCCCGGGAGCCGCGATTCAAGCCGCCCCCCGGAACAGACTCAAGCAGCTCCGGAACAATAAGACGCTGCTTATCATGTGCCTGCCGGCGATCCTGTTCTTCATCGTGTTCGCCTACCTGCCGATGCCGGGTCTCTATCTGGCCTTCGTCAAGTACAACTACACCGACGGCATCTTCAACAGTCCGTTCGTCGGCTTCGATAATTTTCGTTTCCTGGTCATGACCGGCGATCTGTGGCGGCTGACGTTCAACACGGTCGTCTACAACTTGGCGTTCATCCTGCTGGGCAACGTGCTCCAGATCGTCGTGGCGGTGTTTCTCAACGAGCTGCGGCTCAAGTGGTTCAAGAAAGTGTCTCAGACGCTCATGTTCCTGCCGCACTTCATCTCGGCGGTCCTCATCGGCCTGATCGCGTACAACGTGCTCAGCTACGATTACGGCTTGCTGAACAGCATCCTGACTTCGCTCGGGATCGACCCGGTCAAGACGTATTCGAACGGCAGCATTTGGCCGTTCATCATCGTCCTGACGTACCTGTGGCAGTCGACGGGCTACGGCTCGATCGTCTACTTCGCGGCCATCATGGGGCTGGACAACGAAATCATCGAAGCGTCGGAGATCGACGGCGCCAACGCGTTCCAGCGCATCCGCTACATCGTGCTCCCATGGCTGAAGCCGACGTTTATCATTCTGCTGCTGTTCTCGCTCGGCGGCATTCTGCGCGGCAACTTCGGCTTGTTCTTCAACCTCGTCGGGGCGAACAACACGGCGCTGTACGCGACGACGGACATTATCGAGACGTACGTGTTCCGCGCGCTCATGACGAACTTCAACTTCTCGATCGGCAGCGCGGTGAGTTTGTACCAGTCCGTGTTCGGCTTCGTCGTCGTCCTGACCGCGAACTGGCTGGTCAAGAAATTCTCGCCCGACAATTCACTCTTCTAGGAGGCGGCTTGCTTGGAGGATTCTAACGAAATTCGCAGCATTCGGACCGATCTGAGCGGCGCGTTCGTGAAGATCGTCGGTTACGTGTTCATCGGCGCCTTCTCGCTGGCGTGCTTGCTGCCGTTCCTGCTCGTGCTCGGCACCTCGTTCACGGCAGAGGCGTCAATCAAGAAATACGGTTTCAATTTCTGGCCGCGCGACTTCAGTCTGCTCTCGTACAAAATCGTCTTCGAGAATCCGAATCTCATCATCGGCTCCTATCTCGTGACGCTCGGCATTACGGTCGTCGGCACGGCGCTTGGCCTGTTTCTCGTCGCGATGACCGGGTACGCCCTGCAGCGTCCTGATTTTCAATACCGCAACGGCATCTCGTTCTTCATCTACTTCACGACGCTGTTCACCGGCGGTCTGGTGCCGTTCTACCTGCTCATCACGCAGTATCTGAGCCTGAAGGACAGTTATTTGGCCGTGCTGCTGCCGGGGCTGCTCAGTCCGTTCCTGATTATCATGATGAAAAGCTTCGTCCGCTCGATCCCGCACGCCATTACGGAGTCGGCCAAAATCGACGGCGCCGGCGACTTCACGATTTTCATGCGCCTGATTCTGCCGATGACGACCCCGGCGCTGGCGACGATCGGTCTGTTCATCGCGCTGGGCTATTGGAACGAGTGGTACAACGCGATGCTGTTCCTCTCGCCGGACGTCAAATACCGGCCGCTGCAGCTCTTCTTGTACAACGTCATCACGAGCGCCGATTTCATCCGCAACTCCGCCGCTTCCTCGAACGTGACGCCGAGGGACGTGCCGCTGGAATCGATGAAGATGGCGACCGCTGTGGTGGCCACGGGGCCGGTCATCCTGTTTTACCCGTTCGTGCAGCGCTATTTCATAAAGGGCATTACGGTAGGCGCGGTAAAAGGTTAGGCTGATGTGCCGGGCATGCTTGCCATGTCCCTCACATAGATGCAAACGACAAAGGGGAGGCGTAAGACGATGAGAACGAAACGGAAACCGATTCTGCTGGCGCTCTTGGCGATCATGGTCGCGATGTTGGCGGCGTGCAGCGGCAATAACGGCAACGGGGGCAACGGAGGCGGCGCGAATGCCGGGAAGAACGGCGAAGTGCAATCCGGCAATAAGGGCGATGCAAGCGGCGAAAAGGCCGGCGACGGCGCGATCGACACGTCCAAGTTCGTCAAGATCAGCTATCTCGTGCTCGGCGACAAGCCGAAGAACGGTCAGTTCGAGCAGGTGCTGGACAAAGTCAACGTCATCATGAAGGAGAAAATCAACGCCGAGCTGGAATGGAAATGGATCGAATGGGCCGATTGGCAAACCAAGTACAATCTGTCGCTCGCATCCGGCGAAGCGATCGACCTGATCACGATCGGCACCGACTGGTTGGACACGTGGGGCAACGCGCAGCGCGGCGCGTTCATGAACCTGGACGATCTGCTGCCGACCTACGCGCCGGAGACGTTCAAGTCGATCCCGGCCGACGATTGGGAGCAAAGCAAGTATAACGGCAAAATCGTGCTCATCCCCGAGAACGACTATACGCAGTGGGTCAACCACGGCTTCTTCTACCGCGGCGACTGGGCGAAGGAAGCGGGCATCACCGAGCCGATCAAGGATTGGGAAGGCATCGGCCAATATTTGCAGTACGTGAAGGACAATAAGCCTGACGTCATTCCTTGGGACGCGGCATCGGGCGTGCAGACGTGGGGCGGCTACGTCTCGTCGTACACCGATCAGCTGGAGCTGCCGATCTCGACCGGCTTCCTCCCGATCTTCACGGCGAAGTCGTTCGACGAGAAATTCACGGTGGCCGGACCGGTGTTCGAGGACGTGTTCGTGAACTACGCGAAGATGATGAAGGATTGGGGCGACAAAGGCTTCTGGCGCGAGGACGCGCTCAATAACAAGAACAACAACCGCGACGCGCTCAAAGCTGGCCTGTCCGGCCTCGATCAGCATCATACGCAGACGTTCGGCGGCCTTCGCGTCGAGATGGACAAAGCGCAGCCGGGCTCCGAACTCCAAATGTTCCCGTTCAGCCGCACGCGCGGCACGAACTTGATGGAGCTGTCGATCACGCACGGCGGCACGTCCGTCGGCGCGCACAGCAAAAATCCGGAGCGCGCGCTCATGGCCTATGAGTTGATCCGCAACAACGAAGAGATTTACCATCTGCTGAACTACGGGATGGAAGGCGTGCAGTACGAAATCAAGGACGGCAAGCGGGCGCGTCCGGCCGGTTACGACGAGACGAAGGACGGCTTCTATTCCGACTTCTGGGGCGGTCGCGTCGACAAGTTCGAGATCCCGAGCGAGACGACGTACGATCAGCTGGAAGAGACGCTGTACGCGGAATACGACAAGATCAAGAAGCCTTACGTCTACGGTCAGTTCGTCTTCGACAAGACGCCGGTCGAAGCGGAGCTGACGGCGATCTCGCAGGTGACGGGCGAGCTTGGGCCGGCGATCGTGGTCGGCAAGGCGGGCGATCCGGTCGAAGCGGTCGAAGCGTTCCGCGCGAAGCTGAAGACGGCGGGTTACGACAAGGTGCTGGCCGAACTGCAGAAGCAGCTGGACGCGTACAAGGCGCAACTGGGCGAGTAGATAGGAGCGTTTTCGCAAGGCAAGAAAGAGCGGCGGGGAGTTCGGCATCAGACGGATTCCCCGTCTTCCTTATTTACGCATCCCATTCGCGAAATCCCATTCACGAGAGGGGGGATTGTTATGTAACGCAGGTACGGCTTGAAGCCTGTGATCAACGATGATCGACGATCATGTTCACGCCAGACGTTCGGCAATCCTTGCTAATCAACGGTAAAGGAGCGGATCGGGATGCGATTCGAAAGGAAGGTGGTTGCCGGCATGCTCGCAATACCTCTCATCATGAGCGCCGGATTTGGTTCGGGAGGCTTGGGTGGCGGCGAGACCGCAAGCGCTGCGGCTTATACGGCTGTCGTCAATCCAAGCGTACAGTATCAGACGTGGGAAGGGTGGGGCACTTCGCTCGCTTGGTGGGCGAACGTCGTCGGCGGCGCGCCGGAGGCGGTGCGAACCGATTACGCGAACCGGCTGTTCAGCCCGACGTCGGGGCTCGGGTTCAACATCGTCCGCTACAATATCGGCGGCGGCGAGAATCCGGCTTATCCGAACCATATGGAATACCGGGCCAGAGTGCCGGGATTCAAGACATCCGAGACCGCGGCATATGACTGGACCCGCGACTCGAATCAGCGCTGGCTGCTGAGCGCCGCCAAGTCGCGCATTCCGTCCGGCGAGTTCATCGCCGAAGCGTTCGCGAACTCGCCGCCGTGGTGGATGACCAAGAGCGGCAGCGTGACGGGCGGCACGGACGCGGCGGAGAATTTGAAGGACGACATGTACGACGAGTTCGCCGATTATTTGACGACGGTGACGCAGCATTTTCGCGACAGCTGGGGCATTACGTTCCGCACGCTCTCGCCGGCGAACGAGCCGAGCTCGAACTACTGGTACTTCGGCAACCGCCAGGAGGGCAACCGGATGTATCCGGCCAATCAGGAAAAGATGATCGGCTATCTGTATGATTCGCTAATTCAGAAAGGGCTGTCCACCCGGGTCAGCGCGCCGGAGGAGACGTCGATCGACTTGGCCCGCAACACGATCAACAGCTATTCGGCGACGACCAAATCCAAGCTCGTCCAATACAACACGCACACGTACGGCGGCAGCGACCGAGTCGGGCTGAATACGGCGGCGGGCGGCAAGCGGCTCTGGAACTCGGAGCACGGCGACGGAGACGGCACGGGCATCACGATGGCGCGCAACATCCAGTGGGACATCAAGTACATGAAGAATACCGCATGGGTGTATTGGCAAGCGGTCGAGACGCCTGGCGGCTGGGGCATGATCGAGACGGATCTGAACAACGTCTCCGGCGACCGCTCGGTCTACACGGTGACGAAGAAATATCACGTCATGTCGCAGTGGACGAAGTACATTCGCCCCGGGTACAAGATCATCGATATCTCGAACAACGACTCGATCGCCGCTTACGACGCCGCCGGCAAGAAGCTTGTCATCGTGACGGTCAACGATTCATCGAGTTCGAACAGCTACACGTACGACCTATCGGCGTTCAATATGACGTCCAGCGCCGTATCCGGCACGCGAACGAGCGGGACGGAGAACGCGGCCGCGCTTGCGGGATTGTCGCTGTCGGGCAAAAGCTTCACGCAGACGCAGCCGTCGAAGTCGGTCAGCTCGTTCGTCATAACCGGCGTGGAGCCGGCGGCGGGCGCGATCGATACGACGGGGTACTACGTGCTCAGTAACGTCAACAGCGTCAAGGCGCTTGACGTTGTCGGCAGCCAGGCGGCGGACGGCGCGGACGTCGTTCAGCAAGCGGCAAGCGGCGCGGCGAGCCAGCAATGGCAGTTCGTTAGCGCGGGCAGCGGGTATTACAAGCTGGTCAACCGGCAGAGCGGCAAGCTGCTCGACGTGAGCGGCGCGTCCTCGGCCGACGGAGCCGACGTCATCCAGTGGACCGACAACGGAGGGAACAATCAGCAGTGGCAGGCCATCTCGGTCAGCGGCGGGTATAAGCTCGTGAATCGCGCCAGCGGCAAAGCGCTCGACGTCTCGCAGGCGTCGACGCAAGACGGCGCGGACGTCATTCAGTGGACCGACAATGGCGGCTCGAACCAGCGTTGGGTGCTGACGAAGGTGAATTAACGGCCGATAGGCCGCTTCTCAGGTGCGCGAAGCGCCGGGAAGCGGCCTTGTCGCGATCATCACAGCGATTCGCATATCGAACAGTAGGCGCAAGCGGCGGCATGTGCTTCAATGAAGCCGTGCAATTACGCAGAAAGGAGTGGATCGTAGAGGATGTCGCAACTAAACAAGCTGCTGGGACTTGTTCAAGCGCGAATGTCGCTTGCGGTAACCCGATTCGACGGCTCGCGCCCGATCGGCGAGATGGATATGGACTGGAACGAAGCTAACGAATGCATGCGAATCGGCAGCGAGGGGGAACAGTCGAGATGGGAGGCGTGGGTCAAGGAGGAGATGATCGCCGTCAAGCGCGCGCCGATCATCGGGACCGACGCTCACGAAGGCATCGAGCCAAGCGCCGGGTACGAAGAGGCTCCGATTGAAGGCGTTTCGCTCGCCATCGAATGGGTGCATCGCGGCACGTCGGGCCCTTCGAGCGTCGGCGTCCGTTTCGCGTTCGGCGCATGGTCGAACCGTCATTACGTGCTCGTGCCTGGGGCGGTATACGACGGTAACCGATTCGAAGCGCAAGCCTTGTCGTATGCGCCGTGCTGGTCTCGCCTCGCGGAGCGCGGACCTCATACGCCTGCGTTCATCACCGACATCCCTCGGCTTAACCCGTCCGAAGGGCCGTCGGCGATTCATCTATTGACCGGCGATGCGTCGACGCCCGCCTTAGGGTGGCACGATCCTGCTCGCAAACTCGGATTTCTCGTCCTGACGGATCAGCGGACCGAATGGGGCGAGACGTCGATTCACATCGAGGAGTCGGATGACCGCGAGCGGTGCGTCAGCGAGTTCCGCGCGCCGGGGGGGCGGCCGCTGCGCAAATACGAGATGTGCACGACGGAGGCGCCATCGTCGGACAGCGGCGCCAGCTTCGTTGACGGCAGCATCGTGCGCATGCGGGTGAACGTATTCGCTTTTCCTTGCGAGAACGTAACCGGCTTGTTCCGCGCGTTCGCAGAAGCGCGCATGTCGCTGACGGGACCGCCGACGCTCGTTCCCGGACTGCCGTTCTCCGCCGCGTGGGACATTCAGCAATCCAAGTATAACGCCATGAACTGGCGAGAGACGTACGGTTACTACGCGGTAGGCACTGTCGACCAGAAGCATCAGGACTGGCAGATCGGATGGGTCGGAGGCGGCATGTCCAGCCTCGCGCTGCTGGCGGATGGAGATGATCTGTCGGCCGAGCGGGCGGCGCGGACGGTCGATTTCATGCTGAGCGGCCAGACCGAAGCGGGATTCTTCCCGGGCGTCTTCTACAACGGGCGTTGGTACGGAGACGAATTCAACGACGATCCGGCTCGGGATTGTCCCGAGCAGTGGCATATCGTGCGCAAGAGCGCGGATGCATTGTATTTTCTGCTCAAGCATGCGGCGATTATCGAACGTCGCGGCATCCCGGATCAAGTGCCGGCCAGCTGGCGCGCGGGTATCCGGCGGTTGGCGGACGGATTCTTGGCGCTATGGGAGCGATATGGACAGTTCGGACAATGGATTCGCGCCGATACGGGCGAGATGCTGGTCGGCGGCTCGGCCGGAGGCGCAATGGCGATCGGCGGCTTGGCGCTGGCGGCGCAATGGCTGGACGATGACCGCTATAGACGGGCGGCGCAAGCGGCGGGAGATTACTACTACGCGCATTTCACGGCAAAAGGGGTGACGACGGGCGGGCCGGGCGAGATTCTGCAATGCCCCGACAGCGAATCCGCGTTCGCGCTGCTGGAATCATTCGTGGTGTTATACGAAACGACCGGCGAACCTCGGTGGCTCGCGAAGGCGGAAGAGGCCGCGCTCCAAGCGATATCGTGGTGCGTCTCGTACGACTTCGCCTTCCCGCCCGATTCGACGTTCGGACGTCTTGGCATGCGGACGGCGGGCTCCGTCATTGCCAACGCGCAGAACAAGCATAGCGCGCCGGGCATCTGCACGTTGTCCGGCGACGCGCTGTTCAAGTTGTTCCGGGCCACGGGGAAAACGTTGTATCTGGCGCAGCTGCGGGATACCGCGCACAATCTGACGCAATATCTGTCCCGCGCGGACCGGCCGGTCCGCGGTTGGGACGGCGTCGAGATGCCGCCCGGCTATATGAGCGAGCGGGTCAATATGAGCGACTGGGAGGGGCAGGAGCTCGTCGGCGAGGCGCTCCCGCTCTCGTGCTGGTGCGAAGCGTCGCTCATGCTCGCCCATGCGGAGGTGCCCGGCGTCTATGTGCAGCCCGATACGAGGTTCGTCTGGTCTGCCGATCACGTCGATTGCGAGCTCGCGGAGTCCGAAAGGGAGACGGTGCTGCGGCTGCATAATCAGACGGCATTCCAGGCGGTCGTCAAGCTGCTCGCCGAATCCGGGCGCGACGCGGCCACGCCGCTTGGCGCATTCGCGGCGGACGATTGGGCCCGAATCGCGATCGGCGCGGGCGAAACTCGCGAGGTGCCGCTGACGGGGGGCATGCCGGCCGCAGGAGCGACATTCGTCGCCGGCGCGGCGAACCCGGTTGGACGAGGGGATGCGGACGACCGTTAAAGCAGCCGTCGTGCGCGATGAACCGCTTCGAACGAGGGTCGAGCGCGCGTTGGCGGCCAATCTCCGAATCGGAGAATAGATCATTCCGCTTGGGCGCAACCCGTCAGATCGTAGTTTGTACGCGGGCAAATGCGTCTAACTTGCTTTCGTTCCGCCTCGCTCCGACCGCTTCGAATCTTCTGCCGGAGTCGGGCGCGATCGATATGGCAGGGTCGCTCTTATGGGGCGGCCCTATTCGCGCGCAGCGCCGCTAGCATGCCTACTGCGTATCGGAGACAGTCATTCGATAAAAATACAGTAGCCGCGCCGGCGGCGAATATGGCATACTTTGGTCACGGAATGAAATGAAAACGCTTTATTTCGGGGGTCGTGCCATGCGGATGCTGCAAGCCTACAAATCGCGGAAATATCTGCTTCGAATTCTGCTCTCCCTCACGCTGTTGATGGTCGCGGGACTGTTCCTCATCTCCGTCGCGCTGCAGTACAATGCCGAGCGCGGCGCTGTCCGCATGCAGCGGGAAGCGAACCGCAAGGTTATGAATCAGATCGATTACAACATCGCCTACATGACGGACCATATCGGCAAGCTGGCTGTCAATCTGTACGCGGAGAAGCGCGTCGTCGCCCTCATGACGATGCGGGAGCCGGACGAGATGACGGTCATCGAGTCGGTCAACAATCTGCATAAAAGCTACATCCTCTCTTCGTTCCTCCATTCCATCATCGTATACAACGGCTATGCGGACCGCACGTATGCGATCGGCGAGCTGAGTTCATCCAAGCCGGATCAAGAGATGGCAGCCAAGCTGGTCGATCGCTTGAAGCAGAAGGAGAAGCTGCCGCGCATGGAGCTCCTGCCGATGAACATGAGCGGGAGGGAGCACGGCGTGGACTTCTTCTCGCTCGTCATCTACGAGACGTATTATCCGACGAATACCGGACGCGAGAGCGCGCTCGTGCTGAATATCAAGCCGGAGTGGCTGCTGGACAATTTGCGCGCGATCAACGACTTCGCGAGTCCGGACAGCTCGGGCATCTTCATCGCAGGCCGCGACGGAGACGTCATTCTATCCAGCGTCGGCGAGCGGCTTATGTCGGACCTCGAGACGCTGAACCAAGCGGTGCTGGGCGTCGGCAACGGTGACGGCAACGGCGAAGGCGACGGCGATCCGGAGCAGAAGCCGTTCGGTTCCATGACAACCCGAGTGGCTGGCGAAGGCGAGGTGCTCGTGACGTATTTGCGCGGGGACCCCTGGACGGTCATTAGCGTGCAGCCTTACGACCAGGTGCTCGGCGGCATCCTCGAGATGCGGAAGACGAGCGCGTGGGTAGGCGGCGTCTTCCTGCTCATGGCGATCGTCGGGTCCGTCATCGTGGCGCATCGTCTGTACGGGCCGGTGGAACGGATGATCGCCGAGATCGGAGGAGGTTCCGCGGCGCGCACCGCGGAGCGGCGCGGAAGAGCGGACAGCCGGGACGAATTGTCTCATGTGGCCACTCTATATAGCGAGATGGCGCAAACGCTCAGCCGCGTCTCCAGCGAGAAGGACCAGCAGCGCAGCATCGTGAGGAACTATTATCTTCGCACGATTCTGACGAGCGCGCGGACGCTGACCGCTGGACAGTTCGCCGATCTGATCCGCCAGAATGGTCTGAATATCGAGGAGCGAGGTCCATATCGTCTCGTCATCGTCAAGATCGACGGTTATCTTCGTCTGCAGCGGTCCGTCGGCTACGACCAGCGGATGCTGTATGACTTCGCGATTCGCAATATCGCCGAAGACATTATGGGCCACAGCCCGATTCGCTGCGAGATCGCGGATATGCGCAGCGACCATATCGTCATGCTGACGAGCGGCGATCACGCGCGAGAGGAAGGGACGGAAGCGTTGGCCGGCTGGCTGGGGCGCATCCAGGAGACCATATCGGCTTACTATAAGCTAACCTTGACGATGTCGATCGGCGACGTCCTCGGCAGCCACGACCTGATCGCCGAAGGATACGCCCGGGCGATCCACTACTCCATGTATAAGCTGGTCTTCGGCCAAGGGGCGATTCTGACGCCGGAACAAGTCCGGCCGAATATGGATCGCTATGAATACGCGTTCCCGGACGAACTGGAGCGCAGATTGCTGGAGAGCGCGCGCTCGAACGATCTGGACGGCATGCTCGGGACGATCGATCTCATCTTGGAGCGGTTGTCGGTCTACCACTACGACCATATCCTGCACGGGCTGCTCCATGTCGCGAACGTGCTGAAGGGAGCGGTGCGGGACATGAACAAGCACCGGGTCGTCTCGCTGCAGCTTGATCTCAGCTCGATTAGCCGGGAAGTGCTGGAGAAGGACACGATCGGCGAGATTCGCGAGCTGTTCGCAGCGGCGTGCGCGGAGCTCCACGACCGGCTGCTCGCCCAGGACGAAGAGAAGAACAAGGCGCTCATGGATACGATCAAGGACATCGTGGAGGCGAACTATCGCGACCGTAATTTAAGCTTGCAGGGCATCGCGTCGATGCTCCATATGACCCCGGCTTACGTCGGGGCCAAATTCAAGCAGAGCGAATTCATATCGGTGGCGGAATTCATGAACGAGGTTCGTTTGCGGCACGCGCAGGAGTATTTGGAGACGAAGAACTTCAGCATCAAGGAAATCATGGAGCTGGTCGGCTACTTCAACGAAAGCACGTTCTTCAAACTGTTCAAGAAGAAGTACGGGGTGACGCCGCGTGAATACCGGCTGAAGAAGCGGCTGGAGTAGCGGAGGCAATGCTGTCAGGTTAAGGTAAAACGTCACTGAAGCCACCTGTGGCCTATAGTTGCCAGGTTTGTGTCTTAGGACTGAGTTCAATACCCACTGAAGCTTTGTCCGCTAGGACAAAAGCGTGCCACACTCAAGCCTTCCCGCCGACCGCATACAAGTGCCCCAGCACGAAAAGGGTGTCCAGAGGGCAAAGCCCTTTGGCGCCTCCTCGGCGGAGGGGGACAATGCTGTCAGGTTAAGGAAAAACGGCTGGTGAACCAGCCGTGGCTATAGTTGATCGGCTTACGCACATGCATAGGTCTTAGGACGAACTTCAACACCCACTGAAGCTTTGTCCGTCAGGACAAAGCGTGCCAACTCGAAGCAACCCGCCGACCGCGAACAAGCGAACCTGCACGAAAAAGGGAGTCCAGAGGGCAAAGCCCTTTGGAGCCTCCTCGGCGGAGGAGGTGGGAGGAGGGAACAACAAAAGTGGGGTCAACGGGGCGCAGCCCTTCTTAACATGACAGCATTGCGGAGGAGGTGGGAGCAACAAAACTCGGTTCAAAAGGGCGGAGCCCTTAACCTGACAGCATTGGTAGCGGGGGTTGTGGGGAAGAATAACGAAGACAAGGCTTCGCCGCAAAGGCGAAGCCTTGTTCCATATGTCAACCCCCCGCCTTACTTACCCTTGGCCGCGAGGAACGCCTTCCATTGCTTATCCGCTTCCGCGTCGATCTTCTCTTGGCCCGACGCCTTCAGCTTGTCGATGAACTTCGGCAGCTGCTTCTCGGGATCGACGGCGCCCGTTTCCAGCGCGAGCTGGAATTCTTCCTTGGCGGCCTGGACGTTGGCGATCTCGGATTTGATGGATTCCTGGTTCAGGGAGAAGCCGTACGATTCCGAGACGACCGCGTTGTCGTTGAGCGCGACGGTGCGCGCCCAGACATCCGGCGTCTGGCCAGGCTTCAGGTACGCGTTGAATTGGTTGCCGAATACCCAGTCGACGTTCGGCGCATAGCCCGAATCCTTGATCGGTTCGATGTACATGTCGTCCTTCTTCGCGTAATGCTTGCCTTCGATGCCGTTGCAGATCAGATTGTACAAGTATTTGTCCGTGTTGAGCAGATTGATGAGCATGAGCGTCCGCTCGGGGTTCTTGCTCGTCTTGCTGATGACGTGCATCGCGCCGGAGATGCCGGTGAAATAGCTGTCCGAGATCGGCACGTAGACGACTTCGTTGCCGCCGTTTACGTTCATTTCGTCCACCTCGCCGCCCGGCTTCGACGTGAATTCAATGCCGACGGCAACGGTGCCTTTCGCCTTCAGGTCGTTGATATTCTTCAGAATCGGCGCGTCGCCGTTGATGTAGCCGGCCTTGAACCAGCTGCGCATCGTCGCGTAGTATTCCTTCCGGCGATCGAGTTGCTCAAGTTCCGAGATGCCGGTGAACGTCGGGTCGTTCTTGGCGTACGAGACGGCCAGCCCGTCGCCGCCGACGATGTCTCGGTCCACATAGATGCCCCACGAATTTTGCGCCATGCCGAACGGCACGATGCCTTTCTCGTTCTCTTTCAGCGTCTTGAGGAACGGTTCGATGTCTTTATACGTCTTGATCGTCGAGACGTCCAAGTTATATTTGTCGATGAAGCGCTTCTGGATGACGAGACTCTTCGTCTTGGCGGCCACCTGATAGATCGGGAAGGCGTACACCTTGCCGTCGACGGCTTTCATGTCCGGCCAGAATTTATCGGGAATGTTGGCTCGGGCTTCTGGCGCATATTTGGCGATCATCTCGTCGGTCAGCTCGAGGAAGGCGCCTTTGTCAACGTTGGATTGGTACGGGAGGAGCCAGTAACGCGACGACCAAGCCAGATCGAACGACTCGCCGGCCGCCATCATCGCGTTCAGCTTCGTGTCGTACTCGTCGAATGAGAGCGGTTTCAACTCCACGGTCGCGTTGATCTTCTCTTTGAGATACGTGTTGATCTCGTCTTGGACGAGCGGCTGGTCGCCTCCGGCCGGGTTGCTCGGGTAGTAGAAGGTCAGTTTCGCTTCTTTAAGCTGATCCGAGGCGCCGGCGTCCGGCTTCTCGCCGCCGTTCTGGTCGCTCTTGCCCGTATTGGCGGTATTGGTCGCCTTGTTCCCGCCGGTATTTCCGCTGTTAGCCCCGCCATTGTTCCCGCCGTTATTCCCGCCGCCCGCATTGTTCGAACAGGCCGCCAGCAGTGCCAGCAGGGTCAGGATGACGATACCTCTCAGCATTCCTTTTGTTCTCGTTCTGCTCATCGATGAACCCTCCATTTATTTGTAATCGTTATGGTTGGCATTCCCGGCTGCTTGCCAAGCCTCGCCTCCTTTCCGGTCGCGTTCAGCCTCGGGCATCGCGCTCGTTAGCCTTTCAACGAGCCGACGGTGAGGCCTTTCACGAAATATTTCTGGAAGAAGGGGAAGATGACGAGCATCGGACCGCCGGCGAGAATGGCCATCGCCATCCGGACTGACAGGGAAGGGAAATTCGCGTACTGCAGGCGATCGGCCGCTTCGGCCATCGGCGAGTTGGCGAGAAACTCGATCTGGGCGAGCGTGCGCACGAGCAGCAGCTGAAGCGGGATATACTTGTCGTTGTCGATGAAGAGCAGCGCGTTGAACCATTCGTTCCAGTAACCGAACGAGATGAACAGGCCGAGCGTGGCCAGCGCGGGCGTCGAGAGCGGCAGGATGATCCGGATGAAGATGCGCAGCTCGCTGGAACCGTCCACTTTAGCCGACTCGATAATCTCTTTCGAGATTTTATCCAGAAACCCTTTCATGATCATCACATTAAAGGGACTGAGCACCGAAGGGATGATGAGCGCGGCGAGCGTATTCTTCAAGTGCAGGTATTGCGTCATCAGAATGTAGAACGGGACCATGCCGCCGGAGAACAGAATCGTGAAGAAAATATAGAAGGTGATCGGCCGGTTGTACCGGAAGTCGCTGCGCGAGATCGGGTAGGCGGTCATGGCGGTCAAGAGGAGCGAGACGACCGTACCGATGACGGTGACGGCGATCGTGACGCCGTAGCCCTGCAGCAGACTCTGCGGCTTGCTGAGCACGATCTGGTACGCCTCCAGGCTGAGCTGCGAGGGGAGAAATTGATAGCCGTGCTCGATCAGGCTGTTCTCCGACGTGACGGAAATAATGATGACGAGCGCGAACGGCAAGGCGATCAGCAGGCAGATGACGGCGAAGAAGCCGTTGATGATCCAGTTGCCCAGCCGTCCGGAGGGGGCGTGTGTCATGAGCAGGTTCCTCCTAAGGAAAAGTTAGAATAACGCGCTATCCTTGTCGATGCGCCGCACGAGGTAGTTGGCGCCGATGACGGTAACCAGCCCGACGACCGATTGCAGAAATCCGACGGCCGCGGCGGAATTGATGTCGGCCAGCTTGGTCAGCGCGCGGAAAATGTACGTGTCGATGACGTCGGTCGTCGCGTAGTTCATCCCCACGTTGTTCGGCACGAAATAATGCAGGCCGAAGTCGCCGCGGAAGATGTTGCCGAGTCCGAGAATGAACAAAATGATGATAAGCGGCTTCAAAAGTGGAAGCGTGATGCGCAGCATCATTTGGATCCGAGTGGCGCCGTCCAGGCGGGCGGCCTCGTAGTAGTCGCTGCTAATGCCGGTGATGCCCGCGTAGTAGACGAGCGTCGAGAAGCCGACGCCTTTCCAGATCGAGACGAGCGGCAGTATGAACAGCCACGGGCCGGTCTCGAAATACCAGTTGCGCGGCTCGAAGCCGAGCATCGTCAGCAAGTTGTTGGCGAACCCGTTCTCGTGGTCGAGGAACGCGTTGCCGATGTAGCCGACGAGCACGAACGAAATGAAGAACGGCAGGAACATCGTCGTCTGATACAGCTTGACCATCCGTCCGGTCAGCTCGTTCAGCAGGAGGGCGAACAATAGGGCCGTCACCGTGCCGAGCACGATGTAGACGAAATTGTACGCGAGCGTATTGCGGATGACCCGCAGCGCGTCCTGCGATTTGACCAGAAATTCGAAGTTGTCGAAGCCGACCCAGCGGCTGCCGAAGATGCCCTCGTCGTACCGGTAGAACTTGAAGGCCAGAATAAGCCCGACCATCGGAATGTACGCGATCACGAATTTGAACAGCACGCCCGGCGCGGCCAGCAGCAGCAGCTCGCGGTTCTTGCGAAGATGCTTCCACTCCTTTCGAAACCATAACCCGATATTGCCCATGTCCATCTCCTCCACCTTTGCCCTAGTACTCACAGGCTCATCATGCCATGGCGGTCCGGGGAAGACTACGACGCAATTGGCGAAAAGCTGTACCGGCGGATTATGAATTTTGCGAATCGCTATTCGGCCGGGAAAACGCATTAATCACAGTGTCCGGCGGAAGGAATCGCAATTGCGGCAGTAGCCGGAAACGGGGCGTTCGTGCCATGATGAGGGGGCGTAGGGAGGTGAGAAGCCGCGTCTTGCACGCATCGGGAGCAGGCCATGTTTGGAATCATGACAAATGCCGCACGCCGCGAAAGCGGATGTACCTATCCGGCAATCGCGACCAAGCGAGAGCAAGCCAATTCGACAAGCGAAGGGATGGAAGATGATGAAGAGTTCATTAAGGATGCCGGCGAGGAATAAGATGCTGGCCGCGATTAGCGCGCTTACGCTGCTGCTGCCCGTCGTTCCGGCGGCGCCCGCTTTTGCCGCAACATTGAATGTAACCGCTTACGGCGCGAACGGAGGCGATACCGCGGACGACAAGGCCGCCATCCAGAGCGCGGTGAACGCCGCGTCGGCCGGCGATACGGTGCTGATTCCGGCGGGCACGTATTATTTGTCCGGCAGCGTGAGCGGCAAGTCGGGCGTCAAGATTACCGGCGAGAATCGCGCCGCGACGATCGTCAAGTTCACCTCGACCGGCGACAACACGATGTTCTCCCTCTATAACGTGAACGACGCGGAAGTATCGAACATGACGCTCGACGGCAACAGCAACACGATCGCCCAGTCGGCGGTCAAGTCCGAAGGCGGTACCGGCAACCGGATGCTCGACTTGAACGTGAAGGATTTGACCGCATCGTCCGGCTTCGGCCCGTTCGCGCTGTTCGGCATCGGCTCCACGCATCTGCGAATCGCGGGTAACGTCATTACCGACACGGGCGTAGCCTCGGATTGGGGCGGCGGCATCCGGGTCGGCTGGGGCTCAAGCCACGCGCTGATCGAGAACAACACGGTGCATAACACGGGACGCGGCGGCATTTTCCTCAACGATAACAGTCCGTGGGCGATCGTGCGCGGCAATACGGTGACGGGCACCGGCAAGAAAATGGAAGGACTCGGCATCGAGCTGCACACGGATGTCGATTATTCCCTCGTCGAGAACAACAACGTCGACCACTGGATCAGCACGGTGCGCTCCAAATACATCGCCGTGCGCAACAATTTGGTGAAAGCCACGGACGGATCGGTCGGCAACATGGGGCTGGAGGTCATGGTCGATCACGGCGTGACGAGCGGCAACCTCGTCGACGGCGGGCAGCAGGTCGGCATGCAGCAGTCGCCGGGTACGGGCTACCAGCTATGGAATTACAATACCGTGCAGAACATCGTCATGTGGGGCATGCAGCTGCAAGGCGCGGGCACGGGCGAGATCGAGCAGAATCAATATTTCTACAAGAACACGTGGAAGAACGGCCCGATCGGCCATCCGTCGGCGGCTTATCCCGGCTATGACGGCAATGCGGTCCGCATTCACGGCGACACGCGGAACATCGTCTTCGACAGCAACGAAATCGTGAACAACGGCCGCAAGGCGATCGAAATCACGACGGCGTCCGGCACGGACCGGATCAGCTTCATTAACAATACGATCACGGGCAACGGCGGCCCGTCCATCGATCAATATCCGTCCTCGGCGGCCGATCTGGAGTGGAGCGGCAATACGGTCAGCGGCAACGGCACGAATACGCAGCTGACGAGCAGAGGCTTCGCCGATCCGAAGCCGGTCGCGAATTTCTCGGCGCCGCAGACCGTTCAGCTCGGCCAGTCCGTCACTTTCACGAACACCTCGACCGACAACGGCACGATCGTGGAGAATCTATGGGATCTGGGCGAAGGCATCCCGGTTACGGACGTTAGCCCGACCTACACGTATCAGAAAGCTGGCACGTACAAAGTCATCCTCGGCGTATGGGATAACGGCGGCCGGGCGAGCGTCAAGGAGCAGACGATCGTCGTCAATGCGGGACCGCCGGATACGACGCCGCCGTCCGTGCCGGGCAATCTGACGTCGCCGTCAAAGACGGATACGAGCGTCACGCTGTCTTGGAGCGCGTCGACCGATAACCTGGGCGTCGCCGGCTACGAGATTTTCCGCGGCGCGACGCTTGCGGGCACGACGACCGGGTCTACGACTTATACGGTTACGGGGCTAAGCCCGAGCACGTCGTATACGTTCACCGTCAAAGCGAAAGACGGGTCGGGCAACCGGTCCGCGGCCAGCGGCGCCGTGAGCGTGACGACGAACGTGTCGTCGGCGAACTGGGTCCATTGCGCGGGCGAGAACAATCCGTGTACCTTCACCGGCACGAAAGAAGTCCGTTACGGCGCAAATAACAGCTATTTCTACGGCACGTACACGAATTCGGTCATGTGCGGTAACAACATCTTCGGCGATCCGGCTCCTGGCGCTTACAAAACATGCGACGTGAACATGGGCGGCGCAACCGGCGGAGGCGGCGATACGCAAGCGCCGTCCGCGCCGAGCGGGCTGACGTCCCCGTCGAAGACGGACACGAGCGTCGCGCTGACATGGACGGCATCGACCGATAACGTCGGCGTGACGGGCTACGAGATCTACCGCGGCACGACGCTCGCGGGATCGACAAGCGGGGCGACGAGCTACACGGCGACGGGATTAAGCCCGAGCACGTCCTATGCGTTCACCGTCAAGGCGAAGGATGCGGCGGGCAACGTCTCGGCCGCGAGCGGGACGTTGAACGTGACGACCAACGCGACGTCCGGCGGTCAGCCCGGGGGTCCGACCCAGACGGGCACGATCACGCGCGAATATTGGCTGAGCATCACCGGCGCGACCGTGGCGAGCATCCCCGTCGGAACGACGCCTAGCGGCACAACCGCGCTGACGAGCTTCGAAGCGCCGTCCAATATCGGCGACAACTACGGGACGCGCATTCGCGGTTATATCGTGCCGACCGTGACGGGCACGTATCAATTCGCGATCGCGGGCGACAACAATTCCGAGCTGTGGCTTAGCGCGAACGACACGGCGGCGGGCAAATCGAAGATTGCGGAAGTGATCGATTGGACGAACGAGAAAGACTGGAATCAATTCGCGTCGCAAAAATCCGGGCTGATTACGCTGACCGCCGGCCAGCGGTATTACGTCGAGGTGCTGCATAAGGAAGAAGGCGGCGGCGATCATGTGGCGGTCGCGTGGAAAACGCCGGGCAG
Source organism: Paenibacillus methanolicus (assembly GCF_008124765.1). GTDB lineage: Bacteria > Bacillota > Bacilli > Paenibacillales > Paenibacillaceae > Paenibacillus_Z > Paenibacillus_Z methanolicus. The sequence goes on along the minus strand of NZ_VNHS01000001.1, from coordinate 1,248,391 downwards.
CGCCAGCTTCGCGGTAATCGGCGGATCGAACTTGGCGCCAATCCAATAACGTGGCGCATGCGGAACAGCTTGACGTTCGAATAGCTCAGCGCAAGAAGGAATAACATTGCGGGCGAAGGTTGCATGAGCGGGGAAGGGACGGCATGTCCTTCCCCGATTCGCGCGGCGCTCGCGGAAGGGGAGTGCGCACGGTGGGAGAGGCGGGAAGAGAGACCATGCTGTCGCTGTTCGTCTGCGGGAAACATGGCGACGACGGGAACGAAGGGAGCCGGGATCGGCCGTTCGCGACGATCCGGCGGGCGCAAGCCGCCGTCCAGGAAGCGATACGTGGCGGAGATGCGGATGCCATCACGGTCGATCTGCGCGGCGGCATCTATCCGCTTGCGGAACCGCTGCGATTCGGACCGGATGACGCGGACGTCGCGCGATGTCCGGTCGTCTATCGCAATGCGGAGGGAGAGACGCCAATTCTGACGGGCGGCAGGTTGCTCGGCGGATGGGAGCGCTGGCGCGGTAACGTCTGGAGAACGCGCGTGGAGCCGGGGACGCGATTCCAGACGCTGTACGCGGACGGTATTCGGGTCGCGAAGGCGAGATGGCCGGCTGCCGGCTATTTGTTGAGCGCGGCCTCGCTCGATGGGGAGGAGCGCGAGGGTATCGGCTATCTGGAGGGCGACTTCCCGGTGCCGGCCGATACGAGCGCGCTGCAAGCCCATGTCTGGCCAGGCGAAGGGGAATGGAACTGGTTCACCGAGACGATTCCGGTCGCGGAGGTCGACGCCGACCGGCGGCGTATCGTCTTTGAGCGTCCGTGCACGTGGGGAATCGGCGCGCATTCCCGCTATTACCTGCAGGGGGCGTTGGAGTTTCTGCGCGAGCCCGGCCAGTTCCATCTCGAAGAACGCGAGGAATGGTTATATTACATTCCGGCCGCGGGCGTGCAGTCTCCGGCGGAGCAGACGATCATTGCGCCTTCCATGATGCGGTTGATCGAGATCGCGGGGGAGAGCGAGGACCGAATGGCGTCCGGGCTTACCTTTCAGGGGTTTCGCCTGGCGGGCACCGATGCCCATGCCGATCACATCATGATGCGATCCGAACCGGGCATGGACAATTGCGAGCCGGAAGCGAACCGGAGCGGCGTCATCTATGCGCGTTATGCCTCGGACGTCCGCATTGATCGGTGTACGATCAGCCAGTCTGGGACGTGCGGCATATTTCTAGACCGGAGCGCGGAGCGGTTCTCGATCGTGGGCAACGTGGTGGAGCGGTTCGGTCATTCCGGCATCTACGCTTGCGGCTATGCGCCGGGCGAAGGGGATTTCGCGACGGCCGAGCTTGCGCATCGCAACCGGGGGCATGTCATCGCGGACAACCGGATTCGGCACGGAGGCGAACTGATCGGCCATGGCAGCGGCATCGTCCTCTTCCAGAGCGGCGATAACGAGATCGCCCACAACCGGATCGAGCGGATGCCGCGCTACGGCATCTCGCTAAAGGGGCTTCGCTTCGGCGCCATGCCCGACCGGCTGCGCGGGGAGGCGGTGACCTGGGACAACCATTGGGATTTTCTCTTTACGAGGAACAACCTTATTTATGGCAACGATATTTCGGAGGTGATGACCGACAGCCAGGACGGGGGCATGATCGAATCGTGGGGCATCGGCCGCGGCAACCGGATATGCGGCAACCGGCTTCATCACAGCGGCATCCATTTCTCGTTCGGCTTCGGCATCTATCTCGACGACGCCTCGGATGACGTCGAAGTGACGGGCAACCTGCTCGACCATCTGTACAGCGACGGCGACGGCAAGCTGTGGATGGCGATCTTCGCCAAGGGCATCGGCAATCGGATCGCGAACAATCTGATCGTCGATAACCCGGACGCGGCCTGTGCGATCGGGTCGCAGGAGATGGCCGGCGAGGCGAACCGGGAGCTTGCGATCGAGCGCAATATCGTCGCGAACTCCGGTCACCTGTACTGCTGCGTCAATTGGACCCCGGAGCGACTTCGCGTCTGCGATCGGAACTTGTATTGGCGCGAAGGCGAGCCAAGCCGCGTCACCGGAAAGCTGCCTGCCGAGCCGCTCGGCGACAATCCGGTCTGGGGCCGGGAATACGCGTGGGAGACGTGGCGCTCGATGCTAGGCGGTGCGTACGACGCGGCGACGATCAACGCCGATCCGCGCTTCGCGGACCCGACGGCGGGCGACTACCGGCTGCTGCCGGACTCGCCGGCTTACCGGCTGGGGTGGAAGGATATCGATTTGACGAGCTTCGGTCCTCGCGTCCGGTAATCATCGCGACAGGGGAAGCTCGGCGACGATCCATTCCGCTCGCGCCATCAACGGGCCGGCCGTTCCTTGATGGGCAAGAATCGGCGGCCGCATGCAGCATCGACGTTTGAAGGCTCGTCTATAGGTCTACCCTTATATAGAGGTGATGACCATGACGAACTTTCGGCGCGTATTGCTTCCGGCTCTCGTCGCAATCGTTATAGCCGCGGTCGCCGCATACTTGTACGAGGCGAATCGTTCGCCTGCGTTCGAGGAGGGGCCAATCCATATTCGGCAGACGGTTGGCGGGCTGGCGTATGATGTCCGGTTGGCATCGAACCGGATCCTGGCCGGAGATGAAATCGCCGTTGACGTGAAGATTACGAATACCGGCGAGAAGCCGATCGTCTATATTTCCGGCAGTTCAAGCTGTCCGGTCCATGCGGTGGTCGACATCGCGCATCGGGCAACCGGAGCGCGGCTGGCCGAGAAACCGGGCGCGATCTGCACGGCCGATTTGGTCGCGTCCGAGTTGAAGCCGGGACAAACCGCCGACGATCGCGTCCTGCTGACGACGAGCGTATGGCGTTCATCCGGGGAGGAGCCGGCTCCGCTAGGCGATTACGAGTTTGCCGTCGCGCTGCCGAGCGAGAATGAGAACGCCCCGGCACGGAGCGGCGTACGCGGCGAGCTCCTGATTGTGCAAGCTGGATCATAACGGTATTGTGCGAACGGTCCTCCTGTTTCTCGAATATTTGATTCAAGACGCCCGCTTTCATTCGCGAAAGCGGGTTTTCGCCGTGCTTTCCGATTGAATTCGTTAATTCGGCCATTCAAATGATCTATGGTGGAAGTAATTGACGGTTATTTCCCGATAATGGTAGATTGGCTATAACCAAAAGACGACCATTCGGATGGAGTAAATAGGAATTAGCGGCGGAATAGATAGCCGATCCGAATCGGAGGCGTTCATGAAGCATGTGCTCGAAATCGAAGAGTTGACGGTGACGTTCCGCACCGAGAACGGGGACGTTAGGCCGGTTGACGATATCAGCTTCGCCGTGCGGCCGGGCGAGACCGTCTGCATCGTCGGCGAGTCGGGGAGCGGGAAGAGCGTCACCTCGCTCGCCATCTTGAACCTGCTGGGCAAGGGCGGAGAGATTGGACCGGGCCGGATCCGTCTGGCGGGGGAGCAACTTACGGAGAAGTCGGGGGCGGAGCTGCGCAAGGCGCGCGGCAAGGATGCCGCGATGATATTCCAGGAGCCGATGACCACCTTGAACCCGGTGCTCACGATCGGAGATCAACTACGGGAGGCGATCCGTCTGCACGCCGGATTGCGGGGGAAGGCGGCGAACGCCTACGCGGCGGAGCTGTTGCGGGAAGCGGGGATCGCGCGGGCGGAGCAGGTGCTGAAGCAATACCCGCACTCGCTGTCTGGCGGCATGCGGCAGCGGGTCGTCATCGCGATGGCCATCGCGGGCAAGCCGAAGCTGCTGATCGCCGACGAGCCGACGACCGCGCTCGACGTGACGGTGCAGGCGCAAATATTGGCGCTCTTGAAGCGGCTGCGTACGGATCACGATACCGCCATCTTGCTGATCACGCACGACCTGGGCGTCGTCGCTGAGATGGCGGACCGCGTGCTCGTCATGTACGCGGGCCAGATCGTGGAGGAGACCGACGTCTTCACGTTGTTTGATCGTCCGCTTCATCCGTATACAAGAGGCTTGATGAAGGCGGTGCCGGCGATCTCGGACGGTCCGGATTATCGCCTTGAGGCCATACCCGGCAGCGTGCCGGATATCGGAAGGTTGCCGCAAGGGTGCCGCTTTCATCCGCGGTGTCCGGCGGCGGCCGACCGCTGCCGCGGCGAGATGCCGACGCTGACGCCTGCCGCGCCCGCTCACCTCGTGCGATGCTGGCTAGCCGGCCAAAGTCCGGCGTCATGATCCACATGCAAAAGGTCGGAGGAGATGAATCACATGCCGGAGCCTAGCCGCGAGGCAACGCCGCTATTGCGAGCGGACCAACTCAGCACGTATTACCCGATACGCCGAGGGGTCTGGAATCGGACAACGGGTTATATCCGGGCGGTCGACGGCGTTACGCTCGAGGTGTACCCCGGCGAGACGCTCGGACTCGTCGGCGAATCCGGCTGCGGAAAGTCGACGCTCGGCCGTACGCTGTTGCGGTTAGAGGAGCCGCACGCAGGCCGGATCTATTACGAAGGCGACGAGGTGACGACGCTGACGGAACGCCGGCTGCGTCCGTATCGAACGCATTATCAGATGATCTTTCAAGACCCGTATGCTTCGCTGAATCCGCGCATGACGGCGGGCGAGCTGGTGGCCGAACCGCTGCTTGCCCACCGGCTCGCCGGCAAGGGCGAAGCGCTCCGGCTTGCTCATCGTCTGCTGGAGCTGGTCGGCCTGCCGCGCGCAAGCGCCGGCCGCTATCCGCACCAGTTCTCCGGCGGCCAGCGCCAGCGCATCGGGATCGCGCGCGCGCTCGCGGTTACGCCGAAGCTGATTGTATGCGACGAGCCGGTATCGGCGCTCGACGTCTCGGTGCAGGCGCAAATCCTTCATTTGCTGCAAGATCTGCAGCGGGAGTTGGATCTGACCTACATATTCATCGCGCACGGCTTGGGTGCCGTGCATTATATCAGCACGCGGGTGGCGGTCATGTATTTGGGGACGATCGTGGAGATCGCGGATAAGCGCGCCTTGTTCGCTTCGCCGAAGCATCCGTATACCCGGATGCTGCTGAACGCGAGTCCGGTGTCCGATCCGAGGCGGCGCGGGCGGGCGATCCTCGTTCCGGAAGGCGACGTGCCGAGCGCCTCGAACCCGCCGTCCGGCTGCCGGTTCCATACACGCTGCCCGATCGCGATGCCGCGATGCGTGGCGGAAGAGCCCGCGTTAACCGGCGGCGCGCATGCGGTCGCCTGCCATTATCCGCTTGGCGGCACGGGAGAGGAGGAGACGCATGGTCTCGTTCGTCGCGAGACGGCTGCTCGTTAGCATGCCGGTGCTGCTCGGCATAACCGTCATTAATTTCTTCATCATCAAGCTGGCGCCGGGCAATCCGGTGGAGATGTTCATCAACCCGAACACGCCGCCCGAGCTAATCGAGGCGAAGAAGGAGATGCTCGGGCTGAACAGTCCGTTCTTCGTCCAGTATTGGCAGTGGCTCCTCCAGCTCTTGCAAGGCGAGCTTGGCTATTCGTTCAGCTCGTACGCGCCGGTCGCCGGCCTCATCCAGGAGCGGATCGGGCCGACGTTATTGCTGGCGTTCTCCGCCTTGATCGCCGGCCTGCTCGTCGCGCTGCCCATCGGGATCTTCAGCGCCGTCCGGCACAATACCAAGTGGGACTATTTCCTGACCGGACTCTCCTTCGTAGGGACCTCGCTGCCGTCCTTCTTTCTAGCGCTTGGCTTGCTCTACTTGTTCGCGCTGAAGCTTCGGCTGCTGCCTACCGGCGGCATGCAGACGCTGAACGGGGACGGGGGCGTGCTAGATACCTTGCTCCATCTCATTCTGCCCGTAAGCGTGCTGGCCGTCGTCGTTATCGGCAAGAAGATTCGCTACGTGAGAGCGAGCATGCTCGACGTGCTTCAGCAGGATTACTTGCGGACCGCCCGGGCGAAAGGCGTGCGCGAATTCGCGGTGACCCACAAGCATGCGCTGCGCAACGCGCTGCTGCCGATCATCGCCGTGTTCGGGATGGAGATTCCCGCGCTGCTCGGCGGGAGTATCATTATCGAGCAAATCTTCCAATGGCCGGGCATCGGTCAGCTAACGATGCAGTCCATCCTGTCGCGCGATTATCCGACGCTGATGGCGCTCAATCTCGTGGCGGCGATCGTCGTCCTGACGACGAATCTGCTCGTCGACGTGCTGTACGCGCTCGCCGATCCGCGTATCAAATATAGGTAACGGAGGACACGCACTAAAAGGGAGGGATATCCCGCATGAGCCATTCCGAACTGCGATTAGACGCTGCCGCAATGCACGCGGCGGAGCCGCACCCGACCCAGGAGGCTGCGCCGGAGAACGGCTTGCGCCAAGCGGCTCGCAGGTTCGCCAGGCACAGACTTGCCGTCCTGGGTCTTGCGGTGACCGTTGCGCTGGCGCTGACCGCCATCCTCGCGCCGTGGCTGATGCCGCATTCGCCCTATGCCGTGACGGCGCAATTCTCCGCGCCGCCATCCGCCTCGCATTGGCTGGGGACGGACCAGGTCGGGCGCGACGTCCTCAGCCGGCTCATTATCGCCGCCCGGGTCTCGTTAATCGTCGGCTTCGCGACCGTGGCGATCTACGTGGCGTTCGGCACGCTCGTCGGCCTGGTCTCGGCTTACTTCGGCGGCTGGATCGACGCGGCGATTATGCGGCTGACCGACATGTTCCTCGCGTTCCCGTTCATGATGGTGATCCTCGTCATCGTCAGCGCCGTCGGCGCGAGTCTGCCGACGATCATTGCCGTTATCGCCTTGTTCTCATGGCCATCCGTCGCGCTGCTCGTCCGCAGCAACGTGCTGTCGCTGAAGGCGCAGGATTTCGTAACGGCCGGGCGAGCGCTCGGTTACGGCACGCCTCGCCTCCTGTTCCGGCACATTCTGCCGAATACGGCCGGCCCGATCATTGTCAACGCGACGTTCGGCATCGCGAGCGCGATACTGAGCGAGGCCGGGCTGAGTTTCCTCGGCATGGGCGTCCAGCCGCCGACCGCCAGCTGGGGCAATATGCTGTCCGAGGCGCAGTCGCTCACGGTGCTGACCGAACAGCCGTGGCTGTGGGTGCCGGCCGGGTCGATGCTGCTCGTGACCGTGCTGGCGATCAACTTCGTCGGCGACGGCCTTCGCGACGCGCTCGATCCGAAAGCCTAGCACGCGCGATACGGACGTACAGGCCATCGACTATTTTAGACGAATAAGGGGGAAGTCCAATTGAAACGATCGCTTCGCATTCCGCATGCCATAATCCTCGCTTGCCTGCTCATCCTGCTTGCCGCTTGCAGCTCGAACGGCAATAACGCCGGCGATTCCAGCGGCGCCGCGCCGGCCGAGACAGCCGCGCAAGAGACGGCCGCGAAAGCCGCGCCGGAAGAAGCCGCCGAGCCGCCGGCCGCCAAGGAGAAGGTGGTCACGATCGGCATCGTCAATTCGCCGATTACGCTGAACCAAATCAACGACCAAGGCGACTCCGCGTCCAAGACCGTCCAGGCGCTGCTGAACGACGCGCTGCTCGATATCAATACGTCGTTCGAATTTCTGCCCAAACTCGCCGATTCCGTCGAGACTGCCGACAATCAGACGTACGTCGTGAAGCTGAACCCGGCCGCGAAGTGGAACGACGGACAACCGTTCACGACCGCGGACGTCCGATTCACGCTGCTGTCCGCGCTCAATCCGAAGGTCGAGAGCTCGTTCCGGCTGAACTTCGTCGAAGGCACGGACGATGCGGGCAAGCTGCCGGAAGGTCAAAGCGAGCTGACGGGGCTGAAGGTCGTCGATGAACATACGTTCGAGCTGAAGACGAAGACGCCGATCGACCCGAACATTTTCAAGGAGACGTTCGCCACGAAAGTGTACTTCCTGCCCGAGCACGTGTTGAAGGACGTGTCGGCCGACCAGCTGAACACGCACCCGTATTTCCAGAAGCCGGAGGTGACGATCGGACCGTTCCAATACGCGAATTTCCGCAAGGATCAGTATACGGAAGTGAAGCGCAACGACAACTATTACCGTCCGGTGGCGAAGCTGGACAAAATCTTCGTCAAAGTGCTGCCGGCCACCAACCTCGTGGCCCAACTGCAAACGGGGGATGTCCAGCTGAATTCCTTGCCGGTCGGACTCATCCCGATTACCGAATACGAAAAAGTGAAGGCGCTGGCCAACGTGAACGTCGACTCCAGCGGCCCGTCGGAGCCGGCGGAAATTTTCTTCAATACGAAGTCGCTGCCGGACGCGAAGGTCCGTCAAGCGATCGCCTACGCGCTGAACCGACAGCTCATCGTGGAACAATTGTTCAAAGGCCAGGCGGAGGTCATCGACGGCAGCGTGCCGAGCGATAATCCGTACTACAACGACAAGCTGACGCCGTATACCTACGATCCGGACAAAGCAAAGGCGCTGCTGGCGGAATCCGGCTGGGATGCGAAGAAGCCGCTCCGGTTCCTCATCCCGGTCGGCAACAAGGTGCGCGAGCAAGCGGCCGACATTCTCGTGCAGAACCTGACGGACGTCGGCTTCAAGATCGACGTGCAGAAGTATGATTTCGGCACCTTGATCGACAAGGTGGATAATCAGCAGTATGAGCTGACGATCTTCAACCGCGATTATTATATCGAACCAAGCAACTACTTCTCGCTGTTCGAGAGCGGCAACGGGAACAATTTCATTCTGTATAGCAATCCGCGCGTCGACGAGCTGATCCATCAAGGCGCGACCGAGTCGGATTCGGCCAAACGGCACGTCATCTACGACGAGCTGCAGCAGATTCTGCATGACGAGCTGCCGACGATCAGCGTGTATTCGGAGAAACGGCTTCAGGCGGTGGCCAAAAACGTGCTCGTCGGCAAGCCGCTCAATTTGGGCATGTTCAATCGAGTCAACGAATGGGATTTGGCGGAGTAAGCGGCGCGTAAGCGTCATAGGAGAGGCGGCTGGTCCAAGCGACTGGCGGCCTTTTCGTGGTTTCCAGGTATTGGGTGGCATTGCTATAATGAAAAGCGGGTATTACCAAACGATTGCAAGGGAGCGTACCAATGAACGAAGCCGTGCTCTCCATATTGAAAGAGATGAACGACGAAGCCGCAATGCCTCCGAATTGCTATCGGCGCAATTCGATCTACTATTCGCTCGTCTCTTACATGAATCACATTGTCGCGTTGTATGTCAGCTCGGCGTGGTCCGCCATTCCGGTCTTCATGAACAGGGCGCACAACGCCATTCAACACTTGTCCCGGACGAACGGGGAGCATGTCTATTTCGATCGGTGCCGAAGGCTGCTTCTCCATATCGCGAGGGAACTTGAGGATTGGAAAATAACAACGGTTGATCGCGAAGCGATGCCGCTCCTTTACCGATACAAGGAGACGCGAGGGAAGCAGTGCCCGGAACAATTTTGCTTTCACTGGGTCGAACGAGGAGATAAGCATGTGCCGCTCCTATTGCCGGAACTAGAAGTGGACTTGGATTACGCGAATCGATCGAAAGCTGCATATCGCGCATATTGTGGCAGCCCATTCGGCATTTGCAGCAGGATTGACGGGTCAGACGGGAATCGGGATTGGTACGAGCCGTGCGAGCCGCTATTGCAGCGGTGGGGTGTGAAGGACGATCACTTTATGAAGCGGGAAGTGGACGGGGAGCAGGACTAGCGGAAATTAGGCGTTCATAAGCAAAAAAGGCCGCTCCTCTTCGGCAGCAGCCTTAGCCTCTATATGATCCGGGAACTTGTCCTCAGTGCTTGCACAAATTCAAGCCTTTCAGGCTGAGCAGCTCGATCACGTCCATCTGACCGGCGATGACGGCGAAGGTCCGTTTCCGGTCGAACATGTCTTGAAGGGTGTACACCCACATTTTTTTCATTTCGTCGAATCCGATGTAATGTACCGTTCCCTTTTTCTTCCGGAGATCCATGATGGTCATTGCGATCGCGCTCCTTTGTCATGTTGTGCGTGCGGGTTGGCCGACTATTACTTACAATGTTCGGAGCGCGCTTTCATTTGGGTGGGTAGCGCGAAAAAGTTTTGGTTTCCTATTGTTGGAAATCGGAGGCGATCCATGAAAAGCGGCTAAACTCGACCTGCGCAATAAGGTGGAATACATCACGTGATTTCAACTAAATAAGAACGGAAGGAAGCGGCTTCATGCAAACGAACGAAATTGGCGCCTCGACCGCCGTCCGCTCCATCATACTTAGCTTGCAGCCGACGCCGTACGGGCAAATGCTTGCCGGCAGCAAGAAATACGAATTCCGCCGCAAATTCATGAAGGCTCCGGTACGGGCGTTCATTTACGTGAGCTCGCCGGTCAAAGCGATTCGAGCATACGTGGAGTTCGACGCCCCGATCGTGGACGCGCCCGAGCGGTTAGGCCGGTTGGCCGAACAGGAAGGCACTGGAACGATTGAGAGTATTGTTACCTATTTTGCCGGACTTGAGCAAGGTTATGCGCTTCCGGTGCGGACCATTCGCGAAATCGAGCCGATGCCGCTGGAAGAGCTCCGCGATGCGTACCGATTCACGGCACCGCAATCGTATTGCCGTTTGTCTGCCTATCCCGGACTAGGCCATGCGTTATTCAAGCGGTTGCATGAGACGGACAAGGCATTGGAACGCCCAACTGAAGCGTAAGGGGAAGCTTAACATGGATAAGAAAACAACCGTCTACTTGGTTCAAATACAAGAATGTATAAGTTTCACGTTTATTCATCCATATTGTATTTCTCCGGAATGTAACGCGCCGCGCCGCTAAAAGACGGCGACACCCGTTTCACCTTGGTCACGGCGAGACGGAATGGAACGTGACGAAGCGATTTCAAGGGCATCTTTGACGCCGCTTGGCCGCAACCAGGCGTTGTGGCTGGGCGAATCGCTGCACGGGACTGCCATCGACGCCATCTACGCGAGCTCGAGCGCGCGCACGATGAAGACCGCCTCGCTGATCGCGCAGGGGATCGGAACGGATGCCCTGATTCAGCCTACCGACGCGTTCAAGGAGCTCTACCTCGGCGTATGGGAAGGGCTGGCGCTGGAGGAGGCCAAACGTCAAGATCCGCTTCAATTTCAACGGTTCTGGGAAGAGCCGGACGCCTTCCGCGTGGAAGGAAGCGGGAGGTGGAAGACCGGGCGATGGCCAAGCTGGGCGAGCTGCTGCCGCTGCATGCCGGCCAATCCATCCTGAACGTGACGCATACGGTCGTCGTGAAGGTGCTGTTGGCCTATTTCGAGCAGCGCGCGATGAACGCGATCTGGGGGCCGCCGTACATTCTCCCGACATGTCTGAGCAAAATCGAGATCGTGCAAGATATCCCGAGCATTATTTTGCACGGGGACACGAGCCACTTCCGGGAGGAGTCGGGCGAAGCGAGTCAGCGCGGTCCGCATATTCGGGTATTACAATCCGGTTTCCTTCGGAAGCTGGATTTTTTGCGATAACAACGAAGACGAGACGCAGGAGGAACGGGGAATGGACGAGCAAGAACGATTGGACCGAGCAAGAATACGGGCTTATTATTTCGGAGACAAACCGAATGCGGATAAGGCGATGAGGATAGCAGGGGTCGGACACCTCTCGGATCCAGTCGAGGTGGACCCATATGCGGGATTAAGCGATCCGGTCGACATCTTGATCACGATGATGGGAAGAATGCCTTATCGTTCGGCCGCGCACGAAGTTCCTTATCCGTTAAGCCGGGCGGATTTGTTCAAGCGCTTAACGCCGGGAGCGCAGACGAGGATGAAGCAACACGCGATGCGGCAGCTCGAGCAAGGAGACGACGCGGTCGCGATCGAAATCCTGGTCTCTCTGGTCTGCCTATGCGGCGCATCGTTAGCGGATTGTCTGCCGGCGCTGATGCAGAAGGACGTATACTTCCCCGGCATTCTCTATCGTAACGCGGGATCTGCAGTAGCCCGATGTCTTGTCGACGACATCGAGTTGAGCGGTGGGTATCAAGGCGCCAAATTGGCGGCGTTAGCCTGGACGGGCACCGAGGAGGCCGTCTCGGCGTTCCGGAGATGGCGGGCCGAAGCTTCGGAGAATGAGGTGTGGCGCGTGATCGAGTTGAAGACGGCTTCCCACGCGGCCGGCTGGGAGATCACGTCTGAAGGCGAGCGGCGCGATTTGTTCGACATGGCATGCTTCGGGTTAAACGAGGGGATGGATGCAGCCAAGGAGAACGACGTCGTAAAGCTGCTTGCCGAGTCGGACGCCGTCTGCCCGTGGTGCTCCGGCAAACTAATGACTTTGCTCGATTTGATTCCGGGCTCGGAGAAGCTCGGTTCCCTGGCATTGGAGACGAATCGGCTGCGCGTCGCGACATGCATGCACTGCGGCTGTTACGAGGATCTGTACATGGATATTTCGTCTACCGGTGACTATTGCTGGTATCCCGGCAACCGCAAACCGGACGATCTTCCCCCGAGAGGAGATGGAGACGGAGCGGTCGCCCCGGCGACTAGGTTTCTCTCCGACCGGCGACGGGACGCCTATGAAGCGGCCGATTGGACGTTAGGCATATCGGTATCGCAGATCGGCGGCTTCCCGTCGTGGGTGCAGGATGCTCGTTATCCGGCATGCCCGACCTGCCGCGGCACGATGAAGTTCGTCGCCCAAGTTGACCTCGGGGAATTCGATCGTCTTGCCCAAGGTATGTTCTATACGTTCTCGTGCGGCTCGTGCTGTCGCACCGCAACCGTCTATCAGCAGTCGTAATCCCGAATAATGATCTTTTTGCGCGGGCGGGGGTTCACTTATCTCGCATCGCTCTTCGCTCGCTCACCCACCTGAACGCGACGATGACGGCCAGCGCGATGCCGACGATCAACCCGGTCAACGTGATGAAGAGCGCGATGTACTCGAATACCGAGTACTCGGCCAGTTTGGACCAGTCGATGTCGCCTTTCAGGTCTTCGATGACCTGGTTCATGCCGTAAATCCCGCCGACGACCGTATAGAGCGTCAGGATGAGCAGCAAATTGTTCTGGCCCTTCGCTTGGTAATTTTCCTGGTACCGGAATAGGTCGGCGAGCGTTTCCTTCACGTCCTCGAACAACGCATGGCTGCCGAATACGCGTCGCAGCTGGAGGAACATCTCGCTTCCTTGGACGTTGGCGGCCAGCTCGCTGAAATAATATTTGGCGGAGAACGCGTTGATCTGGCGGATGAGCCGCTGCACGGACCGGTGGTCGCGTTCGACGTTCAGATGCGAATACTGGTTGGCCAGCTTGAGGAGCGCGATTTTGTGAAAAAGACTCATCAACACGCCATAATAATGCTCGCCGAAAAGTTGGGTCGCGAGTCGCTCGCAACGAACGTCCCCTTCCTGCGTCAAGCAAGCGAAGGCATTCTCGTTCATCGCATAGCGCGTACGGGGGGCCCAGCGATCATAGCGGCGCTCGTGCACGTATTCGGCCATGTACGCGGCATTGCCCGCGCTTGCATACGGATCGCCCGCCTCGTCGAGACCGTCGAGATGAAGCGCGCGGAACAGATCCATGTCGGAGATCGCGGCTTCTTCTTTGAATTGAAATAACGATTGGACATACATCCGCTCGTCGATGAAGAACGGCAGCGTCTCGAAATAAGCGCCTTCGGTCACTTCGTTATCCAGATGGGGGAGCAAGGAGCGGACGATTTCGCGGAAAATAAAATCCTCCGTCTGCGTGAACTCGCCCCGCGCGCCGAGCACGCTGGTCCGTTTGTCTTTGGTCGAGACATCCTGCAGCACGCGGAACCGATCCGCGAATTCCAGCGCTTCGCCGAATGAGAGGTCCTGGTGCGCAAGTTCGATGCGCAGCGTAATGAAACCGAGGTCGAACGGACAGACGATGACTTCGGCGGCATGGAGCCTAAACGGCATGTCTCCGCGTTCCGTCCGCAGCGTGCAGGCTTTGCCGATCGTCTTGGCATAACGGCGGAACCCGTTCTGATCCGAAGCGCTGCGCGGGAACAGAATACAGCACGAGTAGGGCATGAAATAGCGTTCCAGCGCTTGATGCGAAACGCCGTAACGCGGACCGTAGAACGCTCGCTCCTGCGACAGATCGTCCAGCCGGAACGGCACGAACCGATCCGCGAGCAGCTCTAGGATGAGCCGTTCGTCGCTGCCGCGCTTGTAGGCGAACGGGAAAATAAATTGCAGCACGGCCCGCTCCAGCGGCCGGTCTTCGATGAGCATAGACGCGCTCCTCCTCCGTTACATGGCTCTGCTCCTCTATACCACGGCGAGGTGGGCGTCAACCAACGTTCATTACTAATAAAGAGGGAGAGGCGGTTAGTTGGAAGCTTTACGTACGGAGATTTGTTCCTAACGGCGCCGCTTAAATCCAATACATGGAACGATCCGTTGCTTCATAAACTCTACTACCATAACTTCAAATCATGATTAGTAGAGGAGAGGAACCGCATGTTCGACGAGTATTTATTCACGGTGGAGGAAGCCGCCTTGATCCTGAAGCAGGATGTGGGAACGGTCTATCGGTGGCTTGCGGTCGGCAAGCTGAGAGGGAACCGACGGGGCAAGCGGGGAAGCTGGGAGATTCCGGCCTCGGAGTTGCAATATTGGGTAGGCGAGAAGCTGACGGAAGCGGAGAAGACGATTCTGGATATCGCGCGCCAGGTATGGTCCATGAAACGCAGCGCGGGATACGCCGAGCGCAAATCGTACGAAGAAGCGCTGGACGAGCTGCTGCTTGGACTATCCCGTCAGTTCGACGCGGCCCGGGCGGCGAAGGACGTTGGCCAGATAAAGGCGCGCATATCGGAAATCGCGGTTTCGGATTCGGAAGCAACGGACGAATCGGTTGAAGTCGTAGAATCGGAGCCGACGCTCGAAAGTTTACGACAGCTGGCGGCGCTGCGCAGACGCGGGAAGATCGGCGACGAGGAGCTGCGGGACATTCTGGTCGAGCGGGACTGGGTGGAAGTGTACGAACGGCTGACGGACGAGATGATCCTGGTCTACGAGACAGATCGGATTCATTCCATCTGACGGCCCGGCTATGGTACTATAGAAGGTAGCTTTGTTAGCATCCGATCATCATAGACTACCGGAATGGGGCCCTTATCGTTGAAAGCGTTCAAGAAAGTATATATAGAAATCACGAGCGTCTGCAATCTCGCCTGCACGTTCTGTCCCCCGACGGAACGCGCCAAGAATTTCATCAAGCCGGAGGAATTCGCCAAGCGGCTGGATGAGATCAAGCCGTTCGCCAGCTACGTTTATTTGCACGTCAAAGGCGAACCGCTGCTGCATCCGAAGATCGATCTGCTGCTCGATATCGCGCACGAGAAAGGGATCAAGGTCAACATTACGACGAACGGCACGTTGATCGCGAAGAACCGGCACAAGCTGCTCGGCAAGCCGGCGCTGCGCCAGATGAACTTCTCGTTGCATAGCTTCGACGGGCATCTCGGTTCGACGGACCGCGAAGGGTACTTGCGGGAGATTCTCGCCTTCGTGCGCGAGGCCGAAGCGAATCGGATCATTTTCTCGTTCCGGCTGTGGAACTTGACCGAGGACAATATCACGAACGCGCAGCGCCAGCGCAACCGCCAGACGTTAGCGGTGCTGGAGCAAGAATTCGGGCTGGACTACCGCATCGAAGAGAAAGTCGTGCCGGGCAGCGGCGTACGGATCGCCGAGAACGTCTATTTGAACCAAGACCACGAATTCCAATGGCCAAGCCTGGACGCGCCCGAGGATGACGGCAAAGGCTTCTGTTACGCGCTGCGCAGCCAGGCGGCGATCCTGTCGAACGGCACGGTCGTGCCTTGCTGCCTGGACGGAGAGGGCGTGATTAATCTGGGCAACGTCAACGAGACCCCTTTCGCGGATATCGTCAGCGGCGAGCGGGCAAGCAACCTGGTCGACGGATTTTCGCGCCGCGAAGCCGTCGAGGAGCTGTGCCGCCGATGCGGGTACAGGCAACGATTCGGCGCGTAAACCGGAACCGAATATAGAGGGACCACGGGGCATTTCGTCAACGAGACGGAGTGCTCTTTTTCATGTCATATAAAGAGCTACGCTAGTCCAATCCGCCGCTGCAGCCATATCTGCAAGCGGCTTATTAGCGTTGCGGTCATCGACAATTCGCGGCAGCCGAATAAAAAAACGCAACAAATGAAAAAAAGAAACCATTCCAACCCTTCTGTAAGCGCTTTATTATTGATACGTAATGTATCAGGCTAATTGGTGGTTTGCGTGCACAATCGAGATTGGGCATGAAGCATTTAGCGAATTTAACCCGCCGAGGAGGAACAGGAATTGAGGCATGGTTGGAAAAGAAGATTCGCGCGCACGGCCACGGTCTATGGCACGCTGGCCGCGTTGTGCGGCACAATGGTGATGCCGGCGCAAGCAGATGGCTTAAGCGCCGGAAGCGGAGCGGCACCCGCCGCGCCGCTTCCGGCGGCACCTGAGGATTTGCTGCTGCACTACACGTTCGATGGCGAGGGAGATGCCGCATGGAAGGATGCCTCCGGGCATGGCAACGACGGCACGCTGCACGGCGGCGCGGCGCGGAACGCATACGGCAAGACGGGGGGCGCGCTGGATTTGAACGGAACGGACGGCTATCTGCAGCTGCCGGACGGACTGCTGGCCGATCAGCATAACGTGACGGTCGCCGCTTGGGTGAACGCGGATACGCTCGGCGCTTGGAGCCGCGTGTTCGACTTCGGCACGAGCAACACGAATTATATGTTCCTATCGCTGCGGGACCACGAAGGGAACTCGCGGTTCGGCGTCAGACCGGACGGCAGCGGCGAATCGACATTGATAGGACCGGCTTTTCCGAATTCGAAATCATGGCAGCATGTCGCGGCGGTCATCGACGGCAACACCTATACGCTTTATATGAATGGCATTCAGGTCGCCAGCGTCAGCAACGTGCAGGTTGATCCCTCCGAGCTTGGTCCGACGAATCGTAACTACCTCGGCAAGTCCCAGTTCAGCGCCGACCCGTATTTCGACGGACGAATCGACGACTTCCGCATCTATGGCCGCGCGCTGTCCGAAACGGAGTTGGTCGGCATCGCGACCGGCGGGATGAGCGACGCGGAGATGCTCGCTTACGACAAGAACTGGCTCAATTTGGGCGATACATCCGAGCAGACCAAAGATCTGACGCTGCCGCGGACGGGAGTCGCGGGCTCGACGATCGCTTGGGTCTCGTCGAATCCCGAGGTTGTCGGCACGGATGGTAAAGTGACCCGTCCTCAGACCGGCGAAGGAGATAAAACCGTCACGCTGACGGCCACGTTAAGCAACGGCGCCGCGCAGGATACGAAGACGTTCACGGTCATCGTGACGGAAGCGGGATCGGCGGCTTATTCGCTGGAGATTGACGGCAAGAACGCCGCGCATGCCGTTAGCCCGACGCTCTACGGCATCTTCTACGAAGACATCAACTATGCGGCCGACGGCGGATTGTACGGCGATCTGATCGAGAACCGTTCCTTCGAGTTCGGCACGCCGCTGTTCGCCTGGACGAAGAAGACGCTTGGCGGCGGCGACGGGCAATTGACGACGGCGACGGAAGCGCCGCTAAATGCCAATAATCCCCGATATGCCCGGATTACGGTCGCGGAGCCCGGAACCGGCGTGGGCGTGTCGAATGCCGGTTACAGCGGCGGGATAGCGGTCAAAGCGGGGGAGAACTACGATTTCACGGTGTACGCGCGAAGCGCGGGCACGTTAACGAAGCCGATCATCGCCACGCTGCGCGGCGCGGATCAAGCCGTACTCGGAAGCTGCGAAGCCTCGGGCATCGCCGACGAATGGAAGAAGATCGGCTGTTCGATTACGGCGAGCGCAGCGTCCGCTAACGCCAGCTTCGACGTGACGGCAGCCGAGAAGGCGACGATCGATCTAGACATGATCTCGCTGTTCCCGGAGAAGACGTGGCATAACCGCGCCAACGGCCTGCGCTATGATCTCGCGGAGATGCTGGACGATCTGAGTCCGAACTTCCTGCGCTTCCCAGGCGGTTGTATCGTCGAAGGCGGCTCGCTCGAGAACCGGTACCGGTGGAAGAATACGATCGGCGACGTGGCGCAGCGCCAAGTGCAGCCGAACCAGTGGGCGGCCAACTACTACCAGTCGTTCGGCCTGGGCTTCCATGAATACTTCCAATTGGCCGAAGATATCGGCGCGGAGCCGCTCCCGATCATTTTCATCGGGCAAGTGTCCTGCCATTCGAACCCGCCGAAGGTGCCGATGGATCAGCTTGGACCATACATCCAAGACGCGCTCGACCTCATCGAATACGCCAACGGCGACGCGACGACGGAGTGGGGGGCGAAGCGCGCGGCGAACGGCCATCCGGAGCCGTTCAACATGAAGTATCTCGGCGTCGGCAACGAGCTGTGGGGACAGGATTACCTGGACCGCTACAATGTGTTCTATGACGCGATCAAAGCGAAATACCCCGATATGCAGCTGGTGCTGAGCGCGGGTTATTCGCCAAGCGACGAGAATTTCCGCAAAGCCTATGAATGGCTGAAGAATAACGGCAATAAGGCCGATCTGGTCGACGAGCATATGTACCAGTCGCCGGATTGGTTCTACAACAATGTCAACCGGTACGACAACTATAGCCGCACCGGACCGAAAGTATTCGTGGGCGAATACGCGGCGCACGGCGTCGGCAAGAAGAACAACATGGAGAGCGCCCTAGCGGAAGCGGCCTTCATGACCGGCTTGGAGCGGAACTCCGACGTCGTCGGCATGGCGTCGTTCGCGCCGCTGTTCGCCCGTCAGAGCAATACGCAATGGACGACGGACTTGATCTGGTTCAACAACGCGCAATCTTACGCGACGCCGAATTATTACGTCCAGCAGCTGTTCGGCAATCACATCGGGCAAGAAGTGATGCCGACGAATCTGACCAGGAAGAAAGCCTCGGCGAACGACATCGCGGGTTCGATCGTGCTCGGATCGTGGAACACGGCCGTCGAGTACGACGAGATTAAAGTCGCGAAGGCGGACGGCACCGAATTATACGCCGAGAATTTCGGCGACGACGCGGCAATCGAGAAGTGGAGCGCGCTTCAAGGCAATTGGTCCGTAATCGGCGGTTCGGTGAAGCAATCGTCCCAGACGACGACCGACGCGAGGCTTGCGCTGAAGACAGGCGCGGACTGGAGCAATTACACGGTCACGATGAAAGCCCGCAAGACGAGCGGCTCCGAAGGCTTCCTCGTCGGATTCGGCGCGAAGGACGCGAATAACTACTACTGGTGGAACCTTGGCGGCTGGAACAATACGCAGACGGTCGTCGAGAAGGCGACGAACGGACAGAAAGCGATCGTCGGCAATACGGTCGCCGGCGGCGTCGAGACGAACCGCTGGTACGAACTCAAAATCGAAGTGCAAGGAAGCGGCATCCGCGCCTATTTGGACGGCAAGCTGGTGAACGAAGTGCAGCCGGCGCAAGGACCGCTCTACAGCGTGACGACGAAGGATGCCGCGACGGGCGATCTGATCGTGAAGACGGTGAACGCCTCGGGCAACGCGCAATCCGCGAACGTTAGCGTCGATGCGAATTATATCAATCCGAAGGCGACGGTCATCGAATTGAAGGCGGATGCCCTGACGGCCGAGAACTCCTTCAGCCAGCCGGATGCCGTACGTCCGCAGACGAGAGTGGAGAGCGGCTTCGGCAAGTCCTTCACGTACGAATACCCGGCGTACTCCGTCACGGTGCTGCGCCTGAAAACCACGCCTTCGGCGCTCATCGAATCGGTTACGCCGATCGAGCTCGCGACGGCGAAAGGCACGCTGCCGGAATTGCCGGCAAAGGTTGAAGTTGCCGTGAACGGCGGTACCAAGCAAGCGAACGTGGCGTGGAAC
This sequence comes from Paenibacillus methanolicus, assembly GCF_008124765.1. Classification (GTDB taxonomy): domain Bacteria; phylum Bacillota; class Bacilli; order Paenibacillales; family Paenibacillaceae; genus Paenibacillus_Z; species Paenibacillus_Z methanolicus. The sequence goes on along the minus strand of NZ_VNHS01000001.1, from coordinate 1,228,526 downwards.
TCGCTTGATGAAGAGCAGGTCGCCAAGACGGGGACGTTCCGGATTCGGGGCGCGGTCGAAGGCACGTATTTGCAAGCAGAGGCGCTGGTTCGGGTTACCGACGCGCCGTCCGGGCAAGACGGCGCGAGTTTGACCGGACCTGCATCCGCGCAAGAAGCCGAGCTGGTGGACGTGGTCTACAGTCTCTCCGGATTGGCGGAGGCGGTCTATGCGAACGATGTGACGATCGTCTACGACCCGAGCCAATTGGAATTCCGCTCTGCGGAGGCGCTGTCGGACCAGATGCAAGTGGTCGGCCAGACCGAGCCGGGAGACTCGGGGCAAATTCGGATGCTGCTCGCCTCGACCGATCCGGCAGGCGTGGACGCCAGCGGGACGGAGGCGCTGTTGAAACTGAAATTCGCCGTTCGTCCGGTGGCGCAGCAATCGATTGCCTTCATCGCGCTGCGCGACGTCATGACGGCGGATGCGGATGGCAAAGAAACCCTTACCGCGGCATCGGCGCCGCTGCGGATTCAGCTTCGGCATGCAGACGCGCCGGCGGATAAGACGGAATTGAACAACTTGATCGCAAGCGCTCAATCGCTGCATGACGCGGCGGTCGAAGGCGCCAAGCCTGGCGAATACCGCGCCGGCGCCAAGGCTGCTCTGCAGCAGGCGATTGCGGATGCGCGCACGATCGCGGCTAACGGTTCGGCCACGGCGCGGCAGGTGAAGGAAGCGACGAAGCGTCTGCAAGCGGCGCTGCAAACGTTCAAGGACGCGGTCGTTCCGGTTCAACAAGGCGATATTAACGAGGATGGCAAGTACAGTATCGGAGATCTGTCGATCGCGGCTGCCCACTATGGCAAATCGTCGGCCGATTCGAATTGGAACAGCATCAAGAAATCGGACGTAACGGGCGACGGCCGGATCGATATCGAAGACTTGGCCCGCATTGCCAGATGGATTCTCGGTTAAACCGATCAGTTCGACAATGGAGGGAGGCTTAAGTACCTAATTGCTTAAGCCTTTTTTCATGCCCATGCCCATATGACATAAATGTAAATAGGAGGTATTTTAGATCAGGAATTATATGTTAATATAAAAGATGTTAAAAAACGCCTGTGAAAGGGGGTGAAATAATGATAATTAGATTTCTCCGCGAAAACGTTTATGCTGCGGGGTTGTTGCTGCTGCTCCGGCTGTACGTAGGCTGGAAGTGGCTGGACGCCGGATTCCACAAATTGAAAGACGGCTTCGACGCTTCGGGTTTCCTGAAGAACGCCGTTGCCAATCCGGTCGTCGATCGCGGGACGAATGAACTGATTTATCCGACGTACACCGGTTTTATCGAGCATTTCGCGCAACCGAACGTCGGCTTGTTCAACTGGCTGATTCCGATCGGCGAGACGCTGGTCGGGCTTGGACTCATTCTTGGCGGGCTCGCGGCCGTTGCCGCATTCTTTGGCGTCCTCATGAACTTTATGTTCGTCTTCGCCGGATCGGTCAGCTCGAATCCGTGGATGATTTTGCTTGGCGCGATCATTGCCGTCTCCGGCTCGAACGCCGGTAGATTCGGCTTGGACTACTACTTGCTTCCTGCGCTTCGCAGATTAAGAGGCAAGAGAAATTCGCAGCAGGGGCTCGCTGCCTGAGCGCGCGGGTCAGTAGGGTTCGAATAAGGCAAAGCAAAGCACCCGGATAGCTTCGGGTGCTTTGTCGTTCCCATGCTCCGCTTACGAGACCGTCGTGCCGTCCGGCGCCTGTTGAGCGGCGCGCAACCGTACGACGTGTATACTGTCGAACGATCCGATTTTATCTTGGCATGATTGGAATCGGCCGGAAAAGCAAACAATGATGAAGAATGCGTTTGATAGCGGGCCGGCGAGGCTGCTCTGAGGAGTGTTCGTGGCATGGCGGTGTTGAGGGCTTATATTTTCTGCGATAATGCGCGCGAGCAGGCGGAATATTATGCGCGAGTATTGAAAGGGAAGATCGGACTCGTCGAAACCTATGGGGATCTTGCGGGCAGCGATTATCACGATCCGGACCGGGTGGAGCATTTGGAGCTGCATGCCGTCGGAGCCGTGTTTTATTTGGCCGACATGAAGGGCGCCGTGCGCGGGAACGCGATGGATTTAACGCTCGAATTTGAATCGGATGAAGAAGCGGGAGACGTCTTCGAGGCGCTGGCGGAAGGCAGCTCGGTGCTCGTGCCGTTCACGTCCATGCATTGGGGAAGAATGTACGGCCGGCTTGTCGATCGTTATGGCGTCGGCTGGATGATCGCGACCTCCGGACAAGATGCGGCGGACGGCTTGTGAAGCTACCGCTGGGGGGCGTATTCCGATGAGTCGATTTCTATTCAGAGAAGTCAAGCCCATGCTGGCTTCGGTCGCGGATGAACCCTTCGATGATGAAGACTTCCTGTTCGAGCCCAAGTGGGACGGCGCGCGGATGTTCATCCACAAGCAAGGCGAACGGCTGGAAGCCTTCACGAGGAGCGGCCGGCGCGTCACCGACAAGTTCCCGGAATTGAAGGAAGCGGTCTCGGCTATTCGCGCGAAGGAGGCCGTGCTCGATTGTGAAGGCATATGCCTAAACGACGGGAGAGCGGCGTTCGACGATATCGCCTATCGGCTTCGTCTTGGCGATCCGCGCCGTATTGCCGCGGCGGTCCGGTCGCATCCCGCTGCATGGATCGCCTTCGACGTGCTCGAGACGACGGAGGAGCATCTTCGAGAACCTTTGCTTGTCCGCAAAGACATTTTACGCGAATCCATCTTGTCTTCGGAGAGACTTGCCGCGTGCGCGTTCATGCCGGGGCTGGGCACGGCGCTCTATGCCTGGACGAAGGAGCGCCGAATGGAGGGCATCGTCGCCAAGAGGCGGCAGTCGGTCTATCGTCCGGACGTCGTCTCCGCGGATTGGATCAAGGTCAAGCATCCGATTGAAATCGACGTCATTATACTCGGTTACCAGACCGTCCCCGTCTTCGCGCTCGTCATTGGACTACATTTTCGGACCGTTCGGTTCAAACCGGTCGGTCTCGTGGAATCGGGTCTCGGCGAAGAACAAAGAGAGGCGTTCCTCGACATCGCGCGCAGCCTGCTGACGAATAAGGAGGGGCCGACGCAGTGGCTGCGTCCGGAGCTGTGCTGCCGGATCGAATACCGGGATCGGAGCGATCGGCACGAGCTTGGCAGGACGACATTCATCGGGTTCCTGCCGGACAAGCGGGCCGACGAATGCGCGTGGACCTATTAGGAAACGACAGAACGGCGAGTCATCCTCCATCGGATCGACTCGCCGTTCTCGTTGTAGCCGCGCATGCGTCGCGCTTTATTCGTGCAGCTGGTATTGATTGCCGCCTAGCTGCTTGGCCAGATACATCGCGGCATCGGCATTCTTCAGCAAATATTCGCTGGTCGTTCCGGATGGGGACGAGAGCGCGCCGCCTACGCTGCCTGTCGTGCAGATCTCGTTCGATCCGATGTGGAACGGTGCGGATAGCGCGTTCACGATTCGACAGGCCGTCTGGCGAAGCTGGTCCGCGTTCGTCCGGCGGAGCAGGATCGTGAATTCGTCGCCGCTAAGCCTGGACACGACCGAGCATGTGCCGTGCGCGGCTTCCGCCAGGCGCTGCGACACCTGGAAGATAAGCTGGTCGCCAGCCGCATGCCCGAGCGAATCGTTGACCGCTTTGAACCGGTCCAGATCGATGAATAGCACGGCAACCTGCTCGCGCAGCGGATCGCACGTCAACACGGCGGCATCCAGCTCGCGCTTGAACATCCTCCGGTTAGGCAGATTCGTCAGGACGTCGTGGTTAGCCATGTAATCGGTCTGTTGCAGCACGTCCTGCAGCTTGCTCATCAACAGCCGGTTCTCGTTCACGACCGACAGCTGGCGGAAGAGGATCAAGAGCATAGCGGCCAAGATGCCGAGGAATATGCCGTCGTTCATGAGCTCGTGCTGATAGACGAGCAGGCCTACCATGAAGAAGAAACCCGCATATGGCAATGTAGCGCGCCGAAGATTATACACTTCGCTTCGCATGGCGGACTTAGGCTGCTCCTCGGCATCGGCTTCCTCGACCGGCTTCTCGAATGCGTACAGTCCGGATGATCCGATCAACAGCAATCCGATATCCCAGACCAGATCCAGCCACCCGCCCGCGATGAACGTGCCGACGGCGAGCTGGTACATGTAGAAGGCGTCGGCGACGACGAATAGCACCATGCCCGCGATGAGAAAATAAACGGTCGCGCTCTCATGCCGGCCGACGAAGCGGTAGCTGTAGAGCGCATGCAATATGCAGAACAAGATGCCCAGATCGGAAATGGGATAAACGACGTTGGTGGCGATTCCTAGCCATGTCATATTTTCCAGCATCATCTCGATGTTGGGCACGATGATGAATTCCAGGCTGAGCGTCACGAGAGTCGTCATCATAATGAAGGAATCGAGCATGAAGCGTATACCGCGGAAATGATTTTTCTCTTGAATGAGGAGCACCATAAGCGCGGCAAAAAACATAATCGTCTGAACATTCCAGAGAATATCGGCGGCATAGGAAACGGCCGAGGGAAGATCGAACCATCCGCCGGCGTAATAGATTAGGTTCGCCAAGCTGTAGCTGGCTGTCCCAAGCGTAATGAACATCCAAAATTTGCGGAGGTAACCGGTTTTGTATGCCGTGGTGACGGCTGCGAGAAATACCGCCATGACGGTAGGGATCATTAAGATGACGGTCTTGAGCGAGACGGAGTCGGGGTATAACGCCATAATTAGCACGCAGAAGCATAAATAGGCCAATATGGCGACTTGAATCGGCTTTCGAAAAGGCACGAGCGGCATTCGCATCTTCCTTCAATGTTATCAGTTCGTGTAAGGTACACCTCATTATAGGGATTGCGACTTCGCTTGTAAATAAAGTGGGGGGTGGTATTAGTTAGGACGAGAGTTGGAAATTTGGTAATTCCAATGGAGGGGTATTGTTCATCATAAAGAGCAGTAGATTAATAGCTTCCAAACTTGGTTAAGCATGAGAGAATTCCAACTTTGGGAGGTAGATACCGAGATGTTCAAGCGAATGGATGAAATCATGATTGAAATTCCTGACGTCGAGAAGCCCGACCCAAATGCAGCCGCCGCCATACAGGAGCTGCTGGGCGGCAAGTTCGGCGAGATGTCGACGTTGAACAACTACTTGTTCCAATCGTTCAATTTTCGTTCGAAAGAAAAGCTGAAGCCCTTCTATGATCTGGTCATGAGCATTACCGCCGAAGAGCTGGGACATGTCGAGCTCGTCTCCCATGCCATCAACAAATGTTTGCGGGGGTCGACGGCGTACGACGACCCGGACCGCACGCCGCTCGGCACCGTCAAGGATGCCCGGCTATCCTACCACTTCCTCGCCGGCGCGCAAGGCGCAATGCCTTACGACTCCATGGGCAACCCGTGGAACGGAACCTATGTGTTCAACAGCGGCAATCTGGTCGAAGACCTGTTGCATAATTTCTTCTTGGAATGCGGAGCGCGCACGCACAAAATGAAGGTCTACGAGATGACCGATCATCCAGCGGCTCGCGCGGTCGTCGGCTTCCTGCTCGTCCGCGGCGGCGTGCACGTCGTGGCGTATGCCAAGGCGCTTGAAATGGCCACGGGCGTGGACGTAACGAAGTTGGTGCCGATCCCGTCGCTCAGCAACAAGCTGTACAATGAAGCCCGCAAGTATGAGGAGAAGGGCGAGCATACGAAGCTGTACACGTGGAGCGACAACGATTTCAACCAGATCGGCCAAATCTGGAAAGGGACGCATCCGGAGGACGGCTTGGAGCTGGAAGTGATTCAGGGCGCGCCGGCAGGCGTACCGATTCCGGAAGCGCCGCCCGTCGAGGAGGAATTCGCGCCAGGCATATCCGCGCTGGATTTTCAGGAGATTGCGGCCAGACTTAAAGCGGCGGGCAATATAAAGTGACGCTTCGATAGCGCATGAGGTGAACGAACGATCCCTAGGGGGTCGTTCGTTTTCGTGTGCCGATAAGACGGTTCATGCTCTTCTGTCAGGCATAATCGAAGGTTAGTGACTCCCAATTAATTACAATGAAAAATAAGGGCGTAACGGCGCCTCGCGGCAAGCGACATTGACCGAGGGCGCTAATATGGAGACGCAGCGGTTGTCGCAACTCATCGAATACGTGCATGGCAGTGCGGCGACTATTGCCTCATTGTCCGCGACCGCGGAAGACGTGCTCGTCGCCGGAGCCGGGCAGATGGATTCGCTGCAAGCGCACGCGCGGGAGACGGACCGGGCGAACGGCGAAATCGCGGATACGCTCGAATCGCTCGCGGGCCGCATGAACGGCATCCGGGACATCGTCCATGCGATATACGGCATAGCGGATCAAACGAAGCTGTTGGCGCTCAACGCGAGCATCGAAGCGGCAAGGGCGGGAGAATCCGGACAAGGATTTGCCGTCGTGGCCTCGGAAATCCGCAAGCTTGCCACCCAGGCTTCCTCGGCGACTGGCGAAATTTACGAGACGATCGACGGGCTCGGCCGGGAGTTTGCGGAGGCGATGGCCGTCATGGGCAGAACGGAAGCCTTGTCGGCGGAGCAATCCGGCATGGTGAAGGAGGCGGCGCATGCGTTCCAATCCGTCGCGGAAACGGTGCACGCCATTCTCGCCTCCGTCCAAGACGCGAACGAGGGGATCGGCGAAGTTCGCGCGTTGAAGGAAACGGTCGTTATCTTATACTTCCGAAATGATTCATAATGGCGTCCCGGGTTCCCATCCCCGTGGCGCTTTTCGACGTTATTTTTCGATGCGCGCGCTAACGCGTTTTCGCCGCCGACAAGAGGGAGAAAGGAACGCTCGTGCGGATCACAAAGGACAGAAAATCATAAACAAAATCGGTAATTTGTAAATACAGCCCGAAGCCGTCGTTTATATAGTTAGGGTGTAAGCGTATCTATCAATCGGGCCGCCTATATCGGGTCGGATTTCCGCGACGAATGGCGGCGGGCGGCCAACTGGCTCGTTCACGAAGCGGAGGAAGGCCGCGGCTTCAACGTCGTCGAGCTGCAGGGCACCCCGGGTTCCGCGCCGGCGATCGGCCGCAAGCGCGGCTTCGACGAGGCGCTAAGCGGCGACGCGCGATTCCGTCGGCTTGCTTCCTATGAGGGCGACTTCACGAGGGCGAAGGGGAGGTCGCTGATGGAGCAAGCGCTGCGCGAGCATAGCCGCGAGATCGGCATCGTCTATGCGCACAACGACGACATGGCGCTCGGCGCGATCGAGGCGATTGAGGCATTCGGCCTGAAGCTGGGCAAGGATATTCGGATCATCTCGGTCGATGCGACGCGGGCGGCGCTCAAGGCGCTCAGCATCGGCAAGCTGAACTTGGTCGTCGAATGCGACCCGCTGCTCGGGCCGCAGCTCATGAAAGCGGTGAAGGACCTGGTGGCCGGGAAGGAGCTGCCGATGAAGATCGTCACGGCCGAAGGGCTATTCACGCCGCAGAGCGCGAAGGTCGAGCTGGGCAACCGGGAATTTTAAACCGGCTAATGCCGCAGGATAAGCGGGCTCCAGTAGCCTGTTCATTATGGAAAAATGCCGCACGCATCCAAAGAAATGTCCTTCAAGCACGAAATGCGGATGAATTACGATGAGGTAACGACCGCGGCCGCGGCAGGGAGACCCGTTCGCGGCAGGCTTGATTTCCAGGGGAAAGAAGGACGATGAGGATGAATAACGAGCATCGATTGCCGCAATTGGGCGGCGCCAACTATCAAAATCCGCTGACGATCGCGGATAGCGGCCAGTCGCCGGACGCGCAAGTTATTCCGGATCCCTACGTGCTTAAGCATAATGGCGAATATTACTGCTACGCCACGGGAGGACCCGGAGTTAAACTGCTCCGTTCCAAGGACTTGGTCGACTGGACGTATGAGGGCTATGCTTTACGGCAGGAGGGACAGAAGAACTTCTGGGCGCCGTCGGTGCTCTACGACAACGGCACGTTCTATATGTATTACTCCTCGACGCCGGAGCAGGAGGAGGATCCGCACTTCGAATACATGAAGGTATCGGTCTCTACCTCGCCCGAGGGACCGTTCACGTATGTGAAAACGTTCTTCGGCAATTTCAGCATCGATGCCCATGTCGTGAGGCAGGACGACGGCGCGTTCTACCTCTATTATTCCGTCAATGACTATACAGGAACCTCGGCATCGCGGCCGGGCACGGTTATTCTGCGGGATCGGCTCATCGACCTCCTGACGCCGGAGGGCAAGCCGGAGCTGGTGCTGGCGCCGACGATCGACGAGGAGATTTTCGCCCGCAACCGGTTCGGCGACGGACGCGATTGGCATACGATCGAGGGCGCGTTCTACTTGCAGCGGCGGGGCAAACACTATGTGATGTACAGCGGAAATGCGTTCACGCACGAGCATTATTACGTCGGTTATGCGATGTCGGCTGACGGCCGGAACTGGCGCAAATATCCCGACGACTTCACATACTCTCCGGTCATCCGCCGGAATGAACGCGTGGAAGGAACCGGCCATCATTCGCTCGCCATGGCGCCGAATAACGTGGATCTGTGGATGGTCTACCATGGCCGGGACGCGACGCAGCAGATCGATCAAGCGCAAGAGCAGCGTCAGCTGCGCATGGACCCGCTTCTGTGGAACGGCGAGCGCATCTGGACGCCGGGGCCGACCTATGCGAAGCAGGATGCGCCCGCGATGCCGGCTTTCCGCGATTTGTTCGAGGATACGGACGGCGAGGCGGCGGCCGCTAATTGGCGGACGCTGCGCGGGGAGTGGACGAGGCAAGGCGGGAAACTGACGCAAACGAGCCATGCTTGCGCGGCCGCGATGATCACGTCCTCCGCGTTCCGAAACTATGTATGCGAGGTAAGCTTACGTTGGCGCCATCACTTCTTGGGCGGCGTCTACGGCGTGTACGCTTGCTATCAGGACGATCGGAATTACGTCCTCGTCGAGCTCGATGCCGGACGCGGGAGGCTGACGATGCACGAGGTGCGCGGCGGGATTCGCGGCCGGGCGACCGAAGCCGCGCTGCCGCCGGCATTCCGGTTCGATTGTGACCAGACGCTCCGGATCGAGAAGCTTGGCGGCTTCTGCCGGGTGCTGCTGGGCGGCGTCCCGATGCTTCGCGAGCGATACGGACTGCGCGAAGGCGCCATCGGCCTCGCGACGCGGTTTACCTCGGCCTCGTTCGCTTCGATCGAAGTGACGCGCCATCTCGAACATAGGGAAGGCGCGGACGACGAATTCGCGGCGCTGTTCGAAGCGGCGGATACGTCCGGCGTCTTCGCTTCTTGGGCGTTCGATCAAGGCGCGTTCGTCTGCCAGACCGACGACACGGCTGCCGAGCAAACCGTCTTCTCCGCCGATAGCTTGCCCGCTAGCTGTCAGGTGCAATTGGATTTCGTGGTCGAATCGCCAGCCGCTAGCCGCTCGGTCGTGTTCTACGCCGCGTATCGGGACAAACAGAACTATTTGAAGTTCGAGCTTGACCTGGCATCCTCGGAGGTGCGCGGCCACATGTGCCGGGCCGGCGACGTGCTCGACCTGCCGCCGATTCGGCTTGCGGGCGGCTGCGAGCGGCACCTCCTGCATTCGTTCCGGTCGAGGAAGGGGCATGACCGTTTGTTCGTCATGCTGAACGAGACGATTCTTTACGACGATCTGGCCGCGTTCGACGGCGAGCGATTCGGGTTCGGTTGTCGGGGGAGAGCGAGGTTTGAAGGGATTACGGTGACGGAATAGCGCTGCCGAACCGCATCGACGAATAGAAGCTGCTTACATAGCCATCTCGGGGACGAGGGCGCGTTAGCGGCTTTTTTTGCGCTTTATTTTTTCATATACCAGGACGAATTTATACATTTTTAGGTAGTACGACTTATATGGGGATGATAAAATCAGTGTGGAACAAATTTCCTGAACTAGCAGACGGGATGGCTTCTAGTGCTCTTGTTCGCGAAAATTGTCATATTATCAATAGTTGAATCACGAAAAGACGAATAAGGAGCAATCGGGGGATGAAACGTTGGGCTGGTTTGGGAATTGCGGCACTGATTCTTTTAGCATATCCGGGTGCAATAGATGCGGAGTCGACGTGTATCGGAAACTGTGTACAAGTCTTATCGCATCTTGATCAAAACATGAAGGCGAATATTGTCCTCGTCAAGGGCGGTGGAGGAGGGGGAAGCAGCTCCGGCGGGCGAAGTTCGAGCGCTTCGAGTTCAAGCGGGAAGAGCTATGGCGGAAGTTCAAGCGGCTCAAGCTCAAGTACGAAAAGCTCCGTCCGAAGCTCAAGCGGCTCTAGCTCAAGCACGAAAAGTTCTGGCGGCAAAATTTCCGGAGGAAAAAGCACCAACGGAAAGGGCTCCGGCGGCAGCAAAAGCGGGGCTGCCGGTCAGTCGGGCAATACGGAACAGTCAATTTCAAATAGGTTGACGGCTGCCGAAAAAAAGTTGCAAAAAATCGGTAAAGCCGATGGGGCGAAAAACGGATATGCCGATGCTTACGCCGGCAGTACGTTGATCATTTATTATCAATATCAAGACGAGGCCTATATGGAAGAGTATGATGAATCCTATCGGGCAGCTTACGCGGCAGGCCAGAAGAAGCTGCAGCAGGATATCGCGAAGGCTGCCAACGAGGGCTATGCATTAGGAAAAAAGACCAACCAACTGAAGATTCCGGAAACGTATCAAAAAAGCGATAAGGTTGCCGATACGTTCAGATCCTATTTTTACAAGGCCGTCTCGGAACGAGATCAGGCGATAAGCAAAAAGTATTATCAAGACGGGTTGAAGCACGGGTTGAAGGATGTACACCTCCCGCCGCAAAAAGCAAGAAAGGTATTCGCGGATGCGTATGAGAATGGCTACGCGAAAGGTCAGTCGGATTTGAAGACGTACTACATGAAGCAAGGCCGGAATGCGGCTTTTCAGTCGTTAAAATACGAGGAGCCGGCGACAGCCAACCCGAAGTTGGCCGGTTGGTATCGCGAGGGCTTCGATGAAGCGCAAGGGGATGTTCAAGGGAGCAAGAATAACGCGTTCCTGCTCGGGGCGATCGGGAGGACCTACAAGTATCCGGACGACGCCGAGTTATCGGAAGCCGTTTATAAGCGTGCCTTTCTCGGCGGGCAAGTAGCGGCTCGGAACTTTATGGCGTTTCTTCGATTCGTTCTCTTCGTCACCGCAGCATGCTGGCTGGTTCGACGATTTATTATAGCTTGGAATTACAGCCGGTAAGGGAGCGGGATGAGGATGAGTTTATATAGGAAGCTTTGTCATGTCGTCGAGGACGGGTTCATTCATCTGCTAACCCGCAAACGGAGCGCGGAAGAGAGGGACGTGGTAAGAGCCAAAGCCGCTGCCTACCGCAGGCATCAAGCGCTGCTGCGTGAAGAGCGTTTGCGAGGAAAGCAGCGAAAAAGAGCGCTGAATGACCGACAGAGAATGCGAAATTCATGACATGGAAATAAGGAATAGATAGACTTGCAGGTACAAAGGCTAGCTGGGTAATTGCGCCCGGCTGGTCTTTTTTTTCATCTACCGCACGTCGAACCGATTCGAGAACATCGCCCCGCGAAGCCGCAGACTGACGATGATCTTGCCCGGCGTAGCCGTAAAGGAGAGGACGCCGTCATGCTTCACCTCTGGCGTGACGAGGTCGCGCAGCTCGTCGGCGTCGCCTTTCTTCGCCGCTAGATAGATCGACCAAGCGTAAGCCTTATCGCTGGCCAGCTTCTTGTACCAAGGCAGAAGGGAGGCGGCCAGGCGGGTAACGCCTTTGATGGCGGGATCTTTGCGGTGGTTGCTCTTCGTTTTGTTCGAGTTCTTCGTTGAGCTCGGAAGTGTGTTCTCGGCGGATTCCGTGTTGGACCTCGCGTTACTCTCCGTATTTGAATCCGCATAAATCACTGTCGTTAATCTCGATGCCGCCTTCATGTTACGGGGAATGTTCTTCCTCTGAATGGCCTTCGAAGTCGCACGCCGCCCGAGACGGATGTTCCGATGCCGGGCAGCGCCACGATTTGAGCTTCGTACAGCATTCCTCATCCCAATCCCTCCTGCCCGAATTGATATAGGATATGCCAACGCGCAAGCAAACGCATGGATGCGGGCAGTAAGGATCGCTTTTCAAGCTACGTGATCGCGGAACTAGCAGCGATCACCACTCTGCTTCCCCGTGAACGGGAAGCCTTCCTTTGATGTAGGTACTGTTCGAGGCTGCCTAGGAACGGAGCAGTGAAGGATTCTGGAGAAGCGGAAGCGTTCGCCTTTGTGGAGTGATTCCTACCTTCATCCTTTTCAATCAGGGAATCACGAAACAACAGCGATCGGAAGAACCTTCGACTGTGAGTGAAAATTGGCAGCCATCCCGCATTACCGAAATCACTTCAGCTCCCCGTTCACCTCCTTAATGGATTCCCGCAGCCCCATCGCCTCATACTTCGCCAACGTCGCTTGCCACAGCTGCTGCGGATCGCCCTCGCTTAGAATCGCTTGCGTCAAGTCCTCGAGCGGGGCAATCGCGGCGCTCAGCTTGTCTTTGCTCGGCGTGGACAGCGAGACCGCGCTATAGCTGAACGGCACGGCCACGGCGTGGTTGAGCAGCCAGCGCATCTCCTCCAGCGCGGCTTGAATGTTGCGCTCGCCGTAGTTGATCTTGTTGATGACGTCTAACCGGTACGTGCGCTCCATCCCCCACGAGGCGAGCGATTGGAAGACGTTCGTGGACGGATACAGCTTCTGGATGCTGACCGGCTTGCCGGTCTTCTCGTCGAGCGGACGCGTAATGACGATCTCCTCGCCTTGCATGACGTAATCCTGGCCTTCGATGCCGTAGCGCATGAGCATCATGCCCACGGGGGAGAGCAAGTAATCGTACAGCCGCAGGATGCGGTCCATTTTGGCCTCGTCTACCTTGGCGCTGAAGTAGCTCTCCGACCAATAGGTTGGCGCGACATAGTAGTAGCGGTTGCCGTCCTGCGCCGGCCAGAGGCGCATGATTTTGACCGCGTCGTAGAAGTCGGCGTCGGGGTTGTATTTGTTCCAGAGCGCGACGAATTTGCTCAAGCTGTCCGGCGTCGCCTTGTAGGCGAGCGCGCCGGCTCGGCCCTGGGCGAATTTCTCGGTCGCGTCGTCTTCCTTCAGCAGGAAAAACTCCGCATCCAGGCCGCCGCTCCGCTGCAGCCGGTCATATTGATCGACGACGCGGCTCATCTGCTTGGATGCGTAATACGGAATCCATTCGTTGTCCTCCTGCACCCATTGGCCGACGCCGAACTGCGGGAACGCGGGGGAGAAGACCCAAGCGAGATAGGGCAGTCCCGCGGCGGTTAAGCCGACGGTGTCGCGCTGGCCGTTGCGGTCGGGATCTTCGTCCGCGAAGCGCCGCATCGACTGTTGGAATTGTTCGAAATTCAGCGGATCGGGCATGGCCAGCTCGCTCATCCAATCTTTGCGGATGAAGACAACGCGGTCGAGCATCCACAGATCGTTCGTCGGATAAGCGATCCGCGGCAGCATATGGAGCTTGTTGTCGTGGCGGAGCGCGCGGGTATCGGGAATTTGGGAGAGCTCGTAGACGTAAGGGTAGGGGCTGAGGTCGTCCGGGAGCGGGCGGATCAAGTTCTGCTTGATCCAATCGGCGTACAGGCCGGGCGACTCGCTCACGACCGTATGCGCGAACACGTCGGGCAACTTGTCGGTGGCGGCCCACACTTTGAATTTCTCCGCGTAGTCGGTCCGGCTCACCTGCACGGGCTGCAGGTCGATGTCCAGATCGTGCTCGATCTTGCGAAGGACGGCGTCGCCGGCGTCGAAATAGCGCTTGATGTCCCAATAGGCGATGGAGATCGGCATCGGCTCGCTTGGCGCCCGCAAGTCGTTTACCTCCGTTCCAACTTCGTTCGGTTCGCTGCAGGCCACGCTCATCGAGGTGAAAACCGCGATCAGAAGGATAATGCCGGTTACGCGGAGCATACGCATCGTTCAACCTCCTCTGGCACTAAGGTGAGTGCCTTATCTACAAAAATAGTAATAGATCCGCGCATATCTGTAAATAAAACCTCGTAATTCCACATCAATATGGTAGAATTTGATCAAATATAGGTGGAGTGGGGGGCGAAGTGTGAGCTTTTACCGCACGCTATCGATTCGAACGCAGCTGCTATTGATGGTCGCCGTCATAGCCGTCGTCATGTTTTCTATTATCGCCGTCACGTACGTGCAGATGGCGGGCATCATTACGCGCAACAACGAACGGTACACGAACGACATCATCTCGCAAATTCGCCAGACGGTGCACGCGAACAAAGACGTCATCGACCGGCTCATGTCCAACATCGCGTTCGATGCCGACGTGCAGAATTTCCTGACCCGGCCGGATGTCGCGGATATCTACGGCACGTCGAAGAAGGTGAACAGCCTGTTCCTCAACATGAGCAATCTGAAGGAAGGCATTCTGGACATCGTCGTCTACGGCGAACAGAGCCGATGGTACGATCTCTACGGCGGCAAGAAGAAGATCATGCCGTTCGTGAACGCCATCCTCGCGCGGGATACGCCTTACTACTTCGGCATGCAAAATTTCGGCGATACGTATCAGAGCGAGAACGGTTATCTCATCGGGATGAAAATCCGCTCCTATCAGCCTGGCGAACAATTCAACGCGGTCATCGGCACGCTCTTCTTCATTCTCGATCCGAAAGCGCTGATCGGACAGGAAGGCGGCGAGCAGGCGGAGGCGATCGCGACGGAATCGTTCCTCATCGACCGCGGCAACAAAATCATGTCCAGCCGCGATCCGCAGCAGGTGGGGCTCAAGCTGAACGCGATTCTCGCCGAAGGGCAGACGGCGGGCGGCGCGCGTAACGTGGAGCTGAACGGACGCGTGTATATCGTGCAAACCGAGGATTTGCCGGAGATCAACGGGATGATCGTCAGCATGATTCCGAAGGCGGAGCTCATGCGCGACATGGTCCGGATTCAGCGCGTCGAAGGGATGCTGCTCGTCGCGGGGGCGGCCATCATTCTTCTGCTCGTCATGCTGATCATCAACAATCTGCTCGTCCCGCTCAAGAAAATGATGTCCTTCATCAGCACGATCAAGCGCGGCGATCTGAACAAACTCAAGAAACGCATTCAACTGCGCGGCTATGCCGAGATCACGGTCATGTCCACCGAATTCAACAACATGCTCGATCAGGTGGACGGGCTGACCCGACAACTGCTGGAGACGAACGCGATGCTGTACGAGGCGGAGCTGACGAAGAAGCGGTCGGAACTGCTCTTCCTGCGCAGCCAGATCAACCCGCACTTTCTGTACAACACGCTCGAGATGGTGAAAGGGATGGCGGCGGTGGCGGGGGCGAAGGACATCCGCGAGATCGCGCGGGCGCTCGGCGAGATTTTTCGCTACAGCATCAAGGGCGGAGACATCGTGCCGCTGCGCGAGGAACTGGACATCGTGCGATCGTACATGCAGATTCAGCAGCTGCGCTTCGGCGGCCGTTTCGAGGTTCGGTACGAACTGGATGAAGGGGCGATGACGCGCCAGGTGCCCAAAATGATTTTGCAGCCGCTCGTCGAGAACGCGGTGTTTCACGGGCTGGAGCTGAAGGAAGAACCGGGCACGCTCGTCATTCGGGCCGGCTTGGACGAGAACAGATGGCTCACGGTCGATATCGAGGATGACGGCATCGGGATGACCGCCGCCAGATTGGTTCAAATTCAGGAAGGATTAGGCCGCTCGTTCGCGGATCGAACGCCGCAGGCCGCGGAGGAAGAGGTCGGCGCCAGCATCGGATTGGCCAATGTCCATCACCGGATTCAGTTGACATACGGCCCGTCCGGGGGACTTCGGATCGAGAGCGCGCCGGGCGCGGGAACGACAATCCGGTTAACGATGCCGATAGGGGGAGATCAGGATGTTCAGCGTATTGATCGTGGATGACGAGAGCTGGGTGGTCGAAAGCTTGAAGGCGAGCCTGGAGTGGGAGGACTACGGTTTCGCGATCGTCGGAGAGGCCTACGGCGGGCTGGAAGCGTTGGAGCAGATCGTCAACCTCCGGCCGGACGTCGTGTTCACCGATATCCGGATGCCCGGCATGACCGGCCTGCAGCTGATCAAGCAAGGCATGGAGTCCGCCGATCCGCCGATCTTCGTCGTCGTGAGCGGCCACGCGGAATTCGCCTATGCCCAGCGGGCGCTGAATTACGGCGCGGCGGCGTATTGTCTGAAGCCCTACGACGAACGGGAAATCATTGACGTGCTGCTCAAGTTGAAGAAGCGTCTCGAGGCGTCGCGTTATTTGTCCGACATCATGCTGCTGCAGCTGATCGGCGAAGGGACGGAAGTGAGCGCCGACATGCTGAAGCGGGCGTGCGAGCAGCGCGGCTTCCGAATGGACGGCCCGGGAGGCGGAGCGGCGGTGGCGTGCATCGGAGGGAGCGGCGATTGGCTGGTAGGCGAGCGGGCGCTGCGGATTCGGATCGGCCAAGATCGCATGCTGTATCTGCTCCCGTACGATCGGATGGAGGACGCGCTCGGCCGTCTAGACGGCAGGTTGCCGGAAGGGATGAAGGGGATCGGCGTCAGCTTAAAGATCGGCGAGTACGGAATGATCAAGGAGGCGGTCGATTGCGCCTTGCTGCGCGCGAACCAATTTTTCGTCTCGGGGGTGTCCGGCATCTACCATGAACGCGAAGGCTCGAACGCCGCCGTCCATGAGCTGATGAAGAAAATCAGTCTGTCTATGGCAAGCAAAGATACCCCCGCACTCCATGCGGCGTTCGACGAAGCGGGGCGGCTGTTCGGCCATGGGAACCTGACGATTCGGCAAGCCTTCCACTTCTATAATATGACGGTCGCGTTCTTGTACCGCGCGGAGGGCGAACAGCGCGAAAGCCTGCTGCTGAGCTACGAGCAATTAATGGAGTCGTTCGCGAACGTAACGGAGATGATCGTCTATTTGCGCGCGCTGTCCATGAGGAGCCTCAGCGAGGCGGTGCCGGCCGAACCGGCCCTGACGAGCAACGAGACGATGATCGCGATTCTGAATCACGTCAAGCATAACTTCGACAAGGACATTTCGATCCAGAGCTTGGCCCATCAGCATTACATTCACCCCAATTACGTCAGCCAGCTGTTCAAGAAAGAAGTCGGCGAGACGTTCACGGCGTACATAACGCGGCTTCGGATTGCGCGCGCGTGCGAGCTGCTCGCGACGACCAATCTGATGGTTACCGAAATCGCGGAGCGGGTCGGCTACGGGGATTATTACTATTTCACGCGCATTTTCAAGAAAACAACCCTCCAGACCCCGACGCAGTACCGAGAATCGTCCGCCAAACCGATCATGTGAAGTATGCATGTGGATCTCGCGAATCCTATCGACGATTTTAAGCATTCGTATGTCCGAATGTTAGCATTTTCTGTTATGCGTTGCCTTTGGTTGCATTCGCTATGTACATAAATCTATACGCCCAATGAATACAAAGGAAGCCGAGCAGTCTCTACAATGAAGATACAAGCCGCATAGAGCCTATCGGAAGCGTCAAGGCGGCCGATGGATCACAAGGCAGCTCGTCAATGGGGAGGATGAAGATGAAGACTACGAAACGTCTTACGGTAATGCTCGCGCTCGTGATGCTTACGACGGCCGGGCTATCCGCCTGTTCCTCGGGTAATTCGGGAGGCAACGCGGGCGGCAATTCCGGGGGCAATGCCGCGAAGCCCTCCAACGCGGTTCAGAACGACGGCGCGGCGACCGGCAACCAGACGACCGTCGTGAAGGAAGAGGAACCGCCCAAGGAAGAAAGCCTCGATTTCGGCGGGCAGCCGCTTCGGATCGGGCAATGGTGGGGCATGGACGCGTACTTGAACGACGAGGAGAAGGCGAAGCAGAAGAAGGTCGAGGAGAAATACAACACGAAGATCGAATACGTCACCGTGCCCGATACGTCGTCGCGTCTGATCACCTCCTCGGTCGCGGGCGAGCCGTTCGCGGATATCGTCATGCTGCCGATTCGGGACGCCTTCCCGAAGATGGTCATCAGCGGGTATCTCGACCCGATCGACGACGATGCGGACCTGACGTTGCCGGCATTCGCGACGAACAGCGTCACGATGACGAACGGCAAATTCCAGGGCAAGCAGTACGGCATCTCGGAGCCTTACGCCGAGACGCACGGTCTGTATTACGACAAGACACTGCTGCAGCAGCTGGGCCTGCCGGATCCGTATGAGCTGCAGGAGAAGGGCGAATGGACCTGGGCGAACATGCTGGACATCCTGAACAAGGTGAAGGCCGCCGGCAAAGTGCCGCTCTACTTCGACAGCGAATCGCTGCTCGCCTCCGTGCTCATCTACTCGAACGAAGGCAAGATCGAAGACGAGGCGACGGGCAAAATCGCGATCGACGAAGCGAATGCCATGGAAGCGCTTCAATTCTACAGCGACTTGTTCAACGTGCACAAAGTGATGAAAGTGGCGGACGGTGCCTCGTTCGGCAATGGCGATACGGCCTTCGTCAATGGCTACCGTTGGGATAACCTGGGCTACGTGAAAGACAAGCCGAACGATCTGGGATACGTGTTCTTCCCGAAAGGTCCGAAGGCGTCGAAGTACGTCGTTCCGTATGACAAAATGAACCTGTGGTTCGTGCCGAAGGGCGTCAAAAACCCGAAAGCCGTCCTCGCCGCGTTCTCGGAGCTGTTCGAGTTCGACGTTGTCAAAGGCAAGGACATCAAGCTCCAGAAGGAAGAGCCGAACATGAAGAACAAGGAATCGCTGGACACGATGCGCAAGATGATGGACAGCGAATTCAAAATCATCAACTACAAGGCGTACGTCGGACTCGCGGACGTCATCGAGGATGCGTTCAAGACCATCGCCTCCGGCAGCGAGTCGCCGTCTACGGCGATCGCAAGAGTGAAGCCGATGGCGCAGGCGGCGATCGACGTTACGACCAAAAAATAATAACCGCTGAAGAGGACGGAAGCGGCGGTACCCGGGGCGGATGCGAGGCTTGGGTACCGCCGTTCCTTCTGGAGGGGGACGCAGGATGAAGAAGGTAATGTTCCGCAAGGGCCTGCTCGCCGCGCTGCTGGCGGCGTGCGTCGCGCTCCCGCAGTCAGCCCCGTTCACGCCCGCAAGTTACGCAAGCGGGCGAACGGCCGGCGAAGTTACGGCGAGCCAAACCAACCTGAAACTGGGCTCATCGGCGAAGGACGGCTACGACCGCTACATCGCCCGTTACGAAGGGACCCCTGCGCCGAAGCAGGCGCTTATCGTGAAGGCGAGCGCGTTCTCCGCGGCGGAAGGGATGGCTCCGAGGCTGGTTGGCGGCGTGGAAGGCGCGGATGGCGAGGTGCTGGAGACGAGCGACGCCGGCACGGTGTCCTGGTCGATCGATGTGCCGGAGGACGGCTTGTACGAAATGGCGGTGCGTTATCGCGCCATGGCTGGCAAAGGATCAAATATGGCGCGCGAGATTTGGATCGACGGCAAGCTGCCGTTCGCAGAGGCGAAGAACATCGTGTTCTCGCGGGTATGGAAGAACGACGGCGAGACCGTCCGCGACGAGAAAGGCAACGACATGTATACGCCTCAGTCCGAGGCGCTCCAATGGCAGGTGTCGGCGGCGCAGAGCTCGGATGGACGCTACAGCGAGCCGTTCCGGTTTTATTTGTCCAAAGGCAAACACAAGCTGTCGCTCGTCTCCGTGAAGGAGCCGATGATGATCGATTACATAAAGCTGGATCGGGCCAAGGCGGTGCCGGCCTACGAAGAAATCAAAGCGGGTTACGAACGAGACGGGCGCAAGGCCGCGCGGGACGCGTTCGTCAAAGTGCAGGGCGAAGCGGCCGGCATGAAATCGAGCTCCTCGCTCGTGCCGATGATGGACCGCAGAAGTCCGGCAACCGAGCCTTATCACGTCTCGAAGGTCCGGCTGAACACGATCGGCTCCTATGAAGCCGGCCAGTGGATCGAATGGGAGTTCGACGTGCCGCAGAACGGATTGTACAAGATCGGCGTGAAATATGAGCAGAACATCTCGCGCGGCGTGACGTCCTATCGGAAAGTCATGATCGACGGCGAAGTGCCGTTCGCCGAATTGGAAGCGGTCCCGTTCGAATTCGCGACGGGCTGGCAATTAGGGGAGTTGGGCCCGGGCGACGGAGGCGAGCCTTATCTCTTCTACTTGACCGAGGGCAAGCACCGGCTGCGCATGGACGTCACGCTCGGCGACATGGCGGCGTTCTTGCGGACGATCGAGTCGAGCGTGCTGGAACTGAACACGATCTACCGGAAGATCGTCATGATTACCGGGACCGTGCCAGACGAATACCGGGACTATCAGCTGGACGTGAAGCTGCCGGAAATAATCGGAAAATTCAGAGAACAAGCGGATATAATTGCCGCCATCTCCGAGCGGCTCGAGCGGACGAGCGGAGGCGGCGAGAATACCGGGACGCTGGGCCGGCTCGTCTATCAGCTGCGGGACATGGCCGATCATCCCGGCACGATCGCAAGACGGCTGGAGACGTTCAAATCCAACACCGGCTCGCTCGGCACCTGGGTGTTCACCATGAAAGAAATGCCGCTTGCGATCGATTATATTGTCGTGGCTTCGCCGGAGCGGAAGATGCCGCGCGCATCGGCTTCCTTCCTGGCCAATGCCAAGCACCAGGCCGGCACGTTCTTCGCTTCGTTCTTCAACGATTACAATGCGTTCGGCTCCGGCAAGGAAGGCGCCGAGACGATCAAAGTATGGATCACGATGGGCCTGGACCAAGCCAAGATCATGAAACGGATGATCGAGGAGACGTTCGCGCCTGCCACCGGCATCTCGGTCGAACTGCAAGTCGTAACCGAGCCGGTGCTGCTGCAAGCGATGCTCGCGGGCCGTGGGCCGGACGTCGCGTTCGCGGTGCCGGACGACAAGCCGCTCAATTACGCGCTTCGGGGCGGCGTCGAGGATTTATCCGGTTATCCGGGATTCGCGGAGCTGAAGAGCGAGTATCACGAGAGCGCGTTCGTGCCTTACGAATTCGACGGCGCCACGTACGCGTTGCCCGTGGAGCAGTATTTTCCCGTCCTCTATTACCGCAAGGACATTCTCGAGGAGCTGGGCTTGACCGTGCCTCAAACGTGGGACGACGTCTATGCGATGATTCCGGAGCTCCAAAAGCACAATTTATTGTTCGGTTTCCCGATTCAGGTGCTCGTGAAGACCGGCTCCAACGTCCAGGAGAACGCCAGTCTCCCGATTAACCAGACCTACGGGACGATGCTGTTCCAGGAAGACGGCGAGCTGTATCAGAACGGCAACAAGAAAAGCGCGCTCGATACCGAGAAATCGGTGCAGGCGTTCATGCAATGGTCGGAGCTGTACACGACCTATAAGCTGCCGCTGACGACGGACTTCGTGAACCGGTTCCGCAGCGGCGAGATGCCGATCGGCATCTACGATTATAACAGGGCGAACGTCGTGAGCGTCGTGGCCCCGGAGTTGAACGGGATTTGGGATTTCACGCTCGTGCCGGGCACGCGGAAGCCAGACGGCACGATCCGGCGCGAGGTGCCGGCATCCGGCAGCGGCGCGGTCATGCTGAAGAGCAGCGCGCATAAGGACGCGGCTTGGACGTTCATGCGCTGGTGGGCGGAGGCGAAGACGCAGGCTAGATACGGCTGGGAGAACGAAGCGCTCTTCGGGCCGGCCGGACGCGTCGCCACGGCGAACCGCGAGGCGGCCGACCTGCTGGCCTGGCAGGCGAAGGACTACAAGACGATCATGGCGCAATGGGAGTGGGCCAAAGGCATCCCGCAGGTGCCCGGCGGCTATTTCACCGGACGCCATCTGGACAACGCGTTCCGCAGCGTGGTCATCTCGAACGAGGACCCGCGCGAAGCCATCGAGAAATACACGATTTATATCAATGACGAAATCAAGAAGAAGCGGGAAGAATTCGGATATCCCGCCGAATAGCCGACAAGGGGGAGAGGATCATTTCGGAACCGGTCCAAGTCAATGCCAAGCCGAGCCGGCTGCTCCCGCCGCCCGCGCGCGGGCTACGATCCGGCAGGCTCAAGGAAATCGCGCGCGAGATGAAGATGATGAGACAAGGATACGCGCTTATGGCCCCGTTCTTCTTATTGTTCTTCATCTTCACCGCATTTCCCGTACTTATGGCCTTCGCGCTCAGCTTTACTTATTACAACGTGCTGGAGACGCCGAAGTGGGTAGGCTGGGACAACTACGCGACGCTGTTCATCAAGGATGATGTGTTCCTTATCGCGCTTAAGAATACGCTCTTATTCGCCCTCGTCACGGGTCCGCTCAGCTATATCGCCTGCTTCCTGCTGGCCTGGCTGATCAACGAGCTGTCGCCGAAGATTCGCGCCGTCGTGACGCTGCTCTTCTACGCGCCGTCGATCTCGGGCAACGTCTATCTCATCTGGCAGGTCGGCTTCTCGGGCGATTCGTTCGGATACGTCAATGCGTTCTTGATCAAGTGGGGATTCATCCTGGAGCCGATTCAATGGCTTCAGGACCCCAAATACATGCTCGCGATCGTCATGGTCGTGCAGCTGTGGCTCAGTCTGGGCACCGCGTTCCTCGCCTTCATCGCCGGCCTGCAGAGCATGGATCAGACGCTGGTCGAAGCCGGCGCGATCGACGGCGTCCAGAATCGGTGGCAGGAATTGTGGTTCATTACGCTGCCGACGATGCGTCCGCAGCTCATGTTCGGCGCCGTCATGCAGATCACGAGTTCGTTCGCGGTGGCAGACGTGGCGACCAACATGGTCGGTTTCCCGAGTCCGCAGTACGCGGCGCATACGATCGTGACGCACTTGAACGATTACGGGTCGATCCGCTTCGAGATGGGCTATGCCTGCGCCATCGCTACGGTGCTGTTCATCATGATGCTCGGCACGAACATTCTCGTGCAGAAGTTGCTGCGGAAGGTGGGGGATTAGCCATGATGAGAGCCGTTCTTCGTTTGGGGAGAGAGAAGAAAATCAACCGGTCGCTACCGGTCGATCTCGCGCTCTTCGTCATACTGGCCGCCGTCGGCGCGTTCATGGCCGTCCCGTTCGTCTTCATGATCAGTACGGCGCTCAAGTCGCTCGACGAGCTGTTCCTTTTCCCGCCGACGTTCATCGTCCGCAATCCGACATTCGATAATTTTTACGACTTGTTTCTCATTTTCTCGAACTCGTGGGTGCCGCTGACGCGGTATATGTTCAACACGGTGTTCGTCTCGTTCGCGGGCACGGCGGGCCATGTCGTTCTGGCCTCCATGGCGGCGTATCCGCTGGCCAAGCTGAAGATACCGGGCCGGAACTTCCTGTTCTCGCTCGTCGTCCTCTCGCTCATGTTCGCGCCGCAGGTGACGGCGATTCCGAACTACTTGACGGTCAGCTGGATCGGGCTGCTGGATTCGTACGGGTCGCTGATTCTGCCGGCTTTCGCGACTTCGCTCGGTTTGTTCTTGATGAAGCAGTTCATGGAACAGATTCCGGATTCGCTGCTTGAGGCCGCGAAGATCGACGGCGCGAGCGAATATCGGATCTTCTGGCAGATCGTCATGCCGATCGTCAGACCGGCTTGGCTGACCTTGATTATTTTCTCGTTCAAGGGGCTGTGGGGAACCGGCGGCGGCTCCCAAGGCGCCTCGTATATCTACAGCGAGCAGCTGAAGACGATGGACTACGCGTTCAGCCAGATCATCTCGGGCGGCTTCGCCCGTTCCGGGCCGATGGCGGCCGCGACGCTCATTATGATGATCGTGCCGATCGCCATCTTCGTCTTCACGCAGAGCAACGTCATTCAGACCATGTCCACGTCAGGCATGAAAGATTAGAGGAGGGAGCGCATGTGAGAATGCGAAAGATAACCGGCTTGCTGCTGGCGACGGCGCTTCTGACCGCATGCCTGGCGGCTCCGGCGGCAGCGGAGGAACCGGACCATACGTACAACTATTCTTACTGGCGCGAGGCGGAGCCGGCACCGCTGCCGTATACCGCCGAACGCACCATTAACGGCTCCGATCTCGGGATCGGCGAGTTCCTCAATCCGCAGGATGTCTATGTCAGCTCGGATGGACATATCTTCATCGCGGATACGGACAACAACCGGGTGGTCCATTTAGATGAGACGGGGGACTTGGCAGGCGTCTTCGACGGATTCGATAACGAAGGCAAGGCGGACGCGTTCAACAAGCCGCATGGCGTATTCGTCGACCGGAACAAGGACGTATACGTCGCCGATACGCAGAACGGCCGGGTCGTGCGGCTGAACGAGTCGGGTAAGCTGCTTCAAATATACGGCCCCCCCGTATCGAGCGTCATTCCGAGGGACTTTCAATATTTCCCGAATAAGGTATCCGTTGACCGGACGGGACGCATCTACGTCGTGGCCAAGGGCGCTTACGAAGGGGTGATGGAATTCGACGGGCAGGGGGACTTCCGCGGCTACGTCGGGACGAACAAAGTACGTTTTAGTCCGGCGGATCTATTCTGGAAGCGGCTGGCGACCAAGGAGCAGAGCAGTCGGATGCAGCTGTTCCTGCCGGTCGAGTTCGCGAATCTCGATCTCGACGATCGCGGCTTCATGTACGTCGTTTCCTCGGAGGCGAACGCCGCGGCGCCGATCAAGCGGCTCAATCCCGGCGGGGAAGACGTGCTGCGGCGCGAAGGATATTTCGACCCGGTGGGAGACGTAGCTGCGCTTCGGGTCAGCGGGGATCAGCAGGAGGCGGTCGCGAACGCGGGCAGTTCGACCTTCGGCGATGTCGCGGCCGACGTTAGCGGGATGTACAGCGGGCTCGATACGAGGAGAGGACGCATCTTCACTTATAATCGCGACGGCAGCCTACTCTATCAATTCGGCGGCTTCGGCATGACGGACGAGGCTTTCGTGAACCCGACGGCAATCGACGCGCAGGGAGACCGCATGATCGTGCTCGATGCGGGCTTGAACCGGCTTGTCATCTTTAGTTCGACCCGTTACGGGGCGCTGATTCGGACCGGCGTCAAGGCGCATTTTGCCGGACGGTCCGACGAGGCGGCGCGGACGTGGGAGCAGGTGCTCCAACTGAACGCCAATTTCGATATCGCGTACATCGGGATCGGCAAGGCGCTCTTGAAGAAGGGCGAGAACAAGACGGCGATGGCGTATTTCAAGAACGGCAACAACCGCAAGTATTATTCCGAATCGCTGGATCGCTACCGTTCCGAATATGTGTGGAATCATTTCGGCGTTATCATGTCGTCGGCAATCGGATTGCTCGCCGCGACCATCGGCGGCCGCGTCTATTGGAGAAGACGCAAGCCGGCGGTCCATTATATCGACAATGGCGTCTGGACGACGCCGCTTCGCACGATCGTTCGTCCGTTCAGCGGATTCTGGGAAATGAAATACGAGCAGAAGGGCCGGGCGTGGATCGCGCTGGCAATCCTGCTCCTGCTCGTCATAACCATGATCGTGAAGCGCCAGTATGCCGGCTTCGTCGTCAATTTCAACAAGCCGGACGAGTTGAACAGTCTAGACGAACTGAAATTCATCGTCCTTCCGTTCCTCCTCTTCTGCGTCTCCAACTGGTCCCTGACGACGCTCATGGACGGCGAGGGCAAGTTCCGGGATATCGTGACGGCCGTCGGCTACGCGATGCTTCCGCTCGTCTTGATCTTCCTGCCTCAGACGCTGCTCAGCAATCTCGTCACGCTGGGCGAGGCGCCGTTCTATTACCTGTTGGACACGATCGCGTACTTGTGGTTCGGCTGGCTCTTGTTCGTCGGCACGATGACCGTCCATCAATATTCGATCGGCAAGACGGTGCTGACGCTCGCGCTGACCGCGTTCGTCATGGCGTTCATCGTCTTCCTGGGCCTGCTCTGCTTCAGTCTGCTTCAGCAGATGCTCCTGTTCGTCAAATCGTTGTACCGCGAAATTCTCGTACGCTGGTAAAGGAGGGATCGGAATGAAACGCAAGACAGCCAAACGGATTATTATCGGAAGCTTGGTCTGTGCCGCGGCGGCGGCTTATCTGATCCTGCAATGGACGGCGGCGCCGAGCACGGAGCGCACGGCGGCGGTTACCGCGCAGGACGGCGAGGCGCCGGAGAGCGAGTCGGGTGGAGCGATCGCGTTCGCGCAGACGGCTGGTCTTCAGCAGGTGTACGAAAATGAATCGCTCGCGCTCCTGCTCGATCCGGCCACGACGGAGATCGCCGTGAAAGACAAGCGCAGCGGAATGCTATGGTACTCCAATCCGCAGGACCGCGACCAGGACAAGAAGGCGGAAGGACCGAACCGGGACAATTTGTCCGCGCAATTCTCGATTGCTTATAACAACGATAAGGGCCAGAGCTTCGCCGCGAACAACTACGCCGAGTCGGTCAAACGCAAGCAGTTCGGCATTGCCCGCACGGCGAAAGGCGTCAAAATCACGTATCGGCTGGGCAACTTCCAGCAAGGGCTCGAAGCGATACCGACGCTGATCTCCAAGGCGCGCATGGACGAGAAAATTCTCGGCAAGCTCGCCGACGAGAAGCAGCGTTTCGAGATCGAGAAGCGGTTCTTCCTGGACGAGGAAACCCAAATCTACAAGCGCAAGGAAATCCCGGATTACGTCGTGGCCGACATCGTCGCGATCCTGGAACAGGCCGGTTACGCGGCGGAAGACGCCAAGGCCGACAACGCGGCGAATAACGCGGGGGGCGAGCAAGCGGCCGCAACCGCCAGGTTCACGGTTCCGATCGAATACGAGCTGGACGGCGCGGAGCTCCGCGTGCGGATAGCGGCGTCGGAAGTGACGGATACGCCGGCATTCCCGATCCAGTCGATCAAGCTGCTGGAGATGTTCGGGGCAGCCGGCGCCGCCGAGCAGGGATATATGTTCATTCCGGACGGTTCGGGCGCGTTGATCTACTTGAACAACGGCAAGACGTCCGCGCTGCCTTACGACATGCCCGTATACGGCAACGATCGCACGCTGCTCGCCAAGGAGAACGAAGGCGCGCAGCCCCCGGAACCCGCGACGCCCCGCTTCCCGGTGTACGGGATGAAGAAGGGCGACCATGCGTTCCTGGCGATGATCGAGGAAGGCGACGCGATCGCTTCGGTCCACGCGGATATTAGCGGCCGGGTGAACGTGTACAACCGCGCGTATGCGGAGTTTCTGATCAAGCCGATGGAGATGTTCACGTACCGGGTAGGCGCGGTGGCCAAGAACAGTCCGTTGTTCCCCGAGATGTTCGGCGGCGAGATCGAAATTCGCTACGCGTTCTTGTCCGGCGCGGACTCCGATTATTCCGGCATGGCGAATTATTACCGGGGCGCGCTCGTTCGCCAGGGCAAGCTCAAGCCGATGCAGGGCGAGTTGACTTCGCCGTTCATTCTGGAGCTGGCCGGCGCGATCGACGTGCGGAAGACGATACTGGGCGTCCCGTACTCATCGTCGGAGGCGCTTACGACGTTCAAGCAGGCGCGGTCGCTGCTGGAGCGGCTGAAGGCGAAGCGGGTCGACCATATCAAGCTGCGCTACTCGGGCTGGTTCAACGGCGGGATCGACCATGACTATCCCGACGACGTCGAGATCGAGCGCGCGCTCGGCGGGGCTAAGGGATTCGGTCAATTGAACGCCTATGCGGGCGAGAACGGAATCAAACTGTATCCGGACGTGGCGCTTCAGCGCGTGTCCCGCGGCGGCGAAGGGTTCAAGCCGTCCCGCGACGGCGCGGCATTCCTGTTCCGGGAAGGAATCCGGCAGATGCGGCGCGATCCGGTCACGACCAACAAAGACGGCACGGACTACTACGTGCTGTCGCCGAAGAAGCTGACGGGGCTTGTAGATGATTTCCTGAAGGACTTCCGACAGCTGGGAACGGGCGGACTGTCGCTTCGCGATCTCGGCGAGGATGTCAATTCCACCGTATCGTCGCGCGCCACGCTGGACCGGCAAGCTAGCGCTTCGCTTGTCGCGCAGAGCGCGGCGGAACTCGCGGAGGAAGCCGGCAAGCTGATGGTCAGCGGCGGCAACGGCATCGTGCTTCCGTACGCGGATACGGTCGTGCATGCGCCGCTCGCGGGCAGCCGGCTCTATCTCGCCGACGAGGATGTGCCGTTCTACGAAATGGTCGTGCACGGATTCGTCGATTACGCCGGGGCGCCGGTTAATTTAAGCCGCGATCAGGATTACGCGTCGAACCTGCTTAAGTCGCTGGAGACGGGCGCAAGCCTGTATGTGCTGTGGTTCTACGGCGACCCGGCCGCCGTGCGCGGCACGGACTTCAACGATCTGTATGCGGCGCATTATTCGAATTGGTTCGAGGAAGCGATTCGCGCTTACCATGAGCTGAACGAGGCGGTCGGCGACGTGCGGCTGCAGCCGATCGTGAAGCACGAGAAGTTGGCGGACAACGTCTACCGGACGACCTACGAGCGAGGGAAGAGGGTGACCGTCAACTACAACGCGCAAGCCGTAACGATCGACGGGACCCGGATCGAAGGGCGCGGCTACCGCATCGAAGGGGGGAGAACATGACCATGAAGCCTGCGCGAAAGCTGTGGAAGCTTCCGATAGGAGGAAGGAGCCTGTCGCTGTCCGACAAAAAATCGTGGCTCGGCGTCCTATTCGTCAGTCCGTGGTTCATCGGTTTCGTCTTTCTGTTCGCGGTTCCGCTCGTTCAATCGCTTCTATACAGCGTGAACACGCTGGAGGTCGGGCTCGAAGGGTTCGATACGACGTTCGCCGGCCTGCGGTTCTACGACGAACTGTTCACCGAGCATGCGACCTATACGCGGCTGCTCGTCGAATCGCTGGTAGACCTTGCGATCAACATCCCGTCGATCGTCGTGTTCAGCCTGTTCGCGGCGACGCTGCTGAACCAGAAGTTTCGCGGCCGCGTGCTGGCGCGGGCGATCTTCTTCTTGCCCGTGCTGCTCGCCACGAATCTGATCACGGTGGAGCAGAGCAGCGACATGGCGATGGTCGCGCAGAACGTCAGCGGGGCCGACGGCGGCGGGGCGCTCAAGAGCACGGAGCTGGAAGCGCTGCTGCTGCAGTCCGGTTTCGGCAGCGGCATCACCTCCTACATTACCGGCTCGGTTAACCGAATTTACGAGATTATTAGCCATTCGGGCGTCCAAATCCTAATCTTCCTCGCGGGCTTGCAGTCGGTGTCGCCGGCGCTCTACGAAGCGGCGAAGATCGAAGGGACGACAGGCTACGAAGCGTTCTGGAAGATCACCTTCCCGATGGTTAGTCCGCTCATTCTGACCAATCTGGTCTACACGGTCATCGATTCGTACAACTACAACAAGCTAAGCGTGCTCATCAGCGATACCGCCTTCGATGCGCTGAACTTCAGCCTGAGCGCGGCGATGTCGTGGGTATATTTCGCGGTCACGGGAATCATTCTGCTCGCGCTGGTCCGTTTGGTATCGACCAAAGTGTTCTATTACGACTGATCGGAGGGGAAACGCATGAAAGAGACGGCCATGCGGTCGGGCAGAGCCGCGGCGCGCTTGATCCGGCAGAAGCAGCCGCTGAACAAGCTGAGTTCTGCCGCTTGGGTGCTGCTGCGCGCGGTGCTGGTGACGGGTCTGTGCTTCGTCATTCTGTACCCGCTGTTCTTCAAATTGTCGATTTCGTTCAAGGCGCGCGGCGACATGCTCGATCCGACGGTGCTCTGGATTCCGAAGCACGTCACGCTGGATAATTTCCGCTTCGCGGCCAGCACGCTGCGCTATGCCGAGACGTTCACGAATTCGCTCGTCATCTCGCTGCTCACGACGGTGCTGCAGATCGTCTCCTGCTCGCTGGCGGCGTTCGGCTTCGCGCGGCTGAAGTTCAAGGGCAGCGGCGTCCTGTTCGCGCTGGCGGTGTTCACGATCGTCGTGCCGTCGCAGACGCTAATGATTCCGACGTACCTGAATTACCGGTATTTCGACCCGGCCGGCATTATCGGTTGGTTCGGCGGCGGGCAAGGGCTTAATTTGCTGGACAGTTATTGGCCTTTCGTTCTGCAGGCGATTACGGGGATGGGGATTAAGAGCGGCTTGATCATCTTCATCTTCCGGCAGTTCTTCCGGGGCATCCCGAAGGAGCTGGAGGAAGCGGCGTATATCGACGGCTGCGGCGTCTTCCAGACGTTCTGGCGCATCATGCTGCCGAACGCGATACCTGCCATTATCACCGGTTTCCTATTCTCGTTCGTCTGGATGTGGAACGACAATTATTACGCCGGCCTGCTGCTGACCAAAATCAAGGTGCTGACGACGACGCTGCCGATGATGTGGACGGCGACGCAGTTCGAGGATGGTCTGTACGGCTACATGATCAAGAATACGGGCGAACTGCTGTTCATCGCGCCGATTGTCATCTTGTATATGTTCGTGCAGCGGTATTTCACGGAAAGCATCGAACGGACTGGTCTTGTCGGCTAAGGCATACCTATGATAAGAACGTGAAGAGACAGCCAATAGGAACAGCCGCGCACCAGGCGCTGCGGGAGGGAATCGAAGATGGAGAAGCAATTGCGGTTTCGGGAAGACGGCACGTTTACGATCGTGCAGTTCACGGATTTGCATTGGAAGAACGGGGACGAGGAAGATCGGCGGACGCGTTCGCTCATGGAGCTTGCGATCGAGGCGGAGGCGCCCGATCTGATCGTCTTCACCGGCGACGTGATCTACAGCAGCGAATGCGTCAAGCCGCTGCTTGCGATTCGGGAGGCGGTGGCGGCAGCGGAGGCGAGCGGGATACCGTGGGCGGTCGTACTCGGCAATCACGATAGCGAGGCGGGCGTGACGCGCGAGGAACTGCACCGTTCTCTGCTAGGATATGGCGGCAGCGTAACGGGCCATACGCCCGGGCTGACCGGATTCGGCAATTATGCGATCGCGGTTCACGGCAGCGTCGCCGCTGCGGCTGCCGCCGTGCTGTACTTCCTGGACAGCGGGGACTATTCCAGACACGCGCATGTCGACGGCTATGCTTGGATCGCCAAGGACCAGATCGATTGGTACGCGAATCGATCCCGCTCGTTCGCGGCGGCAAGCGGCGGGGAACCGCTGCCGGCGCTGGCGTTCTTCCACATTCCGCTGCCCGAATACGCGGAAGCGTGGGAGCAAGGCGCATGCCGAGGAAGCAAGCACGAGGCGGTCTGCAGTCCAAAGCTCAACTCCGGGTTGTTCGCCGCGATGGTCGAGGCCGGGGACGTGATGGGCACGTTCGTCGGCCATGACCATATCAACGACTTCACCGGCGAGCTATGCGGCATCCGGCTGACCTATGGCCGGGCATCGGGCTACAACACGTACGGCAAAGAAGGCTTCCCTCGAGGAGCCCGGGTGATCCGGCTGCGGGAAGGAGATCGGTCGTTCGAGTCGTGGCTGCGGCTGGACGACGGCCGCGTCGATTGGCAGAACGAAGAGGCGCTAGTTAACAAGGAGGAGTGAGACGGGATGAAGATTCATTTTCTCGGCACGGCGGCGGCGGAAGGGTACCCGAACGCGTTCTGCCGCTGCGAAGCCTGCGCGAAGGCGCGAAGCTTGGGCGGACGCAACGTCCGGACGCGCAGCTCCGTCATCATCGACGATGTCATGAAAGTGGACTATTCGCCGGATTCGCATATGCAGGCGCTGCGAGATCGAGTCGATCTCGGGGCGGTCGAGCATTTGCTGTTCACGCACACGCATTACGATCATTTCAACCCGGAGGATCTATTCAGCCGGATCGAAGGATTCGCGCATGGCATCGACGCGCCGCTTGCGATCTATGGCAATGATGCGGTCATCGGCCGCAGCCGGGCGGCGCTCGGGCCATACGCCGGGGACAGGTTCCGGTTCCGCCTCGCGCGTCCCTTCGAGACCTTCGAAGCCGGCGATGCGCGGGTGACGCCGCTGCTCGCGGATCATGACCGGTACGAGACCTGTCTGCTCTATGATATCGAGAAAGGCGGCAGACGCATGTTCTACGGCAACGATACGGGATGGCTGCCCGAGACCACCTGGGCGTGGCTGGACGGCAGACAGGTCGATCTGGCTATCCTCGATTGCACCCATGGGTATACGGGCAACGACCGCAATCCGAACCATATGGGCATCGAGACTATTCTGGAAGTCAAGCGAAGAATGGAGGATAGCGGAGCGATGGCCAAGGACGGCCAAATCTTCGTGACGCACTTTACGCATAATTCGGGCTTGCTCCATGAAGAGTTCGTTCGGATATTCGAGCCGGCCGGCATCCAGGTCGCGTACGATGGGCTCGTTGTCCAGATCTGATCGCTCCGGCGCCGGCTGGCTGGCCGGTATCCGCGGCGTCGGGAGCACGAGGGACGGCTATTGATGAACGATGGAATAAGCAAACGAGGCGGCGAACGCGCGGTCGTCATGGTTGGCGCCGTCAGCGGGCTGGCGCTGTTCGGAGATGCGATGCTGTACGTCGTGCTGCCGATCTATTGGAAGGAAGCGGGGCTCGACTCGCTCTGGCAGGTGGGACTCGTTCTCTCGATTAACCGATTCGTTCGGCTGCCGCTCAATCCGCTGATCGGATGGCTGTATAACCGGCTGCCCCTGCGGGCTGGGCTCTATGCGGCGGTGCTGCTGGCAGCCTTGACGACGGCCGGTTACGGAATATGGAAGGGCTTCGCGGCATGGCTCGTTCTGCGGGCGTTGTGGGGCATCGCATGGTCGCTGCTTCGAATCGGCGGCTATCTGACCGTCATTCGTTATTCCGACCGGACGAATCGCGGCAGGCTCATGGGCCGGTATAATGGCGTCTGGCGACTCGGTTCGCTGGTTGGCGTCCTATTCGGCGGCATCCTCGTGCCCGCGGCCGGACTTCAGCCGGTTGCCATCTTGTTCGGCGTGCTCGCGCTCGCCGGGCTGCCGCTGGTCGCGCTGTACATCGGAAGGGGAAGCGCGGATGACGCGAACCCGCCTCCGAAGGCAGCTGGGGATCGGACGACGATACGGATATGGACGCGGCCGGTGAAGAAGATTGTCGCGTGCGGGCTGCTGATGGCCACGCTCCATGCGATATTCGGCTCCGCTCTCAGCTATTTGATCGCTTCGAAGTTCAGCCAAGGCGAGCTGATTCTGGGCATCGTGATCAGCAGCACGGTGCTCGCCGGCATGCTGGAGGCGATCCGCTGCCTCTGGGAGCCGTTCCTGGGGAGCTGGTTCGGGCGGCTGTCCGACGGGCCGGCCGGCCGAACGCCGCTGCTCCTGCTGTCCGCGGCAGCCGCGGCGCTCGGCTTCGCGCTCGTTCCGCTTGAGCTGCCGCCGCTGGCATGGCTGCTGATCGTGCTCTACGTCAAAGCAACGGGGACGATGATGACGACGATCGTCGACGCGATGGCGGCCGATGTCGCCAAGTCATCCGCCGTCGCGATCATGACGGCCTATTCGGTCGCGACGGATCTCGGCGCGGCGGTCGGTCCCGTCGTGATCTACTGGGCGCTGGGTCGCGAATTCGGGCTTCTGCCCGCTTTTCTGGCTTGCTCGGGGCTCTTCTTGCTCATCGGGTGGTCGTATCGCACCGAATATCGAATGGAAAGAAGGGGAGAAGAATGGGCAGAACGATGAAGTTCAGGGATGACGGCACGTTCGTCATCGTCCAATTCTCCGACGTCGAGTTTATCGACGCGGAGGATTACGATCCGCAGACGCCTGCCATTAATGAAGCGACCACGGCGACGATGATCGCGGTCATCGAGGCGGAGAAGCCGGATCTGATTGTCTTCGCAGGCGACGTGACCGCGAGCGCGCGCGGACGCGACCCGCTCCAATCGCTGCGCGACGCGGTGGCCGTCGCGGAAGAGCGCGCCATTCCATGGGCCGCGGTGTTCGGCAATCACGATTCGGAAGGCGGCGTGACGCGCCGGCGGATGCACGAGGAGCAGCTTGCGCATCGCTATTGTATGGCAAGCGAGGATCCGCCGGGCGTGAGCGGCGCAGGCAATTACGTCATTCACGTGCTGAACGGACAGGACGAGACAGCCTGCGCCTTGTATTTCCTGGACAGCGGCGATTATTCGGCATCGCCCCGGGTGGGCGGCTATGATTGGATTCGCCGCGATCAGATCGACTGGTATGCCGGTCAATCCCGGGAGCTGGCGGATGCGAACGGCGGCGCTCCCGTGCCGGCCTTGGCCTTCTTCCATATCCCGCTGCCCGAGTTTCGCGAGGCGTGGGAGACGCAGTTTTGCCTTGGACACGGCTTCGATGGCGTTAGTTCGCCGAGGGTTAATTCGGGCTTGTTCACCGCGATGGTCGAAGCGGGCGACGTGATGGGCGCGTTCGTCGGCCACGATCACGCGAACGACTTCTGCGGCACGCTGCGCGGCATTCGTCTATGCTACGGACGATCGACCCGCTATGTCAGTTATATCGACGGGGAGCGCAACGACCGCTTCAAGACCGGCGCCAGAGTCATTCGGCTGGAAGCGGGCAAGCGGGAATTCGAGACATGGATACGCCAGCATGACGGGACGATCGCGGAGCTGCCGGTTCACGAGCCGGTACAAGTTTAGTTGGATGCGGCATGAACGTTGGTACGAATAAAGCCATGACCATAGCCGACAGCAAGCAGCACGGGCAAGCGAACAAAGCCAAATTGGCGCATGGCGCGGCGATGAATACGATCGCTCCGGCGCACTGGAGGTCGCAGGTACATATGAAACAGCATGCGGACAAGATGGATTGGCTGCTCGATTCATCGGCTTACCTCGCGAGATTGGAGCAAGGCGAGCACCCGGACCAAATCGTGTTGACGAACGGGCTCATTAGCCGAACCTGGCGGTTAACGCCGAATGCCGCGACGGTCGCGTTCGACAACTTGATGACGGGCGAGACGATCATCCGGGGCGTCAAACCCGAAGCGGTACTGCGGCTGGACGGGGAAGTGGTGCCGGTCGGGGGACTGACGGGACAGCCGGACTACGCCTATTTGCGCGAGGAGTGGGTAGATGGCATGAAGGCCGATCCAGCCGCATTCTCGTTCACGGGATATACGGTCGGCGCGACGCAGGAGCGCTTCCCATGGAAGCGGACCGTTCACTCCGGATCGGCGGCGTGGCCGCCGCCGGGCGTCTCGCTCGCGCTTCGGTTCGCATCGGACGATCCGCGCTTCGAAGGCGTGCTGGTTAGCGTCCATTACGAGCTGTACGACGGCATTCCGTTGATCGCCAAATGGCTCGAGATTCGCAACGAAAGCGGAGAGGCGTTCACGCTGGATACGTTCGCAAGCGAGCTGCTCGCGGTCGTGGAATGGGATTCGCCCGTCGAGACGCCCGACCGCTGGGACTATCCGAATCTTCACGTGGAGAGCGACTATTCGTTCCAAGGGATGGCGCAGCGCAAGGCGAATCGGACGACGCGCTGGGAGATGGATCCGGACTACATAACGCAGATCAACTACGATCTGCGGACGCCGGCGCTGCTCGTCAGCGCGCCTCCGGTCGGCCCGGACGCGCGGATTCTACCCGGCGAATCGTTCGAGACGTTCCGCACGTTCATCCTCGTTCACGATAGCACGGACCGGGAGCGCAAGGGGCTCGCCCAGCGGCGGATGTACCGGACGCTAGCGCCTTGGACGCAGGAGAATCCGGTCTTCATGCACGTGCAGAGCATGGACCCCGAAGTGATTCGCGCCGCAATCGACCAATGCGCGGAGGCCGGATTCGAGCTGGTCATCCTGTCCTTCGGCAGCGGCCTCGACATGGAGAACGACGATCCGGCTTATCTGGCTGGCTTGAAGGACCTGGCCGATTACGCCCATGCGAAGGGAGTCGGGCTTGGAGGCTACTCGCTTCTCGCGAGTCGATCGATCGGGCCGGAGCACGATGTCGTCAATCCGGACGGGGCGTATTACGTGCATTCCCCATGTCTGGGCAGCGAATGGGGCGAAGAGTATTTTCGCAAGCTGCGCAACTTCTTCGAGCAGACGGGGTTCGACGCGCTGGAGCATGACGGCTCGTATCCGGGCGACCTGTGCGAATCCTTCTCGCATCCCGGTCATCGGGGCCGTGACGACTCGCAATGGACGCAGTGGAGCCATATCTCGGCATTTTACAAGTGGTGCAGAGACAAGGGCATCTATTTGAACGTGCCGGATTGGTACTTCTTGAACGGATCGAATAAGGCGGGGATGGGGTACCGCGAGGTGAACTGGGCGCTACCGAGAGAGCGCCAGGTCATGTTGGCGAGGCAAAATATTTACGACGGCACGTGGGAGAAGACGCCGAGCATGGGCTGGATGTTCGTCCCGCTCACTTCGTATCAGGGAGGAGGTCCGGATTCCACGCTGGAGCCGCTGGCTGAGCACCTGGATACGTACGACGCGCATCTGATGACGAATTTCACCGCCGGCGTGCAGGCGATCTACCGGGGATTCCGGTTGTACGATACGGAGCGGACGAAGGAGACGGTCAGCTTCTGGACGACGTTCTACCGCCGATACCGCGCTATCTTAGAATCGGACATCATTCATGTGCGCAGGCCGAGCGGCCGGGATTGGGACTGCATGCTGCACGTCAATCCGTTGCTTCGGCACCGTGGACTTGCGGTGGTGTACAATCCGCTCGATCGGGAGATTGCGTGCGAGGTCGAGCTGCCGCTTTATTATACGGGACTGAGCGACGCGGCTCGGATTCGCGAAGGGGAAGGCGAGTACCGCGAGTACCGGCTGGACCGCGAGTACCGGGTGAAGCTTGACGTTCGAATACCCGGCGGAAGCTGCAGCTGGTTCGTGATCGAAGCGCCGGAAGCTGCAGCTGGTTCGTGATCGAAGCGCCGGATGCTGCAGATGGTTCGTGATCGAAGCGCCGGATGCCGGGTATTGACCTTTATCACGCACAACGAAAATCCCCTGTACGCCGATTGTCGGCATGCAGGGGATTTGTTTCCTCGTTCGCTGGACTCGATAGAATGCTTATTGCGCCAACGGCTTGTCCGTTACTTGTAATACGAAGTCGTCAACGGCACGAAGAAGCTGCCGCCATCCTTGATCTTCGCATGAACGAACAGCGATTCGTAGCCGCTAATGTCGATCTCGTACGTCTTGAGACCGTCGGCGACCGCAATGGAATCGCTCTTCAGCCTCACGTCGGAATCGCTGTCGGAGACGAAGAATTCTTCGATGTCCTCCCCGATCGCGGCGGTTTGCAGCACGAGCTTCTGGTATTTGCCCTTCGGATAAAGCATGAATCCGTCCGAACGCGCGCCTTTCAAATTGTTAAAGTGGACGTCCTTGTAGTCTTTGCCGTTGTAGCTGGTCGACTGAGGATCCTTCGTGCGCTGACTGCCGCTGTTTCCGTAGCTGTCCGCGATCGGAACGCCAGCGAGCTTCTCGCCCAGAATGACGGTATTCGTCGCGCCGTTATATTCGATGGAGACGCCGAGCGCATTCGAGATCGCCCGAACCGGCAAATACGTGCTGCCGTTGTACGAGATCGGCGCAAGCGCCGCGCCTTTATCGTTCTGCGGCTGGAACGGCTTGCCGTTTACCAGGAATTTCATCGACGGATCGAGAAACGCCTTGATTTGCTGTAGATTGTTACCCGCATATACGCCTGCGCTGGCGCTGAGCAGGAAGATGCCGGCAGCCCCGGCCGCGATCCATTTCTTCTTCATGGTACACGCTCCTATTCGGTGGCATTATGTAAAGATTTGGACATTCAACCTTATCAGCATATCGGATCATCGGGCATGGGACTAGAGGCCGTGGTGCCAACTTTTTGGGAACATATGCCTTAATTTGCGGCAGCGTTCGATTTGCGCAATTGAGACGGCGTGACGCCCTTATACTGCTTGAATAGTTTCGTGAAGTAGTTCGGGTTGTCGCAGCCGATCCGCTCCGCGATCTCGGTCATCGTCATGTCCGTTTCCAGCAGGAACCGTTCGGCTTCGTTGACTTTGCATACGTGGACATATTCGACAAAGGTGCGGCCGGTGAGCTTTTTGAACATTTTGCAGAAATGGTGCAGGCTCATGTTCATCGCGCGGGCGGCATCGGCGACGGAATGCTTGTCCGCATAGCGGGTTTCGAGATCGAGAATTAGCGCCTTGAACCGTTCGCGATTCTGGATGAACGGCCGCGCCCGATGCTCCGGCAGCTGCAGCGGCAGGAAGGCGCGCGCCAGAAGGGTAAGCAGCATGTGCAACTGCGCCTTGACGATCAGGAGGTAGCCCGGCTCCTTGGCCGCGAACTCGGCTGCGGCCTGCTTCAGCAGGCCGTAATGCCGCGCGACGTCCGGATCCGACGCGGATGGCTTGACGGGGAATTGGACGCGGCCTTCCAGATAGGGAAGGACGAATTGGGCATGAATCGGATCATGGACCCAATGCTGGAATAAGGCGCTGTTGAACACGATGGACAGGAACGCGATATCGCCCACGCACGAGCTATAACCGACGTGAAGACCGCCGGCGGGCACGATCAGCACATCGCCGGGGGCGGCTTCATACGGCTGGCTGTCGATATGGAAGACGCCGGTGCCCTGCTGCATGACGATGATCTCGAAATGCTCGTGCCAATGAAGGAAGAGGATTTGTTGGCCGTCCTTCGCATTCGGACAGCGGTTGAAGAAGAACTGAACGGGATGCGTCTTCTCGTCCAGACGGGTATGTTCGCGCAGCTCCTTCGGGTACGTCATCGGACCTTCACCTTTCGCAAAATCGGACTAGTCTTGCACAAGAACGGTAGAGAAATTCCGCATCGGGGCTGACTATACTTACATGAATGAATAGCGGTCATGCGCATAATCAGCGCGGTACCCATGAGACATGACGGGATCAGTCGCGTCGGAGCGCTTCATGCCATGTATACGCATTCATTATATCGGCGGGGGACGAAGCCGACAATTGCAATCTCGTTCGTGGCACCGCGACCCGGGATGGTGACGGCGATATCCGAATGCGGAGAGTGTTGCGAAGTGCTGTCGGAAGAGGGGATCGTTCGAGTTGACGTCTAGTCGCAGCTTCATGATTCTAAGGATGAAAGGGAGCGAAGCGGCTAACGGACAGACGAAGAGGAGCCCTTAAAGTCATCGAAGATGACGAAGGGCCCCTCGCGCGAATGGTTATCGTGTTTGAGTGCGACATAATCGGAGTCATAGCGACACGCATGTCGTAATCGAGCTCGGAATGTGTCGCAAATCCGTACTATCCAACTTTATGACAGAACGTATGCTAGCGGAGGCAGATATGCCGTACGCTTAACCGTCGTCTATCTAAGCTTGGTTCAAATACACCGCTTCGCCCGTGCGAGCGGATTCGTAGAGCGCCTCCAAAATTTGCGAAACGACGAATGCCTGCTCCGGCGTCACGACCGGATCGGTATCCTGCTCGATCGCCTGCAGCCACATGCGCATCTCGACGTCCGCCGCATCCTCGGCCTTACCGGAGTAGAACGCGACGCCGCCCGCCTTCAGGTCGACTTCGGTGACATACAGGCGGCTGTGCTGCTCGCCGTTGATCCGAAGTCCGTCCTTCATGTCGGCGCCGGCTTCGGTGCCGCTCAGCGTGCACTTGGCTTCGTCGACTTCCAGCGTATTGAGCGCCCAGCTCGACTCGAGCATGATGGTCGCGCCGTTCTCCATGACGATCATGCCGAAGGCGGAATCTTCGACCGTGAACTTCGCCGGATCCCAAGGGCCCCAAGCGTTGGCGGCGTTCTCACGCTGCGACAGCTTGTGATAGGACGTCCCGAGCACGAGCTTCGGCTTGTAGTTATCGAGCATCCACAGCGTCAAGTCCAGCGCGTGGGTGCCGATGTCGATCAGCGGCCCGCCGCCTTGCTTCTCTTCGTCGAGGAACACGCCCCACGTCGGCACCGCTCTGCGGCGCACGGCATGCGCTTTCGCGAAATAAATGTCGCCGAGCGCGCCTTCTTCGCATAGCCGCTTCAGGTGAAGACTGTCCGGACGATACCGGTTGTTGTAACCGATCGTCAGCTTCTTGCCGGTCCGCCGGGCCGCTTCGACCATCCGTTTGGCGTCCGCCGCGGTCTTGGCCATCGGCTTCTCGCACATGACGTGCTTGCCGGCTTCGAGCGCCGCGATCGCGATTTCGGCATGGGAGTCGTTCGGCGTACAAACATGGACGATCTCGATCGTCTCGTCCTGCAGCAGTTCCTTATACTGCGCGTAGACCGTCGCGTCATCCGTCCCGTATTTCTCGCAAGCCTGCTCCGCGCGCTCGGCGACGATGTCGCAGAACGCGACCAGCTGCGCGTTGGGCAGCTTGCTCAAGCTCGGCAGATGCTTGCCGTTCGCGATGCCGCCGCAGCCGATAATGCCAATTCGAAAGGTTTGAGTCATGTCCTTCCCATCCCCCTAGTTAGGTTTGTTTGGTAAAGCGCTCTCATGTTCGTTGATCACTCCAAATGTAGCATAGCGCATACGACGCGACTATTACGATTACGCGCAATCCGTACTCTAAAATTACGACAGAAGGAGAATGACGTTGGGAAGCAGAAGATTAAACCATGTCGTAAATTTATAGTCGTCGTGGCGCGTTCATGCATAACATTCGGTCCGAACCTATGATACCTTAACGGTGATGTCGTACATTCATAGATAGGGGCGAGCCAAACATGATTCGAATCGGAAAAATCAGTTATTGGCATGTGCACGCGGAAGAATACACGCAAGCGATCTTGAACCATCCGGGGAGCGAGCTAGCCGCGATCTGGGACGAGAACGCCGAACGCGGGAGGCGGATGGCCGACAAATATGGCGCGCCGTTCGTCTCGTCGCTCGAAGAATTGCTCGGCCGCGACGATATCGACGCCGTCGTCATCGACGCGCCGACCACGAAGCACCGCGACATTATGGTGCAGGCAGCTCGCGCGGGCAAGCATATTTTCACGGAGAAGGTCATCGCGCCGACGCTGCGGGAAGTGAATGACGTACTGAGCGAAGTCCGGAAGGCCGGCGTCCGCATGGCCGTCTCGCTGCCGAGACTATACGATGCCTACACGGTCGCGATTCGCGGCGTGCTGGAATCCGGACGGCTCGGGACGCTGACGCAGGCGCGCGTGCGTTTATCCCACAACGGGGCAACCGCGAATTGGCTGCCGTCGCATTTCTATAACAAGAACGAGACCGCCGGCGGCGCCATGATCGACTTGGGCTGTCATCCGATGTATCTCGTCCGTCTGTTCCTCGGCCAGCCCGAGCAGGTCAGCGCGCAGTACGGCTACGTGACGGGCAAAGACGTCGAGGACAACGCGATCGTGCTGCTCGGCTGCGCGAACGGGGCGATCGGCGTCGTCGAAGCGGGCTTCGTGAACGATCGCTCGCCGTTCTCGATCGAGCTTCACGGTACGAAGGGGACGCTGCTGTACGGGTTGCCGGAGAATAAGCTGCTGGTCAGCAGCCAAGACGGCTGGGAAGAAGTGCCGGTGGGCGACCGCGAGCCGATCGCGTTCCAACAATGGATCGCGCACGTTCAGAACGATACGGAAGCCGAGGAGAACTTGACGTTCGCCCGCGATTTGACCGCATTGATGGAAGCGGCGAATCGGTCCGCCGAATCCGGCCGGTCCGTTCGGTTGGACGAACTCGAACAATAATAATGCGCTTTAATGAATAAAAATACCGTTCGAGCATGCGAATTCGCATCGCGCCATGCTCGGGCGGCGGCAATGCTGTC
Source organism: Paenibacillus methanolicus (assembly GCF_008124765.1). GTDB lineage: Bacteria > Bacillota > Bacilli > Paenibacillales > Paenibacillaceae > Paenibacillus_Z > Paenibacillus_Z methanolicus. Next base: position 1,186,812 of record NZ_VNHS01000001.1, on the reverse strand, counting down.
AGGTTAAGGAAAAACGTCCGATGAAGCTATCTGTGACCTATAGTTGACAGGCTTGTGTTAAAGGACTTACTTCAACACCGACTGAAGCTTTGTCCGTCAGGACAAACGCGTGCCAGCTCGAAGCAACCCGCCGACCGTGAACAAACGTGCCAGCACGAAAAGGGTGTCCAGAGGGCAAAGCCCTTTGGTTCCCCTCAGCGGAGAGGGAAGGGGGAAGGGGGAAGGGGGAAGGGGGAGGGGAAAAAGGTCGGAGCCCTCTTAACCTAACAGCATTGCGGACGACGGAGGGAGAAGGCGATGAAGAAGCAGGAAGAACCCGGATTTGCGGCCGCCAAGGAGCAGCTGCGCCAATACGATTTGTTCACGCGGCTCTGGTCGAATCGGCGCTGGGACGTGCTGGACCGGCTGGACCTGCAATTCCGCTGGGGCGGTTACGGCGTCCGGGTGCTGCGCTGTCATCTGACCGCTTTCTCGCCCGGCCAGACGATCTCGTTCCACCAGCATTCCGAGTACGAGCTGCATTTTATTCCGCAAGGGCGCGGGAAGGTGGCATTCCAACATCACGAGTACGAGCTAAAGGCGGGCATGTTCTACATCACCGGCCCCGGGGTCATGCATCAGCAGTGGTCCGACGAGGCTGAGCCGATGTACGAGTTTTGCCTGCATTGCGACATTCAACCGTTGGAAGATGGCGGGGCGGCGGACGGGACGGCCTGGGGCGAGGCGATCGAGCGCGGCGAAGCGGAGGAATGCGTGCGGCTGCTCGGCAGCTCCTCCGCGATTCCCGTCGCCGACCGGTTCAACGCGATGAGCTGCTTCATGGACGCGTACCGTATTTATGACGAGCAGCGGGTCGGATTCTATACGTCGCTGAAGAGCGCCATTATTCAAATGCTGCTCCGCGCAGTCCGTCCGTTCGCCCCGGCCGAGCAGACCGTGTCGATCCCGGAGCGGGACATGAACGCCCACCGGTATCGGCAGGCGAAGCAATATATGGAGGACAACGCGTCCCGTCCGATAACATTGGAGGAAGTCGCGCTCGCGGCCGGGGTGAGTCCACGGCAGCTGCAGCGGATTTTCGTCCAGGAGGGGAGCCTGTCGTTCCGGGAGGAGCTCGAAGAGATGCGGATGACGCGCATCTGTTCGGACCTTGCCGTCAGCTCGAAGCCGATCGACGCGATCGCGCAGGCGCACGGCTATGCCAACGTGAACTATCTATATCCCGTATTCAAGAAGAAATTCGGCCTGACGCCGGCCGCGTATCGCAAGCGACAGGCGCTAGCCAAGACGAATCCACTCCAGAAGGAGCCATCCGAATGAACAACGTTAGAATCGGAATTATCGGCAGCGGCGGCATCGCCGGCGCGCATGCGGCCGCTTACCGCAAGCTGCCCTTCGTCGAAGTGGTCGCCGTCGCGGATATCGTGCCAGGGCGCGCGGCCGCGTTCATCGAACGTCACGGTCTCGGCGATGTAGCCGCGTACGACAGCCATGACGAGCTGCTTCGTCAAGAGCTCGACGCGGTCAGTATTTGTACCCCCAACGCTTCTCACCACCGGATCGCCGTAGACGCCCTCCGGGCGGGCAAGCAGGTGCTGCTCGAGAAGCCGATGTCGGTCACGCTGCAAGAAGGACTCGAGATGGTCGAAGCATCGCGCGAATCCGGCTGCATGCTGTCCATCGGCTTCCAGCCCCGGTACGACCCGAACATGAAGCTGCTGCAGCGAATCGTGCAGAGCGGCCGGCTGGGCCAGGTGTATTACGCGGAGACGGGCGGCGGCCGCCGCCGCGGCATGCCGGGCGGCACGTTCATTCGCAAGGAGCTGGCCGGCGCAGGCGCGATGGCTGACATCGGCTGCTATTCCCTGGACATGGCGCTGAACACGATGGGTCATCCGCGTCCCGTATCGGTGTCGGCGTTCACGTCGAATCATTTCGGCCGCAATCCGCTTTATCATCGCGAAGCCGACCAGTTCGAAGTCGAGGATTTCGGCTCGGCGATGGTGCGGTTCGAGAACGATATGGTGCTCCAGTTCAAAATTTCGTGGGCGATGCACATGGATTCGCTCGGCTCGACGATGTTCCTCGGCACGGACGCTGGACTGAAGGTGCAGCCGTTCGGAACGGGGCCTTGGTCCGGCGTATGGGACGGCAAGATCGGCGGCATGACGTTGTTCCACGACGAGTTCGGCGGGCATACGACGACCGAGGTGCCGCTAATCGGCCATGACTTGGATCTGTTCTTCGAGAAGGTCAGAGACTTCGCCGAGGCTGTACGCGATGGACGGCCCGCGCCGATTCCAGCCGACGAGATCGTCATCCAGCAGGCGATCATCGACGGGATTCTCCGGTCCGCCGAAGCGAAGCGCGAGGTGTCGGTCGAGCTGCCTTACGGCGTTGGGAGCGAAGCCGGGAATTTGGCAGACGATCAAGCCGCGAGCTGATCGGGCGCCGAATAAGGGAAGGAACCGTTAGCGGCGGCTATATTGACTTAAGGCAGCAGCTCCGCGATAGAAGATGGCCCCTGTGCCATCGGTTAAATGCGCCGAAACGGCGCTTCGAACCGAGGCGAAGGGGCTTTTGCTTAACTTGGTTATTGACAGACAATTCCCGCGCATGCGAAAATGTACGCGCGTACATAAAAGTTCATTCAGCATATTGAAGGCGGAGGAATACCTATTAACAGAAAAGAAGTGGCCAGGCTCGCCGGCGTATCCGAAGCGACCGTATCCCGGGTGCTGAACGGCGTCGGCCCGATCAAAGAGCAGACGAGAGCGCGCGTCATGGAGGCCGCGAAGGCGCTTAATTACGTGCCGAGCGCCCTCGCGCAGGGCTTCGCCCGCAAGCGCAGCGGCAATCTGGGCGTCATCCTGCCGCTGTTGCCGAAGGTGAATCTGTTCTCCACGCATTACTTCTCGGAGCTGCTTAGCGGCATCGGCGCGACGGCGAGGCGGTACGGCTACGATCTGCTCCTCCTGTTCCGCGAGCCTGACGAGCCGCGCGAATACGAGCGGCTGTTCCAGGCGCAGAAGATCGACGCCTGTCTCATCCTCGGCGCGCAGGACGTCGAGCCCGAACGCCTTGCGCTGGCGGAGCTGGCCGCGGCCGGCCGGCAATTTTGCCTGGTGAGCCAGCGGTTCGAGGGAGCCGGCTACAATACGGTGGATGCGGATCATCGCGAAGGCACGCGCGCGGCGGTCCATCATTTGCTGGATCGGGGCTATTCCCGGATCTGGTTCCTGAACGGGCCGTCATCGTATTCGAACAGCGCGGATCGGTTGCAAGGGTATCAAGAAGCGATGCTGGAGCGCGGCGCGTCGTTCGAACCGGGGCATGTGCTAATCGGCAATTACAGCCGAACGAGCGGTTATCGGCTGTCGGCCGAAATCGAGCGGCGCATCCGCTCGGGCGAGGCGGACGCGATCGTGGCGGGCAGCGACCGGATGGCGATCGGCGTGCTTCAAGGATTGAAGGAGAAAGGGCTGCTCGCCGGGCGCGATTACGGTCTCGTCGGCTGCGACGATTCTGAAGGGGCGAAGCTGACCGAGCCGATGCTATCCTCGGTCGCGGTGCCTTTCTACGAGATGGGGTGCCAGGCCGCGGATCAATTGCTTGCCCCGCTCGCCAAGGGAGAGACGTCGTCGTCCTTCCAGCTGAAGCTGCCTGTCGAGCTGATCGCGCGAGGTTCGTCGGGCGGTTAGCGTCATTCATTGCCGTTCGGGCAAAAGCAGGAAACAATCATTCATTGCACATCCATTTTCCAAGCGAAGAAAGGTGGAGCTGCCACATGAAATCCGTTAACGTCGGCATGGTCGGCTATAAATTTATGGGCAAGGCGCACAGCAACGCGTACCGCGCGGTTCCGATGTTCTTCCCGCAGTCGGCAAAGCCGGTCATGAAAGCGATTTGCGGCCGCGACGCGGACGCGCTGGAAGCGGCGCGCGCGCAATTCGGGTGGGAGAGCGCGGAGACAAACTGGCGAGAGCTGGTGAAGCGTGCCGATATCGATCTGATCGACATCAACGCACCGAGCGACGCGCACAAGGAGATCGCGCTGGCCGCGGCCGCCGAAGGCAAGCATATTTTCTGCGAGAAACCGCTTGCCCTGACGCTGGCCGACAGCATCGAGATGTTGAAGGCGGCCGAAGCCGCTGGCGTCAAGCATATGGTCGGCTTCAACTACCGGTTCGCGCCGGCGGTGCAGCTGGCGAAGAAGCTCATTGCCGAGGGGCGCATCGGGGAGATTTATCACTTCCGCGGCTGGTTCCTGCAGGACTGGATTCTCGATCCGAGCTTCCCGCTCGTCTGGCGGCTGCAGAAGGAGATCGCCGGTTCCGGCTCCCATGGCGACCTTGGCGCGCACGTCATTGATCTGGCCCGCTACCTGGTCGGCGAATTTCGCGAAGTCATCGGCATGAGCGAGACATTCGTCAAGGAACGTCCGCTGCCGACCGCGATGGCGGGCTTGTCGGCCAAGGGCGACAAGGACGCGCCGCGCGGCGCGGTTACCGTCGACGACGCGACGCTGTTCCTGTCCCGTTTCGAGAACGGAGCGCTCGGCAGCATCGAAGCAACGCGGTTCGCCGCCGGCCATCGCTGTACGAACGCGTTCGAGATCAACGGCAGCAAAGGCAGCATCAAGTTCGATTTTGAACGGGTGAACGAGCTGCAGGTTTACTTTACGGACGATGCGGATGACGTGCAGGGCTTCCGGCGCGTGCTGGCGACCGACGCGTCGCATGCTTACATGGATGCGTGGTGGCCGGCCGGTCATACGATCGGGTACGAGCACACGTTCACGCACGAGGTCGTCGAGCTGATGGAAGCGATAGCCGAAGACCGCCCGGCTTCGCCGAGCTTCGTCGACGGGGTGGCATGCCAAGCCGTGCTGGAAGCCGTGGACCGCTCCATCGCGGAGCGCCGCTGGGTATCGTTAAGCGAATTCGAGGAAAGCAGGTAGATGCGGATATGCGGAATGCGTTGATCGTGTGGGGCGGATGGGACGGCCATCAGCCGAAAGAAGTAGGCGAGATTTTCGCGGATTTGCTGCGCAAAGAATCGTTCGACGTGACGGTAAGCGATTCGCTGGACGCGTTCGCCGACGCGGAGCTGATGGCGAAGCAGGATCTGATCGTGCCGGTGTGGACGATGGGGACGATTACGAAGGAGCAGCTGAAGCCGCTGCTCGATGCGGTGAATGGCGGCTGCGGCATCGCGGGCTGTCACGGCGGCATGGGCGACTCGTTCCGCAACGAAGTCGAATTCCAGCATATGGTCGGCGGCCAGTGGGTGGCGCATCCGGGCAATGACGGCGTGCGGTATATGGTGAACATGGTCAGCGAGGACGAACCGCTGACGGCCGGCATCGGCGATTTCGAAGTGTGTTCGGAGCAGTATTACATGCACGTCGATCCGGCGATCAAAGTCCACGCGACGACTTCGTTCGGCGACGTGAAGATGCCGGTCGTCTGGACGAAGACGTGGGGCAGCGGGCGCGTCTATTATAACTCGCTCGGTCATCAGGCGGACATCGTGGCGATGCCGCAGACGCTCGAACTGATGCGTCGGGGATTCCTGTGGGCGGCAAGAGGGTAGCGAAGCAGCGAGCGGATCGATAAGCGAATGGAGGAATTCACGCATGAAACCGATTAAGACGGGCATTATCGGCTGCGGGAACATTAGCCGGATTTATTTTACGAATTTGCTGGAATACCCCGAGATCGATCTTGTCGCCGCGGCCGATCTGGATCTCGAACGCGCGCGGGAGCGGGCGGAAGAATACGGCATCGCGAAGGCGTATACGGTCGACGAGCTGCTGGCCGATCCGGAGATCGAGATCGTCGTGAACTTGACGATTCCCGCGGCGCACGCTTCGATCTGCAAGCGCGCGCTCGAAGCCGGGAAGCACGTCTACGTCGAGAAGCCGCTCGCCGTTACGCGCGAGGAAGGCCTCGAAGTGCTGGCGCTTGCGGCGGAGAAGGGGCTGCGCGTCGCCAGCGCGCCCGAGACGTTCCTCGGCGGCGGCATCCAGACATGCCGGAAGCTGATCGACGAAGGCGCGATCGGCCAGCCGGTCTCCGTCTCCGGGTTCATGCTGGGCGGAGGCCACGAGAGCTGGCATCCGGATCCGGAATTCTATTACGCCATCGGCGGCGGACCGATGTTCGATATGGGACCGTATTATTTGACGGCGTTCGTGACGCTGCTCGGTCCGATCCGTCGCGTCACCGGCAGCGCGGTGATTACGTATCCGGAGCGCACGATCACGAGCGAGAAGAAGCGGGGACAGACGATTAAGGTCGAGACGCCGACCCACTTGGCGGGCGTGCTGGATTTTGCTAACGGCGCGGTCGGTACGCTGATCACGAGCTTCGACGCGAAGGCGGGGACGTCGCTGCCGAACATCGAGATTCACGGCAGCGCGGGCACGCTGCTCGTGCCGGACCCGAACAACTTCGGCGGCACCGTGAAGCTGCGCCGCGCGGGCGGCGACTGGGAAGAGATCCCGCTGACGCACGGCTACACGCACAACAACCGCGGCATCGGCGTGGCGGACATGGCCCGCGCGATCGCGGATAATCGCCCGCACCGCGCCAGCGGCGAGATGGCGTATCACGTGCTGGAGGCGATGCACGGCATTCACGATGCGTCGCGAGACGGCGTGCACTACATCATGGAGAGCAGCTGCGCGCGCCCGGAACCGATGCCGGCGCTGGCGGTGCAAGGAAGCTGATTTTATTGGAAGAGCCCTTCTTGGCGAAGGGCTCTTTTGTATGAGGAGGGGAGGGAGGGAATGAAGTATTGAATGAGCGAGTACCGCGCGGAAGTGGCGCAAATAGTGGCGTGCAGCCGACTAGCGCGGCGGCAGCCACACGACAACAACAGAAAAAGCCGGCTCGGTCAGCGACCGGCCAGCTCTTATATGTCTCATCATTTGTTCGCGAACGCGAGGTTAGCTAGCTCGCTCCGATTGCAACGTACCGCCTACAGCACGCCGTTCTCGCGGAAGAACCGCAAGCAGATCTCGGCGCTCTCCAGCGACGACGAAGCGAATTCTTCCTGCTCGACGATGTAGTAACGGACGCCCGCGTCTTCCGCGATCGCCAGCACGCTCTTCAGGTCGACCGAGCCCGTCCCGACTTCGGTGTCCTTGCGGCCGTCGCCGAAATCCTTGAAATGAGCAAGCGGCACGCGTCCCGCGTATTTGTTCACGTATTCGGACGGATTGTGGCCGGCGACATGCACCCAGCCCAGGTCGAACTCGGCGATGAGGTATTCGGCCGGCACCAGCTCCAGCAGATGATCGATGACCGGCTTGCCTTCGACGAGGCGGAATTCGAAGTCGTGGTTGTGGTAGCCGAACCGAAGTCCCGCTGCCGTCACTTGTTTGCCGGCTTGTTCCAACGTGGCGGCCAGCTGCTTCACATCGTCCAACGTCGGGCTATCCGGCAAAGGCGCCCACGGCACGACGAGATACGAGAGGCCGATTTCCTTGGCATAGTCGATTTGCTTGGCCAGATCGGTCCACATGTTCTCCGGTTCCTTAAAATTCAAGCCGACATGCGCGGACGGCGCCTCCAGCTTCAATTCTTCTAAAAGCGCTTTCAACTCTGCAGCGGGCGTGTTGTAATACCCCGCAAACTCGACGGCCCGATAGCCCATTGCGGCCACTTTCCGAATGGTACCTAGAAAATCCTTCTCTGTTTGGTCACGCAGCGTGTACAACTGTAAACCTACTACCGGTTTGGCCATGCTTAGTTCACTCCTGAGCATTAGATTGGAAATTCCTGCTTCTCTCCTCATTATAGCGTGTCTATCTGGGCAAACGAGGGAAGCATTGGGGAAAATATTATGGTTTATTGCTCATTATCCTGCGAGGGTAACCATGACCAACCGCGACAAATACCCCCGTCTGTACCTGGCGAACCTTCGCCGATCAGAAGGGGGTGTCGTGACGTACATCTTGAATCAGCCGTGCACGAGTTGCGCTTAAGGCAAGCGCTCCTTGTACTCGTCCGAACGATTCAACGTATCCGTAAGTTCTGGCTTAACCGGTACGGGGACGCTATCGCCTTCGAAGCTATGCGCGCCGGCCGTCTGTTTCTCCAACGCGCGTATCCGACGGGTCAGTTTGTATTGACGCACGATGCCGAACAGGCCGACAGCCAGTCCTCCGAACAGCGCCGATCCGATAATAACCAGAATCAACGGCACATTCGATTGTCCCCACACGTAGTCGACGGGTACGGCTTCCACGTTGACGACGGCGAAGAGCGCGATGAGCAGCGCAAAAATAAACGCGACGATGATCGACGCCTGTACTTTCATGTTCATCCTCCTGACGATGCGCATCTACTTTAACCTTATCCTTTTCGCTTACCTTTCAATCAAAGCACATCGCCAAAAAAAGAACAACCTCTGACGCGCGTACGCACATCAAAGGTTGTAACTCGCAACGGCCTTGCACAACCCCCGAAGTCCGAGTTTTCATATGCCGCTACCGGCTGACGAAAGCCCGGAAGTCCGTCATCTTCAGTTTCCGCACCTTCTTGGCTAGCAGCTCCCGGTCGCGCACCTTCCACGTATGCGCCATGCGATCCTCCTGACGGATCGCGGAGAAGTTATAGCGGCTGCCGGAGTAGATCGAATAGCCGCTGGCCCGCGCTTCCGCGCAAAACCGAACGCATTCGCCGCGATTCACGTCCTGGAAGCGGACTTTCCGCAATACGCGGCGCTTGAACAGCAGCGTCGCCCCCTGCACCTGCCGGGCAGGGCGGTTCTCCATGCGGCGATAGCGGAGCAGAAGCAAGGATCGGCCGCTCAAATACATATAATGCGCGCGCTTGCCGACGATATCCGCGTCCGTTCGACGCAGCGTGTCCACGCTCTCCGCCAGGTAGTTCGGGGCGTAATAATCGTCGTCGTCGAATTTGGCGATCAACTCGTAACGAGCAAGACTCGCGGCGTAATTCAGACATGCACCGAGCGACGTTTCTTTCGGCAGAGAGGCAATACGAATATTCGGATCGTCGCGGGTGGCACGGTAATAGTCGTCCAGGTTATGTTCGTCATGATTAATGAGGATGATCAGTTCTTTGGAGGCGTAACGCTGACGGGCATAGTTGTCGACCAAGTTGTGCAGGAACTCCGGACGCTTCGTACAAGTGAGGATGGAAACAGCCGGTGTCCGGCCGGTGGATCGAGAGGCGGTCATTCATTCCACGCCTTTGGGCCGGCGCTGCACGAATTTTTTGTAGCGGCGGACGTTCGGAATACGTTTATGATGCTTCAGCAGCGTCTTGTCGCTAATAATCCATGTATGATTCGATGAATTTCTGCGCCGGACCGCCGTGAAATTGGATTTGCCGCCCGAATAGACGACGTAGCCGAGCCGGCGGCAGCGCAGGCAGAACTGGTCGTCCTCGCCGACGCTAATGTTCGGGAAACGAACGCGCAGCGCTACTTTGCGCTTCATGATCAGCGTGGCGCCCGGCAGCATTGCGACTTTTCGGTGTTCATCTTGCGGGAAGCGGTGAATGAGGGTGCGGGAGCCTTTCAAATACATATAGTGCGAGCGTTTGCCGATTACGTCCGCGCCGGAATCCCTGAAAGTGAGAAGTCCCTCGCTCAAATAGTAAGGCGCGTAATAATCGTCGTCGTCAAATTTGGCCACATAACCGTATCGGGCTTGCTGCACCGCGTAATTCAAGCAAAAGCCAAGCGAACGATTCCCAGGCTGCCGATAGATGCGCACGTTGCCTAATTCGCGTGCGATTTTCACGTACGGGGCAAGCGATATCCGATCATCGTTAACGACCAGAATGAGTTCCTTCCTTGCGTGCCGCTGTCTTGCGAAATTGCGGAAAAGATTGTCGATATAGGCCGCGCGGTTGGTGCACGTCACGACGGATACGCCAAGCTGCGCGAGCTGCTCCCGTAGTCGGTCATTCATGATATCGGTCCCCTTGTGTCGTTAGATTCTAGTACTACCATATGTCGTAGAAGCAGGGGGGCAACGGCTTTTATACTAGATTCTAAGTTTCGGGAGACATCATCGGAGGGGTGGTCGGGGCATCATATTACAAAGCGGACCCCCGGATTATACCGGGAGTCCGCTTGCTGGTTCGCGTGACGAATGACGGTTCACTCTGCACCGACGACTTGATTGCGGCCTTCTTGCTTGGCGCGGTACAGCATCCGGTCCGCCAGATCGACAAGATCGCCGGGATCGCGGTCTGGTGTGGGGTGAAGGCTGGCCGCGCCGATGCTGACCGTGACCTGATCGCTTACATTGGATTTCGCATGCGGGATGGCCAGCTCCTCGACGCCGGATCGGTAGAAGGCAGCCGTACGCAGCGCCGCTTCTAGACCTGCGCGCGGCAGCAGCATGACGAATTCTTCGCCGCCGTAACGGGCGGCCAGCGCTCCTTTCCCAGCTTCGGCGGCCGCATGCTCCAGCGCTTGCGCCACCTGTTTCAGACATTGGTCTCCTTCGGGATGCCCGTACGTATCGTTGAAGTTCTTGAAGAAATCGATGTCGCTCAGGATAATCGCGATCGGCGTGCGGTCCTGTATGGCAAGTTCCCAGGCATCCTTCAGCATATGTTCAAAATGTCTCCGGTTCGCAATGCCCGTCAATCCGTCGCGCACCGCGAGATCGGTCAACAGCTGGTTAGCTTCCTCAAGTTTTAGCTGCGCTAGTTTGCGCTCGGTCACGTCGCGGACGATAAGCATGACGCCGACTTGATCGTGGTAGGGGATGGCCGCGACCGACAGCTCCACGTCGATGAGACTGCCGTCGATTCGAATGTACCGGCTTTCCCAGTTTTCGAGCGGATCGCTCTCCAGCGTCACGAACTGCAGCGCGTACCTGACTTTATCCCGGTCTTCCTCGTGGACGAAATCGACCACTTCGCGGCCGATGATTTCGTTCTCGTCCGAGGCGCCGATCAGCCGCATCGCCTGTGCGTTAACGAAGCCGATGCGTCCCGCCGTGACGACGACAATCGCCTCCGGACTGAGCTCGATCAATCTGCGGTGCCGAAGCTCGCTCTCCCGCAGCTCTTTCTCGACCAGCTTGCGGGCGGTCACATCCCGCAAAATACCGATAAACAAGATAAAGCCGGCGCTGCCATGGATATTCAAGGTCAGCTCTAACGGAAATTCTGTGCCGTTCTTGCGCAAGCCGACCATTTCGACCAGCTGATTCATGAGCTTGGACGTGCCGGCAGCCGCCGCGCGTTCATAGCCGGCGGTGTGCGCCTGACGGAACCGTTCGGGCATGATCATCGTAAGCGACTGCCCGGCCGTTTCTTCCGGCGTGTAGCCGAACATGCGCTCCGCGCCGCGGTTCCAGTGAATGATCCGGCCGGATTCATCCGCAATGACGATGGCGTCCGATGTCGCCTCGCTCACGATTTCAAAGTTGGCTTCGGCGTTCTTGTGGGCGATGCCCATGCCGATCAGCGGATTCAAGAAGGTGAAGACCGTTTGATCCGACTCCGTGAACGTCCCGGGCTTGGTTGCGCCGATATTGACGAGGGCTACCGCCTTATCGCCATGGTAGAAGGGAATGTGGACGGAAGAACGTACGCCTTGGCGGTAGAGTTCATCTTCGATTTGACTGTGCGGGCGGTGCCGGTTCCAGTCCGAATGGAAGGCCGATTTTCCGATCCGCAGGGCATCGAACCCTTCGGTTTCGTCCGGAACGACGCGTTTCACATGCTCGTATTCGCCGTTCGCAACGCGCAGGGCCAGCATCATCTGCCCCTGCTGCACGATGAAGATCGTCCCGAATTCCGCGCCGAACAGCTCCATCAGCCGCTTGAGCGTAACCGCGTAAATTTCGGAGGCATCCGTCGTCTCGTAATAAGCGGACGCGAGCGAGGTGAAGGCCGACTTGATCCTGTGCTCCTCATTGACCCGCTGCTGCAATCCGAGCACGAGCATGCTGTAAATGCCGCACGAAGAAATAAAGAGAATATAAGACGGGAGGGTCTCCGAAGCCAGCACTGTCAATTGGAAGTAAAGGGTGATGACGCTGATGGTCAGCGTAGCGCCGATCATCAGGAGCCACTTCACGGTGTGGCGGTGTACCTGGGTGCTGATCCACCCCGTCGCAACGGCCATGAGGAACGCGCTGACGATGGCCATGTAGGCAGCCGTGCTTACGCCGAAATACACAATGCGAAACAGGGCGATCATCATGGCGGTGATGATCGCAGCGGGTATTCCGCCGAAATTGGCGGCCATGATGATCGCGATTTGCCTGGCATCGAGCAGGACGTTATTACTAATAGGGATGCTGAAGAGCATAAGCAGGATTCCGATGGACCCGCCGATGACCCCGATGAACAGTCGCCGAATGAACGGCCGAACGTCGGTGAACTTACGCAGCAGCCAACCGCCGAGCAGTACCTCGATCGTCAAGACCGCGAAATTATTGAATAAATGTTGGATCATGCCGCACCTCATGCTTCAAACTGCCGTAAATGCTCTGAATATGCAGTATTTCCGAAAAGAGGGAGCACGATTCGCCTGTTCGGCGGACGCTGCGCGCCAAGCGAGCGACACGGCCTCTATTTTAAGCTGCGCTTAGAAAAAAAACCTGCTCGCGAGGACGCACAGCAGGTTTGTAAACGGTATGGTCAAGATATTATCTGGCTTATCGGCTCCGGATCTGGAACGGCTGACGCCCCTCCGGCTGATGTACGGGCTGTTCGGTCACGACCGTGCCGTCCTCCAGATGAAGCCACGTCTCGAAATCCGCAGTGCCTGCCGTCAATCGGATCACCCTTGCTCCGGTCGGGAAGGGCTCCGCGGCATAGGCGTTGCGCGTCGTACGGCCGTAAGCGAGCTTGATGCCGTGCAGCGTGCCGATGAAATCGTTGGCGTGATCGTGACCGGCGAAGACGCCGCGCACGTCGCCCATCTCCATCATGGCCGCGAATAGGCCGGTATTGATCCACGGCGCGCAGATCGGATCGCCTTTGACGCCATGGCACACGCTGAAGTCCCAGATGTCGTGGTATTCCGGCAGCGGGATATGGAAGAACATGAGCGATGGTAGCGGGCTTCCGCCGTTGTCCGTCGTAAGCGCGTGCGACTGCTCCGTATACCACTGGATTTGGCTTCGGCGAATCCAGTCATAGAAGCCGAGCCGGCTGTGCTCGAGCGGCGAGTAGCTCCCCGAGTCGAGGAAGTAGAGCGCGGCAGCCGGCTCGCGCTCCTCCCCCGCGACAGTCAAGACAAAGTTGCCCGCGCCGTGCAAGCCGGGCGGATCGGGTTTCGCATAGTTGCACCGGTACGTGAGCTGGAGCGCGTGGAGCTGCTCGCGGGTTACATTCGGCGCTTCTGCGTCATGATTGCCGAACACGGCCGCCCAGGGGATACCGCGCGATTCTGGCACCGCGGCTGCGCATCGGAAGGAGCCGATTGGGTCGGAGTTGCCGCCGCTCGCGATGACGTCGCCCGTATAGACGACAAGATCCGGCTGCTCGGCCGCCAAGATGCGCGCCATCGTCTCGTTCATCTTGATTTCGTCCGCCGCACGCGGATCGCTGAATTCGGTATCGGTGAACTGCACGATCGTGAACGTGCCGTCCGGTCGAAAACGAAGCTGTTTCCTCATCGCTCCATGTCTCCGATCTCCGCGCCGGCAGCAGCCTCGCCGAGCGGCGAGATATCCGTCCCGATCAGACCCGACGCGGCTTCGAGCAACCGCAGGTGCAGCGCCGCGAATGCGTCCGGGTCAACCGAGACGTCCGTAAAGCTTGCCATGCCTTCGTCGCAGATCGCGTCCGCAAGCGCCTTATCCGACGCGGCCAATAGGCGGAACAGCTCGTAATCCTCGCAGCCCGCGCGCATGGCTTCCAACCGCATGCTGAGCAGCGGCCCGTCTGCCCCGGGATAGACGATATGGGTATCGCCCGGCGGGACGCGCTTGGCATGGACGTCCGGCGCGAGCAACGGGCATGTCAGTTCGAACGGATCTTGCCCGTCCAAGTACTGGTTGAAGCCCCAGTGCAAATAGCCGGTCAGTCCGTACTTGTAATTGCCCCAATGCAAATACCGGGTCTTCAGCAGACTAATGTCGAGAAATCGGTTCAAATAATAGCCGCCGGGATTCCAGCACGTATAGAACCAGAATACTTCCCCGAGCCGCTGCAGCGATTCGAAATAAGCGCGGTGCTCGTCATAGCCTTTGTTCGTCGGCACCCAGATGTCCACGGAACCTTCGATATTCGGATCGACGATCGCCTCGATGAGCGGCACGCCGGGCAGCAGTTTGCGAATAATGCCGCACAGGATGCGGAAATCGGCGGCGGATTCCTTGATCGGTTCGTCCGCGACATGCTGCACGATACGATCCAGCCAGCCGTTCTCGCTTAGGAAGGCATGCCAGGCAGGCAGGAACTGCGCGAGGAAGGCGAAGCCCTCCGGTTGAGTAGCTTCGATGCCGCGGTCGTACGTCAGCACGAAGGTCGGCTCGCTCCAGCCGGTTCGGCAGGCGAGATGCCCGCCTTCAATCCAGCTGAATCCAAGCGAGAGGAACAGCTCGATATATCGTTTGGCCCGGGCGAAATCGAACGCGTATCGGGTACCGTCCCGCGTCGCCTCGATCAGATCCATGCCGACGATAAAATGCGTCTGCCTCGCACGGCGCATCGCTTCGCCGTAACGGCCGATCATCGCCCAGTGGTCTTCCGACCATTCTTCCAGCCCGTGATAGGAAGCGATGTTGCCGTTGGAATGCCAATTCGTCGTGTGCAGCGTCTCGCGCCGCGGAACGACGGCTTCATAGACATACAAGCTAACCTCGTAGACGAGCGAGTCGCCGCCGCAATCCAGCGCGAGCGTTCCGTGGTAGTCGCCCGGCGCAAGCTCCGTCGGGACCACCCAACTCACATAGAGCGCCAACGTATCGCCTGCGGGCCGAATGAATGCGGAGGAGACCGGGACTAGGACGTCATAGACGCGAAAAGGCGCGAGGCGCGCGGCATAGGGGGCATCCGTGCCGTTCGGGACGGTCGAATAGGAAGGTCCCGTATTTTCATTGACGAGCACGTCGGACAGACGAAACGCTTCGATCGGCAGCTCGTCGTCTGCCAGACGATGCGGCGCATGCCAGCTGAACGTCCATCTCATCGCTTCCTCTTGCGGGAATGAACGAATGAGCAATTGAGTCGCGGCGCGCCCGCCGCGGGCGCAGGCCAGCTCGACTCGTCTGCCGCCGGTATCGTTCAGCTCGCTGTCGGGATAGAGCCATTCGTGCGCGTGATAGATTTGCGTAATCATTGCGTCTCCTCCGCCTTTCTTCCAAGCTGCCGCTTGATAAAATCCGGAAGCTCCGCATCCCAGGCCGACGGCGCTTCAAGTCCGAGTGCCCAAGCCGCGACGGCCGCGGTATCCGCAAGCGATAGGGCGGAGATCGGCGTCCCCGGCTCGATGCCCGGGCCGAAGCAGCCCCAGAACACGTTCTTATCCATCGGGTGGTCGCTGCCGTGGTTGAACGGGTCGTCCCCGCCGCCGCCATGATCGGTCAGCGCGATAATAAGACTGGTGTCGAGGATACCGGCCTTCTCGATCGTCTGCAGCACTTCGCCGAACAGCCGGTCGCACGTTGCAATGGCGTCCAGATAGGCGGGAGATTCCAGCCCGTAACCATGCCGATGCCCGGAGCCGTCCGGCTCGTCGAGCTGCAGGAACAGCAGCTTAACGTCGGGATTGTTCTCGACGTACGCGCACAGTTCATCGACCAACTGCCGGTCGGGCAGCGATTTTTTGTACACGCCGATATCATCCTCCACGATGCCGAAGTTGATCGGCGACCAGCCGGTGAAGGAAGCGAGCTTCGCTTCCGGCCACGCTTCCCGCGCCAGCTTGAACACGGAAGGATAGGGCGAGGCGTCCGGGTAACGCTCGGACGCGCTAATCTCGTTCGTCAGCCCGTGTTTTTCCGGCTTGACTCCATGAAGCGCCGATCCCCAGCATTGCGCGCTGATCGTCGGCGATTCCGCCTGCGCGTCGTTCGTGAACGCGCCCCGCGCGGCGAAGGCGTCCAGCACCGGCGTGCTCGCCTGTCGATTGAAATTGCCCGCGCCGTCCATACCCAATATAAAGACGCGTTCGATCCTCTTATCTGCCATAGCTGGCAGCCTCCTTTGACGTCATAGTACTAGATTTGTGGGAATAGCAACGTAAAGCGTGTCCGCAAAAGCGGACGAAAGCGAAGGTCAGCACGCAGCCGCATCAAGCGCATAACCCCTACAGGACACCACCCAAGGCATACCGCTATGTACGAAGCTCGAACAAAAGCCAGTCCGCAGGACTAGCGGGCTCCCCGCGAAAGGACACATCGAAGACGGCCGCGTATCGAGTCACGCTAGTTCTGGGAGTCCAGAGGGCGAGAGCCCTTGGTTCCCCTCGGAGGAGGGGGAAGGGGCGAGGAAGAAAATAACGGGTTCACTAAGGGCAAAGCCCTTCGCTATCTTTGATGTTGTGGATTTACGTTGCATTCAGCTTAAATAAAGCATGAATGCGGTGTCAATACAGGCATAGTTCAACGAACGAACTAGTCATGATCGTCCTAATACGAAGTCATCATCGTGGTAGAGGGAGCGGTAGGGGGCTGGCTTACAATGAAAGGGCAAGCGATGAACGAGAGACTGGAAGGGTGAAAAGGATGAGAGCTTCCGAGACATTGCCGCTGGCGGCCCAAGCGCAGCCGGAGAGGGCTGCCAGGAAACAGCACGCCTGGCTTAAGCGGCTGAACAAATTCAAGTGGCTGCTGTTGATGACGCTTCCAGGCGTGCTTTATTTATTCGTCAACAACTATATTCCGATGTACGGCGTCATTCTCGCCTTCAAGAATTATACGTACACGAAGGGGATCTGGGGGAGCGATTGGGCCGGGTGGAAGAACTTCGAGTTTTTGTTCATTTCGCCCGACGCCTACACGATTACCCGCAACACCGTGCTGTACAATCTGGCTTTCATCGTGCTGAACCTGGTTATGGCGTTATTGACCGCGCTGCTGATCAACGAGATTCGGCAGAAGAAGATCGCGCGCTTCTACCAGAGCGCCTTCTTGCTGCCTCACATCATCTCCATGGTCGTCGTGTCCTATCTCGTGTACAGCTTCCTCAACATGGAGAGCGGGATGCTCAACCGGGTGCTGTCCGGCTGGTTCGGCATCGAGCCGATCTCCTGGTATAGCGAAGCGGGATACTGGCCGTACATTCTGGTCATCGTGAACGCGTGGAAGCATGTCGGGTACTTGGCCATCATCTATTTCGCGGCCGTGCTCGGCATCAATCGCGAATTTTACGAAGCGGCGGCGATCGACGGGGCGACCAAATGGCGACAAATGACCCGCATTACGATTCCGCTCATTACGCCGGTCATCATTACGATGACGCTGCTGTCGTTCAGCGGCATTCTCCGCTCGGATTTCGGCTTGTTCTACCAGGTGCCGATGAACACGGGCGCGCTGACGCCGACGACGAACACGATCGATACGTTCGTGTATCGCGCGCTGCTGAACCAAGGGGATATCGGCATGTCCTCCGCGGCGGGTCTGTATCAATCGGTCGTCTGCCTCATCTTGGTCGTCGCGGTGAATGCGGTCGTGCGGCGCATCAACAAACAAGACGCTTTATTCTAACGGGAGAGGAGAACGAATCCAAGTGCCCCACACTTCAAAATTCAAATTCGGCCAGCTTGGCATCCACGCCTTCTTCTGGCTGTTCGTAATCGGCAGCCTGCTGCCCTTCGCGCTGATCGTGATGGTGTCAATCTCGGGAGAAAGCTCGATCGAGCAGCACGGTTACTCGCTGTTCCCGAGCGAGATCCGCTTTACCGCCTACACGTTTCTGTTCCATGATTTCAGCGAAATCGCAAGAGCTTACGGGGTGACGATCATCTGCACCGTAATCGGCACGCTCGTCAGCCTGCTCGTGACGACGCTGCTCGCTTACCCGCTATCCCGCACAGAGCTTCCGTTCCGCCGCAGCCTCTCGTTCTACGTGTTCTTCACGATGCTGTTTAGCGGCGGGATGGTGCCCTGGTACATGACGTTCACGAATTTGCTCCCGATGAAAAACACGCTGCTGGCGATGATCATCCCCGGCATGCTGCTCAGCGCGTTCAACGTGCTGCTCATGCGCAGCTTCTTCCACAACTCCATCCCGGATTCGGTCGTCGAATCGGCAACGATGGACGGCGCGAGCGAAATTCAAGTTTTCTTCCGCATTATCGTGCCGCTGTCCTTGCCGATCATGGGGACGATCGGGTTGTTCCAGACCCTGTCTTATTGGAACGACTGGTACAACTGCATGTTGTTCATCGACGATCCGAAGCTGTACAACATTCAGTACATGATGACCAAGACGCTGACGAACGTGCAATATTTGCTCATGAAATCGAGCAGCTCGGCCCAAGCGGGGGACATGCTCGCAAAGATGCCCCGCGAGACCGTCCGCATGGCGCTCGCCGTCGTCGGCTTCGCCCCGCTGCTGATCGCGTATCCGTTCTTCCAGCGATTCTACGTGAGCGGGATTACGAACGGCGCGGTGAAAGGATAGCCCGGGCCCGTCTTCCTTAAATCGCGTGCGAACGCCGGTTTTCGAAGGGCCAATCGGGGAGGTGGATCGTCAACCGAACATTCATTACATCTGCTGGCAGGTTTGAAGCGCGCAAGCGAAGAATTACCATTATAGCTGAACGTTAGAGAGGGGTTATCCAAGCATGCGGAAGTACGCCAAGGCCGTCATGGCCGCCACGTTGAGCAGTATGCTCGTCTTGTCCGCCTGCGGCGGCAATAACAATGCGCCAAGCGGGGAGCAAGGCTCGAATACCGGGAATCAGAACGCCAATAACGGCGCCAAGGAAGAAGGCAAGCTCGATCCTTACAAAATCACGCTCGTCTATCCGGCGTCCGCGCCGAAGGATCTCGAGCTCGTGCAAGCCGAGATGAGCAAATATTTGACCGAGAAAATCAACGCCACCATCGAACTGAAGCCGATCGAATGGGGTTCGTGGGAAGACAAGACGAACCTGATGAAGGTGTCCAACGAGCAGTTCGATCTGATGTTCACGGCCAGCTGGTACTTCCTCCCGCAAGACGTGACGAAAGGGCAGTACATTGAGCTCGACGATCTGATGGCGCAGTACGGCAAGGATATTCCCGGCGTGCTCGGACCCGACTTCCTGAAGGGCGCGCGCATCAACGGCAAGCTGTACGCGCTGCCGACGAAGAAGGAGTTCGGTCAAGGGTTCGGCTTCCTGCTTAGCAAGAAGCTCGTCGACAAATATAAATTCGACGTCAACGGCGTCAAGACGATCGAAGAGATGGAAGCGATGTTCAAGACGATCAAGGACAACGAGCCGGACGTGACGCCTGTCATCTCCAGCAAATTCGCGAATACGTGGGGCGCCTCGAACTACGACGGCATCGTGGCCGGTCTGTCCGTGCCGCGCGGCAGCAAGGAGATCAAGCTGTCGGATAATCTGGAAGACCCGAAATACCTGGACTTCTTCAAGCGGATGCGCGAATGGAACAAGAACGGCTGGTTCGACAAAGACGTGCTGACCTCGGACAGCGAAGTCGCGATGACCATGATCAAAGCCGGCAAAGGCTTCGCGACCGCATCGTCCTTGAAGCCGGGCAAGGACAAGGAAATGAGCGTCTCCTACGGCGTGGACCTCGTGCAGGTCGAGACGGCCGAGCCGTTCACGACGACCGGCGACGCGCAGGGCGCGATGCTCGGCATCTCCCGCACGTCGAAGGACCCGGCGCGGGCGATGATGTTCCTCAATCTGCTCTACACGGACGAGAAGCTGATCAATATGCTCGATTGGGGCATCGAAGGCACGCACTTCGTGAAGAAAGGCGACAACGTCATCGATTACCCGGCGGGCATGACCGCGGAGACGCAGACGTACCCGAACCCGGGCGGATGGATGTTCGGCAACCAGTTCATCTCGTATCTGTGGGCGAACGAGGATCCGAACAAGTGGAAGCAGTTCGAAGCCTTTAACAACCGTTCGGAGCGTTCGGCCATTCTCGGCTTCTCGTTCAACCAAGAGCCGGTGAAGTCCGAGCTCGCCTCGATCGCCAACGTCGAGAACGAATTCATCGACGCGCTGTTCGCGGGCGCGGTCGATCCGGAGAAGACGATCGCCAAGTGGAAAGAGAAACGCGCCGCGGCCGGCTTCGACGCCGTGAAGGCGGAGGTCGAGAAGCAGCTCGCCGCTTGGGCGCAGAACCAGCAATAATCTTCGATAATTCAGTTGAATCCCTACCTTTACGGAAGTTCCATAAGGGTAGGGATTCCTTGTATTCAGGTCGAATACTATAATGAAAGATAACCAAATGCAACCGGTGGGGACGTGGTGACGGTGAGGAGTTCGCTGAATTTTCGGGTAACCATTGGCTTTTTCGCGATTGCGATTCCTTTGATCTTCATGCTGATTTACAACAACTATTATGCATCGAACACGGTCAGGGAGCAGGTCGCCGAATCGAACAAGAATACGATGATTCTGTATTCCAACCAAATTCAAGCCGAGCTGAACCGCGAGACGCAATATTTGTACAACCTCGCCTCGGAAGACCCGAACGTGATGCAGCTGTCCCGCGCGACGTACGATCCGGACGAATACGTCTTCGCCAAGATTCGCGTCATGAAGGCGATGGAACGTTATTTGCGCTTCGATAGCATCGTAGACTTCCAGTTTGTCTATGCGGTGCGCAACAACGCGCTCATTAACACGGCGATCCCCGCAGACACCTACGAGAAGTTAACGACCGTCCAGACGACGATCGAGCGTTTCTTGCGCGAGGTGAAACCGGGCAGCCTGTACTTCAACGAATGGCGGACGATCCGCTACGGAGACGAGTATGCGCTGCTGCGACTCGTCGATACCGGCGACGGCTACTATATGGGGGCCTCGGTCAGCCTGCGCAATTTGATGATCCCGCTGGATCTGATGAATATGGGCGAAGAGGGGTTCACCGCATTCCTCTCGTCCGAAGGGAAGGCATTGGCCGGTTCGGCCGACCGGGTGCTGCCGGAGGAGAAGTTCCGCTTCGCCGAAGGCGAGACGTTCTCCCGCATCCGCCATGAAGGGAGCCGATTCATCGTCGTGTCGAATCCGGTGCAGGGGACCGATACGACGCTGAGCGCGTTCATCCCGGAAGAGCAGGCGCTGCACAAGCTGAGTTATTTTCAGCTCATCATCTATACCATTCCCGCGCTGGCGGCGATCGTGCTCATCTTCTATTTGATCTACTTAAACGATCTCGTCCTGAAGCCGATGCGCGTGCTGCTCGGAGGGATGCGCCGCATCAAGAACGGGGATTGGCAGTACCGGCTGGCGCCGTCCAAGACGAAGGAATTCACGATGATCAACGAAACGTTCAACGCGATGGCCTCCGAGATCCACCGGCTCAAGATCAACGTCTACGAGCAGGAGATTCAAGTACACAAGGCGGAGCTGAAGCATTTGCAGCTGCAGATGAACCCGCATTTTCTGCTAAACGCGATCAATATCGTCTATAATCTGGCCCAGGTGAAAAAATTCGAGATTATCCAGCTGATGTGCCAGAACTTGGTCAAATATTTCCGCTTCGCCACGCAGACGCACCGCGCCGCCGTCACGATTCGCGATGAAATGGAGCATATCGAAAGCTACATCAACATCCAGCAGCTTCGGTTCCCCGAGCGGATCACGTACCGGATTCACATCGCGGACGAGCTTGGCGCAGCTTGTATTCCACCGCTCTTGCTCCAGCCGTTCGTTGAGAACTGCATCAAGTACGGATTCGATTTCATGGATCACCCGTTCCATATCGATATCCGGATCGAGCATGCGGACGCAAGCGGACAGATGCGGATCGAGATCGCCGACAACGGGATCGGCTTCTCGGAGGAAATGCTCGTCGAGCTGCATAACGGCCGCTACTTCGATGCGTACAACGGCGAGCATCTCGGCATATGGAACGTGTTTCACCGGCTCAATATCGTGTTCGGCCGCGAGGCGCGCGCCCTGTTCTCGAATCGCCCGGATTCGGGCGCGTGCGTCGCGATCTACATGCCGGTGAGGACGATGGAGCAGTATGGATGAGATAAACGGGTTTGAACGGTCGGTAGGCCACTACGGGAAGGAGAAATTCCGATGAACGCGACTGCGCTGATTGTCGATGACGAACATTACGCGATTATGGGGATTCGGGACGGGATCGATTGGGAGGCGCTGCGCATTGCGGACGTTTACGACGCTTGCAACGTGCGCCAGGCGATGCGCGTTTTCGAGGAGCGGTCGATCGATATTCTGATTTGCGATATTGAAATGCCGCGCGGGACCGGCATCGAGCTGTTGGAGTGGGTGAACGAGCATTCGCCCCGTACGGAGACGATTTTCTTGACGGCCCACGCCGAGTTTGGCTTCGTTCAACGCGCGGTGCAGCTGGACAGCTTCGATTACATGCTCAAGCCGGTCGATTTTGCCGCGCTTCAAGCCACGATCGCAAGAGCGCTGGCATCGGTCGAGAAAGAGCGGGAGCTCGCGTCGATGCGGGAGCAGTACGCCGCCTATCGGGAGCTGATCGAGCGGCAGAAGTCGCGGCATGCGGACCGGTTCTGGCACGACGTGTTGGAGGGTCGCGTTCGCGCTGGGGACGAAGAGGCCGAGCGGCTCATGCGGGAATACGCGATACCTTTGTCCGAGGATCGCCGCATGCGGCCGATCGCGCTGAGCGTCGAGTCGTGGCCGCAGGAGCTGGAGAGCGGCGATGAAGACGTGCTGGATTACGCCTTGCGCGAGGCGGCGATGCGCACGCTCGTCCCGGACGGTCGCGGGGCGATTATTCAGACGAAGCAGGGCGTGAATGTCGCGTTGATTTATGCCGATGAAGAAAGCCGAGAAGCGCTGCAGACGCGCTGCACGGCGTTTGTCGAGCACGGCAAGACCGAGCTCGGCTGTCAGGTGGCGTGTTATGTGGGGGAACGCGTCGGCCTGCCGGCTTTGAAGGGCATGTACGAGCAGCT
Organism: Paenibacillus methanolicus; assembly: GCF_008124765.1. Classification (GTDB taxonomy): domain Bacteria; phylum Bacillota; class Bacilli; order Paenibacillales; family Paenibacillaceae; genus Paenibacillus_Z; species Paenibacillus_Z methanolicus. The sequence goes on along the minus strand of NZ_VNHS01000001.1, from coordinate 1,163,761 downwards.
GCTCGACATGGAATACGACAATGTGCGCAAGTCCGGGCAGGTGTATTGGTCCGGCTCCGCCAAGCCGGAAAGGGACGTGCCCAAATTCCCGGCGTTCGCGGCATGGCAAATCTGGATCGAGCAGGGCAAGAGAGCGGAGCTGGAGAAGGAAATCCGCAAGACGGTCGTGGAACTCGGCGGAGATCCCCATTTGCATGCGGGCACCATTCAAGCGTTCTACCACGGTTATCTGCAAATGATCCATTACGTGCTCCAGAAGAACGGATTGTCCGCGCACGAGCTGTTCCGGGAACTTGACGAACGGAAGGAAGGCGCGATGCCGCGCACGCTGGCCCAGTTGGAGCATTGGGCGATCGCGCGGATGGACATCGTAACGGGCCAGCTGCACCGGCAGGACTCGATTGTTCGACGGGTGCAGTGCTACATCGCCGATCATTTGAACGAGACGGTCAAGCGCGAAGACATCGCGGACCATGTTCACTTGAACCAAGCCTATCTGTCCCGGCTGTTCAAGAAAGAGACGGGCGTCTCGCTGACCGATTATATGCTGCAAGAGAGGATGAAGCTCGCCCATGAGCTGATCCGCGGCTCGACGATCCCGATCTCGGACATCGCGAAGTCGCTCGGCTACAACAATTTCTCGTATTTCTCGAAAATGTTCAAGCGCCTATACGGCGGGACGCCGCAGCAGTGCAGACGGCAGGAGGCCGGAGGCGGGGGATTAGCTGCTGACCATCCGAAAGTATAAAAGGGGAAGCTGTTCTTAAGGCGATTTCTATTTTTATCCCTTTCTTGATCGCGTATACTGGGAAGCAAGCAGAGAGAGAAGGAGAGGAAGAAGTTGAACATTATCATTGACGATTTGAACGGGCCGGAAGTGGCCGAGCTGCTGAACGAGCATCTTCGCGACATGTTCGCGGGTTCCCCTCCGGAGAGCGTGCACGCCCTGGATATGGACGGTCTGAAGAAACCCGAAATCACGTTCTGGAGCGCGTGGGAGAACGGCGAGCTGCTCGGCTGCGGCGCGATCAAGGAGCTGGACGGCGAACATGTCGAGCTGAAGTCGATGCGCACCGCGAGCCGGCATTTGCGCAAAGGCGTCGCCAAGACGATACTGGAGCACATTCTGTCACAGGCGAAGGAACGCGGCTATACGCGGATTAGCCTGGAGACCGGTTCGCAGGAGAGCTTCGAGCCCGCCCGCAAGCTGTATGAGCGGTTCGGCTTCGTCTACTGCGGTCCGTTCGCGGATTATGAGCTTGATCCGTACAGCGTGTTTATGACGAAGACGATATAGTATAGAGGTTACCAGAGCGGCAGCAGATCGAGAGATCGGCTGCTGTTTTTTATTTGACTTCAATTACGAGATATGGAACGGGGGAAATAATCTTGCGTCAATCCAATCAGATTTTACCGGGGGAGCGTTATTTGATCATCAATGCGGATGATTTCGGAATGGATGAAGGGACAAACGAAAAAATATTGGAATTGCTTGCCCGAGATAAGGTGACTTCCGCATCGGTGATGATGCCGGCTCCATATGCGAAAGAGGCGATCGAGGCTAGTCGCCGGCTAGGCTTGAAGCAAGTCGGTATACATTTGACGTTGACCAGCGATGCTAGACAGACGTATCGGCCCGTTGTCGCGGCGCTTTCGCGAAGTTGCAGCTTTACGACCGATGAAGGGACGTTCTTTCGCGAAGTTGCCGCATTCGAACTGCGCGCGGATCCCGATGAAGTCGCGTACGAACTTGAAGCCCAGATCCTTCTTGCCATTGAGCTTGGGCTCGATCCTACCCATTTGGATTGTCATGCCGGAAGTCTATTGGGGCTCTCTACCGGCCGTGATTTGCTGGACGTCGTATTCGAGGCAAGCCTCAAGTTCGGCCTTCCGTTTAATCTGCCGGTCGGAATCATCGACCAGGATTTTCTGAGCGAAGAACAGCGTGCGCGTTTCCGGTCCATATTCGAAGTGGCCGTCAGCCGGGGGCTTATCTTCATCGACGATATAATTGCCTTGCCTTACTGCATGGGGCGAGAGATCGACTACCGCGACGCGAGAGACCGAGTGCTGGAGATGATTCGGCGCTTGCGGCCAGGCGTGACGCAATGGACCGTGCATCCATCTAAGTTAACCGATCGCCTCAAGGGATTGACAGATTGCTATCGGGAACGCGAGTTGGAAGCTCGCTTGGTTCAGGATGATGCGATCCGGGACGCCTTACGGGAGGAAGGCATTCGATTGCTTAGCTGGGGCGCAATCCGCGATAAGCAGCGCGAGCAGAGCCATAGATAGTACAACTTGTACGCTTCGGGTTCTTCAGCGAATTCGGAAAACGTATCGAGCACGCGGAATCTCCACTTCTTGTCGTGCGCCAGGAAATCGAACCGCTCAACCCATCACGAATTCACGTCAAAAAAAGCTTAACCGCTGCGAGCCTCAACAGCCCGCCGGTTAAGCTTTTTCGCATGTCGCGCCTTATCGCGCGCATCACGACAGTTGTGCGCACGATTATACGGCTAGCCGCTCGTCTCTCGCTTGTATTGGGAAGGGAGGAGGCCGGTCCACTTTTTGAACGTCTTCGTAAAATGCGCCTCGTCGTAATAACCGACTTCACGCGCGACGGACTGGATTTTTCGATCGCCGGCCTGCAGCAGCGCCTTGGCTTTGTCGATCCGGTATTGGTGGACGTAATCCAGGAAGTTCACGCCAAGCTCTTGCTTGAACAGCGTGGACAAGTACGTGCTCGAGACGAACAGCGCTTTGGCGACGCCGGCGAGCGACAACCCATGTTCGTTGTAATGCCGCTCGATGAAGTCGATCGCCTGCTGCACCTTGCGCTTGGGCGTCTTCTGCGGGTTGACCCGCTCGACGATCTGGCGGATCGTCCGGTAGACGAACCCGGTCAGATCTTCCAGCGTCTCCAAATCCGTCATCCGCTCCCGCAGCCGCTCGAAGCTGCGGAGCCAGCCGGCGTCGTCCGTCTGCTGCTGCGGCGCGGCTTGGATCAAGCGGCCCAAGAAGGAGAGCGCCCGGTCGTTGATCTGCTTGCGCGAGTGGGGATAATCCGCGGTGAAGACGGTCAGCCATTGCTCCGCGTTGCCCAACATCTCGGCGAACAAGCCGCCGCGCAGATGCTCGAGGGCGGATTGCTCCAATTTCAGCAGTTCGACCGCGTTAATGTGCATCGGCAGGACCGGCGTGCCGGCAACCTGAAGCTCCGTATAGTAGTGGCAGCTTCCCGGACCGCGAAAGAACCGCTGCTCGAGCGCCTCCAGCGCCTCGCCGTAAGCGGCGTGCAGCTGGTCGAGATCGGCATGCGCGCCGCTTACGCCGATGCTGGCCGTTACTTTGAGATACGCGTTCAAATTGCGCTGCACGGCGTCCAGACTCTCCTGCAGCTTGTCGCCCAGCCATTCGAACAGGCCGTTCGTAATCGCGATCAGCGCGCCGTTCTCCATCACGACTTCGACGGGCTGCAGCAATCCGTGCTCCAACGTCTCTTGCGCCACGTTGGAGGCGGCGACGGCCAGTAGATGCGTATCGGCCTGCGAATAATTGAGGTTTTCCAACGATCTGCCATCCAGGCGCAGCGCCACGACGATGATGTACTCGAAGGCGATTGGCATGCCCGCATGTCGGTGCTGCTCGCGGCGGTTCTCCGCAGGCAGGGCGGGACCGCTCAGCCACTGCCGGTACAGCTGGGTTTTGGCATGGGGCAGATTGACGTGCAGCTGGCGCTCCAAGCCGCGCACTTCTTCGGACAGCCGCCGCTCTTCGGTACGCTTGGCGGCGATGGCGCGGAAGACGCGCTTGATTTCGTCGGGCGAGCAAGGCTTGACCAGGAACTCCGTCACGCCAAGCCGCATGGCCCGCTGCGCGTATTGGAAATCGCCATAGCCGGAGAGCAGGACGCATTCCGTGTCCAGTCCGCGTTCGCGGATTTGGCCGATCAACTGCAAGCCGTCCACCAGCGGCATGCGGATATCCGTCAGCAGCAGGTCGACCGGTTCCGCCTCCAGCATGCGCAGCGCTTCCAGACCGTTCGCGGCGACGCCGCTGACCCGCACGCCGAGCGATTCCCAATTGATTAGCGACGTTAATCCGTCTCTCGTTAATTCCTCGTCTTCGGCAATAAGCAGCTTAAGCATGCCGGTTACCTCCTCGTGACGTTATAGGGAGCGTGAGGCTGATGCGCGTGCCGGAGCCGGGTTCGCTCTGGATGTCGATCGTCGCGCCGTCGCCGTAGAACATCCGGATGCGTTCCCCGATATTGTACAGCGCGTAGCTTTGGCCGCCTCGGCTTGGATTCATGCCGCCTTCGCGCATGCCTTTCCTCATATCGCGCTGCCGGTCCGGGGCAATCCCGACGCCGTTATCGGTTATTTCGATCTGTATCGTACGATCTCCGGCCGAAGCGCGAACGTGCACGTATCCGAGGTCGTCCGTCAACGGTTCGATGCCGTGCACGACGGAATTCTCGACCAGCGGCTGCAGCAGCAGCTTCGGGATCGGGAACTCCGCCAGTTGCGAGTCCAATTCCAACTCGTACGACAAGCGGTCCTTGAACCGCATCTGCTGCAGGAACAAGTAATGCTCGACGAGCTTGAACTCGTCCTGCAAGGTAATCGTGTCCCGGCCTTGACTTAAGCTGATGGTGAAGATCGCGGACAACGCGTAGATCATCTCGCCGACGACCTTGTCGCCGTTCTTCTCAGCCGTCCAGGCGATCGTATTGAGCGTGTTGTACAGAAAATGCGGGTTGATCTGCGACTGCAGCACTTTCAGCTCGGCTTCCTTCTGTTTCAATTGGGCGGCATACATGTCGTCGACCAGTTCGCGCACGCGCCCGACCATAATGTTATAGCCCGCGCCGAGCTGTCCGATCTCGTCCATGCCGGCGAGCAGGACCCGTTCGTCGAAGTGGCCTTTCTGGAACTTCTTCATCGATTGCAGGATGCGCCGGATCGGACGGGTAATGACGCCGGCGACCGCCCAGGAGATATGCAGGCTGACGATGATGGTCGCGGCGATGATGAGCAGCGTCACGAGCATGATGCGGTTCATCTGTTCGAGCAGCTCGCTGCGCGGCTGGACGACCAGCACGCGCCAGCCGGTCAGCTTGGAGGTCATGGTGGCGAATACCCATTTCGACGGATCGATGGAAGCTTCGAAATCTTTCATTCCGGTCGCCGCGTCGTTTACGTACGGGAGCTCGCTCATGGGCATCCCGACCGTCTGCCCCGTACTCTCCGACAGCACCGTGCCGTCCGTATTAATGACCGCGATCTTCAGATTGCTTGCCCCGGACGTATACGTCTCGCGGATATCCGTCTCGTCGATGCCGAGCAGCAGGATGCCGGCAGGCTCGTAGGTGACATTGTTCTTCATCACCTTGGTGAGCAGCACCTTCTTCTTCGTATCGCCGTAGAAAATCGTCTTCGTCCGGCCCGGCACCTCGACGCTCCACATTTCGATCTGAGGGCGCTTCAATACATCGTCATAGTTGTAGATCGCGCGATAATCCTCGAATGGCAGCGCCGACGACAGCCCCTTGTTATTGAATTGCAGCGGGGCGAAGCGGTCGGAGTAGATCGTCAGGAATTGAAAGTAAGGCCTGGTGACCATGAGCCGGTTGATCATATCGATGATCTTCTGGTTCGAGACGTACGCGTTGTTGCGGGCATCCGAGCGAAGCAGCGACTGAATCTCCGGCGTCAGGAACAAGTAATCCGAGATATCGACCGCGTCCTGGGCGATATAATCGAGATGATCGATCGCCTGCTTCGCCGTCGCCTGCTGTTCGGCCGCCATCTTGGTGACGATCTCGCGCGTGGCGATCCGGAAGGCGAAGACCCCGGTAACCGTAATCGTGACGATGAGCAGCGGGATGAACCAGAGCAAAATTTTGCGCCGGATCGGCATATCGAGATAACGTCTGCGAATCGGTTGCAGCAGCATGATGCGGACCTCTTTCGTTCGAGAGTTGGCATGTATGTATACGATTACATCGTTTCTCTTTCTACTATAATGAGATTCGCGGCGGAATGCTACGTTCACGCGGGTCCCAGCTGGACGAAACGATAGAATGTACAATAACATCTGAAAAACGATCGGTTTTCCGTCGCCGCTTGGCAGCTTCGGATGGATGTCGCGCGAAGGAGATTCGACGCAACCCGAAAAATATACAAGAGATACGAAAGAATAGGTTCTAACAAAAAACGGAGGGACTTTCTATAATCAGACGTAGCGACATTACGACCAAAGGTGGGAAAGGCATGAACGGCTTCGTCCGTTATTTACCGAGAACGGGGCTTGCGGTCTGCGCGGCGGCGATTCTGCTCGCAGGTTGCGACAGCGGTCCGTCCGGCGGAGAGGCTGACAACGCGGTCAAGGGGGCTTCTGCGAATACGGAGAAGATCGCCGCCGAAGATGCTTACACGCTTACGTTCTTCACGAACAACTCCGATCGCGCGGTCGGTCAGGGCAAGATGGAACAGGAGCTGATCGACGCATACATGCGGGACCATCCGAACGTGACGATCGAAGTGGAGACGCTGTCGCCCGATCCTCAGTATCAAGACAAAATCAAAGTGTACAACGCTTCCAACAAGCTGCCGGACATCATTAGTTCCTGGGGGAACACGAGTTTCCTGAAACCGCTCGTCGAGAGCGGGGCGCTTGCCGAGATCGACCGAGGGGAGCTTGGCGAGCATCAATTCGAAGCGGCGGCGCTGGATTCTTACAGCATCGAGGGGAAGCTGTACGGCTTTCCGCGCAACTCGGATTTCTGGGTGCTGTATTACAACAAACGGATATTCGCGGAGAACGGGTTAGCTCCGCCCGCAACCGAAGCTGAACTGATGAAGGTCGTCGACGTGCTGAAGGCAAAGGGGATCGTGCCGATCGCGATGGACGGGCGGGAAGCCTGGACGTCCGGCATCTGGTTCGATACGATGCTGCAGCGCGTGACGGGGAGTTGGGATATGGCTGCCCAAGCGATGGCGGGATCGGGAAGCTTCGGAGGCCCCGAGACGATAAAGGCGGCCAAAGCGATGCGGCGCTGGATCGAGGCGGGGGCATTCGGCGACGGGTTCCTCAATCAGGATTACGGCGCGGCGCGCAATCTGTTCGGGCAAGGGAAGGCGGCTATATTCATGATGGGCGAATGGGAGATGGGCATGTCGGCCGACGGCAGCTTCCCCGCGGACGTCAGAGAACAGATCGGCGCGATTCCGCTTCCGTCGCTCGAAGGCGGCAAAGGCACCGCGAAGGATTTGACCGCCTGGTTCGGCGGCGGGTATTCCGTGTCCGCGCAGTCCCCGCGCAAAGCCGAAGCGATCGCGTTCTTGAAGTGGATGTTCCGGCCGGACAATTGGGCCAAAGGGGTCTGGCAGAACGGCATTGCGTTCCCGGCGCAGCGATACGAGGGCTTCATGACCGGCAGTGAATCGGAGCTCCAGCGCGAATTGAATGAAATCTATAACGGCGCCTCGAGCTACAGCGGCACGGTCTCGCAGGACAAATTCACGTCCGAGACGCAGAAAACCTACTACGACGCGCTGCAGAAGCTTGAAGGCGGCAGCTTGAGCCCCGAGGCGTTCGCCTCCGCGATCGCTGCCGCCGCCGGCAAATCAACCGCCGAATCCAGATAAGCGGAGACGGCGCGTAGGTGTAGATCTTCGGTATTAACGGCATGTTTGTGCGCCTCTTCGCTGTGAAGAGGCGTATGGCAGGCCGTCACATACATAGGCATAGGACGGTTCAAACGTCTGCCGCCGATTTTACTGTAATCGTTTACAACGAATTGGAGGGATAGCAACTTGAGCAACTGGAGCAAGATGAACAACGTGAATAGCATAAGAAACGCGCGAAGAAGCATCGCGTTAACGGCTTCGGCCTCGCTCGTCTGGTCGATGCTGGCAGGCATCGCTCCCGCGCAGGCCGAAGCGGCGGAAACCGCCGCGCTACCGCTGTATTTGCAGGCGAAGGCGCCGGTCGAGCAGCGAGTATCCGACCTGTTGGGAAGAATGAATTTGGACGAGAAAGTCGGTCAGATGGTGCAGGCGGAGCGGGCTTCCGTGACGCCGCAGGACGTGCGCGATTATTACCTCGGCTCGGTGCTTTCGGGCGGTGGATCGTTCCCGAACGGCAAGCAGTCCGATAGCACGCGGGAGAAGTGGGCCGAATTGGTCGACGGTTATCAGACGGGGGCGATCTCCACGCGGCTTGGCATTCCGATCCTCTATGGGGTGGATGCCATTCATGGCAACAGCAACCTAATCGGAGCGACCTTGTTCCCGCACAATATCGGACTCGGCGCGACGCGCAACGCCGCGCTCGTGGAGCAGATCGGGGCGGCAACGGCTTCGGAGGTGAAGGCGGCGGGCACGAATTGGGCGTTCGCGCCGACGATCGCCGATCCGCAAAATATCAATTGGGGCCGCACGTACGAAGGTTTTGGCGATAACCAGCAGCTGGTCGCCGAGATGGGTGCCGCATTTGTGAAAGGCTTGCAAGGCGAGTCGAGCGGCGAATTGGCCGAGACGGATCGCGTCGTCTCGTCCGTAAAGCATTTCTTGGGCGAAGGCTTAACGGACGGAGGCGCGAACCAAGGCGATATTACCGGCATGACCGAAGCGGAAGTCGCCGCGCTGAACCTGCCGATGTACAAAGCGGCGATCGACGCCGGCGCGCGCACGGTGATGGCTTCTTATAACAGCATTAAAGGAATTAAGATGCATGCGAACAAACGGCTGCTCACCGATCTGTTGAAGGGGACCGGCGATGGCCAACTCGGCTTCACGGGCTTCGTCATTTCGGACTATAACGCGGTGCAGCAGATTACGAAGGATTGGGAAGGCAATGCCGTCAGCGGGTTGAAGAATCAAATCGGCGTCGCGGTCAACGCGGGCGTCGACATGATGATGATGCCGACGGATTGGAAGTCGACGATCGATCATTTGAAAGCGCTTGTAGGCGAAGGCGCGATCACGCAGGAACGGATCGACGACGCGGTTACGCGCATTCTTCGCGTCAAATTCGAATCGGGCGTGTTCGAGCATCCGATGACGGATCAGAGCTTGGCCGAAGACTTCGGCTCGGATGCGCATCGCGAGCTCGCCCGTCAAGCGGCCGCCGAGTCGCTCGTGCTGCTGAAGAACGATAAGCCGAAGGATAGCGAAGAGCCGATCATGTCGCTGCTAGCCGGCATGGAAGATATATTCGTAGCGGGCAAGAGCGCGGACGATATCGGTCTGCAAGCCGGCGGCTGGTCGATCTCGTGGCAGGGCGCGGCCGGCAAGACGACGGAAGGCACGACGCTGCTTCAAGGCATTCGCGAAGTAGCGGGCGACTCTAAGAAGATCACGTACAACAAGCACGGACGCGGAGCGGCCGGACATGACGTCGCGATCGTGTTCGTCGGCGAGAAGCCTTACGCGGAGAGCAACGGCGACGCGCTCAACAAGCTGCAGCTGGATAACGAAGACCTCGCGACGCTCGACAACGTGAAGTCGTCCGGCGTGCCGACGGTCGTCGTGCTCGTATCCGGGCGTCCGCTCATCGTGAACGATCGCTTGGGCGACTGGGACGCGCTCGTGGCGGCTTGGCTGCCGGGCACCGAAGGCGCCGGCGTCGCCGACGTATTGCTAGGCGACAAGGATTTCGCGGGCAAGCTGCCGGTCCGCTGGCCGTTCTATACGGAGGCGTATACGAATCCGGCGGCGGGCAAATCCAATCTGGACCCGCAATACGTGCTGTTCGATTACGGCTACGGGCTGACGAAGGCGCAAGAGACGCCTGCCTTGAAGCCGGTTCCGGCGAAGCCGGGCGATAACGCGCCTTACGTGAAAGTAGAGGCCGAGAGCTTCACGGCCAAATCCGACGGTTTGAAGACGGAGAATACGTCCGATACGGGCGGCGGCCAAAATATCGGGTACACGAGCAAGGATCAATGGCTCGAATATCGGATTAAAGTGGAGACGGCCGGCACTTACGATATCGATTTCCGGTATGCGGGCGGCGAAGCGAGCATCACGAACTCCGGCTTCCGCGTGCTGAACGCGGCCGGAGCGACGCTCGGCACGCTGAGCGGCATCGGACATACGGGCGGCTGGCAGACGTGGAAGACGGCGACGCTCAAGGACGTGGCGCTGGAAGCCGGCGAGCAAACGATCAAGCTCGTCCTCGTCGACGGCGGCTTGAACTTCAACTGGTTCGGCTCCGAAGGCTTCGTGCCGGCACCTCCGGCAACCGGCGGACCGGGCGGCGAGATCGAGCCGCAAGCGCCGGTCGAAGGCGGCGTGAAGAAGGTGGAAAGCTGGATCTCCACCGAACGCGACAGCCAGAGCATGAAGTGGTATTACGCGCCGCAATGGCAAGCCGGCGACGAAGCCGGCCAATTGACGAAGCGCGACGAGAACCTGGACTTGACGGCGATCGGCGACGACGCGGACGTTACGACGATCAAGATCAATCCGTCGAAGACCTATCAGAGCATGATGGGCATCGGTTCATCGATGGAGGAATCGACGGTCTACAACCTGATCAAGATGTCGCCCGCGAAGCAAGACGAACTCATCAAGAAGCTGGTCAACCCGGACGACGGCATCGGCGTCAGCATGACGCGCGTGACGATCGGAACGGCGGACTTTACGGCGCGGAAGTTCTATTCTTATGACGATATGCCGCTAGGGCAGACCGACACGGCGCTCGCGAACTTCTCGATTCAGAAGGATATCGACTTCGGCATTATCGACGCGCTCAAGCGCATTCTCAAGCATAACCCGAACATGCAGTTCTTCGCGTCGCCTTGGAGCCCGCCGGGCTGGATGAAGACGACGGACAGCATGATCAAGGGCTCGGTGAAGGACGAATACCTGCCGGTGCTCGCGGACTACTACGTGAAATTCATCCAAGCGTACAAAGCGCAAGGGATCAACATCTCCGCGATGACGCTGCAGAACGAGCCGTTGCTCGAGATCGAATATCCGAGCACGAAGATGCCGTGGCAGCAGGAAGCCGAGCTGGCGAAGCTGCTCAGCGCGAAGCTGAAGGCGGCGGGGCTCGACGTGAAGCTATGGATCTTCGACCATAATTTCAACGACACGATGAGCTATCCGGCTCCGCTGCTCGCCGACTCGGCGAACCGCAAAGCGGTGGACGGCACGGCGTTCCACGATTACGGCGGCGAACCGACCGAGATGTCTCGCCTGCACGACATGTATCCGGACGAGAATATCTACTTGACCGAACGCGCCGTATGGGGAACGACGGGCGCTGACCGGATGGCGCAATACTTCCGCAACTGGGCGAGAAGCTACAACTCGTGGGTGCTCATGCTCGACAGCGATATCAATACCCACCAATGGGTCGGCACGCCGGATCCGACGATGATCGTTCAGGATTCCGGCAATCCGGAGAACTACTGGCTGACGCCGGAATTCTACATGCTGGGCAACTATACCAAATTCGTCAAGCCGGGCTACATCCGGATCGACAGTAATTATGGCTCGAAGGACAGCGTCACGAACGTCTCGTTCATGAGTCCGGACAAGAAGAAGATCGTCACGGTCGTCATCAACCGTACCGATAAGCAGCAAACGTTCAAAATCGTCAGCGACGGTACCCAAATCGCCGATACGATCCCGGCGAAATCGGTCATCACGTACCAATGGGACCGACTCGCGACGGATGAATTCGAACCGGCGACGATATCGGCGAATCCGGCCGCGCTGCCTTATAACGTACATGACAAGGAAATTACGCTGACCTTGGACGGCGGGACCTTCGTAACGGAGAAGCTCGGCGAGATCACGCTGGGCAGCGAAGCGCAGGCGATGGGCATCACGATTGGCAAGGTAACGTACGACGGGCAGAAGTCCATCGGGCAACCGAGCAGCATCGCCGTCAACGCCGGCGAGGAGCAGGTAGCGGAAGCGCCGGTCGGTGATGGCTCGGGCGATGAAGCGGCGCAGGGCGAACAACCTGAAGTAGGAGAAGACGATGCATCGACGCCAGCCGAAGATGCGGTGGCGGGCGAAGTCGCGGATCCGGCCGAACAATCGGTAGCCGGCGCAGAGGAAGCCGCTCCGGAGACGGAAAACGTTAACGACGAGACCGCCACGACAAGCGAGCAGGCAGCGCCGATTGCAGGTGTAGCTGCTCCGACAGCAGAGGAGGCAGCAGGGGATGACGCAGCGCAAGCCGCACCGTCTGCGGAAGAAGATGCCGCATCCGCGGATGTTAACGAGTTAGCGACCGCGGCGGCATTGGCAGCGGAAGGCCCAACCTCGATCCGCATACAATTGCTGTGGGACAACACGAAGCCATATTATGCCAACACCAAGCTTAACATTAACGTCCCGGCTTCGGCTTATCGCAGCGACTCCGGCGGGGCTTCCGGCCTGAACGAGGCGCTCATCGCATCCGTCATGCTGGAAGGCACCGGTTATACGACCGAGCCGATCGATATCGGCGCAGGTCCGGTCAACGCGAATCAATACTATCAATTGTCGGGCACGTCGATCGCGGACGCGGGCACCGCGAACGCAAGGCTGAACGGCTTCGCGACCGGCGATTGGGCGGATTTCAAAATCAACGTTCCGGCGGCGGGCAAATATGCCGTGACGGCGCAAGTGGCCTCGCCGAACGGCGGCGGTTTCATGCTCCAATCCGACGGAGGCACGCTTGGAACCTACGTCATCCCGAACTTGTACGGTTCCACGGCATGGGTCGGCGCACGGCTTAGCGTGGAACTGAAAGCCGGCGTACAGACGCTGCGCGTGATGGGGATCAGCGGCGAATTCGACGTGAAGTCGATCGCGTTCGAACCTTCGGCGGTTCATCAAGCGAATAACGAGAACAAACTCCATATTGAAGCCGAGCAATTCACGGCAGCAGGTCAACAGGTCATTCAATACGGCAGCAACCGCACGAATCTCGGCTACACGGTCGCGGGCTCGACGTTTGATTACGCGGTCGACATTCCGGCGGACGGCTATTACAAAGTAACGCTGCAATACGCGACGCCGCAGGGCGGGGTATCTGCCGCAATCACGGCGAATGACGCGGCGATGGGATCGTTTGCGTTGCCATCGACCGGAGGCTGGGAAGTCTATAAGACCGAGTTTGGCGTCGTTCACCTGAATGCAGGCGTCCAAACGCTTCGCATTGCGGACAACGGCGACGGCTTCAACCTGGACTGGCTGACGATCGAACCGGGCGAACCGGTCGCGACGAAGCAGCAGGCGGCAACGCCGAAAGCCGTATTGAGCAGCGCTTCGAACGGTGCGAAGCAAGTCGCGATCAGCACGGCGACGATCGACGCAAAGATCCATTATACGACCGACGGAACGCTGCCGACGGCGGCTAGTTCGCAATATGCCGGTCCGATTGTACTGATGGCAGATACGGTCATTCGCGCGATTGCCGTCAAGGACGGCATGACCGACAGCTATGCGGCTTATTTCTCAACGGTGCCGGTCTCGGGCATCAAGCTCCAACCGATTGAAGTGACGCTCGGATCGAAGCAGCGGCTTGTACCGGTTTTCCGTCCGGCAATCGTGTCGAACGACGCGGTGACTTGGTCCACGAGCAATCCGAGCGTGGCGACGATCGACGGAACGGGCCAAGTTACGGCGCTTGCTCTAGGAACGACGACGATTAAAGTTATTACGCAAGACGGCGGACGGGAAGCGACGGCCGAGCTGAAAGTCGTGAACCAATCGACAGGTCCTGTAACGGTTCCTCCGGTTGCGGAGACGGAGAAGCCATCGTCACTCCTTCTTGAACCAAAGGTTGACGCAAGCGGCAACGCGGTCGTAACCATCTCGGTCGATCAAGTGAAACGCGCGTTCGAACAATTGGCGAATAAGCAGCTGGTCGTGCAGATCAAACCTGCCGCCGGCTTGAAGCAAGTAACCGTTGGGCTTCCTATTCAAGCCATTCAAGCGAATCAAGCGATTGCCGAAATCCGGTTCGAGACGGAATTGGGCAGTTTGACCGTAAACAAGGCAACGCTGACGGGCGCCGACGGCAAGTCGCCGGAGCGCATCCAGTTCACCGCGAAGCTGGCCAGCGTCGAAGGAACGCAGTTGAAGTCCGGCGTTAGCTACGCTTTCGCTCTGCAAGCGGATGGTAAGGCGATTACGGAGCTTAGCGGCGGCAACGCCCGAATCGCGTTCCCGTATTCGCTGCAAGCAGGCGAGAAGCCGCATGCGGTCGTCGTCTACGCAATCGACGAACAAGGCAACGCGGTACTCGTGAAGAACGCCAGGTTCAATGCCGATAGCGGTCTGGCGCAAGTCTCGACCGGTAGTTTGGGTCAATTCGCAGCCCTTTACGCCAATGTGACGTTCAGCGATGTTCGTCAGGCGGTATGGGCGCAAGAAAGCATCGAAGCTTTGGCCGCCAGAGGCGCGATCAACGGAATCGGCAACGGCCAATTCGCGCCAAACAGTGAAGTGACGCGCGCCGCCTTTATCAAGATGATGCTCGAATCGTTCGCGTTCGGCAGCGGCCAAGGGGAAGCGAAATCCTTCTCCGATGTCGGCAGCGAGGCATGGTATGCGGATGCGGTCGCGCAAGCGCAAGCGCTCGGACTCGTGCACGGGAAGCCGGACGGCACGTTCGGCGCGAACGAAGCGATCACCCGCGAAGAAATGGCCATGATTTTGTTCCGAGCAGCCGAGCTTCTGGAGCTTGCGTGGTCCAATGAAGCGGAAGACGGCACGTTCAAGGACGAATCAACGATCGCGGGTTACGCGAAGGAAGCCGTCGATCGGATCCAAGCGGCAGGCTTGATGAAAGGACTGCCGGATGGCAGCTTCGGGCCGAAAGTCACGGCATCGAGAGCTCAAGCGGCGTCCGTGATCTACGCGCTGTTTAAGCGCGGCGAATAATCGAATTATTGCGAGCGAACAGTCTTGCTTTGGGCGAATCCGAAGCAAGGCTGTTCTGCGTTCTTGCGGTTTCGTTTCGGATCTGGACATGCGAGGTATAAATGGAGGGCAGGCATCGAATATTAGGAACGTCCGGGCGAATTACGACAGAGCCGAAAGGATGGGAACTATGGGAAAAATCGCATTGACGCTTGTCATTATCGGCGCCATCAACTGGTTGCTGGTAGGCTTATTCGAGTGGGATCTGGTATCCGCCTTGCTGGGCGGGGAAGCGTACCGCGAATCGTCGATGATCAGCCGTATCGTGTACAGTCTTGTCGGTCTTTGCGGCTTATACAGCCTGAAGTATTTATTTATGGACGAGCATCGCGCCAGATCCTAGATCCGCGCGCCGATTACGCATGGAATAGCAAAACAGCCCAGACTTCCGTCCGGGTTGTTTTGCTTGGAGGGCCTTAAATAATCTGATCCTGATCCTGCTTGCGGTGCTCCACTAAATCGATCGCGCCGAGCACGATATGCGCCGCGCCGAAACCCATGATCGCGGTCGCGACTTGACGGTTCTTCCCAAGCAGCGCTGCTCCGGTTGCGGTAACCGCCGTTCCAAGTACAGCAGGAATAAGTCCTTCTCTCATCTTGAGCAGCTCCTCTCGGATATAAAGGGATTCGGAATCGGAATTACGCTGCTTATTATCGGACCATACGGCGGGAATCATGCAGACGTCACGCTGGATTGTTTTAACCTGTCGGGCGCATGGTAGCGCTGATAACAAAGGATGAGGATCAGCGTTATTTCCACTACGTCGCCCCCATAATACATCATGCGAGCCGCGAATTCGGCTTGGTCCGCAGGCACGCCCGCAGGCGGGGAAGCGAATAGCCCCTTCGACAAAATGCCGTGACCGGCCATCGAGATAATTAGCCAAAAAATGCGGTTGCAAAATCCCCAATCATGCATCCAGCGGTCATGACGCAGCACGCTTGCCGTGAAGAGATATCCCGCCGCTGGGAAGTGAACATGAACCGTGGCATACAGTACGGGTAATTCATGCATCGCCGCGTATAGAGAGGTTCGATACAACGTCCACATACTACCGACATTCACAATGGCGCCGACGGCCGGATGAACGATAATCCGCATGACCGGCCGCTTGAGTAGACGCATGAACGATCTCGCGACAGGCGCTGGGAGCGACCGCAGCAGCAGCGTAACCGGAGCGGCGTAGACCAGCAGCAGCGGAACAAACATGCCGAGCAGAAGATGGGCGACCATGTGTCGGGCAAAACCGTTGCTCCCTTGAAAGATAAGCGGCGATACGCATGAGCCGGCGGCGAGCGTCATCCCCGCGTGCCAGCATAGCGAACGGCTTGCAGGCCAAGGTTTGGCATACTTACGGTTGGCCGCCAATACCAAGGCAGCATAAGCGAAGGATAAGAGGAAATACGCGATGGCCAGCATTAATGATACCTGAGCGACATGCACCGCTGACGTGCTTTGTGCATGATGATGCAGCGATGCCGTTGCGTCTGTTGGCGAAGTAATCATTGTTCCGCTCCAGGATCTCCGTATCGCTCGGCGGGAACTCGTCGAATAATCACGGCGCCCGCAAGCAGCATCACGGCGGCGAACGCGTTCCAGACGATATCGTATACGGCGATATCCGGCACGTATCGAATCTGATGCAATCGCATCAGTTTATGCTGAATGAGGCCGTCATACAGCTGAAAGGCGCCGGCCCCCATCAAAGCAGCTCCAAGCCATCGAGGCTTGTTCCATTCTTCGCGGCGTCTAAGATCGGCCAGTTGGAACAGGGAGATAATCGTCGCGAACCAACTAAACGCATGGAACAAGCCGTCGGACGCGAGTCCGATGTTCGACGTGGCCTTGTCATAGAAGTGATGCCAATGCAGGAGCTGATGAAAGACGGTTTCGTCGACGAACGCGACGAAACCGAGACCGAACAGACAGCCTGACAACAAATTTCGGTCTTGACGCCGCGAAGATGGCAATGGCGCATGAGTTGGCATCCGTAAGTTTCCCTCCCCGTTCGAATCGAAAGTATTCGCTTCTTTCTTTGTTTCCTCCCAACGCGGGCGCTATTCACCGCATGTGCATTTTCCTGATCGTTTCCATGCATGGCAGACATTAATCGCGGTGGTAATTTGCTTTTTTTTGGTCCTTTATTTAACGCGAATGAAATAGTACTATATGACTATAAACATTGCGCACATAACAGCCGATTGATTCACCCAACTACACGGAAACAGGGGAAGGCTATGAGAGGACCGCTACTAACGAGAAGCCAAGCCGCGATGATAGACGACAGCCAAATGAAACAGCTGGTGTGCCGCATCCAGCTGCAATACGACGATAACGAGCGACCGACGGTGAAACGAAGCCGGGACCTGGTTCTTAGCCGGTTATGCCGCACGCTTCAATACACGCTGACCGATAACGTGGACGATCTGCGCCGCGGGATCGCCGAAGTAACGAAGGCGGTGCCGATGCACGCCAAGCTGTCGGAGTTCAAACGAGAGATCGAGCAAGCGCTTGCGGGATATCCCGACCTGCATGCGTTCGAGTGGCTCTTATGCGAGACGTACGGCAGGCAATTTTGGATTTTGGAGCAGGGCGGCATGGGTACGATTATCAACCGTTATCAGCTTATTGACGCGAGCTGACGCAATTTCATCGATGCAACGCGAAGAGGCAGGCCATTGTCGACGACGATGGCCTGCCTCTTTATTGATATATAGGTAAGTATTAGTTTCACGCTTATACTTAGGCCTCTATGTCTCCATCGCTGAATGCTGCCGCGCCGCTAAAAGACGGCGACAGCCGTGTCGCCTTGTCGTTCCCGCTCCTCGTAATGTACGTGCACCACGATGTCCTGCGCATAATTGCCGAATCCGCGCCCGAACAAGCTGACGCCGCCGCAATGGCGCGCCGTCTCGGACGAAGCGATCCGGAAACGGAAGTCTTCCCCATGCCGAAGTCCGAGATCGGCGATCGTCACGTTCGATAGCTTGATGCCGTCGAGGAACGTGCCGCTTTCCTGGATGGTCAAGCTCTTGAGCAGACCATGCTGCGTGCCGAGCGACCACCAGGACGGCGTGAGGACGGCCCGCTTGTCGCCGAAGTCGCCCGGGCAGGTCCAGACGCACGTCTCGACGTCGTTCACGGAGAAACTGATATCCGAAGGCCAATTCTCGTTGTAATACGGCGCCTCCGAGCACAGCTCCAGCGTAAACTCCAGCTGCCGGGCGGTCTGCGCGGCATGAAGATAATTGGGAATGCGATATTCGACGTATCCGCTGCCGAACCAGATGTGCGCGGCGTTCATACGCTCGGGATCGGAGAAATAGCGAGGGTCGTCGACGTAACCGATTATCTTGGCGTCGGAGGCGAGTCCGCACGTCGGCTTGACGGCATAATCCGAATATTGCCCGATCGGAATTTCGACGGCATATTTGCGCTCCTCCTCCTTCGGCTTGGCGCCTTTCAAGTGAAGGGTGAGCGAATCGATCGCGAGCGAGCAAATTTTGGGACTTCCGCGCGTGCCTGCCAGATTCTGGGTGGCGATCAGTCCGGCTTCTTCCATCTTCTGAATATGCTTGGTGACGATCGCGGAGGAGACGCCGAGCGTATCGGCCAATTCCTTAATGCTGCGCGGCCGTTCGTCGAGCAATTCGATCATCCGCACGCGCGTCTCCGAAGAGAAGCATTCCAGGATCGCCATATATGGCGTTCGAACTTGAATATGCATAACCAGCCTCGCTTTCTGCTTTCTTCATCATATAATCCATTGGTTAATAAAACAACTTATTAGTTGACGATAATTATGAATGTCGGTACAATGGCACCATGATAGCACTTGTTGGTTTATATAACAACTTATAAGTTAACTAATGGAGGGACCGACACATGACAAGCATGCCTAGAGCCGAATATCCGCGTCCGCAATTCCAACGGGACGCTTGGGTGAATCTGAACGGGACGTGGGAGTTCGAATTCGACGACAACCGGATTGGCGGGCAAGAGGGCTGGCACGACCGCAAGGCGCCGTTCGCTAAGACGATTCAAGTGCCGTTCAGTTTCGAGAGCGAATTGAGCGGCATTGGCGATCCCGGCTTTCACGATGTCGTCTGGTATCGCAGGAAGCTGGATATCCCGGACCATTTTGCCGGCAAACGGATCGTGCTTCACTTCGGCGCGGTCGATTACGAAGCGCAAGTATGGGTGAACGGGAGGCAGGTCGCCAGCCACGAGGGCGGTCATACGCCGTTCCACGCGGATATTACGGACGCGCTCCGCGCGGACGGCGACAACATTCTCGTCGTTCGGGCCGAGGATTACGGCACGGATGTCTTCCTGCCGCGCGGCAAGCAGTTCTGGGAGGAGAAGTCGAGGGCGATTTGGTACACGCGTACGACGGGCATTTGGCAGACCGTGTGGATGGAAGCGGTATCGCCTATGCATCTGCGCAAGGTGAAATATACGCCGAACATCGACGCGAACGAAATCGGCATTCGCGCATTCGTCACGGGGGCCGGCGCGCAGTCGGGAGACGTCCGGCTGCAGGTTCGGATTTCCTTCGACGGCCAAGCGGTGGCGACCGACGAATTCGCCGTGCGCGCCGGCGAGGAAGCGCGCACGATCCGGCTTGCCGGTCTGAACGACCATGGCATGGACCGTTGTTGGTGGCCGGAACGCCCGAATTTGTACGATGTGGAATTCGTGCTGTTCTTGGACGGCAGCGAGGCGGACCGGGTGACGAGCTATTTCGGGATGCGGAAGATTTCGCTGGAGAACGGCAAATTCAACCTGAACAACCGGCCGTACTTCATGAAGCTGGTGCTGGACCAGGGGTACTTCCCTCAGGGCAACCTGACGCCGCCGAGCGACGACGCGATCCGGCAGGATGTCGAACTGACGAAGGCGATGGGCTTCAACGGCGCGCGCAAGCATCAGAAAATCGAAGATCCGCGATATTTGTACTGGTGCGATAAACTCGGCCTGCTCGTGTGGGGCGAAACGGCGAACGCTTACGATTATTCCGAAGAATACGCGCATCGGTTCACGAAGGAATGGCAGGAGGCGATCGAGCGCGACTACAACCATCCTTGCATCGCGGTCTGGGTGCCGTTGAACGAAAGCTGGGGCGTGCCGAACATCCAAATCGACATCCGTCAGCAGCAGCACGCGCTCGCCATGTATTATTTGACCAAATCGCTTGATCCGACGCGCCTCGTCGTCTCCAATGACGGTTGGGAGATGGTCGCGACCGATCTATACAATATTCACGATTACGAATGGCGCCGCGAAGTGCTGGAGGATCGTTACGGCAGCGTCGAGAAAGCCGTCTCGGCGATGCCGGCGAACAGGCGGCTCAGCGTCGGCGGCTTCTCGTACGACGGCCAGCCGATTCTCGTCACCGAATTCGGGGGCATCGCCTACAAGAAAAGCGACTGGGAAGGCTGGGGCTATTCGGGCGCGTCGTCCGACGAGGATTTCGAGCAGCGGCTTCGCGGCGTCATCCAACCGTTGCTGCGCTCCGGCGTCGTGCAGGGCTACTGCTACACGCAGCTCACCGACGTCGAGCAGGAGATCAACGGCCTGCTGACGTACGACCGCCAACCAAAAATCGCGCTTGAGCGGATCAAAGCGATCAACGAAGGCAACTAGCAGGCACGCAAAGCCGCCGCACTCGAATAAGAGGGCGGCGGTTTTTGCTGTTACTACCACCAAAAAGCAAGGCGTGTCCGCGCAAGCGGACGCAAGCGAAGGTCAGCACGGAGCCTCATCAAACGCACGCCAGCCACAGGATACTACCCCAAGGCAAGTTCTGGTTCCCATCAGCGGAGGGCAATGCTGTCAGGTTAAGGAAAAAGTCCGAGAAAGCCAACTAGAGTCTATAGTTGATAGGCTTAAGTCTTAGGATGGACTTCAAAACCCATTGAAGCTTTGTCCGTCAGGACAAAAGCGTGCCACACTCAAGCCTTCCCGCCGACCGCGAACAAACATGTCAGCACGAAATAGGGAGTCCAGAGGGCAAAGCACTTCGAAAGCATAGGCTTTGGAGCCTCCTCGGCGGAGGAGGTGGGAGGAGGGAGCAATAAAAGTGGGGTCAACGGGGCGGAGCCCTCTTAACCTGACAGCATTGCGGCGGAGGGGGAAGGGGGAGGCGAAAATTTCCGGGAGCCGGGCTCCCAAAAATATGTCCACCCCTCCCAAAAAAGCGGCATGTGATCGTTTTCACCGGGCGGCTAGAATGAGAATCAGAAGGACGATGAGATCCTATCTGACGACCATGGGGGTTACGACATGACAAGAACAGTGAAAATGCTCAGCGTAATGATGCTCGCCTCGAGCTTGGTGTTGGCGGCCGGATGCAGCGGCAACAACGGCGCGGCGAACGGCGGCGAGAACGCCGGTACGAATGCCGGTACGAACGCGGCGGAAGGCAGCGGCGGCGAAACCGCCGAGAAGGCGGATATTCTGTTCTGGACGCCGTTCTCCGGCGCGGACGGAGAGTTCATGAAGAAGATCGTCGAGAAGTATAACTCCTCCCAAGATACCTACAAGGTGAAGCTGGTCATCCAGCCGAACGGCGAATATTACAAGCAACTAGACGTCGCGCTTAGCGCAAGCAAGGAGCGGCCGGACCTGGCGATCATGCACGTGGATCAAATTCCGACTTACCAGAATAAAGGGCAGCTGCAGGCGATGGACGATCTGGCTGGAGCGGCGGGCATCAACAAATCCGATTACGTCGAAGCGCCGGTCAACTACGAGACGATCGAAGGCAAGTGGTACGGCATTCCGCTCGACATCCATCCGCTCGTCATGTACTACAACAAGGACTTGTTCGAGAAGGCGGGCATCACGGCGCCTCCGACGAACCGCGCCGAGTTCGACGCGGCGGTCGAGAAATTGACGGACAAGGACAAGAAAATCTACGGCTACGTGCTGCCGACGCTCTGGCCGCAGCAGTTCATCTTCCCGACGCTCGTCTGGCAGAACGGCGGCGAGCTGTGGAACGGCACGGACGTCGCGTACAACTCGCCGGAAGCGGTCGAGATGGTGCAGTGGATGCGCGGTTTGGTCGAGAAGGGCGTATCCCCGGGGAACGTGCAGCAGGACGGCGAGAACACGCTGTTCTTGCAAGGCAAGAACGCGATCCAATTCAACGGTCCATGGATGAAAGGCCAATTCGACGAAGCGGGCATCAACTACGGCGTCGCGCCGGTGCCGCAGATCGGCAAAGCGAAGCAAGCGGTCTATGCCGGTTCCCACAACTTCGTCGTGCCGAAGGACGTGACGGACGCAGCGGTGATCAAAGGCATTGGCGACTTCCTGAAGTACATGTCCACGAACTCGATGGACTGGGCGGCTTCCGGTCAGGCGCTGGCATCGAAGCCGATGCTCGAGAGCGCGGACTTCATAGCGCTCGAGATGCAGAGCAACGTCGCCAAGTCGTTCGATTACGTCCAATTCGCGCCGAACGTGCTCAACTGGGCGACGATCTCCGATCCGATCTGGGGCGAGCTGAGCAGCGCGCTGCTGGGCAAGAAAGACGCGCAGAAGGCGATGGACGACGCGGTCGCCAAGTCCCGTCAAGCGATGAAGAAGTAACCTCTGCCGCGAGCGGTACCGCAGCCGGCAGCATGCAGGACAGGAGGACGAGGAAGGCGCTTGTCGCCTCCTCGTTCTCTTGCATCCTGACCGGCCGCCACGCTGCGGGAGGACCGCCGCGCAATCATATATCCAAAGGAGGGGACGCGCTTGACGAAGAGCTCGCTGCAATCCCGGTTCACCTCATCGCTGTTTATACTGCCGTACCTGCTTAGCTTTTGCGCATTTCTGCTAATCCCGATTCTGTACGGCGTCTATATTTCGTTCCATAACTTCGAGCTGCTGTCGGATTCGCATGAATTCGTCGGTCTCGACAATTACATTCAAATTTTCACGCCGGGCACGTATTTGTTCGAACAGTTCACCGTCGGCTTGTGGAATACGCTCCAATTCGTGATTTACTCGGTGCCGCTGCTCGTCATCCTCGGCCTTGCGCTCGCCATGCTGCTGAACGCGATTCCGGGCCGCATCCGCGGACTGTTCCGGACGTTCTACTTTATGCCTTATGCAATCTCCGGCTCGGTCATGGCCGTCATTTGGCTCATGATGTTCGACACGAACGCCGGCTTCCTGAACGGCCTGCTCGCGAGTCTTCACATCGATCCGGTAGCCTGGCTAACCGATCTGCCGTGGGTGTGGGTGTCGCTCGTGCTGACGACGCTGTGGTGGACGATCGGCTTCAACATGATCATTTTCGTCAACGCGCTCAACGAAGTGCCGGAGGATTATTACGAGGCGGCTTCGATCGACGGCGCGAATGCGTGGCGTAAGTTCGTCAACATCACGCTGCCTTCCATCCGCCCGGTCATGCTGTTCATCATTATCACCTCGACGATCGCGTCGTTCAACGTCTATGCGCAGCCGTTCCTGCTGACGCGCGGCGGACCGGGCGACAGCACCCGGGTGCTGCTCATGAACGTGCTCGACGAAGCGTTCAAGGGCAAGCAGGTCGGTTCGGCCTCGGCCATGGCGATTCTGATGGCGATCATCATTATTGTTATCTCGGCGGTACAGTACAAGATCGCTTATGGAAGAAAGGAGTAGTCCGCATGAAGAAAATCGTATTGCTTGCGTTTGCGGTCATCCTTGCGGTCTTGTTCCTATTGCCGCTGATCTGGATGGTATCGACGTCGTTCAAGAACGACTTCGAGGCGCTGGCCGGTCAGATGAATCTCATTCCGGTCAAACCGACGCTCGACAATTATATCGAAGGGTTAAAAGGCGAGCTGATGAACGTGCCGATCACGCGCTGGATTACCAACTCCTTGTTCGTCGGCGCGGCGGGCACGGCGATCGTGCTGCTGTTCTCGTCGATGGCGGCGTTCGCGCTCGCCCGGCTGCAGGATCTGCCGCTGCGCAAGCTCATGTTCCCGATGTTTGTCGGTTCCATGATGATTCCGGGCGTGCTGACGTTCCTGCCGATGTACATGGAGTTCAACGCGCTCGGCTTGATCAACACGTACGCCGCGCTCATTCTGCCCTATTCCTCGGGCGCGTTCGGCGTCTTCCTGCTCTATCAGTTCTTCGCTTCGTTCCCGAAGGAAATCGAGGAGGCGGCGCGCATCGACGGCGCGAACAAGTGGCAAATTTACGCGCGCATCCTGCTGCCGGCTTCGGTATCCATCATGGTCACGCTGGCGATCTTCACCTTCATGGGCATCTACAACGATTTCGTCTGGCCGCTGTACGCCACCACTTCGCCGGAGATGCGCACCATTACGGCCGGTATCGCGATGATGGCGCAGGGCAGCTATACGCAAGCGTACGGCAAGCTGATGGCGATGACGGTCATCGCGACGTTGCCGGTGCTGATTATCTTCATTATCGGCCAGCGTTCGTTCGTGAAGGCCATCACGCAGGCTGGCGTGAAATAGAAAGCGCGTCGATGCCAAATGAATCTAATATTCTCGTATGTTGAACGGAGACCTCTCGAGGTCTCTTTTCGAAGTTCTATGCGCCGGATTCGTCGCGCGGCTTCGCCAATGGGAGACGGCAGCCGGCATACACCTTGTAGTATCGGGAGGAAGGCAATGAGGAAAGCAACGACAAAACGGTGGCTTATCGGCGCGGCCGCGCTGATCGTCATCGCCATCGGATGGGGAGGCTGGCTCATGAATAGCGGGAATAATCAGGAATCGTCCGATGTGGCCTATGACGGGCATGGCGGGACATTCAAGAATACGCTGGCGGAGATGGATACGCCAGATCCGAGCGTCGTCTATAATGACGGCTATTATTACATGACGTTCACGCATAACGGCGCGGACGTGATGGTTATGAAATCCCGGACGATCGACTTCAAGGACGCGCAGCGGAAGACGGTCTGGTACCCGGACGTCGGGACGAACTACTCGGCGGAGCTGTGGGCGCCGGAAATTCAATTCATCCAAGGCAAATGGTACATCTATTTCGCGGCCGACGACGGACGCAACGAGAATCACCGGATGTTCGCGCTTCAAGCGGATACAGACGATCCAATGGGCAGCTACACGTTCAAAGGCCAAATCGCCGACGATACGAACAAATGGGCGATCGACGGCCTCGCGGCGGAAATCGGCGGCAACCTGTATTTCGTCTGGTCGGGCTGGGAAGGCGACGTGAACGTGCAGCAGAATACGTATATCGCCCCGATGAGCGATCCGCTTACGATCAGCGGTCCGCGCGTGCTGTTGTCGGAGCCGGAATTGGATTGGGAGAAGGCTGGCGGTCCTCCATATATCAATGAAGGGCAGTCGATCCTCTATCATAACGAGGACGTGCATATCGTCTATTCGGGCGCGGGCAGCTGGACGCCGTATTATGCGCTTGGCATGCTGACCTTGACGAAAGGCGCGGATCCGCTCGATCCGGCGAGCTGGACGAAGCGCGAGCAGCCGCTTCTAAGCATGGACGAGGAAGCGGGCGTGTTCGGCCCGGGCCACAATTCGTTCACGACATCGCCGGACGGCGCGGAGCAGTGGATCGTCTATCATGCGACCAGCGGTCCCGACGACGGCTGGAACAACCGCAAGGCGCGCGCGCAGAAGCTGGTCTGGGACGAAGCGGGGAAGCTCGCGCTTGGCAAGCCGATCGGCCTCGACGAGGCGATCGCGGTTCCTTCGGGAACCGGCGTATTCCGAGCAGATCCGCAAGGGGCCGGCGAAGCGTCGTTCGACCTGATTCCGGTCCGGGTGAATACGACCGCTCCGCTGCTTATTCATTACCGTAACGCAAGCGGCGAGACGCTGAAAGGGAGCGTCAGCGCGAACGAAGGCGAGCCGATCGCCATCGAGCTGCCGCCTGCCGACGCAACGGGCTATGCGTACGCGGATGTGCCGCTAATTGCGGGCATGAACGACATCCGCGTAACGGCGAGCGGCGGAGGAGCCGTAATCGAGGCGATCGAGCTGACGCGTTACGAAGCGGAGTTCGCCCGGATCGGTCCGCAGGGCGAAGCGGAAGAGAACGCGTTCGCGTCCGGCGGCGGCATCGTGAAGCTAGCGCCCGGCGAAGACGAAGGCGTGCGGTTCCCGAACGTCGTTGTGCCGCGGAAGGGCGATTACGAGCTTCGAATCGCGGCATCTAACCCGTCCGACGAGCCTGCGAAGCTGACTGTTCGCGCGGAGGAAGGCAAGACGGCGACGCTGGAAATCCCTGCCGGCGAGCGCAATGCGTTCGCGACACAATCCGTCACATTGCGATTGAAGGAGGGCGTGAACGCCCTTATACTGGAGGATGCGACCGCCGAGCTGCGGATCGATTATCTCGATGTAATGACAATGAAGTAATGTATAGGAGGCGCTGGTCATGAAAGGCTTGTCCATCCAGGCATCGTTTACCAGACTAAGTTTGATCACATCTATGACGGCAAGCCTTCTATTGACCGGATGCAGCCAGAACGGCGCGCAAGCGGAGGATGCCGGAGCGGCGGCGTCGCCGGCGATCCAGCTGGAGTATTGGACGCCGTTCAGCGGAGGCGACAACGTCTTCATGACCGAACTGGTAGACCAGTTCAACGAGGAGCATGAAGGCATTCAGGTCGTACAGATGAATTCGCGGCTGGACGACTATTACTCCCGCCTGCGCACCGCGATCTTGTCCGGCAACGCGCCGGACGTCGCCGTCATCCACGCGACCTCGCTCCCGCAGTTCGTGCAGAACGGCTATATCGAGGAATTATCCGCGCCTGCCAAGGAGGCGGGGCTGGACTTCGGCGTGTTTAACCCTTCCGTGCTGAAAGCGACGCAGTTCCAAGGGCGGGTATTCGCGGTTCCGCTGGATACGCATGTGCTGGTCATGTATTACAACAAGACGTTCCTGGCTCAAGCGGGCGTGCTGAACGAGGAAGGCAAGCCGGTCATCGCTCCGGGCGAAGCGGGGTTTACGGCGTTCTTGGAGCGCATCCGACAGGCCGTGCCGGCCGACGTCGCGCCGCTGGCACAGCCGAGCACGCGAATCGATTCCGTCTGGCTGTGGTGGAGTCTCTATAATCAAATCGAAGGCGGCGGCACCTTCTACAACGCCGCGGGCACGCAAGCCGCGATCGACAATTCGGCTGCGCTGAAAGCGCTTAATTATATTCATGGCCTCTATCAAAGCGGTCTGATTCCGCCAGACATCCCCGACGCGTTCAAACTGTTCCATGAAGGGAAATCGGCGGTGCTCATCACGGGCGTCTGGGCGACGGGCGCGCTGGAGAAGACGGGCGGACTGAATTTCGGCGTCGTTCCGCTGCCGACGCTGTACGATAAACCGGCCGCATGGGCGGATTCCCATACGCTGACGATTCCGACGCGGCACGAGCTGCAGCCGGAGAAGCGGCAAGCCGCGATGACGTTCATGAAGTGGATCGCCGAGCACGGGGCCAAATGGTCGGAGGCCGGCCACGTGCCGAGCGTGAGCAGCATCGTGCAGACGGAAGCGTTCCGCGCGCTTAATTACCGCAGCGACTATGCGGCGGCCGCCAATTCGGTCTCCTTCTGGCCGAAGCATACGAAGCAGTGGAGCTTTATCGAGATGATCATCCGGCAATTCGAGCGGATGCATTACGGCGAGCAGACGCCGCAACAAACGCTGCGGGCAGCGTCCGCTCAAATCAATCTCGAATTGGCGAAACAGGGAAGGTGAGCGGCATGCGCGGATGGTTCCGGAATATGCAGCAATGGTTCGGCAATTTGGCGCTTGCCCGCAAGCTGATTCTCGTCCAGGTGCTCTTGATCGTCCTGCCGCTCGGGGCGATGGGCGTCTTCGCCTTCGGGAGCTTCGCCGCCAAGATGGAGGATCAGGTCGGCAATTACCAGTTGCAGACGCTGAAGCAGGTGACGCTTAATATCGACACGTACATGAACGAGCTCAATCGGCTGTCGCTGATGCCGTACCAGTACCAGGAAATTCTCGATTTCCTGGCTTCTTCCCGCTCTCCGGGCGAACCGCTGTCGCTGGCGGAGATCGGACAGTTGAACAACTTCGTCTCCAAAGTATTTCTGAACGGCCGCGTCGATATCATGGGCATCTCGCTGTTCGGCGAACGAGGAGCTTCGTACGTCGTGCTGCCCGAGAGCCAGTATATGACGACGTATCAGCTAGACGGGGGCGCGGAATGGCTGGAGCAAGCAAGAGGCAAGTTCGGCCAGCCGACGTTCATTACGACGCACGAGGTCCGATCGACCAGCGGCAGCGTCTATCAGGTGTTCTCGATCGCGCGAGAGCTGCGCAGCTTCGACAGCGGCGAGACGCTCGGCTATATCGTCATCGATATCGACCCGGATGCGGTTCGGAAACTGCTCGCGCAGGTGAGCATGGGGAGCAAGGAATCGCTCTATATGACCGACGGCGCGGGCGAACTCGTGCTGCGCAAAGGGGAAACGGCCGTCTATCCTGCGCTTGGCAAACTGGAAGGAGAAGGCGTGACGCATATGGACGCCGAGGGACGCAGTCTGCTCGTCGCGCACGTCGCGTCGGAAGTGACCGGCTGGACGACGGTCGGCGTCGTGCCCGTATCGGAGCTCATGAAAGATTCGCTCGTCGTGCGCAATTCGATTCTGCTGATCGGCACGATCTGCATCGGACTTGCGGTGCTCGTCTCGGTCGTCATCGCCTTCCGCATCACGAGGCCGCTGCGCATGCTGCGGACGCTGATGCGGAAGGTCGAGCGCGGCGATTTGAACGTCGGGTTTTCGGTCGGGCATTGGGACGAGGTAGGCCAGCTCGGCAGTGCGTTCAACTTGATGGTGTCGCGGCTGAGCGAGCTCGGTTACCGGCTGTACGAGACGGAAATTCGCGAGAAGGATGCCGAGATCGCGGCGCTTCAGAGCAAGATCAACCCGCATTTTCTGTACAATACGCTCGGTTCGATCTCGATGTACGCCGAGGTGGAGGGCAACCGGGAAGTCGTGAAGATGACGAACAACCTGAGCCGGCTGCTGCGCTACTCGCTGAGCGGCCGCAAGGAGATCGTCACGCTGCGGGATGAGATCGAGCACGTGAAGGGCTATATGACGATTCAACAAATGCGCTACGAGGAACGGTTGGACTTTCAATTGGCGACGGACGAATTTCTTGCCGACGTACCGGTCATACCGCTCATGATCCAGCCGATCGTCGAGAACGCGATCAATCACGGCCTGGACAAGGGGATCGGCAGCGGTATAATCCGGCTGACCTGTTTCCAGTCGCAAGGGGTGCTGTCCATCGTGATCGAAGACGACGGCATCGGCATGACCGCGGAGCGTCTAGGAGAGATGCGCGAGCGGCTCATGAACGATCGGGATCTGGGCGGGACGAGCGGTAACGGGTTGTTGAACGTGCACCGGCGCATTCGCCTGCATTACGGGGAACAGTATGGATTGCAGCTGGAGAGCATGCCTTTCCAGGGACTGAAAGTGACGATCCGCTTGCCGGCAGCCAAGGCGGCGGCACAGAGAGGAGCCGGGTAATGCCAACGATACTCATTGTGGACGACGAAACGATTTTTCGCAGAGGCTTGCGCAAAATGATCGAATCCGCTTCGGACGGCTGGCAGATCGCCGGAGAGGCCAAGGATGGCTACGAAGCGCTGGAGCTGGTGGAACAGCTGAAGCCGGACGTGGTACTGACCGATATTCGCATGCCGCGCATGGACGGCATTCAGCTCCAGCAGATCGTCAAGGAACGATTCCCGCATATGCTCGTCGTCGTGCTTAGCGGTTATGACGAGTTCTCGTATTTGCAGCAATCGCTGCGGCATGGCGCACGGGATTATTTGATGAAGCCCGTGGAACGCGAGGAGCTGCTGGAGACGCTGAGCAAGCTGCGGGGCGAGCTGGCCAAATCGGCCGCCGCGCCCGAATTGCTCGCGGCGGAGCCCGCCGACGCCAGACAGATTCGGCAGCACGTGAGCGAGCATCTCGTCTCGGGTCTGCTCCGGGGCGACGTGCACGAGAACGAGCTGGCGCTGCTCGGGCGGATCGGCTTGACGTTCGGCGCGACGTGTTTCGCCTGCATGGTGATCAAGCTCGACAAGGACGCGTTGGACCGGGAACGATACGGCAAGGCGGATCCGAGCTTGTTCCAGCTGTACATCCAGCAGGTCGTGCAGGAGCTGCTGAATCAGCGGTCGAACGGCTTCTCCTTCGTGCTCTCCGACACGGAAGTAGTCGCGCTCGTCAATCTGGATTGCGGCGCGGCGGCCGCCAATCCGCTCATGGAGCTGGCGGAATCGGTTCGCAGGCGGACGATCTCCTTGTCGAATCTGACCGTGACCATCGGCCTTGGGAGCGCGGTGGAAGGAATCAAGGCGATTCCGCGTTCGTTCCGCGAGGCGAAGATCGCCCTTCTGCATCGGCTCATCGTCGGCGGGGACCGGGTGATCTCGTATGCGCAGACCAAAGAAAGCAGTCAAGCGCTCGCCTCCAACCTTCGCGAATGGTCGTGGTCTTCGCTGGAGACGACGGTGCTCGAGGGAAAAGCGGAGCAGGCGGGGCAGCTCGCGGCCGACATGATCGCGGAGCTGTGCGCGCTGGCTCGCAGTCCGGAGACGATTCATCAACAAATCTGCAAGCTGCTTCTTCATTATTACGAGGAGGCGGAGAAGCTCGTCCTTACGAAGGCGTGGCTTGGCGATCGCACGATTCAGGCGGTGCTCCTGGATGTGTGCGCGATTACGTCGCGCGCCGAGTTGATCGAGTGCTGCCGGTCGTATCTCGGCCATCTGGCGGACTGCATCGCGGGCAGCCGTCGGCAGCCGGAGAGCGATCCGATCGAGAAGGCGATCCGTTACGTCAACCTGCATTACCGCGAGCAGCTGACGCTGACCGAGGTGGCCGAGCAGGTGTTCCTCAACCCGGCTTATTTCTCGACGTTGTTCAAGCAGCGGACGGGCAAGTCGCTCGTGGAGTATTGGACCGACCTGCGGGTGAACGAGGCGAAGAAGCGGCTTGCCGCCTCGAGCGAGAAGGTGACGGTCATCGCCGAGAGCACCGGCTTCGGCAACGTGCGGCACTTCAACCGCGTGTTCAAGAGCGCGACGGGCGCGACGCCGAACGATTACCGGGAACAAGCGCGATCCGGCGCGGGAAGTCTATAGGGATAGCAAGAAGCCTGCCGGTCGAAAGATGCGGCAGGCTTTGCTTCGTTTACCGACGTTAAATGATCGGGCTGAGCGCCGCGATGAAGCTAAGCTCCGGCTGCGTGCGGCCTTGATTCGGGACCATGTTCCCGAATTCGTCGATGCCGAAGACGGAGAACAGCACTTGGGAGGCGGACGAATTCACCTGGACCTCGTAGGCTACGTTCCCGCCGATGACATACGTGCGGATATTGTAGGAGTTGGCGGCAATGACGAACGAATCGACATAAGCGGTATAGAACGTCGTCGAGTTGACCGTGGCGAAGATTTGGACCGTGATCGTCGAGGCGGCCGACGTGTTCAGGTTGCGCGTGCTCAGTACGATGGTAGAAGAGGCTGTACCGGTCGCCCGCGTATTGGTAATCGTTCCGGTTGAAAAGGGCATCCTTGTTCCTCCTTTCCCTGAAGCGCTTGGCGAGACGCTGGCCTTAGAGCGAATATAGGAAGAAGCGGTCTCTAGCAGTACTCTATGAAAATAGCGTAGGGAATGTCGCGGTGTTTGTACTCGTCATGAAGCAGGCTGCGGCGTAATTCGTTTGCTATCCGCGGCAACTAATCATACTATACTACTCGGATTTGTGGTGATAAGCTAATTTCATAGCGAATACAGCATGCGATGAAGGGATCGTGAACGAGATGAAAGAGGTTCAAACCTCCTGCGGGTGCGGATGCGCCGCAAGCCGAGGAACGGAGCTTGCGGCGGTCGCGGTCGGGGCGCAAATGGCGGCGGCCGCCGAGACGCCGGAATCCGCATTGACCGGCGATACGGTTCGCGAACAGTCGAAGATTGCGTATCGGGAAGGGGAAGAGGCTGCTGGCGGAATCGCAGGGATTAAAGACCGAGCCGGCATGATCAAGATTCCCGGCGGCGCGTTCCGCATGGGGACCGACGATAAGAACGTCTTCTCCTTGGACGGAGAAGGACCGTCGCGCCTCGTAACGATCGACCCCTTCTATATCGACGAGACCGCGGTAACCAATGCCCAATTCCTGGCGTTCGTCGATGCGACCGGCTATGTGACGGAAGCGGAACAATACGGCTGGTCGTTCGTCTTTCATCTATACGTGCCGGAGCGTCTTCGACCGTGCGTCACCTCGGTCGTGCAGAACGCGCCATGGTGGTGGAACGTAGCAGGCGCGTACTGGGGCGCGCCGGAAGGACCCGGGACAAGCATCGAGGACAGGCTGTCTCATCCGGCCGTCCATATTTCCTGGCATGACGCGTCCGCTTATGCCAAATGGGCGGGAAAGCGGCTGCCGACCGAGGCGGAGTGGGAATATGCGGCCCGCGGCGGATTGGACGGCAAGCGTTATCCCTGGGGGGACGAGCTGACGCCGGATGGCGAGCATCGTTGCAATATATGGCAAGGGACGTTCCCGCGGGTTAACGAGGTTGAGGACGGCTACGAAGGCACGGCGCCCGCGCGTTCGTTCGAGCCGAACGACTTCGGACTGTACAACATGGCCGGCAATGTATGGGAGTGGTGCAGCGATTGGTTCAGCCCGGAATACCATCGCTCCGGTGAGAGCGTGAATCCGCGCGGCGCCGCGGGGGGCGAGACGAGAACGCTTAAGGGCGGTTCGTATCTATGCCATCAGTCCTACTGCAACCGCTACCGGATAGCGGCGAGAACGTCGAACACGCCGGACAGCTCGACGGGTCATATGGGATTCCGCTGCGCGGCGGATGCTTAAGATGCATAGACGATGCAAGCTATAACGCCCTTGAAGTCAGCCCCTTCGTCAGACTTCACTAAAGTGAATCGCGCCGCAACGCCGAGATGATTCCTGATTGGACAGTAGTCGTCCTTTTTGCTGCCCAATGGAGTTGAATAGCTTAGCCGTCTTGCAAATTCAGTAGGAACCTGCAGGGGAACAAGAGAGCCGATGCCGCGAGTGGCATCGGCTCTTTTCGATTATTCGACCATCCGGATCAATGATGACCGAGGCTGATCATGCCGACCGGCCTTTTTGCCGCGCTCGCGACGCGCCACGCCGAATGCGGCGGCAACAATTGCCAGTTTGCGATATATCGTATAGAATCGGTGGTAATACGATATATCGGGAAAGGAGGCAGGCTATGGCGATGGTTTGGCAAGAGGAAGAACGTCTATTTGTGCACGACGGTTCCGAACGCGATTCGACCGGTACGGGCCGAAGATATTTCAGCCGGGGCGGCGTGAAATACGCGCTGCTCGAGCTGCTGATGCAGTCGGGCATGCACGGCTACCAAATGATGAAAGCGCTTGAAGAACAGTCGGACGGCACCTACAAGCCGAGCGCGGGCACGATTTATCCGACGCTCCAGATGCTGCGCGATCAAGGCTTCGTCAACGCATCCAAGGTGGACGGCAAGAAAGTGTTCGAGATCACCGAGGAAGGTAAGGTATATTTGCAGGCGGAGAAGGAGCTGCAACAGCTCCAGGAGAACGAAGCGAAACCGGCTGTACGGGATGAAGCCGAACCGCCGGCATCGGAGGTCGGCCAAGAGCAACCGCAAGAGGAGACGCCCCAGCGCAAACGCCGGCTGACCCCGGCAGGGAAGGAACTCATCCATCTGATGAAAGCCGCGGAGCGCGAGGCGCTCCAAGATCCGGCCAAAGCGGCCATGCTGCGCGCCGCGCTGCACGGCTTGCGCTTCTCGCTCCGCCAAATTCTCGAGGAAGACCGGACGGATGCGGGAGAAGCCCCCTAATCTCGCGCAACCGCAATCCTGATCAGCCAATCTTTACGAATAGGGAAGTGAGCGCTACGTGAAATCGCAACGGATTTTGGCCGACTTCTTCCGTCGAAGCTGGCCCGTGTACGTGCTGTCGATTACGTTTCACCTCGTCTCCAATATGATCAATGTGTTCTATCCGAAGGTGCTCGGCGCCTTCACCGACAAGCTGGCCGGCGGCGAGCTGACGCGCGGTCTTGTCGTGGATTACAGCCTGCAGCTGCTCGCGATCGGCATTGCCAGCGTCGTGTTCAGCGGGATTGCCATGTACCTTGTCATGTACGTGGGCCGCACCTTCGAGCGTGGCGTGCGCGGCTTACTCTTCCGCCACTTCACGCGGATGGGCGAGCGCTTCTACGCGAAGAACGGCGTAGGGAAGCTCCTTAGTTATTTCATGAATGACGTGACGGCCGTCCGAGAATCGATCGCCATGGGCATTAACCAGACGGCCAACGCGACGATGTTGCTGCTGTCGGCCATGACGATGATGATTATCAGCGGTATCCCGCTCTATCTTATCGGAGCTTGCGTGTTCCCGCTGCTGCTCATTCCGTTCATCGTCGTCTATCTGGGTCCGATTATTAGGCAGCGTTCGCTGCACGTGCAGGAGGCGCTCGGCAAAATGACGGAGACGGCCGAGGAGCAGTTCGGCGGCATTCGCGTCACGAAGAAATTCGCGGTGGAGCCGATCATGAACAGGAGATTCGGGCAGACGGTCGACGACATACGCGCCGCGCAGCTGCGCCTTGTGCGGGTATCGTCGTTCTTCCAAGCGCTCGTTCCGTTCCTCGGTACGATCGCGCTGATCATCGCGCTCGCGTTCGGCGGTTATTTGACGATCGCAGGCCGCTTGTCGCTCGGCAATTTCGTCGCGTTGACGCTGTACGTCCGGATGCTCATGACGCCGCTGCAGCAGATCGGGAACGTCATCAACTCGATCCAGCGCTCGCGGGCGTCGCTTGAACGACTGAACGGGCTGCTCTCGCAGTCGCCCGACATCGTCGAATCGGATGCCGCGACGGAAGCGGACCTTTCGGATTGCGCGATTGAAATCGACCATCTGACCTTTGCGTACAGTCCCTCCTCGGAGCCGGTATTGAAGGATGTCAGCGTCCGGATCGAACCGGGCGCGACGCTCGGCATCATCGGCCGAACGGGAAGCGGGAAGACGACGTTAATGAAGCTGCTGCTCCGGATATACGATCCGCCGCCCGGCACCATTCGTTTCGGAGGCGAGGACGTGAGGGAGTTGACGCTCGAGAGTCTCCGCGGTCAAATCGGCTACGTGCCGCAGGACGGTTTCCTGTTCAGCACGACGATACGCGAGAATATCGCCTTCTCCGACCGAACGGCCGTCATGGGAAGCATCGAGGACGCCGCGCGGCAGGCGCAAATCCATGCCAATATCGACGAGCTGCCCGAGCGGTTCGAGACGAAGCTCGGCGAGCGGGGGCTTACGTTGTCGGGCGGACAGCGCCAGCGCACGAGTCTGGCGCGCGGCTTGATCAAGCGGGCGTCCGTCATGATTCTCGATGACAGCGTCAGCGCCGTCGACGCCGTTACCGAGAAGGACATTATCGACTCGATCCGGCGGGAACGACACAACAAGACGACGATCATCATCGCCCACCGGATCAGCGCGATCAAGCACGCGGACGAGATCATCGTGCTGGACGACGGCGAGATCGTGCAGCGCGGCACCCATCGCGAGTTGCTGGAGCAGCCGGGTCTCTACGCCGATCTTCATGCCATTCAGGAGGAGGGGAGCTTGCATGCGACCGGCACAAGCGATTCATAATTGGCAAGCGGATCATAAGGGCGATCACGGCGGACAGGAGGAGAAGCCGCAATATATATCCGCGTTCAAGGCGCTGTCCGGCTACGTGAAGCCGCATCGCTGGGCGCTCGCCGGCGTGATGGCCTGCACCGTCGTCGCGATCCTGTCCGAGCTGCTGCAGCCGTACTTGATGAAGATCGCGATCGACGACAACTTGCTCGCGGGCAAGAACGATTTTCGCGGACTGCTGCTCATCTGCGCCGTATACCTGGGACTGTCGGTCAGCAGCTTCATCTTCGCCTATTTGCAGAACAACTTGCTGCAGCAGGTCGGCCAAAGCATTGTCGCGCGAATCCGCAAGCAGCTGTTTGGCCATATCATGAAGCAGTCGATGGGTTACTTCGACCGGATGTCCAGCGGCAGTCTGATCACGCACGTATCCAGCGATACCGAAGCGCTCAATCAATTTTTCAGCCAAGTGCTGCTCAGCCTGTTCCGGGACGGTCTGACGATATTGTTCATCCTGGTTCTGATGTTCCAGCTGGATACGACGCTGGCGCTGTACTGCCTCGTGCTGCTGCCCGTCATCTTCCTGATCGCGATCGCGTTCCGGTCCTTCATGCGCGCGACGTACCAGCTCGCGCGGACCCGGTTATCCCGTATGGTCGCGTTCGTGGCCGAGAACCTGTCCGGCATGGGACTTGTGCAAGCGTTCCATCAACAGAAGGAGCAGCAGCGACAGTTCGACGAGCGCAACGGGCTTTACTTTCGCGCGAATTTGCGAGAGATCCGCACCAATGTCTTATTCGGCCGGACTTTCGATATATTGAGCAACCTCGCGATCGCGCTCGTGACGTGGATCGGCGGGATGGCGGTGCTCGGGAAGCAGCTGGAGTTCGGCGTCTTGTACGCGTTCATCACGTATATCCGACAGTTCTTCCAGCCGATCAATACGATTACCCAGCAATGGAATACGCTGCAATCCGCCACCGTGGCGATATCCCGCATCTGGACGATTTTCGGCACCGAGCCGGAAATCACGGACAAGACGGAAGAGACGCCTCGATCGGCCGAACGATCCGTCACGCGCAAGCAGATGACGTTAACGACCGAACGGAGCCAAGGCGTCTCCGAAGAAGCGCACTCGTTCGGCAGCGTGAGAGGCGAGATCGACTTCGAGCACATATCCTTCTCCTATGAGGAGGGCATTCCGATTATCCAGGGACTCGATCTGCATATCGAACCCGGCGAAATGATCGGCGTCGTCGGCACGACCGGCGCGGGCAAAAGCTCGCTCATCAGTCTGCTGTGCCGGTTCTACGACGTGAAGGAAGGCAGCATACGAATCGACGGGACGGACGTGCGCGATATCCCGCAAGCGACGCTGCACCGGCTGATCGGGCTCGTTCAGCAGGAGCCTTATCTCTACTCGGGCAGCATCGTCGACAACGTGCGCATGTTCGATGATTCGATCAGCCGGGAGGACGTCATCCGGGCATGCGAATTCGTCGGCGCGGACGGGATCATCCGTAAGCTTCCGGATGGGTATAACACGCTGCTATCGGAGCGGGGAAGCGGCTTGTCCGCCGGCGAGCGGCAGCTGATCTCCTTCGCCCGGATTATCGTCTTCAAGCCGAAGGTGCTTATTCTCGACGAGGCGAGCGCGAACCTAGACTCCCAGACCGAGCAGCTGATTCAGAACGCGCTCAACGTCGTATCGAAGCAGCGGACGACGATCGTCATCGCGCATCGGCTCTCGACGATCATGCAGGCCGATCGGATTATCGTGATGAGCCATGGAGAGATCGTCGAGCAGGGCAGTCATCAAGAGCTGATTGAGCTCGGCGGCCAATATCGGGAGTTGTACGAACATTCGCAAGGACAGCAGGCGGGCTAGCTAGGAGCGGATCGGTCGAATGTGAGGCATTTCGGGGCAAACGGGGTAAAAAGACGTATCCGGAGTTCGAAGCGTGCAGAACCTATGGAACGACATGCATGCGAATTCCCGGGCATGAACCGCATTTTCGCCGGAAAGGAATGATATCGATCGACCGTTACATCTATGCCGCCATGGCGATCGCTTACGCGATCTTGTTGTTTGCGGGGTTAAGCATCATGAGAAGAAGAGGAACGCTGGAACAGCGGGATCTGGTGCTGCTCGTCTTATTCGGGCTATTCTACGATAACGCGGTCATCGCGATCGGCGGCGCGATCGGCGAAGGGAACCTGCTGCGGGCGTTCAGTTATCCTCGCTTCTGGCTGCACGCCTTGTTCACGCCGCTGCTCGTCGTCGTCGCCGTCGATATTGCAAGAAGCGCGCGCATCCGCGGCTGGTATAACCGTTCGTTGCCGATCGTCTTGGCATGGGTTGTCACGCTGGGGCTTATCATCTACCAGTCGCTGGCCGTCACTAGCCAAGAGGTGGCGAACTTGAAGGTGGAAGAAGAATACGGCGCGCTGCGTTACGGCACGTCGGCGGAATCTTCGTTCCCGATCATGGTGCTTGCCGCGGCCGCGGCGGTGCTGCTCGTCGGCGCGATTCTAATCGTTCGGCGTCGTTGGCCGTGGATGCTGGTTGGCGTCGGCGTGCTCATCTTGGGGAGAGCAATCCCGATCGAGATCGACAGCTCCGCGCTGACGAATATTTTCGAGCTTATTTTGCTGGCGTCGATTCTGTTCACCATCCGGCGCTTCGATCGGAATCGGGACCGCGCGCAGTGGGCTCCGGCTGCGATTCCGTAATCTAGTCTGTATTAGTCCAAGTTCACGCGAACCTCTCGAACAATCGGTCATACCGGTTTCGAGAGGTTTTTTGTGAATTTATGTGATTTCAATAGGAATATCAACACAGAGAATAACAATAGGAATTAGAGTTGTATTGGCGAATGGATTCTAATATCGGGCAAGTTGTAGTTGGGATTGGTCATTCTTGCGCGACTCGTCTTTCGGATCGCTGACCCACTTTAGAGCGGATCAGGCGCCGCAAGGCGCGCCGGACCGGTGTCTGGATGGTTGCCCCCCCGCGGAAGACTGTCTCTACTATGCGCCGAATATCTATTTGACGGACGATACCGAATGGCCGACTTCGGCGATAAGCGACGACCCGAGCTTGGAAGCGCGGCGCGAGGCGCTGAAGACGGGCCCGTACGGACGTTGCGTCTATCATTGCGACAATGACGTGGTCGATCATCAGGTCGTCAATTTGCAATTCGCGAATGACGTCACGGCCGCCTTCACGATGAGCGCGTTCACGCGGGACGTCAGCCGCACGATCAAGTTAATGGGGACGAAAGGCGAAATTCGGGGCGCGATGGAAAAGAACGAAATCGAAGTGCTACGCTTCGGCAGCGGCCAATCGAGGCGGATTGCGCTTGATATTCCGGGCGGGCATGTCGGTCACGGCGGCGGCGACAACCGGCTAATGGCGGATTTCTTGAAGCTCGTGCGCGAAGGAGGCGGCAGGGAGGGACTTACATCGGCTAACCGGTCGGTGCAAAGCCACTTGATCGCGTTCGCGGCGGAACAGTCGCGAATCGCGGGCGAGGTCGTGGAGATGGCGCGCTTTCGCGGCGGGCTAGCAGTTCTATAGCGGATGGCCCGACATTAGTGGATTAAAAGCGGACAACCCGGCATAAAGTGTACAAGTTTGCACTTTAGGGCCGGGAGTGAATCGCGCTTGAGTATCCAGCTGCTGATCAGTTACGTATTGCTTGGCTTAACGCTTGCCGCGCCGATCGGGCCCGTCAATTCCGCCCGACTGGACAAGGGGATCAAGAACGGCTTCTGGCATGCGTGGATCGTTGGGACGGGGTCGATGATGGCGGATGCCGTGTTCATGCTGCTCATTTACATGGGCGTCGTGCAGTTTCTTAACATCCCGATCGTACAAATTTTTCTGTGGCTTTTTGGCGGCATCATCTTGATCTATTCCGGTTTCGAAAGCATTAAGTCCGCCAATAAAATTCCGGTCGCGTATCAGGGCAGACGCAAGGACTCGCTGTGGCGCAGCTTTCTCGTCGGCTTCATGCTATCGATCACCAGCCCGATGTCGATTCTCTTCTGGCTTGGCATCTACGGATCGATTCTCGCGAAAACCGCCACGACGTACGGAACGAGCCATCTGCTGCTCTACAGCAGCATGATATTCCTTGGTCTTATGCTCTGGGATGTGTGCGTCGCGTCGCTGACGACCGGCATGCGCAGGTTCTTGAACGAGAAGAGCTTAGTAGGAATCTCCGTGCTATCGGGATTGTCGCTCATCGGTTTCGGCTCGTACTTCGGCTTTCAAGGCATTCAGGCTCTAGTTAGTTAAAGGTTCGCATCGACGATTGCAAACTCTGGCTGCTTCTGGTTAAAAATGAGAGCGTTTCGAGACGGATAACCGCACTTTCGATGGAGATATTATATGTGTTCTCGGTTGCAACCGGGCACGCCATTATCTCACTTCAAAGGGGCGTTCACGACATGGGCGTATTAAGCGGCAACCCGAAAGACGAACCGCTGCACTACGGCGAGATTTTCGCGATTTGGCAAGCGTCGACTACGGCGAAAGGCTGTGTATCCTCTTACAACGCGCTGAAATTCCATACGGGAGATAAAGAGCTGCGGCAAATTCTCGAAGAGGGGATTCGTCAAGCTCAGCTGGAAATCGCCGAACTGGACGAAATTCTGATCGCGAACGGTATTACGCCGGCACCGACGCTGCCCGAGCGTCCGGAGGCGAAGCTCGAGGAGATTCCGATCGGCGCCAGATTCGCCGACCAGGAGATCGCCCCGATGGTGTCTGCCGACCTCGCAGCCGGGCTGGTAGCCGCCAGCACGGTGATGGGGATGTCGATTCGCGAGGACGTGGGCGCATTATTTGGAAAATATCATGTGACGAAGGCAGCGCTCGGCGTGAAAATGCTTCGTTTAAGCAAAGAAAAAGGATGGCTCATGCCTCCGCCGCTGCAAATCAAACGTCCGGAAGCCGTCGGCGCCGGCGTCTAATTTCGAGAGAATACTTTTCCCGACAGCGAAAAATCAAACGTTCAAAGGGCGGCCCGATACGGGCTGCCCTTTTGACGTGATTAATGCTCCGGCCGATGAATCTGCAAGGGAGGCAGAATGAGCCAGCCCTTCTCTTTGCTAAGTTCCAGCGCCGCGGCAGCCGAAGCGAGATGCAGCGTGTGATATTTGGTGAATAGGACTCCGACGTCAATACGAATGGCGCTGGCGATGACTTGGCTGCAGGCGACAAGTCCCATCGCGATATCTTCGCCGACGGCAAATGCGATTTCCGGATCGGTCAACCTCGCACCCGCTGGTATATCTTCCAGTTTGACCGGCGGTCGTTCCGGAAGCGTTGGCGGCGGCAGGTGGCCGTTATGTACGAGCATCTCGTCGCACTCGGCCGCCGATTGTTGCGCTTGTTTGACGAGATTACCCACCAGATGTTTTAAGTCGTCGTCGCCCGCATGCGATAAATAAAGCTGATAAGTGGAAATGGCCGTCTTTTTTCGGGCCGAGTAGGTCCACAGGTTGAATATTTCGCCGTAATGCAGCGGCTGATCTTTCGGATTACCCTTCAAAATCCCCATTCTCGCGCTCCTTAATGTTGGTCTGTCAACAAGTATTGCCGTGCAACGACAATCTATAGACGGGATATTTAAAATTAAAATAAAAAGAGGCCACGGCAGCGCCATGGTCTCTTGTCGGCTTATTACGTGATTTTGGTAGGGGCATGTGCGTTTCGTTTCGGTTCGAAACGGTCGATGCCGCCTTTCGACTTGGCCTTCGACTCGGGCTTGATTAGCCACAGAATCGAAAGCACGGTAAAGATCGATACGCCGGCGACCGTCCAGAAGACTGGACTTGCCCCGTTTCCCATGAGGAGAGCCGCGAGCGGCGGACCCGCGGCAACGCCGATGAATCGCATGCTGCTGTATAGCGACGTCACGGTGCCGCGCTGTTCTTTCTCGATCCCCTCGGTAATGAGGGCGTCCATGCAAGGAAGCATCACCCCGATGCCGATGGAGCCGATGCCGATCCAGACGAACCACATGGTTAGCGTCGCGGGCGGATTGATCGCGCACAGAACCGACGTGGCGGATAGCAGCGCCATGCCGCCGACCGATAACCACTTCATTAGGTTCTTTTTTTCGCCGATCCATTTGCCCGTAAGGAACGACGCCAGACATAAGGCAGACAGCGGAATGGCTAGCAGCGCGCCTTTCATGACGCCTTTATAACCGTATTGGCTCTCCAGCCGTTCGGATAAATAGAATAGCGTCGTGAAGATGGCGAACATGCCGGCGCCGCCGCTAATGAACACGCCAGACAACCACTTTCCTTCGTTCTTGAATATAGTTTTGACCTGTCTCCAGAACGCGGAGAACTTTGGTTTTTCTTGCTCGTCGCCGCTTTTTTGTTCGGGCGTATGGATAAGAAACAAAATCATGGCTGCGGATATGATGCTGAGCACCGGAATGGCATAAAACGGCATGTACCACGCCCACAAAGCGATCAGCGAGCCTAAAATCGGACTTAGCACTTTGCCGAACGTGTTGGAAGTTTCCACAAGTCCAAGTACGGAGCTCGCTTCTTCTTCCTCCTTAAACAGATCCCCCGTAAGCGGGAAGACGATCGGAAATGCGCCTGCCGCTCCCGCGCCTTGAACGAATCGTCCAACCAGCACGAGCATGTACGAACCGTCGCCGACGGACGAAGCGATGGCTGATAGCAAACCGCCGGCTGCGGCCAACATCAACGCAGGGATCATAACCTTCTTGCGTCCGAACCGGTCGGACAAATACCCGGCGATCGGGATGAGAAGAATGGCTACGACCGAATACACGGTAATAATCAGACTGATCTGGAACGCCTTGACGCCAAGCTCACGCGACAGCTCCGGAAGAATGGGAATCAACATGGAATTCCCAAGGGTCATCATGAGCGGGACGGAGGCCAGCGCCGCAATGGCCGCGTATTTGCGCAAACTCACCCTTGATCCTCCTTTATGATGCGGTATGCTCGCCCGATTCGGTTAGCGCGGCTGTTCGAGCAGGCCTTTAGGTAGGATGGCGAGTTCGCGTTGTTTTATGTGTTGACCGAACAGGGATAATGTTGCGGCACGCAAAGCAAAATAGAACGTCGGTCCATTACCCCAAAGGAGGAGTAACGCGTGTATTTCTATAAGGAAGATCTCATCAATATCATCGTCCCGGATAAGCCTGATCCCGCGGCGGCCCGCGTCCTCCAGGAGGCGCTTGGCGGACGATTCGGCGAGATGCGTACGATGATGCAGTTTTTTTTCCAGAGCAGCAATTTCCGCGGCAACCGGACCGAATTCCGCGACTTGGTCCGCGGCATTTTTCTGGAAGAAATCGCGCATGTCGAGCTCGTCCAGAATACGATTAACCAGCTGTTGACGGGTACGGGCGAAGAACTGCCGGGCAACGCGGGCATCGACGCAGCGCCGCTCGACGAATCGGTCAAGCATGCCAACCCGCACCACTTCATCGTCGGCGCGCAGAGCTCGCTGCCGGTCGACGCGGCCGGACTGCCATGGCAGGGAAGCTACGTCTACGCGCATGGCAACTTGATCGCCGATCTGATGGACAATCTCGTGCTCGAATCCACCGGCGTTCTGCAGAAGTCGCGAATTTACGAGATGAGCTCGAACAAAGCGTTCCGCGAAACGCTGGCGTTTCTTATCGTGCGGGACAACGCTCACCAGAACGCGTTCGCGAAGGCGCTCGAGAAGCTGGGCGTCGAGTGGGGCAGGCTGTTACCTGTGCCGAACTACGATTTGAACAAATACCCTGAATGCCGGAAATACGTCGACATGGGTTTCAACAACGCGCTGTTTAATTTCCGCCTAGACGATACGCGCATCGCGGAAGTGTTCAACGGCGAATCGCCAAGCCGCAGCGGCGGACAGCTGCAGGTCGTGCCGCCGCCTCCTGGTTACCCGCTGCCGTACAATCCGGAGCTGCCGAACGAACATAGCCCGGGCTTGACGGACATGAACCGGTAGCGGGCGAGCATCCCGTATGTCGAGCGCATCCTCATCCAACCAAGCGTCCAAGTCCAAGGCCAAAGCGAACAAGGGAGAGTTGGCGTGGTGGCAGCTCTCCCTGCTCGGGATTGGTTGCACGATCGGGACCGGTTACTTCCTTGGCTCCGGGATCGGCATCAAGATAGCGGGACCGTCCATGGTCGCTTCGTTCTTGATCGCGGCTGCCGGCACGTACATCGTATTCCATCTGCTGGCGAAGATGACCGGCGAAGATCCCCAGGAAGGCTCCTTCTGCTACTATGCGGGCAAAGCTTACGGGAAATGGGCCGGATTCGGGAGCGGATGGAATTATTGGGGCTCGAAAATATTGATCATGGGCAGCCAGCTGACCGCGCTGGGGTTGATGACGCAGTTTTGGTTCCCGAAGGTACCGCTGTGGATTTTCGCGGCCGTATACGCGGTACTGGCCATCGCGGTCGTGCTTCTGGGCACGAAAGGTTTTGATAAGGTAGAGAATATATTAGCGGTAACGAAGACGGCCGCGATCTTCATGTTTATCATCCTGGCGGCAGCCGCGTTGTTCGGCTGGATCCACGGCGGCAGCGACGCCCGCCCCGGTTGGCCGGACGGCTGGCAGTCGTTCGCGCCCGGCGGCTACCGAGGCTTCTGGTCGTCGCTAATCTACGCGTTCTATGCTTATGGCGGCATCGAGACGATCGGCCTCATGTCGATGCAGCTGAAGAAGAAGGAAGAGGCGTCTAAGGCCGGCAGCGTGATGCTGATCGGACTGACGGTCATCTATGTCATCTCGATCGGTCTCGTCACCTTCATGGTCGCGCACAACGCGATTAGCGAGAAGGAAAGCCCGTTCGTCACCGCGCTGAAAAGCTACGATCTGGCATTCTTCCCGCATGTGTTCAACGCGGCGATCGTGACTGCCGGATTCTCGACGATGACGGCTTCGCTGTTCGCCGTCACGAATTTGCTCGTCACGCTAGCCAAAGATTGCG
Organism: Paenibacillus methanolicus; assembly: GCF_008124765.1. Lineage (GTDB taxonomy): Bacteria > Bacillota > Bacilli > Paenibacillales > Paenibacillaceae > Paenibacillus_Z > Paenibacillus_Z methanolicus. The sequence continues at coordinate 1,119,133 of NZ_VNHS01000001.1, read as the reverse complement.
ACGCGCCGAAGCTGTTCGAGCGTAAGTTGAAGTTCCGGGAGCTTCCGCTGCCTTCGCTCGCGTTGGCTACAGCCGGAATCGCCGCGTCCATCGTGACGGCTCTGCTGCTGCCCGGCAAAATTTACGCCTACATTACGACGGCCGCGGGAATTATGCAGATGTATAACTGGGGCTTCATCATCGTCTCCGCGATCAAGGTGCTTCAGTTGAAGGCGACGGATAAGACGTTCGCGGCCATCGGACTAGCGTTGCTGCTGGCGGCAGTCATTGGCGTCGTGCTGGAATCCGATATCCGATGGGGGTTCTTCATAAGCCTCGCCTTATCCGGGATTATCGCGGTGGTGACGCTCGTCATGCAGAAGCGGATATGGAACAAACAGCACACGAAGAAGCAGGCCTAAGCAATTGCGGCCTGCTTCTTTTTTGCGTTGGACCATTCAGGGATCGCTTACAAGAGCGGAATATTGCCGTTCTCGCAAGCGAATATCACTTCATCATTCCAGACCGATGCTTGCACCTCGCCGATATGGGCTTTGCGCAGCAGGAACATGCACAACCGGGATTGACCGATGCCGCCGCCGATCGTATAAGGCAGTTTGCCGCTTAGGATCGCTTGATGGAATTCAAGGGATTGGCGGGCTTCCTCGCCCGATTCGGCCAGCTGATCGAGCAGGCTTTTCTTGTCGACGCGGATGCCCATCGACGAAATTTCGAATGCGCGTTCCAATACCGGATACCACAGCACGATGTCGCCGTTCAACTGCCAGTCGTCATAATCCGGGGAACGGCCATCGTGCTTCTCGCCGGAACGAAGCAAACCGCCGATTTGCATGACGAATACCGCGCCGTATTGCTTGGCGATGACGTTCTCGCGCTCTTTTGGCGATAGCTCCGGGTACAGCGTCTCTAGTTCCTGGGTCGTGATGAATTGGATTTTCTCCGGCAAAATCGGCGATAGCTGCGGGAAACGGCTGCAAAGGTAAGCTTCTGTTTGGCGAACCGCCGCGTAAATGTTCAGCACTTCCGATTTCAACGTATTCAGCGTCCGGTTCTCGTAGGCGATGACTTTCTCCCAGTCCCATTGGTCAACATACAAGGAATGCAGGTTATCGAGCGCTTCGTCGCGGCGGATGGCGTTCATATCGGTATAGAGACCTTCTCCAACGGGAATGCCGTACCGGGCAAGCGCCATGCGCTTCCATTTCGCCAGCGATTGCACGACCTCGAGCTGCGCGTCGGCCACGGCAGGGGCGTCGAACGAGACGATACGCTCGATGCCGTTCAGGTTATCGTTAATGCCGGTGCCGTTCTTTAGCAGGATCGGGGCGGAAACCCGCGTCAATTGAAGGGCGTCCGCAAGAGCCCCCTCGAAATAATCCTTGACCGCTTTGATGGCGCGTTCGGTCTGAAGCAGATTCAGTTTCGGTTCGTAGCTCCGCGGCACCACTACAGTTGTCGACATGTTGTTGTAGCCTCCAATAACTTTGGGAATGATGGGCTTTCGCCTCGCTTGCACCTCAGTAGTTTATTGCGTTAAAGCAAGTACGGTGACATGGGATACGCGAAAAAATTTCAATCCCATGTCCCCATCGCGTAGATATGTCAGTATAATGGAAGCTATTCACCCATACGCGGCGCGCGAATGGATGCCCATTAGAGGAGGGGACGCAGTGACGCTGCAGCAATTGAAATACGTCATCGAGATCGCCCGGCGCGGCTCGATGAACGAGGCGGCCAAGCGGCTGTTTATCTCGCAGCCGAGCTTGTCGAACGCGATCAAGGATTTGGAGGAAGAGCTGGGGATCACGATATTCGAGCGTACGAACAAGGGCATTTCGTTATCGATGGAGGGGACCGAGTTTCTCGGTTATGCGAGACAAGTGGTCGAACAGGCGGAGCTGCTGGAGAGCCGCTATTTGGACGCCAAGCCGTCGCCGCAGCATTTCTCGGTGTCGACCCAGCATTACGCGTTCGCGGTGAACGCGTTCGTCTCGCTGGTCCGGCAATTCGGTCAGGAACAGTACGAGATGGCGCTTCGGGAGACGAAGACGCACGACATCATCGAGGATGTACGGACGATGCGAAGCGAGATCGGCATTCTATATTTGAACGACTTCAATGCGAAGGTAATTCAGTCGCTGCTCAAGTCGGGTAACTTGGCGTTCCATCCGCTGTTTACCGCGAAGCCGCATATTTTTATTAGCGTGCATAATCCGCTGGCGAAACAGCGGAGCGTGACGATCGATCAGCTGCAGGACTATCCGTATTTGTCGTTCGAGCAGGGCGAATACAATTCGTTTCACTTCGCCGAGGAGATTCTGAGCACCTTGACCTATCCGAAGCGAATCCGGGTTAGCGATCGCGCGACGCTGTTCAACCTGTTGATCGGCTTGAACGGCTATACGATCTCGACTGGCGTGCTGAGTTCCGATCTGAACGGCAATGATATCATTCCGGTTCCGCTCGACTGCGACGAGACGATTCAAGTCGGCTGGATTTGCCACCGCAATCTGGCATTGTCCAAGTTGGCGCTGTCGTATATCGAGGCGCTGAAGGAAGCGACGGGTCAAGCGGAACGTCTATCCTAATGATATTCGCATTCGCGAGGGGGCTGGTTGGCCTGGCGGGCATAGGTGTACAAGTAGATTGAAGGTAGGGGGACGGCCGTTCGAACTCGGAATTTACAGGTTCGAAACAATCGCGTTGCCTTCTCGACGCATTCCGCCGTTACACTAGTTTTATGAACACGTACCACCCATAACGCGAATTCAAGGGAGACGATACACGTGATGAACACGATACGTACGGTCCGAACGACGGCTATCGCCGCATGCGCCTTGCTGATGCTGGCCTCCTCCGCAGGAGCAGTCACGGCCGCGGCCGCGACTGCTCCGAGTCCGGCGCCGGCCGCGACCGACTCGCGCATGAACGCGGGCGTAATCGCCAAATTCGAGGAGCTGCTCGAGCAGAAGGGCGGATTGCCGCAGGCGAGCGCGTATTTGTACGCGAATCTCGACCGGCTGACCATCGCGCAGACGACGAACATGGCGCTGCATCTGGAAGAAGCGATCAGCAAGCAGCTGAACGTCACGCAGCTTCGCTTCGAGCCGGCAGCTATGCAGGAAGCGATCGGCGCCATCTATAAGAATGGCGACACGTTGAGCTCGCTGATCGCGAAGACGAAGGATGCGAAGCTCAAGGCGCTGCTGACGCAGACGCGCAACAGCGGCTATAAGCTGGAGACGGGCGAAGGGATGTATTACATCGTTGCGAACTATGCGACTTTCAACAAGTATTCCGCGCGCTTGACGAATGAGATCCGGGATTACTTCAAGGTGCGGGCCGCGGAATCCGATGCTCGGACGATGAACGACGGGGCGCTCGCCATCGGCTACGACCAGCTGGCGGAGCGGGCCGCGGCCGCGGAGCAATTCCTGAAGCAGTATCCGAAGTCGATCCGTACGGCGCAGGTGAGCGGGCTGTTCAACATCTACAACGTGATCACGTTCTACGGGGCGAACAACACGCCTCTATTCGATGACGACACGAAGGCGATGCGCGAAGCGGCCAAGACTGGTTATGCGAAGGCGTTGGAATCGCTCGGCTCGGCAGACGGCGAATACGTGGACAACTTGAGCGCGTTCATGGACGTGCTGAAAGACCATGACTACAAGTTGACGAAAGAAGTCGAGCAATTCCGCGCGGCCAACGTGCCGATCTGATCGCTTGAAATTCCGCCGCTCCCGTTAGATGCCCGCTAGGTTGGGAACGATATGAAGGACTAGTCGATCTTGAACCGATGGGAGCGGCAACATGAAAATCGTCAAAGCGGCGGCGTTCCTAATGATCGCCGCCGCGCTGTGGCTGCTGAATCACCGTTATTTTCATTTCTCGCCGGAAGGCGTAAAGCGCTACATCCTGTCCTTCGGCGCTTGGTCGCCGCTCATCTATATCATCGTTTACACGATTCGTCCGCTGCTGTTCTTCCCCGCGACCGTGTTGTGCTTGGCGGGCGGGCTCGCCTTCGGGCCGGTCTTGGGCACCGTTTACACGATGATCGGGTTTACGTGCGATTCCATACTCGTGTTCGTCCTGGCTCGCAAGTTCGGCGGCCGTCTATTCCGCGCGCCGACCGGCCGTATCCTGGAGTGGCGGGAGCGTCTGGAGAAGCGCGGTTTCCTGACGGTCTTCACGCTGAGGCTCATCCCGGTCGTCCCGTTCGACGTGACGAGCGTAGCCGCGGGCTTGTCGTCCGTGCGATTCACGCCTTACATCGGCGCGACGGTAATCGGCACGGCGCCGGTCACGATCGCCTATAGTCTGCTGGGCGACCGGCTCGGCCGAGGGTTCGGACCGGCGCTGTTACTGGCACTTCTGCTCGTGCTGCTTTTCGCGCTGCTGCCTTTTCTCTGGCTTCGTCGCCGAAGACGAGGTAGAATAAAGGGATCGTAACGAGATATAGGGAGGAAAGCGCAAGTGGAATCGAAACGTTTGGCGGCAGTGGAAGCCGTGAAGGAAATCGAAGACGGCATGGTCGTTGGACTCGGAACCGGTTCGACGGCTTATTACGCGATCGTGGAAATCGGCCGAAGAGTCGCCGAGGGGCTGCGAATTCGCGCGGTGGCGACGTCCGTGCAGTCCGAGGAACTCGCGGTGTCGCTGCATATTCCGATCGTGCCGTTCGCGGAGATCGAGACGATCGACGTCACGATCGACGGCGCCGACGAAGCGGACGGAGAGCTTCACCTGATTAAAGGCGGAGGCGGAGCGCTGCTGCGCGAGAAGATCGTCGCGGCGTCGAGCAAGCGGCTGATCATCATCGCCGATGCGAGCAAAGTCGTCGAGCGGTTGGGCAAATTCCCGCTGCCGGTCGAGATCGTGCCGTTCGCGTACGAGCTGACGCTGCGCAAGCTGGCCGCGCTCGGCTGCGAGCCGGTCATCCGGCAGAAGGACGGCGGCGCGTTCCGGACGGACAATGGCAATTTGATCGTCGACTGCCATTTCGGCGCGATCGAGCACGTGAAGGCATTAGGGTTGGCGCTGCACGGTATTCCGGGCGTCGTCGAACATGGCCTGTTCATCGGCATGGCGGACAAGTTGTTCGTCGGGCAAGAGGACGGCGCGATTCGCGAGCTGGCGCCTGCGCGATAAGCGGCGGCGGCTGGCATCTGACGGCAAGCAAACACCCCCTGAATGGAGTTGAACCATTCAAGGGGTGTTTACGTTGCCGCGCCTAAAGCAAGGAACAATTCGCAGGTTGCTGGCACCGGCACGAGCGTGTCTGGATTACCTTGGCGAAGTCCTTGGCCGAAAGCCGTTCGCAGAGCGCTTATTCGACGACGAAGATTCGATCGAGACATTCGCGCGAGCGGTTAACGGGGCGGAGGAAATGTCCGGCGCCATCGACTATGGCGCTTATTTTCTAATGACGGTTAGATTGGTTAACGGAAACTCTCGCGGGTTCCACTTGAACATTCATCGAACCGAGGATGAGCAAACCGGATTGCTCGTTCGGCTCGAGAACACGAATGTCGGCTATCGAATCCCGGTCGAATTGTCGGAGCGCTTGGAAGACATCATTTACGATCCTTCATAGAATGAAGCCGCCCCGCTGGTCATGGTTGCCATGACCAGCGGGGCGGCTTTATTTTCATAAGCAATGTACGTTAGTTCACGATCTGGAAATCATCGAAATTCAAACGGCTGCCGGACGTCCCGGCGACAAGGATTCGGAATCGCACCGCACCGGTTTCGTTAACGGCGATGGTCTGTTCCGTCAAGGTGGACGTGCTGTTGTAAGAGACGGATACGTCCGTCCAGGTCGAGCCGTTGTTGACCGACTTCTGCAGTTTCCACGTCGCGCCGGTATCCGTTCCGAAGTTGGCGTGTTTTACTTTGACGCTGACGGCTTTGGCGGCGTTGAAGCTCATTGCGATGGAGCCTGCGGCTCTCACCCGCGCAGATTGGGTGCCGTTCTTCCGATCGGAAGTCGAGTTGCCGATCAGCGCGTTGTCGAAATACCAGGCACCGCTGCCAAGCGTCACGCTGCCTGCGGTGTAAGCGGTCTTGCTCCCGCTATCGAACGATTCGGACAGCGAAGCGGCGGTGGCGCTCGTGACCGTGACGTTGAATGCATCGCTGGCCGTGCCGCCCTTGCCGTCGCCCGCGGTCACCGTAATCGTGGCCGAACCGGCCGCGACCGGCGTGACGGTCAGCGTCTTGCCGCTTACCGAGACGGTGGCGACGGACGAATTGCTCGACGCCGCCGTAAGCGTGATCGCATCGCCGTTCGCGTCCTGGAACGTGCCCGCAGCATCGACGGCGAACGAGCCGCTGCCCGCCGCGGCGGAACGGTCCGCGATCGGCGTGGCGACGGTGGGAGCCGCGTTCGACGAACCGCCCGCGTGCGACCCGAGATACGTAATCGTATCGGCAGCGTACGCATCCCACTGCGTCGCGACATACGACGTGCTGCCCGCGGCGACCGAGCTTTTGCGCACGAGGGTCTTGTCCGTTCCGAAGGACGAGCCGGCCGTGCCGATGACGTCGATCGTCGTGCCGTTCTGCTTCAAGGTCACGGCATCGTCGCCGTTGAAGGCTAGCGAGGAGCTGGTCAAGTTGGCTTTGGCCAAGATCGCGCTGGACGCGCTCGCGTTCGCCACCACGTACGTGCCGCCGCTGGCCAACGTGCCGGTCAAGCTGATCGTCGCCGTCGTGTTCGACTGCGCGATCGTAAACCCGCTCAAGCTGATCGACGCGCCGGACCCGTTGTAAATTTCGATCGCTTTGTTGTTGCTGCTGCCTTCGACGTATTCCGAGAAGAACACGTTCGTGCCGGTGCCGCCTCCGCCGCCCGGGCTCGAAGCATAACCGTAAGAACCGGACTTGAATGTGGAAGCATCCCACCATTTGTACCCGGCTGCCGGAGCGGCCCATGGCTCGGATTGCGGTTCGGTCGACGTCTGCGGCGTCTCGATCGACAGGAGCGGCGTAGGCTGATCGAGCGTCAGTCCCGACACTTGATTCAGCGACGTATAGCTCTCCGGCGTCGCCAGCCAGTTCACCATATTCACGAGCAGTTTCGCGTCGCTTGCTTCCTTGAAGCCGTCGTAAGTCGTTTTCGTGCCGCCCGTCTCCTCCCGGAGATACTTAGGCGTCACGTCCTCAACCGGTGAAGAATCGCCGATGAACCCGGCTTTGCCCGCGCCGAACTTTGATACGGCGACGTAAGGACCTTCTGCGACTCCGCCGCCCGCATAGACGCCTTGGTCGACGGCGTTGCCCCACTTGGCGGTAGTGGACGGCAGGTAGACGATGCCCTTCGCTTTATTCGGATCGATGATGGCAAGCGTGGAGCCGGCATGCATCGCGACGGAGGTCACGCCGTTCGTAATGTTGAACGCCTGCGCGGGCGCGACGATATTCGTGGCGCCGACGTCGCCGATCGCGTTGTAGCGGAACCGGACGCCGAAGTTCGTCGCGAGCCAATCGGAACTGGCGACGCCTTGCATGACCGCAGAGCCGGCTTCTTCCGCGCTCATGCCCTGGGCCGGGTTCGACCAAGCGCCGCGGCGGTAACCGTTGAACACTTCGGAAGCGTCCCAGCGGTTCTTGTTGCGGTCGGCGTTGTAATGGTCGGAGACGAAGAAGATGCTGCCGCCGCTCTGGACGTATTGCACCATGGCGGCTTGTTCGCTCGTTTTGTACGGAACGTTGGCCTCGGGAATGACGAACACGTCATAGCCTTGCAAGTCCGAGAGGGTAATGGGGCTTGCCTTGCGCAATTCCTTCACGTAGTAGCCGCTATTCGCCAGCGCGTTGCCGAAATCCGAGAAGCCGCCGTCGATGACCCAGTCCGCGGCGCCGGCGGTCTGGGCGTGGGTATTGTCGAACAGCACTTTTTTGCCGTTCGCCGTGCCGACGGGCTGGATGACGGGGGCGGGATCAGCCGGGCCTTCGGCCATCGCGGGGACGGAGAAGGGCAGCAGCGCCGCCAGGGCTACCTGAGCCGATAGCGCGATCGCGAAATACCCCCGGGCTTTTCGATTGGAAATCAACATTAATTTTCCTCCCATACTCGGTATTTTTTTGAGGCAGTTCGAAAAATAGTCGACAATGCCGACTTTTTGAACTCGCACTTATACGTCTCAAATAAAGGGCAAATCTCGTATAAGTAAGCACATTCTATCATTTCTTTCTCGCGGTGAATGATAAGTATTCATGAAAGCAGCGTACTTTTTTACATCTTGGCTAAAGTTACGGCCGGAATCGCTTTGCGCCTTTAACATTAATGAAATTGCGTAAAGATTAATGAAAACGCTACAAAAACTTTTCGACATGTTATTGACTTTGATAAGCGCTTACAGTTACTATTCTATTAGATAATAAATATGTTTATAGATAATATAAACATTAATTTAAGTAGAGGCTATGCCAGCCGGGCGGGAGGTGCGAGCAGGCAATCGTTTCAACCCCAAGATCGCCATTCGACATCAAAAGGAGACGCGAACGGATGAAATCGAAAATGAAAAAATACGCGGCCGCAACGGTCGCGATGACGATGCTGCTGCCGGGAACGGCGATGGCTTCGGAGACGGCGTCGCAGACCTCGCAGCCTGCCGCCAAGAGCGATATTGCCGGACATTGGGCGGAGAAGGAATTCGCGGAATGGGCCGCCAGCGGACTGGTGAACGGTTACGGCGAAGGGCAATACAAGCCGGATCAAACGATAACGAGGGCGGAGTTCGCGACACTGGTCAACCGCGCGTTCCGATTCACGGCAGCCGGCTCGGCGACGTTCGCCGACTTGAAGGAGAGCGACTTCTTTTATAAGGAAATTATGAAAGCGTTTGCTGCAGGCTACCTGGAAGGCGACGATCAAGGACGCGTCCGCCCGAACGCGACGATGACGAGAGCGGAAGCCGCGGCCATGCTCGCGCGCGTATTCTCGCTGCAAGCCGGATCGGACAAGGCGGTATCGTTCAAGGATGCGGCAGCGCTGCCGGCGTGGAGCCAATCGGCCGTACAAGCGCTCGCGGGCGAAGGCTACATCAAAGGCTTCCCGGATGGCACGTTCAAACCCGCCAATCTGCTCAGCAGGGCGGAAGCGGTCGTCATGCTCCGCGAGCTGGCCGGCTCGGTGCTGAATACGGCAGGCGAGTTCGGCGAGCTGGACACCCGCAACGCGGTGATTAGCCAAGACGGCGTGACGCTGCGCGATACGACGGTGAAGGGCAATCTGTATATTACCGAAGGCGTGGGCGACGGCGACGTGACGCTGGATAACGTCAAAGTCGAAGGCGAGGTTTACGTCACGGGCGGCGGCGAGCACACGGTCACGCTTGAAGACGCTTCCATCGAATCGCTGAACGTCGGCAAGGCGGACGGCAAGATCAGAATCGCGAGCAAGGGCGGCACTTCCGTTGACAGCACGAAACTCTCGTCCGGCGCGAAGCTGGAAGAGGAAGGCACGCAAGCCAAAGGCGGCTTCAAATCCGTCGAACTCGGTCCATTGCTGCCGGAGAAGTCTTCCGTGCAATTCAGCGGCGAATTCGAACAGGTCAAGGTACTGTCGCAATCGTCGCCGAACCTTGATCTAGCCAGCGGACGAATCAACAAGCTCGTGCTGGATGGCGCAGCGGCGCTCAGCATAGGGGAGAATGCGGCGATCAACGGTCTGGAGATTAATGTCGATAAGGAAATAGCGGTCACCGGCAAAGGCAAGATCGAATCGACCGATAAGCGGGTTGTCCGCAAGGACGAAAACGGGACGCCGGTCGTGCCGCCAACGACGACTTCGACCGGCACGAGCGCGCCGACGCCAACGACGCCGGCCGGACCGACCTTCGGCAACGTGTCCGTGCATGATCCGTCGGTGATCAAGAACGGGAATACCTACTATGTATTCGGCTCGCATATCGAAGCGGCCAAGTCGACCGACCTGTTGAACTGGACCACCTTCACGAACGGCTACACGACGCCGAACAACGTGGTCTTCGGCGATCTGTCCAGCAATCTCGCAGGTTCGTTCAAATGGGCGGGCGAGAACGACGCCGACAGCAAAGGCGGCTTCGCCGTATGGGCGCCGGACGTATATTGGAACGAAGATTACGTGCACGCGGACGGCTCGAAGGGCGCATACATGTTGTATTACAGCGCATCTTCGACGTACATTCGCTCGGCGATCGGCCTGGCCGTATCGAAGACGATCGAAGGTCCTTATATCTATGCCGATACGCTCGTCTATTCCGGCTTTACCCGCGATTCGGCCAAAGACGCGAACAGCAACGTCGACAAGAAGTGGGATAACACGAACATCAAATCCTTGATCGACGCGCAAAAGCTGGACGGCGAGAACGCGAATTGGTTCAACGCCGACGGCACCTTCAACAACAAGGACTATCCGAACGCGATCGACGCGACGATTCTCAAGGACGCGGAAGGCAAGCTGTGGATGACGTACGGCTCCTGGTCGGGCGGTATCTTCTTGCTGGAGATCGATCCGGCGACGGGCAAGGCCATCTATCCGAAGACGGACGGCGTCACCGCGGACGGCCGCATGATCGACCGCTACTTCGGCACGAAAATCGCGGGCGGCTACTTCAAGTCCGGCGAAGGCCCGTTCATCGTGTACGACGAAGCCACGAAGTATTATTACTTGAACGTCACGTACGGCTGGCTCGGCGCGACCGGCGGCTACAACATGCGCCAATTCCGCTCGGCGAACCCCGATGGTCCTTACGTGGATACGGACGAGCAGCCTGCGGTACTGCCTGACGACAGGACCGACAACGCGGCATACGGCGCCAAAATGATCGGCAATTTCCAGTTCATGCGGGAGATCGGCGATCCGGATCTGGGTCTTGGCTACGGCTACGTCTCCTCCGGTCACAACTCGGTCTATTACGACGAGACGGCGGGCAAATATTTCTTGTTCTTCCATACGCGGTTCCCGCAAAAGGGCGAGTTCCACGAGCTTCGCGTGCATCAGATGTTCATGAACAAGGACGGCTGGCTCGTCGTCGCGCCGACCCGTTATACGGGAGAGAAAGCGCAGACGGTTAGCGAACAGTTGATTCCGGGCGATTACAAATTCGTCAACCACGGCTTAACGTATTCGGGCGATATCGCGAATTCCGTGGACATCCGCTTGAATGCCGACCATACGTTATCCGGCGCGGTTCAAGGCACATGGGAGCTGAAGGACGGCTACCGCGCGACGATCACGGCAGGCAAAGTCAGCTATGAAGGCGTGTTCGTCCGCGGTTGGGATGAATTCCAGCAGCGCGAGACGATGACGTTCACCGCGATCTCGGGTGAGGGCGTGAGCGCATGGGGCATCCAGCAGCCGAGCATCTCCGACAACCAGCTTGTCGCGAACGTCACGAGCGCGCTTACGCTCGGCGATACTTCGCATGTCATGGACAATGTAGCGCTTCCGGCGGTCGGCGCGCGCGGGGCCGAGATCGCATGGGCGACGTCCGACGATTCGGTCATCGAAGCCAATGGCGTCATCCATCAGCCGGCGGAAGGCGCGGCAACCGTGAACGCGACGTTGACGGCTACGATCAAGAAAGGCGAGAAGACCGCCACGAAGACGTTCCAAGTCACGGTCGCGCCTTACGACCCGAATTACCGGTTGAGCGCCCACTACGCCTTCGAGGACAATTTGAAGGATGCCGCCGGCAAGTCCGCAGACGGTACGATGACGGGCAATCGTCTGGACAATACGGGCGGCACGATTACCTACGCCGAAGGCGTCTCCGGCCAAGCGGCAGTCTTCGACGGCAGCGCGGGCGTGAAGCTTCCGGCAGGATTGATTTCCGGCAACAAGTACACGGTGTCCATGTGGCTGAATCCGAAAGCGTACACGCAGCACACGACGACGTTCTTCGGCGGTACTACCAGCAACTGGCTGTCGCTCGTACCAAGCGCTTGGGATAATAACACGATGCTGTGGTCGGGAAGCAGTCCGTATATCGACGGAACGACGAAATCCAGAATTCCGCTGAACGAGTGGCATCATGTTGCTTTCACGGTCGATTCGGGAGCGTTGAAAGTTTATGTGGACGGCGTGCAGAAGTATGAAGGTACGGGCTTCCCGAATCTGTTCTCCGCCAACGCCGCATCGTTCGGTCTTGGCGTGAACTTCTGGGATACGCCGTACCAAGGCATGATCGACGAGCTGTACGTGTTCAAAGAAGCCTTGTCCGCCGAGCGCATTGCCGAGCTCGCGACGAAACCGGCTGCTCAAGGCGAGTAAGAATCCAACGATACGTTTGCAATAACGAAAGGCCAGCATCCTTCGCGATGCTGGCCTTTCCGCTATTCGTCAAGCACAGCCGCCCATGCGTCGCGCAGCAGCCGAACCCCGACGTCGATCTGCTTCTCCGTTAGCGCGGCGAAGCCAAGATAGATAATCGGCGCATCGTTCGCGCCTATGCTTTCGTAACCGACCAGCATGTTGTCGAAGTCATAGACGGCAACCTTTGCTTCGGCAGCCAATCGTATTAGTTCGCGGCTGCTTGCACTCGTCCTTACCGACACTTGAATGTGGAGACCCGCGCTATGTCCCGTAACGGTGGCATGATCGCCGAAATATTCCCGGATTCGCGCAAGCAGACGATCATGCTTCTTGCCGTATAAGCCGCGTATTCGACGGATATGTCGGAACCAATAGCCCTGGTCGATAAACCGCGTCATCGCCCATTGATCGATGCGCGAAGGGGCATCCAGCGGAAGCCGTTCGGATCTCATGCGAGAGGCGAGCTCTTCCGGAAGTACGATATAGTTCATGCGCAGCGCGGGCGAGAACGCCTTCGAGAAGGTTCCGATATAGATGACCCGGCCGCTTCGGTCCAGGCTTTGAAGCGATGGAATGGGTTTGCCGCCATATCGGAACTCGCCGTCGTAATCATCTTCGATAATATAAGCACCCCGCGAATCCGCCCAATGGAGCATACGCTCGCGGTCGCCGTAGGAAAGGACGCTGCCCGTAGGAAACTGGTGAGAGGGCGTGACGTAGACGGCGCCGGCATCCGTCTCGCGGATCTGCGAGGCGATCTGTTGGGCGGGCAAAGCGATCACGCGCTTGCCGCTGCGGCGGAAGTAGTCGGGGAACGGGGCAAAGCCCGGATCCTCGCAGGCGAGCGCGTCCACGTCGCTGAGCAACTTAACGAGCAACGACGCGGCGTAGCGGATGCCGTTGCCGATGACGATCTGATCCGGTCCGCACTGGACGCCGCGAGACTGACGCAGATAGTCGGCGATGGTCGCCCGAAAGGCCAACTCGCCTTGCGGATCGCCATACGATCCGAGCTCCAAGGCGTGGTGCTCGAGCGCTTCCTGCACGCTTCTGCGCCACAGCCGAAGCGGAAAGGCGGAAGCATCGATACGCGATGCGCGGAAATCGACGATTCGGCTTGGCTGGACGGGCGGAAGCGGCTTACATTCGGCATAACGAAGCGGATTGGTTTGCGCGTACGACCGGAGGTTGGACATGCAACTTTCCGCTCCCTCCGCGAAGACGCTCTCGTCCGGCATCAGGGGTTGCAGCTCGTTCATGACGAATAGGCCGGAACGCGGACGGCTGACGGCATACCCTTCGGCAACGAGCATTTGATAGGCGGTTTCGATCGGCGTCTTGCTTATATTGAAGTGGGCCTGCAGCGCGCGTACCGACGGCAATCGAGAACCGTATGGCAGCATGCCCGAACGAATCTGATTCCGCAGCTGCGCATACAACTGCTGATAGAGCGGTTCAGGACCATTATCGTGAAGATGGAAGTTGAATATAAGGCTCACCTCGCCAAACTGTCTTTCGAAACAACTTCAATCTGACCATTACGGGCAGGACAGATTTCGAATACGCTTATCTTACCATAAGCGGGTCACGCGTAGGGGGGATTTCCATGTTAACGAGTACCGAAGTGGAAGCGTATTTAAGCCGACTTGGCTTCGAAGGCGCGGAAGCGCCGACGAAGGACTTTCTGTTCGCGCTGCATCGCGCGCATGTCGCGCGCATTTCGTGGCAGACGGTCGATATTTATGCCGGACGGCCGGTATCGATGGCGCTTCGCGATTCGGTCGGTCTGATGACAGCCGGAAGAAGCGGCTACTGCTTCCACCTGAACGGCGCGTTCAGCGCCTTGCTTCGCACGCTCGGATATGACGTCGCCTGGCATCGCGCGGGCGTGCAGCCGATCGGGCGTGAAGCGGGCGTCAACAATTTTCACCTTGGTTTGACGGTAGACTTGAAGGGTTCGGATAGCGGCGAACAGCGGTATGTCATTGACGTCGGCCTTGGCGATATGCCGTTCGAACCGATCCCGTTAGCATTCGGCCGGTACCGGCAGGGGCCGTTCGCGTACGAGCTGAAGCCTTCGGCCGTAGCGGAAGGCGGTTGGCGAATGGAGCACGATCCGCTTCATGGCTATATCGGCGTCGATTTCGCGCCTGAGCTTGTCCCGGATCTGGCATTGTTCCATCCGAATCACGCGCATTACAGCCAATCGCCGGATTCGCCGTGGATGAATCAGTTCCTAGTCCGGCAGCGCGACGAGAAGTCGATGAACGAACTGCGGGGCTGCGTATGGAAGGCTTGGGATGCGGACGGCTGCGCAACGACCGAAGTCGCGCGGAAGAACGACTGGCTGGCGCTGCTCGCGGACGTGTTTGGCGAGCGATTAGCCGCTTATTCGCAAGACGAGCGGGATTCGATCTGGATATGCGTATTGAAGCAGCATGAAGAGTGGAAGCGTGAGCGCGAGGAGAACAAGGGAAGCAACGCGGAAAAGCCGGCCTAAGTGGCCGGCTTTTCGATCGTCTATGCGACTGGAGTCCCCGATAGGAAGTAACGCTATCTCAAGCGAATTCTTTCTATCGATACGTATGCATCTCGCCAATCTCGGCGACGGTGCTTTTGCGTGAAGAATTCCCCCGATTTTCGGGCACAGTAAGGATGGCGACCGGCTCGGCCGTTAGCGATCCGGCAGGATTCGCTTTGCCTTTGTTGATCATGAGCGCGAGCAGCAGCATCGTCACCGGCATAGAGCCGGCAGGGGCGGCCACGAACACTTCATCCCACTGCGGCCCGAATTTGTTCTTATATTCATATAGTCCTTTGAAGTTATAGAAGCGGTTCCCGTATTTATAAATAAGCCGCGCGATCGTCGAATCGCCCGCGTTCGCAAGGGGGGCCATACCGAGACTGCATTGACGGTATCCCGCTTGCTTGGCCCATTGGAACAGCAGAATGAACAGCACGTCCATCGTGCCGTGCGCGCAGCCCGCGCGATGGCGCATCAGATCGATCGTAAGGTGCGCGGACGCTTCGTCCGATAGATCGGCAGGCAGATGCTCCCCGCCGCCGAGCGATGCGAACGCGGCGATCGTCCCGTCTTCTTCGCGAAGAACCGCTATCGGGAAACGTCCTGCGTACGTCTCGGAGAACGCGCCGACGGAGAAGCTTTTCTCTTTTCGCTTGCCGAGCCATTCCGCCGAGATCGCCGCGATTTCGGCCATGAAATCAGGCGCGAAGGGAGGACGAAGCACTTCCAAGCGGCAGCCGTTGCGCTCGAACTTGTTCACGCGCGTCCGCAGTTTGACCCACGCCTTGCCAGCCGTGTGGAAGCCCTCCAGATCAATCCTGGCTTCTTCCCCGAGTTTGATCGCGTTCAGGCCGGATTCCCGGTAATCCCGGAGCAGCGCGGATTTCACCTGATAGAAAACGGGGATTTTGCGCTGCTTCTTGCAGGCGCGCGCGAACTCGCCGATCAGGCCGCTAACCGCCTCCGGTTCCCCGATCGGATCGCCGAGCACGACGCTTCGATTATGGAAATCGCGATAGACGATAACCGCTTTGCCGCTCTTCTCCCAAAATAACCGCTTGTCTCCCGCGAAATAAAGGTGGGAGTGCCCGTTGTGTCCGTACTCGCGCAGCATGAGTTCGAGCGAACGGAAATCTTGGCTGTTCTTCACGTCATGTTTCCCCCATCATCGTTATTCTATTCTTCTACTGTCGTGAAGTGATCTATGCTTATATTTCGTCAAATGGGGGATCGCCCGATAGAGGAAAAGTTTGTCGAGGTCGGAATATCGGTTTTGCTTCGTTTCTGCATGCGCTTCGTGGTATACTAATGCCTATTGCTAGATTCGGACGTTAGGTCGCGGATAGAGAAGAGGAACGGTTATGGCGAAAGCAAAAATTCCGAAGCGTCCCACGCGGGACGAGTTCGTGCTGGAAGAGTTGGGCAATCAGTTAACGGAGGCGTACCAAGAGAATTCCGTCATCCTGCTGACGGTCTGGGGACGCGAAGCGGCGGTTCGCGGGCAGATCGTCAAGATGGACTCGCGAACGGGCCGCGTGCACGTGGTGACCGCGGAAGGAACGGACAAAGTGCCTTTCATGGATATTATGAGCGTGAATTATCCGAGAGATTGAGGTCTGCCTCGATCCGGGGGGGTTATCGTTTGCAGTTTCATTTTGACCGTTGCCGGCAATGCAAGATCACGATCGGCTGGTCCGAGCTCCAAGCCGCGACGGATCGCTGCCCGTATTGTTTCACCCCGCTCGAGGAGAACTGGCGGCGAGCGGCGGCTGCGGAACGTGCGCCGCTGCGAAGCGAGGACGACTATGCGCGATTGCTGAATGATCTGGAAATCATCCATTATGAAGACATCGACATGGCGATTGCCGTCGGACGGGCGGCGTGCGACTTGACGGACGCCGATCTGCCGCCTGCGTTTCACAAGAGGGCGCAGTTAATTAAAGCGAATGCGATCATGCGCGGAGGGGATCTGGCGGAAGCCGGACAAGCGATTCGGCGGATCAACGCCTGGGCGGAGCGGAATCGCGATATGGCGGTGCTCGCCCGAAGCTGCCGGCATCTATCGGCGTTCTTCTTTCGATTGGGCGACATGTCGAGCGCCCTCGAGCAAGCGCTTCATTCGCTGGAATACTTGCCCGCGGATTCGCTGCCGCAGACGCGCGGCAATCATCTGATGCTGCTTGCGCTCTCCCTCGATGCCAACGGCGAATACGAGGAAGCCCGGCGCAGGTATCAAGAGATCATGGAAATCGACGCCGCCATTCATCATGTGCAGCAAGAGCTGTACCTGTTGAACAACATGGCGTATACGAGGTACGAAATCGGAGACGTGGAGGAAGCGGAACGGCTCGCCGGCCAGATGGCGGCCTTCGCCGAGCGGCACGGGATTCCGCTCGTGTCTTCGCAGTTGGATACGATCTCCCGCATCGAGCTGCTGGCGGGCAGGCCGGAAGCGGCGGAACGCACGCTGCGCCCGCTGCTCGACGCCTACCGCAGCGGCCGCAAGCTTGGCGATCTGTTCGCGATGTTCGAATGCCAGATTACGGTCGCGGAAGCGCAGCGGCTGCAAGGACATTACGAACGCGCGCAAGCGACGTTGAACGAAGCGCGGGGCAATTGCGTGAAGCACGGCTTTCAAGGATTCGTGGCCCGCATCCGGTTGGAGCAAGCCCAGCTGTACGCCGCCATGGATCGCTACAAGGAAGCCTATGAGGAATACCGGGAATATCATGCGGAAGCCGACGCGCTCCGATCATCCGAGCGGGAGACCAGAGCGCGAATCCTCCATGCCGTCTTCGAGACCGAGGAGGCGCGCCGCAGCAGCGATCGGTTCCGGGAGCTTGCCCAGCGCGATCCGCTCACCGGCTTATACAATCGGCGCGTCATCGGCGAACGGCTCGATGCCATGCTCATGAACGCGACGCACGGTCAGCATGTGACCGCCGTCCTGGTGGACGTGGATCATTTCAAACGAATTAACGACACGTTGTCGCACGAGACGGGCGATCAGGTTCTGGTGCAGGTGGCCAAAATCTTGGATGCGGCGGCGATCGAGCCGGCCAAAGCCGCCAGGCTCGGGGGCGAGGAGTTTCTGCTGCTATGTCCCGGGTACGACGCCGCCAAAGGCCTCGATTTCGCGGAGCGGCTTCGCGCGGCGATCCGTTCGGCGGATTGGGGCGCGTTCGCGCCGGGCTTGGCCGTCACGGCGAGTCTGGGCGTCTGCACGGCCGCCGCGGGAGTGGCCGCGGCTTCGGCGCTGCTGGCGGAAGCCGACCGGAACTTGTATGCCGCCAAGAACGGCGGCCGCGACAGAGTCGTGGCCTCGCGGATCGAGGCGAAATAACGAATGTTCATAACGCCGGACCGTCGCATGAAGCGAGGACGGCGTTTTTTTTGAGTTCATGATGTCGATTTAGACGTAAAGCGTGTCTGCGAAAGCGGACGAAAGCGAAGGTCAGAACGAAATTATCAAGAGAAGGTAACGCAGCAGGACACCGCCAAAAGGCAAATCGTGGCGAAGATGCTCGAAAAGAAGCTTTGGCCGACAGGACAAACGCGAGCTCACCATGAAAGCACACATCGAAGACGGCCGCGTCACGAGTCGCGCTCATTAGCAGAGTCCAGAGGGTGCTAACCTTCTGGTTCCCCTCCAATGGAGGGGGAAGGCTGTCAGGTTAAGGAAAAACGACCGCTGAAGCCAACTAGGGCTTATAGTTGACAGGCGTAGGTCTTAGGTCGGACTTCAAAACCCACTGAAGCTTTGTCCGTCAGGACAAAAGCGTGCCACACTAAAGCCTTCCCGCCGACCGCGAACAAACATGCGAGCACGAAATAGGGAGTCCTGAGCGTTTTCAAGGAAAACGCACTTCGGAAGCATGCGCTTGGGCAAAGCCCTTTGGAGCCTCCTCGGCGGAGGAGGTGGGGGGAGGGAGCAACGGAGGAAGGCTAGGATGGATGAAAGTACGGGTCGAAGGGCGAAGCCCTTTGTTCACCTCTATTCACGTCGCGGTAAATCGCTTACACTTAGGGTACTGACGCTAGAGAGAGGAACATGATACAATGAGCCAATTCCTGCGCCGCCAATGGACGCGGGTGATCGAGATGCGAATGGAACGGAAGCTGCTGCTGGTGTTTCTGCTGCTAGTAACCATGCCGCTGACGTTCATCAGCTACTTCTCGTACGTGAATTACGCGGAGTCCACGCAGCGGACGGCCATCCGGTATTCGACGAACATGCTGGAAGGCATGATGGGGCGGGTCGACGATTACATCGAGGACATGGTCAACATGACCTCCATTCCGGCTTACCAGGACGACATCAAATTCAATTTATCCCGGTCGAACGAATATTACGCCATGCGCGAGCAAATCGGCGCGGACGGGAACGCGTCCGCGGCGCCGGCGTTCGACCAGCTGCTCCAAATTCAGCGGGGCATTCAGGGCAACGTTTCGTTCATCAACAACATTAAGCGCGGGGCGACGTCGGTTTATATTTTCGATTTGCATGGGAACGCTTACAGTCAAGCGGAGTCCGGCGGTCTCAGGCAGAATCTCGCGGATAGCTATCGGACGTGGGAATCGGCGGCTTCGGTATCCGGCGGCGAACCGGTGCTGCTCGGAACCCGGAAGTACGTCAGCATGCTCAACAGCGATAAGTACGCGTTCACCGTCGTCCGCAAAATCATCGACAAAGCGCTGCAGCCGATCGGTCTGATCGCGGTCGATGCAGATATGTCGGTCATACAGGACCAGATCAAGACGCTCGATGACGTGACGCAGGGCGAGTCGATTATCGTGGATGAGACGGGACGCGTTATCTACAGCGCGGATCGGACTCGGATGACCGCCGACATTTCGGACGAGCCGATGTTCGCGAACGCGAAAGGCGAACAAGGCAGCTTCTATGGCGAGATTGCGGGCGAACGCCAGCTGTTCATCTACATGACAAGCCCCAATACGGAATGGAAGGCGATAGCGGCCATTCCCGAGCGCGCGCTGACCAAGGATTCGAGGGTGATCCGCAACGTTACGTTGGCCGCCACGCTCGCGACGGTCGCGCTCGCGCTGCTGATCTCGACGCTGGTTTCGTTCGCGTTGACGAAGCCGCTGCGCAAGATGATGCAGCTCATGCGAACGGTGCAGGACGGCGATTTCAAGGCGACGTTCCAGGTGCGGTACGGCGACGAGATCGGTCAGCTCGGCAGACAGTTCAACCGGATGATCGCGCGGATCGAGGAGCTGATTCAGGACATTTTCCGCAGCGAGAGCCGCAGAAGGGAAGCGGAAATGCATGCGCTGCAAAGCCAGATCAATCCGCATTTCATGTACAACACGCTGGAGACGATCCGCATGGCCGCCGAATTGAACGACGACGCCGACGCGGCGGAGATGATTCAATTGCTCGGCAAGCAGCTGCGCTACAGCATAAGCAACGTGAACGAAGAAGTAACGCTGGAGCGCGAGCTGGTCCATATCGGCCATTACGTGCAGCTGCTGAACCGTCGTTATCCGAACCGGTTCCGGCTTCAGACGCAAATCCCGCCCGAGCTGCTCGCTTATCCAATGGCCAAGCTGCTGCTGCAGCCGCTTGTGGAGAACGCCACGCTGCACGGCCTGGACGACAATAAGCCGTATATGTCGCTCGATATCGAGGCGCGGCAGACGGATCGTTACGTGGAGATCCGGGTCATGGACGACGGACTGGGCATGGAGCCGGAGACGCTCGAACGGCTTCGGGCGAAGCTCGTGCGCGGGGCGCCGGACGGAGACGAGGGGATCGGACTGGTCAATGTCAACGAACGAATCAAGCTTCATTGGGGAATCGCGTACGGAATCGATATCGAAAGCGCGTCCGGGCTTTTCACGGCGGTTACGATTCGACTGCCGCTTATGACGGCCGGGCGTGGCGAACAATCGGAGATCAGCTTAGATCGGTTAGAGAGAGGAGGGTGAGCGGGATGGACGTGGCTTGGCGATACATGAAAATGACCGTCTCCGTGATCGTTGCGGGAATGCTGGCGGCAGGCTGCAGCGGCACGGGGAACGAAGAAGGGCAGGCGAACAAAGAGCCGGCGGGTGGATCCGTTATCGAATCGACGGGAGCGGCGAGTAAGCTTACGGTGCTCACCAACCGAATCGATCTGATGGAGAACGGCACGATGGATGCCTATGCCCGCGAATTCGAACAGTCGCATCCGGGCGTGGATATCCGGTTCGAAGGCTTGACCAATTACGAGAGCGACGTCATGATGCGGCTCGCCACGCGAACGGCCGGCGACGTGCTTCTGCTGCCGAACCAGCTATCGACGAAGGAGCTGTCCGGCTATTTCGAGCCGCTGCCGGCTACGATGTTCGAGAATGT
This sequence comes from Paenibacillus methanolicus, assembly GCF_008124765.1. Lineage (GTDB taxonomy): Bacteria > Bacillota > Bacilli > Paenibacillales > Paenibacillaceae > Paenibacillus_Z > Paenibacillus_Z methanolicus. Next base: position 1,097,944 of record NZ_VNHS01000001.1, on the reverse strand, counting down.
TCATTTTGCCGATTTCAAATCGTATCAAGGCAATCGGTACGGCATCGCGACCGGCATTTCGTCGGATGGCATCGTCTACAACAAGCGGGCATTCGCCGCGGCGGGCGTGACGGAAGTGCCGCGGACCTTGGAAGAATTCTATGAAGCGTGCCGGAGGCTGAAGGACAAGGGCATCGTGCCGGTATATATTAACTACGGCGCGCAGTGGCCGATGACGGAGTGGGGCGAGCGGCTCGTCAGCTTCATGACCGGCGATCCGAATACGCTGAACCGGATGGCGGAAGTCGACGATCCATGGCGAACGGACAATGCTTGGGGCCAGGCGCTGACGATCGTCCGCACCTTGGTCGATAAAGGCTATACGGAGCGGGACTTGATGTCCAACAGCTGGGAGACGTCCAAGGCCGAGTTGGCCTCGGGCCGCGCGGCGATGTATTTGATGGGCAACTGGTCGATCAAGCAGGTGATCGAGGCGGGGGCGAAGCCGGAAGATATCGGCTTCTTCCCGTTCCCGTACGATAACGATGCGGACAGACGGTACGCCCCGATCTCGCCGGACTGGTTCGTCGGGATTAGCAAGTTCAGCGAGAACAAGCCGCTGGCCGAGGCGTGGATCACGTTCTTCGTGCGCGAATCGGGCTACGTGGAGCAATCGGGCTTCCTGTCGGTGGAGACGAACAAAGAACCGACGCTGCCGCAGTATAAAGAATTTCTGTCCTACGACCCGATTCTGCTGGAGAGCACCGTGCCGAGCGAGACCTTCCTCTCGATCGCCAATAAGGCGAAGATCGCCTTCTGGTCCGGCGACTTCATCCAAGAGCTCGTCGCGGCCAAAATTCTCGATGAAGGCTTCCAGGCCATGAACGCGAAATGGAAGGAAGCAAGAGCTAGGCGGTAAGCGGATAAGCGGCTGTTAGCATGTGATCATAGGGTTGCGGCAGCTAGATCTTCAAAGAACAAAAGCCGACTTCGGGAAATCCGAAGTCGGCTTTTGTTGTATTGTCGATTTTGCATAGAATGAATGCCGTTTGGCTATGGCTTAGCAAGCATTACTGCTCAGCCGTTTGGCTGGACGCGGCTTCCCGCAATCGCTTGGCGTAATAATCGCGCACGATCGGTTCGGCCTTCTTCGCGAACATGCAATAATCGTCATTGCCGGCGGCATCCTCGGGCGCGTACAGCTTCGGCGGCCAGTCCCACAACATGAACCCCTGTACCCACGGGCGGGCGTCGCAGGCCGCGAACGCGGCATCGTACCAGTCGGCCTGGGCTTGCTCGCTCGGCGCGCCTTCCAGACCCCAGTCGTTCGGGACATAAGGGGAGCCTTCGCGGCTCGGACAGCCGGCCTCCATGAAGAAGAAAGGCTTGCCGAACGCGCGCACGATCGGCTCGATCCGGTCCAGCTGCGCCTCCCAATCGTCGATCGGGTAGTAGCCGCTCGAGGAGATGACGTCGACGGCATCCCACCAAGCGACCTGATTTTCCTGATATTTGTCGCAGTTGTACGTAATCGGGCCGGAATAGACGCCGCGAACGTCCGCGATCAGCTGCCGCCATTCCCGCTCGCGGCGGTCGGTCTGCACCATCTCGCAGCCGATGCAGAGCATGTCGGTGCCCGTCTCTTCGGCGATGCGCGCGTAATGAAGGATGAAGCGGGTATAAGAGGCGAACCAATCCGACCACTTCGGCTCGCACGGCACGTCGATGTCGAAGAAATTGATGTGCGCGCGCCACGTGCCGTTCCGGCAATTGACGACCGGCTTCAGCACGACCTTCAGCCCGAGCGACTGCGCTTTGCGAATCGCGCCGCGTACTTCGTCGTCCGTCACCGTCGGCTCTTCCGCGAACTTGATTTCGGTCGCCTGCGGATGGTCCTGCAGCGCTCCGAACGAGATGGCGGTCCAATTGACGCCGAGCCGCTCGGCCATCGCCTCCATCGACCGTTCCGCTTCCGATGCGACCCACGTTCCGCGGACGCCTGTCCATCCCCACGTCATGCCCGCGAAGTATTCGTCTTTCAGACTAAGCGGATCTTTCCTGCCATACTGTTCATTCGTGCTCATCGGATATCGCCTCACTCTAGTATGATAATGAATCATTTGCCCCTGATCATAACAATTGAATAACAAAAGGTCAATTTGTTTTGTTTATCTCTATTATTTTAGGGGGTATCTCAAAATGAAAACGGTTAAAAATGAGTTTTATGGTCGAGTTAGGCAAAAATTATCATTTTTTTAGCAAAGGTAAAAGTAAGACTATAAATAACAATTCAGACCATTTTCTCGCGTTTGGTAGTGAGATACACTAACCATGTGCTTGATGAAAGCGATACCAATATACCAGGGGGAATGGAAAATGAGAAAATCCGCACTACTCGCGATGACGCTTGTCGCTATGCTTTCGTTGTCGGCCTGCTCGGGCGGCAATAACGGCGGGAATAACGGAGAAGCAGCAGAAAGCGGCAACGCCGGTACGAATGCCAATGCAAACGCGGGTGCCGGAGGCAATGCCGAAGGGGATGCCACGGCGACCAATGAAGGCGCTGCCAACTCCGAAGTGAAAGGCGAAGTCACGTTCCTTACAAACCGGACCGACATGATCGACAAGGAATACAACGATTACGAAAAGAAATTCGAAGCGAAGTACCCGGGCGTGGATCTCAAATTCGAGTCGATCGCCAACGATTACAACGCGCAGCTCAAAGTGCGCATCGCCTCGGGCAAATACCCGGATGTCGTGCTGATCGCCGACGCGATCCCGAACGCGGACTTCCCGAAATATTTCGCGCCGCTCGATGACATCTCGTTCTCGGACGAGCTTAACTTCAAGGATCTGAAGTCGTTCGAGGGCAAAAGCTACGGCGTCTCCACCGGGGGCAACACGTTCGGCATCGTGTACAACAAGCAGGCGTTCGCCAAAGCCGGTATCGCGGAAGTGCCGAAGACGCTCGACGAGTTCTACGAGGCAAGCCAGAAGCTGAAGGACGCCGGCATCGTGCCGTTCGCTTCGAACTTCAAGGACAAATGGCCGCTCGGCGCCTGGTCCAACGACGTCGTGTCGATCATCTCCGGCAAGCCGGACGTCGCCAATATGCGCGCCGAGACGGATACGCCTTACGCGCAAGACAGCACATACTTCCAATCGTGGAGCATCATCCGCGAAATGTACGCCAAAGGTTTCCTTGAGAAAGACGTCAACTCCACGAACTGGGAGCAATCGAAGAAGGATATCGCGACCGGTAAGTTCGCGATGTACGGCCTTGGCAACTGGGTCATCAATCAAGTCATCGGCGCAGGCGCCAAATCCGAAGACGTCGGTTTCTTCCCGTTCCCGGCCGACAATTCCGGCACGCCGAAGGCGCCGCTCGGCTCCGACTACTTCTACGCGGCCAGCAAAGACGGCAACACGGCGGCGGCCAAAGCGTTCATTCACTGGATGATCGAGGAATCCGGTTACGAGGACTTCGCGGGCTTCATCCCGACGCTGAAGAACAAACCATCCGGACTCGCGCAGCTGGCCGAGTTCAAGGGCTATAACCCGACATTCGTCGAAGCGGTGGCGGGCAGCGACAAAGCGACCCAAATCCAGAACGAGGCGAAGATCGATCAAGAAGCGCTCGTGCAGGAATTCGTGCTGTCGAAGGATCCGATCAAAGTCATCGACAAAGCGAACGAGCAATGGGCGAAAGCGAGAAAGAAGATTCAATAGAACAATAGACGAGAAGCTTGACGGGGGCTAATCAATCGGGCAAGGACGCGCGCTTCCGGGCGCATGCTGACCTTGCCTCCCTTGTCAGGCGCCAGGAATCGGAGGGAGGGGAAGACATGCTGGGCAGATTAAACTTTTCCACGCAGAAAAAAATCATCATTATCGCGTTCGTCGCCATACCGGTACTGCTGCTTCTCACGTTCGCGTATTATCCCGCGCTAGAACTCGTTCGCCTCAGCTTCACGAATTGGGACGGAATGAGTCCGACTTCGGACTATATCGGCTGGGATAACTACAAGGAAGTGTTCAGCAATCCCGAAATTTTCGGCGTTTTCAAAAACAACTTCGCTTATTTCGCGGTCGGCATCGTGCAGAACATCGTCGCGATTTATTTCGCGGTCATCCTGAACGGCAAGCTGCGAGGGCGGAACTTCTTCCGGCTCATGCTGTTCCTGCCGTATATTCTGAACGGCGTCGCGGTCGCGTATTTGTTCAGCTACGTATTCGATACGACGCAAGGCTCGCTTAATTTCCTGATTGGCCATCTGGGCTTCGCCAGCGATACGAGCTGGCTCGGCAACGAAAGCATGATTAATTACACGCTGGCTTCGATCGGTTTCTGGCGGTTCATGGGCTTCAACATGGTCGTCTATCTGGCCGCGCTGCAGGCGATTCCGTCGGATATTTACGAAGCGGCGGCGATCGACGGAGCGGGGGGCTGGAAATCGTTCCTTCATATTACGCTGCCGAATCTGTATAAGATCATCGAGCTTAATCTGTTCCTCACCGTGACCGGCGCGCTCGAAGTATTCGATCTGCCGTACATCGTCACGAAGGGCGGACCGGCGGGCGCAAGCGAAACCTTTGTCATGAAAATCGTGGAGACGGCGTTCCAGTTCAACGATTACGGACTGGCGTCGGCGATGAGCGTCGTGCTGCTCGCATTCGTCGTCGTGCTCCTTTCGATACAACGTTATCTTCTGAACCGGGGAGGCCAAGACTAACATGGAAAGACGAACTCCGATCTGGACGACGGTCAAATATCTCTCCCTGCTCGTCGCGGTATTCGGCGTGCTCTACCCGCCGTATATTATCGTGGCGAACGCTTTCAAGACACGCGATGAATTCAATCTGAAGCCGGCGACGTCGCTGCCGGACAGCTTCCTGAATTTCAGCAACTTCGGCCAAGCCTATCAAGCCGCGGACATGACGTCGGCGTTCGGCAATCAACTGATCATCATCGTCTGCACGCTCGTCTTGAACCTCACGCTCGGCTCGGCGTTCTGTTACGCGGTCGGCCGGTTCAAATTCAAAGGCAGCGGTTTGATCATCGGCCTCTTCATGTTCGCGACGATTATCCCGGGCATTACGACGCAGGTCGTCAACTTCAAGACGATTCAAAGCCTCGGCCTGCACGATCATCTCGGCGGACCGGTGCTGCTGTACGTCGGCGCCGACGTGCTCATGATTTTCATCTATCTCCAATTTATCCGGAACATCCCGTACGAGCTGGACGAGAGCGCGATGATCGAAGGCGCGTCGCTGCTTAAAATCTTCACGACGATCATCTTCCCGCTGCTCGTGCCGGCGACGGCGACGATCGCGATCTTGAAGGTCATCGGGATCTACAACGACTTTTTCGTGCCGCTCTTGTACTTGCCAAGTCCCGAGAAGGTGGTCGTGTCCACGTCGCTCATGCGCTTCTTCGGCAATAACAGCGGCGATTGGCAGATGGTGTCCGCGGCGCTCTTAATCATCATGATTCCGACGGCGCTGCTCTACTTGTTCTTGCAGCGGTACATTTTCGCGGGGGTAACCAACGGCGCGGTCAAATAAGAGGCGGGACTTGCAACTTCCCCGCCGATGCGGCACACTGGTGGGACATAGACAGGTTCGGCGGAAGGGCGGCGTTATGGCTTGAACATCATCATTGTGGACGACGAGGAATTCATCCGGCTGGGACTGGCCAAAATCATGTCGAGAATGAGCTTGCCGATCAACGTCGTCGGCTCCCATGCGAACGGGAGGGACGCGCTGACGCACGTGCTTAACTTGGCCCCGGGCGCGCTGGATTTGCTCATAACGGATATTAAAATGCCGATGATGGACGGCTTGAAGCTGATCGAGCAGGTGCGGGAAGCGCGGCGCGACCTGCCGATCGCCGTGCTGAGCGGCTACGGGGAATTCGAATATGCCAGACTGGCGATGCGCCATGGCGTGAAGGACTATTTGCTGAAGCCGGTCGATACGGCGCAGCTGCACGAGCTGCTCGCGTCCGTCAATCAAGGCACGGCCGCCGAGTCGGGCGCGCCGGAGGCGGAGGATGGGCTTGCGGAAGGCGAGGAGCGGGACCACTATGCGGTCGAAGAGCTCAAGCGAATCTTGCATGCGGAATACAACAAAAATTTCGAGCTCGAGCAGCTGGCCAAGGCGGTCGGAATGAGCGCCAGTTACATCAGCCGGTTGTTCCGCAGCCGAACGGGGCTCACGCTGACCGATTACGTCATCGGCTTGCGGATGGAGAAGGCGAAGCAGTTTTTGACCGATCACCCGCATTTGCGCAATTACGAAATTTCGCAGCTGGTCGGCTATTTCGATCCGGTCTACTTCAACAAGCTGTTCAAGCGGACATTCGGCATGACGCCGAAGGAGTATAAGGAGAAGCATCATACGTAAGCGTCCGCGCCAGGCAGAGGCGAGGGCAAGGAAGTCGAACCTAAGAAGGCTCGCGGCCTTGAGCCGCGAGCCTTCTGGTCGTTTTGGTGAAGCCCCCATATATGACAGGCTTATGTCTGAGGACTGATTTCAAAACCCACTGAAGCTTTGTCCGCCAGGATAAAAGCGTGCCACACTCAATCCTTCCCGCCGACCGCGAACAAACATGTCAGCACGAAATAGGGAGTCCTGAGCGTTTTCAAAGGAAAACGCACTTCGGAAGCATACGCTTGGGCAAAGCCCTGAACGCTTTCCAACGGAAAGCGCACTTCGGAAGCATACGCTTGGGCAAAGCCCTGAACGCTTTCCAACGGAAAGCGCACTTCGGAAGCATAGGCTGTGGAGCCTCCTCGGCGGAGGAGGTGGGAGGAGGGAGCTACAAAACTCGGGTTAAAAGGGCGAAGCCCTCTTAACCTGACAGCATTGCAGCGGAGGGGAAGGGGGAGGAAGCAATAAATGTCGGGTTAAAAGGGCGGAGCCCTTTCGTCCCGTCTATCCGGACTGCCGCACGACCAGCCTGGAGGACAGCGCGATCCGTTCCGCGAGCGCGCCGGGGTTCTCGCGTCGGCGGGCGAGCTGCTCGACGCCGCGGTAGCCGAGCACTTCCTTCGCCAGCTCAATCGTCGTCAGGGGCGGGTCGAAGTAGGCGGCCTGTTCGATATTATCGAAGCCGGCGACCGCGCACCGTCCCGGGATGTCGACGCCGCGTTTCTTCAATAGCTGGATCAGCTCCAGCGCGATGTGGTCGTTGGCGCAGACGATGGCGTCGATGTCATGCTCGGCGAGCAGCTGCTCCGCTTTGCGCCCCAGATTATCCTGCCACCCGGTCTCCTTGTAGCGGATCGTCAGCTTCCGTAGCACGCAGCCCGATGTTCGTCCGCCTAATTCCTCCACGGCCTGCCGGCATCCCGTCCACCGGTCGCGGAAGCTGACGGCGAACGAATCGTCGCCGACGAACAGCAGCGAACGGCGGCCGGCTTGCGCAAGGTGGCGGACCAGCCGGGCGCCGCTCTCCGCATTGTCGTTGAACACCGAATCGGCTTCGATCAACGGGTCGCGGTGATCGATCAGCACGACCGGCTGCCCCATCTGATAGATGGAGGCGACCGATGCCGTCGGCATTCGGCCGACGATCAGATGGCCGAGACATAGCCCTTCGTCCAGGTAATGGGGGAAGGAGGGACGCCCGGAGTTGCCGCCGCTGCCGGAGGTCATAACGTAATGCCAGCCCAAGGCGCTCGCGCCCGCGGATATGCCGGACAGGACGCGTCCCCAATAAGCCGGATCCTGCGCTTGGCGTTCATCGATCCAGATCAGAATATAGGACGCCGGCGTTGCGGCCGCTGCCAATTCACTGTCTGATTTACCCAAACGATAACCTAACGTTTTGGCTGCGGCCCAAACGCGCTGCCGGGTTTCCTCGCTGACGCCAGGCTTGCCAGATAATGCCTGGGACACGGAATACTTGGACAAACCGAGATGATCCGCAATGGTTTGCATCGATATTTTGGCCATAAGTTCGGATTCTCCTCTTGACGATTACTAACATTACGCTTAAATTGACTGAGAAAATCATAACACGAACCAAACATACCTAACAAGGAGACTCATCCAATGAAGCCGATATTATTTTATGACGAAACATTCCCATACCCGGGTCAGCCGCTAGCGGCCGAGACGCTCGAGCAGCTGAACGACGCATTCCGCATCGTGAACGCGAACGAGCTGGCCGAGGCGCTTGCCGGCGATGAAGGCGAATGTCTCGTTCATTTGCACGGACCGTATTTCCCGAAGTCGGCTTGGAGCGCGATTCTAAGCTATTTGCGCCAAGGCAAAGGACTGCTTCATACGGGCGGAGCGCCGTTCAAGATTCCGGTGAACGACGAAGAAGGGAGCTGGAAGGCCGAACGCGAACAGACCGCTTACCACGCGCAGCTGTTGATCCACGAGACGCTTCGCGTCAAGCGCGATCCGATCGCTTCGCTGGCTCACAACCCGGATCTCCCGTTGTTCGCCTCGCATGAATCCCTGTTCGGCATCGAGGACACGTACGGACTGATCCTCCACGTCACGCGCAGCGACGACCACCCGGACCAGCTCGGCTCGAGCGGCCCGATGGACGCGCATATTTATCCGCTGCTAAAGGGCATCTCGAAGGACGGGCGCGAGGTGGCGGCGCCGGCCGTGCTGCTGGAGCATACGAAAGGCGATTACGCCGGCGGGCGTTGGGTGTTGATCAACCAGAAGGTGAACGAGACGTTCTGGCGCAGCGGCGGCGCTCAGGCGCTGCGGTCTTGGGCGACATTCGCCGGACGGCCGGTAACGGAGGCTTGGGTGAAACCGAATTACGCGAGCTACGAACCGGGCGAGAAGCCGGTGTTGTCGATGCAGTATCAGACGATCCGCCGCGCCGACTCGCGCTCGTGGCGTTACGCGCTGAGCGTACTGCGCGAAGGCGCGGAAGTGTGGAGCGGAGAAGGCGACCTGAAGACGTCGAATGATATCGGCTTCTTGCGTACCGCGCTCCCGATCGCCGCGGAAGCGGGGCTGTACGAGGTCGTCTGCGCGCTGACCGCTAGCGACGGCGAGCGCCGGACGCTCCGCCAAGGGTTCTGGGGAATGGACCGCGAGCTGCTCGCGAGCGGAGAATCGCTGCGCTGCGGACGCGATTATTTCGTGAAGAACGGCAAGCCGATGCCGATCGTCGGCATGACGTATATGACTTCGGACGTGGCGCGAAAATTCCTGTTCCTGCCGAACGTGTCCGCCTGGAACCGCGATATGGGGCAGATGGAGAAGGCGGGCATCAATCTGATTCGCACGGGCATCTGGACGGCATGGCGGAACTTCGCGTTCGTCGACGGTCATACGACGGAGGAGACGCTGCGGGCGATCGACGCGTTCATTCTGACGGCGGCCCGTCACGGGCTGGAGCTGACCTTCAACTTCTTCTCTTTCACGCCGGAAGCGTGGGAAGGCGCGAATCCGTACCTTGACCCGCGCAGCGTCGAGGCCCAGAAGCGGTTCATCGCCTCGGTCGTCTCCCGCCATACGGAGTCCAGGAACGTGCAGTGGGATCTCATCAACGAGCCGACGATGTTCGATCCGAAGCGGCTGTTCCAAGGACCGCGCTCGGCGCGCGATCCGTTCGAGAAGGCTCGCTTCTTCGCCTGGCTGCGCCAACGGCACGGCACGATCGAAGCGCTCCAGGAGCGGTGGAACATGACGCCGTCCGAGCTGCCGGACTTCGAGTCCGCGGTCGCGCCGGAACCGACCGACATCAACTTCAGCGTGCAGGACGTCGGCGGCATGAAGCGGGGACTTCGCTGGCTCGACTATTGCCTCTTCTCCATGGATATGCATAACGTCTGGGCATCCGAGCTGACCGCCTCCATCAAGCGGATCGTGCCGAACCAGCTCGTCACGGTCGGTCAGGACGAAGGGCTTCCGTCGCAGCGGCCTACGCCGTTCTTCTACGCCGAAGCGGTCGACTACACGACCGTGCATACGTGGTGGGAGATGGACAATCTCGTCTGGGACGGCGTCTTCACGAAGGATCCGCAGAAGCCGAACCTCGTGCAGGAGACCGGCATTATGTACGTAGAGACGGCGGACGGCAAGGCCAAACGGAGCGAAGAGGAACTCCGGAACATTCTGGAGCGCAAGTACGCCTACGCGTTCGCGACGGGCGGAGCAGGCGCGGTGCAATGGGTATGGAACACGAACTTCTATATGAACAACGTGAACGAGTCGAACATCGGCGCGCTGCGCGCGGACGGCACGGAGAAACCGGAGGCGGACGTCTCCTACGATTTCGGCGCGTTCATGAAGCAGGTAGGCGGTCTGTTCGAAGGCCGCAAGCTGGAGGAGATCGCGGTCGTCTTCCCGTACTCCAACGATCTGGGCAATCGCAGGCTCGCGTATGACGCGACGAGCCGCCTCGTCCGTCTGCTCGCGTACGATATGAAACTGCCGGTTCGCGGCATCGGCGAGTACCAGCTGGATCGGCTTGGCGACGAGCGCGTGCCGCTGATCATCGTGCCGAGCGCGCACAACTTCCGCGACGAAGCCATGACGCAGCTGCTCGAGCGGATTACGGAGAAGGGCGGCACGCTGATTCTGACGGGACCGGTTAGCTTGGATGCCTATTGGGGCGTGAACAAGCGGCTGGCTAACGTGCTCGGCGAGACGGAAGTCGTCAACATTCGCCGAGAAGAGCTGCTCGACCTGGACGGCCGCCTCTATCCGGTATCCTTCGGCGGCCAGCGGATCGCCGATACGAACAAGGAAGTGCCGGCAGGCGATACCGGAGCGGCGAAGCTGGTTACGATTCAGGTCGGACGCGGCACGGTCGTCTGGTGTCCGCTGCCGATCGAGCTGAACGAGCGCAAGGACGTCATTCTAGCGGTGTACGAGCAAGCGTTGGCGAAGGCGGAGATCAGCACGGAGTTAACGTGGCGCCAAGGCGGCGAACTGCCGGGCGTGTACGGACGCAAGCTTGCGTTCGACGAAGGCAGCTTGTTCGTCTTCGTCTCGGAGCTGGGCAGCGATGCGGACATCGAGGTCGGCGATCCGGCGACGGGCGTAAGCTACGCCTTCAAGCTGGAACGCGAGCGCAGCGTGTTGTTCTTCGCGGACGCGAAAGGCGAAATTACGGCGGTCTGCCGTCCGGACGACGTCCGCGTGCAGACGATGCACAGCCAACTGACCTAGCTAGCCAAAAGACGTGGCTAAGAAGCGGCCTGAGAGTCGGTATGGTGCCTGCAACAGCGAGTGGTAGGCCAAGACCGAACGAAGGACACGGGTTTTCGCCACGCTTCTAGACCTGAGCGTGATAACGGTTTCCGCAAGGCGAGTCGATTTCATCCGTCTGGCGGGCAACCGAATGACAGCGCGGGTTAACAGCATGAGCGAACGAACAGGGGAGAGGGGACGTTCTATATGAGCTTGACTATAGCGGCATGGCAAGAAGAGATCGAGCAGGAATGGAAGAACGGAATTTTAAACTTTTGGATGACGCATGCGGTCGACGCGGATAAGGGAGGATTCCACGGCGAAATCGCGGAAGACGGCACGCCGAATCCGGCGGCGCACCGCAGTCTGGTGTTGAACACGCGGTTGCTGTGGACGTTCGCTTCCGCTTACCGGACGACGGGCGACGAGCGGTATCGTGGGTTGGCCGAGCGCGCATACGGCTATTTGACGGAGAAGTTCGCGGACGCGAAGCACGGCGGCATGTACTGGATGATCGACGCGTTCGGCGTGCCGGTAGACGAGAAGAAGCAGGTGTACGGCCAAGCGTTCGCGGTATACGCGTTATCGGAATACGTCCGCGCGACAGGCAGCCGGGAGGCGCTTGACCTAGGCGTCGATATTTTTCGTCATATGGAACGCTATGCCTTCGACCCGTTGCATGGCGGTTACTTCGAGGCGCTCGCGCGCGATTGGGACCGGTTCGAGGATTACAGCTTAAGCCATCACGGCGTGAAGGCCGACAAGACGATGAACAATCACCTCCACATCATGGAAGCTTACACGAACTTGTACCGCGTATGGCCGGAGGCGGAGCTTGCGCAGAAGCTCGCGGCCGTCATCGAACTGACGTTGGACCGCATCGTTAATGATGCGAACGGACACTTTCACTTGTTCTTCGACGACGCGTGGAACGTTCAGTCCGCCCATATCTCGTACGGCCATGACATCGAAGGCAGCTGGCTGATTGCGGAAGCGGCGAGCGTGTTGGGCGAGGCGGACTTGATCGAACGAGCGGAGATAGCCGCGATTCAGATGGCGGACGCGACCTTGAAGGAAGGCGTCGACGCGGACGGCGGACTATGGAACGAAGGCACCCCGGAAGGGTTGATCGACCGGAACAAGGATTGGTGGCCGCAGGCGGAAGCGATGGTCGGGTTCTACAACGCCTATCAGCTGACGGGCGAGCGCCGGTACCGGGAAGCCGCGGTTCAGTCCTGGCGCTTCATTCGCGAATTCCTGGTCGACAAGCAATACGGGGAGTGGTATTGGAGCGTCACGGAGAACGGCGAGCCGCTCTCGAAGGTCAAGGCCAATCCGTGGAAATGCCCTTATCATAACGGACGCGCTTGTCTGGAGATGCTCGAACGGCTGGAGCATGACGCGAGGGAGCATGCGACCGCGCCATGAACACCGCATCCTCCATCGACACGCAGCCGCTTGACGTCGAGCAGCTGTTCGAACAAGGGCACATCAAGCAAGGCAGGGCGCTAAGGGCGCTGCTCGCGCTTTACCGCGGCCAGCGTCTAAACCTGGCGCTGTCGGCGTTCTTTTTCCTGATTAAGCATTCGCCCGTGTGGGTCATCCCGATTATTACGGCGGACATGATCAACCACCTAAGCGATCCGAACATGCAAGGGTTCGGCTGGCTATGGATCGATCTGGCGATCGTCTCGGTCGTCATCGCGCAGAACATTCCGACTCAGATCGCTCACGTCAGTTTCATGAGCCGGGCTTCCCGACACATCGAAGCGGCGCTGCGCGGCACGCTGATCCGCAAGCTGCAGCGGTTATCCATGTCCTATCACAGCGACATGAAATCCGGCCGCATGCAGTCCAAGGTGCTGCGCGACGTCGAGGCGATCGAGACGATGTCCAAGCAAATGATGTACGCGTTCGTGCCGGCGGTGCTGAACGTCGTCGTGGCGCTCGCGATCACCTTGACGACAAGCTTGACGATCGCATCGTTCTTCGTGCTCGTCATCCCGTTCGCCGTCCTGATCGTCTTCGCGTTCCGCCGTCGCATTCAGCTGGGCAACCGCGAATTCCGCAAGGAAGTGGAGCAGATGTCCGGACAGGTGGCGGAGACGGTGGAGATGATTCCCGTTACGCGGGCGCACGGACTGGAAGAGACCGCGATCCATAAGATGGACCGGACGCTGCGCAGCATCAAGTCCAAAGGGTATAAGCTGGACGTCATGGAAGCGTGGTTCGGATCGTCCAGCTGGGTGACGTTCACGCTGTTCCAGATGCTCTGCCTCGGCTTCAGCTGCTGGCAGGCCGGACAGGGCGTGATCGGCGTCGGCGACGTCGTCATGTATCAAGGATTCTTCTCTTCGATTCTAATGGCGGTGAACCAGATCATCGTCGTCTACCCGCAGATCGCCAAAGGGCTGGAATCGATCCATTCCGTCTCGGAGGTGCTGCTCTCCACGGATACGGAGGCTTACAAGGGAACGAAGCCTTGCGATGCCGTGAAAGGCGATATCGAATTCGATCGCGTCCAGTTCAGTTATGGCGATACCGACAAGCATGTGCTGGAGGACTTCAGTCTGCGGGTGAGGGCGGGAGAGACGATCGCGTTCGTCGGCGCCTCGGGCGCCGGCAAATCGACCGTGCTGAACTTGGCGATCGGCTTCTATCGGCCGACCTCGGGCACGGTGAAGGTGGACGGCGTCCCGTTCGACGAGCTGGATATGCGCAGCTACCGGCATAATCTCGCCGTCGTCCCGCAGTCGACGGTGCTCTTCTCGGGCACCATTCGCGACAATATCACGTACGGGCTGGACCAGGTGCCGGAGGAGAAGCTGCGGCGCGTCATCGAGCTGGCGAATCTGCGTGACGTCATCGACGGGATGCCGCAAGGGCTGGATACGATGATCGGCGAGCACGGCGGCAAGCTGTCAGGCGGCCAGCGCCAGCGGATCGCGATCGCCAGGGCGATGATCCGGGAGCCGCGCATCATTTTGCTCGATGAAGCGACTTCGGCGCTGGACAATATTTCGGAGCATGTCGTCCAGCAAGCGATGCAGGAGCTGATCAAAGACCGGACGACGTTCATCGTCGCCCATCGGCTGTCCACCATCCGCGATGCCGACCGGATCGTCGTCATGAACAACGGGCGGATCGAGGAGGTCGGCACGTACGAGGAGCTGATCGACGTCCGCGGCGCGTTCTACGAATTGAAGCAGCTGCAAGCCTAACGTTATTCGCGCGTTATTCCCATCGCGACGAGCAGCTCCGCCATACGAAGGCGCGGGCTGCTTTAAGCTGGGCTTCTGCCAGCCGTATTGTACCGCAACCGCCGTTCCGGCTAATTTACGCGATTCGTTATGATCTCGCGGCATTGTTATGCACCTAACATTCTAGTATATTTAGGATAACAAGAACGAAGCCATACATATCGCACAGACCGGAGTTGGTAAGGTTGAAGAAGGTAACGATGGAACAAATCGCGCGTCAGGTCGGCGTATCCAAATTCGCCGTGTCGCAAGCCCTCTCGGGTAAGCCGGGCGTCGCGGAAGAGACGCGCAGCCGGATCGCGGAGGCGGCCGAGCGGCTTGGCTACCGCAAGACGATCAAGATGAACCGCAAGAAAGCGGAAATGAAAGATAGCCTGGAGAAGCGCGCAGGAGAGCTCGCCGGCACGATCATCATCCTTATGCCTAACGTTAGGTTCCAAAGCAGGGAGTCCTCCTATTGGGGGCGGATCATCGATGGCGTACTGGCCGAACTGAACGCCAGGGACATCGGCGTCATGATGGTCACCGAGAGCAGTTCGGAGCGCCTCATGAATAGCATTAATCCGGATGGCGTGCTCGGCCTGATCGGAATCGGTTATATCGCGGGTTCGCTGCTCGGGGAAATTCGCGCGACCGGGATTCCCGCCGTCTTGATCGACCATGAGGACGAGGACGTGCCGACCGATACGGTGTTCATGAACAATTACGATTGCATGCGGCAGCTCGCGAAGCGGGCCGTGCGGATGGGGCATGCGGATATGCGCTTCGTCGGCGACGCCGCTTATTCCCGCAGCTTTCATGACCGCCTGCTCGGCTTTCGGATCGCGCTGGAAGAGGAGGCGCTGCCGCTTCCGTCCGCGGACGATCCGCTGCTTCGGCTGGGGGACGACGCGCACGGCGCGATCGAAGCCGAGCTCTCCCGAATGAAAGGCCGCAAGCGCTGGCCGTCGCTGTTCGTCTGCGCGAACGATTCCCATGCCGAGCTTGTCATTCGCGCGCTGCGCGAGCAAGGCGTCCGCGTGCCGGAAGACGTCTCCGTCACGGGATTCGATCATACGCCGGGCAATGCGGATCTTCCGGCGATCAGCACGATCGAGGTGCCGAACGAGCTCATGGGCAAGCGGGCGGTCGAAGTGCTGCTGAGCCGGCTCCGCGACCCGGCGCGTCCCTGCGAGAAGCTGCTCATCAACGGACCTTTTATTCCTGGCGCAACGCTTAGAAGCATGCAGTGAATTTCCAATACGAGAGGGGTTCCTCCATATGATATCCATTACGCTAGAAGGCGCTTGGACGGTGAAGAACGAGCGGACGGGCACGACCTATCCGGCCGTCGTTCCCGGTTTCGTACAGAAGGATTTGACCGAACAGGGGGTGCTGCCGGATCTGTACGATACGCTTCTAGAGGAGAAAATCGAGTGGATCGAGCACGATGACTGGACGTATAGCCGGAGCTTCCGGCTTACGCCCGAATCGCTTGGAGCGAAGCGGATCGAGCTGGTATTCGAAGGCATCGATACGTATGCCGAGATCGAGCTGAACGGCCAGACCATCGCCCGCGCCGACAATATGTGGCTGCCCGTACGATGCGACATTACGGAGTTGGCCCAGGAGGACAACAAACTCCTCGTGATGATCGCGTCGCCTACCCGAACTTTGCAGGATATGGAGCGACAATTCGGCGATCCGTTGAAGCTGTGGAACGGAATCCCCGCGCGGTTGTTCGGACGCAAAGCCCAATACGGCTATGGATGGGACTGGGGGCCAAGACTGGTGACGGTCGGCATTCACCAGTCCGTCCGCGTCGAAGCGCACGGCGGCATCCGCGCGGAGAAGCCGGTATATCAGCTGCCGTTCGTATCGGATGCGCAGGCGCTCGTGAACGCTAGCGTGCGGATCGCGAATACGACCGGCTCCGCGCGGCCTTCGACGATCGAATGGCGGCTGCTCGACGGCGAGGCCGTCGTCGCAGAGGCTTCCGTATCGGCCGAGCTTGCGCCGGGCGAGAACCGCTGCGCCGCGCCGCTCGCGATCGCGAATCCGAAGCGCTGGTATCCGATCGGCTACGGCGAGCAGCCGTTGTACCGGCTGGAAGTCGAAGTAAGGGCGAAAGGGTGCGTATCCGAGTCGGCTTGCACCGTCGGCGTCCGCGAAGTTCGGATCGCCCAGCCATACGACGAACAAGGGCGGAAGTTCGTGTTCGAGATCAACGGCGTGCCGATCTTGTGCAAGGGCGTCAACTGGATCCCGCTCACCCTGTATCCGAATCTCGACAGTCCGCAGACCTACTTGGACGAGATCGAAGCGATCGCGGCCGCGAACATGAACATGATTCGCATCTGGGGCGGCGGTACGTACGAGAACCAAGCGTTCTATGACGCATGCGACCGGCTCGGCATTCTGGTCTGGCAGGATTTCATGTTCGCGTGCGGCGATTACCCGGACGACGACGCCTTCTGCGCGCTCGTGCGGCGGGAAGCGGATCATGTCGTCGCCGCGTACGGCGACCATCCGAGCATCGTGCTCTGGTGCGGGAACAACGAGAATCAGCATTTTATCGTGAACAGCAAGAAGCATCGCCGCGAAGGTTATGGGGAGAAACTATTCTTCGAAGTGCTCGCGGACGCCGCGGCCGTCGACACGCTTCGGCCGTATTGGCCGACAAGCCCGTACGACTTGAGCGTCGACAGCTCGGCGAATAACGAGACATGCGGCGACATGCATTACTGGCATGTGTGGGGACGGACGCATCCGTACGAGGATTACGCGAGCGTGAACGGCCGTTTCTTGTCGGAGTTCGGCATGCAGTCGTACCCGTCCATGCAGGTGCTGGATGCCGTCGACCCGGAAGCGGACTTGCGCGATCCGAAGTTCGTCAGCATGCAGAAGGCGCCGAACGGTCTTCAGCGACTCCTGTATTATACGGCGGGCGATTATCGCCTGCCGGCGAGCAAGCGGGAATTCGTGTACGTCAATCAGTTGATGCAGGCGAATGCGCTCAGGCTGGCCGTAGAGCATTGGATATCCCGCATGCCGGATACGTCCGGGGCGCTGATCTGGCAGTGGAGCGACCTGTGGCCGTCGATCAGTTGGTCGATCGTGGATTACAATAAAGTATACAAGCCTTCGTACTACGCGATGAAACGCAGCTTCCAAACGCCGAACGCGCTGGCTAAAATCTTGCCTGGCGACGGCCAAGCCGAGTTATTCCTCATCCATGAACGCGGCGATTTCCAAGGCAAAATCGTCGTTGAGCTGTACGACATCGAAACGGAGACGACCGTGCATACGGAAGAAATCGAAGCTGTCGGAACCGGCTTCCGTTCGACCCGAATCGGTCAGATTGCGGTCGGCGGATACGATCCTTCCCGTGTCGTCCTGTTCGTCCTTTTGTACGAGGGCGAGCGGCTGCTTGCGCGGAACAGCTATTTGCTGGGCAAGCCGCATGCGCTCCGCTTGAAGCCGCCATCCCTCGAAATCCAGCGCAAGGAGACCGCGGATGGCGAGGAATGGACGGTGATAAGCCGCGTGTTCGCGAAGGATGTGTGGATCGCGGACGTGACCGGGGCGCTCAGCGACAACGGCTTCGATCTGAAGGCAGGCGAATCGCGGACGATCGCGCTGCCGAGAGGCGCATCGCAAGGCGACGTGCAGCCAACGCTGCTCAGCTTGAACGGCGTAACGAGCATCGGATACGTGTAGGCAAGCATGCCGGGAACGGATGCGGGTTCAAGTTTTTGCTTGACA
This sequence comes from Paenibacillus methanolicus, assembly GCF_008124765.1. GTDB lineage: Bacteria > Bacillota > Bacilli > Paenibacillales > Paenibacillaceae > Paenibacillus_Z > Paenibacillus_Z methanolicus. Next base: position 1,079,783 of record NZ_VNHS01000001.1, on the reverse strand, counting down.
GTGCAATCCGGTCATGCTAATTTAATATCACACTTGATACATCGGAATAATTAGCTTAATCAAATGACCACATTCGCATACCGTCTACCAATCCAGTTGGAGGCTTTCGATTCTTGTAATCGGAGGCCTCTTCGCGTTCCAAGGGACGATGCGATTACTTATACCGTCAACCGTATCTACGGAGACATCTCGAATGAGCATGTCTCTTTTTGATTTTTTGGCGCTATTCGCGTAATGCTCGGTCACAAGAATGGACAAAGGGGAGAAGCGGCTATGAACGGAACGAAGGCCGGAGCGCTGACGGGAAGAAGGGTGTACAAACGAAGCACGATCGCGGCGTTGGGATTCGCGTTCCCGGCTGCGCTGTTGATCGCTTGGCAGGTGTTGGGCCATTACGAGCGCATATCGCCGCTGCTCTTCCCGACGCCATATTCGATCGCGGAGGCGTTCGTCTCGCTGGCCGCATCCGGCGCGCTCGCCGAGCATCTGCAGATCAGCCTGGCGCGCGCGTTGACCGGCTTCGCCCTCGGCGGCGGACTCGGTCTGCTGCTGGGGCTTGCGGTGGGGTTATTCCGCGTGACGGAGCGGGTGCTCGATCCAACGGTCCAAATGATCCGCATGGTGCCCAGCCTGGCGATCGTCCCGCTCTTCATTCTGTGGTTCGGCATCGGCGAGGAGTCCAAAGTGCTGCTGATTGCCAAGAGCGCATTCTTCCCGCTCTATATCAATACGTTCCTCGGCATCCGCAATGTCGACAACAAGCTGTTCGAGGTGGCCAAAGTGTTGGGGTTCAGCCGGCTGAAGCTCATTACCCGGCTGGTCATTCCGGCCGCGCTGCCGAACGTGCTGCTGGGCGTGCGCCTCTCGGTCGGCCTCTCATGGCTGGGGCTCGTCGTGGCGGAACTCATCGCCTCCACTTCGGGCATCGGTTACCTCATGTCGGATGCCCGCCAATTCAGCGATACGCCCGTCGTGTTCGTCGGCATTCTCGTCTTCGCGGCGGTCGGGAAGCTTAGCGATTCGCTCGTCCGTTACTTAGAGCGGCGAATGCTTCGGTGGCAGGACAGTTACAAAGGATAACGGGAGAGGAGCGGTACGGATGAGCAACGGTTCGGAAGCTGCGGCAAGAGATGACATCCGTCATGCGCAGCAGACGCCACGTCGGGCGGGAGCGGCGATCGCGGACGCTGGGGGGAGCGAGCAGGCGAGGGTAGATCCAGACTTTCGAACTCGCGGCGCCGGCGCCGAGGAAGCGGTGCGGTCTCCCGTAACGGAAGAGACGCGCGTCCAGTCGCCGCGGTTCGACAACCGCGCATCGCCCTCGCAGGCCGGGGCGGCGCCGCTTCCCGTCATCGCGGAAGCAGCCGCGGCTGCGGCTGGCGAGCGCGCGTATCGCGCAGGGTCGGACGCCATCGCCGAAGCGGTTGCTTGGCGGCCGGCGCCGCCGGTCGGACCCCCGAGGCCGGCGAACGGAGCCTCCCATAACCAGCCGAGACGCCCCGGCTATTGGAAGCGCACGGGCGCGGATCTGGGTTTGGCATTGATCCTGCCGATCGTGTTGCTGGCGGCATGGCAATACGCGGGGAGCTCGGGGATCGCGTCGCCCGAATTTCTGCCGACGCCGATTGCGATCGCGGAACGGCTGGCGGGACTGCTCGGTTCCGGCGAGCTGCTTCATCATCTAGGCGTAAGCATCGGACGCGCGCTGACCGGCTTCGCGATCGGCGGTTCGCTCGGCCTGCTGCTGGGCTTGCTGACCGGCCTGTTGCGGGAAGCGGAGTACGTGCTGGATCCGAGCGTGCAGCTGCTGCGGCTCGTGCCTCATCTTGCGGTGGCGCCGCTCATCATTCTGTGGTTCGGCTTCGGCGAAGTGTCGAAGGTCGTGATTATCGCGAACGGCGCCTTTTTCCCGATGTACTTGAATACGTACCTGGGCATCCGGAGCGCCGACAACAAGCTGTTCGAGGTCGCGCGAACGCTGGAGTTTCGGCCGCTGAGGCGGTTGACCCGGCTGACGATTCCCTCGGCGGCGCCGCATCTGCTGCTCGGCCTTCGCTTGTCGCTGGCCGTCTCGTGGATCGGGCTGGTCGTCGCCGAGCTGATCGGGTCGCGGTCCGGCGTCGGGTTTCTCATTAATGAAGCGAAGCAGAACGCGGCGACGGACATCATCTTCGTCGGCATCCTGCTCTTCGCGGTCGTCGGCAAGCTGATCGATTCCTTGGTGCGGCTGCTCGAACGCAGATGGCTGCGCTGGAGAGACGGCTACCAAGGCTGAAGACATTCGAGGCAACAACGGCATTGAACCATACGCATAACGAATATTGGGAGGTAGAGGGGATTGAGCGAAAAGACAGCGACAGGCGAATTGCGATTGAAGACCGACGTGTTGGTGATCGGCGGCGGACCCGCAGGAACTTGGGCCGCGATAACGGCGGCTTCCGGCGGCGCGAAGGTGGTGCTCGCGGATAAGGGTTATTGCGGTTCGAGCGGCGCGACGGCGCCTTCGGGCACGGGCGTCTGGTATGTGAAGCCGGAGGAGAAGATGCGCGAAGAAGCGAAACAAAGCCGCTTCGCGCTCGGCGGGCAGCTGGCGGAGAACGGCTGGATGGACCGCGTGCTCGACCGGACGTACGCGAATATGAACAAACTCGGCGAATGGGGCTATCCTTTCCCGCTCGACGATGGAGGCAACCCTTACAAGCGAGGACTGCAGGGACCGGAATACATGCGTCTCATGCGCAGGCTCGTACAGAAGGCCGGCGTTAAAATTCTCGACCACTCGCCGGCGCTGGAACTGCTCGCCGACGAGCACGGCGTTGGCGGAGCGGCCGGCGTTCGCACGCAGGCCGGCGGAACATGGCGCGTTCAGGCTGGCGCGGTCGTCATCGCGACGGGGGGCTGCGCGTTCCTGAGCAGGGCGCTCGGCTGCAACGTCTTGACCGGCGACGGTTACTTATTGGCGGCCGAGGCGGGCGCCGAGCTGTCGGGCATGGAATTCTCGAACGCCTACGCGATCTCGCCGACGTTCTCTTCCGTGACGAAGACGGCTTATTACAAATACGCCAGTTTCTATTACGAGGATGGTTCCGTCGTCGAAGGGGCAGGCTCCCAGCGAGGTCGCTCGATCATCGCGCGCAACCTGCAGTCTGGCAGGCAAGTGTACGCTAGGCTCGATCAGGCTCCGGAAGATCTGCGGCCGCTCCTGCGCGTCGGCCAGACGAATTTCTTCCTGCCGTTCGACCGAATGGGCATCGACCCCTTCGCGGACAAATTCCCTGTCACGCTGCGGTTGGAAGGCACGGTGCGCGGCACGGGCGGCATCCATATTACGGATGAGACGTGCGCGACCAAGGTGCCCGGCTTGTACGCGGCCGGCGACGCGGCGACCCGTCAACTGATCTGCGGCGGCTTCACCGGCGGCGGCAGCCACAACGCGGCATGGGCCATGTCTTCGGGATCGTTCGCCGGCGAAGGCGCGGCCGCCTACGCGCTGAAACTTGGCAGTCATGCGGCGGATCGGAACGTCGGCGGGCTCTCGTCCGCTCCGATCGCCGCCGAAGGGCATACCGTCGGGGATTCCGCCAAATCGGCGGCCGCCACGCAGGAGGCGGTGCGCGCGGTTCAAGCGGAGGTGCAGCCGTACAGCATCAATTTGTTCCGCACGGAGAAGGGGCTGAACGAATCGATCGGCCGACTGGACGGCATCTGGAACGAGCTTAAGGGCCGGGACGTCGCCCGCACGACGGAAGGCGTCAAAGCCCGCGAAGCGGCGGCGATGACGGCCACGGCGCGGTGGATGTATCATACGGCGATCGCCCGGACCGAGACGCGCGGCATGCACAAGCGGGAGGATTTCCCTACGCTGGACGAAGCGCAGCACTACCGTTTGATCAGCGGCGGGCTGGATGACGTGTATGTGAAGAAGGAGAGCGTAACGAAGGAGGCTGTTACAGGTTGATCGAAATCATCAGCGAGACGAAGTGCATCTCTTGCAACCAATGCGTCAGCGTCTGCCCGACGAACGTGTTCGATCGCGTACAGGACGGCATTCCGGTCATCGCGAGACAGAGCGACTGCCAAACCTGCTTCATGTGCGAGCTGTATTGCCCGGTGGATGCGCTATATGTCGCGCCGGATTCCGAAGGGCTTACGCTGATCAGCGAGGCGCAGGCCGAAGGCGAAGGATTGCTCGGGGGCTACCGGGAGAAGGTCGGATGGGGCAGAGGCCGTCAGCCGGTCGCGAGTCATGCGTTCATGTATGAACTGGCGAAACGAACGAGCTTCTAATCGAGACGGCAAACGGAGCAAGAGAGGGGTTTAACGATGCACACGCAAAGAAAAGGGGGCGGCGCGGCTTGGCGGGCCGCGTTCATCGTCGGCTTGCTGCTGACGCTGGCATTCATGCAAGCATGCGGCTCCGCCAATAATGGCGGGAGCTCGAACGCCGCTGCGAGCGGCGCCGGCAATGGCGGCGAAGCCAAGACGGCTGCGGCCGAACCGGCGGGCGACGTACCGGCCGTGCTGAATTACGGCTATATCGGCACGAACAAGTTGAATTTGCCAGGCGGGGCGGAAGGTTGGGGCTTCTATAAAGGCATCATTCAAGAAGAGCTCAAGAAACACGGCATTACCGAGGTGAAGCTGACCGGATTCCCGAACGGTCCGGACCAGAGCGAGTCGCTCATCAGCGGCCGGCTGGACATGGGCAGTCTCGGAGATACGCCGGCGATTCTCGCGCGCGCCTCGGGCGCCAAGACGAGGTTGATCACGCAAGGGGCGACGGACTCGATCGGCTATCTCATCGGGAAGAAGGACGGCCCCAAGACGCTGCAGGAGCTGAAAGGCAAGACGATCGCCATTCAGAAAGGCTCTTTCATGCATCGGTATGTCGCGGGTCTGGTGAAGTCCGAAGGGATCGAGGACGTCAAATTCGTGCATATGCTGCGTCCGGACGGCGAAGCCGCGCTCGCGCGCGGCGACGTGGACGCGATGACCAACAACGGCGTGTTCGCGTTGAAATTAATTGAAGCGGGTTACGCGCATTTGGACGACGCGACGAAGCATCCCGAGCTGTACGGGACGAGCGCGACGGTCGTGTCCGAGGATTATTTGGCGAAATTCCCGGACTTCCCGAAGGCGTGGAACGCCGCCCGGTTGAAGGCGATAGAGGATCTGAAGCAGCACGAAGAGGAATATTACGCGTTCATTGCGGAGCAGCAAGGCACGACCGTCGAGCTCGTCAAGAAAGCGAGTCCGATCAGCTACATCAAGGACGTTCCGTTCACCGATCCGGGGCTGAAGCTGCTGGACGGCACGAAAGCGTTCCTGGTGGAGGAGAAGCTCGCCAAGAAAGACTTCGAACTGGACGATTGGGTGCTGAAATCCGAATAATCATACGAACGCCGCCGGCAGCTCGCGCTCCGGCGGTTTTTATTTTTTTACCCCTCTGTGGTGCGACTGGAGGGAGTGTAAGCTCCAACGAAGTAAGAGCCTTGTCCGTCAGGACAAAAGCGTGCCCCAATCGAATCACCCGCCGTCCACCGCCAATCGAGCAAGCACGAAAGCGGATGTCCAGAGGGCAGAGCCCTCTGAGCCCCCTCGGCAATGCGGTCAGGTTAAGAAAAAGCGTACGGTGAAGCCACCGGCAGCCATGTAGACAGGCTTGTGTCTTAGTACTGACGTAACACCCACTGAAGCTTTGTCCGGGAGGACAAAAGCGTGCCACACCCAAGCCTTCCCGCCGACCGCGAACAAGCGAACTAGCACGAAAGGGGAGTCGAGATGAAGCTTTGTCCGTCAGGACAAAAGCGTGCCCCGCTCGAAGCAACCCGCCGACCGCGAACAAACAGGCCAGCACGAAATAGGGAGTCCAGAGGGCAAAGCCCTTTGGAGCCTCCTCGGCGGAGGAGGTGGGAGGAGGGAGCAATAAAAGTGGGGTCAACGGGGCGCAGCCCTTCTTAACCTGACAGCATTGGCCCCCTCGGCGGAGGGGGTGCGGGGGAGCGACTTTGTGAAAACGCTAAAGTACAACCCGGACCGAACCGATAAAGATGCTAATATCTTGTTCCGGAATCGCGAGACAACGAGAACCTAAAGGCGGGGCATTCCATGGTATCTTTTTTCGTCGCGGACTTTTTCATTTTGACCGCATCCTTATTCTTAAGCATGTTCGTCTTCAAGCGCTTGCCCGACCGGTTCAAAACGACTTGGCGCATGCGCGTCCTAATCGGCGTCTACCATTCGTTCTTCGGCATGCTCATGATGCTGTTCAGCGTGGAAGTAGCCGATTCGGTACTGCTGGATTTGCGGTTGATCCCGGTTCTGCTCGCCGCGTATTTCGGCGGGTTGCGAAGCTCGCTGCTCGCGGCCGGCCTCATCTCGACGGGAAGGTTCGCGCTGTTCGACGGCTTCACGCCCCAAGCGGTCGCGGCGGTCGCGCTGGTCATGCTGATCGGCATGCTGTCCGGCATCGCGGCCGAGCGGATCATTGCCTTTTGGCGGCTATGGCTGCTCAACACCTCTACGGCTATGTTACTCACCGGTTTGTTCTACGGTTACGTGCTTCAAGCCAACGGGATGGCCTTGAGCAAGCTCTGGATGATGGAAGTCTTCTTCCTGGTCGGAAGCTTGTTCGTGTTTGGCTGCATTTATTTCCTCAAAAACACGTATGACCGGCATTTTCTCAACAAGAAGCTGTACGACATGATCCACTCCTTCCATAACATTGACAATGTGAACGATATCTATGAGAAAACGCTTCGCGAGTTAAGCGATCTGTTCCGAACGGACCTAGGCAGCATCGTGGCGATCCGCAACCATCGGTATCAACTAGTCGGCTTTCTGAGCGGCGGCGAATACAACCGAATCGGCAGCAGCGTGTCGCTCGCGGATATCGAAGCGCTCGAGCGGGCGCTTGCCGGTCATTCCTCGATCTATCCGGATTGGACGGTACGCCAGCCCAAAGGCTTGCTAGAGGTGGCGATTTACGAACGAGGGGCGCGTTCCTCGATCCATGTGCCGATCCGATATAAGAACAGAGTCATCGCGCTGCTGAATCTGGGCTCGTCCACGCCGAATTTCTTTAACGCTCGGGTCATGAAATTCGTCGAGGATCTGACGCCAAGCATCAGCATGGCGCTGGCGCTGCTGGAATCGGAAGCGCGTTTCAGCTCGATCGTCGATTCGAGCAAGGATGGCATCGTTATCGCGGACAGCGAGTTGAATATCGTTTCGTGGAATTACGGCGCGAGCCGCACGTTCGGCTATTCGGAGCAAGAAGCGCTCGGACAGCCGGTTAGCATCCTCATTCCCGAGCGGCGTCGCAAGTTGTATTTGAAACGCATTGACCGAATCATAAACCACTTGGACCATGCTCGGGCAAAGCAGAATACGGTTGAAGCGTTCGGGCGTCGCAAAGACGGCACGATATTCCCGATCGAGCTGTCGTACAGCATATGGGAAGCGTCAGGCATTCGATATTACAGCAGCATCATTCGCGATATCACGCGGAGAAAGCGCAACGAGGAACAAATCTTGACCTTGCAGCGCGATTTGGCCGATACGATTCACTTCCAACACGGCGTCGTGCTCAAATATAAAAAGGTTGGCGATGATTTCATTTATACGTTGGCCGACGGCCAAATGCTGAAGGAGATCGGCGTCACCCCGCAGCAGCTGATCAGCCAGTCGTTGGCAGCGGCATCTCCGCCCCGGTTGCTGGAATTTATGCGCGAGCAATACGCGCTTGCTTGGAGCGGACAAGTCGTCGAATGCGAATACGGACACGGCAGATTCACGTTCTTCTCGACATTCAATCCCGTCTTCAAAGAAGGACGCGTGCATGAGGTTGTCGTATCGGTCAGCAATATCAGCCGGCGGAAGCAGGCTGAAGAAAAATTGATCGAAGCGAACCGTAGATTGGAGCTGCTCTCCAACGTGGACGGACTGACCGGGCTTCACAACCGGAGAAGCTTCGACCGGCAGCTGGACCAGGAACGCGAGCGCTGCCGCGAACGGGGCGTGTCGCTTACGCTGATGATGATGGATATCGACGCCTTTAAGTCGTTCAACGACACGTATGGTCACGTGGCGGGAGATGCGTGCTTGAAACAGGTAGCGGACATTTTTGGCGAGTTGGCCGAAGCGCAAGATTTTTTCGCGGCTCGTTATGGCGGCGAGGAGTTCGCCTGTATCATGCCGGGAACTTTGCCTTCGGAGGCGGCCGAATTCGCGGAGTCGGTGCGCGCAGCCGTCCAATCGCTCGACACGCCGAATGAGCGGTCGGCGGCCGGTATCGTCACCGTCAGCATCGGCACGGCGATATGGCCGGCCGAAGAGATCGGCGAATCGACCTTCATCATCGATACCGCGGACCAAGCGTTATATGCGGCCAAGTCGGCCGGGCGGAACCGGGTGGTCGGCGTATCGTATATCGAATCGGTCGCTCCGATAGATTAGACGAGGTGAAGCGGCGCTGGTGACGTCTTGTACCGGAGGCACGCGTTCGCGAGTCAAGCTCATTCCTGTCATTCAAAAAAAAGCCCGCGAGGGCTTTTTTTGTTGGGATGTTTCGCGCGTAAGCGAAACGGGTAAAAATGAATATTTCTTTGTCTACCACCTGGAAGGAGCTGTAATTATTATGCAGTCGAGTCCTATACATACCATTGGTCACCGAGCGCTATTCGATCATGTCTTTCATCATTCCCCGATCGGCATCGCGTTCATCTCGCTGGAATATATGTGGCTCAGCATCAATCCGTCCGCATGCCGCATTTTCGGTTACACGGAGGAGGAGATCGTCCAACAAGACCCGAAGTCGCTATTGAGCGGCGAGGGCAGAGAAGGGCTCGAATCTCTGTTGACCCGATTAGTCGACGGCCAGGAGTCGCTGATCGATATCGAGATTACGTACACGAAGGAAGAAGGCAGGACTATTTGGGCGTCGGCTCAGATTTCGCTTGCGCGCGAAGAGCATTCCGGGCAGCCGCTGTTCTATATTTTGCAAGTCGTCGATATTTCGAAGAGCAAGATTGCCGAGCAAAGTCTGCAGGAAAGCATTGAACGCTATACGTCGCTGAAGAAGTACAATCATGACGCCATCATCTCGTTCGGGCTCGACGGCAAAATCATGAACGGGAACCAAATGGCGGAACAGTTGACCGGCTATACGATTCCCGAGCTGATCGGCTCCAGCATCGCCAGGTTGATCGGTCAAGCCAATCTGGAGCGGATCTTCGAGATGAAGTCGGATTATCAGTCGGTCGAGCAGAACTTGAACTTCATCCTGAACCGGGAGGACGGCGCCGTCGAAGTGTTATGCACGCTCGCGCCGATCATTATCCACGGGAGATCGGTCGGCTTCTATTTGATCGCCAAGGACATGACGGAACAGAAGAAGCTGATGATCGAAAAGGAAGCCGCGGAGAAGACGAACAAAGCGAAGAGCGAATTTCTGGCGATGATGAGCCACGAAATCCGCACGCCGATGAATGGGGTCATCGGGATTACGGACCTGCTCATGGAAACGAGTCTAGACGCCGAACAGCGGGAATACGTGCAGATTATCAAGAAGAGCGGCGAGACGCTGCTGACGATCATCAACGACATTCTCGATTTCTCGAAGATCGAATCCGGCAAGGAGGAGCTCGTCGAGAGCCACTTCAAGGTACGCGACGTTCTGCTGGACACGCTGAATATGTTTTTGCCCAAAGCCATGCAGAAGAATCTGGATATTTCCACCTCCGTCAGCTCGTCCGTTCCGGAGTTCGTCTGCGGCGACATCATGAAGCTGCGGCAAATCTTGATGAACCTGCTGAGCAACGCGCTGAAGTTCACGCCGAACGGAGCGATCGCCATCTCAGTTCGTCAAGCCGGACGGCAGGAGGAGGAGGTGACGCTCGAATTCGCGGTTCGGGATACGGGGGTCGGCGTTCCGTTAGAGAAGATTCCTTATTTGTTCGAGCCGTTCTATCAGGTCGATTCCTTCATGTCCCGCTCCGTCGAAGGAACCGGACTCGGCCTTGCGATCTGCAAGAAGCTGGTCGAACTGTTGGGCGGGCGAATATGGTACGAGACGACGGAAGGCGAACCGGGCTCCACGTTCCGGTTCACCGTGCGATTCCAAACGGCTTCGCGCCAGAGCGCCAGCGGCGATCAACCGGACGAGGAGAGCAACCTCACGCATCAATCGCTCAAAATTCTGATCGCCGAGGACAACGAGGTGAACCAAATCGTGTTGAAACGGATGATCGAGAAACTAGGCTATACGGCAACCGTCGTGTCCGATGGCCGCGAAGCGGTCGAGGCGCATCAGCGGTATCCGTACGATATTGTGTTCATGGACATCCAGCTGCCGATCATGGACGGACTCGAGGCGTGCAAGCTCATCAAGGAATCGCAGGCGGGTAAGAAGATACCGGTCGTCGTCGCCGTGACGGCGCATGCGATCAAAGGCGACAAGCAGAAATACTTGGCGCTGGGGATGGACGATTATATAAGCAAGCCGATCAGCATCGACGCCATCTCGACCGTGATCGAACGGTATAAGGAACAGCACGAGCCGAATTTATCGGCGGGCTAGTTCGGAAGAGAGACAAGCGACGCGAGTAAGCGAATGAAGATGTAGGAAGGCGGTTCACCGGATGTTTCGTCCGGCGGCCGCCTTTTTCATTTCATCCGGAAGAGGTCAATATAAGCGCCAAATTGATCAAAATACCGTCATCGCGGACAGTGCCGGATTCTCTATAATAAGGACAACTACGCTTGCGAAACGAGGTGTCTAATCATGAATAAGACGACGGCGCGCGCCGGCGCGGTCTCGTCCCGGCATGCCGCAAGGTCGCGTCTGCGTTCGCTGGCTGCCGGCGAGAACATGGCGGGTTGGCTGTTCGTTAGCCCGATGCTGATCGGCGTGTTCCTGCTGGTGCTGCTTCCGATCTTGGCTACGATCGTGCTCAGCTTCGCCGATTGGAATTTCGTGCAGGGCTGGAGCGGCATCGATTGGGTCGGCTTAGGCATCGTCAACCCGCCGATGTGGATCGCCGATCCGAACTTCGCGCTGGTCTCGATCATGATGATCGTCATCTGGACGTCGATCGGATTCAACCTCACATCTACATCGCGGGCTTGCAATCGATTCCGAAGGATCTGTACGAAGCCGCGGCTATCGACGGGGCCGGCGGCTGGACGAGATTCAGCCGGATCACGTTCCCGCTCTTGTCGCCGACGTCGTGCTTCCTGCTCGTGACGGGCATGATCGCAACGTTCAAGGTGTTCGATATTATCGCGGTCATGACACAGGGCGGCCCGATCGGCTCGACGTCGCTCATGGTGTGGTATTTGTACGACACGGCATTCGTCAATTTGAAGGTCGGTTACGCGTCGTCGATCGCCGTCGTGCTGTTCGTGTTCGTGCTGCCGATCACGTTCGGACAATGGATCGCGCAGAAGCGATGGGTCAATTATTAGGAGAGAGGTGGTTGACGCGTGTCGTAAGGGAAGGGAAGGCTTCAACCGGCGCAAAGGGTTGCTCACGGTGTTCATGTTCGCGATCAGCATCCTGTTCTTGCTGCCTTTCATCTGGATGCTGGCGACGTCGTTCAAGGTCGAGTAGGGCGTGTTCGTCTATCCGGTGGAATGGATCCCGAAGCAGTGGAACGCGATCGCCAACTACAAGGAGGTGTGGGCCGGCGATTACCCGTTCTGGAAGTATTATCTCAATTCGGTTAAGGTGGGTTGACCACGACGGTCGTCTCGGCATTCATCTCCGCGCTCGCGGCGTACGGTTTCTCCAGGATCCGGTTCAAAGGGAGCGGCTATGTCTTCCTCGTCGTATTGGCGACCTATATGGTGCCCGGTCAAGCGATCTTAATTCCGCAGTTCATACTGTACCGCCAGATCGGGCTGTTCGACAGCCATCTGGGCTTGATTCTGCTGGGCAGCTTCAGCGTGCTCGGCACGTTCATGCTCCGGCAGTTCTTCATGGGCATCCATCAGGAGTTCATCGAGTCGGCCAGTGACCGACCAGAAGATGGAGCGGGCCAAGAAGCTGTTGGATCAAACGCAGCATACGGTTCAAGAGATTTGCGACCGTCTCATTTACGACAATCAAAGCTACTTCATCAAGACGTTCAAGGCGCACGCGGGCGTGACGCCGGCCGAGTACCGCGGTTAACGGCGGCATGCGCGAGGCAGCCGAGTACGCGGGTAGCCGGGACGAATCTCCTCAGAGAGGGGTTAACTTGCAGCGTGAAGACATGAGCATAGGGGAGGGGAATCCGGGCAGCCGAATGGCTGCTCTATTTGTCGATCCGGTGACAATATTTTCTCTGTCGAAAAATGACGAATAAGAATGGCGAATTTACGCGGACAATGATAAAATTTTAATACACGGCTTCATTATTATCGTAGACCAAGTCGATTCTGATGCGGGAGTTCGAGATTCGGATGTCACTCAAAACTAAAATTGCGCTGCTCATCACATTGTCCATGTCCGTTCTCTTGGCGCTTCACGGCATGTTATCCTTCCTATCGGCAAAGGATATGTTAATCGACAATCTTAATAATAAGTTCGGCATGCTCTCCCGCCAGATGGCGATAAGCGCGGAATACGCGCAGAACGGCTTCGATGTGGCGCAGCAGTCGATGGACGATAAGTTGAAATTCGCTTCGCAAGCGGCGCAGTCGAGGCTGCCCAAGCGAATCGACGACGTCTCCAACGAACAATTGGCCGCGTTGGTGGAGGAAATGGACATCTCCTCTATCACTTTGTTCGGCGAGGCGAACGGCGGCATCGAGTCGCTGCGCGCGTCGAATCCGAAGGATATCGGCATTCGGGCCACGGATCGGGAGATCTGGGATGGCGCGCTGCAGGAGCTGCTCGGCCGTCAGCAAGTGACCGATGCGGACGGCCAGACGCATCGCTATTATTGGACGAGCGCGTTCGCGAACAAAACCTCGGTCGTCGCAAAGAACGAGCGATGGGGATTCTATAACGATGGCTCGACCGACTATTTGCTCAACTTGTTCATCCAGGAAAGTTCCTTTGTCAAGCTCAAAAGCCAGATGAGCCCGGAAGCGATTTTCGAACGGCAAATGAAAAGCGTGGAAGGCTTAATGGAATTCACGGTCTTCAATCCGTTAACCATTCGGCAGCTGGTGAACGTGGAGGAGCTGGATAACGCGATGTTCCAGCCTCTGGACAATCATCCGATCCGCTACGGGACCTATGTATACCGGAACGGTCAAGATTTCGCCAATATCGCGAAAGCTTGGGAGTCCGGCGCCCAAGTGACGGACATCACGAGAGCGCTGGGCCGGAATATTTTGAAGAGCTATATCCCGCTTCAGACGAATCCGCCATACGTGCTTGCCATCGTCTACGATTACGATATCGTCGAACGGGAGCTGAACGTGCGGATGATGGCGGATTTCAAGCGATTCGGCATTCTGCTGCTTCTCCTGTTCGCGGTCTCTTATTTGCTGGCGGGATTCTTGCTGAATCCGATCAAACGGCTGCTTCGCGGAGTCGAGGAGATCGCCAAAGGGAATTTCGGCGAGACGGTTCACGTCGGGCGCAGGGACGAGCTTGGGCAATTGACCGAACGGTTCAATCTGCTCTCGACCAACCTGCTGAATACGATGAGCGAGTTGAACCAGAAGAACGAAGATGCGCTTCACGTGGCGTTTCACGATTCTTTGACCGGACTGTACAACCGCCTTGCGTTCCAACGCGAACTGGCCAGACGAATTCATGAAGAGGGGACGAGCCCGTTCTATCTTGCCTTCATCGACGTAGACCGGTTCAAGAATGCGAACGATCTGTACGGCCATGGCATGGGCGATGCGCTGCTGCAAGAGATCGCTGCGCGTATATCGGATATGCTTCCTTCGGACGCGATCGCTTACCGTATGGGCGGAGACGAGTTTATCGTCATCCTATCCGGAACGGACGAAGAACAGACGCTTGCCTATGCGAAGAGCTTGCTGGCTCGATTGGCGAGACCGTTCGCCTGGGAAGGCAACGCGTTCAAGACGACGGTTAGTATCGGGATTAGCAGCTATCCGGCTGACGGCCGTTCGGAAGACGTCCTGGTCTCATCCGCCGACGTGGCGATGTTCAAGGCGAAGCAGCAGGGCGGGAACGCCTACACGTTGTTCAATCGCAAAATGCAAGAGGAGCTGCAGCGCCGGATCGTCATCGAGACCGGCCTCCGCGTAGCGCTGGAGCAGAAGCAATTCTCGCTCGTCTATCAACCGCTCGTCGACCTGCAGAGCGGCCGGATCGTCAGCAACGAGGCGCTCATTCGCTGGACGCATCCGGAGCTGGGCTTCGTCTCCCCGGTGGAATTCATCGCGATCGCCGAGGAGACCGGAATCATCGGCGACATCGGGTTATGGACGCTTCAGGAGGCCTGCAGACAAACGAAGAATTGGCAGCGCAAAGGCCGTAGGCAGCTGGGCGTTGCCGTCAATTTGTCGGGCAAGCAATTTCTGGAGCCGGATCTGGTGGCCAACGTACGCGCCGTGCTGGAGAGCACGAGGCTTGATCCGTCCTGCCTGACGCTCGAAATTACCGAGAACGTGGCGATATATAACGAGGATATCGTCATTCAGACGCTTAAGGAATTGAAGGCGCTCGGAATTCGAATCGCGCTGGACGACTTCGGCACGGGCTACTCCTCGCTCAGCTACTTGGCGAGATTCCCGATGGACGTGCTCAAGATCGACAAGTCGTTCGTGCAGAACGAGAACGAGGACGAGAAAGAAATCGTCAAGACGATCATCGCGATGGCGCACAGCTTGAAGCTGCGCGTGACCGCGGAAGGCGTCGAGACGCAGCAGCAGCTGGCTTACTTGAGGCAAGAGTCGTGCGACGTGCTCCAAGGCTATCTGTTAAGCAAGCCGAGGCCGGCCGCGGATTGGACGGAAGCGTTCATTAAGAACTACGATCCGCTTCGTCCGGACTTCGAGACCGTCGTTAAGCCGGAAGCGCAGTAACGACGCGAATACAAAGAGGAACAACCGCCATCCGTTGGCGGCTGTTCCTTTTTTGCGTTTGGCAGGCTAAGGTCGTTCATGCAGAAGTTGATAAGCGTTCACGACCGAAGCGGCGACATCCCCGATGCGCCTGCGTTCGTTCATGGCCTGCTTGCGGAGCATATCGTACGCTTCGGCCTCCGAGATGCTCCTCATGCTGGACAGAAGGCCCTTCGCCCGCTCGATCCACTTGCGCTCTTCCAGTCGGGTAAGCAGCTGCTCCCGTTCCTTGGCCCATTGCCGCCTGGTTTGATAAGCCCTCGCGCCGAAATAGAAGGCCCATTCAAGTTCAGCAGGATTCATGCTGGCAGAGAGGATGCCGTCCGCCGCGATGCTGCCTAAGTTGGCGGAGGGCTTCAGGTTGGCGGTATGCTCGGAATACCACCATAATATGGGGAGCGCGCGGTGGACGGTTAGCTGTTCTCTCCATTCGGAGAAGACCGATACCGGAACGTCAAGCACGCAGGCTTCCGCGCCCGGCAAGAGGGGAAGGGCTTGCTCGCACGTGAACGCGGACGTCACCTGATAGCCGCTCCGGAGCAAGACGGCCGCCGCCGATGCGGGGGAATGGAAGCCATCGCTTGACTCCCGGGACGGCATATTCCGATTTTCAATTACGACTAAGGCACGCATGCTCCGAACTCCTTTTGGTTAGTTATGTAACATTATATAACGTAATTCGCCGTTGTCTATCTGATTTCTGAATTAAATTTTCTATGGTGTTATATTTGTTTACGTCATTATTGGTTATAAGGGTAAGGGAGCGGTGGTTAGATTATTTATGCATCCAAAAAAGAGCAGCTCCGGCGAGCTGCTCTCTCAATCATTCGCTATGCCTCGATTAACGGAATCGCGCGTCCGGCTTCGATCGAGCGATAGCCCGTCAGCGCGACTAGCGCCGCCCGCCGTCCGTCTTCGCCGCTGATCGGCACGGGCTTGCCGCTGCGTATCGCATCAATGAACGCCTGGATCATATGCGTATCCATGTCGTCTCCCCAATAATCCCATCTTCCTTGGTCTGCGGACCGACTGTACACTTCGTTCTTCTGGGCGAGCGCGTCGACGAAGAGCGAACCTCGCGTGCCGGTGATTTCCATGGTCACGTCTCCCCACGTCGGGAAAGGCGCTTGTCGCGACCAGCTCGTATCGATGACGCCGATCGCGCCGCTGTCGAAACGGACGTGGAGCATGCCGGCGTCGTCCACATCCAGTCCGGGCTGGAATAGGTTCGCCGCGTATGCATAGACGGTGTCCGCCTTAGCGCCGGTTATCCAGTGCATCAAGTCCATCACGTGGACGGTATGGTCAAGCAGCGCGCCGCCGCCGGACAACTCGGGGCGGACGAACCAACCGCCCGGGAAGGTTCCGCGGTTCGTCCCCTTGATCGCCACGATGTCGCCGATCTCGCCTTGATCGATCAGCCGCTTGGCTTCGCGCACCGCAGGCAGGTAACGGCAGGGGAAGGCGGTCATCAGCTGGACGCTTTGATCGCGGCAGGCGAGAATCATCGCATCCATCTGTTCCGGCGTTATGCCGAGCGGTTTCTCGCACAAGACGTGCGCGCCGCTTCTGGCGGCCGCGATCGCATGCTCGGCGTGCAGCGCGTTCTCGGAGCAAATGACGACGGCATCCAGGCCGAGCGCGAGCAGCTGTTCGTAATCCGCAAAGTAACGGATGCCGAATTCATCCGTAAGCGATTGGACGCGTCCTCGCTCCGGGTCGGCGATGCCTGAGATTTCGATGCCTGGCATGCGGCGCAGCGCGTGAAAATAGGCGAACGCATGGCCGTGGGCGAAGCTGATCATGCCGATTCGTAACGTTGTCATCGGTGGTCACCTCCATGGTATCCTTGAGCGGCGGGAGCGAGCTGCACGGGATGGCCGGTCTGGCTGCTCTGCTTGGCGGCGAGCGCGATCTCAAGCGCTCGCAGCGCATCTTGGGCGGTGACCGCCGGCTCGGCTTCGCCTCGGATACAAGCGATAAAATGCTTCAGCTCCAGCTCGTACGGAGAATGGAAGCTCGGGCTGCCGGGAATCGCGACGAACGGCCCGTTCTCGGACGCCGACTCTCTTCGGTGAACGCGTACCGAGCTGCTGTCCAAGCTGCTAGTCTGCACGATGCCGCCGCTGCCGGCCAGCTCGGCTTTCGTCTGGAATTGGCCTGGATAGCCCCAATATGCCTCCACGTTCGCGACGGCGCCGCTTTCGAATTCCAGCGTGACGAGCGCGTATTCCAACAATTCTTCATTGCGAACCATGCCGTATACCCGGGCGACTTCGCCGAACGACCAACGAAGAAAGTCCAGATCGTGAATCATCAGATCGACGATGACGCCTCCGCTTTTGGCTTCGTCGGCATACCAAGGATGCGTCGCGGCGGGATGTCCGCCTTTGCGGGAGGCGTGCGCGACGCCTGGCTTGCCGATCGCGCCGTTATCCAACGTTTGCTTCAGGTGGACATAGTCCGGGAAGAACCGAACGACGTGACCAATGAACAGCCGAACCCCATTCGCCTCGCAGACGTCGATCATGTCGCGGGCGTCTTCCGCCGTCAGCGCGATCGGCTTCTCGCAGATGACGTGTTTCCCCGCGCGGGCGGCCTGGACGGCGTACGCGTGATGCAGCCAGCTCGGCACCGCGATGCTGATCACGTCAAACTCCGCCTCCTCAAGCATGTCGCGGAAATCGGCGTAGGCGGCGACGCCCAGCTCTTCGGCAAGACGATCCGCCCGGCCGGCATCGATATCGCATACCGCGGTCAACGACACTTCCTCCATCCCGGCGTAAATGCGCGCGTGGACATGTCCCAGCCCGCCGCAGCCTAATACGGCAACTTTCATCCATCAGCACTCCTTGTTATTGAGAGATCGCCCTGTCAGGCGTGCAAACCAATCCCCTTTGATCCGAATGCTGCCCGCCTTATCAGGCGTGCAAACCAAACGTATATCTTAAACTCAATTAAATGGTACAATCAAACCGTTGGCGTGGGAATGCGGGATTTAAGCCGATTACTCTTCTTTTTTAACTAGCGGGGCGGGGTGGTGGAAGCTGTGCGAACGTTTCAGGAACCGATTCACTATCAGGATCCTCGCCTTCGGCTGAAGGTGTGGACCTTCTCTTATACCGGCGTCGGCGATGCCGGCGTCGCGATCTGGCATTATCACAAGGAAGTGGAGTTTATTCTGGTGTTGGACGGAGAACTGGAGGTGTTCACGCCGAACAACCGCTATCCGCTGCTAAGCGGCGACGTCGTCGTGATCGGGAGCAATCAGCTGCACCGCTCGAGGACGGCGCAAGGACGAGATGTCCGCTACGTTGTGCTTCACGTGGATCTCAGCACGTATTTCGATCCGGCGATGATGCATTATTCGCGGCACTTCATGGAGGTGCTGCATCCGTTGGAGTCGCTCAACTATATGTTTCGGGAGTCGGCTCAGGCGCGCGGCGAAGCCGGGGCGGTGCTGCTGCGTATCCACGACGAAGTCATCGGCCAGCCGAAAGGCTACGAGATTGCGGTCAGCATGTACATCAAACAGCTGCTCTTGACGCTGCTGCGCCATGACGACCGGGAGCTGCTTCAGCCACATGAAGGAATCGAAGCCGGTCTGCTCGGCACGATCGCGGAATACGTCGATTCGCACTTGGGCAGCCGGATCGATATGGGGAGCGTAAGCGAATTGGCGGGGATGAGCTACGTTTATTTTTCGAAATATTTCAAGCGCAAAACCGGTCTTGCGTTCACGGATTACGTCAATCGGAAGCGGATCGCCCGCGCCGAGCAGCTGCTCATCGTCGAAGGCTTGAGCGCGAACGCGGCGGCGGTCGCGGTCGGCATCGAGAACATGTCGCATTTCTATGCGTTGTTCAAACGGTTCAGCGGCTGCACGCCGAAGCAGTTCCAGAGCAGAGTCGGCCGCGCAGGCAAGCGCATGGAAGCGCCCGGGTTAGCCGTGCACGATGAGGATGCCGCCAAATAAGAAGAAGCCGATTCGAAGCGCCTGCGTCTGCTGGCGGCCGAATCGGCTTTTGTCGTCTAGAAACCGCATCATGCGGCCGGGCGGCCACTTGCGGATGGATGCGAGGGTGGTTAATCGGAGCGGGCGAAGCGAGTGATAATCCGGAGAGCGGCCAGGGCTGCCAAACGTGGGTGGAAGGCGAAGCGGGCGAATCGGAGATGGGCCATTCATGCGCGGCAATAGGGGAGTCTTTATGCTTACGCGTTTTCTTCAATGTTGAGGGGGAATGTCGCTTGCGCGTTCGTTGTTTCTTTCTTGTCTTTATATTAGCACTCGCCCCTCGCCCTCCGGTAGAGGAGACGGTTCCCGAAGTTCGGGAAGATCGGACGGTGAATTTGGGAATGGCGGGAATCCACCCGTACCTTCTTTCCGATGGAGATTTATGCAAAAAAAGGAACCCTTGACGGGTTCCTTGAGCAAAGTATCGATTACGGCTGCTTGCCGCGGTCGATTATTTTTTGGCGTACAGCCATTCGGACAGCGCGTGGATTTCCTCTTCGCTTAGCGTGCCTTTGAACGCCATCATGCCGTTTCCGCCGTTCGTGATCTGGTTGTGGATTTCTTCGAGCGTGCGGCGCGATCCAACCTGCTGCAGGTTGCTGTTCGGTCCCATATTGCCTTTAAGATCGACCGCGTGACACGACACGCAATTCGCCTTGTAAATTTCCTCGACTTTTAGCGTCGTCGCGGCACCGGCATTGGTCGTCGTTCCGGCATTGCCTGTTGCGCCTTCTTCCGTCGTTGTGCCGGTATCTGTCCCGGTATTGTCGTTGTTTCCGCCGCAGCCTGATATGATCAAGCCAAACGCGAGCAGCAGAATTAGTAGTTTTGCATGTTTCATTGCTAGCCTCCTGAGTGTGATGGGGATGCAGGCGTAGCATTTGTCGAATGTGGATCATTCATGCGGCGGTTGGCGTATTACGTCGATTGCCGGCTGACCGCCGTTCTGCGCAGACGCGGCCCCCATTCCCGCCAGTTGGTCAGCACGATGCCGGCTAGCACGAAAGCGCTGCCGACAACCGAATAGCCGTTCAGCTGTTCGTCGTATAGCGCGGCGCCCAGACCCAGAGCGATGATCGGCGACACATATAGCCAGGTAGAGGGGAAGAACGCGTTCGTCGCTTTCAGCAGCCATGCATATAAGCTGTGACCTATCATGGAGCCGACGACGATCAGATAGACCAGCGAACCGGCGGCCGCCCACGAGCCGAACGCCGCGGGACGGAATTCCTCGGTGAAGGCCGATAACAGCAGCAGCGACAACCCGCCGAACATCATCTGGACGGCGTTGACCGCGATCGGAGGCGTCTCCTTCGCCTCCATCATGACTTTGCGGGTGAACAAGCTCCCGGCCGCATAGCCGAGTTCGCCCAATAAGACGAGCAGACAGCTAAGCAGCCACAGCGCATCGGTGCCGATGCCCAGCTTGGGGAGCAGGAGGACGAAGACGCCCGCGAAGCCGACGGCGCAGCCGAGGAAAGCGCCGCCGGGCGGCGACTGCCTGGCGATCGCGCTCTGCAGCACGAGAATCATCATCGGACCGGTGGCGGACAGCATCGCCGCGATGCCGGAATCGATATGCTGCTCCGCCCAATACAGCGTGGCGAAGGTGAAGAACGTGCTGCCCAAGCCGATCAGCCAAAATTTACGATCAAGCAGCATGCGTAACGTTGCCTTGCGCTGCGCGAGGAGCCATAGGAACAGGAGCAATCCCGCTATGAAAAAGCGGAGGCCGGCCGCGAAGAAGGGAGGCAACCCCGACTCGACCCCGATTTTGATGGCTAGGAACGTCGTGCCGAAAATCGCGCACATGAGCAAATAAGCGGTAAGTATCATAGCGTTTCCTCCTTTTTGTATACTATAATAGGCAACAATAGAACAGATGGAAGGACAATAGAACAGATGATGCGTCATGTTGATCATGACGGAGCTGCAAAGGAGAGCGCTAATGGCATCGATCGGGAACATGCACGAGGATGAAACGGGCGGTCGGCGGACGACGAAATCGGTATACGAGGCGATCTTGGGCGGAATAAGAGCGGGGCGCTGGCTTCCGGGCGGCAAGCTGCCGTCCGTCCGGGAGATGGGGGAGCTGATGAACGTGCACCGGCTTACGGCGTTGAAGGCGTATCGGCAGCTCGCGGATGAAGGTCTGGTGGAGGCCAAGTATAAGTCGGGATACTATGTCAAGACGCATGAAGCGAGGGCGCGCGAGCCTTCGCTTGAGACAGAGTGGGACTACAAGGCGCGTTCCCTCTATGTAAACCGGAGCCGTCTATCGGATATCCACCGGCAGCAGGTCGATTATCAAATGTCGGAGGCGCTGATCGATCCGAATCTGCTGCCCAATGCGTATTTGTCCAATTACGTCAAGCAAGTGTTCGACCTCTATCCGCGCGTGCTCAGTACCTATTCCACCGTTCTTGGCGACGCGGAACTGAGAGAGAAGCTGGGCGGCTTCTTCTTGGCCAAACACGGCATCAGCGTGCATCCGGACGAGCTGCTCATCACGACGGGGTCGCAGCAGGCGATCGACCTGGTGTCCCGCGCGCTGGCCAAGCCTGGGGATAAGGCGCTCATCGAGCGGCCAACGTATTCGCCGGCGATCGACGCGTTCCAGCAGCAGGGGATCGCGCTGCTTCCGGTGACGATCACGCCGGAAGGTTATGACTTGGATGAAGTCGAACGGCTGATGAAGACCGAGCGCCCTCGCCTGTTCTATATGAATCCGACCTATCAAAATCCGACGGGGTATACCGTGCCCGCCATGCAGCGCAAACGACTGGTAGAGCTGGCGGAGCGGTATCAGTGCCTGCTCGTGGAGGATGACGTCTACCACGATATTTACTTCGGCGGGCCGCCGCCGCCGCCGCTATTCTACTACGACACGGAAGGGTACGTACTCTACATTCGGAGCTTCAGCAAATATGTCGCGCCCGGTCTTCGCATCTCCGTGCTTGCCGCTCGACCCGCGCTAATGGAAGCCATCGCGCCGGTCAAAGCGTTATCGGACAATGGCACGCCGCTGCTCAATCAGAAAATATTCCAGCATTACTTCTTCTCGAAGCGGCTGCAGGAGCATGTCGCCAAGCTGCGCACGGCGCTGGAGCTTCGGAAGACGGCGATGGAATCTTCGCTGTCGGATACCGGCTGGCAATGGGCTAGCCCGAACGGAGGACTCAATCTGTGGGTACGGCTGCCGGATCATCTCTCCGTAGAGGAGCTGCTGCGGCGCGCGTTGTCCCGGTCGCTTGCGTTCGTGCCGGGGAGTATCTGCGATCCGCTGGGCGGCATGAACGACTGGATCAGATTGAGCTATTCTTACTTGAACGAGACGAATATAGCGGAAGGCATACGCCGGTTAGTCGACATTGCGGAAGAAATTCGTTCGGAGCATTGATGCAAGCGGCGCAACAAAAAACGGCTCCCCGAGCAACCAAGCTTGCGCTTGGTCGCCGGTGAGCCGTTTCTCATTGAGGGTAAGAGCCCGAACCTTAAGACTTGCCGCGCTGTTCGATCGACTTGCGCATGGCCGCGCCTAAGATCTTAGCCAACGTCGCGCGCGGCAGAACGCGTCCGAGCAGCGCCGTGAAATAATTGTTCGCGCCGTCGATGACGAAGCCTTTGTTCGTCTTCAACGCGCGAAGGGCGGTCGCGACGACCTGAGCCGGCGTGCGCTTGGATTTGGTCTCGACTTCGCTCGCGGTCCGGAAGAAGTTCGTATCCGTCGGCCCCGGACAGAGCGCGAGCACGCGAACGCCGCGATGACGATACTCTTCCCACAGCGATTCCGTGAACGACAGGACGAACGCCTTCGTCCCGCTGTAGACGGAACAATACGGGAACGGCATGAAGGAGAGGAGCGAAGCGACGTTGATGATCGCGCCCGACTTCCTCGCGGCCATGTCGGCGAGAAAGAGATGCGTCATCTCCATTAGCGTATTGACGTTCAGCATGATTTGTTCCCGATAGGACTCGACCGGATGATTCAGAAACTCGCCGCTAAGCCCGAATCCCGCGTTATTGACCAGAAGATCGATTCGAAGGCCGAGCTCCGAGATTTCCGTATGAATTCGAAGCGCCGCGCCGGGTAGGCTCAGGTCGGCCGCGATGACGTGCGTCTTCACGCCGTGTTGAGCCGAGACTTCCGCCGCAAGCCGCTCTAATTTGTCTTTGGAGCGCGCGACCAAGACGAGGTCGTTCCCCCGCTGGGCGAGCTGCCGGGCGAATTGCTCCCCGATGCCCGATGAAGCGCCCGTAATTAATGCCGTAGTAGACACGATGAGTTCATCCTTCCAAGCTGATCTGGCTGCCATTCGTGGCAGAATGGCTTAAGTATAGCGTGGATGATGCAGAACGCGCCAATGTTTTTCGACAATATTCTCGTAATTTCGAATAGCGCCAGATCAAAAGGCGCGCCCCGTTTATGGGACGCGCCTTGAAATGGAAAGGAATATGCTTTTGCGGTGCCGCGCAAACTAATGGAACATCAAATCGCGCTGCCGCCGAACACGAAGCGATACTCCCAATGCTTGCCGGCGATGCTGCTGATTGTCACGCCTCCGGACTCCTTGGAATACGTGTGCAGCACTTTGCCGTTCCCGAGATAAATGCCGACGTGCGTTATGCGCTGAGTCGATTTGTTGATGCCGGCGTAGGCTGATTTGCTTGTCCCTTTATAGCTCATGAAGAACATCAGATCGCCCGGCTTCAAATTGCTCCATTTGGTTGTCGTTCCGCTTCGATTCTTCACGTACGTCGCCTGGCTTCTAGAGTCGGCCGGCAGCTTCACGCCGGTCGCGTCCAAGAAAGCTTGGCGCACGAAATCCGAGCAATCGAACGTGCTTGTATTCGAACGGCTGGAGCCGTTCTCGTACGGGGTACCCATATATTTCATGCCGGCGTTGATAACGCTCTGCTTCGTCGCCGCGGAAGCGGCGTGCGCGGTCGTGCCAAGCGTCGGCGTAACGACGGCGATCATGGACATGGCGGTTACGGTTGCTGCGATCATGAGTTTCTTCATCGATAAATGCCTCCTTAGGTTAGCCGGCGAGGTTAGTTGTCGGGTTCGGACTTAAGGAGCCAGCCCTTCGCGAATATTCGCGTTCACCCCAAGCAGCGCGACTAATTCGCGGCTGCGGTGTTTCAATCGCTGAATGCTGCATTCCCAGTCTTCGGATTGTGAACGCAAACCAATCAGCTTCACGATCGCTGAATGCTGCAATCCCAATCTTCGGATTGTGAACGCAAACCAATCAGCTTTTCCCCCGCACTCCGGGTTTGCCGAAGTTTTGGCTCACACAGCGTACCATGATCCCAAAAGCGGAATACACCCATAAAATATGGGAAACAGTGTGCTTTCCTATATAGTACCGGCTTAAAATTGACGTACAGACATCGATGAAATGAGCGAAAATCAAGGATAAAAACAGGATGAAAGGGGAAAAATGGGCGGTAGGAGGTGGGTATATGCTACCGATGGAAGCGGAGACGATGGGGATGCTGACGATCGGGTTTTGGACGATGATGTTCGCCATGTTTACCGTCGTTTTCATTATGCTTCTGCGAGACCGCAGGCTCGAAATGATCTGGATTTTGGCGCATCTGATCGTGTTCGCGATGGCCGTGCGAAGTTGTTTGCATGCCATCGGCAACCGGGTTCATCCGATCATGGCATCCGAAAACAATTCCTGGTGGCTGGGAATCGGCGGCGTGCTTTGGGCTATCAGCATGTTCTTGCTGCTTGGCGGCATCGTCAGTCTCGCGACCGGTAAAATTCATGCCGAGCTGGCGCTTGAAGCGAATGAGAAAGAGGGACGTCCGCGTTAACGGGACGTCCCTCTTCTATTAAGAATCGACGGATAAGAGCGAGTAAGTCTTGCTCATGCATATACGACGAGATTGCGTCCGCCAAACTTCGCGGACCGAAGGGATTTCTGCGCCGCATGGAACAAATCCGCCGGACCGCTCAACGCCGCAGGCAAGGCCGTCGCGCCGCCGATGCTGACCGTTACGTATGCGCCGGAACCATCTTGACTGCGCGGGATTTGCATCCCGAGCACGCCTTGTCGGATTTGTTCCGCCAGCGCGGCCGTTTGATCGCGATCGCGTCCGCCGACGAGAACCGTGAACGTCCCGCCCTCATAGCGGGCGATGACCGTCTCCTCGTCCGAACCGGCGCAAGCGCGCAGCACGTCCGCGATCCATTGAATGCAGGTATCGCCGCCTTGAAGTCCGAACAGGGCATTGTACGCTTTGAAGCCGTCGATATCGATAATGAGAACAGACAGAGCTTGCCCGTTGTTGCGCCCGAAGTCCCAAGCTTGAAGCAGCCGGTTTTCGAAGAAACGGCGGTTGGGCATTTCGGTCAGCGCGTCCGTCTCGATAATGCTTTGCAGCTGTCTGGCCGTATCGCGGTAGACGGCATCCTCATCGGCGCCTTGCTTCTGTTCGACTTGTCGCGCGATAGCCAGAATCGAAGGTTTGCCGTTGTAGATGACCTGTGCCATGGATGTCTCGAGCAAGTACTCGGCGCCGAAGCAATCGACCGTCATCTTGACGGTGGAGACGAGCGTTCGGTTGAGCGAGCCATCCTTCATCTGGGCGGCCAGCTGCGATTCTTTGCGCAGAAGAGACAGGACGCGATGACCGATGAGGTCTTCGGCCTGCGCCGCTTTGACGAGATCGGCGGCTTGTTGGTTCGCGTAGACGATTTTGCCATCCGTGACGGCGAAGAAGGCGACGGGCGAATATTCCATCAGCTGCAAGTACCGCTTCTCGTTGTCCCGCACGGCTTGGAGATGCTGCTCCGCGAGCTCTTCCGCTTGCCGGAGCTGGGTTTGCGTCCGTTTGAAAATGATGGATTTCAGCTCGGGCAACAGACGCAGCTCGGTGTCCAGCCAAGGCGCGGAGCTTGAATCCACGGTCTGCAGCCACTTCTCGAACGACTTACGCGGCGAGATGCGCATTCCGTTATCCGCCTGGGTGACCGCCTTGGCGGGATCGCCCGCCCACTCCACGGTCTGCACGACTTCCTGCCGGAACCAGAGGATGAAATCCTTATGTCCGCCGGATAAGGCCAGGTAGAGCATACCGGATGCGGTTGCCTTGTAGCCCGCGGCCGGCGCGAATTCAAGCGGCAGCGTCGATGTATGGTAGGCATGATCGATCGACTGCTCCTTGGCCCAAGCAGCCAGTTCTATGACTTGCTGCGCCGACGGCGAATCGCCGTAGAGCGCCAAATGATTATGGAAACTGACCGCCGCGCCCGACGCGCGCATGAGCGCGAGAAGGGCGGATTGTTCCTGCTCCAGCTGCTCCATGATCCGGGCAGGCGTCGGTTCGCCGATGAAGATGGACGCGATCCGGGTCGAGAGCGATTTTAGCCGCAGCTCCGTCTCGTAATTATCCAGCTGCTGGCGCTGATACAGCTCGCGCGAGAAAAACTCGCCCAGGAAGTTGCACAAATTGCGAATGCGATGCGGGACGTATTTTTTCGTTTCATGATGGCACGTTATGAGTCCCCACAGCTCGTTATTATGGATGAGCGATATCGTCACCGTCGCGCCGACGCCCATATTATGCAAGTATTCGATATGCATCGGAGATACGCTGCGCAAGGCGGATAAGCTTAAGTTAAGCGGCTGTCCGTTGTCCGGACGAAGCGCGGGGACGAGTTCGACCGGTTCGTAATGAACGTCTACGATCGTTCGCAGCCAATTGCGCAAATACAGCGCCCGCGCTTGCTTCGGGATGTCCGAAGCGGGATAGTGATGGCCGAGGAAGGGCTCCATATGGGATTCTTTCGCCTCCGCGATGACTTTCCCGTTCCATGCCGCGTCGAATTCGTAAATCATGACCCGGTCGTATCCTAGCATCAGCTTGATTTGCTCGGCCGCGATTTGACTCGCTTCCATTCGGTTGTCCGCTTGCTTCAGCATGCCGAAGAACGTCTGAATCCATTCGAAATCGTTCGTGCCGCTTGCCTGCTCATCGGGTTGCTCCGGTTCCAGCTCCAGAATGAACAGTTCGTCGCTCTCGTGCAGAATGCCGCAGAACGAACGCTCGGTACCATCGATCGCTAGACGCAAAGTCATATTGTGCAGTTTATAAGGATCAGCCGCGGCACGGGCGGCCTCTGCCGCGATCATCGCGGTTCGGGTCTCGCCGAACAGCGAGAGGAGCGGACGATCGAGCAAGTCCTCGGGCTGCACGCCGAGATGCTCGTTTGCGTTGCGGCTGCACTGCAGGATGCGAAACTCGGGCGACGGGCTGATCGCAAGCAGCACGCCGTGCGGTTGGATGCGTCCCGGGATATGGATCGGCTCCTTCTCGCAATTCGTCAGGTCGACCGGTTCGTGAAGCGCATATTCGCCATCGGTCAGGAGTGCGCGGTTCAGTAATTCATTGTTCCGTCTCTGGATTGCATCGGTCATGTCTTCGTCCTCCGTTCGCGATAAGCGACGTGAAAATACGCGGTAATCGCCGCTAGTCGGCTCCCGTCTATGTTATTGCTGAATCCAGCGATCTAGAAGGCGAAACGTGTCCGTCGCGGTCTGGACGATCCGCGCTTCGGCAGCATGGTCGCCTCGCTCCGCAACCGATTCGAGCAAGACGCGGAATTCGCCCCATCTGGCGCGGACGTCTTCGCCGTAGCTGTTGAAGTAACGCCCGTTCGTTTCCGGTTGCACCGGCAGAAATTTGGCGAATTGGCGCATGATGACCTGTCCACCGAGCGTCGAACCTTCCAGCACGTACATATAGCCGAGCGCGCCTTCGAAATCGGAGACGTCCGGCAGCTCCTCGCAGCGCGGAAGCGCATGGATAGCGGCTTCGGATAGACCCGATTGACGCAGATCGCTCGCGATCAGGTCCGCCTTTGTCCGCTCGTCGAAGCGAAAATCGTTCGCTTCCCATTCCGGCCTGGACGCGATCATCCGTTCGATCGGTTCGACGAATCCGTAAAATTTGACCAAATAAGCTTGATAGCCGTCCATCGTCAGCGATTGGTCCATAATGCCTTTGGCATACGGATTTTGTTCGATTTGTTTATGGAAGGTCGCGGTATGCTCCCTCAGCTGCTGCAGCACGTTCATCGTCAACGATTCTCCTTTGTCGCGAGCCAAAAGTATTTTCATAATTCTTACCAACTATAGCATAACTGGTTGCACGAACGTCCCGGATGAGGAATTATTCATCTTCGGCGTACGGCATTTCAAGGCGGACTTGTTAACTTTTGAACGATAAGAGGCTATTTTTGCGGCGCGAATAGCGCGAACGGCGGAGCGGGGCAGGTTCGATATGATCTTCTTCGCCGACCAGCTGCATTTGATCTATCCGAGCCACGCGGCGGCCGGGCATGTTCGACCCGATCGCGCTGCTCTCCGCGCTGTCGATGGCCACGGAGCGGATCGACATTTCCGCCGGGAGGCCGCGCACCATTAGAAGCAGTTCTCCGCTCAAGCAATCTCTTCGGCTGTTGCCCGCTGAAGAGGTTGTTTCTTTTTCGCGCGCCTCGGGATGCGGGATCGGCCGTCCTCCGTTATAATCTTCGTGGGGGAGGGGATGCGCGAATGACGATTTCCTTAAGAGGCCATCACCTGCTATGCCTGCTCGGCTATCGCGGGATGGGGTATTCGGCGGAATACGTGAAGAACATGACGAACGTCCATCGGCGTCTGCTGCGCGAACCGGAGACGGAATGCCTGATCGTAGAGGGTCCGGACCAGCTGTGCGCTTGTTTTCCCGCCGACGGTGATTATCATTGCGAGAGCCGTACCGTCGGGGAGCGAGATGCGCTCATTATCGCCACGCTCGGCCTTGCGGTCGGTCAGCGTCTCGCTTGGTCGGAAATTCTGGCACGCGTCGCGGCATCCGTGAAGCCGGAAGATTTGAACCGAATTTGCGCGACCTGTCCCTGGCTCGCCTATGGCGTGTGCCAGGAAGGCGTGCGGATGGTCGGCTGCGGACAGCCGCTGCCGGCCGTGTGATGGCGCGAGAGCAAGGGTGAAGGCCGTGAAGTTAATGCGCATAATGTCGTTAATAGCCTTAATCTTGCCATAAGGCCGATTTCGCGAGATAACGAGAGAAGGAACGTACTTATTGAAGCGGGAGCCGGCCAGCGATGAACGTATTTGTGCAGATTATCGTCAACATCATTTTTCCTGTATTCGCCTTGATCGGCGTCGGGTTGTTCGCGCATCGGAAGTTTAAGTTCGATTTGCAGACGCTCTCGAAATTAACGACGTTTATTCTTATGCCGGCCGTCAGCTTCGCCAATCTGTACGAGAGCCGAGTGGAGTGGGGACTGTTCGGGCAAGTGGCAGGTTATTTGATCATTCTGAGCCTTTCGCTCATCGCGGTGTCGACCGTTTTTTTCCGTCTGAACAATATGGACGGAAAGTCCGCCGCCGTGTTCAAGAACAACGTCGTGCTGATCAATTCCGGCAATTTCGGTTTGCCCGTCAGTCAACTCGTCTTTCAGCATCAGCCGGTCGGCATGGCCGTTCAAGTCATTATTTCGGTCTATCAGAATTTGCTGACGTACAGCTACGGCATGCTTAATTCGGTATCGGCGGATCGCGGCGGCGGATGGCGAGCCATTACGGCGTTCTTGAAAATTCCGACGCTCTATGCGGTGCTGCTCGGCTTACTGCTGAACACTTGGAATGTCGAGCTGCCGGACTATCTTTGGAAGCCGATCGAGAACGTGTCGGATGCGTTCCTGGCGCTCGCGCTCTTCACGCTGGGGGCGCAAAGCGCGGCGCTCCGAATCCGGCCGATTCCGTCTTTGCTCGTGTTCAGCATGGTCGGCCGATTGCTAGTGTCGCCAATATTGGCTTACCTGCTCATTCGCCTGCTCGGCATGGAAGGCGTCGTGGCGCAAGCCTGCTTCATCGCCAGCGCGTTCCCGACGTCGCGCAACGCTTCGCTGCTGGCGCTCGAGCACGACAATCACCCGGACTTGGCTGCGAAAGCGGTCATACTGAGCACGTTTCTAAGCAGCGTTACGGTATCGGTGGTTATCTATTCGTCTCAATTGCTATTCGGCTGATAAAGGTTCTGCCAAGTCGATGAATGCAGCTCCCCGGCTTGCGCAGGTTCTTCTCGTAAGAAAAGCCGGATACGATGGAACACCGGTAAGATTGCAAAGGAGAGAGAGCTTTTATTTTCAGGCTGAAACTATGGGCTGAAGATGAAGGTTTTTTATTAATGACGTAAAATAGTTGCGAACATCCTTGAAATGTCCATTTACGTTGAGAATGATTTTCATTTAGAATCTGTAAATGAAAATGATTATCATTATTAACCGAGAGGGGTATCATCATCTTATGTTTCGCAACGTACTCACGCATGGCATTCTAGCGGCAGCTGTACTGCTCGCTCCGGCTTCGGCCGTATTCAACCACGCGGCGTCTGCCGCAACGGCGGCATCTTCGATCCGCGTCACGCTCGACGGGATGGCGGTCGCCTTGAACGGTTCGCCGCAAGCGGTGAACGGCACGACGCTCGTTCCTTACGGAAGCATCGTTACGGCGCTTGGCGGCAAGGCGGATTGGAACGCCTCGACCAAGACGGTAACGGCTACATATGCAGGCACGAAAGTGAAACTGACCGTTGGTTCCAAGACCGCTTACGTCAACGACGTGCGCACGGAGCTGGATACCGCGCCGCGGTCGGTTAGCGGCAGGACGCTGGTCCCGGTTCGACTTATCTCCGAGGCGTTCGGCAAATGGGTAACTTACAGCAAGACGACGAGCACCGTCGCGATCAAGAGCACGCTCACCGTCACGACGAGCACCGGCGCGTTCACGCTGAAGCAGAAGCCGAAGCGGATCGTCACGCTGTCGTCCTCGGATACGGAGATCATCTACGCGCTCGGCGGATCGGTCGTCGGACGGTCCACGTCGCTCGGACCGGTGATCCCGGCAGCGGCGGCGTCCGTGCCGGAAGTCGGCAGCGCGCACAGCATTCAATTCGAGAAGCTGGCATCGCTCAAGCCGGATCTCGTCATCGCGAACCCGTCGCTGAAGACGCAGCAAGCGACAATCGAGTCCCTTGGCGCGCAGGTGATGTTCCATTCGCACAACAGCTATTCCGACATTCAAGCTTCGATTCGTCTATACGGCGAAATTCTCGGCGCATCGGCCAAGGCGGAGCAGTTGGTCTCGGGCATGAACGCACAGATCACGGGTCTGTCGAAGCCGAAAGAGGCGCCGAAGACGCTAATCGTGTACGGCGCGCCGGGCAGCTTCGTCGTGGCGCTGCCGACCAGCTACCCGGGCAATTTCCTGGAGCTTGCGGGCGGCAAGAACGCGGCGGCATCGTTCCCGAAAATGGACAAAATGCCGCAATACGCCGAGCTTAGCTTAGAGCGGATCGTCGGCGCGAACCCGGATCTCATCCTGCTGATCACGCACGGCGACGCGGCCGAGGTGAAGGCGAGCTTCAAGAAGCAGTTCGAATCGAACCCGGCTTGGAAGAGTCTGAACGCGGTCAAGAACGATCAGTTCGAAGTATTGCCGTCCGATCTGTTCGCGGCGAATCCGGGACTGCGCGCGCCGCAAGCGATCGAGACGATTAATAAACTGCTGCTGCAGGTGAAGTAGGACCATGTCGGCGGTCGTATCCAACACCCCGGCCAGCGCTCGGCGGGCTCAGCCCGCCCAAGCCTTGAAGCACGGTTCCATCGTAGGTATCAGTCTTATCCTGTTGACTCTTGCCATTCTCTATGGCTTGATGTCGGGGGCGATCTCGACCCCAGCGCGCGACGTATGGACGGCGCTAACGCAGAGCGGCGAGTCGGAAGCGAGGCAGATCGTCTGGAATCTTCGTCTGCCCCGCGTGCTGACCGGCCTGCTCGCCGGCATGTGCCTGGCCTTGTCCGGCGCGTTCCTGCAAGGCGTGTTCCGCAATCCGCTTGCCGATCCGGGCATTATCGGGGTTTCGTCCGGAGGCGGCTTGGCGGCCGTCTTCATCATGATCTTGTTCCCGGAGCAAATCGGTTATTTGCCGATATCCGCGTTCCTCGGCGCCTTGGCCGCCGCGGCGCTCGTCTATGCGCTGGCGTGGAAGGGCGGCGCGTCGCCGATCCGCCTCATCCTGGCCGGCGTTGCGGTCAACGCGCTGCTCGGCGCGGCGATGTCGAGCTTGATGATTCTGAACAGCGAGAAGGTGCAGGCCGTCCTGCCTTGGATGTCCGGCAGCTTGAACGGGCGCAGCTGGCCGCATTTCGATGCGCTGCTGCCGTATGCCGTCATCGGAGTTGTAGCCTCGATCTTCTTGGTGAAACAGGCGAATCTGCTCGTTCTGGGCGACGATGCCGCCAAGGTGCTCGGCGGCAAGGTCGAGCTCAGCAGATTGGTCATCATCATGCTCGCCGCGCTGCTGGCGGGAGCGGCGATCAGCATCGTCGGCATGGTCGGCTTCGTCGGTCTTGTCGTGCCGCACGTCGTGCGGATGGTGGCCGGCAACGATTATCGGATTTTGCTTCCCGTCTCCGGTATCGGCGGCGGGGCGCTCGTCATCGCGGCAGACACGGCTGCGCGCAGCTGGTTTGACCCCATCGAGTTCCCGGTCGGCATCCTGCTCGCTCTGATCGGGGCGCCGTTCTTCCTCTATTTGCTTCGAAAGGGCGTGCAGAAGTGAACGAGACGCTAATTGCCGAAGAATTGGCCTGCCGATTCGGGAACGTCGACGTCGTGGACGGAATCTCGCTGAAGGCGGTCAAAGGCGAATGGCTCGGCATCGTCGGTCCCAACGGATCGGGTAAATCAACGATGCTTCGCATGCTGGCCCGCTTGATCGTCCCCGACCGCGGGAGCGTACGCCTCGACGGCGACGATGTGCGCCGCATGAATACGAAATCGCTGGCGCGACGAATGACGATGTTGGCGCAAGCGAACGATCCCGGGCTCGACATAACGGTACGGGAGCTTGTCCGCCGGGGCCGGCACCCGCATCTGAAGTGGTACGAAGAATGCAGGGGGACGCACGAAGAGGTCGTCGATTGGGCGCTCGCGGCCACGAAGACGGATTTGCTGCAGCATCGGAAGCTGGGCCAGCTGTCCGGCGGGGAACGGCAGCGGGCTTGGTTGGCCATGAGCATGGCGCAGACGCCGGAGCTGCTGCTGCTCGACGAGCCGACGACCTATCTGGATATCGCCCATCAGCTCGAGCTGATGGAACTGATCCGCAACTTGAACAAGGAGCGCGGCGTTACGGTGCTGATGGTCATTCACGATCTGAACCAGGCCGCGAGATATTGCGATCGCATCATGGCCGTGAAGGACGGACGGATCGCCGCGCAGGGAACGCCTGCGGAAGTATTCCGTCCGGCCTTCTTCCGTGACGTGTTCGGCGTCGAGGCGAAGGTCTACGACGATGGCGGCGTTCCCGTGTTTATGCCGAGCGGCATCGCGGCGCTTCGAACTAGCGAAGGCGAGCGTCCAAGTGGAATCGCATGGTGAATTTAGATACAATACGAAGGAGGACGCATACATGCCTGGAGTTCCGCTGTCGACGGAATTGGTACGAGAATTTGTAGGCGCCGCCCATGGCAACTTGCCGGCGGTGCAGGCGCTGCTGCAGCAAGAGCCGGGGCTGCTTCACGCGGTCATGAATTGGGGCGGAGACGATTGGGAGAGCGCCCTGGGGGCCGCTGCCCACGTCGGACGGCGCGATATCGCGGAATGGCTGCTGGCGCAAGGCGCGCGAATGGATATTTTCGCGGCGGCGATGCTTGGAGAGCTGGACATCGTGCAGTCCATGATCGAGAAGTTCCCCGCGATGGCGCATGCCCGCGGACCGCATGGCATCTCGCTGAAGCAGCATGCCCTGCTGGGCGGGGAGCGGGCGCAGGATGTGGCGGCCTATTTGAAGTCATTCGAACTTAACGAGCAAGGGAGCGAGAGAATCGTGATTCTAGTGGAGAACCGGATTGAAGTGCGCAAGGGATACGGCGAAGCGATTCTAGAGCGTTTCCGCACGCCGAAGAACGTCCATACGTTCCCGGGTTTTATCCGAATGGACGTGCTGCACGCGGAGAATGCGGACGGCAATGAAGAGATTCGGGTATGCACGACGTGGGAGAACGAAGCGGCCTTCCAAGGCTGGGCGAACAGCGATTCCTTCCGCGGCGCGCACGCCAAACGCGCCGAACAGGCGAACGCGCAAGGACAAGCGCAGCCGCACGGTCAAGGACATGGCCACGGCGGACGTCACGGCGAGGCGGAAGGGGCCGAGTCGGCAAGTCCGATTATCGGGAACAAAGTGACGATCTACCAAGTCGTCGCGTCGCATCTTCCGGCGCCTGCCCAAGCGGCATCGGAAGCGTAACGCTCGTATAATGAAGCAAGCCCCGTAGGCGGAATGCGTTCCGCTAGCGGGGCTTTCGCGTCATTAGGGGGATTGCTGATCATCGCCTCGGAGCGAACGGATGGCGGATTGGAGCAGCTCGGCGACGCGGATCTGCTTTTCTTCGGGCATTCGTCCCTGCGCCGCGGCTGCGATCCGCTCGAAGTTGTCGATGACGTGATCGGCGCTCATGCCGCGCTGTTGGAGCAGGTTGTTCAACCAGAGGGCATAATCCGTGAACACCTTGTCGTCTTTCAGCGCAAGCGACGTCTCCAAATATCGGCAATGATGCTCGTTATCTTCGATGCATTTTCGTTTGCCGGATTCGCCGTATTTGTCCAACAGCTCGGGGTAGGCTTCGTAAATCCCGTCCGTGACTTCCCGAATAATCGCGTCGTACATCCGGATGTCGGGCTGTCCGCTCATTGCGCCACCACCTTGTATTTGCTGAATGAAGGAATCACGCCGGCAAGCTCGGGGTCGGGATATTGCCGCTCTAGCGCTTGAATGCGCTTATACTGCTCGCCGGTTATCCATGCCATATAATCCGACTTGTTCGCCCATTCCATATGCACGGTCAATTCGCCCGGCTTCTGCTCGTTCTGAAGGAGAAGGAATCGGATGAAGCCAGGCGCCTCGTCGACGGTCTTGGAGCGATTCCGGTAGATGGCGATGACCTCGTCCGCCTTGTGCGGAGGGACGTCGAACGTGGAATGCGCGATATACATGTAAGTCTCCCTCCATCATTACGCTAGTAGATTCATGGTACAAGCGACGCGCGCGCGTCGTCAAGCAAGACGGGGGACGGAAGCCCGGCATGCGGCTGGCGTGGAGGCGAGAGGCGGCTTTCGCAATCTTGCGCTTCTATCCGACGAACGTACATAAGTTCGCTTTTGCAGGTATAATGGGAATGGAGGTGAGGCGTAGGATGCGTTCAAACGAAAGCGGATCGAACGGCGGGGAGCGGGATAGGCCCCGTGAGGGCAGGCCGGCGTCCGACCAACAATGGGATGCGATTATCGCGTGCGATGGCGCATCTAACGGCACGTTCTTTTATGCCGTGAAAACAACGCGCATCTTCTGCCGGCCGTCCTGCAAATCAAGGGAGCCGAAGCGCGACCATGTGCTCGTATTCGACGACGCCCGGGATGCCGCCGGCGCGGGCTTCCGCGCATGCAAGCGCTGCAAGCCGACGGGCGAACGAATGCCGGACCAAGAGTGGGTTCATCAAATGACCGATTATATCGACGCGCATCTGCAGGAGGATCTGTCGCTGGAGTCGCTCTCGCAGGTTTGCCACGGCAGCGTCTTCCATATGCACCGCACGTTCAAGCGTCTGCAAGGCGTGACGCCGATCGTCTATATTCAGCATCGTCGGATCGCCGAGGCGCGGAGCTTGTTAGCGCAATCCGGACTAAGCATCTCGGAGGTGGCGGCCAATGTCGGATTGACGAACGTGCCGTACTTCACGACGCTGTTCAAGCGGAAGACCGGCATGACGCCGGCCGAATTCCGAACGACCATGCAGAAGATCGAACCAAGCGGAAAGGAAGGATGAAGATGACGCAAACGATGCCGGTTTCCATCCGGTGGGCGCAGATCGACGTTGAGCCGGGACCGCTCTTGATTGCGGCAAGTCCGTCGGGCTTATGCTACGTCGGCTCGCCCGGCGCTTCGTACGAGGAGTTGGAGCGCGGGCTCAAACGGGCATTCCCGGGCGGCGTCGCGCTGGATAATGACGAGGACGCGATGGCCCAATATGCAGCGCAAGTTTTCGCCTATTTGAAAGGGGAGCAGGGCGAATTTACCCTCTCGTTGGACTTGATGGGAACGCCGTTCCAGCGGAAGGTATGGCAGGCGCTGCTGGATATTCCATATGGACAGACGTCCTCGTATTCGGAGATCGCGCAGCGCATCGGACGTCCCGATGCGGTCCGCGCCGTCGGTACCGCCATCGGCGCGAATCCGGTGTTGATCGGCATACCTTGCCATCGCGTGATCGGCAAGAACGGCGCGCTGACCGGTTATCGCGGAGGACTGGAGATGAAACGCCATCTGCTGGAGCTGGAGCGACGCGTGCCGTCGAACGGCGAGATCCGATGATGCGGTACGTGACGACGAAGACTTTCGACTACGGCGAAGCCGAGATCGCGCATTTGATGCGGGAAGACCGTAATATGGGAGAGGCGATCTCGCGAATAGGGCGCATCGAACGCACGATCATCCCGGATCCGTTCGGCGCGCTCGCGCATGCGGTCGTCGGCCAGCTGATCTCGGTTAAGGCGGCGGACGCAATTTGGCTGCGGATGCAGCAACGGGTAGGCGAGATGACGCCTAGCCGCGTGGCGGAGCTGCCCGTTGAAGCGCTTCGAGAATGCGGCGTCACGATGCGCAAGGCGGCGACAATTCGCGCGATCGCTTGCGCCGAGTTAGACGGAGAACTTGACCTAGGCCGGCTGAACGAACGATCGGACGCCGAAGTCATTCAATCGTTAACGGCATTAAAGGGAATTGGACGATGGACGGCGGAGATGCTGCTCATCGGCTCGCTCGAACGTCCGGACGTCGTCAGCTGGGGCGACGTCGCGATCCGGCGCGGAATGATGAAGCTGTACGGCCTGCCCGAATTGACGAAGGCTCAATTCGATGAATACCGCGTGCGATACTCGCCCTATGGCTCGGTCGCCTCGATCTACTTGTGGGAAATCTCGAGCACCCCATGAGCAATCAACATGCCGAAGGAGTCAATGACGTGGACGCGAACAGCTGGATCCGCCAACAATTATCCGACGCCGCCGAAGACCGATACCGCCTGTTTGCTTCATCTTTGATTCCGAACATCGACAACGTCTTGGGCGTACGTTTGCCCGCGCTCAGGAAGTTGGCCGCGAAGCTGGCTAAAGACGACTGGCGAGCTTATCTCGACGAGGCGACGGACGAGTACTTCGAGGAGACGATGCTGCAGGGGATGGTGATCGCGCAGCTGGATGCGGATTTTCCGGAATGGCAAACTCGGATCGCGGCGTTCGTGCCGAAGATCAACAACTGGTCGATATGCGACTCGTTCTGCAACGATCTGAAGCGAACGAAGCGTCATTTGACGGATATGTGGTCGTTCATCGCTCCGTATTTCGCTTCGAATGAACCGTACAAGCTGCGTTTCGGCGTCGTCATGCTGCTCCATTATTATTTGACCGACGACTACATAAACCGAGTGCTAGCGCTTCTCGATGCGGTAGAGCATCCGGACTACTACGTGAAGATGGCGGTTGCGTGGGCGGTCTCGATCAGCTATGTGAAGCAACCGGACGCGACCCTGGCCTATCTTCGCGAAAATCGACTGGATGATTTCACTTACAGCAAATCGCTTCAGAAGATCACGGAGTCCCGTCAGGTGGACGCGGCCGAGAAAGCGATGATCCGCGGCATGAAGCGGAAATAACCGCGTGCGATATTTCCTGGGCAACCGCAAAACTCGACGGAATGCGGGGTAATCCTGCTTGCGTTGTCGGATCCAAATTCATGTTCATAATGACGTAACCCCCCGCAGCGCGCTCCGGGGGGTTTGACTTTCTCGGATGGATCGCAGGCGGCTACCGGAGCTCATGATGGAACGGCGCGGCAGCTTGCCTCAAATCGATCCGGTGCATTTCTCGCGATTCGAATGTGCTAGATTTGCGCCAATCGGTTTAAATAAAACTATAAAACTGCAGGATCGTTCGCGCGTAGAGAGGATGGTTGTATATGACAAGGAGGCAAATTCTCGTAATGGATTCCGACAGTAGCACGAGTAGTGGCATTGGTTTCTTCGCATTATTGAAAAAAGGCAATACATCGTCCGCCACGGCCGCCATCGGCAATACCGGCATCGCGATCGTCAAAGGCATCGCGGCCGTCATGACGGGCAGCGGCGCCATGTTCGCGTCGACGATGCATTCGATCGCCGACGCGGTGAATCAAGCCTTCGTCTTCACGGGCAGCGTGCTTGCCGAGAAGCAGGCGACCAAGCGATTCCCGGCCGGCTTCGGCAGGGTTATTAACTTGTTCTGCATGGTCGCCGTCATCGTCGTGACGGTCATGGCGTACGAGACGATCCGCGAAGGATTCCATCTATTGGCCCATCCGACCGAATCGCACGGCTTCTGGCTCAATCTGGCCGTGCTGATCTTATCGATCGCCGTGGACGGTTATGTATTAATTAAGGCGATGAAAGAGATCGTGCATGAGGCGCGCGTCGAAGCGCAGGGCATGGCGATCGTGACGCAAGCGTTCCGCAACGTCGGACGCGCCGCGCCGCCGACGCGACTCGTATTTTATGAAGATTTGGTCGCGACGACGGGCGCGATGCTGGCGCTGATCGCCGTCATCGTCACTTCGATGACTAGCTTCTGGTTGCTGGACGGGATCTCGACGATTCTGATCGGCTTGCTCATGATCGGCGTCGCGTTCCGCGTCGGGTATGATAATATGGTCGGCCTTATTGGCGTGTCGGCGCCGCCGGACGTGGAAGATAAGGTCGCGCGCATCATATTCTCGAACCCGCACGTCACCGATATTTTTCAGATGCGCATCCTGCAGGAAGGCCGCTATTACCACGTCGAAGGCTTGATCGAGCTCAAGCCGGGCCTGACGCTCGCCGATGCGGACGATATCAAGTTTAAAGTGAGGGACAGTCTGCTGAAGGACGTCGACATTGCCGACGTGACGCTTGGCATTATCGAAGATAACGGCGTGAAGAACTGGAAGCCCGGCGCGGCTAAAGTTTAATCGCCTCCTAATTTGAGGACGGACTGCGGGAGCGGTCCGTTTTCTTTCTTCGTTAACAAGCACAACGCTGCTCACCTAGAAGACATTCTATGGCGGCGGCGTTATAATAGAGAGACAGATTTCGCGAAGAGGGGGCACCCGCGTTGTCATTGATAGGAGAAGAGAGAAAAGACTATATTCTGAATAAGCTGAACCTCGAGGGCAAGGTCAAGTCGTTCGAGCTCGTCGAAGCGCTGCAGGTCTCTTCCGAGACGGTCCGCCGTTATTTGGAGGAGCTCGAAGAGGAGAAGAAGCTGAAGCGGGTTTACGGAGGCGCCATCAAGATCAACGCGTTCGGCGAAGAACCTGCGCAGCTGAGCCGCGAAGTGATGCATGCCGAAGAGAAGAAACGGATCGGCAAAGCGGCGGCATCGCTGGTCGAGGACAACGACGTGCTGTTCATCAGCGACGGCACGACCTCGCAGCAGATGATCCACTACCTGCTCAATAAGAAGAATCTAACGGTGCTGACCGTTTCGATCTCGGCTATGCATCTGCTTATGGACTATCGGAACAAAGAGCTCTTCGATGGGGATATCTATTTCATCGGCGGCAAAGTGAGCAGTAAGCACGCGCGCGTATTCGGTCCGATCGCGGAGAAGATCGTCTCCATGTTCGTGGCGGACAAAGCGTTCATCGCGATCGACGGCATCACGCTCCAGAGCGGCATCACCGGGTTCGACGTGGAGAACGGCATGCTGATGGCGAGGATGATCGAGAACGCGAAGCAGACGGTCGTGTTGACCGACCATTCGAAAATCGGCAGCGCCCAGAAGTTCAAAATCGCGGAATACAAGGACATCGATATCATTATCAGCGACGCGGCGATGCCATCCGATTGGGAGAGCGAGCTGGCGCGTCTGAACGTGGAATGGATTCGCGCGGAGTAGCTTTCGTTGCAAGAATGCCGATCAAGGTTGACGCAACCATGTACATAATTATCGAGGCAGCAGACCCTAAGGGGTCTGTTTTTTTGTGTTATCCGGTACTCGTTC
This sequence comes from Paenibacillus methanolicus, assembly GCF_008124765.1. Taxonomy (GTDB): domain Bacteria; phylum Bacillota; class Bacilli; order Paenibacillales; family Paenibacillaceae; genus Paenibacillus_Z; species Paenibacillus_Z methanolicus. The sequence goes on along the minus strand of NZ_VNHS01000001.1, from coordinate 1,039,577 downwards.
GGGTTGGTACGAATATCCGGCATGTTTAACGTGCGGACAAAGGCGTGTGCAAATCTACGAACATGCGCGGATACAACGCTTCGGTCGAAGTATAGTCCAACCGGCTTTGGCCATAGTAAAGTATGGCAACTCAATTCAAATTTGGACGCGAAGGAGAGGATAAGGATGACGAAAGTAAATACGGCCATCATCTACTACAGCTCGACCGGCACGAACTACCAGCTGGCGCAGTGGGCGGCGGAAGGCGCGAAGGAAGCGGGCGCGGAGGCGAAGGTGCTGAAGGTCGCGGAGACCGCGCCGCAGAGCGCGATCGATTCCAACCCGGCTTGGAAGGCGCATGCAGAGGCATCGAAAGACGTACCGACCGTGCAGTTGGCCGACCTCGAATGGGCGGATGCGATTATTTTCAGCGTGCCGACGCGTTTCGGCAACATGCCGTCGCAGATGAAAGCGTTCCTCGATACGACGGGCGGCTTGTGGTTTAACGGCAAGCTCGTCAACAAAGTCGTCAGCGCGATGAGTTCGGCTCAGAATGCGCACGGCGGACAGGAGGCGACGATCTTGTCGCTGTATACGACGATGTACCATTGGGGCGCCATCATAGCCGGTCCGGGTTACACCGATCCGGTGACGTTCAGCTCCGGCGGCAATCCGTACGGGACGAGCGTAACGGTCAACCAGGAAGGGAAAATGATCGAGGACGTACGCGCCGCGGTCATCCACCAGGCGAAAAGGACGGTTGACATCGCGGGCCGCGTGAAGAAATAAGAACGGTTCAAATAGGAAGCCCGAACGTGCTTATGGCGCGTTTGGGCTTTTTGACTTTTGCGTGGCGGGAGAGAATTCGGACAAGGGTATCGGTCCGACACGGATGGACGAGTCGTCGCCAAGAACAATCACGCAGAATAGGCAAATGGCATTTAGCGGGTGTGTGTAAGACTGTTATACAACAACAATATTTTTATCTAAAACAGTATTGCAACAGTTGTGATTCAGTTATATAATAACAATTAATAAAACACTTTGTTATATAACAGTTTGTAGTGCGGAGGTGAACGAATGGATGGTCCTACCGATCTCGAACAAGGCCCGGATGAGAAGCGGTGCGGCCATGAACGGGCGTTTGTCGAATGGTTCTTGACTATTGCGTTCGACGATGGAGGAGAGGTTGCCGAATCGATCGCGCGGGTTGACAAGGCGGCGAAGCCGGGACGCGCCGATACAGAGTTGAGGCATCGGGCAGCCATGTAACGAAGATGTAACGGAGAGGATTGACCTGACTTTATCGATAAGGGGATGCTTGCGCATGATGAACAACCAACCATTTCGGATGTTGGAGACGACGGAAATTTGCTTTTCTTGCGGAGAACGGATGCCGGAACACGGACATGAGGCTGTTGAACGGTTGCGGCAAGGCGATTTGATCTGTTCGGCTTGTTCGGAAGCAAGCGGCAAATCGAGCGCCCATTATTATATGATGCAATATTACTACCGTTTCGCGGATTGAAACCCGACTTTGATGGTATCGCCATATGAGCCCCCAATGAAGCAGCCTTCGGGATGCTATCGTTGGGGGTTGTTCCGCTTATTTCAAAAGCCTACCCGCTGTTATATAATAGTGCCAATATTTGATAAACAGCGGTTCGAAAGGGCGGATGGCATGAGTTCCCCGGAGTTCTCCACGAAACATGAGCAAATTATCCAATACATCGCGGAGCTGTCGGTCGGCTCGCGGATCTCCGTCCGCAAAGTCGCGCAGGAGCTGGACGTCAGCGAGGGAACGGCCTACCGGGCGATCAAGGACGCCGAGAACCGGGGCATCGTCAGCACGAAGGAACGCGCCGGGACGTTCCGCATCGAGCAGAAACAGCCGATCGAGATTGACAAGCTGACGTTCGCGGAGATCGTCAACGTTGTCGACGGCCAAGTGTTGGGCGGCCGGGCGGGATTACATAAGGCGCTGAACAAATTCGTCATCGGCGCGATGCAGCTCGAGGCGATGGTTCGCTACATCGAACCCGGCAACCTGCTCATCGTCGGCAACCGTGAGAAGGCGCACGAGAGCGCGCTTCAGCTCGGCGCCGGCGTGCTGATCACGGGCGGCTTCCAAACGGCGGAGGGCGTGGTGGCGTTAGCCGACGAGCTGGAGCTGCCTATTATCGGCAGCAACTACGACACGTTCACGGTCGCGACGCTGATCAACCGCGCCATCTCGGACAAGATGATCAAGAAGCAGATCGCGCTAGTCGGCGATTTGATGGAGGAAGAGCGGGAGCTTGCCTACCTGACCCGGCGCGAAGCGGTCGACGATATGCTTCGTCTGATCGGGGATACGAATCATAACCGGTTCCCGGTCGTGGATGACGACATGCGTCCGGTCGGCGTAATCACGGCGAAGGACATTATCGGGGCAGCGGGCGGCGAACCCGTCGCGCGCTTCATGACGCCGGATCCCCATACGGTGACTTTGCATGCGACCGTCGCCGCGGCCGGACACCTGATGGTGTGGGAATCGCTGGAACTGCTGCCGGTCGTGGACGACGACGGTCGTCTCGCGGGGGTGATCAGCCGCAAGGACGTGCTTCGCTCCATGCAAAATATTCAACTGCAGCCGCAGTATGGCGAGACGCTGGAGGAGCAAATCTGCTCCTCGTTCAAAGAGACGAAGGACGAAGCGGGCAGAAGCGCCTACGTCGGCACGGCCGCCGCGCCGATGACGAACGCGGTCGGCAACCTATCGGACGGCATCCTGGCCAGTCTTATTAATCAAGTGGCGGCGCGGGCGATCAGCGGCTTGCGACGAGGCAATTTGCATATCGACAGCGTGTCCGTCCATTATTTCCTGCCTATCGAGATCGACAGCAGCCTGAGACTTGAGCCGACCATCGTGGAATCGAGCCGCCGCTTCTGCAAAGTGAGCGTGGAGGTGTACCTCGAGACGAGACGGGCAGCCCAGGCCATCGTAACGGCGCGTCTGTTCGAATCGTAGATTGATCGGCATGCGCGTGGAAGAGGGGAAGGAAGGGATGGAATGATTCGATATCCGAACCTACAAGCGGGGGCGGCCATCGGCATAACGGCGCCGTCCTCCGGCGTGCAGCCCGAACTGCATGGTCTGGTCAAACAAGCGTGCGCGCGGCTGGAAGCGAAGGGCTATCGGCTAGTCGTCGGCGAGACGGTCTGGACGCAGCATAAAGCGAAGTCCGCTCCCGCGGACGTTCGCGCCGCCGAGTTGAACGCGATGCTGCAGGATGAACGGCTCTCGCTGATCTTTCCGCCGTGGGGCGGTGAGCTGCTGATCGAGGTTGTGGATCGGATCGACTACGAGGCGATCAAGCCCAAATGGATATTAGGCTATTCGGATACGAGCGCGCTCCTGCTGGCCGTGACGCTGATGACGGGCTTAGCGACGGCGCACGGCGCGAATCTGATCGATGTTAGAGGGGAAGTCGCGGACGAGACGACCGGCATGTGGGAGACGGTACTCGGCACGCGCGCCGGCGAATCGGTTCGGCAGCCGTCCTCGCCGATGTACCAGCAGGCTTGGGATCATGACAACCCGACGCCGTGCGTCTTTCACCTTACGGAACCGACGCGCTGGAAGACGGTCGGCGGAGGAAGCGTCCATATGAGCGGAAGGCTGCTCGGCGGCTGCGTCGACATCATACGCCACCTCGTCGGCACGCCATACGGAGACGTCAAGCGGTTCAGGGAAGAACGTATGAACGAGGAACCGGTTATTTGGTACTTGGAAAATTGCGAGCTGTCGATGGCGGACATGCGGCGTTCGCTCGTGCAGATGAAGCTGGCGGGCTGGTTCGATCATTGCGGGGGCCTGCTGTTCGGGCGAAGCGAAGCGAATCGCCCGACAGAAGGGTACATGGCCGAAGATCTGTATCGGGAGTTGGCCGAAGAACTGGGCGTGCCGGTGCTGTACGACGTGGATTGCGGTCATGTGCCGCCGCAGCTGACGTTCGTGAACGGGGCGCGGGCGGAGATCGAGGCGCATGAAGGGAAGGCGGTCGTGACGCAGTTTTTCGAAGCTTAGCGCAAGGGAGATCGCGATGTTAGCATTCTCAAGGCAATCATAATCGTAGCAGCACAAACTGGCGTCGGATCATCCGGCGCCGGTTTTTTGTGTTCTCTAGTGCTGTATGCAAACCGAGCTTCTCTTATAACGGGTAGCAAATAATCGAGTGGTACACCGTCTTCTCGTCCGCGATATTCTCGTAGCGGTGCGGCTGATCCGCGGCGAAATGAAGGGCGTCGCCGGCTCTCAGCTCGAATACCTCGTCCTGGATGTGGACGCGCAGCTCGCCGCTCATCATGAGCAGATATTCCTCGACGCCCTCGAAATGGGCTTCGGAATCGTGAATGATGCCGCGCTCCATCTCGACCGTGTAGATCTCGAACCGCTTCTGCTGCTCGTAAGGCACGATCGGGAATGCGCGGTAGTTGCCGTCTTCCTCGACGAATGGCTCCACGTCCTCGAACCGGTACACTTTGGCGACCGACTCGTTGTCCTCGATCAGCTGCGTGAACGAAATATGGAGACCATTGACGATTTTCCACAAAATCGAGATGGTCGGGTTCGTGTCGCCGCGCTCGATCTGGCCGAGCATCGCCTTGCTCACGCCGGTCAACTCCGCCGTCTGGTCCAGGCTGAGCGAGCGGGATTTGCGAATAGCCTGCAAATTTTTGCCGATCTTCTTATGAATTTGTTCATGCTCCATGTCGGTTCTCCTTCGGGAATGATGGTTTCATTATAAACGATCGAACAGTGGATGTAACATTTTTTTAGCTCCCTATGTACAATATAACGCACGTGTGTATAATGTAATGTATGGAATATATAATATAGCGCACAGATGGTTTAATATAACAATCAACAAGCGTGCGCAGGAGGCGTAACATTATGGGCGCGACGATGATCGGATTGGTCAAAGACAAGCGGGCCCCCGGAGCCGTTCTCATGAACGTGCCGGTGCCGGAGTGCGGCATCGACGAGGTGCTGGTGCGCGTGAAAGCGTCTTCAATTTGCGGGACGGACGTGCATATTTATCAATGGGACGCATGGGCGGAGAAGAATGTCGTGACGCCGAACGTGTTCGGCCATGAATTCGCGGGGATCGTCGAAGAGGTCGGCAGCCGTGTGACGCACGTGAAGCGCGGCGATTATATATCGGCGGAAGGGCATATGGTGTGCGGGGTGTGCAAAGCGTGCCGGACGGGCAACGCCCATGTCTGCCAGCATACGCGCAGCTTCGGCATAACGGCGCCGGGATGCTTCGCCGACTACGCGGTCGTGAAGGCGACGAACGTGATCCACAACGAACCGGACCTGCCTTATGAGCTGGCTTGTCTGCAGGATCCGCTCGGCAACGCGGTACAGACGGTGCTCGCGGGCGACATCGTCGGCAAATCCGTGCTCGTCGTCGGCACCGGACCGATCGGTCTCATGGCGGTCGCGGTCGCGAAAGCGAGCGGCGCGGGCATCGTCATGGCAGCCGACATCAATCCGTACCGTCTGCAACTGGCGGAGCGGATGGGCGCCGACTATTTAATCAACACCCGAACGGTCTCGATGACCGAGGCGGTGGCGGAATATACGAAGGGCGAAGGCGCCGAGATCATTCTCGAGATGTCCGGCCATCCCGGCGCGATCCAGAGCGCGTTCGAATCCGCCGCGCCGGCCGCGCGCGTGTCGCTTCTGGGCATTCCGACGCAGTCCGTGTCGCTCGACTTGTCGAAGCATATTATTTTCAAAGGGCTGCGCATCGAGGGCATTACCGGCCGCCGGATGTATCAGACTTGGTATCAGCTGAAAGGGCTGCTCAATCAGCGCCGCATCGATTTGACGCCAATTATCACGCACCGGATGGCGCTTCATGACTACGAATATGGATTCGATCTGATGGCATCGGGTCAGTGCGCCAAAATCATATTCAATCACGACAAGAAACCCGTCAGCGTAAGCTTGCAGGGAGAGGAGACGAACCATGGCCAATTGGAACCGGTTGTATGACGAGCTGGAGCAGCTGAAGGAAGAGGGGCGCTACCGTCCGCTTACGGTATGGGAAAGCGGGGCGGCGTCGACCATGACGCTCGGCGGCCGGGAGCTCATCCAGCTGTCGTCGAACAACTATTTGGGCTTAGCTGGCCACCCGGCGCTGCGCGAAGCGGCGATTGCCGCGACCGAGAAGTACGGCGTCGGCAGCGGCTCCGTCCGCACGATCGCCGGCACGCTCGATATTCATGTCATATTGGAGGAAGAGCTGGCGGCATTCAAAGGAACGGAAGCCGCGCTCGTCTTTCAGTCGGGGTTCACGGCCAATCAAGGCGTCATCGCTTCGCTTGTCGGCGCGGAGGACGTGGTTATCAGCGACGAGTTGAATCATGCCAGCATCATCGACGGCATCCGGCTGACGAAGGCGGCGCGCAAAATTTACGCCCACAAGGATATGGAACAGCTGGAACAGGCGCTGAAGGAAAGCGCCGGCTACCGGAATCGTTACGTCATTACGGACGGCGTGTTCAGCATGGACGGGGATATCGCGCCGCTGCCGGCGATCGTGGAATTGGCGGAGAAGTACGACGCGTTCGTCTATGTCGACGATGCGCACTCCAGCGGAGTCCTCGGCAAGAATGGCAAAGGCACGACCGATCATTTCGGCCTGCACGGCAGAGTCCATATTCAGATCGGCACGCTGTCGAAAGCGGTTGGCGCGGTCGGCGGCTATGTGGCCTGCGACGCGGTCGTGAAGGACTACTTGATTCATAAGGCGCGTCCGTTCCTGTTCAGCACGTCGCAGACGCCGGCGGTGGCGGCCACCGCGCTCGCAGCGATCGGATTGCTGCGTGAGAGCGGGACGCTGATCGAGATGCTGTGGGACAACGCGGCCTATTTTCGCGGGAAGGTGCAAGCGCTCGGCTTCGATACCGGCGCGAGCGAGACGCCGATTATCCCGGTCATCGTCGGCAGTCCGTCCGAGTCGATGGCGTTCTCCGACGCGCTGTTGCAAGAAGGCGTGTTCGCGCAGGGGATCGTCTTCCCGACCGTCGCTTACGACAAAGGCCGCGTCCGGTTCATCGTCACCGCGCAGCATACGCGCGAGCAGCTCGACCTGGTACTTGGCGCGCTCGAGCGAGCGGGCCGCAAGCTAGGGCTGCTGCCATAGCGTACACTGAATAGATTAAGGCGCTGAAAATTCGGCGCCTGCTTTCGTTTCGAGAATAAAGGCCAAATCCGCGCATAGACGCGATTTGGCCTTTTCCATTGACTAATCTTGCCACGACATGGACGTACTGTCCCCTTTGCCAGAGGCGCGGGAGGGGGAGAGTCTCACGTCGGCGACGGCGTCGTTCCGCAGTCATCTGATGGCGTTCGCGGCGGCGGAGTCGCGGCTGAACAAGGGGCAATCGATCGAGCTGACGGCATTTGCGCGGCGGTTCTCGGCGATATGATGGGCAAGCGGAAGGTTATAACTGGGTAATGGTGCAAGGAATACGCTCGAGGGAGAGCCGCGGAGACGCGGCTTTTTGCATGGCATCGCATTCGCGCGGAATATATGGAAGAGATTGGTGCCAAGTCGTTGTTCTTCAGGTACAATTTGGATAATGACTAAAACAGACGAAGGAGAGGGAACCATGAAAATTTTAATCGTGGCCGACGAAGAATCGCAGTACATCTGGGACCACTTCGACCCGGAGCGGTTCAAGGACGTGGAGCTGATCCTCTCCTGCGGCGATCTGAAGGCGGCGTACTTATCTTATCTGGTCAGCATGATTCACGCGCCGCTCCTTCTATATTCACGGCAACCATGATACGACGTATGGCGCAATGCCGCCGGAAGGCTGCGATTGCATCGAAGATCGGCTCGTCACTTTCAAAGGCCTCCGCATTCTCGGTCTTGGCGGTAGCTACCGTTATAGCCCGGGCGAGCACCAATACACCGAGCGTCAAATGAGGTGGCGGATCGCCAAACAGAAACCCAAGCTGTGGATGAAAGGCGGCGTGGATCTCCTCGTTACGCACGCGCCGGCCTATAAGCTCGGAGACGGCGAAGACCTTTGCCACCGGGGATTCGAGAGCTTCGTGTCGTTCCTGGATCATTATCGCCCAAGCTATATGCTGCATGGACATCAGCATCTGAATTACGGCCGCAATGAACGCGTACGTCAATATAAGGATACGACGCTGATTAACGGATTCGGCTATTATTTGCTCCATATCTAACAATATCCCCGCTGCCACGGCCGGCAGCGGGGATCCGCGCGTTCATTTCTTCTTCCTCAGCTGCGACATGATCGCCTTGCCCGTCGGCGTCTGAGCCAACCCGCCGCCGGCCGTCTCGCGATGCTTCTCGGGCATCGCCGAGCCGACCTCGAGCATCACTTGAATGACCTCGTCGGACGGAATGACGCTGCGCACGCCGGCCAACGCCATATCGGCCGCCGCCAGCGCGGTGACCGACCCGAAGCCGTTGCGGACGATGCACGGAATTTCCACGAGTCCGCCGACGGGATCGCAGATGAGGCCGAGCGTGTTCTTCAGCGCGAGACCGACCGCGTGCATCGCCTGCTTCGGCGTGCCGCCGCGCAGCTCGACGAGCGCTCCGGCCGCCATGCCGATCGCCGACCCCACCTCCGCCTGACAGCCGCCCTCGGCGCCGGAGACGAACGAATTGTTGGCGATGACATAGCCGATCGCGCCCGCCGCGAACAAGCCGTAGACCATATGCTCGTCGCTCCAGCCGAAACGTTCCTGGCTGCTGACGAACACGCCGGGGATAATGCCGCAGGAGCCGGCGGTCGGCGTCGCGATGATGCGGCCCATCGAGGCGTTGATTTCCGACACTGCGAGCGCATAGGCCATCGCGTTCCCCGCATGCTCGCCCAGACTCAGTTCCCCGCCCCGTCCGAATTCCATGACGCGCTGCGCGTCCCGTCCGGTCAATCCGCTGCGCGAGGTCGTATCTTCCGTCAATCCGCGCTGCACCGCTTCCTTCATTATGCGGAAGTAATCGGCCATCGTGCGGAATTCCAAGCCGGCGTCGCGTCCCGACTCCGCGCTTTGTTCCTCGACCATGAGCTTGCCGATCGAGAGACCGCGGCTCTCGCAGAGCGCGGATAGTTCATCTAAGGTGCGAAAATTCATGGTTGTTCCTCCTGGGTATTCGTGCTGATGCCATCTTCGTCCGCCGCGGCCTCCTGCAAATTCACGATATGCACCGTGCTGACCGATTCAATCTGTCCGATCTCCGCGATCAAGGCCTCGGTTATCGGGGAATCCAGCTCCAGCACGGTAAGCGCGTCGCCGCTTCGGCCCTTGCGGTCGACCGACATGAACGCGATATTGGTCCGGCTGCGCCGCATGACGTCCGTGACGCTCGCGACGACGCCGGTCCAATCTTTATGGCGTATGACGAGCGTCGGGTAGATGCCGGTCAATTTGACGCTGAAGCCGTCGATAGCCGTAATTTCGATGTTGCCGCCGCCGATCGACGTGCCGGTGACGGCGAGCTCGCGCGCCTGGCCTTCGGATTGGGAACGGAGCAGCAGCTTCGCCGTATTCGGGTGCGAGAACGCGCCTCGTCCTTCGCGGAACGCGACCGCGATTCCTTGTTCCACCGCGATCTGCAGCGAATTCGGTATTCGGGGATCGTCCGTCTGCCAGTCGAGCAAGCCGCCGACGATCGCGATATCGGTGCCATGGCCTTCGTACGTCGCGGCGAACGATCCGTAGAAGGTAATATCGGCTTCTTCCGGCGCGGCCCCGAACAGCTGCCTGGCGAATCGTCCGATTCGCGCGGCGCCGGCCGTATGGGAGCTTGAAGGACCGATCATCGCCGGTCCGATAATGGAGAACACGTCTTTAAAGCGCAAGTTCGCTCACCTATCCTCGCTGGATGACTGATAATGAAGCACGGAAGCTTACCTTCTTAATATAAGGCTAACCATATTCCAAATGAAGCAGACAACTTGTAACAAATTCAATTTACAGCTCGATTTGGCGCGCCTTATAATAAATTTATAATAATGATGCCGGATGTGAATAGACGAAGATGATAAGGCAGCACGCGCCGGCTCGGCCGGATGAGAAGCAGGGATCCTCGAATCGAAAACGCGCGCAGGCAAACGGTCTCCATCTGCTGCAGCGAAAGCTCGGCAATCAGGGCTTACGGCAATTGCTAGCGGAAGACGAGAAGGCCAGAACGAAGCCAAGCGGCGCAACGGAAGCAGGCAAGGAGGAGTCGGTCCCGAAGTTTGGGCATACCGTCGGAAGCGAGGAATCACGAACGGGCGACGCGATCGAGCCGGAAGAGATCCGACAGCCTTTCCAGACGTTCGACAAGGAACGCCACACGCTCTGCATCGAGCATGAAGGCGAGGGTTGGCGGCTCGTCATGCGCAGCGAGCCGACGCCGCTGGGAGAGCACTTGGAACGGATTCGGGAGTGGATCGAAGACAACGGCTCCGTTCAGCAAAAGACGGATCACGAGCGGGCATGCGAATTGGCGGAAGAGATCGATCGCGGCATCGCCCCGAGAGGAGCATGGGCGGCCTGGCGGCCGCAAGACGGAGACGAGGTCGAGAGCCGGCTGACCGAGCTGTCCGTATTAATGGAGAGTTTGCCCGGCGACGAATACGGAGGCCAGACCGGCGCGCAGGCGAGACCGGCATCGACGGCTGCATGGAATTCGGTCAATCTCACGATTTCCGACGGCAGAGGAGGCACGGTCGCGAGCGCGGACGGCCGCGGCGTCGATGCGGTCGTCACCGTCAATCCCGGCGCGCTTCGCGGCACGGAGCCGCAGGCGGGAGCGCGCAGTCCCTTGCTGCAGGCGGTCAACGCGCTCACGGGCGGACAAGCGACTTATATCGCCGGTCATTTGCTGAACCACCATCTTCACGGCAAAGGGGACGCGGTCGAGAATTTGGCGCCGATCTCCGCCACCGCGAACCGGCTGATGGAATCGAATTTCGAGAAGAGCGCCAAGCAAGCGGTGCTGGGCGAGAACAAAGTGCTCAGCTACAAAGTAACCGCGACGTACCCGGGAGGCCGCGATGATACGGTCGGACCCGAGAGCTCGCTGCCGACCAGTCTGGACGTCCAAATCCAGGAGTACGAGTTCGATAACAAACACGGCGATACCGCGGCGCTGCGCAAGGATATCAACAATTGGACGCTAACCGGACCTACGCTCTACGGCCAAGGCAATTATCCGCTGCATCGGAATAACGACTACGTTCGGATTGAGGGCAGCATTCAGCAGCGGGCGCAAGAGCACGTCGACCGGGTGAATCACTTTATTAACAATCCGGCCTTCGTGACGCTTAGAGCGCCGCTGATAGACAGAGCGAACCAGTTTTTGGCCGATGGCCAGCTGATCGTTAACGACGCGAATCTCATGCACAATTATTTGACGCACGAGCAAACGCTAGCGACGATGTCCGTTGCATGGAACGCGCTGGAGAACGACCTGATGATCGCGCTTCCGCGCGGCAAACGCAAACGATGACGCCGGCAGGCCGTTTAAGCGGTCCATGGCGCGAAAAAGGAGCGTACTCGCATGGTGCGCTCCTTTCTTTATGTCAAATAGTGCGGCAGCTAGAGAGAAGATAAACCCGATAGGAGCGACATCGTATTATGGCTTCCACTCCCTATACTACCGGTTACGAGCATTGGCGAGACGAGCTTCTTCTGCTCGATGCCTTGATTCAGTTCCGCTTGGATTGCCGAATCGAACTCGAACGCGATAACCCGTTCGACCCGATGCGCGGGCTGCTCGTCACCGAAGAAGAAGTCGCTCGTCTCCTGAACGAGACTGCCGGCGATGAGGCGTTGAGCGATTCGCTTGGGGTTCGCCAGCGAATCATTCAGGAACGAAGGAGCGAGATCGACGCGCGATTAGCCGCCAATCTGGCCGAACATCGTCCGCTGCCGCTGCTGGAACTCGCGGGACGCTTCGGCCTGCTTGCCTTCGAGCGGCAATGCGTCATGTTGGCGCTCGCGCCCGAGCTGAACCGCAAGTACGAGAAGCTGTTCGGTTATTTGCAGGACGACGTGACGTGCAAGCATCCGACGGCTGATCTGGCGCTGAAACTGTTCGGCGGGAACGAAGCCGGGCAATACGCGGAGCGCGGAACTTTCGAGGAAGACGGCCCGCTGATGAAATGGATCATGGAAGAGGGAGAGCGCGCGGCCGGCGTGCTGTCCAAGCCGCTCCGGCTCGATTCGCGCATCGTTTCGTATTTGCTCGGCACGTCCGAATTCGACCACAGGCTGACGCCGCATGCCAAGCCGCTGCCAACGCCGAGGCAATCCGAATGGCCGCTCTTGGAAGTCGAGGAGCTGCAGGAGAGGCTGCTGCATTTCGTCCGGATGAACGAGGCGAGACGGCCGGCCGGACCGATGCTAATTCATCTCTGGGGCGGCGATGGCGCGGGGAAGACAACGCACGCGGCCTTGGTTGCCGCGTCGCTGGGCAAGCCGGCGTACAAGCTCCGGCTTCAGCCCGAGAGCAAGTGGACGGCGGAGACGAACCAGCTGCTGCATCGCTTCTTCCGGGAAGCGCGTCTAGCGGGCGCGGTCGTCGCGCTGGAACCGGCAGAGCCGGGGGGCGAGGAGGATGCCGGCTGCGAGAAGCTGCTCGCATGGACCAGCGTTTATCCGAGCCCGGTCTTCTGGCTCACCTTGTCGCCGCGCGGCCCGGGCGCGCTCCCCGCGGAAGAGGGGACGCCGGTGCTGCAGGCAGAGCTTGCCGTCCCGGATATCATGCTCCGGCAGCGTCTGTGGATGAATGCCGGCGAGCTGAATGAACGAGAAGCCGAAGCGCTTGCCGCCAAGTATCGCTTCACGCCCGGGCTTATCCGCAGGGCTGCCGAGCATGCCGCGCAGAAGGCGCGGTTGGACGGCGTAGAAGCCGCGGCGGGGCATTACGAGCAAGGCGCAAGGGCGCAGGCGCATCATCGGATGGGCGACAAAGCCCGCAGGCTGAATCCCCGTTATCAGTGGTCGGATCTCGTGCTGCCGGAAGAGCAGCTGGACATGCTGCGGCAAGCTAGCGCAATGATGCGCTACCGGGGCGAAGTGTTCGGCAAGTGGGGATTCGAGCGGAAGTTGTCCTATGGCAAGGGGGTCAGCATGCTGTTCGCCGGCCCGCCAGGCACGGGCAAGACGATGGCTGCCGAGGTCATGGCCAGCGAGCTGAACATGGAAGCGTACAAAATCGACTTGTCCCAGATCGTCAGCAAGTACATCGGCGAGACGGAGAAAAACTTGCGCGTTATCTTCGACGAAGCGCAGCGTTCCCATGCGATCCTCTTCTTCGACGAGGCCGACGCGATATTCGGCAAGCGATCGGAAGTGAAAGACGCGCACGATAAATACGCGAATGTCGAGACCGCTTATTTGCTGCAACAAATGGAAGAGTACGACGGCATTTCGATTCTCGCCACCAATTTCCAGCAAAATATTGACGATGCGTTCATGCGCCGCCTCAGCCTGGTGATCAAGTTCCCGTTCCCGGATGCCGAGCATCGCGCGCGTCTATGGAGTTCGATGGTCCCATCCGCCACGCCATTGTCGAAAGATGTCGATTTTGAATTGCTCGGACGCAAAATCGAGGTCGCCGGAGGCAGCATCAAAAACATCGTCGTGACGGCGGCCTTCATGGCGGCATCCGCCGGAAACCCGCTTGGGATGCGGGAATTGGTCGCCGCGGCGCGGCAAGAACTGCGGAAGACCGGCAAAATTCTGCTGCCGGGCGAATGGGAAGGTTTTTTCTGATTCATTCAAGTCGAATCTTGTAAAATTGCGTAGTCAGATGTTCCTAGAGCAGATATAATAGGAGCATGGAATAAGCTACATAATCGATGCAACCGGCCGGACTGGTCCCGCGCCGGATAGATGGAGGGATCCTATTGGCCACCTATGCCGCGATCGCGGAAGCCGGCGCCTCTCTTCTGGCGCTGCTCCGGGAAGCGATGTCGCCCGAGCCGGTCACCCATCCCGAGTTAATCGGCATGGCTTCGCCGGCGGACAAGGGCGATTTGTCCTTATCCCTGTATCTGTACCGGGTAGCGGAGAGCTCGGAAGGCCGGCGAACGGAATTTATCGCGAGCGGCAGCGGTATGCTGCAGTTCCCGCCGCTCGCGCTGGATCTCTATTATTTGCTCACGCCTTACTCGAACGCGGATCTGCAATCGCGGACGCTGGACGAACACCGGATTCTCGGCAAAGCGCTGCAGGTGCTGCACGACAACGCGGTATTGCGCGCGCCTCACTTGACCGGCTCGTTGGCCGAGAGAGGCGAAGAGCTCCGCATCACGATGGACCCCTTGACGCCGGACGCCTTGAACGGACTATGGAATTTCGGCAGCTTGCCGCAGAAGCTATCGATACCGCTGCGGATCGGTCCCGTGTATATCGAATCGACCAAGCTCAAGCCGACCACGCGGGTCGTCGAACGGCAAATTCGCGTCAGGGACAAAGGAGAATAGCATGCGAACGATAACTACGCGCTGTTCTCTCGTCATTCGGCTGAGCGACGGATTCACCGGTCGTCCGCCGGCATCCTCGGCGGTAAGCTTGTCGGTTGAAGGTTCGGCGCGCAAACCGATCGTTAAGTCGGACGGCATGTGGATTTTTACGGATCTCGAAGGCGCCGAAGTAACCGTTATCATCGAATCCGCGGTTTACCGCCGGCAGAAGGCGCGCATTCGCTTGGACGAGCTGTCTCCGCTGGAACCGGTCGTCGCGATAGCGTTGGTTCCCGGGGGCGCTTATCCGCTACCGAGCGGCACGACGATACTGGATGCGGCCGTCACGGATCGTTCGGGCGCGCCGCTGGCCGGCGAGCGGGTAGAGGCGGAAGTTGCGCTTGCGCAAGCGTCGCGCGGCAGGCTTGTTGCGGATGCGAGCAGCGGTTCGCGCGAGATCGAGGTGCTGAAGAACGGCGCGATCGGCGTCGGCGATTACCTCCGATTATCCGGCCGCGACAATACCTCCGGTCAGGTCGTACGGATTCTGGAACATCGGGACGGCGTCCGCAAGTACGCGCTTGAACTTCCGTTGGCGATGGAAGCGAATCGAGGCGATCAACTGCTGCCTCATCTGAAGCAGTCGACGGATGAACGAGGGCGGATTTGGATGGCGTTCAGACAGCCAATGCCGAGCGCGCCATTCGAAATTTTTTTGAACTTTCCGGATCTAGAATCACAGACTCCCATTAGCATTACCCTTAACGCTTCCGTTTTGAATCAGGCGGATATCCGGCTTGAGGTATAAGTTCAAGTTCAAGAGACGACAACTCAGCACCGATGGCGACTTTGTGAACAGCCTCTTGCGGCAAGCGAGCAGTGCCTACGACGATAGGTTCATTGATGCCGGTCCGTGCCTGTTACGGCAGCGTGCATCAGTTTATCTTATATATAACCAAACGGGAGGAGGAACTGGTTTCGCCCCTTGCGCGCCGCAAACCTCATTCGGTCGGCGGGAAGCGGAGGATCAGCGAAACCGGGGATCATGGCAGAATATTTGTCGCCTGGCGTGTATGTGGAAGAATTTGAGAGCGGTGCGAGGCCCTTGCAAGGCGCCAGCACGAGCACGGCCGGCTTTATCGGATTGGCTCAGCGGGGCGCGACAGAAGGTTTGCCCGAGCTAGTCACCAGTTTTGCGGAGTTCAAACGTTTGTTCGGTTCTTATCTCTCGGAGAACGCGTTCGGCCCATACCGCTTCTTGGCGTATGCGGTGGAGCAATTCTTCATGAACGGCGGCTCGCGCTGCTTCGTCATGCGCGTAGCGCCCAAGGACGCGCGCGCATCGGTCAACACCTCCGCCGAAGCCGGCGTGCTGGCGCTCTCCGCGACGAACCCTGGCGCATGGGGAGACCAAATTCGGGCTGAATTGCTCCCGGCAAGCAAAGCCAAGACGCAAATCTACGAAATCATCGGCGAACCGGAAGCGTCGAAACGCTACCGCGTGAAGAGCAATGCGGGCTTCAATGCGGGCGACATCGTCGCGTTCGACGATGCCGCGGGCAAGCAATACAACCGCGTCGTATCTTCGCAGGACAACATCATCGAGCTGGAGCAGCCGCTTGAAGGCGGACTCGAAGTCGTGGACAACTCGCTGCTGCCGGCCAAAGTGCTGTCGACATGCGAAGTGACCTTGAACATCTTCTGCGGCAACGAAGCCGAGAGCTTCGACAAAATGTCGCTCAACGCGGCCGCGGCCAACCATATCGTGAAAGTGATGGAGCGTTCCGGTCTGCTGAACGCCGCAGACCTGAGCACGGAATCGAGCGAAGCGGTGCCTCCGTTCACGGTCATCTGCGGTCTGCCCGAAGCGGCCGGCAAATACGACATCGTGTTCGGCGGCGGCAGCGACGGTTCGGTCGCAAGCCTGTCCGCGTCTGATTTCGTAGGCGAAGATAACGGCCCTGGC
The DNA here is from genome assembly GCF_008124765.1 of Paenibacillus methanolicus. Taxonomy (GTDB): domain Bacteria; phylum Bacillota; class Bacilli; order Paenibacillales; family Paenibacillaceae; genus Paenibacillus_Z; species Paenibacillus_Z methanolicus. The sequence continues at coordinate 1,023,127 of NZ_VNHS01000001.1, read as the reverse complement.
CGCCGTACCGGCATCCAGTCCTTCATCGATAACGACGTCGTCAGCATCATGGCGATTCCGGGCGTTACCGATCCGAACGTACAAGTGCAGCTCGTGGCGCACTGCGAGAACCTCGGCAGCCGATTCGCGATTCTCGACATTCCGCGCGAGAAAACGAAGGTTGCGGACGTGCTGACGCACCGTAATATTTTCGACTCTAGCTACTGCGCGATGTACAATCCGTGGTTGCAAGTATTCGATCCGCTCGACAAGCGCAACATCTTCATTCCGCCGTCCGGCACGGTCGCGGGCATCTACTCCCGTTCCGACCAGACGCGCGGCGTGCAGAAGGCGCCGGCGAACGAAGTGCTTCGCGGCGTAGTCGGCTTGGAAGTGCAATACAACAACGGCGAGCAGGATATCCTCAACCCGGCCGGCGTGAACCTGATCCGCAGCTTCACGGGCCAAGGCATCCGTATCTGGGGCGCGCGCACGTGCTCGTCCAACTCGCTTTGGAAATACGTCAACGTACGCCGTCTGTTCATCTTCATCGAGGAGTCGATCAAGAACGGCACGAGCTGGGTCGTCTTCGAACCGAACAATGACCAGCTGTGGGCTCGCGTGCAGCGGACGATCGACGCGTTCCTTACTCGCGTATGGCGCGACGGCGCGCTGATGGGCACATCGCCGGCCGAGGCGTTCTACATTAACATCGGCCGCGAGACGATGACCCAAGACGACATCGATAACGGCCGCCTGATCTGCGTGATCGGCGTGGCGCCGGTGAAACCGGCCGAATTCGTCGTCTTCCGGATTACGCAGAAGACCGGCTCCGAATAATAGAATGGCCGCTGAGACGGCGTAGATTAGCAGTATATATGAATGGAAGGGGATTTCAATGCCAGGCGAACGTAATGATCCATACCGCAATTTTAGGTTCCGCGTAGAGATGGAAGGCATCCAACAAGCGGGCTTTAGCGAAGTGTCCGGTTTTGAAGCATCGCTCGACGTGATCGAATACCGGGAAGGCAACGAAGTTATCACCCCGCGCAAGCTCCCGGGTTTGGCGAAATACGGCAACATCACGCTGAAATGGGGCGCGACGGATTCGCTCGATCTGTTCGATTGGATGCAATCGTGCATCGAAGGCACCGTCGAACGGAAGACGGTCACGATCATCGCGATCGACGAAGAAGGCGGCGACGTCGCGACATGGCAAGTTATCGAAGCATGGCCGGTCAAATACTCGGCGCCTAGCTTCAACGGTACGGGCTCCGAAGTGGCGATCGAATTCGTCGAGCTTGCGCACGAAGGCATGACGCGCACGGCATAATCTCGTAGTCTAATAACACGATCATGTTTTTGGGAACAAGGGATGGCGAGGCGCCTTTTGCGCGCTTGCGTCATCTCTTGTTTTCCGCTTTAGCAGACTTGCAGACAAAATATGGAGGGATTACGATGGCGTTTCAAACGGAATATCCATTCGAGCTGCCGCGCGGTTACGTAGACGATCAAGGCACGCTGCACAAACGCGGCGTCATGCGTCTGGCCACGGCGGCCGACGAGATTTTGCCGATGCGCGATCCAAGGGTACAGCAGAATCCGGGCTACTTGACGGTTATCCTGCTCGCTCGCGTCGTCACGCGGCTTGGCGATCTGAAGCATCTCGACACGAAGGTGATCGAGCGCCTGTTCACGGCGGACTTGGCATTCCTGCAAAATCTATACCGCTCCATCAACGACATGGAAGCGCCGAAGGTGCATACCGCTTGTCCGAAATGCGAGCATGAATTCGAGGTGGACATCGATTTTTTGTCCGCAGCGGAAAGCCTTTAACGGGCTATCCGGTCGAAAAGCTGTACGAGGAAGCGGGGTTCATCGCGTATTATTTCCATTGGCCGCATGATGACATTATGAATATGGAGCACCGGGAACGGCGGCGTTGGTGCGAAGAAATTTCGCGCATTAACCGGAGGCTCAACGATGATGAAGACAAGGTGAACGTGTTCGACGTCTTCAAGAAGAGGTGACGGGCAGATTGAGCGCGTTAACGGAGAGAGCGCCCTACGGCGGCGTATTTCGCTTCTGGGTGGAATTGGATGGCATGCTGGTCGGCGGCTTCAGCGAAGTGACGGGATTGTCGGCCGAGATCGAGACCGAGGAGTTCCGGGAAGGCGGCGTGAACGGGTACGTGCACCGGATTCCGAGAGCCGTCAAATTTTCGCCGATCATTCTGAAGCGCGGCATGTCCCAATCGAGCGAGCTATGGGATTGGTACGCGCAAGCGATGAACGGGAAGATCGTGCGCAAAAGCGGATCGGTCATTTTGCAACAGCTCGATGGCGAGGAAATGTGCCGGTGGAATTTTTTCGAGGCTTATCCGGTTCGATGGAGCGGCCCCGACTTGAACGCGTCCCAGAGCGATATCGCCGTCGAGACGATCGAGCTGGTGCACAACGGGCTGAAGACGATTTTCAAGGCGAAATAACCGAAGATACAATAGACGGGCTGTAACGACAGTCGCGAAAGGAGGGACGTAAGTGACAAGCCGAAGAGACCAACCGTCGCCTGCTCAATCGGAATCGGCTTTGCTGGACATGGGACGCGCGCAGCGCCATCAGTCTTTCGCGCAGACGATCGCGGACAAGTACAGATTCGTGAGGCGCGATGACAGAGGCCGGCTCTCGCTTACGTTTCGAGAGAAGGGGGCCGCGGCGGCGGCGCTGCCTCCCGCCTCGATCACGACGGTCGTACAGCAAGTGCAATTGAAGCTCGGACTGCTTATGCCGATGCAAGTCCAGCTGGAAAGTATCGAACGCAGATGGCTGGTCCAGGTAGAGCGCTGGCTGCGAGGGACGGACCGATCTTTCGATCGCGTCGTGAAACGCGTCGGGCAGAAGCTGCGCGAGGACGAACGCCGCGAGCATAGCGCCGCCGGCAATCGGACCGAGCTGAATTCAACCGCGTCCCGACAGGCGGCGCACGGCATCCCCTTTACGCGCAGCGCAGACGGCTCGCGAGAAAGGTCCAATCCTCTGTCGGGAGGCGAGCGTGGTCGTGCGTTCGATGCGCCATTCATTCACGCCGCGCCGCGTGACCGACAGGAAGACGCGGATGGTACTCGATCGGCGCAACGCGACCAAGAAATCCGGGTAGAACGGCAGCGCGTCGAACGAGTCGAAGACTTGCTGGAGCGGTCAAGGGTAGAGTGGCGAAGAGCGATGCGTCTAACGGCGATGCCGGCTTCGTCAGCGGATAATCGTCGGTTGGAAGCTGAATTCATGCGGAAGCGATCCGGTGGCGAATTAACGCAGATGAAAGCCAACCAGGATCCCCATGCAAGTCGAGAGATTCGATCTCATGCGACGGTCGTCCTGCATCGTTATTTGCGCATGCTGGATTCGAGATCGCCGCTTGCAGCGGAAGGCAGCATGCAGGCCCGGCGGCCCGGCGTTATTCGCAATGAACGCGTTGCGCAAAACGACGCTTCCATCCATGGCAGTTTCGAAGCGGGTGAGGCGCTGCCTCGTCGGGCAAGGATCGTGCAAACACCGACGAATCGTGACTTCTCGCTGGAGGTTCGGAGTCGGATGGAACGTTCGATGCAGGGCTCCATAGCCGAAAACAGCGTACAGGCAAGCGAAATCGGCACGGCAAATCGTGGTCCGCGAGCGAGCTTCCATTCGACTTGGTCGGCCCAGCTTGTGCACGCCGTACTGGGACGTCTCGCTGGAGAGCGTTCGGCCACGATTCGTCCGTTCTTGAATCGGGCGATGGACACGAGCCGGACGATTGGAGAACATGCGGATACCGGTCGAGCTGCGCGCCGTCAACTAGACGATGTCGCGAATCCGCCGCGTAACCGAACTGCATCACCGGCTCATGTGTCGGAGTATCGAGGTGCGCAGCGACAAGATGCCAGTACCAACCGAGACGCCTGGAGCGAGCAGAACAGTAGGAACGATGCGAGACAAGAGACAGCGGCGCCGCTCGGTAGCGTTTCGCGAATGCGATCTGAAGTTGACGCTGCGCAGAGCGTGACGGCAACAACGCTCGGAAGCACTTTGCGCATGCAATCCGGAGTCTACGCTCCGCCACTTGTGAAGGCAGCGCCGATGCAGCTGCGCCTGGTTCGCAGGCCGCATACGGGTCTTGAGTCTCGAGATAGACGAACGAAGGCATCCGCGATCGAGCATATCGAGCATCTACCGGGCAAGGACGCGCAATCCAAGCCGACGAATCGTCCGGATACGAAGCCAGCGTTGTCTGGCGCAGATGCTGACAAGCAAGCACTTCCGTCCAAAGCTTTGGCTATTAACGGAGACATTGCGCATCAAGCAGCCGAATCCGGCAACGGTGATTCCCGGCAATCAATGCCGCAACTGAAGCGAACGCTTCCGAACGGACATCCGGATTTATCGGTAGATCGCCGGAATGAAGGGATGCTGCCGGCTTTTCGCCGTCGGGATGCGGAGAGTCGGTTAACGTTGAGCCGCTGGCAGCTTGTTGAGCTCACCCCCGCGATGGCGGAACCACAAGTTAATCAGAAGGAAATCATCGCGTACAAGCCGGTAAGAAGCACGATGCTTGTCCAGCGGATACAGAGTCGCGGCGAGCGTGATTCGCGAACTTCTACTGGGCAAGACATGACTTCTAGTCGCGAGGCGAATCCGGCGGCTCGAGGCGGCATCCGGTTCTTCGTTAAGCAAGTGCACTCCACAGGTTCATTGGAGCGCGAGCGCGCAGCTTGGCAATCGTCCGCGGAACCGGCGGCAAGAAGTTGGGTCACTACGGCCTCGGTGCCGCAGATTCAGCGTTTCAAGCACAGATTACGGCCGCAAGCGAGCACGGCGAAAGAGGCCAATGGTATCCTTTCGCAAGGACCGTTTACCTCGAAGCCATTGTTGAAGGGACTACAGTCGCTCATTCACAAGAATTCGTCGACAGTAACGGACCTTGCTCCCGATGATTCTGCTGTGCGCAGACCGACTAACGGTGCAAGCGATATCGCGAAGCATCCGCCACGCGTGGAGCGTTCTTTGAACGATGTAAGCGTGCATGACGCGGAGCATCCATCCGCGTTAACGAGCGTGAATGGCAGTAAGCGCGGCTTGCCCGCATTACCGCCACATTCGCCCGTGCATCTGATTTTTGCAAGACGGCAGGCAGTAGCGGTGGATATTAGCTCGGCGAATGAGCGCGCAGCATCGTCAAGTGCCGAGAAGGTCGGCGAGATTGCGAAGCGCGTAATCGCGCAAAGGGCAGCTTCCGCAACGGGGGATTTCCGCGATATAAGAGTCATCCAGCAGCAATCGCGAGGTCAGATTCAAGGCCGGCAATTCGTGTCCCAACCCGGATCGTCGAGTGCAGATGATGCAAGGACGTCTATCACGCGCGTTCGCGGAACAATTACTCAGCCTGAATCCGGTACGACAGCGCCGAACACCGCGGTTCAGCAGCATGCGACTGCGAAGAACGAGCAAGCAGACTATGATGTGTCCATCGCGGTTCGCGCGCGCTTGAATGTACGTCGAATCCAGCAGCATATGCCATTGTTACCGGATTTGATCTCGGAAGGTATGCTGAGTCGGGGCGGCTTCGAGAAGGGCGGGCGTAGCGCGTCGCTCGTTCATATATTGGCAAGGCGACTACAAGCGGATGGAGAAGAGGCGCGCTTAGGACACCGAACGGATCCCTTGCACGAATTGCCGGTTCAAACCGTTCGCATCCATCTCCGTCGCGGCCTTCTGAACGCGGAAGGCTCCGACCGTACGGCACGACAAAATGCATCGCATATGCCGGAACATGGGAACGAATCGGTCGCTGCTCGCGGCTCTAATCCAAGCTCCGAACGTGTCGACAATCCAGCTGGGCCAAGTCACGCCGCGAGGGCAAAAGGAACGCTCTCTTCACCAAGCAGGCAGGAGCAGCAGCCTCGCCATCAGACGGCAGAGCTCGCACGGCTTACGTTTCCTGCCAGCTTATCTTTCGTCTTCGCGGCAGCCGCGCGCAACGCTGCACGGCTGCGTACCGGCTCAACCGCCGGCCGATTCGCCGGATGGAACAAAGGCACGCCGTTGTCGGCTAGACAAGGCGCTAAACAGAATGACCGAACGCAAGCCGGACAAGCCATTAGCAGAGTCGCGTCGCACATCCAGCCAAAGGTTGATCAGCCGCAGGCGCAAAAGCCAGCCGGCAGAAGCGTGCTCAGCGTCAATGCGATACACCGTATTTTTCGTCAATACGGACAAGCCGCCATTGCCTCGCTGGGGAATTCGGTGCGAGTCAACACGGCGACCGCCGAGGCGGCAAGTGCATTAAATACGAGGAAGAGCCGACCCGGTACGTTAGGAGATCAGAACGATTTCTCGCGTAATCCAATGCAAGGGAACGCATCCGTGGCGGACAACCGCTTCACTATTCTTGACTATCGATTGCCGACTGCCGAACCTGTTCATCCAAACCAGTCTTCCCGAGCAAGAGGCGGCATGATCTCGAATGCGTTAACGCATCGGACGATTGTCGTGAACGGGAACGTTCAATTTACGCGTAGCCTGAACGCAGGCATAGCGCGAGGCCGCGGTCCAGAATCGGGAAGCGCTGCGAATCGGCAGACGGCCGGTTCACGCATCGCGGGCTCTCAGACGATGAGCGACGGATCAAGCCGTTCCGCTCGGCTAACCTCTTTGCAGCACACGCTGCAACGGCGCAGTTCAGGCTTGTCGTCGAACCTCGCAAGTTCGGGCATCGCCGATGTGAATTCCGCGAGCGTCAATTTGACGGATGCCGTTCAACGAAGGAACAGAGGCTACGCAAACGCCGGCAGACATAACCCGACGACCAGTGTACAACCCGCGAACGCGCAGGATGTCGAGTTGGCAATGGGACAAGCCGCGGGCCGCCAGACGGCCGCGTCATCTCCGGCCATGCACTACAGCGCGGCAAGGCCGCAGGCATCAGCCGCGTCGAACCGTTCGGCCATTCAGCCGGCCATGATGCAGCATGCCGCGAAGACGCAGCCCGCTTCTGCGCAACCGGCGCAGCCGGTGAAGACGATGGAACCGGCCCGGACGCCGGCGATCGACCCGGCGCAGCTTCAGCAAGCGCTGAATCAGCTGCCTCAGCTGCAACCGGACGTCATCGCGGGGAAAGTGATGACGGCCATCGAGAAGAAAATGAAATTCCAGCAGCGGACGCGGGGCTATTAGCTCGAATTGCGCGTCCCGGATCGTAGAGGAGCGAGAACGATATGGCATTGAAAAAAGCGAATATCATCGTGAAACGGGGCAGTGGCCAGGAGACGCTGGAAGTGCTGTTCAACCCAAGCGAATATTCGCTGGAGTCGGCCAATACGTTCGCGTGGCAGACGATTCCCGGGCTGCAGACCCCGATCGCGCAGTTCATTAGCGGCGAAGCGACGACGCTCAGCATGGAACTATTCTTCGATTCGTACGAGAAAGGGACGGACGTTCGCCAGCAGACCTCCAAGGTATCCAAGCTGCTCGAAGTGGACAAGGATCTCCACGCGCCGCCGACCTGCCGGTTCGTCTGGGGTTCGCTGGATTTCAAAGGAATCGTCGAGCGCGTTTCCCAGAAATTCACGATGTTTCTCGATTCCGGCCTACCCGTCCGCGCGACGCTGTCGGTGTCGTTCCGCGCGATCGCGAGCATGAAGGAGCAGTACCAGAACATTCCTCGGCAGTCGGCCGACCGGACGAAGCAGAAGACGCTGGAGCAAGGCGACCAGCTGTGGATGATCGCGGCGCACGAGTACGAGGACGCGGGCGAATGGCGGGCGATCGCGGAGGCGAACGGCATCGATAATCCGCGCACGGTCCGCACCGGACGCAAAATCATCATCCCGAGGCTGGAGTAGACGATGGCAGACGTAAAATTCGACAACAGCACGTATACGTTCGACGCGTTGGAGCAGAAGTACCGCAACTTCTTCGCGCCCGCGTTCGAGGTGACGATCGACGGCACCAATTTGACACGGCAGAGCGTAGCCATCTCCTCCATATCGGTCAATACGATCACGAAGAACGAAGCGGACTCGGTCTCGTTCACGGTCGAGAACGCCTACGATCCGATTCGGCGCGAATTCCAATGGACGGACTCGCTGCTCGCGATCGGCAAATACATCACCGTCAAGATGGGCTATACCGACAAGCTGGAGACGGTGTTCTATGGCATCATCACGACCGTGGACCTCGATTTCCCGGCGCAGGGCAATCCGACAGTACAGGTGCAGGCGATGGACCCTTCGTTCTTCATGACGAAAGGCACCCACTCGAACACCTGGCTGAAGAAGAAGGATTCGGACGTCGTGAAGGCGGTTGGGGCGAAATACGGCCTGCGGATGGTCGTCGACGATACGACCGTCGAGAAGGAAACGGTCGAGCAGTCCGAAACGACCGATTTTCTCTTCTTGAGCGAGTTGGCGCAAATGAATCACTTCGACTTCTTCGTCGTCGGCAAGACGCTGTATTTCCGCAAGCCGAAGCAGTCGAAGGTGCCGATCATGACGCTGATGTACGGCAAGAACTTGCGCAGCTTCTCGACGACGATCGATCTGTCGGGTCAGGTAAGCCAGGTCGTCGTCCGCGGCTATGACAAGAAGACGCTCAAACCAATCGAAGCGGCGAGCCGCAACATCGATATCATCGGCAACAATTCCAAGACGGGCCGCGACATCATGCGATCGCTTGCGGATTACACGAAACAGTATTATTACACCAATGCCGGCACGCTGCAGGAAGCGCAGCATTTGGCCGACGCGATTATGAACGAGATTGCCATGGACCTCATCAAAGGGCAAGGCGAGAGCATCGGCATTCCCGAGCTGCGGGCCGGCCGGTATCTGAAGCTGGACGGTTTGGGAAGCAAGTTCAATCAGGTGCTGTACTTGACGCAGGTCACGCATACGATTTCGGCATCCGGTTACTTAACTACATTCATCGTGGAGGGCAATGCCATATGATGGGATCCAATTCGCCGGGCGGCCGCTCCGGCAGAGGGGCCGGCGTGGAAGGCGTCATGCTGGCGCAGGTGACGAACAACCAGGATCCGGAGAAGCTGGGCCGGGTGAAGCTGAAGTTCCCGCACCGCGAGACGAATCAGGAGTCCGATTGGGTTCGCACGCTGACGTTCATGGGCGGCAAAGATCGCGGCGGGCTGTTCGTCCCGGAGGTCGGAGACGAAGTGCTGGTGGCGTTCCATATGGGCGATTTCAATCAACCTTACGTGATCGGGGCGCTATGGAATAAGACCAACCCCGCGCCGGCGGGCGGCGAGAAGAACAGTATCCGCAAAATCAAATCGCGCTCCGGCCACGAGTTTATTTTGGACGACACCGAAGGCAGCGAGAAAATTACGCTTCAGACGAAAAAAGGGCACAAGATCGAATTCGCCGACCAGAACGACGAGCTCAAGGTGACCGACAAGAGCGGCAATCACGCGGTGACGATCAGCGGCAGCGGTACCGGCACCGTGACGATCAAGAGCTCGTCGACCAAGATCGAGATTACGGGCGGCGGGGACGTAACGATCTCCAGCACGAAGGCCGTCACCATCAAATCGACGCAGGTGAGCGTTGAAGCTTCGGCCGCGCTCAGCCTTAAGGGTACCGCGTCATTGGAACTGAAGTCGGACGGCATCGTGTCGATTAAAGGCTCGATGGTCAAAATTAACTAGCGCCGCTGGCGCAACCGGGAAAGGCGGTGGCAGGATGGCATCCTTTATGGGGAGAGGCTGGAAGTTTCCGATCGAAGTCGACGCGACGACCGGCCGGATCAAGACGAGCGGACAGGAAGAGGATATCGCCGAGGCGATCCGCATCATTCTCTGGACTAGCAAAGGAGAGCGGGTCATGCGGCCGGATTTCGGCTGCGGCCTGCGGGAGTTCGTGTTCGAGACGACGGACGAAACGACGCTGCGTCTGCTGGAATCCGATATCCAGGAGGCGATCCGCGTGTGGGAGCCCCGGGTTCACGAAGTAGAGGTGCAGGCGTTGCGGGACGCGGAAGAGCCGGGCAAGCTGCTTCTGAACATTTCGTATGTGGTCAGGACCACGAACAATTTGTTTAACCAGGTATTTCCTTTCTATTTGGAGGAAGGCACGAAGTAGAAGGGCGGCGTACATCGACGATGAAAGACAAGCGCGAGTTAAGCGAGTTAATACAGTGGATGAAAGAAACGGCGCCCTACTATACGCCGGAATGGCGCTTCTCGCCGGATGATCCGGACCCCGGCACGGCGTTGTTTCATATAGCCGCGGATATGGTGCAGGAGAGCCGCAAACGGCTGGGCCGCGCGCCGAACAAACACTTTATCGAATTTCTCAATCTCCTCCAGACGCAGCTCCAGCCCGCGCGTCCCGCCAGGACGGACGTCGTGTTCGAACTGAGCGAAGGGGCTCGGGAATCGGTGTGGATTCCTAGGGGGACGCAATTGACGGCTCCCGCTCCGGGCGGGGGCGAGGAGCTAATCTTCGAGACGGACCGGCCGCTGCTCGTCACGCCGGCCAAGCTGCTCGACGTCATCAATATCAGCCCGCTGCAGGATCGCATCGTGCTGGCCGCGGAAGATTATCCGAATCTCGTGCTCGGCGGTCGTCCGGAGGTATCGTTATTCGATACGTCCAGCGGCGTTAATTTGCAGGAGCATGCGATTTACCTTCGGCATGACGATTTGTTCATGGCGACGCATCCGGCCGAGCTGACCGTGAAACTCGTACACGGCGCCAAACAGTATAAGCTGCCTGAGCTCGCGTCGTGGCTGGCGGAGACGGAGCATCTGGAGTGGTCGTATTGGTCGGAAGGCAATTGGGTCGCTTTCGATGAGGTACATGCGGTCGGCCATGCGTTGAAACTGCGCAAGCATGTCGTTCGTCCCGTGGACGTGCTAACGGTCGGAGGTTTGGAAGGGCGCTGGATCCGCTGCAAACTACGCGATGCGCAAGAGGGCGAGAATCCGCTGCTTTCCCGCGATTTGGAGGTGGAGGCGTTGGCGGTGTCGGCTTCGTTCGACGAAAGCCGCGGCGTGGACGGCATACCGCCTTCCATGATGGCCTTCAACGACATGGAGCTGGGCGCGGGCGGCTGTTACCCGTTCGGCGAGCATTTCGCCCCGTTCGCCGCGTTCTACATGGAGAGCGAGGAAGCGTTCGGCAAGCGGGAAGGGAGACTTACGGTCCGCTTCCGGATGACGATGATGCCTAATATGCTGCGCGTTGCGCCGGATCCGGAGATTCGCTGGCGGATGGTCATGCGGCGGACGGAGCTGGACAAGAAGGACCCGCCGCGCGTCCGTATCCAGCGCGTCATGTGGGAATATTGGAACGGCAGCGGCTGGATGCGGATTCCGGGCACGGAGCGGTATGAGACGTTGTTCGGCGAGATGCCCGAAGGAGAAGCGGTCGATTGCACGCTGACGTTCGATTGTCCGCGGGATTCGGAGCGGACTTTCGTGAACGCGCAGTACGGCTTCTGGATTCGCGCGCGCGTGACGGCGGTCGATAACATATATGCGCCGGAGATGGTCTATGTTTCGCCGCATGTAGAGCAGGTCAATCTGAGGTATGCCTATGATTCGCGGACATTCGCCGCGGAGAACGCGCTGGCGTTCAACAACGCGGCGCTTCGGGACGTCTCGCACGCCGCGGCGCAGGGCGGCCATCCGTTCCGCGTGTTCGAGCCGCTGGATAGCCGCGAGCCTGCCGTCGTCATGGGATTCGACGCTCCGCTTCTGAAGGGGCCGATTCGGCTGCAGCTGGCGCTTCAGCCTGGCAAATGGTCTTCGCTGCAGCGGCCGTGGATCGAATGGGAAGCGCTCGTGCTGGACGGCAACCGCATGTACTGGAAGGGCATCGCGGCGGCCGACGAGACGAACGGCATGACCGAGCAGGGCGCCGTGCAATTCGCGGCGCCGCCCGATATGGCGCGCACGCTGCTGTACGGCCGAGAGCGGTATTGGATTCGGGCGGTGAACCGGGATCGGTACTTCGACCTATCGCTCGCGTCGGATTATCCCGCGGCGGCTCGGATCGACATGAATGCCGTGCCAGCCGTCCAGCAATGGTCGATCCGGTCGGAGACGCCGACTTACCGTAACGGCGTATACAGCGTGTCGCGGACGCCGGTTATAGCGGAAGAAATCTGGGTGGACGAGACGGGCTCGCTGATCGAGCCGGAATTGTCGCGGCGGATTCGGGAATATCCGGATGACCATGACGTCCTCTACGATAGCGAAGGCGACGTGCATCGGGTATGGGTACGCTGGCAAGGCGTGGATTCGTTGACGGGTTCCGGTTCGGAAGAGCGGCACTATCTGTTGGATCGTGCCGCGGGCACGATCCGGTTCGGCGATGGCGTGCGGGGGAGAGCGGTGCCGCTAGGCGGTCCGGATGGCGTGCGCTGTCACTACAAGGTGACGGCCGGCGCCGGCGGCAATCTACCCGCAGGCTCGATTACGGGACTTCTTCAATCGGTCGCGTTCGTCGCCCGCGTCGCCAATCCCGCACCGGCGGGGGGCGGCTGCGACACGGAACGCATCGATGCCGCTCAAGTGCGCGGACCCGAACGGTTGAAACATCAAGGCCGGGCGGTGACGGCTTCCGACTTCGAATGGTTGGCACGCGAAGCCTATCCGGGCTTGTCCAAAGTCAAATGTCTGCCGAACCGCGACGTACTGATGCAGCGGGCGGCGGGCGCGATCACGCTTGTCGTGCTCGCGGATCCCGGGGAAGCCGGGCATGCGCTGTTCCCGTCGGTCAAACGCCAGATCGAAGCGTATTTGATCGCGCGGGCAGCCAATACGATCACGGTTCGGCCGACGATTCAAGTAACCGAACCGGCATTCCTCGAAGTGTCCGTCAAGGCGACGGTAACGGCCGAATCCATGGGTCAGCTCCTGGAGACGGAGGAAGGCTGCTTGGCGAAGCTGCGGGCGTTTCTTGATCCGGGTAACGGGCATTTCGATGGGAAGGGCTGGGAGATCGGCGAGGAAGTACATGCATCGCTGTTCTACTCGCTGCTCAAGTCGGTGCGTACCGTGAAGAACATCGATCACCTCTATATGTCCATCGTGAAGGTGGAAGACGGCCGCCGGATCGAGATCGATCCCGCCAAGCAAGCACAATTTCCGCACGGCATCGTGCGCAGCGGCCAGCATCGGATCGACGTGCTGGCCGACGAAGGGAGAAGGTGACCGGCATGCTGCCATCCCCGAATTTGGATGATCGCAAATTTGAGCAGATCGTGCAGGAAGCCAGACGCGCCATTCCGAAGTGGATGCCGGACTGGACGGACGAGAACGCCCATGATCCGGGCATCACGCTCATCGAAATGTTCGCTTGGCTAACCGAGATGCAGCAGTTCTACATGAATCGCGTTCCGCTGCGGATCCAACTTAAGTTCCTGAAGCTGCTCGGCACGAAGCCGAAGCTTCCGAGCAGAGCGAGGGCGGCGGTCAGCTTCAGCGGTCTGGACCGCTCGCTCATGCTGCCCGAAGGGACGAAGCTGGACGGGATCGATCAACGGTTCGAGACGGTCGAGCGCATCGTGCTGCATCCGGCCAAGCTGGACCGCATCATCGTGCGTACCGACAGGGAAGCCAATGATTATACGTCCACGAACGACAACGTAGGGGTCTCCTTCTTCGCGTTCGGCGCGGATGCCAGAGCGGGCAACCGGTTCTACATGGCTTTCGACCGCGAGCTCGCCGCAGGGGACGAGCTGACGATTTCGGTGACGCTTGCCGAGGAGGAAGGGACGACCTTCGTGCCCGCCCGCCATCCGCAGCAGGAGGTGGTGCCGTCGGCGGCCGTATCGTGGAAGTTCTACGGCACGGAGAATCAGGCCGACCTTGCCGTATCGGATGCTTCCGGTCTCGGCGCCGTTCGGCCATCGGCTTGGCTGCCGCTCGATATCGTGCGGGACGAGACGCTGCAGCTGATGTATAGCGGCACGATCACGATCCGGATTCCGCATCCGATGCGCCAGGTGATGGTGCATCCCGCCAACGACCGCGGACGGTGCTGGATCTGCTGCACGATCGAAGAAGACGGCTACGAGAGTCCCCCCCGGATCGAGCATATTGCCCTGAATACGGTTCAGGCGGTCCAGCAGGATACGCATGTCGTCCTGTACGATACAAAGGGCAACGGCAAGGCGGAACAATCGATCCGGCTTAGCTCCCATCTGGGGGTTCACGGGTCGCTGCGGGTTCAACTCGCGAACGAACGCGGACAATGGACGGATCTGCCTCGAAGCGGCAGCGATAGCGCCTTCGATTATGCGGACGACATGCCGCGCGTAACCGCCGGATACCGATTGATTCGGCAACCGGAAGCGGGCGAGATTACCGTCATCGTAGAAGGGATCGCGGCGGAGACGGCCGCGTCCATGGCGGGCAAACCGCTGCTGCGCGTGATCGCCTATTCGGACGAGCTGAATGATAAGCGCTTGATCGGCATGACGAACGGACTTCCGGGGCAGAAAGTGGCCGTATACGATCATCCGCTGCAGAACGGCCGGTTCCGGCTCCAAATCGGGCAGCTCCGGGACGATCAATGGCAGTGGGAGGATTGGATCGAGGTGGACGATTTCGACGCCTCGGATGCTTCCGACCGCCACTACGTCTGGGACGAAGCCGCGCAAGAGCTGCGTTTCGGCGACAACGAGCGCGGGCTCGTCCCGACGGCAAGCGAGAAGCCGAATATTTGCATCGTCGCGTGCGCGTATGGCGGCGGCAGCCGCGGCAACGTGAAGCCGCATTATATCGACCGGATCGCAGATGACTTCTATGCGGACCGGGGGTTGCAAGTAACCAACCATCAGTACGCTCGCGGCGGCACGGAGCGCGAAACGATCGAAGCGTGCATCGATCGGGTCCGCGGCGAGCTCGCGCGGCCGTTCCGCGCGGTGACGGCCGAGGATACGGAATTTATCGTCCGGCGAACGCCCGGCGTACGCGTCGCTCGCGTGAAGGCGCTGCCGCTGTATACGAAGGGATTGGCGGATTATCCGCGGGAGCAATCTCCGGGTCAACTGACGGTCGTCGTCGTGCCCGCCAGTCCGGTATTGACCCCGAAGCCGAGCGCGGGATTCCTGCAAACCGTGAAGAGGCACTTGGACGACCGCCGGTTGATCACGACGGAGACGCACGTTATTCCGCCGGCTTACATTCGGATAACCGTGCATGCCGTTATCGTCGTGGAGCCGCATTTCGTCGACGAGCACGGGAAGGTTGCGGCGGCCCTGAACAAGCTGCTCAAGCCGCTTGACGGCAAAGACGGCTCTCCCGGCTGGACCTTCGGCCGAACGGTTCATAAGAGCGACCTGTACAGCATCATGAACGCGATGGACGGCGTCTGCTACATCCAGGAACTGTGGTTGGACGCGGACGGCAAACAGTGGAACCGGACGCCATCGGGCGATATCGCGCTTCCGCCGTACGGCCTCGTTTACTCGGGCGAGCATGAGATCGAACTCATCAGCCGATTGAACGTCTAGCTTAATCCGTCATCCGCGCATAAGAAAGGAGGCGAGCGTCTCTGGAACGCGACCCGTTATATTTTTCCTTCAACAAGGAAACGGACTGGGCAAACGGCCAGACCAGCAATCTCGAATGGTCCAAAGACGGACTGCGCATCGGGCAGACGTATAAATACGGCATCCGCAGCACGGTTCAATTGAGCGGTCTGGACGGGATCCGGGACGTACGCGATTTCGCCATCGGACCATACGGTCGGCTGTACGTGCTGGACGAGAGCGGCGACGTCTGGATGTACGACCAAGAGAATCGGCATCACGAGCGTCTCTTCCCGGGCGGACATGGATTGTTCGGCCATCAAGCCTTGTTGGCCGCATCCGGTGAGATGCTGCTCGTGGGCGACATGGAGCGAGAACAATCGCTCGCGGCTTATTCGGTATCCAACTCGCAGACGTATTGGAGCTTCGGCGACCTGCAAGGCATGCCGATCCTGCCGCTTGCCGCCGCTTCGGACGACCGCTTCTTCTACGTGGTTACGCCGCTCGACGCCGTGCGCTCCGACCAAGGCGAGTGGATCTCTCCGGCCGGCGGACGGATGGGCATCGTCCAGATCGGCAAGGCCGGCGACGTGGTAGCCGTTATCGAAGACGACAAATGGCGGACGAAAGAACAAGTACCCGTTCGTCGCTTGCGCTACCGCTATTATTTGGCCGTCTCGTCCAAGCAGGACGTATTCGTGTTCGATGCCGCCGGTCACTTTCTGGTCGGCTTTCCGCACGACGGAGACTCGCCTTCCCGGATCTATTTGCCTTCGCTGCAGTTCGCGGGGCTGGCGATCGACTCCCGCAATCAGCTCTACATCGGGGATTCTCGCCATGTGGACGACGAAGGGGAGGACGACCGCTTCATTCTGAATCTGGGCGAGACGGGCGAGTGGATTAACAAAGTGCCGGGCTTCCGGGGCAAAGCCGATAAGCTGATCTTCGGCGACCGGGACCGGATGTACATTCTGAACGCCGAGGCGGAGCGCGCCACGATTACGGTGTTGGAGCTGCAGCGCCGAACGCTCGAGAACGAGGAGAGCGGCATGCTGGAGGGGCTCCTGCTCATGCCTGCGCTCGATAGCCGCGAAGCGGAGACGGTCTGGCACAAAATGCAGCTTGACGCCGACATTCCCGACGAGACGCAGCTTCGGCTGTCCTACTTTTGCTCGGACCGGGATAGTCTGGTGATCAATGGGCGAATCGTCAACGTGGATGCGCTCCTCCGCGACCCTGCACTTAGTCTTCGGGAGAAAAATAGACTGCTGGCGGAGATGTGGTCCGAGCCGGTCATCAATCCGAAAGACGCGCTGTTCTTCGAGGCGAAAGGCCGCTACATGTGGCTGAAGCTCGAGTGGATAGGAAGCGAGCGCAAGACGCCGCGGCTGAACCGGCTTCGCGTCTACTTCCCGAGACTGACGTATCTGTCCTACTTGCCCGCGATGTACCAACAGGATCCCGGCGGCTTCATGGAGCGGTTCCTCGCGCTCTTCGGTTCCATGTTCGATCGCGTCGAGTCGGATATCGCCGATTTGCCAAGACGGTTCGATAGCGACTTGGTCGCGGGACCTGCGCTGCGCTGGCTCGGAAGCTGGCTCGGCATCGAGGTCGACGAGCATTGGACGGACGCGCAGATCCGGCGATTCATCCAAGAAGCGCCGCAGCTTTATCGCTATCGCGGCACGCGAAAGGGCATCGAAACGATGGTTGACATTTATACGGGCCGCAAGCCGCATATTATTGAATATTTCCAATATAAAGCGATGCGCGAATCGGCCGACCTGCGAGCGGTTACCGATTTGCTGTACGGCATGAATCCGAGCAGCTTCTCCGTCCTCGTGACGATGGAGCAGGCGCCGACCGAGAAGCAGCGTCTCATGCTGCAGCGCATGCTGGACGAACAAAAGCCCGCTTTTACCGAAGCCCGCCTGGTCGTGCTGCAGCCGTGGATGTACTTGGATATGCATACGTACTTGGAGCTGAATACGGTGCTGACGGAGCCTTCGCTGCTGACGCTAAATCCGGACCGTTCCATGCCGAGCGATACGCTGCTCGTCGATGTCGATCGAGACCGGCGACTCGATTCGCATACGCGACTGGGACTGGATTCGGAGCTGGAATAGGGGAGCCTGGCAGGATGCCGTCAAACCTGCTGCTTAAATTGATCAAGGGGTGGAGAGCGTGAAGAGAAGCCGGTATTACCCGTTCGAGCGGAACCGTTATTTCTATGGCAAGCTATTGACGGTGCGCGACTTTGAATCGGAACAGAAATACGCGAACGACAAGCGCCGGCTGCTGAATCGGCTGACGACGGGAAGCGGCGTCGTATCCGGTATGCAAGTCGTGGCGGTGGACGACAAATCGGTCACGGTCGAGATGGGCGTCGCGATCGACTATGCCGGCCGGGAGATCGTCATCCCGTCGCCGGTTACGCAGAAGCTGTCCATGATCGACGGCTTTACGAACAACGAATACATGAAGAATGTCTACTTATACGTCGCTTATGACGAGAAGGGCAAGGAACCGGTGCATGCGATCGCCAATTCGGCGGTGCGGTCGGAGGAAGTCAGCGAATATAACCGCATTCTCGAGAGCTACCGATTGTTCGTGACCGAGGAGGCGCCGGATCCGGCTTCGTTCGAATACGTGCGGCTGACGGAGACGATCGCGCCGATCTACCAGGACGGACATGTCCGGATCTACCAGCGCATGCCGAAGTATTTGAATCCCGACTCGGTGACCGACGTGACGCTCGTCATCGAGAAGACGCTGCAGACGCCGAAGATCGCGATCGAATTCGACTACGAATGCGACGCGCTGTCGCCGATCGGCGCAAGCAACCGCCATGTTGCCTTTGCCGATCCGGGAGACGGACGCGATACGGAATATACGTTCAAATACGCGGTCAAAGCCGGTAATCCCGCCAGCGGCAAAGCGGCGCTGCGCATTCTGCGCGAGAGCGTGAAGCTGACGATCGGCGACGCGAAGGTCGCGGTCGACGCTAACCCGCGTCATGAAGTCGAGCTCATTCACGATCGGGTTCCCGAGCGGGTATTGCGCGATTATTTCGAACGGACGCTGGATCAATCGCTGGACGGCATGGCGGAGCAAAGCATCTGCTTGGCCAAGATCAGCCTGATGAAAATGGGACCGACCTACATGATCGAGAAGGTCGAACGCGTGCCATTCGGGGAGTTCGTGCACAATCCGTCGCTGCTGCAGCGAATCGGGGGCTTCGGCGGTCAGGATGCGGACAGCCGGTTCTTCACGAAATCCGAGGCGACCGAGCTGCCATACGGCTCGAAGCCGGAGCTCAATGTCGACTTCAACCCCGACCGGAGCGAGTTCACGTTCAAGCTTGGCGTGCCGCAGCCGCAGCATATCCAGGACGAGATCGCCACGGGGACGGTAACGGTGGAGCTCGAACCAAGTAACAAGAGCGGCCTGTACTTTTTTAGCCGGGGACAGAAAAGCTACGTGACCGAAGAAATCGCGTCTACGCTCGGCGCCGGTCAATTCTACGTGCAGGTCGGACTGGAAGAGAAAGATATCCATGTGACCAGCGACTTGCTCCAATCCGGCGACCAAGTGTATTACGGCAACGCCGACGTCTTCAAAGGGAGCGAGTTCGAGTCGCCGCTGCCGAACGTCACGTTCGGCACGATCGTTTATCCGGCCAAAGGGGCGTTCCGGATCGGCATGAAGCTCAGTCAAGCGACGGAAGCGTCGGCGATCAAGCTTCGCTGGTGGGCATTCAAAAAGCTGCCCGGCGCCGAGACCGCGGCGGTCGTCTCTACGGCCAAGGCGGCCACGAAAGAAGCCGCGGCAGCCAAAGAGGAAGACTTGTCGGGAAAGTAAGTCATGCGAAAGCTGGAATAGAGGACTACGTCTTGCTAATGCCATCATTCCGAATAAGTGACGTTATAACGCCGTGCGGCCTATGGGCTGCACGGTTTTTTGGTCTTTCTTGAAGCTGTAATTAAAGACGATCCCGACGTTCGGTATCCTCAGTGAACGCAGTCCAATCCGCGTCATGCGCAGAGAAAAAAACCTTCTCTCGCGCGAAGGCAAGAGAAGGCAGCTGAAGGCATATGAACGTAGTTGATAAAGTGGAAGGAGATGATGAAGGTTAGCGCTGACTGCTCAGCGTCTTGACAATCGTCAGCCGAACCGGTTGCGGCTTGTTTTTGAGGTACGTAAAGGTGAGTATATCGTTACCCCATAAGTAGATGACGACCGTTTTGTCCGCGGAGAGCGTCGCTTTTTGACCTTTCAATTTCTGTGCTTCGGTCAATTTCAATATCTCGGCGATGACCGGTTTATTCCACAGATTAATCTCCGATACGTACGATTCCTCCGGATTTGCTTCGTCGGCCTGCATAACGAACGACATCTGGAACGCGCCATATACGAGCAAATTAGGGGACGAACCGAGCGGCGCGACAGCACCCGGATCGGCGTTCTCCGCATCCTTCGCCGTTGCATCCTTGGCGGCGTTCGACGCCGGCGTATCGCTGCCCGGATCGATCTCGTCCATCTCGTTGATGTCATTCTCCGGGTTATCCCCGCTGCTGGCTAGCCGAACCGAGCCGCCGAACAAGGCGTTCTGCCAGCTGGCCGGTTTCGCGGTGCCGTCATCCGTCGTGCCCGACGGATCGCCAGTTTCATCTCCTGTGCTAATCGGAGGCGGCGATGGCGAAGTTGGGGAGGTGCCGCTCGACGCGTCCGTGTCGGCGTTATCTTGCGAAGGCGTTAAGACCGGTGTCTGCGGAATCGTCGGCGTCGTGCTTGGATTCGTCTCGTTCCCGTTCGTCGCCGCTTCGGCATCGTCGCTTGCCGGGCTATCTTCCGGCGTTTCCGCCGATTCTTCCGGTTGTTCTTCTTCCGCCGTTTCTTCGGCAGGCGGGTCCGGCTCGCCTAGCACATCGAGCAGTTTCTTGCGCGTTTGGTCCAGGAACCCCTGTGCATGAATGCTGCCGCTTTTGAAGAAGCCTTTGTAGAACGGGTTGCCGTCTTGATCGTGCATCGTGCCGACGCCATCATAGACGCCGTTCTTGAATTTGCCGGCATACAGGAGCGTGCCGCCGCTCGCGAATGCCTGTCCGTCGCCGTTCGCGACGCCTCCTAGGAAATTGCCGGTGTACAATGCCGCTCCGGTTTCGTCCGACAATGTGCCTGCGCCGCTGTATTTGCCCTGCTGGAACAGCCCTTTGTACTTGACCGCGCCGGAAGGATAATATTCGGTGCCTTCGCCGGCGAGCGCGCCGCTCTTGAACAGCCCTTCGAATTCTACGCTGCCGTCCTTGCGGAACAGCTTGCCTTCGCCTTCATAGACGCCGCCGCTCCAATTTCCTTCATACCTCGGCTTGCCGCCTTGATCGAAGGATTTTCCAGCGCCTGCGTAGCTATCCTGCAGGAATGCGCCCGTATACACCATGTTTCCTTGTTCGTCATAGAGCGTGCCGTTACCTTCAAACTTGCCGGCGGCAAAGTCGCCTTCATATTTGACTTGCTTGCCTCCGGGATAGTAGAGAATGCCGGCCCCGGCATACTGATCCAGCGCGAACGCGCCTTTGTAGATCACGCTGCCGTCCGCGCCGTAGAGCGTGCCGCTGCCTTCCTTGAGGCCTTTCGCGAAATCGCCCCGATACATCACGGCGCCGTTGCCGTCATAGAGGACGCCCGCGCCTTCGTACATGCCTTCGGCTAGCGGTCCTTCATAGATAAGCCGACCTTCGGCATTCTCGACTTTGGCCGTGCCGGTGAAGCCTTCCGCCGCTTTCGAAGAGGCCTCGATCGTCGGGGTGCGCGAGAACAGTTTGTTCACGAATTTAGGCGGCTTGATGAACCCGAAGTACACGATGACCAGCGCGATCAGCAAAATGATGACGACCAGCTTCTTGGCGATGTAGAACCGTCCGAGCGGGAAATAGTTCTTGACCGACTGATCTTTCGGATTGAGAATGCCGCGCACGAACTTCTGAAGCCAAGCCATAATGAACTTCGGCAATTGCTTCGCTTGCCGGAGCGGAGCGAGCACTCGTTTGCGGATCGGATTGATGAATGGTTTGAGGAATTGCTCGATCATTTTCATTAGGGCACCTGGATCGTGAACTGGCCGGGCATCGCGACTTGTATGACGCCGCCCCAGTTGCACATGCATTTGGATGAATTGTTGAGCGCCGGGAAATTGCTGACCAGCACGGTCGGCGAGCCGGGCGCCCACGGCGCGGCCGTGACCGGGATGCACGGCATAGGCGTTAACGCGCCGAACGCGGCCGCCGTTGCCGAAGCGACGGTCGGGTTGGCCAACGATTGGCACATCCCGAAAGGCAAGATATTCATCATCGGTTTGTTATCCATGATATTCGCGATCGGCGTCGACGTTAGGACGCGGTTCGCGGGCAGCACGTTCAGCGTGCTTGGGGCCGCGCCGAACGAGCATTGCAGCATCGCGCCTTGACAGACTAACTGTCCCATATATTTGTTCTCCTCTTGGAACGGCGTTCCGTTTCGTTTCTACTATTAATAATAGTACTATAAAGCAAATTAAACCATCAAGAGATGATGTCGGATTATGGCGAATGAAGGAAAGTTTAAGTGTTGCGGCCTACTTATTTGTAGTAGTATAGAAGGAGATAATAGAACCGATTCGAAATGGAGCAATTGGCATATGAAACCGAATACGAAGAAGAGAATGCCGGCGCAGCCGTCCACCAGAGGCGTAGTTTGGCTGTGCATCGTGGCGATGGTTCTCGCCTCGTTGGCCATGTTTTTGTTCGTCAATCGCGAAGTGCTGCAATCCAGCCCGTTCCAATCCGCGACGCCGCTATCGAACGTGTCGGCATCGGCGAGCGACGGCAGCGGCGGCCGATATGTCATTAGCGAGGAGAAGCAGCGGATCGAAGCGTTCGATGCGGAAGGGCGGAGACTGTTCCAAATCAACAAGGATCCGCAAAGCGGGGCCGCGCCGAGCATCTATACGGAGCTCGCCGTTGACGGGGAAGGGCGTTTGTACGTTCTCGATACGCAGTTGGACGAATACGGACTGTACGTCATCTCGGAGCACATCCTGCGATATACGAAGGATGGGAAGCTGGAACGCCAGTTGTTCGAATGGAAGGGCGACCGGAAGAGCAAGCGGATCGGTCAAATTAAAGCGCTGCAGGTGAACGGTGACGAGCTCTCGTTCTTCATCTCCGGCACTTCGGGCGTCGAACAAAAGCGAATGATGTTGTCCACGGGGAAGTGGGATCAGCCGTTCGCCTTCACGCTTCCGCCGGACCGATACATATCCGAGATCGCCGGCCACGAGCCGGGTCAGATTTATTACGCGACCAGGCGAGGCGCGATTTATCGCGTCGGGGATGACGGCCAGAGCACGAAGCTGTATCCGACGACGGTGATGTCGTCGACGCGCAAGAACTTCCCGGAGCGGCTTAAACTCGGCGAACGCGACAGCGTGACGTTCATCGACCGGGCGCAAAATACGGTTACGAGACTGAGGCCGTCCGCCCACCAGCCGCTGGAGACGCTCGCTCATGCCGAGATCAGCGCGGCCGGGGAGCTGGCCGATTACGAGATTGGCGAGCAAGCCGGCATCTACGTGTTGGCGGATCGCCTGGTGGAAGCGACGGCCGCCGGCGACCCGGTCCGGACGGTGGACCAGATCAAGTTCAACGGGCAGGAGAGATTGCATCATTGGCTCGTATGGGCGGCTGCGGTTGCGGCTGTGGCGCTCGTCGCGCTTGCGCTACGACTAACCTACGTGCATGTCATGCGCCGGCGTATTTCGTTCTTCTTGAAGCAGATGGTTGCCTTCGTGCCGCTCATCGCCATCTCCATGGTGCTGCTCTCCAATTCCATCTATCAATCGTTCTCGGCCAAGATGGAAGAAGAGATGCAGCGGGAGCTGTCGGTGCTGGCGCAGAGCGGCAAGTACATCATCGACGGCGATCAGCTGGAGCGGTTGACGTCGCCGAACGACTATATGAACTATGATTACCTTCAAATTAAAGAACGGATGAACATCCTGTTCGAAGGCGAGAACAGCGAGAACCGACGCGGCTTGTACAGCACGGTGTACAAGTACGAGGACGGCAAGCTGTATATCATCACCGACGATAACGACGGCATCAATATGTTCAAACCATATGAGCTGACGCCCGAGAACTTGGCCGTGCTGGAACAGGGCCAGATCCGCAGTAATTCGACAGACGACGCGGAGGGGCAGTGGACGTACGCGCTGGCGCCGATCTATAACTCGGAGGGCACGGTCGTCGGCATCTTCGAGACCGGCCGAGACCGCAACGTGCTGAACCAGGAGAATGGCCGCATCTTCGACAGCGTCATCCGGCAGATCATCTTAATTACGTTCCTCATTCTGCTGGTCTTCGTGGTCTCGTCCTACTTCTTGCTCGCTTCGCTGCGCAAGCTGCGCCGGAGCGTAACGGAAATAACGAATGGCAACTGGGACGTCGAAGTGTCGATTCGCTCCCGTGACGAAGTCGCGGACTTGGGCGAGCAATTCAATCTCATGGTTCGTCATATTCGGCAGTACATTCGCGACATCACCGATTTCAGCGAAGCGTCGTACCGGTTCGTTCCGCAACAGGTCATCAAGTATTTGGGCAAACGCGGGATACTGGACGTCCATCTAGGCGACCAGGTACAGCAGAACATGGTCGTCATGGTCGCCAAAATCCGCTCGTTCTATGACATGACCAAGCGGCTGACGCCGAAGGAAAACTTCAACTTCATGAACTCCTTCCTAAGTCGTTTCGGTCCGCTCGTGCGCAAGGAAGAGGGATTGATCAGCAGCTATTTGGGCGCCGGATTCATGTCGCTGTTTCCTTCCCGGACGGAGGATGCGATCCAATCGGCGATCGCGATCCGCAAGGAGCTCATCGTGTATAACGGCCACCGGCGCAAGTCGGGCTATCCGCCGGTCGACCTCGGCATCGCCATTCACAAGGGCGCGCTCATGATGGGGATTATCGGCGAAGAGTCCCGCATGGAGAGCAACGTCATCTCCGACGATGTCAGCTTGACCACGCGATTGGAAGAAGCGTCGGAGCAACTTGGCGCCTCGATCCTCATTACGCGCACGGCGCTCGAGACGATGGAAGCGCCGGAGCGATTCCAATACCGGTGGCTGGGCCGCATACAGCTGGATAGCAAGGAGCTTCCGCTGGAATTGTACGACATTTACGAAGGCGACGAGGAGACGGCGCGGCTCGGTAAAGACAAGACCAAAGCGCTCTTCGAGCGCGGCGTCGCCCTGTATCAGGAAGGACGATTCTTCGATGCCCGCGAGACGTTCGTGGAAGTAATCAAATGGAATCGGCAGGATAAGGCGGCCAAATTATATTTCTATCTCTGCGATGAATACTATCAACAGGGCACTGCGGCGGACTGGAACGGCACGCTAGCCGTTTCATAGATAAAGAGGGAGCCAACATCATGAGCAAGGATCGCTATCAGGTACAATCATTAGGGACGAAGGAGGACGCGGCTAATATAACCGCGTTCTTCCTGTCTGACCGCTCGTTTGACGATACGCGGCACACGCCGGGCGAAATCGAACATTTTCGAAACAACCCGTTGCGCGCGCTTGACGGCGATTATATATATCGTTACGTAGGTTGCGAGAAGGACGGCATTATCGGCGTCAATAGCTTCATGGAGAACGAACAGCGGACGGGCGGCTACTATTGGGACTATATCGTCGTGCATAAGTCGTACCGCAAGGACGGCATCGGATCGTTGCTGATCGAAGACATGATTTCGCTTCTGCGCGGCAGGGGAGCGCGATACATTATCACGTATACTTGCGATCTGGACTCGTACCTGCCGATCCGCCGCCTATTCGAGCGGCATGGCTTCGAGGTCGCGGGAAGAATGAAGGACTATTATTTTGAAGGCGAAGACCGGCTTGTTTATTATTTGAAGCTGTAATCGCGCGACAGGTGCATCGATGATGATAAATGCGTTGTTGAGATGGATCGGCGTCAAACTCGAGGACCGGCGCAAGCTGGCGATGATGACGCCGATATTTTTTCTGTGCGGCATCTCCGAAATGTTGAACTATAACGGTTATATGACGCTATTCAACGACCGGTTCGGCAGCGAGTACTTACCTTACGTATACGCGGCAGAAGCGGTCATCCTGCCTCTGGAAGCGTGGCTGATGTCCTGGCTTGCGAACCGGCTGCCGAAGCCGCAGTGGATGCGAGCGATGTACGTCGTGATGGGTTCGATCGTGACGCTCAACGCGGCCGCGCTCTTGACCATTCGATTGACCGGACTCGACTTTGGCCTCTATTATCCGTTCTTATTCCTGACGTCCAGCTTCGTCGTCCGGCAGCAGACAATTCTGCTGTGGAGCTTGGCGATCGATCTCTGTCCGACCCAGCAGGCGAAGCGGGTCATGCCCGTCTTCGTATCCGGCGCGGCGCTCGGCGGGATCGCGGCCGGATTGATTAGTCAAGCCGTCAGCCGGTCGCTCGGCGCCGACGCGGTGTATATGCTTGCGCCGCTGCTGCTGCTTGCCGGGTCGTTCAACTATTGGCGGGCGATCTCGGTGTATCTCGTTCCGTTGACGTTGAAAGAAGAACGCGCCGCGAAGGGGGCTGCTCAAACCGAGGGCGCCGGTTCGATGCTGATGTTCAAGCGAGTGTTCCAATCGCCGTATCTGCTTTGCGCGGTGGCTATTATGACCTTGATGCCCGCGCTTTATTTCCTGATGGAATACACATTCTTGTCGCAAACGCACCGGTTCTACCCGGACGAGACCGACTTCGCGGCATTTTTCGGCAAAGTAACGACGCTGCTGTTCACGTTCGCGCTGCTGCTTCAGCTCGTCTCGGGACGCCTGATGAACGCGCTCGGGCCGAGCAGCATGCTGGCGGCGATCGCCGCGGTATTCGCCGCCAGCTTCGTGCTGGTAGGGGCGACGCTTGGGTTAGATATGCTGCTGTATACGTTGTCCGCCGGATACATGTTCGTGTATTTGCTGCTTTATTATTTCGCGGAACCGGCGAATCAAATGTTCTTCAAGCTGCTGCCGATGCAGGAACGGGATGGTTACCGTTACATCGCGCAGGGAATCGCGGCTTCGGGCGGCATTCTGCTCGGTGCCCTGCTGCAATATTTGCATGCCGGAGCGGGCTTGTCATGGGCTGTGCTCGTCTGGACGGGCGCGATCGGTTCAGTCCTTCTCGTCATCCTTGCGCTCATCGGCAGGCAGCTGTATATCCGGCAGCTCGTACGTACCGTTCAGGCGATGACGGAGGAAGGAGAGGATCTCGTCTCGGCGTTGGATGAATTCGTGAAGCAGGGGCGTTCGGATGCAGTACTTCAAACGCTGCTTCGTCACGAGAACGATTACGCCCGCGAGCTCGCGCTTGAACTGATCGGACGTTTGGGTCAGCCGACGTATTTGCCGGAACTGCTCCGATTCGCCGACGATCCGAGCGCGCGTCTGCGTCTTGCCGCGCTGCGGGCCATGCGGCTGGAGGAGGCGGGGCTGCAGACGCTCGTGCGCATAGCGGCGTTCCTGGAGGACGACGATTACGAAGTGCGCGCTCAAGCGGCGAAGCTGCTTGGCACCGCGAAGCACCTCTCGCATCAGTCGGTCTATTTCATCCGGCTCAAGCTGCTCGATTCGCATCCGAAGGTCGTGGCCGAAGCGATCAAAGCGCTGCATGCCCTTGGCAGCGAGCCGAGTTACGAGGCGTGCTACGAAGTGATCG
Source organism: Paenibacillus methanolicus (assembly GCF_008124765.1). Classification (GTDB taxonomy): domain Bacteria; phylum Bacillota; class Bacilli; order Paenibacillales; family Paenibacillaceae; genus Paenibacillus_Z; species Paenibacillus_Z methanolicus. Next base: position 995,862 of record NZ_VNHS01000001.1, on the reverse strand, counting down.
GGCGCTACTTGGACGAGATGGGCGAGCCCGCCGTATATATGTGCCGCACGATCGCGGAACTTGGGTTAGTGAAATTCTTGCCCGACGTCGAGCAGTTGCTCGGCGACGCGGATCCGGCGGTGCGGGCCGAAGCGATCAGCTGCATGGGCGCCTTGAAGCATACGGAGGTCATTCCGTGGCTCTTGGAAGGACTGGAATTTGCAGAACCGGCCTTGCATGAGACGACCGTGGAGGCATTCGCTCGAATGGGCGAGGAGGCGGTTGAACCGCTCCTGCTGTATGTTAGCGAGCTTCCGATGAAAGCATGGAATGCGACCGTGCGGGCGCTATCCGTCCTGCTCGACGAGGCGAGAATCCGCGAACTGCTGGTGCCGCTGACGATGGGAGCTGCCGATTATCTCCGGACTAGCAGGGCGCTTGCGGCCGCGCTACATGCCGGAGGCCATCAAGGTCTCGCGGATCTGGCGGCCATGCGAAGCGACGAGTTGCGCAAATTCGTGCTTGGCGGCTGTTGGGCGGTCATGGATCGGCTTGGCGAGGAGGACGTGATGCGGGCGATTCGCCTAGCGACCGAAGACGCGGACGAGGAGGTGCGCGAGAACGGGCTGGAGGCGCTGGCTGAAGGCGCCGGCGACAAGCGGTTGGCATCGGCGATTCTGCTATTGCTGTCGGATTGGGATGAGCTGGCGCATGCGGAGATGACCGATGCCGGCATGCAGACGATGATCGGACGCATGTCGGCGGATCGGGATCCGTGGCTGCGTTTGATCACGGCGGATGCGCTGGAGCGAAAGGAGAGTGTGGAGATGAACGAGCCGCGGCAGCTTTTGGGCATGCTGGACAAAGTGTTGTTTTTGAAAGAGGTTCCGTTCTTTAAAGGCCTGACGCTTGAAGAACTCGGTTATGTGGCAGGGATCGCGGAAGAAGAAATCATACCGGCGGGGAAACGGTTATTCACGATGGGGCAGCCGAACACGGCAATGGGCGTCATCATGGAAGGCACCGTTGAGCTTACCGCCGGCAATAACCAAGAGATCATCGCCCGGCTTGGTCCGCGCTATGTATACGGCGAATCCTCCTCGCTCTACGGGACGCTGGCAACCGCGAACGGAATCGCCGCCGAGCCCAGGCTTCGGCAGCTGACGATCGACGGCCAGGCGATGTCGAAGCTCATCCAGCTGCATCCCGGGATCGGGATCGGCATGCTGCGCGCCACATTCGAGCGGGTGCGCAGATTGGAGCAGCGGATCGCGAAGCAGCAAGGATAACGAGCAGCGCATCGCGTCTTCCCCTAGCTCAATCGACGCAACGTTAAATTCATTAGGATTGCCGACTAGCAGCCTCGCTATATTGCAGCTCATTTGCTCATGACGTGACATCCTCGTCATGCGCGTATTGCTCGGCTGCCTGGCGCAGCAGTCCGGCAACGAGGCTGCGAAGCGCCGGCGGCTGCAGCACGCGCACCTCGGGACCGAACCGCAGCAGTTTGCGCGCCAAGAACGGCAGCTCTTGATGCGGAACCAAGCCTTCCCATCTGTCATCGGTAATGAGGTCATAATCCGGATCGGTCTGTGCGACACGCGCGCCGAATGGCGTGAACTGCAGAGACACTTGCACGCGTTCGCGGTCGTCTTCCTGTTTCATCCATTCTTTCATCGTCTGAAGTTCGGGCAATGTCGCGTCGAGTTTGCATACATTGTGCATCCGGTCCGCGCGATAGAGAAGCGTACGCTCGTCTTTGAGGGCGGGCACGTACCAGCAACCTTGCTCATAATACAACCCAAGCGGGAATGCTTGGGTTATTTTTATGCCGCCCGAAGAAGAATAGTCGAACGACAGCCGTCTCTTCTCCATGGCGGCTTCCAGAATGAGGGTGGTCCATGGCGCAGGAATGACGGCAGCGCGCTGGATGAACGCCAGGTGGTCGCCGATTCGGTCGATCTGCTCCTTCGTATCCAGGGGGAGGGAACTATAGTAATGATCGGCCAAGTGGCTTCGAATCTCTCCATACGGGAAGTCGGGCACGAGTTCCAGCAGCTGGAGCAGCATGAATAGGCCGAGCGCCTCGGATTGATTGAGCTGCAAGGGCGGCATGAGCCGGTTCGGCAGCGCACGATAGCCGCCGCCCGCGCCTACCTCGGCGTAGAGCGGCACCCCGATCGTCTGCAAATAATCCAGATCGCGCTGGATCGTCCGCATCGAGACGCCGAACCGTTCGGCCAATTCGCGGGCCGTATACTTCTTGCGTGAATCCAGAATTTGCATGAGCGCAAGCCTTCTGCCGTTCATCATGATCCCCTCGCTTAATTACGTCAACTATTGTCATAGTTCGATGATAGCATAAACCTATGAAGGGAGCGATAATCGATGACGAAGAAGAAAACGATTTTGTACATTGCCATGAGCTTGGACGGTTACATTGCGAGAGAAGACGGATCGGTGGACTGGCTGGAAGAGGTGGCAGGCGAAGGGGACAACGGGTACGGAAAGTTCTATGAAGGCATAGGTTCGATTATTATGGGTCGAGCTACCTATGACATCTGTTTGGGGTTATCGGATACATGGATGTACGCGGGCAAACCTTGTTATGTGTATTCCCGAACGGCGCGCCCGAGCGAGGGGCTGGTCGAGTTCACTTCCGAACCACCGGAGCAGTTAATCGAGCGTCTTAGGCAAACTTCTCAGGGGCATATATGGCTAGAAGGAGGCGGGGAGATCGTGCGGTTGTTCCTGGAGCGCGACTTGATCGACGAAATGCAGATCGCAATCATTCCGACCGTGCTGGGCCAAGGCATTCCGTTATTCCCGGCCGGCACGAAATCCGTGAGCTTCCGATTAGCCGCTACCGAGACGTATGGCGATATCGCCATCATGACGTATAACCGGGCGCAATAAAGGTTGTGTTACAAACACGAAAGCCGTAAGCTTCCGCTGTGTTTTGCAGCGTTGGCATACGGCTTTTCGTGTTATGGCGTCCAGCGTTGAGGCTTCCCTTGCTCGTCATAATAATTAATGACGGATGGCTGAATATCTAGAATGACGTAGTTCGGGTCATCCGGACCTTCGAACCACTTGGATAACTCTTTGTTCCATAGCTTTTGCCGGAGGCTGTCGTCCTTCGTGATCGAGGCTGTGCCTTCCAGCTCGACGACTTGCGGCGCCGAACCGGCTTCATAGCCGAGCAGCAGCGATACATTCGGGTTTTGCTGGAGCTCTTCGACTTTGTGCGTCTTGCGGTCCGTCGCCAAATATACATTCATGCCGTCGTGAAATAAGGCCATATACCGAACCTTTGGCTTGTTGCCTTCAACGGTGGCGAATGCTGCGATCCGATGCTTGTCCATCGCCTCGAGAATTTTAGCCTGCAATTGCTGTTTCTCCGCGACTGTCATGGTGATCCACTCCTTTGCAGAACGTTCGATAATGATTTCCAAGTGCTCATCCACTAATTACCCACATGCGCGCGAAGTATCACTCCCGCTCGATTTTGTTCATGAACCGCGAAGCATGCCTGTAATTCCCTGCCCATTGGGACGCAAGGATACGCTAAGATGACTAAGCCACGATGAAGGGAAGGACTTCGACGTCAACATCACGAGATTTCATATACAGGGGGAAAATAACGAGTGAAAATGTCAGTTGGCGCAAAACTTCAAACCGGATTTTTTATTCTATCCGCGCTGATGGGAACGATCAGCTTTGTGTCATATTCTAATTTGTCGAATGTAGACGAGTCTTATTCGGATCTTATCGACCGCAAAGCCGCTATCGTCTTCAATACGAAGTCGATTCAGGTGAACGCATCGCAGGAAATCTCCGGACTTCGCGCCGTTCTTCTGGGCGAAACAGGCGGCAATGACACGGTAAACAATGCCATGCAAGCGCTCGATGCGAATATTGAGGATACGCTCCAATTAGTACGGATCCCAGAAATTGCCGAAGCTTTGAACAAGCTGAAAACACTCAACGCTTCGTACAAGTCGGAAGTGGAGCAAGTCATTCAGCTCAAGCAGCCGGATCAACAGGCGGCTATCAAGAAAGCTTCGGAAACAATCATTCCGATCGCACGCGAAATTCGGACGACCGCGGACGAGATAACGCAATTCCAGATTGACGAACTGAATAATCGCAATATCGAGAACTCGGAATCGGTCGCGAATATAAAAACGACTTTGCTCTTCCTGACCATTGTGTCGATTCTGATCTCCATGTTCATCGGCGTGCTGTTCACCCGCATGGTAACCAGACCCGTCATCCGCATTCGCGACGGCGCACGCCGGATCGCGGACGGCGATCTCACCGGCGATGACATGACGACCAAATTCGACGATGAAATCGGCGAGCTGGCGAAATCGTTCAACCAGATGAAGGGAAATCTGCGTGCGCTGATCGGGCAGGCGAGCCAGAACGTGCTTCAAGTCGGCGCGGCATCGGAGGAGCTTGCGGCTAGCGCGGAACAGACGAGTCTGGCAACCGAGCAGATTGCCGGTTCGATCCAGGACATCGCCGGCGGCGCGGAACAGCAAGCGATGCGGGCTACCGAAGCGGCAGAGGCGATCGACGAAATTACGCGCGGGATGAACCAGGCGGCATCCTCGATTCAGCATGTCGCCGATCTGACGATCTCCACGACGGAGAAGGCGAAGCAAGGCAGCGTGGTGGCCGTCCAAGCCGTCGAGCAAATGAACAAGGTTCAACAATCGGTCGGCCAGACCGCCGATGTCATTCATATGCTGGGCGATAAGTCCACGGAGATCGGCGACATCGTTCAGATGATTACCGAAATTTCCAGCCAGACGAACATGCTCGCGCTGAACGCGGCGATCGAAGCGGCGCGCGCGGGCGAACAGGGCAGAGGATTCGCGGTCGTCGCCGAAGAAGTGCGCAAGCTGGCGGAGCAATCGGGCAAAGCAGCCGCGCAGATCCGCACGTTGATCGCGGATATGCAGGATAGCACGGAGCAGGCGGTGCGTTCCATGCAGGACGGAACGACCGTCGTCAAATCCGGCATCGACATGGTTCGCTTGACGGGCGAAGCTTTCGTCGACATCGTGCGCTCGGTGGAGCAGGTCGCGGCGGAATCGCAGGAAGTGTCCGCGATCGTCGAGCAAGTATTCGCCAGCTCCAAGGGCGTAGCCGAGACGGTGAACGGCGTAACGCGCATCGCGCGCGATTCGGCGGGCAGCACGGGCAACGTGGCATCGGCCGCGCAGGAGCAGAATGCGTCCATGGAGGAGATTGCCGCCTCGGCCGAGGATTTGAGCAAGCTGGCGCAGGAGCTGCAGGAAGCGGTACGGGCATTTAAGGTGTAAAGATGCAAGGAGCGCAATAAGCAAAGAACCTGCCGCATGCAGCGGACAGGTTCTTTTTTCCTATGACGAGACGCTCGATTACTTCGGAAGTGGACGGATTAGGATTCCGAATCGTGAACTCCGCTCTCGCCGATCGGGCCGGTTGGTTCGTAGACGTTGATCGTACTGCTCTTGCCTTTGAACAGCTTCTCGCCGACGTATTCGTAGCGGAAATGCGATTTGGTCGCCTCATACGTCGATTCGGAGACGAGCACTTGCCCGGCCGTTGTGCTGGACTCGATCCTAGCCGCGATATTGACGTTATCGCCGATGGCCGTATAGTCAATGCGGAGGAAGGAGCCGATGTTGCCGACGACGACGGTGCCGGTGTTGATGCCGATGCCGACGTTGACGGTTACGCCGTGTTTCTCGAAGATCGACTGCCGGATGGCGACCATGCCCTGCTGGATCTCGAGTGCGGTCTTGACCGCATAATATTCGTGCTCCTTCACGTCCAGCGGCGCATTGAAAATGATCATCGCGGCATCGCCGATAAACTTGTCGATCGATCCGTGATTGTCGAGCGTCGTCTTCGTGATAAAGTTGAACATCGTATTCAGGAAGTCGACGACTTCTTCAGGCGTCAGCTTCTCCGACAGTCCGGTAAAACCGCGAATATCCAGAAACATGATCGTCGCTTCCTTGCTGACGCCCCCAAGCTCGATCTCGATATTGTCCTTGACGATCTTCTGAACGAGAACGGGCGAGATGTACCGGCCGAATTGCTTGGTGATGAAGTTTTTTTGCAGGCTTTCGGCGAAAGACTTGATCGTGATATTCACAAGGAACGTCAGGACGAGCGCGAACATGGTGTACGTGACGGTCAAGACAACATGATGCGGATACAGGTAATATTGGCCGCCGAGCAGCAGCGCGAGGCCGATGACGAAGTAGAGCAGCGCCCAGATCGAGCGGAAGCGCCAGACCAGGAACAGCGTTAGTACATAGAGGACCAGCATGCCGGCCAGATCAACCCACGGCGGGATCACTTGAATATGAACGTTGTTGATCAGCTGATTCACGATATTCGCATGCGCATAGACAAGCTTCATGCTTTTCTCGATCGGCGTCACGCCTTCATCGGTGACCCCGGCCGACGTGTAGCCGACGAGGACGATGCGATCCTTGAAATTCTCCAGCGGCACGTCGCCGGTCAATATATAGGAAAACGGAATCGTCATGAATCCGTTCGCATCGCTGACGTATTGAATCGTGACCTCTGACAGCGGGTTCGGTCCGGGATCGGAATAGCCGAGGAAGTGATCGACGTCCGCGCCGTACATTTTCGCCGCTTGGAACGCGAGCGATGGGATCTTGCCCTCCGGGGTCTCGATTTGCAGCCAAGTTCTGCGAATGACGCCATCGTCGTCTAACAGCCGGTTAATGTGAGCAGGATGGACCGCTTCGCTGAATTCCGGGATCGGCTTCACGATTTCTTGGGCTTGCAGCGGAGCCGATTTGTTGGCGATCGTCGTCCGCGTGAATGCGTTCTCCGTATTAATGTAGGAAGGCAAGATGACGTTATCGTGCTTGCGAAGTTCGGCCGCCAGATCGGCATCGATCTGCGGATCCTCGCCCGGATCGGTGAACAGAATATCGAAGGCGATCGCCTTGGGCCGATTCTGCTCCTGCTCGAGCGCCTGGAGGAACGAGATGTAGACGTCGCGGCTCCAAGGGAACTGACCGAGCGTCTGAATCGATTCTTCGTCGATGGCTACGACGACGATATCTTCGTGCGGCGCGACGCCTTCCGCGGCCTGCCGCGCGTTATAGTCGACGAGCGAGTAGGATACGTTCTGCAGCGAGTCGAAGGCGTACACCGTGAGCAGGACGGCCAGGATAAACAAATTAAAGCTCCATTTCCACTTGCGAAGACTTGTATTCATGTGTTCTCTACCTCATTTGGTCGGATGGATGATTGGTACTATCATACCATGCGCTTGGGAAATAGAGGTCGAAATTCATAGAAATATGTCCCGTACTGTTGGCGAGCGAGAAACATGCTATACTGTACGTTATAGAAAAGTTTGCTAAGGCGCAAACGAGAGAAATGGATGGGAGAGGGCACGCATGACGTACAAAATCGCTTTTTTTGATATCGACGGCACGCTGGTGAATGAAGAGAAAGTCGTACCGCAGGATACGATCGACGCCATTCGCGAATTGAAGGCAGCCGGCGTAGAGCCGGTCATCGCCTCGGGACGAGCACCTTATTTCATTAAACCGTTAGCGGAGCTGCTGGGGATCGATTCGTTCGTATGTTTGAACGGCGCGCTTGCGGTCTATCGGGGCAAGACGGTGTATAAACGCGTCATTCCTCGGACAAGCATCGAAACGCTCGTGGCTTTGGCCGAGCAGCATCAACATACGCTCGTTTACGAGGGCGAACACGATTTCTTCGCAAATCGCGCCGATTGCCCGCTTGTAACGGAATCCGTGCTGTCGCTGAAAGTGGAGTTGCCGGGGACGGATTCGGAATTTTGGAGAACGAACGAGGTGCTCCAGTTGTTCCTCCACTGCGAAAGTCACGAGGATGCGCTCTACGATGCGCTTTTGGACGATTTCACCTTTATACGCTGGCATCGCGGCGCATTGGACGTCCTGCCATACGGCGGCTCCAAGGCGCAAGGCATGGAAGCGATGCTTCGCGAGCTGGATATCCCGGTCGCGGAGTCGATCGCGTTCGGCGACGGATTGAACGACAAGGAGATGCTCCGATTTGCCGGACTCGGCATTGCCATGGGCAACTCGCATCCCGAATTGCTTCCGTTCGCGGACTATGTCACGACTTCGGTCGACGATCGCGGCATCCGCAACGGATTGAAGCATGCCGGTCTTATCGCGTAATGTCAGCCGACCTGCGAGAGCGGGTCGGTTTTAATTTTAACGAAAGTGTCACATGATTTTGACAGATTCATGATGGATTGGCTTAACATGCGTATGGAAGCGGCGATTTATGATAGCATAAAGGTACAAAGAGGAGTTAGGAGGCGTTTGCTTCATGAGCGCGATTAAGGGGAACCGGCTCAATTCCGGTTACGACTTGTCTACGGGGTCTATTTCAAAAATACTGTTCGATACGATAAAAGTCGGCATCATTAAATCCAATCTGATTTCCATGTTCGCCGGCCTAAGCATGGCACTGCTCGTGAACGACATCCCGTTCTACAACGAGATCGGGAATATTTTGTTGGCGCTGATTGGTTCCGCGCTCGTCATCGGCTCGGCAGGGGCCTTCAACAACGTATATGACCGCGATATCGACGTCATCATGGAGCGGACGAAGAGCCGGCCGACCGTCACGGGCACGGTCAGTCTGGGCAGCGGACTAGCAATCGGCATCATGATGGCGATCGGCGGAATAGCCGCGTTGTATGCCGCCGCGCCGTTATCCGCGTTATTCGGATTTTTGGGCTTGTTCTTGTATGTCGTGCCGTATACGATGTGGACCAAACGCAGAACCGTCTACAACACGGAGGTAGGCAGCTTATCCGGCGCCGTTCCGCCGTTGATCGGATGGACGGCCATCAGCTCGGATATTACGCATATGGGCCTTGCGGCGCTATTCGTCCTCATGCTGATCTGGCAGATGCCGCATTTCTACGCGATCGCCATTCGCAGAATGGAGGAGTATCGCGCGGCGAACATTCCGATGCTTCCGGTTGTCAAAGGCATGCGGCGCACGTACCGGCAGACGAATTTCTACTTGGTGCTTCTTCTGTTCTCCGGGTTGCTGTTCTGGTCGTTCAGCCCGTTCGTGGCGATCACGTCCGTCGTGCTGAGCGCGGGCTGGCTCGTGCTCAGTCTAGCGGGATACCGCCGGATGGGAACGGACGGCTGGGCCAAATCGATGTTTATTTTCTCGCTGAATCATATTACGATTTTGCTGTTAATCGTGATCGGCTATTCGTTAATTAAGCCGCTTATGGGGTAGAATATTAAGCAAACAGAAGAACCCGCCTGATTCAGGCGGGTTCTTCGTTATTATCGCGTCATCCTTACGGAATCAGCTTCCATACGTCTGCGGATCCTGGCGTTTCGCCTTGCGTCCACCATTTAGCTTCGTAGTTGTTGCCATTGTACGACACTTTGGCGCCGCCAAGGTACACCGCCGTCGAGCTCCAAGCCGGGTTTGTCGTCGTCGTGCCGCCGGTCGTGGACACGGTCAGCGCGGAAGAAGCGGCGGAAGTCGTTGTTGCGTTTTTCGCTTTGACTGTGAAGGAGTACGAGGTTCCGGCCGTCAGGCCGCTGTTCGCGAACGAAGTCGTTGTGGACGTGCCGACGAGAGCGCCGTTACGGTACACTTCGTAGCTAGTCGCGCCGGATACAGCCGTCCAGGACAGCGTCAGGCTCGTGTTCGTGACGGAGCTAGCTGCCAGACCTGTAGGCGTGCCCAGACCTGGGTTAGTCGTGCCGCCGCCGAAGTTAGCGTCGATCACATTGTAGAACGCGTTAGCCGTGTCGGCAACTTCCCATACGGCCAGGATGACATGGTAGCCGGATTTAGCCGGCAGGTTGCAGCTGCTTGCATAGTTCGTCGGCGGCTTCACGCCGTTGTAAGGAATGTCGCAGAAAGGCGTCAGGTTGAAGGAATTGCGGGACAGCGGAGCGTTTTGATCCCAGCCGTCTTTCGTAATGTAGTATTTCCAGCTTGCCGTTGCATGGTTAGCCGTCAGTTTCCATTGGAACGTAACCGGGCCGGCTTGCAGATTTACTTTGCTCCAACGCGTGGAGGATTGCTCATCCAGGTTAGGGAACGCGCCGCCCGCGCTCGCGATTTTGCCGTCGGCAGGGCCGGCAGCCGGCCAGCCTTTAGGCGCCTCGAGACTTTGCGGCTCGTATACGATCTGGCCGCAGTTCGTGTTCGCGCCGGACTTACAAAGCGCGGCACGGCTGGCAGGTCCTTCAATGTAGCCGTGAGCGGATGCTTTGTTGTTCGTGAACAATACCATCGAGAGAGCGACCAGGAACATAACCCCGCCGGCAACGATCATCTTTCTGAGCAGAGCTTGATCAGCGAAACGTAATGTCATACAATATTTTCCTCCTTAAAATGTTTGATAAGTCAGATTATTAAGCGCTTACATGACATGGCTTCTGCAGCCAGCGTTGCCTCCTTTCGTCGAAACCTGTATGTCGTCTTTGTCATGCGACGGCCGGGTGATGGGTTCACTTGCCTTGACGAGTATAAACGCCCGACTCGTTTATATCATTTATCATATAATACAGGTTGTTCTTCCACAATATAGCGTCGATTACACATACTAACGATTTATTACAGATTTCAACGATCGACAACAAAATATCGGACCAAGCATGTGAACTACCTCGTAAAAGACAATATAAATATCAATTGTGGAAATTAAAGGATAATAATATTGGAGTATGAATGGAATCCTTCGCGCAAACTAACGTGCAATGACCCAATCATTATGAAAATCATGTAAAGGAGGCGATGTCATGAGCCGTAAAAGCAAAGATTTTGCCGGACAGCAGCAGGCTTTTCAAATAAAGTCGAGCCATGCCGAAAATAACGAAGCATCCGTGGAAAACAACAACCGCAGGCAAAAAGGAAGCGAGCCGAATACGCCATCGACCGGTTAGGGGATCGATCTGCTCGTCTGTTGAGATAGAAAACAGCTGGATGAAACGCGTAGGATGCGCGTTCGTCCAGCTGTTTTTGTTTTTTATTACACGAACCGAATTGCACGGTGCATAGAGCCCAAAAGGTGTATTAATGAAGCAAAATTTCCCGCTGCATACTGTACTACGAATTGGCTTGGCTCTAGCTAGGTCTGTCGTCCTGAACAGGCGTCTTACGCCATGTCGCACATAGTCGCGTTCGTCCTAATTCTCGGCGGGCCGCAAGGGCGAACAAGGGCTGCAGAACGAATGTTTCCTTCTTTAGAAGAGTTCACGTACGCATTTTTATGATACGCGGAATGGTTCATGTCGCTTTTTCTATCATCGTAATTGAATACTATCATTTTTCGTTGCTCAGCTATATAGTTCCCTTTTTGCGCCTTCGATACAATAAACGTACAACAAGGAACTGAAACGGTTACTGGAGGGAGATTTAACCGAAATGAATCACGTAAGGTTCTCCTTTTCAAATGGTTGATGCTCCAAGTTTAAGCGCTTTAAGCGGTCAAACAATGAAAAAGGAGGAGGATTCTTGAATGGCGAATACACCTGCCGCCAGCCAGGAAATTCAAATGCCGGCGCATTTGGGAAAACCAAAGAACAATGTGGTGAAGCGGTTCTTCAAGCAGCTGGACATTCAGCTCATGGTGCTGCCAGCCCTGGCACTAATCTTTGTATTCGCGTACATGCCGATGTATGGGGTGCTGATCGCATTCCAGAACTACAAGCTCGGAGCGGATCTGCTAAATAACGATTGGGTAGGCTTCAAGCACTTTCAGGATTTCTTCACTTCGCCGGAATTTTACCCGGTCATGCGCAACACGATCGTCATCAGTTTTCTGAAGCTCGTGTTCGGATTCCCGGCGCCGATCATTCTGGCGCTCATGCTGAACGAAGTAAGGAAGATGGTTTTCAAACGGGTCGTCCAAACGATTACCTACTTGCCGCACTTCTTGTCTTGGGTCGTGATCGGCGGCATGGTTACCTCGATTCTCGCAACGGACAACGGAAGTTTGAACATGGTGCTCGAGAAGCTGAATTTCGTCGACGAGCCGGTGAACTTCTTATCGCTGCCGGAGTATTTCTGGAGCATCTTGGTCACCACGAACGTCTGGAAAGAAATCGGATTCAGTTCCATCATTTATTTGGCCGCAATCTCGGGTATTGATCCGCATTTATACGAGGCTGCTTCGATGGACGGCGCAAGCCGGTTCCGTCAAATGTATCTCATCACGCTGCCTTGCATTATGCCGGTCGTCATTATTTTCATGATCTTGGCTATTGGTAACCTGCTTAACGCGGGCTTTGAAGATATTCTCATCCTTGCTTCCAATCCGGGCTTAAGGGATGTATCGGATTCGCTGGATGTATTCGTGGTTCGAGTCGGTATCGACAACTTCCGGTACTCTTATGCGACGGCGATTGGCTTATCGAAAGCCTTGGTTAGCGTCACGCTGCTGACGATTGCTAATTTGCTCGCGAGAAGAACCGGCAACAGCTTGTGGTAAAAATCGACTCACGATTAGGGGTGCATTCCATTGATTCGTTCTAGCGTTGGAGACAGAGTGATGGTCGCATTTATCTACGTCTTCTTGACGGTACTGGCCTTCACCACATTTTATCCATTCTGGAATTCGTTGATCATCTCGCTCAATGAAGGGATGGATACGAGCAAAGGCGGGGTAACGTTCTGGCCGCGCGTGTTCACGTGGGATAACTATGAAATCGTATTCCGCGAAGAAAAATTAATCAACGCGTTCGGCGTCACCATCATGCGTACGATCGTCGGCACGGTTGCTTCCATTCTGGCCACCGCGATCTTTGCTTACGGGATGACGAAGCGCGAGCTGATCGGCCGCAAATATTACATGGTCATGTGCATCATTACGATGTACTTCGGCGGCGGCTTGATCCCGACTTACTTGTTGATCCGTAAACTGCACCTGTTCGACTCGTTCTGGGTATTCATCATCCCGTCGTTGATCAGCGTGTGGAACATGATCATATTCCGTACCTTCTTCAAAGAACTGCCGCAAGGCTTGGAAGAATCCGCGAAAATCGACGGCGCGGGCAACTGGGGCACGTTCTTCCGCATCATTTTCCCGCTGTCGGGACCGGTACTGGCCACGCTGTCGCTGTTCACGGCGATCGCGCATTGGAACGAATGGTTCGTGGCGAGCATCTACATCATGAACGAGAAGCTGTATCCGATTCAGACGCTGCTTCGCCAAATTCTGTTCTCGAACATCGCGTCGGATCAAATGGCGAATCTGGATGCCAGCGCCTTATCTCGCTTGAACAACGCGAAGACGATTACGTCCAAGTCGTTGTCCATGGCGACGATGATGGTCGCCACGCTGCCAATCGTGGCCGTGTATCCGTTCCTCCAACGCTACTTCGTAAAAGGCGTTCTGGTCGGATCGCTCAAAGAGTAGTTTTCCCGCTTGCGTTTAGAGCCGAAAGGCTTTAAACATAGATTAATATGATGAGAGGGGTAAGTGCTTGTGAAGAACAAGAGAAAGATTGCGCTTAACGCCGCAACTGTTCTGTTGTCGCTGTCGTTCGTTGTCGGCTGTAGCAGCAATGGAGGCAACAACGGGGGAGAAGCAGCCACCAACGGCAATACGCCGGCGAATGAGAAACCGTCCAATGAAGCTGCAACGCCTTCCAACGAAGGAACAGAGCCAGAGAGCAATCTGTTTAAGCTTGGCAGCGAGCCGCTTGATCTGACGTTCTACGGCAACTACGGCTGGTACACGATGCCGCAATGGGGTGCCGATCCGTCGACGAAGTGGATACAAGACAACTTCAAAGTCAACATCACAGGCATTTCCTCCGGTGGCAACAACGCGCAGAAGCTGCAAACGATGATCGCGGGCAACCAGCTGCCGGACATCATCTGGGGCGAGCGCGACGACAACATGAACCGTCTTCGCGAATCCGGCTTGCTCGTGCCGCTTGACGAGTATATCGACAAGTACCCGAACTTCAAGAAGTGGATGGACCCGAAAGTGCGCAAGTTGTTGACGGCGCCGGACGGCAAAATTTATACGCTTCCGAACTATTATACGAACCAGCCGAACGGCAACGCCGGCTACATCGTCAACAAGAAAATGTACAAAGCGCTCGGATCGCCTGAACTGAAGACGACGGACGATCTGTATAACTACCTGAAAGCCGTCAAAGAGAAATTTCCGGACGCGATTCCGTTCGAGACGGGTCTGGCGAAGGACGGACACGGCATCGACCAGCTGTTCTCCGCGTTCAAGGAGAACAACCTGAGCTTCACGCGTTACTTCGCGGTACCGAACGGCGATAAGTTCGAATCGATCTACACGGATCCAGGCTTCCGCGATTCCTCGGTGTTCTCCGCGAAGCTGATGCGCGAGAAGCTGATGACGCAAGACGCCATGACACAAACGGAAGACCAAGTCAAGGAGAAATTACTTAGCGGCCGCGCTGCGGTATATGCAAGCTCCGACCCGATGAAACTTGCGGCTGAAGCCGACATTGCCCTGAGCTCGAAAGATCCGGAAGACGGCTACTTCTTCATCGATCCGATCGTCAAGCCAGGCAATGACGTGACGAAAACTTTCCCAGGCACGTACAACATGCTGGGTTGGAACGTTGCGGCGATCACGACGAGCGCGAAAAATCCTGAAGCGGTATTCGCCCTGCTCGACTGGATGACCGGTCCTGAAGGTACGGCTGTCCTGTTCTGGGGTCCTCCGGGAGCCGACGGCTTCTGGGATGGTTTCGAGTCGGATAACCTGACGCCGAAATTCACGGATCGCTACGCGAACGACCCGAAAGGTCTGACGGAGATCCAAGCCGTGAGCGCGAACACGATCTGGGTCGGCAACACGGTCTACATGGACGGCGTGAAATCGAAATACGAAGCGACGCTGCCGGAAGAGAAACGCAACTGGTCCACGAACTGGCAGTACAAAGTCACGTGGAAATCCCAAGGCGACGCAACCGAATTCGTTAATCTCTTCCCGATTCCGGACACGGACGAAGGCATCGCCTACCAACGCGTGAAAGACATCTGGCTTAAAGCGCGCGCGGAAGCGTTGTTCGCCAAATCCGACGACGAAGTGTTGAAAATCCTGGATAAAGCGCACAAAGACTCCATGGACGTCGATTTCCAAATCGTACTGGATTCCTACACGAAAAAATGGCAGGATAACAAAGCGATCATGAACGGCAACTAGGCAGCATCGAACGGCAATCGCATTCATTCATTAAAGTAGGCGAGGATAAGCTGTAAACAGCGTATCCTCGCTTTTTAATGTCGTGCTTTGCTAGGCATTTGTAAGGGAATCAGAGGATTTTCGCCTTGCGCCCGTCCCATTTTTATGGGAAATTTGGCTTATCAGACCGTAAGCGAATCCGCTTGCATGAGGGTGCCTTTGGAAGGTGCATATTTCAACGGTATACAGCTTGTACCCTCAACATTTTCTCATCAGGGAGTGGTGAACATGTCCTATAAAGTATTGCTGGCCGACGACGAGAGATTGGATTTGGAAGGCATGCGGACATTCATTCCGTGGCAAGACCTTGGGATGGAAGTGGTTGATGCCGTGACCAACGGCTTTAATGCCCGTACCGTGCTCACTTCCGAGAAGATCGATATTCTGGTCACCGATGTACGTATGCCGCATATGTCCGGACTGGAGCTCGCAGAATTAGCCCTGAACGAGAAGAAAGACCTGAAAGTCATCTTCGTCAGCGGTTATCAAGATTTCCATTATGCCAAACAAGCTTTGTCACTCAACGCCTGCGGGTATGTGCTCAAGCCGATGGACGACCAGGAATTGATCGATTCGCTCATCAAAGCGCGGGATCTGCTCGATATGGAACGCAAGCGCCAGGCGGAGTATTCGCAGATGATTCCCGTCGTCAAAAACGAATATATGCTGCAGCTGTTCGAAGGGAGCTATACGGAATCCACGATCGACGTGCTGCGCCGCGAATATAATTTCAAGCAATTCGCATGGCCGGGACGCGTATGCGTCTTGGAAATCGACGATCTGTTCAAGATGGAAGGCAAGACGGAAGAGAGCCGGGGGAAATCGAGCACTTGGCTGGACGGCTTGCTCGCCTGGAGCCGGGAGGCAGGCATCGCGCACGGCTGCAAAGTGGATAAGAATCGGGTCGCGCTTCTTCTTCAGCCCCATACCGGACACGCGGTTATCGAGCGACTCGTGGACCAGGTCAAAAGCGAGTTCGGCACGACGGTGACGGCAGGAATAGGCGGGAATTGCAGCGAAGTGAATGATATCGAACGCTCGTATCGCCAAGCGCTGGAAGCGGTGGAGCTGAAGATGTTCCGCGGCAAGGGCAAGCTGATTGAATTCGAGGACGTGCCGAAGTCCGAGATGGAGGATATTAAGCGATTCGATGTCCGAATGGATGCGCTGTTCAAAGCCCTTTCCAGCTATGAGCTCGTGCGTATCCACGATGAGCTGGACGCGCTCTTCCAAACCGCCAAGAACGCCAAATCGAAATTCACGGTACGCAACTATGCCTTCTATCTGCTGCTGAAGCTGGATGATTACCTACACACCGTGAACGAGGATTTATTCGAACTGTTGAACATGGATATGCGCAGCTTGGACATTATTTTGCAGCTGGAGACGATCGACGATATCCATTTGTGGCTGCGCCAGCGGCTGTACCAGATCTCGGAGCTGCTCAATTCCAAGCGCCAGAAGAAGAACTGGAAGCTGATCTCGGAGATCATCTCGTTCATACGGGACCGGATTCAAGATAATATCACGCTGCGCGACGTTGCCGAACAGTTCTCGTTCTCGCCGAATTATCTCGGTTTGCTCTTCAAAGAAGAAACCGGCAAAAACTTCAGCGAATACCTCATCATGCTGCGGATGGAGCGCGCGTGCGAGCTGCTGAAGAACACGAATTTGAAAATTTACGAAATCGCGGATCAGGTGGGTTACCGTTACTTGCCATACTTCAGCAGGCAGTTCAAAGAGACCTATGGCAAGACGCCGCTCGAGTACCGCA
This sequence comes from Paenibacillus methanolicus, assembly GCF_008124765.1. Taxonomy (GTDB): domain Bacteria; phylum Bacillota; class Bacilli; order Paenibacillales; family Paenibacillaceae; genus Paenibacillus_Z; species Paenibacillus_Z methanolicus. The sequence continues at coordinate 978,841 of NZ_VNHS01000001.1, read as the reverse complement.
GAAAATAACTTGCTCATGGGACGGGGAGCTATGAAGTCGGATTCTTACAAGCGTTATTTGCCTTTTGGCCATAAATTGATGATCACCTATTGCGTGTTCATCATGATCCCCGTTCTGCTGGCCGGTTATGTAGCGAACGCGATTCTCGTCCGATCGATCGAGGAGCGGACGAAGGAGTCGAGCATCGGCACGCTGAAGCAAATGAAGGACAATATCAGCTATCGGATGCAGGACATCGTGCGCGTATCGGAGCTGATTTACTATGATACGACGTTAACCGAATATTTGCGCAACAACGAAGCGGGTTGGGTTAGCTACTTCACGACGAGCAAATATTTGATCCCGCGGCTTCAAACGCTGCTGGAAGCGGTCAACAGCAACATATGGATTTCCGTCTATCTCGACAACGAAGAAATTCACGAGGTGTATAATCGGCAGCTTACCGATCCGCTCGATGGGGGCAACAGCGCGTTCGATATATTCCATACGGAACGTATTTTAAGCAAACCGTGGTATACGTCGTTTCCGGAGGAGCATTACGGCCAGACGCAGCAATGGGCCCAGATCGATGAGGATAAGACGTTCGGTCATATTTCGCTGCTGCGCCGGATCGTCGACGCCTCGAAGCTATTCAAGGTCGACGAGATCGGCTTCATGCGGATACGGATCCGGCTGGAAGACTTATTCGAGAGCGTCGATTCTAGCAAAATCGGGGAAGGCTCGATGATCTACTTGCTCGATGAATCGGATCGCCTCATCTCCGCATCGGGACCGATCGATCGCTCCTCCGGTCAAACGCTCAGCGTGGCGCGGAAGGCGGGGCATATTATTATCGAAGAGAAAGTAGAGCCGCTCAATTGGCGCATCGTCGCTCTCATTCCTTCGGATATTACCGAGTCAGCCGCCCAAACGATTCGGATGTGGACGGTCGCCGCTTGTTTTATCGCGAGCATCGTCTTCGCCGCGGTAGGTTTGTTTATTTCCCGCTACTTCGCGCGCAAGGTCTCGAAGATCGTGCACGTGCTCGATTCGTTCCAGGAAGGGGATTTCTCCAAACGGATTCATTTCAAAGGAAGAGACGAGTTCACCCGAATCTCGATTGCCCTCAACGACATGGGACAGAACATCGGCTCGCTTATCCGCGAAGTCTACATGACGAACATTCAGAAGAAAGAGGCGGAGCTAGAGTCGCTGCAAGCGCAAATCAACCCGCATTTTCTGTATAACACGCTATCGTCGATCAGCCGGCTGGCTCGGTTCGGCGAAGTCGACAAGCTGCACCGGATGGTGTTGGATTTGGCGAAGTTCTATCGGCTGTCGCTGAATGAAGGACGAACGATCATCCCGATCCGCAACGAGATCGAGCAAGTCGAAGCCTATGTGAACATCCAGAAGACGAAGTTCGGCGACGGCATGATGGTCTATTACGATATCGACCCGGCTATCCACGATTTCTTGACGATCAAATTGATTCTGCAGCCGTTCGTGGAGAATGTGCTGGAACATGGGTTATATGGCGACCATATCAATCTTCGCATCGTCGGCAAGTTGGAAGAAGGGACGGTCGTGTTCAAGATCATCGACGACGGCGTCGGCATGTCGGCGGAAACGATTCGTCAGCTGTTCGACCCGGCGGAAAGCTTGAACGTCGGTTATGGAGTTCGTAACGTGCATCAGCGAATCCGGCTGCATTTCGGCGGCCAGTATGGCGTGAAAATCGTCAGCAAACCCGGGTTCGGCACCGCGGTCGTCATCCGTATTCCGGCGGAAGCGGCGGTCGAGCAAGCGGCGATGTAACGGCGACTTGCGGCATGCGAATTAATGAGGAAGAGAAAAGGCGCATCAGCTCGGGGCTGATGCGCCTTTGTTGTACCATCGCATGGCGGTGCGCTTATTCGGACTCGATTTCGACGATCAGTTCGATCTCTACCGGCGTATCGAACGGCAGCTCGTTCGCGGAGATCGCGGAGCGGGCATGACGGCCTTTCTCGCCGAAGATCTCGACGAGCAAGTCGGATGCGCCGTTAATGACGTACGGTTGGTGCGTGAAGCCGTCGGCGGAGTTGACGAAGGCCAGCATTTTGACCACTTGCTTGACGCGGTCGAGATCGCCGAGATGCTCCTTCAGGACGGAGATAAGGTTAATCATAACTTGTCTGGCCGCATCGTAGCCTTGCTCTACCGTCAGGTCTTTGCCGACCTTGCCGGTATACTTGAGTACGCCGTTAATACGGCAGTCGTTGCCGGATGTGTAGACAAGGTTATTGACCGTCTTCGCCGGTACATATTGCGCGACCGGGGTAGGGACTTTCTCCAATTGAATGCCTTTTTCTTCGAGAATTTGTTCAATGCGTGCCATGAATAATTCGCTCCTTTATCGTTCGGATTGGATTTGGGGTAAGACGGAATGCGTGCGAGAATTTAATGATGAGTTTTGCACGAACAAGCGTGTAGGAACGACCCGGCCAGCGCGCCGGTATGCCGGCCGCCGCGCACGGTCATTGCGCCGCCTACGATAACATGAGTCAATCCGACCGGCGTCTGAATCGGCTGCTCGAACGTGGCCGTGTCCCGGAACGCCTCCGGATCGAAGACGGTAATGTCGGCTTTGTGGCCGGGGACGAGCAATCCGCGTTTGCCCAGTTTGAAGCGCTGAACCGGGAACGACGTCACTTTGCGGACGGCCTGCTCCAGCGAGAGTACCCGGTCGTCGCGGACGTACTTGGCGAACAGCCGCGGGAATGTGCCGTAAGAACGAGGATGAGGCTTGCCGGTCACGCAGCCCAAGCTGTCGGAGGCAATCAGCGAACGATCGTAACGGATGACTTCGCGCACGTCGTCGTCGGACATGTGGAAGTAGACGATCGACACTTGACCGCTCTCTTCCAGCAGCAGATCCATCATGACGTCCTCGGGATCGATGCCGCCGCGTTCTGCCGCAACTTGGGCAACATGTTTGCCTTCCAGCGACTTATTGCCGGACGTGTTCACCGCCGATACGAAGACGCTCTGCCAGCCCGTCGAGCAGACGAGGTTGTCCCAGGTCGTCTGTTCCTCGCGCAGCTCGCTCTTGATCTGCTCGCGTAGCTGCGGATTGGCGAGACGGGTCAACGTGGCTTGAATGCCGCCTTCGAGCACCCAAGGGGGCAGGATCGTCGTCATGGACGTGGAGCCCGCGGTGTACGGGTACACGTCGCAGGTGACATCCATGCCGCGCGCGCGGGCGGATTCAATGAGCTCGAGCGCGGTCATCGTCTGACCCCAATTGATGCGTCCGGCGGCTTTCAGATGGCTAATATGAAGCGAGATGCCGGCGCGTTCCGCGATCCAGATGACTTCCTTAACCGAGGCGATCAAACTGTTGCCTTCGCCGCGAATATGGGTGGACAGCAGGCCGTCGTACTTGGGCAGCACGCTGCACAATTCGGCCAGTTCCTCTTGGCTCGTATAGCTACCAGGCGCATACAGCAGGCCGATGGACAATCCGATCGCGCCCGCGCGCATGCCTTCCTCCAGCAGCGACTTCATCCGGGCGAGCTCGCCGGCTGTCGCCGGCCGATTCTCGAAGCCCATGACCGCGATACGCAGCGCGCCATGCGCGACGTAGGTCGCGACGTTCTCCGAGGCGGAGTTGCGGACGAGCGTCTCGATGTAACCCTCGATCGACTGCCAGTTCCATGCCCAAGGCGTACTGCCGAGGACGGGCTGCACGTATTGCCGCAGCGCATCCGCAGTCGCCGGCAGGAAAGGGGCTGGCGCCAGGCCGCAGTTGCCTACGACCTCGGTCGTGACGCCTTGCAGCAGCTTGAAGTCGCTGGTCGGCTGATCCAAGACGAGCAGATCGGAATGGCAATGCCCGTCGATGAAACCAGGGGAGACGACCTGTCTGCCGACGTCGATCGTCTGGTCGGCTTCCTGGTCTACATAACCGACGGCGGCGATTTCGCCGTTCTTGATTCCGATATCGCCGACATACCAAGGATTGCCGGTACCGTCGACGATTTTGCCATTCTTAAGTACTAGATCCAGCATGGGCTTCCTCCTGTTCGCGCGGCCGGCTACTCGAGCATGCCGCGAGCGGCGACGTCGAGCTGGCGAACGCGGTCTTCTTCGAGCAGATAGACTTTGTTATGCAAGTTGATCGTGCTGCATATATGATTGGGGATCACGCGCACGCGATCGCCGGGCGCAAGGGATGTGCCCGGCGTTGTTCGGAGCATGCCATGCTCTTCGGACAGCCGTTCGAGCAGCGCGCCAGGCGCCTCGAGCACGTGGCCGAAGCCTCGAAGCTGAAGCGGGTTCGTATTCGGCTGCACGTCCGTCGCGAACGTCTTGCTGCCGCCGTCGATGACCGCATGACCTTCTTCGGGTCTGCTCGTGACGACGGTCGCCAAGACATAAGCCGCGCATTGGTCGATCGCGCACGTGCCGAACTCGACCAGCGTGCGATCTTGAAACACATATGTACCCGGACGAATCTCGGTGACGCCCGGCACGGTCGCCGCGTATGTGCCGGTAGGCGAGGAGCCTACGCTAACGTCCTGTAAGGGAATGCCAGCTTCCCTAATACGCTCGGCAAGCTCGACCATCATCGCACCTTCCGCCTTGCCAGCAGCCTCGATATCCTTCGTCGGTTGGCCGTCCAACAGCGCGCCGCGGAAGGTATAGATGCCCGTCAAACGGAGTCCTTCCAAGCCGTGAACGAGTCGGGCAAGCTCCAGCGCTCCTTCGTAAGGTGCACCGGTCCGCCGAAGGCCCGTATCGATCTCCAGACGAACCTGAAGCGGATGTCCTTCGCTAATCGCGACCCGGGAGAGGACGCGGGCGCCTTCCTCGCTGTCGACGCCGACGATCAGGTTCGCGATTCGCTTGCTTAATAGGATCGCGCGGCGAATCTTGGATTCGGCGATAAGCGGGTACGCGATGAAAATATCGTCGATGCCGCCGTCCGCCATGATTTCCGCCTCCGATACCTTCGCGACGGTAATGCCGTGCGCGCCCGCCTCGATTTGCATCTTGGCGATGAGCGGCATCTTATGCGTCTTCGCATGGGGGCGCAGCTTCACGCCCGCTTGTCTGGCCAATTGCGCGGTCTGCGCGATATTGGCTTCCATAACGGCCGCGTCGATTACGATGCATGGCGTCTCGAGCCCGGCGAGCGCGGGATGCAGCGGCTGAACGGTGCCTTGCGACTGCGTCATGATTAGCCCTCCTCGGATTCGGAAGCGGATTTGCCTTCGTCCAGATAGCTGTAGAGCGTATACTTCGAGATGTTCAAGTAGGCGCACACGCGCTCGCCCGCTTTCTTCACGAGGAAGGCGCCTTTTGCGTTCAGCGCTTGAATGAATTTCACCTTGTCGTCCTTCGTCATATGCGCGACCGGGCGGCCGACCGCGTCTTGCGCTTCTTGAAGTAGCGCGTCGAGCAGGTCGCCGACGTTCGAGACGAACGATTCGCGCACGACCGGGCTTCCGCCGCCGAAGGTAAGGGACTGCAGCGTCTTCTCGGCCACGGCCAGGTCGGTAATATCGAAGTTAATGCACAGCGAGCCGACCGTCTGTCCGCTCTCGTTCTTCATATAGAGAGAGGTGGAGCGCAGCAGCCGACCGTCCTTCGTTTGGGTCACGTAACCGGACTTCGCGTCGCCGCTGGCATGGCCGCTCAGAATTTCGAGGCCGAGATTCGTGCCGGGATCGCCGACTTTGCGTCCGGTAATATGCCCGTTCTCGATCGCTACGATCGTGCTGTCGTATTCGCGCTGCAAATCATGCAGGACGACTTCGCAGTTCGGGCCGAATTGGGCGGCAAGCCCTTTGACGAGCGAGGTCAGGAAGGGCAGTTCATCTTGTATGGATTCCATGATCGGCTCCTTTCTATAGATCCCTAATGCCGGATTGTTGCCGACACGGACGGCATGAGCCGCTTCGCCTTGTCTAAGCATATATAAGCTTCGCGTATATAAATGCTGACACGGAAGGCAAAGCAAGTTTCACCTTGATGGTAGCACATTTTTCCATACGTGCAAACTAATAATTTGTCGAAATAACAAAAAGTTTGATCGTAAAATTGCGCAAGTCTTTCGGAGAAAAGATAGGGACGGTTCGAGGATCGGTTGAGGCGAGGGACAGGGAAATGAACTTAGAAAAATTAGCTCTCAAACCGCGGTGAGTCAATGTTATTGAAGTCGGTTTGGCTGAAATATCGTTTGTTATTTATAATGATTATAAAATAGTATTGATTTTTGTCGCCTTCATGATATGATGTGTACAAGAGGCACGAAATTGGGAATAACGGAACATAGGAACGTAGCAGAAAGGCAGTGTAGCACATGCGCATCATCGCGGCAGGCTTAAACTATAAGACGGCACCGGTTGACATTCGGGAGAAGCTGGCGTTATCCGAACACGAGATCGCGGACATGCTGGCCGGACTTCGCGGCTCCAAGAGCATTCTGGAAGGCGTCATCCTATCCACCTGTAACCGGACGGAAGTGTATGCGGTGGCGGAACGGAGAGAGCAGTTCATGCTCGATCTCGCTTATATGATGGAACGAAAATATGGTTTGAGCAAAGAACAATTCGCGGCTTCGTTCTATATTCATGAGGATAACGCGGCGGTCGAACATCTGTTCAAGGTCACGAGCGGGCTTGATTCGATGGTTGTCGGCGAGACGCAAATTTTGGGCCAGGTACGGGATGCCTTCTTATACTCGCAAAGCCTTCCTGCGACGGGCGCCGTATTCAACCGGCTGTTCAAGCAGGCGGTGACGTTGGCGAAACGACTGCATACCGAGACGAGAATCGGTCAGAAGCCGGTCTCGGTCAGCTATGCGGCGGTGGAGCTTGCGGCGCGCAAGATGGGTTCATTGGCAGGCAAGCGCATCGTGGTCGTCGGCGCCGGGCATATGAGCGAGCTGGCCGTCAAGCATATGCAGGCAAGAGGAGCGGACGGGATCACCGTCGTGAATCGATCCTACCACAATGCTGCTCAATTCGCGGGCCGGCATGGCATCGCCGCCAGTTCTTGGGAGACGCTTCCCGAACTGCTGAGCGGAGCCGAGTTGGTGACGGCGGCTACCGGTGCCGCCGAGCCGGTCGTATCGGCGGCCATGCTGCGAACGGCAAAGTTGAACCGAAGCGAACCGCTTCTCATGATCGACATGGGCGTTCCGCGCGATATCGATCCGCTCGCGGACGAGCTGGACGGCGTGACGCTTGTCGATATCGACCGGCTTGGCGCGATCGTGAACGAAAATACGGATGCAAGAGCGAAGGAAGCGCTCAAGTTGACGCCGGTCATCCAGAAGGAACGCAACGACTTCGCCCAATGGATGAAAGAGCTCGGCGTCGCGCCGGCCATCGCCGCGCTGCGAGAGAAGGCGGATGCGGTGCGAGAGAGCGCGTATCAGGATATTCTCAAGAAACTACCGGAGCTGGACGAGCGAGAGCGGAAGGTGATCGGTAAATTAACCAAGAGCATCGTCAATCAGCTGCTGCGCGATCCGATCCTGAATATTAAGGAGCTGGCGACCGAACGCGGCGGCGAAGATGCGATTGAGGCGTTTACCCGTATTTTCGGGATCGAAGACGAGGCGAAACGATTGGCCGAACCGAATGCGGCGGAGTCAGCAGACGGCAGAGATATTCGGAATGCAATTGCATAATAAAAGTAAAAATTGGCATGAAAATAGTCTCCGGATAAGCTGGAGACTATTTTTTGTTGATTTCAGTCTTTTAATGTCGATTGAAATTGAGATTATTAAATAGTTATTCGATATATAAATGCTAAATAATTACATATAAAAATTATAAACATCTCATTTTGTACTTGATAAATGAGGTAGGCTGGTATAATATTCGGAATATTACAATTAGGAAGCGGATACAACGCCGTTTCAATGGCATTAGCGTGAGTGGATTACATATAACAAGAAAAAGAGAAGTTTCAGGAGAGGGCGTATGCGCATGCTGGAGGTTTTGTACAAGGAATTGGTGAAGAGCGAGGACGAAATCATCGGGTGGCGCCGCTACTTGCACCAGAATCCGGAGCTGTCGTTTCAGGAGACTCGGACGGCTCGGTTCATCGCCGATCATCTGAAGTCATTCGGATTGGAAGTCAAGGAAGGCGTTGGCGGCAACGGGATTCTTGCGTATCTTCGCGGCGGTTCCGAAGGTCCGACGATCGCGTTCCGCGCGGACTTCGACGCGCTGCCGATTCAGGACGAGAAGGACGTGCCGTACAAATCGCAGGTGCCTGGCGTGATGCATGCCTGCGGACATGACGGACACACGTCGGCGCTGCTTGGCGTGGCCCGCGTATTGAGCAACGTGCGCGATCAACTGAAAGGCAATATCGTCTTCATTTTCCAGCATGCGGAGGAGCTGCCGCCTGGCGGCGCCAAAGGCATGATCGAAGCCGGCGCTCTGGAGGGAGTCGACGCCGTATACGGCATCCACCTTGCATCCGATCTTCCGCTCGGCAAGATCGGACTAAAGGAAGGTCCCGCGATGGCGGCGGCCGACGCGTTCACCGTGCACATCTTCGGCAAGGGCGGACACGGCGCCATGCCGCACACGACCGTCGATTCGATCGTGGTCGGCTGCCAAGTCGTGAACGGCCTGCAGCAGATCGTCAGCCGTCGCGTGAACCCGATTCAACCCGCGGTCGTCTCCGTTGGCGTATTCCAAGCGGGTAACGCGTTCAACGTCATCGCGGACAAGACGAAACTGCAGGGGACCGTTCGCACTTTCAACAAGACGCTGCGGTCCGAGATCGAGGCGGAGATTCGTACCATCATCGCCGGCATTACGTCGGCGTACCATGCGGGACATGAGATTGAATATACGAACGGTTATCCGCCGGTCGTCAATGCGCCGGAGGAGACGGCTCGCGTACAGCGCCTAATTAGCAGCGTATACGGAGAAGAAGCCTTGCTCACGCTGGATCCGCAGATGGGAGCGGAAGACTTCGCGTATTATTTGGAGCAGCGTCCGGGCGCATTCTTCCACGTCGGCGCCCGCAACGACGACGAGCGTACCCACTACGCGCATCATCATCCTAGATTCGATATCGACGAACGCGCCTTGCTTATTTCGGGCAAAATGTTCCTCTCGCTCGCCTTGGATTACTTAACCGATTGAAAAAAGACAGCCAAGCGGGAAACTTCTCGCTTGGCTGTCTTGCATCTGACTTAGGGCATACGCACGATCCGGATACCCGCCACGGGCGCGACTTTGCGGCCCGGATGAGCGCGGAACGCGACCGGAATCGAATCTTGGCCGGCCGTGACGTCCAGCGGGATGTCATACACGTACGTGACGAATTTGTTCATCTCTTCCGATTCGACTCGTCCGTCCGCCAGCGCTTCGCCGCCGGCGAGCACGTCGAAGCCGAGCTTCTCGTCCGAAGAACGGATATACGTGACGGCCAACCGGACCGGCTCGTCAGGCAGCACGCGCATCGTGAACGCGAACCAGCCGCTTGGCCACGTATCGCGATATTTGCGGTTGTACATTTTGCCGAGCCCGACGTGCTCGCCCTCGAACGCATGGTCGCGCTCCGGCTGCATCTCGGCCGGCTGCACGGCATCGACCGTCTGGCGCTCGAGCCGCTGCTGCGCCTCGATGGATTCGCGATAAGCCGCTTCTTCGCCGCGCCAGCCTTCCGGGGTGAAGAAGTCCCAATAGACCGTGTAGGCGCGGTCGTAGAGTTGATAGAACGGCCGCAGCGTAAGGTCGCCGCGGTATGCGACGCCCGTCAGACGCAGGGCGCCGGGATGGTCCGGATCCGGCGAGAGCGCCGAAGTCAGCTCGGCCCGTCGTCCGATCAGCACGGAGGCGAGCGGCCACTCGGCGTCATCCGAACGATTGTCGGCAATCTCGCCAAGGTCGCCTGCAAGCACGAGCGGACCGTAGAGGAACGCGATCCGGTTCGGGTTGTCCGGCATCGTCTCGACCCGAACGGAGAACGGCATCACGTATTCCACCGTGTCGCCGTCCGTCCATTCGCGAGCAATGGAGACGTAGGAGGAAGGCACGGCTTCCCCGATCGGCCATGCTTCGCCGTTGACGCGGATTTGCATGCCGTTCTGCGCCCAATGCGGATATCGAATATACAACGTGAACGAGCCCGGAGCGGCATCGCCGTCCGACCGAACGACAAGACGTCCGCTGCCAGTCGTCGGGAAATCGGTTTCCTGCGATAACGTCACGCCTCGCTCGGCCCACTGCACGGAAGACGGTACGAACTGGTTGACGACGAGCGCGTCCTCCGATTTGAAATACAAGCCCGCGCCGTAGAGCGAATGGCTCTCCATGCCGGAGCCGACGCAGCAGGTGAAGTCTTCGAACTGACTGTTGAACGTCTTGTGACCGCCCATCTCGAGCGAGACGAAATAACAGACGCGTCCGTCCACGGGCTGCTGGGAAGCGAGCACATGATTGAACATGGCGCGTTCGTAGTAATCCGCGTATTCCGCAACGCCGTCCCAACGGATAAGGTGGCGCGTCAGCTTGAGCATGTTGTACGTGTTGCACGTCTCGCAGGTGCCTTCGCCCAGCCGGTCGTTCAGCATCCCCGGATCGCCGAAATGCTCGTTGTAGCTGTTGCCGCCGATGACATAGGAATGATGGTGGACGACGCGGTCCCAGAAGTAACGCGCGATGCCCGCATAGTGAGGCTTGCCGGACACTTCATACTGTCTGGCTGCCCCGATGATTTTCGGAATTTGCGTGTTCGCGTGCCGGCCGCCGAGCGTATCCCGCTCCTCGGCCAAGTCGTTCAGCACCTCGCCATGATAGAAGCGCTCGGCCAGACGCAGGAAGCGCGCGTCGCCCGTATCCGCTGCGAGATCGGCCAGCGCTTCGTTCATGCCGCCGAATTCGCAATGAAGCACTTGCTGCACTTGTGCTTCGCTGAGTTCGGCCAGGATGTCTTCGAGCCACAGGCCGAGCTTGATCTCGACCTCGAGGGCGCGCTCGTTCGACGCGTAGCGGTACGCATCGCGAAGGCCCGCATACAACTTGTGCATCGTATACAGCGGGACCCAGCCGCCGTTCAAATCGAAGCCTTGCGAGCGGATGTCGCCGGCTTTGATTTCCTGGAACAGCTCCTTGCCGCGCGGGATGCCGGATACGTAGCCGTCGCCATGCGCCTCTTGGCAGAGCGCCAGCTCGTCCACCACATATGCGGCTCGTTCCTTCAAGGCGGGATCGCCGGTCGCCGCATACATGAGCGAGCAGCCGGACAAGTAGTGGCCGAGCGTATGCCCGCTAATTCCGCGGGATTCCCAGCCTTCATAACGTGGCGCTTTCGGTTCGAGCCCGGCAAATTCGCGGAAACGGGACAATAATCGATCCGCATCCAGTTTGAGCAAGTAGTCTCGGTTCAAGTCCATGGCGTTCTTAAGCGGTCCGCCGTCAATGCGTACCTGCTTCAGATCAAAGGCGTTCAATTGCAACCCGTATCACTCCTGAAGTACTTGCGCCGCGAGAGCGGGCTAGTGTATATTTTATCAAAACATTATCATGGGATTGCCGATTTGTCGGTAGAAGAACAAGACCAATAGTGGACAAATCCGACCAGAAGGGGCAGGGGATGAAAGGATTGACGATCCCGCTCGCGCAGCCGGTCCGATTCCATGCAGCCGGCGAGTTCCTGTCGGAGACCGAGTGGAAGCACATGGAGCGCGCAATAGGGAATTATGAATTGATCATCGGCATCGAGGAGACGGCGTACATTCGAGAGGAAGCGAGCACGTTCGACGTCGGGCCTGGCGATCTGCTGCTGCTATGGCCGGGCAGGACGCACGGCGGTTACCGGTTATCCCGGCCGGGCGTGAAGTTTTGGTGGATTCATTTTGACGCGGAGGAGATGGAGACGCTCTCGGAAGAGCGATGGAAGCAAGAGGCGGAGGAGCTGCTGCACCGACCGCAGCGGGCGTGGGCGTCCGATCGGCTGTTCCTGCCGCAATTCATGCGGGGGATGCAGGCCGAGCGCGTGCCGATCTTGGTCAAGCAGCTCCTCCATGTCGCCAACTCGAACTACATGACGAAGCAGGCGGCCGATTATTTGCTCACGTCGCTGCTGATCGAGATTTCGGAGCATGCGCTGCATCGCTTCGAGAGCGGAGCGGCCAAGGCCGAGCGGGGCAATTTGCAGTTCGCCACCATCGCGGAATGGACGCGCATCCACGCGAGCTCGCCGCTGGCCGCTTCGGACATCGCGGAGCGATTCAACTATAACAAGGATTACCTGACGCGGCTGTTCAAGAAGCATACGGGCGAAGGGCCGCTCGCATTCATCCACAAGGTTCGTCTCGGCAAAGCGAAGGAGCTGTTGACGCGCACCGACCAGTCGATCGGGGAGATCGCGCGCGCGTCCGGGTTCCAGGACGAGAAGTATTTCATGCGGCTATTCCGGCAGTATGAGCGGATGACGCCGTCGCAATATCGGAATGCGTACCACCGGACGTTTCTGAATAATTTTTGACGCGCGAATGAGCCTGACCGCAGTAGGAGCGGCAGGCTGGGATTCGTTTGCTATCGGCGGCACTAGCTCACCGGCCAGTGCTCGCGGCGACTAATCGTCGATCGTAATGTCGGCTTCCGCCTCGGCGGTCATTTTGCGGCTGTCGATGATCCGTTTCTTGAAGACGCCTTCCTCATGGGAGATGATTTCTTCGTTGAAATGGATGTCCACGTTGCTCAGCGATACGTCCGACTCTTCGTTGGCCAACACTTCGCTGCCGAACTCTTCGGTAATATTGTCGAGCGCCTTGCGCTTGACGAACTGCGCGGCTTCTTCCTTGGCCGAGCGACTGTCGCGCTCGTTGACCTCGACCGATATTTTGCCGCTTTCGATATGCCGTTTGTAAGAGATGGGAATCAGCTCCTTTCTTTGTAAGATGGCCACAAAATTCCGCTCTCATGCATGCGTCCGGCACCGTGGAAAAGGGTAATAACACGTGCTCCGCAAAGTTGCATCGGCTTGTCTAATGTGAGAAAATCGTACCATATGAATGTTTTAGCGCGGAGATGCCTTTATCCGATATCATGATTCATTTGCCGCTGCACACTTGTTGACTTTGGAGGGAACACCTATTACGACTATGATCCATCAAGATGCCATGACGATGTTAAAGAAGACGAGCCGCACCTTCTTCATCCCGATCAGCCGTTTGGAAGGCCAGCTGCAGGAGGCGGTCGCTTCCGGCTATCTGTGCATGCGGGCGATCGACGAGATCGAAGACCATACCGACTTGGACGACGAATTGAAAATCAAACTGCTGCAGGACGTCCGCGACTCGTTCCGCTCCGACGAGCCCCTCGCGCGCGCGCGGGACGTGCTGGCGCCTTACAAGCATGATCTGCCGGAAGTCAGCTGGCAGCTGCACGAATGGGCCGGTCTATGTCCGTCGGATATCGCACCGACGGTGTATCGCTATACCGCGAAAATGTCCGACGAGATGGCGTATTGGGTGGACAAGAAGTGGATCATCGATACGGAAGAGGATCTGGACCGTTATACATACAGCGTCGCCGGCATGGTCGGCGAGATGCTGTCGGAGCTATGGCTGTGGAACGACGGCACGCAATCCGACCGGGGCCGGGCGGTAGCCTTCGGACGCGGCCTGCAGGCGGTCAACATTCTTCGCAACAAGGCGGAAGACGGCACGCGCGGCGTCAGCTTCTTCCCGAAGGGCTGGGGCATGGACGAGATGCTCGCCTACACGCGCCGTAATTTGAAGGAAGCCGACGCCTATTTGGCCGAGCTGAAGGAAGGGCAGGCGAAGGCGTTCTGCAAAATCCCGTTGGCGCTCGCGCACGCGACCGTCAAGCTCATCTCGGGCGGCGGCAACAAGCTGACGCGGGACGCGGTCTTGAAGATCGTGAACAAGCTCAGCGGGTAACCAATAGTTGGCAAGAGGAAGAGCGGGCGCGCGGTGCGTCCGCTTTTTCTTTGACATATTGGGCAAGGTAAAATGGGAGTGACGAAAAAAGTACGCAGCCTATGACGGCCGCGTACTTTTTTCGTTGTGCGCGAAGGAGAGCATACATGCGCTATGAGGACGATTATTCGTACATTTGGGTTAACAGGGCGCCGAGCGCTTCCATCGCTTGCTCTTCTTGCTCGCCGTCGATCTCGAGCGTTACCTCGTCGTGCTGGGCGATGCCGAGCGTCAAGAGGCCGATCGAGCTTTTGCCGTTCGCTTTTTTGCCTTTGTTCAGCAAAGTGACTTTGCAGGGAAAGCCGTTGGCGGCCTGGACGAACGTTTTGGCCGGCCGGACATGGAAGCCGGTCGGGTTGATCACGGTGAACGTTTGCGTAAGCATAGTTAATTCGCTCCTTTAAGCTGGTGTTGGACAAATTGCAGGACGTCTTCCTGCGAGCGCATCGTCAGCGCTTGTTCGGCCAGACGCGACCATTCGTGCTTGGATAATCCCGCGATCAGTTCGCGCGTCGGCAATACGGATCCCGCGCTCATGCTGAATTCGTGGAGACCCAGTCCGAGCAGGAGAGGAACGGCCGACGGGTCGCCGGCCATCTCGCCGCACATGCCGACCCACTTGCCTTCGCGTTCCGCGGCGCGGATGACCATGTTGACGAGGCGTAGAATCGTCGGATGACAAGGTTGATATAGGTAAGCGACCGATTCGTTCATGCGGTCGGCGGCCATCGTATATTGAATGAGATCGTTCGTACCGATGCTGAAGAAGTCGACTTCCTTGGCGAATAGATCGGCAGCGACCGCGGCGGAAGGCACTTCGATCATCATGCCGACTTCGATATGGGCGCCAAGCTCGACGCCTTCCGCTTCGAGCTTGGCGCGCTCTTCGGCCAAGACGCGTTTCGCTTCCAGCAATTCGTCCAGCACGGCGATCATCGGGAACATGATCTTGAGATTACCGAAGCGGCTCGCTCGCAGGAGCGCCCGAAGCTGGGTCCGGAACAGGTCCTCGCGCTTCAGGCAGAAGCGGAGCGCCCGCAGGCCGAGGAAGGGGTTGCTTTCCTTCGGCAAATTCAAGTACGGCAACTCCTTATCCCCGCCGATATCGAGCGTCCGGATGACGACGGGCTTGCCTTCCATTTTCTCCAGTACGACCCTATAGCTATTCATCTGCTCCTCTTCGCTCGGCAGCGAATCGCGCCCCATATAGAGGAACTCGGTGCGGAATAGGCCTATGCCTTCGGCGCCGTTCACCAGCGCTTTGGCGACATCCTCGACGCGGCCGATGTTGGCGGCCAATTCGACGCGCGCGCCGTCAAGCGAAGCGGTCGGCTGCTCTTTCAGCCGGGTAAGGGTGGTCTTGCGCTCGTCGTACCGCTGCTTCCTCGTCCCGTATTCGGCCAATTCTTCGTCCGTTGGATTCACGATTACGCGGCCTTCCAGCGCATCCATGACGACGAGCGTGCCGGTCGGCAGGCCAAGCAGCGATTCGCCGATCCCGACGATGGCCGGCACGTCCAAGGAACGGGCCATGATGGCGGAGTGGGAGGTGCGGCTGCCGACGACGGTCACGAATCCTTGCACCGCCTCGAGATTGAGCTGCGCCGTGTCCGATGGCGTCAGATCCTCGGCGACAATAATGCAGGTTTCAGCCAGGGTCGACAAATCCTGGTGCGGTTCGCCGAGCAGATGGCTGGTCACGCGGGAAGCGATGTCGCGAATATCGACCGCGCGTTCGCGCAGGAGCTCGTTGTCCATCGATTCAAGCATCGCGATGAACGTACCTGCGACTTCGCGAAGCGCGTATTCGGCGTTCACCGCCTCCTCGGCGATCTTGTCGTTCGTCGCGTCGATGAGCTCGGGGTCTTCCAGGAGCATCAGATGACCTTCGAAAATCTCGGCTTTCTCCGCGCCGAGTCGTTGCTCGGTCAGCTGTCGAATCTGTTCGAGCTCGGTTCTCGACTGTTCGATTGCCGCCGCGAACCGGGCTTGCTCCGCTCGTGGGTCGGCCACGTGCTCGCGCAGCGGAGCAGGGCGGGCGGGTTTCAAGGTGACGATGGGGGCAATCGCGTAACCGGGCGAGGCGGCGATTCCAGTAAGGTTATGACTCATGGCGTATACCTCCTTCTCTTCGGTTAGGCTTGCTCCCGAGGGCGCATGGATTCATAATGGCGGATGACTTCGGCATGAATCGGATGTTCTTCCGCGAGGCCGGTATAGCGTTCGATCGTCGCCGACAAGCCTTCGGCCTGCAGCGACTGCTGAAGTTCGGCAGCCTCGGGGTCGTCCGCGTAATCGAATCGCAGCGCGGCGGCCATGGCGGCGGCAAGCTGCGCGTAACCCAAGCCGTTCTCCAAGGCGAGCAGGGCAGGGCGGACCAACCGATCGTTCGGCGACAGCTTCCGGATCGGCGAACGGCCGACGCGCTCGACTTCATCGCTCAGATGCGGATTCGTGAACCGGCTCAGGATTTTGTCGATGTATCGGGCGTGTTCGTCCGCAGGGAAGCCATACTTGCGAATGAGCACCGCGCCGGTCTCATCGAGCACGCCGCGTACTTTGGCGGTTACCGTCTCGGCTGCCATCGCTTCTTGGATCGTTCGGCATCCGGCTAGGTAGCCGTGGTAAGCGGCGGTGCAATGTCCCGTATTGACCGTGAACAGCTTCCGTTCAATGTAAGGCTCCAAGCCATCCACGTAATGAACGCCGGCAATGTCGGAGAAGCCCGGCAGCATGGCAGAGCGGTCGACGACCCATTCATAGAATGGCTCGACGGTCACATGCAGCGGATCGTCATGGTGCTGAATCGGCACGATGCGGTCGACGGCGGCGTCGGGGAAGGCAATGTATCGTTCGAATGCCACATGCAGCTCGCCCGGGAGATGTCCGAGCACCAGCTCCTTCAGCTGGGTGCTTCCGCCGATCGCGTTCTCACAGGCGATCACGTGAAGCGGCGCGGGCTGTTCGGCTTGAAGGCGAAGCGCGATGCCTTGCGCGAGAGCGCCCGCGATATGCTTCAGAATGTGGACGCCGACGGCGGTCGTGACCAGATCGGCATTGGCTACCGTCTCGGCGACGAGCCGCGCGTCCTTGCCGTCGATCGCATCGACGCCTTCTACGCGGATTAGCTCATCGCTGCCATCCGCCAGCGACACCGTATAAGCACGCTTGGATTTAAGGGCGTTCACGAGCGCGTCGTTCACGTCGGAGAAGACGACCTCATAGCCGGCACGGGTGAGAAGGAGGCCGATGAAGCCACGACCGATATTGCCGGCGCCGAAATGAACGGCCTTCATCCTTCCATCCCCCTCTCGAAGATCGCGATCAGCTCTTCCGCGGAAGCGGCGTTCAGAATCCGGGCCATGTTCTCGTCATCGGAGACGAGCATGGCCACGTTGGTCAGGAGCTCCAGATGATCGTCCCCGGCGGCGGCGATCCCGATAACCAAGTTCGCCGGTTCGCCTTCGCCGAAATCGACGCCTTCGGGAAGCACGACAATCGACAAACCGGTCGAGCGGATCAAGGTTTTCGCTTCGTTCGTGCCATGCGGGATCGCAAGTCCTCCGCCCATATAGGTGGAGAGGGCGTTCTCGCGCTCGATCATTTTCTCCACGTACTCGGCCGGCACGTGGCCCGCTTGGACGAGCAGCTCGCCGGCAAGGCGGATCGCTTCGTATTTGTCGTTCGCAACGGCATTTAATTTTACTTTATCGGTCGATAGAATAGGCATGGTTAAACTCTCCAATCCATTTTTGATTTAATGACGTGCTCCAGCTCGCCGGCAAGAAAGACGCGTATCTGTTCTGTATCGCCGTCTTCCAGCAGCGCCATCGTTTCCGGCAGGAGCAGCAGGGCGCTAATTTCGCTTAAGATGGCAAGCGCGGACTTCGACAACTCGATCGGCGCGAGCATGAGCAGAAGCTGTCGCGCGCCTGCGCCGCCCGAGAGCGCGACCGGATGGTCGAGCCGGAACAGGAGCAGGAGCGGGAAGCGGACGGCGTCGCTGCGGGTATGCACGAGGGCGAGCTCGGTGTCGGGAATGAGCTGGCTGCCGTGCCGCTCCCGCTCGAGAAGTCCGTCGACTACCGGCGCCGTGTCGGTCAACGCGCCGATGTCGAACGCGTAGCCGCAGATGGCGTGCAGAATCGTCTCGAATTCGGTGCCGAGCGGCCATGTCAGCGAGATGGCGTCGAACCGCTCGATCAG
This sequence comes from Paenibacillus methanolicus, assembly GCF_008124765.1. Taxonomy (GTDB): domain Bacteria; phylum Bacillota; class Bacilli; order Paenibacillales; family Paenibacillaceae; genus Paenibacillus_Z; species Paenibacillus_Z methanolicus. The sequence goes on along the minus strand of NZ_VNHS01000001.1, from coordinate 960,687 downwards.
CGCGTGCGCCTCGAGCGCGTGATCGCGAAGCCCGGCCAATCGGGCGATGGCATTCAGCTCCGAAGGCGCGGCGGACGGCTTGGCAAGGCTAGTTTCATCCCGAGCGACGGCAGGGGATGCCGCCAGATTATGGACGAACTTCCGAAGCCGTTCCGTCTCCTCCGCCGTGAGGAGGGGACTTAATTTAATGTAACGCTCCGGCTTAATGGGCAAATCAACGGTCGAGATAATGAGATCGTAATCCGACGGCGGAGTCCGGACGGCTTCGAACCAGGACACCCGCCCGATCAGTTCGATTTGCGGCAGTTCCTTCGTGATGCGGACCGCCAACATCTTGGACGAGCCGATGCCGCTCGTGCAGACGAGAAGGGCGCGTACGGGAACGGTCAATAGATTGGCGCGCTCCAGCGCCGCGCCAAAATGCATCGTCAGGAAGCCGATTTCTTCTTCGGGAAGCTCGTAACCGCTCAGCTTCCGTGCCGCTGCTTCGCGAACGGCCTCGTACAGCTCGGCGTAATCCCGTTTAATCTGAAGCAGCAGCGGGTTGCGAATTTGCTGTCCTTCCCGGATTCGCTGCAGGACGGGCTCCATATGATGTAGGAGACCTTCGATGAGCGAGCGGTCGCGCATTAGCGAGGCACCGAGCAGGTTCTCCACCTCTGCGACGAGCTCTACGACGATCTCGATCTGCGGGAAGTGCTCGGCGACCGGAACTTGCTCGGACGCGTCCCAACCGGATAGCAAGTGAGCCGCATACGCCAGCTCGCGCTCCGGCAAATCGGCGTCCAGGAAGCGCGCGTACGCTTGCGCCCGTTCGGCATCGCGCGGCGTCGGTTCCGCCGGCATCGCATCGACGATGCGGCCGCCGAGATAACGGGAGAGGGCGATCGCGAGGCGGAGGACAAGAAGCGTGTACGACTCTTCGGAAAGCTTCGTTCTGTGCTGCTCCTCCAGCCGCCATAGCGCTTTCTCGACGCGGAAGAAGCCTTCGAGCCCGATCATCTCCAGCAACCGGTCGCGAATCGGCGAATGTCCGGCGTCATCGGCTGGTTCGAACAAATCCGCCGGGTCGAGAAATTGGCGGGCCAGCCGGAAGATGAACCGCCGGATGGCCCGTTCGCTGCCTTGAAGCTCGACGCCGTAGCCGCGGCGCCGCTCAAGCGCGAGACCCGATCCGGTTAATAGCGATTCCCATTCGTCCAGATCGTGGCTGATCGTCGGAATCGCCGCTTGCAGTTCATGCGCGAGCGCAAACAGCTTCGTCGGTTCGGATTCTTCGATGAGCCGTAGTATCGTCAGTACTTTGCGTTCTTGCGCGCTATGTCCGAGGCCGGCCGCATCCGCATGCTTGAGCGTGCGGCGGAACGCGTCCAGTTTCTCGGGTTCGGCGTCTAGCGCAAGTCCGGAGCCGGATTTGCGCAGCAGGGCGATGCCGGCTCCGGACAAGGCGGTCTCGATATCCTGCAGCTCGCGGTGGACGGTTCTCGCGCTTACGCGGACGGATTCCGCGATTTCCGCGACGGTGATGCCGTCCGGCCGGTTCGTAAGCAGCGCCGCGATTTGGCGCTGCCGGTTCGACATTTTCATGGGCATCATCCTACGTCTTGGAATAAAAGAGCTGTAACGCCGATGCCAGCGGCGTCAGCGTTACAGAGGCGTACGTTACGACAACCGTTTGACGAGGTCGTCGTACTCCGGACTTTTCAGGAAATTATCGATCGAGATGTGTTCGGCGTTCGGCGCTTTCTGCTTCGCGCGGTCGGTCAGCGTCTTATGCGTGATGACAATGTCCGCGTCGGCGGGGATGTCGCTGATAGCCGTGTTCACGACGGTGACCGGAATGCCGGCGGTCGTGATCTTCTTCCTTAATATGGACGCGCCCATGGCGCTCGATCCCATGCCGGCATCGCAGGAGAAGACGATTTTGCTGACGTCCGCTTTGGCGCGCTGACCGGCGGCGGAAGGGACGTATGCCGCGGCAGCGGTTGCGCCTGCAGCCGAAGCCGTAGGAGCGGCAATGCCCGCGCTCTTCATTTCCTTCATCTTGGCCGAAGCTTGCTCCAGTTCGTCGTCTTGCTCGGTCTTGCGGGTCGTCTTAAGCAGCAGCGCCGCGACGATGAAGGAGACGAGAGCGCCGGAGATAACGCCGGTGAAGATCGCGAACATGCCGCCTTTAGGCGCCATCGCGATGTAGGCGAAAATACTGCCCGGCGACGGCGGCGCGACAAGACCCGCATTGAAGAGGGAGAACGTCGCCGTGCCGGCTACGCCGCCCGCGATCGCCGCCAGAATAAGACGCGGGTTCATGAGCACGTACGGGAAGTAAATTTCGTGAATCCCGCCGAAGAAGTGGATGATCGCGGCGCCGGGCGCCGATTGTTTGGCCGAACCGCGTCCGAAGATGCAGTACGCCAGCAAGATGCCAAGACCCGGACCCGGGTTCGACTCGAGCATGAAGATGATCGATTTGCCGACTTCCGATGCCTGTTCCAGCGCGATCGGGCTGAGTACGCCATGGTTGATCGCATTGTTAAGGAACAGAATTTTGCCCGGCTCGATAAGCACGTTGGCGAAGGCGAGCAAGTGGTTGTCGATCAGGAATTCGACGCCGTCGGCAAGCACGTTGCTGATCGCCTGAACGATCGGGCCGATCGCCTTGAACGCGATGACGGCGAGAATGCCGCCGATGATGCCGGACGAGAAGTTGTTGACGAGCATTTCGAATCCGGACTTGATTTTCCCTTCGACCGCTTTGTCGAATTGCTTCAGCACCCAGGCCGCGCCGGGACCGACGAGCATCGCGCCCAGGAACATCGGAATGTCGGCGCCGATGACGACGCCCATCGTCGCGACGGCGCCGATGACGCCGCCCCGCGTCCCATGGATCATCGTGCCGCCGGTGTAGCCGATCAAGAGCGGCAGCAGATACTTGATCATCGGGTCGACAAGCTTGGCCAGTTCTTCGTTCGGAATCCAGCCGGTCGGAATGAAGAGCGCCGTGATGAGTCCCCAAGCGATGAACGCGCCGATGTTCGGCATGACCATTCCGCTGAGGAAGCGCCCGAATCGTTGTACTGCCACCCGGACACCTTCTTTTTGTGGTTGTACGGTGTTGGACATCAGGTAATCCTCCCTTTATTTCGTCGCGCCCGCATCGTTAGCATCAGATAACGGGGATGACTCCATCCTAATGGAGAACGCTTACAGCTTCAATTCAAGGAAAACCAGGTTTCGTCAGTAACGCTGTTGCCAACATTTGAATTGGCGGCAGGCATAACAAAAAGAACCGGGGCATTAGCGGCAAGGGGCGCTTGGCTATTCCACGGCTCTCGGATGTTTGGCATATGTAGGGCAGATCATGCGGTTTTCGGCATTTGCATCGATTGCACGATGAGCAAATCCAGCTGCTGGCTCCAATAAATAACCTCGGGATGGAGCAGGTTCATGCCGTGCTTCTCCGCAACATCAACCATTTTCGAACGCAGCCGATTGATCATAGGATTCATTTCCGCCATCTGGGCACCATCCCTTTTCCGAAGTTATGAGCCTAGTATAAACCGCATATGTGAGAAAACAATTAGAAAAGCGTGAATATCAGGCATTGTTCCGAATGATTACCTCTCCATCCTCCATATACCCGCTCCAATTCGTATCAAAACAGATGGAAACAAGGCGGAACGGTTATCGCCGTCTGTTAGCGGCGATGGGAGTTACGTTCCGGAGACATAGAGGCTGGAGTATAGGCGTGAAACTTATACTTTCCTCTATGTCAAGGCGGAACGGTTATCGCCGTCTGTTAGCGGCGATGGGAGTTACGTTCCGGAGACATAGAGGCTGGAGTATAGGCGTGAAACTTATATTTTCCTCTATGTCAAGGCGGAACGGTTATCGCCGTCTGTTAGCGGCGATGGGAGTTACGTTCCGGAGACATAGAGGCTGGAGTATAGGCGTGAAACTTATACTTTCCTCTATGTCAAGGCGGAACGGTTATCGCCGTCTGTTAGCGGCGATGGGAGTTACGTTCCAGAGACATAGAGGCTGGAGTATAAGCGAGTATCATATACTTCCTTCTATGTAAAAAAACCATCTTTTGGCATATTGGATGCCGAAAGATGGCGGGCGGCAACGTTAGAAGGCGATGACGATTTTGCCGAAGTGAGCGCCTTGTTCCAACCGGCGGAGCGCGTTCACGGCGTCCTCGAAGGGATAGACGCCGTCGATCGCGGGACGGACTCGGCCGGCCGCAAGGGCACGATTCATCGCTTCGAACATCGCGCGGCTGCCGACATTAATGCCTTGCAGGGTGATCTTCTTCTGCAGCACGGCAATCAGATCAAGATCGCTCGCCCGAGCGCCCGACAATATGCCGACGATGCTGACCCGTCCGCCGGTTCGCACGGCGTTAACGGAGCGGCCTAGCGTCGCGGCGCCCCCGACATCGAGCACGTGATCGGCGCCTTCGCCGCCGGTTATCGCGCGTACGGTCTCCTCCCAGTTCGGGGTCGAGCGGTAGTTAATCCCGTGGTCGGCGCCGAGCGCCTTGGCGCACGCCAGCTTCTCGTCGCTGCCGGAGGCGACGATGACCGTCGCGCCATGCAGCTTCGCGAACTGCAGCGCGAAGAGTGGGACGCCGCCGGTGCCCTGTACGACGACCGTGTCGCCGGCTTTCACGCGGCCTTCTTCCACGATGGCATGCCAAGCCGTCACGCCCGCGCAGGGAAGGGCAGCCGCTTCCGGATCGGTTAGATATTCCGGTACGGAGACAGTCCGTTCTCGTCGATCGCGACATACTCGGCTAGCAGCCCGGGCAGCGGACTGCCAAGCGTGCTCCCGGCGTAACGGCGCTGCGGGGGACCCGTCAACCATTGTTGGGTGAATATGCCGCACACGCGGTCTCCGGTTTAAAACCGGGTGACGTTCGCGCCGACTTCGACGACCTCGCCGACGCCGTCGGAGACCGGGGTGAACGGGAGGGGCAAGTCTGGCGCGTAGAAACCGCTAATGACGCCCAAATCCCGATAATTCAGCGACACGGCGCGTATCCGGATTAGCGCTTCATGCGGTCCCGGCACGGGAATAGGTCGATCCGCCAATTGCAAATGGTCCAGACTAAATCCTCCGTGAAGCTCATACTTCTTCATGAACATCTCTCCTTCGTTTATCCGTATAGACACACTTTAATCTGCGAACTAAAATAAAGTAAGTAGGCACTTTAAAGTATCCAGATCGTCGGAGGGAGATGCGATGGGCAAGCGAAAAGCGGCGGAACCGGATATTTCGATCGCGAAATGCGGCTACAGATTGTTGCTGGAAATTATCGGGAGCAAGTGGGCGGTTCTAGCCATCTATGCCATGGAGGGCGGCGATGTCCGATACGGCGAATTTCTGCGAAGAATCGAAGGCATATCCAAAAAGATGCTCACGCAAACGCTGTGGCAGTTGGAACGCGACGGTCTCTTGGAACGGGACATTCACGATACGGTTCCGCCGGGCGTCGAATATCGGTTGACCCCGCTCGGGCGATCGCTGCTCGTCCCGCTGCGGCATATGAAGTCCTGGGCGATCGATCATTATCCGCTCGTTCGAAAGGCGCGCGACGCATTCGATCAGCGCGCGGACCTAGTCGCAGGCGGCGAGACGGAAGGTCAATCGTAATCGCAAGACGAGATGAAGGGACTTGGGATACGGCGGCCGAGAATGACGGCGGTATCCCAAGTCCCTTATTCGGCGTCGCGCCGGCTATGACGTCGCATCCATGAATTGCTTCAATTTCGCTTCCGTGTTCGACTCGGGGGCGGGCGTATAAATGCTGCAGCGCAGATCGCCGCCGCCGTGCGCTTGCAGGGAGGTTAGCTGGAAAAGCATCTTGCGCGCCTTGGCATGTCGAAATTCGAGCAGCACCTCCGGCGCGTAGCTAACTTGGGCTTGTTCCCAAAGACGTCTGAAGTCCGGGTGATCGTCCATCATGCCTCGCAGAAAGTGTTCATACCATTCATCGTCGACGTATTGGCCGTAATAGGAGCGGAACATGGCGAGGAAGCCGCCCGCGAACTGCTCCCAATTCACGGCTAACCGCTGGAATTCGCGGCGGGTGAAGAGCAGCTTGATCATGTTGCGCTCATGCTCCGGAATTTGTTCGAAGTCCATGAAGACGTAGGCTGCCGCGGCATTCCAGCCGACGATTTGGCATCTCCGGTCCGAGATGATGGCGGGACAATACCTTAGCTCGTCGATGATTTTGCGCAAGGACGGCGTCAGCCGTGGATTGTCTGCCGTAAGCTTGGCGACGCCTGCGCCGGTATCCGAGGCAAGGGCGTATATATATTTCCGTTCGTCGTCCGTGAGCCGGAGGGCGGCAGCGACGCTGTCCAGCACGGAAGCCGATACGTGAATATCCCGCCCTTGCTCCAGCCAGGTATACCAGGTGGAGCTGACGCCGGCGAGCTGCGCCACTTCCTCTCTCCGCAAGCCCGGCGTGCGTCTGCGCAAGCCGGCCGGAAGACCTGCCGTCTCGGGCGTGAGGCGGGCGCGAGCCGCCTTCAAGAATGCCGACAGCGCTTGCAGCCGGGTTGGTTGATGCATGCGGATCCCTTCTTTCTTGCCGTAAGCTGGTAGCGCTTATACTAGGATAAACAACAACTTGTAATAGGATAACATAGATGGCAAGATTACATCCATAAGAGGCTGGAAGGGGATGGATGGGCATGGAAAGAGTCGTCATCACAGGGATGGGCATTATTTCGCCGCTCGGCAACAGCGTGGATGAATATTGGGACAAGCTAATACGCGGCGTGTCGGGGGTGCGCGCGATCGAGTCGTTCGATACGACGGGCCATAAGGCGAGGATTGCCGGTACCGTGCGGGATTTCGACGCGATTTCGCTCTTCGGGGCGAAGGAAGCGAGGCGGATGGATCGATTCTGCCAGTTCGCGCTGGCGGCAGCCGATCAAGCGTTGGCTCATGCCGAGCTGGACCTCGCGCATATCGACAAGGAGCGTCTCGGGGTCTACGTCGGATCGGGCATCGGCGGCATCCAAACGCTGACGGAGCAGCATGCGACGCTGCTCGGCAGAGGCGCGGGCCGCGTCAGTCCGACGCTCGTGCCGATGATGATCGCGAACATGGCGGCGGCCATGATTAGCATCCGGCTGGGCGCGCTCGGTCCGACGCTCGCGCCCGTGACGGCTTGCTCGATCGGCAACACGGCGATCGGGGAGGCGTATCACCGCATCCAATCCGGAAGAACGGACGTCATCTTCGCCGGCGGTTCTGAAGCGGCCGTCTCCGAGATTGCAACGGCAAGTTTCGCGAACGCGACCGCCGTGTCAACCCGCAACGACGAGCCGGAGCGGGCGAGCCGACCGTTCGACGCCGGCCGCGACGGGTTCGTCCTCGGCGAAGGCGCGGCCATACTCGTGCTGGAATCGTTGACGCACGCCCGCGCACGCGGAGCGCGGATACTCGCCGAAGTGATTGGCTACGGGGCGAGCTCCGACGCCTATCATATGGTCGCCACGCATCCGGATGGCGAAGGCGCCTACCGTGCCATGCGAGAAGCGATTCATGAAGCCGGCATCCGGCCGGAGGAAGTAGACGTCATCAGCGCGCATGCGACGAGCACGGAATTGGGCGACCGCTCCGAGACGATGGCGATCAAACGCTTGTTCGGCGAAGCCGCCTACCGCATCCCGGTGACCGCGAACAAATCGATGACCGGCCATATGCTCGGCGCCGCGGGAGGAGCGGAAGCGATCGCGCTCGTGCAGAGTTTGCGGACAGGCATTATTCCGCCGACGATCAACCAAGAGACGCCCGATCCCGATTGCGATCTGGACGTCGTGCCGAACGAGGCGCGACAGGCCGATCTGCGAATTGGCTTGTCGAATTCGTTCGGATTCGGCGGTCATAACGCCGTCATCGTGCTCAAGCGCTGGGAAGTAGCATAGTAGAGGACAGGCGGTTGCCATTCACGATGGCGACCGCCTTTTTAGCGCATTCGAATAACCGTTGAAAATCTCCTCAAAGGGGAATGAAAATAGGCACGGCTGCCATATTTATCTTAATGCGGAGATAGCGAGCACGGGTTCGGACAAGTGAAGGAGGAGAGATTGATGCGTTATGATTGCGCGATTCTCGGCGGGGGGCCGGCCGGGTTGAACGCCGCGCTCGTGCTCGGGCGCGCCAGAAGAGAGGTGCTGCTGCTCGACGACGGTCAGCCTCGCAACCGGGTGACGCGGGCTTCGCACGGTTTTCTGACCCGGGACGGCGTGCAGCCGGCCGAATTCCGAAGACTCGCGAACGAGGAGCTTGCCCGTTATCCTTCGGTCGTCGCCGAGCGGCAGAAGGTCGTCCGCGTGAGCCGGACGTCTTCGGGATTTGCGCTGCATACCGCAAGCGGATCGCAATTCGAAGCCGGACGAATTCTGCTCGCAACGGGGCTCGCCGAGTCCTTCCCGGACATCGAGGGCTTCGGCGATTTCTACGGCAGCAGCTTGTTCAATTGCCCGTACTGCGACGGTTGGGAGCTGCGCGACAAGCGGCTCGTGCTCGTGTCTGAGAGCGCGGGCGCGTTCCATACGGCCAAGCTGCTCTATAACTGGAGCAAAGATTTGATCGTCTGCACGAATTGGCAGACGAATTTGTCGGCCGAACAGCAGATCGCGCTCCACCGCAAAGGCATCGTCGTCCATACGAAGCCGATCGCCGGCTTCGAGGGGAAAGACGGGCAGTTGGAAGGCGTCCGGTTCAAGGATGGGACGTCGATCGCGCGAGAAGGCGGCTTCGTGACGCCGAGATTCGCGCAGAAGAGCGACTTCGGCGAGCAGCTGGGCTGCGAGATGAACGCGTACGGCGCCATCGTCACCGACGCGTTCGGTCGAACGAGCGCCCGAGGAGTCTATGCCGCCGGCGATTCTTCGGTCGTCTCGCCGTCCCAGCTCGTCATCGCCGCCGCGGAAGGCAGCCGGGCGGCGATGGGCGTGAACGCCGATTTGACGGAAGACGTATTCCGTGGAGGCTAACAACCGAATCATCTGTTAGCTAGCGGCATCGTATATGCAAGGTCGTCGAACGGCGCAACAGGCAACCGCCGGAAGTCGCGTCCATGCGCCGTTATGTAATTCACGCTGCCGCGCTCAGAATTATAGGCTAGACAATTCGCAAACAAAGTAATAAACTATAGAAAGTGAAGTGGATGTACAAAATCTAATATCGATCTTCGGGGTAGGGTGCAATTCCCGACCGGCGGTAACTTTCACATGGAGGAAAGAAGCCCGCGACTCCTCTTCCCGTCAGCGGGCTGGGGACTGATTTGGTGCGAATCCAAGGCCGACGGTATAGTCCGGATGGTAGAAGATCAGCTGTAAATTTGCGAGGGACTCGTCTCTATACGCGCGTGTTCAAAGAAGCGACTTTTTGAACCGCCTCTATTCCGCAGGTTTATTTGACTGGCCCCGTTTTGCGCATGGCGCGCAAGACGGGGCCTTCTTCCTTCATGTCCCTGGGTCCAGAAGGGGTAATTATTCATGAGTACTGCATCGGTAACACCTGTATTGCGAACCAAGCGCGGCCTGCCCGCGTTCTGGCTCGTCGTCATCGGCGCCGCGCTATGGGGCGTCGATCCTTTGTTCCGCATTTTGCTGCTGGATCATTTGACCTCCACGCAGATCGTTCTGCTGGAGCACGCGATTCTGTTCCTCTTCGCCGCCCCCGTCTTATGGAGCCGCCGCGGCGAGCTTAACGGACTGCGGCTGTCGCATGTCGGCGCGCTGCTATTCGTGTCGTGGGGCGGCTCGGCGATCGCCACGATTCTGTTCACGAAGGGGCTGGCGAGCGGCGATCTGAACGCGGTCCTGCTGCTGCAGAAGCTTCAGCCGCTATTCGCTATTCTGCTCGCGCGCTGGCTGCTGAAGGAGCATCTGCCGCGCATGTTCGGCTTCTTGTTCGTGCTCGCGCTGCTGGGCACGTATCTGCTGACCTTCGGGTTCTCGCTTCCGCAGAGCGGCGCCTCCGACTTCATGCAAGTCGGCAGCATGCTCTCGATCGGCGCCGCGCTGCTGTGGGGCGGTTCGACCGTGATGGGCCGCTATATGCTGGGCAAAATGTCATACGAGACGGTCACGTCGCTTCGGTTCATGCTTGCGCTTCCGTTGTTGCTCGTCCTTACGCTGACGCAGAGCCAAGCCTGGACGCTGCCGGCCGAAGGGCGAGATACGGCGCTGCTCGTCATCAACCTTGCTCTCTCGGCGCTGCTGCCCGGACTGTTCAGCATGCTGCTCTACTATAAGGGACTGAGTACGGTAAAAGCCTCCTACGCCACGCTGGCCGAGCTCAGCTTCCCGATGGTCGGCGTCATTATTAACTGGGTCGTCTTCCACCAAATGATCTCGTTCCCGCAGCTGATCGGCTTCATGCTGATTTGGACGACGCTGTTCGCGATCTCGTGGCAGCAAGACGAACCGGGCAAGCCGGAACCGAAGCCGTGAAGTAAATTCCGCGATTGAAGAGCGCGCCTCGACAGAGGCCGCTCTTTTGTTTTCCGCGCGATCCGGCAAATTCGATTACCCGCGCGCAATCAAACTTTGGTAAGATAGTGAACGCGGTAAGAAACGATTTGCGGTAAGGAGGATGACTATGGCGCAACAGCCGCTCAAGACGGCTCCGTTCGAATTTCCTCTTGAGCACGATTTGACCCTGCGCGGCGAAGTGCGCGTGTCCGGAGAAGAAGGACGCAGACCGGTCGCGCTGCTCGTCCATGGTTTCAAAGGCTTCAAGGATTGGGGATTTTTCCCTTACGCCGCCGAGCAGCTGGCGAGAAGCGGATTCGCGGTCGTGACGTTCAATTTCAGCTGCAACGGGGTCGGTCATGCCGATTTCGACGAGCTCCACAAATTCGGACGGAATACATACAGCCGGGAGCAGGCGGATTTGACCGCGCTGCTCGAGCGCTGGCAAGCCGGCGAGTTGCCGCTGTCGGATCGGATGGACGCGGCGCGGACCGCGCTGATCGGTCACAGCCGTGGCGGAGGCAACAGCTTGATGTTCGCGGCAAGCCATCCGGAGGCCTTCCAAGCGGTCGTGAGTTGGAACGGGATCGCCGACGCGAATCTGTTCGGCGACGAATTCCGGGAGCAGGTTCTTCTCGAAGGGATCGGTTATGTGGAGAACGCGCGCACGAAGCAGCAAATGCCGATTACGGCGGCGTTCTTCGAGGATCTGGATCAGAACCGCGATCGGTTCGACATCGTCAAGGCCATTGCGCGCTTGCCGCTGCCGGTGTTGACGATCCAAGGCGATCGGGATGCGCAGCGGCTTGTTCTCGGACAGGAGCGGCTGCGTCAGGCTGCCCCGCATCAGCGGCACTTATTGATCGAAGGCGCGAACCATACGTTCGGCGCGATTCATCCGTTCGCCGGCACGACGCCGCATCTAGAACGCGCGCTCGAATTAACCGTCGATTTTCTGAAGGAATATAGGTAGCATACCTTATCAAATCAAGCTACAGGAGCGAATATGATGATTAGATTCGGCATTATCGGCACCAACACGATTACGGAGAAGTTCGTGAAAGCGGCAAGACTGGCGGAAGGCGCGGAGATCGCGGCCGTCTATTCGCGCACGGAAGCGCGGGCGAACGAATATGCGGACAAGCTCGGCATCGAGCACCGATTCACGTCCCTGGACGAGATGCTTCAAAGCGATGCGATCGACGCGGTATACGTTGCAAGCCCTAACGCCTATCATGCCGGCCACGCGATGGCATGCATGGAGCATGGCAAGCATGTCTTGTGCGAGAAGCCGGCCGCATCCAACGCGCGCGAGCTGCGCGAGATGATCGAGGCGGCCAAACGCAACGACGTCTTGTTCATGGAGGCGCTGAAGTCGACGTTAATGCCGAATTTTACGGCCATTCGGAACAATCTACACAAGATCGGGCGCGTGCGCCGCTTCTTCGCGAGCTACTGTCAATATTCATCCCGTTATGACGCCTACAAGCAGGGGACGGTCATGAACGCGTTCAAGCCCGAGCTGTCCAACGGCTCGTTGATGGATATCGGGGTCTATTGCGTGTACCCGGCCGCCGTGCTGTTCGGCAAGCCGAACGCGGTTCAAGCGGAAGCGTATATGCTCGAATCCGGCGTCGACGGCAACGGCAGCCTGATATTGAAATACGGCGACCTGGATGCGGTGCTGAGTTATTCCAAAATTTCGAATTCCTACGTGCCATCGGAGATTCAAGGCGAGGAAGGCAGCATCGTCATCAACCACATCAGCGAGCCAAGCCAAGTCCGCATTCATTATCGGGACGGCCGGGTGGAGGATATCACCGACGGGTCGCAAATCGAAGATAACATGATGTACGAGGTGCAAGAGTTCGTCTCCCTCCTCGCGCAGGGCAAGCTGGAATCCGAGGTGAACAGCCATGCCAGCTCGCTCGCGGCGATGGAAGTGATGGACGAAGCGCGCCGGCAGATCGGCCTCGTCTATCCGGCGGACGCGAATTAACGGAGAGCAGATCGGCTATAAGTAACGCTTTCGGTCATGAAACGCCGATTCCGCGCATAGATATGGTACGGGAAACGTAAGTCGTTATAGTTGGACATCGGCATGGGAGAGGGCCGGCTGAAGGAGCAAGACGAACGCATGGAGGGAATGCCATGAGTGCCGATCTGCTCATTCAACTGCTGATTCTAGTCATCATGATTATCGAGCTCGCCGCCAAATCCGACAAGTCGTAACCAAGCAAAAACCGGACGGAGCACGTGTTCCGCCGGTTTTTGTCTGCGTATATGATTGCATACGCGAGGATGTCGCATGCACGCTAATCGCGTCCGGCTTGGACGAGCAGACGCGCGAGCTTGTCGGGCTGCACATACGCCGGCGTCATATGATCGCCGTGGCCTTTGATGAGCCGGAATTGGCCTAGCCTGCTTGAGAAATGCGGGTGCCAGCCGGTGTCGTCGAATTGCGGGAGAACGTTATCTTCCGTCAGATAGAGATAACTCTTCGGCACTTGCAGCGCATAGAATCGCTTCAAATCCAATTGCTCGCGGAACGGGGCAGCCGGCTCGGGCGGCGAGTGGCGATGAATATAGTGCGCCGTCGGCAGGTCCGCGGTATTGACGAACGCATCTCGGAAGTAAGGGAATGGCAGCGCGATCGTGTTGTCCGAGGAGGCGGCAGCCAGCTGCAGGAAGAAGTCGACGGCTTGCTTGGGCAGGACGTCGGCCATCGATTGGCCGTCGTTCAGGACGAAGGCGTTCCAGAACACCAGCCGCTTGAGCCGATCCGGGACAAGCTCGGCCGTTTTCTGAACGATAGTACCGCCGAAGCTGTGCCCGACCAGCACGATATCTTTGAGCTGCTTGGCTGCGATGTAATCGCCGACGGCTTTGCTCATTTGCGCGTGGGAGACGTTCTTGTTCGGATCGCCTCCATGCCCGGGAAATTCCGGCGCATAGACCGTATGGCCCATCTGCCGCAGCGCGGCCGCCGCGCCGTTCCAGAAGCCGGCATCGGCCCATGAGCCGTGGACAAGCACGAAAGTCAGAGGCTCAGATCGGACGGGAGCCGTTTGGGCGGGATTGATACTCATCTCGGACATTCTCCTTTTTGCAGTAGATTAGACGCTATAGGGATAGTTATGCGCGCTTGATCGGAACGATGCGGTCAGACTTCGGGGCTTCGGCGGTTCATAGGGCGTGGATCGCGGAACACTAGCACAAGCGGAACGTTTCGGCGAATCGTGCCTGCTCTTTGCCGGATCCATTTGCTGACGCTATTCGGGAATAGAGTTTTTTGAGGATGAATGAAAGCGGGCGGGATGCCTGCAATATTTAATGAGGTGAAACCATTGGCGAAATCGAAATATTACGTGGTATGGGCGGGCCGCAAGCCCGGGATCTATACGACCTGGGCGGATTGCCAGAAACAGACGACGGGCTTCTCGGGCGCGCGCTTCAAGTCGTTCGAGTCGAAAGCCGAGGCCGAAGCGGCGTACGCCGGGGAAGCAAGCGAGCGAGCCGCGACGTCGGCGGCTCGCGGCGCGGGGGCTGCCGCATCCAAGGAAGAAATCATCGCGAACAGCATCTCCGTGGACGTCGGCAGCAAGGGTAATCCGGGCATCGTTGAATACAAGGTCGTCGACACGGTGACGGGCGCCGTTCTATTCGAGCACCCGCCGATCGCCAAAGGGACGAACAATCTCGGCGAGTTCCTCGCGATCGTCCATGGACTGCGGCTCATACATGAGCAAGGCTTGGACAAGATCGTCTATACCGATTCGCAGACGGCGATGCTATGGGTCAAGAACCGCGCGGTGAACACGAATCTGGCGCGCGATGCGTCGACCCGCGAGATTTGGACATTGGTCGACGAAGCGCTCGATTGGTTGCAGCGCCATCCCGCTCATGCGCAAGTGCGCAAGTGGAATACGGCGGCATGGGGCGAAATCAAGGCGGACTACGGACGGAAATAACGGCGACGGGAGAAGGCGCTTCAAGGCATCATTTTCCCGTCCGCTCGTTTTGCGGTATAATGGTGGAATGTTTTCAATGCTACGAGACGGAGGCACGTCCTGATTGAGTACTTATCCTTTTGATTTTGATCCGAAAGAGCCGTTCGTGCAGCAAGCGAGCGACTGGATTGCGGATGTGTTTTATGAGCAGCTGCCCGAAGCCGGGTTCGAAGTGCGCGACGAACAAATCTACATGGCGTTCCAGCTGGAGCGGGCCTACAACGAGAAGAAGACGATTTTGGCGGAAGCGGGGGTCGGCACGGGCAAGACGCTCGTCTATTTGCTCTATGCCGTCATGTACGCGCGATACACGCGCAAGCCGGCGATCGTGGCCTGCGCGGATGAATCGCTGATCGAGCAGCTCGTCAAGGAAGAGGGCGACATCGCCAAGCTGGCGCGGCACCTGAACTTGACGATCGACGCGCGGCTGGGCAAGTCGCCCGATCAATATATTTGCTTGAACAAGCTGGATGGCGCGAGATTCGAGCATGAAGAAGACGGGGAGCGGTTCCGGGACATCTACGATAGCCTGCCCGCGTTCGTGCGTCGGCCGGATTCGATGCAAACGTTCTTGCCGTACGGCAACCGAAAAGATTTCCCGGAATTGAACGACGAACAATGGCGCAAGATCGGCTGGGACGTCTTCCAGGACTGCCTCGTCTGCAGCCAGCGCCATCGATGCGGCCAGACGATCTCGCGCGAGCATTTCCGCAAGGCGGTCGACATTATTATTTGCTCGCATGACTTCTACATGGAGCATGTGTGGACGTACGAGGCGCGCAAGCGCGAGGGTCAGCTGCCGCTGCTCCCGGAGCATAGCTCGGTCGTATTCGACGAAGGCCATCTGCTGGAGACGGCGGCGCAGAACGCGCTGACCTATAAGCTGAAGCATGCCGTATTCGAGAGCATTATTACCCGTTTGCTGGAAGGCGAGGTACGGGAGAAGCTGGCGTACGCGGTCGAGGATGCCATCGCGCAGAGCGAGAAATTGTTCGACCTGTTGGAGAATAGCAGCCGCCGCGTAACCGGATCGAACCGCAAGGACGTCGTCATCACGGACGCGCTGTTACGGGAAGCGAACCGGTTCAGGTCGCTGCTCGCGGAGATCGAAGAAGAGCTCGTCTTCGAGAGCGGACTGTTCACGCTGGATACGTATCACCTGACGATCGTCGAGGAGCATATCGAGATGATCCAGCTGGCGCTTGGCCTGTTCGTGCAGCCCAAGCAGCTGATTAGCTGGCTGGAGGAAGACCGCGACGGCTTATCGCTCGTGATCATGCCGAAGAAAGTGAAGGAAGTGCTGGAGGAGCGGGTATTCAGCCGGAATATGCCGATCGTCTTCTCTTCGGCCACGATGTCCGTAGGCGGATCGTTCGATTATATGGCCGGCACGCTCGGCATTCGGGATTATCTCTCGTTCTCCGTTGAATCGCCGTATGACTATCAAGCGCAGATGAAAGCCGCGCTCCTGCCGGACCAGCCCGACACGGACAAGACGAAGATCGCCTTGGAGCTGCTGCGGCTGACGGAAGGACGGGCGCTCATTCTATTCCCGTCCGAGGAGCAGTTGCGGCAATTCCAGACGTCGGTCGGGCAGCACCCGGATGCGGCAGGTTATCGCTTCCTCTATGAAGGAAGCGCGGAGATCAGCTCGCTCATCTCGGCCTTCCAGCAGGACGAGCATAGCGTGCTGTGCGCGGTGACGCTGTGGGAGGGACTCGATATTCCGGGGCCGTCGTTGTCGCACGTCATCGTCTGGGAGCTGCCGTTCCCGCCGAACGATGCCGTGTTCGCCTCGCGCCGCGCGGACGCCGCCGATCCTTTCGAAGAGGTGGACATGCCGTACATGCTGCTTCGTCTTCGCCAAGGCATCGGCCGGCTCATCCGCTCCCGGGAGGACGAGGGTTATATTTCCATCCTGGGCCAGGCGCTTAATCAAGCGGAGGTGCGGTCGCGCATCGCGGCGTTCCTGCCTCCAGGGACAGAGAGGGACATCTTATGCTAACCATATCATCGTATTCGGCCGAGCTGGTCAAAGACCCGTTCGGCATCTTGCCCGGCACGCGGTATGAATTCGTCCTGAATCTCGACATTCCCGATGACGACGAACTGCATCATGAGCTAGGCGTGTACGCGCGCGTCGTGTACAAGGAGCAAGACGGAGAAGGGGCCATCGTGAAATACGATCTGCACGAGCGGTCGACCGACCGTTATCTGGATTTCGACCTCGAGGATGAAGAGGTGGCGATCTTGTTGTCGTTCTGCAAGGAACGGACGGCGGAAGCGGAGGGCAGCTAGCCGCGCTCCGAGCAGGAACGGCAGCAGCACCCGCGCGACATGCGCGGGTGTTTTTTTATGCGATATTTGGGGGACGGGAGGAACAAAAAAGACCTCCGTCAGGGGCCTCATTTGTACAGCATTCTTCGGTTTAACTGGACGTTGCTGCCGTATTTCTCGATTAAGCGAGCGGATTCGGACTTGACGTACAGCTGGATTTCTTTCAGTCGCTGGTTGACGGGACGGAGCGTTTCCTTTACTTTGCCGTCCACGATCACATCGAACACGATCAACGTTATTCACCTCCTTCTTCTAAGTCTGATCTGTTTCTAGCATAGCGCAAACATATGAAGCGGCTGTCAATCCAATGTTAGCTTGCGGTCAAATTTCGGCGAATATGTTACCCCCGCGTTAAACGCTTCGAACCGAAACACTGCCATATTATGCGGATTCGACACGGAAAAGACTAGCGGATTGGCCTGTTTTAGCGTTTTTTAAGATGAGTTTGACGAAATGGTGACAGGATGGAAGAGCAGAGAACGAGGCGAACAAACGTTAATACATAGGGGAGTTTGCGAGCGTTATGCAACATTCGCGCGAGAGGAGAAAGACGAAAAGCCCCTTTCGCGCGGCGGATCGTCGTGAACGAATTCGTTCGAACGCGCTGAGAGGGGCTTGTTTCAAGCATGTCGGTTTGTCGCCGATGCGGATCCTATTCGGCGAACGGAAGTTTCGATTGCGGGGTCATGAACCTGGCATACGATCGAAAACGGACGGCTTCTTACTGGGCCGGCGCCTGCACGACGAATATTTCCGGCTTGAACGGCGCTTGCAACCAACCGCTCGCGGCGGCGAAGAAAGACGTGAAATACTCGCTTTTGCCATGCAGATCGATCGCTTCTTTGCTCGCCCACTTCTCCACGAACAGGAAGGTGTTCGGGCGGTCGGCGTCCTCGTATAATTTGTAACCCAAATTGCCTTCTTCGCGGAGCGTCGCTTCGACGGTCGCGCGGGCTTTCTCTAGAAATGCTTCGCGATGGGCGGAGTCAATAACTAGCTCGGCGTGAATAATGATCATAGGTAGGGGTCATCTCCTGGCTGCCGGATCGGCGAAATGTGATGGTAAGCGGGTTATTTCGGTTATGGTTTGTATTGTACACCTCTGATAGCATGCAGAAAACTTAATGATATTAACCCTTCCTTCACGACGTGTTCGGATTCCTGGCTTCGCCGGGGACGTTCGCGTATCATGCGACCAAAGGAGCCGTCATCCTGATGTCGAAGTCGGCCGCGCTCGAGCTCGCGCCGCACCGCATCCGCGTCGTCGCGATCGCGCGGGGCGCGGTAGACACGCCGATTATCCAGGGCTACAAGGAGCGGTCTGATCGACAGCATGCGCGCGAAAGTCATGGGCGGCGAGCTGACGAAGCCGGAGTCCTTCGCGAATACCGTATACCTGGTGTCGCTCGAAGAAGCGGGCGCGATCAACGGTAGCGTCGTCATGGCCGACCAAGGGTACGCTTCCTTTAAATAATCGCTTGCGAGCGACGAGTAGACCTTCCTGCGCGGGAAGGTCTTTTTTGTTTGCATGCTCAGGAGCGAGACGCTCGTAGCTGCTACAAGATAGCGACTGTTGTTTCGCCGGTATGCAACAAATTCCGAATTGCTTAATATTGTACCGTTAATTATTTGTCTAATAAGGCAGGTACCTTCCTCGATATGTTGAATATTCCTATCAGACAGCGAGACAGAAGGGGGTAATGCGCGCTATGAACAGGGAACCTGGCATGCCGCCGAAAACGTTTTCGGAGCAACAAGCTTACTGGTCGCCGGATAGAGTACGGCATTATTATGTTCGGTTCGATGCGGACGGCGAAATCGCGTTCGCATGTCCGCATGCGATGAGCAAGTTTTTCGGCGGGAAATCGGGTGAAGCCGCGGTACCGGTTCCGACTCACGGCAGCGACTGGATGCGGTGCAGCTTGGCGGATATCGTCCGTCGCGCGGAAGCCATCGGCGGCGCGCGGGAGTGCGAAGCGACCGATCCCGACACGGGCGAAATCTACATGATTCGGGTCTATCCGGATGAGCGCGGCTACTCGGCGTTCATCGAGCGGACGCCGGCGCCCGGCACGCTGATGGCCTCGGCCGAGCAGATGGTGCAATCCCTCTTCGAGCATAGTCCGGATGCCGTCTATTTGCTCGATTTGAAAGGCAAATACATTCAAGTGAACGCATCGGCCGTGCGGCTATCCGGCTATTCGGCGGCCGAGCTGATGCGCCGCGATTTTGCGGGGCTGATCGTGCCTCAGGATTTGCCGCGGGTGCGCGAGCATTTCTACCGTGCGGCGGATGGGGCGGCCCAAAGCTATCCGGTCCGGATCATCCGGGCGGACGGCGCGACGCGCAATTTTATCGTGAACAATTTCCCGATCTACGATAGAGGTCAAATCGTCGGCGTCTATGGCATTGCCAAAGACGTCACGAGCGAATACGTCACCGAAGCGCTCTTGCGCAAAAGCATCTCCCTGCTCGAGCAATCGCAGAGCATCGCGCATATCGGCAGCTGGGAGATGAACGCGAAGAGCAAGCGGATGTACTGGTCGCAAGAGAGCTTCCGCATCTTCGGCATGCCGCCGTCGCGCGACGGCCATGTCGAGCACGAACGCTTGTTAGAGGCGGTGACGCCGGAGGATGCGAAGCGCGTGTTGGACATATGGCGGGATGGCTGGCGCAACCGGAGTTTCCAGACGGAGTGCCGCATCATTCGGCCGAATGGCGAAGAGCGCATCGTCTTCGTGAAAGGGCAAGTCAACGCCGCGGATTCGAGCCGCATGACGGGCATTATTCAGGACATCACCGTGCTGAAGAGCACCGAACGCCAGCTTCTGGAGAGCGAGCAGCGCTCCTGGTCGATCATCCATCATCATCCGGACGGCGTCTGCGCGCTGGATATGGACGGAACGCTGATCGGCGCGAATCCCTCGATGGCGCGGTTGACCGGGTATAGCGCCGATGAGCTTAATGGTCAGAGCTATTCCGTGCTGCTCACGCCTCCCGAAGCGGAGCGGGTATCCAGAGAATATTTGAACACCGCGGACGGCATAGCGCTCCAGCGCATCGATTCGGAGCTGCTTCGCAAGGACGGACAGGTGATCGTCGTCACCAATACGGTCGTGCCGATTATCGTCGGCGGCCAACGGGTCGGGACGTACGTCATTATTAAGGACATGACGGACACGCTCGAGACCGAAGAATTGCTTCGCAAATCGGACAAGCTGAAGGTCGTCGGGCAGTTGGCGGCGGCGGTCGCGCACGAAATCCGCAATCCGCTCACCGCGCTGAAAGGCTTCGTGAAGCTGTTGCAAACGCAGAACGCCGATCCGAAGCTGCCGTATCTGGGCATTATTCAAGAGGAGCTCTCGCGCATCGAGTTTATCTCGAGCGAGCTGCTGGTGCTGGCGAAGCCCCAGGTGAGCCGGGTTGCCGACGTGGACGTGCGGGAGGTGCTGGAGCAGACGATCATGCTGCTTGCCACGCAGGCGGTTATGAACAATATCGAAATCCGGCATTGCGCGGCGGACGAACAAGCCTATATATCGGGCGACGGCAATCAGTTGAAGCAGGTGTTCGTCAATTTGCTGAAGAACGCCATTGAAGCGTCCAGTCCCGGCTGTTCGATCGAGGTCGCGATCGAACGAAGCGAGGGAGAGCTTCGAATCCGCTTCGCCGACCAAGGGTGCGGCATGCCGGAGGAGATGGTGAAGCGACTGGGCGAGCCTTTCTATACGACGAAGGAAAAAGGCACGGGACTCGGTTACATGGTTATGCGCAGAATCATCGAATCGCATCACGGGCGGCTTGCGATCAGCAGCAGACAGGGCGACGGAACGACGGTGGAGGTCATCTTGCCTACACGTTTGCCGGATCAACCGCCGCAGCAGGTTCCCGCGATCTAGGCTTGAAGTCCCGTCGTACCCTCTCATGTGACAATGTTAATCTATTTTTAGTACAATAGCGTACATAGATACATATATATCCAACTTAATCAAACCTGGAGAGGACAATTCGGATGTCAGAGCAGGATCGGAATCTTGGCGGCGGAAGAGAACAGCTGGATACTTCAGAATTACTGAACGCGCTTATGGCGATGAAGAAAGGCGACTTCTCGCACCGCATGCCGTACGACTATACGGGCGTTGCCGGCAAAATCGCGGATACCTTCAATGAAATTATGGACATGCAGGAAGCATTGGTTAGCGAAATTCAGACTGTGGCGAGGGTCGTCGGCAAAGAAGGCAAGCTGTCGCGGCGGTTCGAGCATAACAATAACGGAGGATCGTGGGAGACCGCGGTCGAATCGTTGAACGGACTCGTCACCGACTTGATCCAGCCGACGAGCGAGATGGTGCGCGTGATCAACGCGGTTGCGCAGGGCGACTTGACCCAGAAGGTCGACGTCGAATTCGAGGGCAGGCCGCTGACCGGCGAGTTCCTTCGTTCGGCCAGCAACATCAACATGATGGTCAACCAGCTCAGCACCTTCGCTTCGGAAGTCACGCGCGTCGCGCGCGAGGTTGGTACGGAAGGCATTCTAGGCGGGCAAGCGGATGTGCGCGGCGTCTCCGGTACCTGGAAAGACTTGACCGACAGCGTCAACAACATGGCGAGCAATCTGACCGATCAGGTGCGCAATATCGCGGCGGTGACGACGGCCGTCGCCAACGGCGACCTGTCGAAGCAGATCACCGTTAACGCGAAGGGCGAGATCCTGGAGCTGAAAGATACGATCAATACGATGGTGGATCAGCTCTCCACGTTCTCCTCCGAGGTGACGCGCGTGGCGCGGGAGGTCGGCACCGAAGGCAAACTCGGCGGCCAAGCGGACGTTAAAGGCGTCTCCGGCACGTGGCGGGATCTAACGGAAAGCGTTAACTACATGGCGAGCAATCTGACCGAGCAGGTGCGCAACATCGCGGTCGTCACGACGGCGGTCGCCAACGGCGACTTGTCCAAGCATATTACCGCTGACGTGCAAGGCGAAGTATTGGAACTCAAGAACACGATCAACACGATGGTGGATCAGCTCTCAACGTTCGCCTCCGAAGTGACGCGGGTGGCGCTGGAGGTCGGAACGGAAGGCCGTCTGGGCGGCCAAGCCGAAGTAACCGGAGTAGCAGGCACCTGGCGGGAGCTTACGGAGAGCGTTAACTACATGGCGAGCAACCTGACGAACCAGGTACGCGGCATCGCCGAAGTGACGACGGCCGTCGCGAAGGGCGATCTGTCGAAGACGATCACGGTCGACGCCAAGGGCGAAATTCTCCAGCTGAAGAGTACGATCAACACGATGGTCGATCAGCTGAGCAATTTCGCTTCGGAGGTTACGCGCGTGGCGCGCGAAGTATCGACGGAAGGCAAACTGGGCGGTCAAGCGCACGTACAGGGCGTGTCGGGCACGTGGAAGGATTTGACCGACAGCGTTAACTTCATGGCCTCCACGCTGACGGATCAAGTGCGGAATATCGCGGACGTGACGACGGCCGTCGCGAAGGGCGACCTGTCCAAGCAAATCACGGTCAACGCGAAAGGCGAAATTCTCGAATTGAAGAACACCATCAACGCGATGGTGGACCAGCTCTCGACGTTCGCTTCCGAGGTCACGCGCGTGGCGCTTGAGGTCGGAACCGAGGGCATTCTCGGCGGTCAAGCGACCGTTCGCGGCGTAGCGGGCACATGGCGCGACCTAACGGAGAGCGTTAATAATATGGCCTCCAATTTGACGAACCAGGTGCGCAACATCGCGGTCGTCACGACGGCGGTCGCGAACGGCGACCTGTCGAAGAAAATCACGGCCGACGTCCAAGGCGAGATGCTGGAGCTGAAGAACACGATCAACACGATGGTCGATCAGCTCTCCACGTTCGCTTCCGAGGTATCGCGGGTGGCGCTGGAGGTCGGTACGCAAGGGAAGTTGGGCGGACAGGCCGAGGTAAAAGGCGTCGGCGGCACATGGAAAGATTTGACGCAGAACGTGAATAACATGGCCCGTAACCTGACGGATCAGGTACGGAACATTGCCGGCGTTACGACGGCCGTCGCCAAAGGCGACCTTTCCCGGAAAATCACCGTCGACGTCGAAGGCGAAATGCTCGAGCTGAAGAACACGATGAACACGATGGTGGACCAGCTCTCGACGTTCGCTTCCGAGGTCACGCGCGTGGCGCGCGAGGTCGGCACGGAAGGGAAGCTCGGCGTGCAGGCGGACGTGAAGGACGTCTCCGGTACGTGGAAGGACTTGACCGACAGCGTTAATAACATGGCTTCGAACCTGACGAACCAGGTGCGGAACATCGCGGGCGTGACGACCGCGGTCGCGAACGGCGACCTGTCGAAGAAAATTACGGTCGACGTCAAAGGCGAGCTGCTCGAATTGAAGAATACGATCAACACGATGGTGGATCAGCTCAACTCGTTCGCATCCGAGGTCACCCGCGTGGCGCGCGAGGTCGGCACCGACGGCAAGCTCGGCGGCCAGGCGCAAGTACGCGGCGTCGGCGGCACGTGGAAGGATTTGACCGACAACGTTAACATCATGGCGACGAACCTGACCGATCAGGTACGGGGCATCGCGAAAGTCGTGACCGCGGTCGCGAACGGCAACCTGAAGCAGAAGTTGACCGTCGACGCCAAAGGCGAGATCGCCGAGCTGACGGATACGATCAACAACATGATCGAGACGCTGGCGACCTTCGCCGATCAGGTCACGACCGTGGCGCGCGAGGTAGGCGCGGAAGGGAAGCTGGGCGGTCAGGCGAACGTGCCGGGCGCATCCGGAACATGGCTGGATTTGACGTATAACGTTAACTATATGGCGAGTACGCTGACGACGCAGGTGCGCGCGATCACGAACGTGGCGACCGCGGTGACCAAGGGGGATCTGTCGCGTTCGATCGACGTCGCGGCAGCCGGCGAGGTCGCCGAGCTGAAGGACAACATCAACGAGATGATCCGCAATCTGAAGGAGACGACGCGCATCAACACCGAGCAGGACTGGCTGAAGACGAATCTGGCCAAATTCTCGCGCATGCTGCAAGGCCAGCGCGATCTGCTGGCGGTCAGCCGGATGATTCTCTCGGAGCTGGCACCGCTCGTATCCATGCAGCACGGCGTGATCTACATCAACGAGAACGAAGGCGGAGAGCCGATGTTGAAGCTGTTCGCCAGCTACGCGTATCAGAACAGGAAGCATCTGTCGAACGTGTTCCGTCCGGGCGAAAGT
The DNA here is from genome assembly GCF_008124765.1 of Paenibacillus methanolicus. Lineage (GTDB taxonomy): Bacteria > Bacillota > Bacilli > Paenibacillales > Paenibacillaceae > Paenibacillus_Z > Paenibacillus_Z methanolicus. Next base: position 936,613 of record NZ_VNHS01000001.1, on the reverse strand, counting down.
TTGGTTGGTCAATGTCTGATCGAGAAGCAGCGGATCTTACTGACCAACGTGCCGAACGACTACGTCGTCATTTCCTCCGGCCTTGGCGAAGCGACGCCGCTCAACATCGTGCTGCTGCCGATTATTTTCGAAGATCAGGTGCTTGCCGTCCTGGAACTGGCCTCCTTCCGCGCGTTTAGCGAGATCGACATCGCGCTGCTCGATCAGCTGACCGAGTCGATCGGGATCGTCATGAACACGATGCAGGCGAACCGCAGAACCGAAGAGCTGCTCGTGCAGTCGCAATCGCTCGCCGAAGAGCTGCAGAAGCAGCAGCTGGAGCTGAAGGATACGAACGAAGAGCTGGAGGACAAGGCGAAGCTGCTCGTCATTCAGAAGGCGGAGGTCGAAAGCAAGAACAACGAAGTTGAGCTCGCCAAGCGTTATCTGGAGGAGAAAGCGGAGCAGTTAGCCACGACGTCGCGCTACAAATCCGAATTCCTGGCCAATATGTCGCACGAGCTGCGCACGCCGCTCAATTCGCTGCTGCTGCTCGCCGAGCAGCTGGCCGAGAATCCGGACAACAACCTGACCGAGAACCAGGTGAAGTATTCGTTGACGATTCAAGAATCCGGACTTGATTTGCTTAACCTCATTAACGATATTCTTGATCTGTCCAAAATCGAGTCCGGAACGGTGACGCCGGATTATTCCGAAGTATCGACCGCCGAGTTGGCCAATGGCCTGGACCGCACATTCCGGCCGATCGCGGAGGACAAGAAACTGGATTTCCGGATTATCGTGGAACAGGACGTGCCGAAGCAAATCGTGACGGACGTGAAGCGGCTGCAGCAAATATTGAAAAACCTGCTCTCGAACGCCTTCAAATTCACGGAACGCGGTCAAGTGGCGATGTATGTCCGTAAAGCCGACCACGGCTGGAGTCCGGACAATATCCATCTGGCGCAAGCGGACCACGTGCTCTGCTTCACGGTGAGCGATACCGGCATCGGCATCTCCGAAGAAAAGCAGCAGATCGTCTTCGAGGCGTTCCAACAAGCCGATGGCAGTACCAACCGCGAGTATGGCGGCACGGGTCTGGGGCTGGCGATCTCCCGCGAGATCGCCACGATGCTCAGCGGCGAGATTACGCTATCGAGCGTGGTCGGACGCGGCAGCACGTTCAATCTGTACTTGCCGGTGGAAGGCACGAACCATGAGCCGCATCCGAGCAAGTCCAAATACGTGCCGGAAGTGATCGACGTCGTCCCTGCGCACAAGACGAGAAGTTATACGTTGGAGTTGGAGAAGGGGATCGCGGACGACCGCCACGACATTCAGCCGGGCGATCGCGTCTTCCTCATTATCGAGGACGACTACAAATTTAATGAAATCCTTATTCAGCTGCTGCACAAGAAAGGGATCAAAGCGGTTGTAACCTCGACAGGCAGCAATGCGCTGGAGCTCGCGCGCAAATACCGGCCGATCGGAATTACGCTGGACTTGCGCTTGAAGGACACGGACGGATGGCTAGTCATCGACCAGCTGAAGAGCGATCTAGACGTGGCGCATATTCCGGTTACGGTCATCACGGTCGAAGAGGACGAAGTTGCGCTCAAGCAGAAGGGCGTGTACGATTTTATCCGTAAGCCGGTCACGAACGAAGAACTCGAGAACGCGCTGGATAAGCTGAACGGCTACGCCTCCGTCGAGGTGCGCCAGATGCTGCTCGTCGCGGGTCCGGAGGAGCGCCGCGCGCAGTGGGTCGAGCTGCTGGCCGGCAAGGACGTCCGCATCGTGACCGTCGATACCGCCCGCAAGGCTTTGAACCAGCTGAAGGCGAAGACGTTCGATTGCGTGCTGCTCGATAACGAGCTGCCGGACATGGAAACGCCGCGTTTCGTACGGGAGATGCAGAAACAGGCGACGAACAAATTCAAGCCGATCGTCATCTTCCGCAGCCGCAAGCTGCCCGCCGAACAAGAGCTGGAGCTGGAAGAATTGGAGAAGACAACGGTGTTGAAGGAAGCGAAGACGTCGCTGCAAATTATTGAAGAGACGTCGCTCTTCCTGCACCGCAAAGCCGAGAATTTGCCGGAATCGTCGAAAGAGACGGTCGTCAAGCTGCACTCCTCGGACGAGATGATCGCGTATAAGAACGTACTTGTCGTCGATGACGACATCCGGAATATTTTCGCCCTGACGACGATTCTGGAACGCCACAATATGCGGGTCATTCCGGCCGAGAACGGACAGGATGCGATCGATACGCTCAAACGGAATCCGGAGATCGACATCGTGCTGATGGATATTATGATGCCGGTTATGGACGGGTACGAGACGACCCGGTTGATCCGACGCGACCCGCAATTCGCGGGCTTGCCGATTATCGCGCTCACCGCCAAGGCTATGAAGGGCGACCGGGAACTGTGCCTCGAAGCCGGCGCGTCCGATTATATTACGAAGCCGGTGAACAGCGCGCAATTGCTGTCGATGATCCGGAGCTGGCTGGACAACGAAGTGAGCGCCGAATAGGGGCATGGAATTGGCACGATGACAGTAAATTAGCAACTGGCGTCAACCATAACCGACAAGGGGTGGCAGCATGTTCGAGAAGGATTTGCTGAAAGGGAAAGTCGTTCTGATTACCGGCGGTGGCACGGGACTCGGCCGGGCCATGGCCGAGAAGTTCCTTGCATTAGGCGCGAGAATCGGGATCGCGAGCCGGAGGGAAGAGGTTCTCGCCCAGGCGGCCGCCGAGATGGGCGGCGAAGGGCGCGAAGTGTTCTTCACCGCATGCGACGTCAGAGATCCGCAGCAGGTTGCAAGCATGATCGATGACGTCGAGCGCCATTACGGCGCGATCGACGTGCTCGTCAACAACGCGGCCGGCAATTTCGCAAGTCCCACCGAGAAGCTGTCCCCGCGCGCGGTCGACGCCGTGCTGAATATCGTGCTTCACGGCACGTTCTATGCGACGCTCGAAGTCGGGAAGCGGTGGATCGAACAAGGTCGCGGCGGGACGATGCTCAACATCGTCACCACCTACGCCTCGACCGGTTCCGGCTATGTCGTGCCGTCCGCCGCGGCCAAAGCCGGCGTGCTGGCGCTGACCCGGTCGCTCGCCGTCGAATGGGCGCCGCACGGCATCCGTCAAGCGGCGATCGCGCCGGGACTATTCCCGACGGACGGCGCGTGGAGCCGGCTCGCCCCGACGCCGGAGCTATCCGCGAAGCTGGTCAACCGCGTACCGCTCGGACGCGTCGGCGACAAGGAAGAGCTGACCAATTTGGCCGCTTACTTGATTTCGGATTATGCTTCGTTCGTGAACGGCGAAGTCATCACGATCGACGGCGGCGAATGGTTGAAAGGCGCGGGCCAATTCAACGATTTGGCCGAGGTGACGCCGCAGGAATGGGACGAACTGGCTGCCCTGACCCGCAAGGGGAAGTAATTTAATTCATGACATGAAGAAAACCTCTCGCTACGGCGGATGATGTTGTTCATCCTCCGGAGGAGAGGTTTTTTCGTTTTCTCGTTTTTCGTTTTCTCGTTTTTTGTGATCCGACAGCTTATTTATAAGATGCGCGCCAGTTTTCGGTATTCCCGGGGAGACAAGCCTTCGTGGCGTTTGAAGACGCGGCTGAAATAATGCAGATCCTCGTAACCGACCCGATGTCCGACGAGCTCGACCGTCAGATCGGTCTCTCTGAGCAGCCGGCGCGCCTCGCGGTGGCGAATGAATGCCAGGTATTCGCCTGGCGGCTTGCCCGCGATGCCCTTGAACAGCTTGGCCATGTGGTCCTCGTTCATATTGAGCTTGGCCGCGAGCGACTTGTTGCTCCAATCCGCGTCCGGCGCTTGTTCCATCGCCTCCATCATCTCGGCGATCCGGCTGCCGTGCACGGTGGCGTTCGCCTTCGTCCGCGCGAATTGCGCGCGAAGCAGGTGGGCCAGGATGTTCATCATCAGCGCCTTGCAGACGAGCTCGTAACCCGGTCGGCGCATCGCGAATTCGTGGACGAGCTGTTCCATGAGCGAGACGGCATAATGTCCGGGCGCATAGATCGGATTGTCCGAAAGCGGGGCGAAATCCGGCGCTACCGCCTCTATCGCGAATTTATCGGGCTTCGGATGTTCTTCGTTCACGACCATGTCGTCTTCGCCCTGCACGTCCAGCTCGTCGAAGAAGTCGAAGTGGATGCCGATGAATTTGGCATGCGGGTCGGATACGATCTCGTTCTGGTGATAGACGCCGGGCGATAAGAAGATGAGCTGTCCGGCCGACAGGTCGTACTGCCGGTCGTGCATATGCGTCCGCGCCGAGCCATGGCTCACGTAGAGCAGCTCGAAATCGTATAATCGGCGCAAAATCATTCGGCCTGGCGGAAGCGTCTGCGTCTGGGCGTAATGGATGCTGGGCGACCATTCGCGGTAAGGCGACAACCGGCGTTCCGCGTTCCGATCGTAGCGATGTTCGGGCATAGGGCTGTGTCACTACTCCTTCAATTGACCGGAATTGTCCAACTAATGACTGCATCCGCTAAATTCAGAATCGTTGAGTCCCATTATAATATAGATATCAAGCGATTTCATTAATGAATATCTGATTGTCGCAAAATACGGGATTGTGCAAATAGGAGGCGGAATCGATGAAGAAGGGCATTAACGTGTGGTCATTCCGGGATGGCATGCCGGCAGCGGATTGCATCCGACTGGCGAAGGCGGCGGGCTTCGAGGGAATCGAGCTGGCGCTGAACGAAGAAGGCGAACTCGGGTTGCAGACGACCGAGAAGGAAGCGCTGCGGATTAAGTCGCTGCTGCAAGAAGCAGAGCTTGCGATCAGCGGATTCGCTACTGGGTTGTATTGGTCGTATTCGATGACGAGCGAGTCGCCCGAGAAGCGAAGCAAGGCGATCGACGTATGTCGCAAGCAGCTGGAATTAGCCGCGATTCTAGGCGCGGACACCATCTTGGTCATCCCGGGAGCGGTAGGCGTCGACTTTATTCCGGGCAGCGAGGTCGTCGATTACGAACGGGCTTACGAACGGGCGCTCGAGGCGATCTCGACGTTGGCGAACGACGCGAAACAAACGGGCGTCCACATCGGCATCGAGAACGTATGGAACAAATTCCTGCTCTCGCCGCTCGAGCTTCGCGGTTTCATCGACGCGGTCGGCTCCGATTACGTCGGCTCCTACTTCGATGTCGGCAATGTCGTGCACAGCGGCTATCCGGAGCAATGGGTCCGCATCCTTGGCAAGCGGATCAAGAAGGTGCATTTCAAAGATTACCGGCGACAAGCGGGCGGTCTGCACGGGTTCGTCGATCTGCTTGCCGGCGACGTCGATTATCCGGCGGTCGTGGCGGCCTTGGAATCGATCGGCTATGACGGCTACGTCACCGCCGAGATGATCCCTTCCTATGCGCATCACGGCGACCAGATTATTTACAATACGTCGGCCGCTATGGATGCCATTCTGGGCAGAGTACAGCGTTAACGCACGAATGGAGCAACAGCCGTCACCATAAGGAGGAGATCGAATGGTAAAAGTAGGATTGATCGGCTTCGGTTTCATGGGCCGCATGCATTTTGACAATTATAATCGGCTCGCGTCGGAAGGGTTTCCCGTCGAGCTGAAAGCCATCTGCGATATTCGCATCGAGGAGCTTAAGAACGGCAAGGCGGACGGCAATATCGCGACGGCGCAGGACGTTTATGATTTGTCGACTTATCAGCTGTACGACGATATCGAGACGATGCTGGCGAACGAAGAGCTGGACGTGATCGATATTACGCTCCCGACGCCGCTACATGCCGATCTGACCTGTCGCATGTTGGAACGCGGCTATCACGTGCTGTGCGAGAAGCCGATCGCGCGGACGCTGGCGGAAGGCGATCGGATGGCGGAGACGGCCGAGCGTACCGGCAAGCAACTGCTTATCGGGCAATGCTTGCGGTTCTGGCCTGCCTACGAATATTTGAAATCGTGCGTGGAAGACAGGCGTTACGGCGCGGTGAAAGCCGGTTTCTTCTATCGCGGATCCGGCGCGCCGCAAGGCTGGTTCCTCAGCGGCGAACTGAGCGGGGGCTGTCTGCTCGATATGCACATCCACGACACGGACATGATTCATTGGCTGCTCGGCAAGCCAGATCGCGTGTCGACGATCGGCAGGAACGTCATACCCGGCAGCGGACACGATATCGTGTCGACGCAGTATGCTTATCCGGGCGGCGCCGTGATCAACGCGCAGGCGGATTGGACTTACGCGGGCGAGCATGGCTTCATCATGGGATACCGGGTCAACTTCGATACGTGCACGATCGTCTTCGAGCGTGGCAACGTGAATGTGTATCCGGCGGGCGAACCGTCCTTCAGCCCGGAGCTTGCGGCCGATGACGGGTATTACCGTCAGATCCGTTACTTCTTGGACGTGATCGAGAAGGGCGGGACGAACACGGTCAGCACCGCCGCGTCCGCCGCGGGAAGCCTGGCGATTATCGAGGCGGAGCAGCAGTCCGCCGATAACGGTTCGGCTTGGGTCGAGGTTCGGGCAGCCGTTCGCGGATGATGAATTCGTTGAACCCATCTCGCGGAGACGAATGAGCATCAGCCGGCTTCCTATCGAAGTCGGCTGATGCTATTTGCGCGGAACGAGCGATGTTAATGCCGTTAATGAACGCAACAAACGACTGACAGATGCGCCGGAAATCGATATGATTAGAGGTGCCGGAACGTCAGGAAGGGGGCAATCGAATGACGGCGAAACATCTGCCGGGAGAATACGTTTATCGATGCAAGCGAATTCCGGAGCGCGGCTACATGTACTTAAGGCCTCAATCCGTGCCGTGGCATCTGTTCGAGACGGTGCCGCTCGTCGACACGGCGACCGGTCATCCGCCGCTCGAACCGACGCGCGTAAGCGCATGCTGGGACCGCGAATTTCTGCATATCCGATTCGTTTGTCAGGATGCCTATATGATATCGATTTACAAAGACAGGGACGATCCGCTCTATGATCAGGATGTCGTCGAAATTTTCATAGACGAACTTGGCACGGGAATGGAGTATATGGAGATTGAAGTCAGTCCGAATAACGTCATTTTCGACGCGATCATCCGGAACGATGGCAACGGAAATATTGTCGGTGCCGACCGCGCGTGGGATATCGACGGGTTGGAGACCGAGGTAGCGGTCACTGCGGCCAATACGCGAATTTACGATGTTCGCATTCCAATGAGCGCATTCCGTAAGCCGATCGAAGCCGGCGATTGTTGGCGGGCGAATTTCTACCGGATCGACGAGCAGCCGGACGGAAGTCGCGAATATCAAGCATGGAGCCCGACCGGCGCCGTGAATTTTCATCTGTCGCAGACATTCGGATGGCTGAAGTTCGTCGTGTAAAAGGTTATATCCCAGAAGGGGCTGCGTCTGGTAAACAGATGCGGTCTTTTTGCGTAAGCGACTGCCGAGAATGACGGAGTAGCCGTTTCGCTTTGTCGGCTGAGATTCCACAGGACATGCCCGAAATGAAAATGAGTGATTACTCACTTTACGACAGCGGCATGTGGTGCTACAATGACCTTAGAAATGAGTGATTACTCACATTTTTGCGAAGGGTGTGACATCCATGGCGACGAGCGTAAAGGTCAGCGGCGCAAGTGAGACGGTGTTAGCGATCGATAGCGTCACGCGGGCATTCGGCAGCCGCACGATCTTGAACGGGATATCGTTAGATGTAAGAAAAGGCGAGCTGCTTGGGCTGTTGGGGCCATCGGGCTCCGGCAAAACGACGTTAATCAAGCTCATTACCGGCATCGACAGAGCCGATCGAGGCGATATCCGGCTGTTCGGGGAGCGGATGCCGAAGCTTGCGATGCTGAACCGGATCGGTTATATGGCGCAGTCCGATGCGCTTTATAACGAGTTGTCGGCCAAGCAAAACTTGCAGTTTTTCGGGAAGCTGTACGATTTGAATGGGGCGCGCCTTGAATCTCGTATTCAAGCAGCCATGAGTATGGTTGATCTGCTGAATCATCTCGACAAACCGGTCGCGGCGTACTCCGGCGGCATGAAGCGCAGGCTATCGCTCGCGATCGCGCTCCTCCATGAGCCGGAATTGCTCATTCTGGATGAGCCAACGGTCGGCATAGATCCCGTATTGCGTCTAGCGATCTGGCAGGAGCTGCTCGCGATGCGCGATAAGGGCACGACCATTATTTTAACGACCCACGTCATGGACGAAGCGGACCGCTGCGATCGGATCGGGCTGATTCGCGAGGGGCGTTTGACTGCCGTCGACACGCCGGAGGCGCTTAAGCGCATGAGCGGCAAGGCGACGATCGAGGAAGCGTTCATCGCGCTCGGGGGAGGTGCGGGGCAATGAGAATACGCGCGCTCGCGGTGCGGATCATGCAGCAGTTCGTCCGGGACAAAAGATCGCTTGCCCTTATTTTCCTCGCGCCGCTGCTGGTTCTTACGCTGATGTATTTCGTGTTCAACGGGCAGGCGGCCGAACCGGACGTCGGCGTGACCGGCTTGCCGCCATCGATCGTGGCGAAATTGGAGTCGGCCGGGGCGAACGTGACGGTCTACGACAATCGCGAAGCGGGGATGGAGGGGCTGCGAGACGGCGAACTCGACGCCGTGCTGGAGATGGCGGGCGGCAGCCCTTCGATACTCCTGGAAGGAAGCGATCCAGCGGTTAACCAAGGCGTGCAAATGATTGTTCAACGCGCAATGGGACAGACGGGCGGGGGAGGCGTGCAACCGGACATTACGTATTTACACGGCAAGGCGAACTTGACCAGCTTCGACTCGTTCGGTCCGGTGTTGGTCGGTTTCTTCTCCTTCTTCTTCGTCTTCCTGCTGGCAGGCGTCTCGTTCCTGCGCGAACGAACGACGGGGACGTTGGAGCGCCTGCTGGCTACGCCGGTTCGCCGCGGCGAAGTGGTCGCCGGCTATTTGAGCGGGTTCGGCTTATTCACGCTGCTGCAAGCGGCTCTTATCGCCGGTTATGCGATCTACGTGCTCGGGCTCTATATGGATGGCTCGATCTGGCTCGTGCTGCTCATTAATCTGCTCTTATCGCTGACGGCGCTTACGCTTGGCACGCTGCTATCTTCTTTCGCCAGCACCGAGTTCCAAATCATCCAGTTCATTCCGATCGTCATCGTGCCGCAGGTGTTCTTCTCGGGGTTGTTCAGCTTGGAGACGATGAATCCGTGGCTGCAGAAGCTCAGCTTCTTCATGCCGCTCTATTACGGAGCCGATGCCTTGAGAGGGACGATGATTCGCGGCGAAGGATTGTCGGACAACACCGTTAACGTGCTCGTGCTGCTCGGCTTCTCGATCGTGTTCGCGCTGCTCAACGTGGCGGCGCTTAAGAAGCAACGGTCGATTTAACATCGCGTCAGGCCCATGCTATCATGGGGGAAATATGGTTGATAGGCAATAGGAGGAATCGCAAGTGTCAAACGCATACGAACCTTGGATCGAGGAGCTGCTTCGCGTCGAATCGGAAAGCCCGCGCATGACGGAGAAGCAGCGGCGCATCGTCGAATCGGCCGTCGAGGTGTTCGCGGAGAAAGGTTTCGCCGCTTCGTCGACGAGCGAGATCGCGCAGCGCGCGGGCGTGGCGGAGGGCACGATCTTCCGTCACTACAAAACGAAGAAAGACTTGCTGCTGTCGATCGTCACGCCGGGCATCGTCAAGCTGCTCGCGCCGTTCCTGCTCCGCGAATTCAAGAACGTGCTCCAGACCGGATACGACAGCTACGAGCAGTTCCTGCGGGCGTTTATCGATAATCGAATCGCGTTCGTGGAAGAGAATGCGAGCATGCTCAAAATCGTGCTGCAGGAGCTGCCGTTCCACCCCGATCTGCAGCGGACGCTGGAAGAGCTCGTCGTCACCCAAGTGCTCGAGCGGGTCACGCGCGTAGTGGAGAAATTCCAACGCGAAGGCCAATTAATTATGCTGCCGACGAGGACGGTCATCCGCTTATCCGTCGGCACCATCATGAGTTACGTCCTCGTCCGCGCGCTGCTTCTGCAGCGGGGCGCGGAATGGGACGATGAGGCCGAGCGTAAGGCGACCATCGATTTTATAATGAAGGGGCTTGCTCCTTGATATTGCGAAAGAGACCTGCGGGATGCGCATCCGGGTCTCTTTTTTTATTTCATGATACATAAACGAAGCGGTTTCCAACCACAATACAATGGGCTTTCAACTGACCGATGCATGGCGCCGTATGTTTTGCGGCGACCATCGTCGATAACCGGCCTAATCAATCCGAGGAGGAACCATCCATGAATTCGCAATTCCAAGCGCAGCAGCAGTTCGGCACGGCGCAATACGGCGCACACGAGATTCTCGAAATCCACGAGGTGCTGGCCGCATCCATCGACGCGATCAACCTGTTCCAGGTTTATCGTCCGTTCGTTCAAGATCCGCAGCTGGCGCAAATTTTGGACAATCAACTTCAATTTATGACCCAAGGCTACCAATCCTTCATTCACTTGCTCAACGGTCAAGGCGCGGCGCAGCCGGCGCAATTCCGCGCGCCGAAGAACGTGCAGCCGGTGCTCGGCCTGCGTCAGCCGGCTCCGGCGGCGCCGAACCAGCCTGGCGAGCAGCTGGACGATCGCGACGTCGCTTGCGCGGCGTTGAACTGTCACAAGAACGGCGCCGTCAAGAAAATGATGGCGGCCCAAGAATGCACGAACCCGCAGTTCCGCGCGTTCTTGCAGCAATCGGCGGTGAACTGTTCCGAGCAGGCGTACGAGCTGTGGCAATATATGAATCAAAAAGGGTTCTACCAAGTGCCGACGCTGCAAGAGAACACGACGCAAACGATGATTCAGTCATTCGCGCCGGCGCCGCAAGGAGCTTTCGCAGGCCGCTAAAACCACGCTTAACAGAAGAGCCTCCCGCGAAGAATCAGCTTCTTCGCGGGAGGCTCTTTGGCGCCGGCATCGGGCAATAGACGTTTCGCCGGGAAATAGACGCGCTTTTATTTCCCGGGCGAGCGCATGACTCGACACATTCAGGGACGATTTTCGCCCGGATGTCAAAAATTAGCCGGCCCTCTACAACCAGACCACTTAGCGACCGGATGGATTCCGGCGAATTTGAGCATCCAGCAGAAAAGTTCCGAACGGAATAAAGGCAAGTATAAAGCCCAGCGCGTCCCGTTTCCAAGGCCATCTGGCCTCAATCGCGGCATGGATCAGCGCCAGCATATAGAGTCCGAACAACGCCCCGTGAATGCCCCCGACGATCGAGACGGCCCTGGGCATGTCCGCCCAATACTTCAGCGGCATGGCGATGAACAACAACACGAGAAACGATAACCCCTCCACGAACGCGATCAACCGAAATCTTCCAACAGCCGTTCTCAACGTCATTAGTGACAGCCTCCAAGATGATATCATTTCATTCCCTTAAATATTACGATAGCGTCTTCGCAATGGCGTTGACTTGTTTGACAAATTGGTGTACTTTTAAACAAATATTCGCCAATAACGCCGAACAAGGAAATAAGCTTATCAACGCCACGCCCCAGAGAAGGAATCCTAGGCTGAGAGATTCCCGCGCGGCATAAGCATCCCGCCTTGTAAGTTGCCGCAGCGAACCGCGTTCGCGCCAAGTATCCGCGGCCGGGGCATTCCCCGTTACCAATGCCGAGAGGACCAGAATGACCCATGCCGCGCGATCAAGCCATGGGACTGGTCGAATACGGGGTGGTACCACGAGCGCGCTCGTCCCTTTACCGGGGACGGGCGCGTTTATTTGCGTTTTCGGCGCCTAGAAGGAGAGATCGCATGAAACAGAGTCAATTGTTTGCGCCTACGCTGCGCGACATTCCGGCGGACGCGGAAGCCATCAGCCACCAGCTGCTGCTGCGGGCTGGCTGCATCCGTCAGGTTGCCGCCGGCATCTACTCGCTGCTGCCGCTCGGCAGGCGGGCGCTGCAGCGAGTCGAGGCCGTGATCAGGGAAGAATTGGAGGCGGCAGGGGCCAACGAAGTGCTGCTTCCGGCGCTCCAGCCGGCAGAATTGTGGCGGCAGTCGGGAAGGTACGACGTCTATGGCGAGGAGCTGATCCGTCTTACCGACCGGGGTGGCAGGGAATTCGCGCTCGGTCCGACGCACGAGGAAGTCGTCACGTCGCTCATCGCCCAAGAGGTGTCGTCCTACCGGAAGCTTCCGCTAACGGTATATCAGATTCAGACCAAGTTCCGCGATGAACGGCGTCCGCGGTTCGGGTTGCTTCGCGTCCGCGAGTTCCTCATGAAGGATGCCTATTCGTTCGATGCCGATTGGGAAGGCTTGTCGCGCAGCTATGAGACGATGTATGAAGCCTACCATCGCATTTTCAACCGGCTCGGCCTCCGTTTTCGCGCCGTGCTCGCCGATGCGGGCGCCATCGGCGGCGAAGGGGGCACGCACGAATTCATGGCGCTCGCGGATATCGGCGAAGACACGATCATCGCTTGTACCGCTTGCGAATATGCGGCTAACCTGGAGAAGGCCGAAGCCGCGCCGCTAGCAAGCGCGATTACCGCTGCCCATCAAGAGGAAGGGGAGCGCATGCTTCAGAAATTCGCGACGCCTTCCATCCGCACGATTCAGCAGCTGGAGGAGCAACTCGGCATCAAGCCCTCGCATGTCTTGAAGACGCTGCTCTATCTGGCGGACGGCGAACCGGTAGCGGTTCTTATACGCGGAGATCATGAGGCCAATGAGACGAAAATCATGAACGCGCTTGGAGCCGCCTCGCTCGAGATGGCCGATGCGGAGACGGTGCGCAAAGTGACGGGCGCGCCGACCGGCTTCGCCGGACCGGTCGGGCTTGACGTCCGAACGATCATCGACCGCGAAGCTGCTGCCATGCCGAGCGCCGTCGCGGGCGCGAACGAGGCGGATCACCACTACCGCAACGTCGTACCCGGTCGCGATTTCCGCTTGGACGAGGTGGCCGACCTGCGTAATGTACGGGCGGGCGAAGCGTGTCCGCATTGCGGCCGGGAGCTTGCCGCTCATCGCGGCATCGAGATTGGTCACGTGTTCAAGCTCGGAACCAAATACAGCTCGGCCATGCAGGCTTCGTTCGCGGACGCCGAGGGCAAGGACCAGCCGTTCATCATGGGCTGCTACGGCATTGGCGTCACCCGCCTGTTGTCTGCTATGATCGAACAGCATCACGACGAACGCGGCATCATCTGGCCGGTCGAGGCAGCGCCATTCGGCGTTCATCTTCTGCCCGTCTCGATGAAGGACGACGGGCAGCGGGAGATTGCGATGCAACTGTACGCGCAGCTGCGCGCCGCCGGTATCGAGCCGCTGCTGGATGACCGGGACGAACGGCTAGGCGTGAAGTTGAAGGACGCGGACCTGATCGGTATCCCGGTACGTATCGTGATCGGGAAGGAAGCCGCGGAAGGACAAGTAGAATTTAAGCCTCGCGTTCGCACTGACACGGATCTTCTGCCGGTCGACGAAGCGATCATTCAGGCCATGGCGTACTTGGGGAAATAGCTCTGTTCCATTAGGAAAGGGAAGGAAGGCGAAGGATGTTTACGTTCGAAGGACAAACGGTGCTTATTACCGGCGCAACCGGCGGAATCGGGCGGCATCTGTCGTACGGTTACGCGGCGGCCGGTGCCCGGACGATCATGACCGATAAGGATGGAGCCGCCGGACAACAGCTTGCGAAGAAGATCAGGGAATCCGGAGGCCAAGCGGAATTTATCGCGGCCGATCTTAGTTCGCCCGCGCATATCGCAGCGTTGTTTAACGGCGTGAATGAGCAGGGCGGGACGCTGGATATTCTCGTCAACAATGCGGGCTTCGGGATCTGGAAGTCGCCGCTCGAGCTGAGCGTCGAGGAATGGGACAGCGTCATGAACGTCAATCTGAGGGGGACGTTCCTGTGCGCAAGGGAAGCGGCGATCCGGATGAAGGCGCAGGGCAAGGGGAGAATCGTCAATATCGCCTCGACCCGAGCGGCGATGTCCGAACCGAACGGCGAAGCGTATGCGGCAACGAAGGGCGGTATTGTCTCGCTGACGCATGCGCTGGCCGTGTCGCTCGGCGGTCATGGCATTACGGTGAATTGCATCAGCCCGGGATGGATCGAGAACGGGGACTATGACGCGCTGCGTCCGGCCGATCATGAGCAGCATCCTTCCGGACGGGTGGGCAAGCCCGACGATATTCTGAAAGCCTGTTTCTATTTGACGGGAGCGGGCAATGATTTCGTGACCGGCATTAATTTGACGGTCGACGGCGGCATGACGCATCGCATGATCTACGAGGAATAACAAGAGAGCGCGCCAGGCGAATGGAGGCATTCGTCTGGCGCGCTTTTGCATTGCGGAAGTTCGTATCTTGTGCTAGCGACTTTCCGTCGATTTGGCTTCTTTCTGGCGGTCGATCGCTTCCGACATCGTTTTGTCCGTCAGATGGGCATAGATTTGCGTCGTCTCCGGGGACGCGTGACCAAGCTGCTCTTGCGTCATATAGAGATCGTTGCGCAAATAATAATCCGTCGCGAACGAGTGGCGGAGTTTATGTACGGATAGATACGGTTTGCCGAATCGCTTGGCGTATTTGATGACCATCTCCTGAATCGCCCGTTTCGTCATGCGCGAGCCTTCCGTCTTGCCGTTGGCGATCGCGAGGAACAGCGCCTTCTCGCGTCTAGGCGCCTTGTAACGGCTATCTCGCAGCGCCATATACTGCTGCAGCTCGCGAATGGCCTCCTGGCGGAAGTAGACCGGCGTCTTGAACGTGTCGTCGTTCTTGCCTTTGCGGAAGACGTACAGCAGCTTCTTCTTCATATCGAAATCGTCTACGTTCATGTTGACGACCTCGGAGACGCGCAAGCCGGAATTCAGAATGAGGCTGATGATGCAAGTGTCCCGAACGCGATTCTGCGTATAGGCGTAGATCGCCTGTTTATTATCCGCGACCTCATTAGCGTAATCTTCATGGATGAACCGGATAAATTCGTCGATCTCGTTCTCCTGCAACAGCTTGCCTTCGAGCTTGGCGGCCGTATCTTTCGGTTTGCTGGTTCGTTTGATCGAGACCTTCGCCATCACGTTGCGCTTGAGCAGCGGGTAGAAATTGTCGTCCTCCGCGATTTGGCTCAAATAATGAAACAGCGAGCGGAGCGAAGACAGCTTGCGCGTAATCGTCGTGCGACTGTTCGCGTGCTCCTTGCGGGTAGCCAGAAACATTTTGAAATGGTCGATGCTGTCCATATGCAGCCGCTCCAGCTCCTCCAGCTTCACGTCGCGCACGGCGGGTCCTTCGGCGAGCCCCTCGGCCAGCAGCCAGGAGAAGAACGTCTCGTAATCGCGCACGTATTCGAGCAGCGAAGAGGGCGAGAGATCGGGCAGCTTGTAGCCGATGAATTTCTCGACGTACCAAGGCATGCTCGGCACCTTGCGATCCAGCTCCTGCCGGTCCTTGATCTTGATGATGTTCATGCGCTTCACCTCTTGTCCCTATTGTAGCAGAGGCGAGCGGTCGTTGGAAATCCGCGGGAATCGGAAAAAACGGCAGTTCGGGCGAAGCCGATTCTGCCGTTCGCGGGTATTACGGATTGTTGCCGTGCTGTTTGGTCGGCAGCTTGGAGGATGGCGTTCCCTTGCCGTGAATCGCCTTGTTCTTCTGGGCTTTCTCCTGCGTATCGTGCAGCTTCTCCACGAATTCGCTCGTCGAGCCGTTCAATGATTCGTTCATCGTCGCATTCCGTCCTTTCGCCGAAGCGTCGTTGGATTAGGCGTCAAGGAAGCTACGCGCCAGCAATGGCAGTCGATTGCTTCAGCGGTAGGATGCCCGGATCGGCAGGCGCGGAAGCGTGCCAATTTTCACCGTCGGCGAAGAATGTGATGGATGCCGCATTCAGAAACGTTAGTCCGTTAATCGGGAAAATTCAAAATGACAATTCCCCCGCAACCCCGAAAGTTTTTGATTCGTTGTGATAAAAATTGCATCATTTAGGGTATACAACATATACATATCAAATGCCTGACGACGCAAGGTGAAACGGTTATCGCCGTCTTTGATGACGCAGCGCGTTTCAATTCAAACGGAACGTTAGAGCTTACTTGGCAGGAGTGTATATAACCCATGATGAT
Source organism: Paenibacillus methanolicus (assembly GCF_008124765.1). Classification (GTDB taxonomy): domain Bacteria; phylum Bacillota; class Bacilli; order Paenibacillales; family Paenibacillaceae; genus Paenibacillus_Z; species Paenibacillus_Z methanolicus. Next base: position 920,481 of record NZ_VNHS01000001.1, on the reverse strand, counting down.
GAAAAATATATGGAATCCGTCGCATAACGAAATTCGCCGCTGGGCACGCGAAGGGACGAGCCTCCCGCATCCGCATTGGGCAGCCACGCTCATCGACTTCAACAATTTGCCGGTCTTGATCGAACTCGCCGGCGACGACGGCTGCAAACATCAGTCTTTCTTCCAAAAATGCTTGTACGCCTTCACCGGAACGGTGATGGAAAAGCATAACTTGCACGAGGTTCAGCGTCTGGAGACGACGCTTGAAAATATGGAGAATTTCGACCAGCCCGATTCGATCCGGGAATGGATCGCGTTCTCGCAGGGGATGCTGCTCGGCGAGGGCGAGGAGCTTCCGGTTTGGGAGATGGCGCATGGAGCAAGCCCGTTGTCCATGTACGTCGCCAATGAAGCTTGAAGAAGCGCCTGCGACGGTTTGCACGCCGCATTTCCCCCGAATTAGCAAGCGAGGACCGTTTCGCCGCGGGGCGAGACGGTTCTTCTTTTTGGTCGCCGCATAGAGTATCGTCCCGTATCCAAAAATGACATGAAAACACCACTAATCGCTCCCGTTCTGTAAAAACCCGCGTCTATGGTACACTCACCCTATAGCATAACCTGGCTTTAGGCCGGGGATAGGAGTGTTTAACATGGCTAATACGACCCAATATCCGTTCCAAGACGCGTCCCTGCCGCTCGAAGCGCGCGTGGAGGACCTTGTCTCCCGATTGACGCTAGACGAGAAAGTGCGGCTGATGCCGCAATATATGGCCGCGATCGACCGTCTCGGCATCGGCCCATATAAGCATGGCACGGAAGCGGCGCACGGCATCGCGTGGCTCGGCGAAGCGACTTCGTACCCGCAGCCGATCGGCTTGGCCTGTACGTGGGATACGGAACTGCTAAAGCGGATCGGTTCCGCCATCGGCGACGAAGCCCGCGTTTTCTATAAGCGCAATCCGGCAATCAACGGCCTGACGCTCTGGGCGCCGACGGTCGACATGGAGCGCGATCCGAGATGGGGTCGCACCGAAGAAGCGTACGGCGAAGACCCGCATTTGACAGGCGAATTGTCGGCCGCGCTCGTCCAGGGCATTCAAGGCGATCATCCGTTTTATTTCAAGGCGGTCGCGACGCTCAAGCACTTCCTGGGCAACAACAACGAGATCAACCGCGGCAGCTGCTCGGTATCGATCGATCCGCGCAACATGCACGAATATTACTTGAAGGCATTCGAGCCGGCGTTCGTCAAAGGCGGGGCGCAATCGATGATGACCGCCTACAATTCGGTCAACGGCACGCCGGCGCTGCTGCTCGAGGACGTCAATCGTATCGTCAAGGAGAAATGGGGCATGGACGGCTTCGTCGTCAGCGACGCCGGCGACATGATGGGCATCGTGAACGATCACCATTACTATGAGACATACGCGCATGCGGTGGCTGACACGATCAAAAGCGGCGTCGACTCGATTACCGACGAATTCGAGCCGGTCTGCGCGGCGATCCGCGAGGCGCTTGCGCAAGGACTGCTGGAGGAGTCGGATCTCGACCGCGCGCTCCGCAACACGTTCCGCGTGCGCATCCGGCTGGGCGAGTTCAATCCCGAGGACAACCCGTACGAAGCGATCGGAGAATCCGTGCTGCTGTCTTCCGAACATGCGGCACTATCGCGCGAAGCGGCGCGCAAGTCGGTCGTGCTGCTGAAGAACGAAGGCGGCTTGCTCCCGTTGAATGCCGGGAAGTTGAATAGCGCGGCCGTCATCGGACCGCTGGCGAACATCGTCTACCGCGACTGGTATTCCGGCACGTTCCCTTACAAAGTTACGCCGTTGGAAGCGATCGGGCGCAAGCTGGAAGGCAAGACGGTCGCATTCGAGGACGGCAGCGATCTGGTTCGCTTCGCTTGCGCGGACGGCCGCGCGTTGACCGTCGAGAATAACGACGCGCTCGGCGTCAAAGCGGTCCTAGGCGAAGGCGAGATTTTCCACGCCACGGATTGGGGATGGGGCGCGCATACGTTCATCAGCCGCACGACGGGAAAATACGTCACTACGGCGAACGACGCAACGCTGACGGCCGGCGCAGACGACATTTGGGGCTGGTTCGTGAAGGAAATCGTGAACGTGCATCCGCAGGCGTCCGGCGAAGTAAAGCTGACGTCGTGGAACAAGCGGGCGCTCGAGCTGCGCGGCGACGAATTGGCGTTGTCGGATCGTCCGGGCGCGGATCATGCCGCTCCGCTGCGCGTGATTCAAGTGAAGGACGGCTTGGCCGACGCGGTGCGCGCTGCGAAGGAAGCGGAAGTCGCGGTCGTGGTGGTTGGCAACCATCCGCTCATTAACGGCAAAGAGGAGATCGACCGCCCGGATCTGACGCTTGCGGAATCGCAGGAGCGTCTCGTCCGCGAGGTGTATGCGGCGAACCCGAATACGGTCGTCGTCGTGGTCGGCAGCTATCCGTTCGCGCTCAACTGGGTCCAAGAGAACGTCCCGGCGATCGTCTACGTGTCGCACGCAGGTCAGGAGCTGGGCAACGCCATCGCGGATATTTTGTTCGGCGACGCCGCCCCGGGGGGCCGTCTGAACATGACGTGGTACAAGTCTTCGGAGCAGCTGTCCGACTTCATGGAGTACGATATCCGCAAGGGCAAGAAGACATATCAATATTTCGACGGCGAAGCGTTGTATCCGTTCGGCCATGGCTTAACATACGCGACGTTCAACTATGGCAATCTGCGACTGAGCGCGGATAGGCTGCAAGCGGACCAGACCGTAACGATCTCGGTCGACGTGACGAACGCGAGCGAAGTGCAGGCAGAAGAGGTTGTTCAATTATACGGCCGTGCGATCCAATCGCGCGTGGAGCGCCCGATCAAGTCGCTGCTAGGCTTTGCGCGCATCGCGCTTGCCGCGGGAGAGACGCAGACCGTTCAATTCGAATTGAACGCCGAGGCGCTCGCGTTCTGGGACGTCACGCGCGACCAATATTGCGTCGAGAACGGTGCTTACGAAATTCAAGTCGGACGTTCGTCCGCGGATATCGCGGTTGCGGCTACGCTTGAAGTGGAAGGGGAGACCGTTCCTGCCCGCGATTTGAGCGATTGGACGAGGTCCGAGAATTACGACGAATACGACCGGCTCTATTTGGATGAAAGCAAAGAAGGCGGTACCTGCGTCGTGCCGGCGGCGAACGGCGCATGGTTACTCTTCCGTGACGCAGAGCTCGGCGCCGGGGCCGCGAGATTCGAAGCTCGGGTTGCCTCAATCAAAGGCGGCGGACGCATCGAAATCCGATTGGGCGACGCGGGAGGCACGCTCGTCGGCGAGACGGAAGTAAGCGCCAGAGGCAGCCAGGAGTGGCATACGGTCGCGTGCGAATTGACCGGCGCGAGCGGCCGACAGGATATTTGCTTGGTTCTGTCCGGCAACGTGCGGATTAGCCGCATTCGCTTGCAATAAGCTGATTGGTTTGCGTCCCCAATCCAAAGATTGGGAATGCAGCATTCAGCTAGAGAAGCTGATTGGTTTGCGTCCCCAATCCAAAGATTGGGAATGCAGCAATTAGTATTCGGTTATCTTGTATTTTGAACAAGCCGCCTCGCAGGCGGCTTGTTCGCATTGGACCGCGAAGCGGCCAGCTAGCGCCCTGCATCCTTCTTGCGAAATATGCTATAATGCAAGACAGACCAATGGACATGGCGGGTGAGAGATATATGGAGAAGACGGCGATGGAAGCATGCGAGGCGACATGCGAAGGCACGGTTGCCGATCTGGCGGCAATACGGGGCAAGCTGGTGACCGAGCAGTCCGCGGCGCAGCTGGCCGATCTGTTCAAAGCATTGGGCGACCCGACCCGCGTGAAAATCATCCATGCGCTGCAGCAAAGCGAGTTGTGCGTGCATGATCTGACGCAGGTGCTGGAGATGGGACAATCGGCGATCTCGCATCAACTGCGCTTGCTGCGCAATCTTCGGATCGTCAAGCGCCGCAAAGTCGGCAAGACGGTCTTTTATTCGCTGGACGACGATCATGTGGAGCAACTGTTCATGCTGACGCTTCAGCATTTGACCCATCCATGACGGACGCGGAGAACCGGGTGAGCCGCCGAAGATGGCCAATGCTTAACGCGCCGGGCGCGGCAATCCTGATTGCGGCGCTCTTCGTGTTCTCGGGAATCGCGTACATGCTAATCCGGCCGGATGGCGACAAGCCGGACGGATTTCGCGAGTACGCGTACAGCCGGCACGAGTCGCCGGACGGCGTCAAGATCCATCTGCTGAAGACGTCGCCGGATAATATTAAGTTCGAGCGGGTGAACGCGAACGTGGCGGATACGGCATTCTTCGGCGTGAACGGCGGCTTCTTTTACGAGAGGGCGCTACTGAGCATTGCCGTGCATAACGACGTCCCCGTGAACGCGGCGTCCGGTTACGGCTCGGGGGAAGAGAACGTCAAGTATGCGAGAGGCACCTTAGTCTGGGATTCGGCGGCCGCGAAGTTCAGCGTGCAGACGGTGCGAAGCGCAGCCGATATCGAGGTGACGGATCGGCATCGGTATTGGGCGCAAGGCGGCATTAGTCTTGATTTGAGCCCCGGTCCCGAGAGTATGTGGCGTTGGAAGGCGGACGCCGAGCGGATGCCTTTCCCGGATGACCGGCGCCTGCGGACCGCGGCCGTATACGATGATCGCGGACGTCTGTTGCTGATCGTGAGCGAGAATGCCGCGACGGCCTCGCAATTTAGACAAGCCATAATGGAATACGACAAGCAGGATAGCGATGCGGCGCTGCTAGGCGGCATTTTTCTCGACGGCGACGGCTCGTCGCAGCTTCGAAGCACGGAAGCCGTACTGCCGGGAGACCGCAGGTCGGTCGTGCAGATGATCCGTTTGCTCCGTTGATAGATTACGTGAAAAGGATGAAGACAGCATGATAACGAAACAAGCCCTCTCCAAAGACGAGCTGGAAGCCGTCTACAAAATTAGGAAGATCGTCTTCGTGGGCGAGCAAGGCGTGTCTGAAGAGGAAGAATACGACGAGCATGAAGAGCGCGCCGAGCATGTGCTCGTGTACCATGAAGGCCAGCCGGTCGGGACAGGGCGGACTCGCGTCGTGGAAGACTTGGCTAAGATGGAGCGCATCTGCATATTGCCTGAATACCGCAAGCTGGGTTTGGGCCGGCACATCATGGATGCCCTGGAGACCCTAGCGCAGGCGAAAGGGCTGAAGAAAGCGAAGCTGCACGCGCAGACGCACGCCGAGCCGTTCTACGAGAAGTTGGGTTATAAGCGAATCTCGGACGTGTTCATGGAAGCGGATATTCCGCATGTCGCCATGGTGAAAGCACTCTAATTCAAAGGTAGTAAATTGTCCTCGCAGAGGCGGATGTCCATATTGGATGTCCGCCTCTTTGTTGCGCGTTAGCCGAACATGGAGTTTCGGTAGAGATGAATGTTTAATATTCGTAATCAATGTTATGTAATCTTACATATATATTGATTAAACGAATTCATTGCACTATTATGTAAGGAATACTAACATTTATTTCTGGCAAAACCGGCACATCGGCCGTTAAGATGGGGGCGTTGTCTATGGATTATCAACCTATTCTACAAGCGATTCGTCAGGAGGACGCGCCTGCCGTGCTGGCGACCATCGCGTCGGTGAAAGGTCACGCCTATCGCAAGACCGGCGCGGCGATGCTGTTCCGGCTGCAATCCGGTTCGATTGGCAGCATCAGCCCGGGCTGTCTGGAAGCGGATTTACTAGCGCGCGTGCCTGATGTTTGGCGTACGGGGGACATGCGGCGCGTCGATTACAATATGAATCCCGACGAGGATGCCATATGGGGCGAGTCGGTCGGATGCGGCGGCGCGATCAGCGTAATGCTAGAGCCCGTGCGCGGCCACTTGTGGGATTGTTTGACGGAAGCCGGACGACGTATGGAACGAGGCGAGACCACTCGGCTGATCCGCGAGCAGCGCGGCGGATTGCTCCATTACCGCCTGGAGAGCGGCGATGCCGCTGAGTCGGCAAGCGAAGACCCGCAATTTCCGCGGACGCTGCTCGTGCCGAGGCCGCCGCTGCTCCTGTTCGGCGCGGGCGAAGACGCGATGCCGATCAGCCGGCTGGCGCAGGAAGCGGGCTTCCGGGTCATCGTCGCGGATTGGCGCGAAGGATTGTTGAAGCGGGAGCGTTTCCCTGGCGCGGAGCTGGTTGCTGGCGCGCCGGAGGCGATCATCGCCGCGGCGGGCATCCGGCGAGGAGGATATGCGGTCATCGGCAGCCATCAAGCGCACAGAGACAGCGTCATGCTCGCGGAGCTCATCCAATTGGAGATGGCGTATATCGGCATCATCGGTTCTCAGCGGAGAATTCAACTCGTGGTTGATGGCTTGGATGGTTCGCGGTTGGCGCCTATTCACGCGCCTGCGGGTATACGGATCGGCGCGGAAGGGCCGTGCGAGATCGCCGTCAGCATCGTCGCGGAGCTGATCGCCGTTCGCTCGCAGCGGCGCGCCTTACGAGCCAAAGGGGGACACGGCAGTGAAAATCGCAGGCATTTATTTGGCAGCTGGATCCAGCAAACGAATGGGCGAACCCAAGCTGTCGCTCGAGCTTTCGCCGGGCATTACGCTCGGCAGCCGCGGGCTTAAGGAGATGTGTCGCTGTGGCATTAGTCCGATCGTCGTCGTCGTAAGACCCGATGACCCGCTGCTGTGGCTGTGCGAACGAGAAGAGGCGAGGACCGTTCTTCCGGAACTTCGCATTGCGCCCTGCCGGGATGCGGCGCAAGGTCTGTCTCGTTCCCTGCAAGCGGGCATCGACGCGCTTCGCGGCGAGAACCCCGACGCCGTGCTCATCTCGCTCGCCGACCAGCCATTCGTATCCTCGTTGCAGCTTCGCAGACTGAAGAAGATCTACCAAGGCAGCCCCTTCCTCGATTACGTGGCATCGGGCAAGGGACAGACGCCGATGCCTCCCGCTATTCTAAGCCGTTCCCTGTTTCCCGTTCTTGGCGATCTGGAAGGGGACGAAGGCGCCAGAGGACTTTTTCGCAATCCGGAATACCGGGGAGCCGTCGCTCGGTTCGTCGCCGAGTGGGCGTTCGTAGACGTGGATACGCAGGAGGATCTCGAGCACGCCCGTATGCTGTGGCAGGCGATCCAGACCAAAGCGAAGAGCGGTACCTATCGTTGACAACGATGCATTAGCAATCTTTCACCTATATCATGCGGCAATGGCACTTGACGGTGAATCGGCATGCCATAGATCCAGGGATAGCGATTTTAACGCAAACAAGGAGGCGATTCGCATGCCGAACACGCATCCCGGCATGTCCGTTATGCCGACCGTATGGCGTCCCCAAGAGATCGGGGAGGCTTATCGGATGAAACAATCGTTAGGCGAGACTGCCGTTTATGCGGCGGGAGGCACGCTGCTGCGCACGCAGTGGGAGGCGGGGACGGCTGTCTTGCCGGCGCATTTGATCGACTTGAGCGCAGTTCCAATGCTGGCGGGGTATGCGTTGGAACCAAGCGAGCTTGTAATCGGCGCTTGCTGCCCGCTCGCCGCGCTGCGCAAAGATCCGCTCGTCCAGACGGCATTCCCGCTGCTCGCCGAAGCCGTCCGCAATATCGCGGCGCCGTCGATTCGCAATTTGGCTACGTTAGGCGGTAATGTCGTATCTCGAATCGGAGACTCGCTCCCCGCGCTGCTCGCGGACGAGGCCGAGCTGATCTGGCTGGGGAAGAATGGCATGCAAGCCGAACCGCTGGAAGATTGGCTGGCTGCTTCCGGCAGCGAACAGGCGGGACGCGTCCTCGTGCAGATTCGAGTGCAGCATGGCACGGAGAGCGTGAATGGCGCAGGCACGATGAATGACATAAGGTCAGCTCCTCTGCTGAAGGTGGATTCCGACCGATCGGCTTCCGTACGCATCTACCATAAGGTCGGCCGCAGAGAAGCATTCACGCCTTCGGTCGGGTCATTAGCGATTTCGGCGGGAATGGAACATGCTGCCGGCAAGCTGAAGGAAGTGCGCATCGCGGCCGGCGGCGGGCAGACCATTCCGAAGCGGCTTGAGCGGACGGAGCGGCTGCTTGAACGGCATGCCGACCCGCTCGGAGAAGATTGCGCGGCCGAGGTTCACCGATCGGCGATGGACGAATTCGAGCCTGTCGGCGATTTATTCGCTTCGCGCGGCTATCGCAAGATGACGGTGGCGAATTTACTGGTTGCCGAGCTTTGGCGCCTACGGGAGCGTTTTGCATAAGGAGTGAGGAGAGATGGCGTTGAACCGGGAAACTAGCGGCGGGAGATGGCGGATCAGGCCTGACGGGCCTGCCAAGGTGACAGGCGCGTTAACCTACTTGACGGATATGAGCATGTCCGGCATGCTGCATGGCCGGGTGCTGCGCAGCTCGCATCCTTATGCCCGCATCAAGTCAATCGATACGTCCGAGGCCGAAGCGCTGGAAGGCGTTCATGCGGTATTGACCTGGCGCGACGTACCGGGGCTGAACGGCTATGGGATCGCCGTGCAGGATCAACCCGTGCTGTGCCGAGATTACGTGCGTTACGTGGGAGACGCAGTCGCGACGGTCGCCGCGGATACGCCGGAGCTGGCGGATTACGCGCTGTCGCTCATCGAAGTGGACTACGACGCGCTCGCGCCGGTCGATGATCCCGAAGCGGCCCTGGCCGACGGCGCGCCGAAGCTTCACCCGCACGGCAACGTGCTGCACCGCGCCGGATATGAACGGGGTAATATTGCGGATGGGTTCGAGGGCTGCGCGCATATCGTGGAAGAAACCTACATCACGCCTAGGCAGATGCACGCTTATATGGAGACGGAAGGCGGGCTGTTCGTTCCCGAACCGGACGGCCGGTTGACGGTTTACGCCCCGACCCAGCACGGTCTGATGGACCGGCTGCAGCTCTCGCGCATTCTAGACCGGCCACAGGCGAGCATTCGCATCGTATCGAGTCCCATCGGCGGTTCGTTCGGCGGCAAAGACGAGCTGAACATTCAACCTTACGGCGCGCTGCTCGCCTTGCATACGGGCCGTCCGGTTAAAATCCACAATTCCCGCTGGGAATCGGTGCGCGCCGGCTTGAAACGGCATCCAATGAAAATCAGAATGAAAACCGGCATCGATGCGGACGGCCGGATCATGGCGCACGACGTAAATATTATCGCCGATACCGGGCCGTACGCGACGCTAGGCGCCGAGGTGCTGAATTTCGCGGTCGAGCATGTCATAGGGCCCTACCGTTACGAGCATTTGTACGTGTCCGGCGTGTCGGTCCATACGAACAACGGAATGTCGGGCGAGTTCCGCGGGTTCGGCGGCAATCAAGCGATATTCGCGCTGGAAGGACAGATGGATCGGCTTGCGTATAAGGCGGGAATCGATCCGTGGGAATTCCGGCAACGAAATAGGAGACGCGCGGAGGATCCGGGTCCATTCGGGCATCCGATCGCGCAGACGAACGGCGCGGAGCAAGTCTGGCGCACGCTTGCGGAGTCGGCATTATACGCAAGGCGAGAGCGCCTTGCGTACGCCGCTTCCGCTCCTTCGTCGCCGCCATGGATTCGCAAAGGAATCGGGGCCGCGTTCGTCATGCACGGCGCCGGCCTCGGCTTCGGCATTCCCGATCCGGCCGGCGGCAGGCTACGGCTGGCGGCGGACGGGAAGATCGAAGCGCTGTTCGGGTACGAGGAATTCGGCCAAGGGCTGATCGCAACGTTGGAGCTGATGCTGATCGAAGAGTTCGGCTTCGCGCCGGACGACTTCCGCATCGTCATCGGCGACACCGATCGGGTGCCGGACAGCGGATCGACGACGGCGTCGCGCGCGACCAGCATGATGTGGCAGTCGCTGCAGCGGATGCGCGATCCGTTCCGATCGGCGCTGCTCAAGGCGGCGGCCGCGCAGCTGGACCGGCCGGCGGAAGAGCTGGCGATCGGCGAAGGCGGCGTGCGCGAGAAGAGCGGAGAGAAGCGCTTGCTTCTCGCTTATCAGAATCTTGCCGCCGGTTCGAGCGAAGAAATCGCGGTCGAGACCAATTTCATCTTCCCGGCCTCGGACACGAAGCGGATCGGCGCCCACTTGCTGTATACGTACGCCGCCGTCGCCGTCGAAGCCGAGGTGAATACGCTCACCGGCCGCGTGCGCGTCACGGATCAATTCCACGCGGTTGCGGCAGGCCCGGTGATGAATCCCCAAGGCTATCTCGGACAAATCGAAGGCGGCAGCAGCATGGCGCTCGGTTACGCGCTGACGGAAGAAGCGATCATGGACGAAGGCCGCTATGTGACGAGAAATTTCGACACCTACTTGATCCCGACGATCGCGGATTCCCGAGGCGGCTTCGAGGTCGTGCCGATCGAGGAGCTGCCGGAAGGCGACCCGCACGGGCCAAGAGGCGTGGGAGAAATTGGATCGGTAGGTCTTGCTCCGGCCATCGCGGAAGCCGTCTTCCAAGCTGTAGGCACGCGGATTTCAAGACTCCCGATCGATCCATCGGAACTGCAGAAGCCGACGGATGCCCTTAGGAAGGCGGTGAAAGACCGATGATCGAACCATCCGAGAATACAGGTGCGAAGCAGACGCTGCAGTGCACCTTGAACGGTTCGCCCGTCGAGATGGACGTACAGTTGAGCAAACGGCTGCTTCATATATTGCGCGACGATCTGGGGCTGACGGGGACGAAACGTTCCTGCGAAATCGGCCGGTGCGGCGCCTGCATGGTGCTCGTGGACGGCAAGCCGGTTAATTCCTGCCTGACGATGGCATATCAATGCGAGGGCAAATCGATTACGACGATCGAAGGGATTTCGGGTGACGGCATCGACCCGATTCAACAGGCGTTCCTGGCGGAAGGCGGCTACCAATGCGGCTATTGCACGCCGGGTATGGTCATCTCGGTCATAGCGCTCCTGCACGAGAACGCGAGCCCGAGCGAGGATGAAATCTCGGAGGCGCTGTCGGGCAATCTATGCCGTTGCACCGGCTACGGGGGCATTATAAGAGCCGTTAAGTCGGCCATAGCGACACGGAAGATGGAATAATTAATATCATTAATAAAACATTAATAAACTCTCAGGAACCGCATCTCGCGGCGTCCCCGTGCTAAGATGTTGCTCGTTAAGACAAAACAAGCATCTTGCATAGGGGGATTACACGACGATGATCAAACGCGCTATGGTCATGTTAATGGCCTGCATCATATTTACGGCATCGACAGCTATCGCTTCAGAACGCGCTCATGCGGCGACGCCGGCGACGCTTCAATTGGGAAGCTCGGGAGTCGACGTGCCGGATTTGCAGTTCCGTCTGCAGCTGCTCGGTTACTATACAACGACGATCGGAACGAAATTCAATCTCTCGACTCAAGTGGCGGTGCGCCATTTCCAACGCGCCTACGGATTGCCGGTCAACGGCATTGCCGGACCCGCAACCTGGACGAAGCTGAAGAAGTTGACGGTCAGCAAGCCGGAACTGGCGAAGATGGCCCGCGTGATTTACGGCGAGGCTAGAGGTGAGTCCTATACGGGCCAAGTGGCGGTAGGCGCGGTAATTATGAACCGTCTGCAATCGCCGCTGTTCCCGAACACCATCACGGGCATCATCATGGAACCATACGCATTCACCGCGGTAGCAGACGGTCAATATTGGCTGCTTCCGAATCAAACTGCTTTTACGGCGGCGCGCGCGGCGGTGAAGGGCAGCGACCCGACGGGCGGCGCATTGTTCTACTACAATCCGGTCACCGCGACTTCCACGTGGATGAATTCTAGGACGGTCACCACGAAGATCGGGCGACACTTGTTCACGCTTTAATTAATAACATTAATCTATAATATTTAACGAGATTAAAAATCCGCAGAGTTGCGGGTTTTTTTTATTTTCTGCTTGTCCATTCGCGCAACATTGCGCTGTCCGGAAGCGTTCAAGATGGTGAAAGCGTTTTGGCGTATTTTCCCATACGGACATCCATTTCGTATAAAAGGAGCGATGAACGTGAAAAGATGGCTGATCGGATTTATGGCCGCTGCAATGATCGTATCCGGAGGTAGCGTCGTTGCGGCCGATGGCGGATCATCCAAGCATGGCGGCAAACCGGAATATTCGGAGTTCTGCCAAGATATTTTGGCTTCGCTGCAGGAGAAGTTGAACAAGACCAAGGATGATCGCACCAAGTGGCAAATTCGGTATTACATCGATTATTTCAAGAAAGAGTGCAGCTCGAACGGCAGTCCGACGACTTCCGACAGCGCGAAGGTCGCGAAGGACAAGGAAGCGCTTCGAATCGGTTATCGCGAGGGCGATTCGGCAGGCAGCGTGACCGGTCCGATATCGCTCCCGACCCGCGGCGCGAACGGTTCCAAGATCGCTTGGCGGTCTTCCGATAGATCGGTTATCTCCGACAACGGCCAGAAGGTCACGCGTCACGCCAATGCGGATAAGAGAGTCAAATTGACGGCAACGCTGCAGCTGGGCCGCGCGAAGGAAACGAAGACATTCGAGGTAACGGTGAAGCGTCAAGGCTTGTCGTCTCAACAGAAAGTGGCGCTGGACGCGGCCGCGCTTGCCATCTCGTTCAACGGCGGCGACCGCAGCGACAACGTGACTCAAGCGCTCAAGCGGCTCCCGCTGAAAGGCAGCAACGGAAGCGATATCAAATGGTACTCCAGCGCGCCGCAGGTCATATCCGAAGACGGGCTGACCGTCAATCGCCCGGCTAACGGGGCGGGGGATGCCGCCGTGCGGCTGACGGCGATCGTTCGCCAAGGCAGCGCCGCGCAGGTGAAATCGTTCACCCTGATCGTCAAGCAACTGCATGTATCGGATGCGGATCGCGCAAGACTGGATAAGAGCAAGCTGGCGATCGATTTCGGCGGCAGCGATAATGCCGGCAGCGTAACCCGTCCGCTCGACAAACTGCCGACGACCGGCGAGAACGGATCGACCATCGTATGGTCGTCCAGCATGCCGACCGTATTGTCCAACGATGGCAAAACATTGGCGCTCCCGAGCGGGACGTCGTCGATGAAGATCTTCATGACCGCGATTATTACGGCAGGCAGCTACACGGACGTCAAAGTATTCGAGCTGACCGTCAAATCCGCATTGACCGATGCCGAAAGGGTTGCCGCGGACATGAACGCGCTGCTCGTGCAATTCGGCTCGGGCGATCATATTTCCAGCGTAACGAAAGCGATTGGCCTGCCGGATAAAGGCGTGAACGGCAGTTCGGTATCGTGGCGTTCCAGCAATCCAAGCATTGTCTCCGACGACGGCAAGACGATCAATCGTCCCGCGAACGACACGCTCGTCTATATGTTGGCGACGGTCCGGCACAACGATGTCTCCGATGTCAAAGTATTCTCCTTGATCGTGAAAGCGAGGACGTAATTCGCGTTTCAATCCGATTCGACCGTTTGACGAAACGAAAGCCGGGCAACCCTAGAAGGGACCCGGCTTTTTTTGGCTTATGTAGCTGGAATCGGAAGCTCGTTCATGACGAAATCGTATAAGTGCTGTTCCTTGCGAGGCGACAGCGAACCGCTGTTGTCGAACACGAGAATCGAGGAAGCGGGAAGGTCCCAATTGATTTGCGGCACGAAATCCACTCGTTTCGCGAAATCGTCCCAATGATCTAACTTCCATTGATCGCGCTCGGATTGGCGATCGATAATCCGAAGCTTCTGAAGATCCATATCCTCGAGCGTGACGACGATGACTTTCACGTCGACCTGCGATTTTTTTAACTTGGCGGCGGTAAGGACTTCTTCGATCCACTGCTTGTTTTTAAGCTCGGCGGTGAACGGGGAGATCATGAACACATTCTGGCCGGCGGCCAAATTTTCGATGCACACGTCTGTTGCGGTATTGTATTCCAAATCGCGAAGGTGCTGCTTATAGAAATCGGAGTCCCGATCCTTCGGATCCAGGCCGTTCATCTCCAGCATGCGTTCGACGAAACGTCCGCCGATCGTGTCCCGATCCAGAAAGGCCGCGGGAATTTGTTTGCTCAACATGCGCGCGAGCGTCGTCTTGCCCGTGCCCGCCACGCCAACGAAAAAAATCAATTTTTGCAATCTGTATGCCTCCATGCTGTTAAAGTTCTTAACCATATTAACAGAATCGCATACTTGCAACCAAGCGAGAGTTTAGAGAGCGTTTTCATTTATATCCGCATCGGAAGATGCGACACAGATCTATCGGCCGGCTGTTCATCCCGTATATGCAGGTAAAATTAGCACAACCCATCTGTTTTCGAGATGAATTGCATCTAAGGTTACTATTTGTAAAAACGCTTGCTTTTCATTACGATGATGATGAGCTTTATTGTAAAGAAACATTGAAGAAATTAGGCAAGTCGGAGAAAGACGGTTTACCAAGCCAATGGTTGAGCAAAGTAATAGCAGGCTAATTCTAAAGAGAACTAATGTTGTGTACGTTACACAATGCGGAGGTTAACAGGCATGACGGTCAATTCATCGAATCGCCAGTCGCCCTGGCAATTGTACTACGGCCCTAACATGGGCTACATTCAAGAGCAGTATGAGAAATTTACGCAAGACCCGTCTTCGGTAGACGCCGCTTACCAGGACATGTTCCGTCAATGGGGACCTCCTCCGGTAACGGAAGCGCAGGCCGGAACGGCGGGCATCGCGCCTGCGACGGCAAGCGCTCCTGATCCGGCGTATTATAAAAAGCTCGTCGACGCAGGCAAGCTGGTCATCAACATTCGGACGCAGGGCCACTTGGCCGCGAACATTTATCCGCTTGGAACGGATTCGCCGCCGGATACGCGTCTGCTTGAGCCCGAAACGTATAATTTAACCAAAGAGGATCTGGCGGCTTTCCCCGCCGCGCTGATTTGGGAAGATGCACCGGAGTCGATCAAGAACGGATGGGAAGCGATTCAAGAATTGAAACGCGTATACACCCAATCCTTCGGATTCGAGTTCGGCCATATTCATGCGGAAGACGAACGCAATTGGCTCACTCGCCAGGCCGAGACGGGGATGGCGGCCAAGCCGTTATCGTCCAAAGAACGCACGGACCTGCTGAAGCGTCTGATGGAAGTGGAGAACTTCGAGTCGTTCCTGCACCGCTCGTTCGCCGGCAAGAAGTGGTTCTCGTTGGAAGGTAACGACGCGCTCGTGCCGATGCTCGACGAGATCGTGCGCGAAGTCGCGCATGACGGCGCGAAGAACATTATGATGGGCATGGCGCATCGCGGACGCTTGAACGTGCTGGCTCATGTTCTTGGCAAACCATACAGCAAAATCTTTACCGAGTTCCTGCATGCACCGCACAAAGAACCGTCCGAAGGCTCGGCCGGCATCAACTTCGGCTGGACGGACGACGTCAAATACCACCTCGGCGCGCATCGCTCGGTGAAAGCCGGCGAGACGGTCGAGACGCGCATTACGCTGGCGAATAACCCAAGCCACTTGGAGTACGTGAATCCGGTCGTGCAAGGTTTCGCGCGCGCGGCTCAAGACGATCGCACCGCGGCTGGCTATCCGACTACCGATTTCGAAGCGGCTGCTTGCGTCGTCATGCACGGCGACGCCGCTTTCGCAGGGGAAGGGATCGTTGCGGAGTCGTTGAACTTCAAGAAGCTGATCGGTTACGAGAATGGCGGCACGTTCCACATTATCGTCAACAACCGGATCGGCTTCACGACGCACAGTAGCGACTCCCGCTCGACTTACTATGCGAGCGATTTGGCCAAAGGATTCAATATCCCGATCGTTCACGTCAACGCGGACGATCCTGAAGCTTGTCTGGCGATCGTACGCATGGCATGCGAATACCGCCATAAGTTCAAGAAGGACTTCTTGATCGATTTGATCGGTTACCGCCGTAACGGACATAACGAGACGGACGATCCGGACGTCACTTCGCCGCTCGTGTATCAGAAGCAGCGCAAACATCCGACGGCCGGCACGCAATACGCGGAAGCGCTGAAGAGGCGCGGCCTCGTAACGGAAGAGCAAGTCGCGAAGATGAAGGAAGAGATCGTCGCGAAACTTCAAGAAGCGCTTGAAGAAGCGAAGCGTCCGCAGGAGGCAGGCGCCAAATCGTTGCCTGCCGCCGTCTCCGATGCGCCGCCGCGCCGCCGTTCCGCCAATACGGCTACAGCCGTACCGCTCGCGAACTTGAAGGCGATCAACGACGAGCTGCTGAAGTGGCCGGAAGGGTTCAACGTATACGGCAAGCTGGACCGGATCCTCAAACGCCGGGCAGCCATGCTGGACGAAGGCGGCAAAGTCGACTGGGGCCATGCGGAAGCGCTCGCCTTCGCGACGATTCTCGCCGACGGCAAGCCAATCCGCGTCTCCGGACAAGATTCCGAGCGCGGCACGTTCGCGCATCGCAACCTGGTCATGCACGATACGGTTACGGGTCAGAAATTCTGCCCGCTGCACGTGATGCCTCAAGCGAAAGCGTCGTTTGCGATTTACAACAGCCCGTTGTCCGAGGAATCCGTTCTCGGCTTCGAATACGGCTATAACGTGTACTCTCCCGAGACGCTTACGATCTGGGAAGCGCAGTTCGGCGACTTCGTGAACGCCGCGCAAGTCGTCATCGACCAATTTATTTCGTCCGGCCGCGACAAATGGTCGGAATTCTCGAGTCTGGTCATGCTGCTTCCGCATGGTTACGAAGGCCAGGGGCCGGAGCACTCCAGCGCGCGCCTGGAACGTTTCCTGCAGCAAGCCGCCAACGAGAACTGGACGGTCGCGAACTTGACCAGCGCATCGCAGTATTTCCACCTGTTGCGCCGTCAATCGATGCTGTCCGAGACCGTAGAAGCAAAGCCGCTGATCATGATGTCGCCGAAGAGTTTGCTGCGTAATCCGAAGGTCGCGTCCGATCCGTCCGCGTTCAGCGATGGTTCGTTCCTGCCTGTACTGGAGCAACCGGGTCTAGGCGGCAAGCCGGAAGCGGTCGAAAGACTGATTTTCTGCAGCGGCAAAATCGCGATCGACCTGGACACGGCGATCGACGCCTACAAGGAAGATCTGAGCTGGCTCCATATCGCGCGCATCGAGCAGCTGTACCCGTTCCCGAAAGTCGAGATCGAGCGCCTTATCACGCGCTTCCCGAACCTGAAGGAAATCCTGTGGGTACAAGAAGAACCGCAAAACATGGGCGCATGGAACTTCGTGGAACCTCGCCTGACCGCACGCGCGCCGAAGGAGGTTCCGGTTCGTTACGTCGGCCGTCAGAAGCGCTCGAGCCCGGCAACCGGCTTCACGGAAGTGCATCAGCAAGAACAACAGCGGATCATTGCCGGCGCATTCGACCGGAGTTCGCTGACCAGCAAAGGCAAATCGCGCGAGCCGCAGAGCGCGCGCTAAACATATCGGCCGCCTAAGCGCGGAACATCGCTCGAATAGGAGCAACAGTTACGGTTTGTTCGCATGAATTGAAGGAGGATTTCGGGATGAGCGAGATTAAAGTGCCTGAGATGGGCGAATCGATTACAGAAGGTACAATTGCCAAGTGGATCGCGAAAGTAGGCGACAAGGTTAACCAAGGCGACGTGCTGGTTGAACTCGAGACCGACAAAGTTAATTTGGAAATCAGCGCCGAAGAGAGCGGCGTCTTGGCAGAGATTATAAATCAAGAAGGCGAGACGGTAGCGGTAGGTTCCATTATCGGACGCATCGGCGAAGCAGCAGCGGGAGGGGCTCCGGCCCCTGCGGCGCAAGCGGCGCCTGCACCTGCGGCGGCAGAATCTGCAGCTGCTCCGGTAGCGGTAGCTGCGGCAGCTCCTGCGGCTGCGCCGGCAGCAGCATCGAACGAAGCGGCATCGGTCGCGGCTACGCCGGCTGCCCGCAAGCTTGCTCGCGAACGCGGCATCGATCTGGGTCAAGTGGCAACGGCAGATCCGATCGGTCGCATCGCGAAGAGCGACGTCAGCGGACACTCGGAACGCAAAGTAGAAGTCGTGCCTGCGGTAGTAGCGGCACCAGCCGCGGCCGCTCCGGCAGCCATTCCGGGCAAACCGGTTGAGCGTCGCCCGATGTCCCGCCGTCGTCAGACGATCGCGAATCGTCTGGTCGAAGCGCAGCGTACGGCAGCCATGCTGACCACGTTCAACGAAGTCGACATGACGGCGATCCTAGACGTTCGCAAACGCCGCAAGGACGCGTTCAAAGACAAACACGACGTCAACCTGGGCTTCATGTCCTTCTTCACGAAAGCCGTTGTCGGCGCGCTGAAGGCGTACCCGCTGCTTAACGCGGAGATTCAAGGCTCCGACATTCTCGTGAAGAAGTTCTATGATATCGGTATCGCGGTATCGGCGAAAGAAGGTCTCGTCGTACCGGTCGTTCGCGATGCGGACCGTCTGAGCTTCGCCGGCATCGAGAAAGAAATCCTCGACTTGGCAGGCAAAGCCCGCAACAACAAATTGGATCTGTCCGACCTGCAAGGCGGAACGTTCACGATCACGAACGGCGGCGTGTTCGGTTCCCTGCTGTCGACGCCGATTCTGAATGCGCCGCAAGTCGGTATTCTCGGCATGCACAAAATCCAGCTCCGTCCGGTCGCGATCGACGCGGAACGCATGGAGAATCGTCCGATGATGTACATCGCGCTCTCGTATGACCACCGTATTGTCGACGGCGCGGAAGCGGTTCGTTTCCTCGTGACGGTGAAGGAATTGCTTGAGGATCCGGAATCCTTGCTCCTGGAAGGGTAATTGCTCGTCGTTTGCATGGACAATCAAGCCTTCGATTTGCAGCTTGCTGCAGGTCGAAGGCTTTTTCACTGGCATTGCGAACGATGAGAACCTAAACCTGGCGAAAAAAGCGCTTGTTGACAGGTGACACTTTTGATAAGGGGGTATCTTTTGCAGGGGGCCGCGGTTACAATAGAACAGTTGAAAAGCCATTGCGAGGTGTGTTGACGTGACAGAAGAACAAGATAAACCGAAATTGGTGCCGACCAAGATTTACAAGTGTAAGGATGCCGAATGCAAAGCATGGGTACGCGAAGAATTGGCGGCGGCAGAACCGGTATGCCCGATCTGCAAAGGTCCGATGCACCGGAGCATTCGCCACTTGCCGGCGCTCCAGAACAAAATCAAAAAGCAAAAGCCGGTTAAAAAGGACTTATTCTAGCGCGCGATGAAGGAAAAAGATTCTTGGCACCGCATTTTGATTCCTGTATAGTTGATTCTGAAAGAAATCTTTAGTGTATTACATATAGTAAGTGGGAGGTGCGTCTTATGTGGAAGGAAATCACGACGCTTGAAGAATGGAACGACATGCTGGCTCAATCGGAAGCCAAGCAGCAGCTGATTTTGAAGCACAGCACGCGTTGCCCGGTCAGCTCCAGCGCATTGGAGGAATACGAGGATTACTTGAAGAGTAACCCGAACGCGAATACGGAGTACTACCTCGTCAAAGTAATCGAATCAAGACCGGTCTCGAATCAGATTGCCGAGGACCTCAAGGTGACGCATGCGTCTCCGCAGATTATCCTGTTCAAGGACAAAAAGAATGTTTGGAACAGCTCGCACTGGTCGGTGACGAAGAAACATATCGCGGCCGTCCTGGACTAATTGAATACGAAGAACAAACCCTCCTGCACGCGATCAGGAGGGTTTGTTTATTGTGGCGAGAGGCCGGATGAAGAGTCCCGTCTAACTTGTAAGTCCGTAAACCATGTACGCCGCAATTCCCCACATCATGAGAGCCGAAAGCTTATTGAGCACACCGAGGAAGGCGCCGCTACCATCGAGTTTGCCTACCTGACGCCCGGCGAACGCAAGCGAAGCGAACCATATGGCGGATACAAGCATGCAGATGGCCGCGAACGCGATTTTATCCATGCCCGTATACTGCAGCGAGTTGGTGCCGATGACGCCGACCGTATCTAGGATCGCATGCGGATTTAACAGCGAGACGGACAAAGCAAACACGATTTGCCGGCGAACGGGAAGCTGATGGCGATGCTGATCGGCTGATTGGGGGCGACTTCTCCACATGGAGATCCCCATCACGGTCAAGAAGACGGCACCGACGAGCAGGAGGCTGATGCGGACCCAATCATGAACGAGGATGATCAGCGAAACGCCCGTTACGGCCAAACCGATCAGCAGCATATCGCAGAAGGCGGCGGTCGCGACGACCGGCAGCACGCGGCGATATTGCGGACTAACGGCGCCTTGATTGAAAATAAACACATTTTGAACGCCAAGCGGAAGGATAAGGCTGAATGAAAGGACAAGCGCATGGAAGATGACGGTTTGCACGGAGAGGCCCCCTTATGTAGATGATGTTCATTGTAAGGGAACCGGGTCTTCCTGTCTCCAACCAAATGGATGGCATCCGAACCAACCAAATCGTATAATAAGGCAAAATCGTCCTTTGGGGGTTTAGTCATGATGAATCCTATGGAATGGCAGCCGGACCGCGCTTCACAAGAGCCGCTGCATCGTCAGATCGAACACTATCTCAAACAGAAAATGACGACCGGAGAGTGGGCGCCGGGCATGCGTATTCCCGCCCAACGTCAGCTCGCGGACATGTTTCGCGTTAATCGCAGCACGATCGTAACCGCTGTGGACGAGCTGATCGCGCAAGGACTGCTGGAAGGCAACGCGGGCGGCGGGACGCGGGTCGTCAGCACGGTATGGGACTCTTTGGCAGCCAAGCCGATGTTGAACTGGCACGACTATATCGAGGCCGGAACGCAGCAACCGAACTCCCAGATCGTGCAGATCATCAACCATGCGGAATTCCAACCGGGCATCATTCGTCTGGGGACCGGGGAATTATCGCCTGAGTTGCTTCCCGTTCAACGCATGCAGGATGTCCTCGCCAAACTGTCGACGCGCGCAATGACGCTGGGTTACGAGGAAGCGAAGGGCAGCATGTGGTTGCGCGAGGCGCTGTCCAATCGAATGGCGGGACTGGGCGTCGAAGCTCCGTCTTCGTCCATTCTCGTCGTCTCCGGCGCGCTTCAGGCGCTTCAATTAATTTCGATCGGCCTGTTGGAACCCGGTTCGTCGGTTATCGTGGAAGCACCGTCGTATTTGAACTCGCTTCACTTGTTCCAGACTGCCGGCGTGCAGTTAAATGGGCTTGGAATGGATGAGGAGGGGGTCATCGTACAGGATCTTGCTCATCGCAGGCAGACCTCCCGCGATTCGATTATGTACACGATACCATCCTTTCATAACCCGACGGGTATCGTCATGTCGGAAGGCAGACGCGACGAGTTGATCGCGCTTAGCGAACGGGAGAGGCTCCCGATCATCGAAGATGACGTCTATCGCGATTTGTGGTTGGACGAGCCGCCGCCGCTGCCGCTCAAGGCTCGAGATGCGGCGGGGAACGTGCTCTATATCGGCAGCTTCTCCAAATCCGTGAGCCCGGGTCTTCGCATCGGTTGGATTACGGGACCGAAGACCGTTATCGATCGGTTGGCGGATATTAAAATGCAAACCGATTACGGCTCGAGCTCGTTCTCGCAGGCGATTGCGGCGGAATGGTTAACGAGCAGCCACTATGACGATCACATGGCGGAACTGAGAGCCGCTCTGCGAGAGCGACGGGCTCATATGCTGGGGCTGTTGGAGCAGCATTTGACCGGATTGGCGGAATGGCGCAAGCCAAGCGGAGGCTTCTATGTGTGGCTGCGATTGAATGACGGGATTTCGGCGACTCGCTTGTTTCAAGACGCGCTGCGGCAAGGCATCCTGCTTAATCCCGGCAGCATCTACGACCGTACGATGGGGGCCTTCCTCCGGTTGTCATATGCGTATGCCTCGCACCAAGAGCTCTCGGACGGAATCGTGCAGTTAGCCCGTCTAATTCAAACCCAAGTTCGTGCGTGAACTTCTGCTTCTAAGCTTGCAGCCTTTGCCGCGTTATCTCCGAATCGTGACCCTCGTTCCGACAGGCGCCAACTTCGACAACGCGAGCACGTCGTCGTTATACATGCGCACGCAGCCCTTGGATACCATTTGGCCGATCGAAGCGGGATCATTCGTCCCGTGAATGCCGTAATGCGGCTTGGACAACCCCATCCACAGCACGCCGAACGGTCCGCCGGGATCTTCCTGTTTGTTCACGATGGTGAATTCCCCCGTCGGCGTCTCCGTCAACATGCGCCCGATCCCGACGGGGAAGCCGCGGATGACTTTATCGTCCTTCAGCAGGTACAGCATCCGATCCGATAGATCGACGATAATCCGGTTCGCCATGGTTCATCGCCTCCTCGGGACAGCATATGCGCGCGAGGGCATATTGGCTAGGTACAACCGCCGAGGGCCGTCATCCGCTCATATTTCAGGGGAAGATTGGCATAATAAACGGGAAATGGATACGTAGGAGGCTGCGCGGACTGCGATGACGACGACACGGGTGCAACACCTTTTAGCAGATAAAATTAAGCTGCTGCCCAAGGGTGGCAACGCGATCTACTTGGTGGGACCGATTAATCTGCCGATCAACCTCGAGGGCGAGACGCTTCAATTCAAGTGGTATTGTTGGCTCGTATGCGAGGACACGTCCGGCGGACCGGAGACGATCATTAAGAAGCTGTCTTCGGCGAATTTGGCGGAAATGCAGCAGTCCAGCGTGCTGGTGTACGGCGATTTCGCTCAGGCGGACGAGGCGCTAATTCGCATGCACAGCATTTGTCATACGGGCGATATCTTCGGCAGCAAGCGGTGCGATTGCGGGTATCAGCTGCATCAGGCGCTCGACATGATCGCCAAACACGGGGCAGGCGCCCTATTTTACTTGGCCAATCACGAGGGCAGGGGCATCGGCTTGTTCAGCAAAGCGATGGCGTATGTCCTCCAGGAGAACGGGTTCGATACGGTCGAAGCGAATTTGAACCTTGGTTTCGTGGATGATGCCCGCAGCTACGACGATGCGATTCATGTACTGCAGCATTTGCGCGGCAAGCCGGTCAAACTCATTACGAATAATCCCCGCAAGATCGAAGCGCTGCGCGAGGCAGGCATGGCGGTGGATGACCGGGTCCCGCTCTGGGGCGACGTCTCGGAATACAACGAGAAGTATTTGCAGACGAAAATAAAACGTTCGGGCCATCTGGAAGAAAGTTGCTGCAACGATTAATCGGGGTAATAGCGTAGAGAGCGATACATCTGGAGGCGATAACCGATGGAAAAGACGGATACGTTGGGCGCGAAGCAAACGAGGGAGCTGCCGAATTTCCCGAAATCGTTCTGGAAGGAGACGTCCATGTCGCCGGCGCAGCCGGTGCTCGGCAACAATATGACGGTAGACGTCGCGATCGTGGGAGGCGGCATTACCGGTATTCTAAGCGCGTACCGATTGTCCAAGGCAGGGGTCAAAGTTGCCCTGCTCGAAGCGGATATGCTTCTTGGGGGTACGACGGCGCATACGACGGCGAAGTTGACCGCGCAGCACGATTTGATCTACGACAAGCTCATTCGCAATCATGGCGAAACGAGCGCCAAGCAGTACTATGAAGCCAATAACGAAGCGATCGCCTACGTGAAGGCGTTAATTCGCGAGCATAACATCGAATGCGGCTATTCCGAACAAGACGCGTACGTGTACGCCCAGTCGGTCGATACGCGCAACAAGCTGGAGAAGGAAGCGGAAGCTTACGCGAAGCTCGGGATGCCGGGTGGCTACACGGACAGCATGCCGCTAAACATCCCGAATCATGGCGCGGTCGTGATGAAAGGACAAGCCCAGTTTCATCCGCTTCAATTCGTGTCCGCGCTCGTGCCGTCTATTCTGGAAGCGGGCGGGCTGATATTCGAACAGACCACCGTTTTAAAGATCGAAGAGGAAGGGCCGCGTCCGACCTTAATAACGGAGCGCGGTTTGCGCGTCATGGCCGAGCATGTGCTCATTTGCTCGCATTTTCCGTTCTATGATAAGCACGGGCTTTATTTCGCCCGGCTCCATGCGGAGCGCTCTTATGTGCTTGGCGTGCGAACGAACGCGTCCTATCCGGGCGGCATGTATTTGAGCGCCGACGAACCAAAACGCTCGATTCGAACGGCCGATAGCGCGGACGGCGGCAAGCTGCTGCTGATCGGCGGCGAAGGCCACAAGACCGGACAAGGCGTGTGCACGATCGATTATTACGAATCGCTGCGTCAATTCGCGCTTAGCCAATTTCAAGTCGAGGAGATTCCGTACCGCTGGTCGGCCCAGGATCTGGTAACGCTCGACGATATTCCATACGTCGGGAAACTTACCGAGGATCGGCCTCGCATCCTGTTGGCGACCGGGTTCGCGAAGTGGGGCATGAGCAACGGCGTGAATGCGGCGGCGATTCTCGCGGACGCCGTTCTGGAGCGGGATAACGCTTACGCGGAACTGTTCAGTCCGCAGCGCTTCCATGCCGTGCCCGATATCAAGAACGCGGTCGTGCAGAATGCGGACGTATTCAAGCATTTGGTCGCCGGGAAAGTCGAACTCGTCCGTCAATCGCCCGATGAGATCGGGAATGACGAAGGCGGCGTCGTCACGATCGCCGGCAAGCGGGCGGGAGCCTATCGGGACGACAAAGGCAAGCTATACCTCGTCGATACGACGTGCACCCATATGGGCTGCGAAACGGAGTGGAACGAAGGAGAACGAAGCTGGGATTGCCCGTGCCACGGTTCGCGATTCGCTTACGACGGCGAAGTGCTGGAAGGCCCGGCTTCCGAGCCGCTGCGACGCATTATGAAATCCTAAGAAAAGTCCGCGCTTCCTTGAAGGAAGCGCGGTTTTTGCGTATCGGGCGGGATAGGACGCCATGCCCCTCAACTTGCCCTCCTTTTCGTTTTATTTTACGATGGGTAATGGTAGGTTCTTGATCGATAAGGAGGCGTTATTCATGAACGATCCATCCGCCATTCGCGAGCATTTGATGTCATCCTTCTACTTCCGTCATGCGACGAAAGCGTTCGACCCTGAACGCCGCATACAGCCGGAGGACTTCGAGGTCATACTAGAGGCGGGTCGGTTATCTCCGAGCTCCGTCGGATACGA
Organism: Paenibacillus methanolicus; assembly: GCF_008124765.1. Lineage (GTDB taxonomy): Bacteria > Bacillota > Bacilli > Paenibacillales > Paenibacillaceae > Paenibacillus_Z > Paenibacillus_Z methanolicus. The sequence goes on along the minus strand of NZ_VNHS01000001.1, from coordinate 895,465 downwards.
ACCATGGAAATTCGTCGTCATTCAGAACGAAGCGCTGCGGGAGAAGCTGCGCGAAGCGTCGTGGGGCGCGCAGAAGCAGCTGCCGACGGCCAGCCACTACGTCGCGATTCTAGCCAGACGGGACGTGCGTTACGATTCCGACTACGTGGATTACATCTGCCGGACGGTGAAGGCGATGCCGGAGTCTATTTTGGCCAAAGTGCCCGAGACGTACAAGGCATTCCAGGAGGATGACTTCCATCTGCTGGACAGCGAACGGGCGCTCTTCGACTGGTCATGCAAGCAATGCTATATCGCGCTGGCCAATATGATGTCGTCCGCGGCGCTGCTCGGCATCGATTCGTGTCCGATCGAGGGCTTTAATTACGACCGCGTTCACGCGATACTGGAGCAAGAGGGGCTATTCGAAGACGGCAAGCTCGACATCGCCGTCATGGTCGCGTTCGGTTATCGCGCCGCGGATCCGAAGCGGCCGAAGACAAGGCGGCCGGCAAGCGAAGTCGTCCAGTGGGTGGAATAGAAGAATGACCGAACGGCCCGGCGCGAATCGCGACCGGGCTGTTTCTATTCGCGGAATAGCCGTTTTGGGACCCGCGCACGGAGGGGATTTGAAGCCGGTTTTCGTTCCTTATAAGCCAAGCGGCGCCGCTGCCGTTCGAATGACGGAACTCGAGTAGGCGAGCAACTGCCGTTCCTTCGACGTTAAATTCAGCTCGACCAGCTCCTTGACGCCTTGACGGGTCAAGATGGCGGGAACGCCGAGACATACGTCGCTTTGTTCGTATTCGCCGTCGAGGATGGCCGAGACTGCCATGACCTTGTAGTCGTCGTTCAAGATGGAACGTACGATCGCGGCGATCGCGTTCGCGATGCCATAGTGGGTTGAGCCTTTCCCTTGCAGAATCTCCCAGCCGGCATTGCGCGTTTTCTCCGCGATATCGTCCAACTTCAGATGGCCGAACCGCTGCGGATGCTGAGCTAGGATGTCGAGAATCGGTTTGCCGCCGATCGTCACGTGCGACCAGGCGGGGAACTGAGATTCGCCATGCTCGCCGAGCACATAGCCGCTTACGCTTCTTGGGTCGACCGGCACATATTCGGACAGCAGCGTCTTCAACCGGGAGGAATCGATCGAGGTGCCGGTGCCGATGACGCGGCCGCGCGGCAGGCCGGAAAGCTTCCATACCATGTAGGTAACAAGATCGACCGGATTCGCCGCGGCTACGAAGATGCCGTTGAAGCCGGCTTTCATAATAGAAGGGATCAACGTCTGGTAGATTTTATGCGAGCTGTCCAGCAGGTCGAGCCGGGTCCCGCCGGGAATGGGATTCGCTCCCGCGCATAGCACGACGACGTCGGCATCGCCGCAATCGTCGACATCTCCCGCGCGCACCTTGGTTCGGGCATGCGTGAAATCCATGCAATGCGACAAATCCAGCGCATGCGCCTTTGCCCGCTCGGGCGTTCTGCCGATTAAGACGATCTCTTCGCATATCGATTGATTCACGAGCGAATACGCGCAGCTCGCTCCGACTAATCCGACGCCGATAATCGCGACTTTACGTGTTTTGCTAGTCATCGATGGACGCCTCCGCTCTGACTGACCTAGTTTTTCTACCAGTATATGTGGCAGCGTGATGGTTTTGTCATCGTGATGTGAAGTTTTATTACGCCAAAGTGTGGAGAATCCATTGACACCGGAAGGAAGAGGGAATAAACTTTAAAATAAGTTTAAACGTGGAGGTTAACGCCGAATGAGCCGGAAAGGTCAGCTGACAACGCCAAGGCGGACGATTTATCATATCGTTATGGACTCCTCTGACCATCCGACGGCCTCCGACATCATGGATCGTCTAAAGGTAAGAGGCGCCAATTTCGCTTATGCGACGGTGTACAATTCGCTCCGTTATTTAACGGAAGAAGGATTGATTCGCGAGCTGAAGCTGGAAGGCGACGCCAGCCGCTACGACGCGAGAATGGAGAATCACCAGCATGTGCTGTGCATAAGCTGCGGCAAGCTGGACGAAGTATTTATCGAGACGCCTCAATCGTGGTTAAGCACGATCGCGACCGCGACGGGGTACGACATACAGGAAGAGCAATTTCTATTCAAAGGGGTGTGCGGTTCATGCAGAGAACAGAGGACGACCGTGCAGTGACGGAGATGCAGGCGGCATGGACGGGGTTGCCCGATGCATTCGACGAAGGCGACTACTGCAACACCACCCGCCGCATTATTATCGTAAGTCCTCTCCCGGCTTCCTTGCGCGCGCTGGTAGCCGCGCTCACGACGCGGTGCTACGACGTGCTCGTCTTCCATCACGAGCACGATCCGGCGCTGTCGATGCTGCAGGCCGACCTGCTCGTCGTCGACCGCACGCGCGGAGGCTTCGGGGAGAAGGTGCAATATGCTGGCGGCGGCGCGCAGCTCACGCTCGTTCACGGAGAAGAGGAGGCGATGGGCGAGAACGTGCTCGTATGGCCGCAGCCGCTGGAAGGCGCGCTTGCCGTCATCGAGCGGTTAGCCGAACAAGGCCAACCTGCCAATGCATCAGCTCCCGAACATGGCGAACAGCTGCTGCTGAAGGACATCGCGGTCGATTTGAAGCGGATGACGGTGCAGCGGGCGGGGCAGCCGATCAATTTGACGAAGACGGAATTCGATATGCTCAAGGCGCTGCTGACCAGCGGCGGAAGCGTATTGACGCGCCAGGATATTATGGAGCGGCTCTGGGGCGACGGCTATTTTGGCGGAAGCAACTCCGTAGACGTGCATATTAAGAGCTTACGCCACAAACTCGGCGACGACCCGAAGAAACCGTACTATATCGTGACGGTTCGCGGCGTTGGATACCGAATTGCGGACTAAAGGCCGAAATCTTCACGAAACCTTCATGAGATCTTCATGAAGGTTTCATTTTGTCTTCATAAAGACTTCATGCATCATCATGATTCGCTATGGTATCCTTTGAATGTAAGCACGAGAGCTAAACTAAGTTTAAATTTAAAAATGTTGGAACCATGGAACGGAGGAACTATCATGACAGTCTACAAAACCATTATTATCGGAACCGGCCCCGGCGGCCTTACATCTGCAATCTACTTGGCGCGCGCCAACCTGAGCCCGCTCGTAATCGAAGGTCCAGAACCAGGCGGTCAATTGACGACAACGACGGAAGTCGAGAATTTCCCGGGCTTCCCGGATGGCATCATGGGCCCTGAACTGATGGCGAACATGCGCCAGCAAGCGGAGCGTTTCGGCGCGGAATTCCGCTCGGGCTGGGTGAACAGCGTCGACCTGTCGAAGCGTCCGTTCACGCTGAACGTGGAAGGCATCGGCGAGCTGCAGGCGGAGTCGATCATCGTATCGACCGGCGCATCGGCGAAGTATCTCGGCATTCCGGGCGAGCGCGATAACGTGGGCCGCGGCGTCAGCACGTGCGCGACTTGCGACGGTTTCTTCTTCCGCGGCAAGAAAATCATCGTAGTCGGCGGCGGCGATTCCGCGATGGAAGAGGCGAACTTCCTTACGCGCTTCGCTTCCGAGGTCGTGCTGGTGAACCGACGCACGGAGCTTCGCGCTTCGAAGATTATGCAAGATCGCGCTCGCGCCAACGAGAAAGTCAGCTGGAGCCTGAACCGCACGCCATTGGAAGTCGTAGCGGACGATAGCGGCGTGAAAGGCTTGAAAGTGCTGAACAACGAGTCCGGCCAAGAAGAAATCATCGAAGCAAGTGGCATCTTCATCGCGATCGGCCATACGCCGAACACGAAATTCCTCGGCGGTCAGATTACGACCGACGAGACGGGCTACATCCTCGTTCAGCCGGGCACGACGCTGACGAACGTACCGGGCGTGTTCGCGTGCGGCGACGTGCAGGACAGCCGTTACCGCCAGGCGATCAGCGCCGCGGGATCGGGCTGCATGGCGGCGCTCGACTGCGAGCGTTATCTAGAAGAGGTTGAAACGCACGTACACGCGTAATCTTTGACCCTCAATTCTATTCTTTGAACACCTTGAACATAGAGGAGAGATTTCGAATGTCCGACCAAGCGCAAGCGATTGTTTATTCCAGCACGCACTGCAACTACTGCAAGAACGTGAAGCAATATTTGAACGACAAGGGCGTAGCTTTCGAGGAGCGTAACATCGATCTGAACGAAGCTTACGCGGAAGAGCTGTGGAACACGGGCATGCGTTCCGTGCCGGTAACGGTCATCGGCGAGTACAAGATCCTCGGCTTCAACCAAACGCAATTGAACAAAGCGGTAGCCGAACTGCAAGCATAAGCGACTTAAAGCGTACTCCTAACATTAGACAAGCGTTATCCCAAGCAAATAGCCATTCTCCGTCTATCTATCGTATTCGGAGGATGGCTATTTGGCGTTGGCGTACGATAGGCTTACCTGAAGCCGCCGTCGGAATGGATGATTTGTCCGGTGATCCAGGCGGCATCGTCGCTGGCGAGGAAGGCGATCAGCTTGGCCGCGTCCTCGGGTTTCCCGATGCGACCCATCGGGAAGCGGGTCAGCAAGTGGGCTTCGAGCTCGGGCGTCATCCAACCGGTCGCGGTCGGACCGGGATCGACGGCATTGACCGTGATGTGCCGGTAGGCGAGTTCGGCCGCAAGCGAGACGGTGAACGCGGATACGGCGCCTTTGGTCGCGGCGTATGCGAGATTGCCCGGCATTGGCCCTCTGTCCTGTCCGGATGTCAGGTTAATGATGCGTCCGCCTTTGCGGTTGTCCAACCGTTTGGCAAAGACGGTCGATAACACCGCAGTCCCCCGAAGATTCACTTGATAATGCAGATCCAGATTGTCCGCGGAGAGCGCCTGAAAGTCGATGTCGATGCTGTGCGTCGCATTATTGACGAGCACATCGGGGAGACCCAGTTCGCCGATGATTTGGTTAAGCAGCCTCTCAGGCGCTGCCGGATCGGACAGATCGACGCTCGCGTGCGATGCGCGCACTCTCAGAGCGCGGAGCTCCTCGGCTAGCAACTCCGGGTATCCCGGGTCTGCATCGGCGAAACCGAGCTCCCGATCATAACTCGCGTAATGCGTGAAGAAGATATCGGCCCCCTGCCCGGCTAGCTCGCGGCAGACGGCGGCGCCGATCCCGTTCGGTCGGCTCGCGCCGGTGACGATGGCGATTTTGTGCCGTAATCGATTCATGGGCTATCCCTCATTTCATCTCTCGAATGCAAGTAGTTGAGCGCTGCTCATATTGAGGATGATGATGTCGTCCACTTCGCATTTTAGCATGGCCAGGGAATCATTACCATATCGTTGGTCCGTTCGGCCAGTCTCGCTTGTCAATTATGGATTTCCCTTTCTATAATAAGGACGAGCGTTCAATCTAAAGGCGGTGGCATACGATTGCGTACACAACTCATACTGGATGCGGGTGGCGTCCTCGTCAGCAACCTGTCGCCGATGTTCTGGGAGCAACTTTGCGATCGCTCATCGATATCATACGAGTCGATCGTACCCCACTATAAAGCAACCATGAGCGCGCCGTTGTGGAGGGGAGAGGTGACGGAAGCCGAGTTCTGGAACTGGATGGCCGGCGGTTATCCAAGCGTGGACGTGTCGTCGGCCCGTCTACTGCTGACGGCGAATCTGGCGAGGCTACCTGCCTTGAACCGGCTTGCGGAATGGCGTGCGCACGCGGATCTTCATCTGCTCAGTAATCACCGGGCGGAATGGCTCCTCCCCGTCTTGGCGAAGGAGCTGCCGTTATTCGCGAGCGTCACGATATCGAGCGAGGTCGGTTGCGCCAAGCCGCAGCCGGAGATTTTTCGCCGAGTTGCTTCGAGACTTCCTGCTGGCGCGCCGGTGTTGTTCGTCGACGACCAGTCGCATAATCTGCAGGCGGCAATCGAGCTAGGCTGGATGACCCTGAAGGCGGATGCGGACGGCCGTTGGGTGGAGGAGGTCGCGCCTATGCTTGGATTTTAGGCGCAAGGTACGGGAAGTCGAGCAAAGCAAAAAGGCAGCTGGAAACGTCGGTCTACCCGGGTTTCATGCTGCCTTTTTCAATTCGCAAGCGCAAGGCTATTATTTCTCGTTGCCGATGTTGAGGACTTCGATCAGCTTAAAGATGAGGCTGAGCACGATGGCCGCGATCGTCGCCAGCACCATGCCTTTCAGCTCGATGCCGCCCATCGTCAGCTTCGTGCCGCTTAGCCCGATCACGAGCACGACCGTCGTCAAAATGATATTTTGCGGTTTGCCGTAGTCCACCTTGGTCTCGATCAACATCCGGATGCCCGCAACCGCGATGACGCCGAACAGCATGAGCGAGACGCCGCCAAGCACCGGTTGAGGCACGACCGAGATGATCGCGGACAACTTGCCCAAGAAGGAGAGCACGATCGCCAGAATCGCCGCTCCGCCGATGACGAATACGGAGTAGACGCGGGTCAGCGTCATGACGCCGATATTCTCGCCGTACGTCGTATTCGGCGTCGAACCGACGAAGCCGGACAGAATCGTCGAGATGCCGTTGCCGAGCAGCGAGCGGTGAAGGCCGGGCTCCTTGGTCAGCGGACGGCCGGTAATATTCTCGGTTACGATGAGGTGTCCGATATGTTCGGCAATGACAACGAGCGCGGCAGGCAGAATCGTCAGGATCGTCGCCAGCTTGAACTGCGGCAGCGTGAACGTCGGCGCCGCGAACACGCTTGCTTCGGAGACGGACGTAAAATCGACCATGCCCATCGCCCATGCGAGCACATAGCCGGCCACGAATCCGATCAGAATCGGGATGATCTTCATGAAGCCTCTGAATAAGACGTTGCCGAGAATAATGATCGCGAGCGTCGCGGCGGACACGATGACCGCGTCCGGATCCGGGCTCCATGCCGGATCGACCGGGGCGCTAGGCGATTGAATCCAGCCCGCCATGCCGGCTGCCGTCGGCACGAGCTCTAGCCCGATGATCGCGACGATGGCGCCCATGGCCGCCGGCGGGAAAATGACGTCGATCCACTTCGTGCCGACCGCTTGGACGAGCAGACCGAATAGCGTAAAGACGACTCCGACGACGATAAAGGCGCCGAGCGCATACGGATAATTCTCTTCGGCGTTGCCGCCGAGAACGGCCAGCACGGGCGACAGGAACGCGAAGCTCGAGCCGAGGTAAGCCGGAATTTTACCTTTACAAATGAGTAAGTAGAGCAGGGTGCCGATACCGTTCATCAGCAGAATCGTGCTGGCATCGACGCCGAACAGCACGGGGACGAGGACCGTCGAGCCGAACATCGCGAATAGATGCTGCAGGCTGAGCGGGATCGTCTGGATAAGCGGGGGACGTTCGTCCACCTGAATGACTCGTTCCACGGGTGAGTTCCTCCATTGCGAGAATTGTCGAAATTGCTTTGAACATCTTACCAGAACGGCGATGGCTTGGCATCCATTTTTTTTGAGAGCGGCTTGGGAATACTGTCTTCGTTCAAGTTGAAAGGGGGACGAATTCATGGCAGATCCGTTACTGGTGCAATCCATCCGCCGGGATGCGAAGCCGTTGACGCAGGCCGGCGATTACGATGCGATCGTGGACGCGGTCGGCGATGCCCGCATCGTCTTGCTCGGCGAAGCGTCTCATGGCACGAGCGAGTTCTACACGATGCGCGCGGAGATTACCAAGCGTCTGCTGGAACGGAAAGGATTCCGGATTATCGCGGTAGAAGGCGATTGGCCGTCCTGTTATGAGATTAACCGCTGGATCAAGAATTATACCGGAGCGGCCGCAACGGCGCGGGGAGCGCTCGCGGGTTTCGGCAGATGGCCGGAGTGGATGTGGGCGAATGAGGAAATCGAGACGTTCGCGCAATGGCTGAAGGCATTCAACGGCATTCGCGAAGGGAATGATCGAGCCGGGATTTACGGCTTCGACGTATACAGTCTATGGGAATCGATGGAGGAAACAATTCGGTATTTGCGCAACACGAATTCTCCGGAGCTGGATCAAGCCATCCGCGCTTACGAGTGCTTCGGGCCGTACGGACGGGACGAACAGGCTTACGGCGCCGCGGCCGCTTACGCGCTAGGGGAGTCATGCGAGCAGGAAGTCGTCGATCTGCTGCGCGATCTGCGGATGCGCCGTATGGGCACGAATCTGAAGGATGAAGAGTCGCTGAACGCGGTAATGAACACGCTTGTCGCCGCGGATGCCGAACGCTACTACCGTGCCATGATCCATGGCGGCCCCGATTCATGGAATATTCGCGATACGCATATGACCGAGGTCATGGCCCAATTAATGAATGCTTACGGGGATGATGCCAAAATCATCGTGTGGGCGCACAACACCCACATCGGAGACGCGCGGGCAACGGATATGGCGGACGAAGGCATGGTGAACGTCGGCCAGCTGGCAAGGGAACGCTTCGGCGCGGAGAACGTGTTCGCGATCGGTTTCGGCACCTATGAGGGGACGGTCGTCGCGGGCCGAAGCTGGGGGGCGCAAGCCGCGGCCATGCGGGTGCCGAAAGCGATGGAAGGCAGCTGGGAGGATGCGATGCACGAAGCGGGGGTTGCGAGCGGTTGGCTGTTATTCCGCGGCAGAGAATCCGATTATGGCGAACGCATCGGCCATCGCGCGATCGGCGTCGTCTATCAGCCGCAATACGAACGGTTCGGCAATTATGTCCCTTCGACGATGAGCGCGCGGTATGACGCTTTCGTGTTCGTGGATCGGACGAACGCGCTTAAACCGGTTGTTCTTGAGCCTGTATTGTCCTGAGCAAAGAGAGGGTGCGTAACGTAGAATCATCATTTCGCGTACCGGAATTGCGGAATTTTGAACATCTTTTATGTTATCGGCGTTCCGCGATTCTGGTACAATGAAGTGGACGTGCCGAGATAGCGCGCACTCGTCATACATAACTGCGTTTTGGCGTTAGCTCTGCATTTTGACAATCCGCGATTACCGAGAGGAGTCCGTCATGACACGACAGTATGCCATCGATAAAGCCAAAATCTTCTTCCGCGAGCAAAACCGCTCTTTCTATGTCGTGCAAATGGAGGCGTCGGAGTTCGAGGTCATGGACAAAGCGGAGCTTGACCGCGTCATGGAAAGCGGCAAAATCAGACGCGATGCGATTATCTTCAGCATGGAGAGCGATCCGAACGAATAGTCCTTGATATCGATTCTCACCTTGAACTGATTACCAATCTTAGGTATACTTTTATCGCCAAATATAAACATGTAAGGAGATCAGAATTCATGGAAAAAGTACTCATCTTCGGACATAAAAATCCGGATACCGACACAATCTGCTCCGCGATCGCCTACGCCGATCTCAAAACGCAGCTCGGCTTCAACGTTGAGCCGGTCCGCCTCGGCGCGGTAAGCGGCGAAACGCAATTCGCGTTGGATACGTTCAAAGTCGAGGCGCCTCGTCTCGTCGAGACGGTCGCGAGCGAAGCGAAAGGCGTCATCCTCGTCGATCATAACGAGCGTCAACAAAGCGCTTCCGATATCGAGCAAGTGCAAGTGCTTGAAGTTATCGACCACCACCGCATCGCGAACTTCGAGACGGCGGGCCCGCTGTACTTCCGCGCGGAACCGGTCGGCTGTACGGCGACGATTTTGAACAAAATGTACAAAGAGAACGGCAAGCAAATCCCGCCAGCGATCGCGGGTTTGATGCTATCGGCGATCATCTCCGACTCCTTGCTGTTCAAATCGCCGACTTGCACGGAGCAAGACGTGGCGGCAGCGCGCGAGCTGGCCGACATCGCCGGCGTGAACGCCGATACATACGGTCTGGACATGCTGAAAGCCGGCGCCGACCTGAGCGACAAAACGATCGCGCAGCTGATTTCTATCGATTCCAAAGAATTCAGCATGGGCGGGGCGAAGGTCGAAATCGCGCAAGTGAACGCGGTTGACGTGAACGACGTGCTCTCCCGCCAAACGGAACTTGAAGACGCGCTGACGGGCGTTATCAACGAGAAAGGCCTTGATCTGTTCTTATTCGTCGTAACGGACATTCTGAACAACGACTCCGTCGGCCTTGCGCTCGGCGCGAAAGCCAATGCGGTCGAACAAGCCTACAACGTGTCGCTGTCGAACAACCAAGCGATACTGAAAGGCGTCGTATCCCGCAAATCGCAAATCGTGCCGGTTCTGACCGAAGCATTCAACAAGCTGGCCTAATATCGCTTTACGGCAAGAAGCAGCCTGGAACCTATCCGGGCTGCTTCTTTGTCAAGACATTGGGCATCTGCGCGATCTTTATGAAATGCTGCCTTCCTTCTGAAGATATGAGACGCGGCAGTTTAGTCGGACGAAGCTCTTCTCCGCGCGCCAGCCAATCCGATCAGACCGAGGAGTCCGAGCCAGCCCCAATCGAAGTCGTTGGCTCGCTCGCCGCCCAACGTGCCGCCAAACGGTCGAATGCCTTCTGTCTGCATAGCCCGCTGATTCATGATGTAACCAGGCGTGCTGCCCGACAACCCCCGCTGTTGGGGCGCTAGTGGCTGGTTCCCATTGCCGGCAGGCGTGCTAAGTAGTCGAAAGTTGCCCGGCCGCGTCCCTTGTTCGACGATATAACCGGGCGTGCTGCCGGAGAAACCGAGCTGATCCGTGCTGCCGAAACCGGCGCCGTTCGATGTATCGGATGGCGCATGCAGCCGATAAGAAGAATCATTCGTTGCGTTGATTACTACCGCATTAGCGGTAGAGCCGTCCCAAACCGTGAATTGCAGCAATAACGGGATAACCGCAGTCAAGCCGGCTATGCGCTTGAGGCGCGTCATCATCTTCATCCAACTCCTTTCGGTTATAGTGTGCATCTCCGGTCATGCCTGCTATTCGGGCAAGCGCACGCTTACGATCGCAATCGCTTGGTGCTGCCGGCATCCGTAAGATTTACCTGCGCGCACAAATGATTCAACATGTAATCCGCCGTCCATTGGCGCAATCTAATCAAGGCCCGCCGATGTCGGGTCAAAATTAGAAGCTGGAGGGATCTCATCTTGAATCGAAAAGCGTGCTTGTTGGTCTGTGGCTTGAGCTTGTCCGCCGTACTGTTCACGGGTTGCGGCAACAACAACAACGACAATGACGTGACCACGAAGAACACGGGACGCGTGAACCGATTGTCCACGCACAACGAGGATGGGTACAACGACAGACGGATTTTGACAAGAAGCGCACGAGATAACGAAGGCTTACTGGGTACGCGCAACAACACGGGGCGATACGGCGTAAACAATGTCGATAACGACACGACGCGCGTGGACAACGATATGCGCAGAGCTGGCCGCAATCTGGGCGATGCAACGCGCGACGTCGGTCGCGGAATTGCGAACACGACGCGCGAAGTAGGCGACGACCTGGGCGACGCCGCTCGCGGTCTGATGGGGATGGGTACGCGGGATAACGACTACCGTAACCGTAACGGTACGACCGGCGCAGGACGCAATGTCGGCGACGCGGCGCGCGATCTCGGCACCGGGATTGTTGGCACGACGCGCGAGGCCGGCCGCGATCTCGGTCGCGCCGGTCGCAATCTCGTCGGCATGAACGGTAACGGCATGACGGGCGGCAACGGAACCACGAATGGTTACGGCACGAACGTCACCGGCAACGGTACGGGGACAGGAACGTACAGCATGACCGGCAACAACGGCACTCGTCTTAACGCGACTACGAACAATCAGAACGAATTGAAGCTCGGCAGCTTGACGATCGTCGCTAACCGCGGCGGCAACAACGGCCGAGGCGGCAACGGCATGACAGGCAACCTGTCCGGCCAATCCGGCCGCGAGACGTCAATGCGCAACACTGGCGAAGGCCTCGTGCTTCAAGTTACCGATGCGAAGTCGATCGAAGCGATTCGCCGCGTGAACCAGCAGCTGAGCGGTACGAACGCGAAGACGAAGGCGAGATCGATCGCCGAGGATATCAAGTATATTCTTCGTCACGCGAAATAACGCGTTAGGTACGACGTGCACGGCCATGATCCCTTGCGGATCATGGCCATCTTACATACAAACGAGGGTTGCGCAATGGAACTGACGACAATGAGCGAATTGGACGCATCTTGGTGGCAGCGAGCAAAACCGATGTATATGAACGCGTTCGGCAATCATGGCGGAAAGACGGAACAAGTAATTCGACGCATGTTCGAGCGGAAACTGGCCTTTTTTCACGTGGTTCATGAACAGGGCGAAGCTTACGGCATGGCATTCTCTTCGATCTCCAGCGACCGCAAGGTTCTCGTGATCGACTATTTAACGGTCGACGTATCGCGACGCGGCCGCGGCGATGGCAGCGCGTTTGTTCATGCGCTCATGGAATGGGGGAGAGCGCAAGGACTGCAAGCGGTCATTATCGAAGTCGAATCCGATCCAAGCCCGGACAACGAAGCGCGCATCCGTTTCTGGGAACAATGCGGATTCGCGATTACGGAGTATGTTCACCACTATATATGGGTGCCGGAGCCTTACCGGGCAATGGTTGCGAAGCTCGATTCTCGCGCCGATCTTCCATTCGAAGACGGTCAGAAACTGTTCCGTTATATCACCAATTTTCATCGCAAAGCCTATGCCCGATAGCCGTTCATTGCACGACTCCTTAGGCGGCATTCGTTCCTCCGACATTCGCCGCCCCGACGCCGAAAAAAATGTTCCATTCCTGCTGCTGTAAGTCTTAGAAAATCATGCGCGTCTGCCGAAATAGTAGATAGGGCGTTATTCGTCGTCTGCAGGCGCATGAAGGAAAAATGGCGAAAGGTGTAGAATGTTTGTAGAGAGGAATAAACCGAAGGAGCCGGTAGCATGAAATCGTATTTGGAAACCTTCTTTGAACGGCTCAAAAAGGGCGAGTTCATTAATCATCCGAACGTCCATCCGCTCCATCAGGGCATGGCGTATACATGGAAGGACGAGCAGCGAGGCGCTCATCTGCTGTTTTTGCCGTTCGAGCAAACCGGGTTGGCGTATTGCGAGCCGAATCCGAACCCGGGTAACATCGTCAATATAGCCCCGTTGTATCTAGGCGAGATTCTAAGCGAAACTTCGATTCTGCGCGGCACGGACTTGCACAAGCCCAAGACCGAAGCAGATGCGCTGGCCGTCGCATACAAGAATGCTTATGAGATCAACAAGCAAGCGGAGGCGCTCGGAGGCAGTTTCGAAGATTACATTTGGAAATTCAAGCAATTATGCGCGTTCTTAACGTATTATAATTCCGTCGTCACGGTGCAGCCGCGCGCCAAATAATAAACGGCTCATGAAGACTCCGAGCCTGCCGAGGACCCGCCTTCTGGCGGGTTTTTGGCGTTGCCGCCGTTCCACGCGTTATCCTCGTCTTGGGCGGTCGGTTGGCCTGCGCCCGTATCGTTCTTCTCCCGGCGGAGCGGATTGCGGCTGCTCATCGTAAACCAGACAATGCCCGGAAGCGTAAAATTAAATAGAAACAAAGCCCAGGCGAACCCCTGCACGAACCACGCTGTGTTCACCACGTATTCATAGATCCACCAATGGTACATCAGGCTTGCGCGCTCCTCGAATAATAGTGACAATAGTGTCTCCCGGATCGGTAGTCGTTAGTCAATCGAATAGCTCTACCTTGAACTGGAAATACCAATGGAAACGCATCGTTCGGGAGAGGGGATCGTCATGACCGTTCAACCGTTATTGGATACCGCCATAACCGACTCCCTACAAACTAACGTGGATCTGATTCAACGGATAATGGGACAGAGCGTGGATTTCATCAAGCGCGACTTCGACTTCCATCAAGAGACTAACCGGCAAGGCGTCTGTTTCTATACGGACGGGTTGATCAGCAACACGGAGCTCCAGCATATTCTCAAAGCGATTCTCGTCCACAGCCAAGAACTACCGGCGGAAATTCTGTTGCAAGCGGATACAGTGGAAGAACTGAAGCGGCGCCTGATGACGAACTGCTCCCTCCGCGCCATTCGCAAAATCGGAGAAGGCGTGGATGGCATTCTCGGCGGGGAAACGTTATTCCTAATCGACGGGTTCGCGGAAGGACTGCTCGTCGTCACGAAAGCCTGGGAATCCCGAAGCATTACCGAACCGGCAACGGACAACGTGGTCCGCGGGCCGCGCGACGGCTTTACCGAGAATATCCGCACGAATACCGCGCTCGTCAGGAGGCGCATCAAGGACCCTAGCCTTCGGCTGGATTCGCTCATCGTCGGCACGAAGACGAAGACGGACTTGAACGTCGCCTATATGGAAGGGATCGTCAAGCCGGGTTTGGTCGAAGAAGTGAAAGCGCGCATCCATAAAATTAAAATCGACGGCGTGCTGGAGAGCGGATATATCGAGGAGTTGATCGAGGATGCGCCGTTCTCTGTCTTCTCCACGATCGGCACGACCGAACGTCCGGATAAAGTCGCCGCTTCCCTCCTCGAAGGCAAAGTCGCGATATTCGTCGACAATACGCCTGTCGTGCTTACCGTTCCGACGTTTTTTTGGCAGTTCTTTCAAGCGTCCGACGACTATTACTCCAGATATTGGGTCGGATCGTTCTTCCGGATCGTCCGGTACATCGCGTTCTTAATCAGCCTGATGCTACCTTCCTTATATGTCATGCTCGTCTCGTTTCACCAAGAGATGATTCCGTCCATGCTGGCGTTCACGATCGCTTCGGGCAGGGAAGTCGTTCCGTTCCCGGTGCTAGTCGAGGCGATCATGATGGAGCTGGCGTTCGAGCTCATGCGCGAAGCAGGACTGCGCATGCCCAAGCCCGTCGGACAAGCGGTCAGCATCGTCGGCTCGCTCATCATCGGTCAGGCGGCGGTGCAGGCGGGTCTCGTATCGCCGTTCATGGTCATTATCGTCGCGGTTACGGGCATCGCTTCCTTCGCCATACCGAACTATTCCGCTTCCTTATCCATTCGGCTGCTTCGGTTTCCGCTGATCATCGCTTCCGGCATGCTGGGCTTGCTCGGTTTCGCGGGCATGTTCTTCATCGTCGTCATTCATGCGCTGTCCATCCGTTCGTTCGGCGAGCCCTATCTGGCGCCTGCCGCGCCGTTCCGGCCATCTGATCAGAAGGACATCGTGCTGCGTTTGCCGTGGTGGAGCAATAAGAGCCGGCCCTCGATCGCGGCCGATGCCAAGCGGCAGCAGGATGGCGCCATGCCGAAGCCACCCGAGTCCTAATTAATCTTAGCAGAGGTGAGGATCATGAATTGTCGCTCGATCGCGGTACTGGTACTGGCATGGTCGGCTGTCTCGATTCTGATCACCGGCTGTTTCGGCAAGCAGGAGATTAACGATCTGGCCATGGTAACCGCCGTCGGGCTCGATTTGTATGGCGACAATCAGGTCAGCTTGAGCGTGCAAATCGTCAGACCGGCGGATGCGAGGGGCCAAACGGGAGCGCCGTCGGGCGGCACGGGGGAACCGATCTATTCGATCCAGTCGCAAGGCCGGACGATCTTCGAGGCAGCGCGCAATTTGGCGCGGTTCTCGTCCAGAAGGGTCTATTGGGCGCATAATTTCGTCATCGTGATCGGGGAGGACTACGCGCGGCGAGGTATTGCCGATATGATTGATTTCTTCACCCGCAATCATGAACTGCGCATGTCCACCTGGGTCGTGGTGACGCCGGACAAGGCAAGCGAGGTTATCGCGACGATTACCGGCATGGAAGTTGTCCCCGGCGAAGCGATCGACAAGCTGTTCCGCTATAACCAAATCGTCGCCGAGGCGCCGGGTTCCAACATGATGCGGCTCCAAGAATCGTTCTTGGCGACGGGTGCCGAGCCGGTGCTGGCCAAGGTCCAATTAAAGCCGCGGGGCATCTCCAACAAGAAACCGAATCAATTCGGATCGCTGAAGCAAGTCGTTCTCTCGGGAGCGGCGGTGTTCAAAGGGGATAAGATGCAGGGTTGGCTGTCGCCGAAGGATGCGAAAGGGCTGCTGCCTTTCATCGAGAAGGTCGATTCCGAGATTGCCATCGTCAATTGCCCGAACGAGCCGGGCAAAAGAACCACGCTGGAGTTGAAGAAATTGAAGCAAACGATGAAGCCGGGCTGGAAGGATGGCAAGATTACGCTGCGAATTAAGCAGAAGATCGACGCCAATCTCGTGGAACTTGGCTGCTCGAATTCATATGCGGTTGTTCGCGAACAATTGGAGGTCAAGCTCCGGCAGCAAATGGAAGATCAGGTGAAGAACATTTTCGACATCGCTCAGCAGCAATATCGGACGGACTTCTTGAAGGCGGGACAGACGTTTCATAACCGTTATCCGCAGGAATGGCGCAAGGTGGCCGCTGAATGGGATGATTATTTTGCCGAAGCGGACGTCACGGTGCAAACGGATGTCAAGCTGACCAGCCCGGTTCTGAAATTGAAGGAACCGACAAGCGGAAAGGAACTGAAGTGAACGTACGGATAACGAACGGCATGCTGCTTGCGCTCGTCATGAATGTGATCTATGCCAAAGCGATCGGAATTACGCAAGGTATTATTGCCCGCGAGGTGGCAAGCGATATGTGGCTCTCCACGCTGATCGGCATGCTTCAAGGTATCGCGGCGGCATGGCTGACCGCCCGCGTCATCCGAATGGGCGGGCAAGCGTCGATGATCGATATCGCGTCCAAGGCGGCCGGCAAGTGGGCGGGCAAGCTGATCGCGGCCGTGCTGCTCCTGTTTTTCACGGGGGCGTTCGCCACGGTGCTCGTGACGTTTACGTACCATCTGATGGATTATTTTCTGCCGGAGGCGCCGGTCATTCTATTTGTCGTGGCCGCGCTCGCCGTCGGGTTGTACGGAGCTTATCACGGTGTCGAGGTCATGGGACGCATGGCGTTCGTCGGCGTATTCTCCATCCTCATTCTCAACATCCTCGTCATGATGGGTTCGATCGCGGAATTCGACGTCAAGAATCTATTGCCCGTCATGGATAGCGGATTGGCGCGGACGGTGTGGGCGAGCAGGCATTTCGATACGGACTGGTCGCTGGCGACGATGATGATCGCCATCTTGCTGCCGCATGTGAAGAAGCCGCAGCGATGGGGAAGGGCGTCCGCGGTGAGCATTCTGTTCGCCGGACTTACCGTTGCCATCTGGCCGATTCTGGAGACGGGGGTGTTGTCCGCCGAAGCGACCCGGGAATATATCGTCGCCTGCATGCAGCTGGCCAGAAGCGCCCACATCGGGTTGTTCCTTCATCGGTACGAGATGATAATGGTTGCCTTCTTCGCGACTTCCTCGCTCATCCAAATTATGATGTCCCTGTTCTGCGCTTCGGTGTGCGCATCCAAGATCGTCGGCGTGAACGATTACCGCCTCTTGCTGCTCCCGACGGCCTTGCTGCTGGGGGGAACCGGGTATTGGATCGTAGCCGACCATCTGCGCGCCATGATCTTCACGGCCGATTATTGGCCTTTGTTCGCGGTTCCCGTCGCGATCGGCATCCCGCTGCTCATCGGTGGGATAAGCATGCTGCGTAGAAACAAGGAGCCTGCCGTCTGATCTTGCCCGAAAGAGGAGGGGGTTGGTCGTTTGACCGTAGTGGACGGATGACTCATAATGGGGAGGACATGGCAGGGATAGAGGAGGCGTATACCGGATGAGAATTTTTCGCCTGATGCTGCTTGCTTTCTTCATTGTCCTGGCAGCGGCGGCCTTAACGGTGTATCTGTATGCGGCCCCGCGCGAGGAGTTGGACTTGTCGTATCAACCGGTGCCGCTGATGGAGCGAGCCGTGGAGATGCTGCGGAGGCAATCGCTGGAGCTCGTGCTGACAGAGGACGATCTGAACCACCTGGCCAAACGGTCGTTGTCGCTCCATCCGAACGTTCGTCCGAACGTGCAGGTTACCGGGGCTGCGTTCGAGCTGAAGGGCGACCGGATGATCGCGGACGTGAACGCGAAGCTGTTGGGATTCTGGACGGTCGGGCTGCAGGCGGTCTATACCTTCCGGTGGGAAGCGCCGAATTTGATCGGCACGCCGATCGAGATGAAGGCGGGAGATATCGCGCTGCCGAAAGAACGGATCGGCGAGCTGGTCATCCCGATAGGGGAAGAGCTGCCGATTATTAAGCTGGATGAGGTATATCTGAAGGATGGGCAAATTCATGTTCGAATTCATAAACCAAGCTTGTCCGATTTGAAACGACTTTTGTAGGAGGCATCATTCATGACCCCAATTCCACCCCCCGAGCTGAATCGGGACTACATATTGAAGACGCTGGAGCGGCTTCTCGGCACGCCGAGTCCGAGCGGCTATTGCAAGGAAGCGATCCGATTCGTCCGCGAGGAAGCGGATAAGCTCGGATACCCTTCGGAAGTGACGCCCAAAGGCAATGCGGTCATTACGATCGAAGGAAACGGAGGATCGGCGGAAGCCGGCACGCTCGGGCTGACGGCCCATGTCGACACGCTCGGCGCGATGGTCCGCGCGATCAAGCCGGGCGGCACGATCCGATTCACGAGCGTCGGCGGCTATATGATGCACTCGGTGGAGGGGGAATATTGCCTCATCCACACGAGAGACGGCAGAACTTATGAAGGCACCGTGCTGCCGATCAAGCCTTCCGTGCATGTCTATACCGACGCTAGGGATATGAAGCGTGATGAAGCCAATATGGAGATCCGTATCGACGAGCCGGTAAAGACGAAGGAAGACGTGGAGAAGCTGGGTATCGCGGTCGGCGACTTTATTTCGTGGGATCCTCGAACGCGCATGATGCCGAACGGCTTGGTCAAGTCGCGCCACCTGGACGACAAGGCGAGCGTCGCCGCACTGCTCGGCGTGCTGGAGTGGCTGAAGCGGGAAGGAAAGCAGCCGCGGCGCACGGTGAAGGTGATCATCTCCACGTACGAAGAGGTGGGGCACGGCTCCTCGTATATCCCGCCTGACATTACGGAGATGCTGGCGATCGACATGGGCGCGCTCGGCGACGACCTGTCGGCGACCGAATACGACGTCTCTATCTGCGCCAAGGATTCGACCGGGCCGTACGATTATGACATGACGTCCGTCCTCATCGGACTCGCGAAGGGAGCGGGCATTCCGCATGCGGTCGATATCTACCCGCACTATGGCTCGGACGCTTCCGCAGCGCTCCACGGCGGCAGCAATATTCGCGCGGCGCTGATCGGTCCCGGCGTGCATGCTTCGCATAGCATGGAACGCACCCACGCCGACGCGATCGTGAACACCGGCGCGTTGATTGCTTTATATATGATGCAAGGCTGATTGGTTTGCGTTCACAATCGGGAGATTGGGAATGCAGCATTCAGCCAGAGCCGAGGCTGATTGGTTTGCGTTCACAATCGGGAGATTGGGAATGCAGCATTCAGCCAGAGCCAAGGCTGATTGGTTTGCGTTCACAATCGGGAGATTGGGAATGCAGCATTCAGCCAGAGCCGAGGCTGATTGGTTTGCGTTCACAATCGGGAGATTGGGAATGCAAGCATTCAGCCAGGGGGTGCGCCAGGCATGGAGTTGCGGTATAATAGCACGTATCGACAATTTTCATGGGGGCGTAACCATTGGCTCAGCTTTATTACAAATACGGCACGATGAACAGCGGCAAGTCATTCGAGATCATTAAAGTCGCGCATAATTACGAAGAACAAGGCAAACCGGTTCTGATTTTCTCTCCTTCGGTAGACACCCGCAGCGGTTCGGAGCAGGTCGGCTCCCGCGTCGGATTCCAGCGGCCGGCCATCCCGGTACATGACGACACCGATCTGTACGAAAGCGTGAAGGCGTACCAGCCTAATCCCGCAACGAAACAAATTTATTGCGTGCTCATCGACGAGGCGCAGTTTCTGAAGAAGCATCATGTCTTGGAGCTGACGCGCGTCGTCGACGAGCTGAACGTGCCGGTGATGGCGTTCGGCTTGAAGAACGACTTCCAGAACCAGCTGTTCGAGGGCAGCTATTACTTGCTCGTGCAGGCCGACAAGATCGAGGAGATCAAGACGATCTGCTGGCATTGCGACCGCAAGGCGACGATGGTCATTCGGTACCGCGACGGACGTCCGGTGAACGAGGGCGAGCAAATTCAAATCGGCGGCAACGAGGACTACAAGCCCGTTTGTCGTAAGTGCTATAATCAAGCGTTCGTCGCCCCGTCCGAATAGGGCAGGCGGCATAATAATAAAGGCTGAGCGGGGTTGCGTGGGCAACCTGCTCAGCCTTTATTCTATTCGGCGTATCTATCGATTTAATCGCGATCGCCCGCTTGCGTTCCTTACTCGCCGATCATCCCTCGCGCGATCCAGACGCCAGCCGCGCCGGCTTGGGCGAGTCCGCGCGTGATACCCGCGCCGTCTCCGCCGCAGTAGAGCCCGCGGATCTCCGTCTCCAGGCTCTCGGTAAGCTTCGGACGGGCGGAGTAGAATTTCGCTTCGACACCGTAGAACAGCGTATGCTCGGAGGCGATGCCCGGCGTTACTTTCTCCAGCGCTTCGACCATCTCCACGAGACTTTTCATCGTGTTATAGGGCAGCACGAGACCGAGATCGCCCGGAACGGCTTCCTTCAGCGTCGGCTCGAGGAACCCTTCGCGGATGCGGCTCTCCGTCGACCGGCGGCCGCGGATGATATCGCCGTACTTCTGCACGATAACCCCGCCATTGGATAAATCGTTCGCCCGTTTGCAAATTTCGCGCGCGTATTCGTTCGGCTTGTCGAACGGCTCCGTGAATTTGTGCGAGACGAGCAGGGCGAAGTTCGTATTCGGCGACCCGAGCGCAGGGTCCTTGAAGGAATGGCCGTTCGCCGCCATGACGCCGCTGTGATTCTCGACGACGACGTGACCGGACGGATTGCTGCAGAACGTTCTGACGCGCGTGCCGACCGATGTATTGAATATGAACTTGCCTTCGTACAAATGCTCGTTGATCTCGCGCATGACGACGTCGGACGTCTCGACGCGCACGCCAACGTCTACCTGGTTGTTGTACATTTTGAGCCGGCGTTTCTTTAAGATCGACGTCAGCCATTCCGAGCCGTCCCGCCCAGGGGCGATCATGACGCGGTCGGCTTCATGCACGTCGCCGTTCTTCAGCTCGATGCCGGTGATGCGATGCGCGCCGTCTTCCTTTACGGTCACGATATCTTCGACCATCGTCTTGAAGGTCATATCGATCCGCGTTTTCAAATATTCATAGATCGACTTCAGAATCTCCAGATTCTGCTCGGTACCCAGATGGCGCACCTGCGCGCGCAGCAGCTTCAGTCCGGCCGCGTAGCCCCGCTGCTCGATATCTCGGATCGTCTCCGTCGTCGGATCGGTGATCGCCGGCGTGGCGCCATGCTCGAGATTAATGGCATCGACGTATTGAATCAAGTCGAGCACCTTGGAAGGGGCGAGGCAGTCCGTCAGCCAGCCGCCGAATTCGGTCGTGATGTTGAATTTGCCGTCGCTGTATGCGCCCGCGCCGCCGAAACCGGCCGTGATCGAGCAGGCCGGCAGACAGCCCGCGAAATCCTTCTTGCCGGCGGGCGGCGGGCACAGCGTGATCTTCTCCTCCAGAATCGGGCAGCTTCTCCGATAGATGTCATGCCCTTTATCCACGAGCAGCACCTTCATATGAGGTGCCTTCAGCGTCAATTCATAGCATGCGAAAATTCCGGCCGGACCGGCTCCTACTACAATCACATCGTACTTGCTCACGGTTCATCGTCCTCCAAAGGGCTTAATAGTTAGAATAAAAGGGTGTCTGCCTAATCAATGATCTCGCGCCGCCGGATGATGGGAACGCAAAAAATCCTGGCGCCGAACGGGTATGCATCAAAGGCAACCCGTTCGTAGCCAGGAATTTGTGGTTCCTTGTAGAGACCCCCGAACCGTATTATCGAGGATATACGAACAGTCGTAATATGTGTTTGTCGGTTGTTGCATGATTGATCTTAATAGACGAAGGCGTATATGTCAACAGTTGATTGCGCAAACATTCGTGTTTTAGGTTATCATTTCGTAATATGGCCAGTTAATATAGGTGAAGTTGATCAAAATCCGAACATTAATTATTCATCCAAACCTCATCCAAACCTATCGGCGAAATCTGCGGCTCGCATGCAATCAGACCTAACACGATCCTCGAATGGATAAAAATCGGGTTCGCAAGGCACGATGAAGTGTATAGGTAGATGAATGGACCGCGAGCTGCGTCCAAACACGGGAGGTGACCTTGGCATGAGCGGATTCTGGCAAATGGTCAAGAAGGGCAATACGTCGTCGGCCGTGGCGGCGCTGGGGAACGCCGGACTGGCCGTCTTGAAAGGGATCGCCGCCGGCATAAGCGGGAGCGGCGCCATGTTCGCATCCGCGATGCACTCGGTCGCGGATGCGGTGAACCAGGCGTTCGTCTTTACGGGCAGCGTTCTCGCGGAGAGAGCGCCGACCAAGCGGTTCCCGACGGGCTTCGGCCGGGTCATCAACATATTCTGCATGATCGCGGTCATCGTCGTTACCGTTATGGCGTACGAGACCGTGCTGGAAGGCGTTCATCTTCTGCAGCACCCGGCCGACGCCTCGAACTTCTGGTTGAATTTCGGCGTGCTCATCGTCGCGATCGCGGTGGATGGCTTCGTGTTGATCAAGGCGATGAAGGAAATCGTCAAGGAGACGAGGGCGGACATGGTGGGCGGCTTCGCGATGGCGGCCATCCGGAACGTCGGACGAGCTGCGCCGCCGACGCGGCTGGTCTTTTACGAAGACGTGGTGGCTACCAGCGGGGCGCTGCTTGCCTTGATCGCCGTTGTGATCGCGGAATTTACGACCTTTCGCCTGTTCGACGGGATCGCGACGGTTGTGATCGGAATCTTGATGGTCGGCGTCGCGTTCAAGGTCGGTTACGATAACATGGTCGGCTTAATCGGCGTTGCCGCGCCGCTGGATATCGAGATGCGCGTCGCAAGCGTCATTCTGGACGATCCGGACGTCACGGATATTAATAAAATGCGCATATTGCAGGAGGGTCGTTTCTATCATGTCGAAGGTTATATCGAGCTCAGGCCAGGCTTGACGCTCGCCGTGGCGGACGACATTAAATTCCGCGTACGCGACAAGCTGCTCGCGACGCCGGATATCGCGGACGTGACGCTGGGCATTATTGAGGATAACGGCGTGCGCGATTGGCGGCCATCCGGCGAAGAGCCGGGTTCATAACGATCTAGGAGGTCCGTAAGGATGGAGAATGAGAAGAACGAAGCGAAATTCAAGCTATCGGAAATGGAGCACGAGTTGGCGGAACAGCTCGAGAACGGACCGATGAACGCCGAGTCCGACCGGGACGAACGGGCGCGCGTCAAACTCCCGGCCAAGTACGAAATGCGCGTTCAAACCGAGCATGACCCGGTGGCGGAGGAAACGAAGCTGTTTCGTTCCATGGCCAGGGAAGTGGATGCGCGGTACGACAAGTATGCGGCTCCGAATAACGAAGAGTCAACCGGCGATAAGTAACGTCGGCGAATGGAAAACACTTGCGAAGAGGACAGCCCGCATCGACATGACGTTGATGCGGGCCGTTTTTATGGGCGACAAGCAATTAGCGTTTTCTCTCTTGGAGCGCTTGTTCCACATGCCGGATCCATTCTTTCGCGGCGAACGACATAGCACGGTCCTTGCGCCAGATCATCGACAACCGCCACGGGATCGCCGGCTCGACCGCGATAGCGGCGAATCGGTTCGGATCCAGCTGACGGCAGATGCCTTCCGGCAGAAGCGTAATGCCGTATCGCGACGCGATCATCTCCGTCATGAAATCCCACTGCGAGCTTTCCAGTACGATGCGCGGTTCGTAACCGGCCAGCAAGCATTGTTCCTTGATCAAGTGATGAAGCGTGAAATCTTCCCTGAACATGACGAACGATTCGTCTTCGAGCTCATGAATCTGCACGGATTGGCGGTTCGCGAAGGCATGCTGCTTGTCCGTGACCAGCAGCAAATCCTGATGGAGGCAGGGCATGATGCAAAACTTGGCCTCGTCCTTCACCGGCAGGATCACCATACCGAAGTCCAGCTCGCCCTGCAAAATATCCTCTTCCAGCCGCTTGCCTCCCCGTTCGGTCACTTGCAGGCGAATGTCCGGGTAGAGCGCGAGAAAACGTTCGATAACCGGCGGCAAAAAAGTGCTGCCGATCATCGGCGGAATGCCGAGATGAAGCTTGCCTTTCTTAAGGGTCATGACTTCCGCCAAATCGCCGGACATACGCTCGACGGATTGCAGAACCTGACGCGCCGATTTGAGCATGGCCGCGCCGGCATCCGTAAGCTCGAGCGGTTTGGCCGACCGGTCGAGGAGCAGGACGCCCAATTCCTCCTCGAGCAGCCGAACCATTTTGGACAGCGAGGGCTGGGTAAGATGAAGTTTGCGCGCCGCTTGCGTGAAGCTGCCGGCTTCCGCCACGGTTACGAAATAAAGCAGTTGTTTAAGATCCATGTTCTCGCTCCTGTAATTCCGATGAAGTGATGACGACTTAATTGCGATGATTATAACCAAAAAGCATGGACTCGATTCGAAATATGTATTTTACCTATAACAGGGGCGGATGTAAACTAAGCGATATCCCAAACAACAAGAAATCAGGTGCAGCTATGATGAAACTGGAAGAATTGGCGATTGCCATGCATACTCGACCCGCCTCGGCGTCGTTAACGGTTAAGGACGCGATCGTCCTTCCGCCCGACACGAATCACCATGGCACGATATTCGGCGGGAAGCTGATGGCTTATATCGACGATTTGGCGACGATCGCCGCGACGCGGCACGCGAGAAGACCGGTCGTGACCGCGTCGACCGACTCGGTCGATTTTCTCCACCCGGTCAAAAAAGGCGATGCGGTTAGTTTGTCCGCATTCGTCACGTGGTCGCACAAAACGTCCATGGAAGTGTTCGTGCGCGTCGTGACCGAGGACTTATTAACCGGCAAGCGCAAAGTGTCGGCTACGTCGTTCTTGACGTTCGTCGCCCTCGGCGACGATAATCGGCCCGTGGAAGTGCCGGGCGTGCAGCCCGAATCCGACGAAGAACGGCTGCTTTTCAACACGGCGCCGGAACGGAAGGAAGCGCGGCGCATCCGGCGGCAGGAGAGCAAGCATTTCGCGGATTTCATGGGGACCGACGACGTTCGCCACGCGCCGGCGAGCTCGCGCGCGGCTGCCCATTCCCGCAAAGGCAATCATGCGTTCGCGTGCGCATGGGAGTCGGAATGGTAGAACGAACGGACCGATAGAAGAAAAGCCGCAGCGGCCGCTGCGGCTTATTTATGTATCGCGACTGTCCGCCTAAGGACGAAGCTTCGGCAGGCGAGGACGCAGGATCGGAATGAGCGCGGCCGCGACGATCGCTTTGACCGTGTCGCCGAAGAGGAACGGATAACAGCCCTGGACGTAAGCTTCGCTCATCGACATCTTGGTCACGTGGGACAGCCACGGTATTCCGGTCGTGTAGAGAAGGGCGACGCCAAACACCATTAAGCCGAAGAAGAGGAGTACCGTCTTGCCCTTCGTAAAGGCGCTTCCGGATCGGAATAACTTGTCGCTGACTAACCCGACGAGCAACGCGGCGAACGGGTACATCCAGATGTATCCGCCTGTCGCGCCGGTCAGCAGAGAGATGCCGCCGTTGCCATGGAAGAGCGGAAGTCCGGTAGCCGTAAGCAGGATAACGACCGCAATGCTCCAGAAACCGTAGAACGCGCCGAGCAGGCCGCCGGCGAGCATGATCGTGAGCGTCTGCAGCGTAATCGGGACGGGCGTAAAACCGAGCGGGATCTTCAGCCAGCTGGACGCGACGAACAACGCCGCGAACAGCGCGGTAAATACGATACCCCGGATCGTGTAAACCGTTTGGTTCGTTGAAGCGTAAGCGGTCGGTGATGAGGTGGACATTGTCAAATCTCCTTTCGAATGTTAACCTAGTTGATAGAATGATGGTTAACAATTCGGATTCTACCACGGTCTGCCAACCTTGAGAAGAGGGAATTTTAAATGACGCTTATGAACATTGCCGACGGAGCGGCGCATGATTTGCAGATAAGAGACGTTCACGTCGCGGGAGCAGGCGAGGCCGAAGCGCAAGCTCCGCTGAGGCTGCGCGCGGTTACTCTGACGCTTTCGCCCGGAGAATGGATTTACATAGCAGGAACGAACGGCAGCGGGAAATCGACGCTTGCCCGTATGCTGGCAGGTCTCAGCATGGAAGGCGTAAGCGGCGCGATCGATCGCGGGTTCGCCGGCGAATATCCGGCGCCTTACGTCATGCAGCAGCCCGATGCGCAGCTATTCGGCGAGACGCCGCGCGAAGAAATAATGTTCGCCTTGGAGTGGATGGAGTTGAAGGCGGACGAGATCGACCGGCGCACGGCGGAGACGCTTAGCCGGACGGGACTTGGGCGCGTGGCGGATGTTCCGTGGGATCGACTATCCGGCGGGCAAAGGCAATTGGCGGCGATCGCGGCCG
The DNA here is from genome assembly GCF_008124765.1 of Paenibacillus methanolicus. GTDB lineage: Bacteria > Bacillota > Bacilli > Paenibacillales > Paenibacillaceae > Paenibacillus_Z > Paenibacillus_Z methanolicus. Next base: position 869,031 of record NZ_VNHS01000001.1, on the reverse strand, counting down.
CGGTCGCGGCGGAAGCGCCGATGCTCGTGCTGGACGAAGCAACCTCCATGCTGGACGATCAGACGCGGGCGATCGCAAGCGAACTCATACGCGAACGGCACGCGGCGGGGAGCGCGATCGTCTGGGTTACGCAGCGGTTAGACGAGCTTATGCCCGAACAACGGGTGCTGGCCATTAAGGACGGAGAGTTAAGCTTTGATGGCCGCGCAAGAGATTTCTTCTACGGATGGGACGAGGCGTCAGGCGTATCGCCATGCGAAGCCAGCGGTCTGCAGCCTAGCTACTTGATGCGCCTGGCGCTTGCCATGCGCACCGAAGGCTTGATGCAGGACCCGCTGCCGATGACCGAAGCGGAGTGGCGGGAGGTCGTTAACTTATGAGAAACAGCGAATATTATATGCCATTAAAGATTAACAACATTAAAGTTAATGGTATTAATGAGTATGGCGAACCGCTGATCTCGAACGAATTGCGTTTGGAGCCAGGCACGATTACCGTCCTGATCGGCGCGAACGGTTCGGGAAAAACATTTCTGCTGGAGAGCATCGCCGGTCTTCGTCCGGAATCCGACATCGAGGCGACGTTCGGCGACGACCCGGTTTGGCAGAAGAAGGGCAGGCGCCGTAGGTTGAATACCGCCGGCCTGATGGCGTACGGCTATGCGAGCCAGTCCCCCGAGGAGCAGTTGATCGCGCGTACCGTGCGAGACGAACTGGCTTTCGCGCTTAAGCCCTACGGATTGCCGGAAGCGGCGGTCAGGACGAGAACGGAAGACGCGTTGAAGACGGTCGGATGGGACGAGTCTTGGCTCGGTCGGGAACCGCAGCATATGAGCGGCGGAGAGCGGCGCCGGGCGGCGCTCGCGTGTTTGTTCGCGGTGCCGGTCCCTTGGATACTGCTGGACGAACCGACGGCGGGACTCGACGCGGCCGCGCATCACGATCTGGCACGCGCGTTGAAGAGGCGTGCAGCCGAAGGACAGGGGATCCTGTTGATCTCGCACGATACGGACTGGGCGATTCCGATCGCGGATCAAGTGCTGCTCATGGGACGAGATCGCTCCATCCGGACGAGCGTGCCGGAGCAATTGCTCGAGCATCCCGAATGGTTCGCGGAATGCGGCATGGGCATCCCCGCTTGGTTGTACGTGCTTAGCGGCTTGCGGCGCCTAGGCGTCGAGGTCAGCGTAAGCGCGACGACCGAATCCACGGCTGCCGCGGCGGCTATCGCGCGCAAGATGAACCCGGAGACGTCAACCGGGTCGATCGAGAAAGCGCAAGAAGACCAGGCGGCGCGAGTTGCTTCTGCACACAATGAGACGGCACCGCATAGCGAGCTGTATGCCGCCGTATCTCAAGCGCCGCGGAAGGACGAGCGCGCGGAGTCGCCGCTGGCAAATTTCGACCCGCGGTCGGTCTGGCTCGGTTACGTGCTGCTATCCACCGCGATTCTGCTGCAGAAGTCTTGGCCAGGCATTGCGGCCGGCGCCGTGATTACGGCGGCCGCAATAGCCGCAGGTCGCATTCCGCTACGCCGATGGCACGGCGCGATCAAGGCGATGCTGACCTTCTCCTTTACCGCCGCGCTCATCGCAGGCTTCGAGGGAGGAAGCTTGGGCCTTACCTGGGATATCGACGGTTTCCTTGCTTCGATCCAATCGCTGGCCAGGCCTGTTCTGGTCATGCTACTCGGGTTCGGCCTGCCGATCGTCATTACGCCGCTGCGCCTGCGACGCGCCTTGGAGCAGACGCTCGCCGTACGCGGACACGTGCCGCGCGTCGGACAGACGGCAATTCTCACGGTGACGCTGCTGCTTCGCTTTATCCCGGTGCTCCTTGCCGAGTGGCAGCGTTTCGCCAAACAGAGTTTAGCCCGCGGGAAGACGGCTCGCTTCAAGCTTCGCAAGCTGCCGGGACAGCTGCGCGAGTCCGTGCTGCCGTTCATGCTGGCCCTCTTCCGGATCGCGGAGCAGGCGGCCAGCGCCTTGGAAAGCCGCGGCGTCGGACGCAGACCATATCCGACCGTGCGGCGGACGCTTCGCTGGCGGCTGAAGGACTTCGCATTGACCTTGTCCTGTCTGTTGATTCTGCTCTTGTTCGGGTATTACGCCTAACCGCCCCGCAGCTAAATCAGCCGCGTTTCCGCCTCGCTTGTCTGAAAAAAATGGCGAAATCATTCGATTGCTGATAAAATGAGAGATGCTAGCGGCGAAGGGAAAGGGAGAGAACGAAGATGGCACATCAGCACGATCAGAGCCATGCGCATTCCGTATTGGCCCAAGATATGCTTGCCGTTATGGCTCGGAACGGATGGCGAATCACGGAGCAGCGCAAGACGCTTGCCCATATTTTTTCGGATCACGATGGCTATTTATCGCCTAAGGACGTTTACGACCAGATGAGCGCGAAGTATCCGAGCGTTAGCTTCGATACCGTATACCGGAACTTGAGAATGCTCAGCGAGATGGGCGTGCTGGAGCAGTTTTATTTCATGGAAGGCGGCCTGAAGTTCAAAGGCAGCTGCCTGTCCCATCACCATCACCATTTGATTTGCGTCAACTGCGAGAAGACGATGACGTTCGACTATTGTCCGATGGAGCAATCGCTTGATCTGCCCGGCAATTATCAAATTTTGAATCATCGCTTCGAGATTTACGGCATTTGCGAAGAGTGCCGCAAGGAAGGCGCGCAGCCATAATAGGACGTGCAGGAAGCCGGGGTTTGTGTCCCTGGCTTTTTTTGACATCTTCCATCGGCTAGGATCTGCACGGGGCGGTCTCGGTCGCGGCATGCGAGGCGCCGCTCGTTTGAGACGGCGAGAGAATTGCGCTATCATGGTAACATTGCGTTGGCGGTCCGGCCGCGGTTAGACTTGGATCGCGCAAGTGGGGAAAGGGGAATGAATCAACATGGAGAACGTGCAGAGAGCAGAGGAAGCCAGATGCCTGATCGTGACGTCGGTGGAGGCGGAATTAGAGGCCGTGAAGCGCGGTCTTGGCGGCAGCGAGCGGTTCCATATCCTTGTAGGCGGCGTCGGACAAGCCGCCGCCGCAGCCTCGACGGCTGCGGCGCTCGCATTGGGCCGATACGAACGAGTCATTACCATGGGGATCGGCGGAGGCTTCCAAGGCGCGGCCGATATTGGCACGGTCGTCGTGGCGAGCGAAATCGTCGCCGCGGACTTGGGCGCGGAATCGGCGGACGGATTTATGCTGATCGACGAGCTTGGCTTCGGTTCCGCGCGTATGACGGTTGATGAATCGATGTCCAGACGGATTGCCGCCGCGTTGACGGCGAGAGGGATCGTAGCCGCATATGCGCCGGTCCTTACGGTCAGTACGGTAACGGGGACGGCCGATACGGCGGCAGCGCTGGTTGCCCGCATTCCGGGCGCGGCCGCGGAAGCGATGGAGGGCTATGGCGTCGCGGCCGCCGCCAAGCTAATGAAAGTGCCCGTATTGGAGATAAGAGGGATCTCGAACGCGGTGGGACCGCGCGATCGGGATGCGTGGCGAATTAAAGACGCGCTGCAGGCGCTTGAAGCAGCCGGCGCGGCGCTTACGGGGGTCATCTAAGATGAAAATCGCATTCTCGCCTTGTCCGAACGATACGTTCGTTTTTCACGCGCTCGTGCACGGATTGATTCCGGGGGCTTCGGATTGGGACGTCATGTACGCGGATATCGACATCACGAATAAGCTGGCAGCGAGCGGAGACGGACTTGAAGTCATGAAAATTTCCTATGCGGCGCTCCCTTGGGTGCTGGAAGATTATCAACTGCTGCCATGCGGCGGCGCGCTTGGCCGCGGGTGCGGCCCGCTCGTGCTGACCAAGGACGGCAACGACGATCCGGCATCGCTTGCCGGCAAGCGCGTGGCGGTCCCGAGCGAACGCTCGACCGCATATCTGTTGTTCCGTCTGTGGGCGGCGCAGAAGGTGCCCGGCGGCATCGGCGAAGTGATCGTCATGCCTTTCCACGAGATCATGCCTGCCGTCCGGGACGGTCGCATCGACGCGGGCCTTGTCATACACGAAGCAAGATTCACGTATCCGGAGTACGGCTTGACGCTCATGGCCGATATGGGCAGCTGGTGGGAATCCGATACGGGACTCCCTATTCCGCTCGGGGCGATTATCGCCAAGCGGTCGCTGACGAACCCGGAGCAGATCGCAACCTGGATTCGCGAGTCGGTCGCGTATGCGTGGGCGCATCCCGAAGCATCGGATGCCTATGTGTTGGAACATTCGCAAGAGATGTCGCGCGAGGTGGCCAAGCAGCATATCGCGTTGTACGTGAACGATTTTACCGCCGATCTGGGCGAAGACGGCTATGCCGCCGTCGAATCGCTTCTCGGCCGAGCAGCGAAGGAAGGACTCGTGCCCGAATTCGACCTTTCCTTGCTGCGTTAACATCGTTGGCAAGGGCGGGTAAGGATAGAACCTAGAACCGACAAAGCCCCTGTTTTGCCCTTGCGGCGAAACGGGGGTATTTTGCTTATCTGCGGAATGAAACGCGTTGCTCTACCTGAACGGAAGAAAACTGCGCTTACATCTTGTCTTTGGTTGTCATGTCTGTCGTTCCTCGCCATATATCTGTAATGAAACCGAACATAAACCGAGAGTGGGGGATGTTGGTGGAAGAGGCGACGAAAGCCCAGGTCGACGCGATTCACCAGGACGGGTGCAGAGTCGTAAGCGTGGTTCCGACGAGGCAGGGCGGCAGACTCATCATTTATACCGACAACGGGCTTCATCTGTTCGGCCGGATCGTCCATGAATCGGGCGGGGCGACGCGGCGATATTTGAACGACTTGGCGGTATATGTTCAGCAGAAGAAAAATGAAAACGCATACAAGTTGCAATATATTCGGATTTTGGGCGACAAAATCAATCAAGGCTATGGCACGATCATGATGAATCAGCTGCTGCGGCATGCCTTGGAACGGGGGATCGACTACATCGACGGCCGCATGCAGGATGCCGGCGGCGAGGAGCATGACCGGCGGCTCCGCCATTTCTACGGCAAATTCGGCTTTCAGATCGGGGATGACCGGGAGCTGGTGTGGAAACCCGCTGGAGGCGCGGTAATCGTATCGCAGATCGAACCATTGAAGTTGTGAAGCATGCAGGGATGATCACGAGCATGTCATAAGCAAGCTAGGCTACAAAAGAAGCCCTGTTGTCGGCATGATGCCGAAAGCAAGGCTTCTCTTAATTATGGCGCGAGACTCCCGCGTTATTGCGGTAGTTCTTCGGATTCATCGTCTTCGATCGTGCCGATATGGTCCTTCAGATCGTCCATATCCAGCGCGGGCAATGCCAGCTTGGCGCGAACGGCGGACAGCTTGGCGCTCAGGTCCGACTCCGGCACGTAGATGTACGGGCTATCCCACACGCCCTCGAGCGCGTTCAGGTTCAACGTCGCCGGCTTCATCGAACTGTAGTTGATGATCCAGTCGATTAGCGTATCCTTGGGAATGTCCGTCCGGATATGCTCGCCGACGATATCGAGAATGTTGCCCCATTGCGAGATACCCGATAGCGAGCTCATTTTGTCGACCATCTGGGTCAACACCTGCTGTTGACGTTCGTTGCGAGCCATATCCGACGATTCCTCGGTGCCTTTGTTCGATTTGCGGTAACGGACGAAATCCAGCACTTCTTTGCCGCCGAGCTTCTGCTGTCCTTGCTTGAGGTCGATGTTGGTTCCGTCCGCATTGTCAATGTAACGCATATCCATATCGACGTTGAGATCCAGTCCGCCAAGCGCGTCCACGATCTCGCGAAGGCCGGCGAAGTCGACGACGACCATATAATCGATCGGCGTTTGGAGGAGGTCGCTATAGAACGCTTTGACGTTTGGAATGACCGCTTCCTTATCCTTGTTGTAGTAATAAGGGAAGAAGTAGTTCGCTTTATGGGTGCCGTGATCGTCCGAAGCGATCTTCAAGTCGCGCGGCACGGACATGAGCGCCGCCGATTTGTCGGCGGGATCGTAGCTGGCGAGCATGAGCACGTCGGCGTTCATCGTGCCGCCGCTGCCTTCCCGGTTATCGACGCCGGTCAGCAGGAACGAAATCGGTTTGTCGACGAGAGGCTTCGCGGGCTGAGCGGGGGGCTCGACGGTCGCGACCGGCTGCTGCGCATCTTCCGTCTCCTGCGCGGCGATTTTGTCGAACGCTTGATTGGCTTTGTAATAAAGGTAGCCGGCGAATGCGCCCGAACCGACGATGAACGTCGTCGAAGCGATCGCGACGGAGATGATGATTTTGCGCCAAATTCGGGACTTGGGCTTGGCCTGGACGGAATTCGGGGAGCCGCCTGCATTCGGTTCTTGGGATTTGTCTTGCATCGTATATACGTTCCTCCATTTACAAAACAGATATAAAAAGACATCTTTTTTATCATAGCATAACGTTCTGCCGCAAGTTTAAACAAAGAAAGCCGGATTTGTGAACTTTGTGGCGAAAAATAAAGGGGATTCGCCAATTTCGCCGACGGAAAAGGAAATGAACGGAAATCAAACGAATATATAGGCGAGCATTTATCATTCAAATTGAAGCGCATAAAAGGAGGACATCATGAACTACTATGGCGACGGACCAGGATTTTCGGATTTTTGGAGCGGGACGCCGCTATTCTTCAAATTATTCGGCGGACTTGTCTTTCTTATCGTGATCGGCGGCTTCGTTACCGTATTCATTCGCGGCATAAGCCGATACGCGTCTAATAACGCCTCGGATTTGGTGGAGAAGCCCGCTCGCGTCGTGGCGAAACGCACGGAAGTATGGGGCGGATCGGGCGAGATGAGCGCATCCACGAATTATTACGTCACGTTCGAATTCATCGATGGCGCGCGCGTCGAGCTGCCTGTCAAGGGACCGGAATATGGATTGCTCGCGGAAGGCGACGCGGGCGTGCTGACCCATCAGGGATCGCGGTACAAAGGATTTCGGCGTGCGTAGCAGTTTGAGCCGGGAGGACATAGAATGACGTTGCAAGCCGTGTTGTTCGATTTGGATAATACGTTACTCGACCGAAATGCCGCATTTCGCGCGTACGCCTCGCAACTCGTGCGAACCTATGCCGCTTATGAAAATGACGCACAGGCGGATCGGTTGACGAATTGGCTGATTGAGACTGACTGTCAAGGTTACGCGCCCAAAAAACAGCTGTATGCGGCTGCAAAAGGTCCCGATGAAAAACCCGCATACGACCGTGGAGACGCTGCTCGAAACATGGTTCGAGACGTTCAGCCGCCATACCGTCGTCATGGACGGCGCCTTAGATGCGCTTCGGGAATTGCAAGCTCGCGGCGTCAAGCTCGGCCTGATTACGAACGGCAGCAGCCGGAGCCAACAGGCCAAGATCGATCGAAGCGGATTCCGGCCGTTGTTCGATGCCATTATCGTGTCGGACGAGGTGTCGATCAAAAAGCCCGACCCCGCGATTTTCCATTTGGCGCTGGCCAAGCTTGGCGTACAGCCGCATCATGCCGTGTACGTCGGCGATCATCCGGTCAACGATGTCGACGCGGCGATCCGGGCGGGACTCCAAGCCGTCTGGCTGCGCGGCAAGACGGCGGGGGAGCCATCGAATGCCGGGCAATATCGGTCGATTGACCGCCTGAACGAGCTTGTTGATGCGCTTTCCCCTTAGAACGCATCATGGTAAGAAGTCGTTCCGTTCACCTGTGGTCCAAATCAAACGAGCCGCCCCTTGCCGGGGCGGCTCGTTTTGCTGCGTCTTATACTTATCCGCGATAAGCGCGAGTCACGCGTTCTGCCTTGCCGGATGCCGCCGGTTCATATACGCGTCCGGGCCAGAATGCCGTCTTGCCGAGCAGGACCGTGATCGCCGGTACGAGGAACGGCCGGACGACGAACGTATCCAGCAGGACGCCGATCGCGGTGATGATGCCGAACTGCACGAGCACTTGAATCGGCAGCGTGGCGAGCACCGCGAAGGTGGCCGCGAGGATCAAGCCGGCGGACGTAATGACGCCGCCCGTATCCGCGACGCCTTCGCGGATCGCTTGTCGCAGCGGCATCGTTTTGCGTTTCTGCCAGATGCTCGAAATCATGAAGATGTTGTAATCTTCGCCGAGCGCGACCAGGAAGACGAACGCATAAAGCGGGATGGAGCCCTGAATGCCGTCAGCGCCCATCAAGTAATGGATGATGATCCAGCCGAGACCGAGCGCCGCGCCATAGGACAACAAGACGGTCGCGATCAAATACAACATGGCGACGAACGAGCGCAGGTACACCAGGAGCAGCAGCGCGATCAGCACGGTGACGACCGGAATGATCAGATTACGGTCTTGGTCGCCGACGGTCTTCGTATCGTGCTGTTCGGCGGTCTGGCCGCCTACCCAGACGCGAGGCTCGGCGATGCCGCTTGCCTTCAGTTCATTCTCCGCGCGCGCCTGCAGCTCGGGAATGTAGGACATGGCGTCAAGCGAGTAAGGGTTCATCGCTAATGTGATCGAATAGGATTGCAGGTTCGGCTCCGTGGCGCCGGATTCCGGCTTGCCGGATACGGAAGCGATCTTGTCGTCCGCTTCGAAGACCGAAGCGAGATTAACGTCCTTGCCTTCCGTGTCCACGACGACGGTCACGGGCGCCAGACTGCCCGGCGAGAACGCCTCGCCGATCAGATCGTTGCCTTCGCGGGAGTCCATCGTCTTCGGGAACGACGACAGAATGTCGTAGTTATAGTTGATGGCGGGCGCGAAGCCGGCCAGCGCGCCGAGAATGACGACCGATACGATCGTCACGGTCCACGGCTTGCGGGTGACGAGACCGCCGATCGCCTGGCCGAAACCGCGTTGCGGTGTTTCTTTCGGAACCGGCTTGCCTTTGCGGATCGCGCGCTCGCGCTTCATCTCCGGCGTGCGCGGGATGAACGGGAAGAACGAGGCGCGTCCGAAGACGGACAGCAGAGCAGGGACGAGCGTAATGCTGGCGATGCCCATGATGAAGATCGATAAGCTGAACGGTACCGCGAACCGGTGGTACGCGCCATATTCGGCGAGCAGCAACGCGAGCAGCGACAGCACGACGGTAAAGCCGCTCATGGCGACCGCGCCGGTTGCGTCTTTAATGGCATGAATTAATGCCGTTAATTTGTTCTCGTGCCGGGTCAGTTCGGTTCTGAAGTGCGAAATCAAGAACAAGCAATAGTCGGTTCCGGCTCCGAAGAGCAGTACTGTCATGATCGAGATGCCTTGCGAATCGACGGTAATCCAGCCTTCGCCGGCCATCCAGCCAAGCAGCGGACTGGTGACCGCATAGGCGAAAGCGACGCCGACGAGCGGAATAAGCGCCAGAATCGGAGAGCGATAGATAGCGAGCAGGATGACGAGCACGATGACGACGGTCGCGATGAGGAGCGAGACGTCGGCGCCGCTGAACAGCGCGGAGGCATCGACCGCGATGCCGGCCGGGCCGGTGATGCGCGCGCTCAGCTCGCCGCCGTCCGTCTCTGCCTCGAACGGCTTCGCGCCGGCTGCCTCGTCGCCGAGCGTCTTGATTTGCTCCAGCGAACTCTCCATGACCTCCGCATCCGCGGATTCGTCGAAGAACATCGGCTGGATGAGCGTCGTGCCGTCCTCGGAGACTTGCGCGCGAAGCGCGTCGACGGGCATTTGGTGAAGCGGAACCGTGGAGGATTGGCCTTCGACCGGCGAGTCGGTCAATTGTTGCGCCAGTCCTTGAACGGCGGCTAAGTCTTCCGCAGTCAGCCCGCTGTCGCGATGCCAGACGATGAGCGCCGGCAATCCGGATTCGGAAGGGAACTGCTCTTTGATAATGGCGGCGGCTTGAACCGAAGGGAGATCATCCTTCAAATTCGGCGCGTTGTTGATTTCTTTGCTGCCTACTTGAGGCAAAGTCATGCTGAGAACCGCGGCGAGCAGAATCCACGCGAATATCGTGATCCACCGCGTTCGCTTGCCCGCTACGAGGCTGCCATACTTGGCTAGCCAGCTGTTCGATTCCATTAAGGTGTTCCTCCATTTCAAAATTAGGGGTAAAAGGGTAAAATAAATGAAGCTGCACTAATTATATCTACCCGAGAGTAGATATTTCAATCGGGAATCGTTACATCTTTTTGAACTTCATTATTTTGCACATAAGCGGGGCGTGATGACTTCTATGCAAGACAAGCCAGAGAACAAATCGAAAACCGGCCGTCCGAGAGGCAAGCGCACGGACGCGACGCGCGTTCTTATTCTGCGCACGGCGGCCATGCAATTCATGGAACTGGGCTATGATAAGCTGTCGCTGCAGGAGGTCGCCGATCTGTGCGGCGTTACCAAGGCGACCATTTACCACTATTACAAGGACAAGAGCTCGCTGTTCACCGAGGCGATTCTGCTTATGCTGCGCACGGCGCTGGCCAGAAGCGAAGACATCGTCCGCGAGACGCCGGATCTGCACGGGAAGCTGAAGCTGCTAGCCATCGGGCTGCTTCGCCATTCGCACGTCGAATTCGAAACGATGATGCGCAAGGCATCCTCCGTCTTGAGCGAGGAGCAAATCGCCTCGATTCGCGATCAGGAGCAGCAGCTTCATCATTTGCTATCCGGCGTATTCCGCAGCGCGATGGAAGATGGAATCATCCGGAAGAGCAATCCAATTTTTCTATCCCGCGCTTTCGCGATGTTAATGCTGATGCGCAATCAGCCCGAGCTTACCGAAGGGCTGCTCTCCCCTGACGAAGCGGCGACGGAGATCGTGCATTTGTTTCTGCACGGGTTGGATCCACATAAAGCTTAGCTTCCGCTTCCCTCGCTCGTTAATGTCATATCTGACGCGCTGACGCATACGATTAGGCGAAAAGCTATGCGCCTGCGCGATAGAAGGCGGTAGCGAGAGCGAGTGGAGGAGGGACGCGGAATGATCGCACACGAACAGCAGCTTGTGCGGCTCGTAGGGCAATTTTTGCCTCATGGCGCCGAGCTTGCCGTCATCGAACGACCGGTGAAGCATCCGGCGATCGTCGCGGCGGATTTGAACGGCGACCGCGAGCCGGAGGTCGCGGCCGTGTACCGATATGGAGACGCGCTGTATTTGCTGGTGCTCCGGAATACGGACGAAGGCTGGGAAGCCGTCGTGAACGAACGCGGTTCCGGCTACGGCGTGACGCTGCTGTCCGCGTCGCCGGTAACGAGCGCTAAGCGCAATAATTTGCTGGTCGGCTGGCAAATGGGCGCGATCTGGTCGCAGCTGGCGATCTACGATTGGGAACCGGGCGGATTGCGAAGCGTCTTGAAGGAGCCGTTGACGTACAGCTACATCGAAGTCATGGATATGGTCGCGCCCGGCGGTCGGGACGGGCAGTCGGAGCTTGCCCTCTGGTCGCACGACACGGGCGAGGCGTACAGAGTGGAGGTTCTCCGTTGGCATGGCGGCGCGATCGTGCCGGCGCCTGATGCGGAGACGGGCTATTTTCATAAAGTGGCGGGCTATTACGAGCAGATGGTGCGGTTGCATCCCGATTACGCGTTCTATTGGTACTATTGGGCCGATGCGCAATTGAGAGCCGGAGCGCCGCAAGCCGCCTTGTTAACCGTAGGCCGCGCGATGGAATTCCCGCATCCGTACCCGTCTCGCGAAGAGCTGGAACGGCTGCAGCGCGAGATAGCGGGCCAGCTTCAACGAAGCCAAGGCGCGGCGACGAGGACGGAGGCGCTATTCCCGGCATCGCTTAAGACCGTGAACGGCATTCGCTGGGGGTACATCGACCGATCGGGCAAAATGGTTCTTCAGCCCCGCTTCCGCTCTGCAGGCGCGTTCGGCCGGAACGGGCTTGCGTCCGTCGGGACGGAACAGGGGACGGGGCTGATCGATACGTCGGGGCGGTTCGTCGTCCAGCCGATCTACGACTCCATCGGCGAATTCTCGGAAGGGCATGCCGTCGTAATCGATAAAGAAGGCTTCAAGCTGATGGATGCCGAAGGGCGGATCGTCACGAAGCGGGCTTACTCGTTCTTGGGGAATCTGCATAATAACAGGGCCGTCTTCTACGTGCAGCATACGGACGGGAACTTGCTGTACGGTTATATCGAAGGGGCGGGCAACGAAGTCATTCCGGCCCGCTTCGAGGAAGCGGACGACTTCCAGCGCGACCGCGCGCTGGTCAAGACGAAGGAGGGCGAATACGCGGTCATTCGGCCCGACGGCACGCAGGTGGCCGTATTCCATCACCCGTTCGTCGGTCCGCCGAGCGACGGTCTGTTATCCTTCCAGCAGGAGGCCGGGGGCAAATACGGCTATATCGACGAGAAAGGCAGAATCGTCATTCAGCCGGCCTACACCTACGCGCAGCCGTTCCGCGACGGGCTAGCCGTCGTCAATACCGGCGAAGACTACAAATCGGTATACGGCGTCATTGACAAGAAAGGGAACTATGTCGTTCAGCCGGGCTACAACGATATCCGTCATCCGGGCGACAATCGGCTGGCGCTTGGGCAGGCGATCGACGAGAACGAGCCATACAGGGGTTCCAAATTCGCGATTGCGACCGCGAAGGGCGTGCGGCTGAGCGACTTCGTCTACTTCGACGTTCAGGATTATAAGCAAGGACTGGCGTCGGTCTACGATCGAACGCATACGTACTTTATCGACCGGACGGGCAAGGCGGCGCCGGGTTATCCCCGGATTAAAGGCAGCGGCACGTTAACGCTCGAGGATGGTCTGATCGCGGCGAACGTAGACCAGCGGCTCTCGTATTGGACGAACGACGGACAATCCGTTTGGCGGCAGAACAGCATCATTCCGCTGCGCGATCCGTACCGGGTGCGCGAGGTCAAATACAGCCCGAACAAGGATTACCTCGTCTACTATCCGCAATTGGAAGGCATGTCGAACCCGAATACGCAGCAGAACGTCAATACGAAGCTCAAGGAACTGTCCCAAGTGAAGCCGGTTCCGGCCGATCAGCAGCTGGAAGCTTCGTATACGGGCGATTTCCAAATCTCGATGTTCCGCAAAAATCTGCTCGTTCTCGAGCTGTCCGCCTACGACTTCCCATTCGGCGCCGCGCACGGCATGCCGACGTTGATCTATCCGCACGTCGACATTACAACCGGAGCGTTCTACCGGCTCGAAGACTTGTTCAAGCCCGGCAGCGATTACGTGAAGGCGCTGAGCGACATCGTCGGCCAACAGATCAAGAACGATCCGCAATACGATTACGTGTTCCCGGACACGTACAAAGGGATCGCGCCCGACCAGCCGTTCTACGTCTCGGGGACGGCGCTCCACCTGTATTTCGCGCCTTACGAGATCGGTCCTTACGCGGCGGGCTTCCCGACGTTCACGATCCCGTTCGCGCAAATTAACGCGATATTGGCGAAGGACCGACCGTTCTGGCAGTCCTTCCGCTAAGACGCTTCTCCAAAACGGTTGTTGCGCAAAACGCGGCGACCGTTTACTATGTTCATAGGTTTGAACCCGCCGAGGCGGACATAATCGAATAACGGAAACAGGTGCTGGAAAGGCGGCCGCAGCAGGCTGCCGTTCCGGCTTAATAGGGAAGTTCGGTACAAAGCCGACGCGGTCCCGCCACTGTTACGGAGGAGTCGAAAGCGCATAATCGCCACTGGGTGCAAACCGGGAAGGCGGCTGACGACGATGATGCCGGTAGCCAGGAGACCTGCCTGTTTCGACGACACTGCTTTACCTACGGGAGATAGGGAGGTGTTAGACGAGCAACCGGATGGTAGATAAGCTGCGTACATACGGGCGTCTTTCCCCTGCAACACGAAGGGGAGGGACGCCTTTTTTGGCGCGTCCCAACGGCGCGCGATTGGCGCGTCCGATTCGGCGCGCGACAAATTAGGGGAGAGGGTTTGGCAGACGTGACGAAAAGAAAATGGGCGGGGACGCTGTCGCTTGTTGCGGCGTTCGCGCTGTACCTATGGTTCAATGTGCCGCAATCCGCATATGCGATGCACATTATGGAGGGCTTCCTGCCCGTCGGATGGGCGATATTCTGGTGGGTAGTCTTCATCCCGTTCTTCGCGATGGGACTTCGTTCTTTGCGGAAGATCACGAAGGAAACGCCGGAGCTCAAAATCATGCTCGGCCTCGCGGGCGCCTTCACGTTCGTGCTGTCGGCGCTGAAACTGCCGTCCGTCACGGGCAGCAGCTCGCATCCAACCGGGACGGGCCTCGGCGCGGTGATGTTCGGCCCGCTGCCGATGAGCGTATTGGGATCGATCGTCCTGCTGTTCCAGGCGGTGCTGCTCGCGCACGGCGGATTGACGACGCTTGGCGCGAACGCGTTCTCGATGGCCGTCGCCGGGCCGATGGCCGGCTATGCGGTCTACGTCTGGCTGACGCGGACGACGGGCAAACAGAAGCTGGCCATCTTCTCGGCCGCCGCGGTAGCCGATCTGGCCACTTATGTCGTAACCTCGGCGCAGCTGGCATTGGCGTTCCCGTCGGCCAGCGGAGGCATCGCCGCTTCGCTGATGAAGTTCGGCGGCGTCTTCGCGGTCACCCAGATACCGCTTGCGATCAGCGAGGGCTTGCTGACCGTATTGGTCTGGAACTGGCTGCAGTCATACGGAGCGGACGAGTTCCGACTGCTCCAGCGCAAAATGAAAGGAGCGCGCACGCATGTTTAAACGTTATCGCAATACGTGGATTGTTGTTGCCGTCATTCTGCTCGCCGTGCTGCCGCTTGCATTGGTCAACGGCGAATTCGGCGGCGCGGACGGACAAGCCGAGGAGATAATCGCGACCGTGGATCCTGCCTACGAGCCTTGGTTCTCCTCGCTTTTGTCGCCGCCGGGCGAAACGGAGAGCATGCTGTTCGCGCTGCAGGCGGCGCTCGGCGCGGGCTTCATCGGCTACGTGATCGGCTTGTTCCGAGGGAAAGCATCGAGAAATAAATCGTGATCTTGAAGCAGATCGACAGTTATTCGTACGGCAATCGCTTAAGAAGCTTGCCGGCGACGGCAAAATGCGGCTTCGCCGCCGCGCTGCTGCTGCTTGCCTATCTGGCCGGACCGGCGGAACAGGCGGCGATCGTCGCGTGGCTGTTTAGCTGGACGGTCATAAGGGCGGGAATCGGCGCGCGGTTCTATGCCGCCGCGCTCGGCAGCGTGCTCGGGTTCTATCTGCTCAGTCTGCCCGCGCTATTGGTCGAGGTGATGCCGGAAGGCGCCGCGGCGATATCCGGGGCGGCTATCCGAGTTGATATCGGACATTGGCAGTTGGTCGTAACGGATGAGGGCGGATGGCTCGCTGTTCGGCTCATGTTTCGCATTCTAGCCTGCTCGAGCTGCTTTCTCTTCGTCATTCTGACCACGCCGATGGCCGATCTATTCCATGTGCTGCGTAAGCTGCGCGTCCCGCAGCTCGTGCTGGAAATCATGCAAATCATGTATCGGTTTCTCTTCCTGCTGCTCCAAACGGCCGTCGAACTGTATATGGCTCAGCGTGCTAGAGGAGGCTATCGGGGCGCGAAGCGAACCATCGCCGATACGGCAACGCTCGCGGCGCGGCTGTTCAGTCGGACGATGTCCCGGTATGAGGGATGGACGCGCGGACTTCGCGCGCGTGGATTCGAAGACGAGCTGCGGCTGGCGCCCGCCGAACCGGGGACCGTGCCGGCAAGGCTGCGAATCGAAGCCTGGATGGGCATCGCGATCTTAACGTTAACGGCGCTGACGCTGCCGGGAGGATGGCTATCATGAACGACATCATCGCATGCGAGGGTATCTCGTATACGTATCCCGCCGGTCGCAAGCCGGCGCTCGATCGATTGACCGTGCGCATTCCGCAGGGCAAGAAGACCGCGCTGCTCGGCCGGAACGGGTCCGGCAAATCGACGTTCTTTCTACAGCTGCTCGGCTTGCTTCGTCCCGATCGCGGAACGATGCGGTTTCGCGGACAACTTTATCCGGAGACGCGCCGCGGGCTTCGCGGAATCCGGGAGCAGATCGGGCTTGTCTTTCAAGATCCGGAGCAGCAGCTCATCCTGAACACGCCCTACGAGGATGTCTCTTATGGCTTGCGCAACGCCGGCGTCCCGGAACCGGAGATTCGAGACCGCGTAAGGGAAGCGCTGCATGCGATGGGAATGACGGAAGCGGCGGACACGCCGATCCATGCGCTTAGTCTCGGCCAGAAGAAGCGGGTCGCCCTGTCCGGCGCGATGGTGATGCGACCGAGCGTGCTGCTGCTGGACGAGCCGACCGCTTATCTTGACCGCGCTACCGAGCGTGCGCTGTTGGACGAGCTCGCCCGCATTCATGACGAGGAAGGCGTGACGATGGTCATGGCGACCCATGATATGAATTTGGCGTATGAATGGGCGGATCACTGCATCGTCGTTCAAGACGGCCATTGCGTCATGGAAGACGCGCCGGAGCGGCTGTTCGATCTGGGAGAATCGCTCCGAGATTGGGGGCTATCGCGTCCCGCCGTGCTGGATTTGTGGGGTGCGATTCCGCCGCGCATGCGGCTCGGCCATCCAACGCCCAGGTCGCTGACCGAGCTGGAAGGATGGCTGCGCGACCATCTCGAATAGAAGCGTACGTGGACTTGCAGGCGGATCGTCATCCGCCTGTTTTTTTGCAAAAAAGAGGCGTTGATGCTAAGATTAGAACGATTTTAAGCGGTTTTTCAAAGATTTGGGTACATTTTGGGTACATAAGGAGGCGTTGGTTTTGTCCGAGCAACAACTGATCGTATTCGCCGGTTCCTACGCGGAAGCGGCAGACAACGGCATTTATTCGTACGCGTTCAATGAAGAGACCGGCGCGCTGACGCTTATCGACGCGGCGTCGGGTTACCGTAACCCGACGTTCCTGAACGTCGACGCGGCGAACAACCGCCTCTATGCGATTGCGGAGGGAACGGCGGCGGACGGCGGCAAAGCCGGCGAAGCGGCGGCGTTCGCGATCGATCCCGCAACGGGCAAATTCGAGCCGCTGAACCGAGCGTTGACGGTCGCGTCGCCGACCTGTCATATTCAGCGCGATGCGAGCAGCAAGTATTTGATCGTCGTCAGCTACCACGGCGGCATGGCCGGTCTGTTCGCGATCGAAGAGGACGGTCGGATCGGCAAGCAGCTGGATGTAAGCCAACATGAGGGCCGCGGCGCGCATCCGGAGCGTCAGGACCGTCCTCATCCCCATTCGGCTTTCTTCAGCCCGGACGGGAAGTACGTCCTTATTCAAGATTTGGGCCTCGACAAAATTTTCACGTACGCGATCGACGAAGCCGAAGGCAAGCTCGTGCAGAAGCATGTCGTCGAGACGAATCCAGGCTCCGGTCCGCGCCATCTCGCATTCCATCCGAACGGCGCCAACGCATACGTCATCAACGAGGTCGATTCGTCGGTTACCGTCTTTGCCTATGATGCGGCAGAGGGCAAGCTTTCGCCGATCCAGACCCTATCCACGCTTCCGGCCGAAGGTTTCGACGGCGAGAATACGACGGCCGAAATCGCCGTATCGGAAGACGGTCGCTTCGTGTACGGCTCGAACCGCGGTCACGACAGTCTGGTCGTGTATGCGGTCGACGGCGCGTCCGGACAGCTATCGGTCGTTCAGCACGTTTCCTCCGGCGGCGGTCATCCGAGACATTTCGCCTTGACGCCGGGCGGACGTTATCTGCTATGCGCGAATCGGGACGGAAACAATATCGTGACGTTCCGCGTTGATCGCGAGACGGGCCTTCTGAGCGAATCGGGACAATCCGTATCCGTGTCCAAGCCGGTCTGCGTGAAGCCGGTATATCTGTAGATAGATTATGTAATTCCCATAGACGCTAGTCGTAGATGAATCCAATGAACCTCTCCGTTCGACACGACGGGGAGGTTTTTTGACATAATTTACGCGAGGTGGCGGTGACAGGACTACCAAGTGTCGAATTACCTGACACGGAAATAACATAATAATGGAATTAACGTAAACTTAGTTGACATTGCACCCGGGATAGTATATTGTTATAGAAACTAGCGCAGGTCGACCGACATAAGTAGTTGCTACCAACGAACCAACGATGAGAGGAGCACGACACGATGGAGAAGAAAGACATGAATGTTAGCGTCCTATTGGACAAGGCGGCAGAGCACACGAGCTTGCTGTCGGAAATTACGGAGACGAAGGCAGCCGGCACTTGGCGGAATGATCGCCGGTTCAAGGCGGATTACGAAGAGATGACGAAATTGGCGGAGATCCTTCGCGGCCATGACGACGAGAATGTCTCGATGTATGGCTTCCGGATGCAAATGCTGATCGGCGAATTCGTCGAAACCGATATCGTATGCCACGACAAAGTCGTTCATTTGCGCGAGGTGCGCAATCAAGAAGAATTGCTTCAGCTGGCGGCTTATCGCGCGGTAGAAGCGTATCGCATTCTTGCAGAGGAGAACGCAGCAGAGCAGCAACTGCGTCAATCCATCTAATGCGGCCAAGCGACACGAGATGAAACGGACAACCCTTCCTCCACGAGGAGAAGATGGTTGTCCGTTTTTGTTTATATTTTTGTTTGTGTTTGGCACCGGAAGTTAAGACGCAGCGGCCGTTCTTTTGGCTAACATGCCTCTTGCCGCCATGAACAGGTATCCGCCGATCAGACCGCCGAAGTGCGCGTAGTTGTCGATGCCGGGCACGACGAAGCCGAGAATGACGTTCATGACGAGACCGCTGTAGATCGAGAATCCCATCATCTCTCCCCACGTATCGGGTTCCTTGACCGTCAAATACAGCAGGGCGCCCATGAGGCCGAATATCGCGCCGGACGCGCCGGCCGAGATAGAAGGGGAGAACCAATAGCTGGACAGGTTGCCCGCGATCCCTGACGTCATGTAGAGCAGGAAGAAGGTGCCTGATCCGAGCACCCGCTCGATACGCCCGCCGAGCGAGAGCAGCGAGACGGTATTGAACCACAGATGCAGTCCTCCAATATGAAGGAACATCGGCGTCACGAGCCGCCAATATTCGCCTTCATCGATGAGCGGCGCGTACTTGGCGCCGAACTGGATGAGCGTGGCCGTATTCGTCGATCCGCCATAGTAGGTCATAAGCAGCCACACGATTACGTTAATGGCGGTAAACGCGAACGTAAGCGGCGCGCCGCGCTTGCGTCCGGCCTCTTCGAACGGTTCGACGCGTTCCTGATGCGCGCGAAGCATCTCGCCGTGCCATACGTTAATGACTTCGTACAGCCGGGTATCGTCATAAGGCACGGGTTCGCCGCGGGCGACGAACTGCTCGATGAACTCGGCCCCGGGAATGACGGTCTTCGGCAGCGCGACGCGATTTTCGACGAGATCGATGAGTCCAGCTTCAATGCGATGACTTTCCGTCAGGCTGCTAAGATGCAAGGATGCGATTTGCTCGCCGGACATCTGATAACCGGCGTCCGTGCGTATATAAAGATGCACCATCCGGTGAACGAGCGCCGGCCGTCGGAATCCGACCATCTTCATCCAATCCATGGAATGCGCGAACTGTTCGCGAATTTCCGCTTCCTGCTCATCCGCGGATTGACCATACATTAATGGCATCAAATAGAGGTACGTAACCCGAATTCCGTCGCGCCGCTTCAAGGTCAGCATTCCTTCGTCGTTATCCATCAGCGAGTAGCGGTGATGATGGACCAGCTCGCGCGCAATCGCCCAGATGGCATAATTCAGCTCATGAACGTTCACGTGGCAAACACCTTTCGGTTGTAGAATGGTTGTAGTATAGGCCAAAATGCGTTTTTCATGAAGAGGGGAAAGCGGATGTGGCTGGCGCCCGCGGGGAAAGCTGGATGGAGATGCCGGGAACCGATTCGCGATAATCGACGAGAGGGGACGCCGCATACGACAGTGGTGTCGTATACGGCTTCGTTCCCGTACTCCGGCGTGCATATCGGATGGCTAATATCGTTTCGGTGCGGCCTTTTTTGCCAGATCGGCAATGTAAGCCCAGAAAGCATCGGCATCCAAGTCGTGCACGAGGTTGACCGGGCGTCCGTTCGGGTCGGCAATCGTTCTGCCTTGGCTCAAGCCATCCGGAACGACCGTGCAGCGAACTTCGCGCTTCATGACCAGTTCCGGCCTGCCGACGGAAGCCGTCGTGAGCACGTCCCACAGATAGTAGGTCGAATTCGTCTCCATGTAGACGAGCGGCGGGCAGCACGCATAACATTGACCGAGGAAATCCACACCTTCGTAATTCCGCTCTTTGGCCCAAGCGTTGCGGACGCTTAAGGTAAGCGGGACCTTGTTCGTGCTCTCGAGCGCGACGAGATCGACGGGAATCTTGCTTTGGAACACCCGGTGGCACGCTTCCGGATCCCAGAACACGTTCCATTCCGCCGTGCCGTCATGCTCGGGTTCCTGAACGTTGCCTTTCTCGAACGTGCCGCCCATCCAGACGAGCTTCTCGATTCGTTCCTCGATATCCGGCGCTTCGTCCAGCGCGCGAGCCAGATCGGTTAGCGGTCCGGTAAAGAGAAGCGTCGTCGGTTCGGCGCTTGCGCGAATCGCCTCGATCATATGCCGGTGCGCGGGTAGGGGCGAGAGCGAGGCGTTCATCGTGCCGGACTCGTTCAAGATCGGAAGCGCGTCCACGAAGAAGGTATGCATGCGCCAAGCGGCCGGAAAGGGATTTTTGCCGCGCGAATTCGATTTGGCGACCTCGACCTCGTACCGGCCGAAGCGGTCGATGATTTTGCGGCTTGCGTCCGCGCCGGGCTCCAGATACCCGTCGGCCGGGATGACGGACGCCCCGGCGAGATGGATATTGTCCATCTGCAGCAGCAGGAACAACGATACCAAGTCGTCGACCCCCGCGTCGTGATTGAAATAAACGCGTTTTTTGTTCATGATTGTTTCCTCCGTTCATCTTGTTGTCTACCATAAACTTGTCCCTAATATTATGTCTCGGCTAATGTGCCCGCGCAAGTCGGAGGAATAGTCGACATTCGATCAATCCGAACTTTTTAATAAAGTCATATTGACTAATATGATTGCGTTGGGTTATACTGGGTTCATCAAGGAGGTGCGAGCGATGAAAAAGGAACAAGAGACGGCGCGTTACCGCACGCCGGACGGATTGCCGGTCGATATCGCGATATTCGCCATTACGTCGCACGCGAAGCCGGGCAGCTACAAGACGCTCGCCGACCGCAAGCTGGAGGTGCTGCTGGTCAAGAGGAGCTCCCGTTCATCCGCATTCCCCGGACAATGGGCATTGCCGGGCGGTTTCTCCTCCGAATCGGAGACGCTGGCGGAAGCCGCTTACCGCGAGCTGCAGGAGGAGACGAACGTCGGCGCGGATGTTCATATCGAGCAGGTGAAGACGGTTTATTATCCCGGACGCGATCCGAGAGGCTGGATGCCGTCCGTTCTATATTGCGCCCTTGTGAGCGAAGATCGGCTGCGCGCCATCTCCCCGGATACGGATGCCGACGAGGCGAGGCTGTTCGAATTGGATGAAGCGCTGAAGCTGAATTTAGCCTTTGATCACAAGGCATTGCTGAAGGACGCGCTGACCCATATCCAGATGAAAATGATGACGACGACGATCGCCAAGGAGTTTCTGCCCCGGACGTTCACGATCCGCGAATTGTACCAAGTGATTCAGACGGTCGTCCCGGACTTCCAGGAGGATATCGCGAATTTCAAACGAAATCTTCTGACGACGAAGACGCGTCAAGGATTGATCCGAGAAGCGCTAGGATCTGACGACGAGCCGCTGACGACCGACCGGAACTCCAACCGTCCGGCGCAATTGTATGAATTTACTGATTACGAACCGAGAATCTCCATCTATAATTCGGGCATGTTCTAAGGCAAGAGCATAACGAGGGAAGCTTAGGCGACGAATCAATCAAGAATGGCTGAGGCGATCAGCCCATTTCTTCTCGGAATTTATATAGTCGATGTGACAAAAACGAACCTCTCTGCATATCATTTTATATAGTCAATGAGACAAATTAATTGGAGGTTATAACCATGATGAATCAACTTCGTACGAACGTACTGCTGCTGACGGATAGCTACAATTTATCGCATAGCCGGTTGAAATGCAGCACGGATTGGGAAGTCAGCCACCTGTACAACCGCAAAACGGGCATGATCCTGTACGGATTCCGCGAAATCGCGCTTTCGGTTCTGAACGTACAAATCACCAAGGTGCATATCGAAGAAGCCGAGCGTTGCGCGGCCATGCAAGGACTCGCGTTCCCGTCGGAGATTTTCCATCGCGTCGTCGACGAATGCGGCGGTTACGCGCCGCTCGCCGTCGAGTCGCTGCCCGAAGGCACGTGGTGTCCGGCCGGCACGCCGTTCGCTCAAATCCGTAACACGGTGGAAGGGTTCGGCGAGCTCGTGACCTGGTGGGAGGGGGTGCTCATGCACGCGTACTTCCCGAGCGCCTGCGCGACGGAAGCGTTCCACATGCGGCGCTATCTGGAGGAGGAGCGCGAAGCGCTCGGCGCGGACGAATCGTTCTACTGGCGGTTCCACAGCTTCGGCTTCCGTGGCCATCGCAGCTTGGAGGATGCTTATTGGGCCGGCACGGCATGGAACTTGTCGCTGCAGGGGACGGACGATTTCCATACGACGAAGCACGCGCCGCGCGCGATCATCGGCAGCATCGCCGCGCTTGCGCATAAGGTCACGCAGCAGTATGACGACGAACTGCAATGCTTTATGCACGCGATCGACTCGACGGCGGACTGCGGGGAGAGCATCGTTGCCCTTGTCATCGATACGTACGACGCGAACCGCGTCATTGCGCAATATTTGCCGGTGTTGGCGGAGCGGGCGCGCGAGCGAGGCGTGAAAATCGTCATGCGTCCGGACAGCGGCGACGTGCTGCGGCAGGCGATCGATATTTACAAGGCGGCCGAACGGCACGGCGCGCTGGCCGAGGTCGGCGTTATCATCGGCGAAGGGATGAGCTTCGAGCAGGCGAAACGTTACGACCGCGTGCTGGAAGAGAACGGGGTGCCGCTGGCGTTCGTCGCGTACGGCATCGGATCGGGCTTCTATAACCACATCGACCGCGACACGCTCGGCTGGGCGATGAAGACCGCCTACAGCAACGGCAAGGACCGGATGAAATTTTCGATGGACCCGCTCAAGCGGAGCATCCCGGGACGCGTCGGTATCGTGATGGAGGACGAAGCGCTTACCGTCTTGGCTCATGAAGAGATGCGCGACGGCGGCCTATACGAGACGGTCTACGCATACGACGGCGAAGCGCGGCGGGAGACGAAGCCGCTCGACGAGGCGCATTGGACTGCAGTCCGAGATCGCGTTCGTACGCAGGCGGCACCTCAAGAACGGATACGATTATCGGCGCGTATCGTGCATAAAATGGAACAAATCGCGGCGAAATACGGCGTGGAATAAAGGATGGGCTTGCGCTTCGAAGCGAGCTCGGCAATCGCGTGGCGCCATATTACGCTGCCGAGCTCGTTGCCGCGGAAGCAGTCCGCGAAGAAAGGCAGTGAATTGGATGACCAAACCTTTTCAATTCGGATTCATCATCGGCCGCTTCCAGCCGGTTCACCGGGGGCATGAAAAGCTCATCGACGCGGCGCTCGCGATCGCCGAGCGCGTGCTCGTCGTCATCGGTTCGGCGCAGGAAAGCGGCACGGCTCGCAATCCGTTCGCGGCGAATGAGCGCGAGCAATGGCTTCGGCGAATCTATGGCGACCGGATCCACGTGCTTGCGCTGCCTGATCTCACGAACGAGAACGATCATTCGCGGAGCTGGGGCGATTACCTATTGCATGCCGTCGACAGCTATGGCGCGTCTCAAAGGTGGCCGGCGCTCGATCTGATTATTGAAGGGGAGGAGAACGGACGGGGAAGCTGGTTCGGCGAGGAACGCGCGCTTCGCCTTGGACGGCTGACTTTCCCGCGTCAGGAAGGCGCGCTCAGCGCCACTTGGCTCCGAACGATGATACGCGAAGGCCGGGAAGAGTCGTGGGCGCGGAAGGTCCATCCTGTCTTAATCGAATCTTATCGTGAATTGCAGGACAGACTGCTTGCGCTTCGGGACTTGCCGTGATATCATCGCTTTCCATTGGTTGCCAGAAGGAGTGATGGTCGGTTGAAGGATATGGAAGCGATAATCGCGAAGACGCGAAACTTCGTGAAAGCGGCGCTCGAGCACGACGCCAGCGGGCACGATTGGTGGCATATCGTACGGGTCGCCCGCAGCGCGAAGCTGTTGGCAGGATTAGAAGGCGGCGATCCGTACGTATGCGAATTGGCGGCGCTGCTGCACGATATCGCGGACGAGAAACTGAACGTCTCCAAGGAGGCCGGGCTGCGCAGAGTCGAGGACTGGCTGGCCGAGATCGGCGTCGATGCCTCGACATCGGAGACTGTCATGCTGATCGTCTCGACGATGTCGTACGGAGGCGGCGGAGGCGCGCCAATGGAGACGATCGAAGGGAAGGTCGTCCAAGACGCGGATCGGCTGGATGCGATCGGCGCCATTGCGGCCGCGCGCACATTCGTCTATTCCGGCTGGAAGGGCAGGCTCATCTATGATCCGTACGTGCGTCCGCGAGCGTCGATGACGAAGGAGGAGTACCGCAGCGGCAAGGATACCGCGATTAATCATTTCTACGAGAAGCTGCTGAAGCTGAAGGCGCTGCTGAACACGGAATCCGCGCGCATGCTAGCGGAAGAGCGCCATGCGTACATGTTACGATACCTCGAGGCGTTCGATCGGGAATGGGAGCTGGGCAATCCGGATTATCTGGAGGAGAGACTTGGAGAGGCGCCGGAGCCGGAGCGCATCCACGTCGTCTTCGATGCGTCGGCGGCCCATTCGCTCCGGTTCCTGTTGCGCGATAAGCCCGGCGAGTATGTCGTTTCGCTGGCGGACGACTTATCCGTCGGTCCGCTGGACGACAACGGCGCAGATGCCCGGGCGGGCGGAGTGAAGCGCCGGATGACCTGGCTGGCAGAACGCGGGATGCTCGGAGACGCCGAAGCCGAGCACTTCGGCGACTGCATCGATTGGCGCAACTGGCCGGATCGGCTCGCGGGACGCCGAATCGTGGTATGGGCGGCGGGGAACGCCAACGAGCAGAGCGGCCTTCGGCGGCTCATGGCGCATATCCCGGGTCAGGATGAAGTCCGCGTGATCGACGCGCCAGGCCGGATCTTCGAGAAGACGAACGGCGCGCTGCTGCATACCCATACTGGCGAAGTTGCGCCGCGGGAGCTGGACGAGCTTATGGAGCAGGGACAGGCGCTAACGGCCGGGGAACGGAGCGATTATGCCGACGATTGGCGGCGGTTGATCCGCGAGGACGGCGAGCTGCGCGCGATGGTCGAGGGTCGCCTTCAATCGGTGCCGGAAGATTACTGGGACGACATGATCTTGCAATCCGCGATCGTCGTCGCGGCTTCGACCGCTCGAATGTTCACCGCCGCCCGGTTGGTCGGGCAGTTAATCGGACGAAGCGATCAACGGTTGAACGACTCGTTCTTGTTCTATCGCATTCGTTGTCTGGCGGAGTCCGGGAAACTGGAGGGTGGCGGCAATCCCGAGCGCATGGGCGGCTACAAGGTTGGATTCGGCGAACCGGCAAGTTTGGAAGGGCCAGATCACGCGAACATACAGGCTTATATGGATTGGGCTCGACGATACACGCAAGAAGCAGACGCGCTCAAGCGGCACCTCTCGACCGAAAAGGATGCGGATGAACAAGTATTGGAGATGCTGCGCGCGTTATCGGAGGGCAGTCAGGCCGATACACGGATGCGACGGATGGTCGCGAAGTTCATCGACGACTTCATGAATGAACGCAGATTGTACGCCAACCGGCGCAATGCCATCCTCGGCATGTTGTCCTCTATGCGGCGAACGGATCATTAAGATGCAGACAATCGGTCTGCATGGGTTCTGCCTGTTCGCAGCACCGACTTGCCGCTGGTAGGTTTGCCGTACAAAATGATGGGAATTCGACGCTAGTCTCGCCTGCTCAAAGAACGCGAAAAAGCCGCCTACGGGCGGCTTTGCTGCAAATAGAAGAATCACGCGCTTCGCCATCGAAGACGGCTTTAGCCGTTTCGCCTAGGTGTCGTCGCATGTTTCGCGCATCCCTGGTTAGGCTTATGCCTCTTCGGGATTCATATACTGATCTTGATCGCTGCCCCATATAAAATCCACCGAATAATCCATGCCGCCGGTATTGTTGACGGGCGCGTAAGTCGCTGCGTTGCTCGGCGCTTCTTGCTGTTCTTCTTGCTCTTGCCCTTGCTCGTTCCACTGGTCTGCCATCGTCATCCCTCCTCCTAAGTACGCTCCGTATTATGGCCGCCGCCATGCATCGTTATTCCGGATGTTGGACAAGTTACAAGCAAACAACAGATAAGGTGGTTAACGATGCCAAGAGACTTGCCCATCGGCAACGGGAACGTGCTGATTAACTACGATTCCCGTTACAATTTGCGCGAAATCTATTATCCGTACGTCGGCATGGAAAACCACACGCTGGGCAATTGCTGCCGGTTCGGCATCTGGACGCCGGAGGGCTTCGCCTGGATCGACGATCCCGGCATGCAGACGAACGCCTTATACGAGGAAGACACGCTGGTCACGGAAGTTCACGCGAGACACGAGAGACTCGGCTTCGAGCTGCTCGTTCAAGATACCGTCGATTACGAGCAGGATTGTTTCCTCCGGCGGGTGACGGTGCGCAATCTGTTCGCGCATCCGCGCACGTTCAAGCTCTACATGCACCTCGACTTGGAAATCTACGGATCGGCGATCGGAGACACCGCTTATTTCGATCCGGACCTGAGCTCGCTCGTCTTCTACAAACGGAACCGGTATTTCTCGCTCACCTGTCAATCCGCCGGACAACAGGCGCCGAATCCGAGCGGCTACGCGACCGGGAAGAAGCGCGTGGCGGGTATGAACGGGACTTGGCAGGATGCCGAGGACGGACAGCTCGGCGGCAATCCGATCACGCAAGGTTCGGTGGACGGAACGTTGGAGCTCACGGTTCCCGTACAAGGCCAGGCGCAGCAGGAGGGCTGGTTCTGGATCGGCTTCGCGGCGAACGAGGCGCGGCTGCGCGAGCTCGAGCAAGCGATCCGCACGACGACGCCCGCGCAGATGCTCAAGCGGACGTCGGGCTACTGGCGTCATTGGGTACATCAGGACAAGCATGATTTGTCCGGACTGGATCCGGTCTTGGCTTCGCTCTATAAGCGCAGCCTGCTCATTATCCGCACGCATTTCGACAACCGCGGGGCGATCGTGGCCGCGAACGACTCGGATATTCTGAAGTTCTCCAAGGATACGTACTCCTACATGTGGCCGCGCGACGGCGCGCTGATCGCGCATGCTCTGGATCGCTGCGGCTATGGCGACTTGACGGATGCTTTCGTCGATTTTTGCGAGAAGTCGCTCACCCCGCACGGGTACATGATGCACAAGTACAATCCCGACGGCTCGGCAGGCTCCAGCTGGCATCCATGGATCAACGAGAAGGGCGAGAAGCAGTTTCCGATCCAAGAGGACGAGACGGCGCTCGTTATTTTCGCCATGTGGCACCACTTTCAGATCGCCGGGACGCTCGACCATTCGAAGGAGACGTACGAGAATTTCGTCATCCCCGCCGCGGATTTCCTCATCCGTTATCGCGGCGCGACCGGTCTTCCGCTGCCTTCTTATGATCTGTGGGAGGAGCGCTACGGCGTGCACGCCTTCACGGTGGCGACGGTATACGCCGGCCTGCTGGCGGCTTCGAATTTCGCGAAATTCCATCAAGACAGCGTCCGCGCCATCTACTACCGGGACACGGCGGAGGCGGTGAAGCGGGCGGTCGAGGAGCAAATGTACGACAAGAATCTGCGGCGTTTCCTTCGCGCATTGTACTGGAACCCGTCCACGAGCACGTACGAAGCCGACCTGAAGCTGGACGCCAGCATGTACGGCTTGTTCGACTTCGACATGTTCAAGGCGGACGATCCGCGCATTATCCAGACGATGCAAGATATGTATCTGGCGCTGTCGGTCAAGACCGAGGTCGGCGGGTTGGCCCGCTACGAGAACGACTACTATCATCAGATCAGCCAAGACATTAACCGGATTCCGGGCAACCCGTGGATCATCTGCACGTTGTGGTATGCGGAGTGGTTACTGGCCGTGGCCAAAAACGAGGAGGACGTCGAGCAAGCGGTCGAATGGTTGAAATGGACGAGCCGCCATGCGCTGCCGTCCGGCGTGATGGCCGAGCAGGTGCATCCGATCACGGGCGAACCGCTGTCCGTCTCGCCGCTGGCCTGGTCGCATGCGACCTACGTGAAGGTCGTGCAGGAGTACATCGCGAGGAAAAAGCAGATGCGCGACGAACGGATCAACGAAGAGATCGACGTGCCGGACGCGCAGGTGCTGGCGGGAAGCGCGCAATCCTATTCGCAGACGAGGTGATGAAGGTGAAAGCCGCCAAAGTGACGGATATGAAAAGAAGCAAAACGATTCGCGTCGGCGAACATCCGAAGCCTGCGATCGCGCAGCCCAGCGAGGTGCTCGTGAAAGTGCTGGCGGTCGGGCTCGATGGCACGGACCGCGAAATCATGACCGGTCCGTACGGCGAAGCGCCGCAAGGGGAAGACGAGCTGATAATCGGGCACGAAGCGATGGGGATTGTCGTCGAATCCGGCCAGGAAGCCGGACTTGCGCCGGGCGACCTCGTCTCCGTCGTCGTGCGGCGGCCTTGTCATGATCCGGCATGCGTCAACTGCCGCAACGGCCGGTCGGATTTCTGCCAAAGCAGCCAGTATACGGAGCGCGGCATCAAGGGCGCGCACGGGTTTCTGACCGAATACATCAAAGACGAGGACCGTTTCTTCATCAAACTTCCCGAAGCGTGCCTGCCGTTCGGCATGATGGCCGAGCCGCAGAGCATCGTGGAGAAGGTGTGGGACGAGGTACAGCATATTCAACAACGTCTTGTCTGGGAGCCCCGCTCCGCGCTCGTGCTCGGCTCAGGACCGCTCGGACTGCTCGCCGCATTGACGAGTCGCTGTCTGGATCTGAACGTGCACGTCTGGTCGATGTCCGCGCCGGATAGTCCGGAAGCTAGGCTGATCGAACGGATTGGCGGCATCTATCAACAGGCGAACGCAAGCGGCGGACCCGCTTCGTTGACGGCTTACGCGGAGAGCATCGGCGCCCATTTCGACCTCGTCTGGGAATGCACCGGCTACAGTCCGCTCGGCTTCGAGGCGATGGACGTGCTTGCGCCGAACGGCGTGCTGGCGATGTTAGGATTGTCGGCCGGCGGACGCAAGAGCGAAATCCCGGTGGACAAGCTGAACATGGAGATGGTGCTGGAGAACAAATGCGTCATCGGCTCTGTGAACGCGTCGCGCAAACATTTCGAGACCGGCGTCTACCGGCTGCAGCAGATGGAGGCGCGTTGGCCGGGGGTCGTGACGTCGATGATCACGAAACGGTTCGCGATGGACGACGTGCCGCAGGTCGACTTTAACGCGATCGGGATCAAAGCGGTCGTGGACGTGGTGCCCGTCGAGCAGTGGAAGAGCGGCGCGTCGGCAGAAGAGACGGCATACAGCTTTTCGGTCTAATCGAATCGGAACCGAGCGCGCCAGAACGGTAAGGAACACGCCAAATCGGTCGCGAATACAATACCGTCCATACCAATTTGTAACGGCAAGCGCCGACCTTTAATCGGCGACGCGCGTTTCATGCCTCTAAGAAAACCGTGCGCGCACGGTTTTTTGCCGTTCGTATTTATTACATTCCGGATGATTATTCTCGCGGACTTCTAGTATAGTAAAAGATATTGTCATGATAGGGAGGCTGATCGCATGGAATTTCGCCCGCTTCACGCGTTTACGCTGGAACAGCTCACATCGCTGTGGAATGAAGGGTTTCAGCACTATTATGTGAACTTGAACTTCACGCTCGACATGTTTCTCAAGCGAACCGCGACCGAAGGGTTGTCGCTCGCGCATTCGCTGGCGATCATGGACGGGGAACGGCCGGTCGGCTTCGTCATGAACGGTTTTCGCCAGGAATCCGGCCGCAAGATCGCATGGAACGGCGGGACGGCGCTTATCCCCGAGTACCGCGGCCGCGGGATCGGCAAGCTGCTCATCGATGAAGCGCTTCGGATGTACCGCGCCGAGAACGTCGACGTCGCGCTGCTCGAAGCGATCAAGGAGAACGCGTCGGCAATCGCGCTTTATCGCAAATGCGGGTATGCCGTCATCGATACCCTTGCTTTCTATCAATGGGAAGGTCAGATCGGCGAGGATGCGTTCGGCGACCCCGATAGATCGAACCGGTATACGTTCACGGTAGGTAATCCGCAAGACGTACGGCGATTGTCGTTCCACGAAGAGCCGCAGCCGTGGCAATCCCAATGGCAGTCGCTGCAACTGGGCGGACTTGCGATCATTGCCAGCGATCCTGACGGCGAACCGGCGGGTTATGCGTTGTTGAAGCGGGTACTGGACGAGCAGGGGGTGCACCGTTCCACGATCTTGTATCAATGCGCGGCGAAGGCGGATGCCCCGGATCGGAGTTCGCTTATGCGCGCCTTGTTGAGCCGGACGTTTGCCAGTGCGCAGCCGATCATCTGCCGGACGGGCAACTTCCCGCTGAGCCAATGCGAAGTCGTAGAGATGCTTGAGCGAGCAAGTTTCAAGTCAACCTTGGAACAGGTTCATATGAAACTAGTTCTTCAAGAATAATAATATACATATACAACATTATGTAAACTAGTATGCAAGGCGGAATTCGACGGGCGCCGCGTCGAAACTTGACACAAAGGCCTTTCATGCGTTGAAATGGTAGGAAGTCAACGTATAGAAAGGGTAGACGCAGCTATGAATTGGTTCAACCGCACCAACAAACCCGTTACCAGAGGCGGCTTATGGATTCTGCTTCCCGTCGCGATCGTCCCGGTTCTGTTTGCCTTCACGCTGTATCAACTGCGCCATATTCCGGAAAGACCGTTCCATCTGCCGGCTTACTGGGAGCTCGCGATCGCGATGGCGCTGGGGCTTGCGTTCGGCGTCGTTATGTTAATCCAGACCGCGTACGAGAAGCGGGATGACGGTCTTATTTATCCGATATCGAACAAAAATTTCAAATATGTGCTGCTTGGCATCATCGTCATCCGGTTTGCCCTGTCGGAATACTTCCGCACGCTCGATCAAACGGTATTCACCGTGCTCGCCATGGTGCTGGCCTTGACTTATCTGTTCGTATGGCGGATCGGCAGCTTCATGAAAGTCCGTCGTTTGCTGCGGCAGGACGAGGTTCCGGCAGCTTCGGAGGGGGCGGCATGAGCGGAGGCGGGACGCGCAAAGGAGGGCGCCGGCTGCTGGCCGCGCTCGCCGCGGGCCTCCTCGTCGCGGTTGCGGCGCTCTCGTATGTCGCGTCGCAATCCGGTTCCGGTACCGACGGGTACGGCAGCGGCAAGACCGAGCTCATCGTCTCGGCTGCCGCTAGCCTGAAGGAGAGTCTGGAAGCGCTGAAGACGCGGTTCGAAGACGAACATCCCGATATTCGGCTGACGTTCAACTACGGTTCGTCCGGCGCGCTGCAGAAGCAGATCGAGCAGGGCGCGCCGGCGGATTTGTTCCTGTCGGCCGGCATGCAGCAGATCGAAGCGCTGCGGGAGCAGTCGCTAATTGAGGACAGCGTTACGCTGCTCGGCAACGAATTGGTCGTCGTCGTGCCGAAGGATGCCGGCGCGTTACAGTCGATAACGAAGTTAAGCGATCTAACTCTGGACGACTACCGCGTAATCGCGGTCGGTCAACCCGAGACCGTTCCCGCCGGTCAATATGCGAAGGAAGCGCTGGTTGCGGCAGGCATATGGAATGACGTCGAGGATCGGCTCGTATTCGCGAAGGATGTCCGGCAAGCGCTCACGTACGCGGAGACCGGCAACGCGGATGCCGCGCTCGTCTATGCGACCGATGCGGCGGCCTCGAGCCGATCGTTCGTCGCGCTTCGCGTCGATGGAAGCCTGCATTCGCCGATCGCGTATCCGGCCGCGCTGCTTGCCGAATCGGCGCATCCGGATGAAGCGGCCGTTTTCTACCGGTTCCTGCAATCGGCCGAAGCGTCGGAGCTATTCGCGCAGTTCGGATTTCGACCGGCTGCCTAGAGCCCCGCAATGTAATGATGAATAGAGAAAGCCCATTGAACCGCTGAACGTTGGACGTTGAGCGAATTCGATGGGCTTTCTTCGTGCTAATATTCGTAGATGATCTCGCCCGTTCGCGAGAAATCATAGCCTTGGATCGCGCGCAGCTCCTGACGGAGAGCATCGGATCGGAGCAGTTTCACGACGGCTTGCATCCACGCTTCTTTCTCGGGCTTCTTCAGCATGACCAGATCGTATTGTTCGTCGATCAGCGGGATGAACTCGACGCCGCCGACGATGGCCGCCGCCTTCGCGATGCCGACGCCGACGTTCGCTTCCCCGGACGCTACCTTGCCGGCAACGGCGAGATGGCTGTCCTCCGCTTGGTTATAACCGGCAATCGCGCTTGCCGCAAGGCCGTGAAGCCGGAGCTGCTCGTCCAGCAGCACGCGGGCGCCGGAGCCTTGCTCCCGATTGGCGAGCCTGATGTCCGGTCGTCCAAGGTCGCGCCATCCGCTTAAGCCCAGAGGATTGCCCGGCTGCACATACAGCCCCGCGGGACGGGAGAGGAGGCGGACAACGAGCAGCGGCTGTCCGACGAGCAGCTTGCGGATATAGGGCAAGTTGTACTGGCCGGTATCGCCGTCGAGCAGATGGGTGCTGACGATATCGCTTTCGCCCCGGTACATGGCAATGAGGCTATCCAGGCTGCCAACGTGTTCTCTTAGCGGACGCACGTCCGGAACGTGCTTCTCGATGTGCTTGGCGAGGATATCGAGACTGACGTCCTGCCCGGTAATGACCAGTCTTCCGTCACTCGCGCCATGCGCGCGGCGCGAGGTAGGGGATGATGGCGATTCGGGGCGAACGGACGCGGCGAGCGAGTCCGGGCCGACATGCGCGAGTCCTTTGCTTCGCTGCTTGTAGCGCTCCAGGTCGGAGGCATCTACGCGCATTTGCTTCCCGACCCGGTAGGCGGGCAGGTCGCCTTTCTTGATGAGGTCGTATACCGTCAGCTTCGAAATTTTCAGAAGCTTGGCGATTTCTTCGGTCGTGTAAGATAAATCGTTCGTCATCGCGGTTCCCTCATTCTCGTATTCTCGGGCCTAGCGGCTTGACAAATCCCCGAACGCCACCTAGGAAGGCGCGTCCGGGGATCCTGATTCAAGCTCTATGATTGGGCCGCGTATTCGCGGACCATCTGTTCCGTGACGAATACGCGCGTCGGCGAGATGCCGTTCTTGGCATGCGCGTTAATGCGGGAGGTGATCGCGTTGATCTCGTCTATCGAGAACGGCAGACCTTCCTTCGCGAGCTTGAGCGCGCGGTCGATCGCTTGCTCGCGCAGTTCATCCAGCTCCGCGAACGCGACGAGATGGCGGTTCTGCGCGGTAACGTGTTTCGTAATCGCTTCGTGTGCAGACAACATGGCGGTGCTCCTTCCAAAAATCATTTACCGCCTATTATAGCACAAGTGGCAGACATGCGGTTAAGCTTTGACCCGCGCGGCTTCCAGCGCAGCCGTGACGGTGACGTGCGGGTAGCCGAGCGCCGTCGCGACCGCCTCGTACGTGACCGAGCCGTTCAGCACGTTCACGCCGCTGCGAATGGCCGGATTCGAGGAGATCGCGGCAAAGGCGCCTTGGCCGGCGATTTGCAACGCATAAGGAAGCGTCGCGTTCGTCAAGCCCATCGTCGCGGTCTGCGGGACCGCGCCCGGCATGTTGGCGACGGCGTAATGGATGACGCCGTGCTTCTCATAGGTTGGCGCGTCGTGCGTCGTGATACGGTCGATCGTCTCGACGATGCCCCCTTGGTCGATGGCCACGTCCACGATGACCGAGCCCGGCCGCATCGCCTTCACGACGGCCTCCGGCACGAGCGTCGGCGCCTTCGCGCCTGGGATGAGGACGGCGCAGACGAGCAGATCGGCTTGCTGGACCGCCTGGGCGATGTTCGCCGGCGTCGAGACGAGCGTCTGGATGCTGCGGCCGAAGATTTCCTCCAGCTGACGGAGACGGTTCACGTTCGTGTCCAGGATCGTGACGTTCGCGCCGAGACCGATCGCGATGCTCGCCGCGTTCGTGCCGACCACGCCGCCGCCGATAATCGTCACGTTGCCGCGCGCCACGCCGGTTATGCCGGAGAGCAGAATGCCTTTGCCGCCTTTCGGACGCTCGAGCAGCTGCGCGCCGATCTGCACCGCCATCCGGCCGGCTACTTCGCTCATCGGCGTCAGCAGCGGCAGCGTGCCGCTTACTTCGACAGTTTCGTAGGCGATCGCCGTCACGCCGGATTCGACGAGCGCTTTCGTAAGCGCGGCGTCGGCCGCCAAGTGCAAGTAAGTGAAGAGGATGAGACCTTCGCGGAAATAACCGTATTCGCTTGCGATCGGCTCCTTTACTTTCATGATCATATCCGATTGCCGCCATACTTCGGCCGCCGTATCGGCGATCTCCGCGCCGGACGCGATATATTGTTCATTCCCGAAGCCGCTCTCCAAGCCGGCATTGCGTTCGACGACGACCGTATGCTGGCGGCGGATCAATTCGGCCGCTCCGGCAGGCGTCAAGGCGACGCGATTTTCGTTGTTTTTGATTTCTTTCGGCAGTCCGATTCTCATCTTCGATCACCTCAACGTTTTGTTGCTCTCATCGTATCGCGTGTCAGGGAACGTTACATCATACGTTTTGTCTAACGTTTGGCCCAATTTAAGGACGAAATGGATAATGCCCATGCTATACATCTTGTATAATATAAGAAGCGAGATGGGCGATCTGGGCCTTATCGATCATACATAATGACGAAGATTAACCTACTTAGAAATGTCAGGGTGATGAGATGGCGAAAAACACCGCGGTTAGCATACACGACTTGCTGCGCAGGCCGGTCTTCAAAGCGGCGAAACTGGCGGCCGGGCGGAACGGTCTCGAGCGGTCCGTCAAATGGGTTCATATTTTAGAAATCACGAACGTGGCGCCTTACGTAAGCAAGGATGATCTGATCCTCTCGACCGGCTTGTGGATGAAAGAGGCGAAGGGCGGGTTGACGTATCTGGAGCAATTAATCCGTCAGGAAGCCTCCGGCCTATGCATTGAACTCGGTACGAGCATAACGGAGATACCGGAGGCGATCGTCGAGTATTGCGAGCGCCATGACTTCCCGCTGATCGTCTTCGCGGAACCGGTCCGGTTCGTGACAATCACGCAGGATATACACGGCCTGCTCATCAACCAGCAGCATCAACTGCTCAAGAGCTTGGAGCAATTTTCGCGTAGGTTCCAGAAGCTGACGCTCGCCACGACCGATGTTTCCGCCGTGCTGAGGCTGCTGCACGAGTTTACGAACAAACAAGTCGCGTACATCTCCTTCGTGGAGACGAACCGGTTCTACCCGAAGGCAGCTCCAGAGCTGTCGCACGCGATCGCGGCGGCGATGAAGCCCTATGCGGAGCAGGACATGGACAGCGGTGAACCGGCCGTGCTGCGGCTCGACCGCGAGCTGAACGTCATGCTTCATCCGATCGTCTGCTTCGAACAGACGCTCGCTTACATTGGCGTCCTGCAGTCGCGACGCCATGAGCCCGGCGATACGACGGTCGTCATGCTGGATTATGCGGCGCAATCGATCGGCACGATGCTGCTGAGGACGTTGTTCAAGGAAGAGAAAATCCAGCGCGACCAGAACCGGCTCGTGCTCGATATTATGGAACGCCGGGTAGAGGACGAGGATGAAGCGCGGACCCGGATGGGGCTGCGCGTCCGGGGCAAGGAATCGTATTGGTTTGCCGGCGGCCTGTTCGAGATCGCGTACGGCGAGCAGGAGGTCGTGCAGGAGCAGAAGGAATCGGATTATCAAGATTTCGTCGTGCTGCTGCGAGCGCTGCTGAAGAAGCAGGGGCTCTATGGCCTGCTGGCCGCGCAGGAGAACCGGATTCACGTGCTGATCGCCAAGGAGAGAATCAACGAGGATTCGGCCAGAGGGTTGGAGAAATCGCTGCTGCGTCTGCGCGCCGAGCTGGACGAATTCGCGCTTAGCCGGCCGCAGCGGATCGTCATGCACGCAGGCTTCGGTCGATTCCGCTACCGGCTGACCGAGCTGCACGCCGGCATCCGCGAAGCGCGCCAAGCGCTCGAGGTATCCCGGGACGTGACGGCGATGAAGAACGTCCTGTTCTACGAACGGTTAGGCATCTACCAGCTGTTGAAAGCGATTCCGGATCCCGCGGTTCACCGTTCGTTCGTGGACGCGCATCTTGGCGCGCTGATCGCGCACGACAAGGATAACAGTTACCAACTCATCGATACGCTAGACGCGTATTTCAAATGCGCGGGCTCCAAGCAAGATACGGCGAACCGGCTCTTCATTCACCGGCAGACGCTGTACCACCGGATCGGCAAGCTGACGGAGATTCTGGGCGAGGACTTCTTCGATCCGGAACGCCGGATCTGCTTGGAGATGGCGCTGCTGATGTACCGGTCGGGAAGGGAATAGACGTATAGGAACGACGGCAAGAAGACGAAGCGGGAGAACGACCGCTTCGTTTTTTGTTGTATTTTGTGAAGGTTTTGAGGAAAGAATTGACGTTTTGTATAGTATGTGTATAGTTAATGTATAGATGGTGCATAGGTGTATGAGCCGTGTTCGCGCATTGCGCATGGAGAGAAGCGTTATGCGACGCGTCATACAGTCTGCCATACAAGCGGAGCTATTCGCGCTGCCCTGGAGCCAATGAACGGGTGTTGGGGGGCGAACATGCTGCGCTTTAAATTACGTTTTAAATATCTACCTTCGGGTAGATATAATTGTGATGCACGATGCCACGAAGCAAAGGAGGTACCGCGTGAAACAAGGTCATGTGGCTATAATAGGCGCGGGACCCGGCGGCTTGGCCGCTGGCATGCTGCTCGCCGGTCAAGGCTACCAGGTGACCCTTTACGAGAAGCAGACTTACGTGGGCGGCAGGACATCGCGCCTGCAGCTCGGCGAATACGCCTTCGACCGGGGACCGACGTTCCTGATGTATCCGTCGCTGCTCGAAGAGCTGTTCCAATCCGTCGGGCGATCGCTGTGCGACTACGTTGATCTCGTCGAGCTGGACCCGCTGTATCGCCTGAAGTTCGGAGATCTCGAATTTACGCCCTCAACGGATATGGATCGCACCGAAGCGGAGATCGAACGGTTGTTTCCGGGCAACGGGGCCGGCTATCGGCGGTTCATGCGAGAGGAAGGGCTTAAGTTCGATCGGATATCCCCGCTGCTCATGCGGCCATTCGGCAAACTACGCGATTATGCCCGAAGCGACGTGTTCGCCGCGCTGCCGCGATTGAACGCCGTCGATAGCGTATACAACCGATTGTCCCGATACTTCGACGACGAACGGTTAAAGTATTCGTTTACGTTTCAAGCCAAGTATTTGGGGATGTCTCCTTGGGAATGTCCCGGCACGTTCACGATTCTGTCTTATCTCGAGCATCGATACGGACTCTATCATCCCATCGGCGGCGTCAACCAGGTATGCGAAGCGATGCGGCGCGTCATGGAGGAATACGGCGGCAAGGTAGAGTTGGGGCGCGGCGTCGCGCAAGTCATCGTCAAGAACGGCGTGGCGGCCGGTCTGCTGCTGGAGGACGGCGAGCGCATCGAGGCGGACCATATCGTCGTGAACGCGGATTTCGCCACGGCGGTTCACAAGCTGTTCGACCCGTCCGATCTGAAGAAGCACAAGCCGGTTCGCGTCGCGAAGAAGAAATATTCCTGTTCGACCTACATGCTCTACCTCGGGCTTGATCAAAAGATTCGCATGCCGCACCATAACGTGCTGTTCGCAAGCGATTATCGCGCCAATGTCCGCGACATCATGAACAGCCGCGTGCTATCGAAGGATGCCTCCATTTATATCCACAATCCGGGGCTGCACGATCCGACGCTCGCGCCGGCAGGGAAGACGGCATTGTACGCGCTCATGCCCGTTCCGAATTTGACGGCGGACATCGATTGGGCGGAGCAAAGCGCGATCGTTCGCGAAGCGATGCTGACGCGAATGGAACTGGAGCCGGAGCTAAGAGGCATCCGCGGCCGGATCGAGACCGAGGCGATCATTACGCCGCGGCAATGGCGCGACGAACATGACGTTTACTTGGGCGCTACCTTTAATCTAGCCCATACGCTCGATCAAATGATGCTGCTGCGGCCGCACAACCGATTCGAGGATGTCGGCAATTGCTGGCTCGTCGGCGGCGGTACGCACCCGGGCAGCGGGCTGCCTACCATTTTCTCCTCCGCGCGAATCTCGGCGGAATTACTCATGGAACAAGATCGGAGTTCGCGCAGAAGCTTCTTGCGCGCGACCCGCAACTCATAGAGGAGGAAAGCTTCGATGGACATCGCGATCGTGGGCGGCGGCGTCGGCGGCATGACCGCGGCGCTGCTGCTGAGCAGACAAGGCATGAACGTCACGATCTACGAACGCAGCGCCAAGCTGGGCGGCCGGCTGGCTTACGAGGAGGGCGGCGGCTACCGGATCGACCAGGGGCCGACCATCGTCCTGCTGCCGGAATTGCTGCTTTCCATATTGGAAGAAGCCGGTATCGAACGCGGCCGTATTCCGCTTGCCGCCTGCCAGCCTCTATACCGCATTCATTATGCCGATGGCACGATTTTGCACAAATATCAGAACAAGGCGCGTCAAATCGAGGAGCTGGAACGGCATTTTCCCGGCGAGGCGGCCGGTTTCGAGCGTTACATGACGGATATGGCGAACGTTTACGACCAAGGCAAGCCGGCCTTCCTCGACCGGCCGTTCCTGCGCAAGCGCGATTTCTTCCGCATTCGCAATTTGAAGCTGCTGGCCCGACTGCACGCGTTCAAGAGCGTGCGCAAACTGGCGGCAAGCTACTTCTACGACGAACGTCTCATCGATGCCTTCTCGCTCCAAACGCTGTATATCGGCGGCGCGCCGTCCCGAACGCCGGGGCTCTATTCGCTTATCCCGTATGCCGAACATGCGTATGGCGTGTGGTACTTAAAGGGGGGCTATGCGGGACTCGCCGATCTATTGGCGCGCGAGCTGGCCGATCGCGGCGTTCGCATCCGGTTGAATGCCGAGGTAGAGGAACTATTGACCTCGAATGGCGCCTGCCGCGGCGTGCGGGTGCAGGGGAAGGTAATCACGCATGATGCCGTGGTGTTCAACGGCGATTACCCCGGGATCTCGCGCTTGCTTCCGCAACGAGCGAATAAGTTGGTCAAGGCGTATGAGCCTTCCTCCGGCTGCTTGCTCGTCTACTTGGGGTTGAACAAGCGCTGGCCGGAAGCTTCCGTTCATCAATTTTTTCTGCCTCCCCGTCTGAACGACACGCTACGGCAAGTGTTCGCGGAACGACGCGTGCCGGATGAGCCGTCGTTCTACTGCTTCTATCCGGGGGCCATCGATGATTCGGCCGCGCCGGAAGGAGAGAGCGTCATGTACATGCTCGTGCCGGTACCGTCTTCGGATCACGTCGATTGGGAGGCCGAGGCGGGACCGCTTGCGGAGCGGGTCATCGAAGAAGCGGAGCGGCGCGGTTTCCCCGGACTGCGCGCCGCCGTGCGCTGGATGAAGATCCGGACGCCGCGCGATGCCGAGGCCGATGGCTTGTACGGCGGGGGCAGCTTCGGCATCGCGCCGCTACTTGCGCAGTCGGCGGTGTTCCGGCCGCAGCTGGCGCCGCTGCCCGTCGCCAACTTGTACGCGGTCGGAGCTTCGACCCATCCGGGCGGCGGCGTGCCGATCGTCATGCAGGGCGCCCGGCTGCTCGCGAATCATATCGTAAAGGAGATGGCGTAATCATGGAGATCGCCGCATGTTTGTCCAGCTGCGAGGCAGCGATCGCGCAGGGGTCCAAAAGTTTCTACAACGCGTTCCGTCATCTGCCGAGCCCGCGACGCGAAGCGGTCTACGTCATCTACGCGTTCTGCCGGATGATCGACGATTCCATCGACGAGCCGTGGAAGTCGCCCTATAGCTTGGATGAGCTGGAGCGGCATTTAAAGGAGTTGCATCGGGCAAGCGGGCATTTCATATGGCCGGCGCTCCGTTGGTTGTTCGCCGCGTTCCCGTTATCGAAAGAGCCGTTCTATCGCCAGATGGAGGGGCAACGGCTCGATTTGAGCTTGACGCATTATTCGACGATGGAGGAGCTTGAGCGCTATTGTTATCTCGTCGCCGGGACCGTCGGGGAAATGCTGCTTCCCGTTCTGCATGACCAACCCGGTCCGGAAGTGACGGCGGCCGGCATCTATTTGGGCCAAGCGATGCAAATCGTCAATATCGTGCGCGACATCGGCGAAGACATGAACCGCGGCCGGCGTTACGTCCCGGCGGCGCTGCTCGCGCAGCACGGCTACGGCGAAGAGGAGTTCAAGGCGAAGCAGATCAACGAAGCCTTCCGCGCGATCATCCGTGACCTAACCGCGCTGGCGGATCGCTGGTTCGCGCGCGGTCTGGCGCAACTGGACGGCTATCCGGCCTCCAGTGCGTTCGCGATCGAGCTCGCGGCCGCTTACTATCGCGGCATTCTCGATGAAGTCAGGGTCAATCGCTATCAGGTGTTCCACCGACGGGCCGTCGTCGGTCCGGCCGCCATGCTGGGCATGTACGCCCGGCTCAAAGCCAAATACGCGGGAATCGCCGATCGACGCGATAACGACGCCGTCTCGTGAGCATCATTCGGCCGTTATTTCTCATTTGGTACGCGATTGGGCTTGCGCTCATGCTTACGGTCGGCGTTCCCTCCGCGCTGTCTTTCTCCAATGGCTTGTTTCTCGTCTTTTTCACGGTTTACGCGTTAAGCATCGAATCCAAGCTGGAGAAGA
Source organism: Paenibacillus methanolicus (assembly GCF_008124765.1). Lineage (GTDB taxonomy): Bacteria > Bacillota > Bacilli > Paenibacillales > Paenibacillaceae > Paenibacillus_Z > Paenibacillus_Z methanolicus. Next base: position 828,044 of record NZ_VNHS01000001.1, on the reverse strand, counting down.
GCCCGCGCGCGATGTACGGCAGGGCGCTAGCGGTCGGCATCTTGACGTTCGTCATCGAGCGAATCGGCGTCGTGACCGGATTCCCGTTCGGCGGCTACGCCTACACGCCGATCTTGGGCATCCGCTTCGTCGGCGTGCCGCTGACGATCGCGCTCGCGTGGGTCGGGATTTTGACGATTGCCGTTCTGCTATCGGCTTCTTCCACGAGGCTGGGCAGAGCCTTCGAGACCGGCTGTTGGACGGTGCTGCTCGACCTGGTGCTCGATCCGGTCGCGCATGCGAGACAATTCTGGCTGTGGGGAGAGGGAGCGGGGATGACGTTCTACGGCGTACCGCTTCAGAACTTCGTCAGTTGGTTCCTCATCGCGGCCTCCGCTTCGCTGCTGTATCCGCTGCGTCATGTGCCGACGGATATCCGGAGGGAAGCCGCGAGGCTCATGCAGCTGATGCTGTTGATGTTCGGACTGCTCGCCCTGCGCGAAGGTTTGACCGCGGCATTCGCGATCGCGTTGGCGGGCATCGCCGGCATGGAAGGAGCGTTCCGGCATGCTGCGCGCAACGAACAGCGATTGGTTTAAACGGATATTCGCCCTCTACAACGAGCATTACCTGCTGCGCAGGCATTTTCATTCCATCCGGATGCGCGGATGGCCGGATATCGTTGACGGGCGTCCCGTGCTGTACATCATGAATCACAGCTCCTGGTGGGACGGACTTCTCGTGTACCACGCCGTTCGCCGATACTCCCGGCATGCCCACTTCATCCTCATGGAGGAGAGGCAACTGCGCACGTTCGCCTTCTTCCGCAAGCTGGGCGCGTTCCCGATCGATCGCGACCGGCCGGCCGCGATGGCGGCCACGTTCCGTTACGCGCTCCGGCTGCTAAGCGAGGGAAACCCGGTATGGATCTTCCCACAAGGCGAGATCCGCCACGCCGAGGAACGGCCGATTCGCTTCCGCGAAGGCGCGGCACTGCTGCTGGAACGGATGAACGAGACGGTCGTCGTACCGGTGACCGCCTATTACGCCATGGCGCTGCACCAACGGCCGGATGCGTCGCTCTGGTTCGGTCCGCCTATCGAGCTCGACTGGCGGACGATGGGGCGCGCGGCGGCGACCGAGCTGCTGCGGACGGTCGTGGAGGCGCAATTGGACGCGCATCGGGAACAAGCCATCGCTCACCCGGACGGCGAATTGCGCGATTTCGTTCCCATTATGCGAAGCGGACGTTCGACGAGCGTTCGATACGAGTCGTGGAGAAGGAGGCTGAAATCCGGATGGCGGTCGTTCTTTGGATCATAGCCGGCTTGGTCGCGGTCCAGCTTCTGTTCGCGCTCTGGAATCTGTCGTCGCTGCCTAATCTGGGAGGGACGGGGGAAGGGCGGAGGCGTCTGGCTGATGGCAACGATCCGGGCAATTCCGCTCCGCTGTTCTCGGTCCTCATTCCCGCGCGGGACGAAGCCGCGAACATCGGCGATTGTCTGAAATCGGTCTTGGCCGAGCCCTCGACCCTCATCGAAGTCACCGTTCTGGACGACGGGTCGCGCGATGGCACGGCGGCCGTCGCCCGCAGAGCGGCGCTGGACGATCGGCGGGCGAGCATCATCGCAGGTATACCCAAGCCGGACGGCTGGACCGGCAAAGCCTTCGCCTGCCATCAGCTCGCGCAGGCCGCTCGCGGCGAATGGTGGCTGTTCCTCGACGCCGATGCCCGATTGGAGCATGGCGCTCTCGCGGCCGCCATGGATACAGCGCTCATTCAGCGGCAGGGGCTCGTCACCGGGTTTCCTAGACAGGTGACCCGCACGTGGCTGGAGCGGCTCGTCGTGCCGCTCATGAACTTCACGATTGCCTGCCATCTACCGATCCGGTTCGTGCGCGGCTCCGACGATCCGAAATTCGTCGCCGCGCACGGCGCCTTCATGCTCGTCCATGCAGACAGCTACCGAGAAGCGGGCGGACATGCGGCGAATCCGAATCATCTCGTCGACGATATGCAGCTTGCGCGCGCGTTCAAGAAAGCGAAGCTGCCCGTCTCGCTGGTCGATATCAGCGCGTACGTATATATGCGGATGTACGCGGACGGCGCTTCCGTATGGTCCGGATACAGGAAGAACATATACGCGGGAACGGGAAGGAACGGATGGCTGTTGACCGCGATCATGTTGTTCTACGGCGCGCTGTATGTCCTGCCGCCTGCTGCGCTTGCGGCGTCCGTCCTGACACGCCAAGTCGATTGGATGACCGGCGCTTCCGCCGGAACGCTGCTTGGCGTTGCGCTGAAGTACGTTGTCGACCGAAGAGGCAGGCAGCCGCTGCCTCATGCGCTGCTGCTTCCGCCTGGCATTGCCGCGCTGATCGGGATCGCGCTCGCTTCCTGGCGAGACGCGGCGAGAGGCGTAGGCTATGAATGGAAAGGGCGGCGGTACGAGTGAGCAGACGAGTCATCATCATCGGAGCGGGCATCGGCGGTTTGTCGGCGGCTATTCGGTTGGCGGCGGCCGGGTATGGCGTCACCATCTTGGAGCAGCAGAACGAAGTGGGCGGCAAGCTTCAGCGCGTCGAAGGAAACGGCTATACGTTCGACCGCGGACCGAGCACGATAACGATGATCCATCATTTCGAAGCGATCTTCCGCCAAGTCGGTAAACATATCAATAATTATGTAAACTTCTACCCGATTGCCGAAGGTACGCGACACTATTTTCCAGATGGCACGATCGTCGACTTCTCGACGGATGCCGGAGCGATGGAAGCGCAAATGGCGGTCTACAGCGAGCATGACGCCAAAATGTACCGTTCGTTCATGCAGGAGTCCGAACGGCTGTACCGGCTTTCGGAGCGGCATTTTCTGAATCGCCTGCTCGCCTCTTGGCAGGACAAAGCGTCGCCGTCGCTCGCGTTCGCGTTCGCCAAAGCGCGGCCCTTTGAAACGTACGCCGGCTTGCTAAACCGCTATTTCCGGCATCCTTATACCAAAGCGCTCTTCGGCCGATATGCGACCTACGTCGGTTCCGATCCCGAGCGGGCGCCCGCGATCTTCGCGATGCTCGCGCATGCGGAACAGCGGCACGGCGTGTACGGCGTTCGAGGCGGCACGTACGCGCTCGTCCTCGGGTTGAAGCGGCTTGCATTGGAGCTTAGCGTCGATATTCGCACTTCCGTCCGAGTCGAACGCATCGCATCCACGAACGGCAGGGTAACGGGCGCAGAGACGGCCATCGGCTTTCTGCCTGCCGACATCGTCATCGCCAACGGAGACGTCCTGTCGGTGAATCGCGATCTGATCGTCGCGAAGGACCGGCCGGCCATGACGGATGCAAGAATACGGCGCTATGAGCCGTCGTTATCCGGGTTTGCGATGCTGCTCGGCGTCAAGCAGACGTATCCGCTGCTTCGCCATCACACGGTATTCTTTCCCGAGCGATACGGCGAAGAATTCGATGCGATCTTCCGGGAACAACGTCCGCCGCGGGAGCCTGCTCTCTACATTTGCAATACGAGTTACTCCGAAGCCGGGCTCGCGCCCGAAGGGGCGAGCAATCTGTTCGTCCTGGCCAATGCGCCATACCTTACGGAGGAATGGAGCTGGCAGGATCGGCAAGAGGCGGTCGCAGATCGAATTATCAGTCGGCTGGAGGCTTGCGGAATGCAGAATTTGCGCGAACATCTCGAGTTCCGATCGTTATACACGCCTGCGGATCTGGCGAAGGATACATCCGCCTACCGCGGCGCGATCTATGGCATCTCGTCGAACCGCCCGTCGCAGACGTTCGCGAGACCCTCGAACCGCGGTTCGCTGCGCGGTCTGTGGTTCGTCGGCGGGACGACGCATCCAGGGGGCGGCACGCCGATGGTGGCCGCCTCGGGCCAGCTCGTCGCCGAAGCCGTTATCCGCGAAGATCGTTAATGGCATGAAGCAATTTTGACTTCTCCTGTCCGCATCGTATTTAATTAGGACAAACCCGTGTAGAGAGGATGAAGTTTCCAATGAAATATCGTACGTTAGGCAAAACCTTAATGCCGGTATCCGTGATCGGCGTCGGCACGTGGCAGTTCGGCGGCGAGTGGGGCATGCAGTTCGCGCAAGACGAAGTCGACGCGATTCTGGACGAAGCGGCCGAGCAGGGGATCAACCTGATCGACACGGCGGAATGTTACGGGGATCATCTCTCGGAGTCTTTCATCGGCAGTTATCTATCTCGCAGGGAGCGGGACAAATGGATCGTGGCGACGAAATTCGGCCATCAATTCCACGAGCGGTTCACCCGCACGGACAAGTTCGCGGCCGCGGACGTCATTCAGCAGCTCGATGCGTCGCTTCGGGCGCTTCGGACGGATTACATCGATCTGTACCAATTCCATTCCGGCCCCGATGCCGTCTTCGATAACGAGGAGCTGTGGGACGTGCTGAACGAGCAGGTGAAGGCGGGCAAAATCCGCCATCTCGGCACGTCGATCGGGAGCAACGCGAACATCCATCAGACCGACGCGTCGACGAAGGTCGGCTCGGCGGCGATTCAAGTCGTGTATAACCGGCTCGACCGCGTGCCCGAGGAAGAAGTGTTCACTTCCTGCCAGAAGCAGAATCTCGGCGTGCTCGCGCGAGTACCGCTTGCCAGCGGCTACTTGAGCGGCAAATACAAGCCGGGCGCCGTATTCGACGCGACCGACGTGCGGCATCGTCACGACGCGGCGGCGACGGAGGCGAAGCTGCGCGAAGTGGAGCGTATCGCCCGCGAGGAAGTGCCGGCGGGCGTCGACATGGCCGCATGGGCGCTTGCTTGGTGCCTTCGCCACCCGGCCGTGACGGCGGTTATCCCCGGCTGCAAAAATCCGGAGCAGGTTCGCGCCAACGCGAGCGCCGCGCAGCTCGTCGAGTCGGAGCATCCTTCGGAGACATCGATCTAAACGCGCATAACGACAAGAGCCCTCCCGATTGGCAGGGCTCTTCGCTATTTTCGGCATTAATGATCGTAAAGTTTCGTAAACCGTTATAAAGCCTGAATGGCGAGCGATACCCAGAACAGATGGTAGACGTTGACCGCGGCGTAAATGATCGTGGCAACAAGGAGAAGGACGCAGAGCCAGCGTTTGCGCTGCAAGCGGGGGAGAAGCAGCAGGAGGACGGACGGGATGGCCAGCTTCCAACCGTAATAGCTCCACACGTTCCATTCGTAGATGGCTTTGACCAGCGGATTCAGTTCTTCGATTAATCGCATGCGCAGCCCGATATCCGTGAACAGCGCATCGGTGAATCCGAATGCGATCAGAAGCAGGGCCATCGTCCGCATCGGCAATCGAACGGTCCAATTGAGCAGCATGTGAGCACCTCGCGTACGTTTGAATGGCCTGATCAATGATAGATTCATAGGCTCAATTAAAAGATACAATACGTATCATTTAGTTGCAAGCGCTAACTAAACTAACCACGCTTAGCGTCGACGTCCGAAGCTTACCTTCCTGTCCTATCCCCGCATTCTCGTGGCCTACCCGCATCCCGGGAACGGCAAGATGTCGGATACGTCTTGTAACGGATAGTGAAACGTCGCGAATTGACGGGCATACAAGTATTGCATGACATATACTTCTCCGCCTTGAACGCCGCATACCACGCCGGTGACGCCTTGCCCGTTGCGCAGGGACAACCCGGCCGTCCTCCCGATGAGCGCCATCGCTTTTTGTTGAACCGTCCAGCTGCTGCCCGGCAGGGGTCCCGGATTGGGCGTGAACATGATGATCGTCTCCTCTCGATTGCACCGCCTTGTTAAGCAATGTATGCGAGCGGCGTCGTTTCGGCGATTCCTCATGGCCTGCTTGGTTTCGGTTGAAGTTTGGTGCGCGTGAGGAAGCCATGCTATAATCAGCCCATAACTTGAAACGCCGGAGGCCGCTAATGCTTACATTCGAACAAAAACTCGACATCATCTCCTCATACCCCGAGCTCGTCCGCAAGGATGTATCGCTTGGGCGCATTAATTTCCAATTTGAAGACAGCTTATATGATAAGAAGAATGTCGTGTTTCACCTTCACCGCAACGGGAACGGCTACATCTACGCTGGTCTGGTCGACGGCGCGCCGGTCGATGACAAAGGATTCCTCAATTTGCGCGATCTGAGCGAAGACGAGATCCGATCGTGGATCGAGAAGTCGATCGCGTCGCTGTCCGTTCGGGAGGAGGAGCCGGTGGTTCCGTCCAAGCGCAGCCGGAAGCGCGCGAAGAAGGAGCAGACTTGGACGAACGCCGAAGGCCAGAAGCTGCTGGTCAAATACGAGGACGAGCTGTGGTACGTCTATTCGGGCTTAAGTCTGGAGTCCGCGTTCGAGACGGTCGAAGAAGCGGAACAATATTTGGCCGAAGAAGGCTTCTCGCCGCCGGCGGGCTAGTGTCTGCCAGCCCGGAATCTTCGTGATTCTCCTGACTTTCTTCGAAAATATCATCACTTTGCGTTTTCCCGTTTCGCGCCGCCGCGCGTTGAAGTAAGATTTGGGAAACAGACAAGAAGGAGTGGGAGCTAATGGCGGAGCAGCAGTACGAAATTTTCGACGATCCGTTCAAAATGTTGATTTTGCTCGCGCAGATGGCCGCGGATAAACGGGGAGAGACGCTCGATTACGGCAACGTGCCGCCGATCGACAACGAGACGTTCTCGCTGACGAACGGCAAATTCGTCTACAAAAAGGACGACATCGTCATCACATGGTATGAGTTCCTCGGACGCGACATCGCGTGCAGCCGGGACTTGACGCGCAATGAATACAACAAAATGTTCGTCGACTGCATGCACAGTTTATTCCAGTAAAAGGAATGCCGGCTCACCCAGAGCCGGTGTTTTTTTATGGACATATTGGAAAGTATAAGTTTCACGCAGTTACTTTTGCCTCTATGTCTCTGGAACGAAACGCGCCTCGCCGCAAAGACGGCGATAGCCGTTTCGCCTTGATTTTGTGCAACCTATAACTAATTCGACAGAGTTTTACAATTTGACTCAAAATTCAGCAAATAAAAGACGGAATAGCATTGACATCCCGTTTATTTCCTACTAGATTAGTATACATTAGACACTTTAGAGAGATGAGAGGAGAACAGAGAATCATCATGAAAAAATGGACAGTCTTGACGCTCGTGCTGTTCGCGCTTACCGTCGTCTTGTCGGCTTGCGGCGGCAACGCGAACAACAACGCGGGTAATGCAGGCAACGCTGGCAATGCGGCCGAGGGCGCGAACGGTGCCGCCAACAGCGGCGAAGCGAAGAAACGCGTCGTGCTCGTCACGCCGGAGAAGATCGGCGTGAATCAATTCTTTACCCAAATGGTCGAAGGGTTGGATAAGGCGGCTGCCGAGTTCAATCTGGAGACGAAGGTCATCGAATCGGCCGACCCGACGCAAGTGGAGCAGAACCTACGCGCCGCGGTTGCCGAGAAGTACGATCTGATCATTACCGCCGCGTTCTCCGCAGCGGATGCGCTGAAGAAAGTGGCGACGGAAAATCCGGACCAGCCGTTCGCGATCATCGATACGGTCGTGGACGCGCCGAACGTGCGCAGCATCGAGTTCCGCGAGCACGAAGCGGCTTATCTGCTCGGCGCGGCGGCAGGTCTGTCCACGAAGACGGGCACGGTCGGCGCGGTTGTCGCGATGGATGTGCCGCTGCTCGGCAAATACACGTCGGGCTTCGATCAAGGCCTGAAATCGGTCAAGCCCGACGCCAAGTTCCTCGTGAACTTCGTCGGCAGCTTCACGGATCCGGCCAAAGCGAAGGAGCTGGCGCTTCTGCAGCAATCGCAAGGCGCTGACTTCGTCGCGGGCATGTCCGCGGTCGGCGATTCCGGCGTATTCGAAGCGGCGAAGGAGAAGGGCTTCTACACGGCCGGTCAAGATACCGACCGCACGGGCGAAGATCCGGAGCACGTCGTCCTGTCTCAATTGAAAGAAACCGATACCGTCACGTACGAAACGGCGAAAGATTTCGCGGCAGGCAACTTCACCTATGGCTCGATCAGCTACGGCCTGAAAGAAAACGGCGTCGGCATCACGTTCGTCACGGCGGAATCTTCTTCGCCGCTCAGCCCGTTCGTCGGGCAGGAGAACGTGGACAAGCTGAAGAAAATCCGCGACGATATCGTATCCGGCGCGGTAACGGTCAAGAACCCGCTAGCCCCATAATCGATCGTAATACGCGTACTGAACCGGTTGCCGACAAGCAGCCGGTTTCTCGCGTCTTAAGAAGGTTTATGTTTAGACGGACAGGATAAGATTCGAAGGGCGGAATCTACTCGGAGAGGAGAGGCTGGAGCGATGCTGCTGCAGATGGAAGGCATTACGAAGCGGTACGGCGGCCTGACCGCGAACGATAGCGTCAATTTCTCGCTGCGCGAAGGCGAGGTGCACGCGCTGGTCGGCGAGAACGGGGCGGGCAAGTCGACGCTCATGCGCATGCTGTACGGGGAAGAGCAACCAACAGAAGGAAAGATCCGGATACTAGGCGAGCCGCGGGCGTTCACGGCGCCGTCCGATGCGATCAAGGCAGGGATCGGCATGGTCCATCAGCATTTCATGCTGTTCCCGTCGTTCACCGTGGCGGAAAATATCGTCATCGGCCGCGAACCGAAGTCTGGCGGGAAATTCGATCGGAAGGCGGCTGCCGAACACGTGCGCGCGTTGTCGGAGAAATACGGCATGCCCGTCGACCCTTCCGCGAAAGTCGCCGATTGCCCGGTCGGGGTACAACAGCGGATCGAAATTTTGAAGGTTCTGAATCAGGGGGCGAAGCTGATTATACTCGACGAGCCGACCGGAGCCCTTACGCCGCTCGAGGTAGACTGGTTGCTCCGGGCGATCCGGAGACTGGCCGCGCAGGGGATCAGTTTCATCCTCATTAGCCATAAGCTGCACGAGGTGCTGGGCACGGCGGACCGGATTACCGTGCTGCGGGACGGCAAAGTAACGGGCACCGTGAACGCGGCGGATACCGACGCGGCCGAGCTGTCGCGGATGATGGTCGGCCGGGAGCTGGCGCCGTTCGAGCGGAAGGCGGCGAACGCCGGCGAAGCGGTACTCGCGGTGGATCGAGTGACGGTGCGCGGACCGAAAGGCGGCAAGCCGCTCCTTGATAATGTCAGCTTCACGGTAAGAGCCGGCGAAATCGTCGGCATCGCGGGCGTGTCCGGCAACGGCCAGTCGGAGCTGCTGCAAGCAGTATCCGGCTTGCGCGCGGTCGACGAGGGACGCGTGGCGCTGGCCGGCGCGGACGTGACGAACAAGGATGCTGCTCAATTTCGCCAAGCTGGACTCGCGCACATACCCGAGGACCGTTACCTATGGGGAGCGGCGAAGGAAGAGAGCGTGGCGGACAACGGCCTGATGGGCCACGTCGGATCGCTCAGCCGACGCGGCATTTTGCGCAAAACGGAAATTCGCGACACGGTATCGCAATGGGTGAAATCGTTCAACGTCAAGACGGCTTCGCTCGATACGAAGGCGAAGCATCTGTCCGGCGGCAACATGCAGAAGCTGATCGTCGCCCGCGAGATGGCGCACGGCACGCCATTCGTCATCGCGGCCGAACCAACGCGCGGCGTGGACATCGGCGCCATGGAGACGATCCACGACGCGCTGCTGAAGCGGCGCGAAGAACGCGGCGCGATCCTGCTCGTCTCGTCGGAACTGACGGAGATTCTGAAGTTGTCCGACCGGATCTTGGTGCTGTACGAAGGGAAGATCGCCGGCGAGCTGTCGGCCGAAGAAGCGACGGAGGAGAAAATCAGCATGTTGATGGCGGGAGGTGGCCGCGATTAATCGCATCGGATGGAACAAATACGCGCAAGCGCTCGGCATGCCGTTCATGGCAATCGCGCTCGGACTGTTCGTGGGCGCGATCGCGATCTGGACGGTTGGCGGATCGGTCATCGACACGTACGCGGAGATGTGGAAAGGGGCGTTCGGCAGTTTCTACTTCACGACGACGACGCTCACGCGCGCGACGCCGATCATTCTCGCCGCGCTCGGCGTGTCGCTCGCGTTCCGGGCAGGCTTCTTCAACCTCGGCGCAGAAGGGCAGATGATTCTGGGCGCGCTTGCCGCCGCGCTGGCGGCGATTTACGTACCCGGCAACGGACTCATTAAAATATTGGCCGCCGCGATCGCGGGCATGCTGGCCGGCGGATTGTGGTCGCTGTTGGCAGGCTGGCTCGATACGCGCTTCAAGTTGAATCTGCTCATCACGACGCTGCTGCTGAACTACATCGCCATGTACGCCGCCGGTTACATGGTCGCCTTCCCGCTGAAGGAGAAGGGCGGCACCGGCGGCGCACAGACGGAGATGCTGGACAGCGCCGCATGGCTGCCCAAGCTGTTCGCGGGCATGACGCTGCATGCCGGCTTCCTCGTCGCGGTGTTCGCGGCGCTGCTGCTGGCATGGTTCCTTGCCTACACGGCAAAGGGCTACGAAATTCGCATGCTGGGCAGCAATCCGCTGTTCGCGGCGTTCGGCGGCGTGAAGCGCGGGCCGCTCATGCTGACAAGCATGATGATCAGCGGCGCGCTCGCGGGACTTGCGGGCACATTCGAAGTGCTCGGCACGCAGTATCGTTACATCGACAACATGATTACATCTCCCGGTTATGCGTGGTCGGCGATCATGGCGACGCTGCTCGCCGGTTCCAATCCGATCGGCTCGGCGCTTGCCGCGATTCTGCTCGCCGCGCTTCAGACGGGCGCGATGGGCGTGGAACGCAACACCGAAGTACCGCTGGAGATTTCGAGCGTCATTCAATCCAGTTTGATTTTGTTCGTTTCGGCTAGGGTCACGTTCTCCTTCCTGAAACGGCGGAAAGCGAGGGGTGCCGATGGAAACGCTGCTTGATTGGTCGCTCCTTAGCGCAACGTTATGGAAAGTAGCGCCCTTGCTGCTCGCCGCGCTCGCGGGCGCGATGTGCGCGCGCGTCGGGATATTCAACGTGGCGCTCGAGGGCATGATGTTAACGGGGGCGTTCACCGCGATATTGGGCAATTATTGGTTCGATAACGTCCTGCTCGGCGTCGTGTTCGCTTGCCTTTGCGTAGGCGCGCTATCGTTGCTCTTCGGTTATCTGGTCATCGGCCTGCAGGCGAACGCGATCGTCGTCGGCACGGCCATCAATTTCTTGGCGACGGGGCTTACGGCGTTCAGCCTGTTCGCGATCTTCGGCGTGAAGGGACAGTTCCGCGACAGCGCCATGAGCGGTCTTCCGAAGTGGAACATTCCGCTCGTGCAAGATATTCCGGTCGTCGGAGAGTTGCTGTCCGGGCATACGCCGCTCGTCTACTTGGCGTTCCTGCTCGTCGTCGCGCTTCAGTTCTTCCTCTTCCGCACGGTCATGGGCTTCCGGCTGCTGGCGGTCGGCGAGAATCCGGTCGCGGCCAAGAGTCTCGGGCTGCCCGTCCGACGCTACCAATACGGCGCGATCGTGTTCAGCGGCATCCTATGCGGACTGGCCGGCGCGCAGCTGTCGCTCGGCCAGGTCACGTTGTTCACCGAGAACATGACCGCCGGCCGCGGCTTCATCGCGCTCGTGGCGACGATGCTCGGCCAGAGCAACCCGATCGGGGTCATGGGCGCGAGCTTGCTGTTCGGGTTCCTCGATACGCTGAGCACGAGGCTGCAGAGCTTCTCGGTGCCGACGCATTTCACGATGATGTTCCCTTACGCGATGACGATTATCGTCATGCTGTTCTTCAAGGATAAATCCTATCTGCGCCAATCCGGCCGGTTGGACAGCAAATAACGATTGGAGGCTTAAGCGATGCACAACAAAGCCGAACGGCTCAAAAAAAGCAAAAAGCCGCAAGTCCAAATCGAAGAGCACCTTCGGCACCGGCTGCCGTCCGGGCAGATGCTGACCGATCGATTCCCGATCCTGCATGAAGGCGAAGTGCCCGTCTACGACTTGAAGGCATGGCGGTTGTCGGTCTTCGGAGCGGTGGCGCAGCCGCGCGAGTTCACGATGGACGAGCTGCTGGCGCTTCCGCGCGCGAGCGTCACGTGCGATATCCACTGCGTTACCCGCTGGTCGAAATTCGATACCGCGTGGGAAGGCGTTCGCTTCCGCGATTTCGCCAAGCTGCTGGGCATCGACGAGCAAGCGAAGCACGTCATGCTGCATGCGGATGAGGATTACGAGACGAACGTTCCGCTCGAAGATCTCATGCGCGATGACGTGCTGCTCGCGTTCAACTACGACGGAAAGCCGCTGACGGACAAGCATGGCTTCCCGCTGCGGATGATCGTGCCGCATCTCTACTTCTGGAAGAGCGCCAAATGGCTGCGCGGCATCGAATTCATGATCGAGGACCGGCCGGGCTTCTGGGAGCGCAACGGCTTCCATAATACGGCCGATCCGTTCCTCGAGCAGCGGTTCTCCGGCGAAGCGCTGCCGATTCCCGAAGACGAGTGGACGCGAAAGGAGTTCGATTGATATGGCTTTGCTGCCTATTCTGCAAATCGAGACGGAGGACGTGCCGGAACTTTCGATCGTATGCGGGGACCCGTTCCGGGCGGCCGCTATCGCCGAGAAGCTTGACGATGCGGTCGAACTCGGCCATACGAGGGAATATCGTTCGTTCAAGGGAAGTTACAAAGGCGCGGAGCTCGCCGTCGTTAGTCATGGCGTCGGCTGCCCGGGCGCCGCGGTGTGCTTCGAGGAATTGATCAAGGCGGGCGTTAAGACGATCATCCGCGTCGGCACCGCCGGCTCGCTGTCCGGATCTTACGCGGCCGGAAGCTTGATCGTCAGCACCGCGGCCGCGCGTGAAGACGGATTGACCCGCCAACTGGTGCCTCCCGGCTTCCCGGCCGCGGCGGACAGCCAGGTGACGGATGCGCTATACGCGGCCGCGCTGGCGGCGAATCCGCCGGGAGCGGTGGGGAAGGGAATTACGCTGACGATCGACGCGTTCTTCAGCGGCGCCGTGGAGCTGCCGCACGAGACGTATAAGCGGGCCGGCGTCATCGCGGTCGAGATGGAAATCTCGGCGCTATACGTCATCGCGGCGCTGCGCGGCATCCGCGCGGGCGCGATCGTGGCGCTCGACGGCGATTCCACCGCGGTGGACGAAGGCTACGACCCGCATCGGAACATCGTAGCCGAGGCGGTGGACGCCGAGATTCGGGCGGCGCTGGAAGCGATGGCGGCGTTGGCGCGAACGAAATAACGACGGCAAGCCATTACGGCGGCGCGGGCGGACAGCCTGCGCCGTTTATTTTGGCGATGATCACGAGAGACGAAATAAGCAAGCTCACTTGGCGAAAACCGCTGCGTGGGCTTGCTTTTTCTCGTAATTAACGCCATTAAATTATTTATTTCATGCCATTAAACATCGACCGGTTCATTATCGATCACGATATCGTCGAGATGCTCGTTCCGATGCATGAGCGACAAATTCAAGCCGTCGTAGTCGCGTTCCTTATCTAGCTCGCGCATGAGAATCGCGGCGATCTCCGCGGCGTTCTCGACCTGAATCAGATCGCGAAAATCGATATACCCGCTGAGCCTCCGTTGGTGAATGTCGACAGTGGCGGTACCGATCGGGTGGTTACCGTCTTCTTCCGGGTCGTAAATCTCGTAGGTCAACGCATCGCCGTCGTCGCGCACGAGCACGACTTCGAACAGATCGTCCGCCGCCTGCCAGCTGAAGGCGTCTTCGTCCTCATCCGAGTCCGCATCGTCCGGCGTCATTTCCGCCGTTTGGATGACCGTGCCTTTGTGCAGATGACGCAGCTGGAAGCCGTGCATCTGTTTGTCGTCGAAGTCGCGAATGATCAGCTCCGTGATAAAAGAGACGGCATCTTCGTCCGGCTCGTACTTCCAGTTGACGTCGCCGCTGACCTGACCTTCTTCGATGCCGAGATAGATCTTGGCTACACGGCTGTCGTTATCGTCATAGACATGGTATTCGGCGGATTCTTCGTCTTCCTCGATGACGACAAGCTCGAAGCTCACGTCCTCGTCGCTGCTTTGCCACTCGTATTCGAGCTCCTCGTCGTCATCCTCATCATCGTCCGCATCGAAATCTTGTTCATCGGTCGGGAACTCGTCCGTAAACGAAGAATAGCCGTTCGCAAGATCGGTCTCCAGACCGTCTTTAAACGAGACGATGCGGTCATAGCCGCTGTATGTAATCAGCACGTCGCAGTGTTCGGCCAGCACGGCATTGCTGAACATTTGCACATATTGCTGGAGGAACGCGATCACTTCTTTTTTGTCCGACTTCGGGAGCACGCCTTCGTCTAATTGGGCGGAGCCGGCAGCCCGGTCGCCTTCCCGGTAGACGATCGTAAGCGTGCCGACGTACCGGCCATCCAGCAGAATATCGCTGACTTCGCCGCCAGCAGTCCTTAAATCCGGCCTCAGCATGATTTGACGCATTCGCATTGCCTCCTGTACATGGTGTAGCCGGAAGGGCGATTGGCACTTTCCGGTAGTGCAACATGTTCTAGGGTGTTCCAATCCAATCGATTTATGTATGTCGGGCGCGAAAAAAGCATCCGGCCCGATTCGGGCGGATGCTTGCCCGAGCGAACCGCTCGGTTACCAGGAATTCCGCTTCTGCCAGCCTTGCCATCCGTTGCCGGGCACGGCCGAAGGTTCATTGGCGTCATGCGCCGCCTGCGAGATCGTCTGCCCGTAATAATCGTACGCATGCGGGCTCCGGTGCGCTTGCGGTTGAGGCTGAGCAGGGGAGTGGGGAGCGGCCGCATGGCAGCCGGACGGCGGACCGATGACAACCGTATCGGTAATCGGCGCGAGCGTCTCCTTCACCTTCGTTTCATCCAGGCAGTATGAATGCGCGAAGACGCTGGCCGGCGTGAGGCGCAGCAGATCCGAACCCGCGATGAATTCCGGCACGGGCGCATCGAATATCGCGATTATATGCGTATTGTCCTCGGTCGCGATTTCATAGTGCCACCAACCTTGCGGCACGTTGGCGACTTGACCCGGCGCAACCGGGATATGGATTAGCTGTTTCGTGAACGGGTTGATCAGCGAGACGACCGCGCCGCCCGAGACAAGGTAGACGAGCTCGGACGCATTCTGATGGACGTGCGGCTCGACGATATTGGATTTGCTCAAATAAATATCCAGCAAGGAGACGTTCCCGAGCGTGTTCAGCTGGTTGATGGAGAGCGTGTTCATGTAATTTTGCGCGTCCTTCTTCGTCGTCTGGTTTTTCGTCAAGTCGAAAAAAAACCGCGCGTCCGGCGACGTGAAATCCACATTCGCATTCATGGTCTTTCGATTCCTGCCTTTCCGATGGGGGTAGGAGCGAACATCCTGATGTACGCATCTTATGCGCGCGAAGCGGGTATGTGCCCATTGTTCACGGCGGTTTTCACATGTGACACATTAGGCGGGCTAGGCATACAGTAAATGGACGTTTACCTACACAGGGAGGAACCGCACCCATGGATAATTTCATACTGAAAACGCCAGGCCTGATGCTCAGCGGCGATTCGACCGAAGTCGTCAACGCGAAACGCGATTCGAAAAACTACATTACGCAATTGTTCGGCGAGCAGCTTCCGGCGATCGAGAACGGCTTTTTCAACGCCCATATGAGCAAAGGCATGATGGTCAATCCGCACTGGCACACGAACACGACCGAAATGGTGTTCGTCATTTGCGGCGAGCTGATCACGTCGGTATTCAATCCGTTCACGCAAAAACTGATGACCTACCGCTTAAAGCCCGGTCAAGTGTCGATCTTCCCCAAAGGCTGGTTCCACTGGATCGTGTCGCTTAGCGACAAAACGCATTTCCTGACGATCTTCGATCAGCCGACGCCGGATATCGTGTTCGGAGCTGATCTGATACGCAGCGCGAAAGACGTCGTGCATCGGGCATTCTGCGTGAACGAGGAAGAATACGCGAAGGCGATCGCGCCGATCAAGGAATCCGTTATTTTCGGTCCGCCGAAAGGCTGCGATATGTTGGACGGCAAGGAAGATCCGGACTGCAACGACGCGGGTATTCAACCGGCATGGCAAGCGCCGCACTATGGGCAACCGCAATACGGACAGCCGTATTATGGCGGCGGATATGCCGTTGCAGGTCCTTCGGCACCCGGGTATGGGGCGCCAACGCCGACGTATCCATATCAACGCAATCTGATGAACGACACGCTGCAGGCGATCGAACCATGGGTGCGGAGCAGCCTGCAAGAAGCGGGCGACGCCTCTGCCGAGCAGTCGCTGCGCGAAGCGGCCGCGGTCGCGAATTTGATCGCGAGAGGCTGCGAGCCTGCCGTTGCGCACCAGATCGTGGAATCGTGGTTTAAGAAATAATCGCGGCCGCCTGGGCGCATGCAAAAAGACACTGCCTTTCCCAATCGGGAGGGCAGTGTCTTCTATTTTGCGAGGAGAACGCCATCAACTAAGAGGACGTCTGGCTAGCAGCCGCGGACCGACGCTCGAACTCGCGCATCGCTTTCTCCAAATTGCTCGCTTGATGTACCGGCTGCTGTACCGGAATGCTCGGCTCGCTCCCGGTTACGTCCGAACCAACTTGCAGCCGAGACGCTTCGTCACGCTGCGCGTCACGTGTCGACTTCTGAACGCAGGCGTCGTGATCAAGATGCGCGGCGGCGAAATAGTGGGCTAAACCCGAAGCTGCATGGTCGTTCGAAGTAAGCGTTTTCTCAATCTTCGATTTGGACCGAATTTGCAAGGCGGCCGCCGACGCCGTCACGGCTAGCAGCGCCGTATGGAGCAGCCAAATTCCCGCTCCATGCTCAGCCGATTCATACAGCCAGCCCGGATGGAGCGCCAGCCCTGCGGTTTGGACGGCTGCCACGATCATGGCGGAGACGAGAACGAGCCGGATTCGCCCATAATAGGCGATCGCCGCGATGGCCGCGAAGAACACGAGATGCAGCTCGGCTTTGCCTCCGCCGCCAATGACAACGGACAAGCCGGACGAGATCAGCACCAAACTGCCAAACATCGGTACATGGCGATGCGTATCGTTGGATCGATAGAGCAGACACGCAGCTATCCAGAGCAACACGGGTATGAGCATCGCAATGTTCTGTATATAAACAGGAGGCGGGAAGTTCCCGGCTACCGGGGCGGTTTCTCCAAAAAGGCGGAAACTGCGCTGCAGAATATGGATGATCGAACTAAGCATGAAGCTGGCGAGACCAAGCCCGAGCATGAAACGATTTTGACGGCCTAACACGATGTGTCCTCCTCGACGTTCAATTGCGCTACAAGAGATATCGGAGGGATGCGCGAACGATTGCAGGTTGGAAGACGCAAGCGGCTCGCTTAAATAATTCCAATGCGAAGAATAGGCGCGAACCGGCGATCGGATCGCAGGAAAATGACGCCAACTGTCGAATATAAAATTGCATGAAATCTATATTTCGCGCAATTTCGATTCTAAGCGACTTTTTGCGGGATCGACGGAAGTGAGGTTATGCCAATGGATGACACGTTGGAGCAATATGAGCGGGATTTGAGCTTGTTCTCGAACTATATGAAAGACCGGGGATATTCGAAAGAAACGCAAGCCGGATACATGCGCGACGTGCGACGATTCCTCGCTACTCTAGGCGGCAAGCCTCCGGGCGAAGCGGACAAAATCGACGTTATGCATTATTTGACCGCGATTCGCGAAGCGGGGGCGGGCGCGCGATACCGGAACCGAAGCCAGTCGGCCGTGCGGCTGTTCTATAAGATTTTGCGAGAGTTCGACCGCGTCGCCGCCAACCCGGCGATGGACATCCCGAAGGCGAAGGTGGCGAAGAACCGGATGCCGTCGTTTCTGGACAAAAGCGAGCTGGACGAGACGCTGACCTTCGTATCCGGCAAGTACAAGCTGCGCGATACGGCGATCCTGGCGCTAATGTCCTATGCCGGGCTGCGCGTGGGCGAAATCGTGCGGATGAATATGACGGATTTCGACACAAAGTCAACGATTCTTGGTATACTGGGCAAAGGGGAGAAGTGGCGCTACGTGCCGCTGCCCGCCGAGCTGGGAGCACTGCTGCAAGCCTGTCTGGCGCAGCGGATGAAGCCCAAGTCTAGACGGGACGAGCAGGCGTTCTTCGTCTCGCAATTCGGCCGGCGAATTAGCCGACGGATGGTGCAGACGATCGCGGGGAAATCGCTCGCCGGCTTGATGGAAGCGCATCCGGAGCTGAGAGGGAAGCGGCTATCGGCGCACAAGCTGCGTCATTCCTTCGCGACGGAGCTGCTGAGAGGCGGCGCGGATTTGCGTACGGTACAGGAGCTCCTCGGTCACGAGGATATTTCGACGACCCAGATTTACACCCATATCTCGGTGGAAACGAAGAAATTCGCGATGGACAAGGTGCGCCCGGCCATACCGGAGAGCATCGCCGCGATGCGATAGCCGATATGCGCGGCGATTCGCGATAAACCGAGACGAAAGACGCATAACGACGTATAATGACTGGCGGCTCTAGCAGCATGGGGCCGATATCAACTAGGGGGCGAATAACATACCAGCCATTAAAATTGTGACCGATTCCACCACCGATTTGCCTAGAGAGCTGCTCAATCAGTACGACATCGAGGTGATTCCGCTCTCGATCTTCGTAGACGGCGAATCGTTTCTAGATACGGTGACGATCTCGCCGGATGAATTCATCCAGCGCATGATCGCATCCAACGAATTACCGAAGACGTCGCAGCCGGCCGTCGGCGCTTTCCTCGAAACGTACGACCGGCTGGGCGCGAACGGCGACACGATTATTTCGATCCATATGACGGGCGGGATGAGCGGAACCTACGCGACGGCTTGCGCCGCGGCGGAGATGTCCGAGAGCCGTGTGGAAGTTATTGATTCGCAGATGATCTCGCAGGCGCTCGGCTTCCAAGTGCTCGAAGCGGCCCGTCTGGCCCGCGAAGGCAGCACCGTGGACGCGATTGTCGCGCGAGTGAAAGAAATTTTCGAGCAAACGTCGCTATTCGTCGTCGTCGAGACGTTAGAGAACCTGATTAAAGGCGGACGAATCGGCAAAGCGGCCGGTCTTTTGGGGACGATCCTCAAGATCAAGCCGATCGCGATGCTGCAGCAGGGCGTCTATTCGCCGGTTGCGAAAGTGAGAACGTCATCGCAGATCGTCAGGACGTTGATGGAACGGTTCGAATCCGATATCAAGGGCAAAATCGTGCGCGGCGTCGGCATTTCCCATGCGGATAATCTCCCGCTGGCCGAACGGCTGCAGCAGGAGATCGCCCGCTTCACTTCGATACCGGTACGCATTTGCACGACGACCCCGATCATTTCGACGCATACCGGACCGGGCGCGATTGGATTTTCTTATTATGCGGAGTAACGCCTAATTTCATAAGCGCGGTTAAGCACGCTTTCCTTAAGGGGAAGGCGTGCTATTTGTTTGTCTTGCGAGCGAGGAAGAGTCCGGTTGACGTCGTAATCGTGAATGGATGGTCGTCGTCGATATGGCTGACGAATGCGGAGAATCGTTGGATCTCCTCGGGCGCGAGAATGATAAGCCCATCGAACAGGCCGTTGCATGAGAGCAGATAACGAAGGATGGCGTTAGGATCGGTTACGATCAGCGTGTTCGGATATAGCCGAAGATCAATAGGTTCAAACTGATTGCGGAGCAGGCTTGCGCCTTTATCGAGCGAGAACCGGGACTGGATGCCATACGCGATTCCAGGGTAGCTTGAATGCGCGTCAAAGGCGAGCGCAAGCTCTGTCATCTCCCGCATATTCCCGCTTCCGACCGTTGAAGCGACGAGCAGACCGTCGGGTCTGAGCACCCGATTAATCTCGGCCAGCGCGCAGTCAAGGCCGCTGACATGATAGAGCATATGATTCGCGATCACGACGTCGAAGGAAGCGTCGGGATAGGGGATGGATATCGCGTCGATCATATTCCAATCGAACCGGTCATGGATGGGAGCGAGCGACGTCTTGGCCGCCTGAAGCATGCCGGGCGAGAAGTCGGAAAGCGTGATCCGCCAAGCATCGGGTATGCGATTCGCGTTCGCTTGCCAGAGCAGGCCGTTGCCCGACCCGAGCTCAAGGATATCCGCTTCCGGCAGAGGCGGAATCTGTTCCCACACCCAATGCGGCCAAGGCCGCGGATTGGTTCCGAATGCGGCGTGCAAATAGACCCGAGCATTAAAATTACCGGCGTTCTCGTATTGTTTAAACATCAAGATCCTCCTTCGTCGTGTTAGCTGTCATGGACTCGCGAGATAGCCGCCGCGCAGCCATACTGTTCGCGTATCGAGACAGGAGCTCCGCGAAACGGGCTTGATCATCGTCCGCCCAATCCTCCAGCAGCTCGCGAATGACGGTCACGCTGCGATCCAAAAAGGACTGAAGCGCCGAATCGCCTCGTTCGGTTATGCGCAGCAGACTGGAGCGGCCATCCGACTGATCGCTTGCGGCATCCAGCAGACCGTCTTTGATCAGGGTTTGAATTCTGCGGGTAATCGAGGAAGGATTGACGCCGAGCTCCCGGGCGAGTGCCATGGGACGTGCCGCTTGCTGCGATTTCACGAACAACAGAATTTCGAACGTCATTCGGTCCATGTCCGTGCGCATGTCCTGCGCCTTTTGAAATTCTTTGATCAGACTCAATGTCCCGATTGCGACGGCATATGCGGGATGTCGGCGATCCGACATGCGTGGCTCCAACATGGCGTCCTCCTGTTCAATGCGTCGTATATTTGTTTGCGCAACTGGCTTCAACCCGACGTCGATCCTGCTACACTTAGTCTAGTACACATTATCGAACGAAGGAGCGAACAAGCATGGCGTATTTATCGGTGAGCACCTGGAGTCTGCATCGGCTGCTGGGGCCTTTACGCTGGACGTATTGGGACGAACAGAACAAGACGCAGGCAACGCGCGAGGAATTACAGCCGCAGGAGATCGAATTGCTTGATCTGCCGGCGGAGGCGGGCAAGCGCGGGTATCGCGCGCTCGAGATTTGCCATTTTCATTTTCCATCCACCGACGAGGAATTTCTGCGGCGGCTAAAATTAAGTTTCGATCGTGCCGATATGTTATTCGACACCTTGTTGCTTGATTACGGCGATCTCACCTCGCCGGACGAAGCGCGAAGGGCGTCCGATCTGGCGTGGATGAAACGCTGGATCGGGATCGGAGCCGATTGCGGCGCTCGCCGGATTCGCATCATCGCCGGCGAAGCGGATGCTTCGGATCATGCGGCGCTCCGGCAGTCGGCGAAAGCGTTGTCAGAGTTGGCCGAATTCGGGCGTCAGGTTGGAATTCAAGTCGTGAGCGAAAACTTTAAGGCATTAACGATTCGTGCCGTTAACGGCGTTGAACTCGTCCGGAATGCCGAAGGCAAGCTTGGTTATATTACGGATTTCGGCAATTATCGCGGAGAAGGCAAGTTCGAGGAGATCGCGATGACCGCGCCGCTAAGCCAATCGGTCCACGTGAAGGCGCAGGACGATTCGGATGGGCGACCGGACGCCGATGAACTCCGGCGCTGCCTGGATGTCGCGCATCGCAGCGGTTTCGACGGCGCGTACGTGCTAATTTACGACGGTCCGGGCGACATGTGGCAGGGCTTGGAACGGCTACAACCGCTGGTGGAACCGTATGTCGCGGGTGAGCGCGGCGCCGGTAAATAACGCGTCCTTCAGCAAAATGTGGAAGCTTGGACAGCGTACAATTTTCACCCGCATTCCGGTTACACTAGTCCCAAACAAACAACATGACACTTCATCTCAGGGGGAACGGGAACATATGGCGAAAATATTAGTCGTCGACGACGCAGCTTTCATGCGGCTCATGCTGAAGGACATCTTGACGAAGGGCGGACATGAAGTCGTCGGCGAAGCGGAGAATGGCCTAGTCGCGGTCGAGCGGTATAACAACCTCAAGCCGGATTTGGTCACGATGGACATTACGATGCCGGAGATGGAGGGCATTGACGCCGTAAAGGAAATCCGCAAAACCGATCCGTCCGCCCGCATCGTCATGTGCTCCGCAATGGGTCAGCAAATGATGGTCGTGCAAGCGATTCAAGCCGGCGCGAAGGACTTCATCGTCAAGCCGTTCCAGCCGGACCGCGTGCTGGATTCGGTGAAGAAAGCGTTAGGTTAACGGAGAAGCCGCGTTATTCTTGGTTCGCACCGTCTATCGTATACAGCTCGAACAGGCACCTGGACATCGTCCGGGTGCCTGTTCGCGTTATGCCGCGCCTTGCTCGCTAGTCTTTGCGGAGTACAGCGCGGAAGCAATAGATGCCGCCCCACATGGTCGTATAGACCGCATTCGCCGGCAACGCGAAATCCGTCTCTCCCGCGAAAGCCAAGCCTGCCTGCTCCATATGCCGCTGGAACCGGCCGAGATCGATGTGCGGGTAATCGAACGTGAGGATGATTCGTCCGCCAGGACGCAGCACTCGCCGAAATTCAAGCAGCGCCGTCAGCTGGTCGGCTTCGGGCATCTCCTCGAGCACCGAGATGCAGAAGACTTTGTCGAAGTAGTCGTCCGCGTAAGGGAGCTGCATCAAGTTGCCTTGTTTCAGCCTGACAAGGGGCAAATAGCGAGACTCGACCAATGCCGCGACGTCGGGTCCGAACCAGCTGCCGGCGATCTCCGCGAGCAGGCCTTCCGGCGAGGCGATCAGCGGGTTCAAGTCGCAGGCATGCGCTTCGCGCGCCGCCGTGCCGACATAGAATTTGAACGGATGGACGATGCCCGCGGCCGCATCGAGCACGACGTCTTCGCTGCCGACGAATTGCTTGGCCCATTCATATTCATACAGCCGGCTCCACCAGACGTCCGGGAACCTGTACAGCAGCACGTCGCTGTTCGGATCGTCGGTCGTGAAGAACCGGGAGCGGTTCAAGTCTTCCGTCATCGTCCGTTCACCTGCTTTCCGTGTAATTGCGCCAGCTTGGCTTCAATCTCCCGCGCGCGGTGCGCATACGTGTGATGGGCGTAGACGAATTCCCGGCCTTGCCGTCTGATGCGCTCTGCTTCATCCGGATGCGATTGATAATACCGGTACAACTCCACCGTCTCCTCGGCCGAAGTGGACCATACAAGATGCTTATGGTTATCGAACATCGCCTCCATCGCCGTCGTATGCTGCGTGAAGAACAAGCCGCCGCAACCCAGCACCTCGAAGCTGCGCATCGCTTGCATCGTCCTCGAACCGTTAATGCTGTGTAAGCCAAGCACGAATGGGGTGGACGCGCACAAATCCGGCCAGTGGATATAGCTTAAGTATCCTCGATACAACGCGGGATCGATCGTATAGGAAATTCGGCCATTAATCCAATTCTCGTCTCCGTAAAAGGCGATCGGATAGCCGGCGGCAAGCAGCGGATCGATCATGATCGCAAGTCCCGCCTTGCGATTGGCATGCGCTTCGTAATTGTTGCCGACGAACGCGAGCTCATGACGGAATTCCGGCCGATACCGCCCGGTAGCGTGGAACGACGGATTACAGGCGAACGGGACGCAGATCGCCTCGACGCCATTCGGCGCATAGACTTCCCGCAGCCATTCCTCGCAGGTGGTCAGCGTCAGTATCGAAGCCCGTCCATAAGCGAGGGAAAGGTTGGACGCGACCGGATCCTCGATGGCCCAATATAGATGCGGAACGCCGCATTCTTCGATTAGGGGAAGCAGCAGTTTCTCCCTACCGACGCCGCCTTCGGTCAGCAGATAGTCGGGCTTGAAGTCCGCGATGCGTCTTCGGATCCCATCCGGATGATTGTCTTCGGGCGGAAGGATGTCGGTCACCCAGCCGATGTCGCGAAACCCCGGCGCCAGGCCGAACGAAATAATCGGCGCCCAATTCAAAAATAAAATCCTCAGGTCCATCCCTCCCTCATGCGAACGAATCGCGAATGTCCATAGCCATTGTATGTTTCTCGGTTCGAGTTGACTTGGCCATGGCCCCAGGCGGCGAAAATGCCGTATTTGCCTACCCGGGACATAGGCGGACAGCCTGCTAGGTGGATGCACAGTCGCATGCCGGCTCTTCCTCATATCGTGTAGAATCCCAGAAAATGTCGTAGAGGGGGCTTAGGCTCAGTGGATACCGCCATCACCATCGTTTATCCGCCCGCGATCGATTACCGGTTCATGCATCAGCGTCCGCAGCAAATGATGAAGGCGTTCGCCCAAGCCGGCGCGAACGTCGTGTTCATCAATCCGGCGGATTTATATGAACAGCAGGAACCTGTCTTTTATCCGTTCGAGGAGCTGCCTAACTTCGTCGTCATCCATCGATCGGTCGACTTCAAGCCTTTCGTCAAAGGGCGATTGGTGTTTTGGTGCGCCGTGAACCAAGGCTGGTTCATCGATTGCTACGATCATGATCTGGCCGTCTTCGACTCCTGCGATCTGGCCAAAGGCGAATTCTCGGCCTGGAAGGACGTCGTTCCGGTCATGGAACGCAAGACGCAGTTGACCTTCGCTTCTGCCGAGGCGATCTACCGCGAGCACGCGGAGCGGGGAATCGCGACGGTGCTGCTGCCGAACGGAGCGGATTTCGCGCATTTCAAGCCGGCGGAGAAGCGGCTTGCGCGTCCGGCGGATCTGCCCGATACGGATGGACGGCCGCTCGTCGGCTATTACGGCGCGGTATCGGCTTGGCTTGATGTCGAGTTGATTTACGCGGCGGCGGAGCGGTTCGACGTCGTCGTCATCGGCGCAAGCCCGCTCTATAACCGGGATATCCGTCATCGGAACGTAACCGTGCTGCCGATCAAGGATTACCGGGAACTGCCCGCTTATCTCAGCTGGTTCGATGCGGCGCTCATTCCGTTCCTGCTCACCGAGATGATCGAAGGATGCGATCCGGTCAAATTCTACGAATATATTTCCGCGGGCAAACCGGTCGTCGCCTCGGACATGACGGAGCTGCGAAAGTTTCGTTCGCTTGTCTATACGGCCAATACGGCTACGATTGCCGACGTCACGGCCCGGGCGATCGCGGAGGATCATCCGATACGCGTCCGTTGGCGGCAGAAGCACGCGCAGCGCAATTCGTGGCTCAGCCGGGCGCGCGTGGCGCTCGCTCACATTCAAATGAAGCTTGATTTGGCGAAACCCAGCATCCGTTAAAACTCATTCTATTAATTGGCGAGGAGTGACATCGGTCATGGCTACACCGGAAGGAAAGGAACGGCCGGCATTATCCGCCGGCGAATTGAAGCGATACACGCTGCAGCGGAGCGAAGGGAGAGCCGTGGTTGGAACGGTGGTCGCCCGAGGCATCTCCGTCAAAGCGAAGCGCAGAAGACAGCGCGCGCTCTCGTGGAAACGGGCGCTAAACCGTTTGCGCGGCCAAGCGCTGCAATGGATAAAAGACGTCAGCGATTCCGTGGAAAGTCTGACGAAATCCGTCTCCGGCCTGACGGCTCACGCCGTTCGCGCCGGCAACGAGATCACCTCGCTGCACAGACGAGTGGACGCGCTCGACTTGGAAGAGGAGGCCTATGCCGCGCGGATTACCGGCGAGCTGGCGGTCATCCAAAATCGGCTGGGGGTGCTGGCCCGGGAGGTCGCGGCGCTGACGCCTCGGGAGACGGTCATCGCCAATTTGCTTCAGTCCCGGATTAACACGGCGATTATTATCGAGACGGATGCCGGCCCGGTCGCGGGGACGCTCATCGAGGTCGGCGTCGATTACGTCGCGATCGCGGAAGCATCCGGCGCGGTCGTGTTGATTCCCACGAGTCAGATCAGCTCATTCCAGTAAGAAGGATAAGGAGGAGAAGGAGAATGGATTTTCTATCGGCGCTTACCAGATATGTCGGGCGCAGGGTGGAGGTATTCCAAACGACGCAATACGTGAGCGGGATTCTCATTGGCGTCGGCGATGGATTCTTCCACATTCAAACGAGCGGTACGGCCTATGGCGGAGAGCCGCCGACGACGATCAGCGCCGCGAGAACGGAATTGGTGCGCATCATCGCATAGCCGATTATTAACCCGGTCAGCGCATGATTTCGCTCTCGGCCCAGCGTCGCCATTGCTCATAGCGCGAGCCGCCTTGGCGCGAGCTGCTTCCTTCTCGGATCCGTCGATGATAGAGCGGTTGATCGACGTAGGCGCTGCGGTACTGCCTAGTCATCGCGACCAATATGCCGATATCCTCGAACCAGCGGCCATCGAACGGATCATCGACGCGCCAGCCGCCTCGTTCTCTCAGCGCGGCAATGTTGTAGGCGCGGACCGCAACCGTCTCGCCGCTTCGAATCAGCCGAGCGGGGTCGAGCTGGCGCGCCTCGAGGCTGCGTCCCGCATAGATCAGCTCGCCGCCCGGACGTTCGCGCCAACGGTGATGGCCCGAGTAGATTACTTGCGGCGCGGACGATTCGGAACGGATGGCGAACGCCAGCTGATCCAGACATTCCGGGGTCAGCCAGTCGTCGGCGTCCAGTTCGACGAGCCATTCTCCGGAAGCATGGGCCAATCCGGTGTTCAACGCTGCGGATTTGCCGCGATTAACAGGGTGGGCGAGACGTTTGATTCGCGGATGCTCGCGAACCATCGCCAGCACCGCCGCCGTGTCATCCCGGGAGCCGTCGTCCACGAGAACGAGCTCCCAGCGGTCATTCGTCTGCGTCATTACGCTGCGAATGGCCCCTTCTACATAGCGCGCTTCATTGTATACGCAGAGTACGACCGAGAACAACGGCGCGCGTTTGGGTTCGCTTCGTTCGGGCGGGCGGGCGAAAACGAGCGGAGCCGCGGCGAGATCGGCTTCGTCGGAGCGGCGCCATCGCGGTGGTCTGACGGGCGAAGGCGCCCATGACGAGCCGTCCCATTCCGGCCATTGCCACGACTGAGCACCGAGCGCGTTCGCCAGCAAAGGGAGCGCATACCGTTCAAGCGGGAACGAGCGGCGATCGGGAAATCCGTTGAATTCTGAACCGGAGACGGCCGAGGAGCGCCATACGATGGGTCCCCGAAGCTTGATTCGCAGCTCATCTTGGCCGTCATTCGCGCGAACTACCGGCAGTGCGCCGGCAGCCGTGTCCGGTAATCGCAGGACAAGCTCCTCCAGCCGCGCGCCGAAATCCATCGCAAGCCGTTCGCCGGCCAGCAACGTGACGAACCATTGGCAGGGCTGGCTCCTTAGCGCTTCATTCATGATTTTCCCGACATCTCCGGTTACGATATGAACCTCGTAACGTTGAAGCAGCGAGGAGGCTAGTAGTTCCTTTCTTGTCCTCTCGGCTTCCGCCGGTCTTTCGTCGACATTAAGAATAAACGCGTGCATGCTCGTCGCTGTACCTCCCCGTCGCTCGTCAAGCGGGCTATTTATTCTCATCTTATTCCGGCAGGCGGCTTCGGGGGACTCCATAGCCTCTGTTTCATCTTCTTCCGAATCGTGTATGTACCTGTGACGCTCCCGGACGACGCCAAGTTGACGGCATTTGGTCGCGACGTACCGAAAAACGGACGTTCTTCCGAACGTTTGTGGTAGCGCAAGGTGAATCGGCTATCTATATTTGAACAATCGAACAGGGGGCAAGCAGATGAGAGAGAAACAGAACCGGTCCGCGATGCCCGGCAGGACCATGCTCGCGCGCGTCGGCACCCTGCTGCTGGCCGGATCGGTAATCAGCGGCGCCGCCGGATTTGGCGCATTCAAGATGATGGTGGCAGCGCAAGACGTGAGCACGTTAAGCGAACCGCTCCATAGCGCGACGGTCATTATGGATAAAAATGGCAAAGAAGCGAGCCGCGTCTCGCTGAATAAAGTCGAGCCGGCAACCTTCGCCGAACTGCCGGAACATCTCGTTGCGGCCGTCGTCGCGGTCGAAGATAAGCGGTTCTTCGAGCATGACGGGGCGGACCTGCGCTCCATTAGCCGCGCCGTGTACGCGAACCTGAACGCCGGCGGCAAAGCGGAGGGAGGCAGCACGATCACCCAGCAGCTGGCGAAGAACGTCTTTCTCTCCCATGAGAAGACGTGGACCCGCAAGTGGAACGAGCTGCTGCTCGCGCAGAAGATCGAAACGGAGTACGGCAAGGAGCAGATCTTCGAACTGTACATGAATCATATCTACTTCGGCGAAGGCGCATGGGGGATCAAGCGCGCGGCGAGCGTGTATTTCGGCAAAGGCGTCAAGCAGCTTACGCTAGCCGAATCCGCGCTGCTGGCGGGCATTATCAAGGCCCCGTCCGCGCTTACCCCGAAGAAACATCCGGAAGAAGCGAAAACGCGCCGAAACATCGTCCTGGATCTGATGAAGGAGCAAGGACGAATCGACGCCGAGCAATACGCGGCGGCCATTATGGAGCCGATTAAGCTGCTGGAGGAGAAGCCGGATCGGACGGAAGCGATCCGTTATCCGTATTATGTCGACGAAGTCATTCGCGAAGCGACGGAAGTATACGGTTTGTCGGAAGAAGAAGTGCTGCACGGGGGACTTCGCATCTATACCGCGCTCGATCCCGCGATGCAGCAGGCGGTCGAGCGAACTTACGCGAATGAAGAGCTATTCCCCGCAAGCGCGGGCGATCAGCTCATTCAGAGCGCCGCGGTCCTTGTCGATCCGCGAGACGGAAGCATCCGCGCGCTCGTCGGCGGAAGGGGCGAAGCGGGCTTCCGCAGCTTGAACCGGGCGACCCAGATGAAACGCCAGCCAGGTTCGACGATGAAGCCGATCGCCGTCTACGCGCCCGCGCTGGAGAAGGGGCGTCATCCCGGAACGATCATTGTCGACGAACCGGTCGATTTCGGCGGTTACTCGCCGAAGAATGCGGACGGTCAATACCACGGAGCCGTGACGCTCTACGACGCGCTCATTCATTCGTATAACGTCCCGGCGGTCAAGACCTTGAACGAGATCGGAATCGAGGCCGGAATAGCATCCGCCAAGAAGTTCGGTCTAGCTTTAGCCGAGGGGGACAGGGCGCTCGGACTCGCGCTCGGCGGTCTACAAGAGGGCGTGTCGCCGCTGGCTATGGCCGAGGCGTTCGGCGCGCTCGCCAGCAGCGGCTCCCGCAATTCTTCCTACACGATCACGCGTATCGAGAACGAATCGGGCGACGTGTTGGCGAGCCGGGCGGAGACGGCTCCGGTGCAAGCCGTGTCGTCCGAGACGGCCCGCACGATGACGGCGATGCTGGAAGGCGTCGTACGCGAAGGAACGGGCAAGTCCGCGGCGCTCGAAGGGCGCCCCGTGGCCGGCAAGACCGGCACGACGCAGATGCCCGGCACGAACGGCGACGGCGCGAAGGATAACTGGTTCGTCGGCTATACGCCGCAGCTGGCCGCCGCCGTCTGGCTCGGCTACGATCGATCCGACGCCGATCATTATTTGACCACCACGTCGAAAGCCGCGGCGGCCGTATTTCGTTCCATCATGACCGGCGCGCTCGCGAACGAACCGGTCCTTGCGTTCCAGCCCGTCAGCGGCGTGCCGCCTATCAAGCCGCGGCCAGCGAAGCAGCGCCAAGACGAAGACGAAGACGAGGATGAGCGGGAAGTCCGCGAATGGTTGAAGGAGCTCGAGAACCACGACAAAAAGCGCGAACAGGAATTCGAGAAGTTCAGGAAAGAAATCGAGAAGAAGAAGAAGAACGAGTGGAAAGAAAAACGCGGCGGAAAAGGAAAACATGACGACGAAGATTAAAGCTTAAACGTTATGTCCGATGCCGGTGCTTCGTCTTAAGGCGAAGCACCGGCATCGGGCCGTTATGATCCCGAAGAAGGCTGTCGAACGGCAAGATTGAGCAGCGTTGAACGCATTGTCTCCGCCTTATTCGATGGGAGACAATTTGGAGCGGCGGTCGCCCTGTGATAAACTGGATGGGGTTGTTCGGCTATTACCGGGGCTTGCCCCAATCAGAAGGAGTGATCTTATTGACTGCATTACAACAGCAAACCGCAATCATAACCGGCGCAGGCAAAGGTATCGGACGGTCCACGGCGATCGCGCTCGCGAAAGAAGGCGTGCATCTCGGTCTCATCGCGCGCGGCGAATCCGATCTCGCCGCGCTCAAGGATGAACTTGCGGCATTCGGCGTGAACGCATATTACGCGACGGCCGACGTGTCGGTCAAGGAGCAGGTCGATGCCGCGGTAACCGAATTGATCGGCAAGCTCGGACGCCTCGATATTCTGATCAACAATGCGGGAATCGCGTCGTTCGGCAAGGTGATCGACATGGACCCGCAGGAGTGGGAACGCATTATCCAGGTCAATCTGATGGGTACCTATTACGTGACGCGCGCCGCGCTGCCGACGATGCTGGAGCAGAACGGCGGCGCGATTATTAACGTGGCGTCCACGGCAGGTCTGAGCGGGTTTGCGACAGGTTCGGCCTATTGCGCATCGAAGTTCGCTGTCATGGGACTTACCGAGGCGCTCATGCAGGAGGTGCGCAAATCGAATATTCGCGTCACGGCGCTCACGCCGAGCACGGTGAATACCGAGTTGGCCACGAACGCGGGATTGAAAATCGGCGACGAAGATCGGATGATGCAGCCGGAGGACGTGGCGGAGCTCATTACGGCCGCGCTGAAGCTGCCTGCGCGCGTCTTCGTCAAAGCGGCCGGGATTTGGACGACGAACCCGCAGTAATTTTGATTTAGGGCATTAACTATAAAGACGACCACGAAAAAACTCGTCATGCGAGGGGGAAAGCCCGCGCTTGACGAGTTTTTTCGTTAATCATGATGCGTTTAATCACGATGTCATTTAATGCGGTTAATCATGATCGTTTCTTCGTTCTGTACACTCGCTCCGGTCGTCCGACTACGCCGTACGACAAATCCGCATAGGCATCGCCTTGACCGACAAGATGCTCCAAATAGCGGCGGCTCGTGGAGCGACTGGCGCCGATCAGCTTCGCGACCTGCTCGGCCGTCATGCCGATGCTATCGGAAGCGAGCGCTTGCACGACTTTGTCGAGCGTCAGCCGATCGATACCCTTGGGCGTCAGGACGTGCATCTCGCCGCTCTCGAATCGCGGTGTGCCGACCGTTAGTCGGTCCACGTCCGATTGGCTCAACGAAGCGGTTCGCGAGAGACGGTCCAGGTCCGTCCGGAATGCCGAATAACGAACCAGCGTCTCCTTGAGCCGGTTAAATACGAGCGGCTTCATGATATAGTCGAACGCGCCGCCGCGGATCGCTTCGCGCACGGCTTCGCTCTCGCGGGCGGCCGTGATCATAATCACGTCGGTCTCGCGGTGCTGGGCGCGTATATGATGTAGCATCGAGAGGCCGTTCGACCCGGGAAAGTAGATGTCGAGCAGGACGAGCTGCGGGTTCAGCACTTCCAGCTGCGCGGCCGCCTGCGGCTCGTCGGTGGCGATGCCTACGACGCGGAAGCCTTCGATTTGCTCCACGAACCTTCGGTTGATCTCCGCGATTTTGACATCATCCTCGATGATGAGCACCTCAATGGCCGGATTCGTCATGACTTTCATGCTCCTTTGGCGCCGCATTCTTTCGCTTGGGGATGGCTGCCGTAAAGTGGGCGCCTCCCATCGGGCTGCGGTCGTACGTAATATAGCCGTTCAACTTGCGGACGGCATGTTCGACCAACGACAGGCCGATGCCCCGGTGTTCGCCTTGCTTGGTCGAGAAGCCGCTGCGGAATATCGAATCGCCGAGGTCATCCGAGATGCCCGCTCCGTTATCCTCGCATTCGATGATCAAGTCTTCGCCCAAATCGGTCAGGAACAGCGCGACCTCGCCTTCTTGATCGGGATGGCGCTCGAGCGCGGCATCCATGGCGTTGTCGACGAGGTTGCCGATGATCGTCACGAGATGAGCGCGGTCCACATGCGCCGGAATATCGCGGAACGAGCTCTCCTCGTCGAGACGGAAAGCGATTCGCAGCTCGCTGGCGTGGTTATACTTGCCGATGATGAGGCCGCCGATGACCGGATCCGGGATCTCGCGCATGATGAAGTGGATCAGATTCTGATGGACGTCCGCTTCTTTGCTGATCAGATCGATCGCTTCCTGGTACGACTCCAGCTGGATCAAGCCGGAGATCACGTACAGCTTGTTCGAGAACTCATGGGTCTGCGCGCGCAGCGACTCGGCGAAGCGCTTCACCTGCGACAGCTCTTCGGCCAGACGATACAGCTCGGATTTGCTGCGGAAGCTGGAGACGGCGCCGGTGACGCGATCGTGGAAATCCCGGATGGGCACGCGGTTGGCGATAACCTCCTGATCGCCGATGACGAGTTCGCGGTCCGATTGCGGCATGCCGGTGCGCACGACCTCCATTAAGCCGGTGTTCGGAATAAGCTCCTCGATGTGGCGGCCGATGACGCTCTCGCTGTCCGGAATATGCATGAGCCGGTTCGCGTACCGGTTCGCCAACGTCACGCGGCCTTCCTGGTCGATCGCGATAACGCCCTCGCGGATCGATTCGAGAATCGCCTTCTTCTCCGTATACAGCTCGCCGATCTCCTTCGGCTCGAGCCCGTGTATGGAACGTCGCACGCTGCGGGCGATCAGCACCGAACCGATCGCCCCGATGATCAAGGCGATGCAGGAGACGGTCAGCACCTCCGTCTGATAGGCGTCCGCGATCACGTCGATCTCGTCGGTCAGGAAACCGACCGAGACGATGCCGATGACGGCGCCGTCCTTATCGAAGATCGGCGCTTTGCCGCGAAGGGAAGGGCCCATGGAGCCGGTCGCCCGGGAGATGATCGAGCGACCTTCAAGCACGGGCCCGTTGTCGCCGCCGACCATCCGGCCGCCGATCCGCCCGGGAATCGGGTGCGCGTAACGGATGCCTTCCCGGTTGCCGATGACGATATATTGCGCGCCGGTCTTCGCGCGGGCGGACTCGGCGATCGGCTGGATGCGCGCGGAAGGATCGGGATCGTTGAACGCATCTCGGATCTCCGGCATAATCGCGATCGTCTCGGCGACGGTTAACGCGCGCGCGCCGATCTGTTTATCTAATAAAGTCGTGATGACGACGTAGAAGATGCCGCCCAGGCTGACCGTGACGAACGCGAGCAGGGAACAGAGGAGCAGGATAAGCTTCGTTTGCAGCCGCATGGCGCCAGCGCCTTTCATAAGAAGTGCTCTTATTGTAACACAACATGTAACCGCTATCTTGAGGTCTGGCCGTGAACAAAATGAACAAAATGCCCGAAATCGCGTTATTTTCGTTTATGTCCTTAACATTCTCATTTGCGGCGGCGGATGTTATTCTGAAAGCGCTTCAAAGAAAGCGTATACAAAAATGAAACGCTACCCTGGGAGGGCTTATACATGAAAAGAATGCTCACGAAAACATGGAAAATCGCGCCGGTGCTCGTGCTCGCCGTAAGTCTTGCCGCATGCGGAAGCGCCAAGAACGGGGAGAGCGGCGGCGCCTCCTATCCGGATAAGGCGCTGACGATCGTCGCACCGTCGGGAGCGGGCGGCGGCTGGGATATGACGGCGCGCACGATCGTGAAGGTGCTCACCGAGACGAAAGCGACCGACAAGCCGATAACCGTCGAGAACAAGCCGGGCGGAGGGGGCGCGGTGTTCATGGCCGAATACGCGACCAAGGACGCGAAGGACAACTACAAACTGTTCGTCAATTCGCCGCCGATTCTGATCAACCATCTGAAGAAGGAAGGCAATTCGCCTTACGGCTATGGGGACACGACGCCGCTTGCGCAGCTGACGAAGGATTACGGGGCCATCGCCGTATCGGCGGACTCGAAGTACAACGACCTGAAGACGCTGCTCGACGACTTGAAAGCGGATCCGACGGCCTTCACCGTCGCGGGCGGTTCGGCGCCGGGCTCCATGGACCATCTCGTGTCGATTCTGCCGGCCTTTAAGTACGGCATCGATCCGAAGAGCGTGAAGTACGTCTCCTACGACGGCGGCGGCGAAGCGATCACGGCTCTGCTCGGCGGCAACGCGGACGTGCTGGGTACGGACGCCTCTTCCCTGGATCAATACGTGAAGGCCGGCAAAATCAAAGTGCTCGCCGTCGAATCGCCGGAGCGCCTGGGCGGCAGCCTGGCGGAAGTGCCTACGCTCAAAGAATTGGGCATCGACGCGGAATTTCTGATCTGGCGCGGCATCTTCGGTCCGAAGGAGATGAGCGCGGACGCGAAGGCATTCTGGGACGGCGCGCTGACAACGATGACCGAATCCGAAGCGTGGAAATCGGAGCTTACGGCCAACAACTGGCAGAGCGACTACAAAGATTCGGAAGCGTTCAAGACGTTCCTTGCGGAGCAGGAAGGCCAGCTGAAGGAAATGCTGACGGCGCTTGGCATGCAAAAGTAGACAAACAACCGCACGAGGGAGAGCATCGTACCCGATCGCTCTCCCCCGAGCGTTCATAGAGGAGTGAGAAGATGAATCATTCGTTCGACCGTTACGCCGGCATCGTCTTTTGCGCGATCGGCATCGCATTCATCATCGGCAGTCGCGGCATTACGGCAAGTTCGTATGGCAGCAACGTCGGGGCCAATGTCTTCCCGATGTTCCTTGGAGGGTTCCTATCGCTGATGAGCGCCAGGCTCATCTATGAGACGTTCCGCAGGCAGAAGCAGGAACGGCGCAAGACTAACCTCGACTATAAGCGGTTCGGCATTATTTTCGTATCGGCCGTGTTATATGCGTTATTGCTGGAGCCGGTTGGCTTCGTAATCACGACGTTCGCGTTCCTCATGATCGGCTTCCAGACGATGGAGCGCGGCAAGTTGTGGAAATCCGCGGTCATCGCCGGCCTATTCTCGTACGGCGTCTATTATCTCTATGTCAATGTGCTGGAAGGGTCGCTGCCCGGCTTTCCGGCGTGGTTAGGCTTATCCTAGGAGGCGAACGCGCATGAGCACCATCGATTACTTGCTGAACGGCCTAAGCACGGCCATGCAATGGCAAAATCTCGTCTTCGTCTTCCTCGGCGTCTTGATCGGCACCGTCGTCGGCGTTCTGCCGGGCATCGGACCGATGAGCGGCGTCGCGCTGCTCATCCCGATTACCGCATCCTTGACCTCCGGCTTAAGCGCGGAAGAAGCGGCGACGAGCTCGATTATTTTGCTGGCGGGCGTCTATTACGGCGCGATGTACGGCGGCTCGACCACCTCGATTCTGCTCAATACGCCGGGGGAATCCTCATCCGTCGTCACGACGCTGGACGGCTATCAGATGGCCAAGCAGGGGAGGGCGGGCGCCGCGCTCGCCATCGCCGCGATCGGCTCGTTCTCGGCAGGACTGATCTCGCTGATCGGCCTGATCTTCCTGGCCCGACCGCTGTCCGCGGTCGCGATCAAATTCGGTCCGGCCGAATACTTCTCGCTGATGGTGCTGGGCTTGCTCGCGATTAGCGGATTAGCCGGCAAATCGATGGTCAAGTCGCTCATGATGACCGCCTTCGGCTTGCTGCTCGCCACGATCGGCATCGACAGCGTATCGGGCGTCGAACGGTTCACGTTCGGCCTGCCGGAGCTGTATCAGGGCTTAGAGTTTCTGACGATCGCCGTCGGGTTGTTCGCGGTCGGCGAAGTGTTCAAGACGATTCTCGAACGGGACAACAACGATGGGGAAATCGCGAAGATCAACCGCATCCTGCCCACCAAGCAAGACTTGAAGGACAGCGCGGCTCCGATCGCGCGCGGTTCCGTACTCGGCTTCTTCATCGGCTTGTTGCCCGGCGCAGGCGCGATTCTCGCCTCGTTCTTCGCTTATGTCATGGAGAAGAAGCTCAGTCGCGACCCGTCCAAATTCGGCAAAGGCGCGATCGAAGGCGTCGCCGCGCCGGAATCGGCGAACAACGCGGCATCGGGCGGCGCGATGATTCCGCTGCTTAGTCTCGGCATCCCTTCGTCGGGCACGACGGCGATTTTGATGGGCGCATTCATTATGTATAACGTCCAGCCGGGTCCGCTTCTGTTCCAGGACCATCCTCAGATCGCCTGGGGCGTCATCGCCAGCATGTTTGTCGGCAACCTGATGCTGCTGCTGCTCAATATGCCGCTCGTCAAAATTTTCGCGAAAGTCATCGAGACGCCGGCCAAGTATTTAATTCCGTTAATCGTTGTCTTCTCCGTATTCGGCGTCTATGCGGTACAGTATTCTGTCTTCGACCTTATGCTCATCATGGCATGCGGCGTCATTGGGTACGTGCTCCAGAAGAACGACTTTCCGCTGGCTCCGCTCGTGCTCGGTCTCATTCTCGGTCCGATGATGGAGAATAACATGCGCAGAGCGCTGACGATCTCTAACGGCGACTTCATGATCTTCCTGCAAAAGCCGGTGTCGCTGGCGTTCCTGATTATCGGTCTGCTATGGGTGACGATCCCGCTCGTGCTGAAGCTGCGCGGCAAGAAGGTGCTCGTGAACGAAGAAGGCTAGTTCGAAGTTTTGCAAATACAGCTTTATGAACGGAGGCGTTCAAGGATGGACGGATTAGGCACGCGAGCGATCGTGGATATCAATCAGACGGCGAACCGGTTCCGGTCGAGCATCGTGATGAAGGCCGGCAGCCGGATTATCGACGTCAAAAGCATCCTAGGGCTTAGTTTCTCGCTGCTCGGACACGACCGCTATGAGCTGGATATTCACGGGCCGGACGAGGAAGTGGCGAGAGATGCCATGCTGGACGTGTTCCGCAAGCATGACTTGGCGGCCGTATTAACCGCGGCGCAAGACGAATAGGGGAACGAGAACGAATAGAAGGGCGGAGAGCGCATGGCCATGCCAAAAAGCGCAAGCAGCAATATCGTCATCCGGGTGGAAATGGAGAAGGACGCCGCCGCATTCGGCCGCATCGCGACGGCAATCGGCAATTGGGGCGGGGATATCGTCGCCATCGACGTGAGCGGCGGCGGGAAGGCCGTCACCGTCCGGGATTTGACCGTGAATATCGTCGACGCGCACAGCAAAGACATGATCGTGCAAGTACTGGAATCGCTGCCCGGCGTGCGCGTACTGCAAGTATCGGACCAGACGTTCCTCATGCATCTCGGCGGGAAGATCGAAGTGACGCCCAAGATCGTCATCAAAACGCGGGACGACCTGTCCCGCGTCTACACGCCCGGCGTGGCGAACGTCTGCATGGCGATTCGCGAGAATCCCGACAGCGCGCACAAACTGACGATCAAACGCAATACTGTCGCCGTCGTGTCGGACGGCAGCGCCGTGCTCGGGCTCGGCAACATCGGGCCGCTCGCCGCGATGCCGGTCATGGAAGGGAAGGCAATGCTGTTCAAGCAGCTCGCCGGGGTCGACGCGTTCCCGATCTGTCTGGACACGCAGGATACCGAGGAGATCATCGCGACGATCAAGCGGATCGCGCCGGCTTTCGGCGGCATCAACCTGGAGGATATCTCGTCTCCACGCTGCTTCGAGATCGAGCAGCGCCTGATCGAGGAGCTGGACATTCCGGTCTTCCACGACGATCAACACGGGACGGCGGTCGTCTTGCTGGCCGGCCTCATCAACGCGGTTAAGATCGTCGGCAAGCGACTGGAGGATTGCAAGGTGGTGCTGTGCGGCGTCGGCGCAGCGGGGATCGCGTGCACGAAAATATTGCAGGCGGCCGGCGTCACCCGAATCGTCGGCGTTGATCGCGAGGGCGCTATCGTGCGCGGCAGGGACTACGCTCATGCTGCTTGGCGATGGTATGCCGAGCATACGAATCCGGACATGGAGAGCGGCTCGCTGTCCGATGTGCTGGAAGGCGCGGACATCTTCATCGGCGTATCCGGCCCCGGCGTGCTGAAACGTGAAGATCTGCAACGCATGGCTGCCGATCCGATCGTCTTCGCTATGGCGAATCCGACGCCGGAAATTTCGCCCGAGGAAGCGGAAGGGCTCGTCCGCGTCATGGCAACGGGACGCTCCGATTACCCGAATCAGATCAACAACGTTCTGTGCTTCCCGGGCTTGTTCCGAGGCGTACTCGATTGCCGCGCTTCGCGGGTAACGGAATCGATGAAGCTGGCGGCCGCCCGCGCGATCGCGTCCGTCGTTAGCGACGAAGAATTGAGCGAGCTTTACATTATACCGGGTGTGTTCAATCCGCATGTGGCCGAACGGGTGAAGGAAGCCGTCATTCAAGCAGCCTATGCTTCCGGCGTCGCCAGACGTAGGGAACGGGGATAAAAGAAGCGCATTTTCGCGTTCGTCGCGGAGATGCGCTTTGTTATAGTGCAGAATAAGTTAGCGTTCCCTCCCTCATACTACACACATCTTAGCGAGCGCAGGACGGAGTGGAAAGATGAAGGAGCGGTTCTACGCGACGGTGGAATGCGCGGAGCGATACGGCACGGCGAACAAGCAGTTCGAATTGTACTGCGAATTCGGCAAGATGCCGTCCATCGGCGATTACGTCGAAGCATTCCGGCGCAAAGGGCACGAGCTCGAGATCACCGATTTCATCACGATGACCTTCAAGCCGGTCAATCCAAGCCAATCGCCGGTAATCGCTTATAGGGTGATCCGGGCGCTGAAGGATCATAGCTTTACGGCGGATCAGCTTCGCATGAAACCTCTCTGACGACCTGCGCCAATAGCGCGGGTCTATTTTTGTTCATGGTTTGATCCAACCATCGGAGTGCGGGTACAATACGGGTAAGAAGCAAGGGATAGGAGGGATGGGCGTGAACAAAATCGCTAGATCCGTCGAATTCGGCTATGAGCCGACGAATGACAGCCGGAAGGGAACTTTGATCTACTATGATGCGTTCGATGATCATGCGAGCTCGGTCGGGTTAAATGAAGCGGCCGCTTACGCGGAGGAACGGAATTACGAGAAATTCGTGCTGTATCCGATCCATGAAGAGACGGCGAAGCGGATGGGCATCGCCTCGGCGCGTCCTTATCACAGAAGGCTGGACGACCTGCACGAGTGGAAGCGCGATGCGCATCTTCCCGATATTCTGATCGAAGGGCTCGATGGCAAAAGGAAGAAGTACACGCCGATCGATACCGCGCTTCGCCATATGGCCGACATTTACCCCAAGCCGTTCTTCCTCCTGATGACGCCGGAGATGGCGAACCGGTTCGCGTCGTATTCTTCCTTCGAGGAGTGGATTACGCGGCTTCGTCTCGTACTGACGGAGCGGCCGGAGGCGCCGCATCCGAAGCTGGTTCAGGCGAGCAGGCGTTGGGATACGCTGCGGGACGAGGCGAAGAATTCGTAATATCGCGGTTAACGCGGAGTAAGCAAAAAAACCACCGGCGCCGCTGCTATCGAGCAGGTTGCCGGTGGTTTTCGCTTTTGTCGACGGATTAGGCTTGCGGAACTTCGACCGTCCAGCCGAACGGATCGGGCAGCGTGCCGTTCTGAATGCCGGTGAGCGTCTCGTACAGCTTGCTGGAGAGCTCGCCCGTCTTGCCGCCGTTGATGGTCAGACGCTCGTCCCGCCAGTTCAGCTCGCCGACCGGGGAGATGACGGCCGCGGTACCCGTGCCGAACGCTTCTTCGAGCGCGCCGGTGCGTCCCGCTTCGTAAATCTCTTCGATCGTGATCGGACGTTCGATGACCGGAATGCCCCAGCTCTTGATTAGCTGAATCATCGAATCGCGCGTGATGCCGGCCAGGATGCTGCCGTTCAGCGCAGGCGTATGCACTTCGCCGTTAATCTTGAAGAAGACGTTCATGCTGCCGACTTCCTCGATGTAGCTGCGATGCACGCCGTCCAGCCACAGAATCTGCGAATAGCCTTTCTTGGACGCCGCTTCCTGGGCGTTCAAGCCGGCCGCGTAGTTGCCCGCCGTCTTCGCTTCGCCGACGCCGCCTTTGACCGCGCGGACGTGGTCGGACTCGACGAAGATCTTCACCGGGTTAATGCCTTCCGCGTAATAGGCGCCGACAGGGGACATGATGATCATGAATTTGTAGTGCGTCGATGGCGCCACGCCGAGCGCGGCTTGCGTCGCAATGACGAACGGGCGAATGTAGAGCGACGTGCCCGGCGCGTCCGGAATCCAATCCTGGTCAACGCGCACGAGCGCCTTGAGCGCTTCGAGAGCAAGCTCGCCGTCGACGTCGGGAATGCTGAGACGCGCGTTCGACAAGTTCAGACGCTGGAAGTTCTTCTGCGGACGGAACAGCTGGATGCGTCCGTCTGCCGTCCGGTAAGCCTTGAGGCCTTCGAAGATGGTTTGTCCGTAATGGAATACCTTCGCGGCCGGATCGAGCGTTATCGGACCATAGGGAACGATGCGGGCGTCATGCCAGCCTTTGTCGACCGAGTAGTCGAGGATGAACATGTGATCGGTGTAATGGATCCCGAAGCCCAGTTTGTCCGAAGCGGGCTTCTCTTTCTTGTGCGGGGTTAGCGTGATGTCGATCTGGTAGGCCATGCAGCGTTCTCTCCTTTGGATGTCGTTTCACTATATTGAATGCTACCACTCCTTGGGGTATATTAAAAATATCTATTTGATGTGATTCATATACCCAAAAGGTATGGGTGAAGGAGTGCAACGCGAGTTGGATTTGCGTCAATTGAAATATTTTGTCACCATAGCGCAAGAAGAGCAAATTACCCGGGCCGCCAAGCTTCTGAACATGGAGCAGCCGCCGCTCAGCCGGCAGCTCAAGCAGATGGAGGAGGAGCTCGGCGTCACGCTGTTCGACCGCAACGGCAAACGGCTCAAGCTGACCGACGCCGGCGAACTGCTGCGGGTGAAGGCCGAGACGCTGCTCCTCCAATTCGACGAAGCGATGAAGGAAGTGAAGGAGCGGGAGCAGGCCGTGCAGGGCGTGCTGTCGATCGGCTCCGTCGTCTCCTGCATCTCGCTGCTGCCGAAGCGAATCGAGACGTTCCGCCGCCGTTATCCGCATACGACGTTCAAGATCGCCGAGGGCGATCATTTCTATCTCGGCGAGCTGCTGGACAAGCGGTCGATCGAACTGGTCGTCGCGCGGCTGCCTTTTGAAGCGATGACCCGGGCGACCGCGTATCAAGTATTACCGCTGCCTTCCGATCCCTTCGTCGTTGTTATTCCTAGCGCATGGGCGCGCTATTCGGACAAGCGGTCGATCCGCATGAAGGAGCTGGCCGATTTCCCGTTCCTGACGCTGAAGACCGACAAGACGCACCGTATGCATCAACAGGTGGTGAGCGCCTGCAAGCGCCACGGCTTCGAGCCGGACATTATATGCGAATGCTCCAGCGTCGCGATCATCATGTCGCTGATCGCCGAGGGAATCGGGGCGACGGTATTCCCCAAATCGGTCATGTCGTCCTTCCCGTCCACGATCGTCAAAATGCTCGACATCGAGGACGCGGATTTCCAGTCGGATGTCGGCATATTATGGCTGAAAGACCGTTACCTGTCGAAATCCGCCCAGCTGTTCATCGACAGCTTCCGAGATCCCGACAACCACGGCGTCCTTCGCTAGGCGCCAGGGAATGAATGCCAACGCAACCGTCCATACTATACGCCATGATGGCTGATTGACCGGTCCAATCGTTTTGTTGAAAGCGGTGAAATGCGAATATGATGGAGAAAGCAATCATCGAAGGTTGGGATGTGTATCT
This sequence comes from Paenibacillus methanolicus, assembly GCF_008124765.1. GTDB lineage: Bacteria > Bacillota > Bacilli > Paenibacillales > Paenibacillaceae > Paenibacillus_Z > Paenibacillus_Z methanolicus. The sequence goes on along the minus strand of NZ_VNHS01000001.1, from coordinate 786,563 downwards.
GCTCGCCGGCATCGGCTCGACGAGAGCGTTCTTCACGGACTGCAAGGCAGAGCTCGCCGCCAGGCTCTCCCGCGCCGGGAAGGAGCCGGCCATTCGCGAGCTGTTCCCTTACGGAGATCAGACGCAGAGCATGGTTCGCCAAATTTACGACGTGCATGGCGATCTCTCCCGGGTCCGCTCGGCCCGGCTTGGCGGAAGATCCGCGGCGCAGCAGGTGAGAGAACGCTCGCTCGGCAAGCCCGTCCTGCTGATCGGCCATAGCGGAGGAGGCGTCGCCGCTTATCAGGCGGCGAGCATGCTTGCGGACGAAGGCGATATTCCGGACTTCCGCGTCGTGCAGCTCGGTTCCCCGAGGGTGCCGATTCGCCAAGAGCATAAGAGCCGCGTCAGTTACTTCTACGCCGTCGACGAGGCGCTGAAATATCGCGATCCGATAACCCGCATCGGCACATGGGGCGGCTGGAGCCGCAGCAAGCTCGGACTGTTGTATTGGGACCGGCGCAAATATGCCCCGGCCCAAGTCGCCACGCTCACGCTGCTCGGCGGTCATCCGCATTACTTTCGCAGCCGGGCGCCATATGTGCATCATGAACGGGGCTCGAACCTATCGCTGACGCTGAACGCGATACTGGGAGCCGGCGCTGTTGCCGAAGCGCGAGAAGCCGCTGCGGATGCATACGGCGCCGCCATCACCGCGAATGCCATACCGGAGAGCTGACAGAAAGGATAAGAACGCAGGCGTATGCCGACGTAGCCCGAGATGCAAAATAACCCTACCGTTCCAACAACGGCAGGGTTATTTCTTGTCGTCTTGCGCAGGAGAGACGCCGTGTTACGCATTCGTATCGGCGGTCTCCGGCTTCTCGCGCACCGGCTTATCCGACACCGGTTTGGCCAGTTCTTCGTGAAAATATTGCTCCAGCTCCGCGGATTTGCGCGGATCGGTCAGCGCGATACGGTCCTTCAAATATTTCTCCACGAGCGTCTCCCATTGCGGCGTTTGCCGCTGGGCGCGCATGGAGCGGATCGCGTTCTTCACCATCCGGCGTTCCTTGGAATTGGAATACGCGTCCTTGAATTGCTGGCTCCGGGTAAAGTCCAACCCGCCCGCGATGGCGCGAAGAATTTTCGCGGTCATGATCGCGTCGTCCAGCGCCCGGTGGGCGGAGCCTTCCGCTTCGATCGCGAGCTCGGCGAGCGCCGCCTCGACGCTGACGTCGTTGGTCACGTTTTTGACCCGGAGGTAGCCCTTCAGCAAATCGAAATACGTCGCGGCCATCCAGAAGGCATCGTCTTGCTTGTGCATGCGCGTATCGTAGATGATGCGCTTCAAATCCTCGCCGCCCCAGGTAATAAGGAGGAAGGATTCGCTCTTGGACAGCCAGGCGATGAAATCGGCGCTCACTTTGCGGAATCCGGGCGCAATATCGATGTCGGCTTGGGGGATGCCGGTTTTCTTCTTGATGAAATTGTTCAGCTTGGCGAAGTACACCGGCTTGATGAGCGAGGTGAACGTGTCAATCTGATTCATATCGGCGTCCAGACGCACCGCGCCGATCTCGATGACTTCCATCGGCAGCTCGCTTGCGAATTTCCGGCCGTTAAATTCGATGTCCAACACAATATAGTCCACTAGTGAAGCCTCCTGGGTATGATCCGATACAAGGACTGTATAGGTTCACGCATTCAAACTTGATTGCTTCATTTTAACAGAAAGTGAACGCGAAGTGGGATTTCTTCGCCGCCCGTACGCAAAATACCTTACCGAAAGGGGCAATCCGCATGGGAATCGCCGCTTTAATGAAGGAGAAGAAGTCGCGCAAACTGCTGTTAAGCGCGGGACTGAGTTGGCTGTTCGACGCGATGGACGTGGGGATGGTATCGTTCGTCGTCGCGGCGCTGGCGGTGGAATGGGGCTTAAGCGCCCATCAAATCGGCCTGATCAGCGCGATCAACGCGATCGGGATGGCTGCCGGTGCCGCTTGCGCCGGCATATTGGCCGATAAATACGGCCGCGCGAACGTGCTCATCCTTACGCTGCTGATATTCTCGGCGGCCAGCGGCTTGTCGGCGCTAGCGGGCAGCTTCGCGGTGTTGTGCATCCTGCGTTTCGTCACCGGCTTCGGTCTGGGAGGCGAGCTGCCGGTCGCCTCGACGCTCGTGTCGGAGTCGGTGCCGGCAAAGGACAGAGGACGCGCGGTCGTGCTGCTCGAGAGCTTCTGGGCGCTAGGGTGGATCGTTGCCGCGCTCATCGCGTATTTCGTCATTCCGGATTACGGCTGGCGCGCGGCGTTCGTCATCGGCGCCGCTCCCGCGCTCTACGCGCTCTATCTGCGGAAGGCAATCAAGGATCCGCCAACCTTCGAACGGGCCAGAAGCGCAAAGCTCACGATCCGGCAACGGGTCGCGGCCGTCTGGTCGGCGGAGTATAAGACCTCGACGCTCATGCTGTGGATATTATGGTTCATGGTCGTATTTTCCTACTACGGCATGTTTCTGTGGCTGCCGACGCTTATGTTGAAGAAAGGGTTCACGCTGGTCAAGAGCTTCGAATACGTGCTTGTGATCACGCTCGCCCAGCTGCCGGGCTACTTCACGGCGGCTTACTTCATCGAACGATTCGGCCGCAAATTCGTGCTCGTCTTCTACCTGCTCATGACCGCGGTCAGCGCGATCTGGTTCGCGCTCTCCGACTCCCCCGGCATGATCATAACGGCCGGCATGAGCTTGTCCTTCTTCAATCTTGGCGCATGGGGAGGCATGTATGCCTATACGCCGGAGCTGTATAAATCCGAGGTGCGATCGACCGGCGTCGGATTGGCGGCTTCATTCGGCCGGATCGGCGGTGTCATCGGCCCGTATCTGGTCGGCGCGCTGATCGAGGGCGGCGTCTCCATCTTGTCGATCTTCATCATCTTCTTCGGCGCGATTCTCCTCGGCGCCGCCGCCGTGCTGTTCCTTGGGAAGGAGACGAAAGGGCTCGATCCGGACGCGGCGTAATAACGAGCAACGACGTCGCGCCTCAAACCTTATCGAGACCGATATTGGACAAACCGTCTCAATTTATTGGCAAATGCTTGCAACATAGACAAGTCCTCGACCGTCAGGAGCTTAAACGCCTGGCGGTTCTTTGCGTTCGCCTCGCGCGGCGGATAAAGTTTAACGTTTCTTTAGCGACCGAACTGTCGTAAGAGAACGTAAATGACAATATATTGATTATCGTTGAAATTCAAGAATGGTGTCGAATAATCGAGAGGAGTGAGAGGGCTTTTTGCATCCGTTTACACGCAAATGGGTAATGGTGATGATAGCGATGCTCGTGTGCTGCGCGGCGATGTTCCCGGCTGCCGCCCAAGCTGGTTCCGCGCAGGAGGATCTCATCATCGTCAACAAGAAGACGAACAAACTGGCGTATTTCAGCGGCGGCGAGCTGGTGAAGGAGTTTCGCGTCGCGACCGGCAAGACCCCGAGCTTGACGCCCGAGGGCAGCTTCAAGATCGTCAACAAGATTAAGAACCGCCCTTATTATAAGGAGCATATCCCGGGCGGCGATCCCGCCAACCCGCTCGGCGACCGATGGCTAGGCCTGGACGTGAACGGAACGAAGGGAACGACCTATGCGATCCATGGCAACAACAACAAGAAGTCGATCGGCAAATACGTCAGTGCGGGCTGTATCCGCATGTACAACGACGACATTCATTGGTTGTTCGGGGAAATCAAGACCGGGACGGTCGCGTTCATCACGTCCTCGAAGCTGTCGTTCGAGGAGCTGGCGATCAAGCACGGCTACGCGCTCGGCGTGCAGCGGTTCGACGGGACGCTCGTCGTGAACGGCGCGGAAGTGCCGCTGGAACGGCAGCTGCTGAACGCGAACAGCCGTATCTACATGCCGATGCGCGAGTGCTTTGAGATTCTCGGCGCGACCGTGGTCTGGGATGAAGCGACGCGGACCGCGACGGCAACGATCGCAGGCCGGGTCATTACGTACGTGCCGGGCGAAAGCAAAGCCTACGTCGACGGCGAGGCCGTCGCCATCGATCCGAGCCGGTGGGAGAACGAATCGATCATGCTTCCGCTGCGGGGCATCTCCGGATTGCTTGGGTATCAAGTCGAATGGGATTCGAAGAGCAAAGCTATTATTCTAACTTCTTAAATTGGGTTCCAAACACAAAAAGCGTTCCGCTCCGCTATCGGAGGGAACGCTTTGTTGTTGTTGCGCGAGTATCGCGTTTGTCTAGGACGATAACGTGCCGGAGGAGAGCGCATCCTTCGCGTTCGTCCAGATTTGCCGGCTTGTCTCCAGGCGAAGGAGCAGCTCGTCGATCCGGGTGGCCAGTTCCAGCGCTTCATCGCCGGACAGACCGGCAAGCACGCGAAGCTCGGCGTCCGCGACCGCCGCTTGGGATGCGGCGGCTTGAAGCGTCTTCTCCAGCTTGGCTTTGAGCGCGCTCAATTCGGGCGATATCGCAGCCGCGGCGGGATTGGCAACGCCGAATTGCAGCTCGGGCTGCGAGGCGATCACCGGTTGCGATGGTGAGGAAGCCGCGACAGCCGATATCCCGTTTTCTTGCGCTGCGGCCGACGTCGCTGCCTGCTGTGATGCCGCTTGCTTCGACTGTTCCTGCGCCTGCGCGGCCGCAAGCTCTGCCGCTTCCTGCTGTTTGCGCAGCCGCTCTTCTTCCTGGGCGGCTTTGGCTTTCGCCGCTTCGGCGCGGTATTTCTTGTTCTGCTCGAAGGTGGCCCACGTCTCGAGCAGCTCATGGCCGCTCTTGAACAGCAGCTTGTCCTTCGTCGCGTCGGACATTTCCTTATCCTTGAACAGCTTCGCGATTCGCTTGACGTCGCTAACCGGCAGCGCGTCGCGAGCGACGATGAGCGCGAGCGGGTCGCGATGCTCCATCGGCAGATCCTTCAAAGGGAGGAGCTGATCCTCGGTCAATACGCCGGAGCGAATTTCCGTTCCGCTGACGATCAGCTTCTTGACCGCCTTGCCGAATTTCAACAGCTCGCATTTGTTCTTAATATACGCTTCGGTCTTGCCGAGCTTGCCCGCCAGGAACTTGACGGAACTATTGAACTTGCCGCCGTTCAGCAGCTTATTGAACGCCTCTGCCTCCTCGATCGGGGAGAAGCCTTCGCGCGTCAAATTCTCGGCGATCTGCTCCAAGTAGATTTCCGTTTCGTCCGTTACGTCCGTCACGATGCACGGAATCGTCTCTTTGCCGAGCATGACGCTCGCCTTATAGCGGCGGTTGCCGTAGATGATTTTATAACGGCCGTCGCCCGTGTCCCGGACTTTGATCGGCGATAGCAGGCCAATCTCCTCGATGCTGCGCATCAGCTCCTGCAGCGCTTCTTCGCCAAACTGGTAACGCGGCTGATCCTTGTCTTCGTCGATCAGCGCAAGGGGAAGGTTCGTAATATCCATGATTGCGTTGACTCCTATCTTCTTGGCAAATAGGCCAGGCCGTGCCAGCCTGAGCCGAACATACGTTATTATACGGGAAACCGGACGGGGTGGGTAGAGGCGCGCGCAAAAGAGAGGCGATACTTGACGGGAGCGCGATGGCTAGTCGCTGGAACTGAACTTCGATAGCTGGAGAATTTATTTTTGGCGGCCAGTGAACATTCTCGGCTGCTTGCGCGTCCTAAGGACATCAACGAAACGGAGGGATTCAACATGACGAGAACGATTGAATACGGTACGGAGCAGGTTGTCCTTCATTTGAAGGGTCTTCTGAGCGTCGGCGCATTGAAGCGCGAGGTGAGCATTCCATATAAGCAAATTAAACGAATCGCGCTCGAGGATTTCAAAGTGTCGATGCTGCAGTTCCGCGTCGGCACGTCCATCGCGGATATTCGTCAAGGTCGCTTCCTGATCGATGGTCGCTGGTGCTTCGTCTCCTACGAGGACCACCAAGATGTCGTCGTTATCGAGTTGGAAGGCCATGACTTCGCCAAGGTCGTCTTCCAGATCGACGATCCGGAGGACGTCATCGCGCGGATCGAAGCGCATCTCGGATAAGCGCCGGGCGATTCGATTGCCTCCGATGCGTGTAAATACGTATCAAACAGGAGGTGTTGTCCATGACGCAACCACAGTTGTATGATACGAACAAGGTACCCGAGATCGATCCGAAGTCCGTTCCGGAAATGCCGGACAACAAGCAGCCGGAGATCGTGCGCGAGGAACATCGCGAGATCGAGCAGCGCGAAATAACCGAAATTCCCGAGACGGAACTGCCTGAATTACCGGAGTTGCCCGAGAACCGCTACAAGAAGAGCTAGAGCTAATTGATCATAGTAGGACTCCAAAACCCGCCTTTGCGCGGGTTTTTTGCCATTTCGGCTTGTATTGCAAAAGCGCGCCGCGCTGAATGCTGCATGCCCAATCTTTGGATTGGGCACGCAAACCAATCCGCTTTATGGTTGCTGAATGCTGCATGCCCAATCTTTGGATTGGGCACGCAAACCAATCAGCTTTATGGTTGCTGAATGCTGCATGCCCAATCTTTGGATTGGGCACGCAAACCAATCAGCTTTAGTCGGCCAATGTTCGCCCTAATACGCGCCAGACCTGACTTTCGACGCCCCAAATCTGCCACGCGCTACCAAAAGTCGCACCGATGGTGAACATATATCCACGGACAAGAGCGTATAGTGAGTAAATGTAACCGTAAGCTGTAACCTAATCTTAATGGAAGAGGTGAAAGTCTTGCGTAAAAAGCGTTTACATTTCTCATTCTTAAGCGCGATTAGCGTCGTATTGCTGTTATCCATGGGCATGACCTTCGTAATCTCACATAACCGGGTAAATTCGAAAGAAGCGATTGTTTCGTCCGAAGCGGTTCGGCCCGTCGCCTTGGCGGCGCCAACGTCCTATGCGGCGCAAGCGCCTGCCATCCTCGGCGCATCAACCGCCAATTCGGCGCAAGCCGCCGCGCAGCCCCGTGCGGAAGCGGGACGTGCCGCAAGCTCGTCCGGCGCGACAGCGGCTGCAAGCTCGGCAAAGCCTTCGCTGCTGAACGCGAAGACGGCTGCCGCCGCTCCCGTCGTCTACCGCGTGACCGCCTATTATCTGAACGTGCGGGCGAACGGGTACAGCACCTCGAAGATTCTCGGCACCGTGAAGCAGGGCACCGAGCTGCGCGTCGAGAAAGTAACGGACAAAGGTTGGCTGCGGCTGGAAGGCGGCGGCTACGTCCACGGCGGTTACGCCAAACCGGTCGGAGCGTCCGCGCAAACGGCTGCGGCTGTCCTGAAGCGCCCGGCCGCAGTAACCAAGACGGATGCGATGCTGGTCAAGGCCGCGCCGGCGAAGCCTGCCGTCATGCGTCTTGCCCCCGTGAAGCCCGCCAAGCCATCCGAGCCGAGTCAACCGAAGTCGCTGGTGAAGTCGGTATCCGGGCTTAGCGTCGCGCATATCGCCGAAATTTTCGAGAATACCGCACTGGAAGGGCATGGATTGGAAGAGGAAATACTGGCCATCGAAGCGGAATACGGCATTAACGCTTACTTTACCATCGCGGTCATGAAGCTGGAGAGCGGCAACGGAAAAAGCAAGATCGCGAAGAACAAAAACAATTTGTTCGGCCTGAACGCCATTGACGGCGATCGATACAACAAAGCGCTCAAATTCGAAACGAAACGCGCCAGTGTCCGCAAGTTCGGCCAGCTCATCTCCAAGAGCTATATCGGGAAGGGTTATACGACGATTGAGAAAATCGCGCGCAAATATTGTCCCGCCAACCCGAAGTGGCCGAGTCTCGTGACCAAAATCATGAAAGCTGACTATCGAAAATTATAGAACCCCCGGCGAAGCCGAGCCGGCGCGTTCCATTCATACATAGAGCAAGGCCGACAGACAAGACATACATAACGCGCAGTACGCAAAGCCGGAAGCAGACGATCGATCGTCTGCTTCCGGCTTTGTTCTGCTTTTCGCTTTTTTTTGGCCTTGAACGGTTTATGCGTTCTCCGTTACAATGATGAGATGTCTGTCTCCAACTCTATTCTATTTGTCGCAAGGAGTGTTATCCCGTTTGTCGCTTCTTAGATCTGCATCAACGCAAGTTTCCGCCTCGTATCGTTTCGCATGTCTGCTGCTCGTCGTCGTCGTGGCGGGCTCGAGCCAAGGGCTGCTGCTGCCGCTCTTATCGATTCTGCTCGAGCGGCAGGGCATCTCGCCGGATATGAACGGCATGAATTCGACCGCGCTGTACATCGGCGTATTCGCGACGATGTTCTTCATCGAGAAGCCGGTCGGCAAATACGGCTTCAAGCCCGTCATCTTGACCGGAGCTTTGCTCGTGACCGCGGCGATGCTCTTGTTCCCCGTCAGCGGTGCGCTTTGGTTTTGGTTCATTCTGCGGCTGCTGATCGGCATCGGCGATAGCTCGCTTCACTATGCGAGCCAGCTGTGGATCGTCAGCTCCGCGCCGGCCGACCGCAGAGGCCGCTACATCTCGCTATACGGCATGGCATACGGCGTCGGCTTCAGCATCGGGCCGCTCGGCATCAACCTGCTGCCGCTCGGCGAAGCGGCGCCGTTCTTGATCGTCGGCTTGTTCTTCCTCATCGTCGCCGTGATGCTGCTGCGTATTCCGAACGAATCGCCGGAGCGCGCGCCAAGCGGGGAAGCCGCGCAGAACCGGTTCTCGCGCACGTACCGGCTCGCCTGGTTCGTGCTTATCCCAAGCTTGCTCTACGGACTGATGGAAGCGTCCATGAACAGCAGCTTCCCGCTGTACGGATTGCGCATCGATCTGTCCCAGAGCTGGATATCGTTGCTCTTGATGTCGTTCGGCATCGGCAGCTTGATTCTTCAACTGCCGCTCGGCATGCTGAGCGACCGGATCGGCCGCAAGCCCGTGCTGATGGGCTGCGCGCTGGCGGGTTCGCTGGCGTTCTTCCTTGTCCCGCTGGCCGGCGGGAACGAATACGCGCTGTTCGCGCTCTTCGTCGCGGGCGGGGGGCTGGTCGGCTCGTTCTATTCGCTCGGACTTGCCTACGCGGCGGACATTCTGCCCAAGCCGATTCTGTCGACGGCGAACGTGATCGCCTCGATCCACTTCAGCATCGGGAGCATTCTCGGGCCGTCCATCGGGGGATACGGCATCCGGTATGTGTCCGACCATAGCGTGTTCATGCTGCTCGGCGGCGCATTCCTGCTGTTCGGGCTGCTCGGATTGCTGTTCCGTCCGAAGCCCGAAGCGGCGCAGACGGCTTAGTCCGGCTTGAGGTTCTTCCAGGCCAGCAGCGCATCGATCGGCGGGTGATCCGCCCCGAAGCTCTCGACGAACGACTGATTGGTCGCATCATGGAATTCTGTCATGACCAGCACATCATACCCGAGCGCCTCGAATTCTTCCGGCTCCCAGCCGCTATAGTGCGATTGATAGCGATCGCCTTCCAGGCCGTAGTGGTCGACCGACTGCGGGAAGAAACCGCGCGGGGTGAACACGATGATGCCCTCGCGCGCCAGCTGCTCGGCTTTGCGGAGCAGAATCAGACCCGCTTCCTTGTTGAAATGCTCGATTGCGTCGATGAGCGTCACGATGCCGAACGTCTTCGGCAGGAACAGTCGGTCGATGTCCTGGGCGTCGGCGTGCAGCGGAATAATGTGCGGCGAGGTATAGTAGCGATTTTCCAAAAAAGGTCTGTGGATATCGAGCGCGACAATGAGCGGCGAACGGTATTGCTCCAGCAGGATGCCGAGGCCGCTCCCCAAATCAAGCACGGGCGCCTTCGGATTCAGCAGCGTATTGATGTGATGGACGATATCGCGGTCTTTCGTATAATATTTCGCCATGTCCGGCCTCCTTCGACAGTTGCAAGGGTCCATACGATTAGTGTATCGTTCAAGGCGACAATCTGACTGTGCCGTTACCCCGTATATGCAAAAAGAACCCGAATCACCGCGAGGTGGTCCGGGTTCTTCGCGTTGGGACGATTACCGACGCTTACCTTAGAAGCCTTTGTATTGCGGCTCTTCGTTCTCCAGCTGCTGGACGCGGCCGGCGACTTGATCGACGATCGATTGCGTTTGCTGCGCGGCTTGCGCGTACATATCCTTGGCTTCCTGGTTCTGGGTCGCGAGCGCGAACGATTCGAGGCTGGCCTGCGCGCTCTTAAGCGACGCGAGCGTCGTTTTCACTTGATTGGCAACGGTCATGACGTCATCCTCCTTTCGCGTATATCCAACGACTAACATCCCCAACCTGACCGAATAAATTCATCCCACTTTCTCATATTCCTGGACATCGGGCGCAGAATAAGGGCGTGGTTAGGAGGTGACAGGAGGACAGGATGGACATCCAGAATTGGGTTCATATTTTATTCCGTTCGCTCGGCGCGGTCGTGATGCTGTTCGTGCTCACCCGCATTCTCGGCAAAAAGCAAATTTCGCAGCTGACGTTCTTCGAATATGTGACAGGCATCGCGCTAGGCGAAATCGCCGGCTTTCTGTCCACGGACGTGGAGAACTCGTATTTGCACGGGATCGTCGCCTTATCCGTATGGTTCTTCATCCCGTTCCTCGGCGAATTGGTCACGCTGCGCAGCAAGACGCTCCGGGAGTGGTTCGAAGGCAAAGGAACGGTGCTGATCAAGGAAGGCAAAGTGCTCGAGGACAATTTGAAGAAAGAACGGTATACGGCGGACGAACTGCTCGAGCAGCTGCGGACCAAGAGCGTGTTCCGCGTGGCGGACGTCGAATTCGCGACGCTGGAGGCGAGCGGCGAACTGTCCGTATTGCTCAAGAAGGAGAATCAGCCGCTCACGCCCGCCATGCTCGGCATCAAGGTCGCCCCGGAAGAAGAGCCGCAGACGGTAATTATGGACGGGAACATACTGGACGAGCCGCTCGCCGCCATGGGACTTAACCGGGGCTGGCTGCATACGGAGCTGGAGAAGCAGGGCTTTCTGCTCGAGAACGTGTTCCTGGGTCAGGTGGATGCCGCGCATCAATTGTACTTGGACTTATACGATGATCAGGTTCAAGTGCCGGAGCCGCAGACGAAAGCCGTGCTGATGGCAACGCTGAAGAAGTGCGGAGCGGATCTCGAGCTGTTCGCGCTCAGCGTGGAGAACAACGAAGCAAGGCGGATGTACGGGAATTGCGCGAATGCCATGAACGCGGTCATCCGCGACATGACGCCGCTGCTGGAGAGGTAGAAAGGAGGACGTAAGATGAGCTTTGCGTCCAGAAGCAAAATGAAAAAGGTGACGCCGGTCCAGCGCGACTACCAGCTGCTCGCCCAGTCGATCGAACCGACGCGACCGATCGCGCGCAATTGTATGAGAGCGTTCATTGCGGGCGGCGCGATCTGCTTCGTCGGCGAGGCATTGATGAAGGTATTCCAGCGTTACTTCGGCTTCACGGAACAGACGGCGGGCAATCCGACCGTCGCCGTGCTGATTCTGCTCTCCGTAATCCTGACCGCCTTCGGCGTATACGACAAAATCGCGCAATGGGCGGGAGCGGGCAGCGCCGTGCCGGTAACGGGATTCGCCAATTCGCTGTGCTCCGCGGCCATCGAGCACAAGAGCGAAGGACTCGTGCTCGGCACGGGCGGCAATATGTTTAAACTGGCCGGCTCGGTCATCGTATTCGGCACCGTCTCGGCGTTCGCGGTCGGCATCGTCCACTGGATAATCGGGATAAAGGGGTGAACGGCACATGCTGCAAGGGCATCAGAGCTGGCAATTCGAGAACAAGCCCGTCATCATTTCGGCCTCGTCGGTCGTCGGACCCGACGAATCCGAGGGTCCGCTCGCGGAAGAATTCGATATCGGCCACGGGGATCTCATGATTGGTCAGAAGAGCTGGGAGCAAGCCGAGAAGAAGCTGCTCGAGGACGCGGCGACGCACGCGATCGAGCGGGCGAATCTGACGAAGGAACAAATCCAATTCTACATCGGCGGCGATCTGATGAATCAGACGATCAGCAACGGATTCGCCGCGCGTACGCTCGGCATCCCGTATTTGGGCGTGTTCGGCGCCTGCTCGACGTCGATGGAAAGTTTGGCGCTCGCCGCACATATCGTGAACGCGGGTTCGGCAAAATATGTAATGGCCGGAACCTGCAGCCACAATTGCACGAGCGAGAAGCAATTCCGCTATCCGACCGAATACGGGTCGCAAAAACCGCCCACCGCGCAGTATACGGTTACGGGTGCCGGCGTCGCGATTGTCGCGCCGCAGGGGGAAGGCCCCGTCGTGACCCGCGCCACCATCGGGCGGGTCGTCGACATGGGCATCACCGATCCGTTCAATATGGGAGCGGCGATGGCTCCGGCGGCCGTCGAGACGATCGGCGCGCATTTTCGCGACTTTTGCATCACCCCGGGTTACTATGACCTGATCGTCACGGGAGATCTCGGCCAAGTCGGCTACGATATCGCGAATGCTTTGTTCGAGAAACATCGGTTTCCGATCGGGGAAACCGAGTACAAGGATTGCGGACTGATGATCTACGACCGGACAAAGCAGACCTTCGTCAATTCGGGCGGCAGCGGCTGCGCCTGCTCGGCCACCGTGACGTACGGCCATTTGCTCAAGCAGCTGAAGCGCGGCGCGCTGAACCGGATACTCGTCGTGGCGACGGGCGCGCTGTTCTCGCCCTTGTCCTTTCAACAAGGCGAGAGCATTCCGTGCATCGCACACGCGGTCGCCATCGAGAACGGAGGCGGCTCGACATGATGGATTTCGTCTGGGCCGTCTTGGTCGGAGGCGCGATCTGCGTCATCGGCCAGTTAATGATGGATGTCGGCAAGCTGACGCCGGCTCATACGATGACGATTCTCGTCATTGCCGGCGCGGTGCTCGACGGGATCTCGTTCGGCGGCGTCAGCCTATACGACCGGTTCATCGATTTCGCCGGCGCCGGCGCGACCGTGCCGATCACGAGTTTCGGCAACGCGCTCGTCCACGGCGCGACGAAGGAGCTGCAGGATAACGGATGGATCGGCATCCTTACCGGGATCTTCGAGCTGACGAGCGCCGGCATTACCGCGGCGATCGTATTCTCGTTCCTGGCCGCGCTGGTCGCCAGACCGCGCGGTTGAGCGGCCAATGGCGCTTGGAGCAACCCTATCCCTAGATTGCGAATCCATAATGGAGATTAACAACCGGCTGTCGCGCAACGCGATAGCTTTTTTTGCGCTGATTTAGCACATGTTGACGCGTTTACGACCCCTATTACGCTCCAACCGGACAAGCCGATTCTTGTCTAACATGTTCGGACAGGTTGCCGCATATAGATAGAGTTCAGGCGGCGCCAGCTGCGCGGAAGGAATTCGGGGAATCGGAAGGCCAAAGGCCGGGTTCGCGCTCTCCTTTCGCTCATACGATGGAGCATGAAAGGGGAGGGGCAGTCCATGCCGGTATTGGATTCGGGTCTATTGTTCAATCGGACCGAGCAGCGAACGGTGAAGCTCGTCGTGTCGGTCTCCAATATGGGATTGCAGTCCGCTGCGGTCCGCGTCGAGCTGTACACGGCCGACTTGCCCGGCGGCGCGGACGGCTACGGCGCGCTGCGGTTCGCCAGCCGCAAGTACATCCGCCTGTCGTCGTGCGGACGCGACGGATCGGTGTTCGCGGGCAGCTTCGACACGGCGGCGCTGTCCAACTTCGGCGTGCGGCTGACGGCCGACGGTCCAGGCGCCGGGGAGCTGACCGCCACGGTGGCGGAACAATCCGCCGGCGGCGACTATATGCAGCGGCATCTGCTCCAGACGGGTCTTGTACGCATGGACGACTACCAGCTTGCCTACGTGGCCAATCACGCCGAGCATACGATAACCGTTCTCCAGACCGCGACGCATACGCGCTTGGCGACGATCGCGCTGCCAAAGGGATGCCGTCCGCGATTTATGGCGGCTGCCCCGGACGGCGGCTCCGTGTTCGTAACGTGTCAAGGGGATCGCACGGTCAAGCGGCTGCGCTCGCTCTCGTATGATGCCGCCTCCGATATCCGGTTCCCGCGCCAAGCGGTGCCGTATGCGATCGCGCTAACGCCGGACGGAGACCGGCTCTTCGTCTCGACGCTGCTGGAGGACGCGATTCATATTATCGATGCCGAGAGCGGCGCGATTCTGCACGCGGTGCCGCTGCCCGAATCTTGCGACGCGTCGGCGATCGCGATCTCGCCGGACGGGGCCAAGGTGTACGTCTGTCTGACCGCCGCATCCAAAATCGTCATCTTGGATGCGGACTCCGGCGACATCCGGACGATTATCCGCTTATCGGAAGGGAGCCAGCCTTCCTCCGTGGCGTTCTCGCCCAGCGGCGAGCTCGTCTACATCACGGACGTGCACCATAACGGCGTGCTCGTGCTCCATACCGAAGGCCACGGCGTGGCGGCCAGGCTCGATACGGGCGTTGGAAGCAAGCCGCATGCGATCGTCTTTACCCCCGACGGTTCCTTGGCGTATGTGGCGAACCGCGAAGGGGACGAGATTACGGTCATCAACACGGCCCGACAGGAGGTGCTGACGAGCATCGAATTGCCCAGCGGCAGCAGCGCCAATGGGATGACGGTGTCCAGCGACGGGTCGAAAGTGTACGTCCCGCTGCTCTCGTTCGGTTATGTGGCGGTCATCGACGTCCAGAGTCAGCAACCGGTCGCGATCGTGCCTTCGGGAAGCTTCCCGTCTTCGGTCGTCATTACGAGCTCTCCGCCGGTGTAGGCAGGCGCCGGACCAATCGGGCACGAAGGATCGACAATTGCTAGATGATCGCAAAGCAGATTTCCAGTCGAATCGCAAAAAACAAAGGCCGCGCAAGCGTCATCGCTTGGCGGCCAATTTTGCATAGGCTAGGTTGCACCCTTTATTCTGTACCTCTTCCTTGATTTAAGCAGTTCCTTAAGACTCTTTCTTGGTCAGCGGAAGCCAGTTCAGCACGCGCTGGATTTGACGGTCCCAGTAGCCCCACTCATGCTCGCCCGGTCCTTCTTCATAGGTGAGCGGCAGTCCAAGCTCCAGCGCCTCGTCGCGAAACCGCGCATTGTCGTCGTAGAGGAAATCTTCCGTCCCGCAGCACTGGTACAGCAACGGGAGACGGTCGTTTCCTTCGGCCGCGCGCTGTTTGGCTAGTTCGAAGAGGTCGTTCCCGCTGCCGTTAAAGTCGCTCGCGCTGCCGAAGATGCGCGAGGCTTCTTCTTTGTTCTGCTCGATGAAGAAGCGGGCGTCGAGCGCGCCGGACAAACTTGCGGCCGCCGTGAACCGATCCGGATGCGACAGCGCAAGCTTGAACGCGCCGTAGCCGCCCATCGACAACCCGGCCGCGAAATTGTCTTCTCGCTTATCCGAGATCGGGAAGAAGGAGCGGGCTAGCGCCGGCAGTTCTTCGCTTATGAAATCCCAGTAATTGTAGCCCTGCTTCATGTTCGCGTAGAAGCTGCGGCCGACGGCCGGCATGACCACGGCGATGCCGAGCGAGGCGACGTATCGCTCGATCGAGGTGCGGCGCAGCCAGATCGTATGATCGTCGGACAAGCCGTGGAGCAAATACAGCACCGGATGGCGCGCCTCGCCTGAGCTGGCGGATGCCATGCCGATCTGCGTTGTCGTCCGCTGCGGCAGGATGACGTTCATCGAGACGGATACGCCCAGCGTCTCGGAATAAAAGTCGCATTGCATGAGTGCCATGTAATCGAAAGCCTCCTTCTGCATAAAGCAGCGTAGTTCAAGATGGCCATACTCGTCCATTGTACCACGATTACCCAACAGCGGATTGACATTGAATCTGCGACGAGTATAATCAGGATTAACTTTACACCGTCATAACGCCTATGAAGAGCATCCAACTCGGAGGCGTTCTCGTCAAGCGCGCGATGCTAGCCGCATCCGTTAGCCTAAGTGAACCGGGTTTCGCCCGTTATAGCGGACCAAAGCGGGTCGGACCCGCCGATACAGTCGGCAGCCGATCAAGTTGGGTGGCACCGCGAGCAGACGCTCCTCGTCCCAATTCAGGGATGATGGAGCGTCTTTAGTTTAACTATTGACTCGCGAAAGGCGGAGAAGAACGATGAACAGACGGCATAATTTCAATCCGGGACCGGCGGCGCTGCCGCTGGAGGTGCTTACGCAAGCGCGCGAAGAAGCAGTCGAATACGGAAATCGGGGAATGTCCCTCATGGAGATGTCGCACCGCTCGCCGGAAGTGGAACGCATGGTCGAGGAGACGAGAGAACTGCTTCTGGGGCTGCTTGGGCTCGATGACCGCTACGAGGCGCTATTCATGGCCGGCGGGGCGAGCGCGCAGTTCGGGTTCATTCCGATGAATCTCGCGTCCGCGGAGGCGCCGGGCAACTATGTGCTGAGCGGAAGCTTCGCCGAGAAGGCATATCTAGAAGCAATGCGAGCAGGCGCTGCCGTCGCCGCCGCCTCGTCCAAGCAGACGGGCTGGCGCGCGATTCCGAAGCTTGCGGACATTCAGCTCGCGGAGCACGCGGCTTATTTGCACATGACGACCAACAATACGATCGAAGGCACGCAGCTGCGCGAACTGCCCGACGTATCCGCGAACGTGCCGCTCATCGGCGACATGACGAGCGATATCCTGAGCAGGCCTTTCGATTACGCGCGCTTCGGCTTAATCTATGCGTCGGCGCAGAAGAACCTCGGTCCGGCCGGCGTGACGGCCGTCATCATACGCCGGGATCTAATCGAACGCAGCGCCAAGGCCGACATCCCGCATATTTTCCGATACGATACGTTCGCCCAGCACGATTCGCTCTATAACACGCCGCCCGTTCACGCGATATGGATGATGAAGCTCATGCTGGAATGGACGCGGAACCAGGGAAGCTCCGAGGTTCTCGGCGAGCGGAACGCGCGGAAAGCCTGCCTGCTGTACGACGCGATCGACGCTAGCGGGGGTTTCTATGAAGGGATAGCCGCCGCAGAGAATCGGTCGATGATGAATATCACGTGGAAGCTGACGGATGAGCGGCTGGAGGCGTCGTTCCTAGCGCAGGCGGAGAAGAACGGCTTCGAGGGACTAGCCGGACACCGGAGCGTCGGCGGCTTGCGGGCTTCGATCTATAATGCGGTTCCGGAGGAATCCTGCGCCGCGTTGGCGTCGTTCCTTCGCGAGTTCGTCCGCAATCATGGCTGATCGGAGCGCTCCGATCAGTGGACTACCGGACGGAAGGCTCTTCTGGGAACGACGGCCGTGTTCATGATATAGGCAGCGGTGGTAAAAGATAAGCAAAACCGGCACAAGGAGCTGATAACGATGCAATCGACGCTAACCGATCCGCTCCAAGCCGAAGCGCGTCCCGATGCCTTCGGCTTCGCCGGCCGTCGGCTTGAAGACCTGCAAGCCGCATGCGCGGCATGGAAAATCAAAGACGTCGTCGTCGTGAAGGACGGCCAGCTCGCGCTCGATGTTCACGAGAGCGGCCAAGACCGCCTGGGCGCGATCTACTCCTGCACGAAGAGCGTCCTCTCGGCGCTGATCGGCATCGCGCTGGCGCGCGGAGAGATCGGCAGCCTGGACGACGCGGCGCTCGATTATTTCGAAGACATCCGGCTCGCGGATGACGATCCGCGGAAGCGGGATATCCGCATTCGGCATCTGTTGACTATGACGCCGGGTTTCGACTGGCCGGAATTCGACAAACCATACTGGGCGATGAAGCGTACCGGGGATTGGGTTCAATATGTATGGGAGCGTCCGATCGGCCATGTGCCCGGCGAGGTGTTCACGTACAACTCGGGCGGGTCGCATCTCTTGTCCGCGATATTAAGTAAGGCAACAGGTATGAGCGTCTACGAATATGCCGATCTTCATCTCTTCCGCAAGCTCGGCTTTCGCAAGCCAAGATGGAACGAATCGGGCGGCGTGCACGAAGGCGGGGCCGGCATGCACCTGACGAGCCGGGACATGGCGAGATTCGGGCTGCTGTATTTGAACGGAGGCCGCTGGGCAGGCGAACAGGTCGTGCCCGAGTCTTGGGTACGCGAATCGCTCCAGACGCATCACAAAGGCTTCAGCCATTACGAGCCCCCGATCTTCGGCGCCTACGGCTATCATTGGTGGGTATCGCCGCAAGCGCATAACGGCCATATCGATTGTTATTTTGCGAAAGGATACGGCGGGCAGTACATATTCGTCGTACCGGAGCTTGAACTCGTCGCGGCGCTGCGGAAGGAACCGACGGACAAGAGCGAAGCGATCTATGCGAAGAAGCTGCTGTTCGAGCATGTACTGCCGGTCATGGGGTGAAATCTAGCTGCTAGTTAGCTTCCGACGTGGCTGCCGGCTGGCTGAATACGATTCGGTTGCCGAACGGATCGGTAACCGTCACGTCCAAGCTCCCCCAAGGCGTCTCCTCCAAGCCCGGCTTGGCAAAGCGGTAATTCGAGGCATGCAGCTGGCCGTGGAAAGCGCGAATGCCGTTCACATGCACGATGATCGCCGATCCCGGCGTCGCATCGCCGTGGTGCTCGGATAGATGCAAGGCAAGTCCGTCACGCGATACTTGCATGTAGAGCGGGAAGTTCTCCTCGAAGCGGTGCTCCCAGTCTTTCTGGAATCCGAGATATTCGCAGTAGAACTCGATTGCCTTCGGGATATCGAAAATGCGCAAAATAGGGACGATGGCTTTCATCTCGCAAGCGGAGCTAGCAGTTGACAAGGGAATCACTCTCCATCACATAGAATTGAACGGTGCAGGCTTATCGTGTCATTGATGCTCCTTGGCTGTCAAGCGACGGCAGACGTATCTCTTGGCTAGTTATACGGTTTGGCAGTAAGACAGGTTGGCGCGCGCTTCGCGTACGTCGCCTGTCTTTTTTGACATGCTCGCCAGCGACGCAGACGATTCCGGTGCAACTTTCGCGGCTTGTAAATCGTCTTACCGCATAGGAAGAAGCGGACTTGACGCTTAGAGCGGTTCGATCGCGTTAGAACGAAGCGGAATAGGAGGAAGGTCGTTCATGAATCGGATGAGAAAATGGAGAAAACCGGTCGCCGCGCTGCTCGCTGCCGCCGCCGGCTTCTACCTGATCTCGCATTGGGACGCCCTGCAGGCGAAGGCGCCTCGCGTTATCGCCAAGCTGACGGATGCCATGGCGGGCGGAGCGGGCCGCGGCGCCTACGTCGGTCAGTTGAATAGCGAAGCGGCCGTCTTGGTCGACGAACGGACAGGCGTCGTCTTGTATGCCAAGAACGAGCATGAACGGCTCTATCCGGCCAGCACGACGAAATTACTTACCGCCTTAATCGTTCTCGAGCGACACGACCCGAACGAGTCGGTCACGATCGGCGATGAAGCGGTCAGCCGGCTGCCCGACGAGAGCACGGCCGGCTTGAAACAAGGGGACCGCATGACCGTACGGGACTTGATCGCCGCCATGATGCTTCCTTCGGGTAACGATGCCGCGCGGACCTTGGCCCGATATGCGGCCGAGCGCGATGCGGGTCGAGCGTTGACGCGGACGGACAGCCAAGCGTATTTCGCCGGCATGATGAACGATCGGGCGGCAGCGCTCGGCGCGGACGATTCGCATTTCGTCAATTCGCACGGGCTTCATCACGCCCAGCATTACACTACGGCTGCAGACCTGGCCATCATCGCGCGCAAAGCGAGAGGGAACGCCCTGCTTCGCGAGATTGTCGCCGAGAACGAATATCGCGCCGGACAAGCAGACGAGCCGCAGACGTTCGTGAATCGGAACAAGCTGCTTCAGCCGGACAGCGGCTATTATTTTCACGGCGCGGACGGCATGAAGACAGGCTACACCGCCGAAGCGGGCTACTGTCTCGTCGCCTCCGCCAAGCGAGGAAGCGGCAGTTACATCGCCGTCGTGCTTAAGTCCCAGTCCGATCAGGTGTGGCTGGACGCGCAGAAGCTGCTCGCGTACGGATTCGAACGCAAGAAGAGCGGTTCGGCAAGTTGACGGTTTTCCTTTCTCCGTTATATGGTGGAGAGAAACATGCTTGTATGCCATAGAAGGAGAAGATTTCGTTGATGACATTCGATGAATATAAAGCCCCGCTTAGCGCGTCGTCGATCGCGGAGGCGCTGCGGATGCTTGGCGTACGCGAAGGCGATACGTTGATCGTTCATTCGTCGTTGAAGGCGTTCAACCGCTTCCTGATCGGAGGCGCGCCTGCCGTGCTTCTAGGCGTCGAGTCGGCGGCAGGGGACGGCGGGACGGTCGTCATGCCCGCGCACAGCGGCGATCTCTCCGATCCGGAACGGTGGGAGAATCCGCCGGTTCCGAAGGAATGGTGGGCGGACATCAGGGCGAATATGCCGGCGTTCGATCGGGATCTAACGCCAACGTTCGGCATCGGCGCGGTGGCGGAGACGTTCCGCAAGCAAGCGGGTACGCTGCGAAGCGGGCATCCGCAAGTTTCGTTCTGCGCGCGCGGGCCGAAAGCGGAATGGTACACCGGCGAGCATCCGTTTGACGACGGGCTGGGCGAGCGATCGCCGTTGGCTAAGTTATATGAAGACGACGCGCGCATACTGATGCTTGGAACCGGTCATGATCGCAATACAACGCTGCACTTGGCGGAATACCGCGCCCGTTACGGCAGCAAATCGTTCCAAACGAACGGAGCCCCCGTGTTCGTGGACGGCATACGGGAGTGGCGGACGTTTCATGATATCGCGCTGTCAACCGAGGATTTCGAAGCGATCGGGCATGCGTTCGAGCAAGAGCGCGACGAGGTGTCGAAGCGCGAAATCGGAGATGCCGTCGCCAAGCTGATGCCCGTCCGGTCGCTCGTGGATTTCGCGGTGTACTGGATGGAGAGATATCGATAGAGAAGCTGATTGGTTTGCATTCCCAATCCAAAGATTGGGAATGCAGCATTCAGTAAGGGATACCAGCCTCCTTTCCGCATCGCGGGATCAGGAGGCTGGTTTGCGGGGCAGGGGAAGAGCGGCCTGCGATTGGGCCGCGTCAGAAGTGGCTTATTGAGAAGGGAGGAGGCGGGCATATGGCGAAATCGGATCTTCGCGAGGTTGAGGACATCTTCGTCGCCTATCGGAAGGAGAATTCATCCGGAATATATATATATAAGTTTACATAATTATGTTTATGGAGTGTAGCTAATCGTGTCATTCGCGGACAGTTTCGTCCGGTTCGCCGCTTGTTGAATGTCCGGCGATTCCGAGCCAAGAACAAGAATGAATAGCATGAGTAGCGTAGAATGCGGCGTGCCATAGGATTGTTATTGATATCCCCGGATCGCCTTGAGCCCAAACCATGCTGCCGTGGCAGCCGCAATCAAGCCGAATCCGCTAACCAGCAGCACGTTCGAAGCTCCATAGCCATCCGCTAGCGCGGCCATGATCGTAAGTCCCAGCGGGGGCGCCACGCTCGTAAGCGAGCCCAATATGCCGAACATGCGTCCCTGAAGCTCGGAGGGCACTTCGATGCGCATGATCACGTTGACGAGCATCGTACAGAACGAGAAGAACGTGCCGACCGCGAGAATGATCGGAATTGCGCCCAGGGCATTCGGCATGATCGCGATCGCGATATACAACGGCCCCATCGCCAGCAGGCTGCCGAGAATCCATATGCCGCGATTCCTGGGCCGTCGGGACAAGCCCATGATCGTCATCGCGCCAAGCGCATAACCAAGCGGAATGGCTGCTTCGATGAGTCCGAAATGCACGGGGCTAGCTTGCCAGACTTTGACCGCCATGACTTGAATAAGCATAAGATTGGCCACGAAGAACAACAGGACGATCGTCGTCAGGAACGTAACGCCTCTGGCGAACGGATCGGACCATACCCGCCGGATGCCTTCCAGCCAATCTTGGCGAAAGCTGGATTTCTCCGCTTGCACGCGCTTCGCTTGCGGGAATTGTCCTGCCGCGAGCACGAGCAGAGCTGACAAGCCAAACAGGATGGCATCGGTTACGATCGCCGTCACGCCGCCGAACTGCGCCACGATATAGCCCCCAATCGCCAGTCCCGATATTCGGGCCGCGTTGTCGGCGATATTCATGATGCCGGCCGCTTGCTGAACGCGATCCCGCCCGACCAAATCCGTAATGCTAGCTTGCGAGGATGGGGATTGCAGCAAGCCCGCGACGGCGGACAGGGCGGAAAGCGCAACGATCCAGACGAATGGCTGATCCAGCTTCAGCATGACGATGGCGATTCCAAGCACGATTACGAACCGTACCGAGTCGCATAGCATGATCAAATGCCTGCGGTTCAACCGGTCGGCGATCGTTCCGGCAACGGATCCGAGCAGCAGGCTCACCACCATATGAGTGACGGTGATCAGCGACATCTTGGCCGCGCTGCCCGTCGTTTGAAGCACCCATAGGTTCAGGGCAATGCTGTGAAAGCAATTGCCGAACACCGACAAGGTAGATCCGGTGAAGAGCAGCATGAACTTGCGATTGCGATGCAGAGGTTTGGAACTTACGGGTAACGCAGACGTATCCGGTGAGGTCGGAGCGAACATGGGTCATCGACAACTCCTTTGCTTAATCGTTTAAGTTGCGGGAAGGAAAGGCAGACGAGTTACACGGAGGACTTATCGTCTGCCGGAATCCATACCATTTTGGGCGAACGTTCGGGTAGGGTATGGCTCAAATGTTGCATCATTAACCGACATGCCACTTCAGCTTTATCCGGCCGAAGGAAGACGGTCTTAATCGAGGAGGGCAGCAAACTTTCCATACCGTTCACGCAAACGACGGCCAAACGCTCGTGTGCGATATAGCCAGACGCAATGACGCCCAGCAGCTCGCCAACGACAAGCACGTCGCGACGTTCCTCGGCCAGTCGGTCTAGGTAAGCGGCGATATCCGTTATGTTGTGGTACATCACCTGTAGGCATTGAATATGTTCCGTACTAGCGAGACTAGATAGACTCTCCTGAATGAGCCTATTCATGCCGCGATTGTGGAACTGTTCGGCAAGCAGCGCAACAGGCTTCGCATGTTCAGCATCGAGCGGAAGCCGGCGATTAGCGAGCAAGGAAT
Organism: Paenibacillus methanolicus; assembly: GCF_008124765.1. Taxonomy (GTDB): domain Bacteria; phylum Bacillota; class Bacilli; order Paenibacillales; family Paenibacillaceae; genus Paenibacillus_Z; species Paenibacillus_Z methanolicus. The sequence goes on along the minus strand of NZ_VNHS01000001.1, from coordinate 763,584 downwards.
GCGCTTGACGCAGCAGGTCGCCTAAGTCCGGTACTACTTTATGAAATAGATTATCTTCGATGATGCTGTCGATCACGACGAGCGGCACGCCCATCGGGAATCGTTCCGAGATCGCGTAGAAGGCCGACTCCTGGACATCCAGCAGGAACACGCCGTCCAACTTGCGTTCGAGCACGATATCAAGTTGAGGATCATTCGCATCGAGCGATGCCACGAGGACATGATAACCTTGCGCGGTCAGCAATATTTCGAGCTCTGCGATGAATTGTTGACGCGGAACGGTTCGCCAATAGGCCTCGTGGGGCAGCCGGTTAACCAAGATTCCGATCATCTTCGTCTGACCCTTCACGAGGGATTTGGCCATCAGATTCGGCACGTAATTCAACCGTTTCGCCGTCTCGCGAACGAGGCGTTTCGTATCGTCGGGGATTTTCTGATTTTGCACGTCGTTCAGAATATAGCTGACGGTCGCGACGGATACGCCGGCTTCGCGGGCGATGTCTTTCATCGTTGTTTTTTTCAAGCGTTCACCTCTTCGCTCATCACTTAATCGTTTAAGCAAAAAGATAGCATGGATTTGGCGTGATGTCTAGAGGACGTCGGGCAGGTCTGTTTATTAGACTCTGTTTCGCTCAATACCGGTGTGTAGGTAGGGACGTGAAAATCAGCAGCAATAATGGTTAACATAACTATGTTTAAGTAAACTAATTATGATTTGCGATCTTGGCCAAGTTTTAACTCCAAGCGAATCTGGTGTATCATGAGAGAAGACTATTGAGAAGGAGGTCCTTGGCTATGCAACAATCCCAATCCCCATCGCCGCGCGAAGAGCTGGCAGTCTTCGCCGGAGGATGCTTCTGGTGCATGGTAACCCCGTTCGAAGAAATGCCCGGCGTCATCCGCGTCACTTCCGGATATATCGGCGGACATACCGAGAGTCCAACCTATGAGCAGGTGTGCAGCGAGACGACCGGCCATGCCGAAGCGGTGCAGATTGCATACGATCCGGCGCTTATGCCATACGAGAAACTGCTGGATATCTTCTGGCGCAGCGTTGATCCGACCGATGAAGGCGGCCAGTTCTTTGACCGCGGTTCGTCGTATCGCACGGGCATTTTCTATTATACGGAGGAACAGCGCCAACAGGCCGAAGCTTCCAAGGAAGCGCTCGCCGGCAGTGGCCGATTCTCGAAGCCGATCGTCACCGAGATCGTGCCGGCGACAACCTTTTATTCCGCGGAAGAGTACCATCAGGATTACCACAAGAAGAATCCGTTCCGCTATAAAATGTATCGGAAAGGCTCGGGCCGCGACGCCTTCCTGAAGGCGCATTGGAACAACGATCTGGATAAAGCCGAGCTGAAGAAGCGCTTGACCAACCTGCAATACGAGGTCACGCAGAATAGCGCGACCGAACCGCCGTTCCGCAACGAGTTCTGGAATAATCACGAAGAAGGCTTGTACGTGGACATCGTCTCCGGCGATCCGCTCTTCACGTCCATGGACAAATACGATTCGGGCTGCGGTTGGCCAAGCTTCACGAAGCCGATCGCGCAAGGCACGGTCACTGAGCATGAAGACTTAGCCCATGGCATGGTACGCATCGAAGTCCGCAGCAGTCAGGCGGATTCCCACCTCGGCCACGTATTCGACGACGGGCCGATCGAGACCGGAGGCTTGCGTTACTGCATTAATTCGGCCGCGCTCCGATTTATTCCGAAATCGGCTTTGGAGCAAGAAGGGTACGGCGCTTACCGGAAGCTTTTTGACGAAGAAGAATAGAACGGAACACAAAAACACGCCAGCGCTGGCGTGTTTTTTGTCTGTAATCGGGATAATTCTAGCAAACCGAGAATAGAACTTGAAAGTCGGGCACCGCGCAAGGCGTCGAGAACGGCGCGCAGTAGCCGACGACAAAGCCGAAGAAATTCGCGGCCGGCCAAATGAGATACACGTCCGTGAACGTGAAGGCCAGCGTCCATTGAAAGTAACAGGAACCCGGGATGACGCGTTCTTCGTCCGGACGCGAGGTGAAGCTGCCCGTTTGCGCAAGCTGCAGGGCGTGCTGAAGCGATTGCGGACGCTGTTGAATGAAGAGACGGAGCAGCCCTGGATTCGATTTGAGCAGCTGATATACGCCTAACAATGCCACCGGCGGCGCGCCTTGCGGTCTCGGGTGAGAGGCGAGGATGCCCGTCAGATTGGCTTGCGTCAGCGTACCCGGTTGAATCGGCGGGACAAGCCCTCCCGACTGCTGGGGGAACGGGAACGGCGTCAACGTGCCAGGGACGAACGGCAGCGAACCGGATGACGGCGGCGGCGTTAACGTACCCGGTACGAACGGCTGACCAGGAGAGAAGGGATTAATAGGCGGCGAGAGCGGGAATTGGGACGGCGTTTGAAAGCCGCGCGGCGCGTAAGCAGGGGTGTTATCCATCAAAATGACAAGCTCCTTTCCGATTGGGCGTGTATTTGTCAGCATAGCGTATGCAGGCGGCAACCCAATGGTTCGAACCAGGGAGGGGATTTAACAATTTCTTGAGGCGGTTGTAACCTTTTTGAAACATATCGGACCGATGCTTCGTTTATAGTGGTAATAACGGGCGATGAATCTTGTAACGCCGGAGACGTGCTGTTCTATTCTGGGAACACGCCGGTTCGGTTGGTTCAAACGCTTGAACAAGCGGTAATGAGACTTAATGCTGTACACATGAAGGAGATGGGTGTTTCTATGAAGAAATCGGCAATCGGCGCAGCAGTATTGCTAACGGGTCTAGTCGTCTTTATTTCCGCTGCCTACGCAGTTGGCGATAATTACCAGCCTGTGAAACAGACACCTGACACGGAGACCGCTTATGTTACGCATTTGAACGGCAATCAATTGACCACCGATGCGATCCAATGGTACGAAGGCCAAGACGCCGACCGGATTTTTCTGGAACGCGAACCGGATTCAGGTCTAGATGCAGCACCGGATGGTTATTATATAGTGAACGACGACGAATCGATCCGAACGATCAACGTCGATCCGAACGCGCAAGTCTTGATGCAGATCTACGATAAATCCGGCAATCCCGAAGATCTTGATGTTGCATGGAACGAATCCATTTCGTTCAAAGAGTTCGCGGATGCGCTGAGTAAAACGGATGTACTGGATCTGAAAAGTTTTCCGTATCATTTGACGATCGAAAACGGAGTTGTAACGAAAATTGTGCAGCAGTATGTGCCTTAAGAGAGAGTTTCGAATCCAGCCAGATGGCTGGATTCTTTTATGGATATGATACTTTTACACAAAACCCGTATTTTATACATATGTCTACAATTCGGCATAAAGCCTTATTCCATAAGCTTTCGTATATAATGTCATACATTATATACGACTTTCTCAAATCTGCAGTTTATAAGTTTCGTTTCCGTCTCTTTACAGTTTATAAGTTCGTCTCTTTAGTGCCCGTTAACGCAACGACGGCAGCCGATCTTTCTGGCCGGCTGCCGATGGCTATCGTTCCTCTATAGCATTTAATGTTCAGGCTACACAATTCTGTTAACGTCATATTGCTTCGCTACAATCCAACCATTTAATCCGTATGAAGAATAGATCACATAATATAGATATCCTTCTTTCATAAGTCGAACCGATAATTCATCGACGCTATCATAGTACAATGGCCAGCAATAGGCTTTTTGTTTCTCCAACAGCTCTTTATTATTCTCAAAAAATTGGTTCAACCTATATTCTTGAATGTCCAAGATAATACTTCCCTCTAGGGTTTCGAATTGATGAGCTAGTACATCTTCAAATGAAACTTCCACTCGTTCGGAGTTACTGGCTTCCGTGTATAGAATTATTTTGTGATATTTTAGATCAACCAGATAAGATGTGATCTCGTTATCATGAATGCTAATCATTTGGCACCTCCTTAATAAGGATATTTTACACTCTTTTCAAGGATGGTTCATTCATTGACGTAAACTGCTAGTTAGCGCAGCGAAGGCAGCCGATTTTGTGGCCGGCTGCCTTCGGGTCATCATTAAGCTATCGTCTTCCGTTAGTTCAACCAGAGAAATGAATAATTCACTCTTTTATACTGAAAATTTCTTTTATTTTATCAATTTTAATTTCAAGCAAACCTTCTTTAGTGTCTACATGCAGGACATTTTCATTAAACGTATAGGCCCTTCCACTAAAGACCTTACCGTTACTGTCGATTACTGTAATTTTACGGTTTCCCTCAACAGTCCATTCTATAAATTGTATCTTGTTAGACATTATTTCAATTACCTCCACTAACTCCTTTTCTCTGTCTGATTGAACTATAGTCTCCCGATAGCTTAACGCTTGGAGTAATCCTCTTTAAGGAGCCCGTAAATTTCCAAATCCACAATTCCTTTTCCTGACCAAATAGTGGCTTGTCTTAATGTTCCTTCTTTTATAAAACCATTTTTCAGTAATACTTTTTTTGATTCATGATTTAGAGGCATGACTTCAGCCTGTATTCTGTTTGTGTTTACGGTTTCGAATAGGTATTTGATTAGTAAATTGACGGATTTTGTTGTGATTCCTTTCCCCCAGGCTGATTCCGCTAAAAAATAACCAATCGTCACCATACTTACCTTTTGATTAAAGTCCATTGCTTCTATAATGCCCACCATTTTATCAGGCTCTTCCTTAGTGAAAATCCCCCATTTTACACGTGCCTTTTTAATATAATCCCGTTCAAAGTGTCCTATCATAGTTTTTACAGTCTCTATATTGTGCTTTGGAATAATACCGCAATATTCAAATACACGTTCATTGTTGTATATCGCAAATACGTCCTCTAGGTTATTTAACTCAACCTTTCTAAGCGATACATCATTTGATTCTAGGACAGGGAATTGCTCAAAAACTATTTGAATGTTCATTTCAAAACGACTCCTTGTATTTTAGATACTTTCACATTAGTTTTTAGAAGGGGATAAATCTCTCTTAATGTTGCTAAACATGTGCTGGTTATTGCTATTTCTTGCATGTCATCTTCAAATATTTCTACTGTTATCCACTCGATTCAGTGCATCAATTGAGAAACGGCAGCCGCTCTGTGGCCGGCCGCCGCTGTGTCAAGATTGAGCTATCGTTCTCGTTACTTCAATAATAAGCTATTCACTTTTCAATGATGGGTACCCATAGCTCATGTTTGATCTTATGTCCCGGTCCTAAAAAATGCTCTATACAAGGTTGGTTTGCAAGCTCGTATCCGGACGTAGGAAGCCATTCTGAATATAACCTTTTCCAAGCATCAACAACATTAGGGAATACAGCATAAGTGCTTGGGGCAATTCTAATCTCCTCCATATCGGAAGGTGGTTTAGAGTCGTACCGTACTCCCATAAAGTAATCGAATACCTCATCCGTGATAGCCGCCTCTTTGCCGCAAATGCCGACAAGACTTTCCAACTTGCATTTAGGACTTACCCAGGACATGTCTATCAAGGCTTGTTTGAAGCCATCCTCGTTGGATTTTCTCCATAAAGCAGGAATTTCCTTAAATGCACGAGAGGTTTTTACACTTTGACGCTTTCCCACAAAACGCAATTCCGTTTCCATTCTTTCGATTTGATAGTCCAATTCTACATCCCCTTTAATTGTGATTTGAAAGGAGATTCGAGGATAGGCTTTTAACTGCACACCTTTTTCTCTAACTGAGTGGGGTGTGACACTGTGAAGCTTCTTGAACGCCCTTGAAAAAGCATCAGATGAGTCATACCCATATTTCAAAGCAATATCAATGATTTTGGCATCACTTGTTTGAATATCAAAGGCCGCTTTGGTAAGGCGTCTACGACGGATATATTCTGAAAGAGATATTCCTAATATGGATGAAAACATCCTTGAAAAGTGAAACTCCGAGCAGCAGGCTGCTTGAGCAACTGAAGAATATTCGATTTTATCATCTAGATGGTTTTCAATATAATCTACCGCCGCATGAAATCTATCAAGCCAATCCATATTCGCTCCCTCCTTTCAAAAATAATTATAGTGGGATAACTTTTCGTATACCCTGCAAACCATGCCTAAAAATGCAGGGTATCTTTATTTATATATTTCGCTAGCCAATCATTGCTATCCTCCCGTTAGCACAACGACGACAGCCGACCTTTCTGGCCGGCTGCCGTCGTTGATTGTTGAGCTATCGTTCGCCGTTAGCGTAACGAAAACAGCAGCTTGTCTTCGAGTGGCCGACAGCTGCTATCTTTATTGAATCCCGTTAATACGCCTTCAGCCAGCCATGGACAATTAGTACGAAATGCCGAGCCTTTTAAGGATATTCAGATGGAATTCTGCCTTAGTATTGTGATATTTTTTTATTAGCTTATCTTTACTCGCTTCCTCGTAACCATTGAGATACAGATAAACGGCTACTCCATCATAATCAGGATGATACATATCCAAATCTAATTTATTGTATCGCTCGACAAAGTTTAATTTTTCTACGCCAAGTAAATATGTTTTAAAATACTCAAAATCCTCTAACATATCTACTTTCATTTGCGAGATATCTTTTCCTTCTTCAAAGATATAGGACCGCTCATATTTCTTCCAATCTCCTCTGATATCTCCGATCCTTTTTCTTTCCAGGCAATGATACTCCTTCGGAAACTTGGGACGTTCTTCAACCCCCCATAGAATGTCATGCACAGACTGAATGAATATCCCTGAATTAAACCATACCCTCTTATGATCAGATGTATTATATTTACTTGAATCCACATTAAAACAAATACCATGATTTTCTAACTGTTTAAAAACGCTCCTGCCTTGACGACGATATTTATTTTGTTTGAACCACTGGAGAATTTCTTCTTTTATGATAGTCTCTAATTCATCTTGCATTTTTCTCCGCCCTTTATCAATCTTGTATGTTCAATAAAATAATAGCACTTTCTATGCATTTCAACTATCTAGCCCGAGCTATCCTGCGCCCGTTAGCGCAACGACGACAGCCGATCTTTCTGGCCGGCTGCCGTCGTTGATTGTTGAGCTATCGTCTCCAGTTAGCGTAACAATGCCTCATACTCCAGAAAAGTTCGTGCAATAACTACTCCCTTGGTACTTCAAGTAACCATGGGAGAATTGCTTTGAATTCGAGTTGGATTACTGGATCTGGAAAGTCATCAGGCACACACCTAAGTTCAAGGCTACTAAAGCCAAATTCAAACTCATTTATCTTAAATAAATTCAGTTCCTCCCATTTATCATCAACGTAATCAGGCCCGTCAAGTATTCTTCCAACTAAATGATAAAAACCCATGTAGATTACGCTACCTTCTTTGGACACTCCAAAGTCCATAAATTCCCCTTCTTTTGACGGGTCAATCCCCAGACCTTCAAAAAACTCAAGTAGTTCATTAGAAAATTGTTTACAGTTGAATCTATAATTCATGCATGAAGTACATGTACAATCATCATCTATTTTATGATTTGAATAATACTCCTTTGTTTTTGAATAATCCACCTCAATTTCCCAATCAGTAATTACTATCCTCTTAGTCAATTGTAGCTCCCCTTGTACGCGGTGTTCTTTAAGCAATAGTTCCTTCCTTAGCCTAATGGTCTAGTCGCACTAATGAGTTGGTTCTGTTGATCGAGTTCGTTTAAAGCATCACTAACCACATCATGAGTGAAGCTTTTTACGATTATCAAGTTTTCGAAGAACAAAACGCTACCATCTAAATTCCGATCTATATAATCAGCAAGACCTGCTTTTGTACAAATCGAACACCAGCGTTTTTCTCCAGTACTGAACGTTACTGTGATCTCTATATGCTCCAAAGAGTTCTCGCTCTCGTCTTGAATCTCATCATCAAATTTCCAGCTTTCAACTATAGGCACACAGCAGCTAGCATCTTCAAAATAATACTTACGAAACCATCTTGTTCGGTTATTATCGCCTTTGATTTTCACTTGTTCTTTATCAAGATCTTCGTCCAACGCTTCATATATTTTCCCGCGTGTCAAAGCTTCTCTATAGATACCTACGCTAGTACAAACGAACATCTTCGATGACATTTAAGGTCACCTTTCCGAAATTTGAATTGAATTACTCACAACTTGATTTTAACACATATTGGAACTATCCTGCCCAATAGCTTAATGAAGACAGGGAGTAGCTGCCGCGGCAAATTACTCCCTGGTTTGGTTCAACTATCGTTCCTCGATAGCTTAATCGTCTCTTCATTGAAATCAGAAAGTGTTTATGTTATTCGTAGGTAAATCGACCAAAATTCTCAATAGTGAATCTAATTGACTCCACTACCTTTGGGTTATTTTCTGTTTTAAGATGGTCCTCTAATATAGGGATCATATCAGCCCGCGATAACCTAAACGTAATGTCCGCTACTTTGCTCCTGACCTTTACACTTTTGTCCTTCAGAGCTGCTTTAAGCAAGCAAGGTATGACATCCTCATGAGGTTTATCAATTAATGCCGTTAATATATTGAATCTTACCTTTGAATTACTGTCATGTATCAGATTGAAAAACACCTGCTTAGCCTCTGGATAATGATATGTGAGTTGAGCAAGTCTTCCACCAGCTACATCAACAACATACTTATAATTAGTCTTCATGGCGGTAATGAACGGTTCCAATAACGCATCAGACAAGTAATTTTGGGCATTTATTTCGATGATTGAATCAATCATCCTATAGCATAACTCTCTTTGAGTTGGATCTGTAACCATATAGTCAACAGAAGCGTATTCTTTATCTTTTGAAAACATAAATATTGGCTTTTTCATTATTCAAATTATCCTTTTATAATTGGAGTAGTTTCTGGCTATTCTCCCATCACAATAATAATACCACATATTAGAACTAAACTGCCCGTTAGCCATCCATGCCCCTGCCGGGGCACCACAGAGTAATGAAAATTTTTATGCGGCGTTTTATACTATTCTTACGGCTGGTGAGGAAGGTCGTTAAGCTATGGTGTCGCGAACCCATCCGTTAGTCTGACTACAACGATCACGGTGCACCACGGTATGTCGCTCCTTTTTGGAAGCACGCGGGGTAGAGTAATCCTTTTCTGGTTGTTGCGCCAGTCCTCAATTTCAATTGCCGTAGAAAGGTGAATGCTATGGATATCCTGATCGAGCGCGCTTGCGGTTTGGATGTTCACAAGAAGTCCATTACTGCTTGCGTCATGACTTCTGAAGGAAAGGAGATTAAGACGTTTCGTACGCACACCGTTTTCCTGCTCGACTTGATCGACTGGATTAAGCAGCATCGCTGCACGCATGTGGCTATGGAGAGTACAGGCGTTTACTGGAAGCCCATCGTCAACCTGCTTGAAGCCGAAGAGATTACTTTCCTTGTCGTCAACGCCCAGCACATCAAGGCGGTTCCCGGCAGGAAGACGGATGTGAAGGATGCGGAGTGGATCTGTAACCTCCTGCGTCACGGACTGCTCAAGCCCAGCTATATCCCGGACCGTAACCAACGTGAACTTCGCGAATTAGTTCGCTACCGTCGTAGCCTGATTCAGGAACGCTCCCGCGAACATAACCGGGTCCAAAAGGTCTTGGAAGGCGCCAATATTAAGCTTGCTGCCGTTGTCTCCGATATTATGGGCGTGAGCAGCCGCGATATGATGGGGGCCATGATCGAAGGCGAAGAAGATCCGGAAAAACTGGCCGCCTTTGCTCGGCGGACGCTAAAGAAAAAGAAAGAAGAGCTGGAATTAGCCTTGCGCGGCAACATGAGTGCCCACCAGCGGATCATGCTGAAAACCATGCTTACGCACGTTGATTTTTTGAATGAGCAAATTCTCGAACTGGATACGGAGGTAGCCAAACGGCTCGACCCTTTTCAGCAAGACATTGAGCGGCTAGATACGATCCCAGGGGTCGGCCGGCGTACCGCCGAACAAATCTTAGCCGAAGTTGGGACTGACATCGCTTCACGCTTCCCATCTGCCGCTCATCTCTGTTCATGGGCAGGACTAGTTCCAGGGCAAAACGAAAGTGCCGGAAAACGTAAATCCTCGAAAACGCGCAAAGGCAACAAATATCTCCGAGCGGCACTGATTGAAGTCGCCCACTCCGTATGCAGATCCGACAATTACCTAGGAGCCCAATACCGGCGCATCGCCGCCCGAAAAGGCCGACACCGAGCAGCAGTGGCAGTCGCCCACTCCATTATGATCATTGCTTACCATCTTCTCATACGCAAAGAGGACTACAAGGATTTAGGTAGCCATTACTTTGAGCAGCGACAGCAAGAAGCGATTGTTAGACAGGCCGTACGAAGGCTCGAGAATCTTGGTTTTCAGGTCGCTCTTTCTAATTCGGAAGCTTCTTAACCTTCCTGTTGTTTCATATTTCCCTCAGAAAGAAGCACAGTTTTTAAAAACCATTAAAGCTGGGCTTAGTTTCGTGCTGCCATTTTTGGGTTTGTGCTAAGAGTAATTTTCGGGGTAGCTTAACGCCTGCTGCTATTTAGCTTACTAATTTAGATCGACTAATATAATCATTGAAATTTCTCGAACTCATTTTTTAACCAAATCTGATTCTGCTGAGCAACATATTGTTCTAGCCGTATCAGATGTTCCACCAGCTCGGCCTTTGTGGACTGCATATAACGCTGTCTAACGCGCTCTAGGTCACGGTTAATCTTGATCTGCTTGAATGAGTCCATATCGTCCAGGAGCTGCTTTACAGACCTTTTACGCGGCTTATACGGCTTGGCAGTTCGGTACTGAACGAAATAATCATGGAGTTCACTATTTTTACGAATCGTATTAGGGTGAATGCCTTCACCATCCGGATCCAACTCCCGAGTTAGTTCCGATACAGTACGATAAGAAACGGGATTATTATCTTTAACAAGCTTATCGATGGCATTGATTCCTAACTCTACGGATCTGTTTTTTCGTTGCTCGTATCTGACCTGAAGCCAAGATAACTCATTATTTACGGGCGATTCTGATTTCTGGCGCATGTTTTTCATCCTTCTGGTATCTTTCAATTAATTGTATCTCTTTGAGCTCATTTCGAGCGCGGTTCTTAGTTATCTTCATCTTTTGAGCTTCCAGTGGCAGTCCAAGTTTTTCAAATCGCTTCTCACTTTCATCTGCCCAATCGTAAAGAGCTGTTATTTCATCTTTAAACTCTGGCCGTGGAACCTTTGCTGCACAACCGATACATGCCATTTTACTAGGACAAACGGAATCAATCGTACAGATGCCTCCGACTACTTTTGAAAGAGTTCCTACTTTCTCGCGGTAGTCATCATATATTTCTTGAAGTTCCTCTGGCCCACGCAATATCCCCTTCTGAATATCGATTTGAGTGACCCAGTTTTCATGCAGACTATTTATCGAATCGGAAACTTGCTGAGATGTTGGAGCTGAATAGTACGCGGTTACCTCAACATCCTTCTGGTGAAGGAGAGATTTTACGATATCAAGTGGGATCTTTTCGTTTTGCACAGCGTGTGTCGCAAATGCGTGACGAAGTAAATGAGATTTCACAATTACCTGGTTACCCTCTGCAGTTTGAATAATGATCCCGTGGAGTAAGAACCTAAGGATAGCGTTAATTGAAAAAACGTTGATATGTCTCGAATTATACTGAAAAATGTATTTTCGAGCATTAAGAAGATGTTTTCGACTCTCAACATCATATTCAACCTCTGGTATCCCGTCGTTACCGTAAGACTCTTTCAACATCTTTACAATTTCAGTCATAAACTTAAATACATCTTCCGGCATGTAGTAATTCTCAGGTTCCTCTCGTCCTTTAGGCGTAAGTCGAAAAATATAATTTTTCCGTGGCGGAGAAGCGCTCTTATCGACGGTTATGACGCAGCACTCTTTGTCATAACTGATCTGAAGGAGTTCATTTATTCTGGCGCCAGAAGAAGTAATGATATCTAACGCGAAACGAGCGAACATGCAGGCGGCGAAAATCGGCTCAATACTAACGAACACTTTATTAGTTGTACGCTGTTTTTTTGTTAGATATAAGCCCTGCATAAGCAAACCAGGATTACGCGGAAGAAACGGTGCAATGGTTTTCCCATCCGTCTCCATCTCATAGCCCCAATGATTAAGGTATTCGATTACTTTTGCTCGATGTTCGTCTGTTGTGTACTCGGAATTCCATTGCCCTAATACTCGGAGCCGTAAGAGATCAATAAACCATGGGCCATCCCCGTCAGATCCATCATCCAATTTCTCAGCTTTGATGTATTCCATGAAGTACTGCTTTTCGAGGTTATACCGGTAAAAGTGCTCCCCATCTATAGATTTCTCATAGCTTGAAAAATCCCAGAGTTTAAAGTACCATCTTTCATTTGCATATTCAGATTCATCGTAATAAAAATCAATAGGCAAAGTAAGCCCGTTGTCCTTAACGGACTGTATGGCCTTCCTAAAAGCCTCACGTAGTCTATTGACCTGATTCCATCTTAGATGGCCAATCGCCCTAATTTCGGGCAGCAAAGGCGTTATGGCAGAAGTATCTTCTTTCCTTTTATTCTTTGCATTTGTTATTGCTTTAGTACGCGCACTAAAGTCTCTATTGTCGAACGGGAGATTCGGCAGTAGATAAAGGGCGAGGTCAGCCTGAAGGTCATCGGTAAACTGAGTTCCAATCCACTTCTTCAAATTGAATATGAAAGTATTATAAGTAGTTAGTAGGCTCTGCCGCTGCCGATCGGAGTGCTCAGGCAAGATCTGTCCAGTCAAGTACATTTCGACATGGTGAGGCAATAAGTCCTCGACCTTTGATATATTGAAATGAGTAAAAAGATCGCGAAAACGTGCGTTTAAGACCGACGTAATGTTCATGATTGATGACGGGGTCAGTCTCCGATCAGTAATACAAAGAACCGCCAATGCAAAGTGATTCGCCCATGGGTGACCAACACACTGTTTGGCTAGGTATTTGAGGTTTTTCTCCTCAACTTGGTCCCAATAGAAGTTTCCATTATGGTCGGTTAAAAACAGTAACTTGTCAGCGATCTTCCCAAATAGAAGTTTAGCCCAAAGCTTATGTTGAATTTCATCGGGTATATCTAAGATGTTGGTCACTTAATCATTCATTCCTTCGTAAAAGTCATTTAGCCACTCTGATTCTGGATCGGTCGTTATACTCTCTTCAGATTTAACCGGCGTTCTGTGAATTGGCTCTGGTTTAGCCCCATCTTTGATTGACTTAAAGAACGCTTTTTCGCGCTTGGTATAGTTCTCTTGAAGCTGTTCATGTAGATCACGAAACTTCTGTTCATCATAATAATGCTCGTATACAGCTAAAGTATCTGGATCACGCCACTTCATGTACTCGATTAGCTGCTTCTTCTTGTTTTCAATCTCAGCATTGGTATTCGAGTTCTCATAAATCCCTCGAAGCATCGATGTAACAAACCAGTGCCTGGCTTTGTGTGGATTAAGCTTAATTTCAGCACTTGTTGTGATTCGAGCCCAATTCGAATAAAAAGCAGAGTAGGTATATGCTGAGCCTCGAGTAGACAGAAATAAAGGCTCCTTGTCAGGCAAATCATGAAACTTAGCTTGAGTTTCAGCTGCTTGTCTTCGCTCTGTATTAACATATCTAATCAGCAACTTTAACGTCTCTGGAGAGATCCGAATGAACTTAATCCTTTTTTTATAGCTCCCCTTATTACTTGCGGCTAACTCATGTATATCTGTACGCTTCCGATAATCGCCCACGGTCAACTCTAATATTTCTGATATTCTGGCGCCTGTCTCAAACATAAAACGAGTAATGATTTCGTCTCGTAATCGCCAATTATTTAGGCTCCCCGAATGATATATCCGATAGGGTAAATCCCAATCTCCAATTATCTCCGGAACCCACTCTTCGTTGATAATCTTAAAGTAGGAATCAGTTTGCTTTCGGAAAGCAAGCGGTTCCTCGGTACCAGCTGCCTTCGGCATTCTTGGCCTTTCCGGTCGCAATCCTGGCTGTTCTCCATAAGAATCTTCCCATTCTAAATCAACTAGCGGATTGTCATACGGATACATTTGTAATCGCGTCATGCTTCTGTAAAAGCCTTTTATGGCCGCTAAAAATAAATGCACTGTTTTTGAGCTCTTACTGGTCGTGTAAATACCTTCGTGATTTTCTCGCCCGCGGATCTTACAGTGAAGCTTTTGAATTAGGTATTGCCTTACGGCTTCTTTTACGGCTTCAGATTGATCATTCCAACGAACTAATGAGCCCTTGTAATGACTCTTCTTCTCGATCCATGAAAAGAATGGTTTTAGAGTATTTAGATATGCGAGTACGGAGCCCTCACCTATTCGATTGATCTGATCGTGATAATATTCTGTTAAGGGAATGAAGGGCTCTTTATTTCCGTTATAAACGATTAACCGATATTTGCTTTTCACTCCCTTAGGACAAAATACATGAAAATATGAACCCAATGTTCCCACCTCGATGTTCTATTTTGGGCATAAAAAAATGGACTTCCCACACTCTCAATTGTGGGTGTCCACATATAATGTATGACACTATATGAAAATACAGTTATAGAAAGGTTTCGTCAACACTTCTTGTAAATTGATATTACATTGTATTTTATACATATGTCCATTGATCGGGTAAAATGAATCGAATTGCCCTACGGTCTGAAGACAAGAACTATGTTACATAAATGACAAGAACTTTAGCACATCCTTTGCTGTCTACTTTCACACCATTAAGAAAGTTTGCAAAGATATTAAAATCTAAGAAAAATAAAGATCCGCTAATCAGCGGATCTAATTGTACGTATGCTCTTGTTTTCAATTATTACGTCTGCAGCCGACCTTAGTCGGAGTGCAGCTTAATTAGCTTCTGGAATTTCAGCACCCCATAGCCGAGTAGCAATACGCAGAGCAATTGGAACACACTCAGTGCGCCTATGAGAATTGAAATCCGGCTTTCCCCCATCAAGCCACTGATCCAGTGTTTGGAATTCACTAGCAATACCACGAAGTTCACCAAGGCTATGATTCCAAGCATCTTCTGGACTCTTCGGTAAAACGAACGAATCGATTCCTTGTCGCTGTACAGTTCGGTCGTCTCTCCCTCCAGATATTGCCTCCGAAAGTACCGCCAATTCACGCAAGTCCCGACATACTCCCAGCCAGCGTCCGCATACAGATTGCAATATTCTTCAAGTTGCTTATCGTTCATCGTATCTTGATAATCCATCCGATACTCGTACCGGACACTTTGATCAAAGTCGAAGCGGTAACGAAAAACTCCCGGACGGTTCAGTTGTAGTCCTCGCTTCGAACAGTCGGCCAGCCAAGCCTCATCGCGCTTATAGTCCCAAACGAAGGATAATCGGTTTTTGTATATCGACTTTGCGCTCCCAATATCAGTTACCATTGGTATTCCTCCCTAAAGTTGTGTGACCTTTCGGCCGTTGCGCAACAGTTCTTCCAATCGCTCCATTTCCGCCATCACGACCTGTTTGCCAAACGGGGTAATCGCATAGGTTTTGCGGCGCGAATCCGCTTCAACTCCATCCGAAGGGATGATAAGTCCTTTTTTCATCAAATTGTTGAGCGCTGTGTACAAGGTTCCCGCCCCTATTTTGACGCGGCCTCCGCTCAACCTCTCCACATCCTGCATCATTCCGTATCCATGTGAGGGGGAAGCATATAGAGAAACCAAAATATAGTAAAACGCTTCGGTCAAGGGCAGTAAATCCCTAGTGTTCTCCAAAGGGTCGCCTCCGTTCTTTAAATATATATCATATGTCGATATAATAACATGCGATGTATCGACTGTCAATATAACTAAAAGGCCGAATACCCTCTTGAGTCTCATTCATATCACTGCCCCACAAGGAACGCATAAGCAGCCTCATTTCCGCCCAAGCAAAAAAAGGCTATCCCTCCTACATTCTGGGGTTAACTTCAAGTCAAGGCCACTTTTATCGCCCACTCGGCAATGTGTGCATGTTCTTGTCACTACACGGCAATGTGCCCAAGTTCTTGTCATTTACGCATGACAAGAACTTGGATACATAAATAAAAAATCCGCTAATTATGCGGATTCGTTTGTACGTATGTTCTTGTCACCCGACAGTCTTAGTTTTTTTTGTAAGGATAACAAATCCTTCAACGAGTGTTTGACAACATGTATAATACTAAAGTTTCTTTAGCTGGATCCAACTTCTTTAATCAATAAGTAAGTATCTTGAGATATGTCTAGCTTATCCTCAAATATAGAGGCGCATAGTGTCTCAAGTGCTACCCCCCACTCGTTATGCTCTAACAATTCTTGAATAGACTCTTTGTCTCGCATAGAGAGAGATTTAATACTATCAAGGAGCTTGAAAATTTTTGTTTCTATATCCATTTATCTTTATTCCCTCTTTCTGTTCTGTTACCTTGTTGGGAAAGCTGTAATAATTCCTTCCCCTGTCGGTTCAACAATGACTTTAATTTTCACTCCGCCTCTGACTCCGGTTACTTCATACCTTTGCTTTCCTTTGACCACTCTTCCTTTAGTCCATGTAAGATTACTTTGCCGCTAACTTTTGCACCCTTTACTACGGATGGTCCCACTACAAAGGGTACGAATGGAATACCTGATTCTTTGATGATATTTTCACGTACACGGTGATGAGCCGCTAAAAAGAAGTCGCACACAAAGTACGCACATTTTTATGACATAGTAACAAAAATGTGACTTAAGGAGTGGAAAAGTGGCTAGACATCAGTATGACTCAAATAACATCACAATAAATACAGTACAACAAATTTGTCCGCTGACGAAAGCTCAGGATGTCATTGCTGGACGATGGAAAATCATCATCCTATCGCATTTAAAATGTGCATGGGGTGATTCGTTTTATTGAGGTCGGGAAAGGCAAGGGAGCAGCCACCTCAATTGCTTCACTCATATAGTAATGTACAAGAAGAAGCGGGAATCACACGGGCACATAAAATATTAGTTGCCGGTGATGATTTCACACACACCCCTTATATAGTTAACTTCGAGAAGGCGAAAATCCCACGGGTGAGTATAATTTTTTTACTCCCTCTCCATTTCGAACAAATAAAAGCCCTTCCCACATACCGGGAAGGGCTCTTCCGTTTATCCGGAGGCTTGCTTTTTTGGTTAAGTTTATGATGAAGCCGGAAGCGGGACGACGATTTTGTAAATTTTAGAATTCCACACGGTATAAAAGGTCGTCTCGTTGTAAAAGTATGTCGTCTCGTCTTCCGTAAAGTCCGGCTTATAGGCATAGTGATAGCGATGCAGCGGATTTCCCTCTAAAT
This sequence comes from Paenibacillus methanolicus, assembly GCF_008124765.1. Classification (GTDB taxonomy): domain Bacteria; phylum Bacillota; class Bacilli; order Paenibacillales; family Paenibacillaceae; genus Paenibacillus_Z; species Paenibacillus_Z methanolicus. The sequence goes on along the minus strand of NZ_VNHS01000001.1, from coordinate 746,294 downwards.
CGGCATATACAATGGCATCTTCTTCTTCTTCATAGTAGATCATGTAGTTCTCCGTCGTATACGTCGTTCCTGACCGAGCGGTAGAATACATATATTTGCTTAGAGTACCAGATTTAAGATCCATGACATAGCCATAATCGTTCTGGGACCAGTCTTGCAGCAGCAGCGAGCCGTCGTTCAAGATCAAAATCAAGCCGAAATGCATGTCATCGGGATCGAAGCTCGAGTCAAACTCGGGAATCGAGACGGACCATAGCAACTCTCCCTTGGCATCGTAGCTGTTCCAGCTGCCTTCAACATCCACATAGTGGTAGGCATTGCCGTGAGCAATCATAAAGGTATCCATGAGCTTCGCAACCGGCTTCATCCATAGAAATGCGCCATCAGTGCTATATGCGCTCAACATTGCCCGGCCCGGTTCGTATCCGGAATCATGGATGTACAAGACATCCTTCTCTAGACTTATCCAACTGTCCGAGCTGGCTTTCAGCGGCGTCTTCCACTTCGCTTTTCCGTCCGTTCTAAGTTTAAACAAGCCATATTTCTTATCTAAGACGTAGAGACTATTATCCTGTTGTATCGTCGAGACGACCGAGGAGAAATCTCGCTTCCACAGAAACTTAGCTTTCGCATCGAATGCGAGCAGAACTTCCGCGCTTCCCTGCATGGCGCGCAAATAATATGTGCCGTCGGCAAGCACTTGGTCGCCGTAATATTCGGTTAAATTATAAGTTCCGGGGGCTACGGCTTCATAACGTTTGCCCGTTTTATCGTAGATAATGACTTTAAGTTTTTGATCGCGAATTCCGTAAAAATAGACTCGGTCGCCACTGAACTCTTCGGCATGAAGCGGAATCCCTTCATTATTTGCAAATTCCCAAAGCTTCTTTTGGTTACGGACGGCGCCGTAATAAATCTTTTTGTTCCCGTAAGCTCGGTAATAGACCGTCCCATCCTCGTCGACATGCAGAATCCGCGTGGATTCCTTCCCCGAAACGCTGCCCACGCTAACCCCATGAATCGAAATGGCATCCGCCCATACTGGGGACGTGAAACCAAGCATGCCCGCTGCTAGCATCAAGATGAGTAAAAACCGTTTCAAAATGTAGGCCTCCAATATTAGTTATCCTTCCAACCCCACCTATTATAACAGAACCAAAGTCCCGCACCAGCTGCATTTCCTTCCATTTTAATGGGTTGGAAACATTTAACAAACCGCTTGCCCGACTGACCGGGCAAGCGGTTTGGAGTCAACCTGATCTTTGCCCGCCTTTAACTTCAATGAAAAAAAGCAGCTAATCGTAAGATCAGCTGCAGAGAAACTTGATTCAGCCGACGTTCCCCGCTTATCTGGTTCCGGATCGCCGCTTGAAAAATGAAGGATTGAACCAAGTGATTCTTACTTTCCTCTTCGTTTGAGGATTGGACCATACCCACTCCTGCCAATACTGGTAGCCAAAAAGCAAAACCGCGATTCCGAGCATCATCGGATAGCTGGCCCATGAGGGTAAATTACCACCCGAGGTTATGCCAAGCTTCTTCCACAATAGACGCAGTCCAAAGGCATATATGAAATCAATCGCTGCGTTGGCTGCCATATAGATCCAGAAAGAGCGGTAGGTCAGGATGAAAATCCAGATTGTCCCGACTAGAAATAAGCCATAAACCGTATGAATCTGGGCAACTTTGTCCCTATCGAACATGGTGATTTTGTATTTCCCTCAACCATATCGGTATGCTATTTGGTACACAAGCGTTGTTTATGACGGTGGCCAAAAGAGCGACGGGCGATTACCGTATTCTAATAATGAGTCCTTCCTAGTTGAAATCAAGCGCAGACGGTTGAATTGTTCCCTAGAATAAATAAGAAGATCTCCTTGTTGTGGTTCAACTTCAACTGGTATCCTGATCTGGTCGTAGACATCGCCTTGCAAGTTCATCCAAGAGTCATTACACACATTATCCCTATGTCGGGATCTGAGGATGATTGCAATGGAATATCTGGATGCCCTGTTGCCGGAGTGAGTGTACTACGGGCTTTATTTGGTTCAGGACGATCTCTCTCTTACGGACTACGATTGGATATTCCGCTCCGCCTCCAAAGCATCCCAGTTCGGCGTAGGCACATCCGACCTGGTCCTTAACTCGGCAAATGTGTAATTCAACGCATTAAGCTCCGCATCCGTCCCATCAATCAACCGACTAATCGGGAGCAAGAAGAAAAGCTTTAGGACCCAGCGAACTAAGCGTGGATACCTGATAATCCAAGATGCTTGCCCCACCGGGGTCAGCGGGTAACCCAATGAATCCAGTACCTGAAAGCCCTCCCCCATCGCCGCCACCAACTGACGAAACCTCTTGTCGTCACGAACAACCTGTTTCATTTGGAAACCATGGAACAGAATGACCATGTTCATGGGCACGACTAACACCATGTGATTTTTTAGCCAGGCATCGATCAGATCATGATAGTTGAGCTTGTACTTGGTTCGCTTGAATGCCTGCTCCAGCAGGGAGCGGAACGGAATGGGGCCGTTCAATCCCCCGATGACCATCTGCCCATGGCCGCCACGGATGCAAATGACTTGCCCATCGGCACGAGTGCCAGCGGTAGTCTGGAATCCAAATGCGACCTGCTTGGGTGAACGCCCAGCCTTCAAATATTCCTGCATAGCATAGGTATCCATATTGTTGCCAACCAGTATAATATTGCGGCTATCGTTGTTCGCGAGGATCGGCAGCACAGCCCCAAAGTCCGAATATTTCATCATGACGAAGATCAAGTCATACAAGTCACCCGGCTCAAGCGTACGAACCACACGAACCGGATCGAAGGTTGTCTTGCGCTGAACGTAATGCCGGATGACCACTCCCTTCTCTTCCAGTTCCTCCGCTCGCTTCCCTCTTGCCAACACGGTCACATCATGACCGCCCCGTACTAGGACGTGCGCTAAATAGCTTCCCTGCACACCTGCTCCGTACACAAGTATGTTCAATATAGTCCCCTCCACATACGATTAACGGATGTTTAATATATAACAGATGTTGAATATATAACACCTGTGCACTACAATCAAGGTAACATTGGAACTAAAGCAAGCGCAATGGCTAATCGTAACTGCTTTTGTTGAGAAATGAACAACGAAAGCTGGATATGTTCAAGAAAGAGGGGGAAAACATGGATCGACGCATCGAGCGATCAAGACAAATGATTATGCAAGCGTTCATCGGGTTGTTGGAGGAGCAGGATTTTGAGAAGATCACCATTCAAGGGATTGCGGATCGGGCCAATGTCAACCGCGGAACGGTCTATTTGCATTTCACAGACAAATATGACCTGCTGGAACAGAGCGTGGAGACGTATCTGATGATGCTTGTCGACAGCTGTTTACAGGAGGAAGGAGCAGCCACTGAACTATCCCGGGAGCTTCTGATTCGTGCGTTCACGTATCTGAAGGAGCATGCATCGATCTACCGCGTGTTGATGACCAACAAAGGCATTCCAACTTTCAGACATCGTATGACACAGTTCATTCAGGGAAATATTACCGTGGTTGTGAACTACATGAATCTGGAAACGGGTATCCATCGAGATGTGATGGCGCAATTCTTATCCATTTCCGTTACGGGGTTGATTGAGTGGTGGATCGTCGAATCCATGCCGTATACGCCAGAAGAGATGGTCGAACAGATGACTAAGATACTGGAAGCACGGCTGCAGCTATGGTGAACTTAGTATCCTATCTCCCCGCTTTCACCTGAATCTGTTCGCCGTCGCACCAGGCGTTCATGTGACCTGAATCTATGAAGCGGATCGCCTCAATCCGAATAAATAGACTCACCAGACATGAGAAAGATGTTCTCTTCCGAGCAGAAGCTATCGTAATATCAACCTGATAGCAAGAAAACACGCCTGTAGCCGGGGTTTCAGCTACTGGCGTGTTTATGCCGTCTTCAATGATACACTCTATTTTGCGGGTAGCGCTGCTTAATACTGAATCGCGCCGATGCTCGGGCTCGTCGGATCCCATGGGTTGCCATAGTAATCGACGAAGCCGCTGCCGAGCGCCGCAAGATAGGCATTCGATCCTGAAGCTTTAAATGGCGAATTGGCGCTCAAATGAAAGTCTCGATTCGCATAGTTAACGAAAAGAGGATCGCCAGTTGCGTTATTATTGCAGGTGTCTAACGAATACGTTGTTTCACATGCATTCAGTGTGTTTATTGCAGCGTTGGTAAGCGTCTTGTAGCGAGCGACGGTGGTGCTGGAATCCCAGAACGCGTTATTATTCACGGTCAGCATCCCTGTTACCTCCGAGGAAACATTCAACCCTACGGGCAGATAACTCGAATCGTCAGCGTATTGCCCCATCAGATTATTAGCAATCTGAATATTCGTTACGTTGCCTTTCGTTTTATTGTAGTCCCTCACTTCAATCGCATACCCATCGGTATCGAGAATCGTATTGTTCACAATAAACAGGTTTTGGGATTCCAGATCGACGGTTATGTTCTGTGCGGCTGTAGTGCCTTTTTCACGCACGGGCCAAGGCGCGACATCCATTGCAAAAGGCTGCTTCGTCTGCCTAGGGGTTTCAGTGACCCCGACGAAAATATTGCTGTAAATGTAGTTATCCCTTCCTCCAACGTGACTCGTCGCTTGGAAATCATGAAAATAGTTGCGCCGAATAGTATTATTGGTCGTCTTACCCGGTAATCCGATCACGCCAAAGCCATGCATGTAGTCGGAGTTGCCTGACGAAACGTCATTCAATTCGACGAGGACATGATGAACGCCATGTGTCCGGTTCGTACCCAGCCATAAGCTTGTTTCCAACGATATACCGCCATGACCAAAATTAAGAATGGTATTTCCCCTGATGAGTCCGCCTTCAACCGCATCGAGGAGAAAGATGCCTTCGCCGCCATAGGTGATGTCCGGATTGGTATGGTTCTCTTCTTGCGTCCACACCTTGTCGATCACATTGTTCGTTATCGTAAGGTCGGACACGTATTGAGCCCATTGCTGCGGGGTAGGATTGGGATTATTCAACGCCTCCCTATTATAAGCCCGTATCCCGCTCTGAAATGTCTGCCGGATCGTATTATTGTCGATCGTGATATGGGAGCTTGGCGCTTCGACGTCGACAACTCCACCTTTAATATCCAGATTCTGAATCGTCACATAATTTGCATTTCTCACTAACACAGGGATATCGTTGCCGATCAGCTCGACGTGTTGCGGCGCGCCAGTCGTTGAGCCGACGTAGACAAAGCCGTTATTCGCATACCATTCGTAAGGTTGGTCGACGTCCGTTTCGTTCGCGTTCGTATCGTTGGTATTCACCTTGAATTTGGATACGCCATCTTCGAACAAGCGTAGCGTGCCAATCCCAATCGCGGGTATGGCATGCTTATATCGGTTCGTACCATCGGATATCCAGCCTGTTTTACTAAGTAAATACGTGAGCGAGATCATGGGCTTCGCTCCGATGCCGTAAGCTCCGACCACGATGGGGGCGGCGCTGGTTCCTGATGCACCGATTATTTGGAGGGTGCCTCCAATTTTCGTTCCGGCGCCGTTCACACTGTTTCTATACCAAGCATCGCCGCGTTTGAAAAGAACCGAATGTCCAGCTGATAGCAGCGTGTTCGCAGCCGAAATCGATTGCTTTGGCGTGGATGGAGACGTACCGTTATTGGCATCGTCTCCGGATGTGGAGAAATAATAGGTCGTACCTGTGGCAGAAGCAACCTTCGGCTGCGGCACGACAATCGTGCCTAACGCAAATACCAACAGAAGCAAGGCTAGACTGGTCGACTTAAAGCTCATGCTTTTCCATTTACGGACGATGATCACATTCACTCCTCCTAAATGTTCGATCATGCAAGCCTGACTGACGCCTATCGTTTTGAATCAGCTGGATATCATCTGCGCCAACGGGTAAAGCGGGCTATTCTATGGCTTCACATAGAATTTCATCTCGGAGATCGATACCCATTCCGGGTACGTGACAGCGTCCGTAGAGCCGAACACTCCTACTCTAAAATATCTGCCGGTCACGGACGGGAAGTTGAAGGGAATAAAATCGCTGGAGTCTCCCACGGTGTCTCCACCGTACACATGGGTCCAGTTCTCCCCATCATCAGATATGGATAACATCAGCCTGGTTGATCTCGTATGACCGTTATAGATCGCCAAGTCAAGTCGCTCGAGCTGTATCGTTTCGCCAAAATCAAAGATGACATGGCCCCCGATATCACCTGCCCAGCGTGAGTCGTTGGACTTGATATTGTCAAACATCTTCGGAACCAAATCCGGGTTAATGGTTGCCGAATAGCTCTGATACGGCTTTTCTATTAACGCTGAGATCGGGATCGGAGTCACCGGGGCAAGCGCTGTTCTCTCCCATTGGAGCTTCTCTATCTTCGGCAAGGTTGAAATTTCAGCGACTAGATTCTCACCATCCCAGGTCACACGATACCCCAAGCTTGCTTGAATAAAGGTTAGCGGAATTAGCATCTGTTGATTTTCGCCGGTTGCCGGCGCGTCCATAGTCATAGGCTGACCATTAACGTTAGCGGTATTGCTGCCAGCTGTCAGCTCAATCTTTGTTTTCCCATCGGATACCGATGCCGTATTAGTCGCATCATTCCATTCCACCTGTAAACCAAGCGCTTCATAGGCGCCTTTCATCGGAATCATCACATGGCCATTCATGAGCTCGGAAGGGACGTCAAATTCCTGTCCTTTCGAATCGATCCTGGCTCGGATCGTTCTCTCTACTGGTTCTGAAGGCACCTTGCCGGCAAGCGGGAGCGCATTGGAATCCGTTTTTTGCAAGGTGTAGGTGCCAGGTGTCCCTACAAAATAGAGGGTATTGCCATCTTTTTCCACCTGATACTTCACCGCGGCGGTCTCGCCTTCCTTCACTGCCGTCCAATTCCCTTCCTCAAGATCGGCAACCAGTATCTTGTAGGTCTGGTCCGCTTCCCCTGTGAACGTGAACTCGGCTTCCTGATTGACCAGCTCAAATCCTTTGGCAAAAAACACAACGCGATCATGAATCCGGGCGCCGGCATAATCCTCCGTCTCGGAGTAAGTGACATTCAGCGGCGCAGGACCGTTCGCAGCATCCATGACCTGCATCACATTCAAAAACTGCGTCTGGTTGGCTGGAGCTTTATTCGACAGCTCGATCCTCCATTTGCCCGCTTCCAGGCTGGCAATGTTGGTTGGCTTGGTGGCCCGAATCGCTTTATTCACGCCATCTACCTCAAATTCACGATTAACGCCTCCGATGGGCTCGACATCTAGATCATGACTCTTCGGCAGCAGCGTGTCGGTGACCAGCTTGCCGTTATACCCTTGCTCGGTCATAACACTCGTATATCTGCTGCCCTCAATTGCAGGCTGATTAATCGTATGAAGCAGCCATTTTTTCTCGGTGCTGGCATTCGGCGTGTTTATATTATCGTACACAAGCATCGCAGCCGGATGCTCGTCATCCTTGAAATTCAGGAAGGCCATGCTTCTCGTATAATGGTCGGTTCTCGTCTTGCCATACGCCTGACTAAGCTCACCCTTAATGTAAGAGTAATCAGGATACATCGCATCCTCCCCAATCGAGTGGGAAATGACCTTTCCTCGCTGGTAAGCAGGTTCGGCAATCCACTGCTCAACCGATTTGGGATACCGGTCAAAATAAAGGTTGTTGGAATCTCCGATTTGCACGACGTTATGCGCAATGGTCTGCTTATGATAGCCCAAGTCATGCACGCTATTGTACTCCATTGCCTTGCCGGTTGCCGGATCTACACCTGTATACATCCCGGAGTCGATCGCCAGATAACCCTTAAAGTACATAGAGAATGCACCAGGATCGACATGCTGATGATTGGTCTGGGTTCTCTCCCCAATGTTCATGATGGCGACGACCGCATTGGAATCCGGGCCTTCATCCCAGCCTGTTCTTGCCACGATGGAGCCATAAGGCGAAGGAAAGTATCTGGACAGCGGCGTGTCGTATACAGACTGCGATGGCGCGTCCGGGTTAAAGAACAGCATGAAATACAGAGGATCCTGGTACGTTTTTTGCTTTAAAAATTCGTACTGCGCCCTCGGATTGTTGTAAATGCTGCCTGCAATCATGTTTGTGATATTGCCGTATACATATCGATTCCATGGCGATTGAAATTCGGTGTTGAAATCGTCGCCTTCCGTCATGATATGACCGTCCGGCCTACGGGTATAGATCTGCCTGTCGAGCGCCAAGCCGACTTTCTCGGTGAGCGGCTCTACGCCGATGGCCTTCCATAGCTGATTGCCCATCATGATATATTTCAGCCGATTGTCTCCATATGCGGTGCCTTCAAGCGGCATCTCCGCATCCAGCAATACATTGAAGCCAGGCATCGTCACATTCAAGAGGTAGTCTGCGATGTCATTGTAATACTCGGGATTCGTATCATAGAGGGCGATACCCATCGCAAGCTTAAACTGATGATGCACATCGCCATTGGCGTGGCCGGCAATAATGACCTTCTGCTTCTCGTCCAGCGGATAGTTGTACTCCAATCCAGTGCTTACCCAAGTCCCCAGCGCCTGACGAATAGCGGATTTCTGTGTTTCATCCATCAGATCATAGCACCAGTCGTAGGCAATGGATTCAAAGAAGATCAAGTTTCCTATTTCACGGCCAACATTAAAAACAGTGGTCGAATTCGTTCGATCCGGGTTCCACTGCACCGTATTCGCCATATTCACGGCAATATTGACCGCTTTTTGACCCGCTTCCAAATCACCGTGAATCAGATATCGAATCGCACCGGCTTTCATGACATCCACCGCTCGCGGGTCAATATTGGTGTATGCGGTTTCAAGCCTTGGCGCAAAAATGCCGGTCACGTTCCGCTGTATCTTCGTGTTGATGTTCGCCCACTCTTCTTCGAAAGACTTATGCTTCAATCGCTCTCTCAGCGCCGGAAGCATCTCCTTGTTGACCAGCACACGCGGGCGTTCTGCAGGCGGTAACGGAATCGGATCATACTGGTTGGATTGTTTAGGCGCTACCACGACAGGTTCGGTGTGTAACTGAAGAACAACGTTAGGATTGGCCGCGATGTCGCTGAGCTTCTCGCTTCTAGTTCCCTCGTAGTTCAGCGCAAAAGTATAGGAGCCGGGGAGCAGCTGCTTGCTCGCCTCACCATTAACGGTCATGCCGAATGTCTTCCATCCGCTTGCGTAGTAAGATACCTCCCCGCCGCTTAGCGGATAGCCTCGATTGTTTTTGGCCTGTACGTTGGCATTGACCGTCTGGAATACGACAACTGGATCGGTGCCCGTATCCTGGAGCTTATCTTTGCCGGTTCCTTCGTAGTCGGCATGGAAGGTGTATGAACCTGGGAGCAGTTCTTTGCTCGCCTCGCCATCGATTATATCCCCGAAGGTTCTCCAGCCTGTGGCATAATAGGACGCTGTTCCGCCGCTCAGCGGGTTCCCCTCGCTATCCTTTAGCTGCACTTTGGTATTCACCGTCTGGAATGCGACGACGGGATCGGTGCCCGTATCCTGGAGCTTATCCATTCTCGTCCCTTCATAGTCCGCGTGGAAAGTATACGAACCTGGAAGCAGCTCTTTGCTCACCTCGCCATCAGCGATCGTCCCGAACGTCTTCCATCCGCTCGCATAATAGGACGCTTCTCCCCCGCTCAGCGGGTTCCCTTGGCTATCCTTTAGCTGTAAGGTGACATTGACCGTCTGAAATACGACGACCGGATCATCACCGGTATGCTGCACCTTGTCGAGCCTCGTTCCTTCATAGGTGACATGAAAGGTGTACGATTTTTCCGGCAGCGGCTTGGTGGCGATCCCTGCTGCATCTGTCGTTCCGAATGTATGCCATCCAGCATCATAATAATCAACTGTTGCTCCCGCAAGCGGATTGCCATGGCTGTCTTTTAATTGAACCTGAACCTCAGTCTCAGCCGCTTCCGCCGGAAGTGGACCGATTCCGAATAGGAGCCCTCCTGCCATAACCAAACCTAACAGGATAGACATCCATTTTCTGCTCTGACCCTTTAACACAACATGCATTAGCTTCACCCTTTCTCTTTGAGCAGGGACTCGCTCTCCCATCCGATTCACTTACTCCTGTATTTCAAGATTGGAGTGCATTATTTGTCTATTCCACTCACCCCCTTTCAGATAGCCCGTGAATATCGGCCCGGTGCTGCAGTACCTGGCTGATCCGGACGACGGACATCGCCAATACAGCCGCCCCAATCTCCAATGCCTCTAAGTGAAACTGCATCTGAGGATGATGCAGCCCTGGGGATAAGCCGCAGCCGAGGCCAATCATGGTGGCGTGAAGCTCAGGTCGGCGCAGCGGGTAAAAATGAAAATCCTCCCCGCCAGGCGTCACAGGAGGCGGGGCCCATCCGTTATTCCCGAGTAACGCGACGATTACCTCGCCAACCAAAGCCTCCAGATCGGGATCTGGACGCGCAGCAACCATCCGGGACTTCAACTGCAGCTCCACAGGGCTGCCATGTCCTTGACAGACGCGATGAATGGCGGCTTCTAATTCGGGCAGCAAGGCATCCATCGCTTCATTCGTCTGTGCACGAATATCAATCGTGAAGGCTCCTAAGGCTGGAATGATATTGCTGCTCTCGTTCGGAACATGAAGCTTCGTCACTTTGCAGGAAGCCGGTACATCCGAGTAGTCCTCGGAAACCGCTTGAGCTGCCTTGATGATGTCGGCTATCACCTCAATGACATTCAATCCGTCATATGGACGGGCCGCATGCGCTTGGATGCCTGAGACTTTCCCTTCTAATACCGCACATGCCCCATGATAGATGGCGCTGGACACTTGCCCGTATGCAAGCTCCTTGGTGGGCCGCACATGGATGCCCAGCAAGTAATCGGCATCATCAAGACAGCCTGCTTCGAGCAGCTTGAGCGCACCTTCCCCTACTTCCTCCGCAGGCTGGAACAATACTCTTAACTCGCCAGCAGGCTCAAAACCAATTGCCTGAAGTGCCTTTATTGCATACAACACCATGGTCATATGCGCATCATGCCCGCAAGAGTGGTTCGCCCTGCTTACACCGTCTACTTGCTGCCATAAAGCGTCAATATCTGTCCGAAGCGCGATAACGGAGTTTTCTCTCATATCCTCTAGCGCGAATCTTGTGTCCTTCTTCCAATGGGCGACAAGTCCGGTATGAGCTTCAAAGCACTCGTACTCGATACCGATTTCATCTAATACCCGGCTTAGATACCGAGTCGTCCGGTTTTCCTGCCAGCTTACTTCCGCTAACGCATGTAATTCGGCATAGGTTGATTTCAATTGTTCCTGGTGTGCGCGGAGCCACGCCGTGATGGCTGTATTCATCGTTTTCGTTCAAGCACATAGTCTTGAATCTCCGGTTCCGACTGATGACAGGCTACAACCTGGTAGCCTTTGGCGAATGCGGTCATGGACAGCTCGCGCACTTGCCTCTGCCACCCCTGATAGAGATCTGGCCGTGACTGCTTCAGACTGGATGCGTTCCGAGGGACAGGCAGCCTCAGTCCATGCGACTTGCCGATCAGATCGCCATATGGTACCTGTTTAGCAGCTAGAAGCTTATCTGTGGAGCAAGTGACCAATAGCAGCCGCGGATAGTCCGACATGTCGCCAATTGGCTGCGGCCCTTCGCTGACCGTGCGCACGACACGGTCTGAGGAGAGCATCCACTCCACAACAAAGCGATCCGTAGGGAAGCCCGCATCATCCAGCCCGTAAAAGGCAGGGATATAGGTCGATACCACGCCGCCCAGTTTGCAAATATTCAGGTAAGCGTTGCGGGATTCGAAGGGATCGAAGGTCCACACGATTGTACCGTATCCGGCCTGCATCGCCCATAACCGCTGTTCCAGCTTCAGTCGCATCCCTATTCCCAGGTCCCGATAGGCGGGGTGGATGGCCATCATGTGTGAGCCTAGATAAGGCTCGTTGCCATCATAGCCTGCGAAGCCGTAACAAAATCCAACGAGCTTCTCCTCGCAAAATGCCCCAATGACTGATCCGCCATGTAGGATCGCCGCTCTCATATGCTGCATAGAAGAGACCGCATCCGGTCTCCAAACCAGTTGCTGAAGCTCGACGGCCTCGCGAAGCTCGCTTGCTTCCGTAATTAAACGAATTTGTACACTTGCTTCTTGTTCATATGCCATACTTCGTCTCCTCTTCCCGGGCCGGTCTGTCCTTACGGCTCCATGTGACCAGGCTTGCAGCGATCGGCTCTTGACCGCACCCAGTAGTCATCCAATAATTCCAGGTCGAACTCCCTGACAATCTCCTGAATCGTGAAGTCCTCGCTCTCGCTCGAAATGACGAATGCATTCAGCCGTCCCGGATCGCTGATCCTGACCTTAGAGCCGTACTTTTGTTTTACCGCATCGAGTTTCGGCTTGTTGTAATCATAATGAACAACCGCACAATCCATGTTCACGGTCCTTGTCACGAAAGGATAGAAGTGCGTGCTCTCTCCGAGGACTTCTCCTACGGGACTTAGAATCGAACAAGGATCAGGCAGCCATATCGCTCCCGCAAAATGCGCTCTGCAAGTGTATGCCCAATACGACTGCATCAATCCCCCGTGGTAAGCGGACGAGAACACGATCAGATCCGGCTTCTGCTTCACATATTGCTCCATCAGCTCATTAAAATTAATGTCAAAGCAGATGATGCAAGCAACGCGGCCAAAATCAGTCTCTATGACAGCAGCTTCTTTTCCATACAAAGTCGTGGAGGTTGATTTCTGTCTGATCGTTATATGATTTTTGTTATACACACCGCAGATCTCTCCGGAACGATCGATAAGCAATGTCGCGTTACGGAAGGTGCCGTCTTCCATCTCCATCATGGCCGAGTACGCGATATAGCACTGGTGGGCTTTGGACACTTCGGCGAAGAAGTCGAGGATCCGATTCCCCCGATAGCGGTAAAATGCATACAGCCATTCCGGATTCATGCCTTCCATGTAAGGCTCATCGCAGCACTCCGGCAATACGATGAGATCCGGCTGATCCGGCAGCACATGCTGCAGCTGCCTTTCCCATTTGGCTATCATTTGGACAACGATGCCTTCCACGCCGTTCCCGTTATCTACTGTCTTGTTCGGAGGCGCCAGACAGCTGATTGTTACATACCTGGACATACCCATCTTCCTCTCCCTATTGGTAGCGCTTAACCGACCCGCGTCAGCTTCCTGACCGTCAATCGTTCAAGCGATTGCTCGCCTACCTCGTGACCGATTCCAACATTCGTTGGAACGGCAAGGATACCCGGACGAATCATCTCGATCCCTGGCAGAACGATGTCCTGCTCCCAGAATCGCTTCGATGCTGATACATCCCCCGGAATAACAAAGTTAGTTAACGAAGAAAGGGCGATATTATGAAGACGGCCAATGCCAAGCTCCAGCATCCCGCCGCACCAGACCGGTATCCCATGGAGCTGGCAGAGATCGTGAATCTTCTTCGCATTCGTTAACCCGCCTACACGGCCAAGCTTAATATTCATGATCCTGCAGCTGCCAAGTTCAATCGCATGCCGGGCATCGGCTATGGTGTGAATGCTTTCATCCAGACAGACAGCAGTTCGCAGCTCACGCTGCAGACTCGCGTGTTCGATAATATCGTTATGAGCAAGCGGCTGCTCGATCATCATCAGGTTGTAGTGGTCCAATTCCTTCAGAGTAGGCAGATCCTGAAGCGTATAGGCGGAATTCGCATCCACCATCAGCGGCAGTTCATCGCCGAATCGCTTGCGGATCGCTTCTACTAGCCGGACATCGAAGCCCGGTTTAATTTTCACCTTCATTCGCTTGTAGCCTTGCTCCACGAATCGTTCTACGTTCTGAACAACCAAGTCGACCGTTGGCTCGATGCCGATACTCACGCCAACCTCAATTTCCTGCTTCTCGCCGCCCAATGCTTGCGATAACGGAATGCCATTCTGTTTGGCATACAAATCCCAGACAGCCGTCTCGATCGCAGCGATGGCCATATGATTGCGGCGAACCGAGGCGAACAAGCCAGATACCTCCTCGGGACTTGCCACCTCCTTGCCCAATAACGCAGGAATCAGAAAATGCTCTAGCATATACCAGATCGTTCCGGTTGTTTCTTCGTTATAGAAAGGATGCGAGAAAGCGGTGCTTTCCCCGTATCCGACTATGCCGCCGCTATGTACGCTGATGATCACGCAATCCTTCCTGTCCATCCGGCCGAAGCTTGTTTCGAAGGGGTCTTTTAACGGTACTTGAATCTGCCTCATTTCGATTTTATCGATTCTCATCTTCGTTCCGCTCCTTAACACTTCTTGTTCTCTACGTGTCCCTACGTTATCGAAATGAACACCGGTTGAACATCATCGCTTTTCGATAAGCTACACCGTTTTGGCACAAACATTGAAAAAGATGAATGAGGTTCAAAATTGCCCAGTATTCATGGAACATGAGTTCAACGGTTTTTAAAGCCACGTGACCTCAATGAACCGCATTTACACCTGCCCTTAATCTCAAATACGTGTATAAAGTTAAAATACGGTGATACACCGGAGCCGCTAATCATGCTTTAATTAGAGTGACAACTATCCATGGCAAAGGAGAACTTTATGTCCTTCAGGATATCGCTAAAAAAAATCTTGTCCGGTTGGAGGCTCAAAGAATATACGTCCTCCCTGTTCATCCGCCTGCTGCTTGGATTTACGGTCGTGATTTCCCTTATGGCTGCATTTATTTGGTATTCCGTCATCTTCTACAGGGAAAGTCTGCAAGAAGAGGTGATTAGCCACAACACGTTAAATCTGCAGAAAACATCCGAGAACTATGATCGCCTGATCGATTCCATCCGCAGCTCCATTCTCACCTTTTCTCTCGAGCTGGAAGGAACGCAGGATGAGTTTGTAAACTATACGAGCGCTGTCTCGACGATGAAGAAGATCAGGCTTCTCGTCTCCAACCGCGCCTTGTATCTGGATAACCTCATCCTGATGAACAAGAACTCCGGCTTTGCGATTGAGAAAAGCCGCGGCACGGATATAGAGACGATGTTCGACCGCTACTATACCAGTGCCGATTATAGCGCCGCCTTCTGGAAGGACCAGCTCTCGCAGACAGATAAATTCCGGCTGCTCCCCGAATCCGTCTTTGTCGAGCAGGGCGTCAATAGCTGGATCGAGCAAAAGACGCTGCTCCCCATCATGCTGAGGAATGAGGGGCTGCCGAGCTATGATTTACTGGCGATGGTCGATGCGGACCAAATGTATAAGGAATTGGGCCAGTCGGTGAACGAATATTTCTTCATTCTGAATGAACAAGGCCGGACGATTTACACCTCATCGAAGCCGGACGTCATCTCTTTTCCGGAGCTTCCCGGTCCTTCGGGCTATGTAATGAAAGACAAGGTGTATTATTTTTATAAGAAAGGCGAGAACGGCTTAACTTACGTCCATCTTCTGCCGGACCGGACCATCTCGAGCCAGATTCGCTGGAATTATTCGTTCGTGCTGCTCCTCGTTCTGACCATAACCTTCAGCGTCATCGTATCCTTGCTGATCAGCGTTCGCCTCAATGCACCGGTAAAGCGCATTATTAACGCAATTCAGATGTGGAACGTTCCCTTTCATGTAGAGAGCGGGATTAAGGAATTCAACATCATTCATCACAAAATCAACGATATCTTACAATCGCACCGCGATATCCACCAAGATATGTCCGACAAAGAATCTCTCCTGCGGCACTACGCCTACTCGAATATGTTGAAAAAAATACGATTCCAGGATGAAAGCAGCTTAACCAGCATCACCGAGGATCGCTCATTCGTACTTCTGCTGTTTCAAGTCAGCTACAAATCCAACCTGTCTCTTTTGAATGTGCAGGAGGAACGGGCAACCTCCTTCATACGCGAATATGTTAACCGAATTATCGCCCAGACGTATGCAGAATCCATCACATTCCAGATGGAAATGGACCAGATTGTCTCGATTGTGTTCACGGACCGGAACGACCCGCTAATCGCGCAAACCCTAGAGCACGCTCGTCATATGCTTGAGACGGAAAGAGAATACTGCTTCTTCACCCTGACGGCTTCCCAAGGAACGGAGAATTGGAATGAAGCCTACCAGACCGGTCTAAGCCAGCTGAAAAAGAGAAAATTCGGCATTGAAACGCAAATTGTTTCGGCAGACACAAGTCAAGAAGAAGAGGCAGGGCTGTCACAAGTCCAAGAGGAAGAATTGGAAGCGAATCTGCACAGCGGAAATGCTGCCGCTTCACTTCAGATTGTTCGCCGAGTGCTTAGCAAAATGAGCAAGCGCGGCCAAACCTCGCAAAGCGTCCTTCAATTCGCGGAATCGGTTATCTTACGTACGCACAAAAGCCTGCAGCAGCGGCACATCGACCCTGATCCCGCAAGGATCGCGATTACAGAGCTGCCAAGCTGCTATACGTACGAGCACTTGGATGAGATCCTGTCTATCATGATCGAGAGATCGTCCAAGCTTGTCCGGGAGATCATGGATAAGCGCGATCACATCATTGACTTTGTATACGACTATCTGGAGCAGCATTATGACAAGGACATTACGCTCGATACGATTGCAGACAAGCTCAATATATCCCGCGGCTACTTATCCAGGTACTTTAAGGAGAAAACAGGCGAATACTTCGTCGACTACGTCAATTCCGTAAGAATCAACAAAGTGAAGAAGCTGCTGCTTCGACCGGATATTCGAATTCAAGATGCGGCGCAGTCCGTAGGTTATCAGAACGTGAACTCTTTTAACCGGATGTTCAAGAAACTTACAGGATTCACCCCAACCGAGTTCCGAAAAAACGAGCAGCAATAAGAAGAGCCGGCCACAGGTCTTCTCCTGTACCGGCTCTTCTTGCTTTGGACAGCGGCTAATCTCTTATTTCCATTCTCCCGTCGTGCCTGTTTCTTGCAAAAGCCTGTTCACATCGTCAATGACTTCTATCCCGCCTTTATTCATGAATTCCTCCACCATTTTATCCCAGCTGGTTATCGGTTCCTCACCTACGATCATCTTCGTCTGCCATTCCCGCGTAATCTCATTCAGCTCTGTTCCCTTGGTCATTAGAACTTCGGAAGAAACCCGGTTTACCGGATTGATGTAGAACTTGGTCGTTTTCAGTAACTCTACCGTTGCTTGCGTATAACTCTTGGCAAGCGGGTTCGTCAATGATTTCCACGGCTCATTGGCTTCATCGTTCGGCGCCCAGTTCGCGATCTGGCTATATCGGGTCGGCCGCACATCCGAAGCAGGGAATGGCTCTGGAACAACCGTGTTGTTGACCATCTTATACCCTCTGTTGACCCCTCCCCAAATCCAATCAAAGTCGGGATTCTGCGGGTTGCGCTCATCAAAGGGGATGAAGGTGCGGAAATAATCGAGAAAACCGAGAATCCGCTTCACTTTATCAGGCTCGTTCTTCATCTTGGCATTCAGCATCGTCACCGTATAATAACCGGAGCTCTCCAAGAAGCCTTGCTGTCCATCCGCTTGCTTGAAGGCTGGGATGACTTCAATCTTGGCTTCTGGCGAATGCTCCAGCAGCGCATTGAACATCCCCTCGTCAAGACCTGTCACCTGCTCGTACCATATCCCATACTTACCCGCGTAAAAGTCCTTGCGGATATCAATAACATTGGAGACGGCCCAATCCTTATGGATCGCTCCCTCTTTATACAAGTCCGCGAGGAATTGCGTCTGTTCCTTGAATCCCTCGGATATCGTCCCTGGAATTAATTGCCCCTGTTCGTTCTTATGATACCAGCCCGTATCCCATGCCGCGCCCAGGGAGGCGCCATAGACGATATCCTGAGAAAGTCCAAATCCGTAGGTATCGTCTTTTCCATTCTGATCCGGATCATCTTTCGTAAAGGCGATCGCCACTTGTTTCAATTCTTCATAGTTAGTCGGCATCTTGAGACCAAGATTGTCCAGCCAGTCCTTGCGGAGCACGGCTTTCTTCGCGTATTTTGCTGGTGAATAATGCGGAATGGCATAAATTTTGCCATCCACTGTGACCGCATCCCACACGCTTTTAGGAACGGCTTTCAATGTAGGAAACTCGTCGATGTAGTCATCAAGCGGCATAAATGCCCCCTGTTTCACCCATTTCATGAAATTGGCGTCCACCATCTCCCAACCGATCATATCGGGCAAGTCTCCCGCGGCCATCACGACCGGCAATTTGCTGCTATACTCGCCATAAGGAACAAACTGGGGCTTATAATCGATATTAAATTTCTCATTAATGGCCTTTAGACCTTCGCCGTCTGCGCTAGGGAGCGGGGACCAGGTTCCGCCAATGGAAGTAATGCTGAATTTCTTCGATGTCGCATCCTCTGTTGTATCGGCCGGCGCTGTGGATGTATTCTCTACAGACGGTGAATGGTTCGCTGTGCACGCGGCCAGGCTTCCCGCCATACTGATCATGAGACAGAGTGTCGCTATTTTTTTCATACTACCCCTCCGTTAAATAGGATGGAAACGCTACCTTTTTGAAGTATGAAGCCCCTGTTAGCCCTTCACGGATCCCACCATCACCCCCTTCGCAAAATGCTTTTGCAGAAAAGGATAGACAAGCAGAATGGGCAGCGTAGCGATTAGGATGGCAGCCATCCCAATCGTTTCTACAGGCGGCATGCTCTCGGCTATTGCCGCGTCACGGGCAGCCGAAGTCAGCGTATTCGCAGCGTCGTTCAGAATGACAATTTGCCTGAGTATCACCTGTATCGTAAATTTGGCCGGGTCGTTCAAATACAGAATAGCCGTAAAGTAGGTGTTCCACTGCAGGACGGCGTAAAACAATCCGAATGCCGCGAATGCCGGCTTGGATAACGGAATGATCACCTTCGTAAATACCTGCAGATCGTTTGCGCCGTCGATGACAGCCGCTTCATTCAACTCGCTAGGAATATTCAGGAAAAATTGACGGAACACGATCAGATTAAACGGATTAATCAAATTCGGAAGGATAAGCGACCAATAGCTGTCGATTAGGCCCGTAGCTTTGACGATTAAGTAGGTCGGGATCATGCCCGCGTGAAAAACGAAGGTGAACACGACGAGAAGCAGAAACGTCCTTTGACCCCATATATTCCGGGTCATCGCATAAGCCATCGTTGCAGTGAAAAGCAAATTGGCCAAGCATCCAACGACCGTAATGAAGATGGTAACACCCAATGAACGAATAAACTCCTTGGCGTTAAATATGTACGTATACGCATCCAACACCCACCGCTTGGGCCACAAGATGAGCTCGCTTGCCACATATTCCTCATAAGAAGTAAAGGAGACAGCGAAGATATAATAGAAGGGAAAAATCATCAGCAGAGCAAGCAAGCCAAGCAAACTTGCATTCATCATACCACTTATCCGCTCGGTCAACGATTTGTGAAAACGCATGGTATACACCCGCCTTGTTTAAATCTATCACAACTTAGAAAACGCCTTCATCGCCAAATCTCTTCGCAAGCCAGTTTGCGCTCAGAATGAGAACAAAGCCGACGACGCTCTTAAACAAACCGACCGCTGTTCCGAAGCTGAAGTCCGACTGCTGAATGCCTAAGAAATACACATAAGTATCCAGCACATTCCCTGCCTCTATCGTAAAAGGGTTCAGCATCAGAAAAATTTGTTCGAAGCCGGAATCCAGCACTGTGCCCAGCCGAAGAATCAACAAAATGATGATCGTGCTGCGCAGCGCAGGCAGCGTAATGTGCCAGATCTGACGCCACCGGCCCGCTCCATCCACCACTGCCGCCTCATATAAGCTCGGGCTCACGCCAGCCAGGGACGCCAGAAAAATAATCGTGCCCCACCCGGCCTCTTTCCAAATCACCTCAAGAATAACCAAAGGCATGAACCAGCCCGGTTCTTGCAGGAAAGCGATCGGCTCGATGCCAAACAAAGGCGTGATCAGACGGTTAACCAGACCCTCCGTCTTCAGGAAGATGGTCGCAATGCCGATAACCACGACCCACGATAAGAAATGCGGCAAATACAAGATGGATTGCACAATTCGCTTATACCTTTCGCTTTTCAGTTCATTGAGCATAATGGCAAGCACGATGGGAATGGGAAATGCAAAAGCAATTTGTAAAAAAGACAAATAAATGGTGTTCCACAGTACCCGGATCACTTCTTGATCGCTGAATATCTTCTGGAAATGCTGCAATCCGACCCATTCGCTGTTCAAGAAACCTCGGAATGGACTGTAATCCTGGAAGGCGATGATATTCCCGAGCATCGGCACATACCGGTATACAATAAAGTAAAGCAGCCCCGGCAGCAGCAGCAGGAATAAATACCTCTCCTTCCACAACCGTTTTCTCAGCTTGGATGTCCTAGACGTGTTTATGGTCATGGAAAGGT
Source organism: Paenibacillus methanolicus (assembly GCF_008124765.1). Taxonomy (GTDB): domain Bacteria; phylum Bacillota; class Bacilli; order Paenibacillales; family Paenibacillaceae; genus Paenibacillus_Z; species Paenibacillus_Z methanolicus. The sequence goes on along the minus strand of NZ_VNHS01000001.1, from coordinate 725,832 downwards.
TGGGAAGTGCCTCTAGCTCGGATGCAAGGTTCTTCTGATTCATCTCATCGTTTCTCTCCTTTTCTACAATCTGAAAGTATCGCATGCTTCCCTTGTTCCCAATCTTATCGAAACACCCATAGGTTGAATATCGCCGGTATTGATTGAGCTTCGCAAATTTCACACCAAACCATGAAAATGATGAATGAGTGACATAAATGAATAGAGCAATTATCCGGATATTGAATAATGGATTGTTCATCTAGCTATCGTTCCCCGTTCGATGGTGTCCGTTTAAAAGCAAAAAAGGTACAGCCTCATCAATTTTCTTGAAGAGCTGTACCTTTTTCTAATGTTCGACCTAGCGACTGGAAGGCACCGCGGCAATGTGTATACGTTCTTGTCACAATTCGGGATGTACCCAAGTTCTTGTCATTGATTTTTCTCTTGTTGGTACAACATCCAACTTACGATCAACATGTATATTACGGTTACGATATGAATCCATGATGGCGTTTTATCAACTGCATTTTGCACTACTATAATCGCATCTAATGCAGGCGAACCTATTGTAGCTAATAAAAATACCAAGGTTGCTTTTCTCATCCGAAGCACCATCAAAGCTAGCATAAATACGCCGATGAATAAATCCCGATCTGCTTTAACCCAAACAATAGATTTGTCAGCAGCATCATGCAATGGTAAACCAAAGCCTTGTATAGCGGCTTCTGGTTGAAGAAATCCGTTTACTCCTATATACAACATCAACAGTGTAACAACACCTACCAACCAAAACGTTACAGACTTTGGTCCCCAATAGGATGGACTCATTTTGTCGATCACCTTTTTCTATTTTATTTGATTGACTTCATACTCCGTTGAGATCAGTAGCCAATAAAGGTGAAGCATACGGATGACTCCTATCCTGTATTAGCACTTAATAGAAATTGCGGCTCCGGACGTTCCTCATTTTCCAATTTCAGCACACCTGGATCGCCAAATTCATGTACCGCACTGCCTTCATCAATTGATTTTGACATTAGAATGCTCTCCCTTGTCTAAAGTTTCACCTCAATGCTAAATTCTCAACTGTAAACGAAATATGTTCAGCTTGTGCTGCTTATATTATAATTTGCTTGAGTGGATTCCCTAAAGTACGCACTTTTGAGAAACATAGTATCCATTTTGATACAATGGAGGATTGCTTATGGACGAGGAAAACCGCTTCTGTCCTGTCGAAGCGGCTCTGGCTGTAATCGACGGAAAGTGGAAGCCTTATATTTTTCGGAATCTGAGCGGCCGAACAATGCGATTTGGAGAATTGCAGCGCGATTTGCCATACGTTACACGAAAAATACTTACACAACATCTTCGGGAGCTGGAAAATGACGGTATCGTCGTCAGAACAGTATTTCCGCAAGTTCCCCCTAAAGTTGAGTATTCTCTTAGTGATTACGGGAAGACTTTCATTCCGATTATGAGCTCGCTGTCTGGATGGGGGCAAGCGCATGTCGAACGAGACAATCATGACAGAGCCAAACAACCTGATGGCTGACTGTGCCTGATTGCCAGTCACAGAAGTAGGGTTCTCCGTGATGTTTGTAACGGCAAGTATTAAGGCCTTCCTTTATCGGATGGCCCCAGATTGTCGAGAAACCCATGTCTTTTCATCAGACATGGGTTTCTTCATGCTAAAGACTGCTCATACCGGTGAGGCGAAGGAGGCCTCTCGAAAGCCTGTTCTCTTATCATGCTCATAATAGAAGAACCCACTTCCATAAAGTAGGAAGCGGGTTCAAAAAAGCCACCGTACACTTATTATTGTCAACCACAACACGAGCAGTTTGAGGACCGGTCGCGACGGTTTCCGCACGGGCATTTATGGTGACAGAAAAGAAAATAAAGATGCCGAAGTAAATATGTCGGCTTTCTTTTTTCAATCGATGCCGTAAATCTTCCATGCCTCATCCACCTTCTTAAGCGTGTACAAGGTATCTCCTTCTGGCCCGAACGGAGAGTCTTGATAAGTCTCATGAACAGCAACCGTGATCTGATCATCTTGAACCGTAAACTTCGGATCACTTAACTTTGTAATAATCGTTTTATTGTCTTTGTCGGCTTCGAGATCCGTGCCAGATACGGTCTCCTTCGTAAACACGGTTGGGTATTGTTCGTTATTCCGCTGATTGTAGAATGTAACGCGTTGGTTGATGGTTTTCACCACTTCTAGCTCATCACCCTGATAAGCCTCTTCATCCAATAAGGTAACGACCGAATCCGTTTCTTTTTGATTATCAACTGCAACGGGATTGTTTGGTGTATCTGGTGAAGTAATATTCGAGTTGGATGAGCAAGCAGCCAGCAGCGTCATTGCAAGGAGTGAACTAATAATTAGCGCCTTTTTCAAAGGTAATCTGCTCCCTTCGTGATTACGACAAAATGATGCATGCCTTAGTTAAGACGTCATCACCTTGAATATAGTTTCGAATATATCCGAATTTTTACATATTTCTTACCCATAATTATCTCTCCTTCCATACCTAGCTCCGATGGATCATTCCCCCATATGCGAAAATCATATCATATTCGATATCGAAGAAACTCGGCTAGCCGTGCCAATCCACCCAAAAATACTGTTTGCACTCTTCGCGGTGGCCCCACTAAGTAACCATCGATACATTTCCAGGCGACTCCAAGCCATAAAGGGTTTGACGGAATTCCCTTCTTGTTTAACCTACCCTCACATTCTAATTTGTGAATTAACTTAAACATCTTCCAATGTTGTCCTGGGGGGCGAACTTCGTGCAGTGCAATTAGCCGATTATCACTAACATTCCAGAACTGATGTGTCTCATTAGGATGAATGGTGACTTGACCTCCTTGTTCCACAATCCTTTCATTGCCGTCAATAATAAATCGCATTCGTCCCTCCTTTACCGTGAATTTTTCCTGAAGAACAGGATGCCAATGGGGACCGTTCATTGGACCTTGCCGAGTAATCATGTGTTCAACTAACAGGTATTGTCCTTTCTCGTCTGTGCCGCTGTCCAGTAATGTTACAGTTCGACCATCAAGATGAATGAGGGACTCTTTTATCACACGCATCAACTCACCCTTTCCACTCTCAATTATATGATTGTTCTCTAATCGTACATCTATAACCTTTGTTCTCGTAAAAAACTACCATATATTACTCTGATAGTACTAGGTCGAGCCAGGATCTCGCCTCCTGATACAGAACTGGATTGTTTTCCGGCGTGTAGTATGCCAGCACTCCCACTGCCTGAGAAACGACCCATCCGCGGGCTCTTGCCCACGTAGCGTCGTCCGTCGGAAGATATTCACGGAACGCATCGCGGGCCGCCGGCGAGTGTAACTTCCAAGCGACCATGACATCGCATGCAGGATCGCCAACGCCCATAGTTGCCCAATCGATCACACCGGTGATACGTTTATCGACAAGCAGACGGCGCACGAGCGCCTCATCAATTTCCATTTCGTCGACGTGCATCTTCTCACCCATTAGTCGACTCCTCCTCGTCCGCAATCGCGTTTGTAATACGAGTCCTATAATACAATTAATGCAATAACTGATACCATGAGCAATCCAGTTCAATATATCACTCAAACGCCGAAAAAGGACAGTGTTTCCCTACTCCAAGCGTCATTAACGCAAGACAAGAACTTGGGTACATAAATAAAAAAATCCGCATAATTAGCGGGTTCCATTGTACGTATGTACTTGTCACCCGACAGGTCAGGCTTATCGGTCCGGTATAATAATGACGAACAACAGCCGCTCTTTGTCTTGAACGGCTGCTGTACTTTCTCATTTGGGCGATACTGATAGAGGAAAAAAGAAAACCGGTCGATCAGGATAATTCCTGACCGACCGGTTTCTTATTTCAGCTTGACGGGAATGCAAAATTCGATTCGTACCAGGCCTTCGGGATCTTGAAGCGGAGCACCTTGGAAAATCGTCATCATGCACCGGTCTTCATCCCATTGATAGGGACTGAGCTGAAGCCAACGTATCGTCACCATATGCATAAGCTCGTTCAGCACATCAATCGGCTCGGCTACCGACATAACCGCATACTTGCCCTCGGGGAGCGTAATGGGCAGAACCTCGAGGGAAGGGGGGATTGTCCTCGATGTCGTGAAGCACACCGTATATCGCTGTTTCGACTCCGGGGTGATGCAAGGATCGTCGAAGATCACGCCGATCGCCTGCGTATCGGCCTCCATCAGATCATGGGCCTGCATCCAAGCTTCGAGTCTGCCGAACTCTTCTGAGACGGTCTGGTCGGACACTTCACGGATTAGCGTCCCCACATGATGAATGCAGGCTCCGCATCGCTTCGGCAGCTGCCTAACCTCGATCTTCAGGCTGCGATACTTCTCCTCCACTTCCGGCAGCCGGATGCTTCCGTTCTCTTCGGACAATCGCGCCTCCTGCCACCGCACATACTTCTCGATGCTATATTCCACACGGTATTCGGTAGGGCTCAGGCCGGTATATCGGCGAAATGTCCGAGAGAAATGGGCTGGCGACTGCAGCCCGCATTCGAGCGCAATGTCGGTCAAGCTGCGCTCTGGTTCGAAGACGATGACTTTGACCGCCTTCTCCACCCTTAGCCGATTGACGAAATGAATGACGTTCTCGTTCATGATGCGTTTGAACACGCGGTGAAAGTGATGAAAGGAGAAAGACGAAATATCAGCAAGTTTTTCCACGGTGAGCGGGGAATCCAAATGCTCCTCGATATAGCGAACCACCCGATTGATTCGACTTCGATATTCCAACTCCACTAGATTAGCCGTCCTCATACACCCCACTTTAAGAGTCTATTGTTTACTTCAGCAAGATTATAGCAAAAATCGTTAATGGTCGCACAAAAATTGGCAAGACGAAGCCGAGAATATCGACTAATATTTAAAACTGTAAGCGCTTCTATTCATAGTCAAGAAGACCTGATGGGAGGTGAATCATAATGTCTACTTGCGGAGACGGCGGCGTATTTTGCAAACTTCAGCCTTGCGGAAACTCTCAATATATGAGATACGTCCTCGATGCCAACGGCAATATTTGCTTCGGCTACTGCGGAAGCTGCTACTAATCGCTTCAGTCAATCCTGCTAGAGGTTGCATCAATTTCTGTAAATAGGAAGAAAGGGATGTGACCAAGCGTCTCATTTGGAGGTGAATAATATGTGTATTCAAACCGCGGTTTGTTCAGTTTATGCCTGTGGCTATTACAACAGTAAGCGAGTCGTACTGTTTTACGATGAGAACGGTATGCCGTGTGGCGGAGGTTACTGCGGCTGCTAGAAAATGCAAGGAAAGGGACGCGATTCAGCGTCCCTCTCTTTTGTTCATGACCACTACAAGCCATTGAGGTGACAGTATGAACGAGCTCTATATCCTTCTACAAGTGTTCTTGGCGACGGTATTCGCGTTTTCGGGAATCGCCAAGCTGGCATCCCGTTTTTCTTTCTACGAAACGCTGCTCGCGATCGGCTTGAAAGATTCCTACGCCAAACTCGGTTCTCGCGCATTTCCCTTCGTCGAAATCGCGTCAGCCGCCCTTCTGCTGGTAGAGCCGCTAAGGCTGGCAGGCGAGGCGATTCTATTGTGCATGCTGGCAGGCTTCATCATCATCTCGATTCGGGCAATGCGGGCCAAGGATAAGCAGGTGGACTGCCAGTGCTTCGGCGATCTGGTGGAAGAGCCGCTCGGAACGGCGACGTTGATCCGGTCGATCGTTCTGGTGGCTTGCATGATTCCGCTGCTCTTGCAGGGCGAAGCCACCGGACTGTATCGGATGGCAGCCATGGACGTCATCGCGACCGTCTTCTGCTCCTTCGGCATCGTCATGATTTATGCGATCGCCGCGGCATTCCGGTATCGATATCGCATTGCGAAAGGCAGGTAGAACATATGGATATGATCTCGATTTCCTATATTGTGTTGTGGCTGCTGGTCTTATCGCTCACGATATTCGCCATCGCCATCGCGAAGAAGCCGACTAAGGTGCTCGGAGCGAATCAGACAGGTCTGCCGGTCGGATCGCCCTTTCCGAGATTCAACATGCAATCGGTCGTCAAGCAAATCCCATTCAGCGTGTCGTACCCAGATCGGCAAGGAACGCTGCTGCTCTTCTCGTCAAGCGGCTGCCCGATCTGCAGTACCGTCTATCCGCTGTTTCCGTACGCCGAGCAGAAATATAACGTGAAGCCGCAGGTGATCATGGAAGGCAGAGACGGCGAGGTCGACAGCATTATCGAGAAAATCAATGAAACGGGTCTGAGCGCACCCGTCTATGCGTTAACGCCATCCATTAAAGAGGAAGTGAAGCTGGAAGGGTTCCCATTCGCCTACTATTTGTCTGCGGATGGCAAAGTGTTAGCCAAGGGGGTTATTAATACGACTACGGATATTGATTTGCTTGTCAGCACGGGACGCCGTGCAGGGATGAAGCTCGCCGGCTGATGCAGAAGGACTCGCATATGCGGACAACGGACCTGCTGTCAACACTGATCAAGATGTACCGCCTACTCTGGACCGTGTCCCCCTTCGGTTTATTGGGCACGATCGCTTGCCGTCTTCTGCTCGCCTTTCAGTCCATCGCCCATCTCTATCTGATTAGTCTGCTGGTCAATTCCGTATCGCAGGTCATTACGACAGGACAACCCCTCAGCGAGGCAGGTCGGATCATCCTGCTTCAGGTCGGGTTATCGATTGCAGCCGCAGGCATCCAGTCGCTCGACGGCATCATCATGACCTCGCTCAAGATGAAAGCCAAATTCCATATCGAGGACCGGATGGCGCAGCAGTCCTCGAGGCTTCCGCTCGTCTATTTCGACCGTCCGGATTATTACGATTCCTTCCACCGCGCGACGGCCAGTCAGAACAGCCTCCTTCTCATCGATGCATCCTTCTCGATCGCGCAAAGCCTGCTTACCGTCGCCGGTTACTTCGTCGTCATCGCCGGCTTTCATTGGATGCTCGCTGCAGGGCTCCTGATCTTTGCGGCCCCGTCGTTCATCGTAAACATGCAGCTGGGGCAAAAGCGCTTCATCCAGATGATCATGCAGACGCCGGTTGCCCGAAAAGCGCAATATGTATTTACGCTGCTGGTCGGGCGCGAGGCTGCAAAGGAAGTACGGCTGTTCGGGCTCTCCGCCTACTTCATCGAACGGTGGCGGGGCTTGTTCTGGCAAAATGCGAAGCAGCAAGTTGGCTTGGAGCGTAGAGGAATCGCGCTAAACTGGGGCGTAGACTCGCTCAACAGTCTCGTGGGAGGAGCGCTCATGCTGGGCCTAGCTTGGCTCGGCACGAAAGGACGGCTGACGCTCGGTCAGTACGTCGCGTTGACTGAGGCGTTCACATCGGCTAAGAACCAGCTCATGGCCATTTCCTCCAGCTTGGCGCTCATGTACCAGAATATCCTTTTCGCCCGCGAGCTGTTCGCGTTTCTCGAACTGCCTGGGGAAGAGTGCCCTTTACAGGCCTCTCTGCCATCGGGCGACCGAATCGAGGGAATCATCGATGCCGAAGACCTGGTCTTCAATTACCCTGGCCAATCGAATCCCGCCTTGAGCAGCGTCAGCTTCCGCATACGCGCCGGAGAGAAGATTGCCGTCGTCGGGGATAACGGCGCCGGCAAATCGACGCTGGCCAAATGCCTGCTCGGTCTTTATCCGCTATCGCAAGGCGCCATTCGATTCGGCGGAATCGATATCGGATCGATCGACCCGAACGAACTGAGGAAGAAAATAACGGCCGTGTTCCAAGATTTCGTCCGCTATCAACTCACGGTCCGCGAGAACATCGGCTTCGGTTCCGTCGACCGACTAGCCGATGACGACCGGCTGGAGGAAGCCGCGGCGAAAACGGGAGCAAGCGAGTTTATCGAGGGACTCGCGGACGGCTTCGACTCCTTGCTTGGTCCCATGTTCGACGGCGGGCGAGAGCTGTCCCTGGGTCAATGGCAGAAAATCGCCATCAGCCGGGCCTATTTCCGCCGCGCAGAGGTCGTCGTACTGGATGAACCGACTGCTTCGATGGACCCCATAACCGAAGCTGCCGTGTACGAGAATTTCCTTCACATGGCCGAAGGCAAAACAACGCTGCTGATCTCGCATCGGCTCGGGGTCTGCAAAGCCGTCGACCGCATATTGGTCATGAAGAAAGGGCGGCTTATCGAGCAAGGAACCCACGAGGAGCTGCTGAAGCTTGGGGGCGAGTACGCGCGCATGTATCAGATTCAATCGAAATGGTACGAAAGCACGGAGAACGGTCCAGCCAAGTCCGGTTATAGCCTGAGCGCCAACCATGCGTAGGCTCGAAGCAGACGACATCCGCGAAACCTGACATGATTTCTCTGAAGACGATGCCCCAACCATGTTCTTGTCATCCGACAGGTTCTTCTGTACGTGCAACAAAAACGAACATATTAGGAGGAACTATAATTTTATGGTAAAAAAGATGATGACTCTATTTATTTTTTCTCTGCTCCTGCTGAATTTTTCCAACACTGCCTCCTACACAGCCCACGCTGCGTACGGCGACACAAGAACGGTTAATGCCTATGATCCTCTTCCTTACGGATGGGGCATTAAAGAACAATATACCTCTAGTGGAAAAACCTTTTTCATTATTGTCGATTTGAACGGTGCATCTTATGGAGCGCGCAATACAGTTAGTTCCACGCGGAACGTTCCCCCCGGGTGGGCCATTACTGATCGATATACCTCGGCGACTGGCACCACCACCATCAGTCTTATCTATCTGAACGGTGGTGCAGCTTATGGAGCAACCAATATGGTCATTAATACATGGAACGTTCCTTCCGGATGGGCCATTAAAGACAAATATACCAATGTGAGTGGAACAACCTACTTTACACTTATCAATTTGAACGGTGCAACTTCTGGAACGAGGGCTTACGTTGTTGACCTGTGGAACGTTCCTTCCAGCTGGACCGTATATGGTCAATCTACCTCTGCTAATGGAACAACATACACCATTTGGAAATTATAGAAAGTGAACCATTTCCTCCTACACCTAAGCCCTAAGTAATGCCATGACGCCCCCTTTTCACTTCATATGTGAATCCGGGGCGTCTTTCTTTGTCTCTTACGCAACGTAATCGGAAATCCTGCAAATGTGAGGACGCTGCGCCTTCTTGATGTAGGGGACAAAGCGTACGTGCTCGGCTCCAGGACGGTAGCCGTCTGCTTCAGGTTGGTTCGGTCAGCCGAATGGAGAGATGACCGTATTTGTAGACGTTATGCAACTCGAGCCGGCTGTCTCGCTTCCAAGAAAACGAGATCAAGTCGGCGGGAGCTCCCGGCGCCAAGCCTTCTCCCGCTGTCAGTCCCATATACGCAGCGGGCTGGACTGAAGCCATATCCCAAGCCGTTGCCGAATCGCTCAGTCCGGATTCCACGAGATGTTCGATCCCCGCTTTCAACATCTGTGCGGATCCTGCAAGCAATCCTGGTTCATTCGCCAGATGCAATCTCCCTTCCGCCGTCAACACAACCTGCCCGCCGATATGAGTATCGTAGACCCCTGGTTCCATCCCGCACAAATATACCGCATCGCTTACCAGATATAACCGATCCGCCTTTACTTTCATCATGACTTTCATGACGGAATCCGGCAAATGGAAACCGTCTGCGATGATGCAAGTCGACAAGCCGTCCTGCGCCAGCTGTTCCCAAATATAGTTAGGATGCCTTGGCAGCTTGAGATGCGCGCCATTGCCCAGATGCGTGCTCAAGGATGCGCCGGATTGCACGGCTGCACGGATCTGTTCGGGAGTGGCGGACGTATGTCCGATCGACACCGAGACGCCGTTCCGGACGCATTGGTCAATAAACGCGCGCGCTCCCTCCCATTCCGGTGATAACGTAATCAGTCGAATGCGTCCTTCCGCAGCATACTGCCAACGTTCGAATAGCTCCCAATCAGGCGGCTTAACAAAAGCACGGCCGTGAGCCCCGCGCGGTCCGTCTTCCGGCGATAGGAACGGACCCTCCAGATGAATGCCGGCGATACTGGCCGCTGTCATCTCTTCCATGGCGCACGCTTGCGCGATCGTCCGAACGAGGGCCTCGATATTTTCGTCCGAATTGGTAATGACGGTCGGGTAGAATGTGGTCGTCCCTTCCGCCCAGAGCTTCCTTGTTAGCTCATGCACATGCTCCGTCGTAAGGGAAGGGGCGTTAAGATCGATGCCCGAGAATCCATTGACTTGCAAATCAACCCATCCCGGGCCGATCCAGGGCAGATGATCCGTACCCCCTCCCATCGCCCGATCAGTCAAAAGTTCTACGCGTTTGATAATCCCGTTCATCATATCGATTTGAATGGGCTTGCCGGTTTTATAATGCAGCCCGGCAATGCTCGCTCTCGCATGACTCATACGTTATGATCATCCTCCCCGTAGGATTCCGTATCCACATACAACGCGCAGTCTGGATGTATTCGCAAGATGGATGACGGGCAATCCGTTGTAATCGCTCCGCCAAGCGTTGCTGTGACCGCCTTTCGCTTGGTAGGACCGGGGACCATGCCGTACAAGTGCCTGCCTGACATTAACGTCGGGATCGTTAACGTCAGCGCATGAGTCGGAACGAAGTCGATGTCTGCGAAACATCCGTCATGGACTTGTTGCCGGCGACATGCTTCATCCAACCGCACGGCTTTCATAATGTCCGCATCTTGGAAGTCTGCCACCGGAGGATCGTTGAATGCAAGATGTCCGTTCTCCCCGATTCCCAGGCACACGATATCGATCGGAGCCGCGGCCAGCAGCCTGCCGTAACGCGCGCATTCGTCCCCAATCCCGTTACTGCTGTCAATAAGATGGACTCCGCCGGGCTTTACCTTATCGAACAACCGTTCCTGAAGAAATCGGCTGAACCGCTGCGGCGCATATTCGGGCAATCCGATGTAGTCGTCCATATGAAATGCGTCAACCCTTGACCAATCCATGTCCTTTGCTTGAACCAGAGACTGCAAAAATTCGTTCTGCGACGGCGCGGCGGCGAAAATCATCCGTACCCGCTCCTTATCGCGCAGCAGGTTCCTCATCCGCTCCGCGACCTCCGCTGCCGCCGCCTCGCCCAAGGCTTGGCGATTCGGGAATACCTTTACGTGTAGTCTATCTTTCTTGAACGTATGCCGCTCCGGCTTTGGATTCATGCCATCCTCCCTTTCCGAATCGAACAGCCTATTAAAGAAATACTTCTTTGCCTGTGCGGGATGATTCATAGATCGCTATAATGACGGCTACGGCTTTCCGCGCTTCCGCCCCGTTAATCATCGGCTCCCTGTCATTCAGAACGGCGTCGATCATATCGTCGATCAGCACGACATGCCCCTCAAGCGATATATCTCTCGGGTCCGCTCCGGGACTGGCCGCCTCGCTCCCGCCAGGTATCTCAACGGAGTCGTCTGCCGTCTTCCACAGCTGGATTCCGTTATCTCCGAATATGAATGTGCCCTTCTCGCCATGCAGCTCGAAGCGCGTGTCTTGAGCGGGATATACCGAAGTCGCGCCCTGAATGACGCCCAAAGCTCCGCTTTTGTATTTGACGGCAACAACCGCGGTATCCTCGACTTCGATATCGCGTACCAAAGCGGCGGAATGGGCAAATACGGACGCAATATCGCCCATCATCCATTGGATCAGATCGATGCCATGCACGCCTTGATTCATAAGCGCGCCGCCGCCGTCATGCTCCCAGGTTCCGCGCCAACCCGCGCTCTTGTAATATTCCGGGCTGCGGTAATATTTCAGGTAGGCGTCGCCCAGCACCATTTTGCCGAGCTTGCCCTCCTGAATCGCTTGCCTGGCGGCTATCGCTTCGGGCATCGTGCGGCGCTGATAGACGCAGCCAAGCTTCACGTTGTTCTTGTCCGCCGCTTCGAGCATACGATCGATTTTCTCCAAGGTGATATCGATCGGCTTCTCGCATAAGATATGTTTACCCGCATTCGCTGCCGCAATGGCTGCCGCTTCATGCATTCCGCTGGGCAAACAGATAATGACGACATCCAGTTGTTCAAGCGCCAGCATATCGGCCAACTCCGTAAAAATATGCGCCGCTCCGTATGCACGGGCCAACTTCTCCGCTTTCTCCCGATCGACATCGCACACGGCCAACAGCCGGGCATGCGGATTGCCGCTAATTACCTTGGCATGGGAAGCGGATATGACGCCCGCTCCAACAATTCCAAAATGTATGATTTTACTCAACCCGGTCACCTCATGAATAGAATTGTATGCTTTGCCTTGTTACAACCTAACAGCTTCCCCTGTTTGCCTGCTTTCGTTGGCCGCTTCGATGAAGCGGATAATCGCTACGGTCTCCTCCGGTCGTATACCAGGCGTCCCCGTTCCAATCATCGCCATGATTTTCTCGAGCAAGCTTGCATAATAAGGTTTGGCGCTCGCCGCGAGATCCACATGCTGCGTGCCCTTCTCCCGGTGCAGCAGCACGCCGAACTCGTTGTTGCCGCGGCGATTTCCTCGAATCGTGCCGATTCGTCCATCATCCCAGACCCCGATCACGGCGTCGTGCTCCTCCGTCGTCGCCGTCTTCACTTCCACGCACGAAGATCCGAGCGCGGAGAACAACATATCCACCGTATGAATGCCGTACCAGAACAGCCCAGGCTGTGTCGGCTGCAGCGCCATCGGTCCATAACAATCCACGCCGATGATGCTGCCTTCGCGCTCGTCGGCGATGGCCTGCGTCAATGCCTCCGCATAACGCACCGCGGAACAGCTCATTACCGGAAAGCCGTATTGCTCCGCGGTCGCGAATATCGCTTGGGCGTCGGCGGCGTTCAAGGCGAACGGTTTGTCCACGAATACCGGCTTGCGGTATGGCGCGATTCGCTCGAACAGCTCCCGATGCACCCGCCCATCCACCGATTCCAGAAAAATGGCGTCACAAGATGCGGCTGCCTCCTCCGGCGAATGAACGATTTGCACCTGATACGCCTCCCGCAGCTTCTCCGTAAAACCTTCGACGCGCGAATAACTTAATTCAAAGTCCGGCGAGCCGCCCGGATAGGCGACTGCCACCGTCCCTCCGCCGACATGATAAGGATGATCGCGATTGTTCAACAACTCGGTGAAGGCCGTCACATGAGAGGTGTCCAGACCAATCATTCCGATTTTGACCGTTTGTTCGTTTACCATCGATGTTCATCCTCCTCTAAGCGAATCCTGTCTACTCGTTCGTCAGCTTCAACAGCAGCTTTCGTCGCGAATACAATATCGCGGCCGGTCAATATGGAAGGTTTGGATTCGAGCCGCAGCAGGAAATCTTCCGTAATCGTCGTCGGCGGGGTCTCCAGAGCTACTTGCTCGGGGCCTCTCGAATTCGTCGTGACCAGAACCATAGCTTCCCTCCCCGCGAAGGGGTCTCCCGAGAGCCGCAATTCCGCGAAACCTTCTGTTCCGGTCACGAATATTCTTCCGTCCCCCCAGGTCCAGCTTTGCGAAGGCGTATACCAATCGGCGTACAACTGAGCGGTTACGCCTCCTTGCATCACGACTTGAACACTAGCCGAATCATAAAATTCGGGATATTCGGGCAATATGCGCTTGGTCATATTCCCCTGCGAACGAACAACTTCCTTACCGGTCAACCAGCGGAGCAGATCGTAGTCGTGAATCAACAAGTCGACGACGATGCCCCCGCATTGCGCCTTGGAGAAAAACCACTGCGGCCGAGCTGACGCATTCAGCCGATGCGGCTTGCGCATGCCGATGGTCGCCAGTTGGCCGAGCGTTCCTCGATCGATCAGCCTCTTCAGGGTGTAGACGGGCGAATGAAACCGTTCGGTCAGCAGCATGCCGATCTCGATGGCCCCGCGTTCCATCGCCGCCTGCAGTCGTTCCAGATCCCGACGGTTCGTCACGGCCGGCTTGTCGATCATGATCGGCTTGCCATGTCTCTCGCACAACTCGATCATATCGATTTTCTCGTTGTTAACGGCGGAGCTGCCGATGAGGTCAGCTTGCGCGAGCAGCGAATCGCGATCGCTTACGAGCGGCGTTTCGTATTTCTTCGCCAGCGACAACGCTAGCGCGTTATCCTCCCTTTCGTGAATGCCCGCCAATTCATGGCCAAGCTCGAGCATCTCTTGGATGAAGATTTCGATATGGGCGTGCTCGCAGCCGATAATGGCAAACTTCATGTGGTAAACATGCCTCCTTGTTTTGTTGATATATTAGGAGCAGCCTTAGTCCGGACAGTATGCCGAACTAAGGCTGCCTTCATTACCTAAACCGTTACTTATTGTGCGGAATGGTGATCGTACGGACAACGGCCGTTTGGTTGCCCGCGAAGTCGGTTGCCGTATACGTAACGGTATAGATGCGGCCGGATCCGCTGCCTAATCGTTCCGCCCTCACGCTGAATGACGTCGCTGCGGTGCCGATATCTGCTTCGATATCCGGCTCCCCTGCGTCCGGCTCATTGCTCGTAATCGAGGTTAATAGAACAGAGGCGAGTCCCGATGCAGCGTCCTCCGCTTCAATCTCTGCCTGTACCCTCACCATCTTGTGATTCGGCGGCCATATCAAGGCTGGACTCAGCTCGACCGACAAGACCGGTGCCGTGTTGTCCACCAGTACCTCCGTTGCCGCTTCGACCGTTGTCCCGCCCAGCGTGACGGCTGCCGTTAGGCGAACGGTTCCTTCGCCTGCGGCCGTTGCGGTCACAAGGCCTTCGTCGTCCACCGACGCGGCGGCGCTGTCGCTTGCGAAGACGAGCTCGGCCTCGCTAAGATCGGCAGAAGTTCCGTCGCTCATGACGCCTGTGACGCTGATAACGGCTTGGTCGCCGTTCTTGAGTATCGCTCGGTCAACGGCTGCCGTAACACTTTCCAGCGCAACGACGTGAACGAGCAGTTCGCCCGATACGCCAGAACCGTCGGTTACCGCTGCGGTTACCGTAACCGTGCCGGCTTCCACGCCGGTCAGCATACCCGTGGCCGGATCGATCGTCGCCGCGCCGGTACCGTTCGTCACTTTCCAGACAACCGAGCGGTCGGTCGCATCGGCCGGCAGAACCGCCGCTTGCAGAGCAAGCCTACCGCCCTTCAGCACCTTATTAGGAGACGTATGCCCCGCCGCGGTAACGGCAACGCTTTCTGCCGGAACATAAGGTCCGACACGAACGAATTTGATGCCATCCGCCAAAATAAAGTTGCTGGTCTTGTTTCCATTGACGATCGCGACGCTGCCCGTCGTGCCGGCTAGGAACGGGTACGTGCCGATCTTGTTCCACTTGCCGCCGTTCTTCGATTGATCGACGTCAACTTTAATCGGCTCCGTGACGGCCGCATGCCGAATCATGAACGGAGCGTCGGTCGGGCCTGCCGTCGAGTGGTGCCATTCGTACACTTCGTACATACCATTCATTGGGATTGCGGGGGTATACGTCGCGCTCGATAGGCCGCCCTTGGTCGTGTTCAACGCAAAGTCTCCCTTGTGCGCGCCCGTGTTAACCCCTGTGTTTCGCCACGTCGAATCGGAGAAGACGACACCCGACGAATCTTTGTTGTCCATTACGATCTCCACGGGAATGTCACTGCCCCGCCAGACAAATTTGAGGCCATCGGCGAGTATGAAGTTGCCTGTTCCGCTTTCGAACCCGTTCGAGATGACGACGCTTCCTGTCGAACCGGCGTCGAACGAATACGTTCCGATACTGTTCCACTTGCCGCCTAAGTCGCTTGATTGTGCTACCTTTATTTCCGAAGTCCCGCGCGCATGATGGACGGTAAACGGTGCCTTCGTCGTGGCATTATTGGTGGAATGATGCCACTCGTAGATCTCGTACATGCCAGGCAACGGAATAGACGGCGTATAGGTAACGGCCGCTTGACCGTCCCGGCTCGTATTCAATGCGAAATTGCCCTTGTTCGCCGTCGCGTTCTCCCTCGTATTGTTCCACTTGTTGCTGTCCGTCGTGTTGGTGAACGTCACGCCGACCGGATCCGAATTGTCCATCTCGATCGCGACCGGTACGAGCTCGAACGATACGTTGTCGAACACCACTTTGCCGACGCCGGACAAAATTCCGATATTGACGGTAATCTCCTTCGTCGTATCCGTCACTTGGAACGGCTTCGCATAATAAGCGTATTGACCGGTCAGCGATACGGGCGCCAGCTGATGGTCGCTATTGCCGGCCCAGATGTTCAATTCCGGCTGAACGTCCGCCCCGCCTTCCAGCTTTTTGATGGAGGCCGAAAGCACATATCGTCCCGCCTCCGCTACGCGTAACGTCTGGCTCATGAACGTTCGGTTGCCCGGAGCGCCCGCGGAGTCGAACTCGACCGCATTCGAGCCCTGATAGGGTCCGGTTTTGTTCACGTATGCGTTCTTTCCGTATTCGCCTTGAACCATCGTCCAGTCGTCGATTTTCACCCCTGAAGGCCCGCCCATCGGGTCGCCGTTCAGGTTCTCGAAACCGCCGTTGCGAATCGTCGTGAGCGCAACGTCTCCGGAAACCCCGCTAATATCCAGAGGTTCATTGCTGACGATAAAGAGGGTATTCTTCTTGAAGACGGTACCGGACTGGACCGGAACGAGGTTCCCGTAATTGTCCTCCACCGTAACCACTTTATCCGCATTGCCCAGGCTGATCGTAAGCGGCTGGTTCGACGATAGAATGCTCAAATATTTGTCGTCCGTTCGGCTCAAGTAATGTTTCACCGGCAGAAGCCCATCGCCCGTAAATCCATACGACCCGAGATATTGATCCGCCTTGCGAATGTGGTGCTGCAGCATCGCCGTCGTCTGGAATACCTCGGTCGGAGATACCGAGTAACGAGTGGCGAAACTATCTTCGTTCGGACTGCCGAAGCCGAAAAATTTGTCCGCGCCGTTCGCGAGGAAATCCATATATCGCTGAACGGTGCCGTACATCTTGGCCGGTATGGTGGTATACAGCTCGTTAATCGGACCGAATTCCCCTTGCCACAGCTGCAGGTTCGGGTTGCTTTGCTTCGCTGCTCTGTAGGCAGGAAGAATATCGTCCTGAATAAACTGGATCCCTTGGTACCCGTGAATGTTGTAAATATCGAAGTTGCCCTTACTTATCGCTTCGACCGCCATCGAGCGGTCCGCGACGGAGCTGAAGCCGCTTGTCGAAATGTACAGCTCTTGCCCGGTTTCGGCTTTCACCCGCTGGGCCTGCGCGTAGGCGATTTCCTGCATCAGGAAATATTCGTCGGATGTACCGGAGAAGGCTGCAGGACTGTAAGGCGGGTGGAAATTCACTTCATTCCAGACTTCGAAATATTTGACTTTCCCTGCATACCGCTTCATCGTCTTGTAGACGTATTCCGCCCATTCGTTTCCGCGATTCTCCTCATCGATCGGAAACCGGATGTCTTTAGATACGTACCGGCCTGCCTGATATTGATAAGGGGTTTTGAAACTATCGTCATCGAAATCGCTGACCGAAGGACGCGTCGAGTTCCAGTTCGAAGGATTGCCGAGAACCCCCAGCACATCCAATCCGGCCGCGACGGCTGCATCTACGTACTGATCGGAATGATCCCAACGGAAATCGCCGTTCGTCGGTTCGATGTCGTACCACATGAACACCCTCGCATCTTCCCACGTGCGCGTGATGTCGGTGTTGATCTTGGCCCATGGTGCCATCGAGTCCTTGTAATCCACATGGATGCCGAAATAGTCGGCATATTTGCCGTCGGGGACGGCCGCGTCGTGTACCGGCACTTTGGAGACGGCGTTGTTGTAGACGACGGAATTCCCTGGGGAAGACTCGACCGTCGTCTCCAAATACCAGAACCCCACTTTGTCGTTCAATTTCGGCAGCGGCAGCTCAAGCACGCGATGCGTGCCGTCGGCGGGGACCGCTACGTCTACCGATTCCGTGAATGCCGTGTCGCCATCCGGCTTCCTGGCTACGATCCTGACTTTATACGTCTTCTCTGCACTCCCGTAATTGACCGTCATCACCGGGAAGACCGCTGCTTCGTTACGGTAGAACACCTGCTTGTCGCCCCGGAACGCCGGTTTCACGACGCTGTAGCCCGATTCGGTATGCCAAGGCGTCACGAACTTCTGCGTTTGCACCGGTTGACCGAGCGTTATGTCCGCGAGCAGGGAAGTATCCCTGCCGCTCGTGAAGTCGTCCGTAGACGTCTCCAGCTCGTCGGCTTTAAGTGCGCGGGTCGATATTTTCAGATTGGACACGTTGTAAGGAGCAGCCCGCTCGACCATAAACTCGTAAGGCACGAATTTCTCCATCACCGGGACGATCTCGTTATCGGTCTCTGTCCTGGCAATCTCTTCACCGTCCATATAGATGGCGACATATGGGTCCGAGCCAAGCTTCCACGAGAAGGCCAGGTTGAACGGCTGACCGACCGTGTAGCTTAACTTGGACGGCGGCGCAATAGCGCGTACTTCTTTGAAGCCGGTCCTCACGTCGCCGTTCCTCACGAAGAACGTTAACGGCTGCTCCCAAGTCGAGCCCGTCGGCTTCTGCTCCGGCAGAGGGATATAAACGCTGTACAACGTGTAGCCCGGACCGCTCTGTCCGGGAATGAGCCGGAACATGAAATCATAGTCATTGTCGAACTCCGAGTAGGGCTTGTCGAAGCGGACGGTCATCTCGACGGTCCCCTCGTTCGGGCTTACCGTCCCGGGCGCATAATCCCGGTACCATGTGGCGCTGTCGACGAAATAGGGCCCTTCGCCGGCAGCCGCCGCAGCCTCGGGCCGTACCCCCGCGGCCGCGGGCAACGCTGCCGCCAGCAGAAGCAGCAGGCAGAGCGCAAACCGGCTTAGGCGGCTTGTTCCGGTGCGAGCCGGAACAGATCTGTTTGTCATGTCATCATCCTCCGTTTCAATCCGATATTGATCCGACCGCAAAGCGATGTAATCGCTTTCAATCGGACACTACTACTATAAGTAATAAAGGAATGAACGCAAACGGGGCAGGACTACGATTAGGTGGCTTAAGCTACGAAATACGGTGCAAAAGAACCCTCGCTTCCGATTCGGCCATTCGTCATCCGGGAGATGACGCTCTTCAAGCGACAACGAAGAGGGGCCGCCCGCCACCGGGCATGCCCCTCTCCTTATTTTTCATTTATCAAGATAAAGACGGCACCGAGACGACTGCCTCCCGTTCCATCGCCTCGTCGGCGGCGAAGCCGATGAGGTGGCCATAGACGGAATCTTCAAGCGATGACGTCGAGATCGACGGCTCAGCGCCGCGCAGAACGCTGACGAAATCGTCGACCAACCGCAAATCGCCGCCGCCGTGCATGTCGTCCGCGACATCCAATCGCACCGTCTCCTCCCGGTACATCCCTTCCGCCTCCGGGTCCGGCCGTCGGACGACGAAATAGCCGTCTTCCATTACGCCGTATATCTCGCCCTTCGTTCCGATCGCGTGGACGGTCCGGCAAGGCCGCGGCGAACCGCCGGTCATCGCGTGAGAGGCGGTGCTCCCGTCGGCGAATTCCACCGTCACCGTCTGATGATCGACGACGTCGTTGTCGCAATGCCACACGCATCGCCCGTACGGATTATCTTCGCGCAGCGACGCGAGCTTCTGCTCCGTCGTCGGATGCAGCGTCTCGCGCTCCACCGAATGCCAAGCGTATTGGCTCCATAGCCCTCGATCCACGTACAGCCTTCTCGCCGAGAACGTGCACGTCCCCTCGATGCGGCAATCCGTCAGGCAGCGCGTCCCGGCCCCCTCCGGCGCCCGCTCGCTGCGGAAGAACGTGCGGCCGCCGAAGCTCGCGACCTTGACGGGCGCCGACCCTTCTTTGAACCAAGCGATCAAATCCAGATCGTGGCAGCACTTCTGCATCAGCATAGACGACCCGCACCGATCCTTGCGGTTCCACTTGCCTCGTACGAAGGCGGTCGCCATGTGGTGATAGCTGACGTTCTCTTCGGTCTGCAGCGACAGGATGTCCCCGATATCGCCGGCCGCGATGCGCTCCTTCACGCTCCGATAGAAGGGGGCATACCGGAGCACGTGGCAGATCATCACCTTCCGCCCGGTCGACCTGGCCGCCTCCAACAGCCGGAGCACTTCATCCTTGGAGATGCCGATGGGCTTCTCCAGCAGCACGTCAAGGCCGGCCGCTAACAACGGCAGCGTCGTCTCCAAGTGGAGGGCATCCATCGTGCCGTTGACGGCGGCTTCGACGCTCAGCTCCGGGTCGGCCAACATGCTCTCGACCGAGGCATATCTTCGCGCCGGCGGGATGCTCCAACGCTCGCCGGCCTGCTCGAGCCGGACGGCGTCCGGCTCGACGACGGCGGCGATGCGCATGCGCCCCGGCTCCTTCTCCGCGTAAGCCGCATACACGGAGCTCCGGTTGCCTGCGCCGATCATGGCGACGCGTAACGGTTGATTGATCGTGTCCATGTCCGATTCTCCTAATCTTAGATCTTCAAGCTCTTCTATCGCATCATTTCTTGCCGTTATACGCCTCGTCGAGCGCCTTCACGACATCTTCGCCGCCGGCCTTTTTCCACTTGTCGAGGAATTCGTCGTAGGCGGACAACGGAAGCGCGCCTGTAATTATTTTCAAGAAGTACTGATCCCTTAAGTCTCTCAGCTCTTGGTTCTTCTGATCCACGATCGGCACCGGCGCGACGAGGTCGACGACATTCTCGTGCTTCGCCACGTTGGCAACGGGCGTGTAGTACGGCGCCAGTCCGGCGTTCTCCATCCGCTGCAAGCCAAGCTCGACCTTGTCGAACATGTTGTAATACACCTTATACTTGATGTTGTCCATCTCTTTCGTCGGTACGGCCTTCCCGTCTTTCTTCTCGTAGTGCGTCCCTTCAACGCCGAACGAGATGAAATCGATGATCTCTTGCTCGGTAGCTTTGTTCAGGAATTCCACCACTTCCTTGGCATGTTTGCTCGCCTTCGGGATGACGAAATATTTGGAGACAACCGATACTTTGCTCATGCCGAAAGCCCCGTTGCTGCCGGTCGGCGGATCGATGAAGGCCAGCTGACTGCCGGGGAACTTCTCTTTCGCCGCAGTCTCGGTCGCCTGGGCCTCCCACCAGCCGATCGTTGCCATAGCCGCCTTGCCGCTTGCCAGCTTCTCCTTGATGTTCGCCGTCTTGTTCACGACCGATTCCTTATCGATCAAGCCCTCGCCATACAGCTTGGAGGCGAATTCCAGGAAGCTCTTCGCTTCCGGCAGCGCAGCCGTATAGACAACCTTCCCGTCTTTCTGGACGAAATCGACCGGAGGATAGAACATGCTGGCGATCGCCTCCAGTCCGGTCAACCCCTCGGCTAAATTAGCGGTATACGGCACCATGTCCGGCTTCTTCGCTTTAATCGCCTTGAGCACCTCGTAAAAGTCGTCCTGGGTTTTCGGCTCCTTCAAGCCCAGCTCAGCCAAAATATCTTTGCGTGCAAGCAAACCGTATGTCGCGCTGCTGTAGTTAAAGGTACGGATCGCATACGTCGTTCCCTCCCACTTCGCCGACTTCCACTGCTCCGGTGTCATCAGCTTCTTGATGTTGGGTCCGGAATCGTCCAGCAGGGAATCGAGCGGCGTCAGCAGCCCTTGCTGAGCGAAGTTGCCGAATAACGGCTTGTCGGGATTCTGCAGGATGATCAAATCCGGCGTATCTCCGGACGCCATGGTGACATTCAATCGCTGGTTTTTCGCCTCCGCGTCCTTCGGCATCAGCTCCCACTGCACGTTGAA
This sequence comes from Paenibacillus methanolicus, assembly GCF_008124765.1. Classification (GTDB taxonomy): domain Bacteria; phylum Bacillota; class Bacilli; order Paenibacillales; family Paenibacillaceae; genus Paenibacillus_Z; species Paenibacillus_Z methanolicus. The sequence goes on along the minus strand of NZ_VNHS01000001.1, from coordinate 704,073 downwards.
GCCGGTTTTCTCTCGAATCCCGTTCGCGATCTCGTTGTTATTGACATCCTTCCCGCTCGGAAATTCCGCGACATTGTTCGGCACGAGCACCTTTAACGTCACCTTCTCTTTGGTTGTCGGCTCCGAAGACGACGTTTCCGTCGAATTGCCGTTCCCTCCGCCGCTGCAGGCGGCAAGCGCCGTCACCGCACCTAGAACAATAGCCAGCGTGGTGCAGATCCGTTTTCCGTGATTCCACCTCATTTGCATATCGAACCCCCCATGTATCAATGTGGTTGCTTATGTCAGCCTTTTACGGCGCCAAGCACGATCCCTTTGACGAAATAGCGCTGCAGGAACGGATAAACGAGCACGATCGGCAAGGTTGCCGCAACGACCACGGCTCCGCGAATCGATTCCTGCGCGATCTGCATCTGAGCCACCATCTCGACGTTGTTGTTCGCGTCCGAGGTGCTGAAGATGACCTCGCGCAGATACACTTGAAGCGGAAGAAGATTCTGCTTGCTAATGTACATCAGCGCGTCGAAGTAGCTGTTCCAATATTCGACGGCGCAGAACAGAGCTGTCGTGGCGATCACCGGCATGGCCAGCGGAATCATGATGTGGAACAGTATTCGGAGGTTGCCGGCGCCGTCCATCTTGCCCGATTCCTCCAAACTGTCCGGAATGTTGCAGAAGTAGAGGCGGACGATGATCATGTTAAAAGGGCTGACCAGGCCCGGCAAAATCAGCGACCAGATCGAATTGAGCAGCCCCAGCTGTTTCACGATCAAATAGGTCGGCAAGATGCCGGCTTGGAAGATCATCGTAAACACGAACAGCATCATAATGACCTTCTGCCCCTTGAGCCTCCTGCGGGATAGCGCATACCCGGTGAAGACGGTGAGCGTAACGTTGATAAGCGTTCCGATCACCGTAACCAGCACCGAGATGGAAAACGAGCTAAGGAACTTTGGACTGCTGAGCACGTAATGGTACGCCTCCGTCGTAAAGTGAATCGGCCAAATCCCCACATCGCCCGCCACGACGCTGGACTCATCGCTGAACGATTTGGCGACGATATTCAGCACCGGAATCAGACAGACGAGAATGGCCAGCAGCAGAAGGAAATAGTTCACGTATTCAAAAACAACTTCTCCCCTGGTTCGTAATTTCATTTCATACCCCTCCTAGTGCCTACCAGAGACTGCGCTCGCCGAATTTGCGGCTGAAATAGTTGGCCGTCACGATCAGGATCATCCCGATTAACGACTGGAACAGCCCTACGGCGGTCGTGTAGCTGTACTGCATGCTGCCGAAACCTACCCGGTAGACGAACGTCCCGATGACGTCGCCGACATCCGCAACAAGCGGGCTATAGAACATCAGCACCTGCTCGACGTCATTGCCCAGCGCGCTGCCGATCCGCAGCATGATGATAAATACGATGACCGACCGGATGCCCGGCAGCGTGACGTGCCAGATTTGCCTTAAACGTCCGGCGCCGTCCATCTTCGCGGCTTCATATTGCTGCGTATCGATCGACAAAATCGCGGATAAGTAGATGATCGAGGACCAGCCGGTTTCCTTCCAGGCGGCCGACGCGACAAGGACGCCGCGGAAGAACCGTTCGTCTGCGATCATCATAATGTCCTGCATGCCCAGCAGGTGGAACAGATCCTTCAGCACGCCCGTCTGCGGCGACAGCAAGTTAATGAAGATGGCGCTGATGATGACCCAAGACAGAAAATGCGGCAAATAGGTGATCGTCTGCGAGACGCGCTTGAAAGCAACATGGCGCACTTCGTTGATCATGATCGCCAGAAGGATCGGCAGCGGGAACTGAAAGATCAGCTTATACAGATTGATCAGTACCGTATTCCGAAGTACCGAGTAGAACTTATCGTCCTGAAACAACATCTCGAAATACTTCAAGCCGGCCCACGGGCTACCCCAGATTCCCGCTGCAATGTTGTAATCCTTAAACGCGATCACCGCCCCGAACATCGGCGCATATTTGAACAGCAGCAGAGCCGCAAGCCCCGGCGCGAGCAGCAGGTACAAATCGTAATCCCTTAACCAGGACCAGGATCGTCGGCTTCGCTTCTTCGTACGCACCTCCGGCTTCTCCAGCTCCGGCATCCTTTCCTCGCTGACGATGGACATCCCAACACATCCTTCTCTATTGTGGAATCGCTTTCACTCCTATGTATGTAGTATAAAAAAACAGAACCGCCCCATAAACGGGGCAGTTCTACGATTAGGTGTCCAATCTTACTCCGTTCGCACCGGGTCGATCGGCCGAGTCCGCAGCACCAAACGAACCGTCGTGCCGACACCGGGGCTGCTGCGAACCGTTACGCCGCATTGCTCGCCGTAATACAGCTGAAGACGCTGATGGACGTTGCGCAGGCCGTACCCGCTCGCCGTTCCGTTCAGCAATCCGGCCGCGGTTTCGTGGTCCATTCCGACTCCGTTATCCGATACGAGCAGTATAATCCGCTCCCCCGAGAGCCTGCCTCGAAGGGCGATGACACCGCCGCTTCCGCTCGTCTTGTTGATGCCGTGTATGATCGCATTCTCGACAATCGGCTGCAAAATCAGCTTAATGATCTCGACATCGTACAAGGCCGGATCAAAGCGCAGCTCCGTCCGAATGCTGCCGCCGAACCGGACATTCTGAATGTCGACGTACGCTTTCACATGCTCCAGCTCTTTCTCCACCGTAATCCTATCGTTGCCGCCGTTCAGGCTGATGCGGAAAAACTTGGACAGGTCCGTCACGACCCTGGCAATGTCCGGAGCGCCCGACTTGATGGCCATCCACTTCACGGCATCGAGCGTATTGTACAGAAAGTGGGAGTTGATCCGTCCCTCCAGCACCTTCATTTCTTCCCTCTGCTTGTGCAGCGTGATCAGGTACACTTCCTCGATCAAGCTCTTGATCTGGGTCGACATCTTGTTGAATCGCTTCTGCAAAAGCGAGATTTCGTCACGGCCGGTTATTTCGACCGTCTCTCCGAAGCGGCCATACTCGATCCCTTTCATCTTGTCGGCCAGTACGGATAGACGTTTCGTGATGCGGCTTGACATCAGGTAGGACATCAAGATCGCAATGGCGATCAGCGATGCCGACAGGAGCAGAATATACACGCCCAGCAGATCGCTCTGATCCGTGATGTTAAGCGCCGGAATGAGCACAATCAGCTGCCAGTCGACGTTCTCCAGCGTCTGAACGAGATACAGATACGTCTCGTCGCGATAACGGATCGTCTTGACGCCTTGTTCCGGCCCCCCTCCCAACCGGAGTATTTCCGGTAGCGGGGCTTGATCGATGTCCAGATCGGTTCGATTGGCGTATGAAGTAATGACATTCTCGTCCTTGATCAGCATAGCCTTGTACGGGAGGGCGAGATTCATATTTTGCAGCACGTCCTTAAGCGTCTGCTCCTCCACATCGATCGCAATGACGCCAAGCGCCGAGGTGACGTTCTTGAAATCGAGCATCAGCCGGTGAAGCGAGATGATGCTCTTCACGCCCGCTCCCAGATAAGAAGTCTGCCCGAGATAGTTCCACTGCATCTTCTCCTTCTGCCCGTTCAGCTCGTCCCGGTAGCGGATGAAATCGCGATCGCTCAGTCCGAATAGGCTGATATTCTCGGCCGTATACAACGCCGAGCCCGGAATGAGCAGACGAATTCGGAAGATGTTGCGGCTTTTCTCCAGATTGTACAAGATGTCTTTGATGTTCTTGTAATCATTCATCACGTCCGCAATCGTAAGCTCCTTCGTACGCGCACGCCTAAGCATGTCCTGGAGACGGTCGTTCGTATAGACGATATACGAGATGTTCTCCACCTCGGTCAGCCGGTACGATAGGTTGATCGACGTTTGCCGAAGCGCTTCCATATAAGCCCGGCTAGTCTGATCCTGAATGATCGAAGACGACTTGCGATAGGAGAAAAATCCGATCGCGATCGTCGGAAGGAGTACGATCAGCGTGAAGGCGACCAGCAGCTTTCTGCGTAGACTCGTTCGGGAATCGAGCCGTCCGAGCCACCGCCATAAGGCATTCATACGCGCTCCCTGAATTCGCTTGGATTCAGGCCGACCTCGCGCTTGAACAGCTTCGTGAAATATTTCCCGTCCTTATACCCGACACGTTCCGCCACGTCAAACACTAAGATGCCGGGCTCCTCCCGAAGCAGCCGCTTCGCCTCCGCCAGACGAATCTCAGTGATATAGTCGTTAAGCGTAACCCCCGTTTCCTTCTTAAACAGATTCGCCAAATAATTGGGCGACAGGTGCACCTGGGCGGCAAGCTGAGCGAGCGTCAACTCCTCCCGGAAGGCGTTTTGAATATACGCTTTAACGGCTCTGACGGACTTCCGCTGGTCTGAACCGTTCGGATCGACCTCTTCGTGCCCAAGCCGCCGTTCCAGGATGCGGACTCGTTCCAGCTGCTTCCGCTCCGCATCAAGACTCGCTACGACCCGGCGCAGCACGTCTCCCAGCTCTTCGTCGTGGAACGGCTTCAGCAAATAATCGATCACCTGAAGCTTCAGCGCCGACTTGATATAATCGACTTTCTCATGCCCGCTGATCATGATGACGCGGATGTCTTTATCCGGTATATCGGTGCGCAGACGGCGAACCAGTTCGATGCCGTCCATCTCTTTCATCACGACGTCGGTGAGCACGATATCCGGCCGCAGGCGAACAGCCAGCTCAAGCGCCTCCTTGCCGTCGGCCGCCGCTGCCGCGAGCGTCAGCCCGTAAGAAGACCAATCGATGCCCATCTTCATCCCTTCGCGAATCAGCTCTTCGTCTTCGACGATCATACAGGTGTATATTGGCGATCTCCCCAATCGTTCCCTTATGTTTCCGTTCTCTTACTATAGCGTGTGCATGTAACCGTTGTCACCACCCGCCCGATGGTGAAACAGCCCTCTCCGATTGCGGAGAAGGCCGGTGATTGTTACAGGAAATAATAGTCGTTCGTGTCCTTCCCGGCCAGCGCGTACCGCTGAAAATGCTGGTAATGCGCTTGGTACAGCTGCCCGTTCTTCGAGGGAGAATACGTGAGATACAGCTGTTTCCGGCTGCTTTCGGATAAGTTCGGTCCGCTCTGATGCGGAGTGAAGGAATGAAACAGAATGACGTCGCCCGGATTCGTCTCGACGATCTCTCCGCTTGCAGGGTCGATCTCGGCAATCTCCGCCTCGTTCATGTTTCGGAGCTCGCCCGGTGTCGATCGGAGCCGGTCGTGATAGCCGGGGAACAGTTCCAGTCCGCCGTTCTCGGTTGACGCCCCGTCGATGGCAACCATGACCGAGACCAGCCCTTCCATCGAGAAACCCTGCCACCATGACGCGTCCTGGTGCATCGAATACCCGTTGGCGCCCGGAAGCTTAAAGATCAGCTTATCCTTAAAAAGCAGCGGTTCGTCGAGATAGATATCGCGCAGAGGAGCCAGTATGCGTTCGTCCCGCACGAGATCGGCGAATACCGGCGATATGTCGTGAACCGGGTCGAACCGTTCGATTTTGACGTCTCCGTTGGCATAACGTTTGTAGCCGGCGCGGACGTTCTTCGTATCCGTGTAGCGCTCAAGCGTAAGCAGCTTGTCGCATTCGGTCTGCATCACCTTCGCCTCCGCCTCCGTGAACACGTTCCTCAGCACGAGATACCCCTGATTTTGGTAAGTTTCCAGCTCTTCATAGGATAAAATGTTGACCGACTGCTTCATGTCGTCGTTCCCTCCATTTGTTTTTTTTTCGAATAACCGTATTCGGTCATCCCTTGTAATGTCATGATAAGTCATGTATGTTGGCATTAACATGCATCGGTTTATAAGATTTCATATACTTTTTTTCGCAGGGGGACGATGCGCATGCAGGTACTGGCTTATTCCTACAACGGCGGCATGGAGCAATTCCGGTATCCGGAGGATCGGTATAAGGGTTGGGCGGTGCTGGCGGTCCAGTCCGGACATATCTCCTTTACGATCGAAGGCGAGGAGTCGACAAGCGGAGAAGCCGAATACGGCGAGCTTCTGTTCTGCCCGCCCGGCATGCTTCTAAGAAGACGGATGCTTCAGCCAAGTTCGTTTCACTTTGCGGAGTTAAGCGGCGAATTGGAGCTGCCTCCCGGAAAAATACGCATCCGCGACGTGCAGCGCCTAAGCTCGACCTACGACTATTTAATCCGGCTGCGCGCCGAGTATCCGTATGAGCTGCATCCGGATATCGAGCATTTGATCGGAGATTTATTATTTCTTTCCAAGCGGGAATATGCGATGGCGCAAGATCAGCGACGCCGAACGCTTGATCCGGTTATGCACCGGGCAGCCGCTCTTATGGAACGGCAAGCCTGCGAGACGGATTTCTCCGTTCAGGCGATTGCCCTCCGCTTCGGCATAAGCGCCCCCCAGCTGAGCATCCGGTTCCAAGCCGCATATGGCGTGTCGCCCATCCAATTCGCCACCTCCGTCCGCCTCGCCAAAGCCGGCAAGTTGCTCGTCGAAACGGACGATACGTTAGAAGCGATTGCGGACCGGTGCGGCTACCAGAACGCGTTTTACTTCAGCCGGGTGTTCTCGAAGCATATGAAAATAAGCCCTTCCTTGTACAGAAGGGCCAATCGGGTGTAGATCGAAGTCCAGCTACCCGCGTCTTCGGAGTCGAGCTCGAGACCAATTCTAGGTTTCTGTTTCAAATGTGGGCTGATTCAAAATCACCGCTGATGTTCCCGCTAACACAAATCGAATGCCCCCCGAACAAGTCTCCGTCTGAATAATAAACAGTGAATCTGCCGTCTGGAAAGACAGAAATTGTCCAGATTTTAATCGAGTTGATGAATATCTCTTCCGTTATTTCTTCGTACTGAGGTTCATCTTCTTGCTCTAACCAATCATTTGCCAAATCGAGCAATTCATTTGCCGCATACGCTTTTAGTCTCTTGTTCCACCCTTCCTGATCACCAAACAACGAATAGGCTGTTTGAAGCGCCAACTTCATTTGGTCTTCATCCGATTGCCAATCAAAGTAGAGTACTGCCCTTCCGCCATCGAATTGAACTTCTTTTTCAAATAAATCAATCGTCTTATCCAATTCAAATTGACCTAACGTCTCATCATGATAGAAAACGGGTTTGAAGGATTCCTCTAATACCACATTCAATTCTTTATCTTGATATGATGGATCAAGAACTTCAATAAGCATAAGGGATTTTTCTCCAATTCGGACGTTCAACCTTACCAGACTGTTTGCTTGAAGGACCTCTTTTGCTTTTGATAGTTCGCTATTGCTTACAAGCCATTCCAAGCATGTTCTATCACGTATAAGTGGTTCATCTTCCCCTATCCGTTTCCACGCAATTAAATTAATGGACGGGTTCCACATGACTTGACCCATTCCTTTGCCAGCTCCGATACCGCAAGCTTCTGTAACGCCGGCAATCTCAACAATCTCGTCATCAAAACGCGCATTGAACTCCATTATTTCTTTATCTTTCCCTTTTCCCATTTCATTCCACCGTTCTTTTATCTTAATTTATCTCATTCGCTTACCTATATGACCTATAGGAGGACAAACGTAAATATGAGATCGTCACAGACCATCACTAGTGGGTTGATTATGAATTCGGTTCGACTGGCTTGACTACCTGACGTTGCAACAATCCTAAATGACGCTGTGTGTGGGTACGGTCATTATACAAATGGAATGGTGCAGTTTAAAAGGCAGAGCACTCGTAAAGTTTGGTGGCTATATTCGGAAAAGCCATGGTCATCGTCCGAGACTGTCGGTTCCCTCATTTCCGCGTTAATCAGTCATTCAGTCGACGTCCGAGATCTTCCACGCGCCATTTTCCTGCATGAACACAATTCCTTGAGTGCCCGACTTATTTCCGTACGGATCGAACAGGTAGCTGAACGTCACATACGCCAGCAGTGCGTCACCGGGACGGTCTTCGAACGTCACGGAGCGGATGCCCGTAATGAGCCGTTGGCCAATGATCTCGAACAACTGTGCCGGTGTGCCGTCCTTCACAAACATTCGGCCGAGCGCAACGGCATCGCGACTGTTCATGGCGTTTACATAGCTGTTCAGGAGCTTCGTGGCGGCCAACTTCTTCGCTTCTCCTGCGTACACGCCTTCATCGAGCAGCTGCGGCTTGAAGACGAGCAGCGTGCCGCGCACGCTTGGCGTCCACGTCAGCTGAAAACCAAACGCTTCCGACGTCGCGCGCAGCGGCAAGTAGACGCGTCCCTTCTTGATCACCGGCTTGGCGTTCGCGCCGATAAGCTGCTTGCCGTTCACCCATAGCGACGGCATGCCACCGCTTCCTGGGTTGATTCCCTGCGTATCAGGCTGCGTTGAAACGAATGCGGCTTATGCGCAGCGTTCCATCTCACGTACCAGCCGAACGATTCCGCAAGCGCGCGCATCGGCAGCAGCATGACGCCGTTCGAGACGATCGGTGCAAGCGCCGAATCGTTCACCGCGACACCGTTGATGGACAGCGTAGGAGCGGCTGGAGGAGCGACCGCAACGCGCTGGGAGGATCCACTCCAACCGGTGTCGATGTAGAGGTCATAAGTGCCAGGTGTGATCGGCTTAAAGGTGCCGTCGAACGCTTCGCCGTAGGCCGGCATCGTGAATTGAAACTTGTAACGTGCTTCGCTGTAAGGTTCGGTAAAGACAAGCAGTGCACCAAGACTTGAAGTTTTCTTGAAGAGTGTCCTAATTAATAAAAATAATATTATTGCTAAAGAAAGTACTGGGATTCCGGTACCCCAAATCAATAAATCCCCACCTCTCACAACAAACAAAATCAATTCAAAACAATAATAACACATATTGGAACTATCCTGTCTTTAGTTGAGCCGCGGCGGATTTCAAATCGGGTATCCGCCGCAATATAAACTAAAAACATCGATAAAGTTCTCTACGACGTTCGCCGCAGAGCTGTACGTAGATTTGAGTGGTCGATGCTTTCTCATGACCAAACATACCTGGGATGAAATCCAATGGGGCACCGTTATCAAGGAGTTGGCATGCATATACGTTCGCTTCAAATTCTCCCCGTCTTGCAAGCCGTTTTAAAGCCCATCTAGCATAAAAAACCAGCTGCTCGAGTATTGAGCCGCTGGTTTTTCGCTTCTTGATTTTTTGTTTATATTGGTCCCCAATTATTTGGCCCGATGTACCGTTAGATTAACCCGACTCGTCTCGCACATGAAAGTGGACAAATGAACGGGCTCGTCATTCACGTCAAAGGCGACTTTCAGAATCCGGAATAGATTCGCTCCGATATCGCACTCCAGCAATTTGGCGTATTCTTTCGTCGCGCCAATCACGTCAATGATTTTGTCGTTGCTCACAATCTCGGTACGGTAATCCTCGATGAGAATTTTGTACGTCGATTCGTTCATGGCGATCTTCTTCTCCAAGTCCGGAAAACGCGTAAGCGAATAATGCGCGATATCATAGAATAGCGGGCGATCATTGACATACATCAGTCGCTCTAGCTCCAGCACGGGGCTACCTTCTTCGATGAGAAGATGTCCGGCCACATCCGCAGACGCCGGAATTACTTCGCTTCTTAGAATGCGGGAATTCGGGATCATGCCCAGTTGATAGCTGAATTCCGAGAATCCGCTTACAGACAACAGTTCATTGTGGAACTTATTCGAGGCCACGAAAGTTCCTTTGCGGGTAATGCGCGTCAAGGTCCCCTCCCGCACGAGTTCCTCGATCGCTTTACGCACGGTTATCCGGCTGACGTTATAGAGTCCGCAAAGCTCGGCTTCCGTCGGGATCTGCTCGTCGGGCTTATACCGCCCTTGCTGAATATCATTCTTCAGCATTTGCCTAATCTGCATATACAGCGGCTGAGGGCTTGAAGGATTTAAACTCATCCAGTGTTCATCCTATCCATCGAAGGTCATATTATGTTTCTATTATACCTTGATGGCAGGCTCGTAGTCACCATGCCCCGAAATACCCAATGGTCTTCGCGGCTGTCTGAGCGCCTAATGCGAGGCAATTTTGAATGGAGCGACCTTCCACTGTGCCGTATACAAACCCGGCTATGAACGAGTCCCCCGCTCCCATCGTATCGATCACGTTTACCTCCACGATCCCCTGCCGGTAGAATTGCTCCCCATCAAAAGCGAGCGAACCATTCTCACCCAAGGTGGCCACGGCGACCTTCGCCCCCCTTTGTTTGGCCTCCCTTAAAAGTCCGCGGATATATGCGTCATCCTGCGAATACGAAAAGAAAGGGAAATCCACGTAGGGCATTAAGGTCTGCACAAGCTCACTGTCCAGATGATCCGAGAAATCAAAGGAGGTGAGAAGTCCCCTCTTTTTAAAGGACGGATAGTAGGAATCGGCATGCCCCCAAATGCCTGCATGGACAAGTTGGAAGCCTTGAACAAATTCGATCTCTTCCGCTGTGAGCGAAAAGGCAGCCATCACGCCCTCATCGTAGTCGCCGAACTTTCGGTCATTACCGACCATTTCCACATCGGTTACCGCTGTATTACCTGCTTTTCTTAACATGTGGGAGGTATTGATGCCTTTGCCACGAATAGCCTCGATCATGATCTCTCCATATGCATCGTCTCCGACCCATCCGATATAAGCCGTTTCTGCCCCTAATGCTTGCAAATAGACCGCCACATTGACGGGATTGCCTCCAGGGTAGGCTTTACCGGTTGCCAGGTACACATCCATGCAGTTGTCACCGACTGTCACGATTCTCATCTTGCTTCCGCCTTCCCATTCAGACTAAAGAAGGAGCACTACGATGTAGTGCCCGCGCCGATTATTAATATTCCATCTGTCGGTAGTACCTTCTCAGCGTCAGCGGATGGTTTCTTTCTTGCTCCAGGTAGACACTGATTCGGCTGAGTACCGCCCAGTTGATACTGACCGCGAAATGCTTGCGGAACGTTTCGCTGATGCCTGGCATTGCAAAGTCCTTCGTATCGATCACCGTCAGCTGTTTCGTTATTTTCTCCGCAAAACGTTCCACGCGTTCGATTAGCGGCCTTGTTTCATCCTCGCCTTTTAACAGAATCACGCTCGTATCCTCCACCACCAGCTCCAGCGTGCCGTGGAAGAACTCCGCCGCGTGTATCGATTTCGCGTGAATCCACTGCATTTCCTCCAGGATGCACATCGCGTAGGAGTACGTGTTGCCCCAGAGGTTGCCCGCGCCGACCATCATATGGTAACCGGTGTCTTTGTGCCGAATGGCGAAAGCCTCCGCTTGGCTATCAAAAGCTTGGACCGCATCCAGGATCGCGCGGGGCAGCAGGGCTACTTCCTTCGTAAACTGCTCGTATTCCGGGAATTCGTTATTATGATGCATGAACCGGAAAATGACCATATATAGCAGCATAAAGAAGGTATCGAAAGAATGCTTCTCATAGCCTGTCGTGATGCAGTGATCGACAATCTCGGCCAGCGGCGTATTCGGCTCGGCGACCAAAGCGATCGTCGTCGCTCCCCGCTCCTTGCAGTAAGCGGCCGCCGCCACTGTCTCTTGCGTCGTGCCAGACACGGAGGTAAAGATACAGACCGAATCCTTACTGAATCGGCGATGATTCATGACCATGAACTCAGCGGCGATCTCCGCGTGCACCTCAATGGACGAGCTGGATTTCAGGATATATTCATAAGGATACATCATGGCAATCGTGCCGCCGGCCCCAATCAGAAAAAGATTGCTGTAGCCTCTCTTGGCAAGGCCATCGACGATCGCCTCAATCTGCCCTCTGAAGGCAAGTCCCTCTTCTTCTACCAGCTTTAGAAATAAGGCTTCATCAAATTTCAACATCGGTATGGCCTCCATTTATCGGAGCAGAGCTCCTAATTTTTATTTTTAAATAATTTAAGCGCTTACATTCGTGTCTTTATGATGGTTGGCCCCGTACCTCTTCTCCCAATAGTAATAGACGGGCAGCCCTGTCGCGATTACGATCAGCGCGGCAATCATCCCTTGCAACGGCGCCCAGGTAAAGGTTCCCCATGCCAGCCAAGCGGCCCCCAGGATGGCAAGAATCGTCGTGACTCTCCATAACGGCATGCGGTAGATCGGCTTGTAATCTTCTCGCTTCCGGCATTTATAGACCGCAGCAAAGTCCATGATATTGATGATAAGCTGGATGAGCGTGAAATAGCCCAGCAAGGCCGTCAAGTTACTGAAAAACACCAGCAGACAAGCCAGCGTAACTTGCGCAATAATCGAGAAGCTTGGGGTTTCGTATTTGGGATGAACTTTCGCGAAACGCTTGAAGAACAGTCCGTCCTTCGCCATGGCATATTCCAGTCGGGGCTGGAACATGATACAGGAGCTAAGCGAGCCCAGAATGACGATAATCGCCGTGATCGCTACAAAGTGGGAGGCAATGCCCGATAGCCCCGGGATATATTTCACAGCATCGGAAACTGCAGCACTCGAACCCATCAATTGCTCGAATGGCAGAAGACCCGTCACGCAGACCGCAAGCAGCGTATAAAGCGCAAGCACGATCAGCACTGAAATGATGAGCGCGCGCGGAAGGATCTTCCCGGGATTGACAAACTCGCCGGCCATGAAGCAGATCGCGGCCATTCCCGTGTAAGCCCAGGTGGTGGCGGATATACCGCCGATTAAGCTGGATTCGGCCCCTGGAAGAGGGGTATAAGCGAAGTTATCAAAGTTCATGTACATCAAGCCCAGAACAATGACGATCAGGAAGGGAATGATTTTGACCGCTGTTATGATGACCTGGAAACGACCGCCCTCTTTCACGCTGCGGTAATGAATGGAGGTGATCATCAGAATGATCGCAACCCCCAGCAACTTACCGGCAAAGCCCGAGAAGAAGGGAAAGAAACTGGCCAGATAGGAGACGATCGCAAGCGCCATGATGGAGATCGAAGGAGGGTCTAGCGCCCAGAATGTCGCCCAGCCGTACAGGAAGGCAAGCGGCCGCCATCCTGCCTTATTCAGATATACATAACCGCTCCCATTTTGCGGGTAGGCGGTCGAAAGCTCGGCTAATACCATGACCTGCGGTATCGCGATGACCCCTCCGATAATCCAGGCCAGAATCGAAATCGAAGGCAACCCGGCGGCTCGTGCAACATCGCCGGTCGAGACGAATATTCCAGAGCCTATCGTCGTTCCGACCGCAATGGCCAAAGCCGACCAGAAGCCGAGTTTCCGCGTAAGCGTGCCGTTACTCATAAGAGTTCCTCCAGATCAACATGATTAAGATAAGAAACCCGATTCCCTTAATGCCGCGATCGATTTCATCAGCACTTCCTGCGGGTTCTCATAATACCGGAACCCCATAATTTCAAGCGTAATAGCCCCGTCGTATTGGCTGTTCTGCAGAGCTGTGAGGCAAGAGCGCCAGTCCAAGACACCGTCATCCAGCCCTAAATGCGCATCCGAAACGCCGTCTCCGTCGATTAGATGAACATGACCTAACTCCGGTAGCGCATCGAAGTAATCTCCCGGACCTTCACCTGCCAGTTGCATGGCGACCGTATCGATCATGCCCTTTAATGCAGGCGATTGTATTTGATCCATCACCCGCCTAATCCCGTTTAGGTCCGTGATCAAGTTCGATTCAAACTTGGTTAACGGCTCCAGCACAACCGTCAAGCCTTCCCGCTCGGCTACCCGGGCTATCCGATAGATCGAATCGCTGGCATAGTCCAACGCTTCCTCAAGAGGTGTTGCGAAGTCTCCTATGCCGGATGTGAGCAGCATCATCTCTGTCTCCAGCTCTGCGGCGGCATATAAATTCTCCGTAAAATAATCCACGCTCTTCTGCCTCCACCCTGCATCCGAAGCCGCAATATTGTAAGGGTAGACGCACTGCTCCGGTGTAAAGCACACAAGCTTCATCCCTCTCGCTTTTAGCTGCCGACGTATGTACCGGATATTGCCTAGGACGTTGCGGTAAACATACAGATGCGGTTCCCCCGCCCATAGCTCGATGTGGTTTATTCCCAGCTGCGTCATCGACTCCAAAAAATAATCGAGCGAATAATGCCTGTATGTAATATTCATGCCTGCAAGTTTCGTATTGTTCACCCCCTTTCATGTAAGCGCTTTTAATTGTTATGTCTTGTATTATAACTAAGGGGTACATTTTAATCAACCGCTTTTTTCTGTCTGGTTCGGTGGCTTTCTCTTGCCCGTAATTTGCCGATGAAAACACGCAGTTAAACAAAGACGGCAAATAGCGCCGCAGGGATAAGTCCCTACGACGCTATTTTTTAGACTATAGTAGTCCATCAGACCCAGTTCGCTTCTTTCACGTCGATTTCATCGAGCTCCCATTCGCTTTCCAAGGAAAATCGTGGCGTCGTTCTCCATTTGAACGCAGAGTCCGCCAATTTCAAATGAATTGAATGCTTGTTCACCTAGATAACATATTCTCAAGTAAATAGTTCAACTATCCTCCCCGTGCTTAAAAGTGAAAAGGGAGCACAGCCATGGCAATTGCCCCTGGCTGAAAACTTGGCATTCTGAAAGGGCGGAGAGTATCAGGTCATTGACACGCGAGTTGAATATCAGACCCACGTGGGAAACGCCTGAGATCCGAATGATATTTGCACCGTTTAGGTTTGAAAGATAGTTGGGGTTGTTTGATGGAGCTACCGTTCTCTCGTTAGCGTAATCAGCCAAATGTTGCGAAGTGTGAATGCGGTATTATGCCAAGTCACCCTTCGAGCTTATTTGCAACATTCATATATCCTCTCCCTAAAAGGTTACAATCACTTTTCCTTCGGAGTGACCAGTAGAAACTTTAATTAAAGCCTTGTTAATGTCATCAAAATTATAAACTGAATCTATAGCCGGCTTAATATCTTCATCCTCAACTAGTTTCGTCAGTTCTTGTAATTGCCTGCCATTGGCGGACACGAATAAGAAGCGATATTCTTTATTCTGTTTAGCTGCTAATCGATCTAAACGAGCACCTACTAAACCAAACAATAGCTTTTTCCATATTGAGAAATTATTTTCTGCAGCAAAGCGGTAATTGGGTAAAGCTTTCAATGATACCAATTTCCCATGGAGTTTGAGGATAGCAAGTTCCATTTTAATTTCTTTTGTACCCAATGTATCGATAACATAATCGATATTAGAAAGCAAATCAAAATAATTTTCCTCTTTATAGTTAATGAATTGATCAGCACCGATGGACAGTGTACGCGATCTCCCTCTTTCACTGCCGCTCGTAATCACATATAACCCCATCGATTTGGCAATCGGGATAGCCATCGTACCAAATCCGCCGGTTCCTCCAGGAATAAATAATTTTTTATCGGGTTGAACATGAAGTACATCATGCAAGGCTTGATATGCAGTCAAAGCCGTGAGGGGTACCGCGGCGGCTTCAATAAAAGAAAGATTTTTAGGCATAACGGAAATCGCATCCTCATGGACTGCCGCATACTCAGCAAAAGCTCCGATTTTATTTACTGGCAGTCTCGTATAAACGGGATCTCCAACCTTGAATTTCACAACATCTTTTCCAACAGCCTCAATAACGCCGGATAGTTCGTTTCCTAAAGTTAAAGGGAAGTCATAATCGGCAATCATGCGAATACTACCATTTAAAATAAGAATGTCTAAGGGATTTACACCTGCAGCTTTTACTTTGATAAGAACCTCATGATTATTGATTTCTGGTATTTTTATATTGTTTATTTCTAATTGGATTTGTTTTGAATATTTCTCCATTTGTGCAGCTTTCAAGTCTTCATCTTCTCCTTTTCTCATTTTCTTAATTCCACATTCGTTTATTGGAAAGATTAAAGGCGTACTTTAACTTGTACGCCAACTTTAGCCTGTGCGGATCTGACCGCCTTTGTCATGAGCTTGCGAGGCAGCAACCGCGGCAAGAACGCCATGAACTTGTTGCGCCCCCCTGTTATGATTAAAGTCTTGCCCCGCAAGAATTCGCGATATCCTATGTCAGCCACCTGCCCAACCTCCATAACGCCGCTTCTAAACAGCTTTGAGGTGGCTAGCCCAGCACGATCGACAAAGCCAGTCGCTGTCGCTCCCGGACAGAGTGCCGACACAGTCACGCCTGCGCCACGCAGCTCATTCTCCAAAGCCTCAGTGAACGATAGTACGTACGCTTTTGTCGCGTAGTAAACTGCCATCAGTGGTCCAGGAAAGAAAGCCGCCAACGAAGCCACATTCAGTACCCCACCTTGGTGCCTTTTGACCATATCCGGTAAGAAAACCTTTGTCATTATAGTCAAAGCCTTGATATTAATGTCGATCATATTCGTCTCTTGCTCCAGCTGTGTCTCCAAGAATTCCCCGTACAAACCGAAGCCCGCATTATTTACAAGATAGTCGACGGTGATCCCTTTTTCTTTAAGCTCCTTGTAGATTTCCTCCGCCACGCCAGGTAACGCAACATCTTTGGCGATGTATGTCGTTTGGACACGATACTTTTCCCGATATTCCCTCGCGAGATCCACGAGCTTGTCCTCGCTGCGTGCGACCAGCACCAAGTCGTATCCATCTTTGGCGAATCGATCCGCCAGCTCTTTTCCAATTCCGCTCGACGCTCCGGTAATGAGTACAGTTTTGCTCATCATTTAAGCTGTGGGTAAATTGCGGCTACCCCGCCAGCGAGAGCACGCTGGAGTTGACGGCTCGGTTCGTCAGCAAGAATTTCAAAGCTATCGGACTCTATTCCATCAATTGCTATTTTTGCAATATCAGCAGGGTTGGACTTCGGAGCTTCTACGCCTGACGTCATGTCTGTATCCATAAAGCCTACATGCAAGCCAGCTACTCTCACATTTTGAGGATACAGATTTAAGCGCAACTCGTTCGTCATTGCCCACGCAGCCGCCTTTGCAGCCGAATAAGCGCCTTCACTCCCCCCACTACTGAACCATGATAATGCGGAAAGGATATTCAGTATGGATCCTCCACCATTATTAATAAGAATAGGTGCGAAATTGCGAATCATGGCTAATGTGCCAAAGAAGTGTGTATTAAATTCCAACTGAATTTGATCGAGATCACCGTCAAGCAAAGTAGCGCCTGTAGCCGATCCTGCATTGTTGATCAAAAGCGTTACATCTTGAGCGGCCGCAGCAGCTGCAACTACCTCTTGAGGATTCGTAATATCAAGCTTTACAGGGATTGCACCGGGAATGTCAATGGACTGCGGATTTCTTGCTCCGGCATATACCTTAGCCCCTCTGGATAGAAGTTCAAGGACAAGATGGCGACCAAAACCTCGGTTCGCGCCAGTGACAAATGCAACTTGTTGAGAAATATTCATTTTCATGTGCTCCTTTTATTGTATTTTTGTTTATGAAGTTGTTTTCTTGTTGATACGTAGTAAGTACGGTAAGCGAGTTTTACGCCATACTTTCTTTCTAACGAGAACGATCATTCTCAAAATCGCAAAAAAAAAGCTGCGTGCCTTACTGTTGTTTTTGTTTGTTGTGTTGTTTTAACTGCGCTGTTAAACTTCATTGTAAACGATGCTTTAGAGCCTCTTTCGGCGATTATATTTGAGAATGTTCATTCTAAAATAGGCGCAAGATAACCTGATCGCAAAGAGCATGGTTTAGCAGAAGGGTGACTTCACATCTGAACTGACAACCACATACCCTTATTCTTCCAGGAGCTTCATCGACATATGAGTAATACGGTGAAGCTTTTCTTTGGAAGCCGAGGTTCTTGCCATTACCCTTAACCCAATCCATACATTATGCAGGTATTCCGCCAATTCCTCAGCATCGTATGTGGAGGTGAATTCACCGTCACGTTGTCCCCAAAGAATAATCTCCCTGAGCAAATGCTCTGCTGTCGTGAATGATTTCGTGGACTTGTTGTCCACCTCGACGTCGCGCGCCGCCAATTCTACGGCCGAATTCACCATTAAGCAGCCGGCTGGCGAGTCCTCATCCCCGTCGATCATGAAACCAAATATAAACTGTAATGCCTCCGATGCGGTCTTGGATCCTTTAACCCCTCCTGCAAGCGCGGCGCTGATTTTGTCGTCAAACCGATCCATCGCTTTCAGGAACAGATTATGCTTATCTCCAAAAGTATCATACAAGCTTCTTCGATGAATACCCATATGCTCAACCAACTCGGTCATGGACGTTTTCTCGTACCCCTGCTCCCAAAAGAGCCGCATTGCCTTATCCAAGACCTCTTTCTCTTCAAACTCCTTGCTTCTCGCCATTCCCATCTCCCTCCCTTAATTAATATAACATATTGAGAACGATCAGTAAAGAATCGTTATACTCTTTTTTGATGACAAAATGGCTTGCTAGCACTCTTCGTCTGCGAGCATTGCGTCCAAGAGCTGCAGCAACTCTTTAACAACGTTGAACCAATTGCGCCCAAACGGAAAAAATAAATAAGAAACCCTTGTTAATAAAACCAAGGGTTTCTTGACATGCATCCGGTTTATCTGCCGTAAAATTCAATTTCCGATACGCTCGTGTAGCCGAATGGCGGACTTACGTAACGGTACCAGCGATACGTACCTGGATGATCAACTTGGATACCATTCCAGGCATACGTCGGCACGGCGTCAACAGAAGCGAGATCAACGAAACCGCTATTCGGACCTTCGTTCGAGCCTTGGAACTTTCCTCCAAGCATACGGCCTTCATATAAGACGCGAGGGATAAATCGGATGAACTTCAATTGGCGCGCATTTCCTTCGCCAAGATCGATGCCGGCATAGCCGTCGCTCGGGCCGAGGTTGTCGAAGAACGTGTGCGCCAGACCGTCGAATGCCTTATCGAACGTCATGCTAGGGTCGTAGGCAGGCTCCGTCCCGTATACCGTCCCTTGAAGCAGAACACCAGGCTTCTCCTGCGGATATCCGTCCACTTCAATGACGATGACCGGATTGAAAGCTCCGGGTGCACTTGCGGGCACATGAATGACCGTATCAGCTTCAACCGTTTCAAACGTATACTCGGAAGAGGCATCATCCATCGGATATATGCTGCTGATTGTATTGAACAGGGACGGGATGACGAGTCGTCCGTCTTCCGGCCAATTCGCCACATGCAAATAGAGCTTGCCGTGCGTGGACGTCGATATGCCCCACGGTTGGGGTTCTGCGTAAACATTCGCTCCCGCTCCAGATATACTATCGCCATATTTGCCCATCCAACTGCCGATTTGATTGAGTACAACTGTGCTTTCTTCCGGAAGCCCCCCATCCGGTTTCGGACCGACGCCTAGCAGCAAATTGCCGTCCGCACCCGCGGCGCTCGCTAATGTAGTCAATAGTTCGCCGCCGGTTTTCCAGTTGTTATCGTAAGCGACATAACCATAGCTGTCATTCATCGTTATCGCTGTCTCCCGGGGAAGGCTCGCTTGGGAAGCAGCGCCATTGCCGGTTCCGAAGTCTCCGTATCCGCCGCCGATGCCGCTGTTCACGAGGATACCCGATTTCAAAGTGCGAACGTATTTATACAATGCTTTGGCGTCGTCCGCTGTCCACCAGCTGCTGTCCGAGCCGTCGAACCAAATCAGGTCGGGATCCGTATCTTTAATCAATTCACGGAGCTGCTCTTTCATTCCCGCCACATACACATCCTTCTGTCCCGGAGCCATCGTCGTCGTACCGTCGGCATTCCGAGTTTGCGATGGATGGAACCAGTCGGAGATGGAGTAATAAACGCCGAATTTCAATCCCTGCGCCTTGCTCTCTGACGCAAGAGCGGCAACCGGGTCGTTATGGCTCTGGTCCTTGCCGTAAGCACTCGTTTTCATAAGGTTAAAATCGCGGAATTCGTTCACCTTCGTGTCGTACATGCTAAAGCCGTCGCGATCTTTGGCCGTGAACACGATATATTTCTGCCCGGCGCCTTTGGCGGCTGCCACCCACGACTGCGCATCGAACGAAGACGGGTTGAATGGTTTGGCTGCATATTTACGATAATCGGCTTTCGAAATGTTAGCCCAGTTCATGATCCGTTCGCCGGCCGCTTTCTCTTGCGTCTGACCGTTATAAGTGCCGGCCAGCTGGGTATAAGCACCCATACGGAACATGCCGCCGAAGCCGGCATTCTTATACCACTGCGCACGCAGTTCCTTCGCTTTAACCGTATCCTTATCCGGATTCGTTCCAAATACGAACCAATTCAGATGCAGGTTCGTCGTGTTAGGAAACACGAGATAAAGGTCGTGAACGCCCGAAACATAGGAAACGGGGGCATACTGTTCTTTAAAAACGTCGTCTCCGCCAGTGGACTGCGGGTTCAAGACACCGATCACGCGGCCGTCCGGAGCATCAAGCCGGATTTCAATCGAATGATTATTCGAAGCGTCGGCCAAAGCGAGCGTAGCCATAAACGTATCGTAGAAGCCGCCTTCAAAGTCGACGCGGCCATAACGGACCCAATCGCCCGCCTGAATTTGACCAATAGCTGTATTGTCCGGCGAACCGCTATCTTCCCTTCGGACGCTGCCGCTTTTTTCGCTGTAACGATGGGCTTGAATGGCATCATTGGCGGAAGCTTTCGCGTTGTTCGGTTCCGCAGTGTAGAATTCGATTTCCGCCACGCTCGAATAGCCGCTGTCGGGACTGACATATCTCAACCACCGGTAAGCGGTCGTGTCTTTCACCGATACTTCGTTCCACCCATTGTCCGGCGTCCAGTCGATCGTATACAGATCGACGAACCCTTTATCCGGTCCGTCGTTCGACCCCTGGAATTTGCCTTTGATCATGCGGCTCGCATAATCAAGCCGCGGGAGAAAGCGGATTTTATTGACGGGCTTCGCGTTCCCTACGCCAAGATCGATTCCCGTATACCCGCCATTCGGGTAAAGATAATCGAAGAAGGTACCGGGATTTCCGTCGAACGCCTTCTCGAATGACATGCTAGGGTCATAGCTCGGCGAAGTTCCGTATGGAACGCCCGTAAGCACTTCGCCCCCATATGGGGCATACTCCGGCAAGCCGGGAGCCGTTCCGATCCGATCGACCCTGTATTCGAATGCTGCGGTTGTTTCCGCTAAAGGTCCGCCCCATATCCGTTCCGACATCGCTTCTCTCGGTCTGCGATTGAACCATTCGAAATAATCATCGGACAGTCGAGGTCCGTACCATCCACCGGTCCAGCTGGAGAGGCTGAAGCCAAGCAGCTTCGGATCCTGCGGAATCGTCCACTCTTTGTATACGCGATTGGAGTTGGGCGGATAACCCGGCGGATCGGTCGGTCCCGTGTAGAGAATGTTCTCGTCTGAATTGACGACGTCATAACCCATTGCCGTATACTTCAGCGGCGATCCTCTCCATACTTCGACGATGATGTCTTGATCCGGCTGCAAATCGTTCTCTTGATCGATATCCCACCAGTTCCAGATTATCGACCGTTTTCCGTATGATTTCACAAGGTCGTTCAGTTCGTTGGTGAAGTCGACGAACACGTCGGCTCGCTTATTGAATCCGCGACTCTCCGCATACTGGATAATTTCCGGACTGAGAGCGGTCTTTGCATCCGTCTGATACTCGTCTGCTCCCATATGGAAGTATGGACCATCAAACAGCGGAACGAACTCCTCGAAAAGTCCTTTTATCCACTCCCGGTTTTCCTCGCGCGTAATATCGATCGTCACTCCCGTATCGAAATGATCGCCGGTGGGGAACTTGAGCTGTGGATTATACTTAATCATCGGGATCGCGTGAGCGGGAACGTCGATTTCCGGAATGACGGTCACGTGATATTTTTTAGCCAAGTCCTGAATGGCGCGAATGTCCTGCTTGCTGTATGACTCCCCCGGCGTTGCCAGACCCGGGTATTTGTCGCTTTGCAAACGGAATCCGTAATCATCGGTGAAATGAATGTGCAGCGTATTCAACTTATGCCAGGCGATCTGCCGTATCATCTGCTCAATATAACCGAGCGTAGCGAATGTATGACCCGAGTCGATCATGAATGACCGCCAGCCGATTTCGGGATAATCGAGCGCAGTACCGTGCGGCAATTTGCGGTGCGCCGGATCCTGCTTCAAGATCTGCAGCACGGTTTGCAGGCCGTAAAAAACGCCTTTGTCGGTCTTGCCTCGAATCGCCGTTTGCTTGGCGATATTCAGCACATAGCCCTCGTCGTTATCGAGTGACGAGTCCAGCGTCAGAAAAAGGTCGCCTTTCTTAGGCTCCTGCGAAACGACGACAGGCATTTTCTTGCCTGACATTGTGTTCAAATCTTCAGTGAATACTTGGGCTTCGTCCATCAATTGTTCCTCGTAAGCTGAATCTACAACGACGCGAGCGTGCTCTTTGAACAAAAAATAGCCGGTTCCGCCTTGCCATTCTCGTAAGGAAGGAACGACTTCGGGTGCCGGGTTCACTCCGACGCCTTGCTCTTCCAAATAGACATCTACCGACTCAGCTGAAGCCTGCGGGAGCTGAGCAAACGAAAGCAAGCTTAGGGTGACCGCCAACAAAGTCAACCCAGCCGTCTGAATTCTTGATTGCGGCTTTCTTATTCCCGGGCTGACATCACGGTTATTCACGTATTTCCCCATCTTTTTCATACTCCTCCTTTAACGGGTTTGGACTTTCAACGCCTGGGTTACCCTTTTACGGCCCCGGCCGTTATTCCTCGTATGAAGCTTTTGGTTCCAAGCACGAAGATGACAATGAGCGGCGCAATCGCGATCAGTAGCCCCGTCAGTCGCGCTCCGTAATCCGTTCGATATAAATTTCCGAGCGAGTTGATGCTCAAAGGGATGGTGAACAACGATTCTTGATTGATCAGGACAAGCGGAAGCAGATAGTTGTTCCATGATCCCAGAAACACGAGGAGAGACAGTGTTGAAATCGCAGGCGTAATGACAGGCAACACAATCTGCATGAAAATGCGGAACTCGCTGCAGCCATCCATTCTCGCACTCTCTATCAGTTCGGTATGCAGGTAGGTCTTCATAAACTGCACCATCCAAAATACCCCGAAGGCGTTGGTCGCACCTGCAAGAATCAATGGAAGATGAGTCTGGCTCAGATGAAGCGCTCTCATCTCGATCAGAAAGCCGACGAGCCCGATTTGGCCTGGTACCATCAGAGTGGCGATAATAAAAGCGAGCACTGCCTTTTTTCCCCGAAACTCGTATTTCGTCAGGGCAAAGCCGGCCAAAGCGCATATGAACACACAAATGACGGTAGTGGCAATGGCGATATACGTGCTATTCCAGAAACTTCGCAGGAAGTTGCTTCGCAGAACGGTGAGCAAATTCTCCCATAGATAGTCTCCGGGCCCGAACATTTCCCCCTTGAAAATATCCTCCGATCGTTGCGTAGTCATCATCATCAGAATGTAAAAGGGAGCGATTGAAATCAAGGAGATGACGGCAAGCACGAGATTTATTCCGATTTTTCTCATTCCCGTTCCCGCCTCCCCAGGAAAAGGTAGCTGATGACAGTAAACACAAAAATGATTAAAAACAGCGTAAACGCGACAGCCGAGCCATATCCGAACCGAAATCCGGCAAATGTAACGTCAAAATAATACCAGATTGCCGTCAAAACCGATCGCTCGGGCCCTCCGACCGCGGCGGCGTTAGCCGAGAACAGAAGCCGTGGCTCGTCGAACATCTGGAGTCCTCCGATGAGGTCGGTCAAAATCAAGAACATCGTAATTGGAGCAAGCAACGGTATGGTTATCTTCAGGAATGTGTGCGCCGGAGAAGAGCCGTCAACCTTGGCCGCCTCGTAAAGATCTGGAGAGATCGCGCTAATACCTGCAAGATAAATAGCCATATGATAGCCCGTATATTTCCAAATAATAATGACTGCCACGATAATTCGGGCTGATAAGGGTTCGCCGAGAAAATTGATTCCTTCCTGGACCATTCCCAGTTTAAGCAGAAGCGCGTTCACCGAGCCGGACGACCAGTCGAACAGAATTCCGAAGAGCAAACCGATAGCGACAGGCGTTGTAATGTACGGCAGAAAATTAATCGTCTGGAAGAAAGATCTTCCTTTCGTTAGCTGAAAAAGAAAGGTGGCCAGTAAAAGCCCGAACACGATGACGATCGGGGTGGACATGAGCATAATGAGCATCGTATTGCCGATCGACTTCCAGAAAAAAGGATCTTTCGTAAAGATGGTCACGTAATTTTGCAGCCCGACAAATGTCTTCTTGCCCATTCCGTCCCAGCTCATAAAACTGGTTGTAAACGAATACAGGATCGGATAGATTTGAAAAGATACATAAAGCGCAAGAAATGGCGTTAGAAAAAGATAGGGCCAGATTCGAAATGGAATAAGATAGCGCGTATGTTTCTTTGCTTTGCGAGCCGTTTCGGCACTTGCTGCCGTGCTCATAGATATTCGTCACCTCGTTCCTCATTCAACAGGGAAATCGATAAAACGGAGGCTGGGCCGCCTGAATGGACGCGCTTCAGCCTCCAGTTTTATTGCCCCGCTATTTCACTTCCACATCCGGTAGTTTGGCCTTCACTTCTTTCAATAGCTTATCGAGTGCATCGGCAGCCATCACCTTGCGATCGGAATTGAGCAGTATGATGGACAGGTTGGCTGCATCATTAATAACAGAATCATATTGGGATATCTTCAGCGTACCGATGTTAGGCACGACATCATCGATCCAGAATGCGCCGATGTCCTGCCCTGCGAAGAATGGATCGGGAGAGGAGGCGAAGTTCGGATCTTCGTATACGGATTTAAGCGGAACATAGAAGCCCAAATCCTTGCTGATCGATGCGCCTTCCTTCGTCAACAGCAGCCACTTGATAAATAACCAGGCCAATTCCTTGTTTTTGCTTTCCTTGCTGATCCCGAAAGTCGTTCCTCCCCAGGTGAACGGTCCGCCCGGCGGTTGCATCAGACCCCAACGCCCTTCGCCGTCTTTATCATTGGTCTTGATCACATATTGCGTACTCCAGTTTGCCGCCGGATAGAAAAGATGCTTGCCGGCTGCATAGCTGGCATTCCATGCCGGCGTCCACATCTCCAGCTTGTCTACGATCCCGGAGTCCCGAACTTCAACGACCTTCTCCAAGATATCCTTCATTCGGCCAGTCACATTAACAGTCGCTCCGTCGTAGAAAGGCGTCTCGGTTTGGCCTGAAAGGAACGTGTACACGTCTCCGAGACTGGCGAACAGATAAATGCCGTCTTTTTCTTTCAGTTCCTTACCCTTCTTGATCAGCTCTTCCCAGGTCGGAAATAACGCTTCCAGTTGCTTAGGGTCGTCAGTGCCCAAATAGTTCTTCGCCAAGTCCCGGCGATAAGCCATGGCCGCAGGAGTTAACGTTTGTTCGATCCCTACGATTTCTCCCTTGGAGTTACTTGTTAACGGCAGCAAGTAATCGAATACGCTCGATTTGTCAAAATTGTAGGGCGCATTCTCGAGGTTTTCCCAAATATCGATTTCAAACGCCTTCGCTCGAAATCCGCTTTCCCCAACCAGAAGGTCGGGGAGCACACCTCCCGAAGCGATTGTCGTTTGAATCTTCTGGACATAATCTCCGGCCGTGACATTCGTTACTTCAAGCTTCACATTCGGATACGTCTTCTGGAATTCCTTAAAGGAAATATCGTAGTAATTGGCATCCCAGCCCCAGAGCGTAATCGTTCCCTTGTAATCTTCCGGCATTTTCTCAGCCGCTTCGGAACTCTCGCTGCTTGTTGCGGTTTCTGCGCCAGCGGTCTGACTTGGTTCGTTACCCGAATCAGAAGCGGCTCCGGTCTTGTTGCCTTCCCCGTTCCCTACGCATGCAGCGAGCATAACGACGGCCAGCGCAAGCGTAAGCCATACCGCAATGATGGGTCTTAAACGTTTGGTCACCTTGTTCCCCCCAGTAGCTTTCGTTTTGGTTACATTGCAAACTCTATCACTTTGAATGCGGTTACAAAACATAATAACCCGGTTATTTAGTGTAATATCCGGGGGACTGTGTTAACGGAATCGTGATTTTGATCTGCGTACCGACAATCGGCATCCGAACGATATGCATGACCGCAGCCGGTCCGTAGAAGCTTCGCAGCCGATCCCGAACATTAGCCAGCCCAATCGGCCTCATATGCCCGGACACATCCTGTTCTATTAAACTTTGCTCGAATCGATCGACCGCTTCTTGATCAATGCCGACACCGTCGTCTTCCACTAAGATATACAAATAGTTCGGGTCCATTTCCATTCGAACCGTAATCGTTCCCGGCTCCGGCTTCGATATAATCCCGTGGAAAAGAGCGTTTTCAATTAGCGGCTGCAAAATCGTACGGGGAATGACTTGCTCGAGCAGGACATCGTCAATCTGCCATCGTACCTCGAACCTGTCGGGGTAGCGGAATTTCTGAATCGTTAAATAATGGCGTACGCTCTCGATCTCTTCTTTGACCGTGCATTGATAGTCCGTCTCCGTAATTAACACCGACTCCTGTAGCAAGCGAATAAAAGCGCTCACCATTTGAACGATGTCCTTGTTGCCCTCAAGCTGTGCCATATAGATCACGGTGTTCAGCGTATTGTAAATGAAATGCGGATTAATCTGGGACAGTAATAGATCAAACTGCAGTTTTTGTTTTATTTTTTCATCCGCAATGGACTGACTAATATAATTTTGCAGTTCGTGAAGCATCCGATTAAACCCTTCCCCAAGCAGTTCGATCTCGTCGCCGCTGCGAATCGCTACCGTTGCATGAAGTCTGCCCATAGAAGCTTCTTTCATCGCAGTCGTCAATTTGGAGATCGGTCTCGTTATGTTGTGAATAAGAGGCGTAAGGGCGAGCAAAATGATGATAAGGGTTACAACCGTTATGAGAATAAAAATATACATAATCGAGTTGATATCCCGTTGGATCGCGCTCTTCGGTTTAGCCGTTACGAGCTTCCAGCCATCCCACATCATTCCGTTTATCGTGATGAGCTGCTTCCTGCTTTCCTTCTGAAAAACGGTGGACTGCGCGAGATCGTGTAGCGGCAAATCGTAGGACACTTCGTCAATGCCTGATCCGTTACCCATAATCGTTCGATTATCCGCGTCTAGCAGATAGTAGGCATCATAGCCTTCTTCTCTTTCAACAGAAATTGCTTCGGTGATGTACGCTAGATTGACATGAATAATAAGCTCGCGAAGATTACTCTGAGCGTCCAGAACCGGGTTATACCAATTGATATAGCTGACGATATCTGTCGTCTCCTGTCCCCTCTTAAGGTGGTGGACCTCCGAGAAACCCGAGTGAACGTTTCTTTCCTCGTGGTTTCGATACCACTCCTCCTGTAAGGTTTTTGTATAGTAGTCATTGAGTAGACGGTTCGTGGAGAAAGCCTGTCCATCTTTGCCGACTAATACAATACTCTCGATTCCGTTTTTAAGCAGCAAAAATTGATTCAAATACGTCGACATCTCCACTTGGCCGTTGAGTCTTTCATATAGATCGGAGGAGTAGATCGTTTTCATGCGCGATTGAATCCCGGGGTCCACCAAGATGTTATAAGCCATATTGCGTAAGTCGTTCTGGAAATAGCGGAGTTGACCGGCGGTTTGACTTAGTTGGATCGATTCGTCCTTCATGATCTGTTTCTTCAAAATCTTATTAAAGTAAGAATAAGCAATTACACCGCTAGCAAGCAGCGCCAAAGAAACGATGACGGCAACGCTGGCGATGACTTTGGTTTTGATTCTGGCTCTCATCGGTTATCCGCCACGCTTTCCTTGTATTCCTGGGGAGTTAACCCTGTCCATTTTTTGAAAACATTGCAAAAATACTGACTTGACCGGTATCCGACCAACCTAGCAATTTCATATATTTTGTAGTCAGCTTGACGAAGGAGCGACTTCGCTTTCTCCATCCGGTATCCAATCACGTAATCCATTATCGTTCGGCCGACTTCTTCTTTAAACAAGTGACGAACGTGATCGCCGCTAAGCGATTGTTCGCGGCCGATCGTCTCCGCGCTCAAATCCTCTCCGAAATTCAGGTGAATGTAATGGATCATTTTTCTTACTTTACTGGAGTAATTCATCATAGGATCGGAATAGGAAGCGATCGCTTCCGTTTGCTGGACAAACCACTGTTTAATATCCGCCACTGAATACCATAATTGATCATTTATTTCTCTCTTCGTAAACAACTCCGGGTAGGAAGGCATTCCTTTGACCGCCCGCAACTGCTCCAGTTGACGAGTGAAGGTGTAACACATCCATTTAAGCAGCGTCGGATGGAATCGCTCTCGTTCCAGATGCGTGAACGCCGCGTCGATTCGAAGCCGAAGCGAATTCAGCTCCCCCTCTGCCGGCGACTCCCGAATCATCTGATGCAGCACTCCCCATTCCGCCTCCACATCGAACGCTTCCAAGGCAAATGAACCCGGCGCCACGATCTGCTCCCTGCCGCGCTTCACCAGGAATTCCGATGATTTGTCCAACTGCAGGAACTGTTCGCTAATATCAACGGGTCGCTTGCATGGCCGGGATATTAGCACGGATAGCGTGGATTGTCCCCTTTTTGCCCGTTGTTGGTAGACGGATGCAAGATGATGAGCCTGTCTCCAAGTATTATCCTCGCCTGCGTTTCCGGATAAGAAAACAAAGACAACTTGTTTATCCTTCGCGATTTCAATCGTTTCAATATAGGTCAAGCTGGATAATTCCCCGTAGAAATCGATTTCCTCCCATTTCGGGAGAGGAAGCCCCGGTGGATCAATCCTATTTTCTAGTACGGGAAAAGCCTTGTCCGCCTGAATGTATAAAAGAAGGATACTCCCTCGTCCGAACAGCTCCGCTTCCAACTCTCGGGGGAACTGTGAAGTGAGCGGGGACTTTCCGATCAGCTCCTTCAAGGATTGACGAATCATCAGTTGTTCTTTCTTCTTCTCTTCCTTCAGCCGCTTCATGATCTCAAGAAGCTCTTCCTCCAGATAATGCGCATTCATTTCATGCTTTAGCAAGTAGCCCTTGATTCCGATCCTGAGCGCTTCCTTCGCATAATTAAAGTCCCGATGAGACGTCAACAAATAAATGGTTCTATTCCTGTTTTGAGCAAGAATGCGTTTGCTGACCTCTAAACCGTCCATGACGGGCATGCGAATGTCCATAAAAATCAAGTCCGGGTTCTCCGTATTCACCAGATCCAGAGCCTGGTGTGCGGTGATGGCTTCCGCCACGATCTCAAAACCCAGTGACGGCCAATCCACCAGAGATTTCATATGCCGTAGAGCCATAATCTCATCATCAACAAACATCACCCTAATTAGCTCCATTCGATTCTAGGCCTCCAGTTATTGATATGAATCTTGCGCACTCTGCCTCCCGTACGGATAACATAGGAATATACGTTCGTTACATTTGGCCGATTTCCTCCCTTTAGAGTCTGTTAAAGTTCCCGATCGTTAGAGAAGACCAAGCGCGTTGCCCTCCCCTTCGCAAGCCGGAATAACCGGCCGAGACCCCCTGCAACCGGTTCACGATCTAATTGAGAATCATCCTCGTTTGGGTAGAACAATACATGTTCTTGGCCTCAATCGGCAAACGATATAAGCTCTTGTCATTTGCTTTTGACAAGAACTTATATCGTTAAAACAGAAAAAGCCGCGACTATGCGGCTTTGAAGCATATATGTTCTGGTCACCCGACATATTTGTATGGACACATGTCTATGGTGCGCAGGCATTCTGGAAAAACGATTAACCACCATCTGCGCATAGAGGACGCTCCCTTCGCCTTGGCTTGGGCTACGTCCTCCTCCAAATACTCCATTCCAACCGTGATTCAGTCAGAGCTTTAGCCTAATTACTGCATCGGTTCAAATCCATTCATCAAGCTGATATTGGAGAACTTGGCATAGTTCAGCTGGTCGAGGTCGTTGGCAACATCATTGCTGTCGACGGCGAAGCCGACATAAATCTTCTTCTTCATCGGGATGGTCCGCTCGCCGATCTTAGCCCAGGACTGTCCGTCCAAGGAACCGTAGGCATAGAAGATGTCGCCTTTACGGCCCAACTTAAGCCAATAACCCTTCTCCACTCCGTCCAGTTTGAACGGAATGTCCGCCACCAGCTGTATACCCGCCTTCGATGCATTGGCTGCACTGTCCAGCGTTTCGGTCATTTCGTTAAAGCTGCCGCCCTTGGTGTCCCTTCCTGCCAGATAGGCGGACCAGGGGTAAGATTTGGATATTTTTACCCAAGAGAGCCCCAATGCCGCTGCAGCACTGCCATTCGTCAAGTCATCACGAATCATGAGACCTGTGAAAGCGTGATTATCAACGGAGCCGATTTCATCCAGCCGCACGGTAAACTCCAGATCCCCGGACATCTCCTGGTAGACAAATTGGAAGTCATCCTTGGTTGCGTCCGCCTCTTTGGAACTTTCCACGGCACCTTCACGTTGACCAAGCTTGCCGCTGCCTTTGACCGTCATCACGCCGTCTGTCAGGCTCGCGGAGCCTTTGACATCCGGACTGCCGATATCCGCTGATTTCCAGCCATTTTTACCTGACAGTTTACGGTCGACGTTGATATGGATCTGCGCAGCAGTGGTTTGGGTAGCGTTCCCCTCCGTATCAATGACCTTTGCAGAGATAAAGTAGGAAGCGTCTTGAAGCCCCTGGATGGTATACACATATTTGCCGCCGCGAAGCTTGGCATCACCCAAATATTGCGAACCGTTGTAGACTTCTACCTTACTAATATCGTGACCGAACTTGGAGGAAGCCTTGATCTCCACCGGTACTGCTTTACCTAGGTCAAATTGAGCATTGTTCGCGGGATAAGCCAGCTTCGCCTCAGGATTTTCGGCGATATGCTCCATGTCTACCAGTCCGTTCATATATAGCTCGAGCCAGGAGTAACCGCTCTCTGTAATCGTCTTGTAGGCGTCAGGGTTCTCCCAGATCCCTTGCTCCTTCTCCCAATCGTCGGCCATTCCGTTCAGGTTAGTATCGAAATCAGCAGGGTGTTGCTCCTCGATCCTCCCAAAGCCCGATACATATCCACCAACCTCATGCTCCGTATTGATGTAGCGACCTAAGCCTTGCTTCACTTCCGCAACGATTCTGGCATCGATCGCATCCCGTCGCGGATAGGTGGCTCCGACCCGCGAAAGGATATCTGTCAGCAGCTTTTCGTCAGCAGCCTTCACCCCGCTACGCACATAATCGTCAAATCCTTGATTGGTCACGCCATGATTCCCTCCCGTGCTATCTGCAGAGAGGTAAGGCTCCGTTCTATAAAAGGTTTGGTGCGGCCCCTCGGTATCGCCGGAATTTTTAACGAATTCGGAGGAGCCGTCTAACAAGCCTGTCAGCGTATTGTTGATCCGGTTCCCATTGATATAGAAGCCTCCGAGCTTGCCAACCTCGCCAGCATCGATAACCCTATCGGCTACATTGTCCCGTGTGCCCGGTCCTGCGATTTCGATGTTGTTCATGTAGTTCGTAAAGTTGAAGCCGCCGCCATAAATCGTGTTAAAGCCCCAGTTGTAGATGACGTTATTCGAAAATTGCACGACTGCAACATGATCTGCATCCGCTTTACCGGCATAACCACCGCCAAGTCTCGGGTTACGCGAGGTGTGGCCCGCATAGAGATTGTGGTGGAAGGTGGTCTTGTCCCCGCCTGCAATCCCGCCATAGCCATGTCGACCTTTGGAGTGCCCCGACAGGGTTAAGCTCTCCGAGATGATGGACCATTGAATGGTGCCATTCTCGCCCCGGTAGGTTGAGAGGGTCTCGTCCGTATTCCAACTGAAGGAGGAGTGGTCGATCATAAACTGTTTGTTATCCCTTCCCCACAGAGCGTCCATGGAATCACTGCCGTTGAACACATTGATGGCACCTGGGCGGAAAGACATATAACGGATGATGATATTCTCGGAGTTACTGATATTGGTGTCCCAGCCGGCTAGCGTAATGCCGTTACCCGGTGCAGTTTGTCCGGCAATGGTCAGATTCTTGATGTTATTCAGTCTTAGGGAGTTCTTCAACTCAATGGTGCCCGACACGCGGAACACGATCGTACGTCCTTCCTTAGGGGTTGATTCAACCCCATATCGGAGAGAGCCTTCAATCGGATTCTCACCCGAACCATAGTCCATAAGGTTGGTTACGATGTACACGTCACCGCCCCGGCCGCCGCTGGTATAAGCCCCGCCTCCTTCAGCACCGGGGAAAGCCAGGACTCGCGCATTCATAGATGGGCCTTCCTCAGCCTGTGTTGTTGCCGTGGCACGGGGCAAAATCAAATTAGCTGACAGCGCTATCGAAAGACAGGAAATGACGGTGATTGCTCTTTTCATACGGGGACTCTTATGTTTCATCTGTTGATTCGTACAACAGGATCCTGCCTGACTAGAGCAACTAACCCGCTGTCATCCGAGCGCAGTCCTGCTATACTTCCTCCCTTCAATAATGTGTTGGTTGGCGGCATAGAAATGATGTGAAAGTGCTGCCTTGACGACCTTAGCGTAGGCGTTTTCTTGCATTCCGTATATAATCATTTGCCCATTTATAAGCTAAGATCCCGTTATTATGCGGTTTCCACTGTACATTTCTGGGCTTATGAGTACGGGATAAGTTGATGATTATTGCTTCGCCGACAATCCATATGCTTTATACAACTTCCCGGAGGCGTAATATATACGGAAACGCATTCCCTTGGCGGTCGCCAAAGGAACAACGGGCGAATACATAATCTGGAAATGAAATACCTACGCTCCTCCCCTTCGCGGATATGTCTTTTTTCAAAAAGTATTCTTCCGAGACCATGAGACCGATGAATTCCCGGATCGGCTGTCGTCTATATAAACGAAGGCATAAATGAATACAAACTAATTTGACGAAGAGGTGTTTTGAAAATGGCATTAACGTCCGCATTCACGAGCTTCAACCTGCCTGTAAAAAACGTAGGACAATCGAAAGCGTTCTTCACCGGACTCGGATTCGAGCTCAACCCGCAATTCCCCGAGAACGAGAATTCGGTTGCCATCGTGATCGGCGACAACCTGCAGGTCATGCTGATCAATCAAGCATTCTTTAATACGCTTACGGAGAAGGAATCCGTCGATACGAGCAAGTATGCGCAGATGACGATCGCATTGGCCTTCGAGAGCCGGGAAAAGGTCGATGAAATCGTGAATACCGCGGTCTCCTTGGGCGGGAAATTGCACGCTGAACCTGAAGATCATGGGTTCATGTATCATTGGGGCTTCGTGGATTTGGACGGCCATCTGTGGGCGATTAACTATATGAACATGAATGCGGCACAAGGTTAAGGCTAACGGATAGCACGCTCGAATTAGGGTTCAAAAAGAAAGACGCCAGGCATCTTCCCCGGCGTCTTCTTCGCGATGATTGATTTTGTTCGGTATAGGCTTTGAAATTGTCCATGATCGCTTGCCAGCACTGACGATATTCATTGGTCAATTCGCTCAGGCAGCCCTAATCGCGAAAATAATGGCGTATGAATGAAGTTTTGAACGTGCAGGATTTGATTCTCTTTGGTTTCGATGACGTGGATGCCCCAGGGTACCAGGCCAGTGCCCTCTTTGTCCGGCATGTACTGGGCCAACGCCGGATATCCGCCATTCACCGTGACGGGCACAAATCGCGAACCTTCGCAATGCCAGCGAGTAAGCGAATAGAAGGCGGACAAATCTTCCTTGCCGCGGATCCACATCTCGAAGGGCGGCATCGACATGCAGCCTTCCTCGTGGAACAACGCGACGAGCGTGGCAATATCGAATTGCTCGAAGGCCTCCACATACCGGGACAGCAGCTGCTGGTCCGGTTGAACGTCCATGCTGCTGAGCTCATCCGAGCGAAGCTGCGCCCGGTCCATCGTCTCTCGGGCTCGTTGCAAGGCGCTGTTCACCGCTGCCGGCGACACCGCCAACGTCTCCGCGATCTGCTTGGAGGACCATTCGAATACATCCTTCAAAATGAGTACCGCGCGCTGCCGCGGAGGCAAGGTCTGCAGGAGAGCGATAAAGCACAGTTGAAGAGTATCTCTGCGGACGAGCCGATCCTCCGGATTGCTCCCAAAGTCGGGAGACGGCCAGATCCAGGCAGAGTCCGGCAGCGTGTCGCGCGGCTCGACGATGGCGACGGCCGGGTCGAACAGGTCAACGGGAAGCGCGCGGCGTTTGGATTGTCTCAGCTTGTCCAAGCACAGGTTGGAGGCAATCCGATAGACCCATGTTTTGAACGAGGAATCCTGTCTGAACGTGCTCCCGCTCTGCCAGACCCGAATACTCGTCTCCTGAACGGCATCGTCCGCATCGTCCATGGAGCCTAGCATTCGGTAACAGAACGAGGTTAAGCCCGGCTTCAAGCTTGCAAATAATGATTCGTCAAATGCGGTCTCGTTCATCGCGGCCTCCCTTAAACGATCTCCCCGAAGGGCGGTACCTTCATTATAGGATTCCAAAATCAGTATTCGCGCGCCGCATCGAACCAGCTTATAGCCATCTCCTCTCTTATGGGCTGGCCGATCATGTGTTTGGACTGGCTGAGTTGCCATACTGCTTCACCGAGGTCTTCTCTTTCGGTGGTTTCGATCCCCTTGAGGGTATTAAAGCGCACGGTGAAGGCCGTAATAGCTGCCTCGGCATCAGCAAGATTGCGGGCCTGGGCCATGGAAGCCTCAGCAACGTTGTAAGCTTCATTAGCCAATCTGGCCAGACGTTTAGGCCAGGACGAGAACGGGCGGCCAAATTCGGTCGTCCACCACTCGGGTTTTCGTAATTGGCTCACTGAAGCATGGTCGGTCCACGGGCGGGTCTTTGCGCGTGTTTTCATTTGCTGCTTAAGGCGCTTTCCGGCGCTCTCTTCCACATTGAAGGCTATAAATCTATCAAGCAATGGCCACGCGTTCAAGGGTGGCAAGGCCTCCAGATCAGGCATGAAGCGCAGCTCCAGATGGGTTAACTGGTCATGCCGAGCTAACGAGTCCACATCGCTGAAGTGCCCGCTCAAACTCAGTGACTTCAGGTTTGGAAACCGGTCCAGGCAGTCCAGCGAGATGGGCTGTCCCTGCGGCGCGCTTTGTAGCGTCAAGCACGTCACCTGGTGCAAGTCACTCCTATCGGGCAGCATGAAAGGAGGAGCATTTTTGCGTCGGCTGGTACGCGGTGCTAATGTCAAAGAAGATGGCAAACCGCCAGTAGCTGAGAATCGTGATAGATCGCCGGACACGATTAAGCGACAAGGCCTCTTCGGAAGTTTCAATTTCAGATTCCCTCCGGACTGGCCTAGCTCTATATGCAAGCCATGCAAAATGGACTGACTGGCGTCCACCACCGCATCTGCAGTCAGCACCGGGGACCATGTCATCTCTTCAATGGGCCGTTTCTGCGCCCATTCAAAGAAGCCCGCGTCACTGCCTGTATAATGCAGATATCGCGGCCATGGCGAGCCCGCCGGTGTGGCAAAGACATCAAACTCGGTCCAGTCGATGCGTGCATCGGATGCCACGACAAGGTCTGCCTTTTTCACCAAGTGCGGCGGTCCGATTGATAGGCTGCCCACACCGGGCTGAATGACAAGCGTGTGGCTGTGAGGACCCGTCAGATCGATGAGATAACGACCGGCCTCTCTAACAGAAGCAGGAAGGCGAGCATGTTTATCATTTTGCACTTCCGTCATCCTTTCTTCTGATTGGTGTGGATCTCCACCTAGCGGCGACAAACTTGCATGAATGCTTCTAACGGCTCCAGAGTCGAGAACGTCTTCTTCGCATCCTTCTTCCGTTGCTCACCGTAGCGTTCGGTCAACTCCTCGACTGATTCAGCTTTAATCTTCGTATACCCCGATTTGGTATATCTGTTTATGTACGTCATCTGCCCTTCCTCTTCAACCCACTCGTAAACGACGTCATATTTGTCCCTCAGATGCTTCAAATGATGTGACCGGCGCACCACTGCAAAATGTTCTTCAATGGCTTCATCGCATTCGTCCATAATCTTCTCGTATGTGCAGCCAACTCGCTTCAGAATCTCCATTGCCCGTTCATCGCCGTATCTCGCGAGGAATGCCTTCAACGATACCAGCGCATATAACGTTATTTGTTCCTTGTCATTCGGATTCTTGTATTCATAACAGCCTACAACCAAATTGCGGTCGGTCATTTCCTCCTTACTGAATTGCATCTGGAACAAATGCTCGAGCGACTTCTGCTTCATAACGGTTTCCAACATCTGTTCTTTATCGATCTTGATGCCCGTTGTCACCCACGGAAACGGCAGTTGGCTGTTACTTTCACGCGAGATGCTGCCCCTCAGATTCAAAATCGGCAGACCCGTAGCAATTGCGTACGACCTGTTATATCCTTCGCCCTCGAATATTGCCTGTTCTTCTCGCATGTGTCTTGCCCCTCCTTTGATATGTTCCGGCCTTTAGGCCTTGGCGGGTTATTTTTGTCATGCACAATTTCTAGTATAGCAGTATTTGTTTGAGGTTCTATTGAAAAATCGTGACAAACTATTAGCGGGTTTAGTTCAACAAAAACAGCCGATCGTCATGATCGGCTGCACCTTCTAAGGCCTTTCTGTTTATTTCTGTCCACCAAAGTGGAAGCCGAATTGACCGTTATATCCCCCTAATTGACCGCCAACATCGAAACCGAATCCCTTTCCCCCACCTAGATGGCCTCCTGCATGAACGCCTACTCCGTAATCACCGCCCAGATATCCGCCAGTATGAACGCCTATACCTTGCCCTCCGCCAAGCTGGCCCCCCATATGAACCCCAACCCCGTAATCGCCGCCAAGTTGGCCGCCGACATGAACGCCTACACCATGGTCTACTCCAAAATGACTACCCGCATGAACACCTAAGCCATAAGAACCGCCAATCTGGTTTCCGCCCTGGATGCCTGTGTTCTGACTGTTATTTGGATATACGCCATAGTACTGCTCGGGATACGGGTAGTAATAAGACGGTCTAGCACATCGACATGGGGAATACAAATAGGGATTGCTCATCCTGATCAAGCCTCCAATCTGTTGTTAACATTAACCTATTCAATTTAGTCAAATCGTGATACTTGTCGGCGTTACCACCGTCGGCCGTCAGGCTGGCTCCTGTCGTAAACGTGGCATCAAACGCCATAAAAAGAACCGCTTTGGCCACTTTCGCCGGGGTACCATGGCGTTTCATCGGCGTGAGATTGTCGCCCATCTCCTCAAAAGCCATCCTCTCAAGCCATTCCCGCATTCACATGCAGAAAATCGATAGCCCCCATTTCTTCCTCTACTTCTTTGCGCAATTTTATAATATCCGCCATAGATGTTATATCTGAAACGATCACCCGTGCGCGTTCGCCAAGCGCATTCGAAGCTTCTACCACCTTGTGGGGATTGCTGCCCGTAATAATGAGTTGGGCTCCGCCATCAACCAAAGCCCTTGCAGTAGCGAACCCCATCCCATGTGTTCCTCCAATGATAACCGCTTTAATTTCATTATAATTGCTCATTGATAGTCCTCCTTTTATTGTTATCGAATGCCCCATTACTCGAAGGAAATAGCCCTTTTCGGAGATGGCACGATTATCATAAACGTTCTCATTTGCGTGAAAGTCAATATCTCTTATGTCCGTGCGGACGGAAACGGAGCCAATGACGACTGCCTTGTTGTCTTAACCGAGTTTTAGTAATTTCTAGACCGTCCCCTAGCTACTATGCGATATCCTTGATTCCCATTTTTCGCCCCGCCATAAATACCAAGTTAGGCCTGCATAGAATAGGATGCCAATCAAACCCATGTCTCCTGCAAGATACATACTCCCCTCTGATTGGGCAGTGAAGAGTGTAGTGAGCACAAGCCAGCATAAGTTATGACTCGTATGCATAAGAGAAGCCGGCCATACGCTGCCTGTACGCAGACGCAGCATGCTAATGACTGGTGCCAAGAACATGGTGCTTACAACGGTAAATGGCAGTAAAATCCACAGCTTCTCTCCTTGGTGATACTCTCTTGTTAGCAGTATGATGGGGAAATGCCAGATCCCATGAATAACTCCATTTATCAACATCGCCTTGCGCTCCCCGATACCCATAAGCCGCGGCAGCAGATAACCTCGCCAACCCAACTCCTCGCCAAGGGATTCAAAGAGCGTCCCCTTAATCAGTGCAAAGATCAGTACTGCGGGAACGACTTCCCATTCAAAGCCTTGAAAGTCCGTAGGTACATCCAGCTCAACCATCCCCAGTGCCCAAACGGTACCGTAGCCGAGTGCTAAAGGCACAATTGGAATGATCAGGGCTGGAAGCCATCCCCGAAGTCCAAGCTTATGCAGACCGAGCTTCCTCCAGTCTTTATGGGAATAACCATCCCGAGTAACAACTAGCATCATGATCAGTGCCGCAAGTGTCGGCGTCATCATATACAGAAAGCCACTTATGCCCGGTATGCTGGCAAATGCAATCCCCAATAAGAGCGAAATCGAAGTAAATAGACCTGCTTTTCTAGTATCCTTTAATTTCGTTAACAAAATATTTCACGCCTTCCGAGTAGGTTTATTGCGGCCATTCCGCGTCGTCCCCCTACTTTACAGAAGGAAAGTCATGTCTGTTAGTGACATTAGGATAGAAAAAGTCAACGATGTCATATAAGCCAGTGAAATAGAAAAAGCCGGCAGCCACATTAGCTTCCGACTTCTCAACTTACTATTTAAATAACCCTTCCTCCGTTGCTTTGCGCATCATAGAAGCCCGATTGTGCACATTCAGCTTGGAGTAAATGCTCGATATATAATTTTTCACCGTGCCCTCCGACAAGTACATCCTCTCTGCGATTGCTCGATTGGCCATCCCCTCGGAAATATACTGAAGCAGCTGCAGCTCTCGGTCGGACAGCCCAAACTCCCCGCTCTTCTCGGACCCCAGTGCCTTTCCAGTCATCGTGTCTGAAGAAGGCTTCGTAAATAGCGCCCGGGCTACCTCTTGGGTAATCATCATCTCGCCCCGGTTTACGAGGCGGATTGCGCTTAATAGATCCATCGGATCGATTGCCTTCAAAATATACCCTTCTGCGCCGGCATGCAGCGCAGCGCTAACATACTCTACTTCTTGAAACGTCGTTAGCATCACAACCTTTACGGACGGCCAGCGCCGCTTAATCTGCTCGGTTGCCTCTACGCCGTCCATAATCGGCATATGGATATCCATTAGTACCACGTGCGGCTGTAACCCCTCTACGAATTCAACTGCCTTGCGTCCGTCCTCCGCAGTGCCGATAACATGAAGATCCTCGGCCATATTCAGCACGATCGCCAAGCTTTTGCGGATCAAATCTTGATCCTCTACGATTAGCACTTTTATTGTCTCCGTAGTCATCTTTACGCCCCTTCCTGATTCGACAGTAAGCCTGGATCACGTTTCGTCGGAACTGTGCATTCTAGCGTCATCCCTTTCCCAACTTCGGCTATCCATATCACCGATCCTCCTGCATTCGCCATCCGCTCAGCCATAGTCCGAAGGCCGAAGCCTTCATTAATGCCATTGGCACCTTGGCCATCATCCTCAACTCGAAGACGAACTTCCCCTTGCCCATATGACAGGGAAATGTCTATGCGGTTCGCGTTACCATGACGCTTTGCATTCGTGAGTGATTCTTGCAGGCAGCGGATTAGCGCTAGACGCGCTTGCTCAGGAAGAGGGGATTCGATACCAGTAGTCTCCAGATCCACCTTTGTACCGGTATGCAGCGCGAATTCACTTGCAATCTGGTTCAAGATCCGAGAGAGCGACTGCCCCTCATCATGTGGTGCCAGTTGATGAATGTGACGTCGAACCTCATCTAATCCATTTCGCGTAAAATGCAGCAGCTCGCGCATACTTTTCTTCGCTTCCACAGGAGAAAGATCGATTAAATAGTAGACTGCATCCATACCAGTAATCGCTGTCGTGAACGTATGCCCGACCGTATCGTGCAGGTCGCGCGACAGACGATTTCGCTCTTCCGCAAGCGTCAGCTGCTCGATTTGCTTTGCGTATAGTTCCAGTGTCCGATTCTGATCTTGAATGACACGGTACATCGCATTGATCCGTTGATACGAGCCGACCAGTTTCTGAAAGATAAACCCGATTCCGAATAAGATCGCCAAGTTGGCTACGGAGTCGATAAGCTCCTCCGTCTCCATATTGACGGGTTCGCCGGTTAGGATAAAAGGAAATATTAGGGCGACAGCC
Organism: Paenibacillus methanolicus; assembly: GCF_008124765.1. GTDB lineage: Bacteria > Bacillota > Bacilli > Paenibacillales > Paenibacillaceae > Paenibacillus_Z > Paenibacillus_Z methanolicus. Next base: position 663,906 of record NZ_VNHS01000001.1, on the reverse strand, counting down.
AACGTCCACAGCGCGTGCCAGCCTCGGCTCATGTACCCAAGCATCAGCATTGGGACTTGAAAGAATATGAATGCCCCCGCTCTAATCCCGATGACGCCACGAACATCATGCCAAGCAAAAAAAGATCGGTTGCCGCAGGTGCGAAGCGCGGGACGCCTCTTAATAGATATAGCAAGAACGGAACCGTACCACACAGTAAGAAGCCGGCGGCCTTAAACAATAGCTCTAGTCCCGAATCACCCGCGTCAAAGCGGAGACTCAGTATACTAAGAAAACACCATACGATTCGAAATCCGAATACGACATAATCAAGCCAATGCCTAGGTTTATCAAAAAATGCTTTCACGATCATTCACAGCCTTTATTCAATTCAATATTCTATTAACCTCAAGCATAACAAAAGAAAGTCATATCCGCATGATGACTTTCGGCTAAAATAACCCAATAGCACCATCGCCAGACAAGCGCATAAGACGAGCTGTAGTGTCTTAACTCTCAAACTTGTCATTCCTTTCCTTGAAGCGTTACGCTAATCATTGTTTCCCGTTCACTCGCGATCTAAATGACCCGATCGAGCTATCTTTAGAGCGACGCATACCTATCGCTTCGCCGCCAGCCACTCCGTCAGCATGCCGATCTCGTCCGTGCTCAGCTCTTGCTTGAATGCCGGCATGCCGCCTCCTCCATCCGTTATTTTCGCCGCGATCTCTTCCTGCGACATACGTGCGCCGATTCGCCGCAAATTTGGTCCGACGCGTCCTTTCAACCCTCCCCCGTGGCAAGATGCGCATTGCTGTTTATACAACGTTAACGCCGTCCGCACGAGGGGATCGCTACCAGGTTCCTCCTTAGTTTCGGGATCTGCGTCTTGGCTGCAGCCGGCTAGAATCATGCCCGTTAACAAAAAAACCGCGGTACTGCGCACCCATCTTGAACCGCGAAGATGCCTCTTGTTCTTGTTCAATGACGCTTCACCCAACCGTTCTCGATCGCATGCCGCGTCAATTGGACTCGGTTCTCCAGGTGCAATTTATGGAGAATATTCTTCAAATGATTCTTCACCGTTTGCTCCGAAATGGTCAGCTCTACCGCAATTTCGCGGTTCGTCAGACCTTTGACGACCCCGCCTAATATTTCCCGCTCTCGCGGAGTCAGCGGATGATCATGTGCCGCGCCGTGATCGTGAAGGGGGAATTCTCGTAATATTCGTGCAGCGATTTCGCGCGACAAAGGCGCTTCGTCCGAAACGATCGCCTCCAAATATTGCAGCCATAGCTGGGGCGACAAGTTTTTGAGCAAATAGCCTTGCGCGCCATTCTTAATCGCCTCGAACAAATGGGAGATATCATCGGAGACAGTAATCATGACCACTTTCACGGCCGGATACTTATGTTTGATCAGTCGAGTCGCTTCGAGCCCGGTCATGTTCGGCATATTAATGTCCATCAGAATCAGATCGGGCACATATTCGTCCGCAAGACTTAATGCTTCCTCGCTATTCTTGGCAACTCCTACGACTTGGAACATCGGCTGGCTAGATAAGATGTCGCAGATTCCCTCGCGAGCATGATGATGGTCATCGACGACCAGTACGCGCACTTGCATCTTCCGGTTCACCCCTTATTAGGTTTGTATCCCCATACCATTCATGATAGAGAACTGCGCGCTCGGTTGCCTATGACTCGATAGGGTCATACTCGCCGATAATCGATGAACGATTTGTGACGGGGATGACAGCAGGCGATGTAATGCAATGATAAAAAGCCGCATCAGCGTTAACTCGCATCCGCGGCCATAAGGTATTACGTCATCGTTTGTCCAATGCTCAATGTGTCTTCCTGCTCGGTCACAACACCTCTATCAGCGGCGACAAGCTCCTGGTCTAGCGCACGGTAGAGAACGAACATGCATACGGCAAATACGGCATCCATGAATAGGATCGTCAACGCGGGATATTCATGAATGGTCATCACGCCAAGCATGGCCCCCATCATCCCGCCCATAAGACCGGCCAGCATGCCATCCATGGCAGCGAGCAGGCTGAAGTTGACTCCTGCCGCGTATCCGACTAGCATGCCGAACAATACACCGATGGCGGTCGCAAAGAATAGATGGTTGAGGAAGAGCCCGCCGATCGTCCCCACGACAAGACTCGAGCCCATCGCTACGGTCATCGCCGCCATCATCCCGAACATCTCGCCGGCCCTTCTCCCTTCCGCTCGCGTCTGCCAAAGAAACGCCGCGATGATCAGCACGACGAAAATCGCCGAGCCTACGCTAACCTGGATCGCAGCTGGCGATAAGCCCGATCCGGCGGCGGCATCCCCGCCGTGCTCATGCGCGGAAACCGGCAGAGCGGGAAGGGATGCCCCTGCTATAATGATTACGCTCGATAAGATTGGCCGCCAGGATAGCTTCATCTCACCTATTACCTCCTTCATCATCGATCGCTCGTTCGATCGTTTCCTCATTCCCCCCATTATATGGACGCGATGTCCTTCTAGAATGACGCGAACGAGCTATCTTTGCTACTCGCCAAATACATCGGTGTTCGCGAATGGCAGACAGCGGTACATTCGACGATGCTCGAATTAATGATGCTCGCCATGAGCGGTTTCATCAGACCTCGCAGCGCTTTCCATCGCAATTAGCTCCTCTACCGCCTTCGGACCAACGGCGAAACGTTTGATGGGCAACACGCGCTCGCCGCCCGTCTGGATGAGAGACTGCACGTAATAAATTCCTTCTCCATCGATGCGATGGGATACCGTATAGACGCCAGGCAAGGACTCTGTCGCTTTCATGGTAACTGCCGCATTCGATTTACCTTCCGGCCAAAACAAGAATTGCGCTTGTTCCGTATGCCTGACCGGCTTTCCGCCCTTGGATACTTCAACGGAAAAGTCGGCATCCTCTCCGACCTCAAGCGTCTTGGGAAGATGTAAATCTACCGTGAGGTGCGCGGGTAATCCGCTTTCGCCCGTTTCGGGAATGTTAGCCGTGCAACCAAATAAAAGCGCGCTGAGAAGCAAAAAGCTGCCTAACGACGCGGACCGAAACAACCTTCTTTTTGACATGATTCATTTCTCCCCTTATACGGAAAACCAGTGTCGCAATGGTTTCACTCGATGTACGACCAACACGTCCAGGACAAGCACAATGAGGATTGATATGCCGACCAGCGGCATAATGATCCCGCAAACGAGCATGATCAGCGTAACGCCTATTGCTACCTTCTTGTTGTCGTGCTTGTTCGGAGCACCCAACTTTCCGTCTGGTTTGCGCTTCTTCCACATCATGTAGGCGCTTGCCGCTGTCAATATGAGGCCTAAGCATGCGACTAAGCCTAGCAGTTGATTGGGGAGGCCGAACAGTTTGCCCTCATGGAAGGCGATCCCGTACGTAATGGCTTTGGCCATGATCCCGTAATCCGCGAACCGAACGTCGGTTAACACGGCACCGCTATATTGGTCGAGATGAAGCGTTGCGTTGTTACCTGGCTTCACATGCGAAGTCGATACGGTAAATACGCCGGTCTCGCCTTGAGGCAACGTAATGGTGTAGGGCTTTGCCACATCTTTCGAATCCGCGATCTCGGCGATCGCATCCGTGCTTAACGTTATGTATCCTCCGCCGGCGGATCGAGGGAGAGGAAGGTTCTCTGCTGCCCAAGGCAAGTCTTCGGCCACGTCTTTCGCGACCGTGACGGATGACGGCTTAGCGCCAAAGCTGTACGCATAAGGCGGCGTGTTGGTATTGGTCGAATTCGCAAGCCGGTCGATCTGCGGTCCCATAATGCCCGACCAAGGCAGCCCGCCTGCAATGATCACGATCAGCAGCAACGAGATCCAGAAGGCAGGAACGGCGTGCAGATCTCGCCAGAATAGCCGGCTGCCAGGTTTGCTAAGTCGAGGCAGAACCGTTCCCCATATCGAGGATCTATTGCGCGGCCACCACAAGTACAAGCCGGTCAACAACAAGATGATGGCCCAGCACGCGGCCAGTTCAACGAGACGGTTCGCGAAGGTACCGCCAACGACAAGCTCGCTGTGTAGTTTTTTGAAGAAAGACGAGAAGGTGTTCGCCGTGTCCAGCGTGCCGAGAACTTCACCGTTATAGGGATCCACATAGACGGTGGTCGGAGTTCCGCTCAGACTTGCTGACATGGGATAGCTGGCGTCTTTCGCTTTGGTTAATGTTAACGAGGATACCTTTAGATTCGGGTTATCCAGTTGAACCTTCTCGATAATTTGCGCAGGCGAAAGACGTTGAGTGCCTACTTCGCGAACGACCAACATGTCTTTGTACAAATAACCCTCGATTTGCGGCTTGAATAAGTAAACCGCGCCGCTAAAGGCCAGGATGATCAGAAATGGAGCAAATATTATGCCGGCATAAAAATGCCATCTCCATACCGATTGGTAAATCGTTTTGCTTAATCCTTTCGAAGAACGTATGGTTTCGCCCGCACTCATGAACCAACATCACCCCTGCGCAAATTTAACATCTGCTTAAAATATAGCGCATCGGATTTGGATGGTGTATGACTCATTCGAGCTATACGGAGTAAAATACTTCAATCTCCAAGCGATTTTTCTCCTCCATCGGCAAACAAGTTATTTTCAATCGTTTTTGACAAGAACATATATCGTTAAAATAAAAAAAGCCGCAACTACGCGACTTTTTAAGCATATGACTTCTTGTCACCCGACAGTTCGGCGACTATTCCTTCGGCTGAAGCAGACGGCCGATCGTCATGCCGAGTTCTTCCGGCTCGTTCGCGTAGTTATAGATACCGAGGAACGCCTGCGTCGCCTCCGGGTGCGAGCCGATCAGCCGATTGACCGCCTGCTGCTCCGGCGTTACCGGGACGTTCTTCGTAATCTGGCATGCCATGCCGAAGCGCGACATCATCTTCGCCTCCAACTGCTGACCGTAAGCGGCAGCCATGGGGTCCCAGCTCGCAGGCCAGTCCGTGCTCGCGGCCAAGACGCGCGTCAGGACGCGCGCGCCGTACATCGCGTCGTGCATGCCCTGCCCGAGGGCCGGGTCCTTGAACGAGAGCGCGTCACCGACAAGCGCCCAGCCCGGTCCCATGCCCTCGAACCAATCGTTGTCATAGCCGATCAGTCCGCGGACCGGTCCGGCGAGCTCGGCGACCGGGAGACGTTCGGCAATCGGCGTCCCGGCCAGCCCGCTGCCGACGAGCTCGCGGAACCCCTTCTCCGTATCCGCCGTGAAACGATCGATCCACGCTTGATCCGTCAACGGGAACATCGCTCCGACGACGTGCTGGCCGTCGCTCGTCGGGAAGACAATGGCGAGACGGTCGGCCTTCTTATAGAACTCCACGCAAGGCTCGCCCTCCTGCTCGTAACCGGAGAAGTACCCCACGTAGGAAGCATAGTCGGTCGGCACCGCCTGCAGCCGCTTCGCGCCGGCGAGCGAACGGACGACCGAATGGCGCCCGTCCGCCCCGACGACAAGCCGTGCCGTATAGGACTCGGTGCCGCCTCCGCGGCGCACGCCCGTCACGCCCGTGACGCAGCCATTCTCGCGCAGTAGATCGGTCACCCGAAAACCTTGAATGGCCGTCACGCCCGCCTGCGCGGTCGCCGCCTCGAACAGCGCATGATCCAGATACGTCCGCTTGATGCAGAAACACGCGTTTTCTCCATTGACTTCCGGGTAGTGGCCGTCGATCACGGCATCGTCGAACTCGATATAAGCCCGCTTATATAGCGGCGTCTCCGTTGCGAGCAGACGGTCCATTACGCCCATCTCCCGCAGCATCGCGACGGAATTGCTGAAGAAATTGTGCGTCGATAGCGTATCGCTCGGCAGCATGCCCTTCTCCAGCAGCAGCACGTCGAACCCGGCCTTGCCGAGCTCGTAAGCCAACGTCGAACCCGCTACCCGCGCGCCGACGATAATGACGTCAAAATTTGTCCGCATCCGAATTTCCCTCCCATGATGGTTATCTTTCCCTTCATTGTAGTCTCTGGATTGTCATCGGAATAGTTACAGACGGTCACAGAATCTGTCATGGAATTACAGTTCATTCGCTTTTGACAAGAACTTATATGGTTAAAAATCAAAAAGCCGCTGTTATGCGACTTTTAAGCTTACATGTTCTTGTCACCCGACGCCTGTTCATATCCGGTAAAGCTGCTGAACCTGCCGATTATTCATCGCGTCTGGAATCAGCTTCATGACCGTATTTCGTATTCGGCATAGGATGGGTTGCTCTAGTTGGGCAATCTTGCCCATCCGGAACGAATCGGCCACCATGCGTCGTACTCGGGATATGCGAAGCTTCTCATACGCCCGGAATGCATCTTGAGGAGAATTCCCTCTCTGTATACAGCTAGCAAGGACGGCGGCGTCCTCTAACGCCTGACATGCGCCTTGCCCCAGATTTGGGGTCATCGCATGCGCGGCGTCTCCCATAAACGCAATACGGCCATAGGCCAACTGCTCGAGCGGCTTCCGGTCCGCGATGTCCGCATGAATGAGCGGGTGATGCTGCGCTTGCCTAAGAATTTGCGGAATCGGATCGTGAAAGTTCGCGAAATGATCGAGTAGCCCTGCGGCGTCCATCGCGCTAGCCCGCTCATCTCCTGGCGCCGCGTTCGTCAATGCATACCAATACGCGCGACCGTTCTTCAGCGGCACGACGCCGAATCTGCCTCTAGCCCCCCATGTTTCGCTCAAATACGGCTGATGAATCTCTATGGAGGCGATCCCGCGCCAGCATGTGTACCCGGCATAGCGGAGCGGCGCTGGCGAAGTTATCTGCTGGCGGAGCAACGAGTGAATGCCATCGCAAGCTATAATGGCCTCCCCTTCCCGCTCGCTGCCGTCTTCCAACATAAGAATCGGATTCTGCTCCTCCGCAAGCACGCATTGTTTTACCCCAACCGCTTTCTTGCCCAAATGTAAAGCTTCGCTCGGCAACGCATCCGTGAGCAGGCGATGCAGATCTGTTCTTGTCAACGCAGCCGATGATCCATATTGCCCCCCGTGCATGCGCGATAACACATCGCCGCGATCCGATAAGATCCGCATTTCCGAAAACGCCCGTCCTAGCTCTATTGCCCGTTCCTTTAAATCCGGATGAAGCCTGCGCAAAGCTTCTAACGCGTTGGGCGCGAGTATGATTCCAGCCCCGGCCGGCTTCGCTTCCGGGAACCGCTCGAAGAGCGCAAAGGGCAAGTCGCATGTTTGCAATGCAATCGCTGCAGACAGCCCTGAAATACCGCCTCCTGCAATCAGCCAAGGACGGGTCATCATTCTTCGCCTCCTATCCCTTGCCATGCTAGCTGGAGTTGGGCGAGCAAGCTGGTCTGCATCTGCTCTTCGTCGGCGTAGTAGCCGCTGGCAAACCGCATCAACGTTTGAAAATACAAACCGACCAGCATGACCGCCGCCAGCTCCGAGCTATGCCCCCGTTGCATTTGACCGCTGGCCTTCGCTTCGTTCAACAGCGGAATAATCGCCTTCTCGAAACGTTTAATCGTCTCCATTTCCTCGCCGAGTAATGCGGAGGATCTGACCATCTCGGACATCGATACCCGAAGAAGCTCAGGTTGAGCCGCGGCCTGCTTGGCCAATTCGGCAAACAGCGTTTCAATCCGCTGCCGAATCACCGGCAATCGGCTTAATGCTTCGAGATGGCCTGCCACCCGCTCCATCTGGGATTCTCCCATGTATAACAAAACCATCTCTTTCTTCGGGAAGTAATTGTAGAACGTCCCTTTGGCCACGCCGCATGCGGATGTGATCTCATCGACGGTCACGCGGTCGAATCCCTTCTCTACGAACAATTGCATCGCTTTGGCGTAAATCGTTTCTTTGAGCTGCTGCTTTCTGGCAGAACGGAGCATAAGCGTAACGCCTCTCTTTCGCGCACAAAAAAATGACCGCAGTCATTTTATGACTTTGGTCATAATTATACTTCCGATCCTGCATTTTGACAACCTATACCGCATTCTATATCGACGCGCTATTGGCGGAAATTATTGCGCGGTCCAACCGCCATCTACTAGCAGCAATGTGCCAGTAACCAGATCTGAAGCAGGAGAAGCCAAGTAAATCACCGCTCCAGCCACATCATGGACGGATCCGATTCTACCGGCGGGAATGCGCGACAGAACATTATCCCTGAACTCCGGCGTACCCAGGCTTTCGGAAGTTCCCGGCGTATAAATAAAAGTTGGGCCCACTGCGTTAATATTCACTCCCCGGCTTGACCACTCCAGCGCAAGAACTTTGGTAAGTTGATTGACTCCGCCCTTGGAGGCGCAATAGACAACACCTTTTGGGATGCCAACGACACTGACCTGAGAGCTGATATTTATAATTTTGCCGAAGCCTTGTTTCAACATGACCCTTCCAGCGGATTGGCAGCAGAAGAACAGACCTTTTAAATTGACATCGATCATATCGTCCCAATACGCTTCTGTCACATCTTCGGCAAGCATACCATCGCCTACGCCCGCGTTATTAACAAGAATATCAATTCGGCCATAAGCATCCACCACAGCTTGGAAGACGGTTCGAATATCGGCAACATGCCGAACATCCAAGGAATACGCTTCGGCCATCCCCCCTTCATTGGTAATGTCTTTTACCAACTCAACCAAGCTCGCTTTATTGCGAGCGGTTAGGATGACTCTGGCTCCTGCTGCCGCCATCGCCTTCGCGATTCCATAACCGATCCCTTTGCTCGCTCCCGTAATCATGGCAATCTTATTATGTATACTGAAATCTGGATATTGCATGTGATCCTCCCCCTTATTCGTTCATGTTAATTGCCCCGGGTTTGCTCGTTATTCGGCATAGATCGAGTGGATGTTTCCTTCGGGATCGGCAAAAAAAGCAACGGTATGTCCCCAAGGCATGAGCGCTGGTCCTCTTATTGCCGTGCCGCCATTCGCAATGATGTTCTCATAGGCGATATGTACCTGCTCCGGCGAAACGCATGGGAAACACAGTTCCAATGCTTGTCCCCTAAGCTCTTCGGAATAGGAAGGATGGCCGTTCGTATTGGCAGCCATTAAGGATTTGGAGCAAATAGACAAGCGTACGCCGCTATTTGCGAACTCCACGTACTCTTCAGAGTCGACAATGGTCGGGAATCCAAGGACATCCCGATAGAATCGAGTCATTCGGGGAACGTCATTGGTTAATAGCGTTATCACGGTTACTTGAGCTTTCATAGAATAAACTCCCTTTCGGATGGTGTTTACTTACAAATGCGACGCTGCTTCCTTGAAGAAGAATAAACCCCCTTGACAATGGTTATGACCATTATAAAGGGGGATATCGGACAACTGTATGTCGTAGTTCAGGGATACAATTCAAGCATGGATTGGACATGAGCCCGTATTCGTTGTTTTAACGGTTCCGGTTCCAATACGGTGACTCGATTGCCGTAAGCAAGCAGCGTTCCAAACCAACCTCTTCCCCATTCCGGCGCGCTGAACTCAATCGTAAAATGATCCGGATCCCGTTCTAGTTCACTCCGAAGCGCATTCGGAAATGCTTCCTCGATGGATATTCGAAGATCTGCCGGGCACAACAGTTTCACCTGGATATGAGGGCGTTGATCCTGATGTTTCGCTAGCAGCGATTCTCCGTTCTCATGCGGTTGGATGAATGGCAGCGTCGTAGAAGCGACGTGGCGCATTCGGGACACCCGAAATAGACGATAGTCCCGTTTTTCCCGGCAAAACCCGTACAAGTACCAAGCATACCACTTATATGTGATGATTAGCGGGTCGACCAGTCTTTGCGAGGTTTGATTTGCTGCATTCGTGTATTCAAATCCGATGGCGCATTCCTTGCTAATGGCGGTCTCGAGAGCCGTAATATCGGATCTGATCCGGGACACTTCGCGCAATACGCCAAAATCAAGGTGCAAGTGCTGCTGCAGGCTCTGGTTTACGGGCAACAGCGCTACCATTTTCTCCAACGTGGCCTCAGCCTGGCGGCTATCATACCCGGAACGCAACCCCTTCAACGCCGTGAGTATAAAATTGTAATCTTCGGGGCGAAAAACCTGACTATTCATTTCAAAGCGATCCATGATGTAGTATCCGCCGTTTACTCCCTGCGAGGAACCTACGGGAATCCCTGCCAGACTCAAGGTCTCCATATCCCGTTGAATCGTGCGCGCCGAAACCTCGAACTTCTCGGCCAAAGCGCGCGCGCTTGCCGTTTTGCGACTTAAAAGGTAGATCACGATTCCGAGCAATCGGTCTATTTTCATGCTATCCCCCATGACAAGCTTTCTATGCTATCTTGCCATTATACTAAAAAATAGCAGATCCTCCTATCAAGGGGATAAACTTAAAATTTCGAATACCTCAACATCCTTTTGTACATCGTTTTATCTTGAAGTTCGTTGAAAATACTCATGTCCGGCCCCGTATTAATCTCTAGAATCCATGGCTTCATCGTGGAATCAATGGCAATATCCACGCCAAAAGCTTTTTTACTTCTATAACTTTCTGCAAGAACAATACTCGCGCGCCTCCCTAATGATTCCATTTTCTTGATAAAGTTTGCTCTCGCGGCTTTATCGAGATGTGATTGGAGTAACGTATCCAGGGGTAAAGGCGTTCCTCCGCTGTGAAAATTAGTTACGATCTTCTTCGGTTTAGCTAACCGCCCGACTATTCCCGTTGTTTCGAACTCCCCCTTTCTATTCTTTTGCACCATAACCCTAATATCGAATGAGCGGCCGTTATGTTTTAACAGATCGATACCTTGTTGAACAATATACCTATCTTTATTTAGGAACCTCGCAAGCGAATGGTATAAAGCCTCAAAGGCCGTATACGTTCTTGAGGTCGTGCCGATTCTTAATATGAACCCTCTGTGATCATGAGTGATCTTATATATCCCACGGCCTCCAGTGCCTTCGTCTAGTTTTATATAAAGCGAATCATACTTCATTAGCATGTTTTTGATATTCGATTTTGTAGCTGCTTTCGTGTCAGGTAATAACGGGCTTATCGCTTCATATTTTTGCATAAATTGATGTTTTCCTAATTTGCCCATTTTGTATTTCACCTTCTTCAAACCATCTACCTCCCTCATATTCGAACATTCTACCTATCAATTCCATCCATTCATAATATGAGTTTGCGCAGATAGGGTTAGGGCTTCTAATCAAAAAAAGCAGGAGACAAGGATGGACCATCCTTATCTCCTGCTGCCTCTACGCTTTGCGTTGATAACTTACATTCAGACCCACGCCAGTACCATTCTCGCCATCCGGACAAGGTCCTCGATGTCGATGATGCCGTCGTTGTTCAGATCGTGCGCCTTCACTTCATTCCAGCCTTCGCTAGCGGCCGTCATTCCATAGGATTTGGCCATGAGCGCCAAATCGCCGACGCCGATACGATTATCGTCGTTGTAATCGCCAGGCACGCTCGTATGGACAGATGCCTTGAACGCTTGAAGCGCGCTCGCCAGCTGTTCTGCCGCCTCGGCGACTTCTGTCTGCGTCGCCGCCGCATGGTCGGCGACGACAGCCGCGCTTGTGATCGCGGCAAGAAGCTGCGCCTTGCTGCCAGCCGGATATTGTCCGACGCCGCTGCCTTCCACAGCCGCATGGTGCGCTTGCCGCGCTTCTGCGAGGAGCGTACGCAGCGCGGCTTTGTCGACAACGCCGATCTGGACGCCGTGCGACGTACCGGCCAGCGTCGTCTCGGCGCCTTGGCTATCCGCCACGACCAAGCTTCCCGCTTCGACTTTCGCAATGCCCGGCGAAGCATTGGGCTTCACCGTGAACGCAAGCTTCAGAACGGTGCGGTTCGGCTTCGCCCGGTTCTCGCCCAGATGGACGCCAAGCACGCGAAGCTTGCCGGCTTCTGCTTTGTAATCGGCGATCTGGAACGTGGCCGTATCGGATGATGCGACCGATTGGAATGTCAGACGATCCGCATCATACGTGAAGGTTACATCCTGGGCATATACTTCGCCGTCATAGCCCTTAAGACCGTAAATCAGTTCAATCTGCTGTCCTGCTGCCGCTTGGTCGGCTCCATCCAGGTCTGCGCCTGGCTGCGAACCTTCCACCTTCACTTCGGCGACGGCCAAGAATGCGCCATCAGCGGTTGCCCCGCTGATCGATGCTTGACCTGCCGCTACCGCGACGACGTTGCCGTTTGCATCCACGCGGGCTACCGCAGGATTGCTGCTCGACCAGATCACCGTCTTGTTCGTCGCATTCGCAGGCGCGACGGTTGCTTGCAGCCGAAGCGCTTCGCCTGCCATCAGCTCCATCGATTGCGGATCAAGCGTAAGGCCGGTTACCGGGACGTCGCCTTCCTGCACGACGGCAGGAACGCGGGCCGACAGATCGTCATACTCGGACCGCGTAACCGGAATGACGGTACCGTGACGAGGCGAGGCCGGCAGGTTGTAATTCGCCGACAGCGTCCATGCGCCCGATGCGAGGTCGGTCGTCTCGAACGGCACGTAGCCCCGTCCCCCGAACTCGTCGATGAACATATACCACTTGTTCTCCGTATTCGACTTGAATACGGTCGGACCTTCGCCCTGACCGATCGTCCCTTTGCCTATGCCTTCCTTGATGAGCCGGAATGAACCCCCGACCGAATCGCCGACTTCCTGGAAGACGAACTTGCCGTTCGGCGTGCCGGCCGAATTGCCTCGCTCATCCTTCGTGAACCGGTAGATATTGCCGTTGTATTCGATCATCGTCGTATCGATGACCGAGTAACCGTAGTCCATATACACCTTCGGCTCCGAGAAGGTATGGAAGTCCCGGGTCGTCGCGTACACCATCTGCTGGTAAGCGCCTCCGGTATGTGCTTCGTCCGCATACAGCTTCGATGCCCAGAAGACGACATATTCGCCTTTGGTCTTATCGTAGATCACCTCCGGCGCCCACGTGTTGCCCGCTTCCGGCGGCGCAACCTGGACCATCCGCTGTTCGGACCAATTCACCAGGTCGCTCGATTCCCACACCATGATCGATCGGCTGCCGGCCGTCTGCGCACGAGTCCAATCGCCATTGCCGTAGATGCGAAGGTCGGTGGCGATGAGGTAGAACTTATCGCCTTCCGGCGAACGGATCAAGAACGGATCGCGGAGGCCTTTCTCCCCGAGCTCGGATGTAATGGCCGGAGCGCCATCGTTCAACTCCCGCCAGTGAAGCGGGTCGTTCCCTTGGCTGAGCGCAAAATAGATCTGCTCGCCATTCGACTTGCCCTCGCCGGTGAAATACGTGAAGGCATAGCCTTGGTAAGCTTCCTGCTGCGGCAGCTCCTTCACCTTCGCGAGGAAACCTTTCGTCAACACGCTAGTGCCAAGCGAGATCGTCGCCGTCAGCGCGACCTCGCGGTCACCGCTGCCATGCGCCGGTCTTGTTACTTCGCCTGTCGCCGACACGACGGACGGCAAGCCCGACGTCCACGCGATGGCGGACCCGTTCGCGCCTAGCGTCGGCAGCGTCAGATTGCCGCGCACGTCGTTGATATTCCGAACGACGAGCGCTTCGGCATCCATCCGGACCGCATCCGCGCTTGCCGGCTTGTGCGCGACGATGAAGACGAAGGTTTTCTCCTGTGTACGAACCCCGTCGGACAGCGTCGCCGTCAGCGTCACCGTCTGGCTGCCCGCTTCCGCCTCGGGACGGTTCACCACGCCCGTGCCGGAGATGATGGAGGGCTCGCTGGATACCCAGCTGATCGTCGTGTCGTAACTGCCTTGCGTCGGCAGCTTCAGATTCGTGCGGACATCATTCTCGCTCGTATTTGCGCCAAGCAGCGAATTCGCGGTGAGCGCGTCAGCCGCAAGGCCGAGCTCCAGCCCTTCGAGCTTGTTCTTCTTCGCGGCAGCCTGCTCATTCAGCTGCGCGATTTCCGCCGCCGTAAGCGCGCCGTCATACACCGCGAAGTCGGCGATCATGCCGCCGAAGTAGGGATCGGAGGCGTAGAACGACTTGGCGATATAGCCGCTGCGGCCGGTCAGATTGTTAATCTGAGCCAGCGTGTAGCCTTTGGTAGAGTCGGAGCCAACTTCTACACCGTCCATATAGAGCTTGATTGTTTGCTCCGTCCCGGACACGACGACCGTGACCAACTTCCATTCGCTTGCCGCAAGCGAACCGGTCGTTGCGTTCGCGCCGGCTTCGTTGCTCCAGCTCGTAATGCCTAGACCTGCTCGCGCGGAGCGGTCGCCGGAGTTGCGCTTCGGCGTCGCGAACAAATATTTGTTGCTGTCTTGGCCAAGCGCGAAGATCCACTCGGCTTCTCGTTCGCCCTTCCAGTTGACAAGCGAGGAGATGGTCACATCGGTTAAGCCGTCCAACACGCCCTTCGGCAACTCGATATACGAATCCGCCGCGCCGCCGGCGAAGCTAAGCGCGCCTGCCTCCGGACGATGAATCCACTGCGCCTTGGCCGGGTTCACCCATGTGCCGTCGAATGCGCCTTTCTGGTCCATTACCTTCACGCCGTCAATCTGATTCATGTCATAGCGCAGGATGAGCGATGCCGCCGCTGGCTCTTCCGGCGTGTTATCGACATCGGTCTGAAGCGCCTCGATCTCGTCCGGGGCAAGCGCCCGGTTGTAGATGCGGAAATCGTCCAGCTTGCCCTTGAAGAGGCTCGCTCCGCTGCGCGACGATTTGCCAAGCGCGTTGAGCGTCGTCTCCATGAGCATCCGCGGCTCCATGTTGAATACCGAACTGCGGGCCGTTTCCGCGCCGTCTACATACAGAACCGCGTCGAAATCGTCCATCGTCACCGCGACATGGTGCCACTCTTTCGCTGCAAAGCTCGTGCTGCGAAGCGCGTACTTGTAGTTGTCGCCAAGTCCGGCCGCGTCATTCCCGAATTTCTCGCTGAACGGGGTCACGATGGCGAACTCCAGCTTGCCGGTATCGCCGGACGTGCTCAAGTACATCGAATTGCGGTTCGCCGTGCGTCCGGTCTGCGAAGCGAAATCGAAGATTCGCTGGCCTGGGATATTCGCATCCGTCTTCACCCATGCGGCGAACGTCATTTTCTCCAGATTCAGTTCCTTAATGAGGTTATTCGGCAGCTGCAAGTAACCGGTTGCGCCGTCCAGCGCAAGCGAGCCGCCTTTCTCGCCGACCTTATCGTCTGCGTTAACCGAGGAACCGCCGACCAGCTTGGCGTCATGCCCGCTGCCCGATACGTCCTCCACGACGCCGTCCGTTACATCGCTTGGACTGAACGCGTAATGCACGACGGGCTGCTCGGAAGGCGTTGGGCCAGCCTGCGCATACTTCGCCTGCAGCGCTTCATATTCGCTGCCCGAGATTGGGATGACCGTACCGTGACGAGGTCCCGGCGGCAGCGCATAAGAGGATTCCGGCAGCAGGTTGTTCGCGAATTGCGTCCCGTCCTCCAAGTTGGTCGATACGCGTACATGGTAAGGCCAGGAATCGAGGAGCATATACCATTTGTCCGCGTTCAAATCCTTGAATACGGTAGGACCCTCGTTGTTGCCGGCATGGCCGATCAACCCTTGGTTGCCGTTCTTCGTCGACGGAATCGGATCGAACTGGTAGCCGTTGGCCGCGATGCCGTCTTTGTCCGTGAAGATACTTGCCGCTTTCTCGTAATATAGCTTGTAGTTCACTTCGGATTTCGTGAACCGGTACAGCTTCCCGTCGTTCTGTATCATCGTCGTGTCGATCGTCGGGAACGCTTCGTCCAGGTACACCTTCGGCTCCGAGAACGTGTAGAAGTCCCGCGTCGTCGCATAGTACATGACGTTGTATTGACCGGTTGGCCGACCGTTCGCATACTTGCCATAGGTGTCCGCGACCTTCATCGAGGATGCCCAGAAGACGACATATTGGCCGGTCTTCTCGTCGTAGAACGCTTCCGGCGCCCACGTATTGCCGCCTGCCTTCGGCGCGACTTCAACCATGCGCTGTTCGCTCCAGTT
Organism: Paenibacillus methanolicus; assembly: GCF_008124765.1. GTDB lineage: Bacteria > Bacillota > Bacilli > Paenibacillales > Paenibacillaceae > Paenibacillus_Z > Paenibacillus_Z methanolicus. The sequence continues at coordinate 647,943 of NZ_VNHS01000001.1, read as the reverse complement.
GACCAGATCGTCGGATTCCCAGATCATGATCGAATGGCTTCCCGTGATTTGCGCTTGGTCGAAGTTGGTGCTCTCGCCCATCTTCAGGTCCGTTGCCAGCAGGTAGAATTTATCTCCTTCGGCCGAACGGAGGATGAACGGATCACGCAGCCCTTTCTCGCCCAGCTTCGATTGGATGATCGACTGCCCGTTGTTCAGCGCCTTCCACTTGAGCGGATCCTTCGCCGTCGCGAACGAGATCTCCTCTCCGCCTTCATATTCGCCCGTGAAATAAGCGAACAAGTACGAATCGTATTGGACCGCGGCCGGTTTCTTCTTCACCGTCAGCGTGAATGTACGCTCTACCTTGGCCGCGCCTTTCGTTACCGTTGCCGTCAGCGTCGCGTTCGTGTCCGCGTTCGGACGCGTGACTCTGCCCAGTTCATTCGCATCGGAGGCCGCTTGCGCGCTCCCCTTCACGATATCGGGATGGCTGGAGACCCACGTAATCTGCGTGCCGTTCGGGCCCGAAGTCGGCAGCGTAATATTGCCTTTGACGTTCGATGGGTTCGGAATCGACAGCTTGCCCGCGTCAGTCGCCGCGCGCTGCTCATCCGAGAATTGCTTCAGCACCGTCAGCGTGAACGATTTCGATACGTTGAGCCCTTGGTAAGCCAGATTCGCGGTGAGCGTCACCTGCGCATCGGCGGAGTCGAGGCCCGGACGCGTCACGGTGCCGTTATTAGCCAGCACATGCGTGTTGCTCGATGTCCACGACAGCGCGACGCCATGCTTACCGGTTGTCGGCAGCGTTAAGTTCCCCGTCACGGCATTCGCGCCGTCGCCAGCGGTCAGATAGCTGTTCACATCGAGCGAAGCCGCCGCGTCATCGACCATCAGCCGGTTCAGCTTCGGAACCGACTCGCTTGCCTCGGTCTGAAGCGCTGCGACCTCGGTATCCGTCAGCGCGCGATTGTAGACCCTGAAATCGCTGACGCGTCCCTTGTAATACGGATCGTTGCCGAAGATCGATTTGCCGATGAAACCCGAATAAGCGGCCGTCGGATCGATCAACTCGGACAGCTTAACGCCGCCCGCCGCGCCGGAGGCAACCTCCACGCCGTCGACATACAGCGTAATCGTATTGCTCGCTTCGGACATGACCGTCGTCACGAGCTTCCATTGATTGGCCGCCAGCGTCGCCGTTCCTTTGACGAGCGTTTCGTTGCGCCAGCCCGCTTTCGAAATTCCCGAGACGACCGGCTTAGCCGAGTTCGTCGAATGCCGCGGGGTTACGAAGAAATATTTGTTCCCCGTCTCAATATTGCCGTTCACCGCGCCCAAGCCGAAAATCCACCGGTTGTCGCCGTCATTGTCCCAATTCACGAGCGACGAGACGGTGACCGCATTAAGACCGCTCAGCACGTCCTGACCGCCGCTATCCTTCGGAATCTCGATATACCCGCTCTTCGAGTTCGAGCTTCCGCCGCTCAATGCCGCGAAGCCGACGTCGGCGCCCTTCACAAGCTGCCCGTTCTCCGGGTTGCGCACGATCCCGTTCCATCCGCGTCCGCTGCCGGACAGATCGGGAACGGTCGTGATGCCCTCATTCGCGGCAGACGTAGCCATATTGTAATGAAGAATCATGCCCGTCGTATCCATCTCTGCAGCCGCCGCAAGTACCGTCCCTCCGGTCCTTTCCCCTGCCGCGGCGCTAGTTGCGCTTACATTGGACAAAGGGCTTGCCGTCACGAGCAAGGCCATGACGAGTGAAACATATTTGCGTCCTTTCATTGTCTGACTCCTCCCTAAACACCTGGCGTCTTCTCAGAAGCTTGCAATTGCCGCAGCTGTCGTGCATGCGCTGCTTTCTGCGCCCGTCACCTCCCCCTCGATCCTTCGTTAGCCTGAAACCCATTTCATGTAACCCCTTTCAGTTGGTCCGTTTTAAACGTACCGAAATGTAGCAATCGGCTCAATGGAATTTTTTTCGCCAAACGTACAATAATTTGTCCGCTCCTTGCTTCATTCGCCAAAACCTCTCCTTGGCGTTGCCTGAAGCGAACGCCTGCATGCAGACAAGGAGAGGCGAGGTGGGACGATGCGAAGCCGAACTAATTAGAGAAACGTCGGATTCGCGGAGTATAGAAGAGAATTTGAGAGCATGGTGGAGATAGGTAGTGACTGGTCAGCAGCCGTCCGATTGTCGTCCTGTTCATGGTCCGCAACAATCAGCCTTGTCGACGCGATGAGGTCGATGAGTTCCATGATGCGATTACCGTTCAGATCAGTTCGCTTGAGTTTGCTCCAATACGGAGCGTAGGGATTTGAAAAAAGATCCGCCTAAAAAGCGGATCTCATTTCGGTCGGCGCCAAGTCAGCCCCCTCTTCACCCTTAAGACAAGCGCCCTGTCACGATATTCGTCACTTTCTAAATCATTGAGATGCCTGAGAATAAGCCGCTAACGAACAAAAAAGACCTGCAGGAAATCCCCTGTCGATCTAAGTTCGTGCATACGCATGCAGATATTCAGAATCTCATCTTGATCATGAACAAGTAATAATATAGGGCAGGTAACACGATGATGGCGGATAGCACGGTGATCGCAGTATGGACTTTCTTCTCGTCTCGTACGATGAACCGTAAAGTCTGGTACCCCAAAATACCAAGCCATCCACCTAAACCATTTAGTATGAGATCATCGATATCCGCTGCGCCAATGCCTAGAATCCCCTGAATGATTTCGACAATTAAACTAGCAAGGACTATGATCCGCAGATTGATGACTGCTCTCGCCTTGTTTTTAAATAAGGACAAATAGCCGCCAAGTGGGATAAAAATCATTATATTGCCAACCACATTAGCAGAAGCGAATCTTCTTAAATTCTCCGAGCTGCCCGATAGAAATTCACTTATGCTGTAAAAAGGAATGAGATTGATAGACCTTACGATCGTCCTTTGGCTATCGAACAGCTCCGAAATCGAAACTCTCGATAAGAAAAACACCTTAATTAACAAAATGATGTACCCGATGAAAACCCCATATAAAAATATTCGTTCTCGCTTGTTCATCTTATCTCCTCTTTCTCCCCCTTCATGAGCATACGTTGTCGGCATTCTATCTTCGGCCATCCGTAGTGAAGGAAACAACGTTTAGCATACCCGCATATGTAACGAGATAGGCTGGCTTTTGGTTGAGGAAGGCGAGCATGGTCAGGAGTGTCACGCCTTGTGAATGTTGTCCTGCAGCCCCAATGTATTACAGATGCGCAGCGGCGGGAAACATAATGGCAAAGGAGCTGAACCCATGGACACCGAACAGAAAGATGAACTGGCTCACATTATCCAGAGCTACCGCGATACGAATCTGGACTCCATCCACTATTGGTTGAAATACTCTGCCTTTGATCAATGGCGTTTCTAGCTGACGATTGTTTTGCTCATCGTTCCGCTCGTGATCCTCTTCTTCAAGTTGGACCGCAGCCGTGTTTATCAGATTGGCTTTTACGGTTTCGCCATTCATGTGCTTGGCGTGTACGTGGACACCATCGGCACAAATTATGGCTTCTGGTCCTATCCGTACAAAATGGTCCCCATACTGCCAACGAGTTTTACGCTGACCAGTTCCATGATTCCCGTTGCCTTCATGCTCATGTATCAGTGGCTGTCCCGTAAACATATTCATTATTATCTAGGCGCAGCCGGCGTATCGGCCATATTCGTCTTTGTCGTTCATCCGATCTTCATGTGGATGGATATGTTCAAGATGTATCGCGGATTCAACTACTTGATCATGTTCGTGAATTACTTCAGCGGGGCGATCATCGGGAAACTCGTCTTGGATCTATTCGTCTACCTCAATAAACAGAATGACACGATCAGGATTCGAAAAATTAATTGACAATCGAAATAACCCCCGCTCCTGGAGCGGGAGCAATGCTGTCAGGTTAAGGGAAAACGTCGGACAAAATCCACTGAAGCTTTGTCCGTCAGGACAAAAGCGTGCCACACTCAAGCCTTCCCGCCGACCGCGAACAAACATGCGAGCACGAAATAGGGAGTCCTGAGCGTTTTCAAAGGAAAACGCACTTCGGAAGCATACGCTTGGGCAAAGCCCTGAACGCTTTCCAACGGAAAGCGCACTTCGGAAGCATAGGCTTTGGAGCCTCCTCGGCGGAGGAGGTGGGAGGAGGGAGCAACGATGGCCATCCTAAGGCGCGATCATTGGGGACTGTACGTTTCACGGTGTAACGATGCATTTACTCAACTTGCCGGCTATACGGAGGAAGAATTGTCTAGGTTGAAGCTCGAAGCAATATTTAGAGAGTGGTCCGAATCTGCGCTTACAGAGAAGATGACCTTCTATACGTTAAGAACCAAACAGCATCAAAAGGTCCCCGTCAAGCTCGCTTGCAGAACGAACGGCACGAGTTCGGAGCCGACATGGATTTGTACGGCTACCGATGAGAGCGCCGAGCGATGGATTCAAGATCAGATGCAGCGGCAAACGGTCCTCCTCTCGGGGATCGTAAACGCGAATCATGCGTTCGAACAAGCGGTTAAACCGTTCCTTACTCCTTATTGGGCCAAGATGCCGCGCGAATAGACAGGTCGATCATGTCCCTTATTCACGAAGATGATCGAAGGCGCGTTGTTGAGGTCATTCGTCGCGCGGTGCTTGGCAGCCGCCCGGAGAACCTCAATATCCGTACCAAATGGCTAGTAAACGAAGAAAGTTTGGAAGTGACCCTGACCTTGGCCCCCTTCTATCACAGCGATAACACGTTAAATCAGTACGCGTTTATCGTTACCGATCTTCGTTCATCGCAAGGCGATCCCGCCGTGAAGCTGAAGATCATGATGGCAAGGTGCAACCTATCGGCGCTAGATTTATCGGAATCGACGGGAATATCCGTCCAGACGATATCCAAGCTTCGCAATGGCAGAATCCAAAAGCCTCAACGTTTAACGGCCGAGTTATTGGCAACCGAACTTGGCGTGAAACCTCAGGATATATGGGCATGCACGAGGTGAAAAACAGCAGCCAGACCGGCTGCTGTTTTATTCTGGAGCTATAATTCCCTAGGGTAATTGTTCACCCGATTGGAATAAAGCGAGGCCGACGTTACCGCGCTGTAATTACTTCAGTTCACGATGACGGTCATCTCTTGGCTTTCGGTGACGCCGGCCGCGTTGATCAGTTCGGCTTTGTAGAGATACGTGCCTGCCGCCTTCCCCGTTATCGGCGTACTCGCCGATTGGGCGTTGGGAGAGTTCGCGGTCAAGGACTGGGTGTCGATCAACACGTCATTCTCGTACAGCTTGTAAGTCGTACCGTTCGTGCCCCACCACATGTTCATCGTCACGGCGTAATCCCCGTTCGTATCCCAGTTATCATGGGAGAGTTCCGGCTTGCCGGAATTGGAGTCCTTGACGGTGACCGTGACCGGCGTGCAGGCCGTGGCCCCGCGCCCGTTCCGAAGCTCGCACGTATACACGTAGGTTCCGTTCGGCTTGCCCGATACGGTCGTTACTGCGTTCTGGGCGTTAGGCGTTCCGTCGGCAAGCCGCTTCGTATCGATCGCCGCGCCGTTCTCGTACAGCGTGTAACTCGTGCCGTTCTGGCCCCACCACAGATTCATCGTGATCGTATAGTTGCCGTCATGAAGCCCATTCGCATGACCGCTGTTACTGGACAGCACCGCAGCTCCAGGGACCGCGGCAGCACTCGGCACTAACGCGTCTATGGCGGCTTGCAAGCTCGCGGCAGTCGCGTCCACTTGCTCTTGCGTTGCGGCAGCGTCATCGTTCACGGCGGTCGATTGCACTAATGCCGTATGCAAATCAGTCCATGACGCCGGTGTATAATCCCCCTCATTCAGCGCTTGGGCAGTGGCGATCTTGGCGGCAAGCGCCGACTTGTCTGCAGGTTCGCTTGCTTCCGATTCGACCAATCCGACCCAGTCCAAGTTCATCGGGCCCTGTACGTTCCACATCGTCACCGTAACTTTGCCTGCCGTTAGGGCAGTGCCGGTCTCGATCCGCAGCGCCTTCCAATATTGCGGCTCCGTTCCCCAGTTGAATGTCTTCTCCGCCTTGGCGGTGTACAAGTCGCCGCCGATCTGGATCAATCGAGTCGTCAGCTCGCCTTCCGGCATATCCCAGCCGGCTACGTATTTCAATACGAGATCATATTGCCCGGACTCCGGCACGTCGAGCTGCCAAGTGATCGATTGGCCCTTCTGACTCCATGCCGCGACGCCGGTGCCATTGGACAAGAAAGCTCGCGACGTATAGACATCGAATTTTCCGCCGGCCGTGGACGTGAAGAATTCCGCTTCCTTGAAGGAAGCCAAGCCGTCCTTCACCGCGTCGTAATCCTCTTCCACCACCGTCTCCGTCAGATCTCCGGAACCAGCCGTTCGGAGCCGGAGCGTGCCGCCGGTCCCGCGGAGAATAACCTCCGGAGCCGCGTCGAGGTAGATCGTGGCTTTCGGCGAACCGAATTTGGAGAACACCAGCCCTTCCGGTGCTTCCAATACTTCGTACAATCCGCCCGGTACATTCGCGAGATTCCCCCATCCTGCCGTTCCGCCGTCATACGTGCCATGCGCCTTCAACGTAATCGGGGTGTTGACGCCGTCGAGTTCGACATTCAGCGTCAAGGGAGATTGCGGTCCGGGAACCGAACCGCCATATAGATGGAAGCGGTGATCGCCGCGTCCGGTCCGAACGGTCAGCAACTGGCCATTCTTTTCCATATGAATGCCTCTTTTGTTCAGCGCTTCCTGTACGTCCCCTCCGAGTTGAACCGGTTGGTAATGCGCATCATGGAGAACGGCGTCGCTTGGAACGCGGACTTGAACTTGCATATCCGTCGCGCCCGAGACCGTGAGCTCCTCTTCGTCGATGACGACCGTGGCCGGAACGTCGGACTGAATAAGCGTGACGCCGTCCTTCACGAGCTTCGTTCCGCCGACCAACATGAAGCTGCCGTCCTTCTCCGTTACGGCGATTCCGTCGAACTGCATATCGCCGGCTGTCACGGAACCGCTCTCGGACAACCGCACATACACGCGAGTCCCATCCGCGAACACGATGCTTTGGTAAGCGCCGTGGTTCGCTGATTCTGTGATTTCGAGCGGATCCGAGCCCGCGCGGTAAGGCTGGAACGTCGAGACGAGCGTCGCGTTCTCCGATTTGGGGAACTTGAACACCGCGTGCCGTTGAAGCGGTTTGGAAGCCCAGCTGCCGGTCGGCATCACGACTTCTCCTTGCTCGGTCAAATACTGATCGGTCGCGTCTGCGTCTTCCACGGTCGGATAATGGAATTTCATGTCCAAGGCCGCCCCGTTCTGCGTGATCGAAGCGCCTTGCCCATCCGCGTCGAGCGTCAGATCCGTCATCGCATGGAGTCTGAATTCGAACTGCGAGCCGCCTTGATCCTTCGCTTTCAGGTTGTCGACGACGACGAAGGCATTCGGTTTGACGTAGATGATGCTGCGCTGCGCTTGCGTTATCCCCGGGTGATCCGGATCGTTATAGGTATTATACGATTGCGTCGCATCCCCTACCGTCGCATCGAACGACTTGCTTGTGACGAAGCCGGTAATTTTGCCCGAAGCGCTCATATCGAGTATCTTCTGGCCCTTCCCTCCATCATAGGTGATGGCATTATGCGCCAACGTCGTTCTCGTGAACCCTCTGTCGTGGACGCTCAAGTAGCTGTCGTAATGACCGGCGTCGATCGCCAGCTGTTCGCCGTACGCGTTGATAATGAAGCTGTTCTGGTCCGCATGATTGTGGTTGTAGCTGCCGTACTGACTCGACTTGAAGTAGAGCGACACGCGATCCGGATCGTAGAGACTCGAGTGCATGGCCACCCAATCCGTGTCCTTCTGCCACTTGGCTGTCGGCATATCGACCGGTGGTCTGCCTTCCAGATCCGGGTCTCCGTAAGCGAATCCGAACAGATAATTCAAGTCCCGACCCGAGCTGAAGGAATCCGCATACCACTGGATGACCGGGTTCTGATAGACTTGCGCCGTCCGCTGCGCGTTCATTGCATTCGATGCATGCATGAGGTTGAACGTATCGTCGCCGAATACGCCGTTCGGCTGGCCGTGCGGCATGTAGTACAGGCCGAAAGGCTGCTCGTTGCGCGAGAACGCCTTGTCGTATATGTTGAGACCCGAGGCGGCGAGCAAGACATCGGAGAACGCTTTGTCCCACAGATGCGAATATTGCCAGTACCCCGTTCCCGATGCCCATCCGCCGTCATCGCCGGCGACGGGAGGGAAAATATTGATCCGGGCCGGCACGGCTTTCTCGAACCAGTCTTTGGCCAGGGTTGAGAGCGGAACGCCGTTCACCGGAAAGTCGTCGTGCAGCAGCGCGATCGAGATGGTGCCTACGTAACCCGACGCCGTCCATCCGTGGGAATTCCATGGATTCTTGTACAGGGAGGAAGAGCCGAGAATGCTGTTCACGAGCACTTGCGTACGCCCGATGGTCATCGGCAGAATCTTCTGCTTATCCTCATCCGAGAGAAGCGGATAAATCCAATCGTAGACGATCGCTCCTTTGTACGCGATGTCCCGGAAAGACTGATCGACCTGACGATAGTTCGTCGCTCCCTCCGGATCCCACTTCATGATGTTGATCAGCCGCTCTTTGGCGAAATTGCCGTACGCCTCGTCTTCCGTCACGAGATAGACGAAAGCCGCGGACAAGATGAGATTCGTCTCGGCCGTCACGGCCGCGGTTACCGCATTCACGGCGGCCACGTAAGCCGGGTCCTGCATGTTGACATAATCCCGCGGGAAATTCAATTCCGGCTCTTTCGGAAGAGGAGCCGCCAAGTTCGCGTTCTGCTTGACGCGATCGAAAATCGGCTTGCCGATTCCATCCTTGTAAGCCCGGAAGTCTTCCAGCTCTTCTGCGTTGGTCAACACGCGAGGATGCGTCACTGGCACGTTCGCGAACAATTCATCCAACTCCGGAACGAGGAAAGGCACGGCGTCCGGCGTCAACCGGAATTTGCGGCTGTCGCTCCAATCCGACCAGCCTGCGGTAATATGGAACCTGACCCGCCAAAAGTAGGAGTTGCCCGGCTCTAGGGCGGTCGGCAAATTGTGGAGATTGACCTTCAAATCGTTCTTCGCGTAGACGGGCTGGCTGAACGAGCCGTCCGTTGCCGACGCGATTTGGAATTCGTATTTATCGGCCCCGGCGATGTAAGGCCAGGCGAAATCCGGCGCATTCTGGCTGGTGACTGCCTGATGGGCAGGCCTGAAATGCATGTACGTGCCAGGCACGAGATTCGTCGGCCAGTTCAGCGATCCCTGCGGCTCTTCGATGACGGGCCCATCGGCCGAACGAAGCTCCGCGGAGTCGAACACGATCGTCGATTGATCCTCCGCCGAGGACCACAGCAGCACCCGCGCGAATGCCGTTCCCGCCGGCGTGGCACCTTCGGCCGCCAGCTCCTGCCAGCCCGCGGCCGCCACTGAGCTCGAGTCGTGTTGTCCGATTAAGCCTCCGTCCGTGTTGTAATATTGGAGACTAAGATTGGCCGTCCCCGACGTGACATTCGCCCATACCGCCGCCTTATAGTCGATATCGCCGATGTGGGGAATGAGTCCGCTGCGCAGGCCGAACGGCAGCTGGCTGCTTGCGTCCGTCACTTTCACGGCCCTGGCGCCGTGATAGACCGGATCGGTAACGGAAGCTGCGCTTCCCGCCAGCTGCCCGTAGACGCTCCAGCCGTCCGGTAGACCCGAAGCCGCCTGCTCGAAGCTCGCGTTGGCGAGCAGCTCGTCGCTTCGCAAACTCACCGCGTCGACATAAGCCGTCGTTGGAGAGGTAGCCAGATTCTCGTAAATATAAACGACCGCATGATGGCTGAAAGCTTCCGATGGCGCAAACGACAAGGAAAGCGTCTGCCAGCCGGAAGTCGTCCCGATGTCCGTGCCCTTCTGCTCGAATTGCCCCGTGGCATTGTAGGCCCGGAACAGCAGGGACAGCCTGCCCTGCTCCACCTTCGTCTTCAGGCTGACGGAGTAAGTCTCGCCGAAGCGGATAGGTATGTTCGGGGTCTTGACGCCGACTTCCCGGTTTCCTCCCGTTCCGTCATCCCTCATTTTAAGGCTCTTCGTCCCTTCGAATACGGTGGAAGTATCCAAGGAAAGGTTGGCGGATTGCGCCGCAACGGTCGGAAGCCAAACGGCAGGCAAGGCACCCTGCGCCTCCTCGAATCCGCCGTTCGCGATCCATACGATCGGCGCTTGCGGCGTCGGATCGTCATAACCCGTAATCCGGAGCTCAGCGGAGTCGAACGTCACGACCGACTGCTCCGTCTCACCCGACCATGCCAGCACCTTCACCGACGTCGCCTGCGCCGACGGCGTGCCTGTGACGGCAAGCTGCTGCCAACCCGTCGATGCTGCGGCGGAGACATCCTCACTGCCGATTAGCGTGCCTTGCGCATCGTAATATTGCAGCGACAGGGAGGCGGAACCGGACGACACGTCGGCCCATATGGCAGCCCGATACGATGCGCCCGCCAAGTGGGAGACCGCCGAGCTTTGGATGCCCAAGGCATCCTGGGCGCTGGCGTCGTTCACTCGCACGCCTCGGACGCCCTCATACACCGCGCTCGTGACAGAGGTTACGCCGGAAGACGGCGATCCATACACGCTCCAGCCGACCGGCATGCCGCCGGACACCGACTCGAAGCCCGGATTGGCCAGCAGTTCGTCGCTGGTCATCGTGACAGCGTCGATGTAAGCGGTCGTCGGTGCTACACCGCTGCCTTCGTATACGAAAACGACCATTTGGCGGCTGTAATCGGCAGGCGGCGAGACGGTGACTGTGAGGTCCTTCCAGCCGCCCCCGGCGTTTGCCGAAGCGCCTTTCTGCTGAAAGCCTCCGCTGGCATTGTAATAGCGGACCAACAGAGTCACGCTTCCTTGCGTGACGTTCGCTTTTAAGCGGACCTTATACGTCTCTCCGAAGCGGATCGGAATTGCCGGCGTTTTGACGCCAACCTCCCGGCTCCCGCCGGTTCCGTCGTCAGTGAGCTTCAAGCTTCTGCTGCCTTCGGATACGGTCGTCGCGTCCGAAGTGATATTCGCTTTCTGGGCGGCTACGGTCGGGATCCAAGTGACGGGAAATTGGTCGTTATCCAGGTTCTCGAACCCGCCGTTCACGATCAATTCCGGACCCTGTGCGGGCTCTGCGGGAACTGCGGCGTTAACAGAGGACGCGGTGCCTACGCTCGAGAATAAACTGACGAGGATGGCGATAACCAGCAAATACGATAATTTCTTGTTTGCCATTGGATGAATCATTTGTTCACCTCTTCTTCATTATCGATTTTTCCATCCATTAAGAAGCGCTTCTTCTCATCACCCCTTTCTATTAGCCGCTCCCTACGTGCTTCTACAGGCTCACGATTGGCTGAATGCGTTCTTGGATGACGATGTCTCGTTTGTGCAGCTCCTCGATGAAGGATAGATAAGGAACATCTTTGGTCGTGCGCATCAAGCCGCTGCCTCGAATGTCGCCGCGGGCAATCATCTGGGCGATAATGCTTGCGGTGAAGCCGACGGTTCGGTTCATCGCGAACAAGCCTGTGCGCGTATCGCGATAGTCGACTAAGTCGAAGGTAATCTGTATATCCTCGTTATCCTTGACGCCTGCTATTGTATTTCGCATGAGGACGATATCCTTCTCCTCTTCCTTGTAATGCAGCTGCGGCTCCAGGTGCGCTCTCATGAACGCATGCGGGGTAAGAGACGGGGACAAACCCGCCACCGGCTCGTCGCTCAAAAATTGCAATTGTTTCAACGCATGCCATAGCTGCGCGTGGCCGTTCCATCTAATGTACCGTCTGGATGTATGGCGGAGCGTCGCGGAAATGCCCAATATATCGGCGAATACCATGGCGTCCCCGTTGACGATCATTTCCAATTCGGCGTCGATGCCGGGGAAATTCAGGGTCTCCACCCATTGCGGGGCATGCTGATCAGCGGCAGGTATATCGATAACGACCCCGTTCTTCATGATTTTCCCGGGGCGCTTATGAGAGAGCAGCACGCCATCCCATATCCAAGTTAGTTTGTATTTGAGAGGATTGTCGATTGCGGACGGTTCAGGTAATCCCCCGCAGTACGAATGCAATTCATAGACGTGATCCAGCTTGCCGACGCCATATCCGCATAGAATCAAATCAATGCCCGGGTCCAGTCCGGCTTCAGGCATAATAATCATGTTTTGGGCTGCGGCCTTCTCATGAATCCCTTCCGGTAAAGCGCTTGCATAAAACGTGTTGACCACCGACACGCCCGCTTCCACCGCCGCCTCGGAGACGACCCCAATGAAGGAAATCGGCAGCAAATCGATGACGACATCCACCTGATCCCGCATCAGCTCCACGAGATCCGCTTTGTTGCTCGCATCCAATTTCGTCAACCGGATCTTGCCAAAATCCAAAAACTTGCCAAAAGGCAAGAGTTGCTCCGGCCGAACGTCGGCGCACACGATCTCGCGCGCTTCCGGACTGCGGCACAAATCGTAAATAACGGCTTTCCCTTGCATTCCGGCTGCCCCTAATACCAAGTACTTCATCAATCAGGCCCTCCCCAAATTGTTCAACAATATTGTTGATCTATTAACGATGCTATACCCGCTTGCAGTCAATGTCAAGATAAAGATCGTCGGGTCCGGAAATCCAACCTTTCGTTCAACAAACAACAAAAAAACCCGATCGCCAGGACCGAGTCTAGTGTTCATATGTAGTTGAAAGGAGTTAAAAGATATCACCTAGGTTGCTAAACTGGATATTGTCAATTTGCAGACTTTTCATCGCATTCGCAATATGCGAACGAACTTTCATGCCGGCAAGTTCTTCATTCCTGTCTCTAAAGATCTGGATCAACTCACGATGTTCCGCTGCGCCGGGCGCGGTTTGCGGCGAAGTATGAAAGAACACCATCTCGTACAACATTAAATAAATATTGGTCTGATCAATCATTCTCTCGGCGAATTCGATTAAGAACATGTTGGCGCATTTGCGAATATAGGTCATATGGAAATCTTTGTTAACCTGCAGATATGCTCTAAAGTCGGAGCTTTGGATCGTCTCGCCTTCCTCATCGCACAATCTTTGCATGTGCTCGTAATCGGTCTCGTCCATATATGGCACGGCCAATCGCGCGGCCAGCTGCTCCAGTTCCATGCGAATCTCGTAGGCTTGAACAATCTCCTCTTTGGTAGGCTGAATCACGAACGCTCCGCGATTCGGAATGACGTTGACCAGCCCTTCCTCGGCCAGCTTGCGTATCGCGCCGCGAATCGGCGTCCGCCCTACATTCAACTTGTCGGAGATGACGCTCTCCACCAATTGATTGCCTGGCGCCAGCTGCCGCTTTAAGATCGAATCCCGCAACTTTTGATAAATAAACATCTCTATCGTTTCCTTGGATTTGCTCATTTATGTTAATCCCTTCCGCCGCGCCAGTTTCGTCCAAGGAATTTAACCGTACAATTTCATTGAACAATCCCATTATACCGATTTTCATACGGTTACAAAAGATGCGTTGTCCTTCGCAAACGGTTGATGTGACACCGATTGCTTCCTCAGCGCACATAAGTTTTGTCATTTTTCAGCAAAAAAAAGTTGACCATCTTCATCACTAGATGGTCAACTCGACTTCACTCCGCTATTCCCTACTTACCGCTATACTGCTTATTCGCCGCTTCAAGCATCGACGCCCAACTTGCAAAATCAGTTTCCCTGACCACATGCCGGTCAAAAAGCTCGTCATGGATGTTTCTAATCTCGTCGTGCGTCGTGGCTTGGAAGTTACCCTTCTCAAGGAATTCCGCAAAACTGTTAAATTTCGAATGCTTCTTCATAAACGATTCATTGAACAATTTGTCCAGCTCAATCACGTTCTCGTCTTCCTGAACCGTTTTTTGGCCTTGCAACTCCAACAATAGATCATCGAACGACATGGGTTTATGCTTTCTCAGAATACCACTCCTAATTCATTATTTTGGTTACCAACCTGCTTGCCTGCCTTGTGGAATCATGATGCTGGCAATGAGCCACGGATCAAAATCAGCGTCCTCGCCATCTACATAGGTATCATAGACATCAAGACGCATCTTACTCCTTAATCGGTAATCCTTATACCGGTTAACTATATCATAATCCGACTTGCCTATCCTGTTCAATTTGATTTCCGGCAAATTAGATGCGAATGGAAAGGACCGGACAACAAAAAAGCCGATCATTATGACCGGCTTCTGCCTAGCTCCTGAACGAACGACCTTCCCGCTGCGACCACCCGGTCTACGGTCGCGTCTGCGATGTCCACGGCCAAACCTCATCGATCGTCGGGCTCTGAGCCAATTCCTGGACGACATCGGATCCGGTCATGCCGGTTCCCCTTTCCAGCCGTTCAGCGCTTCCGGGTTGCCGATATACTCGGGCCGTTCTCCCTGCAGCACGCGAATCACGTTACGCGCCACCGTCGTCGAGGTTATCGCGTTGCATTCAACGGTTGTTCCCCCCACGTGAGGCGTGACGATTACATTCGGCAAAGACAGGAGCGGATGATCGCGGGCTGGCGGCTCCGGATCGAACACGTCCAGTCCCGCGCCGGCGATTCTTCCATCGCGCAAGGCCTCATATAGGTGCTCCTGTTGGACGACCGCGCCGCGAGCCGTGTTAATGAGGTACGCCGACGGCTTCATCAGCGCGAACAACCTTCGATCGATGGAATGTCGGGTCTGATCGTTCAGCGGAATATGCAGGGATATGAAATCGGACTGCGCGAAAATCTCCTCCAGACAGGTCGTCAGCACGACTCCCAGCTCGCGCGCGACACCGTGCTTGGCCGGTTCAATCTCCCGAACCCAAGCGGTCACGTCCATTTCGAAGCCGTGCTTTAACCGTTTGGCCGTTTCCTGCGCGATGTGACCGAAGCCGACCAAGCCGGCTTTTTTTCCTTTGAGCTCATAGGTCGGCATGCGGGTTCGGGACGAGTAGTCGCCTTTGCTCATTTCATCATGGAAGCGGATCACGTTCTTGCTCAGCGCCAGGATCAGCATCACGGCGTGCTCTGCGGTCGATACTTTGCTGACGGAAGGCGCATGGAGAACCGGAATTCCTTTGGCCGTCGCATACGCGACATCGATGTTATCGAGCCCTACGCCCGCGCCGGAGATCACTTTCAGGTTCGGTGCCGCGTCGATCACCTCGCGCGTAATCCGCGCCGGGGCTCTTAGCACGATCCCCTCCACATCCTTCGCCAGCAGGCAGAGATGCGGAATATCGTATTGATCGGTTCGCGTGACGTCAGCCCCTTCCCGAAGGGCGATTTCGCCTTGCTCGTGATACATCGATAGAACTTGCAACACTTTCGGTTTGCCCATTCTCGAAGCTCCTTTCCTCGACTGCCGCGATGGCAAACATGCTATAATGGGCTCCATACCCCCGTCAGGCGAAGGAGCGATACGTGCATGATTCTCGAGCATATTGCCCAAACGATCGTCGACAACACGAGCGACATTATCGGCTACCCCATCATCATCACGGACGAGAAAGGCAGCATCATCGGCTCGACGGACCGCAGCCGACTGGGCAGCCTCCATATTGCCACGATCGACGTCCTGCGCCGAAACCAGCCCGTCTCCTACGGAGAGGAGGATGTCAAAGGGCTGGACAACGTATTGCCCGGCATCGCGACGCCAATCGTCGTCAACGACAAGGTCATCGGCGTCCTCGGCATTGCCGGCATTCCGGATACCGTCCGCAAATACGTGCAGCTGGTGAAAAGCCATGTCGAATTGATGTTTCATGAATCGTTCAAAAAGGAAACGACGGTGCTCGAGTCCAAAGCGCTGGATACGCTCGTTCAATATTTGCTGTACGCCAACCGGCATGACGAAGCCGATCCGATGCTCGAATACGGCAAAATGCTCGGCTACCGGTTCGATCTGGATCGCATCTGCGTCATCATCGAGATGGATTTGCTTTCCCTGCATGTACCGGGACTGGACAAACATTCGCTGCCATATTTTCAACGAGAATTGATCGAGCAGGTGAAGCATCTATTCGTCGACCATCGGCAAGATATCTTCTCGCTGCTGAACCTCGAACGGTTTATCGTGCTCAAAGCCGTTCTCCCGCATGAGCGGGAAACGATCGTGCAGAAGCTGGAGAATCGGATGCATCGGCTCAATCATTTTACGCAGGAGAAGCATCAAGCCGGCGCGTCCGTTGCGATCGGGAACGTCAAGAACGGCGTGAACGGGATCAAGGAATCGTACGAGAATGCCGTCCGAACCTTACAAGCCGGCAAACGGAGCCAGCTTCCCGCCAAGTTCTATAACTACAACGATTGGGATCTGACATTAGAGCTATTAACGAAAGAACTAACCCCGTACATCATCGACAAACTCGCCGGCCAGCTGGGCGGGCTCCGGAATCACGGCAGCTACGAGACGTTGGCTTCTACGTTCCTGTCCTATTGCAAATGCAACATGAACGTGAGCGAGACGGCACGCACGTTATTCATTCACCGGAATACGCTGCTGTACCGGCTGGATAAAATCTCGGAGCTGACCGGCCTCGATCTCTCGACCTTCGAACATTGCCTGCTTCTGTATGTTGCCATCCACAATGGCCGTCATCCGTAATTGTCGATCTGGGCCCGCTGCAGCTTCCCGCTGTAATCCACGTAGATGGACTTCCATTCCGTATACACGTCGAGCGAGGCGACGCCGGAGTCCCGGTGCCCGTTGCCGGTTCCTTTGGTCCCGCCGAAGGGCAGATGAATTTCGGCGCCGCTCGTTCCGGCGTTCACATAGACGAGCCCCGTATCCAAATCCCGCATTGCCCGGTAGGCTTGGTTAACGTCGCGCGTATAGATGGCGCTGGACAGACCGAATTCCACTTGATTGTTGACCTCGATCGCCTCTTCCAGGCTTCGGACCGTTAGGATCGATGCGACCGGCCCGAAAATTTCTTCGCCCGCGATCCGCATATCCGGCGTAACGTCCGTAAGCAGCGTCGGCGTATAGAAATGCCCTTCCGCCAGACCGCTCTCCGTCGCGATCCGCCCGCCGCAAATCAACTTCGCCCCTTCCTCCAAGCCAAGCCGCACATAGCCGTCGATTCGCGTAAGCGAAGCGCGGTTAATGACCGGACCGACGTGAACGGACGGATCGAGCCCGCTGCCCAGCTTTAATTGCGCGATTCTCTCCAGCAGCCTGACTTCCAGCTCCTCCTTGATCGCTTCATGCGCGATGACGCGGCTGCATGCCGTGCAACGTTGGCCGCTGGTGCCGTACGCGCTCCACAAGATGCCGTCCACGGCCAGCTCGAGATCGGCATCGTCCATCACGATCACGGCGTTCTTGCCGCCCATCTCGAGCGACGTCCGCTTGAGCAGCGCGCCCGCCCGTTCATTGATCCGCTTGCCCACCTCGTTCGAGCCCGTGAAGGAAATCAAGTCGATGCCGGGATGCTCTAACATCGCGGCGCCGACGACGCTGCCGGATCCGTGGACGAGATTGACCAAGCCTTTCGTCAGCCCGGCCTCTTCATAGATCTTGACGAATTCGGCCGCAATCATCGGCGTCTCCGAAGCCGGCTTCCAGACGACGGCATTGCCGGCTACAAGGGCGGGCAGCGACTTCCATGACGCGATCGCGATCGGGAAGTTCCATGGGGTGATCAACCCGGCAACCCCTATCGGCACCCGGACGCTCATGGCGAATTTATCGCGAAGCTCGGACGGAACGGTATCGCCGAACAGCCGGCGCCCTTCCCCGGCCATGTAATACGCCATATCGATCGCTTCCTGGACTTCGCCTCTCGCTTCCGCTATGACTTTGCCCATCTCGCGCGTCAGAATTTGGGCCAGCTCTTCTTTTCGCTCCTTCAGCAATCGCGCCACGTTATAGAGAACGTCCGCCCGTTCGGGGGCCGGCACAAGCCGCCACGACTTCTGTGCTTCGGTGGCCGCTTGAACGGCAAGATCGACTTCCTCGGCCGTTGACTGGGTTACTTCCCCGAGCGTTTCTCCCGTCGCCGGATTGATAACGGGCACGAATTTCCCGGATGACGACGCCTTCCATTCGCCATGGATGTAATTCACGATCTGTTTCATTGGACTCCTCCATCGAGTTGCAATTTTTGTTTGATTCTGCTCATGGCGTCTTCCAGCCGCTCATTCGGCACCGACACGGATAGGCGAACGTACCCGTCTCCCTCCGGACCGAAGGCGCTCCCCGGCGTCAGGATGACGCCGGTCTGCTCCAGGACGCGCGAGACGAACTCGGCCGACGTATATCCGGTTGGAACGGGAGCCCAGATGAAGAAGCTGCCTCTAGGCAACTGCGCCTTGACCCCGATTGAGGCTAATCCGTCCAGCACGACGTTCATCCGTTCCCGATAAATCCGATTGTGTTCGGCGATGGAGCGTTGGTCGCCGTTCAACGCGAAGGCGGCCGCTTTCTGGATGGGCGTGAATTGGCCGGTATCCGTATTGTTCTTGATCGTGGCCAAGGCCTTTAAGATGTGCCGGTTGCCGACGACGTAGCCGATGCGCCAGCCCGTCATATTGTAGGTTTTGGATAACGACCCGAATTCGACCGCGATCTCCTTGGCTCCTTCGGCTTGCAGGATGCTGGGCGCTTGATACCCGTCGAAAGTTACCATGTTGTAAGCCGAATCGTGCGCGATCGGAATCTCATGCTTCCGCGCGTAGGATACGGCCCGCCCGAAGAAGTCGGGATCGACCGTCGCCGACGTCGGATTGCCGGGATAATTCAGGAACATCAACCGGGCGCGCTCCGCCGTGTCGCTCGGAATCGAATCGAACCTCGGCTCGAATCGATTGGCTTCCGTCAGCGGCATGCCATAGGCGCGCCCGCCCGCAATCGCCGTCGCGACCCGATACACCGGGTAGCTCGGATCGGGAATAAGCACCACGTCGCCGGGGTCGATTAAGGCCGGAATCAGATGAGCGATCCCTTCTTTCGATCCGATCAGCATAAGCACCTCGGTGTCCGGATCAAGATCAACGTCATACTGCCGCTTATAGAAACCCGCCACCGCCTGCCGGAATTCCGCGCATCCGATGAAGTTCGGGTATTTCATGTTGGCAGGGTTGCGCATCTCCTCGATCAGCTTCTCGACAATGTGCCGCGGGGTCGGGAGATCCGGGTCGCCGATGCCCAAATCGATGACATCGATGCCGGATCGGACCAGCTGCTCCTTCTTCGTGTTCAATTCCGCGAATACGTACGGAGGGATTTGCGCTACGCGGTTGGATTGATAAAGCACGTCCGTCATCACCTCTTTTCTTCCCTAAACGTACCTTTTTTGGACAACGGGAAACGATGGAAGAATTGCACAAAAATCGGCCGTTAATCGGGCCTAAATTCCGTATTCTTTTGACATTCCCTCGCGGACGCCAAGCGGTGTTAAACTATATCAAGGTACACGCTTACTACAATTGGAAGATTCGGAACCAGGCGTAATTGAAAGCCGGTTTAGGAGATGACTGTATGACGGCTTACCGTTACCGAGAGACCTGGGCGGAGATCTCGTTGGATGCAATCGATCATAACGTTCGCTTGTTCAAACAGAAGCTGAATCCAGCCGTGCGCCTCATGGCGGTCGTGAAAGCCGACGGATATGGGCATGGCGCCATTCAAGCGGCGATAACGGCGATCGAAGCCGGGGCCGATTATTTGGGCGTGGCGTTCGCGGACGAAGCGATTCAACTTCGACGCGCAGGCATACAGACTCCCGTCCTTATCCTGGGCTACACGCCACAGCATGCGATGGAAGCGGCGATTCGGCATCAGCTGACCATCACCGTCTCGACAAGCGATATGTTGGCGGACGTCGCAAGCCGCGCCGTGGCTCTCGGACTTCAAGCTCGCGTTCACCTGAAGGTCGACACGGGCATGTCCCGATTAGGTTTCACGCCGGAAGAAGTGCTGCCTGCGTGCCTCGCAAGCTTAAGCTCGCGAGTTGCGATCGAGGGCATCTTCACGCATTTCGCCGATGCGGACAACCCGGATCCGGCTTTTACGCACGAACAATTCGACGCGTTCGTCTCCTTGCTCCAACGGTTATCCGAGAGCGGCGTCCATATTCCGATCAAGCATTGCTCCAACAGCGCCGCGGCGATGAAGTTTCCCGACATGCATATGGACATGGCGCGAATCGGAATCGCGTTGTACGGCCTGACCCCTTTGGCGGGAGATGTTCATCCGGACTATCCGTTCCGGGAAGCGATGCAATTGAAAACCAACGTTGCCGTCGTGAAGTCCGTGCTTAGCAATACGCCCGTCAGCTACGGGCTTACCTATCGAACGGATAAGAATAGTCTGGTTGCGACCCTCCCGGTCGGGTATGCCGACGGATTGTCGCGCCAGCTGTCCAATAACGGATTCGCGCTGGTCCGCGGGCAGCGGGTCCCGATCATCGGCAGAGTTTGCATGGACCAAACGATGATCGACGTCACCTCCTTCCCCGACCTGAAGGCAGGAGAAACGGTCACGCTGTTCGGGATGTCGGCGGGTGAACGGATCTCGATCCACGAAGTCGCATTCCATATGGGGACGATCCCATATGAGGTCGTGTGCCTCATCGGCAAGCGGGTGCCGAGAGTATACGTACGCCATGGCGAGATCGTGGCCACGACGAATCCATTACTAGAATAAGCTGCGGAGTGCAAAAGAGCCGCGCCCTCTTCCCCCATGTAACCGGGAGTTGAAGGCGTGGCTCTTGGCGTCTGCTGTCAAACCATAAACCCGTTTATTCCCGCACTCGGATCAAGGCGCGGTTTGCAATTCGAGCATGCCTCCGGAGGCTCCGTCCAAGATGACCCAGGGAGATCCGCTCAACGTCTTCCTCCCCGACGCGGCCCCCTCTTTGTCGAAAATGAGTCCAGGCGGGGCGCTAATGATGGTATAGGTGCCAGCCGGAATGCTTGTTAATTGACCATAACTAGCCGTCCCGCCGGCATAGGTGCCATGAGCCGGCAAGGAGTGCTCCCCAATAATTTGTCCGTCTACTTTGACGGTTAGAGTCACGTTCTCGCTAGGTTTGGGCCCCGGCGCCGAAACGTTGCTCAACCAGAAATGGCGGCCCGATTCCGTGTTGATGGTCATCGCGTTTGCGCTTTTGCTCCAATGCACGCCTCGTTTGATCATGCCGTCCGTCTCATTCATGTCAACTGCCGTGTATGTCTCGTCAATGAGAGTCGTCGCGCTTGTGTTGATGGTAACCTGCAGCCGAGCGGCATCGCCGGAGATGGAGACTTCCGATGCGTTCAGCGCGACGGTCGCGGGAACATTCGCCGATGATTCAATCAGCGCGACCCCGTCCTTCTCGAGCCGGACGCCGTCCAAGAGCATGACGCTGTTCCCGCGCACGGCGGCGGCCATGCCGTCGAACTTGAAGTTGTCGTTCACCTTAACGAGGCCGCTTCCCGCCAAGCGGACATAGACCATGGTTCCATCCGCGAACGACAGACGCTGATAGTACGGCTGATTGTTCGCATCCAAGTGAGTCTGCGTCGTAATGACCCCCGGCGCCGGCGCGTCCCGATACGGCTGGTACGTGGAGATGATCGTCTGCGACGTCGCCGAAGGAAACGTAAACTTGGCGTGCTTCTGCAATGGTTTAGGCGTGGCAAAATTCGGCGTTATCGGCGTGCCCGAAGCGGTCTCGAAATTGACGGTGGTCGTCGCGTTCAGGATGGCCGGGTATTGAATCCGGGCCTTCATCTTCGCGTTATTCTTCTCGATCGTCGCCTCCTGCCCGTTTATCGTCAAATTCGAATCGGCATGAAGCAAGTATTCAAACGAGGCGCTGGACGCCGCTTTGGCATCGAGCTTGTCGATCATGACGAAGGCGTTCGGCTTGACGTAAATAATCCCTCTTCTGGCCAAGTCCAAGCCCGGCAGATTGGCATCCTGATTGTACGCCGCCGTCGCGTCGCCTACCGTCCCGTCGAACGCTCCGATCGACGCGAATCCGGCAATGCGTCCGGTCGCTTTGAGGTCGTCTGTCTTCTGTCCCATGCTGACGCCCGTGGCGCTCGACTTATAGGTAATCGCATTATGGGCCAATGTCGTCCGGTAATAATTATTGTGATACGGACTTGCATAGTCGTCGTAATAGCCGGCATCGATCGCCAGTTTCTCGCCGAACGCATTGATCGTGAAGCCGTTCTGATCGGCGTGGCTATGATTGTAGCTGCCGTATGGACTGGATTTGAAGGTCAACGATATTCGGTCGGGATCGTACAGGCTGGAGTGCATGGCGACCCACCCGACATCCTTCTGCCAGCGGGCCGGAGGCAGCGCGAACGGCGGCAGCTTGCCGACGGTAGTCGTGCCGTACGGGTAAGCGAACAGCCGGTATGGATCCACTTGAACCCGCGCCGCCGAGGCGTACCACTGGGCAATCGGATTGGCGTACATCTCCGCTTGGCGCCTCAGCAGACTGACGGTCTCGCCTTTCATCGGCTCTTCGGCGCTGTCCCCGAAATTGCCGGCGGGCGACCCGATCGGCCAGAAATACGGAACCATATTCTGTTCGTTAATCGAGAATGCCTTCTTATACAAGTCCACGCCGGTCGCGGCTTTCAAGACATCCGCCACCCGTTTGTCCGCCAAGTGCGAGACTCCCCAATACCCCGTACCTGAAGCCCAGCCTCCCTGCTCGCCTCCGATAGGCGGGTACATATTGATGCGGACGGGGACCGCCTTCCTGAACCATTCTTTCGCGGCATCGTGCATCGAGACGCCGTTGACGATGGCCGTCTCGTGCATCATCGCCGTCGCGATGATCGCCACGTAGCCGGCGGCCGTCCCCCCGTGGGAATTATAGGGACTCTTGTACAGGGACGAGTCATCCAGAATATCGCCGTAGAGCGTCTGGGTCCTCGTGTGGATGGCCGTAAGCAGCTCTTGTCTTTCGGCTGCCGTGAAGTTCCCCGTTGCGTTCAACCAGTCGTACGCGACGGCCGCGGCCAGTACGATTTCGCGGAACGAACGATCGTCATTCTGATAGCTCGTCGCCCCGTTCGGATCCCAGCCGATGATGTTCATCAGGCGCGTCTTCGTGAATTCGAGGTATTGCGGTTCGCCCGTAATCAAATACATCAACGAACCGGCTATAATCGTCGTGCTTTCCCCGGAGGTGGCATCCCACGTATCCGAAGTCGGATCGGAAGGGAGAGGATGATTATTATTCGGATTGGAATCGGTGTTTCTCGCGATCATGTCGTCTATTCTTGCTTTGACGAAATCGAATATCGGCATGCCTACGTTATCTTTTTTTGCTTTAAATGCTTGCAGCGTGCCCGGCGTGGTCAAGATTCGAGGGCGTGCGCTCGGCACGGCATGGATCATCGTTTCGATATCGGGCACCGTGAACGCGTGCGCGTTCGATTTGATGCTGAACTGCCGGACGTCGCTCCAAGCCGAGCCTTGCGTTGCATGGTAGCGCACGCGCCAGTAATACGCGGTGCCTGCGGTCAAGGTTCTCGGCAGGTTATATACATTGACGGGGATGTTCGCGTGTTCATAGATAATCGAGTCCTTGTCGAAGGAGGCGTTCGTTGCGATCTGGAGCTCGTATCGGTCGGCTCCGTCAACGTACGTCCAGGAGAAGTCCGGCGGATTTTGTTCGGCGGACGATTGATCTGCAGGTCTGAACGGCATCGTTTTATCCCCGGCAGCGGTGATCGGCCATCCGAACCGCAGCTCGGCCGAATCGAACACCGCGTCGGCAGAAGCGCCCTCGACGGACAGAACCACTCTCACCGTCTCGGCATAATTCGGCGGTTTCAAGGTTGCCTTCAACGTCTGCCATTGTGGAGCGGCATTCGCCTGCGCGGTAACCGAATTTTCGATGGGGTAACCTGCCGCATTCAAATATTGGAGCGTCAACGTCGCTTTCCCGCTCGTTACCTTGGTCTTTACCTCGGCGGTATAGGTGGCGCCAGAGTAACTGCCATTGATTGCGAGAAGCTTGTGTTTGACGGGAATACTGTGCAGCTGCACCGACGACTGCGCGATTCGGACCGCTTTGGTTCCATGGTCGATCGGATGCGGAGCGGTTACCCAGGCGGTGCCGCTCGCCGGCGTGCCGGAGACGCTCCAGCCTTCGGGCCATGTTCCCGTCCCCTCTTCGAAGCTGGGATTGTACAGCAGCCCGCTGCGCGTGACGGATACTTCGTCGACGTAAGCGGTCGTCTTCCATCCGTCCGAATTGTCGGTGTCTCGCCCGTATATCTCCAGGACGAGGGTCGACGCATCCGGATCCACCGGCGTGTGCGAGAACGCAATCGTCTGCCAGCCGGCGGCCGCGGTCCGAAATCCGTATGACTGCTCATATTGACCGCTGCCGTTAGAAGAGCGGGCCAGTACCATGACGTTCCCTTCCGCAACCTTCACTTTCGCCTTAATGTCGAACGTTTCGCCCGGCCGAATGGATATAGGCGGGGCTTTCAAGCCGACATCGCCGTAAGGTTCGCCGCCGCTGTTGTCGACGATCATCACGCTTCCGCTGCCTGCGCTTACGTTAGCTGGTACATAACTCATCGATACGGAAGAGGGCGCGACGTTGTTCAAGGGAACCCAGCCGATCGGGAAGCCGTTCGACGGCGTTGGAATAAGTTCGAAGCCGCCATTATGGACCAGATCGCCCGACAGCTTCAACGAGACTTCATCGATCGTAGCTTGCGTAGGCGCCGTCGTGGATCGCTCGTACACCAAGATGACTGCGGTCGCGCTGTGGCTTTCCGGAGGCGTAAACGTAATCGATACGGTCTGCCAGCCCGCATCCAGCGTGGAATCGGCTACATATAGCTGGGTACTTGGGTTGTGATCCGAGTCATAGGTTCGAACCATCATGCGAACTTGGCCTTGACTGACGTAGGCTCTTACTTCGGCCGTATACGTGTCGCCATATCGAATCGCGATCGGATCCGACTTCACGCCGACTTCGCAGCTTGATTGCGTTCCGCCATTGCAGCTTCCTGCCGTGTCGGTGATCTTTAAGGCTCTCCCTCCATGGGTAGTTTGGGATGTATCCACCGTCATGGAAGCTTGGGTTCCATTAATGGCGGTCCAGTTCGAAGGGAAACCGTTAGTTAGCGATTCGAAGCTGCCGTTCGCAACCATTTCCTCGCCTAGCGGATAATTGGCCGCTTGCGCGTCCCGCGTCGAGAAGTTTAAGGGCAGCAAGCCGAATCCAAGCGTCAGGCCGAGAAGCAGGACAACGATTTTGCGACTGAATACCGCATTACCCATCGTTAACCTCTTTCCGGGAGCGTCTCCCTGTTATTCTTCCATTCTGGGCCAGTTCTCGTTCCGGTATTCCTCATCACCTTGGCGACATAGCCCGCCTGATGTCAGGCGGGCTGCTTCTCTGCGCAAAGCTGCAAGGCCTCAGTTCACGGTTACGGTCATCTCTTGGCTTTCGGTGACGCCGGCTGCGTTGATCAGTTCGGCTTTATAGCGATACGTGCCTGCCGCCTTCCCCGTTATCGGCGTGCTCGCCGATTGGGCGTTGGGAGAGTTCGCGGTTAAGGACTGGGTGTCGATCAACGCCTCATTCTCGTACAGCTTGTAAGTCGTGCCGTTCGTGCCCCACCACATGTTCATCGTCACGGTGTAATCCCCGTTCGTATCCCAGTTATCGTGGGAGAGCTCCGGCTTGCCGGAAGTCGAGTCCTTGACGGTGACCGTGACCGGCGTGCAGGCGGTGGCCCCTCGCCCGTTCCGAAGCTCGCACGTATACACGTAGGTGCCGTTCGGCTTGCCCGATACGGTCGTCGCCGCGCTCTGCGCGGCAGGCGATCCGTCGGCAAGCCGCTTCGTATCGATGGCCGCGCCGTTCTCGTACAGTGTGTAACTCGTGCCGTTCTGGCCCCACCACAAGTTCATCGTGATCGTATAGTTGCCGTCATGAAGTCCATTCGCATGACCGCTGTTGCTGGACAGCACCGCTTCTCCAGGGACGGCGGCAGCGCTCGGCGCAAGCGCGTCCGTGGCGGCTTGCAAGCTCGCCGCAGCCGTATCCGTCTGATCTTGCGTAGCGGCGCCATCCTCATTCACCGTAGTCGCTTGCGCCAATGCCGATTGCAGCGCCGTCCATGATTCCGTCGTAAAGTCTTCCTCATGCAGCGCCTGTGCGGCGGCGATCTTGGCGGCAAGCGCCGTCTTGTCTGCTGGTTCGCTTCCTTCCGATTCGACCAATCCGACCCAGTCCAGATTCATCGGGCCGAGCACGTTCCACATCGTGACCGTAGCCGAGCCTTGTGCAAGGGATGTTCCGGTCTTGATTCGCAGCGCTTTCCAATATTGCGGCTCCGTCCCCCAGTTATACGTCTTCGGCGCTTCAGCCGTATACATATCTCCGCCGAGCTGGATGAGCCGCGTCGTCTGATCTTCGCCAGTCAGGTCCCATCCGGCCACGTACTTCACGACCAGATCGTATTGCCCGGATTGGGGCACATCGAGTTTCCATGTAATCGATTGGCCTTTCTGATTCCATGCCGCGACGCCGGTGCCGTTGGACAGGAACGGCCGACTCGTATACACGTCGAACTTCCCGCCGGCCGTGGATTCGAAGAACTCCGCCTCCTTGAAGGAAGCTAGGCCGTCCTTCACCGCATCGTAATCGTCCACCGCCTCCGTATCGGTACGTTCGCCCGAACCTGCCGTGCGCAACCGGAGCGTGCCGCCCGAACCTTCCATAATGATCATCGGCGAAGCGTCCAGGAACATCGAAGGTTTGGGCGTGCCGAACTTCTGGAATACGAGCCCTTCCGACGCTTCCAGAATTTCATACAACCCCGCCGGCACTTGAGGAAGCTGACCCCAAGCCGCTATTCCCCCATCATAGGAACCGTGCGCCTTCAATGTAACCGGCGTGCTGACGCCATCGAGCTCGACATTCAGCGTAATCGGCGGCTGCTGGGTTGGCGGACTCCCTCCGCGAAGATGGAAGCGGTGGTCGCCGCGCCCCGCCCGAACGGTTAGGAGCTGGCCGTTCTTCTCCACGTGAAGGCCGTTTTCGTTCAAGGCTTGCTGCACATCCCCTCCTAACGGAACCGGATTGTAATGCTGGTCATGGAGCACGGCATCGTTAGGCACGTACACCTGGACGTTCATGTTCGTCCCGCTTGAAACCGTGAGTTCCTTATCGTCGATGACGATCGTGGCCGGCACGTCGGACTGGAAGCGCGTGACGCCGTCCTTGACGAGCTTCGTCCCGCCGACCAGCATGAGGCTGTCGGCCTTCGACGTGACGGCGATCCCGTCGAATTCGAATCCGTCCGCCATCACCGTGCCGCCATCGGATAGACGCACATAAACATGAGTGCCGTCGGCAAAGAGCAAATGCTGATACGTGCCGTGGTTCGTCGATTCGACGATTCCCAGCGGCTGCGTGCCTGCGCGGTAAGGCTCGAACGTCGAGACGATCGTCGTCTCTTGCGTCTTGGGGAACGTGAACGTCGCGTGCCGCTGAAGCGGCTTGCTCGCCCAGCTGCCCGACGGCATTACGACTTCGCCTTGCGCCGTCAAATACTGATCGGTCGAGCTCGCTTCTTGGACCGCCGGATAATGGAACTTCACGTCCATGGCCGCGCCGTTCTGCGTAATCGAAGCGCCTTGCTTGTCGTCATCGAGCGCCAAATTCGACATCGCGTGAAGCCGGAATTCGAACTCGGAGCCGCCCGCGGCCTTCGCCTTCAAATTGTCGACGACGACGAACGCGTTCGGCTTGACGTAGATGATGCTGCGCTTCGCTTGCGCAAGGCCCGGATAATCGGCATTGTTATACGTGTTGTACGCTTGCGTCGCGTCTCCTACCGTGGCATCGAATGACTTGCCCGACACGAATCCGGTAATTCGTCCGGATGCCGTCATATCGAGAATTTTTTGGCCTTTATTGCCGTCGTAGGTGATCGCGTTATGCGCTAACGTCGTTCTCGTGAAGCCTTTGTCGTGATTGCTCATATAGCTGTCGTATTGTCCGGCGTCGATCGCCAATTGTTCGCCGTACGCGTTAATGACGAAGCTGTTCTGGTCCGCATGGCTGTGATTATAGCTGCCGTACGGGCTGGACTTGAAATATAGCGATACCCGCTCCGGATCATAGAGACTGGAGTGCATCGCCACCCAATCCGTGTCCTTCTGCCATTTGGCCGTCGGCATGTCGACCGGCGGTCTGCCTTCCAGCGTCGGATCGCCGTAGGCGAAGCCGAACAAGTAGGAGAGTTCGCGGCCGGAGCTGCCGGAATCGGCATACCATTTGGTCACCGGATTCTGATAGATTTGCGCTTCCCGCTGCGCGTGCGTGACGGTCGCCGGCATCATCGGGTCGTGTATGCCGTCTCCGAAGACGCCGTTCGGCTGACCGTTCGGCAGGAAATACGGACCGAAGGTCTGGGCATTGCGAGCGTACGCCTTGTCGTACATGTTGAGTCCCGAGGCGGCAAGGAGCACGTCGGCGAACAATTTGTCCGCGAGGTGAGATACCTGCCAGTAGTTGGTGCCGGAAGCCCATCCGCCCTCTTCGCCCGCGACCGGCGGGAAGATGTTGATCCGGGCCGGCACCGATTTCTCGAACCAATCTCTGGCCATAACGGATATCGGGACCCCGTTCACGACCGTATCGTCATGCAGCAGCGCGACGGCGATGGTTCCCACGTAGCCGGTCGCCGTCCACCCGTGTGAATTCCAAGGGTTCTTATACAGCGAGGAAGCGCCGAGGATGTCCTCCGCCAGCGTCTGCGTGCGCCTTGCGATCATCGATATAATGTCGGATTTATCCTCCTCGGCAATGAGCGGATAAATCCAGTCGTACGCGATCGCTCCCTTGTACGCGATTTCCCGGAAGGCCTGATCGACTTGCCTGTAATTGGTCGCGCCTTCGGGGTCCCAAGTCATGACATTGAGGAGCCGATTCTTTGCGAAATTCCCGTAGACTTCGTCTTCTGTTATGAGATAGACGAATGCGGCCTTCAGCATCATGTCGGTCTCTTTGCGGACGTATTGAGTGACCCCGCTCGTTGCCGCCACGAAAGCCGCATCCTGCAAATTATAATAATCCCGCGGATAATTCAGTTCCGGCTCTGCCGGCAGCCGAGCGGCCAAGTCGACGTCGTGCTTCGCTTGATCGAAGATCGGTTTCCCCAATCCGTCCTTGTACCCGCGGAAATCCTCCAACTCTTCCGCATTGGTCAATACCCGGGGGTGGGTCGACGATACGTTGGCGAACAGATCGTCCGGCTCCGGCACGAGGAAAGGAACCGCGTCCGGCGTCAATCGGAATTGGCGGCTGTCGCTCCAGTCCGACCAGCCGGCGGCAATATGGAACCGTACGCGCCAGACATACGAGTCGCCCGGATCCAGGGCGGTCGGCAAATTGTGCAGGTTGACCGTCAGATCGTTCTTGGCATATACGGGCATTGCGAAATTGCCGTCCGAAGCCGCCGCAATCTGGAATTCGTATTTATCGGCTCCGGCGATATAAGGCCAAGCGAAATCCGGCGCGTTCTGGCTCGAGACCGCCTGATGGGCGGGGCGGAAATGCATGTACGTGCCGGGAACGAGATTCGTCGGCCACTGCAGCGAGCCTTGCGGCTCCTCGGTCGCCGGTCCGTCGGACGAACGCAGCTCTGCCGAATCGAAGACGATCGTCGATTGATCCGCCTCGGACGACCAGAGCATCACGCGCGCGAGAGCCGTTCCGGCAGGAGCGGAACCTTCAGCGATCAGCTTCTGCCAACCTGCCGCGGCCGGCGCGCTCGCGTCAACCTGGCCCAGCAAGCCGAAATTCGCGTCATAATATTGCAGGGAAAGTCTGGCCGTGCCCGTCGCGATGTTCGCCTGTACGGCGGCCTTATACTGGCTCGCGCCTGAATGGGGGACCAGCTTGCTGCGAATTCCAAGCGATTGCTGATTGCTCGTATCCGTCAATCGAACCGCCTTGGCGCCGTGGATGTACGTATCGGTGACGGAAACGACGCTGCCCGCTTGCGATTGATAGACGCTCCAGTTCTCGGGCAGACCGGAAGCCGTCCGCTCGAAGCTTGCGTTGGCCAGCAGTTCGGTGCTTCGCATGCTCACCGCATCGACGTAAGCCGTGGTCGGCGCCGTCGCCGTGTTGTCGTAAACATAGATGACCGCATGACGGCTGTAAGCTTCCGAAGGCGTGAACGAGATGGATAGCGTCTGCCATCCGGACGTCGTCCCCAGCTCGACGGCCTTCTGTTCGAACTGTCCAGAGGAATTGAAAGCGCGGAATAACAGGAACACCTTGCCTTCCTCTACCTTCGCCTTCAGGTTGACCGTGTAGGTCTCGCCATAACGGATCGGAATTTCCGGCGTCTTGACGCCGACTTCCCGGTTGCCTCCGGTTCCGTCATCCCGAATTTTCAGGCTTCGGCTCTCCTCATATACCGTTGCCGTATTCAAGGAGAGATTGACGGCTTGACTCGCTATCGTAGGAATCCAGACGGCGGGCAGTCCGCCTTGTTCCTCTTCGAATCCGCCATTGGCGATCCATTCGACCGGCGGCTGCGATGCCGTATCTTCGCTTGTCATCGAGAGCGCATCCAAGTATGCCGTTGTCGGCGATTCGCCGCTTCGCTCGTACACGTACACGATGATGTGACGGCTATAATCGGAAAGCGGCGTAACGGTGACCGACAGCTCCTGCCATCCGGCCGCGGCGACGGCCGTTGCGTTCTTCTGCTGATAGCCGCCCGAGGCATTGAAGTAGCGCACTAACAGGTAGACGTTTCCTTGCGAGACGTTGGCTTTCAAAGTTACCTTATACGTCTCGCCGAACCGGATCGGAATCTCGCCCGACTTGACGCCGACTTCCCGGCTTCCGCCGACGCCGTCGTCGTGCAGTTTCAGGCTTCTGCTTCCTACGAACACGGTCGACGTATCGGACGTGATGTTAGGCGCCTGCGCGGCAACGGTCGGCACCCAGCCCGCGGGTAATCCGTTCTGCACCTCCTCGAATCCGCCATTCGGAATGAGTTCGGGCCCTAACGTCGCTTGCGCGGCATCGGCGGCGGCAGAAGGCGCTGCTTGAGCGAACAAGCTTGCGACCATGATGACAAGCAGCATAATGGACAATCGCTTTTTCACGGAAGAAAATTGCAATCCATTCACCTCTTTCTGGATTCTCGACCGAGACATTTCCTAAACCTGGCATGTTCCCTACTCTTCTCGACTATACGCTCTCCATTCTGTCCCGCTGATCCCTTGACCGACAATTGATTGCGCTTTCATAAACTTGATCGGATCGTACCGTCAACCGATCACCCCCTTCGCTTCCATGATAGAGAGCGTTCGACCGCACCGTAAATAACCGGAAATCGTGCGCTTTGCGACTTTTCCGAGTTACCTTGGAAAAAGACTAATTTCTCGGCTTGCGCCTATATAACAAAAAAAGCCCCGACCAGCGGAGCTTTCATTCAGCATTCGGCGTCTTGCCGGATATAGCATTCGGACTGCTGCCTCATCCCCATTACCCCTTGACCGAACCGATCAGAACGCCGTTCACGAAATGCTTCTGGATAAACGGATAGATCACGAGGATGGGAAGCGTACTGACTAGAATGACCGCGTATTTGAGCGATTCCAGCACGACGCCTTCTCCATCGGCGCCTGCCGCGTCAATAGCTTCGCCAACTTGACCCACCATCACGATGCTGCGGACGATCAGCTGAAGCGGATACAAGCTCTCGTCTCTTAAGTAGAGCAGCGCCGTGAAGAAGTTGTTCCAGATGGCGACCGCGTAGAACAAGCCGATCGTCATCAGAACCGCCTTCGATAACGGAAGGATGATGCTGAAGAACATCCGGTAATCGGACGCGCCGTCGATTTTGCTGGATTCCTCGACTTCTCTGGGTATCCCTTGAAAAAAGGTGCGCATGACGATCAAATACACGCTCGTAATCATATTCGGGATGACCATCGCCCATATCGAATTCATAAAGCCGTAGCTGCGTACAACGAGATAAGTCGGGATCATGCCGCCGCTAAAGAACATCGTGAACACGATCATCATCATGATCGTTTTGCCGAATACCAAATTGCTCCTCGACAAGGAATACGCCGCCATCGCGGTAGTCGCCAAGGAAATCGCAGTCCCCAGCACGACATATAGAATCGTATTCCGATAGCCGGTGAATAACCGATCGTCTTTGAACACCTCTTTGTACACCTCGAATTGCAGTCCCTTCGGCCAGAAGCTGACCTCGTTGCGGACGACGAACTCCGAAGCGCTCAGCGAGACGGCCGCCATATGAATGAAAGGAAACAGCGCGGAGAACGCGACGATTGCGAGAATGACGACGTTCACGATATTGAAGATGCTGATACGCTTAACCATTCCACGAGCTCCCCTTTACCATAGACTCGTATCGCCAAGCTTGCGACTGATGACATTGGCGGAATAGACGAATATCAGGCCGATAATGCCCATGAACAGGTCGATCGCCGTCGCGTAGCTGAAATTCGCCGACGTGATCCCCATCCGGTAGACGTAAGTCGAGATGATGTCCGCGGTTTCGTAAGTAGCCGCATTCGATAGCAGAAACACTTTATCGAAGCCGAGCTCCATGATCTTGCCGATCTGCAATATAAACAAGATCACGATCGCGGGCATAATGCCCGGAATGGAAACGTGCCACATCTGCCGCCAACGATTAGCCCCATCCATTCGGGCAGCCTCGTACAATTGCGGATCAATGGAGGTCAGCGCCGCCAAATAAAGAATCGAGCCCCAGCCGATTTCCTGCCACACTTCCGAGCTGACGTAGATCGTTCGGAACCAGTCGGCCTTCTGCAAGAAATTAATCGGCTCGAAGCCCATATCCTGAATGATCTGGTTCACGAACCCGGTGCTGGGCGACAAGATCATCACCAGAATGCCCGCCACGACGACGGGGGACAAAAAATGCGGCATATAGCTGACGGTTTGTACAAAACGTTTATAACGCTTCATTTTGAGCTCGTTCAGCAAGAGGGCCAATATAATCGGCGCGGGGAAACCGAATATGATTTTATATAAGCCGAGCAGAAACGTATTTCGGATGATGTTGAACGCATCCGGATTATCGAAGAACATTTTGTAATAACGGAGCCCGACCCATTCGCTCTTCCATATGCCCGAGAACAGGTTGTAATCCTTGAAGGATACGATAATGCCGAACATCGGCACGTAGCGGAACAGAATGTAGAAAATCAGCGCGGGCGCAAGCAGCACCAGGAACGCCCGGTCTCGCCTAATTTTGCGGAATATGGAAGTATTCATCGCGCATCCCCTTTCATCGAGCGTAGTGGAAAGGGGCCGTCGGTCGACTAGACGACGGCCCCTTCCGATGGTCATTCTTTATTTCTTCACGCGATCATCTGCGGTTTGGTACGTTTCCAAGATTTGCGGAAGTCCGTACTGATTAAGCGAGGATACGAACGCATCCCATTCCGCAAGCGGCGTTTCGCCCATGATGAATTTGCTGACGGAAGTCGAATAATGCTTGAACAGCTGATCCGTTTGAGTCACGATCGTAGCCGACTCTTCTTTCGTCAAGTTCGGGAGGGAAGGCGCGAGCGGATAGCTATACTTCTGCGATTCGATGTAAGGCTCCTTCTCGTCTTCCTTCACAAGCGCGATCCAGGCATCGAAGTCCAGCAATCCGTAGGCGCCATGCGTGCCGATGCCGACTTCCCGGCGAAGATCGTTCGCCTCCTTGAAGATCGGGAGGAACTTCTTCTTGCCGTTCTCGATCGTGTACGTTTCCCCTTCTCTCCCCCAGCTCTGAACTTCTTTGCCTTTCGGGGAGTACATATAGTCGAGGAAGCGCAGCACGGCGTCCAGATTTTTGGTATTCGACGATACGGCGAAGCCGAAATCTTCGGTCGCTTTCGGCAAGTACGCCTTGTCGCCCGCGCCAAGCGGCGGTGCCATGAACTTCAATTTGCCTTCCGTCAGCTGATTATTGATGATTTCGATCTGTCCGACGTACTGGACGCTGATGAACGATTTGTTCGTCGTCATGAACTGCGTCCACGATTTATAGTCCATCGACAGCCAGTCGGGCGGGAACAATCCGTCTGAATAGAGTTTGTTGAGCTGCGTGACCATCGTCTTGAAACTCGGATCGTTCGCGCCGTATCTGAACTTGCCCGTACTCGGATCTCTGAAATATTCGGGATAGATGCCGAACGACGGGCCGAACGTATTGAGCGTGCCGATGCCATGCCGGAATACGAACGGATAGCTGTCCGGGTACAGCTCCTTCAGCTTCTTGGATACCGTATACAGCTCATCCCACGTGGTAGGCGGCTTCAGGTCGTGCTTCTGGAAAATATCTTCGCGGTAGAACCAGACCAATTGGTTGCCGGCGCCGCCGCCCGAGTTGATCAGGTTGTAGATTTTGCCGTCGGGCTGGGTGACGCGAGTCAGAAATTCGGGATTACTATCCAAGAACGCCTTCACATTCGGCATTTTGTCCATATGCTGGGACAAATCGAGGAATGCGCCTTGCGGGCCGAATTTGGCGACCTCCCCCGGATAGACGTGCATGATGTCCGGCATTTCGCCGGATGCGACGGCCAGCGCCAACGATTCGGGAGAAGCGAACGTCTGTTGTTCAACCGTAATGTTCGTCTCTTCCTGCAGCCATTTCCACACGGCCCAGTCCGGCTTCGGCGGCCATCCGGTGGAGTATTCCGTAATGATGCTGATCTTGCTCGGAGCCGGCTTCTCCGGCGTGGCCGGCGTTGTCACCGCAGGCGTCGTAGAGCCTGTGTCGTTCGGCGTATTCGCAGGATCCGTCGTCGTGCCGTTACCGCCATTTCCGCCATTTCCGCCGCTGCATGCCGCGAGCAGGGTCGCAGCCAAAGCCAGGATGAACATTACGCTGGAATATCGTTTTCTCATGGTCGTGTTCATGTGATCCCCCTTTTCGATTCGTTGAAGAAGTGTTTGCGCTTTCAAACTGCCGATTCAGATTGTTCTGCCGGCCGATCGATCGCCCCCTTCGCCCTTATCATAGGGAGAATTCGATCGAATCGTAAATAACCGGAAATCATGGGATTTGCGACTTTTCTCAGCTATCTAAAAAAAAGACCAGTTTCGCGATATCGGCTTAGGTATTAGAAAAAAGCCCCGCAATACGGGGCTTCCGGTCAGGCGTCGGCGCTTTGCTTTCGGCGGAATTCGCTTGGCGTCACGCCCATATATTTCTTGAACATGCGGTTGAAGGAGGTAATGTTTCGATACCCGACGGCCTCCGCAACGTCATGAATTTTGAGCGTATTGTCGCCCAGCAGGGTCGTGGCTTTCATGATCCGGGTTTCATTAATATAGTCCACGAAGTTCATCCCGGATTTCTCCTTGAAGTAGGCGGACAAATAACCGCTGCTCAAATTCAAGTGTTCGGCCAGCATGTCGAGATAAATTTCCTCCGACAAATGCCGATTGACGTAGTCGACGACGGCGGACGTGATCGGATCGCGCAGCTGCTTCCTGCTACGGAATCCCTCCGCCGCTTGGGCGGTCCAATCAATCAGCAGCCGTTCGAGATCAGCGGCCGTTACGCACTGCTGCATCTTCTTGTCCGCCTGGTGAAAGATCTCCTGCAGCCGGCCGGGCGCGATCACGATCGGGGACGCCTCGTTCTTGATCTTGCCGATCACGTTCCTGCCGAACTCCAGCCATGCCGCTGCCGTGAGCTCTTTCCCTTGCCGCTTGGCAAATACCTTTCGAATCAGATTCGTCAGCTGCGGTTCGTTCCCCTCGCGCAGATTGACCTGAAACTCCCTCCATTGATCGAGATCCATATCGATCGCGATCGATCCTTCCGCGGGTTCCGTTAACAATTGGGTACGATCCGACATGACGCGCCCGCCGATCAAGTCCGTCACCTCTTGGAAGGCGGCGGCGATCCGATCGGAATGCTCGTAAGCATGGGATACGGCGATCGTCACGTTGCCGAACGCTTTGTCCTGCTCGAATACCTTCTCGAACCGGGCAAGCTGATCGATGATCACTTCCCTTCGATCCGTATGAACGAGACTGATAATCTGGTTCGCCTCGATCGCGAACGTCATGGAATCGGGGAACGCTTTGCCGAGCCGTTCCTCCATGTACACCCTCATATAGCTCAGCCACGTCTGAAAGGAACCGCGCGCCGCGTCTTCCTCCCTCCTGCTCATGACATGGAACAAGACGAGTACGAACGGCTTATCCGCCAAAGCGTAGGGACGCATATCGGAGTGACTGCGAATCGCCTTCAACTCCTGTAGAATCGACAGCTGCTTGTCGGTCTTGTTCTTGTCTTGAATTTGATGCCGGATAATATTGAATTCGCGGATGGAAGATCGGAAGCCTCCTCCGGCGGACTCTCCCCGGATCGAACCGATGACCTTCTGTATCGGTCGGTTGATGCCGGCCGCAAACATCCAAGAGATGATAATCGCCGCGGCGATCGAAACCGCGGTCGCGCCGATCAGCGTCTTGTTCAAGCGGCTTTGCGAAGCAATCCGTTCGACGGGAACGCGTTTCACATAGGTGAATCCGCTATACTTGCCCGCCACCTGGAAAAAGTAGGTGCCATTCGACTTATACTCGGAACTGGCGTCCATGCGCAGTTCGGCCGGATTGATCGGCGGCTCTTGTCCCGCGCTCTGGAACAACGTTTGACCGCGTTCGTCCCGGATCATAAAATCCCCGCTCGCCGTTTGGTGAAAGGTTTCGTGCATTTTGTCCGCGTCCAGATAGACGATCATGAGCATATCGCTGTTTTCCCTTGCTTTGAATACGACGGGTATGAGGTGCTCGTAGATGGTTTGATTCGAGAACATCCGATTGCGAAATACGGCGGCAGGCATGACGCGGAAATTGTAGTTCTGTTCGAATTGGCCGCGCCAGAAGTCGAGTCCGTAGGCTTCATTCTCGTAGAACACGTTAAACATCGCCTGCGGCGTGGTGCTCGTTCCTTTCTCCAACACGAAATCGCCGCGCGACGGGAACAAGGCGATGTTGTGGATGAACAAGGACGTGTTCGACGCATACGAGCTCAGCTCCAGCTGAAGATCGGGAAATTCGCGATAGTTCGGCGCGCTGCTAAGCGCCTGTACGTTCTCGCTGTAAAAAAACATGAGCATCTGCCGCTTGATCAAATCGAAATGCTTCTCATAGCTGTCCATCGTATGGTTGAGCATGAGGGTATTGTATTTCACGATCTCATTCCGGACGTTCTGTTTGGATACGGAGAAGGAATACAGGGTGAGGGCGCCCATGAGTACAATAATGCACAAAAATCCCGCGAGGAGGCGCAGAAATAAAGAGGAGGATCGTTCTTTGAAAGAAAGGTTCGGAAGACTCATGCGCATAGTTTGTCCGCCTTTTCCCATGATAGTTCCATTAAAACAATATGTCCAAGTTCTGTAAAGATGTATGGCAGAATTAAAATAGTCCGTCAAAGTAACGGACTATTGCTGCATGCCATATTTACGCTATTCGCGCGCGTTCTCGTCTTCCAAATAAAATCGAAACATCTGCTCGAACAGCGCTATATGACTATCGAGGATGTCGTCCGGCGACAGTTTCGTGCCCGGCCCGTCGATGCCCATATTGGATTCGAACGTCATGCTCATGCCGCCGCACGCATGATGAATCGCCGAGGACAGATTGATCGACTTCACCGGGTACTTCCCCTGATCGTCGACAACCTGGTCGACCTCCGAGAACGGCAGTCCGAGCTTGGCATAGGCTTGACCCAGTCGATGGTTGAACGCTTGCTGCTTCTGCATGATGTATTTCGGCAGATAGAAGATCTGGACGAAATGAATCGGGGTGTCGGCTCCTCCGTGCAAATTGATCGAGAAATCGACGGCTTCTTGGTCCGCCAGCTCCAGCAGCGCGCTCGTCTCCCGCGCCATCGGCGCGAAGAAATTATCATGCATGATATTGACGCCGTCGTCGTTAAAGTAGCTGCCCAGAAAGCCGGACGCCTTCTTGATTGGATGCACCGCCTTGCAGTCCGGCCACTTGCACAGCGTGCCGTCCTTCCACGAGCCCTGCATATAATACACGAACTCGTCGTACGGCACATCGATCAGCGAATCGATCGGCAGCCGCGCCCGTCCGTCCGGATTCATGCAAGGCACGAGCAGCAGCCGGAAGCGGTGCGCATTCTCGTACAGATAATCGTGCCTTCTTCCCCGGTAGTCCGTTCCCGTTTCGATGATCCGGATCAAGTTCGTCATCGCGGCAATCCCTTCCAGCTCGCCGCCGTGAATGCCGCCGACGAGCAGCAGAACCGGCTTCGAATCTTTCGTCTTGCGCGCGTAATGCTCCGGATTGCCCGCGCCGCATGCGGAGCCGTAGTTCGCCTTTCGGCCGAAATCCTCTTTATCCCCGTATTCGACGACGTGAATGTCTCTTCCGCCTGCCGATTTGGCCAGCAGCCGAACCTTACCCTTCGCGACGCCGGACAGACACGCCTCGATATCGGTCAGCCTGCTTTTCCAAAAATCCATATACGTCACCGCGGTCAACCTCCCTTATCTGGCTGTCTACATCTTATGCGCGCATGGACGAGATGAAAATCAACGATTTTGCATATCCTGCACGATCTTTTCGTTTCCTTAAAAAACGCCCATGTTCTAAAAAATCGACCAGAACCTAATCTCGGCGACGTTACCTGGCGGTGTTGCTAGGAATGGAGCGGCTGCCGCCCGGGCAAACCGCTCCATGATGGGAGAGCGAGATGAGAAAATTCGTCTGATCTTGCTTCTAGCCGCTATTGTTTCTCCAGCACGACGTCGTCGAAATACACTTTGCTGGTCTGCGTATCGCCGGTTAATACCCGGACGCCGACGTACGCGGTATCAGCAGGAGCTTGACCGGTTACGACCACGTCATTCCACTGACCGGCAATGGTCGAAACAGACTTGCGAATTTCCCCGCCCTCGACGGTCTGATTGGCGCTGTTGTAGAAAACCAGAACAAGTTCGCCAAAGGTACCCGACTCCAGATAGGATTTGGCCGAGGCACGGTAATATTCACCTGGCGATGCAGCGATGCGCCGGGAGCTTACGCCGTATCTGCCGTGGGGATCGCCGGTCGTCTTCGTATCGTGGAGCAGGATGCTGCTGCTTCCCGAATACTGTTGATCCCCGGACTTCACGGCGGCATTCGCTTCGACATACTGCGTCCAGCCGTAGAGATCGCTATCCGTGCTCTCGAATCCCGGGTTGGTAAGTGTAGCCCGCTCAAGCGACGCATCGTCGAAATACACGCTGCCGGTC
This sequence comes from Paenibacillus methanolicus, assembly GCF_008124765.1. GTDB lineage: Bacteria > Bacillota > Bacilli > Paenibacillales > Paenibacillaceae > Paenibacillus_Z > Paenibacillus_Z methanolicus. The sequence continues at coordinate 608,564 of NZ_VNHS01000001.1, read as the reverse complement.
TGCGAATCGCCGCTAATCAGCCGTATGCCGACATATTTCGTTCCGGCGGGAGCTTTACCGGTTACGGTCACGTCATTCCACCGCCCCCCGATTTTCGGAACGGACGCCGGAATTTCATCCAGCGTCTGGTTGACGCCTTTATAGAAGACGAGCACAAGCGTGCCTGCTCCGGACTCCCAATACGATTTGACCGAGGCGCGGTACACTTCTCCTTCCGATGCGGGCACGATTTGGGAATTCACGCCATATATGCCGTGCGGATCCCCGGTGCTCTTCGTATCATGGAGCCACACGCTTTGGTTGCCCGACTGAGCCTGAACCATGGACGCTTCGGCTGCATTCGCTTCGACATACTGCGTCCAACCGTCCAGTCCGCTCTCGAATCCCGGATTGGCTATCGGAGTCGGGACATTCAGCATGCGCGTCAGCGTATACGTTCCCGGCGCGCCGGTGAAAGATAGCACACCGCCTTCTTCGCTAACCGTTCCATAGCTCTCAACGCCGTTGCGGGATATTTTCCATGAGCCGGCTTGCAAATCCGCCACTACGTATTCCATATTCGTCATGCTACCGGTGGTCGTCACGTTCACGGTTCCGGACAGACGCTTCCCCGACTTGCTGAACAGCACCGCGCGATTGGTTAGCTGCACGCCTACCATGCCCGAAGCGGCCGGCTGCGTCCCTACCGTGACGGAGGCTTCCAGCTGCTGTGCCTGTAGAGGCACCCCGTTACCGTCCATCACTTGAAGCACATTCAGGAATACGTCTTCCTTCTGGTTCACGCCGGGCGACACTTGGATTCGCCATGCGCCCTGTTCTTCGGACGAGTTCGCATATTTAGGCGCGCTCGTATAGTTCGTGCCGAATACGTCGAACTCATGGCCGGGCCCTCCCACCGCGACGATTTCCTCGTTGTTCGGCAGATTGGCAGGCAGCAAGGTTTGGTTGACGAGCTTGCCGGTATCGCCTCGATCCGTCCGCCGAATCGTCGTCGTATTGGTCGAATGATCGACGACTGGCGCTTCGATGCTGTGCAGGAGCCAATATTTCTCGAAGCTCGGATCCGCCGCGACGACACGGTCGAAGACGATCATGGCTGCCGGATTGGTGCCGTTCTTCAGATTCAGAAACATCATCGACCGTTGATGCTGCTCGACCTTGGCGGTGTACGCGGGCGATAAGTCCCCTTTGATATACGTGTAGTTCGGCGTGATCGGATCGGGGCCGACGGCGCGTCCCTGCACTTCCGCGAACTTGTAGTTGCCGCCGAACATGTCTTGCAGCGTTTGAGCATCGGTGCCGGCTCGTTTCGGGCCGGTATCGCGCCAGCGCTGTCCGCCGTCGTTGCCCTCCTGGCGTTCGTTCGGATCGTAGACGAGCATCGCATTATGCGCGATCGTTCGTTTATGGTAGTTCACATCGTGCGAGCTTCCGTAATCTCCCCCGGATCCTTCGTACAGACCGGAGTCGATGGCAAGCCCGCCCTTGTAATAGAGCTGGAAGCTGCCGAAATCCAGATGCTCGTGATTGCCGAATCGGCGGTTGCCGATCTTCATCTCGGCGATGACCGTGGAGGAATTATGGTTGATGCCCTTAATATCGTCCCATCCGGTTCGCGCGATCATGGACGCCTCCGGATCGTTGAAGTAGTGACTGAGCGGGAGATCGTTCGGCGATTTCTTCGCAAGGTTATCCTTCAGGAATAAAATTTCGTAAATGGGCTGTTTGCCGGGTACGTAGGTTTCGAAGAACTCGTGGTTGATATAGGGATCGTCGAATAACGCGGAAGCCAGCATGTAGGTGGTCTGGTCCTTCCATACGGTGTTAAGCGGATTATACACCGAATTATACATGTCGCCGTCCCGCAGCCGCTGACCGTCGGGCCGGCGCGAATAGATCGACTTGAGCAGCACGCCGCTTTGGTTCGCATTGAACGGATTGTTCAAGCCCATCTTCGTGAACAGCATCGTCATCCACAGCTCGTTATTGTAGCGGGCTCCCGTATAGGACTCGCCTTGGTGGTGCGATTCCGATTCGTAGAAGTAGTTGCGTACCGGGATGACCTTATTGAAAATCATCGGGACGACGCGATTGTAGAGGTCGGGGTACTCGTCATAGACGGCGATGGCCGCGCCGAGCAAGTAGCGGAACAATTGGCCTTCCGCCCCGTGGCCCGTTCCGAGCGATTCGTCGTTGAATACTTTGGGGCTCAGCGGATCCGAAATGTATCGCATCTCCATGTCCTCGGCGAATTGAATAATGGCGTTATAGAGCTGACCCTTTTGATCTGCGTCCAACAAGCCATGGCACCAATCGTACACCAGCGCCATCGTCTCCAGCAATGATCCGGTCTGAGCGTTATTGTTCGTTGCGGGATACCGGGCCGAGCTCGCGATATGGAGCGCCATCGCGACGGCCTTCTCGCCATTTGCATGCGCCTGGTCCGGATCGAGCAGGTAGGCGAATGCGTTCGCATTGGCCTGGTTCAGCACGGAGTCGATCACATTGCCGCTGTTAGCCGGAACGGCAGGCAGCGTCCCCATATCGGATGATCCCATGCCGAGGTCGATAAGCTTCCAATTCGTATTATCCTGGGATACCTCGATATCGAACAAATAGACGCGTTCCGTGTCTTTGTAGAAGATGATATCAAGCGAATGGATGTTCTTGATGGTCTGTAGATCGAGCTTAAAGGTCCCCACATGATCCGTAATGGTCCCTCTAATATCCGTATTGCAGGAATACGTACTCAAAATATTATCGACGGCATTCCCCGGAGCAGTGTCGGCGCAGTTGCTGCTGTTGGTCGCCGTGACGGTAGATGTGATCGGTTCGCGTACTCCGCTTGCTCCATTCATGAAAACGTCGATTTCGGAGATGGATATGCCCTTTTGTTTCGCGTTCGTCATGCCAATATTGCCGCGTCCGACGAGACGGATGTAGCGGGCTTGCTCGACGGCGGGGAAGGTAAAGGTCCGGACTTGGTTGGCTGATAACGACAGTTCGCTGCGCGCCGTGTAGCCTGGATGATCCAGCTGGTTGTCGAACGTTTCAAAGCTTTTTTCGAAAAACGCCGACGACCGCTTGGCATTGATCGTCGGAATGTCAACTCCTTGCACGAACAGCCGCGGATGATCTGTGGGCGGCTTCGGCACGTTACCCGCATCGAATGCCGGAGGCGCGATCGGAAGCTGTACATTCGCATCGGTCACCGATTCGTCATACACGTACACCGGCTCGCGCGTCGTCACGTATCCGGGCTTCTCCACCTTGACGAAATAGCGATCGGATGGCGCCACGGCGGGGAACGAGTAGCTTCCCTTGACATCAGTCGTCGCGTTGGCTGCCAGCTGGTCCGTCGCCTCATGATCGACCTCCAGGAATAGTCCGACCGTAGCTCCTGCTATCGGCTGACCGTTGGTTAGGCCCGTTACCGTACCTGAAATCGCTCGCACCGGGTAGCCGGGGTCCTCCGCCAGCGCGAAGTTCACCGTCGAATCTTCGCCCTCGACCACTTGAACGGTTGCGGATTGGCTAACGTAGCCATTGCGGCTCGCGCGGACGATATAGGAGCCGGATTGCAGGATCGCAAGTTTGAACGCGCCGTCTTTGTCCGCGTAGGCAGAAGACAGATAGCTCATGTCCGAAGCGCGATACAGACTCAGTTTGGCCCATCCTAGCGGATCGTTCGTAGACTGCAGCGTCACATGACCGCCGACGACGTTCGACTTCTCCAGCGCCGCATCGTCGAAATATACGTTGCCGGTCTGTGAACCGCCGCTCACGAGCAGAATGCCGACATACACCGTATCGGGGGGCGCTTGGTACGTAACGGTCACGTTATTCCATTGGTTAGCGTCGCCCGTGATATCCTTGCGTTCTTCATGAATGGTTTTATTAATGCTGTTGTAGAAGGCAAGAATAAGCGCGCCGGCTGCGCCCGGCCCCAAGTACGATGCAACCGAGGCCCGATAAATATTTCCTGGCGAGGCGGCCACGCGTTTAGAGCTTCTGCCGTAAACTCCGGATGAAAGATTGTCTTCGAGCTGCAAGCTTTTGCTTTCCGAGTGAGCCATAGTAGAAGATTTCGCGATATCGACGGTACCATACTGCGACCAATCCGTCAGACCGGATTCAAATCCGGGATTCGCTAACGCCACGGGAACCGCCGCTTCCGCCGCTGGCAGGTTGGCTTGCGGCAACAAGCCCGCTAGGAGCAGGAGCACCAACAACCATTTGATCGATTTGCTCATTCTTGTCCTCCTCTTCGATTGGCATTCGATTGAAGCAGAACAGAGCCGAACCTCCTTTCCGATTAATGAAGCGCACGCGCTTCGCCAATATTATCCTGCTGCCCCATCCGGAATCATAGAGGAGCGCGATGACATGCATACCGGACTTTTTTTACTCCCGCCTGCCCAGCGATATCCGGAGCCGACTCGCGCTTACGCCCGAAAGCCGTCACGCGGTACATTCGCGCGACGGCTTCAAGATTCACTTCACGGTAACCGTAATTTCTTCGCTTTCGGTCGTACCGGAAGCGTTGATCAGTTCGGCTTTGTATCGATACGCGCCTGCCGCCTTACCCGAGATCGCGGTGCTTGCCGATAGCGCGCCGGGAGAATTGGCGGTTAAGGACTGCGTGTCGATCAATACGTCATTCTCGTACAGCTTGTAGGCGGTGCCGTTCGTGCCCCACCACAGGTTCATCGTAACGGCGTACTCCCCGTTCTGATCCCAGTTATCGTGTGAAAGCACCGGCTTGCCGGGATTCGCATCCTTGACGACGACCGTCACGGGATCGCACGCGGTCGCGCCTCGCGCATTCCGCAGCTCGCACGTGTACACATATGTGCCGTTCAGCTTGCCCGTCACGGTCGTTTGCACGCTCTGCGCGTTCGGCGACCCGTCCGACAGCCGCTTCGTATCGATGGCCGTGCCGTTCTCGTACAGCGTGTAGCTCGTGCCGTTCTGGCCCCACCATAGGTTCATCGTAACCGTATAGTTGCCATCATGCAGGCCGCTCGAATGCCCGCTGTTGGTGGACAGCACCCCTTTTCCAGGTACCTTAGCGGCTCGCGGCACAAGCGCGTCTAGCGCGGCTTGCAAGCTTGCGGCAGCTGTGTCTACCTGATCCTGCGTTGCGGCGGCGTTATCGTTCACCGCTATCGCTTGCGTCAATGCCGTTCGCAGATCCGACCAAGATGCCGCCGTGTAGTCTTCTTCATAGAGAGACTGGGCGGAAGCGATGATGTCCGCGAGCGGCGTCAATGTACCTGAGGCGATCGTAAACGTGACCGATTGGCTGGATGTGTTGCCGGCCAGGTCGAACCCGGTTACCGTGACCGTATGCGGGCCGAAAGGCAGCGTGCGAAGCGGGATCACGTCCGTCGGCTGAAGCGGCTCGCCGTCGAGCGTAAGCGCCGTCTTGGACGAGTCGACGCCAGAGCCGTTATTCTCGTCTAGGACGGTGAACTGCACCTGCAGGCTATCCGTAGCGGCATACGTCTGATTCGCGGGAGCGGTTATAGCGACGACCGGAGCCGAAGCATCTACTTTGAACGAGACGGACTTGGCCGTCTCCCTATTGGCAGCACGGTCCGTTGAACGATAGTGCAAGGTGTAGTCGCCGCTTGAATCGAATGTCAGCGGAGTTGAATACGGCTGCCACTGGATGCCGCCGTCCAAGCTGTATTCCGTTCCGCCAATGCCGGAAGCGTTGTCGACCGCGCTCAGGCGGATGCCGACCGGCTGCGCGTACCAGCCCGATGGACCGGCCGGCTGCTCCGGCGTCAGCGACGCGGAAGTGACGGGCGCTTCGTTATCGACGGGTTGGTCGGACGTGAGCGTATACGTCGTTCCGGCAGGACCGGTGAAGGTCAGCACATTGCCTTCTTCGGTGACGCTGCCGTACTGAACGCCGCCGTCATGCTCGATTTTCCAGATGCCCGGTTTCAGGTCGGTTACGGCATATTCGATTGCATCCGTTCCCTCGTCGATCTCGAACGTGACGGTTCCGGACAAGCGCTTGCCCGTCTTGCTGAACAGGACCGCGCGATCGGCCAACTGCACGCCGACCATGGCAGAGGCGTCCAGCTTCTGAACCGGCAGAGGTTGACCATTGCCATCCATCACTTGCAGCACATTCAGGAACAAATCTTCCTTCTCGGAAGCGCGAGGCGACAGTTGGATACGCCATGCACCCTGTTCTTCGGACGAGTTCTCGTTCTTCGGCGTGCTTGGGTAGTTGGTGCCAAACACGTCGAACTCTTTGCCAGGTCCCCCTACCGGTACAATATCCGCATTGTCGGGCAACGGCAGCAAGGTTTGGTTGACGAGCTTGCCGGTATCGCCTCTGTCCGTTCGCCGAATCGTCGTCGTTTTGGTCGCTTGGTCGATGACCGGCTCTTCGATGCTGTGCAGGAGCCAATATTTCTTGAAGCTCGGATCCGATGCGACGACGCGGTCGAAGACGATCATGGCCGCAGGGTTAGCGCTGTCCTTCAAGTTCAAAAACACCATCGACCGTTGATACTGCTCCACCTTAGCAGAGTAAGCCGGCGATAAGTCGCCCTTAATATACGTATAATTCGGCGTGATCGGGTCGGGACCGAAGGCGTGCCCCTGCACTTCCCCGAATTTATAATTGCTGCCGAAAACGTCTTGCAGCGTCTGCGCGTCGAACCCTGCACGCCCTGGACCGGTGTCGCGCCAGCGCTGCCCGCCGTCGTTGCCGGTGGGCCGCTCGTTCGGATCATAGACGAGCATCGCATTATGCGCGATCGTTCGTTTATGGTAATTATAATCATGCAAGCTGCCGTAAGCTCCGCCGGATCCCTCGTACACACCGGAATCGATGGCTAGCCCGCCCTTGTAATAGAGCTGGAAGCTGCCGAAGTCCAGATGCTCGTGGTTGCCGAAGCGGCGGTTGCCGATCTTCATCTCGGCGATGACCGTGGCGGATTGATGGGTAACGTCCGAGACGTCGTCCCAACCGGTGCGCGCGATCATCGATGCCTCCGGATCGTTAAAGTAGTGACTAAGCGGCAGCTCGCTCGGCGGACTGGCCTGCGAAGCGAGATTATCGTCCAGGAATAAGATTTCGTAGATCGGCAGCTTGCCGGGCACGTAGTTTTCGACGAAGTCGTTCGTGATGTACGGATCGTCGTATAACGCGGAAGCCAGCATGTAGGTCGTCTGGTCCGACCACACGGTATCCAGCGGATTATAGACGGAATTGTACATGTCGCCGTCCCGCAGCCGCTGCCCGTCGGGCCGGCGCGAATAGATCGACTTGAGCAGCACGCCGCTTTGATTCGCGTTGAACGGATTATTCAAGCCCATCTTCGTATATAGCATCGACATCCAAAGTTCGTTGTTGTATCGTGCCCCCGTATAAGACTCGCCTTGATGGTGCGAATCCGAACCGTAGAAGTAGTCGCGCACCGGTACGACCGTGTTGAAGATGACCGGCGCGACGCGATTATAGATGTCCGGGTACTCGTCATAGACGGCGATGGCCGCGCCCAGCAAGTACCGGAACAATTGCCCTTCCGCGCCATGGCCGGTTCCGAGCGATTCGTCGCCGAATAGACGCGTGCCCGACGGGTAGTATCGCATCTCCATGTCGTATGCGAATCGAAGAATGGCATCTTTGAACTGCTTCTGTTGATCTTCCGTCAATAGCTTGTGGCACCAATCGTAGATCAACGCCATCGTCTCCAGCAAGGAGCCGGTTTGCGCGTTGTTGTTCGTTGCGGGATATTGAGCCGAGCTCGCGATATTAAGCGCCATCGCGATAGCCTTCTCGCCCTTATCACGAGATTGCTCCGGATCGAGCAGGTAGGCGAAAGCGTTCGCATTCGCCTGGAGCAGCACGGAGCCGATGACGTTGCTGCTTCCGGCCGGAACGGTCGGCAATTTCCCTAGATCCGACGAACCCATGCCAAGGTCGACGGATTTCCAAGTCTTGTTATCCTGAGACGCCTGAATATCGAATAAATAAACGCGAGTCGTATCCAAGTAGAAGATCATGTCAAGCGAATGGACGTCCATCACGGAGCCTAGGTCGAGCGTAAGGGTCCCGCCGATGGCCAAATTGCAGTAATACGTATTCACGTCCTTGTCGACGGCATACCCTGGCGGATATCCGTCGCAATGACCGCTGCTGGTTGCCGTGACGGCCGACGTAACCGGCTCGCGGACACCGCTCGGGCCGTTCTTGTAGACGTTGACTTCCCGGATCGACAAGGCGTTCGAGCCGGTGTTGCCGAGTCCGACGAGTCGGATGTAGCGCGCTGGCTCGACGGCGGGGAAGGTGAAGGTCTGGGATTGGTTCTCCGTCACCACCATCGAGCTGCGCGCCGAGTAGCCCGAAGAATCCCGCTGCTTGTCGAGCTGCTCGAAGAGCGGCTGGAAGAATGGCAAGGAACGCTTCTCCCGGATCATTCGAACGTCCTCGCCGCGAACGAACAGACGCGGATGACCTGCTGGAGGCTTCGGTACGGTTGCCGCGTCGTAGACGGCAGGCGCGGTCGGGAGCTGCACATTGGCGTCCGTCGCCTCATCGTCGTACACGTACACCGGTTCGCGCGTCGTTACATAGCCTGACTTCGTCACTTTAACGAAATAGCGATCGGATGGCGCCGCCGCCGGGAAGGAATAGTTTCCATCTGCGTCGGTCGTGACGCTAGCCGTCAATTGGGAAGCCGCTTCGTGGTCGACTTCAAGGAAGAGACCGACCTGAGCCCCTGCGACCGGTTGCCCGTTCGCAAGCTCCGTCACCGTCCCCGATATCGATCTCCGGGGATAGGCAGCGTCTGTCGACAACGCGAAGTTCACGATCGTACTCGCGCCGTCCGCCACTTGTACGGCGGCCGACTGCGTTACATAGCCATTCCGGCTCGCGCGGACGACATAGTCGCCAGGCTGGATGTTCGATAGCGTGAACGCACCGTCCTTATCCGCATATACGGAAGTCCGAATAGCGGTAAAGTTCGTATCTTCGGCGTCATATAGATTCAGCTTTACCCCCGGTAGAGGCGCGCCGGTATCCTGCAGGCTCACCTTGCCCGACAACGTCGGCAGCCTCTCCAGCTTTGCTTCGTCGAAATAGGTTTTTCCGGTCTGGCTCAACCCGCTGATTAGCCGTATGCCGACATGGGTGGTACCGGCCGGAGCGGGCTTGCCGGTAACGGTGACCTCGTTCCATTTGCCGGAACCGCCGGTTACGGGCTTCCCGGCTTCGTCTAACGTCCCGCTCGGGCCGTAATAGACCAGAATAAGCGTCCCGGCGGCGCTGCCCTCCAGGAACGCGTTGGCCGAGGCGCGATACACTTGCCCGGGAGAAGCGGGCAGGCGTTGGGAGTTCGCGCCGAAATAACCGTTATTACGAGTGTCGTCCAGCAATAGGCTCTTGCTTCCTTTATTAGCGCGAGTATCCGACACGGACGCGGGATTTGCCGATACGTATTGCGACCACCCCGTTAAATCGCCGCTTTCAAACCCGGAGTTGACGAGCTGTATCTCGACGGCCGCTTGCGCTGCCGGCGCGTTTCCAAACTGAAATATAGATGCCGCGAGCACAAAAAACGCCAGCGCGCCTTTGACCCATTTGCTCCGTTTGCTCAACTTTGACACCCTCCTGTACGATTGGGATTCGTTTAAAGCAGGATGCTCCCCCCCTTTCCCGACAGATGCATGCAAGGTTTCTCAACTATTATCTATCTGCCGTCTCCCAAAACATAGGGGGGTAATTTGACATGCATATCGGACTTTTTTTACTTTTATTGAACCACCATTCGAGCGGGCCATCTCCAGAAGTAAAGGTTATTCCCCATGCAGCTCGCTCAGCCGCCTGGAGAATAACCTTTTTTACGTTCGTCGTTAACTTTTCCGTTGTGCCTCAACAACCGCGGCATTTTTTCCCAACTTTATGGGCAACCTTTGAAGTAAACCATCCTTATAGGAGCGGAGGAAAACGCGCATGCCAAACGCGATGCCGTATTGGATGTTGAGCGGAATCGTTCTGATTATTCTGCTTGGCGTGTGGCGGCATACCCGCCAGAAGGCGCTATTCCCGCAGCTGCTCATCTTCTCCGGACAAATTTACTTTTTTGAATACGTCATCATGGTCCTCTTCAACAGCTATGAATATCGGCCGCACTTCGTTAGCGCTCCAGCCTATCAGGATAGCGTGATGGGGGCTGTCGTTTCGAATTTGTTGTCCGTTCCGATCATGGGAGCCGTTGTCGTGATCTATCGTCTCCGTTTGAGATGGATCCTCCTGATTGCGCTCGGATTCGCCATTATTGAACGGATTTTCGTATATTTGGACGTGTACGAGCAGCACTGGTGGAACGAGGGATATACGTTCGTCAGCCTACTGGTTTTCTTCGAGCTCGCGAAGCGCTGGGTGGACAACATGAAGAAGGGCTCTCGTCTCGTCGTCTACGTATCGCTGCTAACTTTTTCATTTAGTTTGGCGGCTACGATGATGTTCCTATTATCGCTGGCAGGCGTGCGCTTGTTCCATGCGGGCGTATTCGCGGATCCTTATCGGGACGACGTGCTTGTCGCCACGGCCGATGCGTTCGCTAAAGCGCTGCTCATGACCATTCTGCTCATCGTGACCGAGAAGCCTTCGTGGCGGTACGGTTCGATCGTGCTCTTAACGGGTCTCCAGCTGCTGCTGCTATCTACAGGAACCCTGCGCGTATATATCTCGCTGCCGCTATACGTTGCTATCTATATCGGGTGCTGCGCGACCGTAATTGCCATCGCATCCGTCTTTTACAAGAGCCTGAAGAGAGATGCGTGCGGATGGAACGACGAAACACGGTTAAAGGCGGTGGTCAATTCACGGTGATAAAATGGGGTATGAATAGTTGAGGTGACAATGATGATTACAAACGGTGGCAACCGCATTCAACCCGACGTTTTCAGGCGTATGATCGAAACCATGCGTCACGGGGTTATTTTGACTGACGAAAATCGAAGATTCATCTATGTGAACGCCGCATTCACGGCAATCACGGGTTATACGCTTGATGAGTTGTCGGGCCAGACGCCGAGCATCCTTCGTTCCGGCCAACATGACGAATCCTTCTATCGTCAACTGTGGCATGAAGTTCATACGAAGGGTTATTGGCAGGGAGAAATATGGAACCGACGGAAAAACGGCGAGCTCTTGGCTGAATGGCAAAATATTTACGCTTTACTGGACGAGAACGGGGCTGTGCAGCACTACGCAGCGATTTTCACCGATATCTCGGAGAATAAGCGGTTGGAATCATCGTTGAAACAAGACGTCTACATCGATAGTCTCACCGGTGTCTATAACCGCAGGTATTTCAATGAACGAATCGAGCAGAAAATGAACGAATTCGCGCGCAGAAACCAGTCCATCGCCTTAATGATGGTCGATATCGATTATTTCAAACGATACAACGATCGCTACGGTCATATCCAAGGCGACAAATGTCTCATTCAAGTAGCATCCGCCCTAGCGGCCTGTCTTCGAAAAGGAGAGCGACTTGCTCGATTCGGCGGCGAAGAGTTTGTACTATTCCTGCCTGGACTAGACGAACAAGGCTTGCTGGCCGCGACAAACCGTTTTTTGAACAGCGCTCGGCAGCTGGAACTCCCCCACGAAGATTCTCCGATACTGGATACGGTCACGGTGAGCGTAGGGGCTGCATTAATGACGCCTGATCAATCTTTATCCGTGACGGCTCTTCTAGAGCGAGCTGATCAAGCGCTATATCGGGCGAAAGAAGAAGGTAGAAATCGTGCCATCACGGTAATCGCGTGAACGAATACCATCTTCTGCCGAAGGGATTCAACGCACCCTAATCTTTTTCTTTTTCAGAAGGCATTTGTCCGTCTGTCGGAATCCGACTTATCGCGGATGCGCGCTTGCCGCGGAACTCGTAATCGTCGCTGCTAAAAGGCCGCCGTTGCGCGATGTTGACCGTTACAAAACAAAAAAAGCCGCAAGGATGCGACTTTTTAGCCAATTCCTACGATTAGAACGAAAAATCCTCCGCAAACAACCCTGCCACATCTACGTCTTCTTTGGCAGCCATCGGAGCGGGCGCGAGCTTCGCAACGACCGGAACTACGCTCGGAAGAGTTCCCGTCAGCGCTCCAAGAGTTGCCTGCGGTTCTGCCGCTGCATGCTCCAGCATCTCCAAGACGTTCTCGGCCATACGGGCGATCATCTCCTCCGGAAACAATCGGCTGCGGTACTCGAAGACAAGATCCAGTCCGCCGCCGCGTTCCGCCGCTTCCAGCACCAAATCCAGCTTCGCCCCGGTGAAGCGATAATCCAGCGTTTCCCATGACAAATCGCCGCTTCGCGCCGGAGGGATGTCCATATTTTGCATCACGAACATCGTGTCGAATAACGGATGGCGAGTCGGGTCCGGGCGAATCCGTCCCCGATCATCCAGCAGCTCGATCATCTCTTCCGTCGTCAGTCCCGCATGATCGAACGCCTGAAGCATGCTCTCTTTCACTTCGGATAACCAGTCGGCGAAAGCGAGCGCCGGACGCGGACGGTTGCGAATGGCCAACGTCTGAAGCAGCAGGCCGGCCGTTCTGGCCAAATCCGGATGCGAACGCCCGGCCGTCGGTACGCCGGTGACGACATCTCCCGTTGCGCACCAATGTCCGAGAAGCGCTTGGTAGGCGGCGAACAACGCCATGGATAGCGTTGCGCCCGCATCTTGCGCCAAGCGTATCAATGCTTCGTAACGCTCGCCGGTTAGGGTAAAGCGATGCCGACCGACTTCGGCTCTAGTGGACGGATCGGCCAGCGCCTCGCGTCCCTTCGGCGTCGGCCAGGCAAGCGCCGGAACGGCTTCCTCGAACCGGTTCAACCAATAGGCTCGCTTGCGCTCCCGCTCCTCGGCCGTCAATGAGCGAGCAAGCCATTCACTGTAGTCGGTTATTTGCGCCCGAACAGGCGGCAGTACGCGATCTTCATACAGGCTGATCAGCTCCGACAGCAGCAGCGCGATCGACGTCCCGTCCGATACGGCGTGATGAATGTCGAACAGGAGCAAATGCCTGTCCTCCCCGCGAGGAACGACGCACACTCGGAATAACGGACCATTGGCGGTATCGAACGGCTTCAGCCAACGCAGCGCGGCATCGGCTTCGTTCTCGCTCGTATCGCTGCCGAAAAAGTCCGCAGGCGCGATCATTTCTAAAGGCGTATCGATTCGCTCATGGACGACTTGCGAGATCACGCCTTCGGCTTGCGCGAACGTGAGACGAAGCGCCTCATGCCGTTCGATCAGCTTGCCAAGCGCCGCGCTCAGCTTGTCCGTGTCGAGCCTGCCCCTTAGCTCGAGCGCAGTCGGGATATGGTAGAGCAGCGATTCAGGCGAGCGATTATCATCCAGCAGCATCTGGACCTGCGCCGATGTAGCCGGATAATACGGCTTTGGTTCGGCGCGCGGAATCGACGCGGGCGCGGCCTCCATACTGCCCGCTTGCATGTAGGCGGAGAGTTCGCGAACGGTCGGGTGCTGGAATACGGCCTTCAACGGCAGCCGAATGCCGAATTGGCTCTGGATCGCCGCAGTTAGCGCGGCCGCCTTCAGCGAATGGCCGCCGAGCTCGAAGAAGTTGTCTTCGGCGCCGACCCGCTCGCGATCGAGCAACGCTGCCCACAGTACAGCCAGCTTCGCTTCCTTCTTCGTTCGCGGCGCCACATATGCCGTTCCCGGCGACGGTTCGAGCTCCGGCTCCGGCAGCGACTTCCGGTCCGCTTTGCCGCTCGCCGTTAGCGGCATCGCTTCAAGCTGCACGAATGCTTCGGGGATCATGTACGACGGCAGTCGCTCTCCGCAATGCTTGCGCAGCTCGCTCGCGGAGCACGCACGATCCGCGACCGCGTAGCCGACCAATCGCTGCCCGCCGCGTCCATCGTCCCGCACCGTTACGACCGCTTCCGATATCGCTTCGTGCAGCAGCAACGTCCGTTCGATCTCTCCCAGCTCGATCCGGTAGCCTCTGATTTTCACCTGGTCGTCGATCCGGCCCAAATATTGCAGCTGACCGTCCGTCATCCAACGCGCCAAATCGCCCGTCCGGTATATGACTTCACCCGGCGCGTAAGGATGCGGCACGAATTTCTCCGCCGTCAGACCCGGGCGGTTCACATAACCCGCCGCCACCTGCACCCCCGCGATGCACAGCTCGCCCGGCACGCCGATCGGCTGCGCAAGTCCCCCTTCTCCGATGACATACAGCGACGTATTGTCGATCGGGCGGCCGATCGGCACGAAGTCCAGCTCGCTCTCCGCCTCGCATTCATGCACGGTGACATCGACCGTCGCTTCCGTCGGGCCATATAGGTTGATGAGTTTGGCGTCCGTGAGACCGAGCGAACGGAACAGCGCATAGAAGCGATCGACATGCGACCGATGGAGCGCCTCCCCGCTCGCGAACACGCGCTTCAGCGTTCCCAGACGCTCTCGCAGCTCCGCAGGCGGCTCATGCTGCATCGCTTCAAGGAACGCCGCCAGCATCGACGGCACGAAGTGCATCGTCGTGATGCCGTGCTTCGCGATCGCTTCCGCGATTGCCGCGGGATCCTTCTCCGCGTCCGGCGGCAGGAACGCGACGCTAGCGCCCGCCTGCATCCACCAGAACAGCTCCCAGACCGAGACGTCGAAGCTGTATGGCGTCTTTTGCAAGATGACGTCTCCCGCTCCGAGCGGATACGCCCGCTGCATCCAATTCAATCGATTCACGACCGACCGATGGCGAATCATGACGCCTTTGGGCCGTCCCGTCGAGCCGGAGGTGTAGAGGATGTACGCCAGTCCTTCCGGTTTCGCTAAACCAGCTTCCACGGACGATGGCGTCAAGCTCGCGGCTTCCCGCAGACGCGCATCATCAAGATCGATTCGCTGCGCGTCCGGTGCCGCTTGCTCCGCCAGAGGCAGCCATTCCCGCTGCGCGCAGACGACGCACAGACCGTAATCTTCCGCCATGTAACGCAGCCGATCCGCGGGGAACGACGGCGGCAGCGGCACGTAAGCCCCGCCCGCCATTAGGATGCCGAGCATTCCGGCGAGCATCGCCGACGAGCGCTCGGCCATCAAGCCGACAGGCTCCTCAGGCGACAAGCCGCCTTCCAGCAGCGCCAGCGCGACTTGCTTCGCTCTTGCATCCAGTTCTCGATAGGTCAGCGACTCGCCGTCGTCGAATACCGCCGCGATCCGATCCGGCGTTCGCTCCGCTTGAACGCGGTATATATCCGGCACCGTCAGCTCATCCGGGAATGGCGCTTGCGTGGCGTTGAACTTCTCGACGACGACCTCGCGCTCCTCATCGGTCATCAGGTCGATATCCGCCAGCTTCGCGCCCGGGTCGCGAACGACGCCGTTCATAATCGTCAGGAATGCGTCCGCCCAATGCCGCATCGTTTCCGTAAGGAAAATGCCGGTAGCATACTGAACCGTCAACGTCAGCCCATCCTCTTCCTCGATCGCCGATAAGCCAATGTCGAACTGGGACACGCCGAAATCGAAAGGAACCGGTTCGACGCGCATCGCTGCCGCCGACAAATCGCCGTGCGCCATGTTCAGCATCGAGAACATCGCGTCGTACAACGGGCTGCGGCTCGTATCCCGAGCCATTCCTAGCCGGTCCACCAGCTCCTCGAACGGCGCATCCTGCCGGTCGAGCGCCTGGAGCACCTCTTCCTTCACCGACGCGAGCAGCTGTCCGAACGTCTGCCCAGGTTCGACCGTTAACCGCATCGGCAGCGGATTGACGAACACGCCGACCATCCGCTCCGTCTCGGGAAGCGACCGGCCCGCGACCGGCGTTCCGATCACAAGCTCGGTCTGACGGGACAATCGCATGAGCCAAGCGGCGTATGCCGCAAGCAGCACCATGAACGGGGTTGCGCCGGCCTGCTGCGCCAACCGCGCGATTGCGTGTGCCTGTTCCTTGCCCAGCTTGATGACAAGCTGGGCCCCTTGCTGGCTTCTGACAGCGGGCCGCGTACGGTCGACAGGCAGCTCCAACTTCGGGATGGATCCTTCGAATCGCCGCAGCCAGCCGTCGAGCGCCTCCTCATAGCCGCCGGACCCCTGCACCTCCCGCTGCCAAGCCGCATAATCCTTGTAGTGCAGCTTCAGAGGCGGCAGTTCCCGTCCCGCATATAGCGCCATGAAATCGTCCAACAGCACATTAACCGACACGCCGTCCGCCACGATATGATGAATGTCGAACACGAGCGTCTGCTCGCGATCCGACGCCGAGAACAGCCCTGCGCGGAACAACGGCCCGCGGTCCAGGTCGAACGGCCGTACGAAAGCGCGAATCGCTTCTCGTAACGGCTCATCGCCGGACGTCTCCCGTTCCTCGATATCGACAACGGCCTCCGAATAAATAAGTTGATGCGGCTCGCCGTTCCGCATGGCAAAACAAGTCCGGAGCGCCTCGTGGCGTTCCGCTAACTGCCTGAACGCCATGCGCAGCCGGCTCCGATCGAGCGCCCCGTCAAGACGCAGCACGGTCGGTATGTTATACGCCGTGCTGGCCGGATCGAATTGCTGCAAGAAGTACATCCGCCGCTGGGCCGACGATACGACGTACGACTCGGCTTCGGGAGCTGTCCGGATCTTAGCGGCCTCGCCGGAGCTTGCCGACGTCTCGCGCGAATTCGCCACCAGCTCGGCCATCTGCTTCAACCGCGCATGCTCGAATAGATCCATCATGGACAGCCGAACGCCGAATGTCCGGACGACGCGCGAGACGAGCGATGCGGCCTGCAATGAATTGCCTCCGCAATCGAAGAAATGGTCATTGCGGCTATACGGTCCGCCGTTCAGCAGCTTCGCCCACAGTTCGGCGAGTCCGGCTTCCGTTTCGTTGACGGGAGGCTCGTAAGGAAGCTTCGCGTGACCGCCGGCATTCGAAGCCTCCAAACTAGGAATGGACGCGATAGCGGCAGCATCGGCGTAGCGCAGCGGCAGCGCGTACGCTCGATGCAGCAGCAGCGCCTCATACTCGTACGGCACGACCCAATCGTAAGGCTGTTCGCTGAACGGGTTATCCTCATCCGCATTGATAGCTGCGCGAACAGCTTCGTCTAACGTAGATTCGGGCGCAGCCGAACGCTTCGCCGCTGCAAGCGCCGTTCCCTGCCGCTGACCGCCGTTCGCAGCCGCCGTTTCGCTATATGCCTCGTCCGCGCCAAGCCGCACGCCTTCGGAGAACTCGATATGCGCCGGCACGTCAGGTACATCGGACAGCAAAATATAGCATGACGCGGCAAATCCGTCCGCCGAACTCAAGTTTTCGATAGCATCCTCACCGTTCATCGGTGCTCCGAATGACTTCCATCCTGCTTCCGTTAGAAACCGCTCGAACGGTATATTTTTGGCGGTTGGCCTGAATGCGGCGCGAAGTTCGGTACACCCGTTCTCAATCGCGATCCGCTTCAGCCCTGCGGATACCGCTTGCTCCACCCCGCGTCCCAATACGCGGCAGCTGAGCAGAAACTGGCGCAGCACGAGCGCTTCCCCTTGTATATCCGCAGCCACTAAGCCGATCCGTCCATACTCGCCATAACGGTCAGCCGCCTCGACCATCCATACGCGCGAACTGTCTGTCTGCAAGTAGCCGCGAATATCCGCTTCCGTTCGCCGGATGCCGTTCAGATTGAACTGGTTCGTTCGCGCCGTCAGCTGCGCCGCCCGCTCCATCTCTTCCGTTTCAATCGGACGCATGCCGACTTTCAGCTCCAGACTTTGCAAGTACTTCTCCAACGTCTCGCCGGCGTTCGCCGCCGACCGGCGCTTACGCTCGGCATCGTAACCTGTCGCCCGCATCCGGTCTTCCTCCGTGACGCGCAGTCGGTCCCACGCCCACACATGCTCCAGGAACGCCGGGATTTCGCGCTCTTCCGGCAGCTTAAGCGTCAGCACCTCCGGGCATGCGGACATCATAGCCAGACATTCCGCCGCGTTGTCGTCGACGAACAGGAAGCTGTCTAGACCCAGGTTCAGCTCCTCCGCCAGCTCGCGAATGTTAGCCGATTTTGGCTGCCAGTTGACCCGCCACGCCGCAAAATGTTCTTTGCGAAGCACCATATCCGGATGCTGATCGAAAGCCTCCCACAAATCAGCTTCGTTGTTCTTGCTGCACAGCGCCAGCAAATGTCCCTCGCTCCGCTTCCGCAGCAGAAGCCGCTGGAAGGCGGCGAACGGCGGGGATACCGCGAGTCCCGACGCGCCGTCCTCCCCGATCACGCCGCGCCATAACGTATGGTCGGCGTCGACGACGATGACCTTGAACGGATGGCCATGCCACCCGACCAGCGCGCGGGCAACCTCCGTTCCGATCGCGGCAAAGTACGAATCCGTATACGGAATCCTTCCCTCCTCGAACGCCACCGGGTCTTCGATGTCGCGCACCCGGTAGCGGACGGCCGAATTCGCCATATCCAACAGGCGAACGTCGGGCGAGGCCGCCGCGAGCGTTAGCACCCGGCCGTACCACGCTTGAGCCGCCTCCTGCTCCATGCCGCGCAGCGGGCCGTTCCGATCGAAAGGCATGATAGCCACGAGCTGCGGCCCTTGGTCCAACCGATTGCCAAGCAGCGTAAACAACCGCTCGAAATCGTCTTCCAGAAGCGTCAGTCCCTCCTCCGGCTCAATTCCGGCCGCGAGCCAGTCTTCCGGGCGAACAAGCACGACGGTCGCGCCGCCGGCTGGCCGCTGCTCCGTATTCGCATCTGCCAGCAGCTGCTGGAAAATCTGGTTATACGGCGCGAACGTCACCTCCGGCGCATAACCAAACGAGGAGAGCCAATGCTGCAGCGGCTTGGCAATCGGCTCCGCCGTGAACGTCGACGCCACGCGAACGGCCAGTCGGCGCATCGGATCGGCAGCCGTCTCGTCGTTGAACTGCCGCCTGCTCTCCAGCTCGGCCGCTTCCTCCGATTCGAACAGCTCGATGCGGTTCAGCGGCGTATCGGCCGCTGTCGGCGCGAGCGAAGCTAGGTGGCAATAATGCCCCGCCATCCGTGCAACGGTCTCCTCCCTGAACAATGTCGAGTCGTATTCGATTACGCCGCGCAGCGTACCGTCGGCGCCGGGGAACAGATCCAGCTTGACATCCAAGGCGGACGAATGCCGTTCAAGCGGATATTCGGAGAACGTCAGCCCTCCGGCCTCGAACCGCTCGCTACCGGCTGCATGATTGTGATACACGAGCATCGCGTCGTACAACGGATTGCGCGACCGATTCGCTCCCGCGTCCACAGCCGCCGCCATTTCGTCGTACGGGAATTCGCCATGGGCATAAGCTTCGGCCGTTTTCCTCCCGACTTCTTCCATAAGCTCGGCCAACGTCATCTCTTCGCGCGCGCGGATGCGCACCGGTAGGAAGTTAATAAACAAGCCGATCGTACGCCGGAATTCCGCCTGCTCCCTTCCGTTGACGAGCGAGCCTATGATCAGATCGTCCTGCCCGGTATACCGGTTCAGCAATAGCGCATAGAGCGAGAACAGCACCGTATGCAGCGATGCCTGCCGCCGTTTGGCCAATTCGCGCAGCGACTCCGCCGTTTCCGCCTCCATCGTAAAACGATACGTCTTTCCTTGCCCCGTTCTCGTCTTCGGACGCGGGCGATCGAGCGGCAGCCGAAGCTGCGGAAGCGTACCCGCGAGCGCTTCCTCCAGCCAATAGGCGCGCTGTCTCAGCATGGAGGAAGAATCCGCTTGTTCCCGCTGCCAGTTGACATAGTCCCGGTAATCCGCCGCTGCAGAAGGAAGCGCACGGCCGCTATACAAGACGGTCAACTCTTGCAGAAGCAAGGCAAGTGAAGCGCCGTCCGCGATAAGATGATGCGTATCCAGCAGCATCAGATGCCGTTCCGGAGACGCCGTCGCAATGCCAACGCGGAACAGCGGGAGCCGGGACACGTCGAACGGCCGGATGAAAGCCGCCGCGCAGTCGGCCCAATCGGCTTCGGCTGCCGACTGAGTCTGCTCCACATCCACGACCGGATGCGGATGCACCAACTGCACCGGCTCGCCTTCGTCCGACCATCCGAACGTGGTGCGCAAGCTCTCATGCCGAGTAGCTAAGCGGATAAAGGCGGCGCGCAGCCGCTCCGCGTCCATCGGGCCGTCAATGACATAAGCGAGCGGCATATGAAAGCGAAGATCGGCATCCGATTGCTGGCTCGCCAGAAATAGGCGCAGTTGAGATCGCGATAACGGATGCTCGATTCCGGCAGCCACGCTCGCGCTTTCCGACGCGCTGCCCGCATTCGACTCAGCTGTCGTCTCCTCCGCTTCAGCGTCGTTTATAGCCGCGCTCGACGCGGCCGAAGCCAACCGATTGCTTTCATCAAGATGTGCGGACAGCGTTTCGATCGTCGGATAGCCAAGCAGTTCGGCGACCTGAATTTGACGGCCTAGCCGACCGGATAACCGCTCGGCGATTTGCAGCGCCAGGATCGAGTCTCCGCCCAGCTCGTAATAATGGTCGCGAACGCCGATCTCGGCAAAGCCCAGCACGCGTGCCCATGCGTCGGCGACAAGGCGTTCGGTAGCCGAGTAATTGACGGAAGAACGGCCGGTCAAACGTACGGGAGCCCGCTCCGGTTCGCCCGCTGCGGAGGGGGCCGAATGGTCAGATGCATAATCGGCGTCCGCCCAATCCAGCGGCAAGAGGTAGTCGCCATCCCCTGCCGACTCCTCCACCCAGCAGCGCGTCCGTTCGAACGGATACGCCGGAAGATGGACGCGTCGGCAATCCGATTCCCGGTACAACGGCTCCCAATCCCAGCTTACGCCAGACGCATAAGCCCGGCAGAGCTGCTCGGACGTAAGCGCCATCATGTCTTCCTCCGTATAAGCCGCCGCTTCCGCGCCATCCGGCCGTCCGATCCATACGCCGGGCGCCATGCTTCTGCATGCGAACTCGCCTTCGCCGGACGCCTGCGCGGCGGCTAGCGCCTCGGCAAGCGAGCGGAGCTTATCCGCCAGTTCGCCTATGGAATCGGCGGCGATCGCGGCGCGATAGTCATAATGCCCTCTGCCCGTATTCGCGGTGTAGCACAAGTCGCGCAGCCGAATACGACCCGGATCTTCTTCCTCTAACAAGCGAACATAGCGTTCCGCCAGACGCCGTAAAGCCGCCTCGCTCTTCGCTGACAGCGTCAGCACCCGAAGCGAGTCTCCACCCGCGCCTTCCGGCTCCTCTACTAGCGAATGCTCGGCTGCCGGCGCTTCTTCCAGTACCGCATGCACGTTCGTCCCGCTCATCCCGAACGAGCTGATTCCCGCCCGGCGCGGCTGACCGTCCTGCCGATGCCATTCGCGCGGCAAGTCGTTGACGTACACCGGCGAATCGGCGAACGGAATCGCTTGATTCGGTTCGCGAAAATGCAGCATCGGAGGAAGCGTGCCGCGATGAAGCGACAATGCGGTTTTGATGAGACCGATAATTCCCGCCGCCGTATCCAGATGGCCGAAATTCGTCTTGACGGAGCCGACCGCGCAGAACTGCCTGCGATCCGTGTACCGGCGGAAAGCTTGCGTCATGCCGGCAATTTCGATCGGGTCGCCCAGCCGCGTGCCGGTGCCGTGCGCTTCGATATACCCGACCGTCTCGGGGTCGATGGCCGCGTCTTGCCAAGCCCGCGCGATGACTTCCTCTTGCGCGAGCACGTTCGGCGCCGTAATGCCGACCGAGGCGCCGTCCTGGTTCGCCGCGCTGCCTTTGATAACCGCGTAGATCGCATCCCGATCTCGCAGCGCCCGTCCGAGCGGCTTGAGCAGCACCGCTCCCGCGCCTTCCCCGCCGCCGGTGCCGTCCGACGACTCGTCGAACGTCCGCGCGCGGAAATCGATTGATTCAATACCGATCCGAATACCCATATCGACCGGAAGCAAGTACGTTTTGACGCCGCCGACCAACGCCATCTCGCACTCTCCGCCGCGCAGCGCCTGCAACGCAAGATGGAGCGCGAGCAGCGAAGATGAGCAGGCGGTATCGACCGTCATGGCCGGCCCTTTAAGATCGAGCAAGTAGGACAGTCTTCCCGCCACGATCGACGACAGGTTGCCGGGAATCGCCGTCGACAGCGCAGCCGGATCCCGCTCGGCGATCAACCGCTTGTAATCGTGGAACGCATCTCCGTTATAGCCGACATAGACGCCGGTTCGGCTGCCTTGCAGTCTCCGACCGCCGTACCCCGCATCCTCGATCGCGCTCCAGGCCGTCTCCAGCCACAGGCGTTGATTCGGGCTCATGAGCGCCGCTTCTTTGGGCGAGATCCGGAAGAAACGGTGATCGAACCGATCGATTTCGTCCAAATAAGCCCCATCGTAGTACGATACTTTGCCCTTGGGCAGCTTCGTGCCGGCGAGCATCGACGCTGCATCGCCCCGGCGCGAATCGGGGAACGGCCCGACGGCGTCGTAAGCGGACATCAGCCGCTCCCAGAATTGTCGGACATCCTCCGCGCCAGGCAGATGGGCCGCCATCCCGATAATGGCGATGTCGCGGCCGGAGTCTTCCTCCATTACGCCCGAAGGCTCCGCATTTACGGACGCCTCCTCCGGCTCGAACGGCACATCATCCTCTTCCCACCACGCTGTTTGCTGCAATCGGAACCCTCCTCGTCCTCTCGATCCATCTAGTCGCTTCCGTGTGTACGGCTAGGCGCCGATGCCGACTTTCCGCCGCTCCTGCCGCCGGGTTACGGAAGCCGGACGGCTCATTCGCCATAGCGCGTACATCAGGCCGAGAACGCCTGCCGAACTTAACGCCATAATGACATATCGTACGCCGCCGTCCGGCAGTCCGCCGCTATTCCAAATGATGTAGTAGGACGCGAACAGCACGTACTCGTTCACGATCGTGAGCCAAATCGAGCGGTGCCAGACGTACAGGAGACCGAAAATAACCGCGCCGGCCGTGCCGTACAGCATGAGCGGAATATCGCCCGAGAAGAACAGAATGCCATACAGGATACCGGTCACCGCCATCGCCGCCGGCAGCGGTACCGCACGGCGCAGCTCGTTAAAGATCAGCGCGCGGAAGAGCACTTCCTTGTACAGCGAGTTGATGACGAAAAAGCTGAAGAACACCCATGGCTCTTGCCTGAGGAAGAAGCCGACGATGCCGTCGAAGCCCGGCGCGGCTTTCGCGACCTGCGGAATGGTGAACAAGCTCATAATCCACAGCCCCATGCACACCGCGAGCAGCATGCTGAGCGCTTGGGCGGATAGCGTCGTCTTTTTGAATTCGGCGATCGCAATGAGGTCCTTCTTATAAAATCGCTTCAGGACCACATAGTAAAGCGGCATGGCCAGCAGGGCGTTCGCGAACAGACCGATTATTCCGTGATTGCCAAGCGCGGGATATTTCGGCAGCACCGCTTGCTCCCAAATCACGACGAGCGTCTGCAGCAGCGCATAATATATCCCCACGTATACCGCGAGATTGCCGACCATGACCGCGTACGGTTTGACGAAGGCGCCTCCTTTCCACATGTAAAGAAGCGTCCCGACGATGAGCAGCAGGCCGGTAAAGCCCGACACTTCCAGCACGAAGGTCGGGAGTTTGGCCATGCCGTCTACCAATCCGACCCGATCCGCGATCATGATGAGACAGTTGATGATTGCGCCGATACCGATCGTCGACCACAACGACCGCATCCGGTAGTACACGAGGCAATAGAGAATGCTGAGGAAGAACGCCGTGACCGAGACCCAGATATTCGGTTGGAAATACCCGTAGATGACCGAACTCAGCAGCGTGGATACCCATACGGGCATGTTGGATTTCAAGGCATTGAACACGATGCCCCGGAACAGCAGCTCCTCGAAGCAAACGGCCAGGAAGCCGACGCCCGCCAACACATAAAGGAAATGGTCGGCCTGGCCAAACGTGTGGACATAGTTCTCGAAATCCTGCGTATTGTTGCGAATGAAATGCAGATTCATTAAAGACAGATACAGCATCGTTCCCCCGAGCCCGATGATCGCCACTTGCAGCCACTGACTCGCGTTCAAGGCGGTAAATCGCGCGTTCCGGATAATGCCGGGTCGCTTACCGCCGGTAATCGCCGTATGCACGCGGGAAATGATCAGAAACACGATAAACACGATCCCCATCACGAAGCTTAGAAAGACCGGAATATTACGATGCATAAACTCCCGATAGGGCGTGAAAGATTGAATGATCAGCGTTTCGTGCAAAGTATAGATCGCGAAGAAAGCAACCAGATAAACCGCCGCGTTGAGCAGCGATCGGCCAATCGCCAACCATTTCGTCGTCATTGCGCAACGTCTCCTTCAGCTTGTCGTTCAGGCACCTCGAACAGGTGCGACGTTCTCGTTTCCTCCAGCAGACGGGACAGTCGCAATCCGCGCTCCTCGGGATTCGTTCCTTTCGTATCGAACTGGCTGAGCAACATAGCCCAGCCTTGACGAAGCTGCGCTTCGGTCGGCATGCTGCCCGTTCGCCGCAGCTCCTGCGCCAGCGCTTCCACTTCGCGGTAAGGCTCAAGTACGCCGATGCGATAGGCGTCCAGATCCGTGCAGCCGTTCCGGGTGGCGGCCGCGATGCCGAGGCAGCGCGGCAGGAACATCGCCATGCCGTCATGGCGAGAAGCGGAGGTAGCCGATTCGGTACTTTCCGCGGCGGTTGCCGAGCGCTGCTCACTGCCAGTCAAGGCTGGCGCGGCGGGAGTCCGGTCCGGCTCGTCGTCGCTGGACCAGACCTGGATGTCCGGCGCGAAAGACCGCAACAAGCCGGTCAAGACCCGGCCGGGACCGATCTCCGCCGCTTGCCGGACGCCGAGCGATCGAATCGCTTCCATGCATGCGACCCATCGAACCGGCTCCGTCAACTGAGAGGCCAGCAGCCGGATACAGCTTGCTCTCCCGCCGTCATGCGGCTGTCCGGTTACGTTGGAGAGTACCGGCCACTTGGGCGCGTGAAACGTACAGTTCTCCAATCGATCCCGGAAGCGCATCGCCGCTTCCTCCATCAAAGGGCTATGAAAAGCGGCGCTAACCGGAAGCGGAAGAAAACGAGTTGAACGATGCTGCTCCGCCACAATCCGTTGCAGACGCAGCAGCGCTTCCGGATGGCCCGATACCACGTTCTGCGTAAGCGAGTTGATGCCCGCGATAACCACGATCGAATGCGTCTCGTTCGCCTTGTTAAGCGCTTCTAGGAGCTGCTCGTCGGATATGCCTACGACGGCGGCCATTCCGCCCGGCCGTTCGCGGGAAGCCGCTTGCATCAGTTCGCCGCGCCGGCGAACGAGCTGGAGCGCATCCGCGAAGCCGAGCGCGCCGCTGCAGGCGAGCGCCGACAATTCGCCAAGACTGTGGCCCGCTCCGATCGCCGGCTCAGGACCACCTTGCTCGATCCAGGCCCGATAGGCGGCGACGCTGCAAGTCAGAATGGCGGGCTGGGCGTTGTCCGTTTGCGTAAGCAGAGCTAAATCGCCTTCTTCGCAAAGACGCAGCACGTCCCATCCGAGCGCGTCGCCCGCTTCCTCGAATGTTCGCATGGCGGCGCGGGAACGTGCGGACACCGCTTTGCCCATGCCTACATATTGCGAGCCCTGCCCGGGAAACAGCAGCGCGAGTCGATTCATTTCGGTTCCTCCCTTAGTTGGACCGCGTCCGTCCGAGCCGCAGCCGACACGCTGCCGACACGCGAATCCTGCGCCATGCGGCGGCACCACGTCGGAAACGACTGCAGCATTTCCTTCAGCTTCTCGGCGCGGATTTTGCCCGCGTTGTACTCGAGTTCGATCGCCCATGCGCTGCTTCCGGTTTCGACGGCGATCGTCAAATCCGGGCGTTCCCTCCACTCTCGCGGCAGCTCCCCGAACAACCCAATTCGATAGAAAGGGAGCAGCCCGGCAGCATTGGTGATCGGTTGAGCCGGGTTGGGTTCTTCCGATTCGGCCTCCGGCAGCATGCGAAGGTATTCGATCAGCCCGGAGAACCCGTTCATCGCATTCAAATCGATTTCCGCCACGCGAATGCCCCTGCCCAGACCTGCGACCGGCAGATCAAATCGCGGCTGGCGGAACATTCTGGCAATCAGAATGACCCACAGGCCAAGCGCCGCCATGGCAGGCTCGATCCGTTCTCCTTCGGCGAGTAGGCGCAATTCTCGCACGGTCGTTTCATGAAGCGTCAGGCGCAAGTACGATCGCGATTGCGGCTGCCCGGCGGCGGGTCGAAGCGCATCCGGCGTTAGGAGCGGAACGAGCGCTTGGCGCGAAGCCGTTCGAGTCGACTGGTCGAGATGAGCGGCCAGCTTGGCAATGGTCGGATAAGCGAACAAATCCGTGACGCTGACGGCCTCGCGAACGTTTTCCGCCAGCCGCTTGTGCAATTGCACCAACAGCAGCGAATGGCCGCCGAGCTCGAAGAAGTTGTCTTCGACGCCGACCCGCTCGCGCATCAACAGCTCCCCCCACAGCGCGGCCAGCTTCGCTTCCGTCTCCGTTCGCGGCGCGGCATACGCCGTTCCTGGCGGCAGTTCGCGCTCCGGCTCCGGCAGCGACTTCCGGTCCGCTTTGCCACTCGCGGTCAATGGCATCGCTTCAAGCTGCACGAATGCTTCCGGGATCATGTACGACGGCAGCCGATCACCGCAATGCCTCCGCAGCTCGTTCGCCGAGCATTCTCGATCCGCTATCACGTAACCGACTAGCCGATTACCGCCGCGGCCATCGTCTCGTGCCGTTACGATCGCTTCCGAGATCGACGCATGCAGCAGCAGCGTCCGTTCGATTTCCCCCGGCTCGATCCGGTAGCCCCGAATCTTCACCTGGTCGTCGATCCGTCCCAAATACTGCAGTTGACCGTCTGACATCCATCTGGCCAAATCGCCCGTCCGATACATGACTTCGCCCGGCGCGTAAGGATGCGGCACGAATTTCTCCGCCGTCAGATCCGGGCGGTTCACATAACCCGCCGCCACCTGCACCCCCGCGATGCACAGCTCGCCCGGAACGCCGATCGGCTGCGCCAGTCCCCCTTCTCCGATAACATACAGCGACGTATTGTCGATCGGGCGGCCGATCGGCACGAAGTCCAGCTCGCTCTCCGCCTCGCATTCATGCGCCGTGACGTCAACCGTCGCCTCTGTTGGGCCATAGAGGTTGATGAGCTCCGTATCCGCAAGACCGAGCGAACGCGTCAGCGCATAGAACCGTTCCACATGCGTCCGATGAAGCGCCTCCCCGCTCGTGAACACGCGCTTCAACGTTCCAAGACCTGCCCGCAGCTCCTCATGCGGCGCATGCTGCATCGCTTCCAGGAACGCCGCCAGCATGGACGGCACGAAGTGCATCGTCGTGACGCCGTGCGTTCGGATCGCGTCCGCCATCGCCCTCGGGTCCTTCTCCGCATCCGGCGGCAGGAACGCGACGCTCGCGCCCGCCAGCATCCACCAGAACAGCTCCCAGACCGAGACGTCGAAGCTGTACGGCGTTTTTTGCAGGATGACGTCATCCGAGCCAAGCGGGTACGCGCGCTGCATCCAATTCAGCCGGTTCATCACCGACCGATGCCGAATCATGACCCCTTTGGGCCGTCCCGTCGAGCCCGACGTGTACAGGATGTACGCCAGTCCTTCCGGCTTCGCCAAGCCTGCGCCTATCGCTCCCGACATGCCGTCTGCTTCTCGTAAGCGCGCATCGTCCAGATCGATACGCCGCGCGTTCGGAGCCGCTTGCTCCGCTGCAGACAACCAAGCCACTTGCGTACAGACGACGCGAAGACCGCAATCTTCCGCCATGTAGCGCAGCCGATCCGCCGGGAAAGACGGCGGCAGCGGCACGTAAGCTCCGCCAGCCCTTAAGATGCCGAGCATGCCGGCGAGCATCGCCGACGATCGTTCGGCCATCAAGCCCACGGGCTCATCCGGCGACAGGCCGCCGTTCAGCAGCGTCCGCGCGATCTGATTCGCCCTTGCGTCCAACTCGCGGTACGACAGCGACTCCCCGTCGCCGAACACTGCCGCCGTTCGCCCCGGTGTCCGCTCCGCTTGGAGGCGGAACATCTCCGGCAGCGTCCGGTCGTCCGGGAATGGCGCTTGCGTCGCGTTGAACTGCTCCACGACGATTCTGCGCTCCGTCTCGGACATCAGGTCGATGTCCGCCAGCTTCACATTCGGATCTCGCAGCGCCGTCGCCGCCAAACGGATGAAGTGATCGGCCATCCGCTCGATCGTCTCCCGCCGGAACAGAGATGTACGATATTCGAATCGGCAGATCAGCTCGTCGCCGCGCTCCGTCACGTCCAGCATCAGATCGAATTTGGAAGTCTTACTGCGAATATAGCAAGGCTCGAATACCGTCTTGCCGCTCGCAACCGCCGGAATGCCGGTATTTTGCATCACGAACATGACGTCGAACAACGGATTTCGACCGACATCCCGGCTCGCTCCAAGCTTCTCTACCAACAGCTCGAACGGATAACGGTCATGTTCCAGCGCGCCGAGTACGCAATCTTTCGTTTGGGCTGCCAAGTCATTGAAGGTGAAGTCTCCAACTGGCTGGCTGCGAATGACGACGGTGTTAACGAACATGCCGATCACTTCCGCCAAGTCGGGATGCGGCCTGCCCGCCACGGGACTGCCGATCCAGATGTCCGACTGCCTCGTATACCGGTGCAGCAGGGCCGAGAACATCGCGAGCAGCGTCATGTACAGCGTCGTCCCCGAACGGGTCCCGAAATCAGCCAACGCGCGGGTCATGGAAGTATTCAACGCCACCGTCACTTCGTCGCCCGCGTAATCCATCCGTCGCGGCCTCGGGAGATCGCTCGGCCATTGCAGCGCGGGGATGGCCCCGGATAACTTGTCCAGCCAGTAACGCTCCTGCGCTTGGCACGCTTCGGATTGCAGCCACCGCGCTTGCCAGTCCGCATAGTCCGGATATTGGACCGGAAGTTCTGCGACGGGCGCTCCTTCATAATGCGCGATGAACTGTCGTCCCAGCACAGCCATCGAGACGCCGTCCGTTACGAGATGGTGCGCGTCCACCAGCAGCAAGTGGTCGGTGGATGCATCCGACGATGTCGCTTCGGCGCTAACGTTCGAGCGTCGAAGCAGCTTCACGCGCACTAATGGCGGCTCCTGCAGTCGGAATGGCCGAATTAACGCTTGCAGGCAAGCTTCCGGCTCCAATGCGGCAACTTCCTCGTATTCGACCTCCATGACCGAATCCGGCGCAATCCGCTGCACAGGCCGTCCATCCTCCCATTCGAACGAGGCGCGCAGCGCATCATGCCTCCGGAAGATCGCCCTCATTGCGGCCAGCAGGCGCTCCCGTTCGAGCGGACCTCTAATCCGCAGCGCGAAGGACAGATGATACGCCGTAGCGTTCTCGTCCATCGATTGCAAAATAAACAGGCGGTTCTGCGCGGAAGCCAGCGGGTAGCTTTGCTTCGGCGGCGCCTTCGGAATCGGCATATAACCGTTAGCCAAGCCATCCGCGCTCCGCGCCTCAAGCCGCTGCGCCAATTCGCGCACCGTAGGAAGTTCGAATAGATCGCGTAATGCAAACAGGTGTCCGAACTCGCGAAGAATCACGGCGACAAGCGATGCCCCTGTCAGCGAATGGCCGCCCAGTTCGAAGAAATTGTCCTCGATGCCGACCTTCTCGCGGCCAAGCGACTCCGCCCACAGTATAGCCAGCTTCCTTTCCGTTTCCGTTCGCGGCGCCGCATACGCCGTTCCCGCTGATAGTTCGCGCTCCGGTTCCGGCAACGCCTTCCGGTCCGCTTTGCCGCTTGTCGTCAATGGCATGGCCTCCAGCTGCACGAATGCTTCGGGGATCATGTACGAGAGCAATCGATCTCCGCAGTGTTTCCGCAGCTCGCTCGGCGCGCATGCCCGATCCGCGACCACGTAGCCGACCAGGCGCTGCCCGCCGCTTCCATCGTCTCGCGCCGATACGACCGCTTCCGATACCGCTTTATGCAGCAGCAGCGTCCGTTCGATTTCCCCCAGCTCGATCCGGTAGCCCCGAATTTTCACCTGATCGTCGATCCGGCCCAAATACTGCAGCTGACCGTCTGCCATCCATCTGGCCAAATCGCCCGTCCGGTACATGACTTCGCCCGGCGCGTAGGGATGCGGCACGAATTTCTCCGCCGTCAGATCCGGGCGGTTCACATAGCCCGTCGCCAATTGCGCCCCCGCGATGCACAGCTCGCCCGGTACGCCGATCGGCTGCGCCAGTCCCCCTTCTCCGATGACATACAACGACGTGTTGTCGATCGGGCGGCCGATCGGCACGAAGTCCAGCTCGCTCTCCGCCTCGCATTCATGGACCGTAACGTCCACCGTCGCTTCCGTCGGGCCGTATAGATTGATCAGCTTCGCGTCCGCAAGGCCAAGCGAATACATCAGCGCATAGAATCGTTCCACATGCGTCCGGTGCAGCGCCTCTCCGCTCGCGAACACGCGCTTCAGCGTTCCCAGTCGCTCTCGCAGCTCTTCAATCGACGCATGCTGGGACGCTTCCAAGAACGACGCCAGCATCGACGGCACGAAGTGCATCGTCGTGACGCCGTGCGTTCGGATCGCTTCCGTAATCGCAGCCGGATCTTTCTCCGCATCCGGCGGCAAGAATGCCGCGCCCGCGCCAGCCAGCATCCACCAGAACAGCTCCCAGACCGACACGTCGAAGCTGTACGGCGTTTTTTGCAGGATGACGTCATCCGAGCCAAGGGGATATGCCCGCTGCATCCAGTTCAGCCGGTTCAACACCGACCGATGGCGGATCATGACGCCCTTAGGCCGTCCCGTCGAGCCCGACGTGTACAGGATGTACGCCAGTCCTTCCGGCTTCGCCAAGTCCGTGTCTATCGCTCCCGACATGCCGTCTGCTTCTCGTAAGCGCGCATCGTCCAGATCGATACGCCGCGCGTTCGGAGCCGCTTGCTTCGCAGTTGACAGCCGCTCCCGCTGGGCACAGACGACGCGAAGACCGCAATCTTCCGCCATGTAGCGCAGCCGATCCGCCGGGAAGGACGGCGGTAGCGGCACGTAAGCCCCTCCTGCCCGCAGGATGCCAAGCATCCCGGCGAGCATCGCCGACGAGCGCTCGGTCATTAAGCCAACAGGCTCCTCCGGCGAAAGGCCGCCCTCCAGCAGCGCTTGCGCAACCCGGTTCGCCCTTGCATCCAGCTCGCGATACGTCAACGACTCCCCATCGCCGAACACCGCCGCGATCCGCTCCGGCGTCCGATCCGCCTGCTGACGAAACATGTCCGGCAGCGTCAGCACGTCCGGGAACGGCGCTTGAGTCGCGTTGAACCGTTCCACCACGACCTCGCGTTCCGCTTCGGACATCAGGTCGATGTCCGCCAGCTTCGCGCCCGGTTCCCGCAGCGTCGTCGCCGCCAGACGGATGAAATGATCGGCCAAGCGCTCGATCGTCTCCGGGCGGAACAACCGCTCGTTGTACTCCCATATGCAGCTAAGCGCGCCCGACGGCTCCGGGAATACGTCCAGCTTGAGATCAAGCTTCGCCGTTCCGGTCTCTACGCGGAGCTGAGCAAAACGGCAGCCTCCCGCTTCGAATCGGACGGCCGCCGTCTCCGCCTGATTATGGTACACGAGCATCGTATCGAACAGCGGGTTGCGCGAGCGTTCCGTCCGCTCTCCCGACAGCTCGATCAACCGCTCGTACGGCACTTCCGCATGGCTTAGCGCATCCCACAGCTTGTCCTGCGCAAGTCGGCGCAGCTCGCCGAAGCTAAGGCTCCCGTCCGCCGCCAGCCGGATCGGAACGAAATTGTTGAACATGCCGACCATCGCTGACGTATCGGGATGGGTTCGGCCCGCTACGAGCAAGCCGATCGACAGCTCCGGCTGACGGGCGTACCGGCTTACCGTAACGGCGTGCAAACTCAACAGCAGCGATGCCATCGTCGCCGAATCCTGACGCGCTTGGCGCTCCCAACTCCGCACCGTATCGGCGGGTACCTCCTTCCGCACCATGCCGCCTCGATACGTGCGGCGGGCTGGTCTGGACGCCGCATCCGGCCATTGCAGCGCAGGATAGGCCGTCTTCAGCTGCTCCATCCAGAACGACTCGGACTCCGGCTTCCAATGTGGAGACGCTTCCCGCTCCCATACCGCATAATCGATATACGATCGGACCGGATTCGGTGACGACGCCCCGCCGAGCAAAGCGGCGAACTCTTTCATCAACACATTCATGCCGATACCGTCAGCCGCAATATGGTGCACGTTCAGCAGCAGCAGATGGCGATACGCTCCGTCCGTCCACATGGCTGCCCGAAACATAGGCGGACAAGACAGATCGAACGGAGCCAGCGAATCGCCGAGCGCGGCGTCCTCCGGCTTGCCCGGATCAGGGAAGTCTGCCGCAGCGCATTCATATACCTTCAAGTCGGCGGCAACCTCGCCCGGATGATGAATCTGCTGGACAAGTTCTCCTTGCTCCCAATGGAAGGAAGCGCGCAGCATATCGTGCCGATCGATTAGCGCCTGAAGCGCCTCTCTCAGAAGTTCCGCCTCCATCGGCCCTTCGACCGCCAGCGCAACCGGAATATGATAAGCGCAGCCGATGTCCTCCGCCTGTTCCGCCAGCGCCATCCGCCGCTGCGCGATCGTCGTCGGATAACGGCCATCGGCGCGAATCGGCGCAGGCGGCAAGCTGAGCGGCTCCGATGACGGTTGGCTTCCTTCACGATGAATCCGTTCCAGCAGCAGCCGCGGCGTCGGGCAATCGTACAGGTCGCGGAACGACAGCTCCACCCCCCATTCCATGCGAATGCCGGCCAGCGCCTGCGCGGCCTTTAATGAATTCCCTCCCGATTCTTGAAAATGATCGTCCGCTCCGATATAGCCCAGCCCGAGCGTGTCGCTCCATATTGCGGCTAGACGGCGCAAATCCGGATGCTCGCTGCTGGCGACCGAAGCGGACGGTGCGGCAATCGATGCAGCCGCCTCGGTCTCGGATCGCAGCGACTCCAGCTCGCTTAGCGCCTCGTCCCATTCCCCCGCGTTCAGCCGCTCGACCAGCTTATAGCGCTGGATTTTGCCGCTCGTCGTACGGGGCAGTTGGCGAACCGGCACGACGCGCCCGATATCGAGTCCGGTCTCGCGGTTCAATCGGCGGCGCAGCCGCTCTGCCGTGGCGGCGAACTTCTCCGGCTTGCCGCGATGCTGCACGAAGAGCACGATTTCCTCTTCGCCCGCAGCCGGGCTGCGCACGCCGCAGGCGGCGACTTTGCCGTATCCGACCCCGTCGGCCGCTTCGGCCCGCTGCTCCAGATCGTGCGGATAAACGTTGCGTCCGCGAACGAAGATGATGTCCTTGCGGCGGCCGGTCACGACCAGTCTGCCGCCCGACATGTAACCGATATCGCCCGTACGCAGCCAGCCGTCCGGCGCGAGCGCCCGCTCGGTCGATTGCGGATCGTTGTAATAGCCTCCGGCGACATTTGCCCCGCGAATGAAAATATGGCCGATCCGCCCTTCCGGCAATGGCGCTTCCGATTCGTCCGCGATCCGAACTTCGCAGTCCCGCACCGGGCTGCCGACATCGACGAATGACACCGCGCGGTCTTCTCCCGCTTCCGCCAAGCGAACCTCCCCGCCGATTCGAAGCGCTTCCGGATCCAGGCGGACGGAAGTCAGCCGTTCCCCGGCAGGCGGGAACGTGACGGCCAATGTCGCTTCGGCCATTCCGTATACGGGGAACATGGCACCGGAAGCTAGGCCATGCGGCGCCATCTCCGCCAAAAATTTCTCGGCCCATTCGGCGGATATCGGCTCCGCGCCGTTGAATATGAGCCGAACGCAGCTTAAATCCCAACCTTCCGCATGTTTGGATTTATAAGAGGCGAGAAAATGCCGGTAACCGAAATTCGGCGAGGCGAGCGACGTAATCCGGTGCTCATGCGCCTTGGAAAGCCATAACATCGGGTCCAGCATGAACTGCGAGGGCCGCATGATATACTGATCCATGCCCGCATACATCGGAGACAGGTGAAAGCCGATTAACCCCATATCATGCGTGAGGGGCATCCAGCTAAGAGAAGAATCGCGTTCGGTCGTTCCCGAGCAGGCGACAATCGCCGCCATATTCGAGAGCAGGTTCGCATGGGTAAGCACGACGCCTTTGGGATCGCCCGTAGAGCCGGACGAGAATTGAATGAAGGCGATCGCCCCCGAATCGGGCCGGCAAGGCAGATCGGCTTCGTCAATCGGCTCGGAAGCTAATCTTCTTGCCGATCCCTCATCAATCGCCGCTTCCGCCATATCCTCTCCCTTGTTCAGAAGCTCTTCGGGAGCCAGACTACGCCCGGCTCCCCATGGATCTCCTTCGCTTGCCGTAAAATCGGGATCCGACAGCAGCCAAGGCCGGTTCAACCGCCTCCATACCTGCCGAAGCTTGGCAAGATGCTCCTCGCTGCCGCCTGCGGCGAGCGGGACAGGCACCATGCCGGCGACCAAGCAGCCCCAAAAAGCGATAAGGAACGACTGCGGGTCTTCCAGCCGAATGACGACTTCGTCCTGCATTCGGCAGCCCTTCGACCGCAAGCGGGATGCCGCGCGCAGACTGCGGGCGTACAGCTCGCGATACGTCATGCGGATTTCGGATTTTTTATGTATGAACACGATGCTTTTGCCCGTGCCGGCTCCGTAAGCCAGCACGTCCGTCAAATTGCGGAACGGCTTCATCATACAACTCCTCCCAAGCGGATTCGCGCCGGTATAACGGCTTCCGTGCTAGCCGCGCGAATCCTGAACGCGGCTCATCTCCAACCATTCCGCTTGCTGCAATTCACGGCGAAGCAGAGCCGGCAGCGCCGTCGCTCCCTCGCCCTGCTGCCAGTAGAAGTGACCGCCCGGCATGCGCACGATCACGCAGTTCTTCGTCGTATGCCGCCGCCAGCCTGCCATTTCCGCATCCGTCCATTTCTCTTCCGCGCCGGCCAATACCGCGAATGCCCACGGCAGCGGCTCGCGCTCCACGTAACGGTAAGCGGCTACTAGCCGAAAATCCGCTCGCAATATCGGCATAAACACCTTTCGGAGCCCTTCGCTTGCGAACAATTCAGGCGAAGTCGCGCCCATCCCCAATATGCGGCTCTCGAACGCATCGTCCGGAAGCTCGTGAATCGGTTCTTCCGGCGGGGCGAGATCCGGCGCGGGCCTGCCGGAGAAGAAGATCGCGGCAGGCCGCGGCAGCCCCCGGTCCCGAATCAAGCGGAGCGCTTCGAACAGGATCATCGCGCCCATCGAATGGCCGAATACGGCGTACGGCTCGCCGCCGCTCTCCTGAACCAGCCGCGCCGCGATGTCCTCGGCCGCTTCCGCCATGTCCTCGTAGAAAGGTTCGCCCGCCCGAACGCCGCGCCCGGCCAGTTCGAGCGGCACGCAGCCGAAGTCGGGACCGAGCGTCCTTCTCCATTTCATATAAATGACCGCCGAAGCTCCCGCATACGGCAAGCAGATCAGCTTCATGCGATTCTCCCCATTTCCCGCTTGATCAAGGCTGTCAGGTTAAGAAGGGCTCCGTCCTTTGACCCGACTTTTTGTTGCTCCCTCCTCCCACCTCCTCCGCCGAGGAGGCTCCAAAGGGCTTTGCCCTCTGGACTCCCGTTTTCGTGATGGCTCACTTGTTCGCGGTGGGCGGATTGGCTTGAGCGGGGCACGCTTTTGTCCTGTCGGACAAAGCTTCAGTAGGTTTTGAAGTCCGTCCTATGACTTAAGCCTGTCAACTATTGGCCTTTGTTGGCTTCATCGGACGTTTTTCCTTAACCTGACCGCATTTTCCGCTTTGATGACACTCGCCGAACCGTACGGAGCTAGCTTGCCGTTACGGCAGCGGCGCCTGCCGCCTTCGTCGTGTATGGACTTAATTCTCGAATCGTATAGCATTTCAAGAAATCTTCGGGCGCAATGAGGAGTCCCCGCTGCTCCATCTCGATCTCGAGCTTGATCGCGAGCAGCGAGTGGCCGCCCAGTTCGAAGAAGTTATCGTTCACGCCAACGATCTCGATTTCCAGCAGCGCCTGCCAGATCTCCACAAGCTCGGCTTCAATTTCATTCGCCGGCGGCTCGTATTCGGCGTCCGAGCGGACAACCGTCAGCGGATTCGGCAGCGCGGAGATGTCCACCTTCCCGTTCGACGTGACCGGGATCGTATCCAACCGGATGAAATAGGACGGAATCATGTAGCTCGGCAAATCCTGGCTCAAGTAGTCGTGAAGCGCGCGATACGAATGCTCCTCTTCAGCGGCATAATAGGCGCACAATGCCCGCTGACCTGTGCCGTCCGGGCAGTCAATAACGACGCATTGGCCAATGTCGGGATGCCGAAGCAGCCTCGTCTGAATTTCACCGAGTTCGACGCGAAAACCGCGGATTTTCACCTGGCGGTCGACGCGGCCGAGAAACTCGATATTGCCGTCCGCCATCCATTTGGCCATATCCCCCGTACGGTACATGCGCGCGCCGTCCGCCCGATCGAACGGATCGGCCATGAACCGTTCTCTTGTCAGAGCGTCGTCGTGATAGCCGCTAGCCAAACACGCTCCGCCGATATACAATTCGCCGCGAGCTCCGATTGGACAAGGCTGCCGCTCCCGGTCCAAAATGTAATACTTGGCGTTGCGGATCGGCTTCCCGTATGGGATGCTAGACCATTGCGGATCGATCGCTTTCGCCTCGTAATAATTCGACCAAATACAAGCTTCGGTAGCGCCGCCCAGCGCCGCGACCCGGCTGCCCGGGAATAAGCGCTCCAGCTGCTCCGGCAGCGTCAGCGGAATCCAGTCGCCGCTTAACAGGAACCGTCGTACCGGAGCCATCGGACCTTCGTGCTTCTCGAAGAAAGGAAGACTCTGCGCAAGCGCCGCCGGCGCGGAATCCCATATCGTAATGCCACGGTCCGCCATCCTTCGCGGCCACGTCTCCGGTCTGCGAATCTCCTCTTCGGATACGATGTCGATCGTTCCGCCGGCCGCCAGCGTGCCGAATACGTCGTATACGGACAAGTCGAAGCAGAGCGACGTGATAAAGAACAGCCGGTCTTCGGGAACGACGCCGAAAGAACCGTTCACCCAGTCGATCGTGTTAACGACCGGACGATGGGACGCGACGACGCCTTTGGGCGTACCCGTAGACCCCGAGGTGAAGATGATATACGCCGTTCCCGACGGGTCTGCCGCTTCCGGCAACTCCGCGGCGTCTTCCTGCTCCACGTGGCGATTCGTATAGTAGACCACGCCTTCTTGACGCCAGTCCGTTGTTGAATCGCAACTCGCATCTGCGGCACGGCCGGATTCGGACGCCGCAGACTTCGTCAGCACGACGTCATACCGGAAGCGGAGCTCGTTCTTGAACCCTTCCGTCCGTTTGCGGACGTCCGCCCGCAAACCGGTGAGCCGATCGGCGAATCCGGCGAAAAATCGTTCATGCACGTATAGATGCTGATCCAATCCGACGCGGGTATTGTAGTACGCGCCATGGCCGCGCTTGAACCCTTCCAGCGAAGCCCGGAACTCCTCCTTCGCCGATTCGTCCGGCACGTCCGCCACGATGACGGCCCCGCCCGGACGAACGATCCGAGCCGCTTCGCGAAGCACGCGCTCTAGATATATGTAATCGGGGAAGAACTGAATGGCGCTCGGCAGCAGCACGACGTCATACGAATCGTCCGCCATTCCCGCGATCTCATCGGCGAAGCCGGTCAATAGCCGGATTCGCCCGGCATCCCGCCCTTCTGTCACTATTCGCCTCGCGTTCCCGTCCTGCGTCTTCGAAGACGGATCAAGCCCCGTATACACGGCGAATCGGCCCGCCAGCTCGAACATAATGAGGCCGGAGCCGCAGCCGATCTCGAGCGCCGTCTTGCCTTCGCCGGCGAACGGAGCCGCCAATCCCGCGACCCGATCCCGGTATTCGTCGACTTCCGCCTCGGTTAGGAACAGGCCGGTATACGAGCTGATGAAGCCGCCGGCCGACACGCGGTCATGAGCATTCGCCGCCAACTCGTCGAACATCCGGACAACCGATTCCTGCTCCGGATGGGAGATGCCCGGCGCGTCTCCTTCATCGTCCAGCAGTACGACCTGGCGAAGCGTCGAGATCATCCACGGCAATTCCGCCAAGGGAGCGAACACGTCGCGCTGGGTGACGATGCAAGCTGCTTGGACCTGCTCCAGAACCGTCTGCACCCGGCGCTTCGGCCATGAGGCCTCGATCGGCACGTAGGCTCCGCCCGCCTTCAAGATCCCGAGCGCGCCGACGAGCATATCGAACGAGCGCCTGCACAGCAGCGCGACGCGCGTCTCCGGGCCAATTCCCGCCCCTTGAAGCAGCCGCGCCAGCCGGTTGGACCGCTCGTCCAGTTCGCGATACGTGATCGTATCGTCGCCGAACATCGCGGCGACGGCGTATGGGGAAGCAGACGCTTGTTCCGCAAACAAACGATGCAGCGTCCGGTCGCCGGGGAAAGGCGCGGCCGTATCATTGAACGTCCGCAGCACTTCATCCCGCTCGGAGTCCTCCAGGAGTTGAATCGAAGAGAGCGGAACGTCAAGATTGCCGAGCAAGCGGTCCAGAGCTAGCCGCACGCGGGCCGCAACCGATTGCGCGAAAGCGTCGGAATAGCGCCTCGGGTTAAAGCGGACCTCCAGCGCCCACTCCTCTTCCCGGTGCGCGAACCAGAACGCGAAGTCCGCCTTCGTCCGATCGAGGATTCCCTTTGCATGGATGCGCTCGCAGCCAACCGCGATCGGAATCGGGAAGCTGTCCGCCTCCTCCAGGCTGCTCCAGCCCCGATCCGCCGCAAGCTGCGCGAACGGATAGTTCTGATGATCCAGGATGGCGGCCAAACGGTTCTTAAGCGCATTCAGATTGTCGCGTCCCGTGCGTTCCGGATCCGGCGCGAACGGGATGGGGAGCAAGCGGTTGACCGCTTGCCCGTCGCCTTGCGCCTGCCCGTCGAAGACGGGGGTTACGAGGAGCACCTCCTGCGCGCAAGCGTACAATCTGGCGACCAGTTGAACGCCGCTTAGCAATACGAGGAAGGCCGCTAGATCCGATCCCCTCGCAATCGCGTTGATTTTGCCGGATAACTCGGTTCCGAACGCCGTTCGCCATTCCTCTATAAGCGGCTGCGCCTGATCGCCTAGACGACGATCCTCGGGTAGGCGCGTCAGCTCCCGATCTCCTTCGAGCAGTTCGGACCAGAACCGCCTCTCGTTATCCCATTTTCCGCTTGCCAACAGTTTCCGAATTTCCAGCGCATCCATCTCGATTCCCCCTTGTGAGCTGTTGCAGAATGACGACGCGCGCGTTCTATTCAAACTTGCTCCACGCGTCTGGCGTTCTCTTCGTCGGCGCGAAGCGAACGCCGGTATTCTTCCAGCATCCGCTCGATCACCAGCGCTTCCGCCGATTTCAAGGCCTTCAATCCGTCGATCAACTGGGCCATGTATCGGTCGTCGGCGCTCACCATATGCTTGAATTTCAAATTGCGAACGAGCATCGCCGTTTGTTCGACGGCGCGGTATTCGGCGGCCGCCTCGCCGGAAAACGCGAAGTAGCCCTGCTGCTCCATGTACGCCAGGCGGCGATTCATCATTTTTTTGTGTTCCCAGAGCACGTAGAACGGACGGTGATCCAGGAATGATTCGCCGGCCAGCTGACGTTCGGATTCGCGAATGATCCAGTCGAACGTCTCGATCCCCCACGTAGGCGGCAGATCGCTGGTTTCTTCGAACGCGATCATTCTTCGATTCGAGGGCTTGGCGTACAGGTAGTCTTCCAACTGCTCCATCACCCAAGGCAATTGAAACGGATAACGAGATTTAACGAATTCATTCAGCTGGTACAGGAACACGTAGTCCGTATAAAAAAACGGCTTCGAGCCGACGCCTTGATACGCCTTCTCCATCTCGTCGTAGCCGACCAGCGTCTGGCCGTAGCTCTGATTCGTCAAATAGGCGGAAACGTGAAACTTGCGGCTGTCGTCGTCGAAACCGTTGATCATCAAGCCGTGCGCATTGGAGCGATTCTGGTAGGCGACCGTTCCTGGAATATCGTAATCGTCTACGAACGCGATCACATAGAAGCCGTCTTGAATGCTTCGGCGAGCAAATTCGGTAAAGCTCGGGGACCATCGATTGACAACATCCCGGGTCAGGCGCGGAGCGCCGCTTAGCGGCGGCACCTGATGGATTTCGGGATTTTGCGTATAATAGTCGACCATCGAACCTTCGCTCCAGTGCCTGACATACAATTGGATATAGTTGCTGTACACCCATCTCAGCGCGTCCTTGTCCGTGTACAAGATGGATAGAAAATAAGACAAGTGCGCGTATGAAATGAGATCAGGCGTGGCAATCGGTAAAATTTGGCGAGCAGACATCCTCTGTTCCTCCCCGATTCGAATGGACTAGAATTGAAAATCGAGCGTATGTCCGGAAGCCGAGATCGTCCGGTACGACTGAGTCAGATCCACATCGGCGAGCAGAATATTCGGATCTGCCGCCAGCGCGACGAGCAGCTTCCGGTAATCCTCCGCAAGACGTTCGACCGTCGATTGCCGGAACAAAGCTTTCGCGTACGTAACCCATAGCATCATGCCGTCCGCCTGCTCCCAAGCCTGGAACACGAGATCGAACCGGGACCACTTCTCCTCCAGCACATGCGGGCGCCACTCCGTCTGCCCTCCCCGGGAGAGCTGTGGCTCGAGATTTTGCAGCACGAACATCGTGTCGAACAGCGGATTCCGCGCTTTATCGTGCGCCTTCAACGTTCGGACAAGACGCTCGAACGAGTAGTCCGCATGCGCGTAATCCTCCGTCACTTCGTCCTTGACGCCCCGCGCGAACCGCTCGAACGTCAATCGCCCGTCTACGCGGCAGCGATGGGCCAACGTATGAACGAACATGCCGACCATGTCCCGCGTCTGCGGAACATCTCTGCCCGCATGCAGCGAACCGACGATCGCTTCCTCCGAGCCCGACACCTTCGACAGGAGAACGCCGTAAGCTGCCAACATCGTCAAGTGAACGGTAGTTCCGCATCGTCGCGCCAGCTCGCGCACCGCTTCCGCCGTATCGCGGTCCCATGGGATGGACAGCGTTCCGCCTTCGTAATCGCGCATCTCGGTTCGCGGATAATCGATCGGCAAGTCCGGCGTTGCCGCGTAATGCTTGAACCGGCGCATCCAATACGCTTCGTGCGTCGGAGACGCCTCCCTCCGATGCAGCCATTCGCAATAATCCTTGTACTGCAGCTTCAGCGGAACCGGCTCGCGTCCGGACAGATAGGCGTTCAAGTCGTCCAGCAGCAGACCAAGCGACACGCCGTCCGCAATAATATGGTGGAGCTGGAGAAGCAGCAGACCGCGGCCGTCCGCGTATTCCGCAAGCGCAGCCCGAAGCAGCGGCGGCTTGGCCAGCGCGAACGGTTCCTCGAACCGTTCGGTCAGCTCGGTCGGCAGCTCCGTAGACGCCTGAATCCGTTCCAGCCGGAACGTCACGGACGAATGTACGGTCTGTATCGGCTCGGACCCTTCCCAGCCGAACGACGTTCGCAGCGTCTCATGGCGCTCGATCAACCGGACGAATGCCGCTTCCAGACGTTCGAATGACGGCGCGGGAGATAGCCAGAAGGCGAACGGCATCACGTACAGCGTAGTGCCGGGCTTCGCGTGCTCTATAGCGAACACCCGAGTCTGAGCGGGCGACAACCGATAGCCCGTCCGCGCTTGAGCCGGCACGATCGCCTCCGAGCCTTCCGTTAACCGAAGCTCATCGATTCGCGCCGCCATGTCCATCAGCTTGGCATACCGGAAAATTTGCTCTAGCGGCAAATTCACTTGGAATGTCTCGTAGATGCGGCCGGACATCTTCGCGGCTCGCATGGAATGTCCGCCGATGACGAAGAAGTCGTCTTCTCGTCCGACCGCCTGAACGCCAAGAAGCGAGCTCCAAATGGCGGCCAACCGACGTTCGGTGTCGCTCCGCGGCGCGACGTCTTGGTACGCCGTCTCCCCGTCCAGTCGTATCGGGATCGCGGACAGCGCCGCGATATCCGGTTTGCCGTTCGGCGTAAGCGGAATGCGCGGCAATTCCACCCAATAGGTTGGCATCATGAAGACCGGCAATCGGCTGCCTACTTGCTCCTTGAGCGTCTCGGCATCCATCCGGCGATCCGAATGAACCGAATAGAACGCGCAAAGAACGGATTCCCCGCCTGCATCGCGCCGTTCGATGACAACGGCCTCCTTGATTCCGGCTTGGGAGACAAGCGCATGCCGCACTTCCTCCGTTTCGATCCGGTATCCGCGTATTTTCACTTGCCGGTCGAGGCGTCCCAAGTATACGAGTTGACCGTCCGGCGTCCATCGAGCCAGATCCCCCGTACGGTATGCCCTCGTGCCATCCAATGGAAGACGGACGAAACGCTCGGCCGTCATCTCCGGTTTGTTCCAATAGCCGCGAGCCAAGCCGGCGCCCGACACGACGAGCTCGCCTGCCGCCCCTGCGGGGAGCGGCTGCAGCTGCTCGTTAACGATCAGCACGCAAGTGTTCGGCAGCGGCCGGCCGATCGGCACGAGCGCCGAAGAAGGCAGCGGTTCGCCGTCTCCGTCCCAGGCCGTCGCGCAGACCGTCGTCTCGGTCGGTCCGTAAGCATTCACGTAAGCTACTCTGCCGCGCCAAAGATCAAGCAGCTCCTTGCCCGATTCGGAGCCCGCCGTCACGAGAAGCCGAAGCGACGGCATCCGCTCCGGGCTTAGATGGATGGCGTAGGTCGGCGGAAGCGTGGCCACCGTCACTTCCTTCTCAGCCATCCAGCGCTCGAACCGCCCGAGATCGCCTGCAATTTCCGGCGTGGCAATATGCAATTCGCTCCCAGTGAGCAGTGCCATCGCCATCTCCCAGATCGAAGCGTCGAAGGAAGCGCTGGCAAACTGCAAGACGCGATCGTCGGCGCCGACGCCGAGCCCGTTCTCGAAATATCCAAGCAAATTGCCGACGCCGCGATGCTCGACCATCACGCCCTTCGGCGTACCGGACGAGCCGGACGTATACAGGATGTAGGCCAAATCGTCCGCTGCCGCGGTCGGCAACGAGCCGAACGAGTCGTCCTCGTTCGGCGAAACGCCGGCAGACATGTCGATGACGATGCCTTCGAATTGGCGAACCGTCTCGCGCTCGATGCCGCCGGAGACGATCATCGCGGATGCCTGGCTATCG
This sequence comes from Paenibacillus methanolicus, assembly GCF_008124765.1. Lineage (GTDB taxonomy): Bacteria > Bacillota > Bacilli > Paenibacillales > Paenibacillaceae > Paenibacillus_Z > Paenibacillus_Z methanolicus. Next base: position 565,269 of record NZ_VNHS01000001.1, on the reverse strand, counting down.
GACAGCATGTACGCGATTCGCTGTGCTGGATATGCAGGATCGACCGGTACATAGACAGCGCCGGATTTGAGAACAGCCATGAATGCGACAGGCCAATCCGCAGACCGGTTCAACATGACTACGATGCGATCGCCAGAGACGATGCCCGCTCGCTGCAGTCGCCTTGCCCATTCATCCGATCGTCGGCTCAGCTCCAGATAGGTCAACCGTTCCGCTCCGACCGCAACGGCAATCCGATCCCTCGCCCTCTCAGCGGTACGCTCGAACAAGCCATGGATCGTCATATCCCGCTCATAAGGCGCGCGCGTATCGTTCCATTCGCGCTGCCGTGCGATTTCCTCGCCGGATCGCAGCTCCAGAGCGGTCAGATCGGCATCGGGTTGTTCGGATGCTTGTTCCAGCAAGACGATGAAACTGTCCGCCACTGCTTGCATCAACTTTGTTCCGTATAGGCCCTCGTCATAGTGCAGCGTAAGCTTAGCTTCGCCCTCCGCGCTCTGCTCGATATGTAAATGCGCTTTCCTCTCGTTCGTCTCCGCGAACGACGTTACGAATTCCCTCCCATGTATTGGTTCATATGAAAAAGCGAATTGCTCCAATTCTTTGCGTATCGTGTGCAATGCCGGATCATCCGGCCTATCGTCTTCTCCTTTCGAATCTCGGTATGTATCCCGTAATGACTCGCGCCATTCGCCAAGCGCCGTTTTGAAGCTCTTGCCTCTCTCGGGTTTATTGATTAGAACCGGCACGTCCCGACCCCCGGCATCTGCGCCGATTCTTGGCAGCATCACCGCGAATGCGCGCTCCGTTCGGGAATACGCGCCAAGCGTTGCGGCCCATATCGCAAAATAGATAATCATGCGCAAATCGTCGCGGCCGCGGTCATATCGACTCCATTTGTCCGTTATCGTCGCTGGAATTCGCGCCTCCAGCATGGTCTTCCGGATGACCGCTCCGATCCCATCGGGCTGTAAAGGGGGTTCATGCGTCCATTCCGCCAACACCTTGTTCCAAAATCCCGTCTTATCGTGCTTTGGGAACCGCTCTTCCACCGTGTTGGACGACACCTATCACCATCTCCCCGCTATCCTCAATTAAAAAGTTAATACCTTGCAACTCATACTTTATTGACTAATAGAGTAATATAAAACCATATAAATTGGATGCGTTTTCATACTGATATTATAGATGTTTGCCCGTTCGTTTGCTCGGTTCGACAGAACCGCCTATTAAACAAAACACGCGTCGCTATTCGTTATTAAAAATCTCATTCCAGATTCTAGCATTGAGGATAAATCCGTTCAATGGTCTGTATTTACCTAAATTTTCCGGTTGTTGGCTAACTCGACATCACTCGACAAAAAAACGAACGGTCCAGTATCGGACCGTTCGTTTTAAGCATTTGTATGAAGCATCAATACGTTTCCCGCCTCGCTTCAAGGCGCGGTTCTTCACGACAATGCTACAGGTTTACATTTATTTGGCGTACGGGTTGAATTCATTCGTGTACAGATTTTCCGACTTCACTTGCCCTTCTTTCAATTCTCCGCTAGCTACCAGCCAATCGATCCACTTCTGATGCTCATCCGGCGCGATTACGCCGCCTTCCGTCGCGATGCCCGTGCTTTTCCAATACTTCAGATTGACGGTCGCGTTCTTCCCGTCACGCTTCTCCACGATGCTCTCGAAGCGCTTGATCACTTCTTCACGCGGCGTCGTCCGTTCCCATTCGATCGCTTTGGCGACCCCTTCGACGAACTGCTTCACGGTGTTCGGGTTGTTCTGGATATAATCCTCCGTGAAGAAGTAGTCGCCTGCCGTGAACTCCTTTTGATACACGTCGATATCCTTGAAGATCTCGACGATGCCGCCGTTCTCCAAGGCGCGGTCCCTGGCAATTCCGCTTAGCAGAACGACATCCGTCTGATTGTTGCGAAGCACCTGTTCCGCGTTCGCGGAAGGGACGGTCACCAGCGTCACCTGAGCGATTTCTTCATCGGACAATCCACCCTCGCGCAAATAATCCTTCGTCACGAACTCCAGATGCGCGCCGAATGTATTCACGCCCACTTTCTTGCCGATAAAATCTTTGGCTGTCCGCAGCGGACTGCCCTCTAGCACGTAAGCGCCGATATACGTATGCTTGTCGCTGCCGTATGAACCGATAACGGATTTTATCTTGACGCCCTGCGAGATCGCTTTAATGATCGCTCCGTTGAACGCGGAACCAAAGTCGGTCTGCTTCGTGGCCGTAAGTTGAATCATTTCCGGACCGCCGGTCGTGGTGCCGATCGACTCCAGCTTCACATCTCCGAGATAACCGAGGTCCGCGGCCAATTCCGGGAACGACACGCTCCCTGGCGCTGAATTATACTGAAGCACCTTGTCTTCTTCCCCTGTCGCCTTACTTTCTGATGCGCAGCCTGCCAGAAGCGCTCCCAATATCCCAACCGACACGATCAGCGCCTTCGTTCTCATCCATGATTTACGCATATAAGTTCTCCTGCCTTCAAGAAATGGTGTTGTTGCGGATTACAGATTAGCCGATTGCGCTTGCTTGCGATCTGGATGGGCGGGCAGGGACAGTCCTAGGTTGCCGCGCAGCGTATCGCTCTCGTATTCCGTGCGGAACAGTCCCCGGCGCTGCAATTCCGGAATGACGAGTTCGACGACGTCCCGCAGTCCTTCCGGGAACGTCGGAGGCATAATATTGAAGCCGTCCGCCCCCTCATTCAAGAACCATTCCTCGAGCTGATCCGCAATCTGCGCCGGCGTGCCGACGATCTCGCGGTGTCCGCGCGCTCCCGCGATTTGTTCGTAAACTTCGCGGATTGTTCTCAATCCCTCGCGTTCGGCCAACGCCCGGATCAAGTTCGAGCGAATCTGCGGGTTCGTCTTGTCTTCCGCCTCCGCGAACGCCGGCAGCGGCGCATCGACGTCATAACCCTTAAGGTCTGCGCCGATAAAGTTGGATAGGTATTCCAAGCCGACCTCGGGCAGAATGTAACTGTTCAGCTCCTTACGTTTGGCGATCGCTTCGGCTTCCGTCTTCGCCACGGTGATGAAGACGCCCGGCATTATTTTCAGATCATCCGGCTTGCGGCCGTACTTCGCGAGGCGACCCTTCACGTCCCGATAGAAGGTCTGGGCTTCCTCCAACGTCTGCCACGCGGTGAAGATGACCTCCGCCGTCTTCGCCGCCAGCTCCTTCCCCGACTCCGAAGATCCGGCTTGCACGATGACGGGATGTCCTTGCGGCGTCGCCGGCGTATCCAACAAGCCCTGTACCTTGAACCATTCCCCTTCGTGATCCAAAGGGTGAAGCTTCTCAACGTCCAGAATCTTGCCCTTCTCTTTATCGAGAACGAGCGACTCTCGTTCGACCGATAACCAGAGCTTCTTGACGATGTCGACGAACTCTTCGGCGCGTTCATAGCGACGCGCATGCTCCAGGTGCTTCGGCTTGCCGAACAGCAGCGACTCTTTGTCGTTGGCGGAGGTCACGACGTTCCATGCCGCCCGGCCGCCCGACAGATGATCGATCGCCGCGAACTTACGGGCGACTTGGTAAGGCTCGTTGTACGTCGTCGTCAATGTCGCGGTCAGACCGATATGGCGCGTGACGGAGGCGAGCGCCGCTAGGATGATCAGCGGATCCAGCTTGACGGCCGAAGCCGACTGATTGCCGGAAGCCCGCAGCCCAAGCACGTCGGCGAAGAAGATCATATCGAATTTACCCCGCTCCGCGAGCTGCGCGAGTTCTTGCAAATAAGCCAGATCCAAAGTACGGTCGGCCGCTGTCAGCGGGTGCCTCCAGCTGGCCACGTGATGCCCCGGCAGATTGAAGAATGCGCCAAGCTTCATTTGTTTGTTTCCCATCGTTACCACTCCCAGTTCCCTGTTTTTTTTGATACATGAAAAAAGCTCAGCGGACAAATAACGTCGTAACGTGATTTGTCCGCTGAGCTTCCGAGTGATCGGTCAGCCAATGGCTCATATCCAACTATACCAATGGGAATATACTATCATCCCAAATGGAAATGTCAATACCCGGCAAGGACGGCGTGGACGTTACAGGGGCTGTTCGAATAGCCAAGAATAAACAAACGAGATGTTACGGAACATAATCAGATCATGATTGGGAGAAAGGAGCTTGCGGACGTCGTTCACAAAGCTGATCGAAAAAATCCCGTTGCTTCATGCAGACCAGAGCGACACGGATCAGAAGTTAACCGAGGCAGAGCAAGGGAAACTATGGGCGACATATATCGGCAATACAATGTCCATTTGCGTGCTGAGTTACATGGCGCGACATGCGAAGGACCGAGAAATCAAGGAAATCGTGAACCATGCGCTGGGGCTTACCCGTCAATTCGTGACCTTCACCAAGGATACTGATTGAGCACGGTTGGCTGGAACAGCCGCCCCAAGCCCCGGACCGGGAGGCTCTAACCAAGTCGTAAACCGCTTAAGCGCTGCCAATAAACGTAGGCCTGCTACCGGTCCTCTCCCCATTGGATGAAATTGCTACACAACAATATGTTCAATAGTGACGATATCCTATTAGAGACACATTTAAATCTAGTAGGAGTTGATATAGGTTGAAGAAAACCCTTAAGAGCCTTCGCTTTCGGCTGACGATGATGATTCTTGTACTCACGTTGGTCCCGCTCGTCATGCTTGCCGCCATCCAGATGAATCAATTCAAGAGTCAGCTTACGACAAGCATCAAAGATCAAGAGATTGGCATTGCGAAGAGTAATGCCGAAGCGACGGACCTCTGGCTCCAAACGAAAATCGCCGCTATTCAAAAAGTGATCGAAGGCGTCCCTAACTTCAGCAGTCTGGATGCGCTTGGGAAAAACACGGCCGTGCAGCCGATCGTGAAGACCGACCCGGAGATCGTGATGACGATTGTCTCCGACGCGGACGGGAATATTCCGGCCGAGGATGGCACCGTAACGGATATTTCGGATCGGGAATATTTTAAAATCGCGAAAGAAACCAAAAAACCTACCGTGAGCGACCTGCTGATGATCCGCAGCATCGAACAGCTCGGGGTTACCATCGCCGTTCCCTTCTTCGACGCACAAAATCAGTTTCAAGGCATCGTCATCGATGTCGTATCGGCGGAATCGTTGAAGAGCAACTATGAGAAGATCAAAGTCGGCGAAACCGGATATGGCAATCTTCTCTCTAGTAAAGGCGTGTTCATGCATCACCCGGATGCGGATAAGGTGAACAAAACCTACCAAGAAGCGGTCAGTGAATCCGCTATCTCGGCATATGATACGGTCTATTCGAAGGATTCGGGCGCAGAATCATACACGAACGAGGATGGAGTAGCGAAGATCGCGGCCTTCGCCACGGTCGCTACCACCGGCTGGAAGGTCATGGTGACGGTGCCGGAAAGCGAAGTATTCGCCGACCTGCAATCGAGCCTTAATCAGACCGCTTTGCTGATCGTGATCACCATTCTGATCATCGTCGCGATTTCCGTCTTTGCGGCCGGCTATATTTCGGTGCCGATCAAGCGGCTATCTGAATATTTGAATGTCATGGCCGCTGCAGACTTTACGCATGCGCTGCCGGCCTTGCTGCTCAAGCGTACCGATGAGATCGGACATCTGGCCCAAGCGGTCGAGCAAATGTCGGCATCCATCCGTCAGGTTCTCGGACAGGTGGTTAACGAAACGACGAACGTGAAGAGCAATATCGGACATTCCTCGGCGAGCATGAGCGCCTTGGCTGCCCAAGTCGAGGACGTATCGGCCACAACCGAACAAATGTCCGCAGGGATGCAAGAAACGGCCGCAATGGCGCATGATATGAATGCGACGTCTTCCGAGATCAAGGATGCCGTGACCTCCATCGCGGTGAAAGCGCATGACGGTTCGTCGATGGCCGACGAAATCGCCGTTCGTGCTCAGCATCTGAAAGAATCCGCGGTTGTTTCGCGTCAATCCGCCCAGGATATCCGCGGCGTCATCGAATGTGAATCAAGAGCAGCGATGGAACAAGCGAAAGCCGTCGAGCAAATCCATGTCCTGACGGACTCCATCCTGCAGATCACGGGCCAAACCAACCTGCTCGCCCTGAACGCCGCCATTGAGGCAGCGCGCGCCGGCGAAGCCGGCAAAGGGTTCGCGGTCGTGGCCGGCGAGATTCGCAAGCTCGCGGAGAATTCGGCGAAAACCGCCGGCGAGATTCAGAACGTAGCCACGCTGGTCATGAGCTCCGTTCAAGCCCTGACCAAGAGCTCCGAAAAAGCACTATCGTTCATTGACGATACGGTCATCCATGACTACAACGCGATGGTGGCCAACGGCGAACAGTATTACAAAGACGCGGGATCGGTGCAAGCGCTTGTCACGGACTTTAGCGCGACGGCCGAGCAGCTGCTCGCTTCGATTCAAAATGTGGCGCAGTCCATACAAGAAGTGACCGCTTCCAATAACGAGAACGCGTCCGGCACGCAAAATATTGCGGAGAAGACATCCGACATGCGGATACAATCCGAACAGCTGGCTGCCATGATGCTTCGGACGGAAGAAACCGCGGCGCAGCTGCTGTCAGCCGTCGCGAAATTCAAAATCTAAATCAGCATGAAGAGGCCGGCGCTTTCGGCCTCTTTTTCTTTTGGCCTCAAATAACAATGGCCAACACAGCAATTCCTTGCTGCGTTGGCCATTATTTTGGATGAACCTTGATTTATAGCTTTAGATCCGCCGAGGAGATGGAATCCCTAGACAGTGAACTCGATTAACGGCGAATTCGCCGTATTTTGCGTTTTTTGCCGGACGTTGCCCGCGAACGTCATGGAGAACGTGTTCGACCCGGCCAGCAATTCCTTTCTGGCGATGCCGCCGTTCGTAACCCCGAGCGTCTGCCAGCCATTCGCGGCATAATAGGCGGCTTCCCCGCCGTCCACCGGTAGGCCCTGAGCATCTCGCAGCTGCGCCGTTACGCTCACGGTCTGGAAGACGACGACCGGATTGACTAAGGTATCTTGCGACTTCTGCGAGATCGTGCCGGCATAAGTCATGGCATACGTGTAAGTGCCGGGCAGCAATTCCTTGGCCGCTTCGCCGCCGCTCGTGACGCCGAACGTCCGCCAAGTATCCGAGTAGAAGGACGCTTCACCTCCGTCTAGCGGATTGCCCGAGCTATCCTTCAGCTGCACGTTGACCTTCACCGTCTGGAAAGCAACGACGGCGTCGGCGGATACATCCTGCTCCTTCTGCACGTTCTTGCCTTCATATTTCATCGCGAACGAATAGGCGGCGGGCAGCAGCTCCTTGACGACTTCTCCTCCGCTGACCGGGCCGAAGGTGCGCCAATTGTCGGAGTAGAAAGAGACCTCTCCCCCGTCGAGCGGACTTCCCGAACTGTCTTTCAATTGAACCTTGACCTGGACGGTCTGGAAGGCGACGACAGGCTGGCTGCCCGTATTAACGGTTCGTTGAATGGTTTTCCCTTCGTACGTGATGGCGAAGGTATACGATCCGTCCGTCAGCGGCTTGTTTGCCGCTCCCGACGCATCCGTCGTTCCGAAGCTCTTCCAGCCTGCGGCGTAGTAGCTGACGACGGCGCCTGCCAACGGGTTGCCGCCGCTGTCCGTTAATGTCACCTTGACGGTCGTCGCGCTGATCGCGAATCCCGTAGTTGGCGCGGTCTCGATGTTGCCCGCTTTATCCGCGGTTCTGTACCGCACGCTGTAAGTTCCTTTACGGTCGAACACGACCGGCGCCGCGTACGCTTGCCAGGTGGTGCCGCCGTCTAGACTATATTCGGTTCTATCCACTCCGGCGCCTCCGGCGTCGCTTGCGCCCAGCGTGAGCGTGACAGGTCCCGCGTACGCGCCGTTCGGCCCGTCAGGCTGCTCAGGCGACAAGCTTGCGCTCGTGACCGGCGCCGTCTTGTCGATGTTGCCGACCGTGTAGGCGGCTTCGTTGGACACTTGCCCCCCGGCGCTTGTTGACCTCGCGAAAATCGTATTGTTCGAGGCGAAGACGACGGGTACCGTATAAGGCGTCCATGCGCCGTTTGCGCCGAGTTTATACTCTTTCGTCGCGGCCTCAGCCGGGAAGCGTACGGTCACGACGACGTTGCCGTTGGTCGGCGCGGTATTGTCGGCCGCGAACGTCGCCTCGGCCGGAGCCGCCTGTGCAGCAGGTTTGAACAAGGCGACGTAATCGATCAGATTTTGGCTTTTGAACCTGCTCGCGCTGAAGCGGACCGTATTAATCGATGACGCGGTAGAGTTGTAAAGGAACTTGATGCCGTTCACTCTATAGATGCCATTCGCCGCGTCGAGCGTACCTGGTGCGTCGACGGCGCCCGAATATGACTTGAACGCGTCCGCCTGAATGGACAGATCGTACGTTTTCGCGGTCGTGTCCAGATCGATGCGAAGCGTGATCCATTGGTCTTTCGGCAGCTTGAATACCGGGCTTGCAGTCGGGATTTTGTAATCCTTGAAGGTTCCGGTTCCGGCGTCCAGATTCCAGTAACCGAAGTTGCCGTCCGAGAAGACCGTGAAACGGACAATGTCGCTGTTCGCGCCGCGGATCTTCAGCTCGTGCGCGCCGAGCAGCTTGTTCATGAACCGGGTCTCGAACGTCACCTTCCCGCTCAGCGCGTCGTTCGTCCGGAAGGCGACCGGGCTTTCCGTATAGTCCGAGGTTGACGGCTCGTAATTGTCCGTCATCTCGAGCGCTTGGCCGCCTTCCGCCAAGGCAACCACGTTAATCGTGGTCCCGTTAGGCGTTTGCGGCGTCCACCCGCCTCCGGCCGCCATCGTCCCGAGCGGCAAATTATCGAACGAATCGTAATATTCGCCCGTGCTGCCTGCCGTTGGCAGCGTGACCGTCACGGAAGGACCGTTATCCGTCTCTTGTCCAGGCGCGCCGGTCGCCTGGATCCGGAACGTATAGGTTCCTCCAGGTTGCAGACCGGTCGCGTCATATTGACGGGCATCGCCGGACACCGTCGCGACCTTCGCGAACGGCTGTGTTCCCTGCTTGCGATAAATCGAATACGAGGCTGCGCTGCCGGAGCTGACGGCTGCTTGATCCCATTCCAGCCGCGCCGCGGTCTGGAACAGGTGGACCGGCCGGACGGCAGCCGCGGATCCCCAAGCCGGCAAACCGGTTGTGTCTTTGTACATCGCGACGTAATCGATCAGGTTTTGGCTTTTGAACCGGCTCGCGTTGAACCGGACCGTATCGATCGATGACGCGGTGGAATTGTACAGGAACTTAATGCCATTCACTTTATAGATGCCGTTCGCTTTGTCTAGCGTGCCGGGTGCATCGGCGATACCCGGATAAGTCTTGAACGCTTCGGCCTGCATGGACAGATCGTAGGTCTTCGTTGCCGTGTCCATGTCGATGCGAAGCGTGATCCACTGGTCTTTCGGCAGCTTGAAGAGCGTACTTGCGCTCGGGATTTTGTAATCCTTGAAATTTCCGGTGCCAGCGTCCAGATTCCAGTAGCCAAAGCTGCCGTCCGAGAAGACCGTGAAACGGGCGATGTCGCTGTTCGCGCCGCGAATCTTCAGCTCATGAACGCCGAGCAGCTTATTCATGAACCGGGTCTCGAACGTCACCTTCCCGCTCAGCGCGGCGTTCGTCCGAATAGCGATCGGGCTTTCCGTATAATCCGAGGTTGACGGCTCATAATTGTCCGTCATTTCCAACGCTTGGCCGCCGTCCGCCAGGGGAACCACGTTTATCGTCGTCCCGTTAGGCGTTTGCGGCGTCCATCCGCCCCCGGCCGCCATTGTCCCTAGCGGCAACCCGTCGAACGAATCGTAATATTCGCCCGTGCTTCCTGCCGCGGGCAGCGTGACCGTCAAGGAAGGACCGTCCGTCGTTTCATTGTTTTCTCCATCCGTTGCCTCGATCCGGAATTCATACGTCCCGCCCAGCGTCAGACCGGTCGCGTCATAGGCGTGTACATGGCCATCTACCGTCGCGATTTTCGCGAAGGAGGACTCGGACGGTCCCTTCCGATAAATGGCGTAGGAAGCGATGCTGCCGGATGCTTCCATCGCCGGATCCCAGTTCAGCCTGGCCGCGGATGCGAACAGATGAACCGCGCGAACAGCGGCCGTACCGCTCCATTCCGGCGGCGTCGTATCGCTTAGGATAAGCGGTTCGCTGCCGAGCGATGGGTTGCCGCTCGTATCGACGGCCGCGACGGTAATCGAATAGTCTGTATCTGCCGTCAATCCCTGGATGGTCGCGTTCGTCGTCCCATTCGGCACGATCGACTTCTGCGCGCCGTTGACGTAGATCGCGTACTCCTTCACTGCGACGTTATCCGTCGAAGCCGTCCAGCTGATCGTCGCCGTCGTATCCGTGCGGGAGACCAGCTGCACGTTGCCGGGCACGCTCGGCCGCTCCTCGTCGGCCTTTGTCTCGATCAAGCCGATCCAGTCGAGGTTCATCGCGCCTTGCGCATTCCACATGGTAATGTCGACGGGTCCAGCAGGCAGCTGCTGATCCGATTTGACCCGAAGGCCCTTCCAAGCTTCCGGCGTTCTGCCCCAATCCGGCTTGCCGTCGGCCCCATTCGTTACCGGCGCTTCGATATAGTAGTACTTGTCGCCGATCATGGCCAGCCGCCCGGTCATCGTCCCTACGGGCTCGAAGCCTGCGACGTACTTCAGGACCAGATCATATTTGCCGGCTTTCGGCACGTTCAGCGTCCACTTCGCCCACTGACCCGTGCTCTTCCAATCGCCGAGACCCGTTCCTCCCGAAAGGAACGGACGGGTCATATACTTGCTGAAGGTACCGCCGCCGGAAGTTGAGAACGATTCCGCTTCCTTCCACAATAGGTTAAGCGTGGATCGCTTGTTCTCGGGATCGTTCCATACCAGCGCCTCGGCCGTGCCGCCGGTTTCGATGCGTCTGAGTTTCAGTTGGCTGATCGCCCCCCGTACGATGACGGTCGCGTTGGCCTCTAGATAGACGGTGTCCGGTCGCCCATGCTTCTCGAATACGAAGCCTGGCGGCGCCTCTTCAACTTCGTATAACCCGGCTTCATTGTTCAATTTCCCCCAGCCGACCGGCACGCCTTCCGTATCGCTATGCGCTTTAAGCGTTACCGATCCCGCTGCTCCGCCGATATTCGTCTGCATGGTCAGGTTAAGCAGTGCTTGCGGCATCGCAGCATTGTTCAGCTTGAAGGCATGCTGCCCTTTCTCGACATGCATAATCAGCATGTCGCCAACTGTTTCCCACTGTACCCCGCGCGCATTCACGCCATCCGCGACCGTGCCGCCGCGCGGGAAGTCCGTACCGTTATCGCCGTCTCTCAGCCTTTCGATGCCTGGCGCTTTGACGGCCACCCGGGATTGCGATTGACCCGAGACGGTCACACGTTCGCCGCTATACGCAATCGTGGACGGCTGATCGCTTTCGATCAACGTAATGCCATTCTTCGCGACTTTCGTTCCGTCGACGAGCAGCACCGAATCTCCCTTTAGCGCAACGGCCGAACCATTGAAGCGGATCGTTCCCGCATCGATCTCCCCGCTCGTCGTCGTAAGCCGCACATAAACAATGGTGCCGTCCGCGAAAGCAAGCGTTAAGTAATCCCCGTGGTTTTCCGATACGATGTTCGACGCGGAGGAATCGCCCTTGTAGGCCTCCATCGTGGCAACGTATGTCGCGGCACTGGTCTTCGGCGTAATGAACGCGGCATGGACCTGCTGCTCCGCGGCGAATTTGCTGAGTTCTTTAGGCTTCACTTCGTTCCCGGCAATCGCTAGATATTGCTCTTCTTTCTCCGTGCGCAGATTACCCGGGGAGTGAAACTTGACCTTCAGAGCAGCCTCCCCTTTCACGATCGTGGCACCAGCGTTATCCGTGTCGATATCAAGTTCGTCTTCTGCATGCAGCCGCCATTCGAACTCGTTGCCTTGCGGATTCGCGGACTTCAATCTGTCGATCACGACGAATACGTTCGGACGCAAGTAAATGACGTCGCGGTCCGCCTTCTCCAGCGCGCTTTTGTACGCGGTCTTTGCATCTGCGCTTACCGCATCGAATAACGGCGTGGTGATGAAGCTCTTCACCTTGCCGTCGGCCTCGATGTCGCGCGTCGCCTGACCGGTCTTCCCGTCATACGTGATGGCGTTCGATGAGAAGGTCTGGATCGTATATTGCAGATTATGAGGGCTGTTATAGTCGTCGTAGTAGCCGGTCTCCACGGCGAGCGATTCGCCGAAGGCGTTGACGATGAAGCTGTTCTGATCGGCGTGGCTGTGATTGTAGCTGCCGAACGGACTCGATTTGAAAAACATGGACACGCGGTCGGGATCGTACAGACTGGAATGCATGGCGACCAGCCCGACGTCCTGGAACCAGCGAGCATTCGGCAGATCGACCGGCGGACGGGCTTCCAGCTCGTCGTCCCCGTAGAAGTAGTTGTTCGGGCTCGCGTCCGGACCGGTGCCGATCGCTTCGGCCGACCACTTGAGACGCGGGTCTCCGTTCTCCTGCGCCAACCGGTTCAGGATGGAGACGCTTGGTTTGCCGGGTAAGTATTCACTATCGTCACCGAAGATCCCTTTCGGGATGCCATGGGGAAAGGCGTATAGCGGATACATGCCTTCGTTCCGCGAATAAGCCTTGTCATAGAGATTCAGACCGGTGGAGGATAGCAGCACGTCCATGAACTCTTGGCCGATGGACGCGGACCATTGCCAATAACCGGTTCCTTGCGCCCAACCGCCGTCCTCTCCGCCCCACGGCGGAAGAATATTGATATAAGAAGGCACGACTTCGCGGTACCATCCTTCCGCTTCCTCGATATCGCCGAGCATGGCGGTCGCGATGATGCCGATATAGCCGAATGCCGACCAGCCGTGGGAATCGTAAGGATTTTCTTTGATTTTGTGATTGCCGGAAATCAGCTTCGACACCATCGTTTCCGTGCGCGTCTTGACCATGTTCTCGACGGTCGCCCGTTCTGCGGCGGACAGATCGTCGTACAACCAGTCGTACGCGATCGCCGCGTACATCGCGAGGGAACGATGGACTTGGTCCTGCATGTCATAGCCGGTCGACCCGGCCGGGTCCCAGGCGGCGATGCCAAGGAGCCGCTTCTTCGCTTCGGCAAGATAGACCGGTTCGTCCGCGATCAGATAGACGAACGCGGCGTCGAGCAGCCGTTCTCTGGCTTGAACGGCCGCGTTCGTCATAGCGGTAACCTGAGCATCGTTATCGGGATCGTTCACGATCGGTTCCGCAGGCGCCGGATTCGTACCGAGCAAATGACTGTCCACCAAAGCCTTCTTCGCCGCGAAAATTTCCCGACCGCTCGTCTGGGCCAAGCCGCGGAACGCTTCCAAGGTGTTCGCGGTCGTCCAGATCCGCGGATGACTCGCGGGGACTTCGCCGATCAATTCGTCAATCGGGGGCACGACGAAAGGAACGTTCTGCTCCTCGATCCGGAACTTCCTCACGTCGCTCCATACCGACCAGCCCTCGACAGGCTTATGGAACTTAACTTTCCAATACCAGGTACCGCTGTCGAACTCTCGAGGGAAATTATAGAAATTATCCGTAAGGTCCGACTTCTCGTGCACGGGGCTTGCGACCGCTTGGTCGCGGCTGACCTGCAGATGATAACCGTCCGCGCCGGGTACTGCCGGCCATCTGAAGTCCGGCGGATTCTGCGTCGTCGTCAATCCGTCCGGAGCGAACGGCATGCGTAAACCGCTTAGCACCGAGACCGGCCACGCGGGCGCGGGGTCTGCGGCTTGCGCGTTTCTTGCCGCCCCTACATCAATCAGACCCACCACCATTGCCACCAACAGCCAGATCGCCATTCGTCTTGACTTCGTCCTACTCCTCACCGTACCATCCCCTTCTTCGTTCGAATGATAGTCGTGCCGGATACAAACACGCGATTGGAGAAAACGGTCGCGATTCGCGATTCGCGTTCCCTTCCTCGCTGTCTCCAGCGTAACCCGCTCTCCCGAGCGCCGCATATCGACGAAAACGATTGAACGTTCAACTTTTTCGCTCTTTTCCAAAAAAAAGCCCAACTTCGGGAAAAGCGATCAGTTGCGAAGCTTAAGCGTAATGATCAGAAGGTTTGTTAGGCGCGCGAGCGTTATCGTGAAAACAAAAAAAGCCGCATATATGCGACTTTTAAGGATATATCTTCTTGTCATCAGTCAGTTGCGAATTATTATGAACATCCTTTGGCTTTCGAGCATAACGGTTCTCTATAGTATTGGCGAATGCGAAGTATGACGTTCATGCGTATAATCGACAAGCGCTTCCTTGGCCCGCTGGACATCATCTTTATGGACCTGCAGATTCATGGCCGAATATTGACCTGACGTAGCGGCGGCAAATCCGGATACCGGCTGACCGTCCTGCTCGCGGATACGAGAACGAATGCCCTTACCCTGCAAATAGGCGTGTTTATTCTGTAACTCCCCCGCCTGATTTCCCGGCGCGGTCAGAACTGTTGTCCAGCGGCTGGTGCGGAATAGTATGGCGACCACAATGACGAACACAGAGACACCAACGATAATCAGAATTGCATTCATCGTCACTCACCTCTTCGTTCTAGGGAGAATCCCCTGTTTCCCTTACCATAACCATCGCCGTTAAGCCGTGAAACAACTGATCAAGCTCTTCAGCTTGGAATTTTTCATTCCGGCGTGTCCTTATCTCGATCGCGCTCAGATTCTTTAAGGCTCAATAGCAGCAGATTAGTCCTCCACATTCGCGACCGGGCGCGCCCGGCCTGCGCTTGCCTTCTCTACCTTGACGGGAAAGCAGCATCCTGCTCGCAGACTAAATTCCCATGACGGTATCGTATGCCGCTATCATATAGTAGACGATCAACGATCCGCACACGATCAAATGCGATAAGTTCAAAATCAAAAGAAATCTGAAGTTGGTTGGCTCCATTTTTTGACTAAACTGAATGACGATTAAGAGGGTTGCGATGATAGACAGGAAGAAACTCGCAAACGAACTAAAGATTAATACGCCAATCAAGTAATATCTATATTTTACCACCTTCTTTCATTACGCCATCGTGAATTTATCGTAAAGCAAGTCATTTTTGTATCGAAGCAGCTCGAGCGCGTGGGCAACGTCCGTCTCCGTGCGCAAATGAACCGAAACCCAATTCGAATTCGGCAGCACGTGGTGCGGCACCGCCTTGCCGAGCTCGACCGCTTCGTCGCGCGCGGCCTTAGGCAGCGTGAAATCGACGAGCGTGACGCCATGGATATGTCCGATTTCCTTCCCATGCATGACGAACTCCGTCCCGCCGAACCGATGCGGCCGAAGCAGCACGCCGGGCCAAGTACGAACCGTTGCGATCAGTGCCCCTCCATCTTTACTCGCCACCATGCCTTCACCTCCCCTCGACCGTTGATGCAGATTTGGTCTTCTGGTCCGGACGGAACCGCATCCGGTAATACGCGAGCAATCCGGCATGGACGAGGATGAAACTTGCAAATAAAAGAACGTACATGCGGGCATTCGTGCCCGCGGCGAGCGGAATCCACCCGGGCGCATCCAACTCGAGCAGCAAGCCGTAGAGGCTAGCGGCCATCGCGGAGGCGATGCCGTTCGTCATCTGAACCAACCCCATGCCGACGCCGGCCTGATCGTTCGACAGCGTCTTGGATAGCGAGCTTGCGACGGCGACTTGGATGAACGTCTGGCCGACGTTGCCGAAGACGAGGAACAACGTCAGCGTCCACGCGGGCGCCGCCCCGGAGAATGCGGCGAGCAGCGCGAAACAGAGCATCAGCAATCCGGATGCGAGGGTGTACAAGCTGGCGTCCCCCCTCCGGTCCGCTAGCTTGCCGCCGCTGCGGCTCAGCGCGGACGAAGCGACGGCAGCGGGTACGAGCGCGAAGCCGATCCATTCGGATTCGAGCCCGTAGACGTCCGCGAGCAGTACAGGCGGCAGCAGCGCCATGCCGCTCGCGACGCAGGCAATCAACGCCGCGATGCACAATCCGCCGGCGTACTTGCGATTCCGAAGCAGCGCCGGCTGCACGAAAGGTTCGGACGCGGTCGCAAGACGCCATGCGAGCATGCCTAGCATCAATGCCGCCGCTGCGAACAACTGCCACGACATATAGGTGGCCCCTAGCAGGGCGAACGCGATCGTCGCGGCGAGCAGCGCGCCTCCGAGCCTATCGAGCTTCCCGGGATTCGGGTCAGGCACGTCGTTCACGTATTTGCGGAAGAACGGCACCAACGCAAGCACGAAGATCGGCGGGACGAACAACCAGCGCCAATCCAAGGCGGAGAGCATCAGCGCGGCCACGACGGGACCGAGCGCGGTGCCGAGCGCCAAGCCGGCGGCGGTCATGCTCATCGCGACGCCGCGCCGCTCCCGGGGGAAGTAACGGATCGGAATGAGCATCGCCGCAGCCGGGACGACCGAGGCGCCGGCCGCCTGCAGGAGACGGCCGGCCAACGCTTGCCAGAACGCCGAAGACGCGAAGCCGACCAGCGAACCGACGGCAAAGACGAGCAGCCCGAACGTGATCAAATTTTTCAACCGGTATCGGTTCGCCAGTTTGCCGTACACGACGCTTCCGATCGCATAGACGAGAAGATAGCCGGAGGAAAGCCAACTCGCTTGGGCAAGGTCGATCCGAAATTCCGCTCTCAGTTCCGGAAGCACGATATTGAACGTCAGCATGCTCATCGCGCTGAACACGGCGGTGAACAGCATGACGCGCATGATGAGCCGTCCGGCAAGTTCTTTGGCTGAAATCTGCATCAGAGCAACATCCTTCCCTCTCATTGTATGCAAGTACTTACTTACATCATGGGCAAGAAAAAACTAGGGTGTTAACGCCCTAGCGAAAAGTTCGACGCTCCGCTCGATAAACGCGTCGAGCGTCACGTCCGAATTCGACGATTCTACCAACTTGCTGCTGTAGGCCCCCAAATTCATCCACATGAACGACATCGCAGTAATTTCCGGGTCATTCGGGGCGATTATCCCTTGTTCAAGCAGCGCCGAGAAATAATTCATCAGCAGCTTCTTCAGTTGGACCGGATGCTGCGACGCTTGATCACGCACCTCCTCCGGCAGCCGGCTGCCGCCTTTATGCGCGATATCGAGCAACTTCCGGTTCCGGTTCATGATCGCATGATACGTTCGCCCGACCAAGAGCAGATCCCTCCGCACGTCTCCCGACATCCGCTCGAACAGCTTCGTCATTTCGCCGGCGTAATGGTACCGTTCGAACGCGGCGAGGAGCAGCGCCTGTTTGCTGCCGAAATGCCGGAACAGCGTTACTTCGCTGACGCCGGCCGCCGCGGCGATCTCCTTCGTCGTCGTCCCGTCGTAGCCTTGTTCCGCGATCAGGTCGATTGCCGCCTTTAGTATTTTGTCTCCGGTGCTCGCGGTTTGGTTCACGAATCGTTCCTGCCTCTCAATTGTGTAAGTACTTACTTACATCCAATTATTCACAACTCGAGTCGCGCTGTCAACCCGCACAACCGCCCATATTTCCTGCCAACCGATGCGAAAACAAAAATAGCCGCAGTTTCGCGACTATTTTGGCTTGGATACGCTTATGTCGTACTAAACGATTGCTTCCTCGAGCGGTCCTTGCTCCTCCAAGGCCATTGCGACCATCGCCCGCCATTCCTCCGCCGACGCGTCCCGCGCGATCATCCATGCGCTGCCGCTGCCGTACGCGCCAGTCGCATATAGTCCGCCCTCCGGACGCTCCGCGATGGCATCCGGCACGAAGTTCGGTTCCCGCCAGCCGAGCAGGTCGGCATACAGCGAGCGGCCGGTTCCATGGGATTAGCGCTATCGCTATTGTTGCGATCGGAATGGTTTTGATTTGTTCTCCACCGCGGCATAACGCCTTTCCCTCCTCCACTTCGTGCATTGTTATTCGTGGAGTATTATGTCCAATAGCTCCAAAATTAACTAAACGCGGCGTCGTTCGCACGGATTGGGGCAAACAAAAAGATCCGCTAAAAAGCGGATCTCCAAATATACGCATTTAAAGACGGCGTATCTCATACTCGAAAGGTTCGTCACTCGCGTAGATGTCATGGAAGAACCCCATATACGGGATATCGTCTTCCAAGCACTTTATCAAATAAGATAACGCCTCGTCGCACGCCGGCTCTTCGCCGTTGCGCCACATGCACTCGAACGTATCCACGATATTTTCCATGAGCGTAACGTTGATGAATAAAGGCAGTTTATCCAACGTGGACTGCTCGACCTCGGTCTCGGACCTGTATCCCGCGATGGCGGTGTTGAAATAATCGTCCATGAAACTTCTGCGCTTGACCGCGTCCGGTTCGGACGCAACCCAGCCCAGTCCGCTTCTCCACAGATCTGCCAGGTCATACAGGTACCAGCCGAAACAGGAATTATCGAAATCATACAGCGTGATTCGGCCGGAATCGTAGTCGACATGATAATTGCCGTCGTTGAAATCGAAATGGATCATCCCGTAAGCGTCATGGCCGCTGTCCAAACCCGCTAAGGCGGCTATCAGTTCTGTCAGTTTCGCCTTGAGTCGCGCTAAGGAGTTCGGTATCAGGTCATCGAGATAGGCAGCGTTGTATATGCCCAAGAAATGACGCCGGCGATGGACGGGCGTATAGCCTTTCGACAGCCGGTGCAGGTTCCCCAGTACTTTCCCGCAGTTATAATAATATTCGGTTATCGGCACGCCTTCCCGATACCGATAGCGATTGTCCGCCAGCTTTATTCCTTTGGCCCGTTCGAACAGGCAGATCCGATAGACGCGTTCGTGATGCGCGATCTCTTCCAGCAGATTGCCGTTCTTGGAGCGGATCACATTCGGGACAGGACCGCCATGTTCATGTAAATACCGGATATATTCGACCTCGCCTAGCGCTTCTTCCCGGGTTCTGTCCGGTAAGAAGGCGATTCGGAGCATCTTCGCCTCGGTACCCGCTTTCTCGCAGGTATACACGACATTCCGCCCGCCGCGATGCGCTTGTACCGGCCTCATGTCATAGCCTTCCAGTTCATACAGCTCGGATACGATGGGAAGCAAATTTGCTTCCGCGATTTCAACTACCTCTTGATTCGTGATTAGATCTCCTCCTTGAATCACTCGCAACTGAACGCTGAAACCCCGCTCGCACAGGTGAACCGCCTCTTCAACGGCACCCATAATTTAACATACTCAATCGTGCACTCACCATGGAAAAATTAACTATAACGAAACGTTCCGTCACGCCGGTATGAAATCACATCCACCGACAAAAAAGAAAAAGCCGCATCTTCACTGCGACTTTTAGGCATGTATATGGTTGTCACGAAACCCAGTTACTTGCATAGATCATTAAGCTGGAATTCACTGCTGCACGATGTAAGTATCCAGGTAGGCGTTCCGGAATTTCCCTTCTGGATCATATCGCTCCAGCAGCTGCCGGAAATCCGCCAGACGCTCATAGCGGGCTTGCACCCGCTCGGGCTCCATCGTGAACAGCTTCGCCCAATGCGGACGCGCGCCGAACGGCGCCAGCTCCCGTTCGATCAGCGGCAGCGCCTCGCGCACGCCCTCCCAATCCGGCTTCCACGTAAAGTGCAGGCCAACGCTGTCCTGCTTGTAGCACGGGCTCATCCAGAATTCGTCCGCGGCGATCGTGCGCACTTCGGAGATGAAGAGCAGCGGCGCGATTCGCTCGCGGATCCCGTCCAGCGCGCGCAGCGCCTCGAGCGCATGCTGCCTCGGCACGAAATATTCACTCTGCAGCTCATGACCGGCGCTCGGCGTAAAGTCCATGCGGAAGTGCGGCAAGCGCTCGTACCATGGCCCCGGCGTGCCCAACTGCTCGCTGCAGTTGACGGCGGACTGGCCGGGGACCGGATGACGCTTGACCGGAGCCGGCTGCGCGCCGAAGAATTCGGTCGATTCCGCCCACGCCGCTTCTACTCCTTCGCCCGCGACTTTCCGCTTCACCCAGACTTGATTAAACGCGGGGCTCGTCCAATCCGTGAACAGACTTACGCTGTAGGCCGCCGAGAATAGGTCGTCGATCCGTCCATCCAGTGCCGACAGCGGCAGCTCGTCATAAACGGTCTGGCTAATCTGAAACGCGGGCACCACGTCCAGCGTCAGCATCGTTACGATCCCGAGTCCGCCGATCCCGACGACCGCCCCTTCGAAATCGCGATCCTTCCCGCGCTCAAGTACCGCTATCTCGCCGTCCGCCTTCACCAACTCGATAGCGCGAACGGCTACCGCCAGTCCCCCGTTCCGGTCGCCCGATCCATGGGTAGCCGTCGCGACGGCGCCTGCCACGCTAATGTGCGGGAGCGACGCCAAATTATGCAGCGCATAGCCTTGTTCGTCCAGGTAGCGGCACAGATCCCCGTATCGAATGCCGCCTTCGACGGTAACCGTCCGCTGCGCCCGGTCGAGCTCGATGACCCGGTTGAGCTTGCGGAGCGAAATCTGGCTGCCGCCGGTGTCGGCGATTCCGTTGAAGGAGTGGCGCGAGCCGAGCGCGCGAATGCGGCTGCAACGAACGGCCATGTCGCGGACCTCTTCCAGACTTTCGGGTTCAAGCAGCTCCGCCGAGCCGTAGCGGTAGTTCCCGGCCCAATTGTACTTGTCTTCCATCAGCATTGCACTCCTTAGGCTTATTGGATGAAGCTATCATTTCGGCATATATGAATATATTAACTAATTACTGATCTTATTAACAAGACATTAATCGCGTAATGAATAGCGGCGTCCAAAAAAGAGCGCGATCTTCTCGAGGTTCTTCTCGAGTCGATTGCGCTCTTTAGACGAAACGGGAGCCGAGGCCGCGATCGTTTGCGTTCATCCTTTCACGGAACCGATCAATACGCCTTTTTCGAAATACTTCTGAATAAACGGGTAGACGATGAGAATCGGCAGCGTCGATACGATGATAACGCCGTATTTGATCTGATCCGCATAACGCTGCGCGTACCCGCCGGAAGCGCCGCCGGAACCCGCTCCGCTCGAGAAAACCTGGTTCGAGAGCAGAATGTCCCTCAGCACGATTTGCAGCGGCTGCAGCTTATTATCCCGCACGTACACCAGCGCCGTGAAGAAGTCGTTCCAATGCGCGACCAAATAATACAAGCCGACGACGGAGATGACCGCCTTCGACAACGGCAGCACCACGCTCCAGAAGAATCGGAAGTGGCTGCACCCGTCCATGGATGCCGCCTCGTACAGCTCCTTCGGGATCGAGTTGTCGAAGAACGTGCGCGTGATGATGAGGTTGAACACGTTGACGCAGAACGGGAAGATGAACACCCACATCGTGTTCGTCATCCCGAGTCCTTTGATCAGCAGATACGTCGGAATTAAGCCGCCGTTGAAGAACATCGTGATGACGAAGGCGAACATAATGAATCTTCTCGCCCTGAACTCGGGACGCGACAGCGCATACGCGGCCGGCAGCGTGAACAGCAGGTTCACGAAGGTGCCCAGGAACGTATAGAGGATCGTATTACCATATCCCGTCCAGATCCGGGAATCGTTCAGAATTTCCTTGTAGCCGAACATGCTGAACCCTTTCGGGAACAGCGTCACCTTCCCCGTCGCGACCAAGGTGGAATCGCTGACCGAAGCGATAATGACGAAATAGAGCGGATAAGCCACGATTAAGAATGCGAACAAACATAAAATGACGATGACGGCGTCGAACAAGATATCATTCGTCGGCCGGCGCTTCGCGCGGATTGCGTCCATTTCTTGCACCTCCCGGGACCGCTACCATAAGCTCGTATTGGATACTCTCTTCGAGATCGCGTTCGTCGCGAAGAGGAAGATAAAGTTGATGACCGTGTTGAACAGCCCGATCGCGGACGAGTAGCTGATCTGATTCGAGATGATCCCGATTTTGTACACATAGGTGGCAATGACCTCGGATACCGGTAAGTTCAACGTATTTTGCATGAGGAAAATTTTCTCGAAGCCGGTACCGAGCACGTTGCCCATCGTCAATATGAACAAGATGATGATGGTGGGCACGAGCGCGGGCAGATCGATATGCTTGATCGTTTGCCAACGGCTCGCCCCGTCGATCTTGGAAGAATCGTACAGCTGCGGGTCGACGCTGGACAAGGCGGCGAGATAGATAATGCTGTTCCAGCCGCAGTGCTGCCAAATATCGGAGATGACATAGACGGGCACGAACGTGCTCACGTCGGCCAGCAGATTGATATCTCCGAAACCCATCGACGCCATGAGATAGCCGACGATGCCCGTGTTTGGCGACAGGAGCACGTTGAGCAGGCCGACCATGACGACGATGGAGATGAAATGCGGCAGGTAGACCGTCGTCTGCAGCACCTTCTTCGCCCGCTTCCAGCGCAGCTGATTCAGAATGAGCGCCAGAATAATCGGAGCGGGGAAACCGATCAGGATGGTGGCCAAGCTGATCGTGACCGTGTTTTTCATGATGTCGACGAACAGATAGCTGTCGATAAATTGCTTGAAGTAGTACAAGCCGCGCCATTCCCCGCCGGTCAGCCCGTTGGCGAAATCGTAATCGCGGAATGCCAGCTGAATCCCGTACATGGGCACGTAGTTGAACAACGCGATGACGATGATGGCCGGCAGTACCATCACCCACAGCTGATAGTCTCGCCTGAACGCGTTGAATACCGTCTGCTTGGGCGCGAGCCTCGGCTCGGGCGCATTGGGCGCGAGCCCTAGCTCGGGAGGCTTGCCGGTTCCCTGAGCGGTACGGATGGACATTCGATCACTCCCTTATGAAGGAGGGATGCCCTCTCCGCGGCGAAGCGGATTCAAGCCTCCCTCATCCCTCGTCTTGTTCGCTTATTTCTTGGCTTTATAGTCTTCGTAGTACTTCTGCATGATCTCGAGATTTTGCGGGAGTCCGGTCTTGGTCGCGTTCTTCACATAGCCGTCCCACTCTTTGTCGATGCCGCCTTTCGTCACCCATTGCGAGAATTTGGCCATGGCCAGGTTCATTAGATTCGTATTGTTCAAGCTCATCATGCTGTTATCCGCGGCGCTGTACTTGATGAACATGCTCGGGAGCACGTCGTTCTCTTTGTCAATGGCATCGATCGTTGGCATGAGGGGCTCGGTCTGCTTGCCGACCGACTGCATATCCGTGCCGAGCGTCAACTTCAGGCTGTCCGCGATATACATCGGCCCGTTATCCGCCCAGGTAGTGGTCCATTTCCACGTGCCTGGATCCATGGCGGCGTCCGTCGGCGGCTGTACGGCGTAGCTGCCGTCTCCGTTGTCTTTGATATTCGTCCCCAGCGACCCGAACAACACCTGCATGCTGACCTTCGGATCATACAGTTCGTTGATGAAGCGCATCGCGGCTGCCTTGTCCTTCGTCTTGGCGGACATCGTAACCATGTTTACGCCATAATTGAGCGTATCGTAGTCATAGTCCCATGACACTTGAGCGGTCGAGTTCGCGGACGACGCAAGCGGCGCCATCGACGCATACTGAGGCGCGAGCGTATTGCCGAACCGGTCCGTCACCTCCCACCCCCACGTGAAGCCGACCTTCGCCTTGTCGCCTGTGCCTCGGGCCACCGATTGGAACTTCGTATAATCCTGCGTGAATACTTCCTTGCTGATCAACCCGGCCGCGAAGCATTTGTTCAAGAAGGCGACCAAATTCTTATAGCGCTCGTCGACGAAGAAGTTCTTCACTTGGCCGTCCTCGAGGAAGTAGCCTTGCCCGCTTCCGTTCGTGAGCGTGATGCCTTCGCTGCCGAGCAGCACCGTCGGATGGAAGAAGCCGAAGCCTCCCGTGCCGACCGGGGCGAAATCCATCGGGATTTCGTCGTTCGCGTCGCCGTCGCCGTTCGCGTCTTTCTCCTTGAAGGCGAGCAGCACGTCGTACAGTTCATCCCAATTCGTCGGCATGGCGAGACCGAGATCGTCGAGCCACTTCTGATTAATGAACTGTCTGGAAGCCGTGGCCGGCCAGAAACGCTGATACTTCGGCAAGCCGTAGATTTTGCCGTCCGTCTGGGAGGAGATCACCTTGGTCTCCGGCTTGTCGTTGAACATCGCCTGCACGTTCGGACCATCGCTTGCGACCAACTCGCTCATATCCTGGAACAGACCCGGGAATTGCGCGAAATCCGCGTCCGTGATCGCGTTCGGACCGATGATCAGATCCGGCACGTCGCCGCCGGCGAGCAGCGCGCCCTTCTTCTGATCCCAATCCGCGCTAATTTCCTGCCACTGGATATCGACGCCCGCACGCTCCTCCGCCTGCTGCAGCCATTCCATCTTCGCCAGCTCCTGCGTCAGCGGATGTTTCGTAATGAGGCCGGTTAATTTGACGACTTTGCCGGTCGATGAATTGCCGTTCGTCGGCGCGTTCGTGCTCGCGCCGCCTTCGGGCGCATTCGCGTTGTTGCCGCTGCAGCCGGACAAGGCGGCTGCGGAGAGACTGGCGGCTAGAGCCAATGACAATACTTTTTTCATGGCGTTAATCCCCTTTTTCTCGAATATGGCGTTCGGTTACGGTTGACCCCCTCATAATAGCAAGCGCTTTCAAGAGCCGGCAATTCGGAAAATGATTGGATTTGAGGGAATATGATTGGATGAAAAAGGGGTGCGACCTCCAAGAACCTTTCGATCTCCCCCGCCCCTTCCCCCCTCGGCCGAAATGTCGTCAGGAAGCATTCCAAAGAAAAACCGCGTTCTGCATTGGCGGTTAGGCAGTCAGCGAGAATGCTGTTTGACGTTGCGGAACGTCTACCTGCAAAAGTAAATACTTGATTCTCGTTGTCATATGAAAATACCGCAAAGTATAATTATACTGAGCTGTTATACGATAACGGCTGCATGAAAGAGATGAAATAGACGCAGGAGGCTGGATTCGCGTGCGCAAAACGATGATCTCCCTATTAATGGTCGCGAACTTATTCCTTTGCGCCGCGTCCGTCGGCTCGGCGGAATCGGCGAAATACCCGATTTATGTGGATGGCGCGCGAATCGCGTCGGCAGGCTACAACCACGAGGGTTCCATTCTCGTGCCCTTCAGAAGCCTGCTGTCAACTTTCGGGTTCGCGGTCCAATACGACGCGCAAAAGAAAACGATCAACGCCACAACCGACGGCAGGACCATTCGTATGACTAACGGCAGTAAACAGGCCTACGTGAACGGTAAAGCGATGACAATGCCGGTGGCGCCGATCGCGCTGCAAGGCACGACTTACATACCGCTGCGTTTCGTAAGCGAAACAATGGACTATCGGGTCGACTTTGAAGCAACCGCTCAGACGATCCGGATCGAACGTCCTTCGAGGTCGGCCCATGTGCCGAATGACGAAACGCCAACCGAACGTATAGCGACTTTATCTTCCGCCTCGGTGGTGACTGTAATTGCCGGCGACAGAGAAGGGAACGGCATCGTCGTCGGAGAACGATTGGTTCTCACTACGCATTCGCTCGTCGAGAGCCGGTTATCCGGCAAGATCGTGCTCGCTGACGGAAGCGAGCGCGTCATCGAAGGCGTCGCGGCGTTCGCGCCCGCCTCGAACCTCGTCCTCTTGCGCGTAAGCGAGGGAACGGCGCTCCCGAACGACCTGCAAATCGGCGATCCCTCGACGATGCGAATCGGTGCATCGGTTGTCGCGATCAGCCGTACCGGCGATTATTATGCAGAGAAAGGCATTGTCGACAGCTTATCATCCCGGAAGGATATCGACTATATCGGTTATCAGATCACGACGAAACCTGTAGAGGGGGGCGCATTGTTTAACGCGAACGGCCAGCTGGTCGGCATTATCGCTCCCGCCAAGGAACTGGGCATAACGAGTCCATATACGGCCATCTCCATCGCCGAAGCCGCCGAGCTGCTCGAGTCCGTTGCTGGCAAAGCTCCCGAAGCGATCTCGATGTCGCCGTTAGACTCGATCGCGGCCAAAAAGCAAACGGCACAAGGCGAGATGATGACCAATCAAGAAGCCGCAGCGTTTACCTTATGGTTTTTGGAACGTGGTGTGAGATCAATCCCGATTTCTTTATCGAACGCTTTCAGTGGGCTGGCTATTGGCCGGTGGACCGCCGAACATCAAGATAACGGTGGAATCTTGATTCGATGCCAAATGCCGCCTAACGCGTACTTGAATTATGTAACGAACTTTTCGCAAATTAAGCCTCACGTTGAACGTTGGGCCAAACAATACCTGGGCCAGAATCATATGAATAATTTCCCGAATCACGATCTATCGTTCGTTATTGAGTTGAACGAGGAGATTCCGAAATTACCGGATACGCTCTCGCCTGAGGTAACCGCGACCGGACTAGAGCCCGGGAAACCGGCACCGCCTCACAGTCTGATCGAGGTCACATTCACGAACGGGATTGAAATTAGCGTACGGCCTTAATCGCAATATAACAAAGGCGCTGGCGTCAACAGTGATTTTCCCCATGATGCCAGCGCCTTTGTTACGTTTCGAGCTTGATCCTCCTGTTTTCCCCTTTTCATCCTCCTCACGGATAAGTCCCTTGAAACGCGGCGTCGATCTCGTCAGCCACATCGGCGAACGCCTGCTTCACGTTCTTCTTCCCAAGAAATACCTGGTCAAGCGCGGGAATGAGGATGGCATTGATGCGCTCGATGTTCTTCAAATAATAGTCGTACGAGTTGACGCCGTTCGCAAGCGTCTGCCGCATGACGGCATCCTCGTACCCGTCCGGATGGCCGGGCTTCTCGTCCGCCCATCGCGTAATGAGCTCGGGCTTCGTGTAGTAGTCTTTCAAGATCGGCATCCACAGTCCGCTCGCATGCATGTCGATCGCATGCTCGGCATCGATGAGCCACTTGAAGAACAGCCATGCTTCGAGCGGATGCTCCGTCGTCGCGGACATGACGATCGGCTCGCCGAACTGAACGGTCGTGCTCTTCTTGAGCTTGGGCAGTACGCCGACGCCGTAGTTGACGTTCGCGGCGCCGAGGTCCAGCTGAATCCACTGGCCGTCCAGATCCATCGCGATCTTCTTGCTTTGCAGGGCGAGCATCGGCTGGGGCAAATTCTTCTCCTGCAGCGGAGACGGCGCCACATGATGCACATAAATCAGGTCCGCCAGCTTTTGCACCGCTTCGATCACCGCCGGGTCCTGCAGGTTCATTCGGCTTCCGTCTGCTGAGATGATGCTCGTCTCGTTGGACGACACGAACAAATGCCACATCCACGTATTGAAGCGGACGCCGAATTGCTCGATGTGATGCGGATCGAACAACGGGTCGAGCGCGTTTCGTCCGTTGCGGTCGATCGTCAGTTTCTTCGCCGTCTGCACGAATTCGTCCCAGTCCCAAGCCTCCTCGGCCTTGACGGGCGGCGGCGACAGCCCGGCTTCCTCGAACAGGTCGGCATTGTAATAGAGCGCGAATGCTTCCTCCGTCACCTTCACGCCGGCCACCTTCCCTTGATCCCACGACATAATCGCGTTCGGAATCAACGAACTTTCGTTAATATCGGGATCGGTGGCGAGAAATTCATTCAAGTTGTACAGCTTGCCCTGCTCCGCCCATTGAAGCGCCGTATGTTTGTACAGCATGAACACGTCCGGCGCTCGGTTGCTGGCGTACATCGTCGTCAGCTTCGTCACGTAATCGCCCGGCGCATACATGTACTCCACCGTAATCCACGGATACTTGTCCATGAACTTGCGAATCATCGATTCCTGCGCCTTGCGCTCGTTCGCCGAGCCCCAAGAGGCATAGGTTAATGTCACCGGTTCCTGACTACCCCCTTTGATCGCATAGCCGATCTCCGCCGCGGGCAAACTCTCGGCCGGACGGCAGCCGGCCGCCGTCAACGCGGCAAGTCCGAGTACAAGAAGCAAGGCCAATCGCTTCCTCATGGTCTGGTCGCCTCCTCTAGCCTCTCCTTATGAGACGCGTGTCGCTGCATTCGGGTCGGGCTGCCGTCCAAGCCGAATGACAATTGTCGTCCCCTCCTCCCGGCTAGACTGAATCTCGAGGCCATATTGGGGTCCGTACAGCAGCTTAATCCGCTTCTCGACGTTCGCCATGCCGGTCGAGCGGATCTCGCCGGATTTGAGTTTATCGATTCGTTCTTTCGTAATGCCGCAGCCGTTGTCTTCGACGGAGAAACGGAGACCGTCCGGCTCATTCCGCCCTTTGATCACGATGACGCCGCCGGATTCCGTCTCCGCCAGGCCGTGAATGATCGCGTTCTCGACGAAGGGCTGCAGGAACAGCTTCGGTACCTCGATGGCCAGCAGCGCTTCATCGACTTCGATGCGCGTCTCGATCATATTCTCGAAGCGGCTCGACATGATGTAGATGTACTTGTTCAGCCAGTCCAGATCGGTCGCTAGCGGCCAAGTCTCGTTCTTGTCGCGCGTCGAAGTCTGCAGCATCTCGGCCAGATTCAGCATAATCCGGCTCATCTCCTGCTGATTGTTCTCCACGGCTATCCAATACAGCGTCGTTAACGTGTTGTACAGAAAATGCGGGTTCAGCTGCAGATTCAGCGCCATTAGCTCGGATTCTTTCTCCCGCAGCCTGGAGGCGTAATTCTCTTCGATCAACGCGTGAATTTGTCCGTTCATCTGGTTGAACATGCGGATTAGCTCGCCGAGCTCGTCGCGGCCATGTTCGGGAATTCGGACGCGGAAATTGCCGAGTTCCATCATTTTGATCGCTTTCTTGATGCGGATGATCGGCTTCGTAATGTAGATCGATAGCAAATACGCTAGCAGCACGGAGACGAGCAGCATCGCGGCCAGGAACAGGATCGAATACGAACGCAGCTTATCCAAATCCGCAAGCGCGTCCGCCACCGGAATTTCGATATAAGACATCCAGCCGGTACTCTCCATCTGATGGAAGGCAATGAGCCGTTCTCGGCCGTCGACGACGTGTTGGAAGCTGCCTTGCCTCATCTCGAACGCTTCCGCAAGCCAAGCGGGAGCCTGACGGGTGCCTGTCAGCTTCGCATCCGAGGCGATGACGACCGAGCCGTGCACATCCACGACCCCGTATGTCAAATGCCGCAGCTTGCTCTTATGCACATAGTCGGCGAACAGCTTCTCCACGTAATCCGTTCGGAAGCTCAGCATCAGGACCGGTCTCTGCTGATTCGCCGGCAGCGAATGGAAGACGCCCTGCTCGTCGATATACGTCAAATTCAGCTCCTTCACGCCGGACATCAACTTCTCGTATTCGTAGGGAAAACCCGACATCTCGCGTTCGCCGAACGTATCCGCGAACGAATAGGTCGGCATCCAGACGAGATCGCCTTGATTCATGAGCGACGCGCGGAATAAGTCCGATTGGAAGAAACCTTCCGGAGGCACGTACATCCGCGCGGCATTGCCATACGTATATTCGGGCGTCAGGATGAACGAGGAATAGATATCCGCGTCGCCGCCGAAATATTGGAACAGGATCGAAGTAATGCGGCGATCCGCCTTCAACTGGGATTCGTTGTCGTGCTTATCGACGTTCGCGATGACTTCGTACAGCTCGTTATCGATCGGCAGTACCTCGCTCTTGGATTGAATATCGCGCAGCTTCTCGTCGAGCAGCTGATTGTTGTTCAGCACGATGTTGCCCAGACTTTCCTGCATGTTCCGCAGCATGTTGCCCGCGCTGATCCGGTAATAG
Source organism: Paenibacillus methanolicus (assembly GCF_008124765.1). Lineage (GTDB taxonomy): Bacteria > Bacillota > Bacilli > Paenibacillales > Paenibacillaceae > Paenibacillus_Z > Paenibacillus_Z methanolicus. The sequence continues at coordinate 535,618 of NZ_VNHS01000001.1, read as the reverse complement.
GCGAAGCCGAGAATCAAAATGATGAACGTAACCAGCAGGCAATAGGATACGATGAGTTTAAGACGGAATTTCGCATTCGCTGCGAGATCGGACAGTTTATGGAGTATGCGCATGATGAGCCTCGGCGGTTATGACGTGAACGTCCGGCGGAATTCGTCCGGCGAGTGGAGGAACGTTTTTTTGAACACTTTATTGAAATACTTGCCATCTTTATAACCGACCGCCTTCGCGATGTCGGCGACCTTCTGATCGGACTGCAGCAATAAGCTTCGCGCGCGCTGCATGCGCGACTTTACGAGGAAATCCGTGAAAGAGACGCCAAAATGGTTCTTGAACAAAATGCTGAAATACGAGGCATTGTAATAAAATCGCTGCGCCACCGCATCAAGACCGATGTCCTCGTGCAGATGCTCTTCCATATACTCCTTGCACTTGTTCATGATCCATTCGCTCCGGGCGCCTTTGTCCCTCTTCATCTGAAGCACGAGATCCGACAGCAGGCGAACCGCGACGGCCTTCGTCTCGCGCACCGTGGGAGAGGCTACGATCTCTTGGTCGATCCTCTCCGACAACAGCCGGTAATCCGCATCGTCAATCACCAGCTCCACGCGCTTCAGACAGGTCAGCAGCTGTTGAATGACGGCGCACTTGTAACGAAAAGGGGGCAGATAACCAGCCGCCAGCCGTTCCATCATGCCCGTTAGCGTTAACGACGCCAGCTCGGCGCTCCCGTCTGTAACCGCTTCCTCCAGCGCTTGCGAATCTTTGGCCGCGACTGCCGCCGCGGCCGCCTTCGATAGCTGCGCCTCCAGCGCCTCGTTCGTCAACCATGTGCCTTCGGGATAATAGTACAAATAATGCGCCGCCTGCTGCGCCTGCACCCAGCAATCTCGTATGTCCGTTCCCAAGCAGGATCCTGAACGCGCCACTCCGGCTCCGATGACGCGGTTATACAGCTGACCAAGCTGAGTAAGCGCGGCGCGGAGCTTCTCCTGCCCTTCCCCCTCGGCACCGGCGGACTTCCATTCGGCGATGACGACCATGCGGTCTTTCTCGTGCTCCGGCGATAAGACGATAATATCGGCTAATCCCCCCAACGTCTGCGATATCGCCCGCTTCAGCATCTGTCTCCACTCTTGATCGGCGGTCGACGAAGATGAAGATCCGGTCTCCACGATCATCACCGCTCCCGGACCCGTCGCCTTGAACGCCGCTTGAACCTCCTGCAATTCCGCCGGCTGCAGCTCCTCGGTCATCCACCTGTACAGCAGCTGCTCCATATAGACCGTCTTCGACTGCGCCAGCTGCCGGGACAGGCTGTCCGCCGCCGTCTGTTCCATGATTTCCTGCCGAATCTGATGCTCCAGCTGCGCTAGCACGGGTTCGAGATGATCGGGACTGACGGGCTTGACCAAATAATCCTTCGCGCCCAGCCGAACGGCTTGCCGGGCATAACCGAACTCGTGGTATACGCTTACAAAAACGACTTTGGGCAACTTGGTGCCGTCTTGATGAAGATGCTCCAGAAACTCGATTCCGTTGACGAGCGGCATCTGAATATCGGTAAAGACAATATCGAGCGGCTTGCGATGGGCAAGTTCCAGCGCTTCCTTGCCGTTCTTCGCTTCATGGACGCGATATTCCGGACGCAGCGACCTGACCATGGCGGCCAGCCCGCGGCGCTGCTTCGGCTCGTCATCCACGATCAAGATTTCAATCGAATCGGTATGCACGCGCATGCCCCCTAGTTTATGGATCGACATCTACCCTCTCTCTGTATTGTAAAAGGATCGGCTTGCGCATGGAATGCAGGAACTGGGGATTTTCATTAGAAATAGGGAAGATCATTGGAATCTTCGACTTAACGCTGCCGATAGTCAACCGAAAGAGGCGTCCCGTCGTCGCCTGTACGACAAACGGGACGCCTCTCCTCTTCCTGCGCGCTACAAATAACTAGTTGCCGGCCTTCAATCGATACATTCTGGCTTCGTAGGGGCGAAGCGTATGCTGCGGCAGCTCATCGTAATAATTGGCGATCAATAACTCCTTCTCGCCGGACAGCGAATCCGGGAGCGTGAACGGCACCTGCTCGCCATAGAAATTGCATAGGACGATAATCTTCTCGCCATCCAGCGAGCGGGTATAAGCAAAGAGGCTCGGGTCCTCCGGGAATAACAGCTCATAGTCGCCGTAGATAATGACCTCGTGCGCTTTGCGCAGCTGGATCAGTTTCCGATAATGATGGAAAATCGAGTTGGGATCGAGAAGAGCCGACTCGGCGTTGATGGTCGCGTAGTTCGGATTGACGCGAATCCACGGCGTGCCCGTCGTAAATCCCGCATCCGTCGCCCTGTCCCACTGCATCGGCGTGCGGGCGTTGTCGCGGCCTTTGGCATAGATCGAGGCCATAATCTCGTCCTGCGGGTAGCCTTGGTCCGTCCGCTCCTTATGCAGATTGAGCAATTCGATATCCCGGTAGTCCTCGATCGGATATTGCGCATTGGTCATCCCGATCTCCTCGCCTTGATACACATACGGGGTGCCCTGCATGCCATGCAGCAAGGTGGCCAGCATCTTGGCGGATTGTACCCGGTATTCGCCGTCATTGCCCCAACGGGAGACGATGCGCGGCAAATCGTGATTGTTCCAGAACAGGCTGTTCCAAGCCTCGCCCTTCAGCTCCGTCTGCCATTTGGACAGCACGGCCTTCAGCTTCATGAAGTCCAGCGGCGCCAAATCCCACTTGCTCTTGCCCGGCTGCTCGTCCAGGCCGATATGCTCGAACTGAAATACCATCGAGAATTCGGAGCCGTCCGGATTGCTGAACAGCTTCGCGATCTCCGGCGTGGCGCCCCACGTCTCGCCGACGGTAAGCAGGTCCGCCCGTTGAAAGGTTAGCCGGCTAAGCTCCCGGATATAGTCGTGCAGCTTCGGGCCGTTCCCGGTAATAAGCCGATCCGGCTCCTTGGCGATCAGATCGATGACGTCCAGACGGAAGCCGCCGACGCCGCGGTCGATCCACCAATTGATCATGCGGTAGATCTCTTCCCGGACTTTCGGATTCGCCCAGTTGAGATCCGGCTGCTTCACGGAGAACAGATGCAAGTAATATTGGCCAAGCTCCGGCACGTACTCCCAAGCCGATCCGCCGAAGATGCTGCCCAGCTCGTTCGGCGGCGTGCCCGGAACGCCGTCGCGCCATACATAATAATCGTAATACGGATTGTCCTTCCCCTTCTTCGCTTCGACGAACCACGGATGTTCGTCCGAAGTATGATTCAGGACCAGATCCATAATAATTTTGATATTGTGCTTGGCCGCCTCTCGAACCAGCGCGTCCATATCGTCCAGCGAACCGAACATCGGATCGATATCCTGATAATCCGAGATATCGTAGCCGTTGTCATCCTGCGGGGATTTGCACACCGGGGACAGCCAGATCGCGCCGATCCCGAGCTTCTCCAGATAATCGAGCCGGTTCAGTATGCCGGTCAGATCGCCGATGCCGTCGCCGTTGCTGTCTTGGAAACTGCGCGGGTAAATTTGGTACACGACCGTTTCTTTCCACCACTTCTTGTTCTCCATCATCCAAATCTCCTTGTTTCTCTCTCGTTGTCATCAGCTTCTTACAGGGTTGTTACTTGCATTACTATACAGGGTTCGCCGCCGACTTGCACATTTGCGCATGCTCCAACTCTCTAGTAAGGGAGTTTGACGATATGGCTCTGATCAATCGTGAAATTCGGGGGTCCGTTCTCCAGAACGGTGTCATTGTAATCAAACGGCGCCGGCCCGCCGAGGGAATGAATGCTCTGATCGTAACGAGCGGTTTGGGTAAAGGCATTCTGATTAGTAGACAGCAAATGGAGGTCTGCTAAGTGCTTGGCCATTTCGGCGGCGCGTTTCTTCGCCATCTGGAGCAGCAGCGCCTTCGCTTGATCGATATCGATTTGCGTGTTGTCCGTATATACTTTCTCGATATAGAGCACGTTCTCCCCTTGATCGTTCACGAGCAGCTTGAACAGGGCTCGGCCGACGATGCGGTTGTCCACGTCGCGTTGCTTTTTCTTCGGATCGACCTTCTTGATGACTAACGCCCGGTTCTTCCCGTCGATTAGGTAACTGAGAAGACATTGGTTCTGACTGCCGTTGTACACATTCTGACAGGTCGTAATATCGGTGCCGAGCAGTAGCATATCCGACGGCGCATCCGTATCCTGCACGTGCCAAGTCGTTCCATCCGACTCTACCGTCATCGAATCGCCGAGACTCCACTCCTCGAGAATTTCCGGCAGTTGCAGCACTTGGGCCAAGTGTCCCCATAAAGCTTGTTGAACCTCATCATCATCTTCCTGGCCTAATTCTCCATAACGGAATTGACGGTATATTGTATTATCCTCATCCTCCATTAAGGTTAAGACGAACGCTCGGAATCCGTTCTTGGCCTGCACACGTTGATCCGGATCTTCGATTTGATCCAGTGTCGCCGCGTACACGAGAAGATCCTGAACGCTTCGGAATTTATTCAGCAGCCTCGCCATGCCGGACTCGGTCATCTCGTCTTCCTCTAGTCCTAATACGGCCCCCATTTCATCGTCCAGGATGCTTTTCATCTTCGTCATGTCATCGCACGCATGCAAACTCATGCCCTTCCCGAGGTCAAGCAGCAGCTTCATCGTGCCGAAGAGTTCAATGACTTGATTTTTAGCAAGCGCTTTCGAATCTTGGAAGATTTTCTGGAGAACCTCTGCTTTGCTCTCTTTGGTCAGCTGATTCGTGTTCTTGAGCACCGCGACCGCGCTCAGCAGCCGGTTGTTAATCGGGGCGTTCTTGAGCAGCTTTCTCGTCTCTCCGTTCCCAAGGAAGTCGGTGATATTGACGTCGGTCAGATAACCCGGATAGACATCGGATAATAGAATCCGGATTGGGCGCGTGGGCACCGTCGATTCCTCGATATCGCCCGTCAGCTCTTTTTTATCCTGTTCGCTCAATATTCCATCCTGATCATAGGAGTCCTCGTCCGAGTAGGAATCATCCGTTACTTCAGTTTCCCGTTTGGGCAGCAGGTGTCCGAGCGAATCGTATAGTTCGTTGCGCAAAGTCGGATTACGGAGTTCGACGATCGTGGTCAGCGCCTTTTTGACCAACTTTATATCCTCGGGAGTCGCGCTCGTCGTATTGAGAAATCGACCCAGTTGTTTCATGGCATTGGCAATCTCTCCGGCATTGCCGCTTTTACTCATAATCGCAAGCAGCTGCCGGATCTCCTCGTTCTGGATGGCCTCGCCAACTTTCGCCCGGTCGAGCGAATCGTCTTTGAAGTACGCTTGCGGCGGCACGATCAGCGACAATTCCGGAAACTTCAGCGCCAATAGCTCAAGCCTTTGCTCCTTCTCCGGCCCTTCGCCAAGCAGCTCCTCCAGATGTCGGTCGGCAGCCTCATCGTCCAGAGCCCGGAAAGAGCTTGAACGCAAAACGACGGCATACAGGTCGGATAAACAATCAAAGTCGTGAACGATCCGTTCAAAATGCCGCAAGTACTGGAGCGCCCTAAGGTCAATCATCTCATAGATACGCTCGAATATCCCCAGTTGTTGATTCATGTCAAAGTTCGGCATGTAACCAAGCGTATCTTGGAGTACCTGATGATCCAACGAGAACCTCGACGTAAAAACAAGCTGCTCGAACAACGCCTTCGGATCCTGTTCTTCTTGCCGTGCTTCCTCCTCGACGAGCGCGTCGTACACATTCGCCTTCACATAGGCATACAAGCTTTCGCGATTGTTCAAGTATTGGGCGAAGTTGCCGGTCAGAAACCCGTCGACGCGATCTCTGCTCATCTTCTGCCGTTTCGCCCGCGTGAGGACATCGCCTGCCGCATTCTCCCAATTCGTAAAGAGATTCAGCATCTGCCGCAGCTGTTCCTCTGGGGGCGGATCGGCTTTTTCGAGGACATAAATGTCCTCTGCCTTGAGCCGCTGAATGGGCTTGTCCTTATTGCTTGCGGCAGTTGGCTGCGCTAGCATTCGCTGCACGGCTTGATTGCCTGCCGTTCGCTGCATGGTCAGCAGTTGGGCCGGCGTGAGCGCGGCTGTTCGCGGCGCGATGCCCAGCGGGCTGCCGGCAGCGGAGCCGATCATGGGAGAAGGCTGAGGTTTCAGCGCGTCGCTTAGGGTTGGCTGAGACTGCGCCTTTGAGGAAGGAGACATCATGGACATCCGTTTCACCGCCTTTAATCGTTAACGCCACCAATACTTCCCATATTGTACAAGAAACCTTAGCCATCGTAAATTTGATTCTAGGCCGCACAGATGAAAGCGCGCATAAAAAAAATCCGCATGTTTCGCGGATTTTCATGTCGATCGAGAGGTAATTGCGTTACGCGCGCTGGTCTGTTTTGGGGTGTATGCTCGTAAGCGCGAAAACATCCTTATCTAGGCCCATCTTCTCGGCCTTCTTCTTCTTGATCACCATCGCCTGCTGCAAGCTGGTAGCACGAAATTCGATCGCGGTGCCGGATGGATCCTCGAATGCATAGTAGAGCTTTTTGTCCGCCATATACGTTATGCCTCCGTTCTTAGACTCGAATGATCGGACCGGCCCTGTTATTGCCAGTCGTTAACCCAAAATATTATGTCCATGCCTTACGTTTGTAATCATGAAGGAAAGATTCGCAAGCGTCGAAGGTCGCGAATCGTGCCGTGCCGGGGCGCGATCTATGGTCTAGCAATAAATTCTTCCCAACTGATGGGGCGCTTCTCATAATCCGCGCCGATGCGCAGCAGTTGATCCTCTACTTTGACTGCGCCCTCTTCGATGCCTTTATATACAGGGAGCGGCAATTGCGCTAAATAAGCTTTTGCTTGCGCAAAATCGCAAGAGAACCTTTTCCTAATAAACGCCAACGTCTTTACCTTATCGGCGCCGGGACCTGTCAGCAGCACGTTGAAGTAAGCATAGTCGTCAAGTTCCTCGTCCTCTCCGTCCTCCTCGTCGCTTCTCGGAAGCAAGACGCTTTGAAGAAACGCATTCAGATGATCGTATGCAACCGAAAAATCCCAACTCCCCGCTCCATGCCTGGCCGTATAGATGACGGTATCTCCTCTGGATAGATCCATGCAATACGGATCGCCTTCATCCGAAGCGATAACCAAATAATCGATCGGCCAATCCGCGATGGTTTCGTCCGTTACGTGATTATAATTATAGCCGGATTGGCCCGGAAGCAGATCCTTCGCTCCGTAAATAGTGAGACTCATATATTGATCGGTGCTCCAAGCAACCGATACGGGGACATAACGCTTCAAGAAGTAGAGATATTCCTCTGGAAGACGCCACTCACCGGACACGCTAAGGATGTCCTGCTCCTCTGCTTCCGATAACAGATGCATCGGATACTTCGCGTAATAAGCGGGATTTCGATCCGCCATCTCGGCTATTGCTTCCTGCATCCGAGCAAGAATAGCATCTATCGACTCAAACCTGTTCATAACCGGCATCCCCGCTTCAAATGGAATAGTTGCACGTTATGCGCTGAACGCAGGCGATCGAGTTGGGCACCTCAAAAAAATCCGCTCTCGGGAGCGGATTCGTGTGTAATCATATGCTGCCGACTTGATATCCTGGCGTTACTTCCGCCAGAACGTCGTACAGCCTGCCTTATCTTCGATATTAAACGCGATCATTCTCTCCAGCAAATCGAAGTCGACCTCGCTCCCCCACGGGATCCGCACCAGCTCCTTGGTATGATCATAGCCCGCTTGAACGATATCCGCCGAGAAACGCTGGATGCCGGCCTTCTCCGGCGCGACGGCCAGATGCGGCTTGGCGACGCTAAAGCCGATGATAAACGTGTCGTGATCGGTGAACATCGGCTGGTTCCAGGCGACTTTCGTCTGCAAAATCGGGAATTGCCGATGCACCCAGTTCAACACTTCTTCCGTGCGCGCCCGATGAATCGGGTGATCGATTTTCGAGATAAAATCCGCAAAATCTTCCATGGCAAGTCGTCCTCCTTTCAACAAGGCTGCCGGTTCGGCCGACAGCCTAGTCCGCGCGCGGGTTACGTCAAGTACTTGCCCGTGATCGACTGCTCCGCATGAATAATCTGGGCGGGGACCCCTTCGAATACGACTTGGCCGCCTTTGCTGCCGCCGTCCGGTCCCATATCGATGATCCAATCCGCCTGGCTGATGACCTCCAGATTGTGCTCGATGACGATGACCGTATTGCCGGCATCGACGAGACGATTCATGATCTCGAGCAGATGGCCGATATCGGACATGTGCAGGCCGGTCGTGGGCTCGTCCATCACGTAGATGCTGCCCTTCTTGTGCAGCTCGCTCGCCAGCTTGATTCGCTGGCATTCGCCGCCCGACAACGTGCTGAGCGGTTGTCCGAGCGTTACATAATTCAAGCCGACGTCGCTCATCGCCTGGAGCTTGCGCACGACCTCTTTGAGCTCGAAGAATTCCAGCGCCTGCTCCACCGTCATCTCCAGCACGTCGGCGATCGACTTGCCGCCGAGCTTGTACGCGAGCACTTCTTCCTTGAACCGTCGGCCTCCGCATACTTCGCACGGCAGCTTCACGCTGTCAAGGAAGGCAAGGTCCGTGTACACGACGCCCAATCCTTGGCAGTTCTCGCAGGCGCCTTTGGAATTGAAGCTGAATAAGCCTTGGTTCACCTTGTTCGCGGACGCGAACGCCTTGCGCACGTCGTCCATAATGCCCGTATAGGTCGCGGGGTTCGAGCGCGTGGAGACGCCTACCGCCGATTGGTCGATGACGATCGCATCCGGATGGCTGCCGAGAAACACTTCGTTTATCAGCGTGCTCTTGCCCGAGCCGGCGACGCCCGTCACGACGGTCAGCACGCCTGTAGGGACATCGACGCTCACGTTCCGCAGATTGTGCAGATTCGCCTCTTGGATGGACAGCTTGCCGGAAGGCTGGCGGCAATCGTCCTTCAGCCGGAGCGGACGTTTCATATGGGTGCCGGTCAACGTATCCGACTCCAGCAGACCCGGGTAGCTTCCTTCATAGACGATGGTTCCGCCGCGGCTGCCCGCGTGCGGCCCGACGTCGACGATATGGTCCGCCACCTTGATCACGTCGGGATCGTGCTCGACGACGATGACGGTATTGCCTTTGTCGCGCAGCTTCTGCAGCAGCTCGTTCAACCGGTGCACGTCGCGGGGGTGCAAGCCGACGCTCGGTTCATCGAATATGTACGTCACGTCCACCAGACTGCCGCTTAGATGCTTCACCATCTTGACGCGCTGCGATTCGCCGCCGGACAGCGTGTCCGTCTCGCGGTCGAGCGTCAAGTAGTCGAGTCCGATGTCGACCAGATGCTGCAACCGCTCCGTCAGCGACTTGACGATCGGCGCGGCTACGGGGTCGTCGATCTCCCGTACGACGCGGATGAGCTGGCCGACCTCCATCGAGGAGAGCTCCGCGATGTTGCGTCCGTTGATCTTGCAGCTAAGCGTAGCCTGACTAAGTCTCGCGCCGCGGCAGCTCGAGCACGGACCTTCCGTAATATAAGGCGCGACCGCCTTCTGCGTGCGCTCGGACTTCGTCTTGACGTCCTGCTTGATGTATTTGTTGGTGAATTTCTCGAGGGCGCCTTCCACCGTAATATTCATGGCCTTGCCGGCGAAATCCATTTGCACTTTCCTCGCCTTGCCGTACAGCAGCTTGTCCAGTTCCTCTTCCGAATAATCGCTCAGCTTCTTGTCGAGATCGTATTCGCCCGATTGCACGACCATGTTGAACTCCCAGCCGCCGACCGAATAGTCCGGCAGCATGATCGCGCCTTCGTTCAGCGATTTAGACATGTCCACCGCCTTGCTCATGTCGACCCCAAGCTTCCGACCGATCCCGTTGCACTCGGGACACATGCCCTGCGGATCGTTGAACGAGAACATGTTCACGCCTCCGACGTTGGGCTGTCCGACCCGGGAGTAGAGCAAGCGGAGAATCGGCGCGATATCGGTAATCGTGCCCATGGTGGAATGCGAGCCGCCGCCCAGCCGCTTCTGATCGACGATGACCGCCATGCTCAGATTCTCGATCGCGTCCGTATCCGGCTGCGGGACGCGCGGCAGGAACGTGCGCACGAACATGCTGAAATTCTCGTTGAGCAGCCGCGTGGATTCCGCGGCGATCGTATCGAATACGATCGAGGATTTGCCGGAGCCGGATACGCCGGTGAAAATCGTGATTTTCCGCTTCGGAATCCGCAAGGATACGTTCTTGAGATTGTTCTCCCGCGCCCCCGCAATGACGATGTATTCCTGGTTCGATTCGTTCATGTCAAACCTCCATCCGAATATGTAGGTTGAATTATCTGATTAGATGCCTTTCGGTGCGGATTAGATCATAAGACGCCGGTCGGTATCGTGTCAACTTCATTTTCATTCCCCGCAGGACGCGATCCAATCGTTGATCGTGTCAACTTTTGCTACTATGCCCATTCGGCTCCTTGACTACGTATCGCGTCATAAGATCGATCGCATACGGCGAATGGCGCCGCAAGCCGGTAAGCTTGCAACGCCATTCCATATTTCAGCATGATGAACCGTTATTTCGCCCCTGCTTCAAGCAAGAGCCGCTCGATTTCATGAAACCCTTTATCCCTTGCGTGCTGTAGAGGCGAAACCCGATCATGGTCGGGGATATTCACGTCGGCGCCGTGCTCAATAAGCAATTTGACCGTCTGCTGCTGCTTCAAGCCGCCGTCGTTCAAAATAATCGCTTCCATTAACGCCGTCCACCCCAAGTTGTTCACATGGTTGACATCGACGTTCGTGTTCGCGAGCAATTCTTGAACGACGTCGATATAGCCATGTTCGGAAGCCGGAATTAACGCGGTTCCGCCGAATCGGTTCGTAATCGCCGGATCGGCGCCCGCCGCAATAGTGAGCTTCACAATCTCGAGATACCCCTCCGCGCCGGCATACAAGAACGGCGAATTGCGAATCTCATCCTGGATGTTGATGTCCGCGCCGGCGTCAATGAGCGCGCGTACCGTTGCCGGATCGTTGTTGTAGGTCGCGATCATCGCCGGGGTTCTTCCCTTGCCGTCCTGCGCATTCACGTCGGCGCCTTCTTGCGCCAATTTCATGACGGCTTCCGCATCTTGACGGCCCGCGGCTTGGAGCAGTAACTCGTTCATGTTCTTGCCCTCCGTTTCGTTACCATCGATCGTTCTCGCGCTTGCGCAACCTTGAAGGATGAACAGACACCCTATGCATACGATCAGCCATTGTCGCATCGTCCTCATTCTCCTCTAGTTACTGGCTAAATATAGGATAGCGGAGAAGGCTAAACGATTCGCGATGAATCGATAAACGAAATCGAAACGGAATATAAACATTTCCGAAAGCGTTCATCTCTTCGGCTTATGCGATTGCGCCGCACGCTTCCGCGTTATGGATCTGCAGCTAGACTGTAACACCTTTCCCGGTCTGATTAAAGTGAATTGTTCGATTCCTTATCTTGATACCAATACAGCGCATAGTCGTTCATGGCCGAAGCATGGCCGAGCTGGCGAAGCATCGTGGAGAGATTGCCTCGGTGGTAAGTACCGTGATTGACCACATGCAGCACGATTTCCGACAATCGCGTGCGACGAGAACCTGCGTACGGATTATCGAGATCAATCGTCAGCTCGAGATCGGAATGGCTTTGCAGCAGCGCTGCAAATGGTACGGATAATTGATCGAAGGCTAGAATGTAATCCTCCACGGCATCCAGAATACGCCCGTTCAGCGGCATGCAGGCTTGCACCGCTTCCGGCATGCTCGTGCCGGATACAACCTGGTACCATGTCGTATCTACCGCAAGCATATGGCTCAGGCCGTGGGCAATGGTCGGGAACGAGGTGTTAACGTCTTGACTCAACACGGCGGGCGGAAGGGCTTGGATTCGCTCCAGTATCGTTTGGTTGGCCCAGTTGTGATAGTTGTACATCTCGATCGCATAGTTAGTCATCGTGTTACGTCTCCTTTGAACTTAGCGTAGTGGTGTTCGTGAATCTATAAACAGTATAAATAAAGAAATATGACAACAGTCCGTCATACTTCTTCATAAAGTTCGGCGCGCGATGGAGCGAAAGAAAACCGTTGATCGATATGCGAACATGCACTATGATAGTCCCGAGAATCGTTACCGCTTCCAAAATGAGAGAGGAGCATGCAAAGATGGAACAAACCACGCTTGGCAGAACCGGTCTTCGCGTGACGCAGCTCGGCTACGGCGCGATGGAAATCCGCGGTCCCCGCGTATGGAACGGCCGGCCGGTGCCGGATGAGGATTCGGCGCGCATCTTGAACACGGTGCTGGACGCCGGCATCAATTTCATCGACACCTCCTACGACTACGGAAGAAGCGAAGAGCTGATCGGGAAGTATATCAGCCACCGTCGTCATGAATTTATTCTCGCGACCAAATGCGGATGCACGCTCGTCGACCATGGCGACCACGACGAGACGCCTCATGTGTGGACGCGCGATAACGTGCTGCACAATATCGAGACGAGCCTGCGCCGGATGAATACCGACTACGTCGATCTGCTTCAGCTTCACGGTCCGACCGTCCGACAAGCTGAAGAAGGCGGACTGATCGACGCATTGAAGGAGATTCAGGCGTCGGGCAAGGCGCGTTGGATCGGCATCTCTTCCTACGAGCCGAATTTGTCCGGCTTCATCGACTGGGAAGCCTTCGACACGTTCCAAATCCCCTACTCCGCGTTGGAACGGGAGCATGAACCGTGGATCGCCAAGGCCAGCGAACGCGGAGCGGGCGTCATCATTCGCGGCGGCGTCGGACAAGGCGAGCCCGGCCATGGACGGGGAGCGGCCGACCGCTGGGCGGTCTGGGAACGCGCCAACCTGGACGAACTGATGGACGAAGGCGAGACCCGGACCGGCTTTATGCTGCGCTACACGCTGACGAATCCGCACATGGACACGACGATCGTCGGCACGATCAATCCGACGCATCTGGCGGATAATCTAAGATTCGCCGCGAAAGGCAAGCTGCCGGCGGATGTCTATGCAGAGATTCAGAAGCGGCTTGATGCCGCCGTAGCAACTACTTAACCTATACGTACGCGTTGAGACCATACAGAAGAAGCAGCGCCCGCTCCCCTGACGAGAGCGAGCGCTGCTTTTTTATATTTGCGGGTTATTCATTGCTGGCCTGCCGCTTCATCCATTAGAGAGCAGCTTGGCCGTCGTGTGCACGGCGTTCCTCTGGATGGCGGCATGCTCTAACGAGGCAATCCCGCCGTCCACCGCTTGAATCTGCGACCAGAACGCTTCCAGCGTCGGTCCGGGGAGCGAAGCCGCCAATCCCGCGCTGAAGTCCGCGGTCGCCGAATCCCATCGGCCGCTCGCCAGCTGCAGGACAAACCGCGCGCCCCTCGCTTCATAAGACTGCATAGCCGGTACTAAGCCTTCCCGCTCCGTCCAGGACGATTGAATGCCGAGCGCTTCGTTGAATGCCGTTATAGGGACGATTAGGCGTCCTTGGCTGTCAATGCCAATCGCTTGATCCAGTTCGAGAAGATGGGATAATGTTCACCGGGAGGAAAAAGAAGTCATTTATTCTTAGCCTGAATCAGAACCCAACTCGCTGCATAACGCCATCAGGGTAAGCCCTTGCGCGAAATAGGAGAACGTATACGGGATCGCATGATAATCCCGACTATCCGCCATGACGCAAGTACCGCCGGAACCATGGTTGACGAGGCCGTCCTCGTCAATGCTCGCGGCCAGCCGATTGATCGCTTTGACGGCATAAGAACGATCGCTCGGGTCAACCCAACCGCCCTGGACGCCTTTGTTCATCGCATAGGCAAAAGCCGCCGTAGCGGACATCTCCGGATACGTCTGCCAATCATCCATCACCGTGTGCCAAGCGCCCGACTCGTGCTGCGCGCGTTTGACCCCTTCAAGATGGCCGACGATGTTCTGCCTCAACGTCTCGTAGTTAGCCAAATTCGACACGAGCGGCAGAACGTCGGCCCCGGCCGCCGCGAACCAACCGTTCCCCCTCCCCCACAAGACGCCCTTGCGCGCGCGTTCCTTGCCGTAATAACCATGATGGATCAGTCCGCTGCGGTCATCGGCCAAATAACGATAATGAAGAATGAATTGACGGGCTGCTTCCTTCACGTACGCTTGACGCTGACGCAAGACGCCCCAACGCGCGAGGAAGATCCCGCCCATGAATAGCGTATCGGCCCAGATTTCCTGCGGGTACGCGTTCTCGGTGCAGGAATGCTCGAAGGCGCCTTCGTCCGCGCGCGGCGCCTCTGCGAGGCACCAATCGGCGAATTCGTCGCAGATTGCGGCATAGCGCGTCTCGCCGGTCAGCTCCCATAGCTTGATAACGGCTAACAACGGGGCGGTCGTATTGATGCTCTTGCCTATGACGCCGGCATCCAGATGGGCGTCTACCCACCTTCGAATGAAAGCAATCACGCCGTCATCTTGCAGCGCCTCATAGGTCTGGACCAGTCCGTAAAGCGCTACGCCCTGCCCCCATTGCCATTCGCGCAATCGGCTTGTCGTCCAGTTCTGTTCGAGGTTGCGTTCGTCCGCATTCATCGTATACGCCGCTACCTTTCGCAACAGTTCTACCGTCTTCGCGTTCATCGGGCGATCTCACTCCTTGGTCGTCAGTTCCGAACAGCGTATCGTGAATCGACGGTTCAACGGAGTCATATAGTTGCAGATAAGATGCTGCGCGTTCGGGGACAGATGGTCGTTGCGCAGCGTGATGAAGTCGTGCTCGCAAGCTCCCGCAACGATCTCCATGCAATCCCGAGCTTGTCGGATTCGAGCCGCGTTCCCATTAAGCAGGTGAGCATTAGGCATGACGGCTGTCATATCCCCCGACAACTCCGCCATCCGGTCGCTTGCCACGATGAGCTGCGCGAACAAATGGGGCACGGCGTCGACGCGCAAATCCACGTGCACCTCGCGAGCGCCCCATTCAACCCCGATCACGACGGGCAGCGCCGTGATGTGCGTCTTCTCGCGCTGTTCATTCGGCATGTCGAAGAACGCGCCGCCCGCCGATGCCGCAAGGCTATGATCCAGCGGTCCACGATAAGAACCTTCGAGTTGCAGACTTAATTCGTAACGGGATTCGTCGATTCGCTTCAGGTCGGAGAACGGGACGCCCGCGATGCCGAACCAGCCGAGCGACAGCTTGATGCCCACGATGCGGGCGCTTCCGTATTGCACGTAGAGAAAGTTCTCTTGTCCGCTCATCAACGTCACGCTTAATTTCCCGTTCCGATGCCGCACGATCGGCGCGCCGGAATGGACGGCTTGGCGTATAGGAGGAATTGTTCCCGATACCCGGGCGCGCGCGCCTTCATTGAGCAGAACGGTGTATCGATCCGGCAGATCCTTCAGAGAAGACGCACTTCTCCCGCGCTTCATCTCGTCGGGGAAGACAAGTTCGTATAGCACGGATTTCCCTTTGCCGTCCCTATTGGCCGCGGCCAGATTCGCAAGCGCGCCGAACTGCGGGTTGCCATCCTTGGCGGCCATCAACCGGCAGATGACTTCGTAATCCTCGTTCAGCATCATAATCTCTCCGAGGTCCTGACGACTGGAATATTCCGTGACGACCGCGCCTCCCGGATGCAGCATATAACGCATCATGGACAGGTTTTGCCGTATCGACGCATAAGCCTCTTCATATTGAAACACTCTGCCCGCGTGGTAGAGGAATAGATTGCAGATCGGGTTATAGATGGCGTTGCTTCGTTCGGTCCACTCGCCGGCAGCGTTCATATCGAAGCCTTCTCCGATGTAGTCGAACGCCCGCTTCTTCAACGCCTCGTCGCCGAAGATCTCATACAAGAGCGCGAGCGCTCCGCATAGGACCCAGCGGTGATTCGGCGTATGGATGCCGCCGGTTAACAGACAAGGCAGCGTATGTTCCATAAACTGCCGCATTCCTTGAATAACGCCTTCTAGTTCAGGTATGCGCGACTTCACGGCAGCCTGGTAGCAGAGCGCGACGGAATGAACGGCGAAAGC
Organism: Paenibacillus methanolicus; assembly: GCF_008124765.1. Lineage (GTDB taxonomy): Bacteria > Bacillota > Bacilli > Paenibacillales > Paenibacillaceae > Paenibacillus_Z > Paenibacillus_Z methanolicus. The sequence goes on along the minus strand of NZ_VNHS01000001.1, from coordinate 519,549 downwards.
CGTATCCGGCGGCGAGTCGATGTTGCACGCGATGAGCGAGATGCAGCCGCTCGGAAGCTGTATACGACGCAAATAATCGATCTGCTCCTGAATGCGGCGGAGCAGTTCCGCATCGCGGCGGAAGCTGGAATTCGGATGGGCAACCAACGGGATCGAGACGTGAATGAAATTAGCGATATCGAACATGACGGCGGGATTGAAACTTCCGAACCCATAACTCGCCTCATCGGTGTATCTGACTTTCTCCAGCCGCGCCCATTCCGCCTCCAGCGCCGCGATTGCCGGGTCTGTATTTTCCATGAAGAATCAATCCCCCCTTCTAGCCTTGGCGTTATTCGAAATTCGCTTTGTTCTTCTCGTACCATTCCATCGCCTTCTTGTTCACTTCCTCGCCGCCAAGCCGATTCCATTCCTTGAGCAGCTCCGCCGCTCCCCATTCCGGGGTATGCTTCGAGCCGCCAATGACGACGGAGGCGATGATTTCGTCCCGCTTCTTCATGAATTGCGCTTCCATGTCGATCAATTCCTTGAAGTCCGGACGATACGGCAAATCCTTGCGGTATTTCGTCCCTTCCGCCACTTTCATCGCGTCCCCTTTGATCTGCGCGAATTCTCGGGCGATCGGATCGTCTCCCGCCGCCGCCGCGATCGATTCCGCGGTCAGCTTATCCTGATGCAGCAGCCGATACTCGGCGGCATAGGCAACTTCCTTGTTGTATTTCTCCGTATCCATGATGACGGGAATGCCGTCCACGTTCGTGGAATGAACGCCTTCTTCGCCGCTCGTGATATCGTCCCAGCCATCCGCCAGCATCCAGTCCAGGAACTTAAAGGCCGCTTCCGGATTTTTCATGTTTTGATTGAATACCGTGAGCAGGTAGTTCGGCACTTCCTCTTGGTAACCGTTCGTGCCGTATTTCGTGGCGACCGGCGGGATCGGCACGACTTTGGCGTCCGGATTGTTCTTCTTAAAGTCGGGAAACGACGTCATCGTAACGTATTCGAAATAAATGCCGGCTTTGCCCGTTACCCAAAGCTGCTGCTGGCGGGCGAAGTTTTTGTCCGTCAAGTATTCCTTGTCGACGAGTCCTTCGTCATATACCTGCTTCTGGAAAGCTAGCACGTCCTTGTACCGATCGAGCAAGTTGCCGTACACGAGCTTGCCGTCCTCCATGAACCATTCCCAGCCGCGGGCGAAGAACAAGTCCTCGATGATCGGCGTATAGGCGAGGGAACCCGCGATCGGCACGGTGTCTGGTTTGCCGTTGCCGTCCGGATCCTGATCCCGGAACGCCCGCGCGACGTCGATCAGCTCCTCGATCGTCGTCGGCACCTTTAACTTCAGCTTGTCGAGCCAATCCTGGCGAACCCAAACGGTCGTCAGCGCCCTCGTGTTGCGCAAGCTGGCAACCGCGTAGATTTGGCCGTTGAACGTGACATACGGCTTCAGTTCCGGATGCGCCTCCAAATACTGCTTATATACCGTGCTGTATTGATCCAAATAGTCGTCGATCGGCTGCACCGCGCCTTGATCGACGAAACGGGCGAGCAAGTTTCGGTCATAGGAAGAGATGAGGTCAGGCGCTTGCCCCGAAGCGACCAACACGTTGAATTTGTCGGCCTCTTGGTTTCTCGTAATCGGTACCCATTCGACATCGACGCCGGATTGTTCGTCCATCCACTTGGTCCAGCGGTTGTGCTCATAGCTGCCCTCGTCCGCGGCGACCTTGCCGCGGTCATAGATCGAAGCGCTTATTTTCATCGGCTCGGATTCCTTGATCGAACCCTTCTCGCCGCCTGCGTTCGTATTCGCGCCTTTTGGCCCGCTTCCGGCTGCCGGGTTCGCATCCTTCCCGCCCGAATTCGATGCATTGCCGCCGTTACCGCTGCAGGCGGCGAGCGCAAGCAGCGTGCAGAGCATGACCGACCAGACCTTCACGACGTTCCCCAAGCCTCTTTTTTTGTTCATGACCGTCCTCCTTCGACTTATCCTTTCACCGAACCGATCAGCATGCCTTTGACGAAATGCCGCTGAACGAACGGGTAGACGCACAAGATCGGTAACATGGCAATGATGATGGCCGCCGCCTTCAACGCTTCCGGCTGCACGACGCCCGTGTCGGAACTATCCACCGCGAGAAGCGTCTCCGCCGGGGATTGGATCATCTGATACAACATAATGACGAGCGGCATCTTATCGGAACTCGTGAGGAAGAATAGGGCCGACGAATACGTGTTCCATAGTCCTACCGCGTAAAAAAGAGATAACGCGGCGATAATCGCCTTCGAAACGGGTAAGCAGACGCGGAGCAACACCGTGATGTCGCCGGCCCCGTCCATCGACGCCGATTCTTCCAGCTCGATCGGCAATTCCTCGAAGAACGTCTTCATGACGAATAGATTGTAGGTACTAATGAGACCGGGCAGCCAGATCGCCCAATACGTATCTAATGTGTGAAGCGCTTTCAGGACGAGGAACAACGGGATGAGTCCCCCGCCGAACAACATGGTGAACAAGATCAGAGCTAGCATGATGCCTCTTCCTTGCAGCCTTCTCTTCGAGAGCGGATAGGCGGCAAGCGTGGTGGCCGTTATTTGCAGGACGACGCCGACTCCCGTGATGATTGCCGTGTTCTTCATGGCCCGAAAAAGTTGACCATCCCGCAGGAGATTCGCGTAAGCATCCCAGTTGAACTCCACCGGGAAGATCGTGACCTCGCCCGATACAATCGCGCGGCTGCTGCTCAAGGAGGAGGCGAGCACGTTGAGGAACGGGAACAGCGTCGTAAAGGCGATGAGCGCCAGCAACAGATAGAGCATCGCGCGTCCGAACCGGATTACCATAGTCCGCGCTCCCCCATCGCTTTAATGACGCGATTGACGATCAGCACCAAGATCAATCCGACCACCCCTTGGAACAAGCCAAGCGCGGTCGTATAACTGTATTGGGCGCCTTGCAAGCCGATCCGATATACATAAGTGCTGATGACCTCCGACACCTCGAGAACGGCATTATTCTGCAAATTATAGATATGTTCGAAGCCGATATCCATCATCTGGCCGATCCGCAAAATGAGCAAGATGGCGATCGTGCTCCGGATGCCGGGAAGCGTCACATGCCACATTCGGCGCGCCGTCCCCGCCCCATCGATCTTGGCGGCCTCGTACAGCTGCGGGTCAATGCCGGCCATCGCCGCCAGATATAGAATCGTCCCCCAGCCCGCGCTTTGCCAAATACCGGACAACGTGAACATGACGGGCCACCACTCCGCGCTAGCCATGAAGTAAATCGGCTCGATGCCGAACCAGCGTTCCAGCATGAAGTTGATGACCCCGGTGCTTGGCGACAGGATGGCGACCACGATCCCGCCCAGTACGACCCAAGAAATAAAATGCGGCAAGTACAGCAAGTTTTGGACCGTCTTCTTGAACCACCCCGATCGGACCTCATTAAGAAGCAGCGCCAACGCGATCGGGGCGGGGAAAGCGAATACGAGGCTGTACAGATTGAGCAACAGCGTATTGCGGAGAATGAGATAGAAGTCTTCATTCGCAAAAAGCAGACGAAAGTGCTTGAAACCGACCCACGGACTGTCCCAAATGCCTTTCATAATCTGAAAATCCTTGAAGGCGATCATTTCCCCGTACAACGGAAGGTACTTCATGGTGGCATAGAACCCAATGGCCGGCAGCAGCATGAGGTATAAGTAACGGTCTCGCGCGAATGCCTTCATCCGCTTTCGTCTTCGGAAGGTACTGGCCGCGTTATTCGATTCCGTCGGGCCGTTGGTTGGCTTCACTCGAACCTCCCCTCCTTTTCTTCGCGTACGTTTCGCGTTGCACCCTAACCATAGCGAAGACGGGGATTCTTTCTCAAGTTTCTCTTTTTGGCGTCTATGACCGATTTTATTCGCAGCCTCATAGGACTCTCGCCGGACAGCATGCGGTAGTACGCAAACCCGGGCATCGCCTTAATTGCAATATGATATTTTTTGCGGAATGAATGCTCATGAGCGTTCGAAGCGCTGCCTTTGAACGAGCCAAACAGGCTCTCCTTGCCGAAACCTATCGGCTGGACAACCTGTTCGCCTATCAAGAAGTCGTCAGTCTCCGTCCTCGACCGGAGACGTCCCCCGCATCTCCGAAGGGGTCATGCCGAAGAATTTTTTGAAAATCCGCAAAAAGCTGGACAAATTCGCGTAGCCGACGCGCAGCGCGATGTCCTGTACGTTGAGGGAAGTCTGGCGCAGCAGCGTCTTGGCCGCGTTCATACGGACGTCGATCAGATAATGAAGGAAGTTGATCGAGGTTTGCTCCTTGAACAGCCGGCTCAAATGGCTCGGGGAGACGGAAAAGATCGACGCCAACTGGTTTTGCGACAGTTCTTGGGAACCGTAATTTTCCTCGATGTAGGCGATGACCTTCCCGATGAGCTCGTTTTTGTCTTTGTTGCTTTTTTTGCGAGCCAGTCGTTCGATGATGTCTTCCATGCTTTCCCGAAGCATGCGGCGAATATCCTGCATCGTCTCGAACGTATCGAAATCGCGAAGCATGAAATCTTGAAACCTGTCGTCGTCCGGATCCGTTCCGGCGCTCAAGTACGCTTGCGAAGCTTTGATCAGCACCTGCTGGCAAATGTGCCGGATCGTGTCCTCGTTCATATTGAGTTTGATCATGGCGTCGAACAATTGATCCAGCAGCCGATTCGTCGCCGTAGGATCGGTCGCGCGCACCGCTTCGGTCAGCTTGTCGATCTTCCCGTACATTTTCATGATTTGCGCGCCGGAGTAGTCTTGAATGTCTTCCCACGTCATGACCGTATTGGTGCCCGCCACCCACTTGTACTTAAGCAATTCCGTCGCTTCCCGGTAAGAGATGCGGATCGAGCCGAAATCCGGATAATGCTTGCCGATGGCGATCGTGACCGTCTTCTTGAAATGTTCTTCGATATTTTTGCGAATGGATTCCGCAAGCGTTAACGCGGTCAGCGGATTCGCGAAGGGGTCTGAATCGGGAAAGCTGAGAATGACGGCCGACTGGGCGGCGCTGACCTGCACGGCGGCTCCTCTGCAGCTGCCGGGATCGGCGTTGACGAGCTCTTCGGCTACGTTGCACAGACCGAACGCGTACAAATTCCAGTCATCCGGATGGCGCACTTGTTTCCGATGATCGAATTCGATGAACAACACCGTGTAATTCGCTTCGTAAAGTTTCACGCCTGCCCGATCCAAATACGGCAGCGCCTGCGAGTACGAGGTTTTGCTGCCCGTCAGCACGTCAAGCAGCGTGCGCAGCTTCATGGCAGGGACCGATTCCCGGAGCCTCTGCTCCACGGCGGAATAGTTGGTGACGAACGCCTCGAATTTGGACTCCAGTTGGTTCATGTTCGTCCCCGTATGGTTGAACTGCGAGCCGCTTACCCGTGAATCGACCTTGCGGATAAAGGCTTCCAAGGGACGATAAGAAAATCGATTCGCCCACATTAGCGCGATCGCCGCCAAGATGGACATGACGCCCGCGATCAGCAGCATAATATTGCGGATAATCGCGAACGTTTCGCCGATGCGGCTCTCCGGCACGATGTACAACCATTTCCACCCCGTGTAATCCATGGCGGAATAAAACACCCAGCTCCGATCTCCCTGGAACTTTCCTTTACCAAATCCGGATGACGTTGCTTGCATCTGCGAGATAAGCGCTGCGAGCTCGTCTTCCGGATAAGCGATCGCCGCTTCTTGATTCCCTGCCAGCACCTTCCCCCGCTCATCCACGATATAAGCCACCCCGTCTGCCCGCTTTAAATCCGATAAGATGTCTTGGATGACCGAAGCTCTCAGGTTGACGGCGACCAGCCCTACGCGATCCTCCGCCTTCGTCGTCAGCGGGAACGAACGGATCAGCGTCAGAACCTCTTTGGTGATCCCCGGCTGCTCCGTAACCGGCCTTAAGTTCGTCCACGCGTAATAATCGTCTTGGGGCCCCAGCAAGGGGAACCAATCCACATCGTAGAAATCTTGGGCGTCCGTATAAATCGTATCGGTCAAAATTTTGTTGTCGCGCATGGCATACAGATAGACGGATTGCAGGTTCGCGTACGAATTTACCGTATTCGCGAGCTGGCCCTGCAATTGCAGCGTTTGCGCCCGGTTGTCGTGTCCTTCATAAAAAAAACGGCGAGCATCCGCCGAACCGAGCAAGGCGATCACCGTCTTGTCAATTTCCATGAGCGCTAATTCGAGTCTTCGATTCAACTGATTCAGAAGCTCGGTATTGGAGACTTCCGCCATGCTCTGCAGTTGACGGGCCGAACTATAATAGGCGATCGAGCTGGTGACGACAATGATGGCAAGGCATAGAAGGCCAAACACCGTTACGAACCGATTCGGAAACCGAAGAGCCACCTTCACCACGACGTGCTCGCCTCCTTATTTCACGCGATCGTTCATGCAAGTCCATGCCGCTTCGCTCGTCTTCTTCCTAGCAAGGCGTTGTCCCGCATTATCAGCATACGTCACGCTTACCGCAGCTAGGACTCGATGTTGAGGCAACCCCGCAATCGAGAAGAAACCTGCCCGCGCTCGCCATGATACGATGTAGCCATCAACTTATCTGAGTGGAGGTCATGTGTATGATGGCGGATAAAAGGATGTCGAAAGGCCGGCGATGGACTTCGTACTTGCTTAGCGGGATTGTGATCATATTTATGTTGTTCGACGGCATTGCGAAGTTGTTCAAACCGGAATCGGTCGTGGAGAGCACGGTCAGTCTCGGTTTCGAGGAGCATCATCTTTTGGTCATCGCCATACTGGGTCTCGTCGCGACGCTGCTCTACGCATTCCCCCGCACGGCTATACTCGGCGCGATCCTGCTCACGGGCTACTATGGCGGCGTCATCGCTACGCATGTCCGCCTCGACAATCCGTTGTTCTCCCATACGCTGTTCTCGGTGTATCTGTCCTTATTCGTCTGGGGCGGACTTTGGTTAAGAGACGCGCGGATCAAGCGATTGTTCGCCGCCAAATAAAGATCAAGGGGGTGTCCCAAAAGTCATCATAAAGATGACGTTGGGACCCCCTGTTTCAATTGCATGTTTTTTAGTTACCGCATCCACTGCGCGGTCGCATGTTCTTCCGAACGCTGTTGTTCCCGGATTCCTTGAATGTAGTAGGCTAGGGTAGGAATCCGCTCACAAAGGCGAACGCTGACGCTTCTCCAGAATCATGCGCCCTCTCCGTTCGTGGTAACTCTACTCCAAATTTCAAAAACAAAAAGAAGCCTGTCCTTGTTAAAATGTAAGTGCGACCAAACACTAACAAAGGAGAGGCTTCTTTTGTACAAAGAATATATCATGGACCAACTGTCCTTGCCAATGGACTTGCAAGAAGATATCCCTCAAAACCATCTCGTTCGCATCGTTAACGAAGCCGTCGACCGTTTAAACATGAACCTCTTCACCAAAGCCTATCCCGGCGCGGTCGGGACAGCTACCAATGGAGGTCGGGTGGCTTTCGCTCGCCCATAATTTGTTGAAGAAAGCCGCAGTGGACCGAAAATGGCAAATGGCGTCACAGGGATAAACCCAGTAACGCCATTTTTCGTGCAATTGGAGGCCATTCGAAGGTAAAGACATTTTTATCAACCCTCTTCTGAGACGCCCTCTTCTATACTTTCGATAATATTATGGTTTCGCGATCTGCCACTGCAGGTTGGTCGACGTACTCGAGGTCGCCATCTTCAGGTCGGCTCCATTCGTACTACTGCCGCCGCTTTCGAGATAAAGACCGGACGCCGCGTTCTTCATTCGATAATTGCTGCCGTACGCCTCCAATACCCATCGCTGATTGCTGCTGGCGCTGCTGCTCCATTGGCCGCAAATCGATCCGCTAGCCGTACGGCCCATCCCGTCGAGATACAAACCCGTGGCCGAATTTTTGATTTTATAATAGCTGCCGTAGAACTCCATGACCCAGATTTGGTTGCTGCTGGTGCTGGCGCTCCATTGCCCCGCGTTCGATCCGTTCGTCCCGCGGCCCATGCCGTCAACGTACAGACTGGACGCCGCGTTCTTCAGCTTGTTCGCGTTCATGGCGCTCATAATCGCGTCGATAATTCCTTGCTGCGTCACGGCGTTGGTCGACCGGTTGAACAAGCCGAATCCATATTGCCCGTTGTAGCCGTTGTCCCAGATGATCGGCACGGAGCCGTATTTGCGGGCCGTCGCGCTGACCGCTTTGGCGAATGTCGCGCGGTACGCGTTGTTCGCGGAATCCTGCGACGTCTTGTCGACGGAACCGAACTCGCCGACGACGACCGGATAGCCTTGCGTCACGAATTTATCGTACGTGGATTTCAGCTGGGCTTCGAGGTAGTCCTCCTGTCCCCAGGTCGATTTCTTGGCCGGGTTGGTCGCCCCCGCGCCCCATTGCGTGATGATGCCGGATTCCTCGCCCGCGAAGTCCCATGGCGAATAGTAATGAACGGAAATCATGATCCGCTTCTCGGACCCCGGTATCGAGGACGAGCGGTAATTATCCGTCGGGAGGGCGAAGCCGTAATTGCCCACGGTATAATCGATGTTCGTATTCCAGCCGGGAATAAGCAGCCATCTGGCCGCATTGTTCCCGCCTGTCTGTCTAACGGTATCGACGAAGATTTGATTATAGGCATTCAAGTTGGCGTAGTAAGCGGTGTTCGGCGTGCCGTACGTGCCGTCGAATTCTTCGTTCATCGATTCGAATACGAGGCGCTCGTCATAATTGACGAACGTCGTCGCGATTTGCTGCCATACCTTCCGGTACTTGGCTTTGATCGTCGCCTGATCGCTCCCGTTCACGAGCAGCCAAGAGCCGGCGACGGAATTGTAACCGTCCCCATGCATGTTGATTACGACATACATGCCTTCGTTGTAGGCGTAGTCGACGACGGTCTTCACCCGGTTCAGCCACGTCGCGTTAATCGTATAGTTCGGCGCGCCTCCGATATGATTCAAATAGGAGACCGGGATGCGGATCGTCTTGAAGCCCGCCGCTTTGACCTTCTGAATAAGCGCTTGCGTGATTGTGGGATTGCCCCACGCGGTTTCGCTCGGCGTGCCGCTTGCGCTGGCTTCGAGCTGATTGCCCAAATTCCAGCCCGCGCCCATCTCGAACACCACTTGCGAAGCGTTGAGCGAGGCGAAATCGGCCGTTACGGCAGGTGCCGCCGACGCGGCCGGACTCCAGCCGGATATGGACGCAGCAAGCAGCATGACGGCGGCGAGCAAATAGATCCCGTACGATTTAAAAATAGGTTTCAAGCTTGTTGTCGTGGTTAACATCATGTCATAACCTCCGTTCAGAATAGGTTGATGCCAAGTCGAACTTTCGGCAACGACGCTGCTGCTCCTCCTCCTTTCCCGCGGATGGTTTAACTATTTAGGCGTTGTCTAAGGCGCAACAAGATTATAGCGGGATTCATCCGTGAAGATAACCCCACTAATTTACACAAAATTCATATAACAATTTGAAAGGGCTTACATATCGAATAACTCGCGTAATTCGTAATGGAAAAGTCCGCAATGAGGCAAACTGTAAAAAAATCGTACAGGGAGCGGAACACCATGAGATGGATGGCAGCAATGGCGATTGTTCTCGGCTTCACCTTCGTTATGTCCGCATGCGGCGGTCGGAACGATGCGGATAATCTAAGGAATCAGCTTCGCACGCAAGGCGTCACCGACGAAAGGATCACGGATCCGCAGGTCATCAACGACGATGTCGATCTGAAGCGCGGTGATCAAGGGATAGGCCGATCGACAAACGGCGCGGGAACCTTCACGGCGCAATCCGCTATGACGCAAGTTTTCCCGAACCCGTCCATCAGCCCGATTAACGGCAGCTTGGCGGAGAACGCCATTCGAACGGCGTCGCAGTTCATGGGCACGCCTTATCAATTCGGCTCGGACCGGGACGATCCGGCCTCCTTCGACTGCTCGGACTTCACTCGCTGGGCGTTCTTGTCCGGGTTAGGCATGGATCTTCCGCTCGATTCGCGCAGTCAAGCTCGTTACGTGCAGACCTACTCCAATCGGGTGTTCTACAATTTGAACAACGCGCGCCGCGGCGACCTGCTGTTCTTCACATCGTTCCGTGGAGGCGACCCGAATCAGTACGAGGGCGTATCGAAATCCGTAGAGGCCGTATCTCATTGCGGCATCTATCTGGGGGACGGCAAAATGATTCATACCGCCTCGCCTCGCACGGGCGGCGTTCGCATCGACAATGTATTCGGCAATCACCTGCAGTGGCGGTTCTACATGGGCGGCTCCGTATTGGACCAGAAATAAGCGGCGCGAATGAAACAAAAGCGGCACCTAAGCAGGCTTCGGCGTTAGCCTGCTTGGGTACCGCTAAATTTTGCTTGGTCCTCGCTGTTAGACGGTCAAGTCATTCTCGAATTTGAACGCGATGGCATCCTTCAACATGTGAATGAGAAGCGCGGCAAAGGCTGCGATTACGCCGAAAATAAACGTACCCGCGCCCCCCAGCGTAATAAACGGAGTAATGTCCTCGTCGTGGGTGAACAGCATGATGGACAGGACGGCAGCCACGATGACGGCGCAGATCAGCATCGTTGAATACTGAATGAACTTCAGCGCGCGAACCGCCTTCTCCGAGAAGACATGCTTTCGTTCGACGTAGCGCAGCAAGTTATAAGCCTGAACGAGCGAGATGAAGAACGGAACGGCTAGCGCATAACATCCCGCCAAGAACGGAACTTGCATATACGCCGTATCCGGATGCGCAGCCGCATCTCTGCTGGCTACTATGGGCAAGACGACGAGGCATACCGCAAGCGCAGCCATGCCGATCGCGATAAGAACGCCTTTCAGGAATAAGATCGAGCTCCGACTCAAAGTTGAAACACCCCCGCTCATGATTTCTGATTTGAATTTACCACAATATTTATTGTAAAACAATATATTTAGATTGCAAAAGGATGCGCAATTGTTGTTTCTCCTTTCTGTTGTTGTTTGATCATAATTATGATCATCGAGTAATTTCGACAAAAAAAGTGAAACAACTGCGCCTTTCCGGCCGTAAGCAAGGATTATGGAGGTGGCAAGTACATGCTTGTAAGCAAAAGTTCCAAACGAAACGAAGCCCTATTGGCTATACTGGAGCATAAACACAAGACCATTACGTCGAACATTGCCAATGTCGATACGCCGAACTACAAAGCGCAGAAGGTCGTCTTCGAAGACGAGTTGGCGAAACTGATTAACGGCGAGAATACCGGCCAGGTGCAGCTTAACCGCACGCGCGAGAATCATCTTCCTCTAAGCGCCGGTACGTCGGTTATCCCGTACAATACGGTACAAGATCACGCGACGGCCATGAACAACAATCGCAACAATGTCGACATCGACGCGGAAATGGTCAATCTGGCCAGCAATCAGCTCGCTTACAATTTCATGATCGACAAAGTAAGCGGCCATTATAATAAATACAAAAAATTGCTGACCGAACTAAAGTAGTTCCGCTTCACCACCTACCAAACGCAAAAGGCAGCCCATCGCGGGGCTGCCTTTTCGTATGGCTTCAAACACATTGCGTCGCCGTTACCGCCGAAAGCTGCGAGCAGCCAGTCGTCGCCTTCGGACGTCCGCGCCGATTACTCGACTTTGAATTTCGAAGCGGACTCGGCCAGTTCTTTCGTCAGGGCGTCGATGGTCTCCACCATGAGCGCCAGCTGTTGAACGGTCGTCGATTGCTCGGTCATCGTCGCGCTCACTTCTTCGACGGATGCGGACACCTCTTCGCCCGAAGCCGAGAGACTTTGAGCAGACTGCAGCACTTCTTCCTTGTCGCTCTCCATGCGGGTCACCTCGTCCGCCATCGTCTTGATTTGGGATGTGATGTCCGTGACCTTGTCCAGAATCGTCTGGAAGGCGATCCGCGTCTGATTGACGTACGCGTCTTGCTTGGCGGCGATATCTTGAATTTCGATTACGCTTTGATTGTTCTCCTGGACGTAGACGAGATTCTGTTGGATGATTTCGTTGATTTGGCTCGACTGCTTCGAGCTTTGTTCCGCCAGCTTGCGAATTTCCGAGGCGACGACGGCGAATCCCCGTCCGTGCTCGCCCGCCCGCGCCGCCTCGATGGAAGCGTTCAAGGCAAGCAAATTCGTCTGCCCCGCGATTTGGCTGATCGCGCCGGTAATCTGGCTAATATTGTTCGAGCTCGCTTGAAGCTTGGCCGTAATTTCGGAGATCTTCTGGACTTCTTGCTCGTTCTTCGCATTGTTGTCCGTCAGATCGTCCACGACTTTGTTGCTATCGTGGAACACGGTCACGATCTCTTCCGCCATGCCGCGGACGGATTGCACGTTGTCGTTCATCGACGCGAATTTATCGCCGAAGCCGTTGAATTTCTCGACGATATGCTCCGTCTCGTGCGATTGCGATTCCATGGCCTTCGCGATTTCCATCGACGTCACGGACGTTTCGTTGGCCGACTGCGCCGTTTTCTTCGAGGAGACTTCCAGCTCGCTCGTGCTGGCGCCCAGGATCGCGATGGAATGGTTCATATTCGTAATCAGCTCTTTGTTCTGCGCCACCATCGTATTGAAACTGTCCGCCAAATCTTTGAACTCGCTGTCATAGCTGCCTTGCGCCATCACGGTCAGGTCGCCGGAAGCCAGCTGCTTGAACAGCCCGGTCAAACGCAGGATCGGCGAGGTGATGTAACGCGACATGACGATGCCGAACGCTACGGCGACGAGCACGGCGATAATCGTGACGATGAGGACTTTGACGAGCATGTCATGGATCGGTCGATTAATATCCGCGTAGGAATCCACGACGGATATGGTGAAATCCGCGTTCGGGATCCGATTAATATGGTAGAATTCGCCATTAATATCGATTTCCGTATCTTTGATTTCGCCTACGGCCCGATCAGCGAGGAATTCTTTAAGTCCCGGCTGATCCCCGATGTAGACGCCGACCAACTCCGGGTTGACGGATTGGTACAGGTACGTGCCGTCGCGGCTGAGAATTTCGACTCTTCCTTCGCCATTGATGTGGATGTTGTCGAACTTCTCCGTGAAGAACTCGCCGTTCACCGTCGACGTAAATATGCCGAGCACATTGCCGTTAACGTCTTTGATCGGATTGGCGAACACGATCAGTACCTTGTTATCCTCGGACTTGATCGCATCCGAGATGGCCGTTTTGCCGGACATCGCCTCTTTGAAGTATGCGAAGTCGCCGAACTTCTGGCCTAATAACGGCGACGCCGTCGTAGCGATCACGGTACCTGTGACATCGATAATGGAGAAGGAATCGTTACCGCGCGTGCCCTGCAGGCTGTGCTTCAAGGATTCGCTTACTTCGGCATACACGCTATTGGAAGACGAGGTAAACTCGGCATCGCTCATGGTTCCGGCATTCCGCAACTCCAACAGCTTGCGGTAGGAATTGTGATCGGAGGCCAGGAACGTCGATTGCTCTTGCAGCTGGATTGCCGTCCACAGCCCTTCCGCCATTCGATCCGCGACCCCTGAGATTTCATCCTTGCTCTTTCTCGTCAAGAGATCCGATGCGAAGAAATAGGTGATCGTGGACGTGGCGACAAGCACGATGATCACGAGCGCGCTAATTAGCGCCGGTAGTTTGACTTTGAGCGATATGTTTCTAATTCGATTGATTACTCCACGTTTCTCCATCTCTCTTATCCTCTCGAGTTGTTTTGCTCCACGGTTTATCCTGAAGCATCACTTTTATATATCGGCAGGCATGTCGATTTGTTTAGCAATACGAGAATATTTATGTTTCACGCCAAAGAAGCCCGCCTTGGATGTGCATCCGAAAACGGGCTTCTTGCATGGAGTTTCGCTATGGGCGACCCTCTGCGCCGGAATGATAGGCGGGCGGCACGAGCAGCCATCCTTTCTCGATCATCAGCTGGCGGAACGTAAGCGCGAACGAGGCCTTCTTCATCTGGAACCTGGCGAACATCGCCGCTACGTCAGGCCGGACCGCCTCGGTTAACCCGCGGCACGCATAATTTATGCCGAGGACGATATTGAAGCTGAGCAGATTCGCGATCTCCTCGTCGGATAGTTTGGCGTTCTCCGGTACGTTGCGATAATCGCCAATCGATTTGTCCGGGGTCGATTGCGGCAATGGAACGCTTTCGCTTCTCAGGAAGTCCTTCAATTCCGCGCGAATCGGGTTATGGACGTTATGAATGACGTCTTCGATTTTGTCCTTCAGATCGGCATCCTGCACGGTATTCAGGGACACCTGTTCGCCGCGCAGCGTCTGCTCGGTGGCCGTCAGATAGAACCATAGATTCATGACCTCCCCGACGTGCAGGGGCGGCTTCTTGCCGTCGCCGAACGGATGGATCGCATCTTTGAGTATTTCCAGCAAGTTCATTGAGCTGCATCTCCAGTTTTTTCTGTTAGGGTTGCCGCCTCCCCTCTTTGCTATGCATAGCCGGTTCCTTCAACGGAAATACTTGCGCGCCATCTTCTCCGCGGTTCGCGTCGCCAGCGCCTGCGTCGTCAAGGTCGGATTTACGCCGCCCAATCCGTTGACGTGCACGCTGTTGTCGGCGATATACAATCGTTCAACCTGCAGCGCTTCTCCGCTGGCATCCACGACGTAGCCCATCCTCATCGTGCTCTCCATATGAATCATGAGCGAAGCCGGCCAATCGCTTCGAAGAATCTTCCGCGCGCCCGCCTTCCGCAAAAGCTCGACCGCGATGCGTACCAGCGCTTGCCGATTGCGAATAGCGCGAGGTCCGGGAACGTATCGCACGAGCGGTATTGAGCCGTTCTCATCCTTCAGCAGCGGATCCAGCGACACCCCGTTGCGGCGATCAACCTCTTCCTCGGTAAAAATCGCGATGCTCAGCGTCTGCCGATAGCGGGACATCCACTCCCGCCATTGGGATCCGACGACCCAACCTCTGGCGTAATCCGGCATCGCTTGCGCATAGGGATGCAGGTCGGCATAACCGGCTTGACTCAACCCGAAGCTCATCGAGCTCGTGAGACCCGGGCTTAACCCGGTTACGATCATCGAGCCCAAGCCCGGGATATCCAACCTGGCTCCCGAGGTATGGCCGACGAACGGATCGGTTGTCGGGCTCCCCAGGATGGAGAGCAGATCGCGCTCGTCGAATAGACCGGTCACCCAATCGAAATAGTGATTAACGAGTCCTTTGCCAACCCACCCGTTGTCCGGAAGCCCCGAATTCAGCCACAGGCGCGGCGTCTCGATCGTACCGGCCGCCATGACGACCGCATCGGCATGCAGCTCCTCCGTCTCTCCGGTCCACGTATCCCGCACTCGCACGCCGCTGGCATACAACTCGCCCGCGGGACGTTTCTCCGTCAGCACTTTGGTGACGAAGGTATTCGGCCTGATCGTTACGCGCCCGGTACGCAGCGCGAGCGGGATGTAGCTGACATTAGCGGAACGCTTCGCAACCCGGTCGACGGAGGGGCCGTGGGGACAACCGTTGATGCAATGACCGGCGAGCGTGCAGCCTTCCATATGGGATAGCTGCTCCATGGAGTAGGTCGGGTCCATGAGATGGCGGTTGGGCAAGAGAATGGCATTAGGCTGCGGACGATAACCCGGGTTTGTCACGTTCAACGTCGGAATCAGCGGCCAGCCGGCTTTCTTGGCGCCGTAGAAGAATAGCTCTTCCTTGGCCGTCGACGGGGCGAACGCGACCGGGAGCGTCGCCTCCACTTTCTCGTAATAGGGGATCAATTCCTCATAGGATAGCGGCCAAATGCCATCGATGGCGCTCGGGAACGCGCGCGGCGAGTTAGCCAAATAAATTTGCGTCGTTCCGCCGACGCCGGCGACCTGCCAGACGAAGCCCCGCTGCTTCATATTCCGGTACCACGGCGCCCGATCCCGGTCCGCCGGGCCCCAGCGCATCCGTCCCGTGATCAAATCGTTCATCTCGCCCTCGTACTTCGAATAGTGCTTCCGCAATAACGCGATGTTCAAATCATCCGGACTCGCGCTGCTCGCCGCCCCGCCGTACTTGTTCGGCTCCGGCCACTTGACATTGCCATACCAAGGGCCTGCCTCCAAGACTAAGACGTCCAGCCCTTGCTCGCCAAGTTCCTTGGCGATGACGGCCCCGCCGCCTCCGCTGCCGATGACGATGACGTCCGGTTTACTCACGATGATCGTCCCCCCCTGAGCGCATTGGCGGGAGAGAACCGCAGCGCAGCGCGCGATAACCGAACGCCGGACCCGGATAGCCGGTCTGGCACCAAGAAGGCGGGAAATATTCGACGCGCTGGTCATTCGGCGGCAGCAGCCGAGTCGTTCCGTAGCCGAACCACTCCGAGTCATAACCGAACATGGTCAGCTGATGGAGGGAATCCATCATCGTGAGGACCAAGCCGGGATTGTCGCGATAAAGACTAGGCATTGCATCCATCGGAACGGCGGATTGATTCAGCAGCGCGATGACCCGCAATCGATCGATACGAGCCAAGCTGGCGAACAAGCCTCCGCCCGGGAATTGACCATTCCGGATGGGGTGGATCGTTAATCCCCTCTCGATCAATGCCGCCGCGCCGACATCGAGCAGCTTGGCCGTAGACAGCGACAGCGGTTCGATCGGATGCGAGGGATCGGTATCGGGCGGAACGAATTGCGAATGATCGATTTGTTGTCTTACGAATGCGGCGATCGGATATCGTCCCGGTTGCTTTCCCCAAGGAACGATCGCGTCCGCGACCGCTTGAAAAGTCGCTTGCGTATAGGCGTTCATCGCTCGTCGTCCAGCCTCCTTCGAGCCTTGCTGCGCTCTCTTCTATCTTTTATTTGCAAGTTCGGCGCAGTATGTCTATTTACGTGAAGCGAGGGACCGACGGGCTCGGAGGTTTCGATACGATCAAACGCTTGAATAAACAAAAGAAGCCGCATGGCTGCGGCTTCTTAAGCGTGATGTTGTTGCCCAATGGAGGAACGAGCCCTCCTTCTTCGTCTTACTTCGCGTGCATTTCTTCGCTGTACGTATGGAACTTATGCGCCGATCTGAGGAACCGCTTCCCGTCCGAGAGCGTAGCCGTCGTCGTGTTGTAAGCGCTGAGGTTCGTAATCGGACGCTGGCGAACGCCGTTCTGCGTAACGATGACATTCAACTTGTGTTTGATGGCAAGTTCGAATTCTTTATCCGTAATTAGTTCTTGTCCTGGTGCAAAGATGGATTGGTTGCTCATTGCTCGTCCTCCGCAATCACTTGAATTTCTATACTATACAGAGTGTAATCGTACCTCAGGTTGCATAACAATGCAAATTGTCTTTATCTATCAAGGCGAAACGGCCAGCGCGGTCGCAAAAGGGCCTGCATCTTGCGATGCAAGCCCCTACGCGTTATTCGTACAGCACGGCCTTGATTTCTTCGCTGTCGATGTTCGTTTTGTCGTACCAGTAGAAGCCGGTGTCGATCGCTTTGCCGATCGTTTCGCCCTTCACCGCCTGCACCGCGGCCTTCACCGTCTCATAGCCGATACCGATCGGATTTTGCGTAATCGCGCCCGCCATTTTGCCTTCCTTGATCGCGTCGATTTGCGCTTTGCCCGAGTCGTAGCCGATGATGGTGATTTTGCCCTCCAATTTTAGTTCGGTAATGGCATTGATGACGCCGATGGCCGCGCCTTCGTTCGTGCCGAATATGCCTTTGACGTTCGGATGCGCCTGAATGATCGCCTTGGCTAGGTCGGTCGCCTTCAGATGGTCGCCGCCGTACTGAATATCGACCACCTTAATATTCGGATGCTTCGCCTTGATCTGCTCCACGAAGCCGTCGCGCCGGTCGACGCCGGTGCGGCTCGTCTGGTCGTGGGCGACGACCGCGATCTCGCCTTCGCCGCCGATCAGCGCCGCCATCTTGTCGGCCGCCAGCGCAGCCGCCGCATTATTGTCCGTCGCGGCCGTGCTGACCGGAATGTCGCTGTCAACGCCGGAGTCGAAGGCGATGATCGGAATGCCCGCGTCCTGCGCCTTCTTGAGCAGCGGGATCGAAGCTTGGCTGTCGAGCGCCGCGAAGCCGATCGCGCTCGGCTTCTTGTCCAGCGCCACCTGCAGCATCTCCAGCTGCTTGTCGACCTGCTGCTCCGTCTCGGGACCTTCGAACGTAATCTCCACGTCGAACTCCGCCGCGGCCTTCTCGGCGCCGATCTTCACCGCCTGCCAGAATTGATGCTGGAACCCTTTGGAGATGACCGGAATGTACAGCTTGTCGGCCGAAGTTTCCGCGGTCGCCGGCTCGCTTGGCGCGTTCGTCTTCCCGTTTGCGGCAGAACCGCTCCCGTTATTGCCGCCGCAAGCGCTGACGGCAAGCATTGTTGCGAGGATCAGCAGCGAGGCGGCCCCTTTTTTCAACACAGCGTTCTTCATGTTAGATTCTCCCCTTTGTCCGATTGAATTGACGAATCGCATTCATGCGGCGTGCTTGCGTCGGCGCAAAATGTCCGCATAGACGGCGAGCACGATGACGAAGCCGACGACGACCGTCTGCCATTCCTGCGGCACCGACAAGATGCGCAAGCCGTTGGTCAGCACGCTCATGATGAGCGCTCCGATGACCGTGCCGACGATCGTGCCTTTGCCGCCGCTCAGCGACGTGCCGCCGATGACGACCGCCGCGATCGCTTCCAGCTCGTAGCCCATGCCGAGCGCGGGCTGAGCCGAGTTGAGCCGGGAAGCCATCAGAATGCCGGCCAAGCCGGTGAAGAGGCCGGTCATCGTGTAGATGACGATCTTCCAGAACGTCACGTTGACCCCCGATAGGCGCGTCGCTTCTTCATTGCTGCCGATGGCGAGGTTGTACCGGCCGATGATCGTCCTGGAGAGCACGATCGCGCCGATAATCGCCACGGCGAAGAAGACGAGGACGGCGTTCGGAATGGCGAAGCCCGGTATGAGCGAAGCCAGAAGCGAGCCAAGCGCGATCTCGCCGAAGGCCGGGTGATCGGTGAAATAGATCGGCTTCGTGCCCGAGATGACGAGCGCGAGCCCTTTGGCGATCATCATCATCGCCAGCGTCGCGATGAACGGCGGAATTTTCATCTTGGCAATCGCCACGCCCGAGACCATGCCGCACAATGCTCCGGTTAGAATGCCGCCGAGTAATCCGAGCGGTACCGGCAATCCCCAGAACGTGATGAACACGCCTGTCATAACGGCGCTTAGCGTCATGACCGTGCCGACGGATAAGTCGATGCCGCCGGTGATGATGACGAACGTCGAGCCGAGCGCCAGCACGCCGATGACGGCCGTCGACAACAGAATCCCGACGATGTTGGAGAATTGAAAGAAGTTCCCGGAGGCCAGCGAGAAGACGAGCACGAGCACGATCAAGCTGCCGAAGGCAAGCACTTGCTGCAGCAGTCCCGGCGGGATGACCGGCGCGCGCTTGCCGCCCTGCGTGACCAGCGCCGTATCTTTCATGAGCACACGCTCCTTTATGGTGTCGAAATTAGCCAATCCGGCGGGTTGCGTAATGCATGATCGACTCCTGCGTAACGCTTCCGTCGTTCGTCAGCTCGCCCGTGATGCGTCCTTCGCACATGACGAGAATCCGATGGCTGAGCCGTAAGATCTCGGGCAGCTCGGAGCTGATCATGATGATCGATTTCCCTTCGGCGGCGAGCTGGTCGAGCAGCTTGTAAATTTCGCCCTTGGCGCCGATATCGATGCCCCGGGTCGGTTCGTCGAAGATGAGAATATCGCAGTCCCGCGTCAGCCACTTGCCGATGATCGCTTTCTGTTGATTGCCGCCCGAGAGGAACTTGATCGGTTGATGGATGCTCGGCGTCTTCACGCGCAGCTGATCGACCACGAGCGACGCCCGGCGTTCGATCTCGGCGTCCTTCATCCAGCCTGCTTGCGCGTATCGCGGCATGGAGGCGATCGCCACGTTCGTCTTGACGTCCATGTCAAGCAGACAGCCGTACTGCTTCCGGTCCTCCGACAGATAGCCGACCCCGTGAAGAACCGCTTGGTGCGGACTTCGGATGGCAATGCGCCGTCCGCGAATGTAGAGCTCGCCGCCGTCGATCGGATCCGCGCCGAAGATCGCCCTGGCGAGCTCCGTGCGGCCGGCCCCGACGAGACCGGCGATGCCAAGGATTTCGCCCCGGCGCAGCTGGAGATCGATATTCCGCAGCGCGCGGCCGCGTCGTAGTCCCTTTACTTCGAGGACGATGTCGGCGTGAGCTCCGGCATGCGCCGACTTGTCGGCTTGATAGAGCTCGCGGCCGACCATCATCGCGATGATGCGATCGACCGTGACTTCCCCGATCTTGACCGTGTCCATGTATTGACCGTCGCGCATGACCGTGATGCGGTCGCAGATCCGCTGCAGCTCCGCCATCCGGTGCGAGATGTATACGATGCCGACGCCTTGGCCGCGCAGTCGCTCGATCACGACGAACAGCTCTTCGATCTCCGCGTCGCTGAGCGCCGCCGTCGGCTCGTCCATGATCAGCACCTTCGAGTCGAGCGAGATCGCCTTCACGATCTCCACCATCTGCTGCTTGGCGACGGTCAGACCGGCTACCTGCGATCGCGGATCGATATCGAGATTCATGCCGGCCAGCAGTTCCCGCGTCCGTTCGTTCATCGTCTTGTCGTCCAGGAATAAACCGAATCCTCGGCGCGGCTCGCGGCCGATGAAGATATTCTGCGCCACCGTCAAGTCCGGCGCCAAGTTCAGCTCCTGGTGAATCATGCCGATGCCAAGCGCTTGCGCCGCCTTGGGGTCGCTCAATTGCACGTCGCGCCCGTCGATTCGAATGATCCCCGCATTAGGCCGGTACACGCCGGTCAACACCTTCATCAAAGTGGATTTGCCGGCGCCGTTCTCGCCGACCAGCCCGTGCACTTCTCCGGCCAACAGCTCAAACCGGCAGTCCTTCAGCGCATGCACGCCGGCGAAATGTTTCTCGATCCCTTCCATCCGTACGAGCGCTTCTTCCGCTTCGTCCATCCCTGGTCACTCCTTTCATCCGCGTCCATAGCTATACTGTACCTTTCGATTGAAAGGGCTTACATGTGATTTTTTCCTGAAACAGTCGAAAAATTTACGCAGTACTGCGTAAAGCGCAAAAAAAGCCCGCCGGTTAGCCGACGAGCCTCATTGCGCTTGCGAAGTGTGTTCCATACCTTGCCGACGTTACGGCAGCTGCCGCCTGACGAACGGAAACAACAGCTTCTGATTCTCTTCCTCATACATGTTGCGTTTGGTGACGACGACGGAGCCGGTATCGATTCGCTGCGGGACGCGTTTGCCCCGGAGCGTCTCAAGCGCCGTCTTCACGCTTAAGTAGCCCATCTGGAAGGGCTTCTGGATAACCGTCGCGTGCATGACGCCCCGCTCGAGCTGTCTCACCTCCGCGTCGGAGCTATCGAATCCGATCAGCTTCACTTGGTTGACTAGCCCGGCCTCCTCAATCGCTCTCCCCGCCCCGACGGAGGACGGCTCGTTCAAACCGACGATGCCGCGCAGGTTCGGATGCGCCCGCAGCAGCGCAAGCGTCGTCTCGTAAGCGCGCTGCTCGTAACCCTCGCTATAATACGTGCCGAGCAGCTCGATGTCCGGGTGCGCCGCCAAGACCGACTTGACGCCCTCCTCGCGATCGAGCTGAGAAGCGGAATTGCGGACGAAGCTGATGATCGCCACTTGGGACGGGCGATCCAGCATGGAGAGCAGCTCCGAGCCGGCGGCTTTCCCCGCGGCGACGTTATCCGTGGCGATCATCGTGCTCGCCAAGTCGGGCTCGATGCCGGAATCGACGGTAAGCAATTCCACGCCGGCTTCCACGGCCTGTCGCGCCGCCGGGACGAGCCGGTTCAGCTCGGTCGCCGCGAGCACGATCGCGTCCGGCCGAGCCGAAGCGGCTTGTTCTAAGATGCGGATTTGCCCCTCCACGTCGGTCTCGTTATCCGGACCGACGATCTCGACGCGGACGCCGAATTCAGTCGCCGCCTCGCGGATCCCGTCCTGGAGCACCTGCCAGAATTCGATCGTGGGGTCTACCGATTTGATGACGAAGATCATGCGCGGCTGCGCCTCGCGTCCTCCTCCTGCCGGAGAGGGGAGCCAGCCGCTCCAGATCGCCGCGGCCGCGAGCGCGGCAGCCGCCAGCAGCATCCCCGCCGCGCGTTTCCAAGTCCGGTTCATGATAGCTCCTCACCTCCAAGCGCCCGCTTCGGAAGACGGACCGTCACGATGGTCCCTTCGCCTGGTCCGCCCTCGAACGATAGACCGTAACGGCTGCCGAATTGCAGTCGCAAGCGGTCATGAACATTGCGCACGCCGACGCCGCCCTTCGGTCCCGAATCTTCTCTTCCTTCGAGCAGCGCGCGCATCCGAGCGCCGTCGACGCCGATTCCGTCGTCTTCCACGCGGAGCGTAAGGTCCCCGCCGGTCTCCGCCGCCGTGATCCGGATCATGCCGGGGCCCCGTTTGTTCTTGATCCCATGGTAAATCGCGTTCTCGACGAGCGGCTGCAGCACGACGCGGATCGTCAGGCAATCCAGAATCGAATCGTCCGCCTCGATAACATAGTCCAGCTTTCGTTTGTAGCGCATTTTCTGAATGGTGAGATAGTGGGCGATGTGATCGAGTTCCGCCTGGACGGTCACCAACGCCTCGCCTTTGCCAATGGAAGCCCGGAACAGCTTGGCCAGCGACGATGTCATGAGCACCACCTCCTTATCCTTGCCGCTCTCCGCCATCCAGACGATCGAATCGAGCGTATTGTACAAGAAATGGGGATTGATCTGCATTTGCAGCGCGTTCAGCTCGCTCGTCCGCTTCAACTCTTCCTCGCGCACGACGCGCACCATCAACTCCTTGATCCGTTCCACCATCAGATTGAACGCGCGGGCGAGACGGCCGATCTCGATCGAGAACGGAACCGGGACCTGGATGTCGAAGTTTCCCTTCTCGACCTCCTTCATGTAACGCTGCAGCTGGGTGATCGGCCGGATCAGACGATTGGACAAGATTACGGACAGCACAATAGAGATGAGAATGCATACCGCGCCAAGGGCGAAGAAGGACATCCCCATTCGCTCCTTGTTGCCGACCAGCTCGCTGACGTAGCTGACGCCGACGAGCTTCCAGCCGAAGCCCGAATCCTGCACGGTGTACATCCGGCGCGCGCTCCCTTCCCCGATCGTGAAGCTGCCTCTGCCAAGCTCCAGCACCTTGTCGATCTGCTCCGTCTTCAATCCGCTGTATACGAGCTGCTGCTGGGGGTGATAGACGAGCTTGCCGCTGTTGTCGACGACGAACAGATAACCCCGGTTGCCCAGTTGAATGTCCGCGAACATATCGTTCATAACGCTGAAGTTCAGATCGACGAGGAAGACGCCGAGCGGTTCGCCGGTCTCCTTGCCGTACAGCGCCCGGCTCATGGAGACGACCCAGACGTGACGGTCCAAGAAGATCGGCTGGACATGCGAAGACGAGATAACGTTCTCGCCTTTGGCCGCCTTCGCCTGCCGGTACCAATTCATATCCCGCAGCTCGACATAAGGGTTCACTTCGAGCTCCCGGCTGCCGGATACGAACCGGCCATCTTCGCCGAACAAGCTCACGGATACGATGTCGTTGCGCGTGGCCACCATGGCGTGCAAATACTCGTACACGCCTTCCCTCGCTTGCTTCTCCTCAACCAGGCTCGGATACCGATCCGCCGACAAATAGTCATGCACCTGCCGGCTTCCCGCCACAAGACCGGCGATATGTTCCATCCCGCTTACGTACGTCTTCATATTCGCGTTCACTTGCTTCATGAATTCGGTCGTGTAAGCTTGCGTCGTTTCCTGCACCGCGTCTTTGGACAAATAGTACGAAATAATGCTCATGATCAGCACCGTGACGAGAATTAGCAGCGCGAACGCAAGCGACAGGTTGGCATGAATGCTGCGCGGCCGAGTGGGGTGCATCAGCGCTCTCATGAGCCAATCTCCTCGGCGATCTTTTGCCGGTACTCGGTCGGCGTCATCCCGGTATGTTTCTTGAAGGCGCCGCTAAAATAATGCGGGTCCGCGTACCCGACCTCATACGCGATTTCCGAACTCTTCTTGCCCGTTAGCTTCAGGAGCGCCTTGGCCTGCTCCATGCGAACGCGAGTCAAATATTCCACGAACGTGTGACCGGCATGGCTTTTGAACAAGGTGCTGAAATAGCTCGTGCTCATCGCCACATGCTGGCATACGGTGCCCAGCGACAGCTCCGGATCGGCATATCGGGCATCGACGAACGCCTTCGCCTTCGCCACTTGGCCGGCGCCGAAATTCTCGCGCGCCCCGCGGATCAATCGGGCGGCCTGCCGGCACAATCGCTTCATCCATTGCTCCATCTCGACGAGCGTGCCGAATTTGGAAGGCGCGAATAGCGGCGTATCCGCATCGCCGAGCGAATCGTCCGTCGCGCCGTCCATCTCGTAGACGGTCTGCGCCATCGCGAGCGCGATGCGCTGCGCATAGATGCGGCACGCTTCCGCCGTGAATGCCTGCGCCCGGAATGCGGCGAACAGACGCGTCACGACGTCGTCCGTCTCTTCGGCGGTCGCAGTCTTCATCTTACTGATGAGTTCCTTCTCCCACGCCAGCGCGGAGGCGAGGGCCGGCCGCGAACGCTGCTCCATGTCCATTAAGCGAATAATCGTCCCCCGCCCCAGAACGAATCGATAGTCCAGCGCCGACAACGCGGAATCATAGACGAGATGCGCCGATGCCAGACCTTGGATGCTGCGGCCCACTCCGGCCGAGATCCGCGCCGGCAAGTAACGATCCGCGGCTATCCGCAGCTCCTCCGCCGCGGCGGCCGCCTCCTCTTGCAGCGCATCGGGCTCCGCGCCCGACAGCAGCACGAGCACCTGATTGTTCCGGTCTCGGAAGACGGCCGTTCCGCGGCGAAGCGCGAACAACTCCTGCGCGATATTGAAGAGCGCGAAGCGGAGCAGCTCCTCGTCGAGAACGGAAAAGCATTCTTCCTCGCCCGGCGGTTCCAGATCGAACATCGCCGCCGCCAGCCATTCCCCGTTCCAGGACAGATCGAAATACGCGCACCGCTCCGCGACCTCCCTCTCCGGTAGACGCGAGGTAAGCAATCGTTCGAGGAACCGCTCGCGCAACACGGGCAAGCTCTCGTTCATCTCCTTGCGCAGCCGCTCGTATTCGTCCTTGCGCGCCCGATCCTTGTCCAGCTCGTCCTTCAGCCGAAGCAGCGCGCGGGCGAGCTCCGCGCATGTAACCGGTTTCAAAATAAAATCGAACGCTTGCAGCTCAACCGCCTGCCGCGCATAATCGAACTCGTCAAAACCCGTTAATATAAGCACCTTCGTCTCCGGATGGCGCGACGCCAGCTCGCGCGTTAGCGCAAGTCCGTCCATGAACGGCATGCAAATATCGGTCAGCACGACGTCAGGCGCGTTATCCGCGATGTGCTCGAGCGCTTCTTCCCCGTCTTCATAATCTCCGACGCAATCGAAGCCGAGCGAAGCCCAATCCATCTGCTCGCGGATCGCCTCGCGCACGAGCGCTTCGTCATCGACGATAACAAGCTTATACATGCCGGATCACCCGGTTCGTCCCCGCCTTGCGCAAAGGATGCATTCTCATCTCATATCCTCCTCTTCGCGCTTCGTCCGCCAGTACGTCATGGCGCGCTTATCGCGCCTTGATCCGTGTGTACTATTCGCGAGTATGCCAACATTATCCTTCTCGCCAGGAGCGGAACGGTTCGTCATAATAATCGCGGCCGAATGGGAAAATAAGCTGTACCGATAGACAAGTACTTAACGAAAAGAAGGTGAGCGTGCTTGGAGAAATTAATCGCGAACTTGGCGAATAAGAAATCGGCGGTTATCGTCGTGGACGTGCAAAACGACTACTGTCACCCGGATGGCGCGATCGCGAAAATCGGCAGCGACGTGAGCGCCGTCAAAACGATGATGCCTGCGTTGCACGGCCTGCTGGCATCGGCGCGGGAACACGGCGTACCCGTCATTTTTCTGCAGACGAACCATGAGAAGGCGACCGATTCGGACGTGTGGGTATCCCGCTTCGCCGATGGGATCAATCCGATCTGCCATACGGGCAGCTGGGGGGCGGAATTCTACGAGGTGGCGCCGCTGCCCAGCGAGACCGTCGTCAAGAAGCATCGATACAGCGGATTTATTCATACGAGACTGGCGTCGGTGCTGCAGACGATGAAGATCGAGACGCTGATCATGACCGGCGTCAGCACGAATCTGTGCGTGGAATCCACCGCCCGGGACGGCTTCATGCTGGATTACCGCATCGTGCTCGTGAAAGACGCCTGTGCCGCCTTTACGCAGCCCGAACACGACATGACGCTGAAAACGGTCGACGCCTACTTCGGCATGGTGGCCGATACGAAGCAGATCGTCGACTTCTGGCAGCGGCAAGGCGCACCGGCTCCGCAGCTTGTCACCACTTAAAGGAACGCGAATGGCCGAAGACCGCGGCGACGGCGGACTTCGGCCGAATAGCGAAGGCCGGCCGTCCCCGAGACAGCCGGCCTTCGCGTTGTTCAAGCGATGCTATTCAGCTTGCGAACCAATTAATAAGCCGTATTTCCGGATTGGCTCGTCTTGCCCGACGCGAAGCCCTTAAACAGCGTCGGCACTTTGGAATAACGAGTATTCGTGATCTTGCCCGTGCTGACGGTGCTGTCGGTCCGCAGAATGGAATCTTTGACGTTCGAAATATCGCAGTTGTCGACCGTCATGACGGTCTTGTACGTCGAGCCGCCGAGTTGGCGCACCAGCTTGCCGATATCGTTCGCTTTGAAGTTTTTGATATTGATCGTTCCCGCCGCGTTCAGTTGGAATACCTTGTCGTACGCTTTGTACGCCGCGCCGCCGGTAATATTCACCGTGCCGGATGCTTTCAGCGTCAAAGCGTCTTCGCCGACGTCGGACCAAGTCACGTTGACGATATTGCAGTTGCCGTAGCAATGCACCCCGTCGGCTGCCGGCGCGGCGAGAATGACGTTCTTCAGCGTCGCCCCCGCCTCCAGGCGGAATACCGGCTTCTGGCCTTCCGCTTGACTGCCGTCCCCGAGCGTGCTCGGGTTTGCCACGAAGGTTTGGCCTTTGCCGTCGTACGTCGTGCCCGCCGGCACGATAATGGTCGAATTGACCGTCGTCGCGGCATTCGCCGGCAGCGCCGGCAGACATGAGACGATCAACCCCATCGTTAACACCCAACCGAATAACTTCTTCATATTATTAACACCGCCTATTTGAGGGATTAAGGAACAGGAATGGTAGCGGCCATTCTAGCATCCTGCTCATGCGGATCCATCGTGCGCACGATATCTTGTATCCGCCTTCAATATATCACTCTCTTTTCGCGGGCGGAATAGTAATAATCTCCCAATTGTTAATACTTGAGATACCTGATTAATATCTACCACCTAAATTTGTTCGATATATTATGATAGTTGTTAATTAATATATTAACTAATTAAATGCGCGAAATTGATCGCAAAGCGTCCTCGCTCAGCGCCGGCCGGCGGGTCGTATTGCCTGACTAATTCCCATTTTATTGCCTGCTTCCCGCTTCGCGTCGCTGGCTTGGACGATCCAATCGGCTCTAGTTCTTCCGTATCGCTCCTTTACGTGCTTCGAGTCCCACGACCGGTACAGGCTGATACATACATAATTTTCTTGCCAAGACGCCATTCTAACCGTTAACAGGATGGAATTAATGGAGGAATTGGGAATGGCGACTTGGACGAAGCGGAAGTCCGCTCTCCCCTCGCAAGAGCACGATCGGAACAATAAGGAACGCGTGCCATTGTTCGATCGGATCGAGGAGACGCTTGATTACGTCAAGGAGACCTTCTCCGACTGCGACGATCTGACCATTCGTCCGGTTACCATCGGCAAGGCGCCGGGCTATTTGCTTTATATGAACGTCATCGTGAATGACTCGCTGCTTAACGGCATCGAGGAAAGACTGTCCGAATTGCGGCATTCGCCTGATCCGGAGAGAACGGACGAGTCAGCGACCGCGCAGCCGTTCGATCGGCTCCAAGCCGCTTTCCCGCTCAGTCAAGCGACGGAAGAAGACGACTTGAATCAGGTCATCGACGCGATTCTTTACGGCATGACGGTCCTGCTGCTGGATGGCGCTCCGCATGCGCTGCGCTTCCAGACCGTCAGTTCCGACGGGCGCGGCGTTGATGAACCGGTGACCGAACAGGTCGTGCGCGGTCCGCGCGAAGGGTTCGTCGAGCAGCTTAACACGAACGTTATGCTCATCCGTCGCCGGATCCGGAGCCCTGACTTGAAGGCGCGGTTTCAAGTGCTGGGGAGCATGACGCGGACTGGCGTCGCGGTGTTGTACGTGCAAGGCATCGCCGACGACGCGATCGTGCACGAGATTCATGACCGATTGCGCAAGATCGAGCTAGAAAGCGTACTGGAGAGCAATTACATCGAGCAGTGTCTGCAGGATGCCAAGTGGTCGCCTTTTCCCCAGCTGTACACGAGCGAGCGTCCGGACCGCATCTGCGCCGGGCTGCTGGAGGGCAAAGTCGCGATCGTGACCGAAGGAACGCCGTTCGTCTTGCTGGCCCCGGCATTGTTCGTGGAGTTCCTGCACTCCAACGAAGACTATTACGACGGTTCGCTTCCTTCGACGTTCATCCGCTGGGTGCGGACGCTCGGACTGTTGATTTCGTGCTTCCTGCCGGCCTTCTACGTCGCGATCACGACGATTCACCAGGATTTGCTGCAAACGCCGCTGCTTATCCGGATATCCGGGTTCCGCGAAGATCTGCCATATCCGATCTTGATCGAAGCGTTGTTCATGCAGTTGATCTTCGAGCTGGTCCGGGAAGCCGGACTACGCATGCCCAAGGCGATCGGGAACGCCGTCACGATCGTCGGCACCTTGGTCATCGGCCAAGCGGCCGTTCAAGCGGGACTGGTCGGCGCGCTTATGGTTATCGTCGTCGCGGTTACCGCCCTTACGACGTTCGTCCTGCCGAATTACGCCTTTATGCAAGTCGTCCGAATCATTAGCTTCCCGATGCTGCTGCTTGGCGGCATGTTCGGCTTCATGGGCATAATCGTAGGGCTGATGTTCGTGCTCGCTCATCTATGCAGCCTGCGTTCGGTCGGCGTGCCCTACTTGACCCCGTTATCCCCCGCACGTCGGACCGGTTGGGCGGACGTATTCTGGCAGTCGCCATGGTGGGCGAAGCAGACCAGCAAGCTGAAGTCTGATTCGGAGCAACCGGCGTCCGCCGGACCAAGCGACACCAGACAGCCGCAGCCTGGCGGAGGAGGATCCTCATGATCGCGAATGCCTGGGCGCGGCGAATGCGCAGGCTTGCGAGTCTACCTTGCGGATTGGCTATCCTTCTCTTGACGTCCGGTTGTTGGAGCAGCACGGAGATTAGCGACCTGGCCATCATTACGATGATCGGGATCGACGCGGCCGAGAATGGCAATTTCCGGCTTTCCGCGCTGATTATCCGGCCGTTGGGCGGCAACCAGCAAGCCGTCAGCGCCCAACAGAGCTCCACGACCGTCGTCGCGGAAGCCGAAGGCGCCAATCTGTTCGATGCGATGCGCAAACTATCGTTCATGATGTCCAAGCGGCTGTATTGGTCCCACCTGGACATTATCGTGATGAGCGAATCGATTGCCCGGTCCAAGCTCGCGCCATCGCTCGATTTCTTCAATCGCCAGCATCAGTTCCGCAAGAACATCGTCATGCTCGTGACCCGGTCATCGGCCGCCGACATTCTCAAGACGTCGTCGCAGCTGGAAGGCAGCCTGGGCGCGGAGATCCACGGCCAGATCCGCAACTCCCGGCTTGCCGCCAACACGATGATCACGGATCTGAACGATTTCAATCGCTCCCTGCTGCAGGCGACGACGGATCACATCACGGGCGAGATCAGCGTGACCAAAGGCCAGAAGCTCGCGTTGACCGTCAATCAGAAACGAGCCAGCATGGTCTATATCCGCGGCGCCGCGGTCTTCCGGGAGAACCAGCTCGTCGGCTGGCTGGATCGGGAGCAGACGCGCGGCGTTTTATGGCTGAGGGGCAAAGTCCACGGCGGAATCGCCTATACGCCCTGCCCTTCCGGCAGCGGCGAAGGCAAGATCAGTTACGAATATACCCGGGAAACGGCCTCCGTTCGACCGATATTCCAAGATTCCGGCGATGTTCGCATTGAGGCGAAGGTCCACGTGGAAGGCGGGATCGGCGAGGTGACCTGCCCGGGGATCGACCTCTCCTCCGATGGTATCCGTCGGCTGAACGACCAGCTGAAGCAGGACGTCACAGAAGAGATCGAGTCGGCGCTGCGCCTCGCCAAGGATGAGCTGCAAGCCGATGTATTCGGATTCGGACAGGCCATCTATCGCGCGAATCCGAAGCTATGGGCCAAGCTGGCGCCATCGTGGCACTCCGGCGGACTGCGCGAGCTCGTCGTCGAATTATCCGTGGATGCCGATATTCGCAGGTCCGGCCTAATGCATGAGCCGGTATATGAACGGGGGGCGCCTTCATGAGTCCGTTCGCGCTCAGCGCGATGTTCGTCCTACTGCTGCTCGGCTCGATTGTCCCGCAAGCCGTTCGCGCCTGGCGGGAAGGACCCGCGAGACTCGCCTGGCTGCATGCGGGGATTACCGCCGCCGCGCTGCTGGCCGGCGTCGGCAAGATTTATCAATTCCATCTTCCCTCAATCTCGAAGATGCTGGTGACGATGATACCCTGATCGGGGAGGCGGTTGAACATGATCGAGCGAGGTCGTATCAGCAACATCCAGGCAGCCATGCTCAGCATTATGACGTTAACCATCATGGGGCATCTCATTCTGCTGACGCTGGTCATCGTGCGAAGCCGGCAAGATGGCTGGATATCCGCCACAATCGGCACGGCGCTTGGTCTGTCAAGCGTGTTCGCCGTGACCAAATTGGCGCAGCGCCATCCCGGCGTATCGCTGGTCGAGCTGGCCGCCAGCCGCTTCCGGCTGGCGGGGAAGCTGCTCGCGATGCTGTTTTTGCTCTACTTTGGCCTGATGACGATACTCGCCGTGCGTCTGTTCGCCGAAACCTATAGCATGATTATGCCGGAGACGCCGTTCGTCGCGTTCGTCGCGATCATCCTGCTGCTGTGCGCGTATCTCGTCCATCAAGGTCTCGAGACGTTCGGGCGGATGAATCAGATCATGCTGCCGGTGCTGGTCGCGGTCGCGATGCTCGTCGTGCTGCTCACCGTGGGTCAGAAGGATTACGGCAATCTCCTCCCGATTCTCGGCCGGGGTCCCGGCCCCGTCGCGGCAGGCGCCTTGTCGATCATGGGCTGGTTCGGCGAATTCGTGCTGATGGGCATGATTCTCCCCTATGCCCGGCACCCTGCCAAGCTGATGCGCTACACCTTCGCGGCGAGCGGACTAACGCTGTTGTTCTTCATCGGTCCCGTCACCGGACCGATCGCGATGTTCGGCGCGGACGAAGCGGCCAGGCTGACGTTCCCGACCTTCGCCGAAGTTCGCTATATCGAGGCAAGCGACGTGCTCAACCGTTTCGATGCGATCGCGATATTATTCTGGACCGTCGGTCTGATGTTCCGGATCACCGTATTCTTTTATGGCCTGTGCCTCGGCACGGGCCAGCTGTTGAAGCTCCGCGACTATCGTCCGCTTATCTTGCCCTATGGCTGGTTGCTTGGCGGCTGCGCGTTCTGGTTCGCCGACAATTTCGAGGAGATGAGCGATTTTCTCTTTCGGGTCTATGTGCCGCTCAATTTGGTATTCGGTTATGCCGTACCGATCCTGCTCGCGCTGGCCTCCCATATGATGAAGAAAGGAGGAATCCCCCTTGTCGCCAACGAATCCAGCCAACGCGAATGAACGCGAACTCGGACCGAAAACGTGCGCCATCGAGCGTCTCGTTACCCGGCCGGACGATATCGCGCTGGTACTGAGCGGACGCAAGACGGCTACCCGCCGCAACGGACGTTATGCGGATCCCGGCGAGACGATGGAGCTTGGCGGCGCGCGCTTCGTCGTGGATCGGGTCTACAGGCAATCCATCGGCGAGTTAACCGAACCGGACGCGGTCTCGGAAGGATTCGACAGTCTGGCGCAATATGAAGCGCATATCCGTTCCATGCATCCCGGCATGCCTTGGCTGCCGAACATGAAGATGTGGGTACACGAATTTCGGCGTCTTGATGACGAGCTTCCCGCGCTTTGATGCGTAACGCGCGGGATTAAAAGAGCTTCGTTGCTCCCTCCCCCTTCCCCCTCCGCTGAAGGGAACCAAAGGGCTTCGCCCTCTGGACTCCCTTTTTCGTGCTGGTGCACTTGTTCGCGGTCGGCGATTGGGCTTCAGCGGGGCATGCTTTTGTCCTGACGGACAAAGCTTCAGTAGGTTTTGAAGTCCGTCCTAAGACTTAAGCCTGTCAACTATAGTCCCTAGCACACTCTGGACTCTGGCATCCTAGAGGGTAAGTGCGCTTGATGCGGCTCCGAGCTGACCTTCGCTTTCGTCCGCTATTGCGGACACGCTTTACTATTTCGCATATCTTCACAATATCGAAATAAGGCTGACCGCAAGGTCAGCCCATACAGCTAATATATAGATTTATGGCCGTGCTTCGTCCTTCAAGCCGCTCTCCTTATCGTACGCATCGAAAATACGGCGGGCGATCGGAGCCGCGCCATAGCCGCCATAGCCGCCGTCCGTCACGACGACGGCGACGGCCAGTTTCGGATTCTCCTGCGGCGCGAAGGCGATGAATACCGCGTTCTCCACCTTCTTGCGGTCCCCCGCATCCTGCTGGGAAGTGCCGGTCTTCCGGTAGAAGGTATAGGCCGCATCCTCGAACCCTTGCACCTTGACCTGCGACATGCCTTGGAACACTTCTTCCCAGTAAGCGTCCGGGAACTCGACCTGGTTCATCGCTTCGGGCTTATACCCTTGCACGACCTTCCCGTCGCCGTCCACAGGTTCGATCCGCGACCTGGGGCTTCATCCGCGCCCCTCGGCTGGCCAGCGTCGCCGCGTACTGGGCAAGCCTTCCATGGCCACCTCATAGCCCGTCCAATCGTAAGGCGCTCCATGCCGGCTTACCGGCGTATTCCGCAGCTTCTCCAGCTGTCTCATGATCGCCTGCTCCGTTTCTCGCTGTACCTTGGCATTCATCGTCAGCACCAAGTTATGCCCCGCTCCTCGCGCGGTTGGAGAACGGTAAGTTGATTGACCAACAAAAAAAGCCGCGGGCGCGCGGCTTGATCGTATTCGTCTCGCGTTCTGTTGTCGATTTTATCGAATGACGGATCCCCCGAACAGGAAGCGTCTTTCCCACTGGCTGCCCGCGATCGAGTCGATTCGAACGCCGCCGGATTCCCGGGAGTAAGTATGCAGAATTCTGCCGTCGCCGAGATAGATGCCGTCATGCGTAATGCGGACGCGATAACGGTTGGTTCCGGTAATCTTCACGCCCGGACTGCTGAAGAACATGACGTCACCGGCTCTGAGCGCGCGCCAATTCGTATTGGCCGTGCCCTTGTTCCGGACGTACATGCCTTGTTGCCGCGAATCGGCGGGGAGTTTGATTCCGGCGCCTTCGGCATAAGCATGCTTGACGAAATCGGAGCAATCGAACGTTCTCGTCGTGGAACGATTCGAGCCGAACTCGTACGGAGTCCCTCTGTACTTCATGCCCGTGTTAATCACGCGCTGAATCGCGGCCGAGCGCTGCGCCGCGGCCGGATTATTGACGGCTTTCATTTGGTAAGTGGACTGGTTCGGCGTTTGCAGTTGTTTCGTTTGCAAGGATTTCGTCTGCAGGTGTCGAGTTGGCGTTTGTTCCGTTTGCAATTGCCGCGTCTGCTTGTGGTCCGAATGCCGATCCTCTCCGGAACTTCCGCACGCGCTAGACAGCATAGTTAAACCAAGCGCTCCGATCACTGACAGCCAACGATACGTTCGCATACACGGTCTCCTTCCGATCTGGTTGGCACGGGCGGACAATCCGCAATGCCCCATATCGTACTGTGCGGCAATCCGGGCGAAAACATACCTGCCAACAACTTGCAAATTCGTCCGGGATAGTAGGCGAACGCCGCGATCGACGTCATGATGAGCGGTGGGCGGATTTACGTTTCGCGAACAAGGTTAAGACGAGAATCAGGAATGGGACCACGACTTGGTAAATCCATGCGTACTTCACCTGTACCTTCAATCCGAGCCAAATATGGAAGGTCTGGCTCGGCTCCAAGAAAGAAGCCCCGAAGATGAGCGGGCCAAGAATTATCGCGCACGTACGTCCGGACCAACCGGTAAGTCGGCTCATTATGACGTTCGAGGCCAAATAGAATACCGATAGCTTCACGAACAAGCCAAGGAATATGACCAACGTGACGAATATGTCGAGACGCTCCAGAAAATCCGCGATATGGATAAGCTGGACGGCTTCGAGAAACGGATACGCGACGAGTTTGGCGAAATCGGCGCCGATAATCGACAGAGTGAGCGCGCTCATGGCGGTCAGAAACAACGAGACGAGTCCAAAGGCGGTCAAGCTGACGCGAATCGCGCGCCGCGGCTCCTTCGCGTACTTCCAGAAGAGCAGAAACACGACGACTTGACCGTAGGGAAAGGAGATCAGCTCCGGCAGCGCGTGCTTCAGCACTTGTCCCAGTCCTTGGTCCAGGACGGGCCGTAATCGGTACGCATGGGGCAAATCCGAGATGAAGAAGAACAAGGCAACCGTGCAATAGCTTAGCGCTACGAAGGGGAAAAACAGCTCGATCGTCCGAAATACGACGTTCATCCCTTTGGCGACCGCATAACACGCGATGGCCGAAATGATCAACATAACGACCCACATCGGCGTCTGCGGCAAGATCGTCCCGTTCGCCATGGCGCCGAAATCCCGCACGTTGCGCATGGATTCATAGGCGAAGATGAGCGCGTACAGGACGGCCATCGCTCCTCCGCCCCATTTGCCAAGCCGGCTTAGCAGCATTTCGGTCCAATCCTGTTCGCCGGACACGCGCTGCAGACTCAACAATACGAGCAGCACGATCGTCCCGGCTGCCGCGCCGACGGCCATGCTTATCCAAGCGTTCTGTCCCGCGTCGCGCGCGAGCAGGAACATCGGCGTGCTCCCGATCTCGAACAGGATGATCGCCGTCATCAATTGAATTTTCCCGATGGGCTCCGCCGCGATAAAGTCGTCGCGCCCGCTCATGGCTTCCGCTGGTAGGAAGAGATGGTAGGATTGCTGCTCCCCGTCCCTTCGATATGCACGGCCACGTGAAATTCGGGATCCAACTTCGCGAATTGTTCGTCCCAGTCATTCTTGACCTTCGCCCATAGCTTCGGATAACGTTCGTATACGCGAGTGCCGAACCCGACCGAATCCGTCTGCAGCTTCTTCAGCGCCTTCCAGCCCTTCTCCATCAGCAGCGTAATCCCCTCTTCGACGTACTTTTCCTGCCGCTCCACGACATCGAGCTTGGACAGGTCGTCCGGGCAGGCGAAATCCTCGATGGCGCCTTCCGCCCTTACCTCGACTTTCATGCGCAGCCGGCCCCCGTCTAGATACGGCGTCGCCTTCGTCTTGGCTTGAATGACGCGAAAGCTGGAACTTCGAACCGCGTTATCCCCCATGCAATTATAAGGGACGAACCCGTTGCGGACGTGATTGCCGAGCCACATCATGCCAGACGATTCCTCGAGTTTGACCCACCCCACGAGTTTGTTGCGTTTCACGATGCCGACGCGGCCGAGCTTCAATCTTGCGTCCAGCTTCGATCTCTTCAACGCTTCCACCGAGGACAGCGTCTCGGGATTGCCTGAGAGGCGGATCTCAGGAATGGCTGTCGATTGCGTCGGACCGAGCAGCTCCGAGATGACTTGGAATATATTCATGGCGCGCATGCGGGACGTCTGTTCATCCTCCGCTTCGATCAATTTGCGCAGACCGTTGCCCGGATTCCATTCAGTCGGCGAGATCTGCCGAAGGATGTCGCTCGCCTTGCCCGACGTCAAGAACATAATGACGTCTTCCCTAGCGTCCATATTGCGCAAATACACGTCAAGCAGCGGATCGAAGCCATGCTTAGCCGCCGACTCTCCGATAATCACGACTTGATTATGGGAGAAATATAGCTTCCTGGTCGTCTCCAGCGATGCCTTGCGGAAGGCGTTGCGAATACCTTCTCCTTCCGTCGAGAAGACGTCGACCGGCGCGACGCTCAATTGCTTGCCGGTCCCTTCGCCCATCGTGCTGAGCGGAAGGACGATCTGGCTGGACGCAATCCACTTCCCGTCGGCCCAATCGATTCCGGTCGCAGAGATGATGCCAAGCTCGTTCAATTCATTGCGATCCCAGCAACCGCCAAGCAGCACGCCCGCGAGAAGCGTTAAGATAAGCTTCCATCCCCGACTCGATCGCTTCATGGTTACTCCTCCTCCCTTGGCCGCCGTTCCTTGTCTTGCGGATGAAGAACGACCGGACGCTTGCGCATGGACCGCAGCGGCGACCGCAGCAGCGTATCCCGCATACTGGCCGGAACGAAAGGCGCCAGCGGGGCCATGTAAGGCACGCCGAACGATTTCAAACTCGTCACATGAACGGCGATCACCAGAATGCCCGCGAAGATGCCAAAGAACCCGAGCGCGCCGGCGGCCAGCATCAGCGCAAAACGGATCAAGCGCGCGGCGATCGCGATATTGAGCTGCGGCATGACGAAGTTGGAGATGGCGGTAAACGCGACGATGATAATCATCGCCGGCGACACGAGCCCGGCCTGCACGGCTGCCTGACCGAGAACGAGCGCGCCGACGATCGAGATGGCCGGACCGATGGCGCGCGGCATCCGGGCGCCGGCCTCGCGCAGCACTTCGAACGTCATTTCCATCAGGAAGGCTTCGGCGAGCGCCGGGAGCGGAATCCCCTCCCGCTGTCCGAGCAGACTGATTAGCAGCAGCGTCGGCAGCGTCTCCTGGTGGAACGTCGTCACCGCGATGTAGACGGCCGGCAGCAGCATGGACATGACGAATCCGCCGTAGCGGATCAAACGTAGGAATGTCGCGATATCGAAGCGCTGATAATAATCCTCGGGCGATTGAAAAAATTTATGAAACGTGACGGGGCCAAGCAGCACGAACGGCGTGCCGTCGACCATAATCGCGAATTGCCCTTCCAACAGTGCGCCCGCCGCGGCGTCCGGCCGCTCGGTGTTCATCAAGGTCGGAAACGGCGTGAAAGTTTTCTCTTGGATGTACTCTTCGATGTACCCGCTCTCCAAGACGCCGTCGATGTCGATGGCCGCAAGCCTGTTGCGTACCGTCTGCAGAATGCGATCGTCGATGATGCCATGCATGAATAGCAGCCCGACGCGCGTTCTGGTGCGTCTGCCGATCAGGCGTTCCTCGTAGCGAAGATCGGGGGAATGAATGATTCTACGGACGAGCGACGCATTCGTCCGGATATTCTCCGTGAAGCTGCGCTGCGGACCGCGCAGCACGCCTTGCGTGCTCGGCTCCTCCACGCCGCGCTGCTCGCCTCCGCTTGCTTCGGCGACGAGCGCGACGCCGGCTTGATCGACGAAGATGACGCACATGCCGTCCAACATCGCATGAACGGCGTGCTCGAGATACGCGCACGAATGGATGGAGCCCGAGGAAACGATGGCGCGCTGCAGCAGCGTTAGCCAATCATCCATGTTGTCCGTTGTTCCCATGATGGCTTGTTGCTGAATCGCCTGCACGATATGGTGGTTGATCGTCGTTTGATCGGTGAGCCCATCCATATAAGCGAGTATGAGGACGCGGTTCTGCGAAGAAGGCGATTCGACCGCTCGGATAACGAGATCCGCGCTGTGGCCGACGAGGTTCTCGATCCACGCGATATTACGTTCAATGGCAGAATATATCGGCGTTGCAGGCTGAGCCTCCGGTCCGCCGGCCGCGAATGAACCGGTTCCGGCTTGCCGCATCTTTCTTCGAAAGACCATGCTCGCATCACCTTGGCATACGTATTTCCGTTATTTTGATTGATTGGCAATTAATTTATGCAGAACTCCCGCGGTCTCCGCTATAATGGATGGACGCCTGTTCTATAATGCAAAGGAGTGAGCCTCATGGCCATAACCGTCCATGAACTGAATTTGTACAACAACTTCGAAGAGATGGCGAACGATATTCTCCAGCTGGCGAACGAATTCATGCCGGACAAGCTGATCTTCCTGAGCGCCATGACGCAGACGCATCAGCTGATTCTGAAGGTGCTCGACGACAATTCGGGCAGCCGGATCGAAGAAGGCATGTCGGTCGCATTGACGGGGACGGTCTGCAGACGCGTGAATTTTGCCCAACAGCGACCATTGATTTAT
The DNA here is from genome assembly GCF_008124765.1 of Paenibacillus methanolicus. Lineage (GTDB taxonomy): Bacteria > Bacillota > Bacilli > Paenibacillales > Paenibacillaceae > Paenibacillus_Z > Paenibacillus_Z methanolicus. The sequence goes on along the minus strand of NZ_VNHS01000001.1, from coordinate 481,093 downwards.
CCGGATATGAGCAAGGAGCCCTGCCTCGACGAGGTGCGGGATACGCTGCGCGAAGCGAGGATCAATTCTTACGTAGGCGTCCCGATCGTCATGCCGACCGGCGACGTATTCGGCACGCTGTGCGCGGTACATCCCGAGTCGGCCGCGTTCGACGATCGGAGCGTGCGCATGTTCCAGCGTATCGCCAAGATGTTCTCGTACTATCTCGATCTGGAACGCATGGCGTTCCGGGATGCGCTCACCGGGTTGTACAACCGGCAGTATTTGTTCAAATACTTCGATGAGCAGACGCCTGCGCAAGGCGCGGTGTTCTTCCTTGATCTGGACGGCTTCAAGAAGGTGAACGATTTGCGCGGCCACGAGATGGGCGATCTTGTCCTGAAGGAAGTCGCGCACCGGATCCAATCCTACATGGCGAACATCGAAGGTTTCGCGGCCCGTCTCGGCGGAGACGAATTCATCATCCACTTCAGCGGCTTGACCGAACCCGAACAATTAGGCTTGCATGCGGAGACGCTCATTCGGGAGCTGTCCGCTTGGAATATTCATCTGGACGAATTCCGGATCTCCACCAGCATCGGCATCGCGACCTATCATGGCGAAGACGACAAGGATTTGAAGCTGTTGATCAAGAATGCGGACAATGCGCTGTACCGAGCCAAGGCGAAGGGCAAGAAGACGTATCAATATTTCTAGATCGGCCTTTTCTTCTTGCAGGGCCCGAACAAAAAGGAAGCCAGCTCCGATTGAGAACCGGGTTGGCTTCCTTTGCATGATCAAACCCGCCGCCGCGCAACCTCGCTTCCGCAAAGATGCACGCCGCCATACCATTGATCGATGCCGCAGCGAGCGATGCGGTCCGATCGTCCTTCGCGAACGTGGCATCCAAGCTCGGTCAAGCCGATCCTGCTCGACGCGAAGTCGTCCGGCATCCCTTGGAAGGTGGGGAACGCCGCCGTACCGTCTACTCGGACAAGCGGCTCCTCGCCTGCCGCCAATCCCTTCAGAATGCCCCAATACTCCAAATCTCCCATACCGAGCACATGATATTGTTCGCTCATCGTCCGGAACAAGTCAATCGGATGGCGTGAATGCTCCGCCAGCGCGTCCAAAGTGGATTGTTCAACCGCTCCGAGCCCATTGCCGGCCGAAGGGAACTTCGCCAGGTGTGCATGAAACGCCTCGTTCGCGAAGGGGAGCGCCGAGGTATCGCCCCGAAGCAGCGTGGCCAGCGGCTCCGGATTGTCCGCCGTATATGCCGACCATAGCTGCGCGCCAAGTTCTAGCTCTCCGGCGGAGACGGCTTGCCACGTGCCGGACAGCGTCTCCAGCTGCGGCACGCTCAGCTGACCCAGCCCCCGAAAGCCTTCGATTCCCGGGAAAGCGCCGATCGAGAGCAAGCTCAGCTTCGTCTTGCCCGGATGCTGTTCCGAGAACCAGCTCAGCAGGAAAGCGAGCATCGTTTGATCGAACAAATCGTATTCGAACCACAGCACGACTTCGTCGTAATCCCGGAAACTCGCCAGCTTGCGCTCCTGCTCTTCGCTATGCCGAACGAACTCCGCCCGCGGAACGCCGATCGCCTGCTCCAAGTATGCGGCGCGATAGGCGCGATTCCCTTGCTCCGCGGGTTCCGCGAACACCGGTCCCACCGTGTAAATTTCCCGCCAGACCAATACCTCGCCCGGCACGCGACTCTGCTTCAGCTTGTTGCCGAACGCATCGCCGTTGACGATATGCAGCATGTTGACTCCCCCTTCGGATAAGCAGCGATAGACTTGACTCTTTTTATTTTGCTTGAGACTTGGCCGCTCGGCAAGTGCCGAACCGACCGCGCTTCCGGTTGAATGCGAAAAAAGCCCGCGATTGCTCGCGGACTCTCAGGCTGATTTTGGTCATGATAGGGAGCGAAACAATCGTCGCGATTATTTCGTCTCTTTTTTATTTAATTGACCGGCTGTGTCGCCTTTGCCGTGGTTGCCTTGGGATTTCACCGCTTTGTTCGATTGCTTCTCGTCGGAACGCTTCCGCTCGAGCGTCTTCTTCGTCTTCTCTTTCTTCTCTTTCTCCTTCGGCTGCGCATCGACGGCCTCCGCGGCGATCGTCGCGCTGACTGTGCCTTTAACGACCGCGGAAGCAGCCTGTACAGCTGTCGGCGCCTCGACCTCGTTTGCTTCCGCTGCCGTGTCGTTCGCAGAGAGCGCAGCTTCGGCGTCGTCCGTCTCCGATGTCGTAGACGCTGCCGACTTCCCGCTAAGACGAGTCAGCTTCTTCTCCAGTTTCGCGAAAGACTTCGTAATATTCTTCAACAGCGACTGCTGTGCCTTCGGATTGTTCACGTGCTCCAAAGCGGCGGTCAGCGCCATGATATTGTGCTGGAGCGAGTGTTTGACTTTGTCGGCGACGGCAGGTTCTACGGATTCCGCTTCTTCCGTCGATGTCTCCGTCTCATCGGCATCAGCCGGGCTGTCGCCAGTCTCCGCCCCGGCCAGCGCCGCAACGACTGCTTGCGTCTCCTGTCCCGCCGGTACCGCTGGTACCGCCGGTTCAGCGCCTACTACGGAAGCGGCGGTCTCGACTGCAAGCTGCTGCTCCGCGAGCGACCGCTGAAGCGCTACCTCCGCGATTTGCGTCTTCCCTTCTTCAAGCAGCGCGGCCGATTCGGCCAAGCGCTCTTGGGCGAATTGCGCAAGCAGTATCGCTTCTTCCATATCGTCATTAGCGAACGCGAGCTGAATCCGCTCGTACATGGTTTTCACGAAATAGAAGAAATCGCCGGGCCGCAAGGAAGGCGCGTCCTCCCCGATATCGGTCATGCTTGCCGTCACCGCGGCGTCCGCCGTCAACGCCGATTGGGTATTCGTCTCGTCCGCCCATGCCGTAGCGGTTCCGAAGGAAAACGCGAGCAAGCTGACAACGGTAGTTTTGGCTAGTATAGTTTGGAGCCCTGTACGCATGTGTGCATCCATCCGATCTTGTTAGTTTGCGTGCTGCAGCATTGCTTAAGTATACGGATGGCGATTTGCTTTTGAGGGGGTTCCGGCTATGAATCTAAAATCTACCTATTCGTCCCCTTGTCGCATAGTCACGGCGCTCGCATACAAACTCCCGGGAAAGGAAATAATTTCTCTGGGAGGGATGACCAGTGAGGATAACATCCTGGTTTGGCCGAAAAAAATACGCCCATACGTCGAAACCGAAGCCTTATGTTGCCTCGCCCATCGCTGCTTCAGAGCCGATCTCGGATCAGTTGGAGCACAATCTCCTGCATCTTGGGCAGTTGTTCACGGATACGCCCGATCTGAATATTCGTCACATTCCGCTCCGCGATACCGGCGAGCTGGCAGCGCTTGTCTATATTGAAGGGTTAACGGATAAAAATGCCATCAACAATAATGTCATAAACCCGCTTCTGCATCGAGCGGACGGATCGTCGTTATCCTCGATCACGGTAGGAAGGATTACGAAGCTTCGGGACTGGGCGCCGATTACGAGCGCGATTCTGAAGGGCAGCAGCATCTTGTTCATTGATGGACAACCGGATGCCTTCATGCTAGGCACGGAGGGGTGGCCGCAGCGGGCGATCGAAGATCCGCAGATGGAAACCTCGCTGAAAGGCGCGCATCAGGGATTCGTCGAATCCATCGAACAGAATATCGCGCTCATCCGGCGTTATCTCCCGCATCGGGAGTTAAAGATCCGCAATCACCAGGTCGGCCGGCGCGGCGACTCAAGAGTCGGCGTCATGTATTTGGCCGACGTCGCGCATCCGGAAGTGCTGCGCGAAATGGAAGAGCGGATCGACCGAATAGATATCGACGTGATCATCAATACCGGTGAACTTGTAGAGCTGATCGAGGACAACCCCTTCTCGCCCTTCCCTCAGTTCATGCTCACGGAACGCCCGGATACCGCGGCTTCCCAAGTCGCGCAAGGCAGAATCGTTGTCCTTGTCGACCGCTCGCCCAGCGTTATCGTAGGTCCATCTACCTTCACCTCGTTTTTCCAAAGCGTAGACGATTACAGCACGCGTTGGTCGATCGCAACCTTCATTCGCCTGCTGCGGTTCTTCGCGTTTTTCGTCGCCATCAGTCTGCCAGCCTTTTACATCGCGATTACGTCGTATCATTTCGAATTGATTCCCGTGAAGCTCTTGCTCACGATCGGGGAATATCGGGGGAGCGTCCCCTTTTCTCCGTTCATCGAGGCGGTGTTTATGGAGATTACGCTTGAAATGATGCGCGAGGCGGGGGTAAGGCTGCCGGCTCCCGTCGGACAGACGGTCGGCATCGTCGGGGGGATCGTCATCGGCCAAGCGATCGTACAGGCGGGCTTAATTAGCAATATCATGGTGATCGTCGTCGCTTTTACGGCCATCGCGTCCTTCATCCTGCCCAATTACGATTTGGTCGCGGGCGTGCGACTGATTCGCTTCCTGATGATGATCGCCGCTTCCTTATTCGGTCTGTTCGGCATCGTCGTCAGCCTCATGGTGCTGACCGGGCATCTGATTGCGTTAGAGTCGTTGGGTACACCGTTCGGCAGTCCGTTCGCTCCCTTGCGTCTGTCGGAATGGAAGGATACGTTCGTGCGCGCGCCGCTGTGGAAAATGACCAAACGACCGCACAGCACGCGTGCCGTTCAATCCACCAGGCAAGGCGATAATCAACCTGAAGGTGATGGAAAGTGAAGAAATACGCATTAAATGACATTACGCTGCTGCAATACATCATGATCAATTTCGGCATGGCAGTCAGCTTCGGCTTCATCGAACTGCCTGCCATGATGGCGACGGAAGCCGGCACGGACGGATGGATCCCGATCTTAATCGGCGGCTTCGTCACCATGTTCGCGAGCCTTGTCGTGATACGGCTGATGCAGAGGTTCCCGGAAGGCACGTTCTTTGATATGCTCGCTCACTATTTGGGCAAGTGGGCTGGCAAGACGGCCGCCCTGGCGTTTGCCCTCTATTTCCTGCTGTATGCCTATGACGGTTTGATCTATACGATTCGTTTGATCAAGGGGCGCTTGCTGCCCGAAACCCCTGCATTCCTGATTGCGCTGATGCTTATGCTGCCAACGTATACGATTGCCAGGAACGGCTTGCGGATCGTCGGCCGATACGCGGAATTTGCCGTGATGATCTCGTTATGGATTCCATTCGTCTATTTGTATACCTTGGAAAATCTGCACCCGCTGTACTTGCTACCGGTTTTCAAAGAAGGCTGGAAGCCCATCCTATCGGCTGTGCCCGGCACGTTCTTTTATTACTTGGGATTCGTATCCTCCGTGATCTTGTATCCCTTCTTGAAGCACAAAAAGCACGCGTCTGCCGGGCTTGTGATCGCTAACGGCATAACGGTGCTGTCTTATCTATTCATCACGCTCGTGTGCTACATGTTTCTAAGTCCCGATGAAGCCAAACTCATCCATCAACCGTCGATTTATGTGCTGAAATCGATCGAACTGTCCTTCATCGAACAAGTGGAAGGCTTGTTTATCGCATTTTACGCTTTTATCTTCTCGTTATCTTGGATTCCCCCGCTTTATTTCACGGTCTTTTGCACGTCCTGGATGATGGGCAAGCAGGAACATCGGCCGCATTTACGGGTCATCGTTATTTTGTTCGCCGTCAGTACCTATTTCTATCTGCCAACGTACGACGAACTCGAGAACATCAGTCAGCTACTCGGCGTATCCGGGATTGCCGTCGAATACCTATTCCCCGGCATCATGCTCGTCTTCCTCTGGATTTATGTACGCTTAAGGAAAGGTCGGAACTGGACATGAGCGTGACCGGTATTTTAAGAAGAGCCTTGATCGTGATCCCCTTCACGCTGCTTATTTCCGGCTGTTACGATCGGCTTGATATGGAAGAAGCGTCCTTCTCGTTAGTACTTGGCCTTGATCGCGATGAACAAGGAAATCTGATCGTCTATAGTTCGATCCCGACCTTCAACCAACACGCCAAGAAGAAGACCCATGAAATCGTCGTCTCGTCGATATCTCCCCGGGAGGGTCGCTTAAAATCGGATGCTTATTCCGTGGGCAGCTTTCAACCCCGAAAACTTCAGGTTCTCGTCGTGAGCAAGGCGCTTCTATTGCACAAGAAAGAATGGGATCGTTACTTGGACGTGTTTTTCCGCGACGGACGCAATCCCGTCACCTCGCGCGTCCTTGTATACGACGGCAAGCTCAACGAATTGTTCGATTACCATCCCCCGGATAAACCGATCCTCCCGCTTCAATTGCTAGGCATGCTGGAATCGACCGATTCCCGGGCAGAGACGGTCGTGACGACGCTGCAGCAGCTGCAGCGCGAGCTGCTGGATAAAGGCCAAACGCCGGCGCTTCCTCAGTTCGCGCTTGATCAAGAGCTGAAATTGAATCGGACCGCTCTGCTCGATCGAGATGGCCGCTATGCCGCTTCCTTGACCAGCAAGGAAGCCATGCTGCTTCGCTTATTGCAAAAGAACGCCGACAAATTCCGATTCACCATCCCGGTTCCCAAACATCTTGTCGAGGAACCCGGGGCAGCCAACGTCCTTAGCTTCAGCGCGGATCAAACGAAAACAAAGATTAAGGTCTCGCGCAAGGGGGATAAATTCCGGTATGATATCTACGTTCATATGCCGGTAAATTTGACGGAAATTCTGTTTCCCATTGACGTTGTCGTCGAGAAGGCGGAACTCGAAGCCGCATGCAGCGCGGAAATTCGCAAACAGCTGGAGGCGTTAATAAGCAAATTCCAACAGAAACGGCTGGACCCCGTTGGTTTTGGCGTTTATGCCAGGGCGCGCGAATACGGGTATTTCAAGCAAGTACAAGACCGCTGGGTCGACGAGTTCGCCAAAGCCGAATTCAACGTCAAGGTGAACGTCGTGCTAGCGGATATCGGAGCGATCGAATGACCGATCACCCCGAAGCCCGCCGTATATTGCGTCGAGCAACCGGCGCGTGTCGTCGCACGCATATTCCCAGAACATGATGCCCGCAAGGCCGTGCTTCTTGACGTAGTCGCATTTGCAGCCGATCGATTGCTCGTCGTCATACGAAATGAACGTATCGCCGTTAAACAAATAAGGCGCGCAGGCTTCGTCGTCCCAGTAGCGCGTGAATCCGTTCTTGTCGATATATTCGGCCGCCAGCATCGTGAAATCCGGTCCGTAGCCACCGGTCGTGCCCGCCATCTGATGCAGGCCTTGATTCCGGTTCGGCACTTGCCGCCACATCCGGGAGTAGAACGCCGCCCCGAGGACGATCTTCTCCTTCGGCACCCCGGCGCGCAGGAACAGGTGCACCGATGCTTCCGCGCTAATCCGGAACAAGTCCCCGGTCGGGGTATACAAATTGGTATGATGGCCAGTCAGAATCTGGAAACCGCCGCGCATATCGTAGGTCATCAGCTGGACGAAATCCAAGTACCGCTGCGCTTCCGCCATGTCGGTCCCGTCCACGTAATATTGATCGGCGCCTGCCGCGATGGTGAGCGCGTATCGGCGGCCGTCCTGCGCGCCTTGCCGGTCCAGCGCGTTCCGGATCTCCTTCAGCAGCAGCGTGAAAGTCTCGCGGTCCGCCGGGCTTGCGCCGATGCCGGCTTCGCCGTAACACGGATATTCCCAGTCCAGGTCGACTCCGTCGAACGGATGCTCGCGAACGACCCGGACCGCCGAGTCGGCCATGCTTCGGCGTCCCGCTTCGGTCGAGGCCGCCTCCGAGAATCCGCCCGCGCTCCAACCGCCGACGGACAGCAGCACGCACAGATCCGGATGGTTGCGTTTGATATCGGACAGGCGGTCCAAATGCTTCATATGCGCCGTCGTGATCGCATCATCCCGCACATGGCCGAACGCCACGTTCATATGCGTCAGTTTGTTCAAGGCATCAGACGTAATCTCCGCCAGTTGCGCGTCGCCGACGTATCCGGCAACGATGTAGGCTTGTTTCGTCATGCCTGATCCCCTCCTTGAATATTGAGCTTCATCACGCGGGCTAACGCCTGCAGCGCTTCTTTGCCCGTCCCGATTTTATAGCCCGAAGCGGCGTAACGAATCCGTTGTCCTTGGTCCATGACGAATAGATGCGGGTAACCCGCTTCGCTGGCCGGCTGCTGCATGATAAAGTCCGGCAGGTCTTCATTCGCGCCGTTCGCCTTGACGAAGACGGCCGTGGACGGAAGCTTCGGATATTGCGCCGGTTCGAACAGCGCGCTCCATCTCGATTCCTCGACCACGATAATAATCGGGGCACCGGTCTGCGCGTAGGCTTCCGATAGCTCGCCTAACTCGCGCAGCAGATGCTTGGACGGCTCCCGTTCCGGTTCGATCCAAGCGGCAATCGCTCCTTGCCGGCCGATCAGCTCGCCGAAACTTCTCGCCTTGCCATTCGGCAGCGTGAAGGTATTCTCCGTCCGCAGCGCTCCCAAATCAGGCAGGTCGACCGCGGCCTTCCGATAGGTTAGCGTCACGCGCGTCTCTTCATCCGCAAGCACGTTGACGTACGCAAGTCTCGCCCGGACGGAGCCATCTTTCAAACGGACGCCCGTTATGATGCGGTATGCGCCCGCCTCCGCTTCGATCGGCGCGTCGTACACGTCGGTTGTACCATGAGGAAGCAGCAGCGTTTTATAGAACCCGTTCTCGAGGCGGGCGAATGAGAAATTCTCGGCATAGGATGCCGCCGGCGCAGCGTCGTCCGCATGCGGGTCCTTCAGCAGGATCAACGTCCCGCTTTTCGTTATTTCCTGCGTTGCGCCGTCTGCCTCTCTCGCAAAAATAGCATCCGCCCATCTGCCCTCTCCGGCGAGATACTGCGGCTTCTGTTCGCTCGGATGCAGCCGAGCCGCAATGCCAAGACTGCGGCAGATCGAGACGAAGAGGATATTCCTCGACATCGCGTCCCCGCGCATCAGTTCGAAAGCGCCGACCGGGTTGCCTTTGCCCTTCAGATTCGGCAAATCCTCCCACAGCTCGAAATCCTCATCCAACAAGCGGGCTACCTTGCCGGGATCCGCGCGAAACGCCTCGGTCTGCTCCTTCGTGAACGCCTCTTGAAAATAGCGTTTGTACGGAACGAGCATCTCATAGAGCACGCGCGGACATAAGACGTAACGCTCGAAAATAGGTTCGGATAAATCGCCTTGAACTGCGAGCGAGCCGATCAGATGGTCACGCAGCGTCTCGCGGAACGTATCGGTCAGATCCTTCTCGTTCAAGCCTTCCAGGATCCGGAGTGTCCAGATGCCATACTGCGCGGCGTTCTCTTGCAGGAAGGCGGCGATCTCGCGGCTGTTCCCTCTCGCCTTGCGCAGCGCTTCCCATACTTGTTCCGCCGGAAGACCGGTCTCGCCGGCAATCGCCGCGGCATCGGCTTCGCTCATGAACGTGCCCTCATAGACCGCGCGCAGCTTCGTTCCTTCCTCAAGACGCCGCTCATGCCGCGCGATCTGTTCCTCGTTCAACGGCGCTTGCGGATCTCCTTCGGTCTCGGCTGGCGGAATCAAATCGATATCAATCGTGCCGGCTGTCTGTTCCGTGCGATCCAGCACGAGTTCGATCCGATCGCCTTGCGCCGCGGACAGAAACGACTCGCCCCACTTGCCCGCCTTCACCGCGCGGACGACCAAATCGCCGAAGCCCGTCATGAACACCGCCTCGCCCTGCCCGTTCGTCGGCAGCGTCGCCAGCGGATACAGCTCCGCGTAATTGTACACTTCGAAATGGACGTCGGCCTCCGCGACCGGACGGCCCTGCTCATCGTTGACGCGGACGGTAATCGTCCGTGTGCGGGCATAGTTCGCGAGCAAATTGATTTCCGTAAACCAATCAGCCGCCAGCGTGATCGCCTCCGGGCCCGGATAATTCGCGAAGATTCGCGTGTTCACCAGCATCGCCCGGCGCGCCGGCGGCGTGAACCAGCCTTGATCAAGCCTTGCCTCCGGTTCGCAAGCGCCGAAATAATGCCACTGTCCGTCGGCCCACGCCTCGACCCAAGCGTGATTGTCGTCGCAGTGCGCCCAACGCGGCGTATACACTTGGCGGGCGGGAATGCCGATGCTGCGCAGCGCCGCGACCGCCAGCGTCGACTCCTCGCCGCAGCGGCCGCGCGCATTGCGGATCATCGACAGCGGCGACAGCGTCCGCAGATCGCTGCCGATGTACGTCGCCTTTTCGTGACACCAATAGTTGGTTTCCAGGATCGCCTCGGCCATCGACAGATGCTTCGTCCGATCCGCCAACTCCGCATGGAGAATACCCCGGGAATCCTCGATATCCTCCGTGTTGACCCGGTAAGGCAGGACGAAATGAAGGAACAGATGATCGGGAACGCGCGGTCCCCACGGCATCAGTTCGCGGATCTGGAGCGTGCGGCGCACATGGCTCAAGAACAACTCGCCGTCATAATCGGCCAGGTCGTTGACCGGCATATAGGCGAACAGAAATTTGAGCGCCCAGCTTTCCTCCGCGGTTAGCGCTTGCTCGAACACGCCCAGCAGCTGCCGCGCTCGACTCTTCGCCAGCTCCGCCTTCGCCTCGAACTTCCGCTCGATTCGTTCCATCGTCTCTTGATCCATGGAGAATACGGGATGATGCAGCATCGTCATTGGCCGATCGACTCCTTCCATAGCTTGCCGTCTTCGCGGATGCAATAGATCGCCTCGCCGCTTGATGCCGAGGCCGTGATTTGGAATAGACCGCTCGTTGTTTCCAGCGTGGGGGCGATGGTCCACGTATCGTCTCCCGCGAGTTGCCGAATGTCCGAGGGGGATTTGCCATGCTCCGCATAAAAGTTGCGCGCCGCGTAATAAAGCCTGCGCAGCTCCCACTTGATCGTTTCGTCCGCCGGAAGCTCGAACGAATGAGGCCCTCCGCCGTCCGCGAACGCGACGTAACCCCACAGCTCCGGATAATGCATATTGATCAGGCCCATCGGCGACCACACCCAGTTATCTTCGGGGTATGGCTTCCCGGTCCTCGGATCGATGACCTTTCGGTAGTGCCCGCCCAGCACCTCTGCTTGCCATTCCACGCGGGAGAAGTTGACGCGCCAGAACTCGCCGGCAGCCGGAGGCCGGCCCTCCGCCGCGCATTCCCGCAAGGCCGACCACGGCATCGCGACCTCGACGCTCCACATCCGGTTATCGGCCGACGGATCGTTCAGGGCGCCGTTAATATGCACCGCCGTCCGCAGACCGGCGATATCCCAACCGTTCACCGCGGGGCCGCCGTCCCGGTAAGGCTTGACGAGCAGCAAGTCCCATACGGTATTCAGCGCGTTGATTTCGAATTCGTAATAGTGATGCGTGTCGCCGTCCGGATCGATGAAGATTTCGAAGTCGTTATCCTGGAAGATGACGGAATCCCGTTCTTGCAGCGTGGCCCATATTTGATCTTCGATGAGCTCGGCGCCGAAATAGAAGCAGTCGTCGTCCCATAGCATTTTGACTCGCGTCCGCTTGGGCGGCATCGGCCTGAGATCCCCTTCGATATCGACGAAATCGTCCGTCCAGTCCGCCGCGTCCCAGAAGGGCTTATCGAGCCGTCCGTCGAGCGTTAATGCCTCGCTTGCGCGCTTGCAAATATAGCGTTTAGGGTTGTAGACAATGCGCGGAACCGGTACCCCGCTTCGGTTCATTCTCGTTCCTCCCCGATCCGTTTGTCGTCATTTTATAGACTGATGTCGTTACTTTATACCAGTTTGTGGTATATTCAACGCTCCAAATTGTTGCTATCATGTAAACATGCGAGAACATTAGATTCGACAAAGGAGGCAGGCTGAAAAAGAATGACCTACTTTAAATCGAAGCTATTTCTGAACTATATTTGGTCGTATCTGTTTATTTTGCTGCTTCCGCTCATCTGTCTGACCGCCCTCATCTACCACAACGCCGTCTCGAATTTGCGTTCCGAAATCGAACAATCCCGTCTTGCCCAATTAACGCAGGCCAAGTTCATGATCGACGGCCGGATGAAGGAGCTCGGCGAGATCGCCTCCCGCATTTCCTACGATAAACGTCTGACGCCTTACCGGGTGCACGACCCGATTACGAGCGGCGAAGCCATCGCCGCCCTCGATCAATACAAGGCGACCAGCTCCATCATCGGCGAAATCTACTTGTATTTTCATCGCGATCTGAAAATCTACTCCAGCAAAGGCTTGAACGATTACGACGTATTCGCCCATCACACCAGCTTCCGGAATTGGGACAAGGATACGCTCTTCGAGAACCTGAACAGCGCGAGGTATCCGACGATGCGACCGGCCGACATCGTGAGCAAGCCTAACGGGCGGCAAGAATCGATGCTCGCCTATCTGAATCCGATTACGCCGAACAATCCGAATCCGCACGGGACCGTCATGTATCTGATTCAAGAAGCCGAGCTTGCCGGCCTGATCGATACCATTCTCGGCAACTACCAAGGTCTCGCTTACATCCTCGATAACGAAGGCCGCGTGCTGATCGACAATCATCAAGGCGAGGCGCTCGATTCCGCGGAAGAATCGGCGCTGTTCGCCGACTTGCCGCAGGGAATCGCCGAGCGCAGCTTGAACGGCAAAGCCCATTCGATCGTGACCGTGAAATCCGATATGAACGGCTGGACGTACGTTACGGCGATGCCGAGCGCGCAATTCTTCGGCAGCGTGCTGCACGTGCGCAGCATCATCCTGATGCTCTTCACGCTCGTCGTCATTGCCGGCGCGGGAATCGCGCTCTTCATGGCCCGCATGCAATACCGGCCGATCTCCAAGCTTGTCGATCTGGCGTCCTCGCGCGCCAAACCGAATCGCAAACCGGATGCCATGCCGCCGGCCGGCAACGAACTGGACCGAATCGGCACCGCGCTGCAAGAATACAGCTCGCGCGTCGACCTCCAGGAACCATTCGCGCGCAATCACGTGCTGTCCCTGCTGCTTAAGCACGGCCGCGCCCAAAGTTTGACGCCCGAGCTGCAGGAGGCGTTCAATCTCCGCTTCGACCGCGGCCGCCATGTCGTCCTGGTCATTGGGTGGGAACATGCGGAATCCGATCGCATCAAGACGCGCAGACAATTGACGAAGCTGCTCGATCAGTTGGAGCTGCCCGCCCTCTCGGCGCACGGATACGGCGTCGAGCTGCCGCAGCTCGATCAGCTTGGACTCATCGTCTGCTTCGACCCGCCTTCCGATGCCGACGACTTCGCGCCTATCCAGCAGATCGCCGAAGCCGTGCGAGATCGTCTGCAGGAATCGTTCGACGTCGTGCCGATCATCGGCGTCGGCAACGGCTACGACAGTCCCGATCAGATCAACCAGTCGTTCATCGAAGCCTGCTCGGCGTTCGAGCTTCGTCAGGAACCGGGCGTCGGCGTCGTAACGTACTTCGAGAAGCTGTCCCATGCCCCGGATCAAGCGTTCTGGATTCCGGCGGGGACGCTGCTCAAGCTCTCGCAAAGCTTGAAGCTCGGCAGCTACGACGTCACCGCTCAAATCATTAGAGCCGCCGTTGCCGATATGCAGTCTGCGGAACTCTCCGCCCTGCTGAAGCGCTGTATGTCCTTCGATCTGCTGAACACCATTTTGAAGACGGCGTCGGAACTGGGCTACCACCGGATGGCGCAGGAGATCTCGCCGAACGCGATGCTTCATCCTTCGCCGGAAGAGCTGGAGCGCGCCCTGCAGCATCTCGCCTCGCAAATTTGCAGCCAAGTCGAGAAGCACCATCAGAAGGAAGAGCAGACGGTCATCGACCGGATCGTCGCCTACATCGATGCGAACTATGCGGATATGAACTTAAGCTTGGAGAGCGTCGCGCTCGAGTTCGGCATCTCCCCTTCCCACGTCAGCCGCTCGTTCAAGGAGAAGCGAGGCGTCAATTTCGTCCACTACGTGTGGCACAAGCGCATGGAGCAAGTGAAGCATCGGCTCGAGACGACGAGCGAACCGCTCAAGGACATCATCGTGAAGGTCGGCTACGTGGACACGCCTAACTTCATCCGCAAGTTCAAGAAGGAAACCGGCTTGACCCCGGGTCAATACCGCAAGCAATTCGCCTCTTCCGAAGCGGCGAACGATGATTGCGAGCTAGAAGAAGCGTAATGAATGGAAGCGTGGAAACGAATAAGCCAGCCGCCAGGGTGCTCACATCCGAACGGCTGGCTATTCGACTATGGGCTTGGCGCGATTACTTGCCCGTGTTCCAACGGTCGTAAGCGCCTTGATACAGCTCGACGATCCGGTCGCTGCCCATCTGCTTCACTTGCGCGACGTATTTATCCCAGTTCGCGAGCGGCTCTTGCCCCGTGATGAACTTCGCTTCCATCTGCAGCACGTACGTATCCAGATCGGACAGCAAGGCGGTCGCCTCGGTTTGCTCGTCGTTGGTCAGATAGACGTTCGGGAACGGCGCTTTGCCGATCGGCGCCAGCTTCTCCTGCGTCTCCTTATCGATCCAGTCGTCGAACTCGCTGCGCAGCCCTTTGGCCAGTTCGCCCGTATTGACGCCCGGCGTCAGGATGCCGAAGTTCGGCGTAATCGTGCCGCGGTACTCCTCCCGGTCGCCTCCGCCCGGGACGGGCAGCCATTCCTTCTCGTGGGTATCCGGGTTCGTGTATTTCCAAAGCGTGTTCTCCGGTCCTTGATTGAAGAACGTCGCCCCTTCGTAGCTGTACAGGTAATCGATCCAGCGCATCGTCGCTTCCGGCGCCGGGTTCTTGCTCGAGATCGCGAACGTGCCGTTGGCGGACATCCCCGGATGCTTGCCATAGACCGGGCTGCCTTCGATCTCGCTCTTGACCGGGGTCATGAGCGGGTTGTCGCCGCTTGGCTCGCCGCCCAGCGTGAAGTAAGGGAAGTAGTCGTTGAACAGCGCGATCTGGTTGTTCTGCCCCTTCGCCTTCTTCTGATCGGACGTCTGCGAGAAGGTCTCGTGATCAAGCAGCTCTTCGTTCCACAGCTTGTTCAGGAAGGTCAAGTAGCCCTTGTAGCCCTCTTCTTGCGGCGAATAATGCACCTTGCCGTCCTTGTCCGCGTAGATCGTCTCGTCGTACATGCCCCAGAAGCCGAAGAAGAACATGCGAAGATCGTCGAGCTTGACGGACGTGAGCGGAATTTCGTCCGGTTTCCCGTTGCCGTTCGGGTCCTCCGTCTTGACGCGCTTCAGGAACGCGTACAGCTCATCCGTCGTCTTCGGCAGCTCCGTGACGCCCATCGCCTTGAGGAATTTGCCGTTATACCACATTGGGCTGCGGTACCAGACGGCCGACAAATCGACGAACGGCAGCGCGTACATATGACCGTCCGGCGTCGTGAACGACTTGCGCACGTCCGGATTCTCGTCGAACAGCTTCTTGATGTTCGGCGCGTATCCTTCATCGATATACTTCTCAAGCGGAATCAGGGCGCCTTGCGTGCCATAGGTGACCTGCTCGGCAGGCGTCAGGTCGGCCGCGTAGAAGACGTCCGGCAAGTCGCCGCTCGCGAAGACGAGGTTCTTCTTGGAGGCGAAGCTGTCGATCGGCGCCAGCTGATAGTTGAACTTGATGCCGCTCTTCTTCTCCATCTCCTGCAGGACGAGCATGCTGTTCCAGTCCGCCACGCCGGCATCCTGCGACATCATCGTCAGCGTGACCGGCTCCTCCACGATCGGGAAGCCTTCTTTGTTGACGCCTTTGACGCCTTCCGTATTCTCCGCACTGTTCGAATTGCCCGCGTTCGCCGAATTCGGCGCGTCCGTCGTGCCGGAGCCGGCGTTGTTCCCCTTTTCGTTGGACGAGCTGCAGGCTGCGAGCACGGAAGCGGTCAGGGTGACGCAGAGCAGCGCGAATGAGGCTTTGCGAAGATGTTTCATCGAATCTCCCCCTCGAATTGTTTATGGCAACGATCAGCCCTTAATAGAACCAATCATAACACCCTGTACGAAATAACGCTGAAGGAATGGATAAATCAGGATGATCGGCAGCGTCGCCACGATGATGACCGCGTAGCGGACGAGCGCCGCGATCTCCGCCTTCGTGTTCATGGCGGCCGCCGTGGAGGCGTCGATCGCTCCGCCGCCCTGCGCGCCCATCTCCTGAAGCACGAGAATCTGGCGCAGCACGAGCTGCAGCGGATACTTGGCGGCATCGTTCAAGTAGATCAGCGCCGAGAAATAGCTGTTCCAGTTGCCGACGCCGTAGAAGAGCGCCATGACGGCAATGATGGGCATCGACAGCGGCAGAATGATTCGCACGAACAGCTTTATATTGGAAGCCCCGTCGATCAGGGCGGCTTCTTGCAGCTCTCTGGGGATGGAACTTTGGAAGAATGTTCGAGAGACGATGATATTCCAGATCGACGCGGCGGACGGGATGACGATCGCCCACATCGTATCGATCATGCCCAGCTGCTTCACGAGCAGATAGGTCGGCACGAGACCGCCGCCGAAGAACATCGTCACCATGAACATGCCGGTGAAGAAATGGCGGCCGACGAAATCCTTCCGGCTGAGCGCGTAGGCGGCGGGCAGCGTGACAAGCAAGTTGATGGCGGTTCCGACGATCGTGTAAATCAGCGTGTTGGTATAGCCCACCCATATATTCGAATTGGCGAACACCCTTTTGTACCCGTCGAACGTGATGTCCCTCGGCCATAGCCACATCTCGCCGGAGGCGACCAGCTTCGGATTGCTGATCGAGGCGCTCACCATGTAGACGACCGGATAGAACACGATCAGGAAGGCGATCAGCACGTACAAGGTATTACAGAACAGAAACAGCTTATCGCGCTTGGTTTCTCTGACGCCGGCTAGCATGCGCGTCCCTCCTCCCTACCATAGGCTATTCTCGCTCGTCCGCCGGACGATCTGATTAACGACGACGAGCAGAATCGCGTTGATGACCGAGTTGAACAAGCCGATCGCGGTCGAGAAGCTGTACTGGGCATCGACCAGGCCCGACCGGTACACGTACGTCGAGATCACGTCCGAGCTGCTCATGTTGAGCGGGTTTTGCAGCAGCAGGATTTTCTCGAACCCGACGCCGAACAGACTGCCCATGTTCAATATGAGCAAGATCGTCATCGTCGGGAGCAGCGTCGGAATGTTGATGTGGCGAACGCGCTGGAAGCGTGATGCGCCGTCGATGATCGCCGCCTCGTGCAGACCCGGATCAACGCCCGATAGCGCCGCCAAATAAATGATCGTCCCCCAGCCTGCGCTCTGCCACACGCCCGACAGCACGTACATCGTCTTGAACCATCGCGGATCCGTGAGCAAGTCGGGCGCCGTGAAGCCGAGCCATTCGATCATCCGGATGAGAATGCCCGTCGATGGAGACAGGAACGAGATGATCATCCCGGCCATGACGACGACGGAGATGAAGTGCGGCGCGTACGTCACCGTCTGCGCCAGCTTCTTGAAGAATCCGTTCTTCACCTCGTTGAAGGCGAGCGCCAGAATGATCGGGATCGGAAACCCGACGGCCAGCTCGTATAGGCTGATGCTCAGCGTGTTCCAGATCAAGTCCCAGAAGTAATACGAATGGAAGAACCGGACGAAATGATCGAAGCCGACCCAGGGGCTTCCGAATATGCCTTTGGTCGGGATGTAGCTCTTGAACGCAATCTGGATGCCGTACATCGGGCCGTACGAGAAAATGAGAAAGTAGAAAAACGCGGGAGCGATGAACAGATACAGCTCCCAATTGCGGGCGATTTTCTTCCAGGTCCTTTTCCTCTTCTTGGCCGGAATCGATAAAGCGACGCTGGTTGCGGCCGCGTTCGTATTCGGCATCGGATCACTCCTCTCTTCGGTTGGTCGCAAACTCGAGTGCGTCGTGTGAACTTGTCTGACGCTTACACCATTAACAGTAGCCGACCGGACGAGGACCGGTAAATATGTCATTTTCGATCCGAGATGAAACCGCTTAACATCGCTTCATAAGCGAGATTTACGCATCGAACTGACAATCGCGCCGTGTGTTATTTTTGCGCTGTTCGGGCGATGAATGGTTTCATGTGCAAAAATGACAATGTCAAGTCTGCGCTAGTGTATGCGTTAACATAGGCGGGACGAAGCGAATTTCATGTAAGGTATGCGACTGTAAATTTGACACATCAAAGTATGGCCGCGCTATATCTCATAAAGGCGGAGGCGCGATTCATGAATAGACGGTTGACTCATTTCCGGCCATAACAAAGACCGGGGACGATGCCCCCGGTCTTCTGCCTGCGCGCCAACTTCGTCTTCTCTTCGCAACGACTTCGATCTTGGCACGATTATGGGAATGATTTGCGCATTATTGCTTCTTGATCGCCGCTTGATAGATCTCGATATATTTCGCGAGATTGAGACCGTCGAAGCCTTTGACGTAAGCGTCCCAATCCTTCTCGATATTCTTGTCGCCGATAATGAACTGCGCCATGTTGGACATGACGTAATCCTTGATCGACGTCGTCAGCTGCGCCGCCGCGTCCGAATCCTCCGGACGGATATATGCGGTGGACGGATAGATTTCTTTCGGCGCGTAAGGGGCGAACGTGCTCGTCGCGTCAGCCAGCCGTTTCTCGTACCCTTTGCCGCTGAGCGGATCTTGGTTCGTCGCGAACAGATCGCGGAATTCTTTGGACAGATCCTTCGGACCGAGCAGCGACCAGCTGTCGTTGCGCACGACGTTCTCGTCCTGCGGCTGCAGATTCTCGAACGTATATTTCGCGGGCTGGCCGCCGACGTTCTTCTCGCCTTCGGCCGCTTTGTTCCAGCCGATGCCTTCGAGCGGGCCGTATTCGCTGTACAGCGCTCCTTCCTCGGAGAACGCGTAGTCGGCGATTTGGAGGGCGGCGATTTGCTGCGCTTCGCTCGCTTTGTTCGTGATCGCGAAGGCGAATTCGCCCAGACCGAGCGAAGTTCCGGCCAGCTGAACGCCATTCGGCCCTTTGAGCGGCGGCACGATGACCCAATGCTTCTGGCGTTCGTTGTTGTCGTCGTACGTGTCGACCAGATAGCTGAGCAGCGCGGTCGTAATCGACCCGACGATCTCGTCGCCCTCGCGCTTGCCGAGCTGGCCGACCGCCTGATCGTTCTGCGTGAACGAGGCCGGATCGATCAGTCCTTCCGCATACAGCTTATGCATGTATGCCAGGCCGTCCTTCCACGCCGGCTTATTGGCGGCGAAATCGACCTTGCCGTCCGTCATCGTCAAATATTTGCTGTTATCGTTATAAATAAAGGCGTTCATCAGATAGGCGTCAATATTCCCGTTCCACACGTATTTGTCCGGCGCGCCCGTCAGCGGAATTTCGTCCGCCTTGCCATTGCCGTTCGGGTCCTGCGTCTTGAACGCCTTCAGCGCAGCATACAGTTCATCCGTCGTCGTCGGCACGGCAAGGCCCAGCTTATCGAGCCATTCCTTGTTGATCCAATATTTCTGGGCATGGGTACAGTGATAGCATTCGTTGAGCCGCGGAATCCCATAGATATTGCCGTCCGGCGCGACCATCGCTTCCTTGAAGTACGGCTTCTTCTCCATCATCGCCTTAATGTTCGGCGCGTGCTTGTCGATCAAATCGTTCAGCGGAATGAGCACGCCCTGCTTGCCGTACGTAACGAGATCGGCGTTCGAGAACTTGCCCTCGAGGAACACCTCCGGATAATCGCCGCTCGCCAGCAGCAGCTGCCGGCGGTCGACCAACGCATCCGCCGGCGCGAGATCCCACTTGATGTTGACGCCGAACTTCTCTTCCACCAGCTTCGTGTACGCGTTGTCTTCCAGCGGCGCTTTCCCTTGCGGCGCGAACAACGTCAGCTTCACCGGCCCCGCCACGGCCGGTTCTGGCGCTCCTTGATTCCCGCCTTTCTCTTCATTTCCACCCCCGCCTGAACAAGCTGCCAGCAGCATGCTCGCAATCGTAAACATCGCCACAACCGAACCCCATCGTGTTTTCACCTAGACCCCTCCTCAACGTGTTCACCCCAGAATTGCTCAGACAAACTAACTATTTTGCCGATATTCGGCAACCTAGAGCATGGCGGACATTCCCCCTTTCAAGAGCGAGAAGGCGGCCATGTTTTGTGAACTTGAGATCCGAACAGTAGGCGGAGCATGCGTGGTGAATTGGAGAAGCGAAGCGTTCGCCTTTGTGATCGATTTCCACCAATAATAAACGTTAAATAAAAAGGAAATCGGGAACAACAGCGATCGGAAATCACCACGCATACGCAGCCCCCCACCTGTTCGGCTCTCAAGTCACTAACTTCAGCTAGCCTTTGAGCGACCCTATCATGACGCCTTTCACGAAATGCTTCTGCACGAACGGATACATAACGAGCACCGGCACGCACGCCACGACGATCAGCGCGTACTTGAGCACCTGCTCGAACCCTTGGTCGCGGAGCCGCGTCGCCGTGTTCGCGAGCATCTCCGGGTCGGCCGCGTTCAGAATGAGCACGTTGCGCAGCACGTATTGCAGCGGGAACAGCGCCTCGGACCGCAAATAGATGAGGGCGTCGAAATACGCGTTCCAGTGGCCGACAGCATACATGAGCGTCATGACCGCGAGGATTGGCTTGGAGAGCGGCAGCACGATGCTGACCAAGTAGCGCGTATCCCGGCAGCCGTCCATCTTCGCCGCCTCCTGCAGCTCCAGCGGAATGGACGTCTGGAAGAACGTCCGGGCGATGATGACCTGGAACACCGAGAGCGCGCCGGGCAGCCAGAGCGCCCACCTTGTATCGAGCATATGCAGCTCTTTGACGAGCAGATAGGTCGGAATGAGACCGCCGTCGAAGAACATCGTGATGATCATGAGCACCATGACGACGTGGCGCGCGCCAAATCCTTTTTGCGATAACGGGAACGCGAGGAGCACCGTGAACGCGACGTTGATGAGCGTGCCGATGACCGTATAGACGATGCTGTTGTAATAGCCGAGCATGAGCTGCGAACTTTTGAAAATGGACGCGTACGCCTTGAACGACGGCTCGACGGGCAGCAGCCATACCCGTCCGGAGACGACCGCCCTCGGCGAGCTGAGCGAGGAGCTGACGATATACACGAGCGGATACAGCACGGTGAGCATCAGCGCGGTGAGCAGCGTGTAGATGATCAGGAGCAGAATCCGGTCGCCCAGCGGTTCTCGAATGCGGTTGCGATTAAACATGGTCCTCCTCCCCTTCTACCATAGGCTCGTCTGCGAGACGCGGCGCGCGATGAAATTGACAGTCAGCAGCAGAATCAGATTAATAACGGAATTGAACAGGCCGACCGCCGAGGAGAAGCTGAAATTGGCGCCGAGCAATCCGACCTTGTACACGTAGGTGGAGATGACCTCGGAGGCGCTGACGTTGAGCGGGTTTTGCATCAGATAAATTTTCTCGAAGCCGACGCCCATCACGCTGCCGAGACTTAAGATGAGCATAATGACCGTGACCGGCACGAGCGCGGGGAGATCGATGTGGATGATCTTCTGCAAGCGGGACGCGCCGTCCATGCGCGCCGCCTCGTAGAGCGACGGATCGACGCCGGCGAGCGCGGCGATGTAGATGATCGAGGCATAGCCCATCTCCTGCCAGACGCCGGACCAGACGTAGATCGATTTGAAATACTCGGGAATGCCCATGAAGTTGGTCGACGGCAGGCCGACGAAGCCGAGCAGCCGCTCCACGACGCCGACATGCGGGGTCAGCATTAGAATAATGATGGACACCATGACGACGGTGGAGATAAAATGCGGCGCGTACGTGATCATCTGGACCGATCGTTTGAAAAGACCCGTCCGCACTTCGTTGAGCGCCAAGGCGAGCAGAATCGGAACGGGAAATCCGGCGAGCAGCGAATAGAAGCTGATCCCGATCGTATTCTGGATGAGCAGCCAGAAGTTTGGCGAATGGAAGAACGTCTCGAAATGCTTGAAGCCGACCCAATCGCTGCCCCAGATGCCCTTGATGACGTTGAAATCCTTGAACGCGATCTGGACGCCGAACATCGGAATGTATTTGAAGACGAGCAAGTAGAGCACGGGCAGCAGCACGAGTACGTATAACTCCCAGCTCCTTCGGAAATTGATCCAAGCTTTCCCCATAGGCAAATCTCCTTATGTTTTCTGAATTGGCGTTTCTATTGTTTTCGTGTTCGCGGAATGCTGCATTCCCAATCTCCGATTGTGAACGCAAACCAATCCGCTTTCGTGTTCGCGGAATGCTGCATTCCCAATCTCCGATTGTGAACGCAAACCAATCCGCTTTCGTGTTCGCGGAATGCTGCATTCCCAATCTCCGATTGTGAACGCAAACCAATCCGCTTTCGTAAATTCATCCTAGCTCGGCGGTCGAGATGGCGGCAATTTGTAAGTTTCTTCCGTTCTGCAATTTTCGCTCGCCCCTTGTACCACGCCGCTTTCCGAGCCTGCACGTTCGAATCGGCTTATTTCCTTCTCTTCCCGTATTTCGCGTAGACGAGAAAAATCCTTGAGCGACGGCGGGTTTCCCCGTCCGGGCTTAAGGATTGGCGGCTTGAATCGTATGGACCGCGGCGGTCTGCCGGCGGTAATCGCTCGGCGAGACGCCCACGTTGTTCTTGAAGGCGCGATTGAAGGAATTGTAGTTGAAATAGCCGACGTCCTGGCTAATCTGCTGAAGCGACGTATCCGTCTCGACCAGCCGCCGCTTGGCGTTCTGGATGCGCAGCCCGATGAGGAAATCGACGAAATTCTCGCCGAACTCCTCCTTGAACAGCTTGCTTATGCTCTTGGCTTGAAGCTCGAATTTCTCGCTTAGGAACTCGAGAGACAGCTCGGGATTCGCATACTGCGCTTCGATGAAGCTCCGGATGTCCAGGATGACGCCTCGGTTGCGATGCGAATCCCGGAGCAGCTGCATCGAGGCAGCGGCAGAAGCGTAAATCCGCCCGCATCCTTCATGCAGTTCTTCGGCGGTCTCCCACTGTTGCTCGAGGTCGCGCAGACCGCGCTCCATCTCCTGCCAGACGCTCCCGTATTCCTTGCTCAGCTCCCGGAAGGCGCGACCCAGATGATGCTGCTGAAATTGAAGGAGACTTTCGATCTCGCCGCGGGAACAGACGTCCTCCTTCATGTGCCGGAACAACTGATCGAGATGTCGGCTCCAGCTCGGATCGGAGCATCGCAATGCCATCGCGAGCGCATGGATCGTCGCGTAATATTCGGTCATGCTTGCTTGCGACCGGCCCGTCAGCTCGAGCTCGATCACGCGTGCCGTACCTTGGATCGCTTTGTACGACAGCAGTTGGCCGGCGGCCTTGTAAGCGACGCGGATCGCTTCCAGCGAATCCGCTTCTCCGTCGCAGCCGATCGTGACGGTGAACCGCAGATTTGTGTTCACCCACTGGACGATCGATTGCGCGATCGAATGCCGCGATTCCCTGAAGCGACGTTCTTGCGATAACCATACGACGGCCGATAACCGGCGGTCGGCCGTCCATTCCGCCCAGATCGCCGCTTCATGCTGCTGCGCCGTTTCCTGGACGATGCTGGCGAGCAGAAATTTATAGATCGATTGGTCATGCGGATGGTGCGATTGGAGGAATGCGCCGTAACGGTCGATCTCCATGACGAGGACGAACGCCTTCTTGCCGTCCGTCGCCAACTGCTGGGTATCGATCTCGGACTGCCATTCCGCCTCCGTCATCGCGGCGGCGCCTTCCAGCGCTTCTTGATAGCGGTGCCTTCTCCGCATGATCGCATGCTCCGCGTTCTCACGCTGCACCTTGCGCGTCTCGTCCATCAACTGCGTCAGCGCGCTGTGAATGAACCCGATCTCGTTGTGCTTGGCGCGCTCCGACTCGGGTTGAACGAGCGAACTCGTCTGTATGAGCGATACGATCTGTTCGATCGGCCGGTAATTCCGTCTCGTGACGTACCCGACCCACACAATGCCGAGCAGCACCGCCAGAAGCGCCGTCGTGAACCAGATGCCGTACACATCCATCGTGAGCCGAAGCAAACCTTTCTCCACCGAGCCGCTCTCCACCTGCCACCCCGTATAAGGCGACGTGAAGCGAGACAACCGCTGCCCCGGCTCGCCCTCGCCCGTTCCTCCGAACAAGCTCCGGCCCGTTCCATCCAGGATGGACACGTAGCTCGTGTCTTGGTTATACATCTGCGTTAACGTCCGGCCGAGCTTCGCCAAGCTGACATTCACGACATAATAGCCCTTCGTGCTGCTTGAATAATAAGGAACGGATTGCACGAGCGTTATGACGTCCGTGCTTTCAACATCAGAATAAGCTCGATAGGCGCGCGCTCCCGTCCACTTGGCGGACGCTTCCCGTCTCGCATACCGGTCGATCAGCGGCTTGTCCGGGAATTCGTCCAGCTTCCCCGAACCGTCCCCGAGGACGAATCCGTCCCCCAAGCGTACGAAATACACCGAATCGATCATCGGATGGCTGAACTTCAAATCGTCCATGGCTTTGATCGCTTGGATGTTCCCGTAGACGCCGGCCTTGTTCGCATCGAAGAAAGCGCCGACGACCGGCTCGGTAAGAATATCGTTAATCACCTGGTAGCTGACGGATTTCAGCGAGCCGTCCACATATGAGACGACATGCTCGGCCAGGAAGGCGTTGGCTTTGATCGCGTCCTTGCGGGTCTGCTCGTTCAAGGTCTGGAAGAACACGACGAACAATATCGTGGTCACGACGAAAAACACGGGGAGGTATGATAAAAGCAGTTTGCGAAACCAAATTTTATGCATATAACGCCTCCCTTTACGTTCTCGCGACAGGATCGGGCCAATAAGCGAATGATGCCGCGACGCGTTATACAGCTGTCAACCGGAACACGTGCGCGATCGGGGCTTTCTCCGTTCGTTCGCCAAGCGGCAGCTTCACGAGAAGTCCGTCCTCCGTCCGGGTAAAATCCAGCTTGCCCGCCTGCCCGACCAACTCCACCGCCGTCACCGGCTCCGTGTAAGGGAGCGGCACATAATCCGGAACCGGCGACTCCTCGCTTGGATAAAGATACGAACCGTATACCGTCTCTCCCTTGCGAGTAAACGCGCAGGAGCGGGTGAAGTACGGCGCGCAGATCCGCGTCCCGTAGACCGCTTCGCCGTAGCGCTTCATCCAGACGCCGAGCTCCTTCATCCGCTGCATCGCTTCCGCGGGAAGCCGGCCGTCCGGCTGCGGTCCGACGTTCAGCGCCAGATTGCCGCCCTTGGCCACGACCTCTAATAGAATATGTACCAGCTGACGAGCCGATTTATACCGGTCGCCGTACCCGAAGGAGAACGAGCTGCCCATCGTAATACAGCTTTCCCACGGGACGTGCAGCGGGCGATCGGGGATCGTTTGCTCCGGGGTCACGTAATTCTCGTACGGTCCGCCTACCGTCCGGTCCGCCGACAGCAGCCAAGGTTGAATTTCTCGCGCTCGCCCGATCACCTCTCCCAGCCGGATGTCCTGCTCCCGCCGCTCGGCGTTGACCCACCCGGCATCCAGCCATAGCACGTCGATTCGGCCATAGCGGGTCATCAGCTCCATGATCTGCTCGTGCGTGAATTGCACGAACCGCTCCCACAGCCATGGATGCGTCTTCGGATCATACGAAGGACCGCGCCACATATGGCGGCCGCGCGCCATGCCCGGCGCCCAGTAGTATGGCGTATGCCAATCCGCCTTGGAGAAGTAAGCGGCGATGGCAAGTCCTTGCGACCGGAACGCGTCGAACAAATTCCGGCACACGTCGGCGTAGCGGTGCGCGTGGAAAGGCGTATTCGGTCCGGTGATCCGGTAGTCCGTCGTATGCGTATCCCACATGCAGAATCCGTCATGATGTTTCGTCGTGAAGATGAGGTACTTGAACCCGCCTTCTGCCGCGGCCTTCGCCCATGCGTCCGGCTGGAACCGGATCGGATTGAACGTCTTGTTCAGGTCGAAATATTGGCGCTTGAAGTCCTCCATATCGTCGGTCCAATCGATGTCGTTCCTGGACCAGTCGCCGTCTTCGTCGCTGAGCGCCCATGATTCCACCAGACCCAGCTGCGAATACGGCCCCCAATGCATCATGAGCGCCAGCTTCTGATCTTGGAACCATTCCAGCCGTTCCAGCAGCAGCGGGTCGTCCGGCTTCACCCATTCGGCCTCGCTGCTGAAATTGTGCACGCCTTGCGCGACTTCGTGCGAGGGCTGCTGCTCCTCCTGTTCGGTTGTCCGCTGCGCGGTCGTCTCGTTCATGGATATTCCTCCCTGCCCTTTTTTCCTTGTTTATCGATAATCCGCCGCTTGTCGTCTACTTGCAGTTATGCTCTTCATGAGCATAACGAGCGCCTCTTCCCCGCTCAATGTGTGATTTTCCGCAAGAACGCTTTTTTCCGTGGACAAGCTGTTTTGTCGGATGGAGCAGCGGATTTTCGGATCATGGCAATATGTCAAAATTGATCTAGCTCCTGGAAGAATACCCCATAATGACAATCGTATCGACCCTGCCCAGGTTCGACCAGATGCTCGACGATGAAAGATAAACAACAATAGTATATCTTTAATCAATCTGTATATATTGATTTACGATAATTGTCATGTTAAATTCAAAGGAGAATAGAGAATCGAGGTGTACGATATGCAGCGAGGAACCATTTTCTTCTTGAAAGCGGCGGTTGTTTTGACGGCCATCCCGGTACTTGCCTTGTGCCTAATCGGTTTGCCCTCGGTCGCGAACGAAGCCGCTCAGCGCTTTCCGGCCATTTGGCTATATCCGGTTATCATCGGATTGTATGCGACGGCGTTTCCGTTCTTCATCGCGTTGCATCAGGCGTATAGACTATTACGCTTGATTGACGAGAACCTTGCGTTCTCGGAATCGACGATAAGCGGGCTGAGAAAGATCAAAACCTGTGCGGCAGCTATCAGCATGTTGTACGCGGCCTTTATGCCGTGCTTATTGATGATCGCGCAGGAAGACGACGCCCCGGGTCTCGCCGCGCTCGGATTGTTCGTTATCGTTGCTTCGTTGACCATCGGTTTTTTGGCCAACGTGCTTGGGCGGGTGTGGCAGGAAGCCATCGCCATGAAAGCCATTCACGATTTGATGGTCTGAATAGAAAATAGGCCAACGCGAACAGGGGGGTCCCGAAAGTCATCGATCGATGGCTTTCGGGACCCCCCGTTGATGCTGCTGCAAGGAATATGTTCTTCGGTCGCGGTCTGCGATTACAGCGCGCCTACCACCTTATGCGGCACGTACAGCTCTTCGAGCGACGCGATCTCTTCCGGCGTTAACGAGACTTCGAGCGCCCCTACCGCCTCTTCGATATGGGCGATTCGCGTCGCGCCGATTATAGGGGCGGTCACCGGCTGCTTCTGCAGCAGCCACGCGAGCGCGACTTGGGCGCGCGGGACTCCGCGACGCGACGCGATGGCGCTCACCCGGTCCGCGATGACGCGGTCGATGTCCGCGGTGGCGTCGTATTTCATTTTCTGGGCGGGATCGGTCTCGGAGCGCGGCGTGACGACGGACCACTCGCGCGCCAATCGGCCCGACGCGAGCGGGCTGTATGGAATGACCGCGATCTTCTCCTCTTGGCACAGCGGCATCATCTCCCGCTCCTCTTCGCGGTAGATGAGGTTGAGATGGTTCTGCATCGCGACGAACCGCGTCCAGCCATGCCGTTCCGCGACGTGCAGCGCCTTCTGGAACTGCCACGCGTACATGGCCGAGGCGCCGATGTATCGGGCTTTGCCGGCTTTCACGACGTCATGCAGCGCCTCCATCGTCTCTTCGATCGGGGTGTTATAATCCCATCGGTGAATCTGGTACAGATCCACGTAATCCGTCCCGAGCCGCTTCAGGCTGTTATCGATCTCGCTCAGGATCGCTTTGCGGGACAGGCCTGCCCCGTTCGGACCCGGACTCATCCGGAAGAACACCTTCGTCGCGATGACGACCTCGTCGCGGTTCGCGTAATCCTTGAGCGCGCGTCCGACGATCTCTTCGCTGGCGCCGGTGGAATAAATATTCGCCGTATCGAAGAAGTTAATGCCCAGATCCAGCGCCTTCTTGATGAACGGACGGCTGTTCTCTTCATCCAGCAGCCATGGATGATTCCACCGCTCGACGTCGCCGAAGCTCATGCAGCCCAGACAAATCCGAGAGACATCCAGACCGGTATTGCCGAGTTTCACGTATTCCAAAGATTGTTCCTCGCTTTCGGAATCGAGAGTATCCGCTAGCCGTTTCTCTATGTTGACGATATTGTGCAGATCGCTGCTATTATCGCACTTGGAGTGGACTCCAAGTCAAGCTGTTTAGGAAAGATTGCCCGCAGCATCATGCCAGCCGAGCTTATAGAGCCACATCGTATAATCCTTCAAGAACGCGTTCACCTGATCAAAGTCCGGCATGTTCCCCAGCTTGGCGTTGGCATGCAGTTTGCTCTCCGCTTCCGCGATCAGATCGTCGATAATGACGAGATACTCATCCCGCTTGTATTTGCCGCGCTTGATTTCGAGCAAATCCTCTCGATCGCGGCGATAGAGCCGAATATCGCCGGTGTCCAGCAGCTCGATCATAAGGCGCGCGCATTTGATCGCGTTCATCGCTTCCTTCGTCTCGTACCCGTAGCGTTCGGCGCGCGCGATTTTGTCCGGACGCTTCAGACTGTCAGCCGGCACCAAGGCGCGCTTGCAACACCCTTTAATGAAGCCTATATACCGCTTGACCAACGCCTTGGACAAGAAGAGTTCGCGCGCTTCCAGAATCGGCAGCACCCGGTCGTCGCGGAGCAGCTGGAACCGCTCGGACACATACATCATTTCGAACGGCACGATCTCGCCATGGTAAGCTTCCTTAATGAAGTGGCGGGGACTGAACAATTCGATGTCGAGATCGTCCGCCGCGTTGATTTTCCCCGTACCGCCGACAAGCTTCGTATGCTCGAAGCTCTTCAGTCCGAGGAAGTAATTCGCGTCCAAGAACACGATGCCCCGATAATCGAGATCCGACGTCTCGTCGTTCGTCCCGCTAATGACGGAGCCGGCTTGGCAGACATAGATGAGTCCGTCCGCCAGATCGGCCGATCCGGTTCTGTCCGCGATAAATCGTTTTGCCTTGTCGAGCATGGCCATTCGCCTCCTCAGCCGTACCAGTCTATCATGAGATCGGAATAAAGTTCCCCGATCTTGCGGGAATCCGTCGCGGCGGGCAGCACCGTCGCCGCTTTGGCCTCGCGTAACCGCGTCTCCAGCCCCGCCACCATCTCGAATATCTCATCCCACGTATATTTCCCTTGCCGGATGCTTAACAGTTCGTCCCGGTCCTTCTCCCGATACACGTTCAGCTTGCCCGTGGTTAACACTTCGATCGCCATCTTCAATAAGCGGATCAGATGCATCGCATGCTTCTCGAGCTTCTCATCCGGCCGCTTGTTGCGCGCGCCCATCTTATTGAAGTTCTTGCTCGCGTTCGTCAGCTCGGCCGTCATGCCGGCCAGCTGCTTCAGCTCCAAGCCGTCGTAATGGACCGTCAGACCGATCGCCGCCTTGCCGTCGTCGTCGACGTTGACGCCGCGGATCGCGAACACGCCGTCCTTATAGCCGGGATAATGCAGATCGAAGGTCCGAATGATCCGTTCCAGCGTCTCGGTCAGATATGTGAGGTTGTCCTCGATCGTCGCCCGGCCAAGACCGCTCTTAATCCGCATCAGCTGTTGACGCGCGTAGCCTCCGAAGCTGTCGAAGCAGGCGGAGCTTAGGAACAGCTCGCGATGCTTGCGCAGCTCCTCGCCATGCTTCATGATTTTGGTCACGAATCGATCCTCCGTAAACAAAATTTCGAGCACCGTCGGATTTTGCGTGTTGGCCAGATTCATGAACTTCTTGAGCGCGTGATATTCATGGTCCGGCTCATGAGCGACCACGGTCTCGAACTCTTGCGACAAGTCGAAGCAATCCCGCTTCGGGAGAATAACGACGGACTTCTCGTCCACGTCGGAGGTTGCCGTATTCAGTCCGTAGGAGGTCGAACCCGTTATCGTGCGAAGTATCGTTTGCGGCTCAAAATACTGTTGGAGTTCCTCTGCCGTCATGTGATTGAATGTAACCATCGCTTCACCTGCCTCCTGCGATTATCGTAGCTCCATACTTATTCCATTGTCCCTTATCCGTTCCTTTTTTTGCAATCGATTCATGGCGTATCGAATTCGGACCGTGTTGCTGTCTTACGCAATCCAACGATAATTCTCTTAACAACACCAAGTTAACTAAAATAAAGAACCGCTGCATAACGCAACGGTTCTCTACTATCCGGTCGGATTTATAAGTTCGACGTCCTTCACGGGTAGACAACGTCGCGTAGGATCTGCAGATCGCCATCCAGCTGCTCCATCATGCGCGCCTCGATCGCGTTCAACCATTGATTCGCCGTAATCCCGGCGGGACGGGAGGCTTGGAGCTCCTTGTTCCATATTGCCTCCGCCTCTCCGGCTAACGGCGATGGCCAATAATCGGGAACCTCGGACATCCATTGCCAGCCGGGGCGGTTCACGCGATAATCCGTCTCCAACTCCATCGAGAGCCGAATATAATCCCATGCCGCCGTCTTCTTCCCGCTGTTCTTCAAGATGGAGAAGAACGATCCGCCATGGATGCCATAAGCTTGGAACGGTAACCGAGTGAACGCCCACCGAGACTCTTGTCCGGGAGCCCATTCCTTCAGCTGGTCCCATCCCCATTCGCCCATATACAGCATGATCAGCCGCCCGTCGCGGATCGCTTGCCGGCCAATCTCGTCCCACATGTTCAAATTCGACGGCAGTTGCTTCCGCTCCGCCTCCATCATCGCGGACGCGACGGACTTTATTTCGGGCGAGTTGCGCGTGAAGCTGCCCTGAGGCGTGAAATATCCTTTGCCCGCCGCGCCGATGTTCAGAATGTCCACGCCGTAACTTACGATCGAGTGTCCTTCGGCTTGGAGCGTCTCCGCCATCCGCAGCCAATTGGCCGGGTCTTCCATGAACGATGCGAGCGCCTCCGGTTCCGAAGGAAAACCGTATCGCGCCAGTATGTCCGCCCGGTAGAACGTACCTTGCAACGGGTAGTCCTTCGGGACGGCGATGAGCGAATTCCCGTCCATCGAACGAAACGGAGACAAGGTCAAGCCCTTGAACCATTCGTTCTGTATGCGCGCGGCGGCCGAGTAAGGCGCCTGCCCGAGATCTTCGAACAAATCCAAAGCTACGAGCGAATTGGCTTGGTTGTTATCGGCGATGATAAGATCCGGAACAGGATCAGCGGCCAGCCTATGCACGAAATCCTCGCCTGTCGCATACTCCCACGCGATCTTGCGGTTCGGATACCGCTTCTCGTATTCCGCGACGATCCAGTCTTGCGCTTCGATCGCCGCCAAGATGCGGAGCTCTCCCTCGGCATCGCCGCTTGTCGTCTCTATCTCTTTCGCGGCTGCGGGAATCGGCGAGTAGGCGGAGAAGGAGTCGGATGCGCTCTTGAAGCCGAACACCGCGGCAAAGCCGGCCAGTAGCGCGACTCCAAGGATGAAGCATGTCCATCGTTTAGTTCGTTTCATCCGCAACTCCTCCTTTAGCGTTCCCCTTTTGCCCTTGCAGCCATGCCGCAAGCCGGTCGGCGCTCATCGGTTTGCCATAATGATAGCCTTGATGCAGCGTGCATCCGGCTTTCGCCAGCAATTGGCCTGCTATTTCGTCTTCGATGCCTTCTCCGATGACTTGCCATCCTTGTTCCGCGGCCAAGTTCGTCAAATGACGGACGATGGCGAACGCCCGGTTCTCCTCCGTCAAGCGCCGCGCGAAGTCGCGATCGAGCTTGATGCCGTCGATGGGCAGCCGATCCAGCAGGTGAAGCGAGGAATAACCCGTGCCGAAATCGTCCAGCCAAATGACGATCCCTTGCTCCCGAAGCCGGCGAAGCGTGGCAACGACCTGGTCTAGCTCATGCGCGAATGCCTCCTCCGTCACCTCGATGTCCAGCATGGACGCGGGCAATCCCGTTTCCTGCAGCGTACGCTCGATGAGATCCGCAATCGCGTCTTGGGCTAGCTGAGATTTGGACAAGTTGATGCTTATCCGCAGCTCGGCGTATCCTTCGTCCATCCAAGCTTTCGCTTGCATGCAAGCGAGCCGCAGCACGTGCTCGCCGAGCAATCCCATCATCCCGTTCTGTTCGACGGCAGGAATGAATTGCAGCGGGGAAATGTATCCGTGATCCGGATGGAACCAGCGCGCGAGCGCCTCCATCATCACCGGCTGGCCTGAACGCGCGTCGACGATGGGCTGATAATGGAGCATAATCTCCTGCTGTTCGATCGCAAGCGGCAGCTCATGCTTGAGATTCAGCAGTCTGGACGTCGGCCGCGATTTGATTTCGCCGTAGAAGACGTAAGAGCTTTGGCGCTGTTCTTTCGCCACGTACATCGCGATGTCGGCATGCTTAATCAACGCTTCCGCATGATTTCCATCTTGCGGGTACAAGCTAATTCCGATGGAACCGCCGATCGTCACCTCTTCTTGCGTGAGGGCGAATGGTTCGTGTAGAATCGCGCGGACCGCCACTGCCAATGCCCGAACGTCCGCCTCTTCCCGATTTAACAGGACGATGACGAACTCGTCTCCGCCCAGACGGGCAATGAACGCTTCTTCCCCCGCCAAGGCCCGCAATCGATTCGCGACTTGCACGAGCAGCTCGTCTCCGGCCGCATGCCCGTATTTATCGTTGATCGGCTTGAACCGGTCCAGATCAATGAACATATACGCCGCCGCTTGCAGCGCCGCATCCCGCATATCCAGTTCTTCATGCACGAATTCGTTGAAGTGCCGCCGGTTCGAGAGTCCCGTTAACGGATCGTGATGCGCCAAATTTCTAAATTCGCGAAGCATTTGCTTCAGCTTCTCCGTCACGAAGGAGAAATTCTGAACAAGAATATGAATTTCTTCGATATTCGAATCGAACCATTCCGTCGATTTGGCCGAGCGGATCTGCTGCGGCAAATCCGTCGTCATCGCCGCGAGCAAGCGGATCGACCGGATGACGAAACGATGCAGGAAGAAAGCAAGAAAACCGATGGTCAGCGCGATATAGAGAACGTTGACCGACTGGGACAGAAAGTAAATGACCGCCTCGTGTTCGTACTTCTCGGTGGACATGCGCAGCAACACCGTGTAAGGCGCCAATTCCAGCCGATACACGTAAGCTGCGTCCCTTCGGTACGTGTCCGGCAGCTCCGACGCCGGCGCCTCCGATTCCCACCTGGACAACTCGCCCGTCAGCGGTCGCCATTTTCCCTCACCCAGCCATTGCAGCGCCCGATTGACCGCTTCGAAATTCATGCCGCGCATCAAGGTGCCATCGTCATCGAATAAAGCGGCTTGATCCACCGTCGTCCCGGATGCTTGGCGGATGATCTCCTGCAAATAGCCGATCTGAAGCAAACTTCGAAGCTCGAGCGCCTCTCTCTCGTCGTCGGACCACTGATTATAGGTATTCTCGATCAGCGACGACGTCAAATCGGCTTGATCGTTCATCTCGCTCATCATGTTCCGTTCCGCGATTTGGCCGGTGTTGATAATGAACAAGAAAGAGGACCCGATAATGCTGAACACCATCAGATCGAACAACACGCGCGCCAATCGGACGCGGCCCGCCCCTTTCGCTCTCAAATAGGGGACATACGTGGAGCATACGTCGATAGCCAGCGCATTGAACATGGCATTCACCACGATCACGACCATCTGCAGCATGAGCATCGGGGTTAACGCATTGTCCGTCAAGACGGGCATGAGGAGGAAAGAGGGCAGACCCGCGATTAGCCAAAACAGCATGACCGGCGTCAGATACCCTTTCTTCTTGCGCAACGTCCATAGGATGACGCACAGGTATTCCAGCAACGACAGTCCCGCCTGGAGGAGAGACTCCAGCTGCAGCGCAACACCCGCGGCATGCACGATGACCGCGATTCCAGCCGCTAGCCGCCAACCGCCTATCTGAAGCGCGGAATACAAGAATAGGCTGGCAAAATAAATCTCGATGCCCAGCACGAGATCGATGGGCGCCGCCAAGGACACGCCTGCGACAAGGCCAAGCAAAACCGATGCCATAGTCTTTCTAATCAACCGCCGATCCGCGGTACGGAATTCTCTCATTCGTGGTTCACTTCTTCCTTCGGCAAACTCTCCTGTATATATCGGCATTCCATCCAGCGTTATAACTGACAAAATCTAGCGTTTCCGTTAAGACGATCCCAACGGGAAAGAGCGCCCCTTGGAGAAAGAAGCGAACAGCAAAAAAATCCGCTCGATTAGCGGATTTCTTCTCGTGATTATGGATGCCTTGCCATCATGAATGATGAAGGATAACGGCCGTTACATTTGCAACACGAGCTTGCCGACCGTCTTCCCTTCTTCGAGACGCGCCAACGCTTCGCCCGCCTTCTCCAGCGGATACACGCCATCAATCTCGGCATGAATCTCTTTCCTGGCCAGCATGCTTAGCGCTTCCTTCGCCGCTTGCCCGGTCTCGACCGGGTTGCTGTCGCTTAAGCCGCCTAATGTGAAGCCCGCTACCTTCCGGTTGGACAGCCAGATCCCGTTGAACGAATGCGATACATCTTCATCCCCGCTCGCATTGCCGACGACGACGAGCTCGCCGAGCGGGCGAAGCACGTCCAAGCTTTGCTTGCGCATCGCGCCCCCGACCGGGTCGAAGACGGCATGCACGCCTGCTCCGTCCGTTGCGCGAAGCGTCTGTTCGACAAACTCGGAGCGGAGGAATAATTCGTCATAGCCGAACGTCGCGGCTAGCTTCGTTTTCTCGGCGCTGCCGACGGTTCCGAACACCTTGCCGGCGCCCAAGCGTCTCGCCACTTGTCCCAAGAAGCTGCCTAAACCGCCGACCGCCGCATGGATCAGCACGTCGTCGCCGGAACGCAAGCGATTGACGTCCCGGATAGCCAGATAAGCGGTCGTAAGATTGACAATGGCGGCAGCCGCCGTCGCCAAATCCAAGTCCGCCCCCAATTGATCGAGCGGAACCGTCAGATCCGGCCGGACGTTCGCCACGGTGGCGTACCCGTTCATCTGATGGAGCGTCATCGCGGCGACGGGTTGACCGACGTAGAATCCTTCCACGCCTTCTCCGATGGCGCGCACATAACCCGACACTTCCAGACCCGGCGTTAGCGGCATCGGGAAGAAGGCGTCGAATTCGCCGCGGCTGAGCAGCACTTCGAAATAACCGACGCCCGCGTAAGCGACGTCGATCGTCAGCATGCCCGGCACGGGCTGAAGATCGGGCAGCTCGCGGTAGCGCAAGCCTGCCGAACCTGTTGGTTGTTCGATAACAATGGCTTTCATAGTGGATGGCCTCCTTGGTGGTTGGGAATGACTTGATTATAGAGCTGATCCAAGGAGGCAACCAGTTTGCGGTTATGCAGGTATCCAGACTAACAGGCTAACGCGCGGAAGACCGCAATGCCGCTATTTTGCGCGGGGTATCGGTACCGGCGACGGGAGCGAAGATGCAGCAGTGCAAATCCGGATTTCCGTTAATGTTGGAGAACGAATTTAATTGAAAGTCCAGCCGTCCTAGCTCCGCATGATCGAACGCGAACATGATCGCTTGCTTCTGCCGAACGTCGTGCAGCCGCCATTTCTGCTCGAACTCTTCGCTTCTCAGGCACATCTCCCGGACGAAGGCGTCAAACCAGAGATCGTCGGGCTTCTGATCATGGTTCATGCGAAAGACGCCGATCGTATAGTCCCGGACTTCGTCCCGATTCACCAATTGTTCGTTCATGTTCGGATCGGCGAAGAGCAGTCGCGTCATCACGCGATCTTCGGGGAGCATGGCGTCAAAATCAGCGATCACCTCGTTGGCCATCCGATTATACGCCAACACCTCGGTGCGATGATTGGCGATGATCGACGGATAGTCCAGCTGATCGATCAGCGGCTGAAGGTCGAGATTCACGTCGACCTCGCTCGGCTTCGCGTCCGCAGCGCCCTCGTAATTCGCAAGCCGAAGCAAGTGGGCATATTCCTCGGCGGACAATTGCAGCGCTCTGCTGACCGCGTCGATGACCTCTCTGGACACGAACGCGACTCGGCCTTGCTCGAGCCATGTATACCAAGTGATGCTGACGCCCGCCAGCTGGGCCACCTCCTCCCGCCGCAATCCCGGCGTTCTACGTCTTCCGAAGCGGCTGGCCATCTCGACCCGATCCGGATTCATCCGCTCGCGGCGGGATTTCAGAAATTGTCCGAGTATTTTATTCTTCTGATTCGCCAATGCCATTCTATCACTCCTATGTTTCGGCTGGATCGGCGCACGAAAATCGGTATACGGCGGTTCAAAGCGCACGCTTCAGCGGGCAGTCCCGTCTATTACGCGCGCCGCCGGTTTCGCGATCCGCTCCAGCAGCCTGTCGCCATATGTGTCGCGCAAGTTCAAATCGGGCATGTGGATATAGCCGATGTAGCAGTCGCAGGCGTTCATCCGGCATAGCCGTTCCCGCGCCAGCCCTTCCAGCCCTTCGCGGTACAGATGCCCGATTACTTGGCGGTCCTTGTAGCAGCGTTTCACCAAGCCCGGTCCCTGCACGTAGAAGACGTCCTGTCCGGCGCCGCACCGTTTGCCCGCGCTCTCGTAGTCGGCCGCGTTCAGATCGAACAGCGGATCGATATCGCGCAGGAAGACGAGGTCCGCCTCCGCGTAATAGTCCGTCTTATCCTTATATGCGTTCACCCACAGATACAGCTCGGAGGGCAGCGCTCGCCTTAGCGAAGCAATGGCGTCGAACGCGCTGCGCACGCCGACCGTGCCGACGCTCAGCGGAATGCCCCGCTCATGCAGCCGCAAGCATTGACGGATGAAGCTCGCTTCGTCCGTCTGTCCGGGGTGATACGTTGCCCAGAACGCCCCCGTCTCGCGGTTCAGCCGGTCCGTCCAATCGAGCTTCGCCGACAGATTCGTCTGAATGGCTACTTTATCGACGTGCGCCAGATGGGACAGCTCGACCATCGCTTCCCGGTACCAGCGGTGTATCAGCCCTTCTCCATAGGGGTTGAAGAAGACCGACAGCCGATGGCCGGCAGGCTGCTGCGCCTTCACCCATTCCACGAACGCGCGCACTTGGTCGCGGTCCTTCGCCAGCGTCGCGGCGCTGTCTTTGTTTTTGCTAAAGGGGCAGTACGGACAATCGTAATTACAAGACGATAGACTTCCCCGGTAATATAGGACGGCCTTCATCGCATCTCGAATCCTTCCATCCGCGCCCGGATGTCGGGCGTTATGAACCAATCGCCGATTGCGTCCGACAACGCCAGTCCCGCAACCGTCAGCTTCAATCGTCCGGCCTCGAATACCGCTAATCCCGCTTCCGCGAGCAGGCCAAGCTCGACATAATCGTCGATCGCCGCCGAGCCGAACCGCGTCGAATAGCTCGACAACTCCAGCCCCTCGGCATGCAGGATCGCCTTCAAAATATACCGCCGGCGCAGTTCCTCCCGGTTCAGCACGATCCCGTAATCGGCCGTATCGTAACGTTCGGCCTGCACGTAATCGGCGATAATGCTCGCCGTTGCCTTTCGGCCGACGGCATACCGAGACGCGTAATGCACGTCGCGGGTATATGAGCGGGCGCCGCAGCCGAGCCCGACCATCCCTTCCTCCTGGCAGTCGTAGGGCAGCAACGTTTTGTCCGATGCTATAGCGGCTTTGGCGAACCTGCGCATGGAATACTGCCGATAACCGGCCGCCAGGAGACGCTCCCGCGCCGCGAGGTAGCAGGCCATTCGAATGTCCGTCCCGCTCTCCTTGACCTGAGAAGGCTTCACGATCGTATGCTCCCGCGTGTAGAGCGGATAGAGGAAGATCTCCTCGGGGTCGTGAGCGAGCGCGCGCTCGAGCGAATAGAGCCAGGAATCCACGGTCTGACCGGGCAAGCCGTAGATCAAATCGAGATTCAGAATCGGGAAATCGTACGCGCGAAGCAGCGTCAAGGCGCGCTCGACCTCGTCCGGTTTCTGCGGCCGGTAGATGGCGGCAGCCTCGGCTTCAACGAAGCTTTGGATGCCCATGCTGACGCGGTCCACCCGATTCTCCCGCAAGATGGCCAGCCGCTCCCGGTTCACCGTCTCCGGCGACGTCTCGACCGAGATGGAGACAAGATCGAGGTCGACGTCCAGTCGTTCCGTGGCGATCTCGAATAAGCGCTCCAGCTGCCGCGGGGCGAGCAGCGTCGGCGTGCCGCCGCCGATCGCGAACCGGGAGAAGGGACGGCGCTTCGCGAACGGAGCCCATTGCTTCGCTTGCCTCTCCAGCGCGTCCACGTACTGCTCATGCGCGTCCGCGCTTTTGTCCGGTAGCGTGAATAGATTACAGAATCCGCAGCGCGCGCCGCAGAACGGGATATGCATGTAGAGAAAGAACGTCTCCGCCGGTTCGCCCTCCCACAGCTGTTCGAGGCGAATCGGCTCATCGAAGGGACGGTAAGCCGTTTTGTGCGGATAGGCGTACAAATAGGATCGGTAAGGGTCAGCTGTCAGCCGCGCGCGCAGACGGTCCGCTTCCCTGCTCGCATCCGGCGCGCTTGGCATCGTTCGTCGTTTCGTGTTCATGCATGGCCTCCCCTCTTAAGTTGCGATCGTCGCTGTCGTTCGATCATAGAATAAACTCCCGATACGGCACGTTCCAGACGACCTCGTGCGCCAGCCGATGACCTTCGTAGCCGTCTTCTCCGTAAGCGGTGCCGTGATCGGAGAACGCCATGCAGAACACGGGCCGCTCGCGTTCCTTCAGCGCATCGAACAGCCGCCCGAGCTCGCCGTCGACATAACGCAGCGCCGCCCGCTGCGTGTCGACCGAATCGCGCTTCGCGCCGGGCACGAAATAATGATTCGGCCCGTGAATCGCCGATACGTTCAGGAACAGGAAGAGCCGCTCCGTCTCGGGCGTCTTCGCCAGCAGCTTCAAGGCGTGGTTCACTTGATGCTCGGTCGAGCGCGGGTTCGTGACGCCGAAGGTCATCCGCCAGTAGCTTTCCTGGAAATAACCGGGCAGCACCTTGGCGAGCGGCACTTTCTTCGTGAAAAAAATAACGCCTCCGATGCAGATCGTCCGGTAACCTTCCGCTTGCAGTCCGGAGACGAGATCCGGCGTATCGAACAGCCACGTGCTCGGATGCGTGCGCAGTCCCGTATTCGCGGAATGAAACAGGCGAACGTGCCGCGATTTATCCGTCGTTGCCGGCGTCGGCAGGAAACCGCCGAAGAACGCATGGTGCGCCGCATAAGTAAAGCTGCCCGGCGTATGGCGCTTCTCCCATCCGCCGTCTCGGCAGAGGTTCGGGCAGTTCGCCTCTTCCAGCACGGCGGCGTCGTACCGAAGCGTATCGAGCGTAATCATCACCAGATCGTGCGATCCGACGATCTGGTTCATAACCAGACTGGTCAAGCCTTCATCTCCTCTAGCCGCGCAAGCTTCCTGAGTTCCCATTCATAGGTGCCGAGCCCTTCGTGCGCGACGCGGTACAGCAGATCGCCGAACGGATTGACGTCGAGGACGTAAGGCCGAAGCGAACCGGCGGACAGCAAGACGTCCACGCCCGCGATCGACGCGCCGGCGAAAGCCGCCGTCGCCCGCTCGGCGATCTCCCGGACCGATTGTACCAACTCCGACCTCAGCCCCATCGCATCTAGCGATCGGCGTTCGCTTCTTAGATGCAAATTCGTAAACGGCGTGCGGCTGATCCGGGCTAGACCGTGGCACGCCTCGCCGCCGACGACCAGCTGGCGGATATCGAACGGCCGATCATTCACGGACGCCTTCGCGATCCACTGCTCCGCATGCGCGCCGTGACGCAGCAGCCAATTGATAACCTGCCGGATCAAGACAGAGTCCGTGTATCGGCGCGGCTTCAGCGCGTTATAGTAGACCGGCGGCTTCGCGACGTAGTTCTCTATGCCGATCGTCGTGATCGCGATCTCCGCGCCGGTCGCCGGATTCACCTGATAGGCGACGATACCGCACGCGCCGGAGCCGGTCGCCAGCTTGACGAAGACGCGCGGCATCCGCCGTGCCCGCATCGTCTCGCGCAGCGCCTCGTAATCGGGCAGCTCCGCGGGATCCGCCAGCCGTCTCGGGACCGGCACGCCGGCTTCCGTCATGACCCGATGCGTGTACCGCTTGTCGAACATGCCCGCGATGGCCGAGGGTTCGTTCACGTACCGCGCCTCGGGCCACAGCATCTTCGCGTCCCGCTCGATTGTGGCGAGCAGCCGCGTATAGCCGCGGTACCATTGGGACGGATGATAGAGCTGCCCGGGATGCTCGCGTAACCGGCCCGCCGCTTGCACGCTGAGCGGTTGCGCTGCGTCGAGCTCCCCGAGCGGCAATAGCCGGTCGTCCTGGTCCTCGGCATCCGGCGCGCCAAGGGCGATGAGGCAACGTTCCACCTCGAAATCTTCGCCCGGCGCGTCAATCCGGATCAGCGGCGCGCGATCGTTCGCGAATGCCTCTGTCATCGCGACTTGCTCCGCGATCGACTTCCCCTTCAGCAGCTCCAAATACGGCAAGACGACGGCGGGAGGCAATCCCGCCGCCAGCCTTGCTTCTTGCACGCCGCGCGTCCGTTTATTGTCGGGGTTGCCGACGATAATCATCGGATCCATCGCTACTCCGTGAGCGCCGGATAACGCCAATCGTCCTCATCGTCGCTCTCCTGCTGCTCGCTGACGTCGACGCTAAGGCCCGAAGCCTGCCAGCGCTCGACCGTTTCGTCCGACATATAATGATAGCTCAAATCGAGATGCTTCAGCTTCCGCACGCGATCGCTCGCGAGCAGCGCCTCGGCGCCTTTGTCGGACAGCGTCCCCATCGACAAGTCGAGCGTATGCAGCTGATCCAGAATCGGGGCATCCGCGACCGCGATCGCGATTTCGTCCTGAATCTCGCTGTCCTTCAAGCCCAGATAGATGAGCTCCGGGAATTTGCCGGGCTCGATCAGCGGCATCACGTCCTGCAAGCCGCCGTCGAAACCGTAGTTATCCACGCCGAGGTATAGCTCCAGCTTGTTCAGCTTGGGAAAATGACCTTCGCCGATGCTCGCCAGCACGTCCTTGCCGAGTCCGCCGCAAATAATGATCAGCTCCTCCAACTTCTCGTGCCGGGCCGGGTCCAGCGCAAGTCCCGTGCTGCCTTTGATCGTGAGCGACGTCAGCTCGGGAAACGCTTCGAGGAGCGGACCGAGATTCGACTGATTAATCCAGGACACCTCGCATTCCTCGAACGTCATGTCCCCGATGTACAGCTTGCGCAAGGCGGGAAATTCGCCGCGCAGACGGACGAGCGTCTCGACGACCGGACTCGAATCGTTCTCGTACGAGCCGCCCCAATCGCCGATGATCAGACTCGTCAACGATTTGCTATCCGGGCTGGCCGCCAGCGCCTCCAGCAAATCCTCTATTTTCTCGCCGTTCTCATATTGATCGTATTCGATCGCCAGCTTCTTCTCGGACATGTCCCTACCTCCGGTATGATTAGTATCGAATTCAGCTATCGTCGTGGGTTGCATAGTTCCAAAATTAACCTATCATTTGCGGTAGAACCCGTCAATCGCTCAACAAGATGAATAACGAGAGCTTTATGACAAATAGACCCTGCCGCGCAGTAGCCTTGACCGGATGCCGGATCGCGACGGCCGTCGCGCCGCGGGGCTGTCGACTATTATGGGAGGACTCGCGCGAGCGGCTTAATGGTTGTGGAACTTCTCCGGATGCTTAACTCTCGTGGAAGCCACTTCGCCGCAATCCAGGCAAAATACCAGCAGCAGATCCGACCCGCCGATCAACATGAAAGCACGAACGGGATATACGCGGCCTTCCCCAATGACCTTGCCTTCTCCGAAAGACGCGCCTCCGCATCGCTTACAAGGGGCAGTATCCGGCATTGCTGCATCTTTGCTCACAGCGCATCCCTCCTCGTATCACAGAACCCGCTAATTTTCGCGAGACCATACTCTCCCATCTAGCTCTTGGTCAAGTTCGCCGGCAGCTTCACCGCCAACATCTTCCCGCCGGATCGCACGTAGAGCATGCTGCCTGACTTTAACGTCGATTCGAAATTTCCGGCGCCCGCTTTGACGGAGAACACCGGTTTTAACGTGATGTAATCATAAGCCTTGAGCGTGCCGTCAGCCAGACCCAGGTATAATCCGTTCCCGTATAAATCAGTCTGCACGACGTTCACCCCATACGTCGTCCGGAGGAACCCGCCGTTGGCCGTTTTCAGCATGCCGATGACGTTATCGTGCTGGTTCTGGTACAGCAATCGTCCTTGATGCAGCTTGTAGAGCGGGAAATACTGGTTCGGATCGGGCGAATTCCAGCGCTTGACCGGTTTGCTATCCGGCTGATAGTCAGCGAAGTCGTATTGCGCGATGATGTTGTCCTGATAAATATAGAGCGCGTCCCCGTCTATAAAAGCGGTGCCTCTGTTGCCTCCGCTGCCGGACGGGTTTTGCGGAGTGGCTTGCGGCGTCCATTTGTATACTCGCTGCTGCGTGATTTTACCTGTCTTCACCTCTAGCGCCAAGATGGTCACGTAGCTGCTTGACAGATCGTCCCGCATGAATAAGTCCGGCGTAACGTAGATGCGACTTTCTCTAATATCTAGCAAATCGTAAATGTCCGGAGAACTCCATAACATCTTGCCCGTCGTCTTATCGAACGCATTAATCTGATTCGACGAGTGGACGCCATCCACGTAATACTTGCGCAGTACAACGTCTTGGGTCTCCCACACTTCCGGGTAGCCGGCGAGGTAATACTCTTCCACCTTCTTGACCACCTTCCACCGCAGATTGCCCGTCGCCTTCTCAAGCGCATAGAAGACGAGATTTTGCATGACATAGACGGTGTCGCCCGTTACGGTAATTCGTACCGCCTCCTTGGCGCCGATGGCCGAAGCCCACTTCCGCGTGCCGTCAGACGTCACCGCGTAGACTGAACCGTCAGCGGCAAGACCGTAGATCATGCCTTGATCATACGTTAGCAGCGGCTTCAGGCTCTTACCGAACGTCCACAACCGCTTGCCGTTCGCGCCGTCATACGCTGCCAGCTGACCGCTGCCGATAAGCGCGAACACGCGCCCTTCCTCGGCGATCGCGGCCGTTCGCGTCCATCCCGACTCGCTGAACGTCGCGAGCGGAATGCTCCATGCCGGCTTTGCCTGCGCGACCGTCTCGACCGCGATCGAGGAAGATTGCGAGAGAACCGGCTGCTCTGCGAGCGTCGGGTCCGCATTCCCCAAGAGTCCCGTGCCGATCAGCGCTAACGCCGCCCCGGTCGCAATCATTTTATGTATCGATACTCGCTTCATGCTTCGCATCACGCACCTTCTCGTCATCTCGATCATAAGTTGGTGCCCGGTCAGGCGAGCCCCACTCCATCAGACGCAATCATCGCCCGAAAGTTGCAAAATATGGAATCCGATAGTTTAGCCGCTCGCGGCGGCATCGATCATCAACTTGAACAACGCAGCAAAAAACCGGCATGCAGGGTATACCCGTATGCCGGCCTTGAATTCCGAATTGCATTTCTCGAGATATGTAGTCATGAGTGGGAAGCTGCGTATCAAAGCGCTCCACAGTCATCGATTAAAGGGGGAGGTTGT
The DNA here is from genome assembly GCF_008124765.1 of Paenibacillus methanolicus. Taxonomy (GTDB): domain Bacteria; phylum Bacillota; class Bacilli; order Paenibacillales; family Paenibacillaceae; genus Paenibacillus_Z; species Paenibacillus_Z methanolicus. The sequence continues at coordinate 437,474 of NZ_VNHS01000001.1, read as the reverse complement.
TCACCGTTGCTAGAGCAGTCGATTTCCCCATTTCGTCCAAGCAGTCACAAGTCGCCGCACCAGATCAAAACGCCGTCTGTCATGAACGCCGCGATTCTCAGCCGCTACGCCTTTTTTTCCACCATTGATGCTCGCCGAGCATGAATCCGTGATCCGTGTTCACGATCAGGAGCGTATCGTTCCAAAGCTCGTATCGGTCGAATAGATCCAGCACTTGACCGAGGTACGCGTCGCACATGCTCAGCAGCGCCGAATATTCATAGACCGCGTAAGCCAGAAAAAGGTTGGGCATCGCCGACGAAGATTCCATCGCATGGCAAAGAGCCGCATCGCTGCGGCTCTTTGTCGTTATTCGTTAACTATATACCGCTCAGACGCTGATTCCCGGCGAACATCCTTTCCAAACGCTTCTTATCACATCGCAGTCGGAATCTAATCACGCGAACCGAGCACAATATTGCGCAGCTTCCTAGTAAGCGACGTCGTACCCGCATCCTTCTTCTGAATCATGAACAGGAAGGTCAGCCGCTCCGCGGGGCAATTGCAGAAATAAGCGCCTAACCAGCCATCCCAGCCGTACTCCCCTTCGCAGCCCAGTCCGCCTCCTTGTCCGACGTCCGTCAGCACGCGCATGAGATTGCCATAGCTATAGCCTTGAAGCGAATGCCAGTCCTTGTTGAAGGTCTGACGCTGCGAAGGCGTCAAGCCGGCCGACGCGAGATGGCGCACCGTCTTCGGCCGCAAGATCCGGTTGCCTTCCAAGCTTCCCTCATTCATCAACATGGTCGCGAATCGGGCATAATCGTCGATCGTCGACGCCAGTCCCGCGCCGCCGGATTCGAAAGCGGGATCGCGGTCCATGTGATGCACGATGCCCAGATGGTTCCCTTCGTATAGCGCCAGATCGCCTCGCCCGTCGTCCGCATACGTCTTCGCGAGTCGGCTTCTCTTGTTCTCGGGCAGCCAGAATCCGGTATCCCGCATGCCGAGCGGTTCGAACAGCTCCTGCCGCAGGAAGTCGCCGAACCGCATGCCGCTTGCCACTTCCACGATCGCGCCCAGCACGTCCGCCGACGTCCCGTAAGCGAAGGACGCGCCCGGCTGGAAGACGAGCGCGCATTGGCCTAGCCGGCTCATCGCGTCGACGGTGCCGATCGGGCGCTCGCCGAGCAGTTCCGACTCGATCTCCCGGAAGAGCGAAGCCGTCTCTCGCCCCGCACGATGATCGCCCCCATAGGTCAAGCCCGAGGTCATGGTCAGCAAATCGCGGATGTTCATGTCGCGGCGGACCGGCACAAGCGCGCCGTCCGCCGCGACACGTTGATCGCGAAAGCCAGGTAAGTATTGGCTCACCGGATCGAGCAGGTCGATCAAGCCTCGCTCCAGCAAGATCATGACGGCTGCCGCGGTGACCGGCTTGGTCATCGAATACAAGCGAAATATCGAGTTTCTGGCGATCGGAATACCGGCTTCTACATCGGCGAAGCCGTCCTCGTGGTAGAACGCTTCCTGCCCGTCTTGGATCAGAAGCAGGTTGCCGCCCGCTACCTCCCGGTTGTCGATGCCCGCTCTTAAGGCGGCTTTGATTTGACGGATTGCGGTTTGACCCAGCATGCTTGCCATCTCCTATGGTTGACGAATGAGTGTGTACGAACGCTTGCGGTAGAGAAAATTCGCGGACAGCTGCCGCTCGGCAGCTTAGTCGTACCAGCTTCGCGGTATTTTTCCGTGAGCAAGCGCCAGTTGTTCGAAAGCTTCGTATTTCTTCCCTGATGGAAAGCCGATATTTACGCGCCGGACGTTCGGGTTCCGAAGAACGGACAGGTAATCCTCCGGATTCATTTTCCCGACATGATAGTGCGCGAACGCTTCTAAAGCCGGCGCGCCTTCAAGTTCGTCCAACCCCTTCAGGTTCTTCAGATTCTCGAGCCGGACGCTTCGCAATGCATGTAAGCTCGACAGCGGGGGCAGTTCCTCGATCGCCGACATCGCGTCCAACGTCAATTCTTGCAAGTCGCGCAAGCCCGAGATAAACGCGAGTTCTCCCGGCAGCTTTACGTTCCAAAGCTTGAGCCGCCGCAGTCCCTTTAGTTCCGCAAGACCGCTCATGTCCCGCAGTCCGAGGTTCGAGAGCTCCAGCGATCGAAGCCGCGGCAGCTGGGCCAGCGCATTCGCGTCTTCAAGCGTCGTTGAACCGAGCGCAACCGTCTCCAGCCGGGATAAATACCGCATCGCGTCGATGTTTTTGTTCTGGCCGAACAGCTCCAGCGTCTTCAATTGGCTGAACCGTTGAATGGCGTAGAGATCCGGCTTCTTCGATTTCGTCTTGCCGACATGCAGGTATTCGAGCGAATCGGGAATGGCGTACAGCGCTTCCAAATTAGGCAGCGAATAGATATCGAGCTTAAGCGCCCGCAACTTGCTCAACCGCGCGATCGCATCCAAGTTCGCCGCTTCCGTTAGACAATCCAGCGATAATTTCGTTACATGCGTCATGCGATCCAGAAAGCTCATATCGGGCGCGGCGCCATAATGCCCGAATACGCGCAGCCATACGTCCGGACGAACGGCGAAAAAGCGATCGTTCAATGCGTCCAACCGCGATCCCTCGAACGGTTCCGAGAACTGCAGATAAACGAGCTCCGGATCTTGGGTCAACTCGCCGATCTCATCGTCGGTCAACGTGTTGTCAACCTGAATGCGATCGCGCGATACGTGCTCGTACATAGACGTTCAACCACTCCTTATTAATAGAACGCCGGTAGAGGCGCGCTATGCTTATTTGAATGTATGGACACTTCCATGCTCTTTGTCCATTCTGCTACCAACTTATAGTAGCGTCAATCCAAAATCTGCTCCGTTTCATATAAAACATCAGCCGAATCTGCGGATTAATACGCCGAATCTTCATCACCCGCTCATGAACCGTCATCGCGCAAATTGGCAAGCAATCGCAAGCACACCTGACACGTCATGGCATATAGTACTCGTAGGCATATATCCCACGAACGCTTATTCGGACGGTCGCTTCCTCCCGAGGCTGGGCATGACGACTCTCCGCAAGCGCAAAGGAGTGTTCAGGTTGACCCCGAAATCCTTTCACTACTTTGTCCGCGGCAATACCGCTCGCGGCGCCCATTTCTTGCATGCATCCGCCTTTCAAGGGCTGAATCGGCTTTATGTCCTTACAGGTCCGCCCGGAACGGGAAAGTCGACGCTTATCCGAGGATTGGCCGACCGCTTGGCGGAACAAGGCCAGCAGCTGGAATACTTCCATTCCCCTCTTCGACCCGACGAGTTGGATGGACTCATTGCCACGGGGTTGAAGTTCGGGGTAGTCGATGGCCGCGTCAGCGAGGGGATCACGGATCAGATCGCGCAGGTCGTCATTCCGGTAGACTTCGGAGATGCGATCGACCAAAGCCTTCTATCCCGGCATCTGGAGACGATCCAAAGCCTAGAGGAGAAGCTTGCCGTAGCGTACGCCAACGCTTATGAAGGGTATCATGCCGCGCTTCGGATCCACGACGAATGGGAGCGTTATTATATCGACAGCATGGATTTCGAGAAAGCGGACGCGATCGCGCGTCAATTGATCGGACGGCTGTTCGAGGGACATGAGAACGAAACGCCGGTCGTTCGGCGCCGTTTGTTTTTCGGCGCGGCGACGCCGAAAGGCGCGGTCGATTTCATTCCCGGTTTAACGGCTTCGCTCCAGCGGCGGATATTTATCAAGGGCAGACCCGGCTCGGGAAAATCCACCCTGCTGAAAAAGCTCGCCGACGCGGCGGAGAAGAAAGGCATCGACATTCGCGTATTCCATTGCGGGTTAGATCCGAATAGCCTCGATATGTTGATTTTTCCCGATCTAAGCACCGCCATCTTCGACAGCACGGCGCCGCATGAATATTTCCCGGATCGGGACGGAGACGAGATCCTCGACATGTATGCGCTTGCCATGACGCCCGGGACCGACGAGAATTATGCCGCGGAACTCGCCGCGATTCAAGCGCGATACGGGGCGCAAATGCAGGAAGCCACCGCTTTTTTGACGGCAGCCGAGCAGTTCGACGCGCAAATCAAAAGCATCTACGCCTCAGCCGTGGACTTCTCCGTCATCGAGACCGTTCAGGCGCGGCTGCAGGCTGAACTCGATAACCTGCTTGAGCCGTAAGCGCCGAGCTGGCCGTTTTTTCTCGCGCGCCATAAGGTGTGCGAACCTCGTCATCGATGACAACGTCAATCGGCGCCACAGGGTTATAACCCGTGGCGCCGTTATTGCGTGAATCCCATGTCATAGGTTTAGCCGACCGCGAATCGAGTTCAATACGGACAACAGTTGCGCGAGCCGCTTAGCCCTCTTCCGGATTCCATCCCTTCAGCACGTTCGCGATCGTCCACTTGGCCGCTTCCTCGTCGGTCAGCTGCTTGCGGGCTTCGTTCACGAGTAAATTTTATCCTCGAACACATATTGGGCCGCGCCGCCCTGCAGCCATACCAGTTCAAATCCCGGATGGGAGTGAATTTCGTCTTGTTTGGGACCAAAGAAAAAAATCCGCTGCAAGGAGCGGATTTTCACATGATCGTTGGAGAGGCGGCATTGCGAGGCGAAATTTGATCTGACCGCAGTCGATCGGCATGCTGCGCAGAGCGTTCCGGCAGCGGACGAACTAAGCCGCGCTCGTCGTCTGATACACAATGATGCGTCGCGCCACTTCCGCGCCGTCATCGGCTGCAGGCGGCTGAAGCGCCGCGACTGCCAGCACGACAAGTACTGCCGCGAGCGCCGCGAATAGGAACAGCGCGATCCGCCGCATGGCTGGCGTCGCCATTACCGCATTTGCCATCATAGCGATTCCTCCAATCCATAAGCAAGTTTTTCGTGCTTTCTGGTTCTATCATAGAGGAACCGCTAGCCTGGCGGAAGTTACGCCACGTCATTACTTTTGTCATCGCGGTCGTTCCGAATGATGACATTGCTTGCGAGATGCGGATTAAGGCCGCGTCACCAATAAGACGAGCGCTTTCGGCTTAACCGAACGCGGTCGTCTTTTGCATCGCATATGGACGTACTCGTTTATCGCAGTAAATCCCGTACTTGAGCCAATTCCAGCTCCGCGCTTGGCTTGAACGCCTCCGATTTCGCATATTCGAACAAACTATGAAGGAACTGCCGGCCCTCCGTCGTCTCGCCGACACGCTGGGCATCGAGCGCGCAGACGAGCAAGGAACCCGATCCGACCTTGCATTCGAACATCATGCCGAGCTTATGATTGCGCTCGAAGTTGTCGATTGTCTGCACGATCGGCTGCAGCGCCTTGTCCGTGCCGTCGAGAATAATCGACCGCGAATGCGAGACGATGTGCCGCCATGGCTCGGTGGAATGAGGTTCGCTCGCGAAATGCCCGAACGCCGGGTGCTCATGGTCGATCGAGAGCCCCATCGTGCCGACCGGAACAGGCTTGTTCATGCTCTCGGAGATCGAACGGAACATCGGATAACACCAGAAGTCGACGCAATACGTGCCTTCGATCGCGTTCGCGAGCCGATCCGGCTTCGGCATGACGACGACGCGCTCGCCATTGGCCAGCAAGTCCGCCGCTTCGTCCGTCAATTCCTCGAATAGATGCACGCCGCTCTTGTCGGCCACGACTCCGCTCGGATAGATCCATAGGTCATACGACTTCCGGATATCCGTCCCGACGATGCGGAGACGAAGCGACGCCTTCGTCATCGCAGGCACGCCCGGCAGCTCGAAACTGATCCGGCCGATGTCGATGAAATCGCCGGCGTTAAGCGCGGAGGCCGCCATATCGCCGCTTGCGAGACGATCATTGCCCGCCGTCAGCTCCCAATGCAGCGTGAACTCCGACAACGGCTGCGGCCGCATGTAACGGAGCTGAATCGCCGCCTCGAACCGTTCGCCCGCCGCATAGTTATACGAAGGGAATCGCGCCAGCAGCACGGCATCCGAACAGAACGTCCGCCACTCCTCCGGCGAGACCAGCCCTTTGGAATCCATGAACGCGTCCAGCACGCCGACGAGCGCCGTTCCTTGTCCGCTGAAGTCCTGCAGATCGAGCAGCTGGAAACCGGCCAGATGCTTCGTGCGGAACGCCGCCTCTAGCTCTTCCTTGTAGGCTTCAACCGCGACGCGTCCGGAGTACGCATGGTATTTCTCGGCGAGATGGTCGAGTCCCTTCTCCTCGAGCCGCTGCTTGAACAACTCGAAATTGCGCGCCTTGAGCGGTCCCGTATACTTCGCGATTTCGTTAAAATCCGGGTACGTCTGATACTGTCCGATCTCGTGCGAGACGACCGGAACTTGCGGTACGATAACGCCCTCGGCCGCATCCGCTTGGACGGTCTTCGCTTCGGTGCCGTATTGAATTTGAATCTCGCCGCCGTCCGATTGCCCGCGGCTTGCCGAGCCGTCCGTCAGGACCGGCGGGATGATCTGGTCGTCATAATCGATCATCGTGCCTTGCGGCCCCGTCTGCAAGTGGCCTTGCGGCGCGTCGCACATCGCGTACGAGCCCCGGAACAGCCGGTCCTTCGAGAAGCGTACGCCGCAGAAGAAGTCTTCGTGCTCGAGGATGACCGGCACCCATTGGAAGTTGTTCGATCCTTGCGTATACAACGGACGGTTATCGAACGCCTTGTAGTCCTTCAAGATGCCGTCGACTCGTTCCTTGCTGCCCCACAGCTCGTTGCCGAGCGACATCATGACGAACGACGGGTGGTTGCCGAACGCCTCCAGCATGCGGTACCCTTCCTGAATCAAATATTGCTGTTCCGCTTCATTGTGATTCTCGTACGTCTCGTCCGTCACCGTGCCCCAGAACGGCAGCTCCGGCTCCATGTAGATCCCGAGACGATCCGCGGCTTCGAAAGCCGCCTCGGGCGGACAGCAGGTATGGAACCGGTAGTGGTTGATGCCGTACGACTTCGCGATCTCGAGCACGCGCGCCCATTCTTCGACCGTCGTCGGCGCGAAGCCCGTCAGCGGGAAGATGAGACCGTCGTGCTTGCCCCGCAGGAACGTCTTCGCGCCGTTGATCGTGAACGAGCCGCCTTCCGCCTTGAATTCGCGCAGGCCGAGCGTCAGCTCGTACCCGTTCGCCGGCGATTCCTCTTGCTTCGCCGCTAGCCGCAGCTTGTACAGGCTCGGTTCCCACTCGCTCCAGAGCAGCGCATCTGCGCCTAACGGATAGACGACCTCGAACTCCCCGGCGTTGACCGGATACGAGCGCGGTTCCGGCGCATGTTCGCGCGATGCGTTGAAGCTAACTGCCGATACGTCGAGCAAGGCTTCCTCGGCGCCGACCAGCGTGCCTTTGACGGTGACCGTCCTGCTCTCGACGTTCGGATAGGTCGTGATGTTCTCCACCTGAGCGGCGCCATAAAATTGCAGCTCGATCCGGCCCGTAATGCCGTTCCAATTCGTCTGCGTATCGCGGGACGTCATATGTCCGCCTTTGGTCGGGTAATCCGTGTTGTCCACCCGAATCGTGATCGTATGGGCGCCGGGCGTCAACGAATTCGGCAAGCGATATACATGCGGCGCGCTAAGACTGTTCTGCGTGCCAAGCTCTTCACCGTCGATCCAGACGGTCGTCACGCGGGTGCGCTCCAGGTACAGCATCGCGTTCGTTCCGGCCAGTTCTTCCGGAACGTCGAACGCGCGCGCGTACCACGCCCAGCCTTCGAATGCATATTCGTCGGTCAGGCAGTCGGCATGCTCCACTTCGCTGGACACCCCTTTCTTGGCGAACGAGGTGGTGCCGGGCAGCGCGATCGTATCGTTCATCGGCAGCCGGCGGCCTTGCTTCTCTCCGTCCAATTGAAGCTCCCATACGCCGTCCAGGTCGATCTTTGCAATCATCGTTTCACGTCCTCTGTCAGATATCGGCTTGAATGCGACTACTATATCATGGCCGGACGGGGCGAAAATACCGCGCAATTTAGTCGATTTCTCCATGCAAAATTGGTGAAGACGGCGATACGCGCAGTCACGGCGGGAAAATGAAAAATCCGCCTCGACGGGCGGATTTCTTGCCAGTATCGCTTATTCCTTACGCATAGACGGCGCTACGCAAACCAATCCCCGCACCACTTCTCAAGGAAGCGCAGCTTCTCCTCGGTGTGGAACGCGCCGCCGCCCTCATGGCCGTTGAACGGGTAGATCCGAATTTCCTTCTCGCCCGGGATGCGGTTGTAGGTGGCGAAATACATCTCCGGCGGGCAGATTTCGTCCTTCAGCGCGACGGAAGCGAGCACGCGGCACGTAATCCGTTCCGCCATATTCATCGTGTCGAAATAACTGAGTTGGTCGAGAACGAGATCGAGCTGCTCCGGATGGCGCTTGATGTATTCCGCGGCGCTGGCGAACGCGCCGTGCAGCCCTTCTACCCGCCGCGCAAGGTTGCTGTTGCTCGGTACGTCCACGAGGGCGACCTGCGGACGGTCATCCAGCGCCGCCATCGCCATGGCGAGCGCGCCGCCTTGGCTGCCGCCCTCCACGACGATCTTCGACGCGTCCACCTCGTCGCGCGAGCAGGCGAAGTCGATCGCTTTCATGCAGTCCATGTACACGTAACGGTAGTAATATTCCGATTTGTCGTGGATGCCCCGGCTCGCCACGTTCATGGAGAATCCGCTCGTCGTCGCCGCTCGGCTGCCCGTCTTGCCGCCTTGATCGCGGCAATCGACGGACACGACCGCGAAGCCCATCATGACCCAATGCATGAGCTCGGACGGTTCTCCCCGGCTGCCCGAGAACCCATGGTAATGAATGAGACACGGGTAATGGGGCTTATTCAAGAATGTCGGCACGATATACCATCCGTGAATCGGCGTCTCGTCCATCCCGTTATACTGAATATCGTAGACGCGCGCGTGTTTGACCGGATACGGCACCTCGTTTACGACGGGGCGCAGCGGCACCGACCGCGCGGCTTCCATCGTCTCTTCCCAGAACTCGTCGAAATCGTCCTTGCGCGTCAACTTCGGAAAATACGTAAATAACGATTCCGTGGCAGCTTCCAAATAACCCATTCGGCGATCCTCCCATACATGCGTTGATGCGCCGGCACCATGGCTCTTCATGTCGGCTACCGTAAATTTCCACGCGAACCGCCGGCTTTCCTGCCAGCCGGATAAAGTGCTTCTCTGTTTTGCCCTTATGACGCGGCGCTTTGCTCGACGCTCCCTTTAACGCTCACCTTCCGGAACGGATGCCAGCGACCAAGCAGCTCGACGGTATACGTTCGGCCGCATGCGCGGACGGTCGACGGATTCGCCGGCGCGCCGACGATGGAGACGTCGGAGCAAGGCGCCATATATTCGTCAATGGCCTTCGTCGTCTGATTCGTCTTCGACTGGAGGAAGAAGGAGCCGCCGACCAAAATGATCAGGACGGGGATGGCGAAATACTTAAAATAGCGGAAGATGTTAATTCGGTTCAGTTTCTCCATGGGTTGTCCCTTCGTTCTTGGTTGTAATCGCTTTGCTCAGATCATAATCCGCAAGGTCGATCTCCGGTTCAAGCCCGAGCGCGAGCTTTGCAAGTTGACTACCGATATAGGGGCCCATCGTCAATCCGGACGCGCCTAGTCCGTTCGCCGCAAGCAGTCCCTCCCAGCCCGGAACTTCGCCTACGACCGGCAGGAAATCCGCGGTGAACGGACGGAAGCCCACTCTCATTTCTAGGAACGCGCTCTGCGATAGCGACGGCGCAAGGGGCAGACCTTTGCTTAAAATCTCGTTCATGCCGCCCGGCGTAATGCGCGTATCGTAGCCAACCACGTCATTCTCGTGCGTCGCTCCGATGACGATCCGCCGATGGTCGAAGGCAAGCACATATTGATCGGTCGGCGGTATGACGACCGGCCATCCGCCCGTCTCGAGCGCCTCGTCCGCAAGCTGCAGGTGCATGATTTGCGCTTTCTGGTATCGGACTTGAAAATCCAGCCCTAACGGTTGCAGCAGCTCGCCGGCCCAAGCGCCCGCGCACACGATCACCTTATCCGCCTCATAGCGAGTCGCCTCCACCGTGACGCCGGTCACGCGGCCCGCTTGGTAATCGAGCTTGGCGTCGCCATAGACTCGCTTCGCGCCGTTCCTTTCCGCAGATCGCAGCAACGCATCGCGAAGCTCGCGTCCGTCCACGCGGGCGGCGCCGCTAATATGAACGGAGGCATATGCTTCCGCGAGCAGCGGGAACCGTTCATGCGTTTGGTGCTCGTCCAGCCGCGTTACCGTGCCGATCTCCGGGGCTTCTTCTTTGCGCGACGCGGCACGCTCTTCCATTTTGCCGAGCTTATCCGAATCGGTATGGATGCTTAGCGCCCCGACCCGGGCATAGCCGGTCTTGGTTTCGCCTTCGCGTTCCAGCTCCTCGATTAATTCGGGGTAATATCGCGCGCCGGCCTTCGCCAGCCGGTACCACGCTTGATTGCGCCGCTGGGATAACCAGGGACATATAATGCCGGCCGCCGCGTCCGTCGCCTGTCCGGCTTCCCGCCGATCGATGACGAGAACTTCCGCCCCCAGCTTGGCCAGTTGATAAGCGGTCGATGCGCCGGCGATTCCCGCTCCGACGACAATAACGTTCATGATGCTGTCATTCCTTTCTCTTGCGCGCTCCTCCCATTATAACGAGAACCCGTGGAAATAGAAAAAACAGCCGTTCGCTGCGCTTGACCGGCTGTTTGCCTATTCGTTGTTGTGGCGTAAACGTACGCCAGCTTGCAGCCAACGCCGCGAAGCTATCGAGAACGCGCATGCCATCTCGTCTCCTCTTCTCCCGAGACCCGCTCCTCTTCCAGCGAGTAATGCTCCAGCAGGAAGATGACGGCCAAGGAGACGGCGCGTATACTGATCAATTCGATCAGGCTCCAATCGTTCGAGAACCGCAATATTCCCGCGTTGAATAATAAGGCGTCGAACGCGGCCAGCAGGATGAGCGGAGCCATCCTCCAAGCCCAGTGCCTGGGCACATACATGCAGTACAGGATGACGAAAGCCATGATCACGTGATAGACAAAGCCGCTGAATAACGTGCTGTCCCGATAGATGTTCGTCACCCAATGCACCCGGAAAAACTGCTTGTCGAACAGCATCAGCACGCTTGTCGGCGTCTGCAAGATCACCCAGGCGAGCGTGCCGAAAACGATGACGCGAGGCGACTTGTAAGCTCTTGCTTGCAGCAGAACATACCACTTCTTCATGAGAACCAGAAAAATAAACGCGGTTATGCCGGTCATATAGGTCTTCCACCAATACTGCTCGTAGACGCCGACGCGAGTGAATATGAACTCCGTAAGCATAAAGCCAAGCGAATAAATAGCGATCCATAGATAGGAGGTCCGGTAATACATCACCGCCACCGCGGCCGCCGCCCAGTAAGAGGAGTTCGCGATAATATGTCCGATGATATTCTCGGCGAAGACATCCTGATATAGTCCGGGTTTATAATCATACCCGTGAAAGACGAAGAGGATGAACGATTCTCCCACCCACGACCATGCCGTCGTAAACAAGAAGTAGGTCAACCAATCGGCTAGATTAGCCCGGCGTCGTAATGTAAATGCGGTAATGATGACTCCGATGGCAATCAACCCGTAATACCAGACCATATTCGGCATCTGCCTATTTCCTTTCCGAACGGTGATGGCGTTAGGTTTCCAAATTTGACCCATATTCATGCGATTATTTCCAAATCGCAAGAAGGGTCACCGTTACGGCGACCCTCTGCTTCCGATTCGCCATCGAATTCCTCCGGGATCGGGCGGACCGATTATCACCGTCTGCGAAATCGGCTTTACTGCCTCCATCCATGCTTCGGGATTCACGTCATACACCGCCTGCAATACTTCGGGAGGCGTCTTCCTTAGAATATCGGACCCATAGATGGCTTCGAACGCGCCGTGATCGAAGCTGACGACAAGGCGGGATTGATCCGCGACCGCCAGAGTCCAGTGCCACCACCCCATCGGGATATAGACCGTCTGACTCGGTCCGAGCCGATAGCGGAGTATTTGTTCGGTGAACGGATTGAACATCGCTTCGACGATCTCGCCTTCCGCGACGAACAAAAGTTCGTTCGCGTTGGGATGCCAATGCGGCTCGACGCTATGGCCTTTGCTTAAACCGACTTCGACCAAGCTTAAATTACGCATGACGGGCAACTGTTTCGAGGTTTGATAGAGGATGAAGTTTCGATCGTCCTTCACGAAATATGGCGAGGCGCGCATGTCAAAAGACAAATCGAGCGACGGCGAACTATACTCGTTTGGCTTGCCTTCCGTTGTCATCCGGTCGATTCACCCTTTCCGAAGCGGGATATGGAACGAAAGTTAACGTCTGTAGAAGTCTATTCCGGAAGGCCGAGAACATGATCGATTGGGTGCAGGCATCCCGCCCGACGCTTAATGGCCTTCCGTCGCCCCGGCATCGCAAGCACGCAACTCGACATTACGACGATGTGCGCCGACAACGCGAAAAGCCCCTCGGAAATCCGAAGCGCTTTGTTGGCGATGCACTATCGTTACGTTTTGTTGGCGTACGTCCGTTCATATCTGCGAATTTTTCGGAATATCTTCGGATTGGGATGTTTCCTGAAAATATACGGATCCGGTCTTGTGTTCACTTCAAGAATCCATGGTTTCAAATTCGACTCCATGGCGATATCCAGCCCGATTTTGTACACACCCGGGTATTTGCGCTGCATCGCATGACCGGCAATCGCGCCCAATCCCTCCAGCTGCGCCAACTTATCGCGGACACGCCCCGTGTATGGCGCAAGCAGCAATTCCGCCGGGACGAGTTCGCCGCCGCTGTGATAATTCGTCACGATCTTCCCTTCTGCCGCTACCCTTCCGATCACGCCCGTCGTCTCCCATCGTCCTTGCGGAGATAACTGGGCCATGACGCGAAGATCGAACCGCTTTCCTTTATGCCGGAGCAGATGAATGCCCCGTTGGACCAAATACTTCTTGCCGCCGGCATCCTTCAGGATCGACTGATATAACGACTTCAAGGAATCGTGCTCGCTTGCTTTCTCGCCCACCTGATACATATACCCATACGGGCTTCTCTCCGCTCGCATCACGCCGTTGCCATATGTCCCGTACTCCGGCTTAACATACACCATCCCGTAATGATCCAGCATGGACCGCAAACTGTGTTCGCTCATCCTTACCGTCTCTGGGATAAATGGCGCCAGTCGCATATCCTTGCGTATGACCGCCGTCTTCTTCCATTTGCTGCCGATATAGCTGCCGTCTTTCATAGGACGCTCCCTCCTTCTATTCTCGCATTCTATGCGAGAGACCCGCCGCGGTTACTAGACGAATAGGTAAAGAAACCGTGAATAAACGCCAGCACAGGCTCCAAAAAGCCATGCGTCTATCAACGGCTATCTCTATCATCTTGCGCTATAACGCGTATAAATGGAGAAATCGAAAACTACCGGAGTTTGTTGTAACGAGGAAAGGGGCTTCCCCCTTCGTCATGTTCAGATGACGAGTCGAGAAAGCCCCTTGCATGTGCCGCCCCCTTACTTGCCGAGCGTCACGTTGTACAACTGATCTATCGAGACGATTTGCTCTTCCGTATCCGTGTACGTCAACCGTACCGTGTCGCCTTCCTTCAAGAACGGCGCGTAAATAATCGCTTGCGGGTTAGCCATGTACACTTTGTCGCTGCCCTCGAGCAAAATTTGGATCAGCGAAATATTCTCGACGGTCATTTCGCCCAGACGTAGCACCTTGCCTGTAATCTCCTTCTTGTTCGCGACATCGGTAGGCGCCTCGTTCGAGCTGTTCTTGCTTGCGGCCATGCGCACCTTGTAGCTGTTGAAAGCATTTTGCTTGGAATCGCCGTAGGCGACGATCTGCGTATTGCGCGCATTCACGAGCGCGATTTTGCGCAGGACGCCTTTCGTGTCGATGACCGGGATATACCACGCTTCCTCGCCGTAAATGTTGTACAAGATCGAGTTCGTTCCCGTCCAAGCGTCCTTCAGGAACGTGTTGTTCACCGCTTCGATCGCGGCTTTGCCGTCCGACATTCCCTTCGTGCCGGTGTAATACGTATATTCGCCCGTGCGGCCGTTCATCAGCGTATAGCCGACCATGGAGTTCGTGCCGCGCGTCGTATGATCGGTGAACCAGTACATGGCGTTATCCGGACCGAACAGGCCGATGACTTCTTCGCCGGTACTCCACTCGGTTACTTGGTAGATGTCTTTCTTGCCGAACAGCGTATTCCACCAGCCGTGCTTATATTTCGCATGCCACTCGTTGTAATCGAAGGCGACGCTCGCCGGGACGGCGAAGTCCACGAAGTCCGGCAGCTCGCTCAGCTTGTACTTGGTCATCGCGCCCGTCTTGGCATCCACGATGATCGCGCCGCCCAGCTCGAACCCGCTGCGGAAATTCTTGTAATGGCCGTAGGATACGATCCAATACGGCTTCTCGTTCTCGTCCGGTTCGAAGCCGGCGAAGCGCAAAATATCTCTCGGATATTGGCTGCGCACCTTCCGCATCAGATCATCGCCGAAGAATGCCGACGGCGAATAAGTAAAGCTGTCCCGGTCGACGAATACCGCCGGCCGATCCTTGTCCTCCGCGCTCACTTTAATGAAGCCCGGCAGCGATTTGGCATTCCACGACTCGAACAATCCTTTGTATTCGATCGGGGCGAGCCAGAATTCTTCGTCGCCGATCTTCTGCCGGGTCAACTCGCCAAGCTGATAATAGGACGCTTTGGGAATGCCGCCGATGAGCTTATCCGCCACGTAACCCGCCGTTTCCTTCGGTACGGTCGGAATATGTTGAATATCGGTGGCCGCGATTTTGTCCGATGTTTCCTTCGCTTGCACGATCTTGTAGAGATCATCCTTGACGAACAACGGATAGATCAAGGCGAGGATGATCCAGCCGACGAACAAAATGCCCGCGGCGCTATACCCGATCCGCGCCCACTGACCGGCGCCTGCCCGCTTCGCGCCTTTCTTGCCGGTACGTTCCTGGCCGCCGGCCATCAGCATAAGCAGATCGAGCGTCAAGATGATCGGATAGACGAACGTCAGCTGCATGACGACCGCGCCGACCGTTTGATCCATGAGCCACAAATACCCGACGATGATGCCGCCGTACACGAAGGACAGCAGCAACTTGACGGCCTGCCAGCCGTAGAGGCGCCTCATCCATAACGTCGGCGTCAGCAGCAGCGATGCGATCGTGAATACGATAAACCAGAAAAACATGCCATCCCCCCAGAAGCGTAATTTGTTGCGTTAGTTAGTTTAGGAATATAACGCTGGCGACGAGATATGGTTCCAACCTTTCGCCAGCGCCGCGTATGAAATGGGCGTACGTTCAGCCTGATTCCGCTCGAGATCGGGTCGGAGGGCTCCGTACCGTTCGTATTTGTACACGGCATAATCGGCAATGACGAATAGATTGCCGCGCGAATCGAACGCGAACGCCTGCGGATACCTGACTTCGCCGTGGTCGAACGAATCCAGGCGCATTTCCTCGAGAACGTTCATCTCCAGGTCGCAGAACTGGATGCGGTGATTGTTATAATCTAGAATAGACAGTCGGCCTAAGTTGTCGAACGCGATCGCCTTGGCCTCGTCGAATTCTCCTGGCCCCTTCCCTTGGTTGAAGCGCCACCTCTGCATCAGTTCGCCGGTCATTCTATACCGGGCTACCCCATCGCCATATGCCATGTAAAAAGTGCCGTCGGGTGCATACGTCAGATCGCCAATTGCATAATTATCCGCGAGGGTAATCCCGTTGGCGAGCTCTTCTTCGGTGAAAATCTCATCCTCTTTGATCCAATCCCCATACCCGATCATGATATCCTCATCCCCCGGCCTGCCTTTCATGGTCAACGTAAGTTTACCGCCTTCCCTTCGCCAGTGGCCGGACAGATCATCCATTATCGGATCAGCCAATGTATGCCATTCATGCAACATTTGCCCTGCTTCATTATACGCGGTCACTTTGCTGCCCCTAAGGTAGTCGTCCACGATCATGATATGTCCCTCCGGAGTTCCTCTGACGTGCAGTCCCTCCATATGATGATAGCCGGAGCGCTTCGGATGGGCGAAAGTTCGCAGCAGTTTCCCGGTTAGATCGAGCGTGTGAATGTAAAAGTCGGGTTCAGCCGTGTCGCAGGTGCCGACGTATATCCGCTCGCCGTCGCGATCCAGCCCAAGAGCGGGAATAAGATGCAGGTGTTCCCGCAGTTGATCGAATTCCGGCAGCTCTCGAAGGCTGAACGGCGTCAACAGCCGGCCTTCCGCATCCAGCTTCTTCACATCAGCAGGCTCAAACCTCACATACAGGTTATCATTGCGATCGATCGCGATCGATTTGGGCAAGACGAACGCCGTGCCGGATTGGTCGCCAATATGCCGGGAATAATGACCGTTCGCATCATGATAGACGATACGGTTCATGCCCGCGTCGCTATGGATCAGCGATCCGTGACGATCGAAGCACAGCCCGTGCAAGACTTGCAACCGTTCCTTCGGACCGTCGCCCTCCATATCAAATTCCCCTAGTTTAGCGACGAATCTGCCTTGCGCGTCGAATTGCTGCGTATATCCGAGGTAAGCGTCGGTCACGAACCAATTCCCCTCCCCATCCGCAGCCACGCCGGACGGATGCTGGAGCTCGCCCGGATCGGGTTCAGGATAAGGATCGTAGTTGTCATAATCGATGGGCTGCTTCTCGCGCCGTCCGACCTGCCGAACGAGCGAACCGTTCATGTCGAAGATGCATACGCGTCGGTTCAGACTATCGGAGACGTAAATATAGTCGGCATCCGTCGCGACATCGAAGGGCCGATTGAATCCGGGCGCCGTCTTGTCGGTCTCGAACTCTACATTACAATAATGGCCGAACGAATCCAGCCATATGCCATCAGCCGTAAACCGCTGGATGCGATGGTTGTGCGTGTCGGCCACGTACACGCGATTCCGTTCGTCAACCGTGATGCCATGCGGAAAATGGAAGCAGCCGTTCTCGCTCCCCCGCGTGCCGAAGGCAAGCAGAAACCGCCCCTGGCGGTCAAACTTTTGAATGCGATGATTGTAGGTATCCGACACGTACGCATTGCCGTCTTGATCCAAGGCGATTCCCGTCGGGAGGTAGAACTCCGCCGTTCCGCTCCCCCATGCGCCCCAGCGATCAAGCAGCTCTCCCGCTTCGTCATAGACCACGATTTCGTGACGATTCGTATTGACCGCATATAAGCGTCCGTTCTGATCGAGCGCGATTCCCGTGGGATGATGGAGAACCGGATCCAGCCGGCCTTTCGACCATCTCCCCATGTAATGATAGGACATTGGTACCCCCTGATTAAATGATTGATAAAGCGCGATAAATCGGGATCAGATACAGCAATGATACAACGCCAAGCCGAGATCGACTACCGGAAACAGGTTCATATATGATTGTCTGGCATCTAGACGATGCCAAAACATAAGAAAGACGCCGCAGATCGTAATCTGCGACGCCTTAGCGTGCGTTGGACCAGTTATTCGCATTGTGGAACAATGGCCTCTATTCCACGCTCGCCGTCATCCGTATCGCTGCTCTCCAGCCCCCGAACGACGTAATATCTTCTGCTTCTTGCCCGGCATAACCTTCGCAAATAAAACCAGGCACCTCGGTTCCATCCTCGAGTTCCACCTTGCCGATTCCGAGCGGTGCCGGAATAGCGGCCGCGAAGGCGCCGAATCGGGACATCGGCATCTCCCACACTTCCAGCGCGATGGCCGCGCCGCCGGAAGTGTGCTTGATCAAACCCGGTTTGGCCGGCTGCGTCGGCAGCTTCGCCAGCCGGTACTTCGGCGCGGTCAGCGCCTCGCGAACGAAGCGCGCGCCGTGCGTCAGCATCTGCGGTTCCAGCGGCAACCCTCTCATATGCAACCCGCACACGGCTACTAATGTCGTAAGTTCGGCTTGTCGCCGTTCATATCGTTCCGCCAGCGCGACGAGCAGTTCTTCCTGTCCGGCCAACGCGAACAGCGTCATCCCGAATGGCATATCGGCGGTCGCTTCTCCGGCCGGAACGGCGACCGCGCACAGGTCGAGCAAATTGCAATGGTTCGTATATAAGCCCATCGCGCGATTGGCCGCGACCGGCTCTTCGCGAACCTGGTCGCGCGTCCACGTGCCCCCGGCCGTCGGCATGACCAGCACGCCGTCTTCCAACAGCAGGCGCGCCCTTCGCTTATAGTCCTGCAGCCGATGCTGCGCCTGGAATAGCGATGCGGCATCGTATACCGGGTTCGCGCCGGAGCGAAGGATTTGCTCCGTGACCGGGAAGGCGCTGCCCGGATGCGACTCGATGAACGCCCCCAGCGCCGCCCAACGTTCGGCAACCCACGGCCCTTCATATAATAGCGCGGCCGCTTCGGCGAACAAACCCGTATCGATATAGGTTACTGGAACACTCAACTGCTCGAGCTGATGGCTTTCCCGCTCCCACGCTGCCTGGTATTCATCGGCGTACGGTCCGAAGAATTCAAGCGGTTCCTTCGGCAAATAGATCGTCGACGGAAGTTTGCGGCCTCCCTTTGCCTTGAAAGGAATCTCCTTCGACCACGGATCGTCGCGATCCAGGCCGCGAACGGCTTGATCGACCTGCACGGCGTCTTCCAGCCTATGGGCGAAGACGGTGATGCAGTCCAAACTTTCGCATGCGGGCACGAGCCCGCTTACCGGCCATGCCCCGAGGCTCGGTTTCCAACCGACGAGCCCGTTCAGCGCGGCAGGCACTCTGCCCGAGCCGGCCGTGTCGGTGCCGAGCGCGAAGACCACTTGGCCGCGAGCGACGGCGACGGCGGAGCCCGAGCTGGAGCCGCCGCTGATCAGCTCCGGCCGCAGCGCGTTATGCGTCTCGCCGTATGGACTGCGCGTCCCGACGAGGCCGGTGGCGAACTGGTCGAGATTCGTCTTACCCACCGGAATCGCGCCCGCTTCGATTAATCGCCGCACGACCGAGGCGTTCTCTGCCGGGACGTATGCGAAATCCGGGCAGCCCGAGGTGGTCGGCACCGCCGCCAGATCGATGTTGTCTTTCACCGCGAACGGAATGCCCCACAGCGGCGCGCGTTCGCGATCCATTCCTGCCAGACGATCTAGGTAAGGCTGAATCCGCTCGAGATTCGGCGGCGCGATCCAAATGTTCATATCCGCGTCGGCCTGCGAGCGGCGGATAATCTCGGCCACGACTTCTTCCGGCTTAAGCAAACTCGTCTCGTATTGTTCATGCAGCCAGTCGATCGTTAACGACAGGGGCAGTTTCGAGATGCTCATACGGTTGCCAGCTCCTTCTCTGCCGATTTCGCGATGCCGACGATCAGCTGACCGGCATGCACCGAATCACCGGGCTTCACGTGGACGGAATGTATAATGCCGTCGAACGGCGCGTTCTGCGAGAATTCCATTTTCATCGATTCGACGATAACGAGCGTATCGCCCTTCTTCACTCGTTCGCCTGGCGCGACGAGCACCTTCCACATGCTGCCCGGCATCGAGCAGTTGATGGCGTCAACGTCTTCCGGCAGCTCCTCGACGCTCTCGGATTTGCCCGTTTCTTGCTCCGATACGTATTCCGCGAGTCCCATCGCCTTCCAGTTGTCCCGCTCTTCGCGGAACGCTAGCTGCTGCTTGGCACGGAACGCATCCGCGCTTTCTTCAATCGAGGAGAGAAATTGCAAGTACTCGCCCAGATCGAACGTCGTCTCCGTAATGTCGGCCTCGTAGCGTCCGCGCAGGAAATCCTCGCGGAGGACGAGCAGCTCCTCGGCGCTGACCGGATAGAACTGAATTTGGTCGAAGAAACGGAGCAGCCATGGCTTGCCCGACGCGAAGCTGGCCGTGGTCCGCAGTTTGTTCCACATCTGGATGGTGCGCCCGACGAACTGATAGCCGCCAGGCCCTTCCATGCCGTACACGCACATGTAGGCGCCGCCGATGCCGACCGCGTTCTCCGGGGTCCACGTCCGCGCCGGATTGTATTTGGTCGTCACCAAGCGATGGCGCGGATCGATCGGCGTGGCGAGCGGCGCGCCCAGATAGACGTCGCCGAGACCGAGCACGAGGTAGCTCGCGTCGAACACGATGCGCTGCACGTCGTCGATGCTGTCCAGCCCGTTCACGCGCCGGATAAACTCCAGGTTGCTCGGGCACCACGGCGCGTCGGGACGGACGTTCTGCTGATAGCGGTCGATTGCCAGCTGCGTGGCCGGGTCATCCCACGATAGCGGCAGCCGGACGATGCGCGACGGCACTCGGATCGATGCCAGCGGAGGTAGACTAGCGTCTAGATCGAGCAGCAGCTGGGCCGCATGCTTCACCGTGACGCGCTTCGGATCGATGTGCACCTGCAGGGAACGAACGCCAGGCGTCAAATCCTGCACCGCAATCCTATCTTGAGACCGTATCGCTTCTATTAAGGCATGCACCTGGAAACGCAGCAGCAGATCAAGCTCGAGCGACCCGTACTCCACCAGCAAATTCTCATCGCCGCTGCATCGGATCGCGATCGGGAAGTTGCGTCCGTCCGATTCGAGGTGCAGAAGCGGGTAATCCGGCGTGATCCCCGATGTAACTTCAGGCAATCGCGCGATCGTAAGCTCGTCGCCGCTTGCTTGCCCAATTGCCGCAAGGTAAGCCTCCTGCTCGGTTCTCATCGCTTCCGCTTGTTCCAGCGTGATGAGCCGGAAGCGGACCGTATCGCCCGGATGCAGCTGACCAAGCTTCCAGAACTCCGCCGACGCCGTCGTCACCGGGCAGACGAAGCCGCCGAGACTCGGTCCGTCCGGACCGAGCAGAATCGGCATGTCGCCGGTCAAATCGAGCGTGCCGACCGCATACGCGTTGTCGTGGATATTGGACGGATGCAAGCCAGCTTCGCCGCCGTCTTCGCGCGCCCAGAGCGGTGCCGGTCCCATGAGCCGAATGCCGGTCCGCGAGCTGTTGAAGTGTACTTCGAAGCTGGTAGCGGCCAGTTGCTCCAAATATTCCGGCTTCAGAAACTCGCCCGTGCAGTGCGGGCCCGGAATGACGCCGATCGTCCATTCTCGGGTAATGTCCGGCCGGCTCGCCACGCCAAGACCGACCGCTGCGGCCGGCTCACCTACCGCTCCCGCACGTACGCCGAGCACGTCCCCGGTACGCAGCGCGCGTCCGCCATGGCCGCCGAAGCCGCCGAGCGTGAACGTCGATGCGCTTCCGAGCGTATGCGGCATATCGAACCCGCCGGAGACGAGCAGATACGCGCGCAAGCCTTCATTCGATTCTCCGAAAGCGAGTACCTGACCCCGTTCGGCCAGCACCGGTTCGTACATCGCGACCGGCGCTTCGTCCAAGGTCGGCTTCATGTCTGCTCCCGTGATGCAGATCCACATCCGGTCGCGGAACTTGTAGGCGCCGCCGCGCAGCGTCAGCTCGAGCCCGCTCGCGTCCTCCGGGTTGCCGAGCAGCCGATTGCCGGTACGGAACGCCAGCGGATCCATCGGACCGCATGGCGGAACGCCGACGTCCCAGTATCCGACCCGGCCGGGCCAGTCTTGAACCGTCGTCTGCACGCCGCCGTCCAGCACTTCGATCGCACGCTCCGCCGGGGCGAAATCGTTCAGCAACTGCGTGAAGACGTCCCCGCTCCGGAAGCTCGATTCGGAGAGCAGCGCCTGCACGTATTGCAGGTTTGTCGTCAGCCCGTAGAACCGAGTCTCCGCGAGCGCCCGCTTTAATTTCTCGATGGCGTCCAGCCGGTCCGTGCCATGGACGATGATCTTCGCCAACATCGGATCATATAACGTCGTCACCTGAATGCAGTCGCGCACCCACGACTCGTTCCGCGACAAGCCGGACAGCTGCACGCGATCGAGCTGGCCCGCGCTCGGACGGAACTGCTGAAGGCAATCCTCGGCGTAGACGCGCGCTTGAATGCTGTGTCCGCTCGCGGCGGGTACCATCGCCTCCAGATTCCGCAGCTCATCCGCCGCTTCGCGCACCATCCATTCGACCAGGTCAATGCCGAGCACCTCTTCGGTCACGCCGTGCTCGACTTGAAGGCGCGTGTTCACCTCGAGGAAATAGAATTCGCGGCTTGCCGGATCATAGAGGTATTCGACCGTGCCTGCGCTCCGGTAGCCCGCTACGGCGGCGAGACGTCTCGCGCTGGCCAGCATCCGCTCCCGCACCTCCTGCGGGAAATCCGGCGCCGGACTCTCCTCGACGACTTTCTGGTTCCGGCGCTGTACGGAGCAATCGCGCTCGCCGAGCGCGACGACCTCGCCGAACCGGTTGCCGAAGATTTGCACTTCGACGTGGCGCGCCTTGCCGATATATTTCTCCAAGAACAAGCCGCCGTTCTTGAAGTTCGTCTCCGCCAGATGCCGCACGTTATCGAATGCGGCGCGCAGCGCGGCTTCGTCCGCGCAGACGCGCATGCCGATGCCCCCGCCGCCCGCGGTGCTCTTCAGAATGACCGGATAGCCAATAGCGTCCGCTTCCGAGACCGCGTCATCCAACTCCGTAATGAGCGGCGTTCCCGGCAGCAGCGGCACCTGCGCTCGCATTGCCAGCTCTCGTGCCGAATGCTTCAAGCCGAACGCCTCCATCTGCTCGGGGGAAGGGCCGATGAACGCGATGCCGCTGTCCTGACACGCCCGGGCGAAATCCGCGTTCTCGCTCAAGAAGCCGTAGCCGGGATGGATCGCTTGCGCGCCGCGTTCCTTCGCGATTCGAAGGATGAGCTCCGCGTTTAGATAACTTTCTTTAGCCGGACCGTCTCCGATGAGGACCGCTTCGTCGGCTCCATCCACGTGAAGGCTATCTTGGTCGGCTTTCGTATAGACGGCGACGGATGCGATGCCAATCTTGCGGAGCGTTCGCTCGATGCGGACGGCGATCGAGCCCCGGTTGGCTATCAGTACTTTCGTAAACATGGCATTCCTCTCCTCTTCCCTTGCGAATGATGGTTAACGTTCCCAGATGAGCACTTGAATCGGCGTTGGATTATAAGCATTGCACGGATTGTTCAGCTGCGGGCAGTTGCTGATCAGAACCGTCGTCCTGCACCGGGCTTGCAGCTCCACGTAAGCGCCCGGCGACGATACGCCGTCGTCGAACTTCAGCCCGCCTTGCGGCGTTACCGGCACGTTCATGAAAAAGTTAATGTTTGGCGCCAAGTCCCGCTTGCCGTATTCGCCGCCCCGCTTCGCCAGTTGGAGCATGAACGTGTCGCGGCAATTGTGCATGTGCAGCTTCTCGTGCGCGTACCGGACGGTGTTGCTTTGCGCCGAGCAAGAACCGCCCAGCGTATCGTGCCTGCCGCACGTATCGGCGACGATCTCCAGCAGCTCCTTGCCCGATTCCGCCAGCAGCACGGAGCCCGCCGTCAAATAAATATTGCCTTGGCGCGCGATCGTCGCGGCCGCCGCGTAATGGTCCTCGGGATGATCCGCGTCGTAGAACAGCGTATCCGCGGCTTGGTTGCCTTCCAGATCCACGATGCGCAGCGCTTGCCCCGGCTCCAGGTCGCGCATCCATCCGTCCCCGGCTAATATCGTCTCTTCGTAAATGGCCAGCTCCGGCTTGCGATGGCTTTCAATTCGGTTGAACGCTCCCATTGTCGTCCCCTCCTCAACGGTCTATTTGATCAGAGCGTAGTAGCTCCATGTATTCTCGTAAGCGCGGCGATTCTCGGCCCTATGATTCAGGCATAGATCGTCTTCGCGCATCGGTTCGGCCTCCAGTATTTCCACCTTCACCGGAACGGACGGGTAATGTTTCCGCGCATCGAGCGGATTCGGCGTGTTCGACAACACCGCCAGGACGTCCATCTCGGTACGCAGCGTGACGGAAGCCCCGGCTGAACCATGATCCGGGACATGCCGCATCGCGCCGTCGTCGTCGCAATATACCTTAGAGAACAAGTTCACGACCGGCATCATATCCCGCAAACCCATGCCGCTGCGCGTCAGCTCGACCGCGAAATTCTCCTGTCCGCTGCGCAGCCACTCGTTGCGAAGCTGCTGGTATGTCGTCTTGCCGTACTTCGCATCGGTGTGCGCTCTCGTCGTATAGCCGCCGATCGTATCGTGCCAGCCCAGATCGTCCTGGACGATGCCGGCCAGCACGCGGCCGTTGTCGCTCATTAGCGTGTGGCCTGCCGTCAAATGCGCCGTATATTGCGCCTTCAGCGTGTCCGGCATGTTGTAGCGCTCCGTCAGATCATCCGCGTTGTAGAGCATGAGCGCCAGATTGGCGCCAGCCTCCGTCGCCGTAAAGCGCAGCAGCTTGCCTCGGCTGATCCGTCCCGACCATTTGCCCCCTGCTTCGATAACCGTGTTCCAGATCACGTCCATCCCTCTCATCCCTCTTCCTTTCCGAATTGGCGAATGAATGCGAAAAAGCCCGGGAGAATGATCTCCCAGGCTTTTATCCTTCCGTGTCATATGGGCTTCGAGCGCGACGACTCGCCTGCTCGCTTCCCATACGCCGTCTCTCGGACCAGGCTTGACGCGTCGCGTCAACGGAACCCTAGACAGCTTTGGCGTTCTTGACCGATGATGCCGGCAAGAACCTTGATTCAATTGTCATGTTTGCTAACATGCGTTCAGTATAGAGGTGACTGCTATTCGTGTCAATATACTTCACACAGATTTTTGCTGTTCGTGCTTCTGGATGGCCGAGGTCCCTTCGAACAGCTGCGAACCGGCCCGGAAGGCCCCGGACAGCTTCGTTCGGCACAAATAATAAGCCAATCCCGCTACGAGCCAGACACAGCCGAGCATCAGCGCGTTCGCGTCGAGCAGCGTAATGAGCCAGATGATAAACGAAGCGCCCGCGAGCGGGAAAATCAAATACTGAACCGTCTGCTTAGGAGAACGAAGTTTACGTTTGATGTAACATTCGGCAATAACGGAGACGTTGACGAACGCGAACGAAGTGAGCGCGCCGAAGCTGACGAATTTGACCGCCATATCGAGGCTGATGACGAGCGCCAGCAGCGAAACGATGGTTACGAGCACGATGTTGTTGACCGGGGTCCGATACTTCGGATGGAGCGCGCCGAAAAACCGTTTCGGCAGAATGGAATCGCGGCCGAGCACGTACAACAGACGGGATACGCTCGTCACCGACGTGAGTCCTTGCGTGAAAATTGCGAAGATAAGCACCGTCGTGAAAATCGCGCCGAGCGTCGCGCCGCCCGCCAATTTCATCAGTTCGAAGCCCGCGGAATCAAGATTGGCGAACGTCAAGCTCGGATACGTGATTTGGATGAGATACGAGGTCGCCACATACAAAACGCTGGCGATGAGGATGATGAGCATGATCGCGCGCGGGATGGTCTTCTTGGCGTCGATCGTCTCCTCCGCGAGCGTCGATACCGTATCGAAGCCGAGGAAGGAAAAGCAGATGATCGAGGCGCCCGCCAGAATCGTCGGCAGACCGACGTCCAGGTTCGAGAATGGCTGCATGACGCCTTCGAAGCCGTCGAAGCCGCGAATGAGATACGTGCAGAAGAACGCGATGAACAGAATTTGGAACAGCACGAACAGCTTGCTGAGACTGGCGGAAAACTTAATGCCGGCGATGTTCACGACCGCGAGCACGATGTTCAGCAGCACGATCCACACGTAGGCCGGGACAGCCGGGAACTGCGCGTTCAGATAGATGCCGAACGTCAAGCATGCGATAATCGGCGAGAACAGATAGTCGAGCAGAATCGCCCAGCCGACCGTGAAGCCGGGAATCGGATGCAGCGATTGCTTCACGTACGTATACGAGGAGCCCGATCCCGGGAAGATTCTCGCCATGATGCTGTAGCTGTATGCCGTGAAGAAGATGGCCACGACCGACAGCAGATAGGCCTCGGTTATCATGCCTTGCGAAGCGTCGTACGCGATGCCGAACACCGAGAAGTAAATCATCGGCGTCATCCAGGCCAATCCCAATGCTACGACCTGGACGAGCGTAAGCGACTGGCGTAGCGTAACCTCTTGTTTCATCTCCTATTTCCCCTTCCGATCAATCGTTTCTCTAAAAAAAAGAAAAAAGCCGCGGGAAGATATGTAACATATCCTCCCGGGCTTTTATCCCTCCGTGGACACGGCCGCGAAGCCGTGCGTCTTCTCTCGGACCTGACCGGCCATTCGACCGCGGAACCCTAGAAAACAATGATTATGCAGTTGGGCGAAGCAGGTAATATAACAGACATTCCAGCTGGTTAAATATCCATGTTAGATAATATAACATACTTTTTTCGGATTTCAAGCGTTATTTTTTCGTTGTCCACGCATTAATGTAGGTATACCTAACATGGTTAATGCCGGCCCTTTCGTGAAAAATGCAAAGAACCCTCGAATGATCGAGGGGATGCTTGTTAAATAGATTTAGGCAACCCAAGATTGGGATCGCGCGATTCTATGATTCTTTGCGCTTCATTGCGCCTCATGGCGCATTTAACACATCTAGCGCATCCAGCGCTTGAACCGCAGCATCAAGTTCCATGTCCCGTCCGTGCACGTAGGCTTCGGCGAAAGTCTCTGCGTTCAGCGGAATCCGGACATCCGGCGCGACGCCGCCGTTTCCGTCGCCTGTGCTTTCGAGCTGAATCATCCCCTGCTCATTAAGCGAACGTCCATCAGGGAATATGAGCTCGTAACCGCCCGGCATGAAGATCCGGATCGGACTCGACATGACGCCGAAGGAACCCGAGGTGGACGAGAAGCCGACGATTCGCACGTTCGCCTGTCCTTTCAGCGCCATCGGCACGCCTTCGGCAGAGCTTGCCGTCCTTCCGTTGATCAGAACAGCGAGCTTGCCGTCATAGCGCGCATCCGCCGGTTCAACATGTATCGTCTCCATCCGGTTCAGCGCGAACGAGCTCGTGAAGCGGTTGTAATAGCTCACTTGCTCATAATGCATGGGGCTATCCGCGAAATAACCGGCCACGCTCGCCGCCAGCTCATCTTCCCCGCCTGGATTGTTGCGCAGATCGAGTATGACGCCTTTTGCGTCCTCCTCGCTAAACGACTGAATCGCTTGCTCCAGCAGCTTCAACGGCTTCGGATAACGATCCGTCGCGAGGAAAACCTTCACTTTCACGTAACCATACCCGTTATCCAGCATGCGCCATTCGATCGACGGCTTCTCCAGATCGGCCGGCGTCAGCTTCTTCCGCGTCTGTTTCAGCGTTTCGTACTCGTCGTCGTACGCGGTTAGCGTGACGGTGCGCGATTTCGAACCGCCTTCATTGCGATATTCGACTTCGATCGTCTGGCCGATCGACGCCCGCACCATGAATCGCCCCTGATTCTCCCGCTCCACGTCCGACGTGGACGGCGGAATGTCGGCCCATGACGCCCGCGCGTAGACGTCTTCAGCATTCTCTCCGTTCCATCGCAGCAGCTCGGCGCCTAATCGGATGCCGGCGCGTTCGGCTTCGCCGTCCTTCAACAGGAGGCTGACGCGCACGGACCCGTCGTCCAGCCGCAGCGCGCTTAAGCCGAAGCCGCCTCCGGCCTCTTCCCGAAAGACTGCGTTGTTCTCGAACAGTTCGTCATTCTCGATCTCGATATGACCGTCCCTGAATTCGTGCAAATAATCGCGAAGCGCCAGGTAATAGCGCTTGGAATCCTTCAGCCGATCCGCTTCGGCAAAACGACTTTCATATTCCGCTTGCATCGTCTCCCAATCGATCCCTTTCCATTCCCCGAACGGGTATTCCCGCTCCAACCGCTCGTGCATCCGCTTGAAAGCATCCGAATAGGTCATACGGCTGAAGTCGGTTTCGGCGTTATAACGCATTTCTCCGGCAACGGCAAGAACGAGGAGAATCGGCAGTACGCCGCACAGTACGCCGAGCATCCGCAGAACCGTCCAAACGCGACGTTTTTTCTCGCGCGCGGCTGCCAAGGCGATAGTGTCAGGTCTCTTCCATAGCCGACGCATTGTACCTAGAAACAAGATGAGCGTCAATCCGTACAGAACGAGCGACGGCAACGTCGCATCCCCGCTCGCGTAACCGAGCAGCGCTGCAATCAGTCCTCCAAGCGGCACGAAATCCAGAACCCGCCAACGCGAACGAATCGAGAACGCGTTCACGCCCAGCGTCAACAGGCAGAACCAGATGATTGCCGCCTGGTAACTTGTGAGCCATTTGACGGAGTCGATTAATCCCCAAATTGTCGTCATGCCGGATCTCCCCCTCGCCTTCGCGTAGAACCAATCTGTTCCTGATTATACGGATTAGCGGCGTATTATCATCGGTCTCTCGACTGACAATAGCACGCTGCGAATTGATTTTGTTTTCACGAATCGCAAGCAGCCGGTTGCAAAACGATTTCCCGTCTAATTCGCAATTTGCGCAATGCGATATCGACTCAGGTCCAACCGACGCCGGCGGCGTCAGGAATAAGCGAGCAGCGAAAAAAGCTGATCCGATTCGAATAGTTAATAACGTTAAAAGAAATTCGTTTAACTCGTTTATCCGCATCTGATTAATGACATTAACAACAAAGAACGAAAGACAAAGTACCTGCGTTTAAATCGTGTTTTGGCACTTCTAATCGAATCGCACACACTGCAACCATGCACAAGGTTGGAATCCCGACGCGTGATCGAACCGCATAATGCGTTGGACAGCTGCTTACGGGAGGCGTACGCGATGCGAAATCGTCCATACAAGCAGCATAGTTCCCTATGCAAGGACCAACAACAAAACCAGCTTCAACGCGAACGTCGAAGCTGGCTTCCGTTAATGGTGATTAGATTGGCTGCTTACTAAGTTAAGCTTCGTATTGCACATATCTTGCAATTCGATTAATAGAAGTCTCGTTCCGTAATATAGACATACGCCTTGGATTCGCCGAGCGTCGCCCCTTCAGACGGCGCGGACAGCACGAGGAGGAAATTCTCTACGTATTCGATCAGCTTATCGTCTTTCAGCGTAATGGTCACGGACTTCGTCGTTTCGCCAGGCGCGAAATGCAGCGTGCCGGATGCGGCGACGTAATCCACGCCGGACTTGGCGATCAGGTTCTCCGTCCGGTAGTTGACGGATGCCGCGGTCGTCGCGTTACCCGTGCGAACCACGTTGATTTTCACCGTTCCGCTTTCTTCCTTTGCGTCGACGCCGGCTTTCTCGACCTGAATTAGGCTTGTCGCCGGCGCATCGTTGTCGATGATCGTCACAATCGCCGATGCCCGTTCTCCAATCGAGGCGCCGCCGCTCGTGTTCATCAGATGCACGGCGAACGCTTCATCCTCTTCCGCAGCTGAATCGTTATGGATCGGGATCCGAATCGACTTGTAACGGAGCTCGGGACCGAATACCAAAGTCCCGCGAATCGTCTCGAAATCTTCGCCGCCGGTCGCGCTGCCGTTCTCCACCTCATAATCGACCGCGACTTCGCCGTCGATGCCGTTATCGCGCTGCACGGTGATGTCGATGAAGCCATCGCCTTCGCTTACGGTAAAATCGACTCCTTCGAATTGAAGCTCGCCCGGATGCTCCGGCTGCGGGTCGTTGTCCTCGATGGTACGGGTAACGGGTCCTGCCGTCTCGAGCGTCGCGCCGCCCGTCGGGTTCGAGAGCGTGATCGTTAGCTTCTCGTCGCCTTCGAAACGCTGGTCGTCGAGAATCGGGATATAGATATTCTGCAAAGTTTCGTCCTGCGGGAACACTAGCGTCCCGCTCGTGCCCGTGTAATCGGAACCTTCGGTCGCCTGACCGGTAGCGGTACCGCCCGTGATCGTGTAGTCGACCGTCGCGTAGCTATCCGATCCGCCGTTACGGAAGACGTTCACATACATCTTGCCGCCATTTTCGGCGAATGGCGAATCGATTTGGCGCACTTCAAAGGCACCGTATCGCGGCGTATATGGCTCGTCGTCCATGATACGGATTTTGGTCGTCGCTTTCTCGCCGAGCGTCGCGTCGTTCGTCGGGTTGCTGAGCGTCGCGGTGAAATATTCGTTGCCTTCGGAATCCGCGTCGTCGTAGATCGTGGCTGACACGGTTTTGGTCGTTTCGCCCGGCAGGAAAACAACGGAAGTGTTATAGCCTTCATAATCCCATCCATTGTTGGCGGTGCCGTTGTCAAAGGTTACATCGAGCTCGACATAGTTATCCGAGCCGTTCGTCCGCGTAATATCGAACCACACGCCGCCCTCCGGCGTGTTCTCGTTCACTTGGGTCTCCGCCAGCGCGAATTCGAACACGCCCGGATTGTACGGTACGTCCGGATCTTCGCTATTGATGGTGACCGTCGTCGTGCCGCCGCCGATGCCCGCTTCTCCGGTCGCGTTATACAATTCGACGGTGAAGGTTTCCGGATTCTCGAAGCGGATATCGTCGCGGATCGGAATATCGATGTACGCGTAAGACTCGCCGGTCTGGAAGGTTAGCGTGCCCGACGTCTCCGTGAAGTCTTGGTCGGTAACTGCCGTACCGCCCCGAGTTGTATAGTCGACGGTAACATAACCGTTCGAACCGTCCGTGCGCACGACTTGGACTCTCACATGGCCGGCATTCTCATCGACCGCGTAGGCACCGGATTGGAAAGAGAATACGCCGGGCCCGTCGGGAAGCCAGTTATCGTCATCCGCAATGCTAATATAAGCGTACTCGTCCTCAGCCGTCGACGCGCCGCCGGTCGGGTTGCCCAGATAGACGGCAAATCCCTCGTAGTCCTCGGGCACGCCGTCGTCGACAAGATCCACGTAGACCGTCTTGCTCGTCTCGCCTTCCGCGAACGTCACCGTCTGCGAAGCCGGAACGAAATCATCGTAGGCCGCAGCAGAGCCGCTCTCCGCCCAGAAGTCGACCGTCACTTCGCCCGCGGAACCGCCGGTGCGATTGATCGTGATAGCCACGGAACCGTTATTCTCGAATGTTTCATACTCGCCGTACTCGAACGACAAATGACCGTTCGTCTCGTCCGCGCTCGCCGCCGAGGCGAACGCCGGCAGGACAAGAGATGCCGCCAGCATGGCAGTACCGAATTTGCGGATAAACCTACCGCGAGGTTGAAGCAGGGGTAAACGATGCATGAGTCAAGCTCCTCCATTCATTTCGAAAAAATAAAACAAACGACGACTACGGGATAATCGTAATGGGTGCTCCGAACAAGCACCACCTCCTTTCAATGGGGCGGCGGAACAAATAAGCAAATCGTCCCTAGAACCGGTTATATCAAAGCGTGCAAAGCAGCAGTCATGCGAAACGCGCACGGTTGAACAGGCTGGTTGGTAGGGGCCGAACTTGGGAACGGAAGCGAAGTCAATAGCGATGTCCTTACATACGGAGACTAACGAAAAATCTGTACTCGGAGATGGATACAAGGATGGATAACGAACCTCACAAGGGGAACTTGGACGCGGACAAACAATTGCCGAGGTTAGTAAATGGCCGATCGGTCGGATACAGTTGAACAGATGCGGGTGGAGTAGGCGACGGGAAACGAAAGGGCGTGTTCGTGATTCGCGGGTCATTTTTCGAGGTGTTCACGAGCGTTCGATACATTTCGTATCTATTATGCCACAAAAACAGAAATGCGCAACCGGTTTATCAAAAATTAACGATACGCTTGTTCAGGGAGCGGCGTGCTCGACTCGAAAAAAGCGACAACGCGCGAATGCCGCCAATAGCGTATTCGCCGCTGCCGCTCGAGTTCATTCCTTAGCCGATCCTACTTAATCGCGATCCGTATCAGTTTGGCTTCCATCGCTTCAAGGGACAATCGCAGCTCGCCCGCCGCGGTCCATCCTTCGCCGGACCACAGCTCGCGAACCCGGTATCCCCCCTCCTTGTCCGCCAACCCCAGCCGCTCGAATGACACCGCCTTCTCCGGCACCGTATCGCGTTCGTAGTTGAACACGGCGACATATAAGACGTCGGAGTCGGAATCGTCTTCGAACATCCTGAGCGTGAATATTTCAGCCGCGCCGGAATCGGCATCGCCTTCCAACGGCACGAACGTGCGTCCCAGCCTGGCCAGACGCAGCACCTCTTCATTCGCCAGCCATGCTTCCGCCCGCTGCCTCGCTTCTTCGTTCCGATAGTCGTCGCCCAATAGCAGCACCGTGCCGGCGATGACGGAAGCGGTCAATCGGCTGCGCCCTTCGTGGTGCGCCGTCGCATCTTGATTGAAGCTCTGGTACAGCACCGTATGATCCGGATCGTTGTACCGATACAGCGCATCGTTCATCCACCAGCCGTACGTCAACGCGTTCAGCATATATTCGGTGTCGCCGATCAACCCGAACGCATCGCACGAAATGCGGCGGCTATGTCCATATTGATACGGGAACAGCGGCGCAATCGAGAGATTGATATGGAACGGACGTCCGATTCGCTCCGGCGCGAGCTTGTCGCGAATGGCCGCCATGCCAAAGTTATAGGCTTGAATGCCGGTACGAACGGCC
Organism: Paenibacillus methanolicus; assembly: GCF_008124765.1. Lineage (GTDB taxonomy): Bacteria > Bacillota > Bacilli > Paenibacillales > Paenibacillaceae > Paenibacillus_Z > Paenibacillus_Z methanolicus. Next base: position 404,997 of record NZ_VNHS01000001.1, on the reverse strand, counting down.
GGATCGTAATGGTACCCTTCCACGGCGCCGTGGCCGAGGAAATCGAGCTTCGCGTATTCGAAGCCCCAATCGACGAACCGGGCGAGGTGATATTCCGTTCGCAGCAGGTTGCCCGGATGCGTCGGATCGATCGAGAGACCGCCGTCGAGGCTTGGCAGTACGTTGCCTTCTCGATCGCGCAGCAGTAGATCTTCATAGGTATAGGCGCCGTTCGTCCCTTCGACCTCCTGCGATGCGTCGTGTCCCCAGAACGTGAAAGGCGTCCAGTAGATGCCCGCCTTCTGGCCGTTCGCCTGCACATGCGCGACCGCATACTCAAGCTGCTCCTCCGACAAGTTGGTCCAGAAGGAGTCGAAGTTGACGTAAACGACGCCTTCGTTATGGAAGCCCGGCGCATGCAGCGTCCGCAGAAAATCCGACGTCGATACATACAATTCGTAGTCCAGTTTATCCGCCGCCGCCGACCAGCTGTTCCAGCCGAACGGAACGCCGCCCTGCCAATCGAGCGCAGGTACAAGCTTCGCGTTGGCCTGCGCGAATGCTTCCAGTCCATCGCGATAATCCGCGTACGATCCGATGAATAGAAGCGGCGAATAGACGCGGTCCCCGGCCACTTCTCCGTGCGCAATGGAGTCCCGCGTCAGCTCGCCAGCCGCGCCGCCGAACGCTTCGATCGCGATCGCGTCGCTCGCCGTGCCCTCCTCGGCCGCGATGCGGATGCCCGTCTTCCACGTATCGTGCGTGAGCGAACCAATGACGAGCCCCCGTCTGGAAGCCGGCTCGTAGATCGCGGATGCTTCATAACTCTCGATCGCCGAACCGGACAGCAGCGGCGTCGATTCGTAACGCACCCATTTGTCGTTGTCGAACGGAACGCGGATCGCCCGCAGCTCATCTCCCCCGCCGGCGATCTGCACCAGCCCTCCTTTGCCGTTCGATACGGCGAGCGGCGCCATGTAGTTCGACCGCATATCAGCCCCGCTGCCGATTGCCGCAATCTGAATCGTGACGTACGGCGCTCGCTCGTATACCGTAAAATGCTGCTCCAGCGATGGAAAGCCAGCCTCTACGTGCAAGACGGTTACCGTCGTTCCCCGGCCGAGCGCATCCTCGACTTCGAAGATGCTTGCCTCATGTCGCGGATAGTCCGACGTGCGGCGGATCGAGTCGCCGAGCTTCACGCTCCCAACGGCTCCCGAAATTCGGTCGCCATCGCGCCAGCTTATGTCATAGGCACCCTCGGTCAGCCGGATCGCGACGTTCACGATGCCATTGTCTACCGTGACCGAGTCAGCATCGGTCAGCGTCCCTATGCCTGTATGTTGCACATCCTTGCTCATTCACTTCTCCTCCTCATCCGCTTCATGGCATAGAAAAGGGGGCCAAGCCGAAAAACTTGTGCCCCCGATTCGTTTATTTCCACAGCTCCAACCGCTTGTTGTAATTATCGGTGATGACCGCTTCTACCTTCTCGTCGCCCGCCGCCTTCATCGCGGCCAGCATCGCGTCGAATCCGGCGTTGGCATCCGCCTCGCTGCCCGAGATGATGATTTTCGTCAGCGACTGCTTCATGATGTCCTGAATCTTCTGGTAGTTGAGCGACTCCGGCGTGCCGCCCTCCGGCCCGAGGTTGTCGAACGGCGACGTATCCCAGACGGAATCGAGCAGGTTCTTGATCGCCATCTGATCGACTTCTCCGCGGTTGTAGCGGCCGATGTCGTACGGCGTGCCGTCCGAGCCGGCGCCGTTCTTCACGAACCATGTCCAGTAGCGAACGCCGGTCGATTTGGTCGTGGCGGCCCAGTCTTCCTTCAATCCGTTCAGCAGCTCTTCGCGCGGCACGTGCTTGCCGTCCTTCATATCCCAGTTCGTGCCTTCGATTCCCCACATGAGCAGGTATTGGCCTTCTTCGCTCGCCAGGAAGTTGATGAACTTCATCGTCTCTTCCGGATGCTTGTTGTTCTTCGTGATCGCGATCGCGTCCCAGCCGAGCGGACTGCGCGGACCGTAGGTCGTCTTCGCCGGATCGACGCCCGGGGCAACCACTTTGTACGCGAACAGTTGGCTGTCAGCGCCGCCCGCTTTCTTGAGCGCGCCGTTGGCGTTGCCCAGATCCCAATAGGCGGCCGGCGTCGAGAAGACGATGCCGTTGGCGATCTTCTGCTCCCACGTCTGCGTCTTGCTGACCGCCCATTCTTTGTCGATCAAGCCGTCGCGGTAGAGTTTATTCATGTACAGAATCATCTCGCGGTATTTAGGATCCTTCACGTCGAATTTCAGCGTGCCGTTATCCTCGAAGTATGTCTTCATCCCCCACATACCCTTGAACGTGCCGAGCACCGCGCCCATGTTCTCGCCGTTCAACGTGAGCGGTATTGACGGCTTGCCATCGACGGTCGGATATTTCTCCTTGTAGCTCCGCAACAGCGCTTCGAACTCCTCGGTCGTGAACGGCTGGCCGCCTTCCGCTTTGTCCGGCGCTAACTCCTTCAGGATGTCCTTGCGCATCTGCACCCCGAATACCGGATCGTTGTCGAGGCCGTACCAATTGGAGAGGTAGTAGTTCTTGCCGTCCGTATGACGCGTTTGTTTCAAAATATCGCCGTATTGGCTCTTCACGTCTGGCCCGTGTTGATCAAGCAGATCGTTCAACGGAATAATGGCGCCGGCCGCGATATACTTGTTCACGAGATCGCCGCCGCGGCTCATCAGAATAATGTCCGGCAGGTCGCCGCTCGCCAGCATCAGGTTCAGCTTCTCCGCCGGGTTGCCGGTCGGCTGCTGAATCTCGACCTTCACGCCGGTCCGCTTCATGATTTCCTGGGCGACCGGATTGGTGAACGCTTCGCCCGTGTTCTGGTCGAAGAACGTAAGCGTAATCGGCTCGGACGGCTTCTCCGTCTGTGCCGTCCCGCTATTAGCCGCCCCGTTGTTGGCCGTACCGGCTTCCCCGCCGTTCGTTCCCGCGTTATTGCCTTCATTGTTGCCGCATGCGGCCAGCATGGAGCCAACCAGCGCAACCGAGAGCACGGCCGATAGTACCCGTAATTTCGTCATGTGCTTTCATCCCCCTCGTTCATTATCGTACCCAAGCCTCCTTGAGGCGTTTCAAAGCTAATCATTTGTCGTCTGACCCCATGTCCATGTTCCCTTTGCCCAAGCCGACCTGCCTGCATCCCCCCTCTCCAGAAGTCCAAGACAGCCGCGGCATCAGCTTTTCACGGCGCCGAGCGTCATGCCTTTCACGAAATAGCGTTGGAGGAACGGATAGACGAGCACGATCGGCAGCGTCGCGACCATCGTCGCGGCCATCCGGATCGTATCCGACGAGACGGCCAGCCGTTTGGCGGAGTCGGCCATTTTCTGCGCGTCGGACACCATGCTGCCGGTCTGGTACTGATTGAGGATTTTGACTAGCACCGCCTGAAGCGTCTTCAGGTCCGGATTGTAGGTGAAGACGTACGAATCGAACCAGGCGTTCCAGTGTCCGATCGCCGTGAACAGCGCGATGGTGGCGAGTACCGGCAGCGTCAGCGGCAGGATAATCCGGAAGTAAATATGCAGGTCGTTCGCCCCGTCGATCTTCGCCGACTCGACCAGCTCGCCCGGCAAGCCTTCGATGTAGGTCCGGATGAGGATCATGTAGAAGACGTTCATCAAGCCGGGCAGGATGAACACCCAGAAGGAATCGATCAGATTAAGGCCTTTCAGAATCATGTAGTACGGGATCAGGCCGCCGCTGAAATACATCGTAAAGATGAAGTACAACGTAACCGGCTTGCGGAGCACGAGCTCCCGGTTGCTGAGCGGATACGCCAGCAGGCTGATGACGAGCACCGTCAGCGGCGTCCCGATCAGCGTCCGGGCCACGGTCACGCCGACCGAATGGAGAATTTCGTTGTCCGTCAATATCTCGCGGTAGCTGGTGAAGGACAGCTCCCTCGGCCAGAAATAAATGCCGCCTCTAATCGTATCGGACGCGCTGTTGACCGACAAGATCAGCACGTTCCAGAACGGATAGAACGTCGCCAGCAGCACCGCGATCAAGAAGGCGTAGACGACGCCCGAGTAGACGGCATCTCCCCAAGTTTTGCTTCTCATGCTTCTCTTCCTTTCGTAGCCGAATCTGGCGTCAGAACAGCGATTGATCGTTCACTTTCTTCGCGATGCGATTGACCGTCAGCACCAGGATGAAGGCGACGACCGATTTGAACAACCCGACCGCGGACGCATAGGAGAACATGCCGTTCTGCAAGCCGTACCGGTAGGTGTACGTATCGATGACGTCGGAATACTGGAGCACCAGGTCGTTCTGCAGCAAGTACTGCTGGTCGAATCCCGCGTTCAGCACGCCGCCGACCGCCAGGATAAGCAGGATCACGATCGTCGGCTTGAGCGCCGGAAGCGTCACGTGCATCATTTGCCGCAGCCGGGAAGCGCCGTCGACCTTGGCCGCCTCGTACAGCTCCGGATTGATCGAGGCGATCGCGGCCAAATACATGATCGCGTTGAAGCCCATATCCTTCCACGTGTTCGACGACGCGATGATCCACCAGAAGTAGTGGCCGTTCTGGAAGAAGGCGATCGGCTCGTCGGTCAGATGCAGCAGCATGAGCACCTTGTTGACCAAGCCTTCCGAGGACAGCAGCGTAATGATGATGTTCGCCGCGATGACCCAGGAGATGAAGTGAGGCAAATACGAGACGGTCTGGAAAATTTTCTTGAACGCCCCGCTCTTCACTTCGTTAATCGCCAACGCCAGCAGGATCGGCGCGGGGAACCCGAACAGCAGACTGAGCAAGCTCTGCGCGAGCGTATTGCGCATGATGATCCAGAAGTCGCCGTTCGTGAAGAAGTACTCGAACCACTGCAAGCCGACGAATTCGCTCTTGAAGAACGATTCGAGGAAAGGTCCGCCCGGCTGGTAGTTGATGAACGCCATGTACAGCCCGAACAGCGGACCGTACGAGAATAATAACGTGCAGACGAATGCGGGCAGGATCATCAGCCACAGCATTTTCTGCTGCCTTAGCCGCCTGCCGATGCCGCCCGGCTTGCCGCCTGCCTTGGGCGTCGTCTTCGGCCGTAGTGCCGCAGTATTCGCCGCTGTGTTCATTGCCGCCCCTCCTTATGTGGTGTGATGCGTGCCGGATTGATTCTCATTATAGGGGAGGCAGGAAGGCGCCTTCTATGCAAACATCCGCCGAATCATGCCTCAAACCGATGGAGTTTCCCGGCGGGCATTGTTGAAATACCGCACGCGCACTACAATAGGAGAACATACCAACGCCCGCATATGGCACGAGGAGGCTGCTTAAAGGATGTATACGATCTTGATCGTGGACGACGAGAAGCTCGAATTGGAAGCGTTCTCGGAAAACGTGCCGTGGGCATCCATGGGCATTCGGGTCATCGGCACGGCGAAGAACGGCCGTGAAGCGCTCGAACTGACGCAGCGCCTCTCTCCCGACATTATACTGACCGATGTCCGCATGCCGATCATGGACGGCCTGGAGTTCGCCAAGCGCGCGAAGCAGCATGACAAGAAGGTGAAGATCGTCTTCCTCAGCGGTCACGACGAATTCCAATATATTAAGACGGCGCTCGCGGTCGAAGCCTCCGGCTACCTGCTCAAGCCGATCGACATGGAAGAACTGTCGCAGTTGATGGAGAAAGTGAAAGCCAAGTGCGAGGAAGCGAAGATGAACGCGCAATCCGAGGAGATGGCCAAAGACAAGCTGCTCCGCTTGCTCATGACCGAGGATTCGCCGGAACAGCGAAGCATACTAGCGGCCAGACTGCATCAGCTGGATCGCGCCGGCCTGCCGCAGTTCGCGGCTTACCGGGCTGCCTATCTCGCGATCGGCCATGTCGATGACGTCGGCGAATCCCTCGAATCGGGCAAACCCGTCCTCGATCCGCTCCAGAACAGCGTGCGCGAGGCGCTCTTCCGGAGCTTGCGCGCGCTCGGCTTCCAGGGGCGTTGCCTCGACTGGGAAGCCGGCTCGTTCGCGGCGTTCTTCCGATCGGAACCGGATGATGTTGACGAAGCCATATGGGAGCGGCTGCAGCAGCTGATGGCCGAGGATTTCCCGATCCGGCTGACGGTCGGACTATCCCGGATGGGCGAGCGGTTAGAGGATGCCTGCGCCTTGTTCCGCGAATCGAGGCAGGCATATGAGCATGTCTTCTACGAAGGCGCCGGTTCGCTGCTAGCGGCAGGACGGCTGCCGGAGTTCGTCACCGCGGAGATCGACGTCGAGGAGACGAAGTCGAACCTGTGCCGGTTCATCGGCCATGAGCAAGCTGAAGAGACCGAAGCCGAGGTGGCGAGGTTCTTCCGGGAGCTACGCGATCGACGCGTGCACCGGCATCTCGTCCGCGCGGCGGCCGTCAGGCTCGTATCGGGGGTGCAGCGGCATTTCGGCGCCGCGATGAAGGAGCTTTCGCTGCCGCTGACAAACAGCGAATGGACGATCATGGACGAACGCGCGACGATGGCGGACATCGAGGCCCATGCGCGGGACGTCTGCCACCGGCTCGTCATGGCGCTGTCGGAGAAGGACAAAGACCGGCACCAGCAGATCGTTCGCCGCATCCGCGCGATTATCGAGTCATCCTACCATAAGCCGCTTACCGTCGAAGACATCGCCCGGGAAGTCTATCTGTCGCCCAACTACATCCGCTCGCTCTTCAAGGAGAAGACGGGACAGACCATCCTGGAAGTCATCACCGGCAAGCGCATGGAGCAAGCGTCTCTCCTGCTCGGGGATAAGTCGCTGAAGATCCATGAAATCTCGTCGCGCGTCGGCTATGAGAACGTCTCCTACTTCTGCTCGGTGTTCCAGAAGACGACGGGCCTGACGCCGAACAGCTACCGCAAGCAAATCTGTTGATCCGGAGGAATTCGCTTATGCCGCCCGTCCTCATCACAATCCTAACGAAGCCTTTCCGGCATATGCGCCTTCGGAACAAGCTGTTCGCGCTGCTCGGCCTCGTCTCGCTCGGACCGATCCTGCTGTTCGCCGCCTATTCGTACGAGACGATGCGCACCGAGCTGACCCGCCAAATGTACGATTCCATGGCCGGCACGACCGGACAAGTGAGCGCGAATTTGAAGATGAAACTCGACGCTTACTCGAAGATTTCCTCCTCGCTGTATCTGGATCGTCGGCTTCAAACGATGCTGACGAACGACTATTCCAGCGGAACGGGTTATCTCGAGGCGTACGAGTATATCAACAACACGTTCAATAACGTGCTTGCGACTAATTCGGACATCGCGGACATCGTCATCTATTCGACCAATCCGACCTTGCCGGCCGATCAAGTGTACATCCGGCGTGCGGACGACGCCATGAAGCGGCATTCGTGGTATCGGGCGGTCGAGAAAGCCTACGGTTCCGTCACGTTCACCGTTATGGGCGAGACGAATCCTTCCAAGGAATCGGTCGCCCAGGGCATGGAGGAACGCAAGCCGAACCGAATCGTGCTCGCCCGGCAGCTGGACAACAACAGCCTGAACTACCCGTACGGGATACTGACCCTCGAGATCCCCGAGGCGGATATTTTCGCGCTCATGGAGAAGGAGAACGTCAACAAGGACGTGTTCATCGTCGGAGACGACGGGACGATCATCTCCGGCAAGGACAAATCGCTGCTGGGACGCAATCTGTACGAACGGCTTCACGGCCATCAGGGAGAAGGCGCGACGGGCAACTACTTCGGCACGTATGACGGCGAGCGCGTCTACGTCGTCTACAGCTCGGTCGATAACGGCTGGAAGACGGTGTCGGTCGTCTCCTACGACAGCTTGATGAGCAACGTGAAGCGCGCCTTCTCCCGCTTGTCCGCGGTCGGTCTCGTCACCGGGCTGGTCGCCATCCTCCTCATCTACGCGATGGCCCGGTTGTTCACCAAACGGATCGAACGACTGCTCCAGATGACGCGGCGAATCGAGCGGGAGGACTTCGACGTGCAGCCGGGCAACCCGTCGCACGACGAGCTCGGTCAGCTCTCCTTCGCCATGGTCAAGATGGCGGGACGCATGAAGGCGCTCATCAACGAGGTGTACAAGAAGGAAATTTCCAAGAAGGAAGCCGAGATGAACATGCTGCAGGCGCAGATCAACCCCCATTTTCTATATAACACGCTCGCCTCCATCTCGGCGCTCGCCATCCGCAGTCAAGATACGCGCATCCAAGACATGGTCGGCCATCTCGCCAAATTCTATCGAATCTCGCTCAACAAGGGGAAGCGCATTATCACGTTCGGCGAAGAGCTCCGGCTGACGAAGTCGTACATCGCCATTCAGCAGCTGCGGTTTCAGGGCTTGCTGCATATTCATGAGCAGATCGACGAAGCGGCGTCGCCCTATCCGGTCGTGAAGCTGATGCTTCAACCGTTCATCGAGAACGTCATCAACCATGCGATCTGGGACGACGAAGCCGGCATCAACATTATTCTGAAGGCGCGCGTCGAAGACGACGTCCTCGTCCTCCGCGTTATCGACGACGGCATGGGCATGCGGCCGGAGAAGCTCGCCCTGCTGCAGCCCGAATGGGACGGCGAGAGCAGCTCCGGCTTCGGTATTCGCAACGTCGACGCCCGCATTAAGCTCGCCTTCGGGGAAGCCTACGGCGTCCAAATCTTCAGCCGGTTCGGGATCGGCACGACGGTGCAAATCCGGATTCCGCTCAGCGGATTGAAATGAATTTCCAAGGCGTCGCTCCGATCGTCATTGTGACGAGGAGCACCGCTTTTATTATCCACGCACAAAAGACAGCCGATCCTATGATCGGCTGCCCTTCCGGTTTTCCGTCAGCTCCGTTAACGAATTCCGCATCATGCTACTTCCAACGGTCTCCCGTAAGCGAAGCGAACTTCTTGAAAAGATAACGCCAAGGCATGGCGATCGGCGCTACGATGCCCATGAAACAGGCGAACGCCGTCGACCAGGTCGCTTCGTCCATCTCGCCTGACATCCATAACGGTAGCGCGACGATAAGCAGCCAGATGGCTTTCCATACCATTTCCCATACCAGCAAAGGCAGCATCTTCAGCGGATAACGAAGTCCAACGAAGCAGAGCACGCATAAGGCGGCTTGCATGCAAGCGACGACGCCCTCCATCATTTCCCACTCGCGCGTCGGATCGATCACCTGCTGAATGACGTCCGGCAATACATAGATGCTAAGCCCCACCGCGATAAACAGATACGCGGCTCGCAGCAAATAGAGACGAAACAATGATACCTCGTACATCCTTGCACCTCCCGGATTAGTTGCGGTGCTTCGATTAGCTTCTGTTACGCCTCGCAAAAGGGGCGCGCCGATTTGCTACTCGATACCTTTGAGCACCTTCTCGACTTTCATGAGCCGGTCATTGACGTCCGTAAGCGTGGACGTGATGGAATGGAGCGCGCTCGCCGTCTCGGCTTGCGCGGTTGCGGCTTGCTCCGCGAGCCGGCGGTGAGCCTCGTCGTTCGCATAGCGAAGCTGCGCCTGCCGGATGACCGAGAAATACCGCATGCCGAAAATGAGCAGCAGCGTGACGAAAGGGAGGCTCAGGGAGACAAGATACAAATTCGTGGACATGGAGATCGTCACCTTTCCGGGTCGATAGTCAGAGACTTCGCCGCTTCGGCGATGGTCGCCGGAGAGAGCTCAAAGCCAAAGTCGCGGACTTCAAAATAATTCAAAGCTTTGCCATCATGCGATAACTCCAGTTGACTCGTTACAAGACCGGCCTCTTGAAGCTTCTGCAGGTGGAGATGCAGCAACGGGCGGCTGATGCCGACCTCGCGCGCAAGTTGACTGACGTAGTTGCGGCCGCCGGTGGCCAGCGCTGCGACGATTCGCAGCCGGTGGGGATTCGCGAGCGCCGCCAGAACGGCCAGCAGCTTGTCGCCATGAATATGTTTATTTTTATCTTCCATGTGTAAAGAATATCTTACAGGTGTAAGTCTGTCAACATTTTCCTGTGTGATAAACACGAAAAAAGCGCCAGAGGGTGTGATCCTCTGGCGCCTAATTTGCTGCATACGATTTCCTTGCTTGCAAGAAACGGCCGCCTCTATGATAAGTTCAACTTACGACTTCGCCATTGTAAACCCTAGCATATCCAGCAGCCGGTCAAGCAGCACGGCCGTCTCCGCGCGCGTCGCCGGATGCCGCGGAAGCAGTTCCCCGGCGGCATTGCCCTGCAGGAGGCCGGCTTGAACGGCGGCTGCAAGCGCCTGCCGCGCCCAGTCGGACGCCGCTGCTCCGTCTGCGAAGCTGCTCAAACTTCCGTCTGCGGCGGCGCCTGTATCCGACTGCGTGTTCGGTTGAAATAGCGACAGCGCCTTGATTAGCATGACCACCATCTCCTGCCTCGTTATCACGTCATCCGGACGGAATCTCCCATCCGCCGCTCCCTGCGCGAGTCCGGCCGCAACCGCCGTCCCGACGTTGCCGGTGAACCAGGCCTTCCCTTCGACGTCTACGAACGCGCTAGGGAGGGACGCGCCTTCGCCGCCGAGCCCTATCGCGCGTACGAGCAAACTAGCGAACACCGCCCGCGTCACCGGCTCATTCGGCGCGAAGACATCTCCCGACTCTCCGTTCAAGACGAGCTGAGATGCCAAGCGGTTAATTGATGCCTCCGCCCAATGTCCATTCGCGTCGGCAAAGCTTCGCGATCCGGAGATCACGGCGTAACTACCAAATCCAGAAGAGGGAAATGTCGATTCGTAGCGGCCATCCGGCCGCTTATGAAGCTTTGCGGGAATCGGAACGAGATCGCCCGAACCATCGAATCGGATGACGAACACCGATTGCGCACCATCCGGTTTCATGTCTAATAAGAACGAGTGCATGACGGCAAGGTCGCCGTATGGCGGAGAAGATTGCGCCACGCTCCCGGTCTCTTGGGCCGTGCCGATCCGAATCGCGGCCGATTCGAGCGTCTCATAGTCGGCCGGCAGCACCGCCTCCAACGCCGCCATCTCTTCGGCCTTCGGTTCACCTATGCCGATCTGAACATTGCCCTTCTCGTCTGCAGCCGACTGCAGCTTCGCGAACGTAATCGTATACGTGCCGAACGGACTCTCGAACCGGGCGGCGGCATGCTTCCCCGCGGCTTCGATCGCTTGGTCCGCCAGCGTTCTAGCGATGTGAATCGTCATGCCAGAGACAGCGCTCGTCGCCGTCAACTTGATCGCAAACGTCGTGGTCCCTTCTTTCGCTTGCTTGATGAGCGCAAGCGCCCCCTCCGTATCGACTTGCGCTGCCGCGCTGCCATCGGTCGACGGCTGCACCTTCACCGCGGCGGACAAGTCGCCGTCGCTCTTCTTCTCCGGCGTTACCGGCGGATTCGGCGCGGTCGCGCCGCCGCCGGGAGTCGGGTTCGAGCCTCCGTCCGATACAGGCGTCAGCTTATACAGCTTCGACGCGGCCGCCCCGAGCGATACGGCAAGCGTTGCTTTCACGTTCGACGTCGCGCCGCTCCAGAGCTCTGTCGCCACGTAAGTCCGGTTCGCGTCTAGTCCCGCCCGCTCGAGCGATACCGGCTTCTCCGCCGCCTCGCCGCCGTAATTGAATACCGCCAAATAATACGCGCCGCCGTCGCCGAGCACGAAGCTCTCCGCCGCTTTCGCGCCCGTGTCGCCTTCGATCGCGCGGAAGGATTTGCCCTTCTTCGCGACCGCGAGCACCGCTTCGTTCGCATAGAGCGCGCGCATATAATCTTGCGCTTTCGGATCGTTCACGTCGTCGGAGCCGAGGAATACCGTGCCCGTGATGACCGCCGAATTGACGCGGCTGCGCGCCTCTTCGAGCGTCGCTGCCTGCGCAAGCGTCATATGGTCTGGATCCGTATAGCGATAAATCGTACCGTTCTGCCACCAGCCGTAGGTGAGCGCGTTCAGCTGATATTCGGTGTCGCCGATGCTGCCGAACGTATCGGTCGCGATCCGGCGGCTATGCGCGTACTGGCTCGGGAACATCGGCGCGATCGACGCGCTGATGAACATGGAGTTGCCTACCGCGTTCGTCACGTATGTCATGCCTTCGTTGTACGCCTGCGTGCCCGTCTGCACGTCAGTATCGTAATGTTTGCCTTCCAGCGCGCCGTGCGTCAGGAAGTCCAGCTTGATATATTCGAACCCGAGCCGCTCGAATTTGCCGAGGAAATAATCCATGCGTTCTTGGGTCCCGGGATGCGTCGGGTCGACGGCGTACGCCCCGTCCAGCGTCGGGAGCGGATTGCCATCCTGATCGCGCAGCACGATATCTCCGTACTTATAGGAGGAGCCGTCCACGGGCTGCTCCATGTTATTGCCCCAGTAGACGAATGGCCCCCAGTAGATGCCGGCCTTCTGGCCGTTCGCGCGGATCGCGGCAACGGCGTCGGCCAGCTGCTGGTCGCTTAAGTTATCCCAGTACGAGTCCATGTTGATATACGTGATGCCGTCGTTGTTCATGGCACGGAGTTGATTCTTGTAATAATTCGATGTATCGATGACGTCCTGATAGGATAGCGAGCTGCCGCGGGCGCCCCAGCTGTTCCAGCCGACGGGCACGCCTTGCGGTACGCCGGAGGCGAAGGCGAGCGGCGGCGCGATCACCGCGTTGGCTTCGCCATAGGCCTCCAAGCCATCCCGGTAATCGTCGTAGTAGCCGACGAAGATCGTCGGCGACGTAAGGTTCGCTCCCGTCACCGTCCCGTGAGACTGCGAGTCATGCGTCTTCGCGGACGACGCGCCGCCATACGCGCTGAGCGCGTTCAGCTTATTCGCTTCGCCGATGAAATCGATGCCGGTCTTCCATGTATCGTGCGTGACCGACCCGAGAACGAGGCCGTCGCGGCTCGCATTGTCGTAGACTGCCGTCACCTCGTAGCTCGTGTCGGAGGCGTTGATCGGCACCGCTTGATAGCGAACCCACATGTCGTTGTCGTAAGGGACGGCCAACACGCGGGCATCCTCGTAGCTGCCGATGTCGATGCCGCCTTTCGTATTCGTGACGAGCGGAGCGAAATAATTCGCGGCCAGCTCCCCGTCGCCTTCGGCTTCCGTTCGCGTCAGGAAGAACGGTTGGCCCGCGTATATACTGTACGTTTGACGAAGAACGGGTTTGCCTGATTCCTCGTTGACGAACGTCGCTTCGATTCCAATGCCGAAACCGTCCGTTACCGGCTTTACTTCGTCCATCGCGAATCGGTGCTCGCCATAACAGCTGCTCGCCAAGTCGCCGAACTTGCTGTAGACGCCCTTCGCGATCGTCTTACCGTTCCATCTGTAAGAGGCAAGCCCGCTATCCAAATCGTATAGAATCGCGGACGCGCCTTGTTCGATGAGCACATGACCCGCATATTCTTTGACGGTTATCGCGCCGAACGCCTTCGTCCTTACCGGCTCTCCGGCAGGCGGCTGCGGATCGGCGGCCGCTTGCTCGCAGCCCGCCACGACTTCGCCGGCAAGCGGCGCGACCGTGATTCGGTCCAAGTCCGGCGCGTATCCGCCGCCGTCGGCGAACAGGATGCTGTTGTCGCCGGCTTGCAGGGCGACGTTGATCTTCCGCGTGCCGACCGTATCCCAGTCCGCCGTCTTGGCGAACAGGATGCTTTGAGCCGGACCGTCGTTCACGCTGACGGAGAACGACCTCGGATCGCCCGAGACATAGTGAACGGTAATTTCATAGGCGCCGGCTTCGGGAACTTGAATGCCGTTCACTCGCACGCTTGCGCCTTGGTACAAGTTGCCGACTTTCTTGCCATCGGAGCAGGCGGCGCAATCGTTGACGGAGGCATTGCCGCTTAGCGTGTTGCCTGCGGCTTCCCCTTCATATCTTTGCGCTGCCGGCACGATCGTCATGCGGTCGATATCCGGCGAATAGCCGTTCCCGTCGTCGAATGCGATCTCGTTCGCGCCAGCGGCCAGATCCACCATGACCGTCTGTGTACCGACGGTGTTCCAATCCGCTGTTTTCTTGAACTCGACATGCTTCGCGGCACCTCCGTTCACGCTAATATCCGCGCTGCGCGGATCGCCGGATATATAGTCGATGACGGCGTAATAGCTGCCGGCTTCGGCGACTGCGATGCCCGTCATCCGCAGCGAGCTGCCTTGATACAAGCCGCCGACCTTCTTGCCGCCGGAGCAGCCTTCGCAATCGGAGACCGAGGCGTTGCCGGTCATCGTATTGCCCGCGGTTTCCGCTTCATAAGCAATCCCGTCAGCCGCCGATGCAGGTGCGGCCGATTGCGGCTCGACCGCCTCCTGATCCGCTTCCTCGATCGCGGACTCTTCTGCTTGCGGCGTCTCCGCAAAGCCGGACGATGCCATGACGGCGCCGAGCAATAGCATTAGCGCCAAGCACAACGTAAGCGTTTTCTTCATCAGATAACTCCTTTCATCGTTCGGGTTCTCCCCGTTACATGTCAAATGTAATCGAGCGGCTTCCCCCGGACAATCCAAGAATCCTCCGAATCATAACGCAAAATAAAGGAGTCTTGCCGTTAAGCAATACTCCTCGCTCACTTTCCTATTTCAATACCGATTCCGACACGCGCGTTACACGTTAAATCGATAGCCGACGCCCCAGATCGTCTCGATCATGACCGGCTTCGACGGCTGCCGCTCGATCTTCTCGCGCAGCTTGCTGATGTGCACGGTGACCGTCGCGTTGTCTCCCATGGCGTCGAAGCCCCAGATTCGCTCGAACAGCTCATCCTTGCGGAACACCCGGTTCGGATTCGACACCATATAGAGCAGCAGGTCGTACTCTTTCGTCGTCAGCTGCGCCTCGCGTTCGCGGACGAACACCTTGCGCGCCAGCTTGTCGATGGTCAATTCGTTCAATCGCAGCTCGTCTTTCGGCTGTGGCGCCGCCCCAGGACTTTGCATGGTCAACCTCTCGAACCGACTTAGATGCGCTTTCACGCGCGCGACCAATTCGCCGACGCTGAACGGTTTGCTAATATAGTCGTCCGCGCCGAGGCCGAGGCCGCGGATCTTGTCGATCTCCTCTTTCTTCGCGGACACCATCAGAATCGGGATATTCTTCGTACGCCTCACTTGTTTGCAAATCTCGTAGCCGTCCACGCCGGGAAGCATGAGATCCAGCAAAATGAGATCGATCTCGCCATCCAGCGCTTTCTGCAGGCCAAGCTCGCCGCTTGCCGCGATCTCCACGGCATAGCCGCTTGCCTCCAAGTAGTCCTTCTGCACTTCGGCGATGACGGAATCGTCTTCGATAATCAGAATCGTCTTCATTGCGGCCCTCCCGGCGTGTCCTCGACATGAATCGGCAGCGAGAACGAGATCACGGTTCCCGAGCCTACAATGCTCTCCGCCCATACCCGTCCGCCATGCTCTTCGATGATTTGTTTGACGATGGCGAGCCCCAAGCCGCTCCCTCCGCGCTCCGAAGTACGGGCTTCGTCCGCCCGGTAGAAGCGTTCGAAGATGCGCGGAAGCGCCTCCCTCTCGATGCCGGGTCCATTGTCGGCGATGCTGACCGCGACCATGTCGGCGCGCGCTTCTACAGAGTCGGTCGCAAGCTTGAAGGTCAGTCTCTTCTCGGGCTTATCCATATGCTTCAGACTGTTCTCCACGATGTTCATGATCGCCCTTCCGAGTTTCTCCCGATCGGCCATCGCGATCGCCGGTTCGCCGCCCGAATGTTCGAAGACGACGTCGAGACGATCCGAGCCGGCTTGCGATTGAAGCCGCAATTCTTCGGCGCAGTCGGCCAGGAAAGCCGTCAGGTCGACGGTGACAAAGGTAAACGGCAGTTTCTTCAAATCGAGTTTGGAGAACAGGAACAGCTCATCGATCATGCGATCCATATCGGCCGCCTTCCGGTGAATCATATTGATGTATTTAAGCTGCTTCTCGGGTGTATCGGCAATCCCGTCCCGCATGATATCGGCGCAGCCGGTTATCGCCGTGATCGGCGTCTTGAGATCGTGCGAGATGCTGGAGATCAGCTCCTTGCGATCCTCCTCGACCTGAAGCTGCACGCGAATCGATTCCTTCAGCCGCAGACGCATTTCTTCGAAGGCGCTGCCCAGCCGGCCAAGCTCGTCCCTGCGCTTCTTCATCTGAAGCGGATGCTCGAGATCGCCCTCCTTGATATGCTCGGCCGCCTGCTTCAAGGCTTTGATCGGGCGAAGAATGCTTCGCGACACGAAATAGGTAAGCAAACCGTTCGTCAACACGACGGCCCCGATCAGCGACAACGCCACAATCGGGAAGAACAGGTGAATCATCTCGTTGGACTTGGTGATATCCGCTATATAATAGACCGATCCGGTCCTGCCGTCCTTAAATGCAACCTCTTCCCGCGAGAGCGTATAATCGCGTTCGCCTAGCGCAAACTCCGGGTTCGACCACTCGTCTTCCGGTTCGGTTCGAAGCATGCCAAGCAGCTCGGCGCGGTCTAAATTCGCCATAAGCGGAGAGACGTACGCGAACGCCCCCCCTTTTTCAATGACGACCGCGGCTTCCACCTTCTGCAGTTCCTCGCCGATCCGCCTCAAATACGCGACATCTTCCAGCAACCGGGCGTCATAATCGAACAGATACGATAATCCCGAGAAATGCCGGTCTTGCTCTTCCGCCATCGAATGGTAGGCTTTCATCTTCTCCACGGCTTCCAGCTTGATCGGCGGATCGAAGCCGATTTTCTCGCTGAAGACCATGGCCACGATCACGAGCATCGCCATCACGAACAAGACGACGGGAACAAGGATCATCGCGATATATGAGAAGAGCAGTTTGAGACGGATCGACATGGTTTCCTACTCCTTCCGCGGCTTCAGAACGACTGTTTCTCGAACCGGTACCAGCCCGCCGCATAGCTCATTATACCGTGCGCCAGCAAGAACATGAATAGCGTCATCGCATGTTTGAGCGACGGAAGATTGCCGAGCCAAAGCCGGTACCAATCGGTCTGGGCGAATACGTTCCATCCCGATGTCGACGGATAGACGAGCGGCAGCAGCTTGCCGGCCAGATAGAAGAACAACAGAATCAAGAACGCCCCCGTTCCGCTGCCGAACCACTGCACGACGAAAGCCGCGATTAGCGCAAGCACCATCATCGGGACGAAGGCCGCCGCGTACACGCCCAGGCTGTGGAGAACGCCAAGCGCCGAAGAACCGCCGCCCATGCCCGTGAACAGCTCGGTCAGCCAGGCGATCAGCCACACCTCGCCGAGCAGCAGCAGACACAACGCCGCGATCGCCGTCAGCTTGGAGGCATAGACCGCCGATCTGGCGATCGGCTTCGTCAAGACGAGTTTCATCGTGCGCGTCGATTTCTCGCCCGCGAATAATTCGGCCGCCGTCATGAACAAGACGGGAGGAAGCCAGAACAAGACGAGCAGATCCAGCATGAGGAGCGGCAGTCCGGCGGCGCCTCCCGCGCCGATGAAGCTGATTCCCGTCTGGCCGTTCAGCGATCCGAGCAGCAGCCCCGCCATAACCGGGACGATCGCGGTAAGCAGCACGATGAGGCGGATTTTGCGCATGGCGGACAGCTTGTCGATTTCGTTGCGGACGTTCGCGATATAGCTAGGCATGGCGCTTCCGCTCTCCTTTCGCCGGCCGGTTGACGGCCGCAATGTAGGCTGCTTCGAGCGAGACGCCGCCATGGGTCAGCTCCGCGACCGTTCCTTGCCGGATGATCTCGCCTTCGGCGATGATGCAGCCATGCGTGCACACCTGTTCCATCTCTTGAATGCCATGGCTGGATATAAGGAACGACGTCCCTTCTTCCCGCGCCAACCGGCTGATCAAGCCGCGAAGCCACAGGATGCCTTCGATATCCAGGCCGTTCGTCGGCTCATCCAGGATGATCAGCTCGGGCCTCGCGAGCAGCGCCGCCGCGATGGCGAGGCGCTGCTTCATCCCGAGGGAATAACCGGACACTTTCCGGCGCTTGTCGCGGGCCAATCCGACGAGCTCAAGCACTTCGTCGATTCTTCCATCCGGCAACCCCGGATAAAATCGCGCGACGAGCTTCAAATTTCGTTCGGCGCTCATGTATTCGTAAGCATCGGCCGTCTCGATCAAGCAGCTCGCGCGCGACATCGCCGACGCGAAGTCGCCTTTGATATCGTGCCCGAATAGTTTCACGCTGCCCGCGTCCGCATGGCAGAGGCCGGTCAGGATTTTCAGCAGCGTCGTCTTGCCAGCCCCGTTCGGTCCAAACAGCCCCCATACTTCCGCTTTGCCCACTTGCATGCTCATGTTCGCGACGCCTCGGCCGCCCGGGTATCGCTTGGCGACCTGTCTGACTTCCATGACCGGCTCCATGCTTGAATCGCTCCTTCCTTCTTCTCCTCCTTATTTAATTCGGGTTACCAGCCGCGTCCGTGCTGCTCGGCATCCTCCGGCTTCACGGTTTCGACTTGTTTGCCCGTCAAATCCACGCGATCCGGCACGACTTGATCCCGATCGGTCACGCTCATGTCCAGCTCGGCTTTCAATTCATGCGTTTTGCCCGAAGCGTCTTTGCCGGTGACGACGATCTCCGCCGTCTGGGCCGAGATATAATTGTCCTTGTCGATGTTCGCATCGAGGTTGATGGCGGTAACGCGCACGTCATCCACCAATTCGGGCAGATCGACGTCCAAGTCGTGCACCGTGCCGGCATCGGTCGTTCCCTCATTCTTCTCTTCCTCATGAGACGAAGCCGCCGTAATCAGGAAGGAACCGATCGCTTGCACGGGCGCCGGAATCTGCGCGCTGTTCAGATGCAGCGCTACCTGCTTGCCGCCATTCTGGCCTTCCGTCAGCGTGACTTGCTGGCGCAGCTGGCCAACCAGCGTGTCGATGACGTTCTCGGCCAGTTCCGCGTGTTTGCCGTGCATCGCATGATCTGCGCGTTCGGTTTTCTCCGCTCCGTCTTCCCCGTCCTTCTCGACCACTTGGTAGACGTCGCTGTCGCCCTTCTTCAGCACGGTCTGGCCGTCCTGATGGTAGACGTTCAGCGTATGGCTCTCTTTGCCGCTGGTCATCCGCACGTTCGCGCTGCCCGCTTGGGTTGCCATGTCGCCTTTGAACGTGGTGCTGGCGTCGAACAGCGACGCGCCGTTGTCCGTTAACCGGAACGATGCCGCGCCGGCGATGCTCGTCATTTCGCCCGATTGTTTCCATGCGTCCTTATACGCTTCATAACCCGACGTCCCCGCGCTTGCCGCGAGCCCGCTCGCCAGCAGCATGACGGCGCCTACCCCGATACCCGTTCCGATCATCCATTTTTTCTTCATGATTACTTTCCTCCTCGTTATGTGTATCGCGGATCATGCTCGTCGTCTCTCTTGCTTCCTTCCGCTAATATCAGCATATCCGGCAGCTCTAAAGCCCCTCTAAGGAAAGTCTAAAAAAAGTATAAAGGATTCCCTCGCCCCTTCCCCCCTCCTATGAGTTCCTCCCCCTTCCCCCTCCGCTGAGGGGAACCAAAGGGCTTTGCCCTCTGGACTCCCTTCTTCGTGCTGACACGTTTGTTCGCGGTTGGCGGTGGCGTCCGTGTTGGCACGCTTTTGTCCTAGCGGACAAAGCTTCAGTACGTGTTGAAAAAGTCCTATGACACAAGCCTGTCAACTATAGACCCTAGTTCGCTTCATCGGACGTTTTTCCTTAACCTTACAGCATTGCCCCCTCCGCTAAGGGGAACCAGAGGGTTAGCACCCTCTGGAAACCGCTAGTTAGCGGGACTCGATTCGCGGCCGTCGTTGATGTGTCCTTTCGTGGTGAACTCGCTAGTCCTTCGGACAGGCTATTGTTCGAGCTTTGTTCTTTACGTTTAGCCTTGGGGCGGTATTCTGTTTCGTTACCTTTCTCTTGATGATTTCGTGCTGACCTTCGCTTTCGTCCGCTAGCGGACACGCTTTACGTTTTTGAACGGTTCCATGATTGCCAGAAACAAAAAGACCGCCTCAACGCGAACGTTGAAGCGGTCTCGGGGTACTTCCTATTCGAATATGCCTTAATTTCGCTTAACTCCCATCGTATGGATCGATCCCGTTCACCGGTTGCGGCTGCTAGTTGGCGAGAAGTTCGGCCAGAGCCTTGAGGAAAATAAGAAGGAGTTCGTCGTAGCTCATGCTTTAACCACCTTTTGTTCGTATTTTGTACTTCTGGACCTCGCTAGCTGCGGTTGGACGCGCTTGGAATCGCTTGCAAAACAGAATTGGCGTATTAGGCCGCGTATCGGCTGTCGATCTCTCCTTTCATCATGGCGCGCCATGCGCCAGCGATGATGTTTACCTCCCATCTATATGCGCGTCGGCTCGTCCTTCTGACGTATTTTCGTCAGACAACGCAACAAATCCTCAATAAAAAAACCGTTCGATGAACCCGAAGGCTCAGGGTCGAACGGTTCGATGCAGCAGGAGGCAGCCGCAGATCCTCTTTATTGCGTCTTGCTTGCGCCCGCTAGAAATAATGTCTCGAATTGCTCCGCCGCAAGCGGACGGCTGAACAGGAAGCCTTGAATTTCGTCGCATTCGAATTCGGCCAGCTTCGCCAGCTGCTCCGGCGTCTCGACGCCTTCGGCCAGCACCTTCATATGCAGGTTGCGCGACAGCGCGATGATCGTCTTGACGATGGCCGCATCCCGTTCGTCCGTCGAAATGTTCGTAATGAACGAGCGGTCGATTTTCAGCTTGTCGATCGACAAATCCTTAACGCAGCTGAGCGACGAATAGCCCGTCCCGAAGTCGTCCATCGCGATCGATACCCCGATGGACTGCAATTGCAGCAGCACGGATTTGGTATGCGTCAAATCGATGAGCGCCGTGCTCTCCGTAATTTCCAGATGCAGCGACCGCGGCGAGATCCGGGTCCCGTCCAGCACCTCCCGCACGCATTCGACGAAATCGTAGCGGCCGAACTGCTGGTACGACACGTTCACCGACATGATGAGCTCCGGATTGTAGCTGCTCTGCCACGCGACGAGCTGACGGCAGGCCGTCTTCAGCACCCAACGTCCCAATTGATCGATGAGGCCGTACTCTTCCGCGACGGGAATGAACGCGGATGGCGGAATGGAGCCTTTCTCCTTGTGGAACCAGCGCACGAGCGCCTCGGCGCCGATCAGCTTCTTGCTCTTGAGATCGAATAACGGCTGGTAATACACGTCCAGCTCTTCCTCGGCGATCGCTTTGCGCAGCTCGCCCACGAGCGCCCGTTTCTCCACCATCAAGTCGCAAAATTCGCTGTTGTAGAACTCGAAGCGGTTTTTGCCCGCTTGCTTCGCTTTGTACATCGCCATATCGGCGTTCTTCAGCAGCGTCTCCGACGTATCGCCATCCTGCGGATAGATGCTGATGCCGGCGCTGACCGTAATATAATGCTCGGCATCCATGACCTGCACCGGTTTCTCGAAATATCGAATGATTCGCTTCGCCATCTCTTCCGCTTCCCGTGGGCTTGCGATCGGCAGGAGCAGCGCGAATTCATCCCCGCCGAACCGAGCCGCAATGCCGTGCTCATTCAGAATGTGCAGCAGATCATGCGAGAATTGCTGCAGCAGCCGGTCGCCGGCAAAATGACCGAACGTATCGTTGATTTCTTTGAAATTGTCCAGATCGAGGAACATGCACGCAAACATGCGTCCGTCGGCATCGGACTGCGTTAACATCTCGTCCATCCGCTTGTGAAGAAGCGTCCGGTTCGGCAGGTCGGTCAACGTATCGTAGTACGCCATATGCGTAATGCGCTTCTCCGCCTCTTTCCACGCCGAGATATCCTTGGCGATGCCGTAGACGCCGACGATGGCTTCGTTCACGACGATCGGAATGTTGATGATCATGAACGGAACGGCGGTTCCGCCGCGGTGGATCAGCGTCGTCTCGAACGTATGCGGCTTGCCCGAGAAAGCGTGCGCGATGCTTTGCTTCATCGGCGACTGATCCATATCGCCCAGTATCGCGTAGAGCGACTGTACTTCATGATCGCGGTAGCCCAGAATATCCTGGAACTTCCGGTTCTTCGTCAGGAATTCGCCGCTCGCGTTAATCGAGTATACGATGTCCGGATTGTAGGCGACCAATGACTTGTAACGCTGCTCGGACTCGTCGAGGTACGCATTCAACTCGAATAATTCATCCGTCGATACTTGGGCCAGGTTGGACATGGCCTTCAAGACGTCGAGTTCGCCCCATTGCAGCGGGCGCATGGCCTCTTGCGGCGGCGCGAGGCGGCGAGGCTCGTCATGCTCGGCCAGAATGAGCAAGGTCATGGAATGATTCAGCACGACGTTAGACCGACCATGATGATAGAACTCGCCGTTCGTGAAAAATCCAACGGTCGGCGCCAGCTGCTGCAAGGGCTCGATTTCATAGCCGATCGAATGAAAGATGAAGTTCTTCCGCGCTTCGCAGGAATAGATGAAGATGGCCTCGGACGGAATATCCATCAGCTGCTCCACGAGCCGCTTCGAACGATCGATAATGAGCTCGGGGTCGCCGAATCCGAATCGGACCGCGTCCCCGTTCCGGACGTTGCCGGACAGCGTGACGGACCCGTCTGCATGCACCGCGATAATATCCCGGCATATCTCGATACCTTCTTTTTGCACGATCAACGGAAAGTTTTTGCTCTTCTCCACGATGTGTTCCGCGATGCTCTCGCCCAAATATTTGCGATAGAGCGGAATGACGTTCTTATTGTCGATGCGATAAAGCCGTTTGCCTTCTGCATGCGTGACCGTGTATCGCTTCCCGATTTGATTCCAGCTGAGGCTGTACGCGTTCGCGGCATTCAAATCCCGCCCAGCCAGCGAAATGCCGACGGCGCCTCCGTTCATCGGCGTTCGGCCGATGATGAGCGTCCGGACGCCGCCTTGCTCGGCCGCGACGCCTCCGGCGAGTATCGCATCGGGATGAACATCCCCGATTCCCTGCAGGAAGTCATCCGAATTGTCCATGGCGCCGGTAAAGACGATCATCGCCTTCATGTCCGGCTGGCTTAAACGGCTTGCAAAATGCTGGCCGGCTTCATACTCGTTCGCGCCAAGCGGTAGCTCGACCGAGGCGGATTGGATCGTCGCCCGTTCGAATTCGGCGATCGACACAACCGTAGCCTGATCATAAACGCCGCCGTCCATAATTTCCCCGGCCGACGTGCACCCGATAATGGTCGCTCTCGGCAAATGCGTAAGAACGAGCGACGCGATGGGTTCGAGGTATTGGCTCCGGGAAGCGGACGCGAAGATTTGAACGAGTATCGAGCCCGACGCGCCGAACGATTGCGCCTGCATCCATTCGCTAAAGCGTGCTTGATCCTGATAGTTATGTTGATGGACGCGCAAGTTGGTACTCTCCCTTATCCCTGAAGTGCTCGCCTTATAAAGACGATGGCTCTCGTTGTCTAATATCGTTCGTTACCCGGCCGCGATCGTACGGTTCTTTCCCGTTCGTTTGGCCTGGTAGAGGGCCATATCCGCTTGATGGAACAGCTCCTCCCTGCTCATGCCCGCTTCGAGCTTCCGCACGCCGATGCTGACCGTCACCGCTTCTCCGTTCAGCTGCTCGTGCGTCATTTCGGAGATGGCTTGCCTCATCGCTTCCATTTGCTCGATGACTCGTGACATGTGCTTGCCCGCGCACAGCACGGCGAACTCCTCTCCCCCGTAGCGGGATACGAAATCGTCGGCATCTTGAAAAGCCTGCAGCTGCCCGGCCACGAATTGAATGACCGTATCGCCGACGGCATGCCCGTAAGTGTCATTCACCCGCTTGAAGTTATCGATGTCCAGCAGGACCAGGTGCACGTGAAGCGCATGCGCTTCCGACACCGCCATCACGTTAGTTAGATGCTCATGGAAGGAGCGGTGATTATACAGCCCCGTCGCCGAATCGACCCGGCTCAGCTTCTCCATCAACGTGTTCTTCGTCTGGAGATCCTGCTTCTCCTGCGTCACCGTCACCAGTTCCCGGGACAAGGCGAACGCATGCTTGCGCAGATTGTTGATGATGAGGGCGGTCGCGACTAGCAGCGCGGCGAGCATGATCAGTTCGGAGACGCTCAAATTCGCCCGGATCACGGACGATATGCCTAAGATGCCGACGACGCTAAGCAAAGCTTGAACGAGCGTAAATACAATCAAGCGCCTACTGTAGAAGTAAAGCGATAGCAGGAGCGGAATGATTAAACAGTAAAATACGATCGACAGTTCATATAACGAGACGATGATGATGCAAATAAACAAATTCACGCCGACGATCAGCTGATATTCCGCGTACGGGCGCTCTTTACGGAACAGCCAGCCCATGAAGCCGTTGATAGCCGCCATCTTGAGCGCCGGGAAGACGATCGCGTACCAGAAGAAATCCGAGACGTCGTGTTCGGTAAAAAAGAGCTGCACGCCCGTACACAACACATACAGCGCCGTAATTAACCAACAGCTTCGCAATATATCCGGATATAGACCACGGCGGTGTCCATCATAGAGGTGCATTCATTCAGCCTGCCTTCTGATGCCTGTACTTTAAGTTGTAACTTACCCATTACATTCTGTGTCCCGCTTGGTTTATCCTGCTGTCGAAATCCGCCGAAACCCTAGTAATATCAAGCGCTATTGGTCGAATCTGGCACCACATGCTTACCCGCCCCGACACAAAAAGCGCATAACGTCAACTTTACCGCAAACTGGGTATAGTACAAGTAAAGGATTAACAAAAATGGAGTTGATGAACGATGAAACGAAAGCTGCTCGTCACCGGCGCGTCCGGCGTCATCGGCGCCCGCGTCGCGGAAGGACTCCGCGAGCTTGACCGCTACGAAATAACGGCGGCGGATCTGCGCCCGGACGAACGTCGCGGCATCGTCCCGCTCGACGTGACGGATGCGGAGCGCTTGCTCGAGCTGACCAAGGGCGTAGACACGGTGATTCATTTCGCCTGGGCGAAGGATCAGGACGACTTCCTCGGCAAGGTACTGCCTATTAACGTAACCGGCGCTTATCACCTGTACGAAGCGGCCCGTCGGAACGGCGTGAAGCGCGTCGTCTTCGCCAGCTCCAATCACGCGACCGGTTATTACAAGGTCGGCGAACACGTCGAACCCGCCTCGCCGTATCGACCCGACAGCTTCTACGGCTTGAGCAAATGCTACATCGAGCTGCTCGGCAGGCTCTATGCGGACAAACACGGAATCTCGTCGTTCAACATTCGGATCGGCAATTTCCCGAAAGACGACCGGCCGCATTCGGATCGCGCGGCTCATATCTGGATTTCCGAGCGGGACATGGTGCAGCTGGCCGAGCGATGCATCGAGGCTGATCCGTCGATCCCGTTCCTCAGCCTGTACGGCACGTCCGCGAACACGGATAATTACTATGACATCGGATATTTGAAAGACCTCATCGGTTACGAGCCGCTGGACGATGCGGCGCAGCTGATGGAAGCCGCGCGGCGAAGCCATGTACCGGTGAAACACGACGAGACCGACTTCCAGGGCGGCGTGCCGAACTCGTAATCGGCCTAACAAAGGGCTGCGCCCTTCGAGAACCCGTTCTTGTCTCCCTCGCCCCTTCCCCCTCCGCTGCAATGCTGTCAGGTTAAGAAGGGCTCCGCCCCTTTGACCCCACTTTTGTTGCTCCCTCCTCCCACCTCCTCCGCCGAGGAGGCTCCAAAGGGCTTTGCCCTCTGGACTCCCTATTTCGTGCTGACATGTTTGTTCGCGGTCGGCGGGAAGGCTTGAGCGGGGCACGCTTTTGTCCTGACGGACAAAGCTTCAGTAGGTTTTGAAGTCCGTTATAAGACTTAAGCCTGTCAACTATAGGCCCTAGTTCGCTTCTTCGGACGTTTTTCCTTAACCTGACAGCATTGTCCCCCTCCGCCGAGGGAAACCAAGGGCCAAGCATGTGCTTCCGTAGTCGTTTTTCTTCGAAAAACGTTCACCTCTGGACACGTTGAAGTAACGTGACTCGCTGCGCGGCCGTCTTCGATGTATCCTTCGAGGGGAGCCCGCTAGTCCTTCGGACAACGGTTGTGTATTTTCCTTCACAACAAAGAACAGGGAGTCCGAAAGCGTGATTCGGTCTCCCTGTTCGCTATACGATTAATAAACATCCCGGCGCGTGAACGAGACGAACGATACGATGAGGGCAATAACGCCCCAGACGAGCAGAACGAGCATGGAGAAACCGAGCGACATGCCTTCGATCGGCGGCGCGGCATCCTCCAAATAATCGATCAGCTCGAGATTGACCATGAACAGGTACTTCGCCGTCTCCCAAGAGGAGACCATCGTCCGCAAGATGGTGCCGGCGATCAAGCACGCAAGCATAATTCCCATCACCGCCGCGGTCGTGCGGACGAGCACGGACAGCATGAACGTAATCGTCGCGACGACGACCGATACGAACCAAGCGAGCCCGAGCTCCATGAGGATGAACTGCCATTGCGGCGCGATGCGCACGCCGGAGGTATCCAGCTCGCCGCCCGTTGTCGAGAAGCCGGTCAACACCGGCGCATCCCAGCCTTGATAGCCGAACACGAATCCCGAGATGACCGCCGCCAGCAAGCCGAACAGCGTGATGATGAACGAGACTGACAGCAGAAGCGCCAAGTATTTGCTTAGCAGAATGCGCCAGCGCCGCAC
Organism: Paenibacillus methanolicus; assembly: GCF_008124765.1. Classification (GTDB taxonomy): domain Bacteria; phylum Bacillota; class Bacilli; order Paenibacillales; family Paenibacillaceae; genus Paenibacillus_Z; species Paenibacillus_Z methanolicus. The sequence continues at coordinate 378,396 of NZ_VNHS01000001.1, read as the reverse complement.
CGACCGGGTGAGCAGCACCTTGATCGTGCCCGCGCCGTGCTCGGAGGAAACCAGATCGGCCGCGACGATCATCATCATGAGCGGAAGCAGCAGCGAGATGCCGTTCTCGACGAAGCCGCGCACGAACGTCGGCGCGCCGGGCTCGGCCGGGTTGACGTCCTGATCCAGATAGTATCGCTGCTGCGCGATGCGAAGCTCGAGCTCCCCATCGTCCCCCCGGAAGCCGCCGCTCGCCAGCCGCGCCTCCCAACCGGCGATCCGCTGCTCCAGGGCGATCCGCCAGTCGACGTCGCCGAACCGCTCGCGATTGTCCGCCGCCTGCTGGGCTTGCGCATAGGTGAACAGCGTGATCAGGATGGCGATGATGAGCGCGACGACGAGCAGTCTGCGTTTGCCGGTGATCTTCACCATCTCGTTGTACACGAGGTTAATCAATGCTTTCCCCTCCCGTCAGCTCCAAGAATAGATCCTCCAGAGAAGGCAGCCTGCGGCTCATCTCGGTCACCGTGACGCCCGCCTCGACGAGCGTTTGATTCCAACGCCCGATCTCCTGCTCGTCATACGGCGTCAGCACCGTCTCGCCTTGCAGGTCGGCCGATCCGGCCAGCTCCCGAAGCAGCTGCATGCCCGCTTCGATCGGTTCCAGCCGCCAGCTTACGCGCTCCTGCTGGGCCAGCAGGTTGTCCACCGTATCCACGCGGACGACGCGTCCTTTCGAGATGATGGCGACACGGTCGCACATGAGCTGAATTTCGCTCAGGAGATGGCTCGATACGAGCACCGTCAGTCCTTCGCTCTCCGCCAAATAACGGATGAATTCACGCATCTCCCGAATGCCCGACGGGTCGAGACCGTTGGTCGGCTCGTCGAGGATAAGCAGCTTCGGCCTGCCGAGCAGCGCTTGGGCGATGCCAAGCCGCTGGCGCATGCCGAGCGAGTAGGTCTTCACTTTGTCTTGAATGCGGGCCGACAACCCCACGAGCTTGACGACCTCGTTCAACCGCGCCTCATCGATGCCGGACATCATGCGCGCGAAATATTGCAAGTTCCCCCAACCGCTCAAGTAGCTGTACAGCTCCGGGTTCTCGACGATGCAGCCCATGCTGCCCGTCGCTTCGGGAAACTGCCGATGCAAATCGTACCCGCAAATCCGGATCGTGCCGGCCGTCGGCTTGATCAGCCCGACGAGCATGCGGATCGTCGTCGTCTTGCCCGCTCCGTTCGGTCCGAGGAAGCCGAACACTTCCCCTCGCTTCAGCTCGAAGTCGATGCCATGGATGATCTCCCGCTTGCCGATCACCTTGCGCAGTCCTTGAACCGATAACGTAATCTCTTCTTGCGCCGCCGCGCCCGTCATCCCGGTCATTCGCTCTCCTCCTCCCATGTGATGAGCGAAGCGACCCGCTCCCCGATCAGCTTGTATCCCTCCGCGTTCGGATGGAACTGATCCAGCGCGAGATAGTCCTGGATCTTCAACTGGAACAAGTCCAACGTCGGCACGAGCACCGTATCGGGATAATCCGCTGCCGTCTCGGCCGCCCGATAGTTCCAGTCCCGCACGATCTTGGTCGTCGTCTCCGCGTTCTCCCTTGCGATGAACGGATTATAGAGGCCGATCAGGAACAGCTCGGCGGATGCATTGAGCGTCCGCAGCTCCTTCAATACGCCGTCCAGGTCGTTTAAGTACGCCTCTTGGATGGTCGCGATGTACCCGGGATCCAAATTGCCTAGCGTCTCGCCGCTGCGGAACAGATCGTTGCCGCCGATGCTGACGACGATGACGTCCGCCGCCTTCAGCTCGGCGCGGACGGCCGGTTTGGCGAGCGACGAGGTCAGCTCGGGCGTGCGCATGCCGTCGAAGCCGTAATTGTTGACGAGAACGTCTTGATCCGCCGCCTTCGTCTTCAGCTCGTCGGTCATGTACCCGACGTAGCCTTTGCCATCCGGGTCGCCGGCGCCGCGCGTCAGCGAGTCGCCCAACGCCACGACTCGGAATTTGCCGTCGTCCGGGATTGGCGGCGCCGTCTCCTCTTCGACCGGCGCCGGGGCTGCCGGCGTGTCGACGGCCCCGGCGAAATAATCCTGCAGCGTCCAGCCGAGCCCGCCCAGCCAGATGAAGCCCGAAAGCGCCGAGATCGCCATAAGTCCTTTAATCCATCTTCCGTTCATCGTGCGCTCCTTCCCCCGCAGGCGCTATTGCCATTCCCGCTGCATTGCTAGTCCTATCCTATCTTTGAACATAGCACACGAAGCTGAAAACCAGCTTAAAAACCGGCATCCGTCGGCGAGACAATATTCTCGGATCCCGCCTCATAAACGCGTAATTTCGTTCGATAGAGATCTCGGCACGTCACGACGCGAACCGGCTGCCACCCCGGCAGCGCGAAGAAGACGGCGAGCACCGGCGTACCCGGAGAGAGCTGTTCCTTCAGCGCCGCGCCGAGCCGCTTCATCGCGGCCGGATGCAGGTAGCAGACGACGGCATCCGCATGCGCGTACGAGAACCGGAACAGATCGCCCCGTTCGAATCGGACCCGATGCCGCAGACGCGCGGGCAGCAGGCGGCGAGCCAGCCTCGAATACCAGAACGGCAGCGGCGAATTCTCGATGCCGACCATATGCCAGCCGGGACATGTTCGGACCAGATGAAAGACGAGCGTCCCCCAGCCCGAACCGGTCTCGACGAGCGTGCCGCATGCCCCTAGTTTGCGAAGCTCCCGCGCAACCTCGCGGCGCACCAAGGCCGACGTCGGCATGGGCGATATGCCGTTGCGCCAGCTCGAATACACGATCGACAGCGTCCCGCATAAAGCGGCTATGCCAAGACTTGCGCCGGCAGTTTGCCGGATCATCTCGAGCGTCACGGCAAGCGCCTCCTTTTTCGCGAATTATGGACAGTATTTCGCTGTCTGCGCAATGCAATATGTCTATATGGACGACTACCGAAGTTGGTAGTTTATGAAACGACAATGTTATCATCTTAGTCTTTTCCACGGCATGTTGAGCTATTCAATGCTTGGCGCCATAACAAACAAGAGGAATCTGCATGGCAGACTCCTCTTGTTTGCTCATATGCTCAATATGTCGGAATGTCCAAGGATGGAATGACGCGGGGTCGTCAAGTAAATAATACGAAGAAACCTCGGAACGAAGTTCGACGGTACCGCAAAATGCGTCCGATAATGGGTAAAGCATGCAAAAACGACCGACTCCCCGTAGGAATCGGCCGTTCTCCCCCTGCATGACCTGCTTACACTTTCACCAAACTCCACTTCTGGGCGCCCGAGCCGTTGTCCGTCCAAATTTGCACGTTCACGCCGTCCGCCGTACCCGATCCGGACACGTCGAGCGCTTTGCCGTTATTCACGTTGATGAGCTTGTAGGAACCGTCGGCGTTCTTGATGAGATTCCACTTCTGCGCGCCGTTGCCGAGGTCGTTCCACACCTGCACGTTCGTGCCGTCACCCGTCCCCGAGCCGGCTACGTCCAGCGCGTGAGCGCTATTGACGTTGATCAGCTTGTAAGAGCCGTCGGCATTCTGATAGAGCGTCCACTTCTGGGCACCGGAGCCGTTATCGCTCCAAATTTGCACGTTCGTGCCTGGCGCCGTGCCGGCGCTCGCCACGTCCAGCGCTTTGCCGCTGTTCACGTTGATCAGTTTGTACGTGCCGCCGTTGACGATGCCGCTCGCGGGCGGAGGCGTCGCGCCGTCTTGATAGACGCGCACGTAGTCGACGTACATCTTCGCCGGGAACGCCGTCGCGCCGTCCGGGGAACCCGGCCAGTTGCCGCCGACCGCCATGTTGAGCAGCAGAAAATGATCCTTATGGAATTCTTCCGTGGAATTGACGTTGTTCGCGATGTTGGCTTCCTTGAACTGGACGCCGTCAATGAACCACTTAATGGCGCTGGACGTCCATTCGACCGAATACACATGGTATTGCGTCACGTCGACCGCATGGCTGGCGCCGCCGTATTGCGCGTGGCCGTTCACATCCCAATGGATGTAACCGTGCGTGTTGTTCTCGTTGTTGACGTGCTCCATAATGTCAATCTCGCCGCTCTTCGGCCAGCCGACCGTGCCGATGTCCGAGCCGAGCGTCCAGAACGCCGGCCACAGTCCTTGACCTTTCGGCATCTTGATGCGCGCTTCGATGCGGCCATATTTAAAGCTCTTCTTCCCCTGCGACTTCAAGCGGGCCGACGTGTAGCCCATCCCGCCGTAGTTTTCTTTGCGCGCTTCGATGACGAGGTTGCCGCTCTCGACTCTCGCGTTCTCCGGACGGTTGGTGTAATACTCCAGTTCGTTGTTGCCCCATCCGCCGCTGCCGTTGCCGATCTCGAAGGACCAATTGTTCTGGTCGATCGACGTGCCGTTGAATTCGTCGCTCCACGCCAAATTATAGGCCGCGTTCGCTTTCGTAATAGGCAGCAAGCTGACCAGCAGCGCGATCACCAGCGCGAATGCATACAGACGTTTGGTCTTCATGACTTGATACATTAAATCCCTCCTCGCAGAAATGAACTTCAACACGTTCGCATGACGACTAACGAATGCAATCGGATCCCTTTGTGAAGCGCTTACATGTCGGACGAAGAAAAATCGCAGCCTCCTCTCCTGCCGATGCAAGATTACGGCGCCGCAGGGAATCATTCCCTTTGCCGCGCCATTATCGTAACAGGTAGCCGCGCTCCTTTTAATAGCCAACTTTTTGTGATCGATGCCAATTTTTTGTGACATTTAATTCCTAGATAATAGTAAGTCGAGCGCGCAACTAACAATGACTGTGATACGGTCGCATCCGCATACATGTTATATACGAATACTCGCAAGAGAAAACCCCTTGCTAGTTCCCGTAACAGACTGATTGTCCGCCTAAGAACCCGCAAGGGGCAGTCATTCATGGACATGTTCTCCGCTCTTAACCCTTCATCGAACCCGCCATCGCCCCCGAAATGAAAAACCGCTGCAGCAGAACGAACACGGCGATGATCGGGATCGAAGCCACGACGACGCCGGTCAGCAGCATAGGGTAATCGGTGACGAACTCTCCTCGGAATTGCAGCATGGCGAGCGGAAGGGTCAGCTTGTCTTTGCCGGTCAGCAGCAGCATCGGGAAGAGCAATTCGTTCCACACGATGACGAACAGGAAGCATGCGGTCGCGGCGAAATACGGCGCGGACAGCGGCAGCGCGATCCGGAGCAGCAAGCGCCATTCGCTCGCGCCGTCGATCGCGCCTGCCTCGAACAGCTCGCCCGGCAGCGTCCGCATGAAGCCGCCCAACATGAAGACGGAGAGCGGCAGCAGCATGGCGATCGTGACGAGCGACAGCCCGGCCAAGCTGTTCGACCAACCCAATCGATGCACCAGCTCGTAGATCGGGATCATGTTGACCTGCGAAGGCACCATCAATCCGGCCGCGAATAGACCGAACATCCATCCGCCGGTCTTGCGTCCCGTGCGGATGATGCCGTAAGCGACCATGCCCGCGACAAGCAGCTCGCCCGAGACGGTGAACAGCGTGACGAAGACGCTGTTGCCGAAGTACGTCAGCATCGGCTGTTTGGCGAACAACGCCGTATAGTTGGCCAGCGAGAACGACTCGGGCCACCCGAGCGGATCTTGGATAAATTGCGGCGTCGTCTTAAGCGAGGCCAATAACACAATCATGAGGGGGACGACGATAATCAGCGCGAATGCGACGACCAGCGCGACCCCTAATCCACGCAGCAGCACGCGATCACCTCTTTACGAATTCTAGTAAGCGACTCGATCCGCGCGGATGACGCGGAATTGGACGTACGTAATAACGGCGATCAGCGCCAGGAAGAAGACCGAACCCGCCGAAGCCAAGCCGAACGTATAGCTCGAGAAGGCCGTGTTGTAGATGAAGGTGGACAAGATTTCGGTCGAATAAACCGGGCCTCCGCCCGTCATCGTGAAGATGAGATCGAACGCCTTGAACGATTGAATCGTCGTATACGAGACGACGAGCGCGGCGGCCGGCGCGAGCAGCGGCCACGTGACGCGGCGGAATATCTGCAGCGCTCCCGCGCCGTCCAACCGCGCCGCTTCGATGAGCTCCTTCGGTATCGCCTGCAGGCCGGCGACGAACAGAATGACCATTTGGCCGATATGCGCCCAAGCTTGCACGGCCGCCACCGAGAAGATCGCCAATCCCGTATCGCCGAGCCAATTCTGCGTCCACGAGCCCAAGCCGATTCCGCTCAGGAAGCCGTTCGCCAATCCTTGGGTCGGGTCGAACACGAACGTCCAGATGAGCGCGACCGATACGGAAGAGAGCACCGTCGGGACGAAATACAGCGCCCGCAGCGCGACGTTGCGCTTCGTATTGCGCGCAAGCCGCAAGGCAAGCAGCAGCGATAATCCGGTCTGGACGAGCACCACGAACAGCATGAACTTGACGTTGTTGACGAGCGCCTTGCGGAAGATAATATGCTCGGTTAGCTCCCGATAATTGGACAGGCCGACGAAGTCATAGGACGGCGAGATGCCGTCCCAGTTCGTCAAGGAATAATAGAATCCGGTTATCGTCGGGTACAGGAAGAGCGCCGCATACAACGTAAGCCCCGGGACGAAGAATAGCGCGATTCGCTTCCCGGCCTTCATATTACTTGCCCAGCTGCTGGTCGATGATCGCCTGCGCGTCCTCGGCCGCCTTCTTCGGATCCGTGCCTCCCAGCACCGCTTGGATGGAGCTGACGACCGCCTTCTGATTCTCGGTGTCGGTCAGCGTGAAGCGCGGCTGGAAGCGGGTTTTCTTGTTCGTCCATTCGGCGACCGCCTTGAGCTCCTCCGACGCGTAGACGACGTCCTTGACCGTCACGTTCTGCCCCGTGGCGTTCGCGTACTGGCCCGCGACGTCTTTGCCGCTCAAGAATTCAATGAACGCCTTCGCTTCCTCCGGATGCTTGGACGCGCTGTTCACGCCGAGCAAGAACGTCGTCGTATGAATGCCCTCGTACACGGCTTGATCGGCCGGCACCGTAATCGGCGCAAGCAGCCCTTGCACGAGAGCCGGATTGTTCTTCTTGTTCTGCGCGAGCTGATATGATCCCGTCGCCAAGATCGCCGCTTTCTCTTGGGCGAACAGCGCGCCGGCGCCTTGGTCCTTCGTGCCGAGCGCATCCTGCTGGAAGTAACCCTTGTCGTTCAGCTCCTTGATTTGCGTCAGCGTCTTGATCCACCAGTCTTCCGTCACCTTCGCTTCGCCGGCCTCCACTTTGCGGAAAATATCCAGGTCCGGCGCGTTGTTCATCACCATCGTATTCATGAACTGGCCGGGGCCGATATCCGCGCCCGGGAAGGCGATCGGCACGATTCCCTCCTGCTTCAGCTTCTCCGCCGCGGCGAGGAATCCGTCCCAATCCTTGGGCGGCGTCAAGCCGTATTTCTCGAACAGCTTCACGTTGTAGATCGGCATGTTGTACACGAGCTGGTACGGCACGGCCAACTGCTTGCCGTCCTTCTGGCCGGCTTCGATCAGCGCGGGCGCGAAGTTCGAGAGCCAAGCGGCGCCGGTCAGGTCGCTATATAATCCTCCCTTGGCGATCGCTTCGAACTGCGCGCCGGGGAAAGAAGCGAACACGTCGCCGGACGCGCCGTCCCGCAGCTTCGCTTGCGCGGTCTGCTGGTATTGGTCGGATGGCAGCACCTGCATCTCCACCTGTACGCCGGGATGCGCCTCCTCGAATTGACCGATGATCGCCTCGAACGCCGCGTTATCCTCGCCCCGCCAATGCAGGAAGCTGATCGTGACCGGATCCGCGCTTGCGCCGGAGTTGCCGGCATTCGCGGCCGGCGCGTTCGAATTCGCGGCTTCGCCGCCGGCGTTATTGGCGCCTCCGCTATTGCCGCATGCGGCCAGGAACAGCATGGCCGAAGCCATGACCGCGAGCGGAATGCTTCGATATCTTAATGTTTGCATAGACAAGTCCCCCCGATTAATCGATGTTAGGCATGAATTCGATTATAGTTCGATACCTCTTGCCGCCAGCTTCTCTCTCAGAAGCGGAAGCAGCAGTCTTCCCGTACGCTCGGCCTCTTCCAGATGCGGATAGCCCGAGAGAATGAAGGAACCGACGCCAGCGTCGATAAACTCCAGAATACGATCGCTCGCCTGCTCCGGCGTCCCGACGAACGCCACGGCGCCGCCGCCGCGGATGGCCGACAAGCCCGACCATAGATTCGGCCCGATGACGAAATCTTGATCTCTCGACGCCTCGAACAGCTCCATCTGGCGCTTCTGGTTCGTGGCGTCGGTGCGCGCGTGCAGCTTCTCGCGGGCGGCGACCAGCTCTTGATCCGCCTTGCTGAGAATATGCCATGCGGCCGCCCAGGCCTCCTCCTCCGTCTCGCGGACGACAAGCTGCGCCCGGATGCCGTACCGCAGCTGCCGCCGGGTACCGTCGGCCGCCTTCAACTCGTCGAGCAGCGCCTCCATCTCCGCGATCTGCCCTTTAATCCAGTCCAGCGGCTCCGTCCACATGAGATAGACGTCGGCCGTCTCCGCCGCGGCCCGTTTGCCTGCCGGCGAGCTTCCGCCGAAGTATAGCGGAGGCCCCGGCTGCTGCACCGGAGCCGGCAGGCACCTTCCGCCGTCGATCTCGTAGTAGCGGCCCTTATAATGAAAGCCGTCCGGCTGCGGCGCGGCCGAATCGTCCCAGACGCCTTTCACGACGTCCAGAAATTCCCGGGTTCTCGCATATCGCTCGTCATGATTCTCGTGCAAGGAATCGCCGCTCGCTTTGAGATCGGCGGGATAATGCCCCGTGACCACGTTAACTAGCGCACGCCCTTGCGACACGCGGTCGAGCGTGGCGGCCATCCGAGCCGCGATGACCGGCGCCATCAAGCCCGGTCGCATCGCGACGAGCGGCTTCAAGGTTCGGGTATGGCCGGCAATCCACGAGCCAACTACCCAAGCGTCGAGGCAATCGCCACCCGTCGGAATGAGCGCGAACGAATAACCGGCCCGCTCCGCCGCCTGCGCGACTTGCACCATATAGTCCATCGTAGTTTCCCGCTCGGGCGGCACCCCGATGTATGGTCCGTCTCCCGTCGTCGGGATAAACCATCCGAATTCAATGTTTCTCTCGCTCATGACTGGCAGTCTCCTCTGCTACGTTGGCATATTAGAACGACAATGGAAGCACGCGCTTCTTGCCGTATCTCCAGTAAGTCTGGTCGATCACAGTAATCCGACTTATTCGGTTGGATTAGTTGATGTACATGATCATAACAGGCATATAATGGGGGAAGCAATGTCATTTCGTGGTTTATTTGATTTGTCATTTTGTGTGATAGAACATCTGGTAACGCTTGCTAATTATCGTCGTTGTACGGTAAGCTGGATTGCAAAAAGAAGGGAGACGCCTACTATGATCGATGCGATGCGCGAGGATCACCACGAATGGCTGGACATCCATTTTCTAACGCCGACGGAATTCGAGAAAGCCGGTGCCGCCTGGCCGATCCGAATCGGCATGAATATCGCGAAGCCTCACTACCATATCGGACCTCGCATCTCCCCCTACTATTATTTAATCTTCGTGCTCGAAGGCGAAGGCGAATTCCGTCAAAGCGGCGGCGAGTACCTGCTCGCGGCAGGCGATCTATTCTGCTTGTTCCCGCAGGTGACGCATGAATATTGGACGAACCCGCTGAAGCGGCTGCGCAAGCTGTTCTTCGCCTTCGAAGGCAAAGGCGCGCTCTCGCTGCTCGCCCGCGCCGGATTGACGCCGCAGCGTCCTCATGCCTCGGGCGGCGCGACGAACGAAGCGTCGGCGCTTGCGGAGGAGCTGCGTCGGCTAGCCGCCGAATCCGGCGGCGGCTCGGATCTGCTTCGCCTGAGTCTGTTTCTGCGAATATTCGATGCCCTATCATTGCGATCCGCTTCGTACAGCGTGTCCGCCGGGCAGGATACTTGGCTGCAGAACGGCCGCGCTTACCTCGACATCCATTACGCCGAAGACATCGCGATCGAGCGCGTCGCGGCCGCGGTCGGCGTCGAACGGTCGCACTTCACGAAGATGTTCCGTCATGCGTACGGCATGCCGCCCATGCAATATTTGCTGCGGCTGCGCATGAACGAAGCCCGGCTGCTGCTGGAGCAGACGGGCTACACGGTCGCGGATATCGCCCGTTCCGTCGGCTATCCGGATCTGTTCTCGTTCTCGAAGGCGTTCAAGAAGCACGCGGGAATATCGCCGAAGTCGTATCGCCAGCGGAAGACCGATTCGCATTGTTCCGGGCAAAGCGATTCGGATTCAGCGCCGTCCCAGTCGAAGCCGGAGAAATCGAAAGTTTAGCGTTAACAGCTATAACGTGTATCTCGATCATCCGAACTTCCGTCATTACGTTGCCTTTCACGGCAAACAAGCCTTTGCGAACGACGCAAAGGCTTGTTATAACGCGGCTTGCACGGATACGCCGGACGTTCCCGACGTTCCGGACGTCCTCCGAACTTACTTTAAGGCGAATACTCCTTTTTGATACGTTAACGTGTATAGTAGCCCCTGATCGGTCGGCACGACCGCTGCGACGCTGTCCGCGACAAGTCTCGTATTCCGTCCGTCCGATTCGACGCGATAAATTCCGGGCTCGTATCCATCTGCCCACAAGTAGACGCCGTTCTTGTTGCCATAATAAGCGACGGCAGATCTGTCGCTCAGCTTGGTTTCCTTGCCGTCCGACAAGCTGTACCGGTATACATGGCCGACGTCGAAGAGATTGTCGCCCGTAAGCTCCATGTAATATAGATCGCCGCCAAGCAGCGTCACGTTCGACGCTTTCCGCTGTACAAGCGTCCGGCGATCGGTGCCGTCATGCTTCACGCTCTCCAGATAACCTGTAGAAGCATCGATGTACAAAATCCGATCGTCCTTCAGCCAGAACCTGGAGGTCGGCGGGGTTACTCTGACCTGCGAGTTATCAGCCGGGTTGATCCGGTATACGGCGCTTCGGTCGTCTGGATTTTGATTATCATAGCCAAGCACAAAAAGTGAACCGTCCTTCACATACAGCGCGTCCACGCTCGAAAAGCCGACGCCGCCCCCCGGCGTGACCGACAAGTCGATCCCGTAGGCATATCCCGATTTACCGATATTCGATGACGTTCCTTTGACAAGATCTACCCGATACAAATTGTCGGCTACGCTGAACATAGGCGTGAAGTCCGTCGTGTATAGAAAATTGCCGGATTTTTCATAGCTAATATAGCTTTTAGCGGAGGAAACTTTTTTCAAAGCACCGCTGTCAACTTTGTATAACGACTCGCTCCCCATCGTGATTTCACCATAGTGCAGCACGACATACAACTCGCCGCCCATTTGTTTGATACCCGTAACCCAGCCGTCTCCGGGCTTCCAATCCGCGATCTTGGCGACTAGCCGTACCGTGCCTTTCCCAAGATGGTAAGCGGCCAATTCGGCGCGGCCTTCAACTTCCATGACAAAATAAAGCTCGTCGCCGATAGCTTTCGCGCTGCTGAGAACAGGCTTACCGGCGAGCTTCACCGCCTTCTCGTTCCCGCCTCCTGTCTTTACCATCAGCTGCTCAACTAGCGCCGAAGACGTATAGTCATAACGGATGAAGAATACCGAGGCACCGTATGACGCAAGCGGCGTGTCGGGCTGATCGACGTTCACGGGCTTTCGCCGATCGGTCAACATCTTCTTTATGCTTTCCTTTGCCGCCAGCGTCTCCGGACTGTGCGGATCGAAAGCCTTGTCGCCGATGACGATAAGCCCGTCAAGCCAATCAATGCGTTGGCCGAACGCTTCCGCCGCGGTCCGCAGAGGCAGCATAATACGGCCATCGATCTTCTGCGGCGCGACCGGTATGCCGCGCGATTCTCCATTCATCGTCATGGTCTTGCCGTTCACCGTAAAGACGACGGTCCGTTTCAGCTGTGCGTTCCGTACGGTAACGACGTCCGGCTGTTTCGGTTGCCAGATCGTCTCCCATCTGCCACCTTCTTGATCCGACGAAGTCAGCGTTTCCAGCAGCCGGATCGGCACGAGCACTTGGCCGTCTCGCTCGGCAAGTCGATAGCTCGTGGCACCGAACCCGAATCCGAATCCGCTTCCGCTCCTACCTCGTGCAGCGAGCCGCCGATCATCCCGATGCTAAGAAGCAAAGTCAAGCCTAATTTCCGCATCATACACTCTCCTTAATGGGTACGTGGATTGCGACTGTTTGCGCTTTGATATAGACGCGCTTGATTGACATAATGTTCCATTCAGGATCAGATTTACCCAACGCAAAAAGCGGTACCTCTTAAAGGTACCGCTCGCGCTTTACGAATTCGTCCGATTCAAGATGCCATTCATCCCTGCAGCGGAACATAAACATCCAGCTCCGATTCGGGATCGCCGTCCCGGTACCGCCCATCATACAGTTCGAAATCAAATCCTGCCGCATCGTCAACCCCGTCCCACGGTCGAAGCGACTCGCCGCTGGCCGGCAGCCAGACGCCGTACACGTACCCGAACGTCTCCTGCAGCCGTTCCGTCGACCCTTTGTGAGTCGCGACGGCATACCGGCCAGCCGGAATCACGAGCATGGTCATGCTTGACGGCGGCGCCGCATGCTCTTCGACTTCAATGCAGGCGACATACGTGAACGCTCCCGATCTTGTCCCTTGCGCCGCTTCCTCATAGAGCTCCAAGCCGAATGCCCTCGCGCCTGGCTTCACGTTCGGGATCGACGCGCATAGCCGGCCGAATTCCCGCCACGCCTCGGCGATGTTCCGGTCCAAGGCTACGTCCGTGCGAACGGACACCCCGATCACGCGTGTCGCCGGGCGCTCCGTTATTCGAATATCCATGTCGTGCAAGCCTCCTCGTCTTCGCTTCCGATAATCGCCGGGAGCGAGGCCGTATTTGCGCTTGAACGACCGGCTGAACATCTCCGCCGCTTCGAAACCGTGCGCCAGCCCGATGTCGATCAGCTTCCCGTCCGTCGTCCCGATCGCCTCCGCCGCGCGCGCCAGCCGCCGGTCGCGAACGTATGCCGACATCGTGAGGCCCAGCCAGCCGCGGAACAAGCGGTGGAAGTGGAATGGCGAGAAGCCGGCCGCCTTCGCCGCTTCTTCCAACGTCGGCTCTTCATCCAGCCGTTGGTCGATATATTGCTTGGCGATCGCCAAGCGCTGCACGATTTCTTCGTTCATCGCGATCCTCCTCCCGGTTCGTTCTTATCGTATCGCGCGGACGAATGGCTTTCTTGATGTTTTTTGCGAATCGCAGCTAACTATCACGATAGCCTTTCGTTCCCTTCGAATCAACGCCATATGAATTTAAACCGAAAAAAATCCGCGCCCCCGCGCGGATTCGTTCTTCGTAACTTATGCGTGCAAATCCCGACTACTGTTCTTTCGCATCCGTAATGAAAATCTCGCCTTCGTCGAAGAACACCTTCATCTGGAGCGATTCGCTTACGAAACGCACGGGCACGAGCGTGACGTTGTTGCGCGTAATCGCCGGTGCGTCGAGCTGGACGGCCGCGCCGTTCACGACGGCTTGTTTTCGGTTGATGACAAGCTCGATCTTGCTGCCATCCTTCGCGATCGTCACCTTGCTCGCCTTCTTGTCCCAATCCACCTTAGCGCCGAACGCCTCGCTGACGAAACGCAGCGGTACCATCGTACGGCCTTCGAACGAGAATGGCGCGACGTCGAGCTTTACCTGTTTCTCGTCGACGGCCGCCTCTTTGGCATTCAGCTTCAGCGAGATGGTCTTGAACGGGAACACGGTGCTGTCTGTATGAATGGATTCTTTGTTGCCAAACTCCACCGGCTGCGATATAACCGTGCCGAATTGCGTCTCGACTTCGATGACGTAGTGCTGGCCGTTCTTGATCGAACCGTTATTCGTGGCATAGAGATCCAGCGTAACGCTGCCGCGGAAGTTACCGACCGGAGCCGTGACGTCCTTGTTGAATTCAGTGTTGATGATTTTGTTGCCCTGCACGAGACCGAGCAGCCATCCCACCCCGGCGCGATTCGTGCGCCAGATGCCGGCCGATACTGCCTTGCCGTCCTCGTCCGTCGGACGAAGAATGACGGAGAGCACCTTCGTCTTCTGCGCGAACGCCAGCTTCAGCTTGAAATGGCCGTCCGTGCTGCCGTCTTCGCCGAACGCGGCGCTGCCGATCTTGTCTTGCGTCAGATCCGTCCAGCTAAACTCGCGAATGAGCACCGGCGCGTACGAGGTATCGGCGTCCGCGAACGGCGTCACGTCCGACTTGATGACGCCCGCGCTCGTCGTAATCTCCAAGTAGTAGTATTCGCCGTCCTTCATGCTGTTGTTGTCCGAGGCATACAGGTCGAATTGATTGACGCCCTTGAACGATCCGAGCGTCTCTTTGAACGTCTTGTTGAGCGTCTTGCCGTCGTGCTCGACCGCGAGCAGGTACTTGCCGATGTCGCTCGGCTCCTTCCACGTCGTCCAGATGCCGTGACCGGTGTCGGTTCCGCCGCGATCCGCCGTCTTCAGGACGATCGACTTGATCTCCGTTCCTTCGCCGGCATCGATCAGCAAGCTTAAGTGACCGTCGCGCGTGCCGTCCGGTTCGCCCGTCTTCTCGAGCGAGATCCGGTCCAGCTCCTTGTCCAGATAGCGGAATTCTTTCACTTGGAGGGAACCGGGTACGATCTCTGCCCCCGAAACGAATCCCCCCATCACCAAACTATTCACGGCCAATACGCCGATAGCGGCCGTCGTTATCGTTTTGCGCAAACCTTTCATGTCTTGCTCCTCCTCTTGTCTGTGCTTACTAAAATTCTTGACCTTGCGTTTGTCAACCGAACCTTCTTTATCCGTTCGCCCTATCCACCACGATCTCGATGCCGTTCTTCGGCCGGAGCGTCAAGAGCGGCTCCATCTCGATCGGCGGATGTCCCGGCGTCAGCCGAATCCGGTAGCGCTGGCCGATCATGGTCAAGACGATGACCATCTCGAGCATCGCGAAATGATTCCCAATACAGCCTCTCGGACCGCCCCCGAACGGCATGTAAGCGAATTGCGGGATACGTTTGAGCAGATCATTTTCGAATCGTTCCGGAAGGAAGGCTTGCGGATCTGGGAAATACGCGGGGTTTTGGTGAATGGCAAAGGGGCTGAACAGCACGGATTGGCCTTTCTTCACGCGGAGCGGACCGAGCTCTACGTCCCGGATGGCCGAGCGTCCGGTGAAGAATGTCGGCGCGCGAAGCCGCATCGCTTCCCAGATGACGTTCTGGGTATAAGTCAACTGCATGTAGTTCTCTGCCGTCGGCCGAGCGCCTTGCAGCACCCGATCCCACTCCTCGTACAGCTTCTGTTCCACCTCCGGCTGACGAAGGATGAAGGAGAACGCCCACGACAGCGCATTGGCCGACGTCTCGTGACCGGCGATGAACATGATCATCAGCTCGTCGCGCAGCTCCTGGTCCGTCATGCCCCGCCCGTTCTCGTCCTTGGCCGCGATCAGCACGGAGAGAAGGTCGCCTTCTCCAATCGCCGGATTCAGCTTGCGCTCCTTTAAGATGGCATAGACCGCCCGGTCCAGCGATTGAAGCGAGTCCTTGTATGCCCGGTTCTTCGCGGTGGGCACGAACAGCGGCATGGCCGCTAGCTGCCGCATCCGTTCCGCGCACATCCGATTAATCGTCTCGTACGGTTCGCGTATGGCCCGCGCATATTCGTCGCCCTCCAGGCTGAAGAGCGTCTTGGCAATGATCGCGAACGTGATGTTCGAGATATCGTCGGTCAAGCTGCGGCGCTGTCCCGTTTCCCAACGATTCAGCTCCCCTTCGACGATGTCCGCCATTTGACCGGCATAGGTCTGGATATGCGCTCTCGTAAAGTGGGGCTGGATTAAGCGCCGAACGCGCTTGTGCTTCTCGCCCGTGCTGGTCGCCACCCCGTCGCCGACGAAGAGCCTTGCCTCCTGAAAGGCTTTGAGCTTCACGAAATGCTCCTGCTTCGTAATAAGCAGCTCTTTGAGCAATTCCGAATCATACAGCACGTACATCTGTTGCGGGCCGAGCCTGATCTTGGCTACGCCGCCATAATCTCGCTGCAGGTCGGTCAAGAATTGCAGCGGATCCTTCCGATAAGCCATCAGGTTGCCGCTTAGCCAGGAACCTTTGGGACCTTGCGGGGTGTACTTCTCTAATTGAGACTTCATGCAAACTCTCCTCGCTTCTCGCTATGACTGTGCACGGTGCCGCGAATGTTACGCCGTGTCGTCCAAACCATGGGTTTATGTTACTCCGGGACGCGGCCGGGGTCGACGGACTATAAGTATCATTTTGCTTGCCGAAATAAAAAAAAGCCGCTCGGAAGCGGCCGGACAAACTTGCTAGGTAGAGATCGAATTCGAGTCTCGTTTCTTTTCTTTGCGATCAAGCAGCCCGACAACCGACTTCCGGACGGCTTCCATGGGACCGATCTTGAAGACGTGAAGCCATATCTTCGCGAATACGACGAGAATGACGCAGATTGCCAGCCACGCCGCAACCGTACCCGCCGAGTGGAGTGCGCCGCCCAGGCCGAATCCCCATCCGTAGAAGACGACCGAAGCGAGCAGGTTCTGCAGGATGTAGCAGCTCAGCGCCATCTTCCCGACGCGCCCGAGCATCGGCCAGATCGCCCAGCGGCCGAATCGTTCCGACAATCGCGCCAGCACGGCGATATAGCCGATCGAGAGTATAGGCGCGAACACATACCGCAGCGGAAAATCGAACAACCCGCCCGGAACGAACATCAGCAAGTTGAGCGGAATGCCCAGACCCAGCCCGAGCCTAAGCATGCGGCGGCGGATCAAGCGTCCTTTCTCGTCGGGATGAAACGCGCCTGCCCGCATGAGACGGAATCCCGCGAGGAAGAGAACGATATTGAGCGGCAAGACGAGAATGGCTTCCCTGCGAAAAAGAAGAAAATTCGCCAAGCGGAATTGGATCTGCTCCAGCCAGGTTCCGCTTCGGTAGACGGCATCCGTCATCAGCGCTCCGTCTGCCGCCAGACTGTCGCCATTCACGTACAGACTAAGACTAGACAAGAACAGCAGCGCCATGAGCAGCCCATGTACGATGCCGGCCGTCCACATGCTGATCTTGATGGCGCGCGCTCCGCCTTTTACGATCCATGCGACAAGGATGGCCGTAAGCGCGTAGCTCATCAAGATATCGTATTCCATCACGAACGCGTAATGCAGGAAGCCTTCGAGCATCAAGAACAGCGCCGTCAAGAGATAGGGACCGGGCCATCTCGTCCGCAACCGCTGCGCCTTATCGTACTGCAGAGCCAGCCCCGCTCCGAACAGGATCGTCAGCAATCCTAACAGCTTGCCGTTCACGAAGAACAGCGCGATGTACCGAATCAGGACATCGAAGGATGCCCACCATTCGTTATGCGCGTACGTAAACAAATAATCCACGTTGCCAAGATGAGCGAACATCCAGATGTTCGTGCCGAGCGTCCCCATGATCGCGAAGCCCCGCAGCACGTCAAGCAGCGGGATTCGGCCTTTCGACTCCTTCACTTCCGCATAACCTCCTTCGCTTATTGCCGTCGCGGCCGTCAACTCCTCCACATATTACCGGAAACCGGCGTATGGCGACAGTCACCTATTTTCCTATTTATTGTAAAATTTCCACGCAAAAAAAGCCGCGAACCGCGCGGCTTGTTCGGCGAACTATCGGACTGATCCTGTTGACAGGCTTACTTGAGCATCACGTACAGCTGCTTGTCGTCGAGCCGTTCGATATCCGCTCGGTCGATGGCTAGCTCCTCCAACTCGGCTTTCTCCGAAATTTGCAGCGCATCGAGCACGGCCTCCACCACGCTTGCTTCGTAATGGGTAGCGGCGATCACCGCCGGATGCAGCTGTTGAAGCGCTTGGATGCTCTTCTCTGCCGATCGTCCGTACTGCGACAGTCCATCGAGCGCCGTGAAAACGATGTCTACCCGGCCGATCGATTGGAGCTGCTCGTCCGTTAGCTCGTCCTGCCCCAGATCGCCCAAATGCGCGATGCGCACGCCGTCCGTCTCGTAGATATAGATCGTGTTGGTCGGCTTGGCGGGGTCAAAATTCGAATCATGGGCCGCCGGCACGCTGGTGACGGCCATATCGCCGACAATGAAGCTCTCGCCCGCTCCGGCGACCGACAGCTTCGCCTTTGTCTTCTGAAGGAACTTCGCATCGATATGATCCGGATGACGATGGCTAATGGTGACAAGATCGGCTAACGGGATGCCGTCCTGCATCGGGATCGAATACGGGTCCGCGATGACGGCCGTCCCCGATTTCGATATCACCGCGACGGTTGCGTGGTAAGCGCCGGTCTTGGCGTTCGTCAAGCTCTTGATAACGATTTTGCCCGTGTCGTTGCGCAGCGCTTCTTCGTCCCATATGGTCTCCACGTCCGGCTTCGCAGCCGTCGCGCGAGGCGCCGCCTCCTTCTTCTCCTCGATATCGGCCCCAGGTTGCGTCCGCCCAGCGTTGCTCGCGCAACCTTGAAGCAAGACGCATGCGGCAAGACAGACTCCCAACATTTGTTTCCAATGATTGGCCATACGACGTTCATCCCTCCTGTTATTCATCCAGTATAGGATTGGGCCGGCCGCGAAAACAGTGCGCATCCGCAGGAACAACCAGAGAATCTGCAGCAACGCCGGAAACGATGCCAAGAGAATTACATCGTGCAAAATCGGCTGCGGTATTCGGACGGCGAATAGCCGGCATGTTTGCGAAACGTCCGCGCGAAATGCGCATGGTCCCGCATGCCGACGGCGAACATGATCTCTTCCACGGGCAGTCGCGTGTTGCGCAGCATCATGCCGGCGTTCTGCATGCGAATATCGTTCAAATAAGCCATCACCGATCGTCCGGTCGAGGCTTTGAACCGCTCGTTCAACGTCGTCCGGTTCGTATGAAAACGCTGCGCGAGCTCTTCAAGCTTGACCTTGGCGCGGTAATGCGCGTGTAAATAGGCCAGCATCGGCGCCAGTCCGGTAGCTTCCTCCGGCAGCGCCGCATCCGGCTGCTCACCGCCTGAAGCGAGCAGCCGGCGGACGAGAAACAACAGCTCCATGAGCAAGGATCGGCTTCGGCATGGCCACTGCGCGTCCGGCTGACGGATGAGGTTGACGCGCATCTCTTCAATCAGCTTCCCCGCGAATCTGGCCGTATCGACATCCATTCCGATGCGGCAAGGTGCTGCTCCCGCTTCGGTTCGGTCTCGAAACGGATCCAGGCACCATAGATCCTGAAAGTCGGTCAACGACATGTCCGGCGATTCGGGCATACCAAGCTGAAACTGCTTGTTGATGGCGGCCGGATGAAAATAAACCGTCAGCGTCCTAGGCTCGCCGCCCGATACGAGCAGCGCCTCGTCTTGCTCGTTCAAGCAAATGATCGACGGCGCGAGCAGCGGGTATAGCTTCCCGTTCATCCGCATCAGTCCGCTCCCGCCCGATACGAGCACGAGACGATAGGTCTGAGCGTAAACCGTGCCCGCTTCAAACGGATTGTCGTCGCGAACGGCGGTCATATGGCGGTATTCGGGATAAAATGCATGCGCTTCGGTGACGAAAGTCATCGTATCGTCGCCTCCTTGCTTTGCGATAGCTTCGAAATCGTTCACATGCGATTGTAACAGTTGCCAACGAGCAGAACGAACGCATTGGATTGACATTCGTAGTCGAAAATGTTGACGCGATCGCGACATGCGACTAAACCTGCAAGCCAAGACGCGGCAGCAGCGAATGCCGAACATGTCCGCAATAGGCAAGAAACCCGCCTCTTCGCTCGCGGCGACAAGAGACGGGTTATTGGCGCGGCTGTTATTGAATACCCTTCTTCTTCAAATCTTCCAGGTGGCGCTCATACATGACCTTCTCGACGTTCGCCGCGCCGACCTTATCCATCTGGGCGATGAAATCGGCGTACACGCCGTCGAACTCCTCATCCGATTTCGCGAGCACGAGCTTCGGAATCGTCTTGTTCCACAGATCCTTCACCTTCACGTTGATGACGCCTTCGGACGTGGACCCCTCCGGCTCGAGATTCTCCATGCCGAGCGGATAGACGTCGTAGTTGAACTTCTCCAGCAGCTTCTTCGCTTCGAACTGCTCCGGCTGATCTTTCTTGAAGTCGCGCGTCGCCGCGGCATCGATCGTCTTGCCGGAACGCCACAGCAGCGTGGACGCCGTAAGGCCGTATTTGGCGTACCAGGCGTTGTTATCCTTCAGCATCAGATCGCGCACTTCCGGCTTGTATTGCGGCAGGCCGTCTACCAGCTCATACGTCTCGCCTTCCTTGCCGTACAAGAAATCAAGCTGTCCTTCATCCGACCACGCGTATTCGGCGAACCGGATGATGCGCTCCGGGTTCTTCGCTTTCTTCGTCACGAAGAAGCCCTGCCAGCCCATCAGACGGGAAGCCGGATAGCGCGGCGTCTGTCCGTTCGCCTTGATGCCGCCCAGGATGTCGTACTTCTTCTCCGCGCCGAGCGTGCTCTCGATCTTCGGATTGTAGCGGGTGTACATGCCGTCCATGAACTGCGACGCCACCGCGTACTGCGCGCCGTACAGCTTCTCCTCGTACTGCTCCTGCTTGTAGATGAGCAGCTGCGGATCGAACAGCCCCTCGCGGCTGAGCGTATTCATGTAGCGGAAGGCGTCGATGAAACCTTTGTTGCGCATTGGATATTCGACGATCTTCTGATCGTCCTTGATCCGCTCTTCCAGCAGCTGCGGCGCGAACGAGTAGATGAGATAATCCATGGACAAACTGCCCTCGAAGCCGTTCTTCGCGACGTCGAAGAATTCGACGCCGACCGGGCTGACGTCCGGGAACTTCGCCTTGGCCTGCTTGAGCGCGGCGAGCAGATCGTCGGTCGTCTCGATCTTCGGACTGCCGATCGCCTCGTAGATGTCCTTGCGAATGAACCATGGACGGATCGGCGTGATCGGCACGCCGCTCGTCAGCCGCTCCTTCGTCTCGAAGTAGTTGGGCAGGTACCATAGCTTTCCGTCGACGGAATGGTATTTGACCATTTCCTCGTCGAGCATTCCTTTCAAGTCCGGCGCGTAATTCTCGATCAGCTCGTCGATGGAGTAGACCATGCCGTTCTTGATCAGCTTCGACACCGCCGGGTTGTTCCAATCCAGCATGATCGTGTCCGGCAGGTCGCCGGAAGCGATCATCGTGTTGAGATAATCGTCGTCGCTGCCGGTTGCCAGCTTGCGATCGATCGTCACGCCGGTCTTCTCCGTGACGAGCTTCATCGCGAACTGGTCTTTCCACAAATAATTGGATGCCCAGTTGCCGTAGAAATATTGCGTGAAGGTGAACGGCGACGTATCCTGCTTCCACGACGGTCCGCCGGCTTCGGTGGTCGTACCTTCGGCCGTCGCGTTATTCGCCTCTTTGCCCGCCGCGTTGTTCCCGGTAGTCGCAGCCTCCTGCGTATTCGCGTTCGTGTTCGTATTCGTGTTCGAGCTGCAGCCCGCCAGCACGGCCAGCGCGACGGTCATACAAGCAGCTTGCTTCCAGCGTGTACCGATCATATATAGAACCTCCCCTATGTATTAAACATTGCTATTGTTCGCTCCAAGACTTGCCGTACATCAATTGCCGCCAGCGGCGGTTATCCTTTCACGGAACCGATCATCACCCCTTGGACGAAATATTTCTGCACGAACGGATACGTGAGCACGATCGGCACGGTCGTGATGACCATCGTCGCCAGCTTCAGCGATGCCGCCGTCACGCTCCCGAGACCGAGATTGCTGGCGGCCAGGCTGACGTTGCTGTTGGAGCTGATAATCTGCATCAAAATTTGCTGGAGCGTCACGAGTTTCTCGCTGCCGAACAGCATCGCGTCATACCACGAATTCCAGTGAAACACGGCGTTATACAGCGCGACCGTGGCGAGCACCGGCTTGGAGACCGGGAGCACGAGCTGCCAGAAGATGCGAAGCTCGTTCGCGCCGTCGATTTTGGCCGATTCCTCGATTTCCTTCGGCAGCCCCTTGAAGAACGTCAACATGATGATGGCGTTGAAGACGTTGAACAGATTCGGAATGATGTAAGCCAGGAAACTCCCCTTCAGGTGCAAATACTTGGCGACGAGCAGGTAATACGGAATGATGCCGCCGCTGAAATACATCGTGAAGATCGCCATTAGCAGGAAAGCTTTGCGTCCCATAAGCTCGTTCTTGGACACGCCGTAGGCGAAAGCCGCCGTGAAGAGCACCGCCGTCGCCGTGCCGATGACGGTCCGGGCGATCGTGACGATGAATGCGCGGATGATGCCTTCGTCCTGGAACACCATTTTGTAATTATCGATCGAAAATTGGCGAGGCCAGAGCGTGATGCCCCCGCGCGCCGCATCGGTCGGATCGTTGAACGACGTAATGACGATATTGTAGAACGGGTACAGCGTAACGACGCAAAGCCCGATCATAAGCAGCGCGTTGAGCCAGTCGAAGCTTCGCTCCCCGATGCTGCGGTTATAGGCGAACATGATTGCCGCGACCTCCTTCTAGAACAAGCTTTCCTTGGTTAGCTTACGGGAACCGTAATTCGCCGCGTACATGAGGATGAACGCCACGACCGACTGGAAGACGCCGACCGCCGTGCCATACGAGAATCTGCCGAGCACCAGCCCCATTTCGTACGAGTAGACGGACAGGACGTTGGCCGCATCCTGCGTCATCGAGTTCTGCATCAGGTACATTTGATCGAAATTCGAGTTGATCAAACCGCCGATGGAGAGGATGAGCAAAATGACGATCGTCGGCTTGAGCGCGGGAAGCGTAATGTGCCAGATCCGCTGGAACCGGTTCGCGCCGTCCATGACGCCCGCCTCGTACAGCTGCGGATCGATGCCCGCGATCGCGGCGAGATAGATGATCGAGTTCCAGCCGATATTCTTCCATACCTCGGTGAATACGACCAACGGCAAGAACGCCTTCTCGTCGCCCATCAGCATCGTATCCGGGCCGATCAAGCCGAGCGTCTCCAGCATGCGCGTGATGACGCCCGTATCCGGGTCGAGCAGCGTGTACATGAACCCGACGACGAGCACCCACGAGACGAAATGCGGCAAATACGTGAGCGACTGCACGATCCGCTTGAACCGCTTGTAGACGAGCTCGTTCAGCAGCAGCGCCAGCAAGATCGGGGCCGGGAAGCCGAACACCAGCTTGGCGATGCTGATTTTGAACGTGTTGGACAGCGACTGGGTAAAGGTCGGATCGTTGAATAGCTCGCGAAAATTCGCGAGGCCGATCCAAGGGCTGTGCAGAAAACCTTGGAACGGGGTGTACTCCTGGAACGCGATCACGATGCCGTACATCGGGATATAGTTGAAGACGATCATCCAGGCCACGGCCGGAAGCGTCAGGAGCATCAGATAACGCTGCAGCCAGAATCGCTTGGCGAACGAACGTCCGGGTGCCGCTTGCCGGGAACGCATCGAATGTCCAACTCCTTTCCTTATTGCGCTTATCCCAACTTGCTAAGAATGCGCTTTCAATATGGTGATAGGCTCATTATAGAAGACCGCGCCGCCGCGACGATATGCCAAAATCCCTCGCGAATGCCACGATCCCACGATCTTTGGCAGAGACGCCTTCCGGCGCTTTGACAGTCGGGCGCGTATTGCTCCCTCCCCCATCCCCCTCCGCTGAGGGGAACCAAAGGGCGCTGCCCAATCGTATGCTTCCGAAGTGCGTTTTCCTTCCTTTGAAAACGCTCAGGACTCCCTTTTTCGTGCTGACGCACTTGTTCGCGGTCGGCGGAGTGGGATTGAGCGGGGCACGCTTTTGTCCTCACGGACAAAGCTTCAGTAGGTTTTGAAGTCCGTCCTACGACTTAAGCCTGTCAACTATAGGCCCTTGTTGGCTTCATCGGACGTTTTTCCTTAACCTTACAGCATTGCCCTCCGCCGAGGGTAACCAATGCCTATGCTTCCGAAGTGCGCTTTCCGTTGGAAAGCGCTCAGGACTTTGCCCAATCGTATGCTTCCGAAGTGCGTTTTCCTTTGAAAACGCTAAGGACTCCCTTCTTCGTGCTGGCGCACTTGTTCGTGGTCGGCGATTGGGTTTGAGCGGGGCACGCTTTTGTCCTGACGGACAAAGCTTCAGTGAGTTTTATAGACCGTCCTTAGACTTAAGTCTGGCAACTATAGGTCCCAGGTGGCTTCAGAGGACGTTTTTCCTTAACCTGACAGCATTGCGTTGGAGGGAAAGGGCGAGGGTGAAAAGAACGGGTTCTCTAAGGGCGAAGCCCATTGTACGAGCCGTTCATCCTTCCGGTCGTCCAAGTCCAGGCGAACTGGGAAGCATGGCGCGAGGGTATCCGGGAGCGCCAGCAGATCGTCAGGCGCCTTGCCGCATTGAGGGGTTGCGCGTTCGTTCGCCTGCAGCAGCCGTTCGAAGAAGCCGCCAAGCTGTCGCCGCCGGAATACTGGCTGTGGGACGGCTTCCACCCGACGCCGGCTGGTCACGGACTGCTCGCCGTAGAATGGATGAAGCAAGTATCGGAAGCCATGTCGCAGCCGTAGCCGCGGCAGGCCAAGGAAGCAACTAGCGGGGCCGGTCGGCATGGCATGCCGACCGGCCCCGCTAGTTGCGTTCATCGCGAACCTCGCTCTCGCTTCTGACGATTCATCGTTCCCGTACGACATCACCCTCATGCGTTCATCTCCGCTGCATGAGCTCCTGGTATTCACCGGGCGTCATGCCGTAAGCTTGCTTGAAGAGCGAGCAGAAGTAAGACGTATTCGGGATGCCGACTTCCGCCGCGATCTGGGCCACCTTCCGTTTGCTCAGCCGAAGCTGCTCCTCGGCCTTCGCCATGCGAACCTCCGCGATGTACTCGTGTACCGTCTTCCCGGTTGCCTTCTTGAACACGACGCCTAGATGGTTGGCCGACAAGAACGCCGCCTCCGCCAGCATCGTCACGCTTAACGCGGAGGAGCCGTACTTCGCCTCTACGACCTCGCTCACCTTGCGGATGACGAAATCATCCTTGTTCAACCGCTTCTCTTCCATCCGGCGCATCCAATCTGCCATATATACGCGCACGGCTTGCTCGATCTCGCCCAAGCCGGCATAACCGAGGAGCCGGTGCGGACGCACCGATTCGGGAAGCTCGTGTTCGCCGGACAGCAGCAGCAGCTCCGTCAGCAGCGCGTTCACGATCGTAACCGTCAGCTCTTGCCCGGCGCCGGGCTCTGCCCGAAACCGCGCGAACAACTCGTCGATGCGCGCATCGATCAAGTCGGGTCTGAAGGCGGCCGCTTGAACGCGTATATCCCTTGCCAGCTCCTGGCATGCGCGCGCGAAATCGGCCGCCCTCGGCGCAAAGACTCGCTTCGCTTCCTCCTCCGCCTCTTCCCCGATGGCGCCGCTCAATCCGTAGAACAGCGCCCATTGGACGGCGCGAACCGGCTCTCGTACCCGCCCCGCCGCAAGCAGCCTGCATTCCGCCGTGACCTTCTCGACCGTCTTGCGCAGCTCGTCCTCCTCAATCGGCTTCAGCACGTAATCCGACGCGCCGAACCGGATCGACTGCCGCGCGAAGCCGAAGTCGTCGTACCCGGTCAACACGATAATCCGCACGTCCGGCAATCGCTCTCTTAACTGCTTCGCCATCTCGAGACCGTCCATGCCCGGCATGCGGATGTCGGTAATCACGAGATCCGGCGGATGAGAGAGCGCCTTCTCCAACCCATCGATGCCGTCGACGGCGGTATCGACCGCGTCGATCCCGAACGCCCTCCAGTCCCAGAACTCGGCTAAACCTTCCCGTTCCCAACGTTCATCTTCCACGATCAGCATCCGCAGCATTCGCATCCCCCTCTTCTTCTTGCGGCATTCGCACCGTCACCACCGTGCCAATCCCTTGTCGGCTGTAGAGCTCGAACCGGTGACGATCCCCATAATAAGCAGCCAACCGCTGCCGGATATTGCGGATCGCATAGCCGCTTCCGCTCGATTCGAACATGTCGCCGTTAATCGCCGCAAGCCGCTCCGCGCTCATGCCGACCCCGTCGTCGATCACTTGAATGAACGGCCTTCCTGCTTCGAACCCGGTCTTGATGATCAAGGTGCCGTGCTCGCGCTTCGGCTCGATGCCGTGCGCAAGCGCGTTCTCCACGAGCGGCTGCACGATGTTTTTGGCCGCCCGGCAGCCGAACGTCCGCTCATCCAGCTCGTATACGACGTCGAACCGGTCCTCGAACCGGAACTTCTGGATTTGCAAGTACGCCTTCACCATCTCGATCTCCCCGCCGATCGTCGACTCCGAGCTGCCCTTGTTCAGCACCAGTCGGTAAAATTTCGCCAAGGCGTTCGAGATTTGCGTAATCTCCGGCGCTTCTGCCTTGCGGGCCGCCCAGGAAATCGTCGCGAGCGTGTTGTACAGAAAATGCGGATTGATCTGCGACTCCAGCGCCCGCAGCTCCGCTTCCTTCTCCATGATCTCGATCTTGTACACCTTCTCTACCAGCTCGTGGATGCGGCCGGTCATATGGTTGAAGCTGATCGCCATCTGCGAGAATTCGTCGTTCGAGGCGACGGGCACGGAGACGTCGAGCGAGCCTTCCCTCACCTTCTTCATCGCGCGCAGCAGCAGCTTCATGCGGGACAGCAGCTTCGTCGTCACGAAGTAGACCAGCAGGCTCAGGGACAGCAGGGCGATGAACAGAATGAGCACCATCATTTTAAGCGAAGAGGTGACTTTGTCGTTGAAATGGCGAATCGGATACACGCCGACTAGCCGCAGTCCGATGTCGTCGAGCGGCTGCGAAATGACAATCGCGCGTTCGCCCTCAACCTTTCGGATTTCGTTCCATTCGCGTCCTTCCGGAAGCGCGCCGATCCCGATTTCGGCGATGTTTTTCATATACAGCGCCGGTTCGAAGTTGGATACGATTTTACCCTTCCCGTCCATTACGAGCACGCGGCCGAAGCCTTCGGAGACCGGCTCCTTCAACGCTTCGAAGAGCATGTCCCGCTTGACTTCGATTTCGAGCAGCGCGGCCATGTTGACGTAGCGGGACGAGAAAATTTTCCGGTCGTACGCGAAGACGTCCTCGTTGCCCGCCACCCCGAACCGCGCGGTCATCGCCTGCTCTTTCCGAAGTCCGCTCCACGCGGTTTGCGTTTTGCGATCCCCCATGAATGGCTTGTAGGCGTCGTCGCCGGCGATGCGGCTCAGATGGTAGAAGCCGTCGTACAGCTCCGGAATCGTTTCGTTCGCCATGTAAATTCGCGCGGAGTGGATCGCGTTATTCTGGCGCATGATGTTCTCCAGAATCGGGGAGATCGTCGACCGGTAATCCTCCAGCTGGAACGGCTCGTTCATGAAGACGCTGCCGAGGAACGTCTGAATTCGGGTATCGAAGGCGATAATTTGCGATAAATTCTCGACCAGTTGGATTTTCTCCTCGATGCTGTCCTTGATTTGCAGCAAATTTTGTTCCATGACGGTCTGCGCCTGCTGGGTCGTGGAGCGCGTCGCCTGGACGTATAGCATGAAGCCGGTCACGACCAGCGACAACGTCACAATCGACACGAAAATCGCGACGAATTTGGTCGTGACGCTAATACCGTTCGTGAAGCGTAGTAGCCGCATGGTGCCATCCGCGCCTTTCGTAAGCGTTTTCTTCCCATTCTAGCACGGAGACTTCACACCGTAACAGCCTGCTGCTTAGCGCTTTTTTCATGGGAGAAGCAGTGCTTTTCGATTATGCGTCATTCAACTAAACGAAAAAACCGCATGGAGCGTGTTCCTCGCCATACGGTTGCTGACTTCATATTAGATTGGGCATGTATTCGTTCATCTTCCCGCAATTACGGGTCTAATGCCGAAAAACGAACGGCGCCGCAGGGAGATGACCCTGTGACGCCATTTTGCCATGCCATGCAATCAAGGCTCTCCGAAAATCGGAACCGGTCCGCTGTCCCAGCGATTTTCCCAGGAATGCCACATGTCCTGCGTTTGCCAACTGATGCCCTTATACAGGATATCGCGCTTCGCCCACCAGTCGCCTCCGGTATTCGCTTGACTCGCTGGAACGCCGTGATAGGCGATCTGGTTCGTCCCGCTCAAGCCGTCCAATATCCAGCTGTGATGGCCCGGTCCGATAACGCCGCTGCTCGTTTGGAACTTGCAGCTATCCGACTTCGCGTAGTGCGTGACGTTCAACGGATCGCCGTTTGCTTTGAGTCGGACGTAGCCCAAGCAATAATTGCTGCCCCAACTGCCGTTGGCGGAGAAGGCGATAAGCAGACGGCCGTCTTTGACGATCGGCTGCGGGCCTTCGTTGACATATGCGGACGGATTCACGTCTTTCCGTTCCCATGCTTCGCGCGGCTGCGATACGATCGCGCGTCCGGACCGCATAACCATCGGGTTGTTGACGTCGACCTCGGCGATATAAATATTTTGCTCGCCATCGGTCGTTCCCGCCCATCCGGACCAGACGAGATAGTGTTTGTAATTGTAGGAAACGAACGTCGCGTCGATCGACCATCGATCGTCCGGCAGATTCACTTTGCCCATGTACGTGTAAGGACCTGCGGGATTGGCGGCTTTCAGCGCATAAGTCCGGTGTTTGGCGTTCAACGCTTCGAACGATTCGTTCGCCGCTCCCGGCGAAGCCGCGAAGAAGATCCAATACTCGTTGTTAATCTTCGCGATTTCCGGCGCCCAAATTTGCTGCAAGTCGGCCGCCCTCCACCATACCGTCGTTTGCGCGCTGAAGCTCCCCAATCCCGTCAATGTGCTCGATTTGCGAAGATGAATGCCGTTGTTGTCGGACTGAACCGAATAATAGATCCCGTCTTGCCGCAAGATGCTCGGGTCCGCGCCATCCATAATATACGTTCCCGCGGCGGTCGCGGTACTAATCGGGATGACGGCAAAAACAACGATTGCCATCAGCCAAGCCTTAAACCATTTCATTACTCCACGCTCCTTGATCAGGTGATTGTCGCCCCTCGCATGTAAGGGCTTACAAAAAATAATAGCGTATAGGCATAACGCAACATACAGACATTTCGTTGGAAACGTGGACATATTTACGTGTATATTCGGCAGAATTTAGGACGTATTCGCAAGGAGTATGGAAAAAACGCCGTTTACCCGTGGCGGGAAACGGCGTTCTCTATCGAGGCGCGATTTTGCGAGGTTTAGCTTGATTCCCGGCGAGGCAACAATCCCAAGAATCGGAAGGAGAGACAAAGCGGCTTCACAACGATGCTAATCTGCGAGTTTGTAACGTGAAGAGCCCCAAACCAAACCAATCCGAGACAGCTTGGGAATGCAACACCTCCTTAAGTAGCTTGTCGGGCGGCGGTGGCCGCGATTAAAGCACGGCCTGCTCAAACCAATGCAGCGGGTCGCGCTCCTCGGTACGCCAGGCTTCGCCTTCCGCGAACAGGCTGCTTTGCACCTTGATGATGCCGCTGCGATTCGCGAGCCGATTCATCTGGTTATGCATGAGTTTGGAATTGCACAGCACGAGGACTTGCTCGCAATGAGGCAAGAACCATCGCTGCAGCTCCTCCCACTTGTCCGTTATTTCGTGCTGGAATACGATGGGCTGACCGTTGATCATCATGCGACGGTTATCGACCAGCAGCTTGACTTTGCCGGCCGCAAGCTTCAGGCATTCCGCTTTCAAATCCACCGAAATGCGCTTGATTTCGTCCAGACTCAGCGCGCCGGTCACCTGCCAAGCAATGAGGTTGTCCGCCTCCAAAACGCGGTAGTTGAATCGGTCTCGGAACGGTCGCTCCAGCTCGCTCTTCAGATGAGCCGAATGGAGCGAGAACCGTTCGTGGTCGAAAAAATAACTAATGTCGATATCGAGCGTGTTGCATAGAATCTCGATATTCTTGAGCGATATATTGCGAACGCCGCGCTCCACTCCGCCGATGTACGTGCGGTCCAGTCCGGATCGGGCGGCCAGCATATCCTGCGACATGTTCGTGCGCAGCCGAAGCTCCTTCAGCCGCAAGCCGAAATCCTCCAAAATGTTCATCTGGCCAACATCCTTCTGTACGCGTTGTTCAATGCCGTACGTTCATCATAATCCGGATCGCGCGGCAAAGTCGACGGACTATAAGTATCATTTTCGAATTTATGAAACATACGATAAGGGCTTGACGTTAGTTTTGCTTAGCTTACCTTCAACAGCTTGCTATCTATCGAAATTAGAATCATGGCGTACGGCAAAGAGACATGTAACGCCTGTTGCGTTCCATGTCTCTCTTTATATCGGCCGTTATTCCAAATGCATCGCTTAGACGAGGCTAGTTGAACGCGACGTCGATCGCGTGCTCGCTGCCATCGATCAACCTTATCGTCAACCTCCTGGTCGTGCCGCTCCAAGCGCGGTCGGTCTTCCATACCAAGCCGTACCGTTCTTCCTTCGCGTCATAGGTTAACTGCCCGTTGACGTCAATCGACACCGGTTCAGGTTCAGATTGTGCCGGGTCGAAGGAAACCGGATACCCATCGGCCAAGATGCCGAGCCCGCGATCGCCGCCAAGGCTGAATGCGACCGGAATGGCCCGCCCGGCTATCGCGCGTCGCGGCTCGCCTTCATCCCGGAGCGGCGGCAGAAACCCGCCGAACGGATAGACGACCTGATAGGCGGCTTGCGTCTCCGACACATTGCCCGCCTGATCTTCCGCCCGGCAGAGGACGCGTTGGAAGCCGGGGGTGAACGGGTCCGGCTGCTCGCATTCGGCTACGGCGATGCCCGAGAGCGGATCGGCGGCATGCGCGCTGGCGGTGAATTCACCGCCGAGCTCGTCCTTGCGCGGAGCGACTTCGCCCGCAAGCGAAGGCGGCGCGGAATCGACGGAGACCGACAATCGCTTCGCTTCTTCCGCGTTCCCGGACGCATCGATGCTGAAATAGCGGATGTCATGGACGCCGTCTTCCAGTCTGAGCGGGTCTTTATATGCAGCCCATTCGTCATCCCCGATTTTCACCCGCGTCTCCTTCACGCCGGCCAGATCGTCCGCCGCGTTCAAGACGAGCTCCGGGTTCGACACGTACCACCCTGCCTTCCCTTCGGTTCCCCGCACTTCGACGGACGTTACCGGGGCCGACCGGTCCGCGTCTCCGTACGCCTCGATCTCGGCGAACGCCATTCGGTACCGGTTGGCGTCGGTCGGATTCGCGCGAAGCTTCGTCCCTTCGATCGCGACCCACTGCGCGCTTACGGCCGGGAATACGAATCGCTGCACGGCATTGCCCGGCTGCGCGTAATTCGCGACCGTCTGGACCGTCGTCCAATTCACACCGTCCGCCGAGGTTCGGATCGCGAAATCGACGGGGAAATTCTGGCCGACGTTCCCCGCGTCGTTGCGCGGGTACAGATCGACCTGGCCGATCGTCTTCAGTCCGCGCAAATCGAGCGTGACCGCCTCGGCGTGATTGACCGTCAAATTGTTGTTACTCGTCCAGCCCATCGATCCGGTCACGGAATTCCGCTGCCCGTCGACCGCTCTGGCCGCCGACCAGTTGCTATTCTCGACGGAGCTCGTGCCGGACACGGCCGCTCCCGCCGCCAAATTGCCGGTCTCGCCGTAAATTTCCAGCTCCCAAATCGAATACCCGTAGATCGAGCCCCTCTGGCTGCCTTTCATGCGGACGAAACGGGCATTCGTCGGCGCGAAATCGATGTCGTCCACGCCGCCGTCGCCGGTCGTCGTGGCGTACGCCGTCGTCCAATCGGATCCGTTCGCGGACACCTCGATCGCATAGCTTTTGCCATACGCCGCTTCCCAGTATATCTTCAGTTGATCAATGCGCGCGGAGGCGCCGAGATCGACGGCAAACCACTCGTTATCCGTATAGTTCGAGCCCCACCGCGTCGATAAATTGCCGTCGACCTACAATCCCGGCGCTGCTCTGGACGAGGAGGCCGTCGCCTGCTTCCCGGCCGCGAGATTGAACCGCTGCACCGGCTCCGGCGCCTGAACGGGGAGAATCGTGACCGGCGCATGGAACGCGCGGTTAATTAGATTCATGTCGGCCATCGTCTGCGCCGGATTCGCGCTCCCCGGCATATAGATGCGGTCGAGCGTGATGCCGCGAATCATCGCCGTGCCGCTGTAGCCCCGCAGCCGGGCGGCGCTCTGCCCCTTATCCCGCACGTTCACGTTCCGCACCGTCAGCCCGTCGATCGGTCCGCCGCCGAAGCCGTCGGCCGCCGCGATCACGAAGTCCGACCAGCTCCGAAGCGGACCGAGCCACGTGCCGATGCGCTCGACGTCGATGTTCTCGAACGTGACGTTCGCAAGCGTCCCGGCCCCGTATTTGTGATCGATGCCGAAGCCGACCGACGCGTTGTAGATCACGCCGTTGCGGTATGTAATATCCCGTTGGTTCTGACGCATGCCTTGGCCAACCTTGAACGCGTAGCAATACGTCCAGGCGAGCAGATCGTCGAAGACGATGCGCTCGTTCGACTCCGGCGCGCCCGGCCAGCTTAAGCTGATGTCCACCGTTTGATCCCATGTTTTCGTCGAGAACGGGTCGTCGAGCGCGATGCCGATCGCGTTCGTCACGACGACGTCCTGCGATTCGTTGACGTCGATGCCGTCGTTCTCGCCCATGTCGAGCCGGTTCAGCAGTTTCATGTTCGTGAACGTCAGATGATCGGAGCGGGCCGGCGTGACCGCCCACGAGGCGGAATCGCGGACGACGAGCCCCTCGAACGTAAAATGGGAGACGCCGATCGGAACGAGAATGTTGTTGCCGAAATCGTGCGTATCGGCCGCGTATTTGCCGTTGCCGTCCAGCGTGCCCCTACCGTACAGCTTGATGTTCGACGAACCCGGTTTGGTGTAAATCCACCAGGTGATGTCGCGGTCTTGCGAGTCCTTATGCCAATGCGCCGTATAATCTTGCGGGATGCCGGTAAACCGGAATACGGCGCCACCCTCCAGATACATGGCGACGTCGCTTTTAAGCTCCAGATTGCCGACCTTATACACGCCTCTTGGCACATAGACGATCCCTTGCCCGCCCGCATACGCGTATGCGTCGTCGATCGCTCGCTGGATCGCGGCCGTTGCGTGCGCCGCTCCCGTCGCGTCGGCTAGATACGGGCTTGCCGCGACGTTATAAATGCCGGCGCCCGACGCCGCGGGCGGATTCGCCTCCGGCGGATCGACCGCGATGACAAGCTCCTTCTTGTCGTCGATCTTCACGATCAGGTATTCGTCTTTGGTCAGCGTGAACGTAAGCGAATTGCCGCTCTTGGTCGCGGCCAAGTTCAGTTTCCTCGGACTAATGCCGTACTCGTTAATCGCCGACTGGCCGAGCGCCGTCACCTCGAGGGCGATCGGACCGGCCGCGGAGAAATGCGCGTAATCGTATTGGGCATAACTGATGACGGGCACGCTCGTGCCGTTCGCCTTAAGCGCGTAGGCGGATGAGGCGCTGTAGATCGACGGCCGCGGATAGATCGCCAATGGAGCGGCTGCCGATGCCTGAACATCCGCGGCGTCGATTGCCGCCGTCGGTTCCTCGAGGGCTGCCGCCGGCTTTCCCGTCAGGAAACTCGTTATCGACACCCATAACAAGCATGAAGCGATTGCAGCATTCCGCCATTTCGTTCTTCCCATATTAGGAACCCGCCTTTGCTTGGAATTGATCGTCATGCGCAAGCAGCTCGATCTGTCCATCCCACTCCCACTTAACGGCGTGCCAATGCGCGCCGAGCGTACTGGCCGGGGCATCCGGATGATCGGCGAAATTTCGTACGCCCTTGAACTGATCCGGGCTGACCAGATGCCGATCGCCGTCGACATGGCGGTGCGGACCGAATCGATTGTACGTGCTCGGATACAGCACAGCCTCTACTTCCGTAACCCCTGTTGCATCCTCGGCGAGCTCGATTATCCACTCCGGCCCCCAGCACCACTGCCCGGTACGATCGCCGATCCGTACGAACGCCGCGTCCGCGCGCAGGCCGGCGAGCCGCAGCCGGCCCGGTGCGCCGGGCGGAAGCTCGATCGTCTTCGCGATCGTGACCGGATCGCCGCAGAACGGGTAGCCGCCGCGGATCATGTCCTTCTGCCCGGAATGGCAGTCGATTGGAGCAAGGACGAGGGGACCCGCCGTCATCAACTGGCGCCCGTCTTTGTCCGTCCACTCCGATCGGCTGCATACCTCGAATCCGCCTTGAACGAATGCCGCTGGAATCGGTTCGCCGAGCGGCAACGGGGCGGCCTCCAGACGGAGAATGAGATCGGACGCTGCAGCTTCGAAATCCGCGCCTGCGCCCAAGTCCGCGACATAGCCGTCTCCCGAGGGCTTTAAGGTGATCCGTCGGCCGTTCGCTTGCAAGGACTCCACGCGATCGTGCAGGAACACCTCCAGCCTCCCGGGCAGCTCGCCAATCCGGTCGACGACGAGCTCGGCGCCGATTCGCCCGTCCTTCAGCTGCCGCCATTCGATCGGCAAACGGTTCGGCGATGGGAGCTTGCTGATGGTCCATTCGCTTTGAGGCGGGATGACCATGGCAGCCGCGAACGGAGCGGATCGAGACGACGCGCTTTCTCCTCGCTTCGCCGAAAGGCTTTGCCATTCGTCCGGTCCCATCACCTGAACGCCTGCGCGCCGAAGCCGGTCAGGCAGCCCTTCGTCCGACCATGCGCAGCCATCCGCCAGCAGCACGCGGCGATAAGCGCGATGTCCGATGCGAAGCATGCCTTCCGAAAGGCGTCCATCCCGCTCCACCGTTCGTTCCTCGGACAGCTCGGCGTGAATGCCGGCCCGGTGGACTGCCTCTACGAGCCGCACGGCCGCCAGGCTGATCGCGGCCGCCTTCGTATCCGGCGCCCGCGAGCCGTCGTGCTCGTTCATACCCGCCGCTTCCCGCGGCTCGAAGCCGGCCATGACGCCGCGCGTCGGCATGACGATCAACAGCTCCGGGTCGTCCGAGAGATCCGGCATCCGCGCGGCCTTCGCTTGGATCGACCGCAGCAGCGAAGGGAACGCCTCCCGCCACGTCATGTGGGCCGGCATGGAAGGAGGCCAATCCTGGATCGCCTGCGTATCGAGCCGATCCTGCTGAAGATGGACGACGAACGTGTCGATGCCATGTCCGGCAAGCCATAACGCGTAAGTCTCGAACGTCTCGGGATTGACGCCCCATCCGCCCCCGCCCATCGCTTCGGCCAGCGCGCCGCCTCTGCCCTGCTGCATGGCGACCGAACGGGCAAGCATCGGATAGTAGTCGTTGCCGGGATAGCGCTCCAGCGCGTCGATCGCCGGCGTCTCCACCTGCCTCAGCAGCTCGAGGCAAGATCCGCTGTACGAAAGCTGAAAATAAGGATGCTCCTCCGCCTTCAAGTGCGCGGTGAACCGCTTGCCGTGCGCCGCGCACCAGTCGGCGACCGGCCGATAGAAGCTCTCGGCCAGCAGGTCGCTCATCAACTCCCAGTAACGGCTCCGCAGCCGGCCGTCACCTTCGCCCGCCGTGAACAGCAGCGGCAGCTGCGGCTCGAGCCGTTCACCGTATCGTGCCAGATACCGCTCCGGCAGCCGTAGATCCCACGGCACGGCGCCCGTCTTGAGCGTCAGACCGTGCCCATCCAGGAACGCGACCTCGTCGGAGAAGAATCCCTCGACGTGCGCGAACGCTTCCGGATGCAGACCCAGCCGGTAGCCGTCGTACGTCAGGCGAATGAACAGCGCCGTCGCCGCTTCATCCAACGAATTAACCGCTTGCTTCGAGCCGAACGCGATCTTGCCCTGGCCGTCTGCCTCCCGCCATTCGATCCACTCGCAACGGCTGCCCGGAAGCTGCCTGAGCACCTCGCCTCCGGCGATGCCGGACGGCCAGCCGTTCTCATCGTAGATCCAGAATCGCAAGCCGATCGATCTGGCGTGAAGGATGATCTCGGATACGCCGTCGAAATAAGCGCTGCTCAAATACGGCGGCTGATTCGGGTATCGCCTCGGATGAAAGACGACGCCGTCGAAACCGGAAGCCCGAATCGCGTCAAGCCGGCTGTTCAAGTTCGTCGCATCAAGGCCGCCGTTGATCGCCCAGAACGATAAAAAGGTCAGTTCCTTGTTCATACGTCCTGCACCGTCTGATCCGTCCAGCCGGAGGACCGCAGCAGGTCCGCGCGGAGTGGCGTGAACGCGTCAAGCAGCGCGCCCGCCTCCAGCGCCCGAACGCCATGTCGCGCGCCGCCGGGGATGAACAGCGTCTCGCCTTGCTCGAGCGGATGCGGCCGTCCGCCGATTCGAAATTCGAAGCGCCCTCGCAAACAATAGGTCAGCTGTTCATGCGAATGGTCGTGCTCGTAACCTTCCGCCCCCGATTCGAAATGCACCTCCATCATCATGATCGAATCGCCCGGGCGAAAGATGCGCCGTTTGACCCCGGGCTCCGCTTGTTGCCATTCTTCCTTATCCACCTGCTTCGCTCCTCTCTGATGCCTTCATAGGTCGTCCGTCATGCCGAATTCGGCCGACGTATCATGCCAATGCAAGCGGAATCGACGCGCGCCGCCTCCCGTTCGCAGTTCGATTCGCCAACCGCCGTCTTCGGTCGGCGACACGTCCAGTCCTTCCTTTGGGGCGGAGGCGGCGGGTTCGGCTTGTTCGTCCTCGAATCGGTAGGCGTGGACGAACATCGCCGTACGAACCGCTTGCGTGGAGCGGATGAGCGTTGCCCTTGATGCGGTCGGCGGATTATCCGGCGTATCCGCGAGCGACATCGACGACGGTACGGAGCACCAGCCGTCCAGCCGCATGCGCCCGCCTGCCCGCAGCTTGGCGCGCAGCGTCTCTCGCGGCCCGGACATGCGGCCCCGATGCGCGCTCAGCCAACGTCCGTCGATCGCGCCGAATGCGTGATAATTCGGGAGCCACGCGTCGCAAGGGACTTCCCATTCGCCGGCGATATGCTGCGCAAGGCAAAATTCGCGCGCTTCCAAGGCTTCCGCCAGCACGACGTCAAGCGCCAGGTCGTCCGCGAGCGCGACGATGCGGCGGAACGTTACGCCCGCATACGGGCGTTCATCCCAAGGGCAGAGCTCCTCGGGAAGAAAGATGCTCGATTGCATGCGGTAACCGTACTCCGTCCAATCGACCGCGGACTCCGCCCATGTCCCCCATGCGCGATCGTGCGCCTGCGCGAGCCGCCCGTCGCGGGGAGGTTGGTCGAAACCGCCAACGCTCGGCGCGTTGTGCGCGAGCGTATGCTTGAACCAGCCGTAGTGGGCAGGCACGCCGTACGCCGTCGTTCCCGGATCGGTCAAGACCGGACGCCCTTCGTAACCGAGCTGAAGCCCGAGTCGGTCCAGATGATCGTGCTCGCCGCCGAACGGCCCGTGCTTCAGGAGCGCATGCCAGCCCGCGGGACGGACAAGCTTGGTCAGGCCGCTCTCCGCCGACGTAAAGGAACGTTCCGTCCATGCTTGTAATACGCTGCCTGTTTCAGCTTCCGTATCCGGTAGTTCGCCACCGTATAACAGCGCTTCCAATGAATCGCGAGCTTGGAAGGTCACGCATCCTTCCTCGTTGCACGCCGCCCGTCCCGCCTCTTGTCCGTAATAAGCCTCTTGCAGGAGCAATCTATGACGCGTATCTCCGTAAAAGTCTAATCCCGCCTCGTATAAGCTCGCATAAGCGACCAGCAGCTCGGACGGCCCCGAATCGTTCAGAGCCGGCAGACGGCCGCCGGGCAGCACGACGCGCAGCGGGAAATCGAACATCGCCTTCAGCTGCGCGCTATTCCTCACGTCCCAGGCGGTGCCTTCCGCGAGAAGCGAGAAGCTAAGAAGTGCCCGCAGCGCATAGAAGTGGTACGTAAAACTTCCTTCGTACCAGAAGCCGTCTCCGAGAATGCCGCGCGCAATCTGATCCCGGAGGCCGTATTCGCCGTCCAACCCGGCCGACGCGACCGCGTCGTCGCCGAGCAGAATGCCGAGCGCCCCGATCGCCGACGTAATGAGAACGGCGTGGTTATGAATTTGCATCTCCTTATGCGCGATCAGGAATTCGGCGCATGGCGCGAGCAACCCGGCGCGAATGCGCGAATTCTCCTCCTCGGCGAGCTCCCCGCTCAGCAGCGAATAGCCTGCGGCCAGATCCAGCATCCAATGCGCTTCGTCCAGCGTCTGGGCGAACAGTTTCCCGGGACCGTTGTACGGGATTTCGCCGTGTACGGCGTAATCGGAATAATGTTCCGCGTATTCGAGCATATACCGCTTGGCCGTCGTCGCCAGCGCTTCGTCCGGCTCAATGGCGTGAAGCAACGCCGCGTGATAGACCGCCTTGGCGATCCGGTTATGGGCGATCGATATCCAGCAGCCGTCGAACGGCTCGCCAGCGTAGACCGTTCCGCATAGGGGGCAGACGTGGCAGCCGGGCTGCTCCCAATCGAATCGAAGCGCCGCGCCGTCCGCGTGGCAGTGGTAGAGATGCGTCCACTGCCCCCTCGCGCCCGCAAAATCGACTTCGCCGATTCGCGCCGCCTCCGCCGTTTCCGTTCGCAGTCTGGCCAGCGCGGCCCGGAAGTGCGGCGATCGTCCGTTCGCGCGCAGTTTCTCGCGTCTTATCTCCAGCATGTGTTGCGCCACCTACCCTTTCAGCGAGCCCGCCGTCATTTGCATGAACGACCGGTTCGCGACCGCGTAAGCCAGCAGCAGCGGCAAAATGGACAAGCAGGCGCCGGCGAACATGTAATGGGTCTGCACGGCCGCCGTCGGGCCATAACGCAGATAGGACAAGCCGACCGTCAGCGTCTGCAACTCCGGGTTGTTGAGCGTGAACACGAGCGGACGCAAATATTCGTTCCACGCCCCGCAGAACGTGAACAGCGCGCCGACGCCGAGCGCCGGACGAAGCAGCGGCAGGATGATCCGCCAGTAAATGCCCGCGTTCGAGCAGCCGTCGATCCTCGCGGCTTCGTCCAGCTCCCGCGACAATCCCTTGAGGAAGCTGAGCAGGATGAAGAAAATATACGCGTGCGCGCTGATCAGAATGAGCACGACGCCCCATAGCGTCGTATGCAGATGCAGCTTGACCATGAGTTGGAATTGCGGCCGGAGCACGACGGCGCCGATCGAGATGAACATCGTCGACGCCTGCAGGCCGACGAACAGCGCCTTGCCCGGGAACGTCATCCGCTCCACGACGTAGGCCGCCATCGAGGCGACGATGAGCGTCCCCACCGTGGAAGCCGCGCTCAGGAACAGGCTGTTCCACAGAAACCGCGAGAAGTTCGCCTGCACCCAAGCCTCTTTATAATTGATAAACTGCCACTTGGCCGGAATGAGCTTCCCGCCCGCCGTAATCTCGGCGTTCGTCATGAGCGAGCCGAAGCCGGTGACGACGAGCGGGAAGAGAATCAGACCGGCGATGACGAGCAGGAACAAGCCGATGAGCAGCCGCCCTCCCCAGCGCCCGGCCAGGCGAAGGCGGAATGGCTGCCCGGATTGCGCGTAAGCCGACGAATTCGTCATCGGGCACCCCTCCTTACTGTAGTTTGTTCAAGCGTCGGGATAAGAGATGGTAGAGCAGCGTCACGATGCCGACGATGACGGCCGTCGCGAAGCCGACCGCGCTGCCGTAGCCGAACTGCTGATCGGCCGTGAAGGAAGCCGATGGCGTCGGGAAGAACAGCTTGTAGACGTACAGGAACATGACCTCCGTCTTGCCGATCGGCCCGCCGTCGGTGAGCACCATAATGCTCTCGTACCCCTTGAGCGAGTTGATGATCGCCAGCATGATGACGATCTGCAGCACGGGGCCGAGCATCGGCACCGTCAAGTGCCAGAACTGCTGCCGCCCGTTGGCGCCGTCGATCGACGCGCTTTCGTAGACGTCCTGCGGAATATTTTGCAAGCCGGCCAGGAACAGCAGCATATAGTTGCCCACCGCGCCCCAGACGGCGATCAGAATCGTCGTCAGCATGGCATGGTCCGGCCCCAGCCAATCGATCCGCTCCGGGATCAGGTTCAGCTTGAGCAAGTATTGATTGAGCAGGCCGTTGTAGGAGTTGAACAGCATGTAGAAGACGACGGCCATGACGGCGGAGCTGATGATCGTCGGGAGGAAAATGACCGCCCGCAGCAGGCTCCGTCCCCGGAAGGCGCGATTCAGAATGACCGCAAGCGCCAGGCTGAGCGGGATCGTAATCGCCAGCTTCCCGCCCGCGTAGACGAACGTGTTGACGACCGAATCCCAGTATTGCGCATCGCGCGCCAGCCGCTCGAAGTTGGCGAGGCCGACGAACGACGCTTCTCCGTATCCCTTGTAATCGAAGAACATGTACCAGATCGCCCAGCCGATCGGATAGAGGCCGAGGACGGCCGTCAGCAGGAAGCTGGGGAACAGAAACAGATACGAAAAGCCCGTTTGACGCAGCCGAAGCATAGGTAAACCTCCTTGCCGCAAGCGTTTTTTGACATTAAGAAAGGAGCGCCGCCCGCGGCACGCGGCGCTCCTATGAATAAGCTCTTTATTTCAGCTTCATCGGGTCGAACGCCGGATCCGGCTCGGCCTTCACTTCGCCGGCGGCGATCGCTTTATCCAACGCGGCGTTGTAGCGCGCGTTCAAGTCGTCCACGATCGCATCCAGATCTCCGCCGCTCAGCATGTACTTGAAGAAGGCGTCGGGCGCCATGATCCCTTCGAGCTTGAGCGCCGAGGTCGGTTCGAGCG
Organism: Paenibacillus methanolicus; assembly: GCF_008124765.1. Classification (GTDB taxonomy): domain Bacteria; phylum Bacillota; class Bacilli; order Paenibacillales; family Paenibacillaceae; genus Paenibacillus_Z; species Paenibacillus_Z methanolicus. The sequence goes on along the minus strand of NZ_VNHS01000001.1, from coordinate 337,654 downwards.
GCCATGTGCCGTCGTTCTCCGTCGGCATGAATCCTTCGATGCCGTTGATCGCGGGCTTCCCGGCGGAAGAGGCGATGTGCGGCACCATCGACAGGCCGAACCCTTTCTCCTGGTACGCCTTCAAGATGTCGTCGCCGTACATGTACTGCATGAATTTCCAGGCGGCTTCCTTGTTCTTCGACTCCGCGCTGATCGCGAGCCACTGACCGCCGAGGAGCGACGTCTTGCCGTGCACTTGCCCGTCCGTCGTCGGCACCGGCGCCGCGGCCCAATCGATCTTGGCCGGGAACTGATTCTGATAGACGCCCGGCTCGGACGAGAACGAGATATACATGCCGATCTTGCCTTCGGCGAACTGCGCGCGCAGCGGGTCGATGTCGAGCGACTCCATACCCGGCATCGTGCTGCCGTCGTCGACCATCTTCTTGAACGCCTCGACGATCGGCTTGTAGCTGCTCCAGTCGTAGCGCGCCGTCTTGAAGTCGTATCCAAGTCCGCCGTGCCCGTTCGCTTCGGCGATGACCCGCGCGGAGCGGAACAGCGCGCTCTGCGTGCTCTTGAAGTTCTGCGCGAACCCGTAGGCGCCTTCGGCCTTGCCCGCTTCGGTCAGCTTCTTCGCCGTCTCGACCATTTCGTCGAGCGTCTTCGGCGGAGCGGCGACGCCCGCTTTGGCGAACAAATCCTTGTTGTACACGAGTCTCAGCGTTGAACCATAGTTCGGCAGCGAATACAGCTTCCCGTCGATTTGGTTGAAATCCGGAATCGCCGGGAACTTCTGCTTCAGCTCGTCGGATAGATAGCCGTCGATCGGCTCCAGATATCCTTTCTTGGCCCACGCCTGAATCGTGTTCTCCTTTACGCGGATCAGGTCCGGCGCTTGGCCGGAAGCATAGGCGAGGTCGATCGCTTGATTGAAGTCGTCGGTCTTCACGACCAGCTCGATCTCGATGTTGTCCGCGCTGGACGCGTTGAACGATTTGACGACTTCCGTAATGTAGTCCTGGTCGTGTCGGTCGCCCGTCCAATAGGACAGCTTGACCTTCTTCCCGCTCTCCTGCGGCTTCGCCTCGTTCCCGCCTGCGGGCTCCTTATTCCCGGCCGCTTCGGTAGCCGGCGGATTGCCGCTTCCGCCATTGCCGCCGTTATTGCCGTTATTGCCGTTGTTGCCGCTTCCGCCGCTGCAGGCAGCCGCCGAGAAAGCCAGCATTCCGATCGTCGCCGCGATTCCGAGTTTTTTCATGCGCATGGATGATCCTCCCTTTTCTGTTAAGAACGCTTTCGCTTACCTCTTTACTATAAAGAATCGGCCTTCGGACGATAATGCGGCAACTTGCGGTTCGAGGGCAGCTTTTTCGAGTTGTTGCGCGGCTCAATGCGACGGCGGCTTCCCCAGGAACGATTCCTTGAACTCGGTCGGCGTCAACCCCGTCTGTTTCTTGAACACCTCGCTGAAGTAGCGCCGATGCTCGTAGCCCAGCTGGTCCGCGATTTCCTGAACCTGATAGTCGGCCAGCAGCAGCGCCTTCGCGCGTTCGATCTTCTGCTGCGTCACGTAATGCTGGAACGTCGTTCCCGTCGCTTTCTTGAATAAATTCGAGTAATACCCCCAGCTGAGATTCACCTCGCGCGCGCACAGCTCCAACGTCAGATCGAGATGAAGATTCGCCTTGATATAGTCCATGGACCGGAAAATAATCCGCTGCGACTCGCTTGTCCGCTCTCGCTCCATGAGTCCGCACCCTTCCTCGCACAGTCCGTTCAGCCAAGCTCGATAATCCGACATTTCCATCGAGCGAGCAGCGTCGTTCGTCGCATCGGCCAGCCGCTCGAACGCCGCCAACGCCGAGCGCGGGAACTTCTCCAGCATGATCCGATGCATGCGCAGCGCCAGTCCCCGGAATAGATGCTCCGCGTCGCTCGGCGCCGGAAGCGTCTTGGCGGCGCCCATCTCGACGAACGCCGCGTCTAACCACGCCCGGCATTTGGCCAAGTTACCGCTGCGGAAGGCAAACAGAAACTCCTGCTCGCTCTCGGCGGAGTAGATCCAGGCGTCCGTGCCTCGTTCGTCCGCGGGCGAATAACGGAACGCGCCGCCCCCGCCCGTATAGAAGTGATAGGACAACGCGCGGAGCGCCTGCTGATAGCTTCGCGGAAGCCCTCTCCAATCCACGGACTCCTCTCCGATCCCTACGGATATGGTGAACTTCGTATAGGACGCGATGTTCGCGCAGCAATTATCGGCGATCTCGAGCAGTGGCGCGCCGAGGTTCCCGGTATCGACGAGGCAGACGTACCGGTTGAACGCCTCCCGGAACACGACCGCCTTCGCGCGCGCAGCCAGCGTTTCCTCCACGATATTTTGCAAGGCGAACCGGGCAAGCTCGAGCTCCCGCAAGCCGGAGCTGCCGTACCGTTCGGCGAGCTGGTCGATCTGGACGACCATGACGGCGAGCGGCGGCGCGAGCGGCGTAAGCTCCAGGAACCCCCACCACTGCCGGGCATCGGCGATGTCGGTCGGGTGATGGATCAATAGCGATAAATACTGCTGGCGCAGCGCCGGCAGGCTTTCTTTGACCGCCGCCGCAAGCTTGCCCACCTTTTCCCGCTCCGCCTGTTCGCCGAGCCACTGTTCCTTCGCCTTCAGGACGACCTTGATCAGATCGGCAATCGCGAAAGGCTTGCGCACGTAATCTACCGCGCCGAATTGGAGCGCCTTCTGGGCGTATTCGAAATCGGCGTAGGCGCTCAAGATAACTACTTTGCTGCCCGGCGACAGCGCAAGCGAGCGGCGCGTCATCTCCAGCCCGTCCATCTTCGGCATGCGCACGTCGGTCAAGATAAGATCGGGCTTGAGCGCTTCGATCAGCGCCAGTCCCTCTTCGCCGTTCGTCGCGCTGCCGACGATCTCGATGCCGTGCTCACCCCAAGGAATTTTCGTCGTCACCATGTCCACCACGCTGCGAATATCGTCAATCACGCACATGCGCGCGATTTTCTCCTGCATCCTCTCTCCCGCCCCCTTCTTCGCGCGGCAGCCGCAGCGTAATACGCGCGCCGCCCGATTCGTTATGTTCCAGCATGAATGCCGCGCCATCCTCGCCGTAGAACAACTGCAGCCGCTGCGCGATGTTCCGAAGCGCGTAACCATGCTTGCCTTCGGGCGGATTTGTCATGCGTTCCCGCACCCGCGCAGGATCAAAGCCGGAGCCGTTATCCTCCACCGTAAGCAGCAGGGAATCCGCGCCAAGCTCGGCGGCCACCCGAACGTCGCCGCCCTCGCCGCGGTCGGAGAATCCGTGAAGAATACTGTTCTCGACGAGCGGCTGCAGCATGATTTTGGGCACCAAGCAATTCAGCGCCTCCGGGTCCGCCTCGATCCGGCACCGGAACAGCCGCTCGTACGATTTCTGCTGGATCGCCACGTAGTTGCCGACATGCTCCAGCTCCTCCCGGAGCGTAATGCGTTCCCGGCCTCCGCTTAAGCTCAGCTGGAACATATGCGACAGCGCCAGAATCATCTCGCTGACGTCCTCATTCTCGCCGAGCACGGATTTGCAGTGAATCGTATGCAGCGTGTTGTAGAAGAAATGCGGATCCATCTGCGCCGTGAGCGCCTTGAATTCCGCCCGTCGCTTCTCCCGCTCCCGGCTCTTCACGTCGTCGATCAACTGTGCGATCTCTTCGAGCATCCGGTTGAAGCGGAAGCCGACCTGGGTCACCTCGTCCATATAGGGGCTTTCGTACCGGACGTCGAGATCGTTCTCCTCCACCCGCTTCATAACGCGCTGCAGCTGGAACAGCGGCCGCAGCAGCACGTAGGTCAGCCGATTGGCGATCATGAGCGACAGCAGCACGAATCCGGCGACGACGGCGATCGTCGCTCGCTTGATGCCGCTTAACTTCGCCAGCAGTTTCGCCTTGGACTGCACCCCGACGATCATCCATTCCTCCTTGACCGGGAGACGGCTGAAGTTGACCAAATAATCGTCCCCGTCCTGGCGGAAGAAGAAGTCGCCCGACGGCGCCGGCGTCAGCCGCTCGGCGAAGCTCGGCTCGTTCATAAAGTCGTAGGCCGCATCGTCGATCGTCGCCGATGCCACCAGGCCGCCGGACGAGTCGAGGAACGCATAGGCTTTATCGCCTTGGCTCAGGCTGTCCATGAACAGATCGACCAGATCCGATTCTCTGACGTTCACGACGACGAACACGTCGAGCGTCCGCATATGATCGGACACGTCCAGCACGCCTTCCGCGACGAGAGAGACGACGCGCTCGCCGTCCTTGAAGAACGGATCGGCATGCCCGCTCGTCCAAAAGCCGCGGCCTTGCGTCTTGAATTCCGCGTACAAATCGGATTCGTAGAAAGAAACGCCGGCGCTGCGCACGTTCGAGGTCGGGTAGAAATCGCCGATCGGCGTCGCGATCAGCATGCTATGGATCATCGCGTCATTGAATTTCACTTGCGAGAAGGCCGGCTGCAGGAGCGACAGCCACTTGTAATACCCGTTCCGGTCGCCGCGCTGGACGTCGAGCATCATATCCTGGAAGGCGTCGCTGAACATGAGCGCCCGGACGGCGGTGCCGATATTTTTCATCCGCTCGCTCACGATCTGCGCGGATTGATTGACGGTATCCCGGCTTGCTTGCAGGGCGGTCCGCTGAATTTCGCTCGCGGCGATCAGGTAGGCGATCGTGCCGACGGAAGCGAGACTGACGGTAATCAGCAGCACGAACGTCAACCACAGCCGGCGTTTGAACGAGATGGAATAGAAGAGACGTTGGGGCCAAGACGGCCGATTGGTCGGGGAGACGACCCTAGACGTGCCGGGTGATCGCGAAGCAGATGCGGAGCGGTTCCGCGGTAATGGTCGTTGAGTCATAGGTCCTTCTCCTTTCGGTCGGCAAGGAAGCTCGCATACTATCACTATATAGCAAACCGGGTGTAGGCAACATGCGGTAAACTCTAGGTCGGGGCAGGTATTTCTATATCCGAGCAGGCATGCCGAAGAGACCCTGGTCACGGGACCAAGGTCTTCCTCTCGTTCGGCAAATGATCAGACGTAGTAATAATCGCCAAGCGCGTAAGACGTCGCCTCCAGTCGCGGCATCCCATGGACAAAAGCGACTTTCTTTACCCGTACACCCTAACTTCCACGATCTCCGCGCGCTTGCCGCCGTTCGTCGACTCTACGACCACGCGCAGCCGCGACGCCTCGATCGGCTTCGGCAGACGGTGAACCCGATGACGCTTGCGGTTATTCCGTTCGGCCGCGATCGTCCGCCAGCTCGCCTCCTGCCACGCTTCGATCCGATAATCCTTGACCAGCTCCGGCATGACGTCGAAAGGCGTCCGGTGGTGATGCAGGTTGATTAGATCCTCATTGAGATCGTCGTTAAAGGTCAACCGGATTTCACGGATGCTTACGGGCTCCGCCCAAGTGAGCGATACCCACTCTTCCCGTCCATCTTGCATCGGCTCCGACACCCATAGATGCGGCTGTCCGTAAGGGCGGTGATAGCCGTCGACGATCCGCTCGGCCGCGAAGACGTTGGACTCGCCGGCGATCCGGAAGCAGAACGGGCGCCGCCCCATCCGGTTCATCTCCCAATCCAGCAGCGGCTGCGGCTTCCCGTCGGTAATCGACCCGCGCGCCTGCTCGTCGACCTGGTCGGAGTAGAACGGCAGCACCCCCGTCACCGGCGAAGCCGACGGATACAGCGTAATGCGATCGTTCGCCCGCACGATCAAGAACGCATTCTGCGCCTCGCCCGGCTCCCATGCGATCGGGATCGGCAGCCATTGCTTCTCCCCGTTCGGCACGTTCACCAGGACTTCCGCCTTTCTCGCACGAGGGACGTAGTTCTCCGCGCGTCCCGTATCCCACACTTCGACCTGCAAGGCGGTCGGCTCCGAAGCGCTCAGCAGCAGCTCGAGCCCGTTCAACTTCGGATCGATCGGAATCAACTGACCGACATCCGACGCGAGCGGATATTCCGAATCCGCCTCCTCGGCGGCTAGGCGTCGAAGCGCGGACGATGCCTCCGCCTTCGCCTGCCTCGCCAAATCCGCCGCGTCCTCGCTGCGCAGGCCGATAATGGACGCATCCTGCTTGAGCATAAGCTGCTGCAGCTCCGTCATGCGGCCTTGCGCAAGCTCGGATGGCGTCATGCCGAGCTCCGCGCACAACGCCGCGCCGGAGCCGGCCGCTTCGCCGATGACCGCGCACGTCGCCATGACCCGTGTTGTCCCGAAAGCCACGTGCGAAGCGCTGATGTTGCGTCCGGCGAACAGGAGATTCGCGACGTTCGCGGAATACAACGAACGGAACGGGATGTGGTAGACGCCGTCGGCGTACATATGCTTGGAACCGGACTCGCCCGCGTACATCCCCTGCGGAGGATGCAGGTCGATCGACCAGCCGCCGAACGCGATCCGGTCGGCGAACGGCTCCTGCCGCATAATATCGCGCTGATTGAGCACGTAATCGCCGACGAACCGGCGATATTCGCGCTTGCCGGGGAGCGCGCCGACCCACTCGAGCGTCATCCGTTCGGCTTCGAAGCGGCCGGAGTTTTTGATATAATCCCAGATCCCGTAGATCGCCGACCACAGTTCGTCGCGAATCCGCTCGTTGTCGTGGACGGTATCCAGCTCGCCGCCCCATTCGATCCACCAGTAATGGCAACCCGAATCGCCGCTGCGGATGACGCGCCGCATCGGGATGGACGTTTTCGCGATATCTTTGGCGAACGAAGGCGGAACGAAGCGGACGGGATGTCCGGCGTCCTTCGTATAGAACAGAATCGTGCTGCCGAGCGTAATGTCGTCGGCCGTATCCGGCGCCCATTCCTCGCCGTATTCATGCTTCGCCTCGCGTCCGATCCGGTATCGCGCCCCGGCGAGAAAGCCGACCAACCCGTCGCCCGTGCAGTCAAGGAAAAACGCGCTCTCGAAACGGATGCGCCGCTCCGAGCCCATCATCCAGCCGGTGACCGACGCGATTCGCCGCTCCTCTTCAGGACCCGTCGCCTCCGTTTCGTGGACATCGGTATTGAGGAACAGCCGGATGTTCGGCTCGGCCTTCACCGTCTCGAGCACGACCAAATCCCACAGGTACGGGTTGCCGTCCGGATTACGATACTGATTCTCCGCGAACATCTCGCCCATGATGCCGCTCTCCCGGGCATACCTGTTCTTCCCGTGCGAGGTCGCGCCGCATACCCACACCCGCACCTCGCTGCTCGAATTACCGCCGAGCACCGCCCGGTTATGCACAAGCGCGACTGTGCGCCCGAGCCTCGCCGCCGCGACCGCGGCGCATACGCCGGCCAGTCCGCCTCCGATAACCGTGATATCCGTCTGAACCGTCTCGTCTCTCATTTGACGTTTTCGTCCCCTTTCGCTTCAGCCCGCGGCCCGATCATCCTTTGACCGACGAGCTGGATATGCCTTCGATAATGAATCGCTGGCCAGCCATGAAGACGAGCAGCATCGGCAGAATCCCCGCCGTCGCGGCCGCCATCATGCCGTTGTAATCGATGTTGTACTCCAGGATGAAGTTCTGCAGGCCGAGCGGCACCGTATATAGATCGCTCTCGGTCAAGAAGACGAGCGCGTTCTCGTAATCGTTCCAATGCCACGAGAAATCGATGATCATGAACGTCGCGATCGCCGGTTTGGCCAGCGGCAGCATTAGCTGGCCGAAGATGCGCAGATGCCCGGCCCCGTCGATGAAGGCGGATTCCGTGATCTCCTTGGGAATGCCGACGAAGAACTGGCGCAGCAGGAACACGCCGAATATGCTGACAAGCCCCGGTAGTATAAGCGCCCAATGGGTGTTGTAAATGCCCGCCCATTCGAACATGATGAATTTCGGCACGAACAGCACCTGCGGCGGAATCATCATCATGGACAAATACAGGACGAACAACGTATCTCGTCCCTTGAACGCGATGCGGGAGAAGCCGTAGGCCGCGAAAGCCGCCAGGAACGTGGAGCCTACGGTCGCGATAATCGCGATCTTCAGCGAGTTGGCGTAATAGAGCGCGAAACCTTTCGGACCAGACCACACCTTGAGATGATGCTTCCACAGCAGCTGGTCCGGCAGCCACCGAATCGGATATTCGAATACCTCGTCCGGCCGTTTCACCGACGTGCTGATCATCCAGAGGAAAGGCAGGATCATCAGCAGGCCGAGCGCGAACATGATCGCCGTCGCCGCGCTTTTGCGCCAAGAAATCGATCGAATCTGCACGGGGATGTCCCCCTTTCTCAATAATGAACCCACTTCTTCTGGCCGAACCACTGGATGAGCGTGATGAACAGGATGATGGCGAACAGCACCCACGAGATTGCGGAGGCGTACCCCATTTCGTAATAGCTAAAGGCCGTCCGGTAGACGTAGAGCGACACGATCGTCGTGCTGTTCCCCGGTCCGCCCTGCGTGATCGCTTGAATGATGCCGAACGTCTTGATCGACATGATCAGACCCGTGACGAGCAGCAAGAACGTGGTCGGACTGACCAAAGGCCATATGATCCGACGGACGGTGACCCAGCCGCGCGCGCCGTCGATCTTGGCCGCCTCCAGCAATTCGGAGTTCAGCTCCTGCAGCGCGGCCAAATAGATGATCATGAAATAGCCGAGCATGAACCATATCCAAATGATGTCGATCGCGAGCATCGACGTGTCCGTAGTGGAGAACCAGCCTGGCGGGTTCTCGATGCCGACGGCGCGCAGCAGCTGGTTGATCGGACCTTTCGACGGCTGGAACAGCAGCATCCAGACGAACGCGATGGCGATGCCGCTCGTGATGTAGGGCATGAAGAACATCGCTCGCAGCAGCGACCGCAGATAGACGCTCTTGTTCAATGCCAGCGCAACGAGGAACGCCAGTCCGATCGACACCGGCACCGAGGCCAGGAACAAGGCCGTGTTCTTCAGCGCGAGGTAGAACAGCTCGTCGTGAAACAATCGCTTCAAATTGCCCAGTCCGACGAAATTCATATCGGGATTCGCAAACCGGTAATCGGTGAACAGCAGCCCGAACGAGAATAGCGCCGGCAGGATGAAGAAGAGCGTCACGCCGAGCAGATTGGGACCGATGAACAACAATCCCCATAATCGCTCCTTCTTTCTCCAGCCGCTCATGCATGAATCCCCTCCTCTTGTCGCCGGGCAGTCCCCCGGCGGGAATAAGAAAGGAGGAAGCGGCAATCGTACCTTCCCCCTTGAACGTCTTCTATGGCTGCTGCTTCAGAAACTCGTTATGCTTCTCGGCCATCTCGGCGAGCGACGCGTCCAATTCCGCCTGCTGCAGCAAATATTTCTCGTATTCCGCCTTGCGGATGTCGACGACCTGCTGCGGCAGCGATTCGACGAATGTCTCGAATTGGCCGAACACGACTTTCTTCAGCGAATCGATATCATACTTGTCTTCGACGCCCTTGAGCAGCAGCGCCGCGGCTTCGTCGCCGTTCACCGATTTGGAGGCCGGAATCCGTCCTCCCGCGGCCATCGGCAGCATGCCGCCGTCCGCGTACCACTTCAGGAATTGCCAGGCGGCTTCCTTGTTCGCCGATTTGGCGTTGATCGAGAGGACGTCGCCCAGACCGCCGGCCGCCTTCGCGCCCTGCTGATCCGCCGACATTCTCGGCGTCGTCGCGAACGCGATTTTGAACGTGCGCGGGTTGTCGGTCAGATTGTTCGCATTCCGGAAGATGAAGCCGCCCGCGTCGAGCATCGCCGATTCGCCCTTGAGGAACATGGTGTCGACCGGCATTTTGCTCGTCATCTGCTCGCCGTAGGTCGGCGTCGATTTGTCCGCGAACATCATGTCGTGCCACGTCGAGAAACCTTCCTTGAGCAGCGGATGATCCAGATTCGAAGTACCGTCCGCCCTTGTGACGCCGACCGATTCCAACACGCTGTTGAACGGATTCATGAAGATCGCCTCGTGGCGAAGCAGCCCCCACGTCGCGTCCGTCTTCAACTTCTTCGCGTATTCGCGCAAATCCGCCCATGTCCAATCGGCAGGCGGGATCGGCAGACCCGCCGCGTCGAGCATGTCCTTGTTCAACCACATGAACGAGATGCCCCGCGTCGTCGGCATGCCGTAATACTTGCCGTCCACCTTCCACTGCGACGCGTCCCTCCCCATTTGCTCGTCGATATTGTAATCCGCGAATTCGCTCAGATCGAGCGCCTGCCCCGCGTCGATGCGCTGCTTGAGCCGCGGCATGGCGTAGTTGACGAACAAGTCCGCCCCTTGCCCGGTCGTCAAGGCGGTATCCAGCTTCATGTTGCCCGCGTCGTCGTTGACGAACCGCTCGTATTCGACTTGAATGTCGGGATGCTCGGCGTTCCACGCGTCCACGACCGCTTGAGGACCGGCCTCCACCGGCACGCCGCCCCACATTTTCAGCTTGATGACCTCCGTCTTCTTGCCGCCTGACGACGATTCCGTCTCTGTCTTGCCATTCCCCCCGGAATTGACTTCTCCGCCGTTGCCGCCGTTGCCGGAACAAGCCGCCAGCAGACTGACCGTCAACGCGAGGACAAGCGAGGCCGACATCCATCTGTTCCGCTTCATTGAGCATCCTCCCCTTTGGTTGCGCTTTCCTTACATCTTCAACTATACCGTCGGCCAGGCAGCCGGATAAGGAACGCGCTTTGGCGGTCGATAGAACGATTTTTGGATTCCATATACGCGGCGCGCAGGGAGAAAAGTTACCTTGGCTTCCCTCCGCGCGGAGGTGCCCGGTTCATGCCGGCCGGTCTACCCGTCTGACCGTCCCGTCGACTTGCGATACTGCGCCGGCGTGCCGCCGGTCGTTCGCTTGAAGATTTTGATGAAGTAATTGTCGTTCTGAAAACCGACGCGCTCGCCGATCACGTGTACCGGATCGTCGGTATGCGTCAAATAAAACTTGGCCGCGTCGACCCGAAGCCGAGCCACGTAATGGGTCAGCGTCACCGAAGTCTTCCGCTTGAATAAATCGCTCAAGTAACTGGCATCCATGTTCACGTAAGCGGCCAGCGCCGATAGCGTCATCGGTTCGTTGAAGCGATCTTTCACGTAACGGATAACCTTGTTGATCTCGGGATGGTCGGTCTCCTCGTCCGGCTGGCTCGGAATCGCCTTCAGGTACGTCTCGAGCTGCCGGATCCGTCCGAGCTTGCGAAGCTCCGCGTCGACTTTGCCGAGCATCTGCTTGAATCCCGCCAGATCCATCGACAGTTTGAGCAGGTAGCTGGTCGCGCCGTGCTCTAACGCTTGCCTCGCGTATTCGAATTCGTTCATGCAGGTGAGCATGACGAAGCGTCCCTCGTAGCCGTCCTCTCTGGCACGCTTCAGCAGCTCGACGCCGTCCATCTTCGGCATCATGATATCGGAGATAACCAGATCCGGCTGATGCCTTACGATGAGGGCGAGCGCCTCCTCTCCGTCGGCCGCTTCCCAATCCGCGCGGAACCCGGCATCGGCTTTGCGCAGCAGCAGCTTCACGTATTCCTTCGCTTCCTTCTCATCTTCCACGATGAGCGACGTCCACATGGTCCTTCCCCCTCTCCATTCCGTACGGCGCCGAGACGAGCAGCGGAAGCGTCACGCAGGCGCGCGTCCCTTGCTCAGAGCCGAATAGCTCGAGCGATGCCCTTCCGGGAAAAAGCAGCTCCAGCCGTTCGCGCACGTTGCGGATGCCGATCCCTTTCCGCTTGCGGGCGCTCGTTCGCTCCTCTTGAATGCCCGCGCCGTCGTCCTCGACCTCGAGCACGAGCCGATCCCGATCGCGATAGCCACGGACGACGATCCGTCCTTCCTCCCGCGCCGCGAATCCATGCACGATGGCGTTCTCGACGAGCGGTTGCAGCGTCGACTTCGGCACGAGCGCGTAATCCAGCTCCTCCCGCCACTCGTACGCAATCGAGAAGCGATGCCCGAAGCGCGAATTGTGAATATGCATATAGGCGTCGAGCAGCGCAAGCTCGTCCTTGAGATGAATCAAGTCACGATCCAGATCAAGGCTGGACTCCAGCAGTTTGCCGAGCGAGATGCACATCTCGTGAATTTCGTCGTCGTCGTTGCGAAGCGCAATGCACTTGATCGAATGGAGCGTGTTCAGCAGAAAATGCGGATCCATCTGCGACAACAGCACCTGAAAGCGGACGGCCTGACGCTGGCGTTCTTCCAGACGCAGCCGGTCGATCAAGCCGTTCATATCCCGGATCATCCGGTTGAAGCTTCTCGAGAGCGCGACGATCTCCACGCTCCCCCTTTCCTCCGGCAATTTCAGCTTCAAGTCGTTGGCGGCCGCGCCTTCCATCCGCCGCTGCAGCAGCTTGAGCGGCCGCGTCATCGCCCGGGTGATCGCGAATCCGGCCAACAGGAACGCGAGGCTGAAGACGACGAACGACGTATAGTACCGGCGCTTCTGCTCCTCGACCTCCCGGTACAGCACGCCGAGCGGCACCTGCTTGACTATCGTCCACTGTAAAGCCGGCAAGTAGCTCGACGTGTATAGGCTTTGGCGGTCATCGAGCATGGCGACAGACTCTTCGTCCTGCTTCGCGGCAATGCCGACCGCGACCGCGGGAGGCAGCTCCGACTCCGAATCGGATCGCTGAATGACGGCCCCTTCCCGGTTGACGATGAAATAGCGCTGTCCGCTCAGATCGGTGGACGTGATCGTTTTGAACCAAGGCAAATAATCGATGCTCACCCGCGCCACCCCGATCGTGCGCAAGTTCTCGTCCTTGAAAGCGACGTACAACGAGATGAGATAAGGACTCCGCGAGATGTCCTTCGAGACGTAGCTCGGTTCGCTGCTGTTCCATTGATAAGCCGCCTCGCCGCTTCGGGCCGCTTGGAACCAGGACTCGTCCGCGATCTTCCGGTAATCCAGCCGATCCTCCGGCCGGAACGACGTATAGACGTTGCGCGTAAGGTCCGCCACCGTGAAGTAGACTTGCGTGCCGGTCAGAAAGAAGCTGTTGTCGACGCTCTGCAGCCGATTCTCCATTTTGCGCTGACGCTCCAGCTCGCCGTACTGATCTGGGTAGCGGAGTACGGCGAGGACCGTCGGATCCTGACCGATAAGTGTAACCGTTTTCATAACAATGCCCATGACGTTCTCCAACGAGCGCTTGACCGCCTCCAGATGCTCTTGATCCTGTTCGCCGATCTTGTTGCGCATCACCTTCTCGACTTCGCTGAAGTTGTACGCGCTCAAGATCGCGTACGGCACCAATACCATGACGATAAAGGCCGCGAACAACCGGTTGTTCAGCGTATTCGGGATCCATCTCCGCCGCTTGCGCATCGTGCGTTCATCCCCTCCGCAGCTTCTTTCTCTCACTGTAAACGAAGGAAGGTTATTCGACAACCCGATATTGCCGGTTACTTCCACCCCCCCGGTTAAGACTCGACATAATGCAAAAAAGCCGCGAAAATCGCGGCTTCGTAGGTTGCTTCGTATTCGGTTATTCGCGAGAATGCCTGACGTTCGAGTGTTTATGCCTCTTCCAGCGACTCCGCGTATTTCTTGAAATTGTCCAAGATCGCCTGCCAGCCGGCTTGCTGCATCTCGACCGCGTTCGTCTCTTCCGCCTCGAACGATTCGACGATCTTCGTCGTCTCGCCTTCCGGCACGAAGCTGATCTTTACCTTGCGGCCGTCGCCGAGCGAATAGGCGATCGTTTCGTGCAGGTCCACCTGGTCGTACGTGCCGCCGAAGTCGAAACCGAAGCTGCCGTCTTTCGCTTCCATCCGCGAGGAGAACGCGCCGCCGACTCTCAGGTCATTCTCGGCATGCGGCGTATGCCAGTCTTCGGAGGCGTTGTTCCATTGCTTAATGTGCGCCGGCTCCGTCCATACTTTCCATACGTGCTCGACTGGCTTGTTCACGATCGCTTCGACCGTAAGCGTGACCGGATTGCTTGTTCCCATAATAAAACCTCCTTAGGATGATTGCGAGTCTATGGATGCCGACCTTGCGACGACTTGCGACGACAACCATTATTTACCTAAGTGATAGTATAGCATAGAAGGGACGAGCATAATTCTTATCTTTTGCTAATTTTTGTTGAAGCGCGACGATTGGCAAGCATACCCCTCGTACGTTCTCAATTCGCGTGCTGCTTGAAGGCGATGACGCGTATGCGACTGATGTCGTTATACCATTGGCCGTCCTTCCGGAGCGCGGTCGCCGCGTCCATCTCGACAGACCGATAGATGGATGCCTTATCCGACGGGGTGACGTCGGCGAAGAAAATCGCATCGAAGCCCTCGAGCCACCTCTTGATGCCGTCCGGGTGGTTGAACGGCCGAAGCCGGTCGAAATGCTGGGCCAGCGTTACGCGAAATCCATTACGTTCCAGCAATCCCGCAAATTCGCCGATCGTCGGCAAGTACCAAGGAATTCTGCCTGCCGGCGCATACCCGTGGTCCGCCAACGCCCGTTCGATCGAATCGGTCAACGCCGCCACGTTGCCGCTCCCGGCGAATTCCGCCACGAACCGTCCTCCCGGCGCAAGCGCGCGGCCAATCGTGCGAACGACCGCTTCCGTATCCGGAATCCAATGGATCGCGGCATGGGAGAAGACGGCGTCGAAGCGCTTCTCCGCTTCGTAATGGCACGCATCGGCCGCTTGGAATCGCAGCTCCGGATAGGTCAATCTCGCTTTCTCGATCTGCGCTTCCGAAGAATCGATGCCGAGCGTCATGGCGCCGGACGCCGCGATGGCCGCGGTCAACCTCCCGGTACCGCACCCCAAGTCCAATATTCGCTCCCCTTCCCTCGGTTCAAGCAAAGATAGTATCGTATGTTCGCCGGCATCGCCGATATCAAGTTTAATCTCGCTGTCATAACTGTTCCGATAAGATCTATTCGTCTCGTTGCTCAATGTGTCAGTCTCCTTCGCGACTCTCTCGTTGATAATATGCACAGACGGATGGCTAAATTGAATTACAGACTTAATATATCTATAATAACTCCGAATATCCCAGAACGTCAATGCGAGCCTGTCTTCTAAGCTCGAATGGCCTCCCATTGAAAATAAAACGCGTTACAGGGCTTATCCCTGTACGCCCTGGATGTTCTTCATCTGTCCAAATACACTTACAGGTTCATGCATCCCGGGATGAGAGCCGATAACCGCTCAACAGCCGCTCGATCGGCTTCATGGCGATCAGCTTGCGATAGACAATATACCCCAGTACGCCGCCGAGGGTATTAGCAATCAAATCGTTCATATCGGTCATTCTGCCGTTGCCGGCGACGATCCGAATCGCCAATTGAATCATCTCGAAGGCAATACTAGCGTAAATGGATGCCTTAGCGGCGTGACGCATGCGTTTGTAAGAGGAACATAACAGCGGCAGACCGAGGCCGAACGGGACGAACAAGACGACATTGAGCAAGAAGGTCTTCGCGTCCATGGTTAGAATCGGAATCCATTGAATCGTCCGATACCACGGGGTTTTATTCGCAAATTCGCCGATGTTGACTTCGATCGGAAACACAACGAAATGAAGCACTCCCGTCGCGTATACGGTAAAAGCAGCCAACAGCGCGAATTGACGGAACGAATAGCGCTTGGCAATGAAGGTCCGAGCCGCCGCGATCGAGCATAGCACAATTGCGACCGGCAACAGGACAAGCCATGATTGAATCGTAAATGAAATGGACATCGGTCGGCAAGTCTCCTTTATCCGGCGAACACTCAGGCAGCGAAGTCCACCTTCGCCGCCTGGTTCAAGCGTATCGGATTAATCGGCGGAAGGAAGCTCTATCTTCACTTCCAACCCCTTCAGATATTGTGATTCCTTTACCTCTTCCGCAAAATCGTCTTCAATCTTGAACGGTTTCACGGTAAGATAATCGCTCATGCCCGGCGTGGTGGCAAAACGGCGGTCATAGACGATCTTGTTTCCTTCAACGATGCCTTCGCCGTTCAGCGCCGTTAATCTGCGGCCTTGGTCGTCGAAGACGGCAATCCCGACGCGGGTCAAGCGTCGTTCTTCCTTGTTGGTCAATACGAATGCGTGCTTGTATTCGAGCTCCGTCAAGATTCGGGTTGTCACAGGGGTGACGCCGACATTCGCGACTTGGAAGCGGTAGTCCCCGTTCTCCGATTTGGCATCCGGCGTAATCTCAATGCTTGCCTGCATTGTTTTCCGGAACGGGATGTCGAAGGCGAATTCATGGTCGATCCCGTCGAGTTTTATCGTGACCGAAGCCTCGAAGACATCTGGCGCATCGTTTGGATTCGCGTAAGGAAGCACTTGCTCGAAGACAAGCGTATTCGGGTGTTCCTTCCCCGCGCCGCCGTAGAATAATCCCCCGGCACCGCTCAAGCTCGAAATCGCGCCACCGTCGTTCTCGCCCTTCAAGACAACCTGATCGATCGCGCTGCCGAGCTTCACCGTCTTTCGGCCGTTGTCGTAAACGCCATCCTTCAGGTTAGGCGCCTCGACTGTCAACAGAAAAGCGACTCTCGTCCCGTCGTAAATCGTATCCGTTACCTTAAGTTTCACATCCTCGTGCGATACCTCGCGGTTCACGGTCGCGAACAACCCTTGCTCCCCTGCCGCACGCAGCCCCGAATCCCCTTGCAAGGTACTGAAAATGCTGCCGATCACCGGTAGGCTACGGATCGAATCGGCCATCGCCGGCGACGCGAAAGCGGTCGCCAGTACCCCGATGCCGAGCACGCCTGCCGCCGCGGTCGATGCCGCAATCAGCCGCAATCCGGTCCACCTCGTCCGGCCCTTTCGTTTCGGCTGGATTCCGCCGATGTTCGCATAAGTCTCATCCAGGCGCGCTCGCACAAGCGGCGACATTGCCGGTTGATCGTTGCCCGCTTTTTTCAATTCCTGCTCGATATTAGATGCTGCCAAGGTTCATCTTCCCCTCTCGAAATGTCGATAACGAACGTTGAAGCGTATCTCTTGCCCGCAGCAAGCGCATTTTCGCCGCGCTCTCCGAAATATCCAGCGCGAGCGCCACTTGGCGAATCGGCAAATCCTCGTAGTAATGCAGAATAACGGCGATTCGTTGAGGATCTTCCAGCCTGTCGACTGCTTCTCGCAAGTCTACCTTGGCATAATCGTCGGCTTGAGCCACATCGGTCGTCGGTACGTCGGCCACCACGTCCGCGCGAGCGCGTTGGGCGATCAGATTGTGACATTCATTGATCAAAATACGAAACATCCAGGTTTTGAAAAATTTCGGCTCCCGCAAGGAAGTCACGGATTTATACGCCTTCATAATCGTTTCCTGCAGCGCATCCGCCACGTCTTCGTCTTTCCGCAGGATCGATTTCGCCATGGCATATAGCGAATTCTCCAGCTGCTTGACGAGATCTAGGAACGCATCCGCTTCGCCGTTCACCGCTTTGGCAGCCAGCTTGGTCATGCTCATGTGCCGTTCTCCTTTCGCTCGCTTGTTTGGTTTTGCTATTAATTAGACCGGCGCAGGCAAACATTCGGTCACTTTGAAACATAAAAAAATCAAGATCGAGAAAGGTTGTCGATATTAGCGGCTTGTGAACACCTTCCTGTAACGAACGGGCACGTCATTAAGTCGAGATCATTTACGGACGCCAAAAAAGACAGCCGCATGTAGGCTGCCCTTTATTCCGTACTGTTGAAAGGTTACTTCCGTCCACCCTATTTAATCGAAATATAAATATCGACTTGGCTGTTCGCCGGATCCGACGCCCTGCCGTCGTACACTTCGAAATCCGCGACGAATGCGCGTTCATTATGCTTGGACCAGGACCATATCTCCTGCCAAGCCTCTACGACCACTTCCGGAACAGGACCCTTGCGCGTCGTGAACACGACGTACTTCTGATCCGGTATGGCGATCGTCCGCAGCTCCTTGTCCTGTCCTGCTTCCGCGATCTCTGCTCCCAAGACATACGTATACGCGCCTGTCTCGTCCGACTCATAGTCGGTATACACCGCGAGAATCGTGTCATTTTTACGATTCGCGATCTTCTCCATCACCTGATTGCCAAAGAACTGCCCCCACTGTGCGCCGATGACGCCATTCCCGGACATTTCCGCGGCATTGGTCGTACGAGCAGACGTGCCGCTCATTTTGAATCCCTCTTTTGCAATTGCTTGGCCAATCGTTACCGAAACGGACATTATACGCGCCTCCTGGCATGATTTTGAAATTTGGCGATCCTTCATGTAAGACGAGCTTGAGAGGCATTTTGTGACAGCTTCTCAAAATTTTTCTGTGCCGCCCGTTGCGCTCAGCTTCATTCGATCGACTCACCGGGTATCGTAACGATCGCGAAGTTCGACAGCCAACCGTTCGACCTCGCCCGCCGGCGCTTCGGGAAGCGCTGCCTCTTCGCCCCCGATCGCGGCGAGCACCTGCTTCAGCTTCTGAACGAAGACGTCTGCGCTTATGTTCGCCTCGAGCGCACACTCGTCCAGACTGGCCATGCTCGACGTCACGATTCTCGGATAATCGAGCTCCGTAAGTCCTCCGGAGGCAACCGCATAGAATCGTTCGGCGACGCCGGCCAGCATCGGTCCGCTGCCGCCCGCGACGACGAATGCCTGCACGTTGACCGAGCGAACTTGCCGCCGCTGCGCGATGCCGCAGAACTTACGGCCTCCTACGGCGACATCGTACTCGCCGGGACAATAAGCGCCGGCGATTTCTCCTGCTTCCGCGCGCAGCCCCCAAGCGTCCAGCGTGGCGGACAACAGCCGCACCATGCGGAGGAAATCCGCCCTATGCTCCATCCGGCCGGACGGATTCGGCATCAGCAGCGTGACGTTGACCACGCCTTCATCCAACGGCACGAAGGCGCCGCCCGAATTGCGCACCCCGACGGACCACCCTTCGCCCTCCAGCTCCCGAATCGCCTCCTCTGCTTCGGGCAATTTGCGATCTCTCGTGCCCAGCACCGCGCCGCGTCGATGCCGCCAGATATGCACGCCCGGCTTCAACCTCCCCTGCCCGATCTCCCGGCCGAGCCATTCCTCGTACGCGAACGGCAGCAGCACATCGCCGGCAAGCGGCTCGACAGAGCGGTCCCATATGAGGAAGGATGGGCCCGTTTCGGATCTATCGAATATTTCGTTCCGCTCCTGATTGCTGTTCATGGCTATATTTCCTTTCCGATCTAGAAGTTCGCTTGGCATGATAGGTTAACTATAACCTTATGTCCCGGGCTTGCACTAGTGGCGGCAACGAATTGCATGCCGCATCGTCTCGAACGTTCGGCGGACATACGATCCGAAGGTTCACTATTCCGTATTTTTTCGTTAAAAATCCGAGTTTTTGCTGATAAGGCGACATGATGCCGCACGCTATCCTTATAATAGAGGTGCTGTGCAGTCTAACTTTCCGGAGGTTCAAGGGATGTCCGAGATTACGAGAGTATTGGCGAGAGCGCAGCTGCCGGCGGAACGCGCATCCGAAGGCGAACAAGCCGCGCGCGACGCGACTACGCCGTTATCCCTCGCCGCGCAGGGCAGCTTGCTCGTCGCAGCTTGTTACCGATGGGACGAGCAATTGTTTCTATATTATGAATGCGTTCGCGGCGAGCTGGCGCCCGATCAAGTGCTGCCCGAGATGTCGGCTTACCTGGAGGATTGGCCCGGCCAGGACCGGAAACGCAAGTGGGTTCCGATGATCGACGTGTTCCATTTCAACGCGCCGGCTTCGCTGGATCATTGGCGGCGCAAGACGCCGGTTGAACGGCGCGTCGGACGCGTCGCCCGCCTGCTCCCCGATATGGCGGCCAGTTATATTTATTATCACTATCAGCTTCAGGAAGAACGGGCTTTCCTCGGACCGAAGTACGAAATTATCGCGATGCACGAGAACGTGCTGTTCGGTTACCAAGAGTTTCCGGCCGTCGTCGAAGAGCCGGCGCTGGCCAAGAAGCTCACGACGAGCGGCACGCCCGCGAATTGGAACGACAGCCGGATGGATTTGCATTTCCAGCCCTGGCCGGATGGCCATCTGTACTTCAAACCGGCGCAGGAACTATTCGCCTATATGTCGAAGGAATACGAACGGCGTCAGGACGCGGACAGGAACGATTTCGCGAATTAAGCAAACCCGACACGCATGCATAACCAGCCATTTTAGGAGGTTGTTCAAAATGACCGTTGGAGTATTAGCCCATTTGTTCGGGAGTTTGCCATACCGGGAGCTCGCCGAGAAGGTTGGCGCAGCCGGTTTTCGCCATGTGCAGCTCGCCTTGTGGAAAGCCGTAAGCGACGTCGATTTCTCGCGTCCCGGCCTATTAAGCCCGGGATTGGCCGCTTCGATCGCGGAGGAATTCGGAAAGCGCAACGTGCGAATTTCCGTGCTGGGCTGCTACCTGCATATGTTCGACAGCGACGCGGAACGCCGCAGGGTCAATATCGCGCGGTTCAAGGAGCTGCTCCGCTACGCGCCTCTGCTCGGATGCCCGACCGTCGCCTTCGAGACGGGCGTCAATCCGGGCGGCGACTACACGGAGCAGGATTGGACCACGATGCGCGAGACGCTCGAGGAGCTGGCCGAGGAAGCGCAGCGCTGGGGCACGTTCATCGGACTCGAAGCGGCGAACGGCCATCTCGTCGGGACGACGGCGCAGCTGCATCGCATGCTCGAGGAGGTGCCGACCAGCTCGATCGGCGTCGTGCTCGACCCGGGCAATCTGCTGAACGACGACAATTTCGACCGGCAAGACCAAGTGATCGAGGAAGCGTTCAGCCTGCTCGGCAGCCGCGTGATCGCCTGCCACGCGAAGGACCGGCTCCCGGGACCGGACGGACGCATCGTCACGGCCGCGGCCGGTCAAGGCAAGATGAATTACGCGCTGTACATGAAGCTGCTGCGCCAGTATAAGCCAGGCGTCGATATCATTATGGAGGAAGCCTCGGTCACCGATATGGTCGCGGTGAAAGCGTACATCGAGAATGCATATATACAGGCCGATGGCGAATACGCCTCCTCTTTGAACCGGAACTAGCTCTGTTGCGAATAAGGCAAGGCCGTCCCATGCGTCATCTTGAATGACGCACGGGACGGCCTCTTCTCGTTCAATCGTATTCGGGTCTTGCTCGCGCTGCTATAGCAGCAAGATCGTCGCCCCGATCATCGGGGTGACGACCATGCATACCTTCAGCCATGCGACCGGCACGCGCTTCGTGAATTTCGCGCCGACGTAGGAACCGGACATCGTCCCGGCCACGACCGCGAGGAGCAGCGGTACGTCCAGGTAGCCCAGCGTGAAGTAGCCCGCCCCTCCGGCCAACGCGATCGGGATGATGACGAGCATCGTCGTGCCGGCCGCATACCGCATCGGCAAGCCGAGCAGCACCATCAGCCCGAGCTGAATGAACGGCGTGGAGCCGATGCCGAACAAGCCCGACAGCGCCCCCGTTACGCCTCCGACCAGCACGGCATTGACCGCGTACCGCCACGTGATCGTCGCCGCAGGAACGCCGTTTTGAGCAGCCTGCTTCCCCATGAAGGCCATTCTGAACCACAAGGCGAGCCCGGAGGCGAATAGCATGCCGGACGTCATCCAACCGAGCTTCTCCTCGGGAATGAACGACGACCATCCGGAGCTGAACCACGCCCCCATCGCGCCCGACGCGCCGACGAGGATACCGGTCTTCAACACCATGTTCCCTTCCCGGTAATGACTGACCGATCCGGACAACGAAGAGAAGAACATGGCCGCGAGCGCCGTCCCGAGCGCCGTATGAATCGGATAGCCGAACACGACGGTCAGAATGGCGATAATAAACCCGGAGCCGCCCGCGCCGACGAATCCAAGCAGAAGTCCAAGTAAAATCATGACAAGCGAAATCTCGATCAGCTGCATGCGGAGATCCTCCATACCTGGTGGGTCACGGCCGCTCCGGCCGGCTCCGGCAAGTCCTCGCCCACGCGGCATTGCCGGTCAAGCACCATCGTGGAACGGTTCGCTCCGTACGTCGGCCACTCCGGAAGCTGAGCAACGTTCGGATTGCCCGTCTTCGCGAAAGCGACCCATGCCGCCCGCATGCTTCGCGCCAATGGATAATACTCGGGCGCGACCGCAAACGGATCCTCCGGATTAGCCGTCATGCCCGCGTCATGCAGGCCGTTAATCAGACTGCTCTCGTAACCGTGGATCGCTCCGAGCGATCCGCCGCAGCGAAGCCGGTACACCCACGCCTTGGCGCCCGCGTCGGAAACCGCCGCCGCGAACTGCATGGCGCCGATCGTATAGAGATGCTCGGATAACGTACGTCTCCATGCTTCCGCGGATGGCATACTCTCCGAGTATCGCCGATAACTCACCCATACGATAGGCGCGTTCGCGCCGAACAGCCGATCTGCAACGTCTGGCGACGGCGGGGCGAGCAGCGGGTCACCCTGAATGAATATCGCCGCTTCGTCTTCGTTCGACCCGATTAACAGCGGCGGCATGCTGCCTCCGCTGACGCTATTCATGCTTCCGAGCGGGTCGTCCGGTATAACCCGTCCGTCCGCCACCGGTCCGAACATGTGCAGGCTTCGCGACGTATCGAAGCCGATCGCCGACTGCGCCTCGATCAGCCGCTCGGCCGGCAGCTCCAGCAATTGATGCGCCTCGGCGCGCGCCAGGCCCAATTCATCCAATAGCCGCTGCGCGGTCACGTTCGCGGTGCTCCGATCGCGAATCGATTGCGTGGCGCCGCTCTGCGCGATCACGCCGGCGAACAATCCGCGAGCGGCTTCCATCGTGTAGAGCGTCGCCGCGCATTTGGCTCCGGCCGAGTTGCCGATGGCCGTCACTCTCGACGGATCTCCGCCGAAAGCGGCGATATTCCGCCGTACCCATTGCAAGGCGGCGACGATATCGAGCATGCCGGTATTGCCCGAAGTTGCGAACGCTTCGCCCAGCAGCTCGCCTAGATATAGAAAACCTAGGGCGCCAAGACGGTAATTGATCGATACGTATACGAGGCCATCCTCGGCCGCATATCGGCGACCGTCGCAATCCGCCCCTTTGCCGGAGACGAAGCCGCCTCCATGGATATAGAACAGGACAGGCTTGAGAACTTCAGCCGGACCGGTCGTCCATACATTCAAAGTCAAGCAATCTTCGGATTGCGGAAGTTCGGGCAAGAATCCGTTCGGATCGCCTTTCTGCGGAGCGATCGGACCGAAATGATCGCAATGCCGAATGCCCTGCCATGGCCGAGCCGGCGCCGGGGCTTTGAACCGAAGTTCGCCCGTGGGCGGAGCCGCATAAGGGATGCCCCGGAATACGAAGGCTCCATCTAGTTGGGCGCCCCGGACCAACCCCGAACAAGTCTGTACTAGCATGTCATCTTCTCCTGTTTATCGGTGTTGTGACCATTATAGCTTCCATTCGATATGAACCCTAATATATATTTATTTATAATCATCATAACTTTAAAGTTATGACAAGAGTGACAAGGAGGAAATCGGATGGAGCTGCTGCAGTTGAAGTATTTTCAGACCGCCGCCCGAATGCAGCATATGACCAAGGCTGCCCATAGTCTCCATATCTCGCAGCCGGCGTTGAGCAAAATGATCGCATCGCTTGAAGCCGAGCTCGGCGCGAAGCTGTTCGAGCGCTCGAACAAATCGATTCGCTTGAGCGAACACGGCAAGCTGTTCCTGCGGCATGTGGATATCGCGCTGCAGTCGCTGGAGGACGCGAAACGCAAGCTGCAGGACGAGGTTGGCGAATCGCCCCCTCTCGTCACGCTGGACGTCCGCGTCTCGTCCCACTTGCTGCCGGACCTGCTGGCCGAATTTCGCAAAGAATGGCCGCAGGCGCAGTTTCATCTGCTGCAGCACGCCGCGCACGCGGATGAAGGCGCGCCGCAGTTCGATCTGTGTCTGTCGGACGGCGCTGTCCCTCCGACAGGGTCGTCCGTCTTGCTGCTGGAGGAGGAGATCGTCGTCGCCGTGCCGGCCGGGCATCCGCTCGCCGATCGCGCGCAGGTCAGCTTGAAGGAACTGAAGCAGGAAAGCTTCATCACGCTGCCGCCCGGTTCCTCGCTGCGCGAGACGACGGATGCGTTCTGCCGCTTGGCCGGATACTCGCCGCTCATCCGGTTCGAGAGCGACGATCCTGCCACCGTGCGCGGCCTCATCCGCGCCGGGCAAGGCGTCGCGTTCCTCCCAGCCATTACTTGGGGCGGGTCGACCGGTCCCGACGTTGTGCAGCTCCGGCTGTCGGAGAATTATTGCAGACGCTCGATTTCGCTATCTTGGCCGGAAGAACGATACATGACGCAGTCCGTCTCGAGGTTCCGGGATTTTACGGTCCGGTATTTCGCGAAGCTCGCCGATTCGCATCGGTTAGAGAACGGCATGCATCCATAGGCTCCCGATAACTTGGATCGCGCAATGGTTTTCTATTCCTCGCAACTTTGCGATCATACGGGACGATATATCTCCTTACTCCAGCTGACAACCACCATCAACACCTAGGAGATCGAGCTTGCGGAGAGCAACGCGGCGGCGACGGATCGGTGGCTGAATACGAAGATCGGCGCGCTGCAGCAAATGTTGAAGAGCACGCCGAATTACAGCGAGATGGATTTCGATTACGCGCTCTTCGGCCAACATGAATTCCTTGGCGTCTCAGGTCGAAGAAGTATCCGCGACAACCGAGCAAATGTCGGCCGGCATGGAAGAGACCGCGGCCATGGCGCAGCAGATGAACGCGACTTCTACGGAAATCAAGCCTCGATCGCCGTCAAGGCTCAGGACGGCTCCGCAATGGCCGAAGAAATCTCGGACCGCGCCGAGCAGTTGAAGGAATCGGCGGTGACTTCCCGCGACACGGCCCAGGATATCCACGGCGAGATTCAAGCCGACTCGAGAGCCGCGATCGAACAAGCGAAGGCCGTCGAGCAGATCCACGTGCTGACCGACTCGATTCTCGATATTACGTCACGGACGAACTTGCTTGCGCTTAACGCCGCAATCGAAGCCGCCCGCGCGGGCGAAGCCGGCAAAGGCTTCGCGGTCGTCGCCGACGAAATTCGCAAGCTGGCCGAGAACTCGGCGAAGACGGCGAGCGAAATCCAACAGGTGGCCAGCCAAGTCATGGGCTCGGTGAACGCGCTGACGAGAAGCTCCGAGAAGGCGCTCTCGTTCATCGATACGACCGTCATCCGGGATAATAAACGCAATGGTCGTGAACGGCGAGCAATATTACAAGGACGCGGGATCGATCCAATACCTCGTTACGGACTTCAGCGCGATGGCCGAAGAGCTGCTCGCCTCGATTCAGAACGTGGCGCAATCCATTCAGGAAGTATCCGTATCCAACAACGAGAATGCGGAAGGCACGCAGTACATCGCGGAGAAAACATCCGAGATGATGGGCCGATCCGAGAAGTTGACCGATATGATGCGCGGTACGGAAGAGACCGCTGCGAAGCTGCTGCAGGCCGTCTCCAAGTTCAAAATCTAATCCGGACATGGCATGCCATGGGCAAGGTGAAACGGCTGCGCCGTCTATAAGCGGCGCGGCTTTTCATTTTTGTTTGGAAGCACTTCGTATTTCTTGATAGAATGACAGATGAAGAGGATCGGATTAGGTTATACATTGGTACATAAGGAGATAAATACGATGGCAGAAAACAAATTACTGCGAATGGACAATGTCGGCATCGTCGTCGAATCCCTTGATGACGCAATTTCTTTCTTCGAGGAAATTGGCTTGAAGCTTGAAGGGCGAGCTACGGTCGAAGGTGAATGGGCCGGCCGCGTAACCGGGCTGGGTTCACAGAATGTAGAGATTGCTATGATGGTTACCCCAGATGGCCACAGCCGACTTGAACTTTCACGATTTGTCGCCCCGCCTCCTATATCAGATCACCGAACTGCTCCTGTAAATGCCCTCGGTTATCTACGCGTCATGTTCACCGTCGAAGACATCGACGATCTGGTAGCCAGACTTACGAAGCATGGCGCTCAACTCGTTGGCGAAGTGGTACAGTACGAGAACTCGTATCGGCTCTGCTACATTCGCGGAAAAGACGGACTTCTAATCGGCTTGGCGGAACAGCTCGAACGCTAACGCTGCCAGTCCTTCTTGTCGCAAGTCTACTCCTACGTCACGGCCTCCGTCGAATCGATCCACACCCGGTTGAAATCGATCCAGCCGAGCGAATTAAACCGCACGCCTTTGACCGCCGGGTGAATGTACGTCGTCAGCTTCTTGTGCAGCAGGAATAGCAGATGCGCTTCTTCGCGCATACGGCGCTCGATTCCGCCAAGAACTCGAGCGCGTTCTTGCTCATCGCGCTTCGACAAGACCAGGTCGACTTGCTCCCCGACCCATGCCTTCAAATCGGGTTCCATATAAGCGGGGATAAAGCCATCCGGCTGCTCATAAACCTCGATGACGTCCGCCTCCCCATCCCCCAAGCCAACGCCGTACAATAGGCAATCTTCGTCTGCGATTGCCTCCTTGCGCCGGATCGACCGCCATGATTCCAGTCGGATGCGTACCGGTATGCCCGCTTCCGCGCACCGATCGCGAATCCACTCCGCATCCCGCTCGTGAATGCTGTACGTCACAAGCGTAATCGGCTCCCCGGCGTACCCCGCTTCGGACAACAATTCTACTGCAAGCGCGGGATCGTGATCGTCGATGACGTCTTCTCCGGTCTCCGGCACGCGGAAGCCGGACGCCGGCACCCCGCGTTGGACGGCGGTAAGCCGAAGCATTCCGCTTCGGTCGAGCACGTGGTCGACGGCCTTGCGGAATGTGGGATGGCGATGCGGTCCGTCCTTGCGCATATTCCAAGCGAGCACGGTGCAGCCCTTCCATAGCTTCTCCTTGAGGACCCACCCGCTCTCGGGCGGCTTCTCCACCAGCTCGTGGTCCATGAGCAGCTGCCCCCAATTGCGCGACCTGTCGGAGATCGGCGCATCATCGGGAAGCAGAATCAGCTCGACGAGATCCAAATGCGGGCGGCCTTCAAAAAACGCCGGATGCGCTTCGAGCACGATGCGGTCCTCGGCCCAGACGGAAAGCCGAAACGGCCCTGATCCGACGGGCAGCCGCCAGAACTCCGGTTGCTGCGATACGAGCTCCTTGGGCACGATCGACATGGACGTGGCGCAGAGCAGCCGCGGCAGCATGAAATTCGGCCCTCGGAGTTGAAACCGGACGACCAGCGGACCGATCGGCACAACCTCGAGCAAACTGCGGAATAGCCAATTATCCGGTCTGGAAGCGCGCTGTCTTTCGATGGAGAACGCGACGTCGTCTGACGTCAGCTCGCGGCCGTGGTGGAAGCGAACGCCTTTGCGCAGATAGAACGTCCATACCTTCCCGTCCTGCTCGGACTTCCAATCATGCGCGATACCCGGCACGATCTGATTCGAGTCGATATCGAACCGAACCAGCCGATCGAATAGCTGCCGGATCAGATGCGAATCGAACACGTAGAACGCCTCCGCGGGATCAAGCGTAATGACCGATCGATAAATCGGCAACCGGAGCATGTCCATTCCTACCGGTCCTCCGTCCTCCTGCTGAAATCCGAATCGTCCGCTCAGCCACTCCATGAATTTGCGGTTCGCTCCGGTATGCCGGCCGTATCGCTCCAGCAGCTCGATCGCCGCTTTATACGCGCCGCCGGATGCCCGTTTGATCGCCAGATCCAGCAAGTAGCTCTCCAGCTCCGTCCGGAAAGCGATTCGAGAGCGATGTCCGCGTCCCAGCCCCGCCTGCCATCGAATCAGCCCTTCCTCCTCCATTCTTCGGATAATGAGCTTCACGTTGCGTCTCGAGCACGTCCATAGTTCCGCCAGCTCGTCCAGCGTAATGTCGTAATCCTCCCCGATCGCATGATCGCGAGTACGCGATTCGTACAATTGCACATACCGTTCTTCCAGAACCAATTGCGCTCCCCCCTATAGAAATCCTAATCATTTCGCTCTATTCGATCTCTCACCAGTATACCTTCTTGGATCTAAAGGGGAAGGCTAATTTTCAGCGTGTATCACGTTGCTCCTTTTAAACAACTGCGAGGGAATGTTAACGGACGTCCCGATATGCGGGCAGAAAGAGAAAAGACGATCCTAAGGGCAGGATCGTCTTTTGTGTCGTCTACTGGATTGAAACCCATCTCCGCGCCGAGCTGCCGTCGCAGTCCTGCTCCATTGTGAACGAACGCAATTCTCGACTGTTACGGATCGTTCAGCACACCGGACGCGTCGCCTCCGCCATAGCCCCGAGAGCCTGCTCCAACTCCGCTTCCAGAGCGGCATTCGCCGCGATCCGCTGCGATAGCTGCTGCAGCGCACGCTCCTCCTTCTTCGCGGCGCGCACGCCGTAGTGCTTGATCAGCAGCTTCTGCACGACGTCCCAGTCCTTGGTCAGCTGGTCGCTAATCCGCCGAATTCTATCGAGCGGCTGGCCAAGAGAAGGCTCCGGGCCGCGCTGAATCAGCAGCGCGGTCGTCTCGCTCAAGTAATGCCGCGCGTAATAAATCGTATCCAGCTTCTGGAACAAGGGGCTCGCCCAGAAGTCGAACACCTGCTCGAACTCTTCGGCCAGACTGGCTGAACCGCGGATGGCATTCGCAATCGCGTGAATGGCTTCGGCGTTACGACTCTCTTGATATTTGGCCGCGATACGGCGCATGAGATCGAGCGGTTCGGGTTCAACCGGATCATGCCGGCTCACGGTGATTAAGCCGCCGCGGTTCCCGTTCATGAAGTGATCGAGCGGCAGTCGTTCCTGCCCGACGCTGAAGGTCGGATCGATGCACAGCAGCGATTCGCCGTCCGCGTCGAAGCCGGTCACCAGACAAATATGCTCGCTATGCACCTGTTGATACGCGGCTTTGTTGCCCCAAGGATTCCAATAGGCATCGAATTCGATGGCTACGGGGCGTCCTTCCGCGAGCTCCGAACGAACGACCGCCAGCGCTTCGCCCGAATCCGCGCAGCTTCGCTGCCGCAGCTCCATTCCCGTGTAGCGGCACAACAAATCCAGCGACGTGTGTTTGTCCGTCCGGATGGCCGCCCCTAGCAGCCGCCCCGGTTCCGGCTCGAACCGGACGTTCAGCGATTCCGCGAATATGAAGGCGTATTCCCGTTCCCAATACGTCGCAACCGACACTATCAAATCTTGAAAACAAGTCGTGCTGATCCCCCGAATCGGAACGATCGGTATCATCGTCAGCTTCCTCTCCCCCGTGGATGGTATAGTCGAAAACCCGTTTCTGTCTAACCTCCTTTAATCCGCTGCGGTCAAATGCTCGCATGCGCCAGAATCGGACGCGCGAACATCCTCGTATGCGATTGCAGTCAAATCTGTTAATCGTTGTAAGTACGGCAGACTAATTATAGAGTCCGTCCGGCGTTATGGATAGAGGGTCTTTTTGTTGAAAGCTGTCGTGAGTTTCCTCCCCCTTCCCCCTCCGCTGAGGGGAACCAAAGGGCTCCGCCCTCTGGACACCCGTTTTCGTGCCATTACGATTGTTCGCGGTCGGCGATTGGGCTTGAGCCGGGCACGCTTTTGTCCTTGCGGACAAAGCTCCATGCGCGCATGGGCTTACTCTAATTCCAGGTCATCAGTACCAAGTTCCCCTCCCTCTTCCCTTTCCCCCTCTGCCGCGTTTTTTGTCCTGATGTCACATTTGGGTATTTTATGCTCCTTCTTTACGCTCAGCTGACCTTCGCTTTCGTCCGCTTCCACGGACACGCTTTGCGTTTTTTCACAACAACAAAAAACCTCCGTTCCCTTTCAGGAACGGAGGCCAATGCTTAAACCAATCTTTTATCCCTTCAGCTCGCGCAGCACATCTTGCAAATAGTCCCACGTCCGTTCGACGGACGAAATGGACAAGTGCTCCTCCGGCGTATGGATCCCGTACAGATTCGGGCCGAACGAGACGGCATCGAGATCGGGCATTTTCTCAATCAGCACGCCGCATTCGAGTCCGGCATGAATCGCCCTGATCTCGATCGGTTGTCCGAAGCGGCGTTCGTACGCCGATTCGCAGACCGGACGAAGTTTCGAATCCGCGCGGTATGGCCATCCGGGGAAATAATCGTCTTGGCGAAATTGGCAGCCGGCCGTCTCGGCCAGCGTCGACATGATCCGCAGCACGTCGTAAACCTGCGATCGGTGCGAGCTGCGCGCCAGGCTTTGCATCACGACCTCCTCCTCGGAAGTCGCGACGACGCCAAGATTGGAAGACGTGCGAACGAGGTTCGGAATCGCTTTGTCCATGCTCAAGACGCCGCTCGGGATGAGCGCCAGCAGCCGTATGACGAGCGCCTTCGTCTCCTCCGCGAAGACGCGCCCGGCCGATGCGACATGAGCCGATTCGTCGATGCCCGGCGTAAGCGTGACCGACACGCCGCTGTCGCTCACCTGGAATTCGCCTTGCAGGATCGCGTTCAGCTCGGCGATTCTCGCTTCCGCTATGGTCAAGTTAGCGGCGTCCAGATAAATACCCGCTTCCGCTTCCCGCGGGATCGCGTTGACTTTCGCCCCGCCGGTCACGCCCGCGAGCGCGAAGGTCGCATGCCGCCGCAATTCGTCCAGCGCTCTGCCGAGCAGCTTGTTCGCGTTGCCCCGCTCGTGGATGATATCGTCGCCGGAATGGCCGCCTTTCAGACCCTGCACGCTGATCGTGAACGGTTCCCCTTCGCTCGGTTCGACCGCCCGCCAGACGATCGGCACCGAATGGTACGTGTTGATGCCGCCGGCGCTGCTCACGAACAAGATTCCTTCCCGGTCCGAATCGAAGTTGATCATCATACGGCCGGCAAGGGGCGAAGCGTCGAGATGGAAGGCGCCGCCCATACTCGTCTCTTCCTCCGTCGTCAGCAGAATTTCGAGCTCCGGATGCGCCATGTCCGACGTATCGATGATCGCCATTGCCGCGGCGACCGCAATGCCGTTATCCCCGCCGAGCGTCGTGCCTTGCGCGTACAGCAGATCGCCTTCTAGACGGAATCGGATCGGATCGCGGTCGAAGTCATGCTCCGTGCCTTTGTTCTTCTCGCACACCATGTCGAGGTGGCCTTGGAATATGACGGGCGGCGACGATTCGTACCCCGGCGCGGCCGGCTTTCGAATAATGAGATTGTGCCGGTCGTCCTGCAGCACTTCGCAATTGCGCTGCCGCGCGAAATCCGCGACGTAATAGCTGATCGCCTTCTCGTGGCCGGATCCGCGCGGTATCGCGGACAATCGCTCAAAATGCCGAAGGACGAGGCTGTCGCCCGTGTAGACTGGTTGATCGTTCATAGGTATCCTCCTAGGCGGTGTTATGTAAAATGCTACTCGCGGCCGGGGCTTCCGATCCGCGGACATGTCAAAGAAGACCGATCCTTACCGACCGATCTTCTGTTCGGACACGAGCCGGGCTAACGTTTGATCGCGCAGATGCGACTCCATCTTGGCTTCCGCCTCCAGCACGACGCGCTGAACCAGGCATTCGGGCCCGTGATCGAGACTGCAATCGAACAAGGACGCCGTCCCTTCGATCGCATGGATAATATCGAGGAACGAGATGTGTTCCCAGTTTCGGCGAAGCCGATAGCCGCCGTTCGCGCCGGAAGCCGATTCGATCATGCCGGCTTTTACGAGCTTCGTCAAGATTTTGGACAGATACGTCGGAGAGACGTCTTGGTGCTCCGCCAGCTGTTGAACGCCGACGGGTTTATTCGGAGCGGCCGCCGCAAGATAAAGCATCGTATGCAGCGCGTAGTTCGTCGCCTTCGAATATTTCATGGAATGCGTGTCACCTCGGAAATTCAGACGTTGTCCATCGATCATAGCTTGCGCCGCCGGACACCGTCAACCCATGATGGAACCGCAAGACCCGTGCGCTTGACCATCATGCCTTTCAGTCAAGCTCGGGCAGTACGAAATAATAAGCGCTCACCAAGAAGACGACGACGAACAGAACATTCACGACGAGCGATTCGACGCGCGGGTTGAACGCGTCCATGACCTTGCCTACCGCGGGAATCGCCCGCCCGGTTACCGCTCCCGCGAGCATGAATACGAAATAAACGACGTATACCGCCAATCCGCAGATGAGCGATTTTCCGATTTCCAACCACGGTATTGCCATGATTGCCACCTCCATCTACCGTGCAGGCCGTGATGGGCATTCCTTCCTTTCCTTAGTGTTGCCCGTCTTAACGCCGTCCAACCCGGCGCGAGAACGGCGAAAAACCGCTTCATGGTCCGAAGCGGTTACACGGCGGTCACAACAACCAGTTGAGTATAAGCATAATTAAACCGAATACCGATGCTCCGCGCTTGATGCCGGCGTTGAACTTCGGCCTGAGGAAGAAGCTTAACGCGAAACCGACCGGCAGCGCCAACCCATTAATCGTGATCGAGAAAGCGCCTAAAATATAGTACCCGAGCAGCTTCAGCCCGAGCATCTCTTCATTCGTCTCCCGTTTCGTATACAGCACATACAACACCAACAGAATCAGCAAAATCGCGAGGATAAACATTCGTCGTCCCTCCCTTGTACGGAAGCGCTCCTCCGCTCACGCAGCGCTCTATACAGCTTATGAGGCGCCGTCGCGTCTTAAGCTTGCGTTCGTGCCGCTACCGCGCGGCGCGACTGCTTTCGATTCTTCAACACGCTCGGTTCCGACGTGCGGAAAAGCGTTCATCCGCCCTGCTGCAGCTCGACCTTCGTCACTTCCCGCCAACCGTTCGCCGCGAGCTTCGCCTTGTAGTCGGCCAGCGGCATCTCTTCCGCCTCGATGGCCAGCGGCGCCAGCGAAACCCAGCATTCTTCCGATGCATAGCTGATCGTCACCTTCGCCACTTCATACCCGTTGTGAAACCGCGGATCGAAGCCGGGATCGTCGATCAAATCGCCCCGGACAGGGCGTATGTCGGAGGTGAACGTCTTCAGCATGAGATGCGAGGTCGCGATTTCGCTTGAAGAAGCAAGGAACAGCACGAGTTGGATTTTCATAGCACGGTCACCCTTTCGGAAATATTTCGGAGGACCGGACCGCAACCGGAATTGCGGCCGTACCTCCTACAAGCGAACGATCTTCGTCGCGATATTGTCGCAAAATTCGCGGTCGTGCTCGACGAATAGAATCGTCGGTTCGTGCTCCAGCAGCAGCTCTTCGATCTGCATGCGGGAGATGACGTCGATGAAGTTAAGCGGCTCATCCCATATATGGAGGTGAGCAGGCTCGCATAAGCTTTTCGCCAGCAGAACCTTCTTCTTCTGTCCGCCGCTGAAGGAGGCGATGTCTTTCTCGAATTGGACGCGGGCGAAGTCCAGCTTGCGCAAAATCGATTTGAACAAACTTTCGTCGATGCCGTGCTGCCGGGCAAAGTCCTTCAGATCGCCTTGAAGATGCGACGTATCCTGCGACACGTACGAGATTTTCAATTGACTGCCGACGCGGAACGTGCCGGCATGCGAGATCGGCTCGCCGCAGATCAGCTTGATAAGGCTCGATTTACCGGAGCCGTTCTTGCCGGAGAGCGCGATGCGGTCGCCCTTCTCGATCGTGAAACTGATATCGCGGCATACCGTTCGCCCGCCGTAGTCGATGGACACCCGATCCAGCTCGACGAGCTGCTGCTTGTGGTAATTCAGCTGCGCGATCTTCAGGCTGTCAGCCTGCTCGATGTTCTTCAGCAGTTTGGACTTCTCATCGATCGCCGTATGTTGGCGCTGCTCGATCGATTTGGAACGCTTCATCATTTTGGCGGCTTTGTGGCCGATGTAGCCCTTGTCGACCTTGGAGCCGGAGTTGCGCGTGCCGTTCTTCGTCTTCTCCACTTCGTCCGACCAGCCGCTCGTGCGCTTCGCCGCTTCCGACAGCCGCTTGATATCCTTCTTCAGCTTGTCGTTCTCGGCCAGTTCGTAGTTGTCCTGCCGCTCCTTGTTCGCCCACCAGTCGGAGAAGTTGCCTCGCTGGATGTCGATGTTCGTCCGGTTGATGGAGAGGATATGATCGACGCAGTTATCGAGGAACGCGCGGTCGTGCGAGACGAGAATGTAGCCGCGCTTGGACTTGAGATAGTCGCTGACGATGCGGCGCGCATCCATGTCGAGATGGTTGGTCGGCTCGTCGATGAGCAGGAACCGATTCTCCTTCAGGAATAGAGCAGCCAGCAGCACCTTCGTCTGCTCCCCGTTAGATAGCGATTCGAACGGACGGTACAGCACGTCTTCGTCCACCTTCAGCAGCGACAGCTCGCGCAGGAGCTCCCAATGCTCGTAATCCGGATAAATCTCGGCGACCGCGTCGATCGTGTTCTGCTTCTTGTCCGCGACCGGGAACGGAAAATATTCGAACCCGACGTTTGCGGATATCGTGCCGTCATATTCGTATTTACCCAGCAACAGATTCATGAACGTCGTCTTCCCTCTGCCGTTCCGTCCGGTAAAGCCGAGCTTCCAATCGGTGTCGATCTGAAAGCTGACGTTCTCGAATATAGGATCATAGCTGCCCTCGTGCGCGAAGGACAGGTTGCTTACGTTAATCAATGACATGCGGTATCCCCCCTGGAAAATAAAAGAGCCGCAAGAAGGTTACGCTTCTCGCAGCTCGAATCCATCCGGGGCGAAACGGCTGACGCTGCATTAAAGCGGCGCAACTCGTTTCATTCCGCAAATCCACCCCGCGCATAAGCGGGCCTTGGATAAGGGTTACCGACGGTCGAGCGGAACGAACGCGTAACTTTCTTGCCAATAACCGATCCAACAAGGTGCCGATGGCGGCGAAGCGCGATGCGTGGCGGCCGAATACGAAGCTGCCGAATACGAACGAACGTATTCTAGCTTGTATTCAGACGCCAAAAGGCGTTCGCAATTACCGGCTGCGATTCGCGTTACATCCAACGCTCGCATCGCCTGGCCTTGTTAAATCCACTGTTATCGGTCGCAAGAAAGATTACTTGTTCATGTTCCGCTTCAACCCCAATCGTAAAAGTACCCACATCTTAACACAGCCGGTTACCGAAGTTCAACCCGGCAAATATCGCTATAACTGAACTCGACCAACGTAGGTTTAACGCTCGCTTCAGACGAACGAGATCGCTAGATCGAAGGCATGACGTTGCCGCCCGCCACCGGTATGTACGCGCCCGTAATAAAGCTGGCGAGATCGGAAGCGAGGAAAGCGACCGTGTTGGCGATCTCCTGGTCGGTCCCTCGGCGCTTCAGCGGCACGGTGCTCTCGTAGCTTTCGCTGCGCTCCGTCCCCTTGTCGCGGTCCCGGTCGCTGATCGTCCAGCCAGGCGCCACCTGGTTCACCGTAATGCCGTGCTCGCCGATCTCGCGCGCCAGCACTCGATAGACGCCGTCCATCCCCCGTTTCCCAGCCACGTAGGCGGATTGGTTCACGAAATTTTGAATGGCGCACTCCGTATTGATCCCGATGAAGCGGCCGCCTTGTCCGCGCGCGATCATGCCCGGCGCGAACGCTTTCGCCAGATAGACGCTCTGCATGACGCACGAATCGAATTGCCCCTGATAATCCGCGGCCCGCTGCTCCAGAACGGACGTCCAGGCATACTGGATGACCGCGTTCGCGACGACGATATCGACGCCGCCAAGCTGCTGCTCGGCCGCTTCTTTCATCGCTTCGATGGACGCTTGGTCGGTCACGTCTGCTTGCGCGATCAAGGCTCTGCGTCCCATCGCGCCGACCTCGGCTCGCAGCGCCTCCGCCTTCGCGGCATTACTGTTGTAGTGAATGACGATATCGGCGCCGCAGGACGCGAGCGTTCGGACCATGACGCGTCCGAGATCCCCGCTCGCCCCCGTCACTAACGCGATTTTGCCGGTCAAATCCAATTTCATGCGTGGTTTCCCCTCTCCGAATTGAGTCTTGCGATCAGTTACCAAACTTGCAGAGCGGCGGTCATTGCCGCGGCCGCGACGAGACCGGGCAGCAGATTCGCGATCTTGATGCGCGTAATGCCGAGCAGATTCAAGCCGATACCGAGGATCATAATGCCGCCCGCCGCCGTCAACTCCGTAATCATGGCGTCCATGATCGCATCCGGCACGAGCCGCGTAATCTGCGTAGCGAAGAGCGCGATCGCGCCTTGATACAGCAGAATCGGGATGGCGGAGAACAGGACGCCGATGCCGAGCGTGGACGTCAGCACGATCGCGATGAACCCGTCCATGACCGATTTGGCGTACAAAATGTCGTGATTCCCCTTCATCCCGCTGTCCAGCGCGCCGAGAATCGCCATCGCTCCGACGACGAACACGAGGCTGGACGTGATGAAACCTTGCGCGATCGCGCCCGGCTCCTTCGAACCGACCCGCTTCTCCAGCCATAAGCCGGCGTTCGTGAACTTGTCCTCCAGTTTGATGGCTTCCCCGGCCAGCGCCCCGATGACCAAGCTGAGCAGTACGATCAGGAAGTTGTCCGTCTTCAAGCTCATCTGCGCGCCGAGCACGAGCAGCGCCAATCCGATCGCGTGCATGACCGTGTTCTTCATGCTTTCCGGAATGCCCCGCAGCAAGATGCCTAGCAGCGTGCCGGCGATGATCGCCGCTCCATTAACCATTGTGCCTAACAATACCAAAGCTTCTCACCTGTCGTTCTATCTAGTTGGTTGCCTACTCATTATAGGAGGAATGCGCACAGAAATAAATCCTGTCGTTTGGCTGAGAGCTTGATAGGTTCGATGCCCGGATCGCCATGCCGCGAATTCCGGCAAACCTTCGCCCCCTAATGGAAACCCTTCCGGCGAACACCGGAAGGGCTAAGATTCGTTCCCTTATGGGTCAAGTTCCCTAACTTACGGAACGATGACTTCTCCGACTGACGCATCCGTCGTGAAACCATGATCGACGGTAGCCTCTGCAATATCCGCAGCCGCCCAGTGATCAGCCGGGACATCCTTCCACGGCAGCGCTCCTAATCCGCGCAGCGGCCCCCGATTCAGCGCCCGGTTCAAGATGACGACGGCTTCGGCTCGGCTGAGGGATTGATCCGGACGGAACGTGCCGTCCGCGTATCCCTTGACGATGCCGGCCCGTTGCGCCTGACGAATCGCGTCTTCGGCCCAGTTGCCGCGCGTGTCGGCGAAGCCTTCACCGGGAGCGGCTTCGCCCTTGGTCAGCTTCACGGCCACGGCGGCCATCTCCGCGCGGGTGATCGGCTGATCCGGCCGGAAGGTGCCGTCCGCGAAGCCGCGCATCAGTCCGGCGCTCGCCGCGTCGCGTACCGCATTCGCCGCCCAGTGCTTGGCATCGACGTCCGAGAATGCGATGCTCGCATCCTTGGACGATGTTGGCGCGAGTCTAGACAGAATTGCCGCCATCTCCGCGCGGGTAAGCGAACGATTCGGCTGGAACGACGAACGATCCACGCCTATCATATACGCTTCATGGCTTTCGATCGACGCGCGCTCCGCCACGACGGCCGCCAATACGCCGAAGCTGGTTGTCGACGCTTGCAGCGACCGCTTGCCCTGATCGTCGACGATGCTACCCGTAATGAATGCCGGTTTGCCGTCCGCGCCTTCCAGATATAAGCCTATGATCGCGCCCATTGCCGGAAGGTCTAGATCGCCGAGCGGCACGGCCACCTTCGCTTCCCTTCCGCCGAGATTCGTCTTGATTGAGAGCGCCGTCCCCGCTAGTTTCGCTACCGTAACAGAAGCGCCGGAGATCGCCGCTTCGGCCGACGTCCGCAGCTTCGCTAGCGCGGCGGCATCCGTAACCGGATCGAATGTAAAGGTGAGGTCCTCGCCGAACCCTTCAATCGAAGTATTCGGAATCGTGAGGACGACCCCTGACGCTTCGATGCCTAGCGACAACTTCCCGTCCGCGAAGCGCCGAACCGCGTCTCGCTCGATCGTGATAGTCGTCCGTCCGATCTCCCGCTTCCCGTCCGGGATGACGAGGACGACCGTATCCGCGCCGGCCTCGGCCGCAACTTTAGCGGCGATGCCTGCCAGCTCGCCCGTGAGCACGACGTCGTCCTGCTTCAAGCCGCCCGCCTGCGCCGTGCGTGTGACCGGCACTTTGGTCGCGCCGTCATTAGCGGCGTTGGCCGCGCGAACATACCCATAGACGGTCTCGGCGCCGCTTCCCGCTCTCGGGATGACGACAGGCGGATTAGTCGGTCCGGGACCCGTAGCGGAAGCGCCCACATCGAATACGATTTGGTCGACGAGCATCAAGGCGCCTGACTTTTTGACCGCCTTAAGCGTGTGTAGCCCGACGGACAACCCGCTCACGGCGAACACTTTCTGTCGCGATTCGCGGCTCTCGCCGTGCGCGTTGATCGTCTCCTTCAGCTCGCCGTCCACGTAAATATCGGCCTCGCCTTGCTCCGGTCCTCGCGGCATGTAGAGCGCGGCGCCCCTCCCTTTGAATGAATAGGTGAAGGAGTCGCCGTTCTCGGCCGTGGCGTGAATATCCTCTAGATAGTCGCCTTCGAAAGCGAAATTCAGCTTCACGCTGCCCAGCGGCAATGATGCCAAATACGCTTTATGGATGAGCACCGTTCGTCCTTCAACCGTGTAATCCGCGCCGGGATCAAGCTCGGCCGCTTCGTTCGAGATGCTGCTGAGCTTGCCCGCATCGTCCAGGAGATTGACCTGTATATCGTCTTGCTCCGCTTTATCGAATTCGGCTGCCGCCGGATCGATCAGCGACGGGATGCTGATCTGCAGCATATCGAGCAGCATGAACGTGCCGGACTTCTTCACCGCCTTGATCGTATGCTGGCCGTCGGTCAGACCTTGGATTTCATAGACGGTCTGCAGCGACTGGCGTCCATCGTGGTACGTATCGACCGTCGCCTTGAGTTCGCCGTCGATGTAGATATCCATCTCGCCCTGCGATTCGTCCCGCTCGGTCACGAGCTTGACGCCCGTGCCTCGGAACGCATATTGGAACCAGTCGCCACTCTTCTCGGTGAAATGAACATCGTCCTTGTAATCGCCGATCCCCCTGCCGGAGTTGCGTGACCAGGAGCCGGTATAGAGAATAGCCGGATCGTCGTTGTTGACGTATTGGTAGCGAACGCCTTCCGGTTCCGCGGCTTTGACCGCGATCGTCAGCGTCTGCGTCGCGCCGGCGCTGAAAGCGAACGTCAGCGTCGTCGTGCCTGCCGATTGCCGGGCCAAATAGGATTGATGGATCGTGACGACGTTGTACGCCATCGTATAATCGTCGCCTTCCGCGAGCGCCGAGCCTTTGTTCGAGATGCCCGCGAGCGCATTGCCGTTCAGCGTCAACGTCGTCTGCACGTCAGCTTGCGCCGATGGCTTCAGATCGAAGCTTGCCGTCTTGGGCGCGATCTCGCTGTTCGCCTCGGCCGCTCCGCTTACGTTGATCGCGACATACTGCGTATCGCCGCCCGCGAAGGCGAAGGCGAGCGCAAGCGCTCCAGCCGGCTGCTTAGCCAGGTACGATTGCCGAAGCGTCGCCGTGCCGCCGTTCACCTCGTAATCCGTCCCCTTAACGAGCGAAGCGGCTCCATTCGTAATGCCGGTCAACGAGGATCCCCCGAATGGCAGCTCGAACGCGAGATCCGCTGGATTCGCATGATCGAATTCCGCACGATCCGGCGCCACTAACGTTTCCGCCCTCACTTTGAGCGCGTCCAGCAGCATGTAGTCGCCGTCATTGATCGTGCGCTTCACCGCCTTGAGCGTATGCTCGCCGATCGGCAGGTTCGCGACTTGGAATACCGTCTGCTGCGCCTCTCGCGTACCGGTGCCGGACGTATCCGCCGTCTCGACGAACGCATCATCCAGGTAGAAGTCCATGCTGCCCTGCGATTCGTCCTTCTCGGTGAGCACCTCGATGCCGGTGCCGGTGAACGTGTAGCTGAAGGAGTCGCCTTCCCTCTGGGTATAATGCACATCCGCAGCGTAATCGCCGAAAGACCGGTTCGTGCTGTGGCCCCAGTTGCCGGCGTACGCAATCGCGGGGTTATCGTCGTTCAGCAGAACGAAGCGCGAAGCCGCGGCTTGGCTGGCTGTCTCGCCGCTCGCATCTCTTAATCCCGCATTAGGGGCAGCGTCGCCTAGCGCTTCAGCGGCCGTCCCGCTATCGCCCTCCGAGGAGGACGCCGCTTCGGTCTCGATCTCGCTTGACGCCGAAGTCCCCGCCGCCGGCTGTTGTTCCGCGCCCGAATCGCGAATTTGAAGCTCCAATTCCTGCGCGCCCGCAGCTTGCTCGCGCCCGCCGTTGCGCGCCCAGCTGCCGACGTAGTTCATGCCGGTATCGTCGTCGTTGACGCTCGACGTGCCATTCTTGGCGGTTACTTTGAACAAGCGCGACGCATGCGGCTCGAGGTTCACCGCGCTGTATCCCGTCTCGAACGTTCCCAGCTCGGAATGGCTCCACAAATCTCGAACGCTTGCCGCGCCGGTAAGGCCGATATCGCGCCAGTTCGCCGTCACCGTCGCCCCTTTCGTGCCGTGATTGAACAAGGCCACCGTGTAGGTCCCGTCGCCGTTGTTGGCGTACCACACCTGATGGTTCGTCTCCATCGAGACCGGATGCGCCGGGCGTCCCGCCTGATTCACCGCGATGACTTCGTCGTTGGTGAGCAGCGACAGGCCGAATTCGTCGAGGTTGGTCATGTCGTTGCCGATATAGAGCGGCGCCGCAGACATCGACCACAGCGTCATCGCCGTCTGCCGCTCATCCTTGGTCAAGCCGTCCATGGCCCCGTTGCCGACGTTAAGCGAATCGAAGTCGTTCCAGCCGCCCGGGCGGGCATCGCGCCACCAGAGGGCCGCGTCCGGGAACAGCCGGGCGATGTTCGCCCACTGCGTCAACCCGACCTTCGGATCATACGATTCCACGTCCCAGTTCACTCGCCAGCCGTTGGCGTGTTCCCGCCAGAAGTCGATGTAATTATGGTCGAGCGCCCACGACAGCTCGAACCAAATCTTATGTTCCTGCTTCGCCAGCGCCTTGGACCAAGCCGCGACGTCGTCCCTGGCGTCGATCGATGTATTGTTGTGGCCCGAGCCCGGCGTTACGCTATCGAATTTCAGGAAATCGATGCCCCAGGAGGCGATCAGCTCGGCGAGCGAATCGATGTAGGCTTGCGCGCATTCCTTGCCGTGCTCGGACGAAGTAAAGTCCATCTTGTATCCGATATTCCAATAATCGGCGGTTCGAAGCGGCTGCGCGGCGATGTCCCGCATGCTGCAGCCCGGCGCGTTATAGATCGGCAGATCCGCTTCGTAGGCTTGCTTGGTCAAGCCCGGAATCATGTAGATGCCGATCTTCTGGCCGTTATTATGTACGTAATCGATCACCTCCTGGAACCCGTTCGGGTACAGCGTCGTGCTTGGGATCGGCCGGCCGTATTCGTCCATGCCGCCGTTCCAGCCGGCGTCGATGTTGATGTATTCATAGCCGTGCGCTTGCAATTTATCCCGCATCGCGTCTGACTGCTGCTTGATCTTCTCGGCCGAGGTCCAGTTGCCGGCCGGTCCGTCGTATACCTGCAGGCTGTACGTGCTCCAGCCCATGTACGGCTTCTGCGCTATGCCGTTATCGGCCGCCTGCGCGACCTGCGTCTTCGGAACGAAGCCGAATTGGCCGATCGCGACCGCCGCCAGCAGCAGTCCGAGTCCCGCCTTTCTCATCGTACGCTTCACCTTGCATCTCTCCTTGTCGGTCGGATGTTCATCGGGCGCGTTCTAAGGTGGGTATGCCCGCCCGCCATCACGGCAAACGGGCAATCGCGTTACTTGCTTGACGAATCGTAAGCTTTCTGCAAGAGCTCCAGGTAACGGTCAAGCTTCAAATCCTTCAGGCCTTGGACGTAGCCGTCCCAATCTTGGTCAAGATCCTTGTTGCCGGTTACGAATTGAAGCGCGTTCTGCTCGATGTAATTCTTGATGTTCGTCTGCAGCATGCTCGCTTCGTCGGTGTCCGCCGGATCGAGCCAGATCGACCAGAGCGGGAACAATTCCTTCGGCTCCTTGCCTTCATAGAGAAGCGTGGCGTTGTACAGACGGCGCTCGTAGCCCGTCGATTCGTAAATATCCGTCGCCTGCACGAAGCTGTCGCGATACTCCTTGGGCATGTAGAAATGCGCAACGCCGCTCCACCCCGCATTATGCGGCGCTTCGCCTTCCACGGCGGCGATCGGCTTGAATTGCGCCTTCACGTTCTCGCCCAGCGCCTTATCGCCTTCGCCCGGCTCTTCCCAATCGATGCCCTTCATGCCGGTCGCGCCGTTCGTCTGCCCTTCCGGCGTGAACATGTAGTCCGCCATCTTGATCAGGGCGATCTGCGCTTCTTCGCTCGCCTTATTCGTGATGACGAACTTCGCGCCCGGGATGACGCCGCCCCCGTCGTGGGTGGCGTAGGAGCCGTGCGGGCCGGTCAGCGGCGGCACGGGATTATAGTCGGCCGAATATTGATTGCCTTTGTCGATATTGATGAAGATCGCCGGGTGCATGCCCGCGCCGGCGCCGAGAATTTGCGCGTCGCCGTTCTCGCCGATCTTCTTGAACGCTTCGGCGTTCTGCGTGAAGGCGCCCGGATCGATCAGCTTCTCGTCGTACAGCGATTTGATGTACGCCAGCCCTTCCTTCCATTCCGGCTTGATGGCCGCGGATTCGACTTTGCCGTTCGTCAGGTTCAAATAATTGCGGTCGTCGTCGTACACGAAGCCGTTCATCAGGAACGGGATAATGCGTACGCCGAAATCCTCGATCGACCCGGACAGCGGCACTTCGTCCGCTTTGCCGTTGCCGTTCGGGTCCTGCGTCTTGAACGCTTGGAGCACCTTCTTGAAGTCGTCGGTCGTCTTCGGCATTGTAAGCCCGAGCTTGTCGAGCCATTTGGTGTTCAGCCACATTTTGTTCGGGTACGAGCAGTGGAAGCACTGCGTGTAGGCGACAAGCCCATAAATATTGCCGTCCGGCGCGGTATTGTACGCCTTCAGATCCGGATGCGCTTCCATCGCGGCCTTGATATTCGGCGCATGCTGCTCGATCAGGCCGTTCAGCGGAAGCAGTACGCCCTGTTTGCCGTATTTCAGCACGTCGGCCTGCGAGAATTGGTCGATATAGCCCGGCAGCATGTAGGCATCCGGATAGTCGCCGCTCGCCAGCGAGATTTGTCGTTTCTCCTTCGCTCCGTCGGAAGGGTTCAGCTCCCAGTCAATCTTCAGGTTGAACTTCTCTTCCACGAAAGCGGTAAATTTGTTCGTCGGCAGGTCGATGTTCGTCTCTTGGATCGAGAAAATCTTCACCGGCACTGGCTTCGCCGACGCTTCTCCTCCGCCGCTCGCCGCCACGTTCCCGGCAGGCGCCGCATTGTTGGTCCCGTTGTTGCCTCCGTTATCGCCGCCCGTGCAGGCTGTCGCCAGAAGGCCGGCGGCGATAATCATCGCGATAACACTCCCCATTTTTCTTCTCATGTCCGATCGCTCTCCTTTAACGGATGTTAGTTTGCTGACTCCCCTTTGCTTACAGGCGCGCTTGCTGCTACATCGGCATCTCCCCTTTCAAGACGTCCCGATCCGCTTCGTTAACCTTTGACCGAA
Source organism: Paenibacillus methanolicus (assembly GCF_008124765.1). Lineage (GTDB taxonomy): Bacteria > Bacillota > Bacilli > Paenibacillales > Paenibacillaceae > Paenibacillus_Z > Paenibacillus_Z methanolicus. The sequence continues at coordinate 294,130 of NZ_VNHS01000001.1, read as the reverse complement.
CCGACCAGCATGCCCTGCACGAAGTAGCGCTGCACGAACGGATAGATGACGAGCACCGGCAGCGTGGCGACGACGATGAGCGCGTATTTCAGCAGCTCGGCGAGCTGCTGGCGCTCGACCATTTTCATCGCGTCCATCAGACCCGAGCTGTTGTTCTGGATGATGATGCTGCGCAGCACGAGCTGCAGCGGGAACAGGTCGGCGGTCTTGAGATAGATCAAGGCGTCGAAATACGAGTTCCACTGGCCGACCGCGTACATGAGCACGAGCACGGCGAGAATCGGCTTCGACAGCGGCAGCACGACGCTGCGCAGGAACCGAAGATCGCTGCAGCCGTCGATCTCGCTCGCCTCGATCAACTCCTCGGGAATCGAGGTTTGGAAGAACGAGCGGGCGATGATGACCTGCCATACCCAGATCGCGTTCGGAATGAGCAGCGCCCACCGGGTATCGATCATATGGAGTTCCTTCACGACCATATAGGTCGGAATAAGGCCGCCGCCGAAAATCATCGTGAACGTCACGAGCATCATGAGCCCGCCCCGGCCGAAGAACGTGCGGCGCGAGAGCGGATACGCGAGCATGACGGTGAGCGCGACGCTGATCAGCGTGCCCGCCGCCGTGTAGAACAGCGAATTGCCGTAGCCGGTCAGAATCCGGGGCGTATCGAGCAGCGTCCGGAACCCGTCGAACGAGATGTCCACCGGCCACAGCCACACTTTGCCGGAGGTGACCGCTTCGGGCGAGCTGACCGAGCTGCTGAGAATGTACACGAGCGGGTACAGCACGACGATCAGCACGAGCGTGAGTATCGAATACACGGCGAACAGGAAGAGGCGGTCGCCCGTCGATTCCCTTATCGCCCTTTGGGTCGTTGAGGCCATTGTCGTGTACGCTCCTTCTACCACAGACTGTTGTTGGCGAGCTTTTTCGCCAAGCTATTGACTGCCACGAGCAGAATCAGATTGATGACCGAGTTGAACAAGCCGACCGCGGTCGCGAAGCTGTAATTGGCGTTCAAGAGGCCGATGCTGTAGACGTAGGTCGAGATGATTTCCGAATTGACCAGGTTCAGCGGGTTTTGCAGCAGGTATACCTTCTCGAAGCCGATCGCCATCACGTTGCCTACGTTCAGAATGAGCACGATGACGATCGTCGGCAGAAGGCCCGGCAGGTCCACGTGAAAAATCTTCTGCCATCGCGACGCGCCGTCCACCTTTGCCGCCTCATACAACGTCGGATCGATTCCGGCAAGCGCCGCCAGATAGATGACCGCCGTATAGCCGGCCGTCTGCCAAATATCCGACCAGACGTAGATCGAGCGGAACATGCCCGGCTCGCCGAGGAAGTTGATCGACTCCAAGCCGAAATAGTTCAGCGCGACGTTCGCGAAGCCCAATCGCGGCGCGAGGAACAGCATGATGATGGACACCATGACGACGGTCGAGATGAAATACGGCGCGAAAGTGACGAGCTGGACGAACCGTTTGAATCTGCCGGCGCGCACCTCGTTGAGCATGAGCGCGAGCAGAATCGGAATCGGGAAGCCCGCCAGCAGCAGATAGCCGCTCAAGACGACCGTGTTCTTGATCAGCGTCCAGAAGATCGGGTTCTCGAAGAACAGGCGAAAGTGCCGGAATCCGACCCACGGGCTACCCCAGATCCCCTTGGTCACGTTGTAATCTTTGAACGCGAGCACCGCGTTCAGCATCGGGTAATACTTAAAAACGAGGAAAAACAAAATCGGCGGCACGACGATCAGGTAGAGCTGCCAATGTTTCCTCAAACTCCGCAAGGCGGCGGCCGACGGTCCGCGCCCGGCTCGAACGGCCTCCGGAGGCTTCACCGCTGCGATCTCTGCTTTCAGAGCAATCCCTCCCATTCGGCTGTCGGGAGCGCTGCATGATAACGCTTCCACAACACCGATCATAGGGGCCGCGTACCGCTCTTCGATAGGTACAATTCCGGATTTCGACGTACAGATGGCCGTTTATGGAGCGAACAATCGCGCGCCGTACGGCCATTTTTCGCCGGATCGAGCGGTTGCGGCCATAGCTACCGCGCAGTCCGGCCTCTATGCGCTAGACGGTTGGGAATAGGCATGCTCCGGCAAACTTTGGCATGCTTCGGATGCAAAAAGGACCCTCGGTCAAGGGTCCTTTTCCTCCATTGATTCGGTTGTCGTGATACGCGTCGTACCCCTTCTGCAGCAGCGCTTCATAGGCGGGTAAGCCGATCCGGTTTAGCTCCTCCAGGTAAGCGTCCCAATCCTTGTCCAAACTTCGTTCGCCGGTGATGAACCGCAGCGCGTTCTCCTCGATATAGCGCCGGATATTCGTCTGCAGCGCGCCGCCGCGTCCGCCATCCTCCGGTTCGATCCAGACGAACCACGACGGAAACAGCTCTTTCGGCTCATTCCCCTCATATAAACGAGTTGCCTGCTGCAAGCGTCTCTCGTACCCGTTCGCGGCATAGATGTCGTCGCCCTGCACCCAACTATTCCGGTACGCCTTCGGCATGTAGAAGTGCCCGGTGCCGATCCAGCCCGAATTGTTCGGCGGGTCGCCCGGCTGCGGCGCGAGGAACGCGAAACGGGGCTCCGCTCCCTCGGCGAGCGCCTTCTCGCCCGAAACCGGCCGCCTCCACGCGATCCCTTCCTCCCCGGATTCGGCCCGTATTTGCCCCTCCGGCGTATAGATGGCGTCCACCATCTTGATGAGCGCGACTTGCGCTTCGGGCGACGCCTTGCTCGTAATCGCGAATTTAGCGCCGGGCACGATACCGCCTTCGTCGTGCACCGCGTATCGCGCATAAGGTCCGGCGAGCGGAGGGACCGGCGCGTAGAGCCGCGCTCTGCCGCTGCTCCCCGCGCCGCCCGCGAAAATTTCCGGGTGCATGGCCGCGCCGGCGCCCAATATCACCTCGCCGCGGTTGTCGCCGAGACGGCGGTAAGCGTCGGTGCTCTGGGCGAAGGCCCCCGGATCGATCAGACCCTCTTCGTACAAGGAACGTATATAACGCAAGCCTTCCCGCCACTCCGGCTTGTTCGCCACCGCCTCTACCCGACCGTCGTTCAGCCTTACGTACATTCGGTCGTCGTCGTAGATAAACCCGTTCATCAAGTATGGAATCACCCGCACCCCGAAATCCTCGATCGATCCGCTGAGCGGGATTTCGTCCATCTTCCCGTTGCCGTTCGGATCGCGCGTCTTGAACGCTTGCAGCACCTGCTTGAAGTCGTCCGTCGTGCGCGGCATCTCCAAGCCGAGCTTGTCGAGCCACTCGGCATTCAGCCACATTTTGTTCGGATACGAGCAGTGGTAGCAGTCGCTGTAACTGACCAATCCGTAAATATTGCCGTCCGGCGCCGTATTGAGCTGACGGAGCACGGCGTTCTGCTCGAAGGCCGCCTTGATGTTCGGCGCATGCTTGTCGATCAGCGCGTTCAGCGGCAGGAACAGTCCTTGTTTGCCGTAGCGCAGCGTCTCCTCCTTGGAAAATTGATCGATGTACGCCGTTAAGATGTAAGCGTCCGGGTAGGTGCCGCTGGCAACCGACAGTTGGCGGCTGGCTTTGGCTTCCTCGTACGGATGGACGTCCCAGCGGAGATCCACGTTGTACTTTCGCTCTACGTACGCGGTATATGCGCTCGTCTCCATATGCTGACCGTCGCCTTCAAGCGCGTAGACGCGAATCGGAATCGGCTGCGCTGCTTCGGATGACGGCGGCTCGGCGGGTGTTCTCGCGCAGGAGGCCAGCAACAGCAGGGCTATAAGCGTCACTAGCGGACGAAGTGTTTTATTTTGCATGCGGGCGTCCTCCTTCTGCTTCGTTTGCCGTACAGGCTTCATCGTGTCGAACCGTCATTCCAACGACTGCCGGTACAAGCTTGGCGATACGCCGAGCACCCGCTTGAACGCCCGCCGGAACGAATGCGAGCTGTTGTAGCCGACTTGCAGGGCGATGTCGTCGACCGTCGCCGCCGTCTCCTTCAACATCGCCGCCGCGCGGTCGATGCGCACCTGCTCGAGATAATCGGACAAATTCGTGCCCGTCACCTCCTTGAAGAGCGACGAGACCGATTTCTCCGGCCGCTCCGCCTGCTCGGCGATCCGGTACAGCGTCAGATCCGCATCCGAATAATGCGACGCGATGAACTGCTTAATCCCCTCCACCGTCTTGTTGTGCATATCCTGCTTCTTGCCCGCGACGATCGCGCCGAGCATGCGCATGAGGTCCGCCGCCTCGGCTTCGACCTGCGCGAGAGAGCCTTGCAGCTGCAGGGCGAGGATCCGTTCGCGCGCGGTTTCGAACATTGGCGAATCGGCGAACGCTTTGTGGTCCAGCAGCTTGAGCAACGTGCCCCGCAACTCCACGACAAGCTGGATCGCCATCTCGGGCGACAGCTTGCGGTTGTCCGCGTTGTGCGCGATCACCGCTTCGAGAATTCGGAGCGCCTCCCCTTCTTCGCCCGCGCGGAGCGCGCCGATCAACCGGAGCTCGGTCTCGAGCGGATAATAGTAGGCCGTGCTCTCCTTGCTCATTTCGTCATGCCAGCAGAAGCCTTTGCGCTGCGCGTAATCGGCGAAGGCGAGCGCTTCCTTCGCTTGCTCGAACGCCCGGCTCACTTCCGTCTCCGTCGCGAAAAAATCGCCGAATGCGCCCCCGATCGTCATTTTATAATCATGGAACAACGCGTCGGCGAGCTCGGCAAGCACCGAATCCAGCTTGGCTCTCCCTTCCTCCGCGCCGTCGGCTTCCGCGATCAGCACGACCCCGTCCGCGCCGGAATCGGTCATGTGCAACGGCATGCCCGCTTCGAGCAGCTGCTGCTTGAGCAGGAGACGCGCGGCGCTCAGCTCGTTCAGAATCTCGACCGTCTTCACGCCCGCATAACCCCGTATGCGCAATATTCCCACATATCCGCGGTCCGGCGCCATTCCCATATTCGCTTGGTCGGCTGCCGCCTGAAGCTCCTCTCGCGTCTGGAAATCGCCGGCGAGCAACCGCTTCAGGAACGCGTCCCGGATCAGCGGCTGCTGGCGGCCCAGCTCCGTCTCGAGCCAACGGTTGTTCGTCAGCATGCTGGCGATGTTGCCCTGCAGGAAATCGTAAGCGTTCTGACCCGCCGGCTCCGGCTTGCCCGACTGCTCCCGCATGAGGCCGAGCAGCCGGTTAATCGGCGCGCTGTTGCGGCGAGAGAGCATCCATCCGACGACGAGACCGACGACGAGCGCGGCGCCGGTGACGGACCACGAGATGTATTTGATCCGGTTCGCGTTCTGCATGAGCGCCGCCCGCGGGATTCCGGCTTGATACACCCAACCGGTGGTATCCGATCGCATCGTGATGACCAGGTCGTCCCCATACCATTGATTTTGCTTGTTCGGGCGAAAATTCGCGTCGCCGTTCATCGCCGTCATCGCCCGCTCGTCCGTCCCGAGCGCGCTGATCGCGCGCCCCTCCGCATCGCTGACGTATGTCCACCCGCCATATCGCTCCTTCACGCCGGCGAGCAGCTCGCCGATCGTCTTCTGGTCGATGAGGACGACGACCGTCGCCGGCGCCTCGTCTCCGAAGCTGTCGAGCGGCAGCGATTGCGCGAACGTGAGGACCGCCGTCTCCGCGCCGCCGCCCACGTACGGCGTCAGCGGCAGAATTTCCCGGCTGTGCGTCCGTCCGAGTATGCTCGACTGCCACTCCTGCAGCGACATGTCCCGGTAATGGGATTTCTCGTAGTAATGTTCCGGCCGGAAGTACGCCGATCCCGGCGTGAGCACGACGTTGGCGTTGCGCAGATAAATGTAATAATTTTGGAGAAAATCGTTCGTCTGCCCGTACACCATCACTTCCTTCATGATCTTCCAAATGCCGTAGACATTCCCTTCGCCCGGGTCCGTCTTCTCGTTCATGAGCACGTACAAGTCCTGGTTCAGCGCGAGCTGGCGCGTGAAGCCTTCGACCTCGGCCATGCGCCGCTCGAGCATTTGCTGGCTCTTCTGCAGCAGCGTCAGGCTGTTCTCGATGGAGACGGATTGCGTGACCGCGATCGACGTCCGGTACGACATGTAGCCGGCCAGACTCGGAATGATCAGGATGATGATGTAGGAGATCAAAAAACTGCGAAAAATCGAGGACTGGTTGGACACTGCTGTCCACGCTCCTTAAAGATAGTCGATCCCCCCACCCCCTCCGCCGAGGGGGCTCCGAGGGCGCTGCCCTCTGGACACCCGGCTTCGTGCTTGTTCACCCTCCCCCTTCCCCCTCCGCCGAGGGGAACCAAAGGGCTTCGCCCTCTGGACTCCCTTTTCGTGCCTGCACCTTTGTTCGCGATTGGCGGATTGCTTCGAGCTGGCACGCTTTTGTCCTTGCGGACAAAGCTTCAGTGGTTGTAGAAGCTCAGTCCTAGTACACAAGCCTGTCAACTATAGGCCACAGGTGACTTCAGTGGACGTTTTCCCTTAACCTGACAGCATTACCCTCCGCCGAGGGGACTCCATAGCGTATGCTTCCGAAGTGCGCTTTCCTTCGGAAACCGCTGAGGTTGCCGCCCTCTGGACACCCGCTTTCGTGCCGTCTCGCGGGGTAGTGGTTGGCGGATGTTTTCGAGTTGGGCACGCTTTTGTCCGTTGGACAAAGCTTACTTCGTAGCGGTGCCCTTCCGAACACTCGAACCGCGTTAGTACTTGCCCTTCCCTACTATTCTATTGGTTTGTTCGCAAGCGAATACTATGATATTGCTTCCGCCTCGATAGCCGCTTTACGCGCAAAAGACAACCACAGTTTCCTGTAGTTGTCTCTCCGTGTTATTGGTGCTGCGCGATGAGCTCGCACCCTCGGATGTGCAGGCTTTCGCCCGCTTTCAGACGGAGCGGGATGACGCGATCGCGGTAACGCAGCCGCATATGCAGCGGCGACATGGTCAGGATCGTCGCTTCGGCGAGACTGCCGTCCTGCCAGTGAATGTCCACTTGGGCGTTGCCTTGGGCTTTGAGCCCGGTGATGCGGCCGGTTGGCCAGGCGGCTGGCAGCGCCGGCAGGAGATGGATCTCGCCGGCATGGCTTTGCAGGAGCATCTCGATGAGCGCGGCGGCGCCGCCGAAGTTGCCGTCGGCGACGAAGATGTTCGTCTCCGCGCCGGCGATGCCCGCCTTGGAATAGGTGAGCAGATTATCGAAGCACAGGTCGCTGATCAAGTACGCGACGTTCTCATAAGCCCGTTCGCCGTCATGCAGACGAGCGTAGCTGGCCGCGAACAGCGCCAACGTGAACTCCACGTCCTCGAAACCATCCTCGCGCTTGCGGGTCAACAGCGTTCGCCGTGACGCTTCGCTTAATTCGGGCGTGCCGTGCGGCGTGATTTCCCCGCCGGGATAGAGGCCATAGAGATGCGCCAGATGGCGGTGATCCGGCTGGGCTTCCTCGTAATCTTCCAGCCACTCCTGCAGCTTGCCGTCCGTTCCGATCTGCAGCGGCGGGAGCAGCGCGATCGCCTCTTCCAGCCGCCTGCGGAAATCCGGATCGTCGCCGAGCTTCTCCGCCGACGCCAGGCAGAATCCGAACAGCTCGCGCACGAGCGACTGGTCCATCGTCGGCCCCATCGACAGCGCGTGGCTGTTCCGTTCGCCGCCCCGCACGTAGAAACTGTTCTCCGGGGAATTGGACGGTCCCGTCACGAGCCAGCCTTTCTCCGGATGTACTACCATGTAATCATTGAAAAAGCGAGCCGCTTCTTTCAGCACCGGATAAGCCTGCTCCCGCAGGAACGCTTCGTCGCGGCCGTATTCGTAATGCATGCGAAGATGCATCGCAAGCCATAATCCGCCGGTTACGTTCAGCCCCCACGAATAGTGCCAGCCAGGGGCGGTGAAGCCCCACGCGTTCGAGAACACGTGCGCGGTCCAGCCCTCGCAGCCATAGAAGTCGGCGGCCGACGCGCGCCCCGCCTCCGCCAGTTTCGCGACGTATTTCATGAGCGGTCCGTGACATTCCGCCAGGTTCGCCGCCTCCGTCGGGTAGTAATTCATCTGCGTGTTAATGTCGAGGTGATAGTCGCAGCTCCACGCCATCCGGTTCGCTTCCCCGTCGTTCCATAAGCCTTGCAAATGCAGCGGCAGCGGCGAGTCCGAACGCGAGCCGGCGATCGTCAAATACCGGCCGTATTGGAGGAAGAGCGCGAACAGCTGCGGATCGTCCCCGCCGGTGCCAAGCAGGCGAATACGCTCGTCGGTCGGCAGCACCTCCCTCTCCGACCGTCCGAAATCCGCCTCCACTCTCGCGTATAGCGAGCGGTATTCCCGTCTATGATCGTCGAGAAGCCGGTCGTATCCTTTGGTCGACGCTTTCGACACCGCAGTTAACGCTTCGTCCTGCCAGCCATCGTCCAGACGTCCGTAATCCGTTGCCACGCCGACATAGATCCAGACCGAATCCGCGCCGCTCACCGTAAGCGCGTCTCCGTCCGGCTTGATCGTCCCGCCGCTGGCGACAAGCTTGACCGCGCCCGCGCAGCGTACGCCGCACGTGCCGTCGCTGTGCATCGTCTCCACCGCCTGCCCGCGGAAGCGAATGACCCCTTCGCCCTCGGCGACCGCCTCGAACCGATCCGTCCTGCCCGATAGCCGAATCGCGAACGAGACGCCGCCCGGCTTATCGCCGCCGATGCGCGCCGCGATCACGTCGTCCGGATGGCTCGCGAACACTTCGCCGGCGCGACGTGCATCCGCATGCTCGACGGATGCCCGATAGACCGCTTCCTCTAGATCCAGCTCCCGCTTCACGCGGCCGCCGCCAGTTTCGTGCGCGATACGGATATCGCACATCGACAGATGCGTGCCGAAGTTTCGCTTCTCCGCCTGGAGCAGCTGCTCCGCGAGCGCCTCGCCCTGCGCGTAATCGCCCTGAAAGAACAATCCCCGCAACCGATCGAGATCCGCCCTACCGCGCGAGTTCGTCTCCGTACGCTCTTCCTTGCCGGACCAATACGTCGCTTCCGTCAGGCACCAGGTTTCTTCCTGCTCGCCGCCGATAACGACCGCGCCGATCCGTCCGTTGCCGATCGGCAGCCCTTGCTTCCAGTCCGCCGCCGCTTTGTTATATGTTAGTCGCATGCCATAATTGATCATTGTCATCTCACCCGATATTCATCATAATAGCGCGGCACGATATCCGTCGAAGCGCCCGGACGCTCCGGCAGCCTGTACATGCCGCTGATCACGGTGGCCGGTTCCTCGAAAATATGCCGGATCCACGGGATATACTCCAGCATGATCGCGCCGGGCGTCGCAGCGGCCAAATGCTGATGGATCTGCCCCATATCGCCTACGTGCGGGCAAAGCGGGATATCGTACGCCGCGGCCAAGCCTGCGACCTGCAGCCATTCCGTTATACCGGCGACGCGCGTGACGTCCGCCTGGCAATATTCGACGGCGCCTTGCTGCATATAATCGCGGAACGCGTATTTCGTATAGACATGCTCGCCCAAGGCGATCGGGACGTTCAACGCGTCGGCGAGCTTCTTATGACCGGCGATATCATCCGGATTGAGCGGCTCTTCCAGCCAGAACAGGTCGAATTCCTCCAACCGCTTGCCCCAGGTCATGGCCGTATTGATATTCCACTGCTGGTTGACGTCGATCATGAGAATCGGCTGTTCCCCGATCGTCTCCCGCACCGCCTTGACGCGATCGTAATCCTCGCGAGGGTCCGGCTTGCCCACCTTGATCTTCACGCCCGCGAAGCCCTGCTCGACGATCTCGGCGACATCCTTCAGCAGTCGTTCCTTCGGCCAATTCAGCCAGCCGCCGTTCGTGTTGTAGGCGCGGATGCCCTTGCTCTTGTGACCGCCGAGATATTGCCACAGCGGCTTGTTCGCCGCCTTCGCCATGATGTCCCACAGCGCGATGTCGACGGCCGCCAGCGCCATATGCGCGATGCCGGCGCGGCCGACCCAATGCATTTTACCGTAGCGCATCGCATCCCACAGCTCTTTGACCATGAACGGATCCTTGCCGATCAGCTCCGGCGCGTAATAGCGGTCGATGGTAGCGGCGATGAGGTCGTCGCCATGCGCGCAAGTACCGGTGTACCCGCAGCCGACGAACCCTTCGTCGGTATACACCTTCACGCCGGTTAGTCCCCAGTGCGTCGCCGCGTTGATGGCGTCCGTGATCGGCGGGGTGATCGGCACGTGCAGCACGAATGATTCCACTTTCGTAATTTTCATCGTATGGACTCCTTAACCGAAAATAGCGAACCCAATTAGTAACCGAGCGAAGCGCCGCCATCGACCGGGAGCGCCGCGCCCGTGATGAAAGACGCTTGCCGGCCAGCCAAGAACAGCACCGCCGAGGCGATCTCGTCCGGCTCCGCCAGCCGGCCGAGCGGATGCATCTCGCCAAGCTCGCGCGCCGTACGCGCGGGATCGTCCTGTCGAGCCGTCCAAGCCTCAAGCAGCGGCGTGCGAACGCCGGCGGGACAGACGCAGTTCACCCGCACGCCGCCTTGGGCGAAATCCAGCGCGAGCGACTTCGTCAACGCGATCACCGCGCCCTTCGACGCCGTATAGGCCGGGTTGTTCTTCTGCCCCGTCAGTCCGCCGAGCGAGGCTATGTTCACGATTGAACCTTTTGAACGCTTAAGCGGCTCGGCCGCGTGTTTGATGAGCAGAAACGCGCCTTTCACGTTCACGTCCAACACCAGGTCGAGCCCTTCTTCATCGATTCGTTCGATCGGATGAGGCATAATAACGGCCGCATTGTTCACGAGCACGTCCAAGCGGCCGAACGTTAATAGCGTGCGCTCCATCAGTCGCGCGATCTCCGCTTCATGCGACACGTCGCAGCGGACGAAGAGGGCTGCCGGCACGCCGCCGCTCCTGCCGCCGAATTGCCGATTGATCCGATCGGCGGCTTGTTCGCCTTCCGTCTCCCGCAGTTCCGCGATGACGACGCAGGCGCCTTCGGACGCGAACCGCCGCGCGCACGATTCTCCGATGCCGGAACCGGCGCCCGTCACTATGACGACATGATCCTTAAATAACACGGGTTCTCCCCCATTCGCTTACGGCGCTTGCATAAGATACAGGCCAGTTATCAACCCGACGCTTCCATTATGCACGGGCCTATCGTATCATGATCAATAACGCATCGTATTTGGTAGCGCATCCAAAAAGTTGACGATTCATCCGGTAATGACATACTTCCGAACGGGGGAGTCTTACGTGAGAACATTAGCCATGCTGAAGCCGCACGTCGGCGATTCCATGCCCTATCTATACGACGGCAGCTCCAATGAAGGCTTGCGCGTCTGCAGCGTATATGCGTTCCATCTGTTCACGGACGGTCCAGGCGAGATGGAGATCGAAGGCGTCCGTTATCCGATCGAGAAACGAACGCTCGTGTTTCTCCGTCCCGGCCAGCCGCACGCTTTTCATATTTCGCCCGCGCATCCGCTCGCATCGCATAACTTGTACTGCGATCTGTGGGACGCCAAGACGCCCGTCTCCCGGCATCGGACGTTTATTTACGCGCCGAACCCGTTTTCCCTGCCCGAGCTATCCGCTATGCATGCTTGCCCTGAAGCGGACGCGCTGCCCGGCGTCTTCTCCCTCCAGCCGTATCCGCATCTCTACGAAGCGTTCCTGCATATCGTCCGCCAGTACAACGAGATGTCGGATTACCGGACGGAGACGGTCAACAGCCTCTTCTACGCCTGGCTGCTCAGCTGGCATAACGCCTTCCATGCGAAGGTCCCCCGCGATTATCGCATCGTGCGGCTGATCCGTAGCTTGGAGCTTATGCCCGAGCGGCGGGAGCCGGTGAAGGAGTGGTGGCGGCAGTGCGGATTGAAGCGGACCCACTTCCACGAGCTGTTTCTCCGCGAGACCGGCATGACGCCGAAAGCTTACCAGCACCGGCTGATCATGCGGCGGGCCGTCAACCTCATCCAAGAGAGCGAGCTCAGCATCACGGCCGTCTCGGAGAAGCTCGGTTATCCGTCGATTCATCCGTTCACCCGGCATTTCACGGCTTATTACGGCATCAGTCCGAAGCAATACCGGTTGAATCCGCGCGCGGGTCTCGCCTTGAACGCACAGGCGCGAGAAATTCGCCATGCGAAGTGAATAGCCCGTCCCGCCACGAAGGCGCGGACGGGCTATTATTCGAGTCATTATTCAATCGGCGGATCAACCGGCTAGCCCTATCGGCAGGCCGCTACCCGATTAACCGATACCAAGGAAGCCGCGTTAGCGGCGCATCGATGTCCCGCACGCACGGACCGATTACGACGGAACCGTCATCCCCCAGCCATTTTCCGAGAGGAAATTCCACCTTCCTTCTTCGCGCGCCTTTCATGAGCACGGGCGATGCGAGGATCGTATCGCCGAGCATGAATTGGTCGGTCAACCGCTCGAACCCTTCCCCCGGGAAGACGTAGTCCAGATGCCGGATGATCGGTTCGCCCGTAATCGCGGCCTGTCGGGCGAGCGCCAGAATAAGGTCCCCGAACGATCGGTGAAGATCCGCCGCCGCGACGCACGCCGCCAAATGCTCGTCATCCAGCGCGCGCCATGGCGCGGCCGAGAACTGCATCATCGGGAACAACGCCGAGCATTGCGCATATCGAACGAACAGCTCCTGGTCGACCTGGCGGTCCGGCCGGTTCTCGACGTCGGCGATCTGTCCGCCTCCGATCATATCCGGACAGACGAACGCATACCCGGCCAGCCCCTGCGCCAAGCCGTTCGGTATGAGCGAAGCCAGCCCGTCCGCGCCCCAGCTGTGGTTCTTATCCGCGAGACGCTGCACGAGCGGCCGGCCCGCGCTCTTCCAGCAAGCGCGGTACTCGTTCAGCGCATAGCGCAGACCGACGCGCGCCCACGCCTCGCAATGCCCGTTCGGATGGGCGCCGGCCGCGCTTCGGTCGTCAGCCCGGTAATATTGCGGATCGCCGGCATCGAATTTGAATCCATCTACGCCGTATGCCGTCATCAGCCGCTCCAATTCGCCGTCGAACCAGCGAACCGCCGCTTCGTTCGTGCAATCCAGGACGGCGCTGTACCCGTTCCACCAGCGACGGACGGCCGTCTCGCCCGTTGCGTTCCGAAGGAGATACCCTTGGCGTTCGAGGAACCGGAAGTTCGCCGCGTTATCCGGACTGACGAACGGGCAAATCCACAGCATCACCTTGAAGCCCATCTCGCGAAGCTTCGCGCACATGGCCTTCGGATCGGGGAATCGATCCTTGCGGAACGTCCAGACGCCGTAATCTTCCATCCAGTTATCGTCGATCATGAGAATCCCGGGCGGCATGCCGTTCCGGAGCGCCGCTTCGGCGTAAGCGAGCACCTTCTCCTGCGTCGGCTCATACTGCAGCTCGATCCACAGGTTGTACTGCGGCGCCGCGAAGAACATCGGATCCGGCCATCTGCCGTCCGGTGCGAAATGCGCATGCGAAGCGGCCCGATACGCCTCCCGCAGACTGCCATGCCCCTCGCCTAACCGCGCAGAACTGCCGGCTTCGCATTCAACCACGAGTTCGTCCGGGTCAAACTCGAACCGAAACGGCTCCTCTGACCATATATAGCGGCCGAGGCTCGAGACGAGGAACGGCACCGCTTGATTGCTTCGCCCTTCGCGGATCAAATCTCGGGTATGCCTCTCCTCGCCGAACGGCATCCTAATCCCGTCTTCGATATCGCCGCCCCACCAATATTCGCCTTCCAGACGCTGTACGATCAATCGCTCGCCCATTCTCGCCACGACTCCTTTTTCCTGAAGCGCTATAGCGCAATAATCGCTTTCCGTGTCCCTAATAATAGGCTAGAATCAAGCGTATGCGATACAGGCGATCGTGCGCGATTGTTAAACGATCTAGCTGCGTTGGAGGTGGATGCCGCTTGGCGGCCGAAGGACATAACCAATACATGATGCTGCTTAGCGATCTGTATCCGTTCAATCTGTTCACGCCGGAACCTGTGGCGGGCACGCTCTTCCCCCCGCATTGGCACGATGAATGCCTGGAGATGGTCTACGTCACCAAGGGCTCGGCCGAATTTCGAATCGGCGGAACCAAGCACATCGTCGAGCAGGGCGATCTCGCGCTCATCGGCGAAGGCCAAATTCACAGCGGTTACGCGGAAGACGGAACGCCGATGTATTACACGATCTTGCTCGATCGCAGCCGCATGGTGAACGCCGACACGAGCAGTCTCGCCTACAGCGCCTTGTTAACCGGCCGTCTGGAGATGCCGACGATTCTTAAGCCCGGCGATCTGCATTATGGGACGTTAACGAACGTCATTACCGCCGTCATCGCGGAATTCAATCAGCGCGAGCTCGGGTTCGAGCATGCCGCGAAGTCGCACCTGCACGTGCTGTTGACGTACCTGAGCCGCTTCTACGGCTCGTCGGCCGAACGTCGCGACCGCAGACAGGTCGCCGCCATGCGCCAAATCGACCGAATCAAGGACGTCATCGCGCATGTCGAACGTCATTATTCGGAATCGCTGACGGTTAACCAAGCCGCGTCGGTGGCCGCCATGAGCCCCTATCACTTCTGCCGCGTATTCAAAGGGGCCGTCGGCCGAACGTTCAACGAATACGTGCAGCTGTTCCGGATCGCCCAGGCCGAGACGCTCATCCGCGACACCGATCTGCCGATTACCCTCATCGCGGAGCGGTGCGGCTTCGGTTCGGTCCACTATTTCGACGAGCTGTTCAAACGCCATCGCGGTCAGACCCCGACGCAGGCGCGCAAAGGCGCGACTTAACCCCCCGATTGCCGCAATCGGGAGGCGTTCGTTTGCGCTCCGCGCTCTCACCCTTTCGTCCCGCCCTGCATGCCGAAGCCCTTCGACATGAACCGCTGGGACAAGACGTACAGCACGATCGACGGGATCGCGTACATGACGGAGAATGCCGCCAGTTTGCCGTAATCCGCCATGCCGTATTGACCGAAAAACTGATAGATCTTCAACGAGGCGGGGAAATTCTCCGGCGACTGCAGTAGGATGTATGGGACGAAGAAATTGCCCCAGCTCCCAGAGAACGTGAAAATCGCGACCGTGCAAATGCCGGGAATCATGAGCGGCGCAACCACCTTGCGGATGCCGACGAACACCGACGCGCCGTCGATCCAAGCCGCTTCCTCCAGCTCGGACGGCACGGAGTCCATGAAGTTCTTCAACATCCAGATGCCGTAAGGCATCGCCGACGCGACGAAGAACAGGATAACGCCGAAAATATTGTTGTACAGCTTCAGCGTGAGAAACAGCTGATAGACCGGCACCATGACGGCGGTGATCGGCAGCGACGTCATAAACAGAATCGTCAGCATGAACGGCTTCTTGAACCGCAGCTGGTACCGCGACAGCGGATACGACGCGAGCAGGCCAAGGACGACGACGATGATGGCTTGGCCGCCGGACATGAGCAGCCCGATCAGGAACGCCCGCTGGTTATCCGGATTCGTGAGCACGTCGACGTAATTGCCCCCGGTCAGCCGAGACGGCATCTTTAATGATTGCATCGCGTTCGAATCGACGGAGGCGACGAGCACCCACAGCAAGGGGAGCACGAAACAGATGCCGATGAACGCCAGGATGGCGTACGGCAATATTCGGAAGACCCATTTTCGCTGGTTCGCATTCATAACGGTCGTTCTCCTTGTCGGTTTACTCTTTCATGGAACGGATGTAGAACAAGCTCAGAATGATGCCGATCAGCAGGAGCAGCAGGGAGATCGCGGTGCCGTAGCCCAGCTGATAATTCACGAACGCTTGATTGTACATGAAGATCGGCAGCGTTGTCGTCGACGTCCCCGGCCCGCCTCCGGTCATCGCGTAGATAAGCCCGAATACGCCTAGCGTCTGGAGCGTCACGAGCATCATGTTCGTCATGATCGTATCTTTGATGTACGGAATCGTAACGCGGGTTAGAATCTGCCATTTCGAAGCGCCGTCCACGACTGCCGCTTCTTCGATCTCGCTCGGCACGTCGTCCAGCGCGGCTTGGAACACGAGCATCGAGAACGCGGTGCCATGCCAGATGTTCGCCAGTATGACGGTAACCATCGGAATCGTGTACAGCCACGTGACGGTCGAGAATCCGAACGATTGCAGTATCGCGTTCAGCGTTCCCTCGTCGCCGAAAAAGCTGTACAAGCACAGCGCGCAAACGATCTCCGGCGTCACCCAGCCGGCCAGCACGATCGTCCCGATAATGCGGCGGAACCACCTGTTCTTGTGCTTCATCAACAGCGCGATCAGGAAGCCCAGCACCTGTTGGCCGATGACGGCCGATCCGATCAGGAAGACGAGCGTGTTCCAAATGCTCGAACGCACCGTCGGATCCTCGAACATGCGCGCGTAGTTATCGAGACCGACGAAGTTCAGCTCCTTGGCTGCTTCGCCGGTCAAGGCCAGATTCGTGAAGGAATAGAATACCGTCAGCAAGATCGGATAGATGAAGAATACCAGCATGATCGCGACCGACGGAAGCAAAAAATAGAGCCACGTCCACGTCTTCCTTCGTTTCGCGGGCGCGGCGGCGGCTATACTGCTCATCTCGCGCATCCTCCCTTCCGGGCTTCGGATAAGGTGAAACGGCTGTCGCCGTCCTTGATGGCGCAGCAAGTTTCATTCCGGTTAAGCTGATTGGTTTGCGTTCACAATCCGAGGATTGGGAATGCAGCATTCAACGATCCTGAAATAGAAGCCGAATTATATTCGTGAAACTTATATTTGCTTATATTTTAAAAGAAGGCTTGCTCGAAGCGCCGCTTGCGGCAGCGCGTCAAGCAAGCCGGCCGTCTTATTTCTCCACGATGTGATCCTCGCCGACAATGCGGGTCACGTCCTGCGCGTATTTCTTCGCGGCCGCTTCCGGCGACGTGCCCGTCGCCACGGACTCGACCATCGTCTGAATTTGCGTCGACACTTCCGGATATTTGTCCTGCGCCGGACGGAATTCGGCGTTCTGCAAGTATTCGGTCGCGATGCCGTTGAACGGCATTTCCGTATAGCCCGGATCCTTCGCCACGTCGGCGCGGACGGTAATGTTGCCGGCGGCGATGACGAGCTTCTGCGTATTTTCCTTGTTCAGCGCGTATTTGATGAAATTCCATGCCTCGTCCTTGTTCTTCGCGTTGGCCGGAATGGAGAGCGCCCAGCCGCCCGCCAGCGTAATGGAGCCCGGCGCTTGCCCTTTGCTCGTCGGCATCGGCGCGAAGCCGAGCACGTCCTTGTATTCCGGCCACGGCGCCGCGCCGTTCGGCAGGTAGTTGCCCGTGATCCACGAACCGTCCAGTTGAATAGCCAGCTTCCCTTGCGGGAGGTATTCACGCGAAGCCGTATTGCCCGCTTGCCCGTTCAGCACCTTGGACAGCGGCGGACCGAGCTTCTCTTTGTTGACCGTTTCGACGAAGGAGAGCGCGTCGATAATGCCTTGGCTCTTCGTGATCCATTTGCCGGTCGCGTCGTCGTAAAGGCGTTCGCCCGTGCCGTACAGCAGCATTTCATAGGTCTGCATCGACGTCGCCTCGCCCGTCGCTTTGCCCATGTTCATCCAGATCGGCACGACGTCCGGCAGCTTCTCCTTGATCGTTCGGGCGGCGCTCAACACCTCGTCCCAATTTTTCGGCTTCCAATTTTCCGGCAACCCCGCCTGCTTGAACAGCGTCTTGTTGTACCAGAGTCCGCGCGAATCCGTGTTATACGGAACGCCGTATACTTTGCCATCGCTGGCGGTAACGCCTTTCTTCATCGCCTCGATGAACGAGCCGTTCGTCCAGTCCTCCCATTCCTCGAGCCGGTCGTCGAGCGGCTCGAGATAGCCGGCGCTCGCGTCGGAATTCAGGATGAACGTATCCTCCGTGACGATGTCCGGCGCGGTGTCCTTGGATTTGAGCGCCAGCGCGATTTTGGCGAAATAATCGCCTTCGGATGCCTGAATCGGCGTCGGCTTGATCTCCACGCTCTTGTCCGGATAGCTCTCCGACACCGCCTTGATCCATTGGAACAGGACGCCTTTCTCGCCGATGCCGTCGTCCCGATATGTAATGGTGATGACCTTCTTGGCCGC
Source organism: Paenibacillus methanolicus (assembly GCF_008124765.1). Taxonomy (GTDB): domain Bacteria; phylum Bacillota; class Bacilli; order Paenibacillales; family Paenibacillaceae; genus Paenibacillus_Z; species Paenibacillus_Z methanolicus. Next base: position 276,047 of record NZ_VNHS01000001.1, on the reverse strand, counting down.
ATCGCCCTCCGTGCCGCCGCCGTTCGAAGCTCCCGCGTTCTCGCCGCCGCCCGCGTTGCCGCCGTTGCCGTTCGTTCCGGCGTTCGCCGAGTTGCCGCCTTCTCCTCCCGTCCCTCCGTTGTTGCCGCCGTTGCTCGAACAAGCGAACAACAGGGTTGTACATAAAACAAGCGAGGTTGCGGCCGACCATAGTTTTTTTCCGTTCTTCATCGATTGCCCTCCCTCTTTCTCTTCTACCAATTACTGACATACATGCATCGAAAAACACGACCTCTGAAGCGCTTTCAGCATTGCACATTAAAAGATATTGAGAATTGGCGGCTATTATTCGCGATAATTATACGAATCCGACTATGATTTCGCGCCATTATACTACAATTGCAAGACTTCGGCTTCTAGCAGGACATCGCCGCAATAGCAAAAAGGGCCGGAAGCTATACGCTTCGCGGCCGCGTTAATCCTTGTCTATCGCTTAATCGCTTGGATAAGCAGCCTCAGCCGGATTGTGAACCGACCAGGCGATGAAGCTGGTACTGTCTTTAGTACCTGCATGGTGCAGACCGTCCAGAAAATCTCTCGCCGACGCGCGTCCGGTTAACAGGTCGTTCAATCGATCTAGGCCGTCCTCCTTCTCCAGGAAGCCGTCGGTTATCAGGAGGATCGCGTTCCGCCCCGTCCGCAGCTCTCTTCTGCCGGAAGAATAACAAGGCACGTTCCGGTCGAACGTATTGACTCGTCCGATCCACTCATAGAAATTACGCTGATTGAGCATGGTCTGTCCCCAACGCGCCAATTCGCCATGGCCGAGAAACAACATGCAGTCGCCGACGGAAAACCACCAGACGATATTCGCTTTGCGCAAACAGAGCAAACAGGATGTTTCTCCCACAAGATTGCGGCATGCCGATCGGAAGCCTTCCGAAGCGAACAGCTCCATAATCGCCTCTTCAAGCCGTGGAACAGCTTCAGCTATCGGCCGTGCGATGATCGCGGTCAAATGTTCCAGATGAGCGGATAAGGTTCGAATGATTAACGACGCGCTGTCGCAGGTCGCATGCGCATCCAGCAAAGCGGCAAATTCCCAATCCTCTTCTTCGTTCGTCCACAAGAGCAGACCGTCTTCGTTTTTAACTGCCTGCCAGTCGCGTCTTCCTCCGTATCGGCCGATTGTAATCCCATCGTGCGAGTCGACCGAAGGCGCATCCAAGAACGGGTTCACGACACCCGTCCAGCTCAACGTTCGCAACCGCGGCTTTTCGCTCATGTCCCATTCTCCTTCCGTCTATCCTGCGCGCGACTAATCCGGGAACGCCTCGTCCTTCGACACGCGGACCATCTCCGCGGGGAAACTCTTCTTGAAGAACTTCTCGACGCGCACGTGAATATCCCGCTCATACCAGTCCGACAGCCCGTTCGCTTCGAACAGCTGCGGCATGCCGAGCCGCCGCGAACGGTTGCCCATCGTACCGTCGCCGATGCTGAGCGTGTCGATCCAGATGCGGTCCACGATGCCTTCGAGCCGCTTCGGAAATTCGGGCGTAAACGGCAGCACCGGCGAAATGGCCGCTTGCGTCGCAATCCCCGCTTCGTGAAGTTCGCGCAACGCGTTCAGCCGCAGCTTAATGCCCGGCGCGTATGGCGCGAAGAGACGCTTCATATCCTCCCGGTCGGTCTCCACCGTCATCGAGACGAGGACGCTGCACGATTCCTTCAGCCGCGCGAGCAGGTCGATATCCCGGGTGACGAGCGGACTTCGCGTCTGCAGCTGAATCAGATCGGGCGGCGCGTCGAGCATGGCCTCCAGAATGCCGCGCGTGATCAACGCCTTCCGCTCGATCGGCTGATACGGGTCCGTCGCGGAGGACATGAACAGCCGGACCGGTTTGTTGCGGCGGCGAAGGCTGCCTACTTCTTTCCGGTAGATCTCCGCCGCGTTCGTCTTGATTTCCACCCACTCGCCCCATGGAATCTCTTTGAATCGCTGGATCGGCATCTCGCGGACGTAACAATACGCGCAGGAGAAGGCGCAGCCGCTATACGGATTGAGCGAATGGGTGAATCCGACGTCGAGATACCCTCTCGTCTCGCTCAGAATCGATTTGGACATGATTTCTTTGATCTCGATCGCCATCAATGCGGTCCCCCTCTCGCCAAGCATGCGGATTTTCGTACGTTTGCTCCTATCATACCATGTTCGCAAGCGCGGATTGAAACCAACGCGACGTATGCAAAATCAAAACGGCTTCTCGTTCCGGAACGGAAGAAGCCGTTTTGATTACGCGCTTTGATGGACGCGCCATGCAAACCATGTACGTCACGAACGCGCTGCCCACCGTCGTCGTCGGGAGTATTGTATGTTCCGTACGAACCAGTCTTCGCCTGCTTTCTTGTTCAGCGCGGAACGGGCTGACGAGCACGATTCCCCCTCCCATCGTAACGGCGAGAATGAACGTATGATCCAACAGAAAAGCGCCGGCTCTCTTCCAGAGCGGCGCTTGCGGCAAACGATGATTCATCTGTAAACAACCCTTTCTTCCTATCTGGTTGACGATCGTTTGCTTGCGGTTTATTGAAAATGCCGGGTCGTCTCCTGCACGCAATCGGCGCAGATCAGCTTCCCTTTGAACATCAAGGCGTCAATGTTGCCGCAATAAAGACAGCCCGGGCTGTATTTCTTCAGAATGACCTGCGTATCGTTCACGAACACTTCGACGGATTCGCCGATATCGAGCGACATCGCGCGGCGGATCTCGATCGGGATGACGAGACGGCCCAGCTCGTCCACCTTGCGTACAATGCCAGTTGGATTTTTCATGATAGAATTCCCCTTTTTTTGATAGATAACTATTATTCCCATTATGCCTTTACTAGGGAGAGATGACAATATCAGATCGCGCGCGGCGGCTTTTTTTCGAATAAAACAAACAACCCGCGGGGTCCGCGGGCTGCTGGCCAATCTCATCGAATTCGTACAGACGTCCAAATCCGATTAGAGCACCTTGCTCAAGAACGCTTGCGTCCGTTCATGCTTCGGCGCATCGAAAATCACGGCAGGCGTGCCTTCCTCGACGATGTAGCCGCCGTCCATGAACAGGACGCGGTCGGCGACTTCGCGGGCGAAGCCCATCTCGTGGGTGACGACGATCATCGTGATGCCTTCATGCGCCAAGTCCTTCATAACCTGGAGCACCTCGCCGACCATCTCCGGATCGAGCGCCGAGGTCGGTTCGTCGAACAGCATGACGCGCGGATTCATCGCCAGCGCCCGCGCGATCGCGACCCGCTGCTGCTGACCGCCCGACAGGCGATCCGGATACTCGTCCCGCTTCTCCGCCAAGCCCACCTTCGCGAGCAGCTCCATCGCTTTCTTCTCGTTGGCGGCCTTGTCCATCTTCTTGATGTATTTCGGCGCGAGCATAATATTCTGCAGCACGGTCAAATGCGGGAACAGGTTGAAGCGTTGGAACACCATCCCGACGTCCTCGCGCAGCTTGTCGATATTCGTCTTCGGATCGGTCACCTCGACGCCGGCGATGTCGACTTTGCCGCTCGTAACGTCCTCCAGCAAGTTCAGACAGCGAAGGAACGTGCTTTTGCCGGAGCCGGACGGACCGATGACGCAGACGACTTCCTTCTCCCGGATGGTTGTGGAGATATCCTTAAGGACGACGTTGGAACCGAATTGCTTCTTTAAATTTTGCACGGTGATCATCGCAGGTTCAGCCTCCTCTCGAGCAGTAGCGACAGCCGGCTAAGCGGTAGAATCAGCAGGAAGTAGAAGACGCCGACCATGCCCCAAATTTCGAATGAACGGAAATTGGTCGAGATAATGATTTCGCCGCTTTGCGTAAGCTCCCTAATGCCGATAACCGACAACAGCGCCGTGTCCTTGATACTGATGATAAACTGGTTGACTAAGGCCGGGATCATGCGGCGCAGCGCCTGCGGCAGCACGATCAGCCGCATCGTATAGAAGCGGTTCATCCCGAGGGAACGGGCCGCCTCCACTTGGCCCTTGTCCACGGAGTTAATGCCAGCGCGGACGACCTCCGCGATATATGCGCCGGCATTTAGGCTGACCGCGACGATACCGGCGACTTCCGGATCAATCCGAGTATCAAAAAATTCAGGCAGACCGAAATAGATGAAAAATACTTGCACGAGGAGCGGCGTGCCCCGGATAATATCGACGTAAATGCCCGCCAGTCCGCGAATAATCCGGCTGCGAGCCGTACTCATCAAACCTGCTGCGAGGCCGATTACGAACGCGATCACAAGCGAAATGGCGGCGATTTTCAGCGTAATCAGCAAGCCCTCGAACAAGATGGGCAACGCGTCGCTCATAATTTGCAGCGTATCTGACACCGGTGAACAACTCCTTTCCGAAGGTGAAGCTTATCAAGCTTGGATGGAATGTGAAGGCGCCGGCCCCTTCGGAACCTCGGGCGTCCAATACGCGCGCGAGGGCTGAAGGCTGCCGGCGCACGGCGAACCGTTACTGTGCAGCAGATCCCGTATAGGTGTTCACGATCTTGTCGTACTTGCCGTTCTCCTTCAGCTTCTTCAAGCCGTCGTTCAGCTTCTGCAGCAGCTCGCTATCGTCTTTCTCCACCGCCATGCCGTAGAAGTCGCCGTTCAGACGGTCGCCAACGATTTTCAGGTTGGAATTCGGGTCGACCGCGATTTTGTAGGAAATGACCGGGAAGTCCTCGATCGTGACGTCCGCATTCTTATTCGACACCTCTTGGTACATGGCCGGGCTGTCGTCGAAGTATTTCACTTCGGCGCCATATTGCTTAGCCAGTTCTTCCGCTTTAATTGCGCCGGAAGTGCCCTTCTTGATCGCGATCACTTTGCCCTTCAAATCTTCGGGGTTGTCGATGTCGGCCGTATCCTTGTGCACGATCAGGGAGAGACCTGCTTCGTAATATGGCTCGGTGAAGTCCACGACCTTCTTCCGCTCCTCGGTAATGCTGATGCCCGCGACCGCGCCGTCCAGCTGGCCGGAGGTAATGCCCGGGATGATGCCTTTGAAATCCATCGGCTTGATCTCGACCTCGAAGCCCTCTTCCGCGGCGATCGCGTTCAGCAGATCGATGTCGATGCCCACGTATTTGCCGTCCTTCTCGAACTCGAATGGCGGATACGTCGCGTCCGTGCCGAACACGTACTTCTTGACCGCTTCCCCGCCCGCTCCGCTTGCCGCGTTGTCCGTATTTTTGTCGCCGCAGGCGCTAAGCGTGAATGCCATCATGGCGCAAGCCGCGATCAGTCCGATCTTCTTTTTCATGAGAAACCCACCTTTATCGATAGTGTGAAGCAGTATCGCTTTCTTGGAAGTTATCGTATACGGCGCACTACGCAAACCTACGCGATCCTACATGTGTAATTACAAAATGTGATATTAAACATGACATCGAATAATTATGTAATCGCTATCACTTACATGGGAAATGTGAAATTCCCATGTTACGGACAATTCCAAGGGAAATAGGTCACATTACCTCACGCGATTTCACGCGTTGTTCTATTTCGAGGGAAAAAGGCGAAGCAACTACTATTCAGTTTTCCGAACACAAACCAAATAACCGTTCCACGCGGGCTTCGGCCCGACATCGAACGGTTGCGTTAGCGAGTTATTCCATTTTGCCCAGCATCTCGACGTGCAGCACTTGCAGAAATTTCTTGATGTTGACTTTGCTCTTGCCTTCCGGCTGCTCTTCCTCGATCGCCTTCATCTTCAACCGCACGTCCTGGAAATCGAAATAGAGCGGCGCGTAGTATTCGAACTTCGGATTGCTGTAATCCGTCAGCCCGATCGACGCCATGTTCGCGAGCGCCGCCATGACCGCCCGGCGAAGCCGCTGCTCGATCGCCTTGCTCTCTTTCTCGATCTCCTGTTCCCCGCGGCCCCCGCGAGCCGCCGCTTCGTACAGCTCCTTCAGCGCCGGGAACGCGTGACGATCCGGCTGTTTCGCCAAATATTCCATCATCGCCACGATATCCTTGCTGCCGCTCTCGCCCATGATTCCGAGGTCCATCAGAATCGGCTTCACCACTTCGCGAGGCTCGAGCGTCTTGCGAGGCGGCACGGATTCGAACATGTCGAACGCGGAGAGCGACTGTTTCATCTGCTGAATATGCCGTTCGTATTTCAGCCTCTCCCTTACGTTCGCCAGCACCGCTTCCACCTCGATGCGGTTAATCGGCTTATGGATGAAAAATTCGATGCCGGCTTGGTAAGCCTCGCCGACCATCTCCTTGTTCTCGACCTGCGAGATCATGACGAATTTGCCCGCGAACCCCCGATTCTTCAACTGCCTTACCGTCTCGATTCCGTCTTGGTCCGGCATGAGCAGGTCGACGAGGACGATGTCCGGCCTTGCGCCGAGCACCGCTTGCACGCCTTGTATGCCGCCATCCGCCATGCCTGCCGTCTCGCCAAGCCCGCATTGCTCGATGATGCCTTGGAGCATCCGCCTGCTGACCGCGTCGTCATCGATAATTACGTATGTAATGGCCATATCCGTTTCCCCCTTGCTGCTACACGATTGCCCTCTTCAATACACGCATGACGAACGTCGTCCCGTTTCCTTCGCGCCGCGCGATATCTAATTGACCGCCCAGCGCCCGCGCGATATCGCGCACATGCGACAATCCGATTCCGGTCGCGGCGACGCCCGCCTCATTGAATTTCGTCGTGTATCCCGCTTCGAATACGATCGCGCGATCCTGTTCCGGAATGCCCTTCCCCGTATCTTGGACTTCGAACACAATCTCCTCGCCCGCTTCGTAGACGCGGATCGCGATATGACCTCCCCGCTCGATCGCTTCCACCGCGTTCGCCGTTAGATTGTTGAGCGCGGTCAAGAGCGGAATATAATGCGCCGTGACGAAGCGCGCCTGCATGTCCACTCGGAACGCGATTGTCTTGCCCAGCATCTCACCGTACTTCGAGTTGCCCTTCACGACATGATTCATCAGCTCCTCGATCTCCATGTTCACGGCCATCTCGTTGTCGTACAGCTTCGACAATCCGGCAAGGATGCGCTGCGAATCTTTCTTCACCTCGTGAATGCGCTGGGCGATGCCGAGCGCCTGCTTGCCATAGCCGCTCTCGCTTGCGCCGCTTAATTGACGGTACAGCGTGAAGCTGTCGGCGGTGATCCGTTCGATCTCGTCCATCGATTTCTTCAGATAGAAGGTCTCGCCGTACAAGCCGGAGCCGATGTTCAGCATCTGCTCCATCCGCTTCTCCTGCTCGGCGTGGAGCGCGCGCATCTGGCTGACCGAGATGCTGCTGTACAGGCCAATGACGAAGAAACTCCGGACGAACGCGATGGCCAGCAAATTGAACCATTCAAGCAAATAAAAAGCCTCCGCGCCGATGAATAGCCCTCTTAGCAGCAGTTCCGCTTCGTTCGACGCGAAATCGACGATCGCGACGAAGCCTCCGAGCAGTAGCGGATGAAGTTTATCCGTCCGTTTCAAAATATGCATCATGCCGTACGCGTACACCACATAATAGATGCCCGCCGGCAAATTATGCTGCAGCGCGTCCGCCACGGACCACGATTTCGTTTGGAGCATCCATTCGCCGCCCTGGAACATCACGCTGACGATGCCGGTGAACAGACCGGTCCACATATACGGGATATTGCGCATGAACAGCAGGAACAGCAGGAAGACGCTGACGCCCAGGCCGATGCGGAACGAATCTCCGGTGAACGGGTAAATTTTGAATTCCGAGCCGATGCCCGACGCGACGGCGATAACCGCGATTTGCAGTTTCTCCTTCTTGAAGAGGTTCTTCATGGCCGCCCTCCCTAGTCAATGATCGTATTATAATCATTTTGACCGGCTATGTGTAGAGCGGGCGGCGCGTTCAAGGCTTCCGATCGAGACTCGATTCAGCATTCAATGCCGGGACATGATCAATACTTGATGCCGAGCAGGATCAAAATTTGGAATTCTCCGGTTCGTCTCAAGACATAATAGCCGATATCCGAAGCTATCGCGATCCCGCCTGCGCCGACCGCGCAGCATTGGCCGGCTCGGCAGCTCCCGTCGTCGCGGACGAGCAGCTTGCCCAACATGCCGACCGCGACCCATTCGGGACGCTGCGCCCTCGGCAAATAGGGGACAGCGGGATCCCACGCCGGATTTAGCACGGGCCTACGCTCGCGGCGGCCGGGGGCGACCGTTTGCCCCTCGCGATCCGTCACGGCCGGAATGTCCTCTTCGCGGTAGACGATTCTCCCCCACTCGTCGGTCACGTATTTCCCATGCCATCTCAGTTCGCCGCTGTCCGCCACGATCGCCGGCCTCGCGCTCGTTACCCCCGCGATAAAGCGGTCGCCGGGCAGCGCGAGCCTTACTTTAGCCGCTTCGAACGCGACAAAGTAACCGGGTTCGATCGGCTTGCCGTCCGCCGTCTCGAACATCTCCGCGTAATCGGCGGCCGGCGTGCTGAGCGCGCCGTCGATCTTCACGTTGCCGCTGCTTAGAATTTTGGCCGCGATGCCGAGCTCCAGCTCGCTGTTGCCGTTCGCCAAGTACCACGAGTACGACTCCTCGTTCGCGATGCCGAACCGGCCCATCACGTGAGCGCCGTCGAGTCCGCCGGCTTGCGTTCCGAGCCCTTGCGCATGCGAGAACAGGCCGTCGGCAACAGTCAAGGCCCCCTGCGCATGCGAAGCCAATCCGCTCGCCGTCGTGATCAAACCTTCGGCATGCGCGCCTTGACCGGACGCGATCGTCTGACTGCCTTCCGCATGCGAGAGGTCGCCGCTCGCCAAGGTCCGCTGCCCCTCCGCGTGCGCGGCGATTCCGCTTGCCGTATTCAGATTCCCTTCCGCATGCGTCGCTCGGCCGCTGGCCGTATTGCGCTCGCCCTCGGCATGCGCGCCTTGACCGGAGGCGATCGACTCCATCCCTTCCGCATGGGAGTCGAGTCCGGACGCTTGCGTCAGCTCGCCTTCGGCATGCGCGTTAAATCCGATGGCCATCGTTATCTGGCCCTCCGCATGAGAATGGCTGCCGATTGCGCGCGTCTCGTTCCCTTCCGCGTGCGCGTAGAGACCGCTCGCGATCGCCCCGCCTCCCTCCGCGTGAGAGCCTGGTCCGACGGCTTGCGTGAGATAACCTTCCGCATGCGAGGACGACGCGTTCGCCGCCGTGCCGAACCCTTCCGCGTGCGCGTTGTCGCCCGGCGCGCGCGTCGCTTCGCCCTCCGCATGGGCGTATACGCCCGATGCTACTGAACCGCCTCCCTCCGCGTGGGAAGCCGGGCCGATGCTCTGCGTGAGGTAACCTTCCGCATGGGAAGAGGCTCCGCTCGCGATCGTCTCGCTGCCTTCGGCTTCGGAGCAAGCTCCCGTTGCTTGCGCGTTGCATTCCGCCATTGTAATCACCGTCTCCTTCCGCTACATCTTCATGCGTTCCGGAACGCGGGCAGGTTCACCTATGTAATGGCCTGCTCGCACGCGCGGACGCCGTACCAGCGACAAAAGCTTGCCGCCCGCAAGCGGGGGCAAGCTTTCGTCTTTCCGTTATTAAGTTGGAAGGTTGAAACGTGCGACATACACTTCAAGACCGGACGGCACGGATTTTTGCGTAAGCTGATTATTCGCTTCATCGAAGATGCGCAGCGTGTAGCCAACGGTCGTGAGCGTCGGGATGTTGTTGAAGCGAGCAACGCCGAAATCGTCGAATTCCGCCGTGAGCGTAATCGTGCCGCGCGTCAGCGTCGCCGTCCACCCCGGCGTATCATACGGCAGGTTGGTTGTCGTCTGTTGCACCGCAATGACGTGGAACCGCTCCAGCGTCTGTCTGATCCGGCGTTTCTTGCGCGCCGCCGGTTTTTTCACGGCCGACTTTTTGACGGCTTTAACGGCAGCCTTCTTCACGACTTTCTTCGTCAAGCTCTTTTTGCTAAACATCAAGTCTATCAACCCTTTCTTTTGAGGATACTCTAATAGATGCCGGACAGGCTCGAAAGGAAACGATCCATCTACCTATTTTTGAAAGAAACGTCGATAGCCGCTTCTCCTTGATAGATTGAATAGATTCGCCTCCGATGAACCCGCGCGCGCGCCTCCTCATAACATGTCGGAAGAGAGGTGAACAGCCGCGTGGAAACCGGACAAGAAAGACCGCGCAAGAAGAACCATCCATCGTATAAAATGTGTCCCGCGTTAACTCGCAGACGCCGGCAAGTCAATTCCACATCGGGAAGAAATCCGAAGTTGCGCATCATCGTGAAAATGAAGCAAAGCCCGTCCCCGCTCGCCATCCGAATGCTGCGCAGAGAGCTAGGCCAAGAAGCATTGCCCGTCCGTCGGCGGCTCGCGATTTTCTCGGCCTTCTCCACGGTCGTGTCGCGTTCCTGTCTGGATAAGCTGTGCAACTGCAAAGGCGTCGAGAAGGTGTACTTGGATCGGAAACGATCCGCCACGCTTCATGTCGCGTCGCCTGCGATCGGCGCGCCTCAAGCGCGCAGATTTAGCGGACTGACCGGCAAAGGCGTCAACATCGCCATCGTGGATACGGGCGTGTACCCGCACCCCGATCTCATCCGTCCGCTGAACCGCATCGTCGCGTTCAAGGATTTCGTGAACGGCCGCAAGCATCCTTACGACGACAACGGCCACGGCACTCATCTAGCCGGAGACGCCGCCGGGAACGGTTGGGCAAGCAAGGGTAAATACGCGGGCGCCGCGCCCGAGTCCGGCATTGTCGGCGTCAAGGTGCTGGATGCCCTCGGCGATGGTTACGACTCCGACATCATCGCCGGCATCGAATGGACCATCGCCAATCGCAAGCGATTTCGCATCCGCATCCTTTCCCTCTCGTTAGGAGGCCCTGCCGTCGGCGGCTGCCAAGACGACCTGCTCTGTCAAGCGGTCGAACGCGCGGTCCGATCCGGTATCGTCGTCGTCGCCGCGGCGGGCAACAACGGACCAGGCCAAGGCACGATCGAATCGCCGGGCAACAGTCCCTCCGCGATTACGGTCGGCGCCGTCGACGATCGGCGCACGATCGCGCAGGCCGACGATCGCCTCTCCTGGTACTCGAGCCGGGGACCGGCCAAGGGCGGGCTGCGCAAGCCCGATCTCGTGGCGCCCGGCGAAAGCATCACCTCGCTGCGGGCGCCGAGCTCCGCGTTGGACCGGGAGCTCGCGCATCAGCGCGTAGGCAGACGCTACTTCTACATGAGCGGCACCAGCGTGTCGACGCCGCTCGTGGCCGGCGCCGCGGCGCTGCTGCTTCAGCGCTGCCCGTCGCTGACCCCGTCGCAGGTGAAGACGGCCTTGAAGCGCGGCGCGTTCCGGCTCGGCCTCGGCGCGAACGCCGGCGGAAGCGGAGAAGCGAACGCGCGGTTCTTGATCGGCCGGAGCGCACGCAGCCAGGCAGCGCGGCGGCAACGGAACTGAATCTCGGACGGCCGCAATAACGCGGCTCTCCGCCTACATACCGACCGATCGTTCGACCGCGCTTTACGATTGACCCTCATACCCGCCGAACGCCGCTCATACAATAACGGATAGCGGCCCGCAGTACATATCCGAGGGAGGTGTAGCCGGTGACGATCCGTGTCTTAACCCCGTGGGAGGAACATCGTTTCTGGGTGGAAATCTTGCAGGATCATGCCTATTTCGTGCGCGACCATTTGTCCGTCTCGGAGCAGGAACCGATTCGGCTCGCGCAGTCGTACATCGACGCGTTTCAGTCGTTGTATAACGAGCTGCATGCCTTGGACAAGAACGGCGATTACCGGAATCCGGGCTTAGTCGCGTTCGCGCGGAAAGCTTGGCCGGTCGCGAACGGGTATTTTCAGCTGGAGGGCAGCCTTCAGCGCGCGCGCATCGCCAACCGGGTGAATCTGAATTTATCGCCGACGTATTTGAACGGCACGTTGAACGAGAATCAGGAATATTTGCGTTTACTAGGGTACATGACGCACGGCCAAGCTCCGCCGCCGCTTGCGCTCGTCGACTTGATGGATCTCTGGCTGGAGGATCAGCTCGGACACGCAATCCTGCTCATCAACGTGCTGGACCCGGCGGAGCACGGCATTCGCGCGCGAGCGCAGATTCACTTGGACGCCTTCCGGGCGTTGTTCAGCCAGAACGAAGTCATTCGGGGCTATCTTCGCTTCTCCCCGCCGGGCATCCCCGTCCAGCTCCGCTTGGCCAGGGAAACGCTGGCCGCCGTGAATGGCTTCTATGAGTTCGTGCTGGAGATCATCCATCTGTACCGGTCGACGGCGCTGCTGGAACGGACGACGCTCCGCTTCTTGGAGCATCATCTACCCGAGACGTGCTATTTCATCCGCAAACTCGCCGATCTCGTGCCGGATGTAACCATATCCGCGCATTGTTCGCTGACCAAGCCCACCTTCGTCGATAATCAGAAGCTGCCGACTAACCCTCCGGTCGTATAGCCTCCGGTCGTATAGCCTCCGTATCGTATAGTTACATGGGCGATTGACAAAAAGACCCTTGAACCCGAAACGGGATTCAAGGGTCTTCGAATTAAGCCTTACGGCTGCAGCTGCCAGAGCGCCGGCACGTTAGATGGCTCCCAGCCGGTCAACGACGTGTGCGCCTGGAGACACTTGTAAACAGCGCCGTTGTAGGAGACGAGCGCGCCAGTCGCATATGCGGCGTTGGCCGTCCACGGCGTTGCGCTCGGACCTTGAGCCGTCGTCACGGTTACGGCGTTGCTCGCGGCGGATTCATTATTAGAAGGATCATAAGCTCTGACGGTGAACGTATAGGACGTATTCGGCGTCAGACCGGCGACCAGCTTCTCGTAGGAACCGCCAGACACCGTGTCGATGAGCGCCGAACCAGCGTAGATGCGGTATTCCGCAATGCCGGAAGCATCCGACGATGCGCTCCACATTAAAGTCAGCGAGTTGGAACCCGCCGCGCCCATGACATGCAGTCCGCTCGGCGCCGTCGGCGGCGTACTATCGACCGGCAGCGGATCGGTCGTCACCATCACGGCATTGCTCGCCGGCGATCGATTGCCGGCGGCGTCATAGGCTTTGACCGTTAACGTATGGGTCGTGCCCGCGGCTAGATTGGTCACGTTCACGCTAATCTGATTACCAGGGACGGTCGCGATCGGAGTCGCGTTCGCCCCGGCGTAAACCTCGTAGCCCGAGACGGCGACGTTATCGGTTGAAGCGCCCCATGTCAGCGTCGCCGTCGTCGCGCCGACCGCCGTCGCGTTCAAGCCGGACGGCGCCGTCGGCGCCACGTTGTCCGACGCGCCGAATTGGACGTCGATCGCGTTGTACCACGCGTTGCCCGTATCCGCGATATCCCAGACGGCCAGGATGATGTGATAGCCGGTTCTGGCCGGCACGTTGCAGCTGTGCGACAGCGTCGCCGGCGGTTGCTGGCTATTGCCGTTCACCGTGCAGAACGGCGTTAGATTAAGCTGATCGCGAGTCAGCGGCGCGTTCGGATTCCAGTTTTCCTTCGTAATGAAGTAGCGATAGCTCGTCGTCGCATGGCGAGCCGTGAATTTCCACGTGAACGTATTCGGACCGCTGCTCATGCTTGCCTTGTTCCACCGCGTCGCGGATTGCTGATCGAGCGTGGCGAAGCCGGCGAGCCCCGCGCTCGCGATCTTGCCGTCGGCCGGACCGGCGGCCGGGAAGCCCTTTAGTCCTTCCAGGCTCTGCGGCTCGTAGATGATCGGTCCGCAGTTCGCGTTCAAGCCGTTCTTGCATTGAATCGCCCGGCTAGCCGGCGAGTCGACGTAGCCATGAGCGGATGCGGATTGCGCGAGCAGGAAGGATAGCGCGATCGCGAACATCAGACCGCCGCAGGCGATAAGCAACCGCTTGGTAAGCACCGTATTCAGCCTGACTTGATTCATCGTCACATGACCTCCTGGATATTCGATTGACATGCTCGACCATTCATACTTCGTATTGCGCGAATGTTAGATCCATCCCCTCCTTTCTACCGAATAAGACAAGCCACTGCCGAGAATGATCGGATCTCCCCCTTACGATCGATTTATATAAACTCCGAAGAGCTTATACCGAGCTCGAGAACTTGGACCGGGAACGCTTAATAAATAGAACATGCAAAGAAACAACCTCGAATCGTCCCCGCCAAATAGGCGGCAATAACGGGACGAACGCGTCGGATCGTCTGCGGATCCTTACGCTTGTATGCCGACAGTTCTGTTAATTTTTAGTCGCATTACTATTTAAATGCGGATGCTTACCGTTTGATTACACCAATTTGACAAAATGGGCAGCTTGTACTTTTTCTCAGCGATTACTTCGCTTAACGGCTCGGCCTGTCTTGCTTGAATGACAAAAAAACCTTCGGCCTGAACCGAAGGTTTCCCGCTTGCTCCTATACCGCTTGCCTTGCGTTACTCGAACAAATCGCCCAGCACGTCGAGCACGTTTTTCTTCTTCTTGTACGGATACTTGCCGCCGTGCCCGTGGCCATAACCGCCGGACGAGTGGCCGCCGTAATAGCCTTGCTGGCCAGGCTGCGGCGGGTAGTACTTGCCGTCTTTGGGCTTCTGTCCATATTGCGGCGGCGGCGCCGAATGCGACCCGTAGCCGCCGGATGGCGGAGGCGGCGTATTGCCGTAGTTAGGCTGTCCGTAGCTTCCGGACGAGCCGCCATAGCCGCTCTGCGGGTTCGAATTCGAATATCCCCCGCCCGGCTGCGGGGTCCAAGCAGACGGCTGCGAAGGATTACCCGGCGGCTGCGCGGACGGCTTCGTATACTGGTCGAACAACCCGCCGGCAGGCGGATTCGAAGCCGGCTGACCTCCATAATACTGCTGCTCCATGCGCGAATACTCGTTCTGCAGCGTTCTGACGTCCTTCAGCAGTTTGTCGAGCTCGCCGCGGTCAAGCCATACGCCTTTGCAATCCGGACAGACGTCGATCAAGACGCCGTCCTTCTCCACTTCCCGCATGCGGACATCGGTACAGATCGGACATTTCATCGCTCTTGCCTCCTAGGATACGTTTTCAATAATCGTACCATATACGCCGTTCGCGCAAAATAGTTACAAATTCGCGCATCGCCCAAGAACCCCCGTTCTTGTCGGCTATAGGACTATTTTCTTCTATCTCCCGCTGTTTATCTTATATTTACGGACCCCGTCCTCATCCATTACGCTGGAATAAAGCGTTTACTTTCTAGCTTGAGGGGGATTTGCCTTGAAACTCGATAACCTCGAACGTAAGACGACAACCAAATTCGCCTACACCGTCCCGGCCAACGGGTACCCGGAGTGGAACAACAATCCGGATATTTTCGCGCTTAACCGGATGCCCGCCCATGCGGCGTTCATGCCGTATGCGTCCGTCGAAGAAGCGATCCGAGGCGACCGCGACGCATCCGCCAGCTATTTGTCCTTGAACGGCACCTGGAAATTCAATTGGGCCGCCAATCCCGATGCCCGGATCGCGGGCTTCGAGCAGGACGCGTTCGACTGCGGCGTATGGGCGGACATTCAAGTGCCCGGCCATTGGCAGTTGCAAGGCTACGATTATCCGCAATATACGAACATTCGATATCCATGGGAAGGCACGGAGGAGCTAAAGCCGCCGTTCGCCCCGACGACCTACAATCCGGTCGGCTCCTATGTCCGTCAGTTTACCGTTCCGGCATCTTGGGACGGACAGTCCGTCTACATTAGCTTTCAAGGCGTGGAGTCGGCGTTCTATGTATGGGTGAACGGCGATCTCGTCGGCTACAGCGAAGATACGTTCACGCCGGCCGAATTCGATCTGACGCCATATCTGCGCGAGGGCGAGAACAAGCTCGCCGTCGAGGTGTACCGCTGGTGCGACGCCAGCTGGCTGGAGGATCAAGACTTCTGGCGGATGAGCGGCATCTTCAGGGACGTCTACCTGTATACCCGCAAGCCGGTTCATATTTACGATTTCTTCGCCGTCCCCGATTTGGATGAGCGCTATCGCGACGCGCAGCTGACGATTCGAGCTGATATCGCCAACGATTACGAAGCCGGACACGCCCTCGCCTACTCGCTGGAAACGATGTTGTTCGACGCATCCGGCGCGCCGGCGCTCGATCAGCCTCACGTGCTGCAGGCGAATGTCGTACCCGGCGATTCGGTCACCGTGCAAGGCAGCATTCCCGTCGCTAATCCTGCGAAGTGGAGCGCCGAGCAGCCGAACTTGTACACGCTCGTCCTTTCGCTCCGCGACGAGGCGGGCGCCATTACCGAGACGGTCAGCTGCCGCATCGGCTTCCGCAAGTTCGAGATTCAAGACGGGCTGATGCGAATCAATGGCAAGCGCATCGTGTTCAAGGGCGTGAACCGCCATGAATTCTCCTGCGATCACGGCCGTGTCCCAAGCCGCGAAGGCATGCTGACCGACGTCAAGCTGATGAAGTCGCATAACATCAACGCCGTGCGCACCTCCCACTACCCGAACGACTCGGCATGGTACGAGCTGTGCGACGAATACGGCCTATACGTGATCGACGAGACGAACTTGGAGACGCACGGAAGCTGGTCCTACAACCAAAGCGAGCTTGGCGACTTTACCGTGCCGGGCAGCCGGCCGGAGTGGACGGCCAACGTGATCGACCGCGCCAACTCGATGTTCCAACGCGACAAGAACCACCCTTCCGTGCTCATCTGGTCGCTGGGCAACGAATCGTTCGGCGGCGACAATTTCATCCGCATGCACGATTTCCTGCGGGAAGCCGATCCGAGCCGGATCGTGCATTACGAAGGGGTATTCCATTGGCGCGCGTCGGAGGATGCCTCCGACATCGAGAGCCACATGTACACCCGTCCGGACAAAGTCGAGCAGTACGCCCAAGACAATCCGAGCAAGCCGTTCATCTTGTGCGAATACGCCCACGCCATGGGCAATTCCGTCGGCGGATTACATCATTACACGAAGCTGTTCGACCAATACCCGATTCTGCAGGGCGGCTTCATCTGGGACTGGGTCGATCAGGCGATCCGTCAGTACGGTGAAGACGGCAAGCCGTACATGGCCTACGGCGGCGATTTCGGCGAAAGCCCGCATGACGGCAACTTCTGCGGCAACGGCCTGCTGTTCGCCGACCGCGCCGTCACGCCGAAGCTGCTCGAGGTTCGCAAATGCTACCAGAACGTCGACATCGAAGCGGTCGATTCGGCGAACGGACGGTTCTCGATCTGGAACAAATCGCTCTTCACCGATCTTAACGCCTACGCGGTTCGTTGGCAGATCACGGAGAACGGTCATGCCGCCGGAGAAGGGACGATTGCGCTCGCGGTCGAACCGGACGGCAGGACGGAATTCGAGATCGAGCTGCCGAAACGCCAAGATCCGTTCGCGGAAGCGGTAGTCACGATCAGCCTCCACTTGAAGGAAGCCGCCGCATGGGCGGACGCCGGTCACGAAGTCGCTTTCGAACAGTTCGTGCTTCCGGCCGCGGCACTCAGCGCCCGCGTCGGCGCA
The DNA here is from genome assembly GCF_008124765.1 of Paenibacillus methanolicus. Classification (GTDB taxonomy): domain Bacteria; phylum Bacillota; class Bacilli; order Paenibacillales; family Paenibacillaceae; genus Paenibacillus_Z; species Paenibacillus_Z methanolicus. Next base: position 258,565 of record NZ_VNHS01000001.1, on the reverse strand, counting down.
TTGGCAGCGGACGGATCCGTGACGCTGACGGACTCGGCTTCCGAGCTTGCCGTCGAGGGGAACGGCTTCCGCGCGGTATTCGACAAATCGAACGGCGCGCTCGTTTCCTGGTCTTCCGGCGCACGCGAGCGTCTGCTCGCGCCGCTCGTCCCGAACTTTTGGCGGGCTTACACGGACAACGACCGCGGCAACAAGCATCACGAACGATGCGCCACTTGGCGCGATGCGGGCCGTGATCGGCGGCTGCTCGCTTTGACATGGGAAGCGCTGCAAGACCGCGTGCTGATTCGCGCGAATTTCGAACTTCCGACGACGAACGTCTCCGCTTGCGCCATTCAATACGCGGTAAAGGCGAGCGGCGAGATCGACGTGTCGATGGAACTCGCTCCGGGCGCCAATCTGCCCGAGATTCCGGAGATTGGCCTCATGGTACAGCTGAATCCTTCGCTCGACCGGTTAACCTGGTATGGCAAAGGTCCGCATGAATCCTACTGGGACCGCGAGAGCAGCGCGAAGCTAGCGATTCACGAAGCCCTTGTCGCTGACCAATTCGTGCCCTATCTGCGACCGCAGGAGTGCGGGAACCATACGCAAGTGCGCTGGGCGGAGATTACGAATACCGAAGGCGAAGGGCTGCGCGTCGAGGCCGGCTTGCCGATTGAATTCAATGCGCTTCCGTATTCCCCGTCCGAACTGGAGACGCACGATCACGTGCACCTGCTCCCTCCGGTCTCGAAAACGGTACTGCGCATCAATCATAAGCAAATGGGCGTCGGCGGCGATGACAGCTGGGGTACGAAACCGCACCAGGCTTATTGGCTGGAAGCGAACCGTACGTACGCATACTCGTTCCGCATGAAGCTCATCTAAACAGCAAGAGACCTCCGCGGCTGGCGCCGCGGAGGTCTCTTCGTTTATCCCGCTGACGACCTGGGCTATAACGCTCCGAACTTGGGACGAGCAGATCGCGCTAGTCAGGATCGAGTGACGTCGAAATCCAAGCCATTCTTGCCGATGCCGGCGAATCGAGTCGCTTTGTGGCGATGACACCCCGCCGAACGCGTCGAATGTTTGCCGTTTGAACTCGTCGTGTTCTATCCACGCCTATTTCCGTTTCCCGGTTAATTAGCTCTCCTTTCCCTTCTTTTCATGCGCAAGGTGTGATTTAATGAGCCTGTATACAGAAACCTATTTCTATTTGTTTTTAGATTTAATCCCATTTTGTGGTTATGCAAGGAGGTGTTGCGATCAACTTTAACCCGAACATCACGATTAATCACGCACCTGGCACCAACCATCTCGTTATTATGAAGGAGGAATTCTTAGTGAACCGTCTCGCCAACATCCGTCAATCGCTCAAGACCAGAACCGTCGCCCTCGCCGCAGGCGTCATGCTCGCCAGTCTTATTCCGTCGCTCGTATCGGCTTCTTCAACGGCCGCGCTCGTCGACACGCAGGCGCCAACCGCGCCCACGAACTTGAAATTCACGTCCGGCAACTCGACGAGTCTGTCCATGAAATGGGAAGCGGCGTCCGACAACGTCGGCGTAGTCGCTTACGAGATATATCGGACCAATTATGGCGTGCTCGCAGGCGTCGTATCCGGTTCAACGCTTACGTTTACCGATACCGGCCTGAATCCCGGGACGCCCTACTCCTATTCGGTCAAAGCAGTGGACGCCGACGGCAACCGCTCCGGTTGGAGCAACCCGATCGGCATTACGTTGCCTAATTCGTAACCTATTTCCTCGCTAGAACTAGAGAACCGCGGCCTGAACGCGGTTCTCGTTTCTCGTTTGCCAGACGCCCCCTGGTACGGTGAGGATCGCGATCCCGTAGGCTTCGACATCCATGCGCCGGAACATCTCCTTCACGTCGACGCGGACTTCAGGTACACTCGAATTAACATCTGCGACCTGGCTCCGACTCGAACGCGAAAGGAACTTCGATGATGCCGTTTACGTTTGCCCACCCTGCCTTTGCTCTCCCGATCAAGAAGGCAGCTCCTCGCTTACTTAGCGCAACCGGACTTGTATTAGGAAGCATGGCCCCGGATTTCGAGTATTTCGTGAACCTGGAACCGCACGCCACGATCGGCCATTCCGCCTGGGGACTGCTGCTGCACGCGCTGCCGCTTAGCGTTCTGTTCGCTTTCTTGTTTCATCTGATTGTGAAAACGCAGCTCGCCCTTCATTTGCCCTCGGCATTAGCGCTCGACCGGCGAGCCTATCGGCTGCTTGGGACATGGAAGCTGAACACCTTGCGAGCGTGGATCGTATTCCTCTACTCCGTCGCCATCGGCTTTATTACCCATGTCGTTCTCGACGCGTTCACGCATCAATCCGGCTATGTCGTGCTTCATTGGCCGCTGCTGCGAGAACCTGCGCTATTCGGGCTGCCGGTGTTCAAATGTCTTCAGCACGGCTTATCCTTAATTGGGCTTATCTTCGTCGCCTTCCTTACGATATCGGCTCTTCTACGGGCGAAGACGGATCACGTAAGCATGCCGTTCGTCTCCGCGCGACGCAAAGCATGCTTTTGGATCGTGGCCGTCCTCGTCGCCGCGCTCGTCGCAATCATCAAGCTGGTCGTGTCGGAGAGCGGGAACACGCTCGGTATTCTTGTCGTCGCGCCGCTGTCCGGCTCCTGTCTCGGACTTGTCGTCAGCTCCGTCATTTTCGGACGCCGGCGGTGATGGCAGCACGATCGGAAATTACGCAAGGCCCTCGCCCAAGCAATCGCTTAGGAGAGGGCCTCGTTCATTGGTTCGACGAGCCGTTAATTGTAATACGGCCAGCCGCTGGAATCCCAGTACAAGTCGCTGATGAGCAGCTTCGGATTGCCGTTGTCGGCCGCGCTGTAAGCATGGCGGACGATCAGGTTCGTGCTCGGCACATCCTGGCCGCCTGGTCCGATCCAAGCCGCGTTGCCGCTATCGATCACCGTCGCGCCGCCGTTCAACATCGACGTTCCGTCTTTCGCGTAATAAGGTCCGAACACGCTGGTCGAACGGCCGACGGCAACCTTATACGTGCTGTTCGTGCCTTGGCAGCAGTTGCCGATGGATACGAACAGATAGTAATAGCCGGTGCTGCCGTTGTAGATGACGCTTGCGCCTTCAATACCGCCGGATTTGGTTGCGACGCGGTAGGAATTGCCGGTCGGCTTCATCGTATTCTTGTCGATCGCCGTAATATAGATGCCGGCGAACCAGGAGCCGAAGGCCATGAACAGATTGCCGTTCTTATCGGCAAACACGTTCGGATCGATCGCGTTGTACGTGGAGGACGAGTTCGAACTCACGACCACGCCTTGATCCACCCAGTCCCCTTTCGCGATCGAGGTGCACGTAATCAGACTGATCGCGGACGTATTGGAGCCGAACGAGGAGATGGAATAGTACAGATGGTACTTCCCGTTATAGTAATAAATATCCGGTGCCCACACGTCCAGCTTCGTATGATTCGGCACGTACTGGCTCCACCAAGCAGGCTCGGTCGCGAATACTTGGATGCCGCGGGTGAACGACGTCCCGTTCGACGAATACAGCACTTGGATGCCTTGGCCCGTGCTGAATACCCATGTCGTGCCGTTCTCCACGATGTACGCCGGGTCATGAACGCCGATATCGCCCGACAGCGCTCGAGTGGAAGCGTTTACAGGAAAGGCCGCCATAAGCAATAACAAAGCAGACAATAACACCAGTGTTACATTCTTCTTACTTCTCTTAATCATGTTAACACGCTCCTATTTGTTGGAATGAAGACGCGTTTCTAGTAGACAGCTCTCACCTCCCTTGACACGCGATTCGCATTGTTAGCGTTTACAATTCGCGTTATAAAAAGATTATTTCACCCTTCTACTCGAATGCGACCTTGAAACGATAAGGTTCGGGCTGCCGAATTAGAAGGAGATGAAACCGCGAAATCTAAGATTAATAATTTCATTAACGTTATAACAATAATATTTATTTTGTATTCATAAATTAGCTCAATTCTTCGTATTAGTCAATCTTTTTTATTGATTCATTTAAAAAATGAACAAAAAGCACCGCTTTACATGGAAAGCGGCACGATAGGCATCCTTCTATTAAGCTTGTCATTCCTAGTCGAATTGACGTGATAGCGAGCAAAAAAAAGCGCCACAGGTATAAAGACCCGTGACGCCGATTTTGGTGTGCAAACCATGCAACGAGTTCGGGCTGCTCCCAAAGGCATTCCCTGCCATGCTTAAAGCAGTTGTTCGACGAACGTTCCCAGTTCATATCCGTGACCGTATGAGGTGTCTACTAGCCGTTCCGCCCCGCTTATGACATAGGTGGTCAGCTTCAACATGCCCAGCAAAACAAGCATGGCCGATAGAGGCGAGGTCAGACGGAACCACTTCTCGAATTGGCGACGCATCGCCTTCGGCCTCCCTTCAATCTTCCGGAATATAGTAATTATCGTCGCCGATTTGAATGCTGTCTATCGCGCCCTTCTCATCCAGATCGTGCAGGAAGAATAGCGTGCGCCGAACGCTGCCGTCTCCGAAGTAGAGATCGAGCGTATTGCCCTTGATTCGATACGTGCCGCCCGTTTCGGAGGTACCCGCGGAATTCGTCGAGCTCACGATCAAGTCCAGGGAACCGAGCGAAATATCGGTGCTTTCGAACGTGCCGTCTTTGTTGAACGTAATATACGATGTGCTTGAACTGGAGGCCGCGTTTATGCCGATGAGTCCATAGTAGCTGATATGCTTGAACGTGCTGTTTAGTTTGAGACCTGCCGTTACCGGGTCGACCGGGAAGAGCACGACGTCGTTGATGGTCAGATGGCCTTCCTTCGACTTCTTGATCGAATACGAGGTCCCGTCTGCAAGCGTCATCTTCCCGTTCGCGATCTTGTAGGTCGAACATCCGTCGCGCTTGCAATCGATCGTCTCCGGTCCGCCGTGCGGCGGCGATCCGACGAGCACTTGCTTACCTGGCATGAACGTGTAGGTATCCCAGCAGGCGCCGCCGCATTCGTAGCCGCCGAAGTCGTCGCGGAATCCGTAATACATGCCTTGGAGCTTGGCAAGATCCACCTTCTCCGGGCCTGGCTTGTACGTGCCGCTGCCCTTGTACTTGTTCTCGACCTGGGCGGGATCCGCCTGCTTGACCGGCTGCTGTCCCGCGGACGAGGAACCGCCGCTCTGTTCGCCCCCGGTGCCTTGGCCGTTCCCGGCTGCTTCATCCCCGCCCGAAGCCGGCGGGTTGTCTGCCAGCGCCGCGAGCTGTTCCTGCAGCTGCTCCTTCGTCATGCCGAGCGCCGTCCACAGCGCTTCGGTTACGATCGTGATCTCCCGGTTCTTCGCGTCCCAGTGCACGATCGCGCCGGTCGCTTCGCCCACGAACCGCAGCGGGATCAGCACCGTGCCGTTCACGCTGAACGCCCCCGCGTTCAACGCGACCTGTTCGCCGTTCACCGTCGCGGTGGGATTGTCGGTAGAGAGCGCGATCTGCAGACCGTCCTTGCTGCCCGATACGGTCTTCGTTTCTTCTTCCCAAGACACCGTCATCCCCATCGCCTCGAACATCGCCCGGAACGGCACGAACATCGTGCCGCCGCGCACGACGACCTCCTGCTTGAACACGAGCTCGCTCGTGTCGACGAATACCCGGATCGGGCTCTCGCCTTGGCCTCGCGCAGCCGCGGGCCACATCGCCATCATCATGGCCGCGATCAACGCGAATACCGCCGACCGCTGCCATCCTGCCTTCAACACCTTCAACTTGGATTCCCTCCTCCGTGCTTCCCTGCCCTTCGATAGAGACCATCGACAGATTACCAGAATCAGCCAACTTTTAACAGGTTCCAAAGTTATGGCACATTTAGACTATGCCGTGACCGAAACAACCGAGAACGCGCCCTGCCAAACGTAAACCAAGCAGTTAAACGTCCTGCAAACGCAGCAATAATGAACCGAAACGCAAAAACAGCAAGCCGCCGGGACTCCCCGGCCTGCTTGCTGCCTGCGTTTCGTCGGCCCGATCGCCGACGGTCATGCTTATTTCGGTTGAATGTAGCCTTCCGCCTTCAGCAGCTCGGCGATCAGCACCGCGCCGCCGGCCGCGCCGCGCAGCGTGTTGTGAGACAGTCCGACGAACTTGAAGTCGTACAGCGAATCTTCGCGAAGACGTCCGACCGACACGCCCATGCCGCGCTCGATGTCGCGGTCGAGCTTCGTCTGCGGACGATTCTCTTCCTCGAAGTACGTGATGAACTGCTTCGGCGCGCTTGGCAGCTCGAGCTGCTGCGGACGGCCTTTGAAGTTCAGCCAGCGCGCGAGGATTTCGTCCTTCGACGGCTTCTTCTCGAACGAGGCGAATACGGTTGCCAGGTGGCCGTCCGTTACCGGAACGCGAATGCATTGGGTCGTGATGAGCGGCGAGCTGGCTTTGACGATCTGTCCGCCCTCGACGCTGCCCCAGATGCGAAGCGGCTCTTGTTCGCTCTTCTCTTCCTCGCCGCCGATGTACGGAATGACGTTATCGAGCATATCCGGCCAGTCGGTGAAGTTCTTGCCTGCGCCCGAGATCGCCTGATATGTCGACGCGACGACTTGGGTCGGCTTGAAATCGAGCAGCGCGTTTAGCGCCGGCACGTAGCTTTGGATCGAGCAGTTCGGCTTGACGGCGATGAAGCCGGCCTTGGTGCCCAGACGTTTGCGCTGCGACTCGATGACCGCGACGTGGCCCGGGTTGATCTCCGGAATGACCATCGGGATATCCGGCGTCCAGCGATGAGCGGAGTTGTTGGAGATGACCGGCGTGCCCGTCTTGGCGTACGCTTCTTCCAGCGCCTTGATTTCGTCCTTCTTCATGTCGACCGCGCAGAAAATAAAATCGACGCCGCCCGCGACTTCTTCCACTTTGGAAGCGTCCTGCACGACGATTTGTTTGACCGCATCCGGGATCGGGGTGTCCAGTTTCCAGCGACCATTAACGGCTTCCTCGTAAGTTTTGCCCGCGGAGCCCGCGCTCGCGGCGATCGATGCGACCTCGAACCAAGGATGACCATCCAGCAGCTGCACGAAGCGCTGGCCGACCATGCCCGTACCTCCAACGATACCTGCTTTTAATTTTTGCGACATATGCGTTTCATCCTTTCGGGTAATGTAATGGGAAGATGATTGCGGCAACCTATTAAAACCTATTCAAACCGGCGAAATCGGTTACGATTCGCGCGCGGACCGAAGACGACGGCAACCAAGGCGAAACGTCTATCGTCTATTTTAGCGGCGATAAGCGTTACGTTCCGTCAGACATAAAAAAAATCCCACCCCCAAGACGCAAGTCTCAGGGACGAGATTGGAATACTCGTGGTACCACCCAGATTCGCCAAGACGTCGCCGCCCTTGGCCTCTTCAAGTACGACGCCTACGGAGCAGACGCTTATACTTTAGCTCTGTAACAGGAGCTCCTGTCGCGCCACCCCCCAGCATCATTCGGGTTCCGGCGCGCTGCTCGGAGTCTTTCTTCGATAAAGGTTCCTTTGCTCCTTCCCAGCCATCGGAGCTCTCTGTGAAAGCAATCCTTTACCTACTCGTCTCGTCAACGCATTTGAATGTTGCGCTAATAATAACAGATTACCCCCTGCGAGGTAAATAACCTTTTAGAAAGTTTCGCGAAAATTTTGCTGTCAACGCTGCCTAGTGTTGGCAACGGGCGAGACGCGCAGGATTACAAAGAATGGAATGCGCGATCCACGCGGGCAAGCATCTCTTTGCGCACGTCGTCCGATACGGACGAGACGCCGCCGAACAGCAGGTGTTCCGCCACTTCGACGCCGCAAAATCCGAAAATGCCGCTGCCGGACGTCTGCTTAAGGGAGTCCGTCATGCCGGTCGACTCGTAGACTTCCTCCGGCGTGCCGTACGTGTTGACGATGACGCCTCGTTTGCCCGCGAACAGCTTGTCGATGCCGCCTTCGCTGTTGTATTGATAGGCGAATCCGTACGAGAAGGTCCGGTCGACATAGCCCTTCAGTATTGCCGGCAGTCCCGTCCACCAGATCGGATAGATGAACGCAATCACGTCGGCTTTGGCCAAATATTCCTGCTCGGTCCGGATATCCTCCGGCGTGCGGCCCGCTCGCATGGCGGACGTGTCCTCGCCGGTGAGCACCGGATTGAAATTCATCTTGTACAAGTCGCGAATCGTGACGTCGTGCCCATCCGCTCTCAGCGCGTCCGCGGCCGAGTTCAGTATGGCGCGATTGAAGCTATCCTCGTGAGGATGTGCAAATATGATCAACGCGTTCATGGCTGGTCGCCTCCTTTTGCTTGTTAGGTAGTGGAAAAGTAAACATACTGAGTTTGTGGCCGCGACGCCGATGACTATGCATCCAGATGCATGAAAGTTGATGCAGAAGTCGGTATTGCGGCGAAAACCGAAGGCGAAGCGGCGCGGCACCAAGTCCCTCGGCAATTATCGAACTACATTACCCGCAATGGCGTTCGCAAGCTCAGGGGCCTTCATCCCGGAATCTATGCCAAGAAGAGCACCGTCACCGGTGCTCTTCTTGGCGCTATCGCATTTGCACATCCTGCATGCAAGTCGGTATCCGGACTACGCCTGCCAAACACCCAGCAACTGATTCGCCAGCTCCGTCAGCCGCAGCGCGGCAGCGTTAGACGTCTTATCCTTGCCTTCGCGCTTCTCCAACTGGGAGAGGAACTTCTCGATCGACTTGGCCGCTTGTTCGTCCTGCCCCTTGTCATGATGCTTCTTCGCCTGTTTGAGGGAGGCTTCAAGTTGCTTCGCGAGCGGCCCGGATAGCTCGCCCGATGCTGCGTATTGGGCCAACTGCTCGTCCAGCAAGCTCAGCATTCCCGGCATGTCCGGCTTGCGGAGCGGCACCTTCGCCCAATTAATGTCGGAGCCGAAATAGAAGCTTGTATAGGATGGCTGATTGTACGTCGTATTCTGCCTCGCGATCTCCGCCCGGTATTGCGGATCATGCATCAGCGTGTACAGCTTGCGGTTCGTTAGATCCGTGTTCGTGTAAATCCGGATGGCCGTGCTGTCGGCCGCGCGTACGAGCAGCTCCTCCCGCCAATCGCCCCAGATGTCCGCCACGAGCGACGGATTGCCCTTCGTGCCGTTGTTCGCGCGCATTCCCTCCGCGGTCAGCAGCGTCCCGCGCTTCAAGTCGTCGATGGACGGCGTCGCTTCCAGCGCGCCGCCTACGAGTTGGGTCGTCATATCGGCCGCCCACTTGATGCTCATATTCGTGCCCGGCGCTTTGGAGTCGATCTGACTGCCGCCCGCGTTCCAGAGCGCGCCGGCCGGCGACAGCGGAATGCCTGCCCACGACTCGTAGCCGGGCTGCGCCGGATCGACGTCGCCGACCATGCCGCGTCCCGTGTCCTTGCCCGTATAGCCGCCCCATAACACTTTGCCGCTCTTCGCATCGCGCATCGCGTAGCCATAAGGCGCGTAGGCGCCGCCTTCGTGGACGGTGAAAATCTCCATGCCCTCCCGCTGAGGATCTAGATCCGCCACGTGCATGGCGTCGCCATGTCCGAGTCTGGCCGTCGCGCCCGGCGTCGCGCTCTCGGGAGGCATCTCGGCCATCGAGCTGTAGAGCAGCGTTCCGTCATCGTCGATGGTAGCCGAGCCATACACGATTTCCTGCTTGCCGTCGCCGTCCACGTCGGCGGCGCTCAAGGAGTGGAAGCCTTGCGTTGTCAGCGTGCCGTACTCCGGATCGGTACCATCGCGCCCATGAGGTCCGTCATTGAACGGATTCGTCATCGGCGTCCATCCGCTGTCGACGTACCAGTGTTCCTTCAAGCTGCGGCCGTCCCAGCTGTACGAGACCAGCGTCGAACGCGTGTAATAACCGCGCGCGAATACGGCGTACGGCTTGGCCCCGTCCAAGTACGCGACCCCCGCCAGGAAACGATCCACCCGGTTGCCCGGCTCGATTCGGGCCATCGCGTAGTCGCCCCACATCAAGCCGTCGTCGCCGCGGCCCGGCTTGTACGGAATCGTCTGCAGCTCGCGGCCGTCCGCGCCCCCGAAGACGGTCAAATATTCCGGTCCGTTCAAAATAAAGCCCTCGAACGCTCTCAGATTATTGCGCGCGCTTCGTTTCGGCGCATAGACGTCCATGAAATAATCGGTTAGTTTAACGGCGTCCTCCTTGGACAACGGATACGCATATTGTTTCTCGATGCCGAAGGCTTCCTCCAGCGTCGCCGGCCAATGGCCGTTCACGACTTCCTCGTGCTTGTGCCATTTCAAGAACATTTGGACAACATGATCGTAATACCCCTGCTTGCTGAGCCGATAGTCGTCCGTATTCGAATAACCCGCCGCCTGATCCGCCTTGGGCATCGTGATATACTTCTCCGATTCCACGCCGCCGTTCCGGCCATAACGGATGATCTTCGTGCCCGGCGCCGTCTTGAACATCATCTCGGACTTCCCGTCCCCGTCGAAGTCGTACACCATGAATTGCGTATAGTGCGCGCCCGCGCGAATGTTGACGCCGTGATCGATCCGGTACAGCAGCGTGCCATCCATCCGGTAACAGTCGATGTACACGTTGCCCGTGTACCCGATCTGCGAGACGTCCTTCGCGTTCGACGGATCCCACTTCACGAAATATTCGTACGCCCCGTCGCCGTCGACATCGCCCACGCTCATATCGTTCGCCGAATACGTGTATGCTTCGCCCGCCGGCGTCACGCCGTCCGCGGGCTTGTTCAATTTGAGGTCGAAATATGCGTTCTGCCAAGGCTTGATCGCATCGCTAAGGCCAACCTCGCGGCCGCCGGTCAAAGTCGCGACCGTATACACCGCGTCCGCCGATCCGGAGCGGTCGAGGAAATTGGTGCTGTCCGTGACGTCCGCGATCTTAACGCCGTTGCGATAGACGCGGAAATCGGCGCCCGTCAGACCGGCGGACGTGCTGCCGCTTGCTTCTCCGACCAGCAGCCTCCAGCTCAAGAAGACGCCTTCCGAGGTGGTCGCGGCCACGAGCCCGCGGTCCAAATACTCGAGTTGTACCGCCTTCGTCCGTCCCCCTTCTCCTTGGCCCGGCTTACCTGCCTCGGCCACGCCGCCGGATCCGGCCACCATCGTCACTGCCGCCAATGATGCGATGAACGTCTTGCGCATGCGTTTGCTGCGTTTTGCCATAAGGTCCCTCCTACATTTGCTGGGTATGTACATACTCATCGTCCGAGTTCTAGATGGATGCGCTTACAAAACGGAATGCGTGCCGTCCTCCTTTTGTCCTCAATATGCAAGACAGTTCCTATTATAGGAATCGCCCCCACCGCAACATAGCGAAATATCCGTGTTTTTGTGTTTAAAAATCAGTGGTAGACGAATCAAGGGACTTCGCCGCTACGCCTATAGAGACTCATAGAGGAAGGTAGAAGTCGAGGCAACGACAAAAAGAGGGCGATCGACGCCCCCTCTTTGATTCGCATATCATTACAACGCGCTCGCGACGGGAATCATTCTGGACGACTCGTTGTCGAAGTCAATGAATTTCGTTATCGGTTACGTCCCGCAAAAGGTACGGTACGGCCCTACGCCGCATGCGGCCATGACGGCATATTCCTCTTGTTCCGGCGCATAGGCGTACGGATTAGCCAACGCGGTCAGCAACCGATGCATCGGCTCCAGATCGCCATGTTTCGAAGCCGCCTCCAGTGCTTCTTCCACGCGATGGTTGCGCGGAATGATCGACGGGTTATTGGCGCGCATGAGCGCTCGCCGCGCTTCTTCCGTCTGAGGCTGGCGGGCGAGCCGCGCTTGCCATGACCGCTCCCACTCCGTGAAATCATCCGAGCCGAACAACGCGTTGTCTTCCAGCTCCCCGACCGTAAGCGAGCGGAACGTATTCGTATAATCCGCCCGATGCGTCTGCATGAGCGTCTGAAGCCGCCCGATTAGTTCTTCGTCTTCCGCCTCTTCGCCGAACATGCCGAGCTTCGCCCGCATTCCCGATAGCAAATGGGCATGAAACTGATCCATATATCCCTCGATTGCCTGCTGAGCCAAATTGACCGCTTCCTGCTCATCGTCGTGAAGAAGAGGAAGCAGCGTCTCCGCAAAACGGGAGAGATTCCAAACGCCGATCTTGGGCTGCTGACCATATGCGTAGCGGCCATGGGTATCGATCGAACTGAACACCGTCGCCGGGTCGTAGGCGTCCATGAAAGCGCACGGCCCATAATCGATCGTCTCTCCGCTGAGCGCCATGTTGTCGGTGTTCATGACGCCGTGGATAAAGCCGACCAGCTGCCACTTCGCGATCAGCGACGCTTGACGGGCAGCGACGCCTTCCAGCAGCGCGAGATACCGGTTCTCCGCATTGGCGGCTTCCGGATAATGCCGCTCGATCGTATATTCGGCCAGCGTGGCCAGATGCTCCCCGGACAGCGCGCCCGCCGCATAGACGAAAGTGCCGACGCGGATATGACTGGACGCGACGCGGGTAAGCACCGCGCCTGGCAGCTCCTCGCCGCGGTAAATCGACTCTCCCGTCGCGGCCACGGCCAGACTGCGGGTCGTCGGGATTCCCAGGCCGTGCATCGCCTCGCTGATGATATACTCCCGCAGCATCGGGCCGAGCGCCGCCCGGCCGTCGCCTCCGCGCGAATACGGCGTGCGTCCCGAGCCTTTCAGCTGGATGTCGAACCGTTCGCCCCCAGGCGTGATTTGTTCGCCCAGCAGCAGCGCCCTACCGTCGCCGAGCATGTTGAGATGACCGAATTGATGGCCGGCGTATGCTTGCGCAAGCGGCTCTGCGCCCTCGGGAGCACGATTGCCCGCGAATACCTCGATGGCTTCTTCGCTTCGAAGCGCTTCTTCGTTCATACCGAGCGATGCGGCAAGCGGGCCGTTCATGACGACGAGCGCCGGCTCATCGACCGGATTCAGCTCCTGCTTCGAATAGAAGGCGTCCGGCAATCGGACATACGTGTTATCGAAGTTCCAGCCGGCCGCGGTGTTTTCGTTGGTTGGCGTCATAGGTTGCTCCTTTGTTCTAGCGGCTAGGATATGGCCGCATAATAACATGGTCATGTACGTTTATTATACCCATTCGGGCAAGCGGTGACCAATGCGGGAATCGGGGACGCAAGCGCGGCTTCATTAAAGTCCGATGTATAGCCGCAACCTCTTTTGAAGAAAATACCAATCAGTTAAAAGAGGAGCCAGTGGACAAACCAAATGACCCATTCTCGGATAAAGCGGCTTATCAGCCTGTCCCAACAACCGAACCCGCCTGTCATTCCGATAGATCCCGCTCTGCAGCATCTGGCTTTATCCAAGCGGCTGTATTCCAATCTCCAGCTGCTGCATGAGATGTATGCAGATTGCACCGACGTTGTATTTCATGAATGCCGATACGACAATCAAAGCGCGGTGCTGCTCTACATCGACGGATTGACGAACACGGAAGAACTGGATCGCCAGGTGCTGAAGCCACTGGTGGAAGGGATGTTGGACTTCCTTAATCCGGAGGATATGAGGCAGAAGCTTGCCCTCTCCTCCACAACCATCGTCCACACATTGGCGGAAATCGCCCTGCAGGCCGGTGAAGGAAGCGCTATTCTGCTCGTGGACGGCCATGAGCAAGGCATTGCCCTCTGTCTGCCGTCCGTCGAGAAACGTTCCATCTCGGAGCCTTCGGCGGAACCTGTCGTTCGCGGCCCCCGGGAAGGCTTCGTTGAGTCGTTGCGCGTTAATACTTCTCTCTTGCGAAAACGTTTGAAGAGCCCCCGGCTGAAGTTCAAATCGATGAAGATTGGCCGTTTTTCGCAGACGAATGTGGTGCTCGCTTATATCGAAGGCATCGCAAGTCCATCCCTGTTGGATGAGGTGGAGAAACGTCTTTCGCAAATTAATGTCGAGGGCTTACTGGATACCGCCATACTCGAGGAGTATCTGGAAACCAACAAATACTCGCCTTTCCCGCAGTTGTTGGCTTCTGAACGGCCGGATCTGGTGACTGCCAATCTGCTTGAAGGCCGAGTGGGTATTATAGCGGAAGGTTCGCCATTCGTCCTCATTGCACCGGTCTCGGTCTTTTCTTTCTTTCAGTCTTCGGAGGATTACTATCAGCGTTTTATGTACGGCACGGCGCTGCGATGGCTGCGTTACTTCTTCGCTTTTATCGCTTTGCTCGGCCCATCGCTGTATGTCTCGATTCTCTCTTTCCACCAGGAGATGATTCCGAGTACCCTCATGCTTTCCGTGGCGCAATCGCGGGATCAAATCCCTTTCCCCGCTTTCGTGGAGGCTTTGTTGATGGAAATTACATTCGAGGGCCTTCGCGAAGCCGGGACGCGATTGCCGAAGCAGGTCGGCGCCGCCGTCAGCATCGTCGGCGCGTTAGTTATTGGACAGGCGGCCATTCAATCCGGCATCGTCTCGGCGCCAATGGTCATGGTCGTCGCAATGACGGGCATCGCCTCGTTTATGATTCCGAATCACGCTTTCGGAATTTCGGTTCGGCTGTTGCGTTTTCCCATCATGTTTTTCGCGGCCTGCTTTGGTCTCTTAGGCGTCATCCTTGCCGTCCTGCTTATCAATAATCACCTCTTGTCCTTGCGTTCGCTCGGTGAACCCTACTTCGAGCCGATCGCTCCGTTCAAGCGAGCCGGACTGCAGGACGTGCTCGGACGTGCTCCGTATCAGGCAAGAGATGCGAGCGGCGAGGCAAGCGGAACCGGGGATGCCCCTGCACCACAAGTTGACAAGTAGTCCAACATCATGCTGAAGGATGGTCCGCCCATGATGGTTGCAACGCTGCGCAAAGGTATCGGAACCGTCATGTTTCTCCTCTTGACGACGGGTTGTTGGGACCGCGTCGAAATCAATGATCTATCGATCGTGACCGGGGCCGGCGTCGACCTTGCCGATGACGGTCAGTTGGAGTTGTCCATGCAAGTTTTCGTGACCAAACAATCAAAAGCGGGAACGGAAGGCTCCGGCAGCGTCGCATCGCAAACAATCGTCCGGACCGTGAAAGGCAAGAATATGGCGGACGCAACCTCTAAAATGCAAGAATTGCTGCCGCGCCGCGTCTTCTGGGGTCACGACGAAGTTTTCGTCATCGGCGAATCGTTCGCCCGCAAGGACATTAATGCGACCTTGGATTATTTCATCCGTCATCCGAGTCCAAGGGAGAGGGCCAACGTGTTTGTAGCGGAGGGAAAAGCGAAAGCGCTGCTCGAATGGCAGCCGGAGATTGAACGCGAAAGTTCGGAAGCGCTGCGCGAGATGACCAAATCATATACAGGGCTGAACGTCAATATGCTGCAGCTTCAACAATTGCTGATTGGACCGACGCGTACGGCTGCGCTTCCACTCGTCAAAATGAACATGTTCAAAGGGAACAAGACCGGGTACATTCACGGTTCGGCGATCATCAAAAAAGGGCGTATGACCGGTCGCATTACAGGCACCGATACCCGGAGCATTTTATGGTTTAAAAACGAGATGCGCAACGCGACCGTAACCGTTACGCCGGAAGGAGCAGAAGAGCCGATTTCCGTCTTTCTTAATAAGAACAAAGCGTCGATCACGCCTTCGATCAGCAAAAGTAAATGGTCCGCCAAACTATCGATTCAGTCCGAAGGGCTCGTCGCGGAGAATCCCAATCCCTTGAATCTCATGGAGCCGAAAAATATGAGCAAGCTCGTCCAAGCCGTCGAGGCGGAGGTGAGCAGCGCCTTCATTCCGTCATCCGGCGAGCCGTCCGGCAAAATGCCGATTTCCTCGGTATCGCGGATGCGTTCAGCCGGAAGTATCCGCGGGAGTGGCGCAAGGCGGAGAAGAATTGGGATACGATCTTTCCCACCGTCGAAATTACGGTTGACCAGGAATGCGAAATCATTCGCACGGGCGTCATCACCCGGAATCCATCAAGTTCTGCAGCGGAAGAGTGAGAATCGAAGGATGATGAATTTGTTATACATCTTAGGGCTATCAGGCCTTGGCGCGCTGAACGCCCTTCTGGAATGGAAACGCGCATCAGGCCGGGAGCGGGTTGCCTTAATGGGCCTGATTCTTCTCGCCTGGGTTCTAGCCGCCTTGGTGATTCTCTTCCCGCAGCTGCCCGATCCGTATGAAACTACAAGCAGCTTATTTAAACCATTGGCCAAATGGCTTCGCAAGTAAATGGCGAGTTTGGAGGGTCGTATGCTCGACAATGGTAAAATAACGGTCATGCAGATGTCGCTATTCTTTTATATCAGCCTGCTGACGACGGCCGTGCTGACCGCCCAATCGCTGGCTGCCCAGATGTCGAAACAAGATATGTGGTTAGCCCCTTACCTAGGGGCCGTGACGGGTGGCATCGTCGTCGTTCTGATATGCGCGCTTCACCGGCGGTTCCCCGGCCAATCGATAATCGAATACAGCGTGACGATACTGGGCCGTCCGCTCGGCAAGCTGCTGGGCTTGTTCCTCATGTTCTTTACGCTTCAAGCTACCGGGATCGTTCTCCGGCAATTCGTCGAATTCATCGCGCTCAACTTCCTTCCCCGCACGCCCATTTTCGCCGTAGCGGCCGCTATGGTATTCGTGTGCGGGGTTGCCGTAAGAAGCGGAGTGGAGACCTTGGCCAGGCACGCGCAGCTGCTCGCCGCGGTCATCCTCTTATTCTTCTTCTTGATCAGCGTGCCGTTGTTCCCCGATTTCAAGTATTCGAATATCCTGCCCGTGTTCGGGAACGGCCTCATCCCGATCATCAAAGGCGGGCTCGTGTATCATCTTTGGTTTACCATGTTTATTTACGCCTCCTTTTATATGCCTTCATTGAAGAACGACAAGAAGCTCCGAAGGACGATGTTAGGAGCAGTCGGCATGCTGGCGGTCACCATGAGCATCAGTAATCTTGCGACATTGTTTATCGTGGGCAACATGACCCCTTTCTTCATGTTTCCTTTCATGGTGTTGGGCCGTTACATCAGTCTCGCCGATTTTTTCGAACATCTGGAATCGCTCGTCATGGCTTTCTGGATCTTCAGCTTGTTCCTCCGAATCGTCTTGACGTACTACGCGATGGCGATCGGCACGGCGCAATGGTTGAAGCTGTCGGATTATAAACCGATCGTATTCCCGATCGGAGGGCTCATTATAATTTTCAGCCTGTGGACGAGAAGCTTTGCGGAGTTATTGTTCCAAGCAGCCAACCATGCTTTTTATTATACATCCGTAGGCGTAGGCATTCCGTTGCTCCTGCTAGCGGTCGCCATGATTCGACAACGTCGCGGAATATGAACGGCACGCTGCGCGCATAAGGACCTATACACTAGAAGAGAATGATTCCCGCCGCGGCCGCCGCGAGAATGACCTTGAAGGGATGCCACTTGAAGCGCAGCATGACGAGGAACGATCCGGCGGCGATCAGCAGCGTGGCGAACGTTGACCAGTGCAGGATCGGCTTGGGCAAAGCGAGGAAACCGACGTATAGCGCGGCATACAGAATGAGTCCCGTTACGATCGGCCGCAAGCCGTAGAACGAGGAGCGGACCCATTTATGACGGGACAGCTTCATGCAGAATGCGGCCGCCAGCACGATGATGCATAGCGATGGCAGCACGATGCCGGCCGTCGCGGCGATGGCGCCGACGATCCCGGCCGTATGGTAGCCGACCATCGTCGCGGTATTCGTGGCCATCGGACCCGGCGACAATCCGGCCACGGCGGCGAGCTCCAAATATTCGCCCGATGCCATCCATCCCCGGTCGGTGACTTCCCGCTCGATCATCGGCATGACGGAATAGCCGCCGCCGAAGGAGAGTAAGCCCGCTTTAAGAAATAAGAGAAATAATGCCCACCAAATCCCCATAACGCCACCTCCGGCTAAATGTAATATTCGGGATAATAAGTCTCCCCGCCGCCTCCGCCCGATTCCGCTCTTTCGGTTTGCACGCGCATGCCCAACCTTTCCTTAGCGCGGACGATACCAAGGCCGGCCGCCACGCCCATCGCCATCAGCGCCGCGGGATGAACCGGCGTCCAAAGCAGCAGCAATAGCGCGATCGCCGCCACGCCCGCGGTCGCTTTGTCGAACAGCGCCGTCTTGGCCATCTTGTACGCGGCAGCCGCGATGAGCGCGATGACCGCCCCGTGGATGCCTTGCAGCGCCGCCGCGACTTTCGCGTTCTGCTCGAATGTGGAGTAGCCGATGCCGAGCAGGAATACGATTAGAAAAGTCGGCAGCGTAATGCCCGCGACCGCGGCGATCGCCCCCGGCACGCCGGCGGTCCGGTAGCCGATGAAGGCGGCCGCATTAACGCCGACGCCCCCAGGCGCCGTGCCGGCGACCGTCAGCAGCTCGCCAAGCTCGGACTCCGGGATCCATTGGCGCTTCGCGACCGCCTCTCGCTCTATGATTGGAATCATCGCATAACCGCCGCCGAAAGCCGACGGACCTATGCGGCAGAACGTCCAGAACAAATCAAACAGCCGTGCTTTTTTCGTATCATGACTCATTTTGGCTTCGGGCTCCTTTATGAACTACTGTCAACTTTCTAACTTCCATTATACTTTATTTATTTCATTTTGGAATAAAGATTAGCGGAAACGGCTATAAGTTGATCTTATTATTGGAATACTCTTCTCTTATCCCCGTTATTCTCATCGACTTAAATTCAATTTGGTTTTTGGTGACTGAATTCTTATCATCAAATTCGCACATTGCGCTACCCTTGTTTGGCGCATCGTCTGGCTCTTTGCAGCCGTTTCGGATATGATGAGAGAATCTAGTATTCGCATCAACTTTAACGGGTAAGCAGGGAGCGACCATGGAGAACCAAGTTAATCGCAAAAAGATGGTGTACCATACCATCGCCAAGCGGGGCATCGTCTCCAAGACGGATCTGCTTGGACAATTCGAGCTATCGACCAGTACAATGAACCGTCTGTTGGAGGAGTTAAGCGGCGACGGCTATATTGAAGAGGTTGGATTCGGCCCTTCTAGCGGCGGGCGGAAGCCGATCTTATATCAAGCGGCCGCCTCGCGCGGCTATATCGTCGGCTTGGAAATATCGCGGTTCTATTCGGCGCTCGGGCTGTTCGACCTGCATTTCAACGCGAAGACGCTCGTTCGATGGCGAATGGACGAGGACATGACGCCCGAGACGTTCGTGGCGCATGCGGCCCGGCAATTGGATGCCATGCTGCACGACCATCATCTGAGCCGCGATCGCGTCATCGGCATCGGGATCGGCGCGGTCGGACCGCTCGACCGGGAGAAAGGCCGCATCTTGAAGCCGCTTCACTTCAGCGCGCCGGGATGGACGGAAGTGCCGATCTGCGAGCTGATCGAGCGCGAGACCGGTATCCCGGCCATGCTTGATAACGGGGCGAATACGGCGCTTATGGGCGAGCATTGGGCGATGCGGGATGATCGGCCGGATCTTCAACACGCGCTTTACGTCCATGCGGGCGTAAGTCTGCGATCCGCCATGATGTCCCACGGCCAAATCGTGCACGGGAAGGTGGACATGGAAGGCTCGATCGGGCAAATGATCATCCAAGCGGGCGGCGAGCGGCTCGGATCGCACGGCAATTACGGCGCGCTCGAATCGTATGTTTCCGTGCGGGCGCTGGAGAAGTTGGCTCAGTCGGAAGCCAAGATCCGCCGAGACGAGCTGCTGCCGCTCCGGCAGACATCGCCCGATTCGATCGCCTACGATCGATTGCTTAGCGAGCTGTCCCAGAACAACGGGCAAGTGCTGGAGCTGTTCCTCCGGACGGCGAGGCATTTCGGTATCGGGCTCGCCAATTTGATCAACGTGTTCCACCCCGAACTGATCATCCTAGGCGGACCGCTCGTCACGGCGCATGAACGGTTCTATCAGACCGCCATCGAGATCGCGCTGTCGCATACGTATTATTATCCCGAGTACGAGCCCGTCTTCTCCAAGGGCGTGCTGCGCGAAGACGCCGTCGTGACCGGCGCCGCCCATATGGTATGGAAATCGATGTCCGTGTAAAGCGGCGTTCCGCGATCGCAACAACTGGAAGAAGCCGCCCTTGCGCTTGGCAAGGACGGCTTCTTCTTTGTTGATGACCTTCATTCGCTTCAAGTTACGATTTGGAAGCGATTCGCACGACGCCGAATATAAATCCCCCGAGCAGCAGCACGCCGAATACGACCCACATGATCGTGGAACCGTTCATCGATCCGCCGGACATCTCGTCCGCATCGGAGTCGGCTTGCTGGGCAGCCGCCGATTCGGCATTGCCGTTATCCGTCGACGCTGGGGTCTGCTCTTCCGACGCCGGGGGCGAGGAGTTCGCTCCCTCGGAGGCGTCTGGTAGTCCGGATGCCTCCGCTTCCTGATCAGATGTCGCGGCGCCCGCATCGCCGCCCGCGCTCGTCGTCGGCTCGGTGCCGCTATCGGATGCCCCTGCATCCGGCAACCGTTCGTCGGCGGCAGCGTCGGTCGATGCCGACGGCGTTTCTTCCGCTTGACGTTCGACTTTAAAGGCATATTCGCCGTCGACGTTATGCCCGTCCTCGCCGATGATCCGCCATTTGACGGTATACGTGCCGCTGGCAAGCGGCTGCTCGAACACGCCTTTCATGCTGTCTTTGCCGGTCTCCACGGTGACGGGTACCTCTTCTCCCGCCTCGTTCGTCACGGTTAATGCCGATAACGGCTCGATGACCGTATTAAACGTTACTTCAAGCTCCGACAGCGGCGTCTTGACGACGTCGCCTTTGGCCGGGTTGGATGTCTTCACGCCGGTATGGGCCAGCGCGCCGGTCGGCAGCAGCGTCAGCACGATCGCGACGAGCACTAGCGTAAGCAATGATTTGCGCAAAATCGAATCTTCTCCTTCGTCTCTATGTTCGCCACGAGTCTACCACAACGACTTCAGATCGGCATGACTCTTTAGGGCTATACGATGACGAATCGCCCGTTCACGCCAAAAAACCTCCGCCAATATGGACGGAGGCTTGTCTATGCGTATTAACGTTACGGGACGACGACCGTGACCGGGTCGCTGAGCGTCGTGCCGAATGGGTTGATGAGCTCCACTTGGTACGTGTACGTACCGGACGGACGCTTGAAGAACCAAGAGAACGACTGCCCGCTCGAGGTGCCGATCTCTTCGAAGTAATTCAGCGCGACCTCGCTCCCGTTCTCGAGAATGCGGCCGGACGTGGCTTTGTTCCCGCTCCAAATGTTCCAATTGACGGTGAATTCGCCCTTGGTATACAGGTTGTTATCGTTCACGCTGATGCTCGGCTTGGCCGGCGCGCCCGTAGCCGAAGTCGCGACCTGATTAATGGTGTTCGACCATGTCGTGCCGCACGCATTCTTCGCGATAATGCCGAACGAGTAGCCAATATAGCCGTTGCGCAGATTCGTGACGGTAAATTGGTTGCCCAATACATTCGTCGCCGCGAAAGGCGCCCTCGGCGAATAGTAGACATCATAGGCGTCGGCTCCGGCCGACGTTGTCCATGCAAGCGACATCGATTGGTTGCCCGGGGCAGCCGTGAGCGTGAAATCGCCAGGCTTCTCGCATGGCGCCGGCTCCGCGTTCGCGATCGAGACGGCAGGCAGAGACAGGACAACGGACAAGGCTAGAGCAGCAAGCTTTTTATTCGGATTCATCATTTCACTCCTATACTCGCATCAATTCATCATTTAGGAGTACTCCGCTTACACCGGCTTTAATTGGACGTCCTTAGCCATTTTATCTACACCGTCTATTTCTGTCAATTATTAGTAATTTATGAAAAATAGCCATCTCGCTTCATCTCTCCCAGGCCAAACGAATTAATTTCAATCCACCTCTATTACCGACGAATCGCTTGCCATTCCGCACGCATAAGAAGGAGCCGCAGTCAACCGCCAAGGTTCATCTGCCGCTCCGATCGTGCCAAATGCGCTTCAATCCTGAATTTCGCCGGGTTCCGGGAATGCCGCGCGTCGTTCGCTGCTATGCGTCCTACCGGGACATTCTTAATGCAGGGAATTCACCAGTGCGTTCCGTATTCCGCGACAAAAATAGGCGCACAGCCTGTATATCCCGTTCTCAAGTCTCTATACGGCGATAGTTAATGAACATTCTGAGAACGCCGCGACGCAAGGATCGTCCTCGCTAGTCATGCCGACTCTAGCGCGCGGATAGCATGCATCCCGACGCCTATGCTTTGTTAAGCTTTGCTCAATTTCGCAAGCGCCTCTTCTTCGTTCGGCACGAAGAACGCGTCCCTGCCGTGGTTGCTCTCGCGGAAAAAATCGCGCAGGCTCGTGCTCTCATAGCCGGAGAAATCGCCCACGACCGCGAATTTGAATTGGTAGTTGATGAACTTCTGCAAAATCTCGCCCGCGATCCGCGTCTTCAGATCGAAGAACGGCTCGGCGATCTGCTCTTTACGCACGACGAGTCGATCGCAGCCTGTTTCGTACCGGACCGTGGCCATTAGATCGAGCACGGACTGGACGTCCGTAATAAGCGGCGCGTCGGCTTCGATGACGGCTACCTCCGCGTTTCCTGCTTGTTTGACAATGATCTCCATCTTCATCCCTCCTACATAATGGGATTATATGGTTAGGTACGCCAAACCGCAAGCGATTAGCGGAAGGAAGCGAGCAGCGAGCGAATTTCATCCATCTGCGCGCGCAATAATGGTCCATGTTCGACTGCGCTCGCCAGCTCCTCCGCTTGCTTCCTCGTCTTGAAGCCCGGTATAGGCACGGCGGATTCGCTTCTTCCCCAAATCCAGGCCAGCGCGCCTTGCACGAGCGACCGCCCGCCGCTCGTCAATATTTCGCGTACCGACTCCAGCATGTCCAAATATGCCGGCACCGGCTTACCGTCCTTAAAGTAGGCGACCCATTCGTGGCCGCTTCCGCGAACATCGGTCGGCGCCAACCGCGAGGCGCCATTGAACTTGCCGCTGAGCAGCCCCATCGCGAGCGGGGAGTTGTTGATGCTCGTCAGTCCCCGGGCTTCGCACAGCTCGATCAGATCCGGCGCGTCCTGCAGCACGTTCAGCGCATGCTGAATGGCCACGGCTCCCGGCTGCTCCGCAATCGCGGCCGCCCTGCCAACATCCCACGTGCTCCAGCCGTAGCTGCGGATCAGCCCTTCTTCCCGCAGTCGGTTCAACGCGCCGATCGCCGATTCC
This sequence comes from Paenibacillus methanolicus, assembly GCF_008124765.1. Taxonomy (GTDB): domain Bacteria; phylum Bacillota; class Bacilli; order Paenibacillales; family Paenibacillaceae; genus Paenibacillus_Z; species Paenibacillus_Z methanolicus. The sequence continues at coordinate 235,406 of NZ_VNHS01000001.1, read as the reverse complement.
GTCTCCTCTTCGATAAGCATGCCGACGTGGATCTGATACAGGTCGATGTAATCGGTGCCAAGCCGCCGCAGCGAGTTTTCGCAAGCCTTGCGAATGTATTCGGGCGTAACGTCATGACGCAAATAGACTTCACGGGCGGCGGGATTGTTCGTGTAGCCGAATTTCGTGGCAATGACAACATCGCCTCGTCTTCCCTTTAACGCCTGACCCAGAATCGTCTCGCTATGTCCCGCCCCGTAAGCATCCGCCGTATCGAAAAAGTTGACGCCTGCCTCAAGCGCGGCATGAATCGCCGCGATGGACTCATTGTCGTCGACCGCGCCCCAACCGTCCTCGAGTCCGCCCAATGTGAACGGTCCGCCGATCGCCCAGCAGCCTAACCCCAACGGACTAATGGCTGCCTCGCTATTGCCCAATTTCCGTTTCATTCCAATTCCTCCTTATGTCATCTGACTCCATTTCAGTATAATGAGATGAATGGCTCCGAATAAGAGCCAACTAATACGAATTTCAAAGAACCAATTTCGGGAGGCGATTCCCTTGTACGGCATACGCATCGATCAACGCATCTCCGAATCGGCGATGAAACAAATATGCGGACAACTGCGTGGCATGATCGAATCCGGTGCATTGACTCCCGGGACGCGGCTGCTGCCGACCAGGCAGCTCGCCAAGGAATGGGGCATCGCCCGCAATATCGTCATCGAAGTCTACGAGCAGCTGACCGCCGAAGGCTATCTCGAAGGTCGGGTCGGATCGGGAACTTACGTCGCGGATGGCATCCGTATTTCGGATGATCGCGGGTCGCGCCCGCCCGAGATGCATGCGCGGCCGATTCCGCCCTTGCCCGAAGCCGGCAGCGAAATCATTGATTTTGCGACCGGCATACCGGACGGCCCGTCCTTCCCCGGCAAGACATGGGCCAAATATATGAAGGAAGCCGCGGTGCATCCTGCGGATCGTTCGCCGGGGTATGGTTCTATATTCGGGAACGAACAGCTTCGGCGAGAAATCCAGGACTACCTATTCCGGGCGAAAGGCATCCGATGCGAAACCGAGCGGATCATAATCGTTTCCGGCGCTTCGGAAGGCATGCTGCTGGCTGCCGCCGCGCTGCAACCGCGTTATCGCGCCGTCTACGTCGAAGACCCGACCATCCCGTTCGCGCGCGATATTTTCAAACATATGCAGTACCGGATCGTTCCCCTTCCGGTCGACCGCGCCGGCATGAATTTCGATCTGCTGAACGGTTTTCGTCCCGGCCATCTCGCGCTGGTCACGCCTTCCCATCAATTCCCTGTCGGCAGCCTGCTCTCGATCCAACGAAGGAAGAGAGCGATCCGGATGGCCGAGGAAGCGGACGCTTATCTGCTGGAGGACGATTACGACAGCGAATTCCGTCTCAAGGGCATGCCCGTCCCGCCTCTCCACACGCTGGCGCCGGATCGTGTGCTCTACATCGGCACGTTCAGCAAAACGCTATCGCCCGGCCTACGGATCGGCTTCGTACTCGTACCTCCGTCGCTTATCGATTCCTTCGGCGCTACCAAAGAAGCGCTTAATCTATTTACGCCGCCAGCCGCGCAGCAAGCCTTAGCCGGATTCATGGCTGACGGTCATTATGAACGGCATATTCTTGCCATGAAGAAACTTTACAAGAAACGCCGACAAGCTCTGATCGATGCGCTTCACCGATATTTCGGCCAGTCGGTCGCGATCGACGGCGACGAAGCCGGGATGCATCTTCGGGTCGCGTTCCGTCACGAACTGCTGTCGACGTTACCGTGGGAGAAGACGGAAACGTTCGGTTTCAAGGCGGAAACATGCCGGGAGTACGCAATCTCGAACATGCATGCCCAAGACGGCATCGTGCTGGGATATGGCAATCTGAGCATTCCGATGATTGACGAAGGGGTTCGCCGCCTCCAAGACTACGCCGCGGCGCACGGCTATTGTTCCGTGTAATCGCGCGGAACGCGGCAAGTTGGGATATACTAGAAGCAATATCGCGTTAACATTATCGAATCAAGGAGCGAATTCCATGTCCCGACCAAGACCGCCCTGCTAATCAGCCGCCCCGTTAACTCGCCGTTCACGCGCTCCGCCTCTTGGCGATGCATTCGCATCCGCTTAGAGAGGAGCATGAACGGTGAACAATATGCACAATGTTCGCAAGCTGTATCTGATCCGGTTTTTCGGGAGTCTTATCCCCGCTTACGTCATCGAGCGGTTATTCTGGGAGTCGCGCGGCATGACGATCCAGATGGTGACGTATACGGAAATCATTTTCGCCGCGACCGTCGTCCTGCTGGAGGTTCCGACCGGCATGCTGGCCGACCGATGGGGACGCAAGCAAATGCTGCTGCTCTCGGCCTGCCTTTATGCGGCGGAACTGCTTCTACTCGTCTACGCCCACGCCTTCTGGCATTTCGCCTTGGCCATTCTTCTTGCGGGCATCAGCCGCTCGGCCAGCAGCGGCGCGGAGAACGCGTTCCTGTATGATTGCATGCTCGCCGACGGGCGTGCCGAAAATTTCGAGAAAGTCTTAGGCCGAATAAACGCGCTGGATCTGACCGCCGCTATTCTGGCCGCGCTCGTCGGCGGTTGGCTGGCCGGAACATTCGAGCTCGAGCTTCATTATTGGCTGTCCGTCGCCAGCGTCTTAATCGTGATCGTCCTAACGGCCACCCTTGCGGAAGTTCGAGCCGAGACAGAGGACGACGAAGGCAAGGAACGGAAGCCGCTTCTTGACTATTTGCGGACGTCCATCCGATTTTTCAAGACGCATGCCGACGTCCGGTCGGTCGTCTTTACCGGCATGGTGATCGGCTCCTCGGTCAGCTTTCTCTATGAATTCTGGCAAATCTATTTGGCTCGACTTGCGGTTCCAGTCGCCTATTTCGGGCTGTTCTCCGCCCTCGTCATGCTGCTTGGATTGCCGGGCAATTTGCTGGCCCACCGGCTGCTTGTCCGTTATGGCGCGAGACCGCTGCATCTTGCCGCGACGCTGCTCGCTTCAGTCGGATTTTTCTTCGCCGCGTTCGTACATCACCCTGTCAGCCTTGCCGCCATGCTGCTTACGAGTCTGGCGGCCGGGATCGCCGAGCCGATCGCTACCGGGTATTTGCATCACCGGATCGGCGACTCCTCCATGCGGGCAACGATTGATTCCTTCCAGTCGCTCGGATTGAACGCCGTTCTGGCCGCCAGCGCGATTGGCTTCGGGCTCGCATCGGCCCATTTCGACGTATTTGGGGGATATGGTTTTGTCGGTGCGTTGTGCGCCGCCTATGCAATCTGGAACGTGTGCTCGTATCGGAATAAGGCAACCTAATACGCCATGGAATCGATCATTTAGGATGCGTCAATCATTCATAATTGCCTCTCATCTGCCGATATACAATTGGAAGTCTGAAAGCTATATAGGCAGAGGGGAAGGCGATTCAATGAATACCAAGCAAGAAATCACCAAGAAACTGGTGCTGTATCTCATTCGCAACATCATTCAAGGCCTTGTCATTACGGTGGTCGCGCTCGGATTGACTTGGTTGTGCACAGGCGGAGACATGGTGCTCTCCCAGCATATATGGATGCTAATCTGGGTGCCGATCGGTACGGCGGTGTTCGGCTTCATGAACTTTGCCGCTTACGCCAAGCCGTTCAGCGAAATCGAGACCTTCATTTCTACGATCGCGAAAGGCGACCTGACGCGGGACATCAACCTGCGCAATCTTGGTCCTCTTAACCGGTTCGGCGTGCCGATGAACGGCATGCGCCAAGGACTGAACGATCTGGTCGGCGAAGCGAAAAGCGTCTCCGACGGCATGCGCGGCAGCATCGGCGGCCTTCATGGCCAGTTAGAAGAGACGGCCCGGGATTATCGCGAGATGAACGAGAACATCCAGCGTTCCGCTTCGGCGGCGGATCGTCAATCGCAGTCGGCGGCGGAATGTTCGCGCGCCGTAGAAGAGATGGCGCACGGCGTCGTTCGGATCGCCGAGGGGGCCGCCGAGGCTGCGGCCGTATCGGCCAATGCCGCCGGCACCGCGTCGCAGGCACGCGGCGAGATGAGCGCCATGAAAGCGCAAATGGATCGCGTCAACGACACGTTCTCCTCGTTGTCGGCTATCATCGCCCAGTTCCTGGAGGGAAGCCGGCAAATCAGCCACTTCGTCCAAACGATCGGCACGATTGCCCAGCAGACGAATTTGCTGGCGCTGAACGCGAGTATCGAGGCGGCGCGCGCGGGCGAACACGGCCGCGGATTCGCGATCGTCGCCGGGGAAGTCCGCAATTTAGCCAACCAGACGAATCAATCCGCCGAGCAAATCGGCAACTTGATCGCCGGCATCGAACAGAACTCGACGCACGCGATCACCGGCATGGAGCAGTCCGAGCAAGAAATCCGCGCCAGCCTCGACCAGATGGCGGCCATGGAACGCAATATGCTGCAGGTGCTCGCCGATGTCGAAGGGATCAACGGCAAGCTTGGCGATATTTCGGCCGTGGGTCAACAGCTTGCGGCGGCAAGCGAGGAAGTCTCCGCTTCGGTGGACGACATGGCCGCTTCGGCCGGAAGCTCGAACGCCAGCACGCTGAATCTGTCCGCGCTGGCCAGCAATATCAACCGCGCAATGACGGAAATCGCCGACCAAGGCGACGAGCTGCATAAGCTGAGCGAACGACTGAACGGCCTCATGGCCCAATTCAACGTCGCGAAGTAACGTCTTGCGATCGCAACCCCGTGTGACGTCAAACCCAAAAAGAGCTGACCGCGTTTTAAATGCGGTCAGCTCTTTTTGCAATGATATTCTGCGAAGCATGCGACGGCCTGTCATCAATACTCCACTAAATCTTTGGCCAAAAAATTCAATAGGTAAATGCTGGCCTTGTCCTTGCCGGCCGTCAAAGTCCGTAGCGATCGGACCCCTACCTTCAAGGCTTGCACCTCATCGTCATACTCCGGCTGCTTGTTCTCGTACCCGATGCCGCTATCCGTGAATACGGGATCGACCGACTGGCCTTCCCAATACCTCAAGTCCGCTTCCAACTCCTGCGCTAACGCGTCGTATTTGGCGGTTTCTCGTCCGCTTGCCTGCTGCTTCATCTTCATGTAGCGATAAATCCGGTATCCATATATGCCGTGCGTCCGGTTCGCCATGTGCATCCACATCGAGCCGCCGCCATTATAGTAATAATCGATTGACGATTTGGCCAACAAGATGCGCTCCACCGCGTCCGCGACTCCTTCCGCATGCGTTCGGAGCGTTTCATCATCAGCGGTCGCCGCTTCCGTCGCCTCCCGGAAACACCCGCCAAGCTCCCCGTACATCATATCCTCGTCCATCTCGGAGAACGTCCAATCGGCATCCTGGTTCGAGCCCGTGTACGCTTCCGTATACAGATCGATGATGCCGCTTTCGTCATAACTCCCGCTCCTGGCCGTCAAGCACAGGCTGCGAAGCTTCTCTTGATTCGGCATTGCGGCCCCGCCCGGTATGCGCGCATCTCCCGCCGCTTGGTTGGGCTGCCGGCTGCGCAGAAAGGCCATTACGTCCATGATCGTCGTAATATGACCCGCGGCGACCAGCCGGTCTTCCAGCTGCGTATCCGATACGAATCGTTTGCCCCGCTGCAGGTAGATCGACGGAATCGTGACGTAAGCCGCGCGCTTCTCCCCCGCTTCTGGCCGAGCTTCGTATTCCGCGAGCACGATCACGTCCCGCTGTCCGTTGCCGTCCACGTCCCGGAACGATACGGCGGTTACCGTCCGCAAGCTGCGTCCTTGCGTGAGATCCGTCTGCGGGAACGCTTGAAGCAAATTCCCGTTGCGGCCTTGGACGGACAGCTGAAGCGTGGCGAACCCGCTCGGCTCGATGCGCTTCGCCGCCACGAACCGGACTTTGCCCCAAGCTTCAAATTCGGTCTCGAACGACTGCCCTCCGATTTCTTCGATAACCGCCTGTCCGTTCTCCTCCCGCAATGCCGTATCTTGAATATGGCCTGCCTTCGTCCTCGAAGGCATCGACACCGTTTCTTGCGTCGTCTTGGCGACGTCTAGCGCCTTCGAATTCAGCGCGGCCGGATGATCCGGCTCCGCGCAGCCGGCAAGCGACGCGACGACCAAGCAAGCTGCGACCCATTTGTACATAATTCGACTCCTTCGTTTCGTTCCGATGCTTCACTTTCGCATGAACATAGTCCCCTCTATTATATCGTATCCGAAGGCGCATAGGGATGGCCAATTGGGGCAAATCTAACCGGTAACAACGAATGGACGGAGGTTTGCCATGCTGGGGCTTGTCTTCATGTGGTCGGGACTGATCGTGCCGTGGCTGACGCTGTTTTTCATGGATGGCCGTATCCTTCGGCGTTATTTGCCCGCCGCGCTCGCCGTATCGCTTCTGAATACCGTCACGAGCCAGCTAGCCTGGCATTATCAATGGTGGACCATCGAACGGCCGATGTTCGTATGGTCGAGCGCGATCGACTTTCCGCTCGTCTACGGCGCTTTCCTGATCGGGACGATATGGATTCTGGCCTTTACGTTTCACAAATGGTGGATGTTTGCGATCGTCAATCTGGCGATAGACGCCTTCTTCTCCTTCGTCATGCCCGGTGTCCTGAGAGCGATGAATTTGATCGATGTTCGTATCACCGGCTGGCAGCTATATGGAATTCTGCTCTTCACCGCCGTATTACTCTACTTGTTCCAGCTCTGGTACGAAGGCGAAGGCGCGGAAATTACGATCGGTCGAGGCTCGCGGGCAGGCGGTCGGGCGTAAGGTTGTTCAAACAAAGTAAGGCGTGCCCCTGTCTAGGGAACACGCCTTTTTGGTATTTCCGATGAATGTATGGGCAGCTCCTTACCTTACCGGTGAGCCGGCAGCCAGTCTCCATGCGCCGCGATCAGATCGTCGCACAGCGCGATAATATCGTCGATCGACAGTTCTGCCGAGGTGTGCGGATCGAGCAGCGCGGCATGGTAAATATGCTCCTTCTTGCCTGTCAGCGCCGCTTCGATCGTAAGCAGCTGCGTATTGATGTTGGTACGGTTCAGCGCGGCCAGCTGCGGCGGTAGATCGCCGACGTAGGTCGGCGTGACGCCGGAGGCATCGACCAGGCACGGCACCTCGACGCACGCTTCTTTCGGCAAATTGGTGATCAACCCGGTGTTCAGCACGTTGCCGCCGATTTTGAACGGGACGTTCGTCTCCATCGCTTCCATGATGTAGGACGCGTATTCATGCGAACGGCTATGCTGCAGATTTTCGTTGGCGAGCAACGATTCGCGCATGTTCTTCCAGCCCTTGATTTGCTCGACGCAGCGGCGCGGATATTCGTCCAGCGGAATGTTGAACCGCTCGATGAGCTCCGGATATTGACGCTTGATGAAATACGGGTGGTATTCGGCGTTATGCTCGGACGACTCGGTCACATAGTAGCCGAAACGAAGCATGAGTTCGAATCGAACCATGTCGTGGTGTTTCTCCTTCTGCTTCTCCGCCGCCCGGCGCTTGATCTCCGGATACAGGTCGACGCCGTCCTTCTTCGCCTCCAGCAGCCACGCCATATGGTTAATGCCCGCGATTCGCGCCTGAACCCCTTCGGAGTCCATGCCGAGCGACCGGAACAGGTCGGGGACGCACACCTGCACGCTGTGGCAAAGGCCGACCGATTTGACTCCGCCCGCCCCGGCAAGCACGTTCGTCAGAACCGCCATCGGATTGGTGTAGTTCAAGAACCAGGCATCCGGGCACACCTCCTGGATGTCACGGGCAAAATCGAGCATGACCGGGATCGTGCGCAGGTTGCGGAATATGCCTCCGATGCCCACCGTATCGGCGATCGTCTGACGCAAGCCGTACTTCTTCGGCACCTCGAAGTCGGTAATCGTGCACGGGTCGTAGCCGCCCACTTGAATCGCGTTAATGACATAAGATGCGCCCCTCAACGCTTCCTTCCGGTCCGAGTAGGCTTTCACGGTACAACGGCTTCCCGACGTCTGGCGGATATTGTTCAGCAGCACCTCGGATTCCCGCAGCCGCTCCGGGTCGATATCGAATAGCGCGAGTTCGAAACCTTGCAGCGCGGGCGTTAGCATGACGTCGCCGAGCACGTTTTTGGCAAACACGGTGCTGCCCGCCCCGAGAAACGTAATTTTGGACATATCGGATAACCTCCTGGTTTTTCGCGTTATACGTCCACTATATCGGGGGGCCGCCGGGATGAACATGGAGCTAAACCTGATTTTCCTGTCATAATGCCAGTTGTACAGCGCTATCATCTACAAATACCGGGGGTTTTCCTGTTATAATACGGCATCGGCACACATTCGCCAATTGATCACGTAGCAGTTCAAGGAGTAACTCGACATCGAATCTTGCGTTCAGGCTTGAAGTCCGGTGTTCATTTAGGTTGGCCTAAACTCCGCTCCTCCTTCTTCGCCTTCACGCAACCTTCTCGGTGCTGAATTGTCGTCTTTTGAACTGCAATTATCTGAAAGAATGGAGCGTGCGGCAATGGAAATCGTGATGGAGAACGTCCCCGGTCCGGCCGGGCAGGATCCCGTGAAGCTTCGTCTGCTCTTCTACGGGCTCGAACATTGTCCGCCCCGCCATGCGTGGGGACCGGGACTTCGCGATGCCTTTATCGTGCATTACGTCCATCGCGGCCGCGGTCAAGTCCACGGCAACGGACAAACGTATACCCTTGAAGCCGGCAGCGGATTTCTCATCGTGCCGGGGAAGCTGATTCATTATGAGGCCGATCCTCATGATCCCTGGACCTATTCGTGGATCGGCTTCAACGGATTGGAAGCGCACGGCTTGATCGCCCGAACCGGATTGAGCGATGCCAAGCCCGTGTTCCAAGCGGCGGCCGCCTCGTACTTCGAACGGTTTCACGACGAATGCGTCTCGGTTGCCGGCCAACGCGGCGCCGATCTCAGCTATCAGAGCATCCTGTACCGGTTTCTGGCCGAGCTGGTGAACGCCGCGGAGGACGCGACGGATGCCAGACCCGCCGCATCCAAGGAGACGTATATTCGTCAGGCGATCGAATGGATCGGCCACCATTACAGCCAGCGCATTACGGTCGAAGACATCGCCAGCCGGATCGGCTTGAACCGGACGTACCTCTCCAGTCTGTTCCAAGCGCGTCTCGGGATGTCGCTGCAAGGCTACCTGCTGCACGTGCGCATGAAGCAGGCGGTCGAGCTGCTCCGTCAGCCGGAGCTGTCGATCAGCGACGTGTCGCGTTCCGTCGGCTATCTGGATCCGTTTCTGTTCTCCAAAATGTTCAAGAAAACGGTCGGACATTCGCCCAGCTTCTATCGCAAGCAGCAGCTTGACGCCCGACACCCTAACGGTACTTAGAATAGAAAGACCCTATGCCGCGGCGGATGATCGCTGCCTGAACGTGCCGCGGTTAGACTCGCGGCATGAGCAAGCATCCATCAACTTCCGTTAGTCATAGGGTCTTCATTCGCGGATGCGGCACGCGCGCCGACGATTCGCCGTTATTCCGTACCGCCGCTCGCGCAATTCCGGCGTTCTTTGCACCGATACAGCGCCCGGTCGGCGTCGATCAGAAGCGATTTCATATCGCCCTCCGCACCGGGCCGCGTCGAAGCGACGCCTATGCTAACCGTCACGACGCCGCTTACGGAGGAGCCGCTATGAGGGATGCCCATCGACTCCACGCCGGCCCGAATCCGCTCTGCCTGGCGCATGGCCGGCATTAGCGCCGCCCCTGGCAGCACGATCGCGAACTCCTCCCCGCCATAGCGGCTGATCATTCGATCCGTCCCGACGACAAGCTCCGTCAGTTTCTCCGCTACTTGCTTCAAGCAGCGATCGCCTGCCTCGTGGCCATAGGTATCGTTATACAGCTTGAAATAGTCGATATCGAGCAGGAGCAGCGATAGCGGGGTACCTTCCTCCGCCCCCTTCTCCCATTCGCGGAGAAGTTTAAGATCGAACGCGCGACGATTCGCCAAGCCGGTCAACCCGTCCAGATAGGAATACCGCTGCAGCTCCTCGTTGAGCTGTTTCAGTTCGAGTTCGGCCTGCTTGCGGTCCGTTATGTTATGGAAGTAGACGGACAAGCCTTCCTTGGACGGAAAAGCCCTGACCTCGAACCACTCGTCTAACGGCTCGAAATACGTTTGGACGGATACGGACCGGTCATGCTGCATCGCTTCCTGATACGCATCATGAAACTTCGTGTGCATCACGCGCGGGAACTCATCCCATATGACGCAGCCGATCAACATTTCCTTCGAGCGTCCGAGGACTCGCTCCGCTTCGCGGTTCACGTAGGTGAAGCGCCAATGCCTGTCCACCGAGAAGAACGCGTCGGCGATGCTCTCCAAAATATTCGACGTGCGCTCGTGCGCTTCCGCCAGCATCCGCGCTTGCCGCTTCCGGCTCGTAATATCCTTTACGACGACCAGCGAGGCCGACTGCCCGTTATATTCGATCGAGATTCCGGTCACTTCCACGTCGATAACCGTGCCGTCCAGCCGAACGAGCCGCTCCTCCATCGCTTCGGCATGCTTGCGCTCCTGCGTGATTTGGCGAATTCGCTCCAAGACGAGAGGATGGTCATCCGGATGAATGAACTGAAGAATCGGCTCGCCGAGCATCTTCCGGGAAGAAACTGCCCCCATGAGACGCGCGCCGAACGGATTGCAGTAGACGATATGGCCGTCCGCATGGATGATGATCGCTTCGGGCACGTTGTCGAGTATGGCGCGGTTGAACGCTTCGCTCTGCGCGAGCTTGTTCGCCATTTCCTTCTTCTCCGTCAGCATGCTGGAGTACCATTGCGCCATCAGACCCGCAAGAACGGATATAATCCAGAAGCAGGTCAAGAGCAGCGGCAGCACTTGCGGGTCGACCAAATAGATGAAGATGATCGTGACGGACCCCATGCTGGTCGCGTGCATCGCGACAAGCCGCTGCCAGCTCGGCCACTTTCGAGTGGACAGCCACGCGCACAGAAGTCCGCTAAGCAAGACGTTCGAGCTCGAGATGACGGCGGTCGTCGAGAACGGAAACATGGTGAGCCTGCCCGCCGCGATGATCAGTGACGCCGTCAACGCGCCGGGTACGCCGCCGTAACGGGCCGCCAGCACGATGACGATGTGACGAAGGTCCATAATCAGCGTGTCCGTGATGCGGACCGCGAACTGCATGAGGATAAGTCCATAGGCGCCATTGACGATGCCGACTTGCATACGTCGCCAGATCGTCGATGCAGCGCATATCGCCTTGCTCTCAAGAACAAGGTGCAGCACGAACAGAAATACGAGAATCAAGGTCACGTCCGTTAACAATTCCTTGAACATGAAATGGCATCGCCTCCCTGCATCTTATTAGGTTTACCATTCACGGTGGAAACATCCTTATTCGCGGACACGGCCGAGCTCGCGCGCAATAAAAAGAGCATGACCGCCCTAATGAGACGGTCATGCTCGTTCCGGTACCGCCGGCATCAGCCGCCGACAGCCCGGTATAAATCCCAACTTACGTATAGGCATAGCACGGCGGCGGCGGTCATTGCCGCGGACACGTAGAAGGTTCGCCGGAGCTTGAACGCATAAGCGCCGAAAAATACGGCGGCCGCGGCCTTGGCGATCGCATCATAGTAACCGTTCTCGAACGCCGAGCTGCTGAATAGGATCGATCCTCCAAGCGATGCGATAATGAGCAGCTTGAACCACCAAGGTTCTCGCCAAAATTGCTTGAGGAAAAATCGAATACGCTGCATCCGCATACAACTCCCGTCCCTCGCGACTTTCCTTTACCCTATCATAATCGGCCGATTCGTCAATAGCCGCTGAACGAAATTGCCGTCTACACGGTAGCGGCAACCGACCGCCGCGCGGCTCTTGCCGCTTCGACCATGTTGCGTAGCGCGGCGACCGTCTCTTCTTCCCCGCGCGTCTTCAGCCCGCAATCCGGATTAATCCAGAATAGCGCGGGGTCCAGCGCCTGCAGGGCGCGGCCGATCATCGCGGTCATCTCGCCGGTCCGCGGCACGCGCGGGCTATGAATATCGTAGACGCCCAGCCCGATTCCGAGCGGGTACGATTGCGTTTCGAAGTGATGAATCAACTCGCCGTGCGAGCGGGAGGTCTCGATCGAGATGACATCCGCATCCATGGCTTCGATGGAGCCGAGCATGTCATGAAACTCGCAATAGCACATATGAGTGTGGATTTGCGTCGTATCGCATACGGTGCATGTCGTCAGCCGGAAAGCTTTGACCGCCCAGGCCAAATACTCCGCTTGCGCCTCTCGCTTCAGCGGGAGACCTTCCCGCACGGCAGGCTCATCTACTTGAATCAAGCCGATGCCGGCCGTCTCCAAAGCTTCGACTTCCTGTCTGAGCGCGAAGGCCAGCTGATAGGCGATCTGCTCGCGCGCGATGTCCTCGCGGACGAACGACCAATTCATGATCGTGACCGGTCCCGTCAGCATCCCCTTCACCGGCCTGGACGTCTTCGACTGCGCGTAGGCCGTCTCCTCCACCGTCATCGCGCCTTCGAACGCGACATCGCCATAGATGATCGGCGGCTTCACGCATCGGGAACCGTACGACTGCACCCAGCCGCCTCGGGTAAAGGCGAATCCCGCCAGCTTCTCGCCGAAAAACTCGACCATGTCCGTCCGCTCGAATTCGCCGTGCACGAGCACGTCGAGGCCGATCTCTTCCTGCAAGCCCACCCACTTGTCGATCTGCTCGCGAATAAAACCGTCGTACCGCTCTTTGCTCCATTCGCCCTTCCGCCACTGCTGCCTCGCCTTGCGCACGTCCGCCGTCTGCGGGAAGCTGCCGATCGTCGTCGTCGGCAGCAGCGGCAGCTGCCACTTCGCTTGCTGCAGCGGCTGGCGTTCGGCGAACGGCTTATCGCGCCGTCCTTCATGTACCGCAATTTCGCTTACCGCCGCTTGGACATCCTTGCGATTGCGCGTCTCGTGCGCGTTCAGCGCCTGAAGCGCGGCTTCGCTCGCCTGCGTCTCCGCGGCGATCGCACCCGCCCCGAGCTCGGCCGCCCGGGCGAGCAGCGCGATCTCTTCCAACTTCTCGTCCGCGAACGACAACGCATGCCTTAACGTCTGCGGCAGCTGATCTTCGCCTTGCACCGTGACCGGAACATGAAGCAGACTGCAGGACGATTGCACGATGAGTCGGTCGGAAGGGACGAAGCGCGCGATATCCTCCAGAAGCTTGCAACCGTTGGCGAGCGATGCCTTCCAAATCCCCCGCCCGTCGACGATTCCCGCTCCGAGCACCTTATCGGAAGGGAAACCATGCTTCCTGAGTGCCGAAAGATTGGCGTCTCGCCCATGCGCGAAATCCAGGCCGATCCCTTGGACGGGCAGCTCGATGATCGCTTCATAATCGTCCACCGATTCGAAATACGTCTGCAGCATGATGTTCAAGCGAGGCGCAGCCTCCGCGAACCTGCCGTAGATTCGGCTCAACCGCTCGCTTGAGCCTATGTCCGAAGCCTGTACGAGCGCCGGCTCGTCGATCTGCACCCACTGCGCGCCGGCCTGCTCCAACTCTCGGAGCACTTGTTCGTACAGCGGCAGAAGCCGGTCCAACCAAGCGTCCGTATCGGCCTGATCGTAGCCTTTCGACATTCGGAGGAACGTGAGCGGACCGAGTAATACGGGCTTGCCTTCGATACCGAGCGTTTCTTTCGCTTCCAGGTAAGCGCGCAGCGGGCGGTTCTCCGTCAGCGTCGGCGCCGTCCCGTCCAGCTCGGGCACGATGTAATGGTAATTCGTGTTGAACCACTTCGTCATTTCGCTAGCCGCCGCTTCTTTCGTGCCGCGCGCGATCCCGAAGTATATCGATGGATGAACTTCGCCGCCGTGGTAAGCGAACCGCTTCGGCACGATGCCGAACATCGCCGCCGTATCCAGCACGTGATCATATTCGCTGAAATCGCCTACGGGAATCAGGTCGATCCCGGACGCCTGCAGTTTGCGCAGACGGTCCAGACGGATTTCTTTCATGCGTCCGCGGAACGCCTCCTCATCCAACTTGCCCGACCAGTACGCCTCGAGCGCTTGCTTCCATTCGCGTTTCTCTCCGATGCGCGGGTATCCCAATATGCTGCTTCTTGCCATCGTGCAACTCTCCTCTGCCATTTGTTACTAAAAAGATAGCATGGCTGAGAAGGCGCGGGGTAACTGGATAAATCTATATCCTGCTATAGCTTAAGGCTATATCGCGATAGGAATTTGCAAACATCATGACGTTTGATTTGATAACGACGCGCGCGCTACAGCAAAGCAGTCATGCAATTCCGATTTCATTCGGTCAATCCAAAAAGCCAACGCGACTGTTCGCGCATTGGCTTCATGGACTTATGTATAGGGTGAAGACGATTATGCGTCCAGGCTCGCAAGCACTTCCTTGGCCAGACGCTTCGGAGCGGCAAGAAGATACCCCGTACGGATCAAGCCGGCGACCTCGTCCCAGTTCGGCTTGGTCGTCTGATCAAGCGATACCCATCCGTGCTGGCCGATGTATGGCGTCCGCACGTATCCGCCTTGCTGCAGCAGCAAGAACTGCTGCTCCTTGTCCGACTTGATGGACAAGCCGGCGGGCGTCTCCTCTTCCGGGCTCATCATAATGAACGTCTTGCCGCGCACCTTCATGACCGTATGGCCGAACCCGTCGATCGATTCTTCGGTCTCCGGCAGTCCGGCGCATGCTCGTCTGACGTGTTCGAGCATCTCTTGCCTTCCGAATGCCGCCGTCATGCCCCGGCGCCTCCTCGGCTCGGTTCCGCGTCGCGGTTCAGGAAGGCGCGGAGCGCGGCGATCAGCAGGTCGTGATCCTCCTGATCGGGGAGACCGGACACCGTAATCGTGCCGAGTTGGCCTTCTCCTCGCACGATGAGCGGGAAGCCGCCACCTGCTCCTACATAATCGGCCAGCGGCAGCCCATAGTCCGCCTCTAGCGATTGGCCATCTTCGCGAACGCGCAGCGCGACGCGCCAGGAGCTTTGGCCGAAATGGTTCACGACGTTGTTTTTGCGCCGGATCCAATTCTCGTTCTCGGCGGACGTGCCGGCCATCGCGTGGGCGAACAGACGCTGGCCTTCGCGGTAGATCTCGACCGTGATGCTCTTGCCTGCCCGCTTCGCCTCCCCGATGATCGCAAGCCCCAGCTCAAGGGCGGTCTCGTTGTCGAACCGGTCGAATTGCAGCTCGCGTTCCTCTTCTTCCATGGCGAGCAGCCGCTCGGCGAGTTGAGTCATGTCCATCTCTCCTTTATCGATCGTCATCGGTACATTCGCAGTCTAGCGTACCACGACCCGTTCAGGCTCGGCAATCGGAACGGACGCTTCCCCCTGCGCACTAGTCAACGATTGTTCGACGCAAAGAAGACCAGGCCCCGGCAATGTTCTCCGTTCGAACCTGATCTTCATTCGCGCAGATACCCTCTTAGCTGCGGTAGTATCCCTTCGCTTATAGCGCATGACGCCAGCCGTCGATCACGGCAAGCGTCTGTGCGTCGTCAAGCACGTCGCCTGGCTTATTGCCCGTGCCGAGCGCGTAACCCGCCAATTCGACGCCGACGAAATCAAAGATATGCCTGAACTGCTCCACGATCGGCAATCCTTTGCGTCCGGGCTCGTCGTCGCCGACCGCGATCAGGTATGCGCGCTTGCCTCGGATCGCCTCAAGAAAGCCTTGCCGGTCCTCGCGCAGCGATTGGCTCCAGCGGTCGACGAACAGCTTCAGCGGCGCGGATATCCCGTACCAATAGATCGGCGACGCGATGACGAGCGTATCCGCCGCGAGCACGCCGCCGATGATCGAACGGTAATCGTCCTCCGGGTATGCGCCCGCCTCCGTATGCCGATAATCGACGATCGGCTCGATGCGAGACGCCGACAAGTAGTAGCGGGCCGCTTCCCTCCCTTCTACCAGCCGGTCGGCCAGCAAATCCGAGTTCCCGCGCCGCCTCGAGCTTCCGTATAATACGGCGATTCCCATTCGTTTCTCTTCCTCTCTTAAGTAGCTTGCGCGATCGGCAACTGTTCCTCCCGGTAATCGATCCCGATCGATCCGATTAGCGCCCGCGCCGCCTCCTTCGCCTCATCCGGCGTGTCGGCGGCGGTAATGACATAGCCGAGCCGGTCATCCGAGCTGCGCGCCGTCTTGACCCGGTCGCCCGGCTGCACCGCGATGTTCGCGCGCACGAGATACGGGCTGTCCGCCAGCTCCGCCGCGCCTGCGACGCGCTCGACGATTCCTTCGCGCTCCGCCGTGAGGTACGCGATGGCCGCCGCGCGCTTGCGGTCTGGCGCGAGCGACGACGGCTCGCCGAGATAGTAGCGCACCGTCGCCGCGAAGACGTCGATGCCGAACGCCTGCACGAGCAAATCGGAGGATATCTGATCGCCGCCCGGACGGCCGTTCACTTCGATTATGCGCGGGCCGGCGGGCGACAACTTCAGCTCGACGTGGCTCGGTCCGCCCGTGATGCCGATCGCGGCAACCGCCTGCACGGCGGTCGCGATCAGATCGGCCTCCCGGTCTTGATGAACGGACGTCGGGAGCGTATGCAGCACCTCGACGAAATACGGGAGCGGCGACGTCAGTTTCTCCGTGACGGCCGCGAAGGCCGGTCGGCCTTCTTCGAGGAACAATTCGACGCTGAACTCCTGCCCGTCGATATATTCCTCGATCAAATATTCGTCCCGCACTTTGAAATCCATATACGTGACCTTGAATTGGCGCAGCTCCTCGAACGCTTCGCGCAGCTCCGCCTCGCCGTGAATGTAATACACGCCTTGCGAGCTCGCGCAATTCGTCGGCTTCAGCACGACCGGATACCCGATCGCGTCGGCCGCCCGCGCCGCTTCTTCGAATGTCCCGACTTTCTCGTACTTCGCGCCAGGCACGCCGTGCGCTTCATACGCCTGACGGGCTAAATCCTTGTTCCGCGCCCGCAGCGCCGCTTCGTAAGGTACGCCTCGCAGACCAAGCCGCTCCGCTACCCGCGCGGTGAGATGGGACGCATAATCCGTCGCCGGAATTAACGCATCGAGCTTGCCGTAATAGGCGGAACCGGCAATCGCGTCATAGATCGACTGTTCCTCGCGAATGTCCGCGACGAGCAAATCGTGATAGATGCCCTCGTATCCGTACAAGGCCGGATTATCCACGGAGGACACGATAGCCACGACCTTGTGCCCTTGCGCGTAGGCTGCTTTCGCGAAGCTGACGCCGTAGAAGCTCGGTTCCACGAAAGCGACGATTTTCGATTGGCTCATAAGAATCCCAGACCTCCTCTTTCTTTATTGTTCGAGCGTGGCTGCGCCGCTCTTCGTTCTGGACGGCAGGTTCAGCAGGGCATAGAGCCCAAGTCCCGCCAGCATGAGCGCCCCGATGCCCGCGAATCCGACGCCCGGGGAGAAACGGTCGAGCGCGAAGCCGAGTCCGGTCGCGGATATGCACTGCAGCAGCAGCGAGATCGCGATCCAGACCGACATCGCGCGCCCCATGTACGTCTTCGACACGAGCTCCATCAGCCGCGTATTGATCATAATGCGCAGCGAAGAGTTGCTTAGACCGAGCACGGCGCTCCCCGCGAACAACAGTCCTACCGATGCGCTGAACGCCCAAGCGAAGAGCACGCCCGCGCCAAGCAAGAAGAACAGCGGGACCGCGGCAGACAGCGATAGCTTGCGCGCGAGCGGCGCGGCCAGGAAGCCGGACAACAGCCCGCCGATTCCGTAGAACATGTCGGATAAGCCGAACACGACGGAATCGCCGCCTACCGGACCGCTCACGTAACCGGGCAGCACGACGTTGAAGATCATGACCGCGACGACGGGGATGATGGAGACGACGCCGAGCGCGAAGACGGACGGCCGCTCCTTCAAATATCGCAAGCCGTCCCTGAAGTTCGCCGCGAACGATTCGCCTTTGTTCTCGATGGCAAGCGGCGTATACCGCACCTTCGCAAGGAACAGGGAGCTGACGAGGAAGGCGGCGGCGTTCAGCAGCAGGATCCACTCGAACCCGGCGTATTTGTAGAAAATGCCGGAAGCCGCGCCTGCCGTGAACATGCCGACCTGCAGCGAAATTTCGATGATCGAATTGCCGTTAATCAGTTCCTTCTCGGGAAGCAGCTCTTGAATTAGGCTGCGCGAAGCCGACATGTACACCGTCCATCCGATGCCGTTAACTATGGTGAACGCGTATAAATACCACGTATGGTAGCCGGTCGCCAGGAAAGCGGCGGCCAGCGCCGCGATGAGCAGCGCCCGCCCCCAGTTCGCGAATTGGATGATGCGCTTGCGGTGGAACCGATCGGTCAGAATGCCCGCGAGCGGCGACACCGCGAAGCCGGCCAGCACGTTGAGCGTCAGCATGAAGCCGACCGCGCCGAGCGAGCCGGTCTGGTCCATGAGATACCAGTTCGCGCCGATCGTGCTCATCCCGACGCCGAACCCGCTGATCACGTCGGAGATGGCGTACCGGCGGAATTGCTTCGACCTAAGCGCTCCGGTCATGACGGTTTCCTCCCAGCTCGGCGATCTGCCGCCTTAATTCGTCCTCGCCGAAGCCAAGGTAACGAAGCACGTCCGCATGGCTGCCGCCGTAGATCGGCCATTCATGGCCGCAATCGTGCGAGTAGACTTCGGCATCCGGCAGCAGCAGCGCGAGATACGAGGCGGTTCCGCCGGTGCCGCGATGCTCTTCCACGACGAGAAAACGGTCCGCGACTTCCCGCAGCTCGCGCGCGTATTCTTTAAGCGAAGCGCTGTCCACGTAGACCAGATGCGCATGGACGAGCGATTCGTCCTCGGCCGCGATGCGGGCGCAGATCTCGGTCGCTTGTTCGCCGACGGAGACAAGGCACAATCGCGGATTCGCGCGTTCTCTCCCTTGGTACAACACTTCGCGCAGACTGCCGCCGGCAATCCGCGGCAAGCTCTCGAACGCGTCGTTGCGGGCAAGGCGGATGTAATACGGCTCTGGCGATGCGGCCGCCTCCCGAATGGCCAGTCGCGTCTCCGCCTCGCCGTGCGGGCAGACGATCCGGATATGCTGGAACGATTGCAGCACCGCGATATCCTCCAGGCAATGATGGGTCGTGCCGAACCATCCGCCGGACGCGCCGCCGTACGCCGCCGCGATCTTGATGTTCTTGCCCATGTAGCCCATGGCGAGCTTGATGCTCTCCGACGCCCGCAGCGCGGCGAAGGAAGCGAACGTCGAGAAGAACGGCACGAAGCCCGCTTCCGCCAGTCCGGCCGCGATGTCGATGCCGGCCGCTTCGGCGATGCCGATATTGAAGAAGCGGTCGGGATGCTCGGTTTGGAACGCGTGGTTCTTGCCGCCGAGATCCGCCTCCAGGCAGAGAATGCGGTCGTCCTCCCGGGCCAGCTCCGTTAATTCCAACTTGTAAGCTTCTCTACTGGAATACGTCATGTAAGGCTCCTTTTCCATTTGTCCGCCGTCTTCGCCGGAATCTTCGCGTAGTGCGCCTCGGGGTTGCCCTCGATCGCGCGGACGCCCTTGCCCTTGACGGTCCGGGCGAGCACCGCGAGCGGCTTGCCCGCCTCCTCGCCCGGCACGGGCGCGACGTCGATGGCGGATAGAATCGCCCCGTAATCATGACCATCGGTCTCCCGCACGCGGAAGCCGAACGCTTCGAACCGCTCGCGCAAGCGCGGCAGCGGCGAGATATCCTGCACGAGTCCGTCGTTCTGACCGCCGTTGCAATCGACGACGTAGACGAAATTCGAGATGCCCTTCGCTTGCGCGATCTGGGCCGTCTCCCAGCACAGCCCTTCCTGCAATTCGCCGTCGCCGCCGATGACGACGCCCGTGCCGCCGGTGCCCTTGAGCCGCTGCGCGAGCGCCCAGCCCGCCGCGTACGGCACGCCGTGGCCCAGACTCCCCGTGGCGAAGGGAATACCGGGCAGCTTATGGTTCGGGTGCCCGGTGAACAGCGAGCCGCTCGCCCCGTACGATTCCGCCGGATTATCGGGAATGATGCCCTGCACGTACAGCGCCGCATAGAGCGCCGCGGCCGAATGGCCTTTGCTCAGAATAATCGCGCTGGCGGGATCGCTTCCGTATACGGCGTAAGCCGCCAGCAGCAGATCGATGACCGACAGGCTGCCGCCGATATGGCACCCCGTCGGCGTCGCGGCCATATCGACGATCAATCCTCTCGCCTCGCGCGCTTTCGCTTCCAGATCCGGTACCGCGTCCTCCCTTCGAATGGCTTCAACCGTTCGCGCCGTCATCTATTCGCCTCCTTGCAGCCGGAACCACTCGTCCACCGCATCCTTCAGGATGTTTCTGGCGGCGAGCGCCTCGGCGAAATGCAAATATTCGTGGTCGGTATGATCCAAATTCGAATCCCCCGGCCCGTACGCGACCATCGGCACGCCTTCCCAAGTCGTCGCCAGCGTGTTCATGTCGCTCGTGCCCCGCTTCTTGAGGTAATGCACCTGTTTGCCCGCACGCGCGAAGCTGCGGACGAAGCTCTTCACAAGCTTGTCGCTGCGCGGATTCGCGTAGCCCGGAGTCGCCCGCAGCACGTTCACCCGCACGTCTTCGCCCAGATCGTCGAGCGCGACCCGCTCCGCGTACGTCTTGCCCGCCGCCGGGGATATGCGAAAGTTCAGCGTCCCTACGGCCGTGAGCAAACCTTGGTCGTGTCGATGTCCGATATCGATCAGCGAGGACAGCGAGTCGGGATCGATCGCCCGCACCCGTTCCCGGATCGTCCGGACGACCTCGTACAGCTCGTCGATGACGCTGACGCTGTCTTTGGCCGCCGTATGCGTCTGTTTGCGGCTGACCGCGATCTCCAGCTTGAACAGGCCGTAATAGCCGAGGGTCAAATTGTCCTCGCCGCTCGGTTCGCCGATGATGACCGCATCGGCGGCGTAATGATCGCGGACGAAGAAAGCGCCTTTGGAGGTGGACACCTCCTCCTCGACCGCGCCGACGACGAGCATCGTACCGTGCTCGGGCACGTCGACCTCCTCCAGCATGTGGACGAAATTGACGAAGCTGCCCTTGGCATCCACGACGCCTCGGCCCGTAAGCCCTTCACCGTCGTTCTTGACTTGCCATTGGTATGGCACGGTATCGATATGGCCGAGCAGCAGCAGCGTGCGCGGACCGTTTCCTTTGCGAAATACGATGTTGCCCGCGTCGTCGATCTGTCCCTTCACGGACGGATAGCGGATTTCGTCCAGCAGGAAGGAAGCGAGCTCCCGCTCGTCGTACGAGGCCGAGGCGATACGCGTCGCATGGCTCAGCAGCTCCGTGCGCCGATCGTCGCCCGGCCGCGGGAAGTTCCAGAACCACGTCTTCCCTCGGCCTTCCAGCGTGTGCGGACCCGAGATCGCCACGTCGGCGACGCCTCGCTCGAGCGCGATGCCGGCAGCCCGCACCTTCTGCTTCATCCGCCCCTTCACCCAAGGCAGGTCGTCGCCCGGATAGACGTGGCGCACCGTAGATTCCGGATCGTCGATATCGGTCAGAATGCCCGGCGTGCCGGTCACGAATCGCAAATGCTGGGCGCCCAGATCGGATGCCAGATGCGCCGCGAGCACGTCGGCGTCGATGTTGATGTAGTCGCCTAATTGTGGATCGTAGATCGGCGGAGACAGGATAACGACGTCGTACGCATTCAATGCCGATCGGATGAACGCCGCGCGGCTGCCGCCATACCCGCCGAACAAGGAATCGCGGACGATGACCGGCTTGCCGTCCCGAATCGCTTTGAGCGGCTTGGCTTTCGTCCCCGTGACGACGCCGTTATCGCCGCCGACCTGCCCGAAGACGCTTAATCCCCGCGCGCGCAGCGCCGAGGCCGCCTCTTCGAGAATGATCTCCCGGTAAGCGCCGCGAATGATCGGCATCTCCTCCGGGGCGCAGTAGCGGACCTCGTCGCCGCTCGGCAAGGTGAGGAACGGCATCTCTCTTCCCAGTCGCTCATACTGGCGCCGGATGCCTTCCGCGCCGCCGGCGACGACTAATACCCGCGCCCCGCGCCCGACGAGTCCGCTAATCTCCTCGAATATGTCGGGCTGGCCGAGTATCGTCCCGCTGCCCAGCTTGACGACATATAGATTGTCCGCCATCACGGCCACGCTCCTTCCGCCGCCGGCGCAAGTCCGGTCTCTTCCGGCAAGCCGAAGTACAGATTCGCCGCCTGCAGCGCCTGACCCGCCGCGCCCTTGATCAGATTGTCGATGCTCGCGATCGAGACGCAGTTGTCACCCTCCACGTACGCGGCGACCTCCGCATTGTTCGTCCCGAGCACCGTCTTGATCATTGGACCTTGCGGCCCGCTCTTGCCATGGAAATAATGGACGAACGGCTTGGCTGCATACGCGCCGTGGAACGCTTTCTTCACGTCCAGCTCGGTTACGCCCTCCTTCAATCGCGAGTAGGACGCCACCAGAATGCCGCGCGGCAGATCGAGGCTGAAGGTTGAGAATTGCAGATCGACGGTCCGGTTCTCGTGCACCTTCAGCGCGTGCTCGATCTCCGGCTTGTGCCGGTGACCGTGCACCTTGTGCGGACGATAGTTGTGGGCGCGCTCGGCATGGGTCTCCGCGCTGGCCTTGCCCGCTCCGCTCGAGCCCGTGTTGGCGTTCGTGACGACGCGCGGCTCGATCAGATCGCGCGCGACCAGAGGATAGAGCGTGTAGATGCTCGCCACCGCCATGCAGCCGGGCAGGTTGACGATCTTCGCGTCCCGGTTGATGGCGCTGAATTCGGGAATGAAATAATGGCTGCCGCCGGGTATGTCGTGCTTCAACGTCTCGGGATAATGCTGCCGCAGCAAGTCCGGATCGTTCACCCGGTAATCGCCGCTGACGTTGAAAATCCGGTCCGTATGGGCCGCGACATGCGCGATGTACGGCGGCAAGCTCCCGGTCGGCAGGCAAGAGAAGACGGCGTCGTAATGGCCGTCCAGCTCCGCGAGCTTGCTGAATTTGAGCGAGCCGCCGCTTTTCTTGCGCAGCGCGTGAACGAAGTACCGGTCGACGGGCACGCCCGCCTTGGATTCCGACGAGATAAACGCGACTTCGATATAGGGATGACGACCGAGCAGCCGGTATAGCTCCGAACCGGTAAACCCGCTGCCGCCGAGAATCGCCACCCGGATCGGCTTGCTTGTCTCCGCCGCGCTCATCCTAATCTCGCATCCCGCTCGTAGAGCACCTTGGTCTCGTTCCGCTCGGCAAGCTCGCGAATGATATCCGGATTGGCGTCGATCTTGCGGAAGGCGAGCGCATAAGCCTGAATCCGCTCGTATTCGACCGGCGAGCGCAGTTCTCGGCAGATCGTCAGCGTCGAGCGCAGCATCTCCAGCGTCACCGGGAAGTTCTCCAGCGCGTAGCCGAAATCGTCGCGTTCGGACAGCGTGAACGGATACCCGCCGCCGAAACCGCGCCGGTTCTTGAACGGCAGATGTCCCGGAATCGGCACGTTCTGCCACTCCCGCGCGGGCACGCCCTCGCTCAAGATCAGCTCCTGGATCGCGTTCTTCACCTGATAATCCGGAAGATCGTCAAGCCCTAGCGCCGCCGGATCGATGCTTACCCGGTACATGTTGTAGCTGTGCTTATATCCCTTCGGCACATAAGGCCCGCGGAACAACTTCGTCTCCGCCAGCTGCTTGGTCAAATAATCGGCGTTGCGAGCGCGGATAGCGTCATAATATGGCAAACGTTCCAGCTGGCTGAGCCCGAAGGCGGCCGCGATCCACGACATCCGGTAGTCGATGCCGCTCTCTTCCAAGAACGCGAGCGCCCGCTCGTAATCCGCCTGCTCGCGGAAGAACGCGATGCCGCCTTCTCCGCCGACCGGGAAGTTCTTGTCCGCCATCAGGCTCTGTCCGGCTCCATCGCCAAGCGAGCCGGCCAATCTGCCGTCGATGGACGCCGAATGGGCATGCGAAGCATCTTCGACGAGACGCAGCGAGTACCGGTCCGTCAACTCGCGCAGCCGGCCGACATCGGCGGGAAGGCCGTGCACATGCACGGGCATGATCGCCTTGGTCTTATTCGTAATCGCCCGCTCGGCTTTCTCCGGGTCCAGGCAATACGTCACCGGATCGATGTCGACGAAGACCGGAATCGCCTTGGCGGCAACGACCGCCTGCGCGGTCGCGATGAACGTGAACGCCGGCACGATGACCTCGTCGCCCGGTTGCACGCCGACGCCGACAAGCGCCAGATGCAGGCTGGACGTGCCGCTGGCCGTCGCGATCGCGTAATTCGCGCCGACGTACTTGCGGTATGCTTCGGCGAATTCCGTCACGACGCTCTCTTCGTCCTGCTGGATGGAGATCAGCATCTGCGTCAAGTCTTCCTTCGTGATCGTCGGGAACGTCGTCTTGCGGACGTCTTCGGGAATAATCGCGGGACCTCCCTTGTAAGCGAGCGCCTCGCGAATCCAATCTTCGGACGGCAGGTCGAGCGGTTTGCGGATAAAATCAGTCTTCATGGCCGCGGTTCCTCCTCAGCAGCGATAATTTGACGCACGCCGCGACGAGCGGACTGAGCCGGTAATTGAACTGCGCGGCCGGCTGAAGCTCCGGCTCGCTCTCTTCCTGGGTCCACATCGTCTGCAGGTCGAAGGCGCCGAAGATTTTCAGCCGCTCCGCCTTTTTCCACGCAAGCTCGCTATTCGTCGCGATCGCCGCCGCCGGCCCGAATCCGAGCGGCGTGAAGTCGAATACCTGTACGGCTGCTTGTTCGCCGCTTGGTTCAAGCAGGCGTTCCAGATCGTTCAGGTTGTTCCAACCGACGGCAAGACGCGTGAAGCCAAGCGGCGAAGAAGCATCTTGCGTAAGCTCGACGCCCAGCCAATTCACGAACTTCCGTTCCTGCTCGATCGGCTCTTCCAACCTCGCTTGCGATCCGTAGACGATGTCTTGGCCCCAAAGGGCCGCATGGACGGCCCCCGTGTAACTATTAAACAACGAAACATACCGTTTGCCCGACAGTTTGGCTATGCTCTTCTCCAGTCCCTTCAACTCGCTCTCGTTCTTCTCGATACTCATGATAACGCCAGACGTGAGTACGCGAGAGAGCACGAACGACAGCGAGAAGAGGTGCTCTTTCTCGATCGTCTTGTTCTTCATAGTTCCTCCCAGCAGCTAGATTAAATGCTAAATATAAACTTAATTTCCTCCCTGTTTACTGGGTTATAGAGGCGAGCTGTTGACCGGATCGCGAGACGACCTGCCCTTTGACATACGTCGCGATCCAGTGCGCTACATCCACCCCGTGGATTTTCCACGACTTGGCGAATTCGGGATTCTGATTCACTTCGCAAACCAAGTACCGGCGATTCTTGTAATCGTAGAACAGATCGACCCCGTAAATGCCTTCGCCAAGCACGTTCGTCAGGCGTCCGCATATCGCGCGGATTTCCGGATTGACCGGAATCGGCTCGATCTCCGCGCCCAGATGCGTATTCGTCTTCCAGTTGTCCTCGGAGACGCGGCGGAACGCGGCGATCGGCTCGTCGCCGACTACGACGACGCGGATGTCGAAATCGCCTTTGTCCACATACTCTTGCAAGAGCACCGGCAGCGATTGGTGGCTCGGATCGACCGATTCGCGCGCCGCGATCCACGTATCCAGGCAATCTTTGCCCGTAATGCGCGCGATCCCCCTGCCCCACGACGAACTGGACGGCTTCAGCACGTAGACGCCGCCGAACGCATCCAGCGCGTCGTATAAGCTGCCCGGCGTGAAGGCGATCTGATAGCGCGGCTGCGGAATCCCCTGCTTCCCGAACACGATCGCCTGATGGATTTTGCTCGTGCATACCGATATGGCATGGACGCTGTTGAGCGTCCGGATTCCCGTCAAACTAAGCAGCGTCGCCCGCGTCAGCGCATTGCGCTGGGAGAGGCAGCGGATAAGCGCCAGATCGGGCGTATTCGCGGTCGAAGCGGTCTCGACCGGCAGCGCCATCGAATCCAGATTGACCTGGACCTGGACGCCTTCGGCCGTCAGCAGCTCGGCGATCCGCTTCTCCTCTTCTCTCAGCTTGGTGACGCAGAGCAGGACGCTCGGCTCTCTTGCGCTCATAAGCGGATCACCTTACTCTCCCCAGGTTTCTTCGATCTCCGGCGCGAGTTCGACCGTGAAAATATTGCCCGCCGCGTGTACTTCATGCTCTTGCCCGCAAGATTCGCACTCCACGATCTCGCCGGTCGTCGCGCTTTGTTCCACCGTAATTTCATCCTTGCAAACGAGGCACAGCAGTTGACTCATTCTCCAACTCCACCTTCACTATTAAAATGTAGACCGCCCGGCTGACTGGACACGTGATGTTATATTGGATACTATCATTCGCTTGGAGCCATCGTCTAATTGATAAAATCAATCGAACGTTCAGGAAGTTTAATACAAAAACGCGACAAGCAACTTCCAACTACATCGCACACCCTTGCCAGACGCCGCGCTCTACCTGAATAACGGCCAATAGAAGCTGAAAAATGACGTATTGTTTTCCCCCTCTCGCTCCAAGTAAAATCGAGTCAAGCAAGCCGGAACCGGCTTGCGGCGGTCATTGTCCGCAGAACTTGTAATCGATTACAAGATGAACTTGCAGCTGCTCTGCGCACGCTGTCGAACGCTGCAAGCGCTTGGTCACCATGAAATTGTAATCGGTTACAACTCGTCCCGCATCCGCAATCTTCATCGCATATTTGGAGGTGAACCCCGATCGCAAGGCTGCTTGCCGTATGGATTAAAGCCAACGCCGTACATGCCTTATTATCCATTCCGAGAGGAGCATGAATAATGAAAATTTGGAACGTTAAATCCGTCTCGCTCGTCCTGGCCGCCGCCGTCGTCACGGTGTCCGGCTCCGTCTCCGGTCCCGTCGCCCAAGCCGCGGGCGAACAAGTCGAGGTGTGGATCACCACCTCGGATCCGAATACCGAGCCTGCCGTCGGACTAAGCCCGAGCGCGCGCCTCTCCCGGATCGCGAACAAAAACTTCTCGACGTCCGGCGACGCCGCCGACTACACGATAACGGTCAACGAAGGCACGACCTACCAGCAAATGGACGGCTTCGGCGTCTCGCTTACCGATTCGTCCGCGTGGCTGCTCAATTACAAGCTCGACGCGAACAAACGCGCGGAAGTGATGGAGAAGCTGTTCGGCCAATCCGGCATCGGCATGAGCGTGCTGCGTCAACCGCTCGGCAGCTCGGATTTCACCTGGAGCGCCTACACTTACGCGGACACGGCGAACGATACCGCGCTGAACAACTTCACGATCGGCCGCGATCAGGCGTACATCATTCCGATGGTGAAAGCCGCGATCGCCAAGAATCCGAGCATCAAAGTATTCGCCTCCCCATGGAGCGCGCCGGCCTGGATGAAATATTCGAACACGCTGAACGGCGGCAAGCTGAAAGCCGAGCATTACGGCACGTACGCGAACTATTTCAAGAAATACATTCAAGCTTACCAAGGGCAAGGCATCCCGATCTACGCGGTCACGGTGCAGAACGAGCCGTTGTACGAACCGACCCACTATCCGTCCATGGGCATGAACACGCAGGACGAGATCGGCTTCATCGGCGATTACCTTGGCCCTACGCTGCGCAATGCCGGCATCAATACGAAGATTATCGCGTTCGACCATAACTATCTGGACTGGAATTTCCCGAATACGGTCATCACGAATCTAAAAAACGCGGGCAAAGGCCAATACGTGAACGGCAGCGCGTTCCACCATTACGACAGCGGCGACGGCTCCCAAATGACGTCGCTCCACAACGCCCATCCGGATAAAGACGTCTGGTTCACCGAAGGCGGCTTCGGCAACTGGAACGATCCGCAGAACGGCACGTCGCAAGGCATCGACAACATGATGAACGAGTTCATCAACATCACGCGCAACTGGTCGAAAACGATCATCCTCTGGAACGCGGCGCTCGACCAGAAGGACGGTCCAGCTCTGATCGGCGAGAATAGCGGCAATAAGGGCATGATCACGATTCAGAACTCCGACAACCGCAACGACGCGCCGGAGAACCAAGTGACGTACAAGAAGCAATACTACCTGCTCGGCCACTTCAGTAAATTCGTCGTGCCGGGCGCGTACCGGATCGCGTCCAACACGGGCTCGGAGATCAAGGACGTCGCGTTCCGCAATCCGGACGGCTCCAAAGTCGTCGTCGCGTACAACTCCAGCGCGTCCGCCCGCAAGGTGAAAATCCAGTGGGGCAGCCAGAATTTCACCGTAACGATCCCGGGCAAATCGGCCATGACGTACAAATGGTACGGCACGGTTTCGTAAAAAGTTTCGTAAACGCTCCTTCTGCCACCGTAGAGCGCCCTTTCCCGGGGCGCTTTTGCCGGTTTCGGCTTGAAGAGACCGTTTGCGTTTGCATCGTTTTTGCCGATGGCCGCCATTCGAAACCCTCCCCAATCGCGCGCTTCGTTCCATGCTACAGTTAAGACAGCCAATCAACCGAGGAGGAAGCGCGCCTATGTTAAACGAAGCTGATCTACAGGGACTATTCGTCCCGCTTATAACCCCTTTCGATACGGAAGAACGATTGGATCTCGAATCTTATGACCGGTACCTCTCGTCTTTGCTTCAGCATGATATCCAAGGCATCGTGCTCAACGGAACGACCGGGGAATCGCCGACGGTCGCGTGGGAAGAAGTCGGAACCTTGTTCAAGGCGGCGCGAACATGCTTAAATCAGCGAAGATTGCCGATCATCGTGGGCAGCGGCACGAACAGCACCGCCGAATCGGTCCGGCGCACCGAAGCAGCCGGTCATTGGGGTGCGGATGCGGTGCTGGCGGTCACGCCGTATTACAGCCGACCTTCCGAGGAAGGCATCGTCGAACACTTCCGGCGCATCGCTTCGGTCGGCATCCCCGTCGTCGCCTACGAGGTCCCCTCCCGAACCGGCGTCGCCCTATCTCCCGAGATGATGAAGCGGATTCTCGATCTCGACGGCGTCATCGGGCTTAAGGATGCTTCCGGCGGCCTCTCGCTCGCGGCCGAGTTGCTGCCGCATTGTCCGAAGCCGATCCTCTGCGGCGAAGATGCCTTGCTCCTTGACATGCTGCAGCTAGGGGCGGCTGGCGGCATGCTTGCTTCGGCGAACGTGAATACCGCGGATTTCCTGAATCTCCTGACGCAAGTAACTGAAGGGAACATCAGCCTCGCCGCGGAAACGTTCGATCGGCTGCTCCCTCCCATCCGGCTGCTGTTCCGGGAATCGAACCCCGCTCCGCTTAAGTGGCTGCTCGCCCGGCAAGGCCTTCTCGCCTCCGACACGCTCCGCTGTCCCATGGGGCCGATTTCGGCCGGTTTGCAAGAAGAGCTCGTCGCGATCACGTAACGCCGATTACCAGCTCCACCTGCCTTTTTAGCCGGTTATCGCGTGTTAACAAGCCAAAAACCTGCAGCCGATTCGGCCGCAGGTTTTCGATTATCTTTCCTATATGGTTTCAGTTCGCTCTAACGAACCATGACTCGTCAGCCATCAAGGCGAAGACGTAATGACGACGTTCGCAACCTGCTTCTCCCACGAATCCGTGCCGGACAGCTCGATCTTCAAGTATTTCGTTCCCGTCGGCAGCAGCGGCACCGGCGCGTAGGTTTTGCGGTACCAGTTGCTGCCCGTGTACGCGCCAGGCGTGCTTACGTGCGAGATTCGCGTCCACGTCGCGTTATCCGGTGACGTATAGAACGCCACGCCGTCCCAGACGCTCGCATGATAGATCGTCGCGTTGAAGCCGGTCATGTTATTGACGTTGTAGACGAAGCTCTCGGTCGTGCCCGTTGTACGCTTCACGCGCGAAGAATCCCCGCCGAAATAGAGGCTGTTGGACGAATCCAGCGCGAGTCCGCTCGTATGAGAGGCCGTCTTCGTCCAGTTATTCAGCGGATCGTTCAGCTGCGTCTCCGCCGGATCGGCGGTCGATCCGCTCTGACCGACGTACGTGACGACGCTCTTCGCGGGAATGATCGTGTGCAAGGAGCCTCCGCTCGCTTGCACGTTACGCCCTTGCGCCATGTTCAGCGTGCTGTCCGTCGTATACGGAGTCAGTTTGCCCAGCGTGAAGCCGTTCGGCACGAAATTCAGCTCCGCCGACGCGTCGCCGTCGTTCACCGCGACGATCGTGATTTTGCCGGTCGCCGGATCTTTGTACGCGGTCGTGTAGACGCCCGATACCGGATTTTCCGTCGCGCCGATCCGCACGTAGCCCGGACGGATATATTTGCTGTAGCTGCCCAACGTGTAGTAGCGTTTCGTGATCGCATACGTGCTGGTCGCTTTGTCGACGTTGATGAGTCCTTCATCGTTGTTGCCCGGGATCGCGCCCGTCCAATACAGCCAAGCATTGACGTTCGCTTTGGTCATGAAGTTGTGGATTTGCTTGGCGAACTTCAGCCCCGAGCCGATGCCCGGATCATACGAATCGACGTCGGATACCTCGGTCATCCATACCTTCTTGCCCTTGGCCGCGGCCGTGGCGAACGGCTCGGTCGGCATCGTCGTATTGATGATCGGGATCGGATAGTTGTGCCCGCCGACGATGTCGATGCGCTCCGCCGAGGCTGGATCGTTGAGCGAGTCCTTCACGAGATCCTCCGACCACCAAGACGATTCGCCGACGATGACCTTCGTCCCCTGCACGCCTTGATTGATCATCTCCGGCTTCAAATAATCTTTCAGAAACACTTGGAAATTGGTCGAATTCCACTCGCTCGAATCCCACGTCAGGAACGTCATCGAGTTCGGTTCGTTCGCGACCGATACCCCATACAAATCCAGGTTGAATTGCGACTTGTATTCCTTCACGAATTTGGACATGAGGACCGCGTAATCATCGTAATTCTCGCTCTTGAGGTAGCCGCCGTTCGTCGTGGAATTGTTGGTCTTCATCCAGGCCGGAGGACTCCATGTCGAGGCCACCAGCTTGTTCACGCCTCTCGCCTTCGCCTGCTGCATGACCCAGACTTGATCCGGGCGGGCGTTGAAGTCATACTGTCCAGGCGCCGGATTGAACTGCGGGAAGATCGCGCCCCGCAAAATCGATGCGCCGATCCCCGTATCCTGGCGGAACAGCAGATCCATAATTTGGCTGCGAGCCGGCTCCTGCAAGTCATAGATCGCATCCGACCAAGCGGCCTGCGACACGCCGAAGCCGTCGATCTCCTGCTTGACGTCGTTCCAATTGATCGCGACATTCGAGGCCGCGCTGGCGGTTCCGGGCCCGAGCGCCGGGGTCAGCATCAGCACGCTGACGCCGAGTCCGGTCAAACTAAGCTTTTTGAACAGATTACCGATCACTTCAATCCACCGTCCTACGATTCGTATTGTGATCCCTTCCGGTCACGCAATCGCTGTCGGTCAGCTCCCTCCTCTGCAACCTGACGTCGTCTTCACAGAGAGTATAAGGGGCCGCATTCCCGCCATTCTACTAGGATGATGACTTCGTACTACGACGATCGTGACCGTGTTTGGACGGCTTGGTTGCAATAACAAATAAACCACCAGCAGGTGGTTTATTTGGAACAAACAGGTTTGCGAGTGGTGGCATGTATAACCAATCTATACGCTTCGGTACTTTGGAGGCATCTGATATGCTAGAAATAATGCGAGTAATGGAGGCTATCGGATGGAGAAAAAGAGGATCGCGTTTAATGCGGGCGCGCTGCCGCTTGGGATCAGAAGCTTATTCCAAGGGGCCGACGTGTACGACAGCAGTTGTTCGGAGCTAGCGCGTACGTTATTCGTCGACGGACCGAAACGCTGTTATGTCAAAATCGGAACGAAAAGCGCTTTGGAAAGCGAGGCGATAATGGGCTCGTTCCTGCATCGTCATCGGCTGTCGCCCGAACCGTTTGCCTATGAGACGGACGACGATCACGATTACTTGGTCACGGAAGCGATTGACGGCGAAGATGGCACGGATCCGGCGTTTCTCGAGCAGCCCGCAAAGCTTGCCTTCGCGTTCGGCGAACATTTGCGCATGCTTCATACGCTTCCCCTCGAAGGCTGTCCTTATCCGAATCGAACGAACGAGCTGCTGGTCGAACACCGGAGCAGCAAGATCTATTCTCCTGCTACGGATCCCGTCGTTATGCATGGCGACTACTGCTTGCCCAACATTATCTTAATCGAATTCGCGTTCCGCGCCTTCATCGATGTCGGCCATGGCGGCGTAGGCGACCGGCATTACGATCTGACGTGGGGACTATGGTCGCTTCAACATAACTTGAAGTCGGATGCATTCGGGGACCATTTCCTGAACGGATATGGAAGAACGTACTTCGATGACTTCAATTTGCGTTATTTTCGTAACCTGATTCGTTAGGTTCGGCGCAAATCCGTTGCCGCAGACATCTGCCGCTTCACCTTGATGAACAGCCAAACCCGCCATTCTCCGGCATTCCGGCGTTCGGACATAATTACCTTTGCGCTGGCCGCCCTAACTATACTACACTTGCTGAGCGTAACGAAGCCGGTTCGCGAAATGGAAAGCTTGATGAACCAAGCGGCTAGCGGCGAATTGACCGTCGTCGGCACGTATTCGTCGCGTGACGAGTTGGGTAGCTTGACCAATTCGTTCAATAATATGGTTAGCGGCCTGCGCGAGCTGATCGGCACGGTCAGCGAAACGTCTCGCAAAGTCGCCGAGTCCTCCGAAGAACTCAGCATGAGCGCGGACCAAAGCAGCTCGGCGACCGAGCATATTTCGCACACGATTCAAGAACTGGCTTACGGCGCCGAACAGCAGGTGCAGACCGTGAAGAGCAGCACGGAGACGATTCAAGAGATGTCGTCGAGAACGAAGCATATCTCGAACGCGGCTTCGATGGTGAAAGGAACCGCCCACACGGCAGCCGTGCAATCCGATCAAGGCGCATATGCCATCACGAACGCGATCGGGCAAATGAACGCCATCCACACGCGCGTCTCCAGCCTATCGCAAGCCGTGACGGATCTGGGCGAGCGTTCGAAACAGATCGAACTCATCTCCAAGTCGATCTCCGATATTTCCGGCCAAACGAATTTGCTTGCGCTTAACGCGGCTATCGAAGCGGCGAGAGCCGGCGAGCACGGCCGCGGATTCGCCGTCGTGGCGGACGAAGTGCGGCAGTTGGCCGAGGAATCGTCCGGCTCCGCCAAGCAAATCTCGGAACTGATCAATCAAATTCAGCGCGAGACGCAGACCGTCGTCGATTCGATGTCGGACACGATGCACGAAGTTAGCAGCGGCATCGACGTCGTCAACGGCGCCGGAGAAGCTTTCCGCCAAATTCAAGACGCAATCCAGGTGGTGACCAGCCAAATCACCGAGGTGACGGCCGCGGTCGAGGAGCTCTTGCACGGTACCGGCGAGGTCGCGCATTCGATCACGGACGTGAACAAGATCGCCGAAGACACGGCAGCCGGCACGCAGCACGTATCCGCGGCCACGCAGCAGCAGCTAGCCTCGATGGAGGAGATCAACATGTCCGCCTCGCGATTGGCCGGCATGGCCGAGGAATTAAAGCACATCGTTGACCGGTTCAAATATTGATCACCGCAACAAAGCCTCTCTTTTCCGGATAACCGGCGAAGAGAGGCTTTTCTACTTGCCAAAAAACGGTTGCCGCCCGAAGGCGACAACCGTTAATTCGTGTGCATGGAAAAGTAAAGGATGATTACCAGCCCGTACGGGGACGTTGAATGGAGTCCGTCGCTTTATCGATGTCGTTCATCATCTCTTTAATCCGGTCAAGCCCTTGCTGAAGCTGCTTCTGATGCGCGTCCAACCGGTGAGCGATCGCGCGGATCTGCTCCTGCGACGGCGCGTACTGCGCGCCCGCCATCTCGATCAATTCCTTCTCCAACGCGTCGATGCCGATGAGACCGGTGCCGAGAATTTCGATGCCAAACTTCGCTTTATCCGCGATATGGTCGATTTTCCAGGCTGTTTCTTTCGCTTGGTTGTTGCCCCAACCGGACATGTAGTTGCCTACTGGCGGCGTGTAATCGCTCATGCGAGTTGCCTCCTCATTGTGGGTCTTGATTGCGGGTCATTTTACTTCTGATATTTATCGGTAATCTCGTCGATCTTATTCGTGAGTTTGTCGATTTCGTCGGTCAAGCCGTCGATTTCGTTCGTCAGTTTGTCGACGTCCTTAATGTTCTTCTGTACTTCATCGATGTTGCCGCCTGCCGCGACGACTTTCGACATGACTTCTTGCGCGATCGACGTAACGAGCACTTGCACGTGATCCGGAGCGTTCTGGCCGACTTGCGCCACGAGGCGGTCGATCAACGGCTTGATTTGATTCAAGGTCGATGCGGCATTCGTCAGCTCGCGACCACAGGAATTCAACTCGGAGTCGATTTTATCGGATACGCGGTCGATTTTGGACTGTGTAATTTGGTCGATATCGCGTACAACTTTATCGATTTCGTTTGCCATTTCGCGGACTGCGCCTTTACCTACTAACATTAGCATTCTCCCCCAGCTGGTTGACAGATTCTTGAATACTTATTAATTATAAGGTGAAACGTTTGCCACATCAATTAAAAAGCAGTTAAATTCTTAAATTAACCGAAGAAGAAGTCGAGCACATTCGAGGCGCTCGATGAACGCCGATTGTAAAATTCCGAGTAGCCGCAGTTATTACAGTACACCACGATAAATTCGTTTTTTTGCACGTCGAACATTTTCGACAGGCCCGTTCCCGCCATCGCGACTTCTTTCGTGCTCGCGTCCCGGCTCCGCATTTCACGCAGCCTTTTTCGCTCACGGCATCACCTCTCCATTTTTTACAATTTACGGAATCTATACGGAAAAGGTTTCGGCAGCGGTCAGAAAATGATCGTGACTTCGACATCCTCCCAAATTTCGAATAAGCGTTTTCCGTTAATCGTGCCGTTCGGCGTATGCGTTATAGAATATTCGATCCCTTGATAGATAAAGTGCAGTTCATGTCCGATGTCTAGATCCTTAAGTAGTTCTTCATAGGTATAGGGCTCTGGTTGGCGATCGTTTTCGTGTTTAGGGTCCATCTCAATTCCATCCTATAATCAATCATTAACCAATCGTACCACTCTCAATTTACTTCATCAACAACGCGATGAAGATAACTACATCCTGCAGAAAATGGATCGCGAGCGCCCAGAAGAACCCTTTCGTCTCGAACATGGACTTCGCGAGCAGCCACCCGATGTACGCAGCCATCAACACCCCCGGTATCCCGCCCGGCGTTCCGAAATAATGCACGATGCCGAAGGTCAACGCGGCCAATCCTTGCGCCACATAGGGCGAATACCCGTACCGATGGACCACGGCAACGAACGAGAACCGGAAGATGATTTCCTCCGCGAACGCGTTCATGAGCGCGAACAAGACGATTAGCGGGAGTCCCGGGAATAGATCCAATGTTATACGCTCGCCGTGAATGACTTGGAAATAGATCACGACCGCGGTCACCAAGGTAATGACGACGGCCATGTTCCTCCCCACGTTGTTCCACGAATCGGAATCGCTCGGCTTAAGGCCGATCCAAGGCTCAGGGCGTATGCGGCCATCCCGGTTCCGGAGGTTTAAATACGATAGTCCGGCTTTCCCCGTCATCGCAGCCACGATCGCAATCACGACAAGCACGATCATAAGCACCGTAATCTGATAGCTAATCTCCGTATTGTAGGTTCCCCGTTCAAAAAACGAAAATGCTAAAAGCGGATGATCCCGAATCCATAAGAGGGTTGGCGCGATCGCGACCACGATCAACGTGATTGCGAGAAGAGGAAGCAAGCGAAGGTTTCTATTCGTCATGACTTTCCGGTCTCCCATCCATTTGGTTTAACACGTCCAAGGCATGCTCGCACCATTCGATCGTCATGCGTACATACCGCTCTCCGTAATCGAGCGTCAACAGCCATAACCGCGCTTGCCGGCTATCCGCGCTTGTTACCGTCGCCTTAATTCCGCCCAGCATGCCGAGCAACTGCCGGCACGCCGACCGCTCTTCCTCCACATAAGCGACCAAGTTCGGAATATGTCTGTCTTCGGAGACGAAGATTTTCATTAGCAATTCATTCCTCATCACGGGCTCTTCCGGCGTTAACGTCAGCCAACCATCGACCTGTTCGCAGCCTTGCGGCGTAATGCCATATACCTTCTTCTGGCGCCCGGTCGTCGTCTCTTCGAGGAGCGAGACCGCCCCTTCCCGCTCCAATTGCTGCAAGCTCTTGTGAATATGCCCGTAGGACTCGTTCCAGAACAGCCCGATGCTCTCTTTCGTGAACTTGACGAGCTCATACGCGCTCATCGGCTTGATCCGCAGCAAGCCTAGAATAGCAAAATGGGTGGTGTTGATCCGTTTCACGTTAGCCTCCTCATCACTAATATATCTTTGAGATATATAATATACTCAGCATAAACCATTTTGTTCCACACGGCAATCCTTTTTGCGCGACTGCATGTCAAAAAGGGCGCCGCCTAATAATAAGGCAACGCCCTTTCCTACTTCCGATAATGCCGATCAATGCCGTAACTCTGCCGCTAACCTTGCCCCTGCGCCTGTTTGTACTCGCGCTCCAATCGTTCTTTCAGCGCGTCGTTGCTTCCTTGCATCATCATCCGAATTTCGTCCCATTGCGCGGTCGCCATGCGGATCGCATCCAAATTCGATTCCTCGGCGTAACGACCGATATCGTCCAGCAGCGTCAGCGCAAGCGCTTCTTTCGCATTGACGAAGCTCGCCTCCACGTTCGACGTCGTCCGGTATTGCTCGTAAAACCGTTTCATCCGCTCGATCAGCGTCTCGTTCGCTATGTTCGTCAACGTTGCCATTCTGTCCCCTCCTCGGCCTGAAACATATCGCAGAATCGGTTCTAATTTGCGCCGATTGCGGCAATTTCATCCGAGAATAAGACGGGTTCCGACTCAATCGCTCGCGGCCTTCACGCCATCCGTTCGCGCTTCCTCTCGATATTCCGAAGGCGTAAGCCCGGTCGTTCGCTTAAACACTTGGGTGAAATATTTCGGATCCTGGTACCCGACGAGCGGCGCGATCTGGTACACTTTTACCTCGGTATGGCGGAGGATGTATTTCGCCTTCTCCATCCGGTAATGGGTCAAATATTCGAGGAAGGTATATCCGGTGACGCTCTTGAACATCGCGCAAAATTGACTGGTGCTAAGCTCCGCGATCTGCGACACCTCTTCGATGCCTAGATCGTTCGCAAAGCGGGCTTCCATATAGCGGATCGCTCGCTCGATCATGCTCTGTCCGTCTTCCTTGGAAGGCTTGGCAAGACCGGCCTTCATCCGTTCCTCGAACGCCTGTTTGAGCTGTCCGATCCACTCGTCCGGCGTCTGCGCTTCCTGGAGCCGAATGAGGAGCTCGTGCAGAGTTGCGCCATCGGGCGGCGGGGCATGCTCGAAGCGCCGGTATAACGCTGCCGCGATGCCGGCCATGACGCCGCTCACTTGCGCCTTGGTCAGCGCGCTGCGTCCGAAATAATCCCGCAGTTCCTCCAGCCCCTCGGAGAACCCGTTCACGTCCAGCAGCTGCGCGCATTGAGCCAACTTGCTCTCCAACGCCTTGGGGTATTGTACCGGCTCCGCCGCGTGGCCGGGCAGCTCCTCCTCCAGAAACACGCGCCGGGACTCCGCGAAGAACTTTCGGTTCAGCGCCAAAGTCGCCGCTTCGTAAGCGCCGCTGAGCCGATCCAGCCCCGACACCGTGCCGCTGATGCCGACGTGGCAGCTTAGCTTGGCATAGACGCCGACCACCTGCGTCAGCTCGGCGCCGATCTCCCGCTTCGCCTCCGCGGACGCATCGGGGAACAGCAGCACCCATTCTCCGCCGTGGAAAGGGAATACGACCAGGCCGCCGTAACGGCCCGACCATTCTTCGATGATGTTCCGGACCGCGAACGCCCACAGCTGCCGCTCGTCGGGGGACCAGCCGCGATAGGCGTTCACCTTGGGATCTAGCTGGACGACGACCATATAATAAGGCTGATCCAGCTCGCTGCTCTCCAGCCAATGAAGCTGGGTGAGCGGTCTGGGCGTACCTTCGATCAGCTCGGCCAGCATTCGCTCCCGGGCTAGCATCGACAGCGATTGAACCGAATGAAGCAGCCGCTCGTTCTCCAAGCGCGAATGCCGCTGGCGATCCAGCTTTTCCACGGCCCGGGCGATCATGCCCGTCAGCTCCTCGTGATCGATCGGCTTGAGCAAATAATCGAACGCGCCTTGCCGCAGCGCGTCCCTGGCATATTCGAACTCTCCGTACCCGCTAATGAAGATGAATAGCGGCTCCGTCTCCATCCCGCTCTCCATCGCCTGCTTCATCATCGAGATGCCGTCGAGCGTCGGCATCCGAATATCGCTGATGACGAGATGGGGCGCATGCTCGCGCGCAATCTGCAGCGCCTCCTCCCCGTTACGCGCCTCGCCGACGATCGCAAGCCCGAGCTCTGGCCAAGGGATCGCGGCCCGGAGACTGCGCAGAATTAGCGGCTCGTCGTCCGCGATCACGACTTTATAGCGCTGCTCCGCCTTCATTCTTTCGCCTCCTCTTCCGCTGCCTCTTCCACTGCCTTCGCGGGACTTGCCGCCCGCGAAGTACCTTGAATCATGCGCCAATAAGCTCCGGAAGCCGCATCCAACCGTCGAAGCGCCTCTTCGGGAGCAGCCGTTCCTTCCAACAGCTCCGCCACGATCTGGAGAAAGGCGCTGTTGACTTCCGGCGCGAGCACGTTGTCGTACGCCAGAAAATCAAGTCCGTCCCGCTCCACCAGCTCCATGACTTGCGCGAAGATCGGCCCCGTCCGCTCGCTGTCTACCGGAATGCGCATCGCCGGAATCCGGTTACCTTCGTAGACGAGCCTGCTCTGGATGTCGGCCGTGTAGATCGAACGGAGGAGTTCGATGGCCGCTTCCTTCTGCTTGCCGGCCAAATTCGACGAGAGCGCGATGCCGAGCGTATAACCGCCGGCCATATCGCCTTCGCCGCCTTCTTCCATCGACGGGAACGGCAGCACGCCTACCTCGTCCCGGAACGCTCTTGGCGCATCCCCGTCCTGAAGGAGCGTAATATCCCAACTGCCGTTCACGTACATCGCCGCCCGACCGCTCGTGAACAGGCTAATCGCCGTCTCGCCCGACAGTTCGTTCGCCGCTGTAGGGAATGCGCCGCGGCGGGTCCAGTCTTCAAGCAGG
Source organism: Paenibacillus methanolicus (assembly GCF_008124765.1). Taxonomy (GTDB): domain Bacteria; phylum Bacillota; class Bacilli; order Paenibacillales; family Paenibacillaceae; genus Paenibacillus_Z; species Paenibacillus_Z methanolicus. Next base: position 196,133 of record NZ_VNHS01000001.1, on the reverse strand, counting down.
CGAAATGCCCGTGCGTATGCCTCGTTCGCGAACGCGCTCCCTTGTCTTCCTTGAGCGAGCGCTTCGATCTGGTCCGATCCGGCGAAGCCGTCCATCAAGTAATGCGCGTAAATGCCGGCCGGCCAGCGGTCTTGATTGCCAAGCGCGAACGGGATGTAACCCGCTTGTTTGATACGCGCGATCGCCTCGTCCAGCTGCTTGACCGAGGAAGGCGCCGCGAGCCCCAGCTCCCGGAAGATCCGTTTGTTATAGAAGAGCGGCTCCGCATGTCCTTCCAGTGGCAGTCCGTATAGGCGCCCATCGCGGGAAAATTGGCTCGTATCCTTGAATTGCGCCGCCCAGCCCGCCTCGCGCGCGACGTCGGTCAAATCCATAAGCCGGTTCGACCGGATGTACGGCACGATTTCGGCCCCGCCGAACAGGACGAATATATCGGGCGGCGTTCCCGCGACCATCTCGCTCTTGAGCTTGTGCTCCCGGTGGATCGTCTGGTCAATTCCTTCGAAATTGATTTTGACGTCCGGACGAGACAGTTGATAGGCGGCTACCGCATCTTCGAAGATGCGCAGGATCGGACGATCGTGCTCTTTGATCCAGAAGTGCCGGAAGGTGAGCTTGATTTTCTCCTGCGGCGCTTGTTCGATCGGCTCGGTCTTGGCGGACACGACGATGAGCACCGCGCCGGCCAGCAGGAGCGAATACAGGAGCATCCAGCTCCAAGCTTGCCACGATCTCATGCGTCTCCCTCCTTCGCGAACTCGCCTTTCGGGATCCGAATCCGGATCGTCGTGCCGCAATCCGGCGACGTGCAGATCAGGATGCCATATGCCCGGCCGAAGCGGATGCGGAGCCGCTCCTGAACGTTGCGCAGGCCGACTCCTTTATCCTTGTATTTCGCTCGTACGCCCGCCGTTTCGTCGTCCGGCTGCTTCAGCACGTTCGGATCGAAGCCGGGGCCGTTATCCGAGATATAAATATAGAGGCAGTCGCGTCCTTCCTCGGCATGAATGCGAATCCACCCTTTCTCCCGCATCGGCTCGATGGCGTGATACAGCGCGTTCTCCACGATCGGCTGGACGATCAGCTTCTGGGTGAGCTGCGGCTTCAACGATTCCGGCAACGCGATTTCGAATTCGAACTGATCCTCGAAGCGCAGCTTCTGAATATAGAGGTAGTGGCGAACGTGTTCGAATTCCATGGCCAGCGGGATCAGCTCTTGGCTTTCGCTGATCGAGATCCGCAGCAGCTTGCCGAGCGAGACGACCATCCGGCTAATGTCTTTGTTGCCCTGCAGCACGGCCATCGAATTGATCGACTCCAGCGAATTGTAGATGAAATGCGGGTTGATCTGCGACATGAGCGCCTGCATCTCCGCTTCTTTCTTGCGCGCCTGCTCGGTCTCCACCTGCACGAGCAGCTCTTGGATTTGGCCGCTCATCCGGTTGAATCCCTCGATCAGGCGGCCGGATTCGTCCGTCGTCCGAAGCGGCGGGCGAATCGGCTTGAAGATCCGCTGTTCGACGCGCTTCATGCCGTTCACCGCGCTGTTGATCATGCTGACGAGCGGCAGCACGAAGAAGCGATCGAACATGAGCGCGGACAGCAGCGAAAACGCTACCAAAATAATCGCCGTGTTGCGAATCGGCTCGGACTCGGAGCGCAGCAGCGCGAGCGGCGTGATCGCCACCCACATCCATTGCGTATTATGGGATGGCATATAAGTGATCAGAGACCTCACTTCGCCGTAACGGTCGATGTAGTGATTGTCGGCAGGCTCGTAAGCTTCCTCCGAGAGAAACGGGAAATCGGCCCGCACGCCCGTCGCTTCCCCCGATCGGTCGTACACGATGGCGCCTTCCTTGTTCACCAGCAGCATATCACCTTGCCGCAAGGTTGCCGCTTCCCAGAACACCTGCTCCAGAATGTCCGGCTTCACGCCCATGACCAGGTAGCCGATATCTTCGAGCGAATAATAATCTTTCACGACTCGGGCGTGGATCAGAATCGGCTTGCCGCCGTAGCTGGAGCCGTTCTCGCCGGGGCCCGACCAGATCGGCTTCCCTTCGGCCGCCTTCATCCGATTGAACCACGGCTGATCGCGCAGCTCCCCGAACTCCGACACGTTATAGCCGATAACCTGGCCTTCCGTCGTGATCAAGCTGAACGAGTCGATCATCGGATGATTGATGAGCAGATTGATCATCTCCTGCCGCCGTTCGTAGCCGGGGTTCTGCCCGCCGCGCTTGAGCGCCTGCTGGATGACGGGCTGGGTGATGGCCGCTCCCGATACCGCCGAGATTTCGTTCAAGGCGAACTTCAGCTTGCGGTCCGACTCCAGCAAGGAAATGCCGTAGAAGCTGCTCGATTTCGTCTCGATCGCCTTGGAGAACTGCGTGTAGGAAATGACGCCCATCGCCAGCACCGGGATGAAAATAAGCAGGATGATCGCGAGCAAAATTTTGCGCCTGAGTTTCATGGGTGCGTCGACCTGCTTTCCGCTTCATTTTCCTTCAACATTCTCCGTCTTCCGGACTATTTCCTGCGCTTTCGGCGCGGTTTTGTTAACTTTTCACGGCGCCGCTCGTCAGCCCCGTAATGAACCAGCGGCTGAACAGCAGGAACACGACGAGCAGCGGCAGCGTCGCCATGAAGGTGGCGGACATGATCATGCCGTAATCGAGCCCGTCCCTAACCGTGAACAGCTGCTGCAGCGCGATCTGAATCGTGAAGTGCTCGCTGTTCTTCAGCACGACGAGCGGCCAGAAGAAGTCGTTCCACGTGTTCAGGAAGGTGAAAATGCCGAGCGTCGCCATGGCGGGCGTAATGACCGGCACCGCGATGTTCCAGAAGATGCGGAAGTGGCCGCAGCCGTCGATGCGCCCCGCCTCGATCAGCTCGGTATGCACGGCCGAGGAGATATACTGCCTCATCCAGAAAATGCCGAACGCGTTGACCATGGCCGGCACGATGAGCGCCTTGTAGGTATCGATCCATTGCAGCTTCGCCATGATGACGTACGTCGGCAGGACGCCTAGCTGCTGCGGCACGAACAGCGTGCCGATGACGAAGAAGAACAGCGGCGTCTTGAACCGGAACTGGTACTTCGCGAACGCGTAGCCGGCCAACGTGCAGAAGAAGAGCACCGACGCGGTGACCGAGATCGAGACGATCGCCGAATTGCCGAGCGCATGGAAGAAGTCCGATTGCTCGAGCGCCCGCTTGAAGTTGGCGACGAACTGGTCGCTCGGCGTGAGCAGAGGCGGCACGTGGAACGCGCCGCTCTTGTCGCGGGTCGAGATGACGAACATCCAGTAGAAAGGGAAGACCGAGAACGCCGCCCCGACGATAAGGACGAGATGGTAGAAGAACGAAGCGGCAAAGCCCGGCTTATCCGCGTTCCGGTTACGGGTGCTTGCTTTCACCATGCTGGCTAACCTCTCCCTTCCGTGTCGCCGCCCAGACGGTTCGACACCCACATGTTCACGACCGAGAACAGAATCGTAATAAGGAACAGCATGACCGCCGTCGCCGCCGCCGTGCCGAAGAAGCTGTTGCGGAACGCCTCGCTGTACAGATAGATGACCATCGTGATGCCTTCCTGCCGAGTAGAACCCGTTCCCGATTGGCCGAGGAACACGTATGGCTCCGTGAACAGCTGCAGGCTGCCTATCGTGGAGAGCAGCACCGTGAACAAGATGAACGGCTTGAGCAATGGCAGCGTAATGTACGCCATCTGCTGGCTCCGGCTCGCGCCGTCGATCCGCGCCGCCTCGTACAGATCCGTCGGAATGCTCTGCAGCCCGGACAAATAAATAATGGCGTTGTAGCCGGTCCAGCGCCAGATCACCATACTGGCGATCGCGATCTTGACGCCCCACCAGCCGGAGTTCCACGCGACGTCGTCGAACCCGAGCGTATTCAGCAGCCAATTGCCCATGCCGTGATTGCCGAAGAATGTGCTGAAGACGAGCGTGACGGCCACGATCGACGTGATGTTCGGCATAAAATAAAGCACGCGCAGCCCCTTCTTCATCCGGGTCAAGCCCGAATTGAGCATGACCGCCAGCACGAGCGCGATTATAAGCTGCGGCACCGTGCCCATCGCGCTAATGAGCAGCGTATTGCCGAACGAGATCCAGAAGGTCGGATCCTCCACCACCCACTTGTAATTTTGCATGCCGACGTAAGTCATCGGGCCAAGCGCGTCCCACTTGAAGAAGGACAGATAGATCGTGAATATGATCGGATAGAGTCCGAATACAGCGAACAGCAGGAAGAACGGCGAAATAAACAAGTAGGCGGTCAGTTGGCCGCGCCTGTTCTCCGTCATCCACGGACGTTTGAGCGGGCGCGCCGCGGCGGCCTCGATTGATCTCTCCATAGCACCCTCCGAATGAGTAATCGCTTCATGGACAAGCAGGCAGAGAACCAGCGGCTGCCGCTGGTCCCCTGCTTGCCCGGATTCTCGTTAATTAGCTGCGCTCCGCAAGCTTCTTCGCCTGCGCGATCGCGTTCTTCCACTCTTCCGCCGGATCGGCTTTCTTCTCCAGCACGTTCTTCAGCCCGGCTTTGATGAAGGAATCCGTCTGGTCGTGCAGCGGGCCGTAGAACATCGGCTTGACGCGCTCGGCCGCCTTGCCGTATTCGGCCGCGGTCTTCTGGCCGCCGAAGAACTCGTCGGCGAAATCCTTGAACGCCGGATCTTCGTACAACACCGGAATCGACGGCATTAGACCTTTCGTCTTGAACGTCTCCAGCTGGCGTTCCTGGCTGTCCAGCCACGAGATGAATGCGAACGCTTCCTTCGGATGCTCGCTTTCCTTCGGCAGCGCGAGGAACGAGCCGCCCCAGTTGCCCGAACCTTCCGGCAGCTGCGCAATCCGCCACTTGCCGGCAGAGTCCGGTCCGTTGCTCTTGATGTTGCCCGCCATCCACGCCGGCCCCGGCAGAATGAGGAAGTCGCCGTTGTTCGTCGCTTGACCCCATTCCGGCGACCATAGCGCCCAGTTGCCGACCCAGCCTTCCTGAATGCCTTTAACGGTGAAATCGTACGCCTTCTTGATCTGCGGATTCGTCTCCGCGATCAGCGATTTGTCGGCTTTGCTGAAATAAATTTCGCCGTCCGACTGGTCGCGAAGCGCATTGTAGATGAGGTCCGTGCCGTCCACGAACGGCTTGCCCGTCTTCTCCTTGAACTGCTTGGCGACCTGCGCGAATTTATCCCACGTGTCGATCGCCGCGCTGAATTCGGCCGGGTCGGTCGGCAGTCCCGCTTGCTCGGCGAGATCCGTCCGGTAGTAGACCACGGTCGGCCCGATGTCCGTCGGCAAGCCGATGACGAAGCTGCCGTCCGCGGAAGCGCCCTGCTTCCATTTCCACTCGAGGTAGTTTGCCTGCAGCTCCTTGGCGCCCAGGTCGTTCAAGTTGTGGAATTTGTCCTGGGCATTGATGAACCGTTCCATGAAGCCGATCTCCAGCTGGAAAATATCCGGCGCCCCGGATCCCGCCGACAGCGCCGTCGTCAGATTATTGTGATGCGCCGTCTGATCGCCCGTGTTCTGCACTTTCACCTGGATATCGGGATTCTCGGCGTTCCACACTTTGACCAAGTCGTCGTAGCCGGTATTGCCGAGCGTCCAGAACGATAGCTCGACTTTGCTCGGGGACGCGGCGTTTGCTCCTTCGTTCTTCCCTTGCGCGTTGCCGCCGCTCGCCTCGTTGCCGTTGCCCCCGTTACCGTTCGCGCCGCCTCCATTGCCGTTTCCGTTGCCTCCGCTGCATGCCGCCAGCGAGAAGACGAGCGCCGCGCTCATGAGCGACATCGCCCACTTTTTGCTTGCATTCATCGTACGTTTGACCCCTCTCAACATTTGGTAAGCTTACACGATTAACTGTAAAACATCGCCAAACATTTGATGAGGAGGCATTCTTCCGATTTGAGGTTGAAATTGTTCCGGCGATAAGGCGTAAACTTGCCGACTGAGCAGCGCTGACCCGCGTAATCGCCATCGCCCACGCAAAAAACACGCCTTTGCAGGCGTGTTGACGAACTAGCTTATGGATGCGACGAATTAGATGCGACCAATCCAGATGGAACGTCACTTCGGGGAGGAGATGCCGTTCGAGGCCGACGCTTGCGGTTTGGCGCGCGACCATAAGACGACGGGAATAAGGAGCAGCGCGAGCGCACCTCCGGCAAGCGATAGTGCGGCATAACTCGTCTGGGCGACCACCATGCCGGACAGCGCCCCGCCCGATGCGCCGGCTAACGCGATGAGCACGTCGAGCGATCCTTGCATCTTGGCGCGCGAGGCCGGATCGGTCGCATCGACGATGAGCGCGGTTCCGCTAATAAAGCCGATGTTCCAACCGAGCCCGAGCAAGGCAAGCGCGGCAATAAGCAGCGGCATGGAGTCGGCCGGCGCCAGCGCGGCCAACACGCCCGCGAGCAGCAGCAAGCCGCCAGCCGCCGTCGCCATGACCGTCCGGCCCCATTTGTCCACCAGCACCCCCGTAATCAGGGAAGGCAAATACATCGAGCCGATATGGATGCCGATAACCACGCCAACGTCGCCCAAGCTATGCCCGTGGTGCTTCATATGGATCGGCGTCATCGTCATAATCGCGATCATGACGATCTGGGTGAGCACCATGACGGCCGCGCCGACGGCCAGTCCCCGATTGCCGGCTCGCGCTGCGGGCGCGCCTTCCGCCGACTTCGTTTGGTCCCGTTGTCCGGAAGAGGCTGCGATACGCGACGCTTCAAGCAGGGGATCGGGACGCAGGAAAATCAACAGCACGCAGCCCGCCAGCAAGAACGCGGCAGCTGCCAGCATGAACAAGCCGTTCAGAGGCGGCAGTCCCACTGACGTTGCCAACCGTCCCGTAACGCCCACCAAATTCGGACCCGCGACCGCGCCGAACGTAGTCGACACCATCGCCATGCTGATTGCCCTGGCCCGCTGGTCCGGCCGCGCCAAATCCGTGCCCGCGTATCGTGCCTGCAGGTTAGCGGCCGTCCCCGCCCCGTAGATAAAGAGGGCGACGAACAGCAGAACAACGCTGTCCACCTTCGCCGCCAACAGGACGCCGACCGCGCCGACGCCGCCAACCAGGAATCCGCCCGCCAATCCGAGCCGTCGGCCGCGGCGCTGCGAGATACGTCCGATCAGCAAAGACGCCAGGGCGGAACCGATCGTAAGAAGCGCGGCGGAAACGCCCGCGATGCTCTCCGTGCCCAGCATCTCCTGCGCCAGCAGCGCGCCTACCGTCACGCCGGCAGCTAATCCGGCTCCGCCGAATATCTGCGCGATGATTACGATCAGCAGCGATCGCTTATATAATTGTTGCCGCTGCATGCGGCCCTCGGCATCTCCTCGAGGAGTCTGTCGTTCTTGCGTCATTCGCGCATCACCTTCCCTATTTGCTCCCTCCCCCTTCCCCCTCCGCTGAGGGAACCATAGGACTTCGCCCTCTGGACTCCCTTCTTCGTGCAGCCACCATTGTTCGCGGTCGGCGATTAGGCTTGAGCGGGGCACGCTTTTGTCCTGACGGACAAAGCTTCAGCAGGTTTTGAAGTCCTCCTAAGACTTCAGCCTATCAACTAACGGCCTTAGTTGGCTTCATCCGACGTTTTTCCTTAACCTGACAGCATTGCCCTCCGCCTAGGGGAACCAAAGCCTATGCTTCCGAAGTGCGCTTTCCGTTGGAAAGCGCTCAGGACTTTGCCCAAGCGTATGCTTCAGAAGTGCGTTTTCCTTTGAAAACGCTCAGGACTCCCTTTTTCGTGCTGTCGCACTTGTTCGCTGTCGGCGATTGGGCTTCAGCGGCGCACGCTTTTGTCCTGACTGACAAAGCTTCAGTAGGTTTTGAAGTCCGGCCTATGACTTAAGCCTGTCAACTATAGGCCTAAGTTGGCTTCATCGGACGTTTCCCCTTAACCTGACAGCATTGCCCCTTAGATAGGTAAAGTCTAATACGATTTCGTTGTTAAGGACATAGACTAATTCAAGTCTTATTTGCCACCGGCTTGGATATTGAAAGTCTACTCGGTTATAGGTCAAAAAAAACCGGTCTTTCGAACCTTCTCGTTCGGAAAGACCGGCCTCGCTCGATGAGAGTCGCCGTTATCGCCCGGGGCGTCTAAACGACGCTCTCGCCTGCTCGACTTGGCCTCGAATTACGCATTGCTCCGCATGATCGTTAATTAGTCCCATCGACTGCATGAAGGCATACATCGTGGTCGGTCCGACGAATTTCCATCCCTGCTTCTTGAGCGCCTTGGACAAGGCGACCGATTCGGCGGAGGTTGTCGCGGACCGAGGCGGCGCAACCGGTTCCTGCTCAGGTTCGAAACGCCAAATAAAGGCTGCGAGCGACCCTTCCCGTTCGACGATATCTCGCGCCAGCCGCGCGTTGTTCAGCACCGCCTCGATTTTGCCGCGATGCCGAATGATGCCTTCGTTGCGTACAAGCCGCTCGACGTCGCGCTCGGTATAATGTGCGATACGGTTGAAATCGAATTGATCGAACGCCTCGCGGAAATGACCGCGCTTCAAAAGAATGGCGCGCCAGCTTAATCCGGATTGGAATCCCTCCAGACTTAATTTCTCGAACAACCGGACATCATCCCGAACCGGGAATCCCCATTCCGTATCGTGATAGTCGAGCATCTCCGGCCCGCCGGCGCACCAACGGCAGCGCGATTGTCCATCCGGACCCGTTACGATATCGTTCATCTTTGGATTCTCCTCGTGTGCCAGACTTACGATGCAGATTAGCACATACGTTCTCGTATTGTCAAAGCGTTTGTGATCGCTGAATGCTGCATTCCCGGTCTTTCGACCGTGAACGCAAACCAATCAGCTTCGGCTGAATGCTGCATTCCCGGTCTTTCGACCGTGAACGCAAACCAATCAGCTTCGGCTGAATGCTGCATTCCCGGTCTTTCGACCGTGAACGCAAACCAATCAGCTTCGGCTGAATGCTGCATTCCCGGTCTTTCGACCGTGAACGCAAACCAATCAGCTTCGGCTGAATGCTGCATTCCCGGTCTTTCGACCGTGAACGCAAACCAATCAGCTTCGGCTGAATGCTGCATTCCCGGTCTTTCGACCGTGAACGCAAACCAATCAGCTCTGAATGCTGCATTCCCAATCTTTCGACCGTGAACGCAAACCAATCAGCTTCGGCTGAATGCTGCATTCCCGGTCTTTCGACCGTGAACGCAAACCAATCAGCTTCGGCTGAATGCTGCATTCCCGGTCTTTCGACCGTGAACGCAAACCAATCAGCTTCGGCTGAATGCTGCATTCCCGGTCTTTCGACCGTGAACGCAAACCAATCAGCCCTTTTGTCGCGATTTTACAAGACATGACGGCCTGTCTTTGCTAATCTATAGCGAATTGAACATAATGGAGGAATCTGACATGCAGAAGTTTTCAATGGTTGCGAAATTTATAGCCAAAACCGGGGAAGGAGAAAAACTCGCCCGCATCCTGCTGGACGCCGGCGACTCCTTGCAAGCCGTTCCCGCCTGCGAAGCGTATATCGTCTATCTTTCGGACACGGAAGCGGATACGATATGGGTGACCGAGATTTGGGCAGACGCCCAGTCACATGAGGCATCGCTTGCGCAGCCGGAGACCCGGGCGGCGATCGCCCAGGCGATGCCGCTGATCGAAGGCGTCGAAGGCACGAAACTGCGGCCTCTTGGCGGCAAAGGCTTGACCTAATCCGAGATTGGGCACCTCTATGCCCTTCCTATCCCGCAACATGTTCAACTTGCGCAGACAGCTGGAGCAAGGCTTGTTCCCGTTACACAAGCGTCTGCTCGCTTAAATCAAACCAGGCTTTGTTCCCCGTCGGCGAACAAAGCCTGTTGACGTTCGGCGCTCTGATTACGAATCGTGCCGCGCAAAAAATTCGGCCAGAAATTGAATGAACAACTGCTCCGTGGGAAGCAATTTCCGCTGCGTCGGAGAGATAACGCCGATCGTCCGGGTCACTTGGGGATCGACCAGCGGGATTTTCACCGTGGCGTGCGGCGTGTTATCCACCAAGGTCACTTCGGGCATAAGCGCGACGCCGAGACCGGCCGATACCAGCCCTTTCAACGCGTCGATATCGTCGCCTTCGAACGCGATATGAGGCGCGAAACCGATCTCGCCGCACGCGTTCCATACGATGTCCCGAAAGATCGTCCCCTCGGGCAGCGTGACGAAGGCATCCTCCCGCAGCTCCTCCAATCGGATGCTCGGCCGATCGGCTAAACGATGGTGGATCGGCAGGAGCGCCACGATTCGTTCGGTGAATAAGAGCCTGGATTTAATGCCGCTCGCTCCGACGGGCAGCGGGGCGATCATGGCGAGATTAAACTCTCCGTTCGTCACGCCCTCGATCAAATCGCGGTAGAGCGCTTGCCTCATTTGAAATTTGGCCTCCGGATACCGCTCGCGAAACGCATAGATGGCCGTCGGCAGCACGTGCGCGGCCAAACTGATCGGGAACGCGATGCGGACGACGCCTCGCTCCGGCTCGAGATACTCCTTCACTTCCCGTTCGGCTTCGCCGATCATATACATCACCTGCTCGACGCGTTCCAGCAGGATTTTCCCGATCGGCGTTAATTTGACTCTCCGGCCCGTCCGTATGAAAAGATCGACTCCGAGTTCGCTCTCCAGCTGGAACAGCTGCCGGCTAACGGAGGATTGCGCGACATGCAGCGCATTCGCCGCCTCCGTGACATGCTCCCGCTTCGCAACCTCCATAAAATATCGCATTTGTCTGACTTCCAAGGCGCGCCCCTCCTCTTTATGCATTTAACGCATCAACTCGATGTGATCTGAATATTGAAGCGATGATTCACTAAATAATAATATTAATCTACGATCGGAAAAAGAGGAATGAATTTCCGCAATGCAACCATGAAGGAGTGTACGTATGAGTTTAGTAGAAGAAGTCATGCAAGCCAGCTCGCCGGATGCGCATCTATACGTAAACGATGTTTACGAAATCGTAAAAAAACGCAATCCCCATGAAACCGAATTCCATCAAGCCGTGAACGAAGTCTTTCTCTCTCTCGTTCCGGTTCTCGCTCAAAATCCCGTCTATATGGAGCACGGCATCCTCGAACGCTTGGTCGAGCCGGACCGGCTCATCGCCTTCCGCGTGCCGTGGCTGGACGACAACGGCAAGGTACGGGTGAACCGCGGCTTCCGCGTTCAATTCAGCAACGCGATCGGACCCTACAAAGGCGGCTTGCGCTTTCATCCTACCGTCAACGCCAGTATCGTTAAATTCCTCGGCTTCGAGCAAATTTTCAAAAACGCGCTGACCGGTCAAGCGATCGGCGGCGGCAAAGGCGGTTCCGATTTCGATCCGAAAGGTAAATCGGATCGGGAAATCATGCGCTTCTGCCAAAGCTTCATGACCGAGCTGAGCAATCATATCGGCGCGGATACGGACGTGCCGGCCGGCGATATCGGCGTCGGCGCGCGGGAAATCGGCTATATGTTCGGTCAATACAAAAGGCTCGTCGGCGCCTATGAAGCCGGCGTGCTCACCGGTAAAGGCATCGGCTATGGTGGCAGTCTCGGCCGCAAGGAAGCGACCGGATACGGTGCGGTTTACTTCGTGGAGCATATGTTGAAGAGCGCGGGACTCGGCTTCGACGGGAGCACCGTCGTCGTGTCGGGATCGGGAAACGTGTCGATCTACGCGATGGAGAAAGCGATGCAGCTCGGCGCCAAGGTTGTCGCGTGCAGCGATTCCGGCGGCTATATTTATCATGAAGCCGGCATTAACCTCGCTACGATCAAACGGCTAAAGGAAGTCGAGAACCGGCGATGCCGGGATTACGTCATCGAGCATCCCGATGCGGTCTATGTGGAGGGCTGCTCCGGCATCTGGACGATCCCGTGCGATATCGCGCTGCCGTGCGCGACGCAGAACGAGATCGACAAGGCGTCCGCCGAGCTGCTCGTTCGCAACGGCGTCAAAGCCGTCGGCGAAGGCGCCAACATGCCTTCGACGCTGGAAGCGATCGATGTCTTCCTCGACCACAACGTCTTGTTCGCGCCCGCCAAAGCGGCCAATGCGGGCGGCGTGTCCGTCTCCGCCTTGGAGATGGCTCAGAACAGCGCGCGTCTATCGTGGTCGATGGACGAAGTCGATGCCAAACTGCGGCAGATCATGAACAATATCTACAGCGAGTGCATGACGGCTTCGGAGAAATACGGCGTCCCCGGCAACCTGGTCATCGGGGCCAACATCGCCGGCTTCGTCCGAGTGGCGGATGCCATGATCGCGCAAGGCGTTTGATTGAATAAGCGGTGCACGAAGAGGGAGCAAGCCGAGATGGCTTGCTCCCTTCTCATCTATCTACCGATTGCCGAGTTTCAAGTTCATACGGCTTGTACCGCGCGCATGGGGACGACTACGCTTTCTCCAGGCGGCAAGCTCAGCCTGATTAGCGAGCGATCGGCATATACTTTCCTTCCGGTTATCCGGTCGTGATAGATTCCCGTGACGACGTCCGCGCCGATGCTCGTCGGCGCGAGCTCTTCATTCTTCCAACCCTCGGACAAATTCATGACGATCAGAACGAGCTCCTCCTCATGATGCCTCGTGTAAATGAGCAGTTCTTCTTCCTTCGTGTCCAAGAACCGGATCTCGCCGGTCTGCAGCGCGCGCTCTTGCTTTCGCATGGCGGTCAGCTGCCGGATATGGCGAAGAATATCGGAATCCCAACCATTCGCATCCCAATTCATGGTTCTGCGGCATTCCGGATCTTCGCCGCCCGTCATGCCGACTTCATCCCCGTAATAAATGCTCGGGACCCCCGGAAACGTATATTGAAACACGAGCAGGCGCATCAAAATCTCATGGCGTCCATCGCAGGCCGTGAGCAATCTTGCCGTATCGTGGCTTCCCAGCATATTGAACAAATTGGCATTGACTTGTTCGGGGTATTGCATCAGCAGCCGAATCAAGGCATGGATAAAGGACGGCCGATCGATTCGGCGGCAAACGAAATAATCCAGCGCCAGCGTCCGAAGCGGATAGTTCATGACCGAATCGAATTGATCTCCCCCGAGCCAAGGCAGCGCATCATGCCAGACTTCGCCGATTAGCCAAATATCCGGACGGATATCCTTTAACCGGCTTCTGAAGGCTCGCCAGAAATCGTGATCCACTTCGTTCGCGACATCCAACCTCCAGCCGTCGATTTCCGCTTCTTTCGTCCAGTAAATCGCGGTGTCGATGAGGTATTCGGCTACTGCAGGATGAGCCGTATTCAGCTTGGGCATGTTCTTCTCGTAGCCGAAAGCGCGGTAAGGCAGCGGATTCCCTGCTTCCGGTTGCGGCTCGACAAAATGAAACCACTCGTAATACGGGGATTCTGTCCCCTTCTTATTCGCATCCACGAATGGGGCAAAATCGCTTCCGCAATGGTTGAACACCGCATCCAGCACGACCCGAATCCCTCTGCGATGACATTGTTCAACCAGCAGCTTCAGCGTGTCTAACGTCCCGAAAGACGGATCGATCAATTGATAATCGCTTGTATCGTATTTGTGGCTGCTAGGCGACGCGAATATCGGCGTCAAGTACAGCACGTTTGCCCCTAAGGCATGAATATGACCCAGCTTATCCAGGATGCCTTGCAAATCGCCGCCAAACCGATTCCAATAGGTAGGGTCCGCGTTCCATGGGACGCTATTCGGCGGGTCGTTACGGGGATCGCCGTTATGATACCGGTCCGGAAATACCTGATAGACGACCGCTTCGCGCGCCTATGCCGGAGGGTCGATTCGCTCGGTGTGGTGCAGGAATGGAAATTCGAAGTAATCCAATGGATGCGTCTCTTCCGCATGCGTAACGAAGAATCCTTTCTCCGTAAACCAGAGCCCTTCTTTCCCGGACTCTAGGTAAAAGGCATAGCATAGACGACGATCTTCCGGTACCACATCCGCTTGCCAATAATCATGCAGGCCGTCGGAAGCGATGACGCGCATTTGGACTTTTTGGCGCCTGCTCCATTGAAACTTGTCGCCATACAACAAGGTGCAGCCCGTGAGATCGCCGCACGCGGCTTTCAAGCGAATTCGTACCGTTCGATCATCAACGGCGTACCGAAACGGCAGAACCGACCGATGCGTAATAGCTGCTCGCAGCATATGCATTCATCCTTTCGTCATGAGGAATCAGCCCTTGGAAGCGCCAGCCGTCAAGCCGTCGATCACATAACGCTGCAGGAAGAAGAACAGCAGGGTGATCGGAATCGCCAGGAGCACAGCGCCGGCGGCGAAAGTCGTAAACTGCATCTGCGACTTGTCCATGACCATCTCGAACAATCCGATCGCCAGCGTCTTCTTCTCGCTCGAGCGGAGCAGCAGCCGGGGGAGAATGAAGTCCATCCATGGCGCGATAAAGCTGGTCAAGGCGACGAACGAAAGGATCGGAACGCATAACGGCGCGATCACGCGCACAAAAACCGTCGTATGGCTCGCCCCGTCGATTCTCGCCGTTTCTTCCAGACTCTTGGGGATCCCGTCCATGTACCCTTTGACAATCCAGATCCCGATCGGCGATCCGCCCGCGACGTAGACCAACACCAGACCCAAATGCGTATCCAGCAATCCCGCCTGCAGCAGCAAGATGTAGACTGAGATCATCGCCATGAATGACGGAAACATTTGCAGGACCATCAAGGTTGTCAGCACGATTTCTCTTCCGGTAAATCGAAAGCGGGATACCGCATAGGCCGCCGCCGTCACGACGACGAGCGATGCCCCCATGTTCATGCAGGCGATCTTGAACGTGTTCCAGAACCAAAGCACGTAGTCCGTATGGTCAAACAAATAGCGATAGTGGCTAAGCGTCAGTTGTTCCGGAACCAGGCTCGAGCTGTACAAGGCATTTCCCGTATTGAGCGAAGCCATGACGATCCATTGGACGGGAAACAAACAAATGACGGACAGCATAATCAAAAACAAATAGAGCAGCGCGGTTACAGCTTTACTTTCCCGCCGTCTTGATTTCATTGGACGAGATCCCTCTCTTTTTGCGCTCTCGTAAACCGGAATTGAACAATTGAGAACGAGGCGATGACGATAAAGACGAGTATCGATACCGCGGAAGCCAAATTGAATTGATTCTGCTCCAGCGTCAGCTTGAATATCCAAGACAGTAAAATATCCGTCTCTCCGGCGAATTTCAAGGCATTATTGACCGGATTTCCTTCCGTTAATAAGTAAATCAGATTAAAATTCGTGAAGTTGAAAGCAAAATTCATAATGAGCAGCGGAGCCGTGCTGAGCAGCACCATCGGCAGCGTGATGCTGACGAACTGCCGCGGGCGGCCTGCGCCATCCACCTCGGCTGCTTCGTACAAGTCTTTGGAGATCCCGCTCATCACGCCGGTCATCATAAACATGAAGTACGGGAACGCGAGCCATAAGTTGACCAGGAGGACGGTGAACTTCGCAAGCATCGGATCGGACAGCCATTCCATGGCAGGAAGACCGAAGAACTGCAGGTATTGGTTGAGCGGTCCGAACGAACCGTTGAACAAATTGCGCATGATAAGGATCGAGACAAAGCCGGGCACGGCATAAGGCACGATGAAAATCGTTCTCCACAACTTCTTGAAGCGAACGGCCGGATGCTGCACGACGACCGCGACGAATAAGCCGAAGAAGAATGTACTCCCTGTCGCGAGTACCGCCCACACGATCGTCCACAAGCCGACGCTAACGAACGTGCCGCTCCAGCTGCCGAGCGTAAGCAAATCTTTGAAGGTTTGAAAACCGACCCAATCGACCAAATGCCTGGGAGGCAAATGATTCGGCCCCGCATAATTCGTGAAGGCGACCAGCACGCCGAAAGCAATGGGCAGCATGGTGAACAGCAGCGTAATCATAAACGCCGGAGACATGAGGAGGAATGGATACCCTTCCTCGCCGAGCCGCTTCAAACTCTCCCTGAATGAGGGAACTCGAACGCCGCTTTCCCGCAGTCTCCCGAAAAGAAATGCATCGCGCACGTTCCAAGCATAAAGCAATGCCATAAGCAGGAGACCGAAGGCGGTTAACAAACCTTGCACCATCATAAATATGGAATGATCTCCCGGCATGAATTGGCCGTCGACCAGACGTGACGGCTGCTCGCCAAGATGAATGAGCATCCGAATACCCTTTTTCCACGCCGGCAGGGCAATCAGGCATCCGCATTCCACCAGCAGCAGCAAGAGCCCTTTCATCCATTGCCTGTTGTAAAACTGTCCGATGCCCATGCCAAGCAGCGACAGAAGCGCGGCAATCGTACGAGTACGCACTGATGATTCCCTCCGTCAGTACGGGAATACGGAGTCAAGATCGCCCCCGATTCCCGCGTCAAGTAGTGCAAACGTTTGCACAAATGTCATGCGAATGCTAGTTATTTGTTGATCGAGATGGCTTCGCGTATTTGTTTCACGGCTTCATCGAGCAGCGCTTTGCTATCCCCGCCGTTATTCCAGGCTTGCGTTACGGCAGTTCCCATAGGTCCCCAGACGTTCACCATTTCCGGTATGGACGGCATGGCGATTGCTGAAGCTGCTTGCTGCAGGAACGGAGCCGCGTAGGGGTCATTCGCGATCGCAGGGTCGTTCATCAGATCGTTTCTCGGCGGCAGCTGTCCGGAAATTTCGAAGCGTTTGGCCAGCATCTCTTTGGAAGAAGCGAAGTGAGCAAACAGTTTTGATGCTTGAGGATACTTCGTGTAGGAATTTACATACAAAGCTCGAATGCCAAGAAAACTCTTCGGCGTCTCGCCGTTCGGTAGTTTTGGCAGCGGTATGACGCCGAAATCAACGGCTCCTTCGAGCGATGCGGCGCCTGCCTGACCATTGATATTGAAGGCCAGCTTTCCTTCTTTGAATAATCCTTCTTTGATGTCGTACGTAACGTCTTCTTTCTTGAACGGAACGACCGTCTTGATTTTCCCGATATAATCAAGCGCATTCACGGATGCTTCGTTATTCAGGCCAATGTCCTGCGCGTCGCTGCCGTTCTTACCGAAGACGTAGCCACCGAAGCCCTGGAAGAAGGCGCTGTCATAATAAAGATTGCCCATCTCCCACATGAGCCCATAGGTCTTTTGTTTCGGATCGTTAATTTTCCCGGCGATAGCAATCAGTTCATCGAACGTCTTCGGCGGCTCGGGAACAAGTTTCTTGTTGTAGTAGAGCGCATAGGTCTCTACCCCAGTAGGGAAACCGTACAGCGTGTCCCCGAGCGTGACCCCTTTCATCGCGCTGTCCATAAAATCGTTCTGCATCATTTCTTTGAACTCGTCATTAGGCAGGATCAACCCGGCGGACGCCATATTGCCTAAATGGTCGTGCGGCGCGACAAAAACGTCGGCGGCAAGTCCGGCCGGGCCGTCCGTCTGGAGTTTTTTCGGAGCGTCTCCGTTCTCGACGACTTCGATTTTGACGGGGATGTTGTATGTCTTGGTAAACGCCGTCGTCACGTATTCGACCCACTGCCCGTTGACGCCACCTCCTTCCCACACCTTCAGCTCGGCGCCCGGCTCCGGCTTCAGACCCGCCGGATATTCGGGATTCGTACCTTCGGCTGCTTCCGTGCTCGGCGCAGACGTGGACTCTACGGGAGTCGCGGGATCAGAAGTCTGTGAACAACCGGAAGCGGTGAAAGCGAATAACAAAGTAAATGCAACTATTTTCTTGCGACCCATACTCTATTCATCCTCTCTTTAGTGGCTTGAAGCTGATATATTACCCTTTCGGGTTGCTTCCTTCATTGTGGCCATCCTTGCAGTCCGCCGCAATTATAATGCCTTGGTGCTGTTCCGTACGCTTAGACTTACCGGAAGGACATGCTTGCAATTGTCCGTAGACTCTCCATGGATCTGACTCAGCAGCATGTTTACCGCAGCCTGGCCTTTCTCTATTAAGTCCTGCTTCACCGTTGTGATAGAAACCGGGATATACGGGCTTAAGAAAATATCATCGAACCCGACGATGGACATCTGATCGGGAACGCTTATTCCGAGATCGTGCATCGCCTTCATGAATCCGATCGCGCCGACATCCGAGAAAGCGAAAACAGCCGTGAACCGCTCTTCCGCCGGCAGCGTAGCGGCCTTCAAACCAGCATGGTATCCGCCTTCCAAGGATACGGGCTCTTGCAGCACCAAGCTCGGATCGTAGGGAATTCCCGCTTCCTCCAATGCGCGACGGTAGCCGAGCCAACGTTCATGGCTCACGCCATTATGCTGTAGAACGCCCGATAGCACCGCGATTCTACGATGTCCCAGTCCAAGCAGATGCTTGGTACCGAGATGCCCGCCCGCTTGATCGTCTATGTTCACTTGCGCCAGTTTCGGATCAGACAAATAGCTGTCCATGAAGACGCAAGGCACATTCAATTGCAACAGCCGCTCCAGCACGGGGGAATTGTCAAAGGTCCCGATCACGATCAAGCCGTCCAAATGCCGTTCATGAACAAATGAAAACGACTCATTCTCGTCTGCCCCGAACAAGATCAGATGGAATTGGTGACTGCGGGTCCCTTCCTCTATGGCGGAAAGCAGCTGCCAGTAGAACGGATTATCCTTAAGTCTCCCTTTCTCCAGGAAAGGAACGATAACGCCGATCAGGTGGGATTTCTTGTCTCTTAAGTTTCTAGCCGACGTGCTCGGAACGAATTGAAGCTCCTCCATCACCTGCTCCACTTTGCGCATGGTCTCCGGCGAAGTTCTCCCGGTCTTATTCAGCACGTTGGATACGGTCGTGACCGATACATTGGCTATTCTGGCTACGTCTCTAATCGTAATGCGGCTCATGCTTGTCTCCTCCAAGGATGTAACGTTTCAGCAATGGTTATAAAATTAGAATTCGGCGCTTGAAACTTTGCTGATTTCAATCTTGATAAATCTGGTGTAACGTTTCAGCTTTTGGCAATAGCATAAAATCGATCTCGTTCGTTGTCAATCTTTTCCTTGAAATAATTATCCAGTTTCTTGTCTTTGGAAAAGTTAAAGCCACGTACAGGTTTAGACTTGTACGTGGCTTGCTGCGGTTAAATAATGGCGGAAGCGGTGATTTTCTCGATCCAAAGTATGCCGTCATACTGTTCTCTTAAGGTCATTTGCTCTTCCATTACGCCCCAATATAAGCTTGTTCGAGGTGTATCCATCCACGAAGTGCCTTTATTTCGCGCGGCTCGCAGCATGTCCACGAACACATATGAATCTCCCTTGTGCTTCAGCAGACTTTCCAGGCTCGCAGGATCGTGCTTCACGTTCACCGGGAATATCGTCTGATTGTCGCTCCCCAGGCTTTCTCCGGACAAAGCAAACATGCCGATGGTGTACGTTTGTTGCTTAATTCGCTCCGGCAAGTAATCTCCCATATTCGGTCCCGTCGGCGTGATCGTCGTAAAATCTTTGTCGGCTTTCGTATTATTTTTGCGAAGATGATAGTTATGCCCCCACACGATGATTTTTTCATGCGGATATAGCTGCTCGGCTACCCATTCGAGTTGACCTGCCATTAGACGGTCGCGCAAGAAAAGCGGGTGATCCTCCAGCTGTTCAAACGGCTGCCGATGCATCGCTCTCCACTCCTGTAACACATACGCGTCCACGACTTGTCGCCGCAGCGATAACGCGCGTACAAGAATGTCCACATCCTGCTTCCTCTTCAACCCGGCAGACGCCAGCTCAGAACGATGGCTGTCCACGAATTTCTCCAGTTCTTGATACTTCTCGGCAAGCTTCTCCTTTCGGGAGATCATCTCTTCGAGTGTCTGGCTTGACGTGATGGCCGAGAACTCGTTCTCCGCCCCTTTTAGCCTTTCGGCTTCGGACGGATCGATCTCCTCAAGCCATTCGTAAGCGGATGTCGTAAATGCGTTGCCGATTCGCGATATATCAAAACCCGTCAGGATGAGCGGATCCCCCTTTTCCTGCTGCTCCTGGATATAACGGAACAGCTCAAGCACCTCGTCTGTATGCCAAACGCCATAAATCGCGTTTTTCATGAGCTGCTCCGGCGTTAAATCGCCCATTCGACTATAAGCAGCGCTGGTCTCGGCAAATCCGGATTCAAAGGCGATGACATCGTAGTCGAGTTCTTCATGAAGATATTGAATGAGTCGCACTTTCATTTGATTCATTTCTTTCGAGCCGTGCGTGGACTCGCCAAGCTGCACGATGCGCTTGTCTTTTAATAATGGCCTCAGAAATTTTAAATCTCTCGTTTGATCGCTGGCAGGTTCTTTTAACGAACGCGCATATTTGCGAATCCATAGCTCCCAATCCTTCATCGTCCCCTCCTCGGGTTTGGCGGAGGCCGGAACGGTCCATGACAGGAACAGCAGGCTGAGCAAGATGGCAACAGCCGGACATTTCGCGATACTTCTCTTCACGTCATCACTTCCTCTCTCTTATTTCGACACACCACTAACATTAATTCGCTCAGGTTAAATGCAGGGGGCGATCCGTTTAAATTTTGTTAAAATTATCCACAAACGCACCATTATCGGGAATCGGCGGCACAAGGTAGGCAATGTCGTGAATGGGCTTAGTAGGCATCTGTTGGCGGACGCCATGAATTCGCAAAAGGTGCCATACTATGAGAAGCATGAAAAAGAGCAAACCAGCTCGGCTTGCTCCCATTCTTGCTTCTTATTTTCTATCCCTCGAGAGTCGCTCCGCGCAGGAACAGATCCACGATCTGTTTGCCCAAGTCGCGACTGGATACGTAACGGCTCTTCGTATCTTTGCGGTTGCCGAGCAATAGCAGCGTAGAGAAGGACTGCGCGAGAAACAAAGCATCGTTGTCTCTCAAGATGCGCTGCTCCATCGCGCGCTCGAAGTGTTCGGCCAGCAATTGATAAATGCGAAGCTCCGCCTGCCGAATTTCCGTATATTGCGCCTCGCTCAAGTAGTTCGCCGCCTCGTTCAATATCGTTTCGAATTCCGGATGCGGATTGGCAAGTCTAGTCTCGGCCACGCGCAGCAGCCCCGTCTCCAAGGTGTCCGATTCGCGAAGCAAATTCGAGGTTTTCGCGTGCACATGATTCATGATCGCGATCACCGAAGCCGTGAACAGTTCGGGCTTGCTCGAGAAATGATAATAGATGGATGGCTTCGATACTTGGCATGCTTTGGCGATTTGCTCCAAGGACACCTGGTCATACCCTTTCTCCATAAAGAGCTTCGAAGCCGTGCGGATGAGCATATCTTGAACGGGCTCCTGCTCGTTATCGTGTTTGGGCCTGCCCGGTACCCGATTCGTTTTGTTTTCCATAACAACCTCCATGAACATTTTATGACAAAGGCCGTTTATTATCAAAACGAACTTGTAATTATACTTACCGGTAAATATAATTTAGTCAACCTTTCATTTTCCTATCTCAGATGAATCGTTACTTCATAACTCTACCTGAAAGGAATACGCGCATGAAGAAACTCAGCTACCTCACCACGCTATTCATGTTCTTCGCTACCTTCGGAGGCGGCGTCGTCACCCGGACCGAATCCGGGCTCGGCTGCGGGGATGAATGGCCGCTATGTCATGGGAAATTCGTCCCGGCTCATACGCTCGCTTCCGTCATCGAATATTCGCATCGGCTGGTTAGCACGACGGCCGGCCTTCTCGCGATCGCGACGCTCGTTCTCTTTATTTGGACCAGAACGAAGCGCAAAGATTTGGTTTTGTTCTCGTTCCTGACGGTTGTCTTCGTCACGATACAAGGCATTATGGGGGCGCTTGCCGTCGTCTATTCCCAGTCGGCCCCCGTCATGGCGCTTCATCTCGGCTTCGCGTTTATTTCGCTGGCCAGCTCGCTCATGACGAGTCTTGGCGCCCGACAAGAAGAGCGATCGGGCGGACTGGCCGCCTATGACCGGATGCCCAGAACGAGCAAGGGATTTCGGATCTTCGTGTGGGCGACGACATTCTATTCGTACATCGTCGTCTATTCGGGCGCTTATGTCAGCCATACAGATTCCGCGGGGGCATGCGCCGGATTCCCGCTATGCAACGGCGAGCTTGTGCCTGCGTTATCCGGCGGCGTCGGAATTGCATGGGTTCATCGGTTGGCCGGCTATCTGCTCGTGATTATGATTCTCCTGTTATGCGGGTTCTTGTACCGATCCTATCGCGACATTCGCGAATTCCGGATTGTGGGAGCCCTCTCGGCTTCGTTGATCGCGTTCCAGATACTGACCGGCGCGAGCTTAATGATCACCATGGGCCGACTCGAATTGTACATGTTCAATGTATTAGCGCACGTGACGAGCATCGCCGTATTGTTCGGCGTCCTCTCCTACTTGAGTTACTTGGTCTGGAGACTAGACAAACCCGTGAAGACATCATCGTGAAATTCGATCGTAACCCGTGTGGAAAATTGTGGTTGAAATTTCCCCGACGATCCCTTATGATGCAAGTAATAAATTAAAGGCACTGCTACCTGTACAGGTACATCCTCGAAGCTTCGCGCGGAGGATGTGCCTTTTTTGCATCTTGTAACAGTCTAAATATGACTCCTTTTGTATTTACTTCCAGTACAAATTGAAGGCAATGCTACCTGACAAGGGTACATCCTCGGACGACATCCAGGATGTGCCCTTTTGTCGTTTTCCGCTCGGAGACGACGCCGACGCTGTGGCGAGATGCCAATCGCACATTGTTGTAAGCGGTTGCATTTGACGCATATAAAACCGAAAGGGGTAACAACGAATGATGAAAAAAACAGGGGTTCTTCTAAGCGTTATGGTCATGACGTACGCGCTGAGCGCATGCTCGGGCGGCAGCGCGGGGAATGGCGGGAGTAGCGGGAACGGAGGAGACGAAACAACGCCCGCCACGACGGTGCAAACCGAAGACGGACAGACGAATGCGGACGGTTCGGAGGAGCTCGTGCCCGAGCCCGGCGCCAAGCTGATCATCTGGGAAGCGAAGGAACAGCAAGCGTTCCTTGAAGAAATGGGCAAGCAATTCACGGCCAAATACAACGTGCCGGTCGAATTCCAGGAGGTCGGCGGCGGCGACCAGCGCAACCGGCTGACGACCGATGGGCCGGCGGGCATCGGCGCCGACGTCCTCGCCATCGCCCACGATCAGCTCGTCGAAGCGGTCGCCGCGGGTCTCTTCCTGCCGAACGATTTCTACGCGGAAGTGACGAAGAAGAACTTCCTGCCCTCGGCCGTCGAGGCCGTGACGATCGACGGCGTCCTGTACGGTTACCCGCGGAATATGGAGACCTACCTGCTCTATTACAACAAATCGATCGTGAAGCCCGAGGATCTGGCGAGCTGGGATAGCATCAAAGCCTTCTCCAAGCAGTTCAACGAGCCGAAGAACAACAAGTTCGGCTTCATGTTCTTGGCGAACGACTTATACTTCGTCAACTCCTTCGTGAACGGCTATGGCGGATACATCTTCGGCCAGAACGGCACCGACCCTACGGATATTGGCATCAACAAGCCCGAGTTCGTGGAAGGGATGAAATTCTACCAGAGCCTGCACGACATCCTGCCGATCAAAGCGACCGACGCGACGGCCGACGTCAAGACGAATTTGTTCCAGACCGGCAAGCTGGCGATCAATATGGACGGCATCTGGCAGCTTGGCAACTTCACGAGCGAGAAGCTGGGCTTCGAGGTCGGCGCCGCGACGCTCCCTCCGATGCCGAACGGCAAGAGCCCGCTTCCTTTCGCAGGCGTGAAGTCTTACTTCGTCAGCTCGTTCAGCCAGTATCCGAACGCCGCCAAGCTGTTCATCCAGATGCTCACGACGGAAGAAGCGCTCTCCAAGGAATTCGAGATGACAGGAATCATTCCCGCCCGCAACGGCATGGAGGACGATCCGGCTATTAACAAGAACGACGTGGCCAAAACGTTCCTCGAGCAGTTCAAGACCGCGCAGACGATGCCGGGCATTATCGAGATGCGCGCCGTGTGGACGCCGGTAACGGCCGCGCTCGAGCCGATCTGGAACGGCGCCGACGTGCAGAAGACGATGGACAAAGCCGCGGCGGATCTGAAAATCGCGATTGAACAACAAGGCAAGTAATAAAGCTGATTGGTTTGCGTTCACAATCGGAAGATTGGGAATGCAGCATTCAGCCAAAGCTGATTGGTTTGCGTTCACGGTCGTAAGACCGGGAATGCAGCATTCAGCCAAAGCTGATTGGTTTGCGTTCACGGTCGTAAGACCGGGAATGCAGCATTCAGCCTAAGCTGATTGGTTTGCGTTCACAATCGGAAGATTGGGAATGCAGCATTCAGCGAACAAAAAGCTGATTGGTTTGCGTTCACGGTCGAAAGACCGGGAATGCAGCATTCAGCCAAAGCTGATTGTTTTGCGTTCACGGTCGAAAGACCGGGAATGCAGCATTCAGCGTTTTCAAGAAAGGAGAAATTAGCATGAGCGAAGTCAATACGAGCTCCATCCCTACCCTGTCCCCCGTCGCGGACGGCGTTCCTCATGCGCGTAACGCGGCCCTGCTGTCGGTCGTCGCGGCGGGGCTGGGCCAACTCTACAACCGGCAATTCGGGAAAGGCGTCCTCCTGTTGGCGATGTATGCGATTGGATTGTTCTTTGTCATCACCCGTCTCGGACATGCGATCTGGGGGCTGACTACGCTCGGGGAACAGAAGCAGCAGCTGAAGCTCGTCGGCAAAGTATATCAGCCCGTCGCAGGAGACCACTCCATCTTTCTGATGGTGCAGGGACTGATCGTCCTCTTCGTCGCGATGCTTCTCGTCCTGCTCTATGCCGCGGCCATCCGCGACGCGTACCGCACAGGCAAGCTGCGAGAGCAGGGTAACCAGCCTAACCGCTTCGCGGATACGATCCGTTACGTCAATGACAAATGGTTCCCGTACATGATCGTCTCGCCGCCGCTGCTCTTCGTCCTCTTCTTCACGGTGCTGCCGATCGTCTTCTCCATCTTGATCGCGTTCACCGACTATTCGTCGCCCAACCATCTGCCTCCGGCGAATTTGGTCAACTGGGTCGGACTGACGAATTTCCTGGACTTGTTCCAGCTCAGCGCGTGGGCGAAAACTTTCTACGGCGTATTCACGTGGACGATGACGTGGGCGGTGCTGTCGACGGTGACCACCTTCTTCGGCGGCTTCGGCATCGCGCTGCTCGTGCAGCAGAAGTTCATCCGGTTCAAATCGTTCTGGCGCACGCTGTATATGCTGCCTTTCGCGATTCCGTCGTTCGTCTCGCTGCTCATCATGCGCAATTTTTTCAATACGCAGTTCGGGCCGGTCAATCAGTATTTACGCTGGTTCGGCATCGAAGGTCCGGAATGGCTGGCCGATCCGTTCTGGGCGAAAGTGACCGTGCTGATCGTCAATTTCTGGCTCGGCTTCCCGATCTCGATGCTGCTCATCATGGGCATCCTGACGACGATTCCGCGGGAGCAGTACGAAGCGGCCGAGGTTGACGGCGCCTCCCCGATCCAGCGCTTCCGGATGATCACGTTCCCGGGCGTCATGTATTCGCTGGCGCCGATACTGATCGGCACGTTCGCCGGCAACGTCAACAACTTTGGCGTCATTTTCCTGCTGACCGGCGGCAATCCGACCAACAGCGAATACCAATTCGCGGGCGAGACGGATCTGCTCATCACGTGGCTCTATAAGCTATCGATCACGAACGGCAAATACAACTTCGCTTCCGTCATCAGCATTATCATCTTCGTCATCATCGCCGGCCTGTCGATCTGGAATTTCCGCCGGACGAAGGCGTTCAAAGAGGAGGAGACGTACCGATGAGAACCGGCTATCGGCTGAGGCAATCGCTGTGGGTCGCTACAAGTTACGTGCTTCTTGCCTTAACTGGCCTATTCGCCGTATTCCCCGCCTTGTGGGTCGTGCTGGCTTCCTTCCGCCCGGGAACCTCGCTATTCAGCGAGACGCTTATTCCCGTCAGTTGGACGGTGGCGCACTACAGCGAGCTGTTCACGCAATTCCCGTTCGCGGAATGGTATTGGAACACCCTCAAGATCGCGGTCGTCTCCACGATCTTCGGCACGATCTTCGTGCTGCTCACGGGCTACGCGTTCTCGCGGTTCCGGTTCTACGGGAAGAAAAATTTGATGAGCGTCCTGTTCGTCCTGGGGATGTTCCCGTCATTCATGAGCTTGTTCGCCGTTTACATTCTGCTGCTGAACATGGACCTGCTTAATAAGCATTCAGCCCTGATTCTCGTCTATACCGCCGGCGCTGCACTGGGTTACCTCGTGGTCAAAGGCTACTACGACACGATTCCCAAAAGTCTGGAGGAAGCGGCGCGCCTTGACGGGGCCAGCCATTGGGGCGTATTCTTCCGCATCTTCCTCCCGCTGTCCCGTCCGATGATCGTGCTGCTGTCCGTCACCTCGTTCGCCGGCGCGTTCAACGATTATATTTTCGCGCAGGTCGTGCTGCGGTCGACGGAAAAACAGACGCTAGCCGTCGGGCTGTTCAACATGGTCAGCGGCAATTTCGCGACGCAGTTCACGATCTTCGCGGCCGGCTGCGTGCTCGTCGCCCTGCCGATCACGGCGGTATTCCTGGTCTTCCAACGCTTCCTCGTCGAGGGGTTGACGGCCGGGGCGGATAAAGGGTAAGGATTGCGGGGGACAACCCCTTGACGTTATTCGAGGAAAGATCATATTAGAAACTTAACATCTGAGGAGAATGGTCATCATGCAGCATACCGATAAACTACTTCAACGGCTCGACGCCATCGGCGAATCGCTAAGCAAGACGGATGGAGCGTTAGGTCTGCTCGGACTAGGCTCGGTCGGGCTGGAAACGGATCGTCTGGATGCCTACTCCGATCTGGATTTCTTCGTCCTCATTCGGAATGGCGAGAAACCGCGCTTCCTCGCGAGCTTGGATTGGCTGGAGCACGTATATCCGTTGGCCTATTCGTTCGCGAATACGGAGGTCGGCTACAAAATCTTGTTCGAGGACGGCATCTTCGGCGAATTCGCAATTTTCGAAGAAGACGAGCTTGCCGACATCGCTTACGCCGGCGGGCGAATGGTGTGGCGGTCACCCGAATGGAAGACGGAGATAGCCGCCTCGTCTCGGCTGCCACACAAGGAAAAGCCGACTTCGCTCGACCAACCGCTTAACGAAGCGTTGACCAATCTCTATGTCGGCCTCGGCCGCTATGCCCGGGGCGAACGGTTAACGGCGCTGCGGTTCATCCAGAGCTATGCGATCGATAACGTGATTTCCGTCTTGCATCTACTCGAGCAAGAAGCGTCGTTCTTCCCGGATCCGTTCGGACCGGAACGGCGGTTGGAACGGCGGTATCCGGGATTCGCCGACAAACTGGGCGGCATGCTGCTGGGCTGCGACCGTTTGCCGGAATCGGCGCTGCATGTGCTGGCTTATATTGAAAGCGTCTATCCGGTGAACGATCGGATGAGCTTCGAAATTCGGCGGCTGGCTAAGGAATGCGGCAATTGAGAAGAGAATCAAAAAGCAGGGGCAGTTCCAAACGTCATCCTAGATGACGCTGGGACTGCCCCTGCTGTTACTTCAACCAATGATCGAGAAACGCATATGCCATTTGGCGGATCTCTACAGGGAAATCATGGCCGCCCGCCCCAATGTAGGCACGGAAAGCATCCTCTTTGCCCAGCAGCCGATACAACTTCGCAAGTTCGAGCATCCCCTCTCCGATCGACTTCCAGTGGGGGAAGATATGATCCTCTCCGCCGGCATAGTTGAAGAAAGGCGTCGGCGCGCACAGAGCGGCGACTTCATGAAACTCGAACGGGATCCGGTCCGCCTTCAAATCATCGGAAATCTTCGGAATATGCGTATACGGGAAAGCGCGGTATCCCCAATGCTCCGGATGCGGATCCCCGGTGAACGGGCTGAAGCCGCAGCTGGATACGACGGCTTTGATCCGGTCTTCCATCCCCGCCAGGAAGTAGGCATTGTATGCGCCGAACGAATGTCCGATTGCCCCGATCGCCTGCGGATCTACGTCCGCTAACGAACATAAGACATCAATACCCTGTACATGATCCGTCACGTTCTTGGCGACCGTCGACCATTCTGGATGCTGTTCGTAGAAAGGTCCGCTATGAAAAGCCTCATGTTCCGGATAAATTCGTTCGCCTGCCGTAAGGGCATCCGGCGCTAATACGACATAACCACGCTGCACGAGCTCCAGCGCATACATGCGGTTTCTTTTGCCTTCGGCCGTCGCGATATCTTCCTTCCCTCGCTGATTCGTCGGATGAAGGGCGATGACGGCCGGATAACCCGTTGAATTAGGAGGCGGCACCTGTTCCTTGTCCGGCACCAAGATGTACGCCGTGATCTGGTCGTCATAGACCGTATCGTAAACGATATGCAGTCTCGTATGATCGGGTTGCTCGCTTCGCGAAAGCACGCGCATCCGGACGGGCGGTCTTGCGGGCAGCCCCCCGATATAATCCAGCCAGATGCGGCGAATGTCCGCCCGCTTGAGCGCCCATTGTTCCTCGTTCTCAATCCCGCTCAATAGCGGCGGAATTCCGGCTGCGCTCAACTGCGATAACTGGTAAGCCATCGTTCCTTTCTCCCTTCCGGACGATGAAGATACTTCTCTATTCGTCGTGTAGACTCGGCAATTCAATCCATTGATATGGCGTTTGCATGGCCATCCGTCCATACTCGATCAGGGCCATGACCGCGAGCGTCTCCTCCGGTTGTACCGTCGCCGCGCCGGTACGGAAAAATTGCGCCAAATTATCAATAAATGAGGTGAAGAAATCCGATTCGGCCGTCATTCGAACGGAATCGCCATCCTTGAATTGCGCGGTAAGATGAAACGGACTGTTCTGAATGTGATGGAGCGTCGCTTGCCGGCTATGCGCGAATTCGATGAGCAGCGCGGGCGTAAGAACGGTGCCGATCGACATCACGCGCTTCGCATCCGCCCCCATCAGAGCTACGATCGGCTCGATCTGATGAACGCCATAATTAGCGAATTGGCCCGGCCCTTGGCTGCACAGCGTATCGATCGCCTTCCCTTGGGCTAGCTCGTACTCTGCGGCAAACCGCAGCGCCGAGGATGAATAGAGCGGCGTACCATGCTTCTTCGCCCTGTCAAACATTCGCAGCGCGGTCTGGCGATCGGGAGCGAACGTTTTATCCACGTACGTCGGTTTGCCGGATTGTAATGGAAGCCAGGCCAGCTCTTCATGAAATTCCGGATGATCGGGCGACAGGACGATCAAGTAATCGCTCTCCGCGATAACCGCTTCAATCGTAGGCAGCAGCTCGATGCCCATGTCGCGGCACCATGCTTCGTTGGTTCTCCCTTTCGGCGAATCCGCCTTACCGTACGCACAAGTCACTTTCATCGATCCGCCCGTTGCCTCTTCGATCCAGGCCGGATAATGCTTGGCATGCCATTCATCAAGAAAATAGTCAATGAACCCGATTCTTTTCATGCTTCAGCCTCCCCGGCGCTTTCGAAGACAATCTCTCTATTCGAGTCGGACGAATCGTAGATGCCTTGGATGATGCGAGAGGAAAGAATGACCGTATCGATATGGGACGGCAGCTTCTCCCCGGTGCGGATACAGTCGAGGAAGGAGTCGATCTCGTTCTGGAACATCTCCAGGGACTTGAAGGCGGGCGTTGTCTCCAATAACACGCCGTCCTTCGCGCCGAACACTTTGAAGCCTTTGCCATATTGCAGACGGATGCCGGCTTTATCGCCGAGGAAATCGATGTACATTTCTTCGACGCCTATATTTTGCGCCCATGCGCCGTTCAACGTAATCGTCGGGCCGGCCGTTCGGATCATGGCCGTCACCAGATCTTCCACGTCATACGTGCCGGCATGGTCGGGCGGACCCGCCCACATGTTGAGATACGCATAATCGGGGATGTCCGAGCCCAATTTGCTGTACGTCTGTCCGGATACCGTGAGCGGCTGCGGATCGCCTAAGCAGTGCATGACGATATCGAGAAAATGGACGCCCCAGTCGATCAACACCCCGCCGCCCGAGACGGATTTGGTCGTAAACGCGCCGCCAAGTCCCGGAATCGACCGCTGGGAACGAAAGCTTATATACACATGATACAGCTCTCCGAGCTCGCCGTCTCGGATCATTTTTTTGATGAGATTCACGCCCGTGTTGAACCGATTCACGACCCCGATATTGAGCACGCGTCCGGTCTCATGCTGAACCTTCTGCATCTCCAGCGCTTCCGCATACGTCCTGGCGGCCGGCTTCTCGCACAGCACGTGCTTGCCTGCTCGTAAGCTATCGATGGATATGGCCGCATGAACATCATTCGGCGTGCAGATGGACAGCGCCGCGATCTCCGGATCGTTCAACGCGATGCGGTAATCCGCGATGGCCGTCCCGCAGCCGTATTCAAGCACCGCTTGATCCGCTTTCGCTTGGTTAATGTCGCAGAAATATTTGATCTCGGCACTGTGATTGGCCAGATAAGAGGGAATATGCGAAGCGTTGGCAATCGTGCCGCACCCGATAATGGCAACCTTTATTTTGGACATTGTAAACTACCTCCCTGTCGCTTCAATAAAATTATAAAATATTGCACATCCGCCGATACAACCTCGGCGATACCCCCTGCCATTTCTTGAACGCGTGACTGAAGCGATGCAAGTCTTCATACCCGACCAGCCTGCCGATCGATTCGATCTTCAAATCCGACTCCCGCAAATATTTGATCGCTTCATGATGGCGTATGCGCTGTAAAAATTGATGCGGCGTTGTCCCGAACGTTTCCTTAAACAAGCGAATGAAATGATCCTCGCTTATATTTAAACGTTGCGCCATCGCGGCATTCGACCACTGCAGCTGCATATCTTTGCGCAGCTCGTCTGCCAATTCATGAAGCGCCTTGTCATAAGCAGGCGAGGTTAACCTTGCAGAATTCGCTTGGAGTCTCATAAGAGCCGCGAAGATAAGCAGCATCAATCCTCTGCATACCGTTTCGAATCCTGGTTTGGCGGATAGAAACTCCTCCCTGACGGCCTCCATCCATCGTACGATCTCCAGCGGAACCGCCGAATAACGGCAGGCGAATATCGAATCGCCATGTTCATCTACCGGCAGGAAACAGAAATGATTCTCGTCGACGCAGTCTTCAGGGACAACCATATCGAGATCGATTCCCGTATCCAGCTCATCGTAAAAGTCAAAATGGATGCCTAGCAACCGCGCGCCCTGATCGGATGTAATCTCGATTCGATGATGGACCGCCGATTGCAGGAACAGAAGCTCCCCGGATTGGTAGATCACCGGGCACGGTTCGCCCGCGAAATGAACGCGCATTTCACCCGTCATCACGTACATGAATTCAAAATCGTACAATCGCCTAGTCGTGCCGTGCATGACGGGCGCGCATTGGCTTTGCGCCCAGTGAACGCTCGGCATTAGTTCACGGCTAATGAAAAGGCGAGGTTTCGGATGCATGAAAGCCTCTATGATTTCCTCTCTCCTCACGAGCAAATTGATCGATTTCTTGCAACTTTTAATCGAGAACTAGCAAATACTTCAGGTTTGAGTAGTGATACGATTACTCCATAAAGTCGATTATTAACAAGTTATGAGACGACTATCAACTAAAGAATAGGGTGTTGATCGATGAGAATCGGTATTATCGGATATGGAGCTCGGGTTCAAGGTTTATTCGCGGAACTATCGAAGATAGATCCCGGCTGTCAAATTGCCGCCGTTGCGGATCCCCGCAAAGAGGAGATCAAGTCGCGCGCAACGTTCGACCATGCAGATCGGATCGAATGGTACGAGAGCCCCGATACCCTCCTAGCGAACACCGAGCTGGACGGGGTTGTCGTGGGCACCCGCTGCGACCTGCATACGGAGATGGCCCTCAAGGTGCTCAAGCGAGATATCCCGTTGTTCTTGGAAAAGCCGGTTGCGACTACTTTCGAAGATCTCGTTCGATTGAAAGAAGGATATGCGGCCTCCAAATCGCAAGTCGTCGTCTCCTTCCCCCTCCGGAATACCCCCCTGGTCAAACTCGCCAAAGAGATCGTCGATTCCGGGAAGATCGGCACGGTCGAACACGTACAAGCGGTTAATAATGTGCCGTATGGTAATGTGTACTACCAAAATTGGTATCGAGACGAACGAATTACCGGCGGCTTATTCCTCCAGAAAGCGACGCATGATTTTAATTATATCAATTATTTGGTCGGCCATAATCCGGTCGCGGTATGCGCGATGAAATCCAAGCAGATCTATAAAGGCGACCGCAAGGCCGGGTTAAAGTGCACGGATTGCGAAGCGCAATATTCCTGTCCGGAAAGCTCCATAAACCATGATTTAGGCTTATATTGCAGCTTCGCCGAAGATACGGGGAATGAAGATTCCGGCAGCGCGCTTATTCGTTACGACTCCGGGATGCATGCGGCGTACTCGCAGAACTTCTTCGCCCGCCGCGGCGCGGGCAGACGAGGTGCGCGTCTGCTCGGCTACAAAGGGACATTGGAGTTTGATTGGTACACGAGCGAACTCAAGGTGTTCATGCACCATGAAGCCCGGGTGGAAACGCATCGGCTTGACGCGAACGCCTACGACGGTCATGGCGGCGGAGATACCGAGCTGCTGCGTAACTTCACGCGCGTCATGCGCGGGCTCGAGCCATCCGCGACGCCGTTGGAAGACGGATTGCTTAGCGCATTATTGTGTTTAAGAGCCAACGAGTCGGCGGATTCGAACGCGTTCCGCACCATCGATTGGAACACCTAAATACGTAAAGAACGATCCGCCGGACGTCGAATTTGGATCGAGGGCGTCGCAAAGGGTCTCCCTTTTGCGATACCCTCGCTGCTTTATCCAACTCCTTTTATCCACGATGGGCCATTCTAATTAACTCGGGTAATCCGCCGCGAAATAAAGACCAGGTCGACCGTATCCACTTTCCCGTCTTCATTCAAATCCGCGATTTTGGCCGAGAGCCAATCCGCGTCGGATGACTGTTTACCGAAATACCCCACCGCTAAGCCGAGATCTCCGATCGAAATTTGCCGCGAGAGGTTGATATCCCCCGTCGCAGGCTGGATTCTTTTGCTTTCGAATAGATCCCGAGCCGCGGTTAACCGGCGAATCGCCGCATCGATTTCCTGCGTCGTGGCATCCGTCTTGTTGGCGACGAGCTGCGCTTCGTCAATGGCCTGCTTCAAGGCAGCCTTTAATCCGCTTAGCGTCCCGGGAATGAAGGTACCGTCTTCGACTCCCTCTTGCGCGCCGTTATGGAGTGCCGTCGTCGTACTAATGAGCCCGGGCAATGCCGAACTTTTACTGACGGTAACGGAAGCCGCCGCCAATGTTTCGATGATGGTTTCGTTGCCGGAACCGTCGGCCACGGCCGCATTCGCGATGGCGAATTGCCCGGTTGCCGCGACATTCTTCGCTCTGAAGGTGATTCGCGCTACCGGCGCTTCGCCATAGATTACGTTTGCTTCCCCGGGATTCGAAGCCACGATTCGCAGACTGCCGGTTGATGCCTCATGTTCGACGCTATCGATGGTCGTGCTGGAATTGCCGCTTGCCGCGCCTTCGGTTCCGATATAATCAAACACGTTCGCATCATAATTCACCGTGATGTCTTCGGCCTTCGCTGCGGTTACGTTCTTCACCCCCACATGGACTTGGAATTCCTCCAACTCGTTTACTTGATTAGGCGCGGTAATCACGGCCTCAGGTGAGGCGGACGCTTCGTATAAGGCAATATAG
This sequence comes from Paenibacillus methanolicus, assembly GCF_008124765.1. GTDB lineage: Bacteria > Bacillota > Bacilli > Paenibacillales > Paenibacillaceae > Paenibacillus_Z > Paenibacillus_Z methanolicus. The sequence continues at coordinate 162,363 of NZ_VNHS01000001.1, read as the reverse complement.
TCGAAGTACGTCTCCCCTTTGTAGAGGTTCGAGTAGAGCTGGACTTTCGTGATTTCCGTTCCGGTGAAGGCGCCGTATAAGGGAATGCCCGTTTTATGAAACGTTCCCGTCGCCGAATCCAGTGCGGCCTGACTATCCACGGTACCGCTATAGGTCTTGAGCGAATCGGATTGGACGGTCAAGTCATAGGTTCTCGCCGCCGTATCGATGATCATCTTCACCGTCACCCATTGGTCGATCGGAAGCGGGGAACCCGACGATCCGCCCGGGAAGGCGTAGTTATCGGCGGTCGCGTCGCTTAACGTCTTTATGCCGAAGTTACCCGAACTATACTGCAGCATTCTCGCCGCCTTTTGAGTGCCCCCGTACAGCTCGATGTTATAGCTCGGCGTCATGCCGTCGATCTGCTTGACTTTGTACCTGGTTTCGAACACGACTTTGCCGCTTAATCCTCCGAAACCTTCTTTGACGGCAAAGGCGCCGAAACGGTAGGCATTGACCGTGCTGCTCGTATCGTAGTCATTGTCGACGAGCTGTAGGCTCTTATTAGCCGCATCCGGCTCTTCCACGATGGAGGCGATCCCTCCGTAGTAATTGACATTCGTCCACCCGTCGCCATTGGTGAAATCGCCGGTGCCTTTAGTATCGAACGATTCCCAAAACCCGTCCGTGCCCGGGATATACGCGGCAAACGAAGATTTCGCATTGGTAAATGACATCATGACCAACAGGCCGAATAGCAGGAATAGGATCGCACGCCGCTTTTTCATCAAGGTACAACCTCCTCGGTTTTGAGTGCTTACTCATTCCCCTTGCACGAAGGTGACGATTGAATCCGTTCCTATATTCTGGATTTTTTGACTAGTTGCTCCCGCATAGGTCATGCTGAATGCATGCGTTCCGCGCAGCAGCTCCTTCACGGTCTCCCCACCCGCGGTCGTACCGAATGGCCTCCAGCCACTTGCATAATACTTCGCCACTCCGCCGTCCAACGGATTGCCTTGACCGTCTTTCAACGTCACTTTCACTTTAACGGTCTGGAATACGACCGCGGCTTGAACGCCGGTATCCTGACTCGCATCTTGGGAAGTTCCTTGGTAGGTCATTCGAAACGTATGCGTTCCGGGCAGAAGCTCCTTCGCGGCTTCGCCTCCGACGGTCGTTCCTAGCGGTTTCCATCCTGCCGCATAATAAGTAACCGTCCCGCCGTCCAATGGACGACCTTGGCTGTCTTTCAACTGCGCCTTCACCTTGACGGTCCGGAATACGACCGTAGGCTTCTCGGCGATATTCTGCTGCACGTCTTGGTACGTCCCTTGGTAGGTCATACGGAATGTATGCGCCTTGTTCGCGATCGGCTTGCTGACCGTTCCCGAACTATCCGTCACGCCGTAGGGTTTCCAACCATTATCGTAGTAGGTGACCGTACCGCCGCTCAGCGGGTTGCCGTCGCTGTCCTTAAACACGACGCCCGCGAATGGCACCGGATTAATCACGCTCACCGCAACGGATGGCAGATTGTGGATCTGAGTTTCGTTGCCGCCAGTATCCGCTACAGTCGCTTCGGTTACGGCGATTACGCCGGAACCCGATAACGTCTTCGCCTTGAACGTGATCTTCAGCAGATTCGGCTCGTCGTACACTTCAGTGTTCGTTCCGATATTCGTCGATAGCAGTCTCACCGTTCCGCTGGCTTCATCCTCCTCCGCGATCGTCACCACGGTGCCCGTGCGCATAGCGGCCGCGCTTATGAAGTCAAACCGCTCGCCGTCGTAATCCAGCAGCATATCTTGCGCCGCGACCCCGGGCGCATCCCGTAGTCCGATCGCAACCTCGAACTCGCCGGACGTATCGACTTGCTCGGGTGCCGCAAGCATAACGGCTGCCTCCGAAGTCGGCTCCGAAGCTTCGTCCTTAAACAGGGCAACGTGATCAAATTGGTAAATCCCTGTATATCTGCTCCCGGTAATCTTGACCGTGTCGAGACTCGATAGACTTACGTCGTTGTTATAGAAGGGTATATCCGATACGCGGATGGTTCCCGCACCCGTTGCGCCGTTCCCCCCTGATACAGCCGGCCAAGTTTGGAACGACTCGGAGGTCAGAAGGAGGTCGTAGGTTTGAAGTTCGGTATCCACTTCCATTCGAACATCGATCCATTGGTCGCTCGGATTCGTATAGGACGCCGAACCGGTCGGTACATATTGCGCCGCGGCTGCGCCGTTCTCCATGACCCAGTAGCCCAATCTGCCGTCGCTGAATCCCGTTAATCGAGCCGCGGTCTTGCCGTTGCCGATCAATTCGACATTGAAATTCCCGTGATCGCTGCTAAGCTTGCTAAATTTGAATTTCGTTTCGAACACCAGCTTTCCGCTCAGCGGGGCGAAGCTTCGGTTCGCGACGAACGCTTGGCGGTATTCGTGATTCTGGCTCGAATTATCGTAATCCCTATCCTCCAATTTCAACATATTCCCGGTACCCCCTGGCGCCGCTTCGACCGCGGCTTTGCCGAAGGGCGCGACGATCGACCAGCCGGTCATGCTTGGCGATTCGCCTGCCGGTACGAGGTCGAACGTATCGAAGAAACCTTCTGTCGATTCCGTTGCCTTAGTCGTTACGTTGATGGCGAGACCCGTGACCGATTGATTCCCGCTCCTATCGGACGCTTCGACCTGGAATCGATAGTTCCCGCCTGGCTGCAGCCCGAATACATCATACCCCCGGCCGGTAACCGAAGCGATTAGCATCCGTGCCGTCCCCTCCATTCGGTACACCTCATACGCGTGTATCGCCCCGGAATTATCCTCGGCGCCGTCCCATGCAAGCCTGATCATATCCCCGTATACGAGGGCGGCTTTCAAGGTCCCGTCGTTCCATGCCGGCGGGGCGGTGTCCGTCGTCATGATCGACGCGATGCTGCTGGATACCGAGTAATTCTCGGAGGTATCAACCGCCTTAACCGTGATCTTATATTCCGTCGCGGGTACAAGACCGGTAAGCTGATAGGTTAGCGTTTGCGCATTGACCCTGCCCGCTTCCGCGTTGTTGGCATAGATGACATAACCGCTTACGCCTACGTTATCCGTGGAAGCCTCCCACGTCACTTGGGCCGTCGTATCGTCGACCGACGCAACGGCTACGTTCCCGGGAACCGTCGGCCGAATCTCGTCCTCCTTCACCTCCACGATGCCGATCCAATCCGTATTCATTCCGCCTCCGGCATGCCACATCGTGATTTCGACCGGACCCGGGTTCAGCTCCTGATTCATGCGGACGCGAAGCGATCTCCATTCGCTCTCCGCCCCTCCGAAGCCAGCGGTAGCCGGCACATCGATTTTGTATCCCTGATCGCCCACTTGCAGAAGTCTGCTGGCCGGGGCATCCCAGCCTGCTACGTATTTGACGACGAAGTCGTATTTCCCTTGATGGGGCACATCGAGTTCCCATTTGATCCATTGTCCTTTATTCAACCAGTTGCTTACGCCTGCGCCGTCGGACAAGAAAGGACGCGTTCGATAGATTCTGAAGGATCCGCTTCCTCCCGTTGCTGTAAACAACTCCGCTTCCTGCCACACTGTCAACGTATCTCGGACCTGGTTAAAGTCTTCTCTCACCTCTGTCGGCGTCAGCTGATCCGAACCTATTTTCTTTAATTTCAACACGCCGGAAGCGCCTGAAATGATGACGGAAGGATTGTCTTCCGAGTAGAACACGTTCTCTTTGTACTTCTCGAATAATAGTCCAGGCGATTTCTCGATGATTTCGTACAGCCCTTCTTGAATGGGCAGTTTCCCCCATCCGACCGGATGGCCGTCCAAATCCTGGTGCGCTTTCAATTGCAGCGCCGATGACGCCCCGTCAACCACCAGTTGCAAAGGAATATCCGCTAACGGCCCGGGCACTACAGCATCGTTCAGCTTTAACGCATACTTTCCCTTCTGAATTTGGATGGACAGCCTGTCATTGGCCGCGCTCCAATACAGCCCTCTTGCCGATAGGTTGGCGGCAGCGGTTCCGGCATTCGGTATGGCCTGGCCTTGCTCATCTCTAACCGCCGTAATTCCGGGAGCGTATAACGAATGCGTGCTGTCCGCATCGCTCATGACCATCAGCTGCTTCTTGCCGTACACAATCGTCGAAGGCGCGCTGCTCTCGATCAACGTCACGCCATTGCGAACGAGCTTCGTACCCGACACCAGGAGCACCGTATCTCCCTTGACGGCGATCGCGGCGCCGTTGAATCTGTACGTCCCCGTGTCGATTTCGCCTGTGTGCGCAAGACGCACATAGACTTGCGAGCCATCCTCGAATGTTAACTTTACATAAGTACCGAGGTTTTCCGAAACCACGTTCTGCGGACGAGCCGACTTCTCATACACGTCCATCGTCGTTACGATGGTCGTGCTGCCCGTCTTGGGCGTCGTAAACGCGGCATGTCGTTGGTTCGGCTTATCGGCGTATCGGATGGGACTCCCGTCAGCTTTTACGCCCGGTCTTTTTTCCACCCCATTCGCATCCAGAAACCGTTCCTCATAGACGGCGCTCATTTGCCCGGGTGCATGGATCCTCGTCTTCAAGGCGGCTTTTCCTTTCTTGATCGTCGCGCCCGCTTGATCGTGATCCACGCTCAGGTTCTCTTCCGCGTGCAGCCACCATGTAAAGGCAGAGCCTCCGGCTTGGGGCGACGCCAGGTTATCAATCGTCACGAACATGGAAGGACGGACATAAATGATATGTCGTTCAGCCTTGGATAAAGCTCCGGCATAAGCCGCGGATGCGTCGCCGCTTACCGAGTCGAAGTCCGGGTGGGTGACGAATCCGGTTATTTTCCCCTTGGCGTCGATCGTGTCGAAAGGCTGTCCCTTCTTGCCGTCGTACGTAATCGCATTATGGGCAAACGTTTGTTTCGTATAGGAGGCATGATGGGGAGAATAATATTCATCGTAGTAGCCGCTGTCCAAGGCCAGCGTTTCCCCGAAGGCGTTCAGAATGAAGCTGTTCTGATCCGAATGGCTGTGGTTGTAGCTTCCGTACGGACTGGATTTGAAGTAGAAGGACACGCGCTCCTTATCATACAGATTGGAGTGCAGAGCCGCCCAGCCCGTATCTTTAAACCAGTAGGCTCTCGGCAGCGCGACCGGCGGCTTCGGTTCTATGGATGGGTCGCCATGAAAGTAGTCGTTCAAGAAATCGTATGGAGCCGAACCGTTGTTCAAATACGCCCACTGCATGTACGGATTGTTGTACTTTTCCGCAAGCCGTTTGTACGTCGTGACATTCGGACCGTGCGGCACGTATTCGCTGTCGTCCCCGAACACGCCTCTAGGCGACCCGTTCGGATAAGCATACAACGGGAAGTTGACTTGATGCCTTGAATACGCTTTATCATACAAATCCAAACCATTGGCTAGCAGAAGGACGTCCATGAACTCTTTGCTGGACAGCAATCCCCACTGCGAATAGCCGGTCCCTTGACTATAGCCGCCGTCATCCCCGCCCCAAGGCGCCAGCAAATTAGTATATAAGGGGATTGTTTTGCGAAACCAGTCTTCGGCTTCCGGTATATCGTCCATCATGGCGATCGATACAATTCCCAAATAGCCGAGTCCCGTCCACCCATGGGATTGGTAGGGGTTTTCCACAATTGGCGTGGTTTGAAAGAGAGCGTCCGCCATGGCCTGGGCTCGAATCGCAACCATGTCCGCGATTTCTTTTCGTTCCGCCTCGGTTAGTATGCCGTACAGCCAGTCATAGGCCATAGCCGACTTGTATGCGATCGATCGATTCCACTGATTCTGCTTGGCATGACTCGTGCGGCCATCTATCGGGTCCCACTTGGCGAGATTCAATAGCTGTTTCTTCGCATTCTCGCCGACAGCAGGGTTATCCGAGATTAAATAAACGAAGGCTGCATCCCACATATTGTTAATCGACACCGTCACGTAAAGATCATCATGACTCGGGCCTGGATCGACCGGCATCGTCACGTTTGGGTTTATATTGGCGGTTACTTTAGCCAGCTTGGCATCGTAAAGCGTCTTCCCTTTCGTCAAGGAATAGGAGCGGAACTCCGCCAGATTCGCGTCATTCGTCCAGATGCGAGGATGATCCGAGCTGATGCGCGCTCGAATCGTATCCACTGGCGGGACAGGAAAGGGAAACGCGTTCTCTTCAATGCGGAAACGCCTCGGCGCCGTCCATGCCGACCATACTCCCGCTTGCTCGTACTTCACTCGCCAGAACCAGGTACCGGTGGCGAACACCTCAGGGAAATTATAGAAGTTCGTCGAAATCGCGGACGACTCATAGGCGACCGCCGCAAAATCGGCGCTTCGGGCGACTTGAACGTGATAACGTGAAGCGCCTTCGATATAGGCCCAGCGGAAGTCCGGCGGATTCTGGCTGCTAGACGATTGGTCCTCCGGCAGGAACGGCATCGTCAATCCGCCCGTCGTTGTCGGCCATTGCGGCATCTCGCCTTCGGCCGAAGCCGATGTGCCCAGCAAGAACAAACTCGCCATGATTGTCGCGATCGCAAGCGTTATACGATGAACCATTGGTTTGCGCATACGTACCTCCTCGCTTCGTTTCCCGGGACACGCATCATTCCTGTAAGCACGGCAGCGGCATTGCCCCGCATTAACCCTTCACGGAACCGATCAACGCGCCTTGCTCGAAGTGCTTCTGGATGAACGGATACACCATGATAATCGGCAGGCAGCCCAGTAGAATCAGCGCATATTTCAAGGATTCCAGCACGACCCTTCGGCCGGAGGCTGAAGTGGTCTCCAGCACGTCGCCTGCCTGGCCGACCACGACCAGATTGCGGATCACCAGCTGAAGCGGATATAAGTCCGGGTTTCGCAGCAGCAGCAGCGCCGCCGAGAAGCTGTTCCAGATTTCCACCGCGTAGAATAGACCGATCGTCATGAGCACGGGCTTCGATAAGGGAATGACGATGGACGTGAGCAATCGAATATCCGACAATCCGTCGATCCGGCCGGACTCCTCGATTTCTTTCGGAATGCCTTGGAAAAACGTACGCATCACGATCAAGTTGAACGTATTGATGGCATTGGGCAATACCATCGCGCCGATCGTATCCAATAGACCGTATGACTTGACCACGAGATAGAAAGGAATCATCCCGCCGTTAAACATAATCGTAAAGACGATCAGCATCATGATGGGCTGCCCAAGCAGCAAGTTTCTTCGCGATAACGAATACGCGCCCAGCATGGTGACCAGCATCGAGATGCTCGTGCCCAGCACCACGTACAGCAGCGTGTTCCGGTAGCCGATCCACAGCCGCTCGTCTCCGACCGCGGCGGTTAGGGCATCCCATTGCAGGCCTTTGGGCCACAACCCGACTTCGTTGCGAATGACGTATTCCGGCGAGCTGAGGGCAACGGAGGCCATATGGACAAAGGGAAACAGGGACGCGAACGCCACGATGGCGAGCAGCACGAAATTGACGACGTCGAAGAGTCTGATCCGCTTCAGCTTCACCATAAACTCGTCTCCCCCACTCTACGGCTGACTTTATTGGCGGAGTAGATAAAGAGGAATGAAATGACGGCCATGGATAAATCGATCGCCGCCGCGTAGCTAAAGCTGCCCCCCAGAATGCCGATACGGTACACGTAAGTCGAAATGATATCCGATGTTTCGAGCGTCGCCGTATTGCCGAGCAGGAAGGCCTTGTCGAAGCTAAGCTCCAATATGCCGCCAATCTGCAAAATAAACACGATCACCATCGCGGGCACGATGCCGGGCAGCGTAACATGAAGCGTCTGCTTCCATCTTCCCGCTCCGTCGATCTTGGCGGCTTCGTAGAGCTGGGGATCGATCGAGGACAACGCGGCCAAATAAATGATCGTGCCAAAACCGACATGCTGCCAAATGTCGGAGCCGATATAGATGGGACGAAACCATTCCGATTGCTGCAAAAAATAGATCGGCTCGAATCCCAAGGATACGATGAGTTGATTGATCCATCCCGTGCTCGGCGACAAGAGCATGATCAGGATGCTGGAGACGACGACGCTGGACAAGAAGAAAGGCATGTAACTGACGGTCTGCACGAACCTTCTGTACTTCTTCCAACGCATCTCGTGAAACAGAATGGCCAGTATGATCGGCGCCGGATACAAAAACAAGAGTTTTAACCCGCCAAGCACAAGCGTATTGCGAATGATATTCCATGCGTCCGGATTGTTGATGAACATGTTGTAATGTTTCAGTCCGACCCAATCGCTGGCCCAAAACCCTTTGAACAGGTTGTAATCCAAAAAGGACACCGCGATCCCGAACATCGGCGCATACCTGAACAAGGCGTAATAGAGCAGCAAAGGGACGAGCAGCAGCAGATAGATCCGATCGCGCTTGAACCGCTTGATGATGGATGATTTCAAGACACCGTCCCCCTCTCCTGATCGTGAAGCAGGGCCATACCGTGCGTTATCGATATGGCCCTATAGCTTAGGTTCACTTGGTATTGGCCAGCAGCCGATCCAAGGCGGTTTGGTAGGTTGATTGAATGGTGGCAATATCGTACTTGTCGAGCTCCTTCACGAACGTCTCCCATTCCGACATGTCCCGATCGCCGAAAATAAACTTGGTCACTTCCCCCGTCCAGAACTTCCAGATCTGGTCGTTCAGCACCGAGACGGTTGCCGCCTCTTCCGTGGTTAACACAGGCAGGATATTCGACACGTTGAGCCGATATTTCGGCGCTTCCCGGTACGAAGCTTGCTCCTCCTCTTTCACCAGCGCAAGCCAAGCCTCGAAATCGAACCACCCGTAGGTGCCGGCGGTCTGAATACCCGATTGGACACGCAAATCATTGGCTTCTTTGTAGTTGGCATTAAACTTCCGCTTGCCGCCTTCGACCGTGTAGGTCTCCCCTTCTTTGCCCCAGCTCTGAATGTCCCGGCCTTTCGCGGAGAAGATGTAATCCAGATAGCGCAGGGACGCGTCAAGGTTCTTCGTCGTCGACGATACGGCCAGACCATAGTTCTCGAAACCGCTCTTCGCCAAGTATGGCTGGTCGCCCGCTCCGATCGGCGGCACCATAAACTTGAGAGTCCCCTCCGCAAGCTGACTGTTGATGATTTCGATTTGGCCGATGAATTGAACGGCGATGAACGACTTGTTCGTGGTCATGAACTGCGCCCACGCTTTATAGTCCATCGTGAGCCAATCCGGCGGGATCAGGCCTTCTTCCAGAAACTTGTTCAACATCCCCACCATCGTTTTGGCGGCCGGATCCTGAAGACCGTATTTCATTTTGCTCGGATCCTTCGCATCCGGATGCATCTCCGGATAAATCCCGAACGAAGGCCCGATAAAGTTCAGCGTGTTCAATCCATGGCGGAAGGCGAACGGATAACTATCCGGATAGAGCTCTTTCAACTTCTTGGCCGTGGCATACAAGTCGTCCCAGGTTTTGGGCTCCGCGAGATTATGTTTCTTGAAAATATCCTCGCGATACATCCAGACCGTCTGACTGCCTTCGCCGGCGCCATCGTTCAGGATGCTGAACATTTCTCCGGTCGGAGACAGCACTCGCTCCTTCACGTCGGGCTTGCTGTCCAAGTAAGCTTTGACGTTCGGCATTTGGTCCAGATGTTGGGCCAGATCGATGAAAGCCCCTTGCGGGCCGTATTTTTGCACATCGCCGGGGAAGACGGACAGCACATCCGGCATATCGCCCGAAGAAATCGCCAGCGCCAACGATTCGGGGCCTGTCGCGAGCACCGGTTCGATCGTAATATTCGTCTCTTCCTTAATCCATTTCCAGACGCCCCAATCCGGCTTGACGGGCCAAGCGGTTGAATTCTCCGTAAAGAGGCGAATCGTCGCAGGTTCAGGCAAAGCAGGCTTATCCGAAGCTTTGGGTTGTTCGTTTGATGAGTCATCAGGCGTCGCGGCCGGTTGGTCCGTCTTCGATGGCGTTGACGCCGGCTTCGTGTTGTTATTGCTGTTGCTGCAAGCGGCGAGAAGCAGAACCATACAGATGACGGCAAGGAAGGCAAACTTCGCATTTTTCATAGAACCCCGTCCTTTTCTCATTCATGGAATGTTGAGCGCTTTCACTTCATCGAAGATGACGCAAACCCATATCCCCCCTTTGGTCATTCCAGCATAGGCGAGGGGCGAGGGCCCGGTAAATAAGCTGTTCGCTTAGTAACCGATACGATTTTACACATATGAAAAAAAGATAAAGGTTCCGTAAATAAGCCCACTCTGCCACTCTTGCCGACTACGACCCGCTACGCGCCGATTATAAAGAAATGACGGCAGGTTCAGGGAGCTAGCCCCAGCACGCCTGCCGCCATTATTCATTCACATGCTTTCCGACCGCGGTTCCCGGTTTTTTCGGAAGTCGCTCGGTTTGAGACCCGTATATTTCTTGAACATCCGGTTGAAGGACGTAATATTCCGATAACCGACCGCCTCTGCCACGTCCTGAATTTTCAGTTGACTATCCGCCAACAGGTCCGTCGCTTTTTGGATCCGGGTCTCATTGATGTACTCCACCAAATTGACGCCCGTCTTCTCCTTGAAGTAAGAGGATAAATAACCGCTGCTAATATTCAGCTTGTCGGCTAACGTTTGCAAATAGATGTCGTGCTCCAAGTTCGCGCCGACATATTCCATGACGAAAGAGATAATGGCATCCTTCCGTTCCTTCTTCTGCTGAATGACCTCCGCGATCCGCTTCACCCAATCCGCAAGCAGCGACTCCAGCTCGTGTACGGTCACGCACCGCTGAAGCTTCTCCTCCGCGTTCGCCAGAATTTCGTCCAAGGTGGATGGATTCATCACGTCGTAGGATAGCGCTTGCCGAATGCGAACCATCTCCGTCTCGGCAAACCTGAGCCAGGCGCCGGCATGAATCGGGCAGTCGCGCCACTGCGCGAAGAAGCGCTCCAGCAGCTCGGTTAGCGCTTTGGCGTTCCCGGCTTTTAGATTGGCTCGAAATTCTTTATCCTGCTCTGGCGAGAACCCGAGCGCCTCCGTTATAACCGAAGACGTGTCCACAATCTGCGTTTCGTCGATCAACCTGCGATAGCCGACACGCTCATGAGCTTCCTTATAGGCAGTCGGAACCTGATTGAAGTGATGGAACGTGGAAGTCATCGCGATCGTAATCACGCCGCTGTCCCGATCCTGGTCGAATACGATTTTCATCTCGTCCAGCTGATCTCTTAGCTTCCGCAGATGATGCTCGTCCTCCAGGAAGACGAGACTTAGAATTTGGTTGTGTTCGATTTGGATCGTCACCGCTTCCGGGAAACTGCGGCTGAATCCGACTTCGACGAATACTTTGATGTAATACAGCCAGCTTGGGAACGAGCCGCGAACGCCGGACGAGGCGTGCTTCTCCACGACATGAAACAGCACGAATACGAATGCCTTATCCGAAAAGTCGAGCTTGGCGGTTTCGGAATCTTGGTTTCGAATATCTTTCAAGTAATTGATAAACGCCCACTGCTTCAAAATCTTCTTCTTATCGCTCATCTGACTGCCGATTAAATCGAACTCCTGAATATGCGACCGGTAAGGCTCGGAATCGCTCGCTCCTCGAATCGACTGAATCAACCGCTTGAGCGGCGTATTCATGCGCGCGGCTAGGAGGAACGAAATGAGAATGCTCAACAAGACGACCGCTACGATCACCATCACCATCGTCAGGTTTAACCTGGTCTGAGAAGCCAAGTCGGATACGGGAAGCCGATGAAGATACGTCATCCGGCTGTCTTTGCCCGTCATATAGAAGAAGTATTGATCGGCTCGGCTGAAGTAGGGTTCGCCTTGCGGCTTCAGCTCGCGCAGCGGGACCGCGGACTCGCTTCCCGCTCGGCTGAATATCGTATCTCCTTGTTCGTTGAAGATGATCAAATCCTCGTTGCTCGACTGATGGAAGGCCTCGTACATTTTCTTGGCGTTCAGGAACACCGCCATGTAGAAATCTTGACTTCGGCCGGGTTTGAACACGATGGGGATGTATTCGCCAAGCTCGCTCGCTCGGCTCCGAAACAAATTCGTATAGAAGCGGTCGGCCGGGAAAACCCGGCTGTTATACGTTTCTTCAAACTGCTCCGCCCAAAATCCTTTGGGATATCGCTCGCTGGCAAGGAACACGTCGAACATAATATCGGGTGTCGTCGTGGTGCCCTTCTCCAAGACGAACTGATGTTTATTCGAATAGAAGACGATATTGTCAATGAAAAGATAGGGGTTGGATACCCAAGTTTGAATGTTCTTGATGACTTCGGGGGAATTCGTATAGTGGGGTTCTCGCTGCAGCTGCTGGACGTAATCGCTGTAATAGAACACATGCATGTGCTTCTCGATCAGCTTGAAATGTTTCTCGTAGCTGTCCATCGTATTGCGGAGCAAGAGGGTATTGTATTTGACGACTTCCTGTCTGACGTTGTTCTTCTGTACCGATACGGCGTATAGGGTCAAGGATACCAGCAGCAGAATGATACCTAAAAAACCGATCACGAGCTGCAGAAAAAAAGAGACCGATTTCAACCGGAAGTCGAACAACGATCGGATCTTCTTCATGATTCCACCGACTCTCTGTTCGAGTTACTTGCCATATGCCAAGTTTTACCTCGTATAGATAGCCAAAGTATATCTCGCACCCCCATCATCGTCAACGCAATACCTTGTCCCTCGGCGATCTGTTCGATATTCATGTATATTTACGCTATGGAAGCTTAATCACAAGCGAGTCGATCGAGGAATCCTTTCGCGCGGGACGCGGCGAACTAGGCTAAACCACCTATTACGTAAGAAACAAAGAACCTTGGGCTAATCGTTCAAGCGCCTCTTCGAGAATTTCGTTATTTTTCTTCTTCAATTTCGGTTCAATGATATTCCGACACCTTTCTTTCTCAACGTCAGACAGATTATCGATTACATGTTCTAACAACAACAACGATTGTAAACTTGCCTCGAAGGTATCGTCGCCAATAAAGCCGGTTATGGTTTCGATATGAGAGAAATACTCGAGATTTTCTAACGCATATAATAAGGTCCCTCTGCTCCCCTTGGTTTTCGGGCGGACTAAGACTTCGATTATTGGTTCAACCGCTGCGTTGTGTCCGATATCCGACAGAGCCAGCGCAATTTCATTCCTCAATTTATTATTCTCTGTTGACTGCAAGTGCTTAATTAACGTATCCAATAGGGAAGCTTCTTTCATATTACCGATGGATTGAATGATAACTATAGCGTCATCGATTGCGTTCTCTGCGATTAAACGATCTAATTGGCGTTGTATGTGCAACTCCCCATTCCCTGATTGTGACTAGCAAGTTCCTATTTCCACTATACGCCAATGAAGTCAAGAAAGCCTAGTGCTGTTTGTTCTCTATTGAAGTGTCCTAGTGTTCCGTTCAATAGTTGAATCCGCCAATACAAAGAACCCCATGTCTCCAACAAGACATGGGGTTCCTCTCATTCTGCGACTCGCAGCCATCGCCGCGTGCCTTATTCCGCTACCAGTTCATAATCTGCCGCGCCATCATCGTCAAATCCACAATATCGATTTTGCCGTCGGCGTTCAAATCGCGCTGCTTGATCGTCTCCCACTGCGCATCGGCGCTCGTCTTGCCGTACGACTTGGCCATCAGCGCCAGGTCGCCGATCGTCAAGCTGCCGTCGTTGTTGTTGTCGCCGGGCACGTTCGCGATAACGGAGGCTTGGAAGACGTTCAGCGCCGCATCCAGCGTCTGGATCGCCTGTTCCACTTGCGCGCTCGTCGCGGCATCGTTCGCGGCCACCGTTCGCGCTTGATCGATCGCCGCTTGAAGCTTCGCCTTCGCGCCGGCCGGATATTGGCCGACCCGGCTGCCTTCTACGGCGGCGTCGTGCGCTTGCTGCGCCTTCGCGATAAGCGCGTTAAGCGCCGCTTTATCCGCGACGGCCGATACTTTGATCGTGAACGATTTGCTCGGAATCTGCGATTCGACGCCTTCGCCAGTAGCTTTGGTCAAGTCAAATGCGATCGTCTGGTTGCCCTGCACCGCGCTCGCTCTAACCTTGAACGTCAGCTTGAGCAGCTTGCCGTTAGGTGTCGTCTGCCCCTCGCCGACATGAACGCCGAGTATGCGCAGGTTGCCAGGTTGAGATTGGGCGTGATCGACGACGACGAATTTCGATTCGTCCACCGAAACGACGCCGACGAATTCGAACTGATCGGCGTCGAACGTCACGCCAATATCTTGCGCGAGCACGTCTTCTTCCACCGAAGCCAGCCCGTATCCGAGGTCGAATGCCGCCCCGCCGGCCGTGGCCGACGAAGGCCCTTGAACTTGGATCGAAGGCGAGTTGTTACTCATATCCTCGACAGCATATCCATATACTTGCCTCGGATTCCATTGGTCGCTTCCCGCCAGAAGGTTATCGCTCGCATAGACGGCTGCTTCTTCCGCGGTCAGCTGCTTCGTCCAGCTGAACCGGCTCTTCGGATTCGCGCCCGGTCCGTAACTGGCAAACTCGCCGTATCGCGCCGTCTTCTCGTTGTTGGCGTTGCCCCAGTTGTTCCAGCCTTCCGGCGTAATATGGGAACCCAAGTAGCTGTTGATATAGATTACGTTCGCATCGCCGCGCCATGGCCGTCCGAGCGCTACGCCGGTCACGCCTTCGTCCGCCGTAATCCGGCTGTTCACGAACACGTACCCCGTATTGCTCGCGCCCGTGGATGCCGCCGTAACGTATCCACCTCTCAAGCTGTGAATCGTATTGTTCTCGAATACGGCCGTCGCGTTGCCGAAGATGAAATCGACCGTGCCTTCAATATAACTATCGACATAATAATGACGGCCGTTGTTCGCGTACAGCGTGTCTTGGTGTCCCTTCAGGCTAACGTCGCGGAACGTCAGCCGATCCGCGTTCGCGTAGAGCGCCACCGCTTGACCGGCGTCCATGCCCGCATCGTTCTGAATCGTCAGATGCTCCGCCGTAAATCCGCTGCCCTGCACGCGGAAGCTGTAGCTGTTCGAGGTGCCGAGCGGGTTGCCGTTGGCATCGAGCGTGCTGGCGGCATCGCCATAGATCAGGATCGTGCCTTCCCGGCTCTCGCCGATCATGCGCACGTTGGTCTTGGCGGAAGAGAGGTCCAGCTTCTCGCGGTAAGTCCCGTTCTTGATCCGGATAATCGTCGGCACCGCGCTATTGTTCGGCACGGCGTTAATCGCATCCTGTACCTTCGTATATTGTCCGCTGCCGTCAGCCGCGACCGTAAGAACTACAGCCGGCACCTCGCGAACGATAGCCGACGATCCGCCCTCGCCCGCCGCATTGGAAGCCGAGACGATATAATAGTAAGCGGTGCCATTCACCAAGCCCGAATCCGCGAAAGCCGATTCCGTCAGATCGCTCGCAACGACCGCGAACGGGCCGGATGGCGATACGCCTCGTTTCACGGTATAAGTTGACGCGCCGGCAACAGCTCCCCATCGCAGCGATATGCTGCCATCTCCAGGCGTCGCGGCCAGATCGGACGGAACCGCGGGCAAGTCGCCATTGGCCACGTAACGAGCGCCTACCGGATTGGAAGCCAAGCTGCGCACGGCGTCGTTCACGGCGGCGACCTTGTAGTAATACGGTTGACCATCCGTCAGACCGACGTCCGTGGACGTCGTGCCGGCGACGTTGTCCGCAATTACCGTATAGGGTCCGCCGAGCGAATCCGCGCGGATGATCTCATACGAGGCGGCACCCGCGATGCTCTCCCACGTCAACTGCACGCCGGTCGCATTCCCGGTAGCGGTAACGACCGGCGTATTCAGCTCCATCGCAGGCGTGACTGTCGCGGCGGCGGAATTGTCGCTCTCCCCGCCGATGCTCGACGCGGTAACGACGTAATAGTACGTCGTGCCGTTGTCCAATCCGCCGTCCCGATACGTCGTCGCGGCGATGTTGGAAGCGACGTTCGCGTAAGGGCCTTCCGGATTCGCGCTCCGCTTGACCGTGTAGTGAATCGCGTTGTCGACGGCCTGCCATTGCAGATCCGCCTGCCCGCTGCGCGGCGAAGCCGCAAGTCCCGCAGGCGCCGCCGGCTTGACGGCAGCCGTGGACGGCGTTACGACGGCTTGATTGGAAGGGCCGCTCTCGCCCGTGGACCCGACCGCCGTCACGATGTAGTAGTAAGTCGTCTCATTCTGCACCGACTCGTCAATATACGTGACGTCCGTCACTCCCGCGGCGATCTCCGCGTAAGGTCCGCCGTCCGTCTCGCTCCGCTTGATCGCATAGGTGGACGCGCCTTCGGCCGCCGTCCACGCCAATTGGACTTTGCCGTTGCCCGGAAGCGCGGACAGCCCGTTCGGGCTTTCGACCGGTTCGACATACAGCTTCACGTTGTCATAGTAGATCGTGCCCTTGCCCGTGCCCGGCGTCTTCGCCGAGAGGCGGCCGATGCCCAGCGTCCGGAAATCCGCCTCGAGCGGCGCGTCATCCGCCGCGAGCTTGTTATCGATGAAGATGTCGGCCGTCTGGGCCGCGACGTTCGCCACGATCTTCAGGTTGATCCACTGGTTGTTGGCAGGCGGGTCGACAAGCTTCACGTCCGCGCCGTTCCGCTTATACACTAGCGTGTAATTCGGTTCCGCGGCAGGAACGGTCGGCTTGCGAAGCTGGATGGACAGCGCCGTCTTGGTGCCGTTCTCGTCCTGCAGGTTCAGCACCGTGGACGTTCCCGGCCAACCAGGCGAGGTCAGATCGGCCTCAAAGACGAATTTGCCGGTCTGCGGCGCGAATTTGCGGAACAGCTCCGAGCTTCCGACCGCGTTGTCGTACAGCAGCAGCGCTTTGGACGAGGCATTACCCGTCGTGCCTGTCGGAATCGCGGCGGCTACGACCTTATGGTCGGCATCCGCCGGTACGGGCGCGAACGTATACCCCTCCGGCGTCGCGTCGGTCGCCGCGTCTTCGAAATCGTCGTCGATCATATAGAGCGTCTCGGGATCGCCTTCCGCAATCGCGCTGACGACGTCCGAGTTGAAGCTCGTGCCTTTCGCGTTGTGCGCGGTCACGTAATAGTAATACGTCATGCCCGGCGCAAGTCCGGCATCCGCGTACGTCGTCGCCGTCACGCCCTCCGCGATCTGCGCGAACGGACCTCCCGGAATTTCGCCGCGG
The DNA here is from genome assembly GCF_008124765.1 of Paenibacillus methanolicus. Lineage (GTDB taxonomy): Bacteria > Bacillota > Bacilli > Paenibacillales > Paenibacillaceae > Paenibacillus_Z > Paenibacillus_Z methanolicus. The sequence continues at coordinate 145,200 of NZ_VNHS01000001.1, read as the reverse complement.
TAGACGTTGTAGGCTGCCGCGGATTGCGCTTCGTTCCAGGTCAGGTTGACGGACTTGATGCCTGCCGTCGCCTGTACCCCGGTCGGAGCAAGCGGATAATCCGCGTCGAGCGGCTTTACGGCCGCGTTCGAGAATACGGAAGCATTATATTTGTTCACGTCGTCGTCCGCCTTGGAAGCATCCGCAGCCAGGCCGAAATAGACGGTCTCCCCCATCGTGATATCGGACGAATCCACGACCGCCCAATCCATGCCGTCGATCGAGGCTAGCGCCGTGAATTGGTTGCCTAACCGAACGAGCTTTATCCAATACGGCGTGTTGATGAACGCTTCGGGTTCGACTCGCTGCGCTTGGCCGCCATCGGATTGCCGCTTCAGCACGATGCTCTTTTTGCCATATTTCACATAGGAGGCCATAAGCGCGACGAATTTGGCGCTCTTATCCAAGCTGTCCCGAATCATGACGCCGGCTTCCGACTCGTCGTCCGTCGCCGTGATACGATGCACTTGAGCCACGATCTCGCCGTTGCCCGTCAGCTTCTGGTACGCGTATTGAAAATGGTCCTCGCGGCCGCCAATATCGCCAGCCGACTTGACGGTCACATCCGATGCGCTCTCGCCCAGCTGGGTATGGCCTTTGATCCCCGGCGTCCCGACGTCGGCCGACTTCCAAGGCTGGGTGCTGCCCATCTTGTTCACGTGAATCCCGACATTGCTGGACTGCGTCGCCGTGCCCGTGTCATCGATCGCCCGAGCCGTCACGTAATAGCTGCCGTCCCGCGCGTTTTTCCATTCGAACGAATAGGGAGCCGTCGTATCTTCGCCCAGCTTCTGATCGTTCGCGTAAAATTCCACCTTCGCCACGTTGCCGTCGGGATCGGATGCCGTCGCGTTTAGGTTGACGGTGGAGCCTTCCGTTACCGTCGTATGATCAGCCGGAGAGACGATGGCCGCCGTCGGATTAAGCGAACCGTTCCCTTTAATGCCGTTCAGGTAAACTTCCAAGTTCGTATATCCGGAAGCATGGATGCCGTTGCGGTCCGAGGCCTCGTTCGGATTGAGTCCGTTCGCCTGCTCCCATTCATTCGGCATGCCGTCATGGTCATCGTCCGCATGCGTCGAGACCGTCTCCGGGAACTCGAGATACCCCCCGACTTCCTTCTGGGAGTTGATGTGACGCCCCGCGCGGTCCTTCGTCTCCTGCACGACCCGGGCATCGATCGCGTCCCGCTTCGGCACGATCGCGCCGGCGGAGGCGAGCACGTGCTCGTAAGCCGCTTCCGCGGATTCCGGATTGGCCGGATTCGGCATCTGGACAGGCTCGCTTAAGACGGACGCTGGATTCGCGACGTCGCCGACGCCTTTCCAATTGTCCGCGGTCACCTCCGGCGAGCCATCCATCACGTTGCCGCCGATGTAAATTCGCGTATTCGCGCTCACGCCGACGAACACTTGGTCGCGCACGGAACGCCACGTGCTCGGCCCGTATTTGAAGTAGTTGTCGCGCAGGTTGTAGTTGCCCTCCTCGCCCCCGTAGGCGGAGAAGAAGCCCCAGTCGTAGATGATATTGTTGTACATATCAACCGGAAAACCAGGCGAGCCGGCAAAACGCGGATTACGGCTCACGTTGTGCGCGATCAGATTATGATGGAACGACGCGTTGTTGCCGCCCCAAATGCCGCCGTATCCGTGCCGGCCTTTCTGATGAGAGGTCATCAGCATGCTCTCGGAGATGATCGACCATTGCACGGTCGTATTCTCGTTGACGTACATGCTCAGCACTTCGTCCACGGACCAGCTGAACGAGCTGTGATCGATGATGATGTTCTTATGATAGCGTCCGCCGAACGCGTCGTCCTCGCTCATATAGCGGTCGCCGAGCCGGAACCGCATGTAGCGCACGATGAGGTTGTCGGCTTCGAAATAGGTGGCGTAATCGGACACCGTGATGCCGTCGCCCGGCGCCGTCTGTCCGGCAATGGTCAGGTTGGATCCGGTAATCTTCAGCGGCGACTGCAGGTGAATCGTGCCGCCGACGCGGAAGACGATCGTCGTATTGCTCTTGGCGACGCCTTCCCGCAGCGAGCCCGGCCCGGAATCCGCCAGCGTCGTCACTTCATACACTTCTCCGCCGCGTCCGCCCGTCGTATACATGCCACCGCCTTCGGCGCCGGGGAAAGCCGGCAATAACACGGTCGCCGTGGCCGACGCGGTCTGCGGCGCGTCGGCGGCCGCGATACCGGACAGCAGGCCGGATACCATGGAGACGGCCAAAGTCAAAGGAACCATTTTTTTGAGCAACGTGAATCCTCCTCGGTTTTCGTTTTCTCTCGTGTTGCCGTTGACGAAAGTCTATGGCTTCACCTTCAGATACGCTTCCTTGTACTCCTCCATCATCTGCGCGCCGCCAGCGTTCTTCCAATTCTCGACTTCCGCCTGCCAGCCGGCTTCGTCGATCTTGCCCATGATGAACTTCGTCTCGGCGTCGGTGATCATCAACTCCAGGTCGGCGCCGCGGTCGGTGTACATGGCCGATAGCAGCGTAAGCGCCGGATTCGGCACCGCATGCTTCTCGTTCTCCGTGACGACCTCGTTATTCTTCTTGAACAACGGCGTCTGCTGCATCGGCCGGTCCATGTTGTACGCTTCGCCGCGCTGCAGCAGCACGTCGCGATACGGCTTCACTTCCTTGGCATCGGCGTCCTTGTCGAGCGGAACCGTCACGTCGCCTTCTACCTTGTAGTGCTTGCCTTCAATTCCTTTATTAATGAGATTGACCATTTCCTTGTCGAGCAGCTGGTCCAAGAACGTGAGCACCCGCTTCAGCTCCTCTTCGTTCTTGACCGACGACTTCGGCACCGTCAAGATGCCCGCGTTGCCGTTCTCGCCCGGCACCCGGATGCCCTGCGGTCCTTCCAAGCCGACCGCGTCCATCACGGCCGTCGGCACGACCTTCTCCAGATTCGTCTGCATCGACTGCGCGTTGCCGCCTGAGATGCGAACGGCCACGCGGCCGGACTCGTACGCCTTGTCGATCGTGGTCGCGTCGCTCACCGCGAAGTCTTGATTGATGAGCTTCTCCTCGTACAGCCGTCTGAACAGCTTCATCGTATTGAAGAATTCGTCCGTCATAAATTCCGGCGTGAAATGGCCTTGATCGTCAACCTTCCACTTGTTCGGTCCGCCTTGCGAGACGCTAAGCCGGGTTAACATGGAAGCCGTGCCTTGGTTATAGTTTTTGTCCAGCATCATGCCGTAGGTATCCCGCTTGCCATTCTGATCCGGATCGCCCTCGGCAACCGCTTTCATGACGTTGTACCACTCGTCCAGCGTCTTCGGCACGGTCAAGCTCTTCGCGTCGAACCAGTCTTTGCGGTAATGCAGCACCGCGCGACCGACAGGTCGGAACACCGGAATGCCGTAGATCTTGCCGTCCACCTTGATGTTGTTGTAATACGTCTCCGGCTGCGCGGCCAAGTTCTTGTAATCCTTCAGATACGGGCCGATTTCCCAGAAAATATCGTTCTGCATCGTGCTGATGATATTCGGGACGTAGCTGACCTTCACGATCGTCGGCAATTCGTCGGAGGCGATCATGACGTTGATCTTGTCGTCGTAGCCCGAATTCGGAATCCACTGCATCGTCAGCTCCGTATTCGTGTATTTCTCCAGCGCTTGCTCGAACGGATTGTCTTCCGCCGGCGTTTCGCCCGGGAGATGGGAAGCGAACGTAATTTCATAAGGCTTCTCCTCCTGCGCAGGCGCCTGATTGTTGCCCGTCGCCGGCGCGTTGCCGTTCGCAGCCTGACCATTGTTGTTCGTGTCGGAACTGCATGCGGTCAACACGGTGCTTGCGAGCAGCGCGCTCCCTAAGACGAGCGTTATTTTCTTCCCCATACCTAACCCCTCCGTCATCTCATATCGGATTGTGATCTATGCAAAGTCCGCTGCCGCGCGGGGGGCGGCATGGACTTCATAGCGGAACGCGGTACTTTACGCGGCGCGGCCTTACGTTTATCCTCGTAGCTTCAACCTTTGACCGAACCAAGCATGACTCCTTTGGCAAAATGCTTCTGCAGAAACGGATACACGAGCAAAATCGGCACGGTGGCGAATACGATGACGGCCATCCGGATCGTCAGCGGCTGAATCTCCGTCTGTTCGATCGACGTGTCGCCAATGCTGCTCTGGGATAAAATGACGATCTGCCGCAGCAGCACTTGGATCGGATAGAGACGGTTGTCGTTGATATAGAGAATGGCGTTGAAGAACTGATTCCAGTGTCCGACCGCGTAGAACAGCCCGAAGGTGGCCATCGCCGGCAGCGACAACGGAAGCACGATCCGGAACAGCACGCCTACGTCGTTGCAGCCGTCGATCCGCGCCGAATCCTCCAATCCGTCGGGAATTTGCTGGAAGAAATTTTTGAGCACGATCAGATTAAAGGCGCTGATCGCGCCGGGGAGCATCAGCGACCATAACGTGTTGGTCAGGTGGAGCTCCTTCACGACGAAGTACGTCGGAATCATCCCGCCGCTGAACAGCATCGTAATGAGCACGCCGAGCAGGATCGTCTGCCGGCCGCGCAAGTGAGTCTTGGCCAGCGGATAGGCCATCAGCGACGTGAACAGCAAATTGATCAGCGTCCCCACGACCGTGATATAGATGGAGACGAGCATGCTGCGGAATAACGTATCGGTGGAGAAAATATACCGGTAGGCGGCCAGCGACCACTCTTTCGGCCACAGCATCAAACCGCCCTTGGCCACCTCCGCGGGACTGGTGAACGAGATCGCCGTTACATAGACGAACGGGAGCACGCATACGAGCGCAATGACGAGCAGTGTGAAGCTATTGACCGCGTCGAAAATGCGATTGCCGAGCGTTTTATCTTGCGTCATTACGAATGACTCCTTTCTTCCGGATCGGCTGCATCAATACACGCCCTCTTCCCCGAACCGCTTCGCCAGCCAATTAGCGCCTAGGACGAGCACGAGGCCGACGACCGATTTGAACAATCCGACGGCCGCGCTGTAGCTGTATTGCGCCTGCGTCATGCCTTTCGTATACACATAGGTATCGAACACTTCCCCCACCTCGCGATTCGTCGGCGTCAGCATAAGGAAGATCTGCTCGAACCCCGAGTCCAGGAAATTGCCCAGGCGAAGGATGAACAAAATGATGATCGTGCTGCGTATCGCCGGAAGCGTAATATGCCACAGCTGCCGCCAGCGTCCGGCTCCGTCGATCCGCGCCGCCTCGTACTGCTGCAGATCCACGCCCGCCAGCGCCGCCAGGAAGATGACCGTCCCCCAGCCGACCTCCTTCCAAATCGATTGGGAGATGATCATCGTCCGGAACCATTCCGGCTCGAGCAGGAACGCGATTTTGTCGCCGATAAGGCGATAGAGCAGCTCGTTGATGATGCCGTTCTCGGTCGTGAAGAGCATATAGAAGATGCCGACGACGACGACCCAGGATACGAAGTGCGGAATGTACACGAACGTCTGCACGAAGTACTTGAACTTGGCGTGCCGGACTTCGTTCATCATGAGCGCCAGAATGATCGGCAGCGGAAAGAAGAAGACCAGGTTGTAGATCGCCAAGATGACGGTGTTCCGGAACAGCATGCCGAACTGCGGCTCCGAGAAGAAACGCTCGAAGTGCTTGAGTCCGACCCACGGACTGTTCATGAAGCCGGTGAACGGCTTGTAATCCTGGAACGCCATTAATAGTCCGTACATCGGCACGTACTTGAAAATCAGAAAAAACAACACGCCGGGAAGCAGCATCATATATAACCACTTGTCCCGTATGAGATCCTTCAGCAGTTTGCCGGACTTGCCATCCGCGCCCCCTATTGCGGGAGGGCCCGCCGAAGCAACGATGTCTTGCTTCATCTCTCGCTACCTCCTTTATCGTCTTGCCTCTCATTATTAGACCGTGAGCGGATGTCCGCCTATAGGGCTGGTGCAACCTGATTGCCTGTATCCGCGTGCAGCCGCCCGGCGTAAACATGGGGCAACTTTCCGATGTGCATCGGATAACCTGGTGGATGTAAAGGGCTTCGCCCTTATGAACCCGCCTTTCTCCCTCCCCCTTCCCCCTCCGCTGAGGGGAACCAGAAGGTTAGCACCCTCTGGACTCTGCTAATAAGCGTGACTCGTTGCGCGGCCGTCTTCGATGTGTCCTTTCGCGAGGAGCTCGCGTGTCCTTGCGGACAAAGCTTTCGTTCGAGCTTCGTACATAACGGTATGCCTTGGGTGGTGACTCGTCTGTTCGAGTTGTTATCGGGCTTGCGTGCTGACCTTCGCTTTCGTCCGCTCTAGCGGACACGCTTTACGTTTTTTCTTTTTAGAGCATCATTTCCTAAGCAATAAAAAAGCGCGACAGTGATCTGTGTGATCACCGCCGCGCTTCGCGCTTACGAATGGATGTCCTGCCTATACGCTTCTTCATACTCCGCAATCATCCGGTCGCCGCCGGCTTGACGCCATTTCTCCACTTCCGCTTGCCACCCGGCCTCGTCCAGATGGCCCATGATGAACCGGGTCTGCGCATCGGTAATGAGGATGTCGAGCTCCTTGCCTCGCTCTTCATTCGTCGCCGAATCCAAGGTTAGCGCCGGATTCATGACGAGATACGAGCGGTACATATCTCCGATGCGTTGATTTTTCTGGAATAGCTCGGGCTGGCGAACAGGCTGGATGCTATCGAGATCCTCGCCGAAGTTAGGCAGCATATCCCGATAAGGCTTGACCTCCTTCAGGTTCAGCGTTCGGTTCAGCACTTCGGTATAATTGTCCTTCGCCGCCCAATGACGGCTCTCGATGCCGTGCGCGATGACGGTCTGCATCGGAGGCTCGAGCAGCATGTCCAGAAATTCCAGAATTCGCCTGACCTCGCTCTCCGATCGGACCGCGTCCTTCGGTATCGCCAGGAAGCCCGCGTTGCCCGGCTCGCCCGGCAGCCGAACGCCGCTTGGTCCCGACAGCGGCGCGACGTCCACCGTCCCTGCGGGCACGGACTTCGCCAGCTTATCCTGCCACGTTTGGGCGTTCCCTCCGCTGACCGCGATGCCCGCGCGGCCGGAGTCGTAGATTTTGGACGTCTCGATCGTATCCACCAGCGTAAAATCCAGATTGATCAGCTTCTCTTCGTACAATCGTCTGAACAGCTTCATCGTCTCCAAGAATGGCTCCGTCATGAATTCCGGCGTGAAGCGCCCGTCGTCCTCCGCCTGCCACTTGTTTGGACCGCCCTGCGAGACGGAAATTCGGGTCAGCAGCGAGCTGACGTCCTGATTGTAGCGTTTCTCGAGCACCATCCCGTACGTATCGTTCTTGCCGTTGCCATCCGGATCTTCGAGCGTCAGCGCCCTGATGACCCGATACCAATCCTCGAGCGTTACCGGCGCCGATAAACCTAACCGTTCGAACCAATCCTTCCGGTATTGGATGACCGCGCGGCCGAGATCGCGGAACAACGGGATGCCGTAGATTTTGCCCCCGACGGCAATGTGGTCGTAATAACGCGGATCGGGCGACGTTAAGTTCGGGTAGTCCTTGAGCATCGGGCCGATCTCCCAGAACTGCCCGGCCTTCAGCGAAGCCAAGTACGTCGGCGAGTTACCGAGCTTGATCAGCTTCGGAAGTTCGCCGGACGCGATCATCAATCGGACCTTGTCGTCGTAGGCGGACAGCGGGATCCATTGGATTTGCAAATCCGTGTTCGTATACGCTTCGATCGCTCGTTCCACTTCGTTATTGTTGGGCGGGAGCTCGCCGACGAGGCTTGCCCCGATCGACAAGTACAACGTCTCGGCGCCCGGTTCGGCTTCGTCCGCGCTGAACGGCGCGCACGAGGACACGGTGCCGGCCAAGAGCATGAGGGCAAGCAGGACGGGTGAACCTTTGATCATACCGTGCGCTCCTTCGACATCGACTCCCGGTATTGGCCGGGCGTGATGTTGTAAATTTTCTTGTAGCCGCGAATGAACGAGCTGACATTGTTATAATGAAGTTTCTCGCTAATCTCCGATACCTTCAGCTCGGTCGTCTCCAGCATGACCTTGGCCATCTTCATCCGGTAATCCATCAGGTACTCGCTGAACGGGACGCCGATCTCCCGCTTGAAGATGCGGCTCAGATAGACCGGGTGATAGTTCAAAAGCTGCGAGCACGATTCCAGCGTAATCTCCCGTTCGTATTGCTCCTGGATCAATTTCACGAGTCGGTCCGCGATCTTGACGAATTGGCTATCGGACTTCTCCGACAGGATCCGGATCATCGGCTTGAACAGCTTGCTCGTAAACCAATGCATGATTTCTTCGCGGGTCTGCAGCTGCATCAGCCGCTTCATCGCGCCCGCGTCCGCCAGCACGCTGTTCAGCCGGATGCCCTGCTCCTGGACGATTTGCAGCAGCCGGGACACCAGCTGAACCAGCAGTATTTGATGCTCGTGCAAGCAGCCATCCTTGTACAGCAGCGCGTTCAAATATTGCCCGAAGACGTCGGACGCCTGCTCCGGTTGCAATTCGCGGATCGCGTAGACGAGCCGCTCCTCCAGCACCTTCAGATGGTAATATTCCACATGCTCGGCGCCGGGGCTGTTGGCGACGTCTCCGTAGTGGACGATGATCTCCGGCCCCAGCTTGATCCTGGCCTGCAGCGCCGTCAGACACTCCCCGAACGCTTGCACCGTGTCCGTCAAATCCTGGAACGGATTGCTTATGCCAACGCTTACATTTAGCTGCAGCACTTGCTCCGCGTTCCGCTTGATCGTCTCGGCCAGCTCGTAGAAGCGCCGATTGACCGCCTCGGGTTCCTCGAGATCCGTGACGACCAAAGTCACCTGCGAATGGTTAAACGTAATCGGCGCGAAGCGGACCGATGGCGGGATGACCTCCTGCACGATATTGCCGACAGCGTAGAGCAGCAGCTCCCGATCCTCCTCCGCGTAGCGGGTTTCCTGCAAATTGTCGATTTGCAGCGCGAGGACGCCCAGCCGCTTCCAACCCGCAGGGAAATCATGCATGGCCGAACGGAACAAATAATCGTTCTCGGTAATCTGTCCGGCGAACAGCTTGAAGACGAAGAAATCCTTCAAGTGGCTCGCTTGGCCGATCAACTGCTGCTCCACGCGCTCCCGCGAGACGACCAGCGATTGCATGCTGTGCTTGATAAACGCTAGTTCGTCCCGTTTCGACGGCGCCGGCTGTTCCGGACTGCTCCCGCCAAGCCCTCGCGCTACCTCGAGCAAATGCCCGATGGGCCGATACATCCGGCGGCTGCCATATAGCGCGGCGAGCAGGACGATAAGCAGAATGGCGGCGCAGACCAATACGGTCAATTCCGCGATCTTCTGCGTCTCCTTCTTGAGCTCTCCGATCGAGACGACCGAGACATACGTCCAGCTGTTGAAGGCGGAGGCGCGGTAGAGCACGGCGACTTCCTCTCCGCCCGCCTTCATATTGAATAATCCGGACGGTTGATCGGACCCGGAGGCCAGCCGCTCGGCTACGGCGCGATTGACCGCTTGATTGGATTGTCGGCTCGCCTCGGTACCGAGTATATCCGCTCCGGAACGGTCCAGCACGTAGCTGCGGTTTTGCGCATCCGGGAATGTAAGCGCATTCTTAATTTCGGACGAAACGATGCGGATGACGAGCAAACCCTGGGGCTGATTCGTCTGCGGCAGAATCGGAATTTTGTGCACCATCGTAACGGACTGTACCGGCTCCGCGAAATCCCCGTTCGACGAGGCGAGTCCGGTATACCACAGGATGCTCTTCGGCTCTCTGGCATAGCGCCGGAACTCCTCCTGATTCTCGAACTGATCGAAGGGTTTGAGCGCGTTCAAATTAAGCACCCAGTTTTTGTTCAGGTTCACCAAATAAGCTTGCGTGATGACGACGTCGCTGGATTGCAAATTATACATTTCCTTGGACAGCTCCCGAACGGATTCAAAGTCCGCCGAGCCATAATTGATGTTCATCGAAGCTTTCACCAGCGAAGAATTGGCCAGCTGCGTCGCGGATTTCTCGATCGATTTGAGCATCTGCTCCACGCGCATCTGCGTCTGCGCCAACCACTGCATATTGACATCCTTGACCTTCTTCTCGATGTCCCCCGAGGCGATGGAATACGAGAGGATGCCGATCAGAACGGAAGGAAGTATGCCTAATAAAAGGCTGTATGACAACAATCGCAGCAAATAGTTTCTCAACCTTATACCTCCAGGATGCCTTCCTCTGCGGGAGGGGCGAATATGCTTCAGATAACTTTTACTCGCATCATCGCTTCCCGAGGCGTTGCAGGCAATATACATGATGAAACTTCTTCGCCGTACGCGATTGATGTGAGGAAAGGATAGCTTCCAGTTATAGGGATAACCCTTCTCATGGTATCCCGCCGCCTATTCGTCGTCAAGATTCTTAAGCCCCCCCTCGCTGCATCGCAGACTTATAATCCAAAATGAAAAGACCCTCTCCAAAAAGAGAGGGCCGGTCGAAGATTACAAATTCTCCGTCGCCAACGTAAAGCCTTCGATCGCGACATCCTCGTCCACTTCGATCAAGAGGCACTTCCTGCCTTGGAAATTCACCTGCTTCACATGCTTCAAATCCTGCGGGCTGACCGTGATCGTGGCGATCTTCGTATCGATCCGGATCGACTTCGACGTGAACTTCGGCACGACGCTGCTCGCTTTGATCTCGTAATTGCGGTCGTCGACGACCGTCTGGAACGCCTGCTCCACCTTCTCCGGCGTCACGTCTTCCACGCCGCTTGCCGTCAGCAGCCGCTCCACGTCTTTGAAATCCAGCGTCGGCGGTTCTTCCGTATCGTGCGATTCGACGACCCGGTTGATCTCCTCGTACACATACGCGATCGTGCTCGAATCGAGCGTCTCGCCCGCGACTTCCTTCACGATATCCTCGAAGATGGTCCGCTCTTCCAGCGCGGTCACGGTCGGCTCGGCATTGAGCACCTGCTCAACAAAAAACGAATTCGGTTCGTTGGCTTTGCCCGAGCAATACAGGACCCTGTTAATGTCGGAATAGCCGTCCGTCACGCTCGGATAGAAGAACCCTTGCTCCGGCGTGCTCAATTTGATGATCGGATCGACGAAGACATTGTATTTGAACTGCCGCTCGACATAATCGAACATAAGCGTCTTCCGCTGCGACTCGGTGGAATTCACGCTGCACAGGATGAACGGATGCGCGAACATCTCGTCTTTCCCAGTCTCCTCGGCTGCATCGTTCCTGGACTTGGTCGGACGGAAGTATTGTCCGCGTATGAATGTGACGACCATGTCCTTCTCATATTTGCGGTCCTTGATCATCTTCTCCACGAGATGAAGCATCAAGTCCTGCCACTCGTCCGGATCGCCGGTGATGAGCGCTTGATGGAGCAGCACCATCGTCGGCTCTCCTTCTTCCACGGTATCGTGGAACTTCAGCTCGAACAGCTTCTGGCCCAGCTCGCCGGACAACAGCTTCTTGAAGTTGCCCATATGCAGCTCCTGCTTCTCCCGGTCCACCAGCGCGAACGGCTGACGCTCCCAATGATAGATCTCGGTGCTGTCTTTCATAATATACACGTTGAGAATGTCGTAATTATTGAGCAAATCGTGATCCAGCTTGAATTGTTTGCGAATGTGCGCGATTTCTTTTTTGATCATGGTCCGTCAGACAGCTCCTAATATGTGATATGGCTTTTCCAGTATATACGATCGAGCCGGCGGATTGTAAGTAAAAGGTGAATCGGCTGGCGTCTTCTTCGTGAGTGACGCGAATAGGGACGCTCCGATAACGGAACGCCCCTTCTTGCCTGCCAGCTAATTCGCCTCGATGATCTGCCACTGCTGATTGGCCCCGCCGTTATCCGCCCATTGAAGCACGTTCGCCCCGTCGTCCAGCGATCCGGAGGAGACGTCGATCAGCTTGCCGGAAGCCCGGTTCTCCAGTTTGAAGAACCCGCCGCCCGTATAGACGGGCTGCCATTGCTGGTTCGTATAGCCGCCGTCCATCCATTGTTCGATGATGGTGCCGTCCGGGGTATTGCCGTTCGTTAAGCCGAGAATGAGGCCGCTGGCGCGATTCTGGATTTTGTAATAGCCGCCGCCCGCGCGATCGCGACCATCTGCTGCACCGAGACCGAATAATGGGATAACGGCTGCTTGACGTCGATGTGGAAATCAAGTCAGGCCATCAACTCCTGGCTGCGGCGATTCATCGTCTCCCATTCGTTCAGCAGCGCTTGCGCGGATAGCGGCCGATGAAGATATTTTCCGCCACCGTCAAATTCGGGCACAGATTCACTTCCTGATAAACGGTGCTAAACTCGAGCTGCTACGCGTGCAGCGGCGATCGTGGAAGGATCTCCTGTTGGTTCATCCAGACCGTGCCCAACTCTTTCTCGTATACGCCGGTCAGCACCTTAATGAGCGTCGACTTCCCCGCTCCGTTCTCCCCCATGAGCGCGTGTATTTCCCCTTTGCGCAGCTCAAAATCCACTTGGGGCAGCGCCTGAACGCCCGGGAAGGACTTGCTGATTCCCTGAACTCGTAATAGTTGGCCCGTGTCCATCGTACTCACCTCGCATAATGTCGTCTTCTTCATTGTAGGAAGGATATCAAAGCAAGTATTTAGGATTACAGGCTATTTTGTTGACTATTCGGACATTAGGGGGCTTCTGTCGCGATATAAGAGGTTAGCTCGCCGCAGCGCAGCGCAAAAAGAAGCAAGCCGTTGCGGCGTGCCTCTGAGGGGAGTTCAATCACGGTTACCGAACCTTGCTACGTCGGGTTGGGTACGAAGATATCACCCCGACACCGCTTCAGATAAGACAAGGCCAGCGCCTGCCCCGTCATCTCGAGTTCTCCGTTGTACACCGGATCATGCCCGCCTTCGATATCGATGCTTCCCCGGTATCCGGCTTGCCGAAGGATCGTCATGACATCGGTCCAATTCGTATCGCCGAATCCTGGCATGCGATGCCAGGCGAATAGCCGTGAACCGTGGATGCCGTCCTCGCGTACGACGTCCCACGCGATGGCGGCGTCTTTGCCATGAACATGGAACACCCTATTCGCCCACTTGCGAAGCTGCGGGATCGGCTCGATCAAATTAACCAGTTGATGACAGGGCTCCCACTCGAGTCCGATGCTATCCGATGGAACCGCATTGAACATGCGCTCCCAAGCGGCCGGATTATGGGCGATGTTCCAATCGCCGGTCTCCCAATTCCCGCCCATGTCGCAATTCTCGAACGCGAGCCGCACGCCGCGGGCTTCCGCCCGGCGCGCGAGTTCGCCGAACACCTCGGTGAAACGCGGCATCGATTCCTCGATGGGCCGACCGGTCAGCCGGCCCGCAAAGCCGGTGACCAGGTCCGTGCCGAACAGATGAGTATGATCGATGAGCCGCTCCCAGCTCGCAATCGTGTCCGCGCTATCGCCTGTGTCCGTCAGCGGATTGCCGTATATGCTCAAGGCCGAGATCGTCTGGTTTCGTTCTCCGATCGTTTCTTGAAGCCGGTTAGCCGTCTCCGCGAGATCGATATCCCCTGTCGTGAGCCAGAAGGACAGGTTAAACGTCTCGAATCCATGCCCGGCGATCTGCGGAATGACGCGTACCGCATCCTGTCCGGCGACCATCGTGCCGATCTGAATGCCCATATAATCGCCTATCATGGTTCATCCCTCCTGTACATAATTGGATAGGACCCGCGACTGCTTCACGGGTCCTCTACTAACGCTCGTATGCCTCGCTCTTATGGAAAAGCTGTGTACTTCATTCTTATCCTATTGCAGTCGAGGCCGTCATTCGTTAGGCTGCTTCTCGGTAAAGAACGGCCACATGACGTTTTTGAATGTCGTTTCAACATATTGTCCGTCCACGCCCGCTGATACGACCAGCCCTATCGTGTAGGCGTCAGCGAAGGTAATTGACTTCGAGCTTCTCTCGGTCCACTCGACGCCGTCCGTCGAGGAGTACGTCTTCACGACGTTGCCTGTCTTCTCTACCTTCAGCCAGATCGGCCACGTAATCGTGCCTGCATTCACCCCAATCGACGATACCCCGGTGTTCTCACGGTAAATGCTTCGAAGCTCGCGGTGCCCGTCGACGAATATCCCATGGTGGGCGCTACTATTCTCCGTATTCTGGCGGATCATGACGCCAAGCTTCATATCCCGGTTCGGCGTTGAGCCCGAGAAGGTAAGGCCGTCGAGTTTAGCCACGAGAACCGCGTTCTCGGCGGTCCCATTCTGGTACACATAACGGAACTTATCGATCTGTCCCCATACGTTCGCTCCCGAGCCTTTCACCGTAAAGTCCGCGCCTGATTGCGTCGTGAGACCGGGGGTGCTAGTCCCGATATCCGCGCTGGTATAATCCCCGTTACCCAGCACGCGCACAAAGTTAGCCGCAATCGTCTTATCGCCATCCATCATGACCGTGACCGAATCGGTGGAGGTGCCATTCAATCCGCCGCCGCTCCAGCCGACGAAGGCATAGCCGTCCAGTGGCTTTGCCGTCAAGGTTACCTTCGTACCCGCACGATAGGTTGCCTGGTCGGGACTGCGTACAATTACCCCTTGTGCCGGTTCCGCATGCGTGGTTAACGTGTAGAGATCGGACTCGCTTCGGAAGTTGGCCATAATGTTCTTGTTACCGTTCATGACAATGACGTCCTGCTGCTTCATACTGACTAGGTCGCCGGTCCAACCTGTGAAGACGAAGCCATCAGCCGCCGTTGCGTTCACCGTGACGGAAGTGCCTGCCGGGTAAGCCGGGAGCGCAGGTTCGATGGAGACGGTTCCGTTCTCGGCATGCGCTGCCAGCGAGTACGAAAGCTGCGCCGGCAACTGAACCGCTCCGAACTTGGCCGTGGCGAATTTGCCGTCGCTGCCGGACGTCACGGCTAACCCTGCCGTGAACGGATCGGTGAACGAAGGGATCGTTTGGGTGTCCCCCTCGATCCAGCTATTCCCGTCCTTCGAGGTGAACGTCTTTAATGTCGTCCCCTTTTTCTCCACCTTCAGCCAGATCGGTAATTCAACCGCCGCATCCGACAAATATTTGCTGCCGGTCGAGGCATTGAGTCGATACTGGCTTCGGATCTTGCGGTCCTGCGTCAAGAATACACCTTGGTAAAAGCTGCCTGGATCGGTGCTTTGACGGATCATAATGCCGGCCTTGGCATCCCCGGCCGTGCCGTTGAATGCCTGTAACTCCGCAATGATCGTCGCATCGCCGCTCAACTGATCCTGATAGGTATACCGGAAGCTGTCGCTGCCACCCCAGATGCTCGTTCCGGATGCCGTCATCGTGATGCCGTCCGCATCCTCCGAAGTGCTGCCCGCATTCGTCGTCACGATATCCGTGCTTAAGTACGAGACGAATTTGGCCGAGATCGTTTTATGCCCATCCATACGTAATTGAGCTGGAGAGGATGTCCCGATCATATCTCCCGTCCAATACAAGAAACGGTAGCCTGGCGCAGGTTCGGCTTTTACTTCTACCAGTGAATACGGATCGTAGTCTTTTTTGCCGGCAGTGGACGGACTGATGTTACCGCCAATGGCTTGCTCGACCTCCAAGCTAACCTTCTCGGGCATCGTTCCAAAGGTGGCGGTGACCTTCTTATCGCCTTTCATCGTTATATAATTCGGGTTGGCTCTGCCCGTAAGATCGCCCGACCACCCTACAAAGGCGGTGCCTACGGGCACTTCCGCGGTTAATTTGATTTTCGCCCCTGCGACATAAAGACCGGATTTGACATCCACGGTGCCATTTCCTTCTGTCTCAACCGCTGTCTCAACTTGAAGGCGGTGCATATCCGGCCAGCCGACATCGCTAAATGCGGCCGTAACCGTCTGTGTTGCAGCTCCGGCTGTCGCGAACAGTCCAATGGTCAGCTCCATATTCGGATCCGCCCAATCATAGATCGTCACCTTATCGGAGTTCTTCCAATTTTCCCCATCCGCTGACCATGACAGGACGAGATCCATGTAACCGCTTCGTTCGATCTTCAGTTGTACCGAATCCGAACTGCCGACATCGCCCAATATCGCCGGTGGACTGATGAATTCGCCGCCTTTCCTGTTTTGCATGACGACGTGCCCGTTCTTCACCATTATCGCGGCGTATTGGGAATCATTCGCCAAGCTTCTGCGGATCTGGATCCCGGCGGCGGCAGTCGCCGGATTGCTGCCGGTTAACGACTCGAGCGTGGCGGTAAAGACCGTGTTCGTCTTCAGGCCCGGACGCAGGAGGTAGCGGAAACCATCGGGCGCGGTCCCGAAGCTGCCATCGCTGCTGGTCAGCGTGTAGACGCCATTATTGATTTCCGTCCGCCCCGGCGTAACGCCCGGACCAATGTCCGGCTTAATGTCCACGCTCAGTAGTCTGTCGGCGGGCGTGAAGTTGGCCGTTATCGTCATATTCGACGCGACCTTGACCTTAATCGAGCCCGCGGAGCTGGTCACGGCGCCGCTCCATCCCATAAACACATAGCCAGGGTGTGCCGCAGCCGTCAGGGTGGCCTCTGTTCCTGCTTCATACTTATCGCCATCTACGTTGGTCGGCATGTCAGCGGTCTTGGTAATACTGCCGCCTTCCGCCACATTGACGGTCAGCGTATAGACATTAACAGGTGAGAAATGGGCCTCAACTAGTTGGTTGGTGAGCATCGGAAGAAGGGCAGGATTCGCTGTATCCGTCCAGCCTTCTTTTCCGCTCCAACTGTCGAACTTGAAGCCGAATTTATCCACCGCGTTGAGAACGACCTTCTCGCCCTTATAATAGCTATCTTTCGCAGGATTTACCTTAATGAGGCCATGATCAGGCTTCGCGAAGGTCTCGAGCGTATAGGTCGAGAGCGGTTCGAAACGGGCGATCACGTTCAGATCCGTTTCTCCTACGATAACGTCTACCGAAGACGCGGTACCCGTTGCATCACGATCCCAGCCGACAAATGTATAGCCGTATTCGGCTACCGCCGTCAGCTTCACCTTCTCGCCTTCGCTGTATTTGCCGTCCGCATTCGCTTGAATCACTTTACCTTTACCGCCCTCCGCGGTAACCGTAATTGTGCGAACCGGTACTTGTTTATACAGGGCGGTAATGGTCTTGGACTTATCCATCGTGACCTCAATTGTATTCGACGTACCCAAGGAAGGTTCGCTCCAACCGATGAATTGATACCCTTTATCGGCCTTCGCGGTCAAGGTTAACGTCGAGCCCTTCTTGTATGTTCCGCCTGCTGGCACCACGTAGCCTCCGTCCGAGTTCACGGTTAGCTCGACCGTCTCGAGCGGAATCAACGGCAGGATGGACGCGGCGTTTGCCGACAAAATGTTGACCGAGAACTCGTTCTTCGTGTTCCAGGAGTCGGTATACCTGTACATGACGGCATGATTCTCGTATTTCGGAAACACCTTCGTTTTGGCAACCGCGTTCTCCTTGTCCTTGAACCAGGACGGATAGGGCGCGCTCTGAAGATCCGAGTTCGGAATGCCCGGCGGCGGGGCGCTCCATCCCTTAGTGGGATCATTCGCGTATTGCGCCCACTGGTAGTGGTTTATCTCGTGGATGAACCACCTCGGCGTTCGCTGCGGGTCGCCAAGTCCCGTAATGAACGAGCGGCTGACCGCATTGCTTCCCAGCGTGTAGTCCCATGTCTGCTGGATGCGATTCAGATATTGCTCCTCGCCCGTCACGGCGTACCCAACCATGATCGGCATCAGCGCCGAGGAGGTAAACCGCCATCCGATCTTATCCGGAAACCCTTCGTCCTGCGTGGATGCGCCGAACGGCGTCTGGTGGTCCATCTCATCCTTCGCATAATCGATAATTCCGGCGCGAGCCCATTTCCTTAAATCCTCGCTTACGTTCGGGTTATCGGACATCGAGACAAATACGCCCAGCCATGCCCGGTCGAGCACCCATTCCCAGAGCTTAAAGGTGTTGTATTCCGTTCGTTTAAACGGCATCTCCTTTTCGATCATCTGCTGCAAGTCATTCTTCGTAATGGGCGGCGTCGTTGGATCCTCGTCGTCAAGCGATTCGCGATCGCCCATCGCTTCCAACAAAGCGCTGGCGGCAAGTAAGAACTCGTTGGACCATGTATTAGGCATTCCCTCCTTGGTTTGGTCGTAATAGGAGCCATCCATGAAATACTTCGAACCCTTATGCTTCATAAATCCATTGAATGCATGGATTGCCGCCTTCAAGTATTGGTCGGTCTTGGCCTCTTCTCCATCTTCCGATTCGGAATAGTATTCCTGCATGATCGGTGTATTGTAGGCTTGGGCCAGCACGCCCGCCGCAAACAAAGTCTCGGCAGTGTAGGGACCTTGCGTCCGGTTGTAGTACATCCGGTTTTTTGCGCCCTCCGGACCTTGGCCGGTTTCATACGTGCCTTTATCCGGCTCGTTCGATTGCGGTCTCAGATAGCCCGCGACGGTCCCGTCCGTGGACGGATTCACGACCGCCTTGCGCAGCCAATCCAGCTCGTAAACGAGCTCATCGAGATAATCGGGCTTGCCGTTGCCCGATTCGGGAATTTCCAGCGATTCGCCCAGCGCTTCGATTTGCTGCGGATAATATTTGGCGCCAATCAGCATATCGAGGCCGACATAGGCCGAATTGTACGGATACTTCCCCCGGTCTCCCGCGTCCATGTGACCGCCTATTAGGTCGACGTGCGCGTCTTTGGCATTGTTGCCGTTATCCAGATATTTAGCTTGGTCGATTGCATCATCCATATGAGCCTTCGGGCGATTCCAATGGGTAAGGTTCTCGTTATAGAGCCCATGATCGCCGTCGCGCTGCATGAACAAGGCGCGCGTGATCGTATATCCGATCTCGTCCTTGTAGATCGAGGCGTCGATGCGGAACGGATAGGAAACCCCGATGCCCGGGATTTCAATGTGATAGGTCCCCTCCGCCCCAAACGCTGTGAAGTCCAGCTTATAAATATAGCTCTTCGTCCATCTGTTCTCCTCTAACTTAGCGGGGTCCTTGGTCGAGATCGGAGCCGCTACTGTTCCGGTAAAGACTTTCCGTCCCGTGTCGTGATCCACGACGTAGAATTCGGGGAACTGCCCGAACTCCATGGTTCCTTGCCCGGTCCAATGCGATAGATACGCGATCTTCTTCCCTTCAGACGGATAGCCGACCTGGTTGGCTTGGATAATGGGATTCAGCTTGGTCGAATCTAACGTGAAGTCGAACGAGCCGACATTCGCAACCTTGGGATCGATCGTAACCTTGTATTGTTTGCCTTCTTTAAACGTAGCGGCGGGCGGCATCTTGAGATAGGCCCGATAGAACACTTTGATTTTGCCCATATCGCCCGCATAATTCGGAATATAAGGCGCTTCCTCAGGGAAATACCGGTAGTGAACCGTCATAGGATGAACGGTTCCATCGAAAGCCGGATCATCGTCGCTATCGATCTCGTAAAGGTCCGTATTCGCTACATGCTCGTCGGCATAGGGATTGTCGACCAGCACGATTTCCAGCCACTCGGCGTTCAACGCCCTCGCATAGGATACCTTATCATCCGGCGGTACGGGCGCGTGCTCCTTCAAGGCCAACGCGGGACTGGCCGCCGTGAACGCAAGCAGGGCGGCCAAGCCAAGCGCCATCCCCAGCAAGGACCAAACCTTCCGGGGGTTCAAGTTCACCATCTCGAATTTCCTCCTCCGCATCATTTGACTGCATGACGATCTGCTAACGACCGAGAATTTCAAAGCATGCCGACGATAGTCACCACCTCCTTTCAACCCTTCCTCGCGCCTATGGCCTCTCCAGCCGATGGAGATTCCGCAACGCGTCCTCCTTATAGATCGCTTTCCATTCATGCCGTCCGGAACCTACCGAATAGACGGCGTAGTTCCCTTCGAACCGAAAAGGGGCTTCATGACCGGAAACGCTCGCTGACCGCTCATATTCAATGCATGCCCGGTCGCCGGACGGGATATAGACCTCGGCCGTCGCATTCGGGGGGATCTCGACGGCGAGGACAAGCTGGGTACGGCCCTTCTGCCAGCGCGACTTCACCATGCCGCGAACGGTATGGATCTGCGCGCTTGCATGCTCCATGTCATCGGGAATGAACGGCTTGACGCGGATGCGCCGATAGCCTGGCTCGAGCGGAGAGATGCCGGCCAGATGCTTGTAGAACCAAGCGCTTAATCCGCCGACCAGGAAGGCGTGATTATTGGAAGCGTAGTTGTCGGAGAAGTTCTCGAGCGCGGTGGTAGACGCATATTCCTGGACCCAATATCCCCAGCATCCTTTATTCGTATTGGTCGCCAGGTAATAGGCGATATCATTCCTGCCGTTCTCCGCCAGCGCCGCCAGAATCGCCGTCGCGCCGAGACAGCCGACGGTCATCGTGCCGCGGGACAGGACGTCCTTCACCAGGCTGCCGAGCACGGCCGGCTTGCTCGCGGAAGGAACGAAATCGAAATAGAGCGCAAGCGCGTTCGCCGTCTGCGAATTGGCGTCGTAGTAGCGGCCTTCCTTCAAGAACGCGGCGTTGATGCCCGCTTCCACGCGGCTGGCAAGCGCAGAGTAGGAAGCCGCGTCCCCGGTCTCGCCCAATTCGCCTGCGATTTTCGACAAGAGAGTCAGACACCGGTAATAGTACGCGGTCGCCAAGAAGGTCTTGGAGAGTTCGGCCGCGCTGCCGAACCAGTCGCCGAAGATGGTATTGTTCTGAAGCAGAAGCGAGTCATCGAGCAGGTGACGGAAGGAACCGAGGCATGTGCTCATCACATCGTAATGCTTCGCCAGGAACGCCTTGTCGCCATAAGCCACGAAGTAGTCCCACGGAATGAAGATCACGGCCGCGGCCCAAGGCATGTCGAGCGTATATTCGTGCCCTTCGCTAGGACAGATCAACGGGACGATGCCGTTCTCCAGCTGGCAATCGGCTATATCGTCGAACCACTTCGCAAAGAAGGCCGCCATGTCGAAATTCAACGCGTCCGCCTCCGCGTGGCAGTGGGCATCTCCGAGCCAGCCCTGCCGCTCTCGCGTCGGACAATCGAACGGGACCGACACGAGATTGGAGCGGAACGACCAGACGGCGCCGTGCTGCAGTCGGTTCAGCAGTTCGCTTGCGCACTCGAATGCGGAGCCGTTCTCGATATCGCTATGAATGACCAGCGCCGAGATCCGGTCGGCGGTCAGGCCGCCCGGGTAACCGGCAACCTCGACATAGCGGAAGCCGTGACACGAGAACGTCGGCCGATACGTTTCTTCGCCAGCGCCGCGGAGTATGAACTCGTCGTACTGCGGCTGTGGTTCGGCCAGCCAGCCGGCCTCCAGGCTGCCGGGATTAATCGCGCCGTCGGGATGAATGGATTCCGCATACCGGAGCGTGATCTTCGTTCCCGCCTCTCCGGATACGGTCAAGGATACGCCGCCGAACAGGTTCTGGCCGAAATCGACGACGTATGTATCCGCATTACCGTTCGAGATTGATACGGGCGCCAGCGTACGCGAAGCAATGATCGGTTGCAGCTGCGCTGTCAGCAGCAGCGGTCCGTTCTCGGGAATGGGCCTGCCCCACGCCGAATCGTCATATCCAGGCATATCCCATCCGTCCGGCGCCAACCGGGCGTCGTAGGTTTCGCCCTTCCCCTCGGATATGCTGCCTCCCGCGTAACGCAAGGCAATATAGGGCCCTCGCTTGAGTCTTCGCCACGATTGGTCGCTCACGATCGCTTGGGAGGTGCCGTCATCATACCGGATGTCCAATCGGAAGATGACCTTGCGGGTATGCAGGATGCCGATCGCGTTCCGGCCGGAACGAAGATCATCCGTCACGTCGAACGTCCGGTACAACGCCCGCCTGAAATGCGTCTGCCCCGGGCTGATCAGGTCTTCGCCGATCTTCTTCCCGTTGATGCGCAGCTCGTAAGCATTCGCTTTGCTGCCCGTCGCACCGATATAGGCTCTGGCCGCCGTAATCCGCGCGCCGCTTGTCGGGACGAATTCCTTGCGTTCGTAATAGACGGCGGTTGCGCCGTTCGGATATTCGCAGTTGAACCATCTGCACTGCCAGTCGTCGGCCCTGAAGAGGCCGGTCTCGAAATAGGCGGCTTCGCTCCAAGCGGATTCGCGGCCCTGCCGGTCCCAAATCCTCGCCTTCCACCAATACCGGCTCTTCGAAGCGAGCTCCGCGCCGCCGTAGACGACGGCGTTCTGACTATCCCCGTCCACCCTCCCGCTATCCCACAGATCCCCGACGTGTCGCTCCAGCGCGGATTCGTCGGAGGCGACGAGAATCCGATAAGCCGATTGCAGGACATCGCCATCGTCAACCGCGCATGCGGTCTCCCAGCTGAATTTGGGGTTCGGTCTGTCTACCCCGAGCGGATTGTCCATGTATTCGCATCTCAGTCTGACGAGCGTCCCGCTCCGCTTCGCCGCTAACGTTCGTTCCATCGTCATGTCCTCCTCTTCTTGGCGTTCCTTATATGCGCGCGCGTCCCAGCATGACCGCGTCCGTCGATTCGTTCATTACGGAATGATAGGCATAGATGTACATCCCGGCGGACCACGCCTGATAGGCCATGCCGGAAGGCATTCCGCTCCTGCCGTTCAGCCACTCGTTAAACTCCCACTCGAGCCGCTTGCCCATCTTGTTCGCCTTCGCGAGGTTCTCGAGCTCCTCGATGGCGAATTCGCGCCTCCCTGCTTTCACGAGCGCCGCGACATAGAATCCGCCGATGAACGGCCAGATGCCGCCGTTATGATACTGATAAGGCAGATTGAGATGCGCGTTGCGGTAATACTCGCGCCAGTCCTTGTCGCCGGGCATCGTCGGCGGATAGTTGGCCATGATCGGATAGGGGCGGTTCATGCCCGTCTGAATAAAGTGGTCGAGTATCGTCTCGGCCTTGGCTTCGTCCGCCACGCCGAACAGGATCGCCATACTGTTGCCAAGCGCGTCGCAGTGGTAGCCGAAATCCCGGAACGACGCATAGGGCAAATAAAACTTCCCGAACCAATACGTCTCGCCGCTCATCCGGATCACTCGCAGCCATTCCGGGCAATAGCCGTTGTCGCGAATCAGCCTCGTCTTCTCCTCGACGTCTCCCGGCCACAGCAGCATGTTCAGTTTGCGATGAACGTCCTCCGCCTGGCGAAGCCGTTCGTCGCCGTTCTCCCCGCACAGCTCCAGAATGGCGGCATATTCGAGGAGCGCTTGGTAATAGAGGACGTTGTCGTACAGAATGTTGCCCCGATTGGCATACAAGTCGCCCCAGTCGGCAGCCTCCTGTACCTCCAGCAGCCCGCAGTTGTTGCTGTCCTGATAGTCCAGCCACAGCATCGCTTGCTTGATCGAAGCCAGATGCTTGCGGAGGAAATCAATATCTCGATAGCGCTCGTAGCAGACGCGATGGCCGATGACATACCACAGATTGCTGTCTACGGCGCCTTGGTTCGCTTCCATGCGTGGCTTCTCGACGTCGACGGATAACGGAATCATGCCGAGCTTCGTCTGATAGCCGGCTAGCGTCTCCAGCGTCGCCTGGAAAGCGTCTTTGAATGCCGGGCGGTCTACGAGGGACGCGCCCAGCAGCGTAATGATACTGTCTCTGGCGAATACCTGAGGATATCCTTCCGATAACGCCGATGCCTTGGCGCCCATCGCATGCATGCACCGTTCCGCCACGCAGATGGATTGCCGATATGCTTCCTCGATCACGCTCATTGTGTCCTTCTCCTCCGTTCTTCCCCATCATCGATTCGGTCCTCTTAACCGTGTAGGTCATGCAGCGCGCGAATGACCAGCTGGGGGTAATAGATTCCTTTGCGTTCCGTGAATTGAAGGACTGCCGTCCCCGTATGCTCGAACGAAAAGCTGCCGACCGGAAAAGGCCGGACGCCGAGCAAAAAGTTCAGCAAAACGCCGAGCGAACCGCCATGACCAAAAACGGCGACGGACAACGCCTTGGCATGCGATTCAGGCACGAAGCCGCCCATTCGGGCATGGATGCCAAGCGTGCCCAATTCCTTGAGGAAGGGCGGAATGATTCTGGCGCACATGTCGTAATACCCCTCGCCCAGATCCGTCTTCCAAGTGTCCTCGGCATAGGCGTCGCCGACCTGCCGCTGCATCTCCTCGAGAACGGTGCTGGGCACCTGCTCCAAGGCGCGGTTCGGCATCCACTCATAGAGATAAGGCAGAACCCGTATATCCGTCTCCCTGCCCGCCAGCACGATCTCGGCCGTCTGGAGCGCTCTGCCGTAAGGCGAGGAGAACGCAAAGTCGAATCGCTCGTTCACCAGGGCCGCCGCGGTCGCTTCAGCTTGCGGAATTCCGCACGTCTCCGATAAGCACCCCGCGACCGGCCGCTCCGGACATACGAACGGGTCTCCCGCCATATGGCCGTGCCGTATGAATGTCAGTCTCATGTTCGTCTCCTTCGGTAGTCATAATAAAGGCAATGAATGGAAGTTCGCTATCTCCACCCATTGCCGTTTGTCGCCCAACTCGCCCGTCTATCCGTCCTACGTCCCGGATAACTGCTTCTCGTACTGTTGATGCATCTTGGTCATATACGCTTCGACCTGCTCCGCGCCGGCGGCATCGAGTTCGCTCACGAACTTCGCGAATTCCGCCGCGCATTCCGCCTCCGTCTTGGCCAGGATGACGGAGAACGCGTTCTCGTACAGCCGCTTGTCGACGGCCTGCTGTTTGTTGAGCGTATCGGTATCCGCGCCGACCATCAGATCGCCAATCGTCGTGGCGTCGTACCAATACGGGCTCAATGCCTGATCGCGCTGCTGCGCCCTCGTGTCGTTGGTCGCCACCGGATCGTCCTTCAGAATCCAATACGTCCCCCAGCTCGTTCGGCCAAGATCGGAGCCGACGATCCGCGCGTAATGCCCCATGCCTGTTTCCTTCTCGATATTCACCTGCTTCTCGCCGGCGATCCACCGGTCGAGGTACGATTGCGTAAGCGTCGGCTTCCCGTCCTTCATCTCCCACTGAATGCCTTCCGGTCCGTTCATCGCCAGGAAATTTCCTTCCTCCGTCGTCAGGTAGTTGAGCAGCTTCATGGCCGCCTCCGGATTTTTGCATTTATCGGTGATGATAATCGCGCCGGTCCCTTTCTTGCTGACGGAGAAGACGGCCGGCTTGTCGCCGGACGGGAACTTGAAGACGACGTTCTCGAAATACATGTTCTCGGCATTAGGAAGCTTGGCGTCGGTGTACGTTTTCAACACGTCGTACGTCTGATTCCACCCGCCGATGTGCGCCGCGACTCTCGCCGGATACAGCTTGGATTTCTGCCAGGTCGCGTAATCCTGCGTGAACGCCTCGGGATCGATCAGTCCTTCGCGGTACAGCTTGTTGTAGAACTGGAGCACCTCTTGCGCCCAAGGAGCCTTCGCCCAATATTTAATGGTATCGTCCGGTCCGATATAGATCTTGGAATCCGCCGGCGAACCCGCCATGGCGATCATGCCGAAGTAAGGCGAACCCCAGTTGCGGTTGTAGCCGCTCAGCGGATACATCGTCTGGCCGTCGGACGTCTTCGGGTACTTCTCCTTGACCTGCTTCAAGTAGTTGTAGACGTCGTCCGAGGTTGCAAGTTTGGGAGAACCGAGCGCATCGTAGATGTCCTTCCGCACTTGCAGGCTGTATCCGTATCCCGGAGGCGTCGCGCCCTCGGGCAAGTAGGAGTTGGTGAGGTGATAAATATTGCCGTCGTCCTGCTTAAGCAAGTTCAGCGCCGAACCGTATTTCTTCTTTAAATCCGGTCCGTGCTCCTCGATCAACTCATTGAGCGGAATGGCGATTTTGTCGGCGATGACGCGTGCGGGATCGGAGAGCATGATGAGATCCGGATAATCGCCGCTGGCCAAGGTCACGTTCAGTTTATCTTTGCCGACGCCGGAATACACATCCCACTGCAGCTTGATGTTCAGCTTCTCTTCGAGCGCTTTGGCGACGGGATTGTCCTCCCAGAACGCGTCGCCCGTCGGGAAATTCGGCGTACCGCCCGCGGAGTTGACGATCGATAAGACGATCGGTTCGTCCTTCTTCGCATTCTGCTGCACGCCCGCCTGGTTGTCGGCCGCCGTCGGCTCGACGGTTTCGTTGACCGCGTTATTGCTGCATGCGCCAAGCACCGTGAAGCACAATACCGCCGCCGCGATCGGAGCCATCATTTTTTGAACCCGTTTCATGCCGTTGTCCCTACCTTCTCGTGTTTTTTGGTGTTAAGCATCGCGATGTTGTTCCCTGCCGCTGAAGCTGCTCATCCTTTAACCGCGCCTACCGTAAGCCCGCCGACGAAATAACGCTGCAGGAACGGATAGATCATGACGATCGGCACCGTCGTAATCGTAATGGTCGCCATCTTGATGACCTCCGGCGTCAGAATCGATCCGGCCTGCTCCAGTCTAGCCGCCTGCGCGGGGTCCGTCGACTGTATTTGAGTCTCCATTAGAATTTTGACGAGCACGCCCTGCAGGGTCGCCAGATCATTGGAGCCCGACGTGAACATGTACGTATCGAACCACGTGGTCCATTGCTGGACGCCGATCATGAGCGCGATGGTCGCCATAACCGGCGTCGCCATGGGGAGAATGATGCTTCGAAGCGTCCGAAGTTCCGATGCCCCGTCGATCCTCGCCGATTCGGCCAGCGACGCGGGCAGCTCCTCGAAGAACTGCCGCATGACCATCACGTTCCAAATATTGAGCGCCATCGGCACGATGTAGACCAGAAAGTTGTTATACAGGTGCAGCGTCTTGAACAGCATGAACTCCGGGATCAATCCCCCCGAGAAATACATCGTGAAGATAAAGAAGAACAGGAACACCCTTCTGAAGACGAGCTCTCGGTTGGCCAGCAGATAAGCGAGCACCGCCGTGCATGCGAGCCCAAGCACCGTGCCCAGCACCGTTCTCGCGATGCTGATGTATGTGGCGTGCACCAAGCTGCTTTCGTTGAAGATGGCCAGGTAGGCTTCGATCGAGAATTTGCGCGGCCAGAAGTAAATGCTCCCCCGCATCGCATCCCGGGCGTCGTTGAAGGACACCACGAAGATATTCCAGAACGGGAAGGCGGCGCAAAATCCGACGGCTAACAAAAAGAGATAATTAAAGCCTTGAAATACTCGTTCGCCTCTGGTAAGTCTCATCTGACGTCCCCCATTGCAAGACCTTTAGAACATCGCTTAAGTACGTTTCGCTAGAATATGCCCATTCTCAAAAACTTTCGGCATGCGTAATTACAGAGCAAGAGCAGCGCGAGTCCGACCACGCTCTTGAATAAACCCACGGCGGCCCCGTAGGAGTACGCCGCTTGCTGCAAGCCGTATTTCAGCACATACGTGTCCAGCACCTCGGCATGCGGCATGTTCATCGGATTTTGAAGAAACAGCTGCTGGTCCAGTCCGGCATTCAAGATGTAACCGACGCCGAACGTAAACAGCAGAATGATGGTGGGCAGTATCGAAGGCAGCGTAATATGTAGGATCTGCTTCCATCGGCTTGCGCCGTCGATCATGGCAGACTCGTACATCTGCTTGTCGATCGAGGTGATGGCCGCGATATAAATGATCGAATTCCATCCGACGTTCTTCCACACGTTGAGGCCTGTGACCAATGGCCAGAAGTGATCCACCTCCCCCAGAAAATTTATTGGTTTATCAATCAACTTCAGCTGGAGCAGCAAGGAATTGACCGGCGCCAGCTCGTCGATGGAGAAGATCGTCATCGCCATTCCCGCTACGACCACCCAGGAAATAAAGTGCGGGAGATACGAGACGGTCTGAACGAACTTCTTGAAGATGGCATTGCGCACCTCGCAAATTAAGATGGCGAACGCAATGGCCGCCACGGTGGAGAACACGAGATTCAAGGTGCTGATGACGACCGTGTTGCGCATGACGTAGGCGAAATCAGGGCTGTTGAAGAAAGCGCTGAAATACTTGAAGCCGATCCACTCGCCGCCGAACGGGGTGCGATAGGAGAATTCCCGGAAGGCGAGCAGCGAGCCGTACATCGGGACATATTTGAACACGAGAATAAAGACGACAAACGGAATTAACAGCAGGAGATGCACTTTCTGCCTCTTTATTTGCTTTCGAATGCCATGGCCGCGATAGCCGGCTTTCACGTCCCGCTTCCATCGGAACACACTTGATACCCTCAACGAATCCCTCTCCCCGTTCTCATGATTTCCTCCTGCTATGCTTTAATTATGCGGGGTTAGGCCTTGCGCTTCAATTGAAGGATCTATCGATACATGGTGCGATTCGTTTCTTTTGGCCATGTAAAAACCGATAGATTCAAACATAATCCATAGATAATGGAACGCCTGGCCTACGCGGGCCGCAAAAAAGCAGGACCTCGCCCGGCAAGCGCATTCGCCGAGAAAAAGTCCTGCTAAAGGCGGCCATGTTCATGCCGTGAGGTCAACCCGAGAGATCGTGATCGTAACGCGGCATCGCTTCCGGTACCTGTTGTCGTTCGACGGAGAACGACAGCTCGACGATCGTGCCCGGGTCGCCCCGGCGCACCCGGATCTCGGCATGGCGATCGAACAGCTTGAGGCGGGCGAACGTATTCGTAACGCCATACCCTACCCGGTAGGCGGACGTCTCCCCCTTGTTCAAGCTGTCTATATAAGCGATGAATTCGTCCTTGACGCCCATGCCGTCATCCCGAATCGTCATCTCGAAGCGATCTCGCTGCTTGCGAATATCCACCTCGATATGCAGCATCCTGCCGTGGACTCGGCCATGAATGATGCTGTTCTCGACGAACGGCTGCAGCGTCATTTTGCTAATCGGCACCTGCTCGCAGGCCGGATCCACGCGAACCGTCAGCTCGATCTGATCGTGAAGACAGCAATTGTGCAGCGCGACGTAATGCTCGATGAGCTCGATCTCGGATTTGAGCGCAATGACATCCTTTCCCTTGCTCAGCGCGATTTTGTAGAAATCGCTCAGCAGGTCGATGATTTGCACGATCTTCGTCTCGCTGCCGCGAAAGGCCATCCATCTAACGGCGGACAGCAGATTATAGAGAAAATGCGGATTCATCTGCATCTGCAAATATTTGATCTCGCTCTCTACCTTCTGCCGCTCCGTCCTCGCGACGTCTTCCGTCAGGCCATCGATCGTCTGCGCCATGCGGCATAAGGTGCGGTCCAGCGCCGCGATTTCGCGAATGCGGGTCGCATCCGGCGTCAAGCGGTGTTTCCCCTGCTCGATGGCTTTCATCTTGTTCGCCAGCCGCTCGATGATATGCGCGAAGCGCGTGGAGAACCAGATCGCGAGCGCCACCCCGATCAGGACGAAGAAGCCCGTGCAGAGCCAGACATACTTCGCGATCGACCGTTTTTCTTTGCCGAGCTCGTAGGCGTCGTAGAGAATGACGAACGATAACGCCTCGTTAACGTTGACGGAATACGAATAATAGGCGGCGCGCCCTTGCCCGAATTTCGCGAAGACCTGATCCTTGCGGACGCTCCGTTCCACGTCGTTCAACGTTTCCCGCCCGATGCGTACGTCCGGATTAGAGCGAAACATAATCCGGCCGTCGCTCAATAAGTACAGCAGGTATTTGGCGTTATCGTCCCCTTTGTACAAGCTGCTCAGCCGCGCCTGGTTCATCTCGATCGCCAATACGCCGCCGGGCCGGTTAATATTGATGTATTTGAGCAAGAGGATTTTGGTCCCCTCGCCCTCCTCCTCGAAGGTGACCCATACCTCTTTGCCGCGTGCGTCGATCGCCTGCCGCATGAGATCCTGTCGTTCGAAGCTCTCGATATCGCGGATGTTTTTGCCGTCCGTGATCAGCGCCGGATCCAACTTGTAGATGACGATGCTCTTAATATCGCTGTTCGTCGCGACGTAGTTCTCGAAGCTGTTGTTCACGAGCATGAACTGATGGAACAGCGTGTAATTGACATTGCCGGCGTCGGCGCCGAGGAACAGACTGGCTACCGTGCTGTCGGAGTAGATATTGCGGGCGGTCGATTCGCAGTTTCGCATCATATTCTCGATGCCGTTGAGCGCTTGGGACGCGGCGTAGCGCATGAATTCCTCGTTCTGCTTGTTCAGCGTCTGGTTCCATCTGGTGTACAAGATCGAGCTGATCGTCGCGGAGCAGATAAGCACCATGAAGATGGTGATGGCCAGCATGAGATGAAAAAATTTGTAGCCGTTGCTTGTCGAACGCATAGGTTGTCCGCTCATGACCGTGCACGCTCCGTCGGCATTCGCCTAGTCTCGTTCATTTGAATTTGTTCCGATATTCGCCGGGCGTCATCTTCATATAATTTTTGAACACGATGTTGAAGTACGTGCTGTTCTCGTAGCCGACCATCTCGCCGATCTCGTGAATTTTGTGGCGGGTCTGCTTCAACAGCTCCTTCGCCTTGCTCAGCCGCAAGTTCGTCAAATATTCCTGGATGCTGATCTTCATCTTGTCCTTGAATAGAATCCGGAGGTAATTGGGGCTCAAATACACGCGATCCGAGAGAGAAGCAAGCGTAATCGGATGCCGATATTCCTGATTGAGAATGGTGAGGATTTCATTAATGATGTAATCGTCTTTATTGCGTTTCTTGCGTTCCATGTACGAAGAGATCGACGCGAAGATTTTGTTCGTATATTGCTTCATATCCGGGATGGTCTTGGCCTGGAGAAGATGCTCGTATATCGACTGCTCTTCTTCCGCCATCTTGTCCAAGCTCTCGCCAGCGCCCGCCAGCTGCATGTTCAGACCGGAGAACAGCAGAATGAACGAGCTTTGAAGCCGCGCCATGCTTGGACTGCTGTCCGTGCGCGCGCACGCGACCAGCCGGTCAAGTTCCTCCTCGGCATATTCGCCCTCCATCGCCGCGTCGATGATCCGGGCGATGACGGACTTCGAATCTTGCGGCTGCAATTCATACCACCCCTCGCGCGACTCCGCTTCTTCCGAATAATAGACAAGCTGACCGTACCCGAGATTGATTTTGCGGCCGGCGGCCGCGCGCGATTGCCGGTAGGCGACCGGAAGTTCTTCCATGTTCGCGAACCGGCCGCTGACGCCGATCATGAACTTAAAGCCGCCGTGCTCGGATAACGTCCGGATCTCGCGATCGACGGCGTCGATAATCCGGGTCTCTTCCTGCTCTCCGCTAACCAAGGAATGAAGCAGGACGATGATGGCGTTGCCGGAGCTCTTCGCCACGATCGCGTGCTTCGGATTGCAGACGCTCTCAAGTTGGTGGAGCACAAGTTGGAGGGCGTCGGAGCAGCGGAATACATCCGCGTCATCGCCGAATTCGAGCTCCGCCAAGACCAGCTTATACATGCCGATCATGTTCAGCTGCAGATCGCGAGCCTGTACCAGCAGCGACTTCGTATCGTCGGCCGTTCTGCCCGAGACGAGGACGTCCTCCAGAAACCGGGATTGCAGGTAACGCAAATTCGCGCGAAATTGCTCGACGACTTTGTCATGCGCGATGCTCGACAACTTCTCGTCGACGAGGATCGAGGTCGTCTTCTTGATGACGCGGATTAATTCTTCTTGCTTGAGCGGCTTGATCAAGTAGTGATACGCTCGGACTTCCATCGCTTCCTGCAATAGACGCACGTCCTCGTGTCCGCTGGAGAACACGAATTTCGTTTGCGGGGACATCCGCATGATGTTCTTGGCCATCTCGATGCCATTCATGCCCGGCATCATCACGTCGCTAATGACGATATCGGGCATGAACGCGCTCGCCTTCTCCAATCCGTCCAGCCCGTTGAACGCCGTCTCGACCTCCCGGATGCCCAGGATGTCCCAGTCGATATAATGCTGCATCGCATTGCGCTCGAAATCGTTATCTTCCACAATCAATAATTTCGCCATGGTTAACATACCTTTTCTTGGTTGGATTGGTGGATTACCCTCGCGAAGCCAAGGTCTCGCATCACTATAACGGAGGAAGATTAACTAGATATAAAGCCATTTTATACGAGCGGTAAAGATCTGGAATGAGTCTAACGGCCGTGCTAGAAGCAAACCTGCAGCTCGACCTTGCTTAATAGCGCGCGAATGCGAGCCAACTCGAAATATTCGGCCGGCACTTCGCCTGCCTCATAACGGCGGTCGCGATTGAAATGGCCAAAATACAAGTTGCGGAATATTGCCTGCAATTCGGTCAGCTCGAACAGCTTCGCTTGTTTGACCATCCCGTCCACCTCGATATTCACTTCGACTGCAGGGCTGATGCGACAATGGATCTTCTTGGAAAATGTTGTCTTGTCGGTGCCGGTGCCGATCCAGAACGATCCGTCCGCCGGTTGACCGTCCTTGAAGACGCGAACGGTCAAATCGGATTTGAAGCCTTGATTCGCAAACGGTTGGTTACGGATGTACACCGGATTCGCGATCGCGACATTGCCCGCCGCATCATAGCATTTCGCAATCACATAGCTATCCTGGCTGATGGTCAACTTGTCATGCAGCACAATATGGTCGGCGTTCAGTCCGTATTCCTTCCACGTCTCGCCATTGACGATGAGCTGCACGCGCTGCAATGGCGCCTCATAGCATCGGAACGCTTCGATCCGTACGCGGAATTCCTCTCCCGCCGCATAATTCAGCACCGCTCCCGATAGCTCGTCGTTCACGCTCAGAAGAACGATAGGGCCGGAGGACACGATATTCCGCCCTGCTTTGACAGCCGTGCACAACGCATCGATCGTGAACTCGTCCGCGTGCGCGTACGTTTTGAACGCCAGATGCTTCGTCTGGTTCGCGTCGAACGTGTGATCCGTCTCGGCCACGCCCGGCATGAAATAGCCGTTGTTCAACGCCTCGTACCAGAGCGCTTGGTAATGGCGATGATCGCGGTCGTAGCCCATGATGACCATGGCGTCGATCGACCCCGCCAAAATTTCGAAGCCCAAGGTTGCCGCGATATTCGTGATGAATTGATCTTTATGCCACCACCAGCTCGTCGGATGAGCGGCCACCGCCACGGAGTTCGATCCCCTCTCCTTCCTGAGCGCTTCATAAGGGTAGGCGATCGCATAATTAGGCTCATCGCCGATTTTGGTGAACAGCCACGGGTCCCAAGCCCGGTCGTAATAACGGCTGAATAGGGGCTTCTGCTCATAGTTCATCATGAACATATGCCCATAACGGCATTTTACAATCTCGTTTCCGATGTCCAATATGAAATTGTCGTCATTAACAGCCGAGATCGTCTCCGAGTACCGTTCCCGGTAGGATGCCTCTTCATCGAAGCATTGCTCGATATCTTCTCGATGGGATTGTGGATCATAGGGCGAACCCGCAAAGAAAATATGGTAATCTTCGCCTTTCATCACGGTGGAGGCGTAGGTCAGATTGCCGGTAGGCGACGTTAAACTTCTGGACACGTGCGAATGGGCGTCGAAGGCGTACAGCCCGAGATTTTGGGCATCGACAATCGCTTTCAACACAACCTCTAGCTCAATCGCTTCGCTAACCATCGTTACCCGTGCCGTCCCGGGCATGTATAACTTCCCCTTGTACGCTTCGACCCCGTACTCGCCGGCCGCCAGTTCAAATTCGGCTTCCCCGTTACAATAGACGGTCGTCTTCTCGCCTGCCGCGAAAGTCTCGCCCGCATCCAATATGGCTCGCAGCTGAATCTTACAGGATAAGGTTTCGCCCTTTTCGTTGCATACCCGCACGAATAATCTCATCTCGATCCTCCCGCTATGCATTCAAAAAATAATGGACCAGGATTGCGCTCCTGATCCATTCGATTTCATTATATAGGCGCGTCATGCTCGCTTCCATTTCATATCCATCGAGAATGATAGCAATAAAACACGCACTAATCTTCATGTGGCGATAGAAATAAACATTTTCGATAGATTTAGAAGTCCGCGTCGGTTTGTTCGCATGGCTACCACGTTCGTTCCCCACCAGCGAGGCACCGCTTAAAGGTCAATTAATGGTTGCCAGCCACGATAGCGTTCAACTTATTCATAAACGCGCGTAATTCTTCTGTGTTGTTCACTTGCAAGGTGACTTCCGCGCCTTCGACCGATTCGGGAACATAATAAACCTGATGGATCAACGGTATGAGTTCGGTAATCGCTTTCTGTAACGTTTCGAATTTGGACCGATCCTGTTCCGTAAATCCGCCGTTCGCTTCATAGCTGTCCTGCATACTTCCTATCATGGCTTTCATGTCAATGCTTATAGGGATTAATAACAGCGTGTTTACCGCACGATCGACGATTTCGGAATAAGCCTCCACCACGGCCAGCTTGACAACCATGTCGTTCACCTGTTCAATTTCCAATTCGGCGCTGTCCTGATCGAGCATGGAATCATACCCGCTCCATATGCGAAATAACGACGTCCCCACTAACCCCTCTACTTTCATTTTCATGCCATGTTCGACTTTTTGCTGTTCGCTGTATAAGTAGACCAATGAAGATGCGAGCAAAACGAACGTCGCGACCATGAGCGCCGCGGTTAATTTGGATTTCAATCTATCTCCCCCCTCCTCATTCCTACCGGTTAAATATGGGACGAATTTGGGATGAGTAAGTTTACGCAGTAAACTGACTTGTTTGTGATGTATTCGAGTACAATGGCCTAGTCTCTCGTTTCATTTCCATATATTTGAAACGAACGTATAAGCAAAAAGAGCCACAAACAACTTGTGGCTAACGGTAAATCCATTTATGATTTCTTCAAATGCTTTCTTATGAGAAGACCGATAAAGCTGCCAACGGTTAATGCAAAAAACGAGAGAAAAAACGTAACGATCATGATTAATCCATCCGCAATATTCCCTTCATCTGGACCGGGTTTGCTTATAGTAATATTAATAGCAGCGTAGATCACAACCATAACGAGGAAAATGCCAATACATATAAAATAGTTACTCCATGCACTGGTCTCCAATAAATAAACACATGATACTATATTAATCATTAGCGCAAACAAAAAAAATGCTGTCATGAATTGCATTGTAAATGCCCAACTCACATTCGTTACCAGACTTCCGAGAATAAGTGCAAGCATTACGTTTATCATTGGAATTAATGATTTCTCTATGTTTCTACCCATAACAATGTAACCTTTCTGCACACTTGGCATAAAAGTAGAATTTTTTTCACTTCCGTTTCATAAGTGAAATTAAAATAATAATCCCCAAAAATAAGATTACAAAAAGAAACAAAGCACCTAACCTTATAATAAATTTTCTTTTTTCCGCATCGTGGCGCGATTGTTGATAAGCTCCGATACCGACTAATGGAATACCCATTAATCCAATGAAGGGCAACTTATCAATCCACTCCAAATGTCGATTAAATAAAGCGTATTCGATGCATAATCTCACTATCCCCGATAGGATAGAAGTCAAGCTAATTAAAATCATACCAACCACGAAGAGAATCGGGTAGTTGGAACATCTGTAGATAAAATAGGCTATTAATAATGAGCCTAAACCGATCGATAGAGCTAAATATAGTGGTAACGGTAGGTTCTCATATAATTCAATAATTCCCAGTCAACCCCTTCTATTTGAACAGAGACGCTTTCAACTTATTCCTTCATCTTAATAAACTAGCTTCTGCATATTTTGACGTGACTGTGACAATGTGTGTGCTCTAAAGCTTAGTAATATTACTCCATACAACCACGCCATTCTTCTGGAGCTCGTACGCTTCAACCATCGTGGCTTGTGAACGAGGGACTAATTGACGATCGTCATTGTAATAGTAATTGACCCTAATATCCCCGCCGTACGCTAACTGAGTTGTAAGAAACTCTATTGCCGGGTCTGAAGCGGTAGATGCTTCCCCTGAAGTTTTGAGTCCCTCCACAATTTTATCCCAATTCATATATCGCTTAAATCTCCACTGTAATTCTCTGTTCTCGGGTAATTCATATTCCCATGGGTGCTCATACAGGCTTACACGAACACAAGTACGGTCCAGTATTTCCTTTTGCCAAAATCCCTCATAAGCCATCAACATCTCAAATGAGACGTAGTTGAAAAAGGATGGCCCGAACCACATGGTCCAAGATGAAGTAAAAGGGATCTCTTGAAAATAACCAACACTGCCAGGCAAACTTCTAAGATCAACCCTTTGCCGGTTTGTTAATATGGGATCAGGAATAATTTTTACGTCAGATAACGGCTTATTGTGTTTTTTATAGTATTTTGGATCTTGATTATTTTGCCAGAAAAAATCATCTCGGCTCATCCCAAAAGCTGTTATAGCGTCTAGATTAACTACGAGTTTATCCAACCTCTCGATAATATCTGACACTTCAACATGTTCACCATCGAATAAAAGGCTAATATGGGAATGATAACGTAATTTAGTGAATGACACATAATTTTTATGTTCATCAGAATCAGCTATTCTGAAAGTAAATCTACTATTTTTCATTTCGTTACGCAGCACGTGATGAATACTTTCCGTTCGATAAGGAACGGTTACTCCTCGACTCATCATTAATACCTCAGTGGGCTCGAACCACAACAAGGACTGCAAGCGCTGGAATATGTTCTCTTCCGTAAAACTTTCATGTGGCAACACCATTTTGAATATAATTTCATTTTGATTCAATCCCAATCCAACTCCTCCAGAAATTTAAGCCTACCGACGAATGTTATACCATGATAAGTCTATCAATTTCTATTTTGTCTTTATCTCCCAGTAGATATTGGGTGAATGATACCATACTTTACGGGCGCTTCAGTACCTTCCAGCTATTGATATAATTCATCAAGTTAAAGTGGAGAAACCAGTTTGTATGAGTATATCATGCTACCACTTGACTGGGCACTAATGGAACTCACTTCCCCGGCATCGCCAAAATAATAAACAAGCCGACTCCAGATTCCTCCGAAGTCGGCCTTCCTTCCGCGCTTACACCTCTAACGCCATTTCACCAGACTCCTGCCAGCTCCTTAACCATCCCTTCAAACCTTAGCCCCAAACCTCGCCGCATAAGCCCCCATCTCGATCACTTGCCCCGTCACCCGGGACTCTTCCGCCGCGAATGCCATCAGATGGCTTTGCACGGAACCGCTTGCCGAGGTAAGTCCTTCGCGGCGTCCGCCTTCCCTTACCAGCTGCACGAAGTCCGCGATCAGCCGGTTGTCGCCGCCGCCGTGACCGACATGGCCGCCGGCATCTCCGAAGTTAATGCGCTTCACGGGGCCGCCTCCGAACGGAATGACTTCGATCTCGTTCTTCTCCATCGCGCCCCGGATTTCCCCGCGCGTCCCCATCAATTTGATCGTCCGGCTGATATCCTGGGTGAACGCGCTCATGGTAAAGGCTACAGTGACGGCGTTCGCGAACTCCAAGTTGACGACTTGATGATCCACGACGTCATTATCGCAGCGGTAGACGCAGCGTCCGTATGGCCCGTGCTGCAAAGCTTGGTACCTCGCCTCGTAGCTCGGGTCGTCGCTGATCGCCGATGTCGGCCAATCGGTATCAGCTGACAAATATATATTGGGCGCGTAATAGAGGCAAGTATCCGAGACCGGACATCCGTCCAAGCAGCGCAGCGGCGCGCCCTCAGGCGCTTGCGAGGCGGTAAAATGGGCGAGCGATCCGAACGAAGACACGCGGATGCAGTCCGAACCGGCCAGCCAGAGCAGAATGTCTAGGTCGTGGCAGCTCTTCGCCAGAATCATGGGACTCGCATCTTCTTTCCGTCGCCAATTGCCGCGCACGAAGCTGTGCGCTTGATGCCAGTATCCGACGTTCTCGTTATGCGTGATCGTCATGAGTCGGCCGATCTCCCCATCCTCCAGCAGCTGCTTCAGCGTGGCGAAGAACGGCGAGTACCGCAGGACGTGGCAAATCGAGAACGTAACGCCAGCCTCGGCCGCCATCTCCCCCATGCGTATGCATTCCTCCGGGTCCGGCGACATCGGCTTCTCCAGCAGGACGTGATAGCCGGCCCGCAGCGCCATCATCGTCGGTTCGTAATGCTGCTGGTCCTGCGTACAGATCAGCACCGCATCGGCTATTTTCGGCGCGGCGAAGAAATCGTCCCCATGCTCGAAGCAGCTCTCGTCCGGCAGCCCGTGCATGGCCTGGAAGCGTTCCCTTCTCTCCCGAACCGGCTCCGCTACCGCAACCACTTGGAGCTCATGCGGATGCTCGAGGGCATAGTTCAAATAATTGACGCCTCGCAATCCAGCGCCGATCAGGGCAACTTTAACTTTGCTCATGACTTCTCTTCTCCCTTTCCGACCGATTCCTATTCCTTCACGCTGCCGACGGTCATCCCTTTGACGAAATACTTCTGCAGGAACGGATAGACGAGCATGATCGGCAGCGCGCCCATGAAGATTTGAGCGGTGCGGAGCGTCTTCTCGCTCAAGTTCTCCATCGCTTCCAGCTGTTCGATGGAGAGCGACGTCATCTGCGAATTGATCGACATGATGAGCGTGGATAGATACGTCTGAAGCGGGTATTTATCCGGCGAGTTCAAATACAAAATCCCGTCGAACCAGCTATTCCAATGACCGACGATCGTGAACAGTCCCACCGTCGCGATCGACGGCAGCGACACCGGCAAATACACGCGCCACAAAATGGTCCAATGGCCCGCGCCGTCGATGGTCGCCGCTTCATCCAACTCTCGCGGAATCGAGCGGAAGAAGTTGAGCATCAGAATCATGTTCCATACGTTGAGCGCGCCGGGCAGGATGAGCGCCCAGACGGAGTCGATCACCCCCGTCATCTTCACCACCATGTAGGTCGGAATCAAGCCCCCGCCGAAAAACATCGTAATCGCGAAGAACCAGACGTACGCGGTGCGGCTGCGGAACTGGCTGCCCGGCTTCGATAACGGATACGCCGTAATGAACACGAGGAACAAATTAATGACGGTTCCCAATACCACTCGTTCCACGGACATCCACAGCGACCGGAAGAACTCCGCCTTCTCGCCGAGATACCGGTACGCGTCGAGATTGAAGCCGACGGGCCACAACTTGACTTCGCCGGCCATGGCCGCCGTGTTGGAGCTGAGCGATACCGACAGCAGGTGAACGAACGGGATGATGCCAAGCAGCGTCACCAGGGTAAGCAGCAGCGTATTGCCGATGACGAACAGCCTTCGGCTTAGGGTCGGGTTATGCATGTCGTCACCTCCTGCTTAGAATATTCGATAGCCGTTATACTTGTAAGCCGCGTAATAGGTACCGGCCACGAGCGCGACCGAGATCACCGACTTGAACAAGCCAACCGCCGCGGCGGGACCGTATTGCTGACTGAACATCCCTAGGCGGTACACGAAGGTATCGATCACATCCCCGCCTTCGTACACCGTTGGATTGTACAGAATGAGGATCTGCTCGAATCCCGCGCTCAAGATGCCGCCGAGACTAAGCACGCCCAGCAGAATGACGATCGGCGCCATGCCCGGAAGCGTAATGTGCAGCATCTGTTTCCACCTGCTAGCGCCGTCCACCTGCGCAGCCTCGTACAGCGTGGCGTTGATGCCGGTTATAGCGGCCAGCATGACGATCATGTTATAGCCCATGCCTTTCCAGACGTCGGTGCCGATGATGATGCCACGAAACCACGAATTGTCGAGCATGAACATGACGGGATCCAATCCCATCGCTTCCGCCAATCCATTAACGGGACCGCTCAGCGAGAACAGCTCGATAATGACGCCGCCGAGCACCGTCCACGACAGGAAGAACGGAAGGAAGATCGCGGACTGGATCAGGCGGGAGAACCAGCGCTTCGTCACCTCGTTCAGCAGCAGCGCCAGAATGAGCGGCACGAGCAGGAAGAGCAGCATTTTCGCAATCGAAATGATAACCGTGTTCCACACGACCCGTTCGAAGTCGGGCAGCGCGAACACATACGTGAAGTTATCGAAGCCGATGAATGACGAACGGAAGAAGCCGGCCAACGGTTCGAACTGCTGAAAAGCCATGACAAGCCCGGCCATCGGCCCGTAGGCGTAAATCAGCGTCACGACGACGCCGGGCAGCAGCATGAGATGAAGCGGGTATTCGCGTCTGAACGTCTTCACGCCTCAGCCTTCTTTCTCGCTCAACCAGGCGTTGACCTCTTCCGTAATTTGATCGCCGCCGAGCGCTTTCCAGCTGGCGACGAATTGGTCATACTCGTCCAGCGGGGCGCCCATGATGATCTTCGTGAAACTCTCCAACATCAATTTGTCCAGCTGCGCGCCTTTGTCCACCTGCGTCTTGGTCGGCAAGCCGTAGAACTCGTTATGGACGAACGCGCCGCTCTCCTTGATCTGGCGGGTCAGCCCCCACCCGCCGTCCTTGGCGGCCCGGCTGAAGTATTGCCCCCAATTGACGCCTTTGCTCGCTTGGGTCGTATCCCCGGCAAGATAGTCTTTCGACGCCTTGAACACGTCCGCGACATTCTTGTAATTCTCGTCGTCCAGCGTAATTTCCGTCTGGTTCGCCTCCAGCGCCTTGTTCACTTCCGTATAGATAGTCTCGATCTGGGCCGGATTATAGATCCGCGGATTGAACCAGTTGTAGACATAGCCGTTCTCCGGCTTGTTCTTCTCCATATAAGCCTTGTTGCCCATCTCCAGGTAGAAATTGATCATTTTGATCGCCGCTTCGGGATGCTTGAATTTCTGATTGACCGCGACGAGCCGGTTGCTGCGCATCTTCGGCACGAGCGATTGGCCAGAACCGTCCAAGCCGGGAATCTGCACGGCCATCCATTCGGCTGTCGGATCTTTGTCCACGTTCAAATTAAGCGGCCAATTCGGATACCACCACTCTCCGTAGGAGATGCCCACCTTCCCGGCCGTAATATCTTCCACCGACTTGTTCTCGTCCTTGAGCGCGAATTCCTTATCCAGAATGCCGTCCTTATACCAGGATTGCAGCTTGCCCAGCGCCGTCTTGACCTCGGGCTGGATCAGACCCGGGATCAATCGGCCCTCCGCATCCTTCAACCATGCGCTCTGGCCGTCGCCGACGGAGGGATACGCGCCGAATCCGTTGAACAATCCGCGCATATCGAAGCCCCAATAGAACAGACTCTTCTGGGCGGCGATCCCGTACGTGTCGTCCTTCCCGTTCCCGTCCGGGTCCTGCCGCACGAACGCCAAGGCGACCTGCTCCAATTCATCCATCGTGGCGGGCGGCCCGAGCTTCAGCTTGTCGAGCCAATCCTTGCGAATCCACAACAGCTGCGCGGAGAGAAACGGGTCCTCGAAGCCCGGTATGGCGAGCAGTTTCCCGTCCGCGCTGAACGCCTTCATCGCGAAGCCGCCGTCGGATTCCATGTATTTCTTGAGCGCGGGAGATGCGTAATCCTCATACGCTTGCGTCAGATCGGCGAGCATGCCTTGCTTTTTGAGTTTCTCGAAGTTTTTCTGATCGAGCTCCAGAATGTCCGGCAAGTCGGCCGACGCCATGGCGAGCGAGAACTTCTGCTCATATTGGCTGGCCGGAACCGTCCATTTGTACTTCACTTCGATGTTAAGCATCTCTTTCAGATCTTTCAAATAAGCGTTCTGCTCCGGCGTGATGCCTTTCGGTATGCGCGGGTCCTCCGGCGGATTAAAGCCGATGACTTGCGTGACGGTAACGGTGTCCGCGTATTTGCCCAGCGGTTCGGGCGTCGTCGTCTCTTGCCCTTCCTCGCCGGATGTATCCGCTTGCGCCGAGTTCGCCGGCGTATCGGACGAGTTGGAGCAAGCGGTAACCGAGAGCAGCGATATCGTCATCGCCGCCGCAAACATCGTTTTCCATGGCGCGATCCGTTTCATGCAGATCCTCTCCCCTTCGATTGTGCTGCCTGTCTTCGGTTTTATTATAGGTTCGCGGGGAATTGACCGGCTATTTTGAGTTCTTTACCTTTCTTTCACTTTGTTTACGCCTTTGAGATTCCGGTATTCTTGGGGGGAGATGCCCGTCTTTCGCTTGAAGAACGTGGTGAAATACGACGGCGAATCAAACCCCGTTCGCAGCGCGATCTCCTGCATTTTCAGACTGGTCAAGGTCAGTAACCGGCTCGCTTCCTCCACTTTCTTCGACTGAATGTGGTCCAACAAATTGCAGCCGGTCGTCTGTTTGTAATAGCGGGAGAGATAGGAAGGATTCAGGTGAACGTGATCCGCGATGGCCGTTAACGACGTATCCCCGTTCAGATGTTCCCGGATATAAGCGTGAACGCGCTGGACGATCAAGGAATGCATGTCTTGCGGGTTGTCCTCGCATGCGCCATCTTGATCCGCGTCGCCAGATGCCGATGTCCCGCCGCCGACGATGATCGTCGGTCTGCCGGCCGCCGCATGAGCGCGCAAGCGGTTCAACAAGATTTGGAACGGTTTGCCCTCGACTTGAACACGCGCATTGACGCTGTCTAACAACCCGAACGATACGGTCGCCCCATGATGACGTTCGCAATCGTTCTGCACGAACTCGGCGATGCCTTTCAGATAAGCGAAAATTCCGCTCGGCTCTCCGTTCTCTGCCCGATCGGCTTGCTCCAATCTGCCGCGCAGCGCTTCGTCGGGCTGCAGCAGCCATACTTGCGCATCGTCTTCCAGCATCATCCCTTCTCTAGCAAACGAAAGCGGCAAATAATAGTCGAGGGCGCGATGCATGGCCGCACGCGTCTCCTCCGACGACAAGGGCGCCGCGGTCTTCGCTCCTGCGATGTGCCGAAAAACGCCAAAAAGCAGGACAAAGGGGCGCTCCGCTTCAACAGCGAACCCGATTTCGCCGTATCTGCGATCCCGCAACATCATGCCTAGTTGTCCGCCGCTTAGCACGCTTCCGATCAATTCGCGCTTCAAGACGGGTTCGGCGATTCGGAAGTGGAGATTCGCGATCTCTTCCCTCGCCCGCCGCCGGTCCTCTTCGTCCAGCTTGCGGACGGCCTGTGCGACCGCTTCGAATATGGGCTCGATACCCTCGGTTTTCAGAATGTAGTTATCCGCGTTCTTGCGCAGCGCTTCATGGACGTAGTCGAACTCGCTGTATCCCGTCAGGAAGATCACCCGGCACAGCGGCCAATAGTAACGAATCTCCTCCACGAGCTGCAGTCCGTTCTTATGAGGCATCCGAATATCGCTAATCAGAATGTCGAACTTCATGCGTTGCGCGAGAATTACCGCTTCCTTCGACGAATACGCCTTGCGTACATCGAGCGCCAACTCCGCATGCTCCTCGAACAGGTGGACAAGCCCGTTCACGATGACAGGTTCATCGTCGACAATCAATAACCGGTACATGGTCATGCCTCCTCCTCCTTCACGATCATAATCAGGTCGACCCGTAGTCCGCCATGCGCGCTTCGCGATACGAACAATCCGCTCCCCGGTGCATACTTGAGCCGAAGCCGCTTGTTGACGTTCATTAATCCGGTTTGTTCTTGGCACGCCGCATCGTTCGCCAACTTGGCACGCAGCGACTCCATGGCCTCCTCGGTAAGCAGCTTGCCGTTATCTTCGAC
Source organism: Paenibacillus methanolicus (assembly GCF_008124765.1). GTDB lineage: Bacteria > Bacillota > Bacilli > Paenibacillales > Paenibacillaceae > Paenibacillus_Z > Paenibacillus_Z methanolicus. The sequence continues at coordinate 101,701 of NZ_VNHS01000001.1, read as the reverse complement.
GGTCACGCGCAGCCGCCCTTGGCAGTAATCCGCGTCGATGTAGACCGCTCCATCCTCCGTACCATCCTCGAAAGCATGCTCGAACGCGTTCTCGACGACCGGTTGAACGATCAGTCTCGGCACGGCGATCGAGAGGGGAATATCCGGGCTAAGCTCGAATTCGCAGAAGATCCGGTTCGAGAAGCGTATCCCTTGAATCTCGCAATAATCGAGCGCGTGTCGGTACTCTTGGGCGAACGGCACTTCATCCGAGCCGTTACGCGTTATGTATTGGTAATAGCTTCCCAGCTTCTGAGACAACTCGGCTGCCCCCTCGGCATCCCCCACCTTGCTCATCATGTAAATATTGAAGAAGCCGTTGTAGAGAAAGTGCGGGTTAATTTGGGATTGGAGCTGCTTGAGCTCCGCATGCTGCAGCGCCATTCGCTGCCCGTAGTTCTCTTCGATTGATTGGCGCAGCGTGTCGGCCATCCGGTTGAAGCCGTTAAATACATAATGAAATTCGTCTCTGGATTTCGAGGCGATTCGAATGCCGAGACTGCCGGATTCGATCATCCGGAATGCCTTGACCAACTTGCTCAACGGCCGATGGATCATCCGATGCACCGAGAACGCATATAACCCCATCGCAGCCGCGGCCATCACGAATAAGGCATAGAACCAGCTGCTGAACTGCCGAAGCGGGCGCGTAATCTCGTCTTGGTTGGCGTACATAAGGAGCGATAGTTGAAGCGAGTTGATTTCGTTGCGAATGAGATAATAACCATCGCTCTCGTCCAGCTGGCGAACGCGGGAGAACGACGATACCGAATATCCCGCCTCCTCGGACGTGGATAGCAGCGTGCCTAGTTCTTCACTGCCGAGCGACACCTCCGATTGGGGAAACAGGCTCGCGATCTCGGCAAGCGCCTCCAACAATTTGGGACGCGAAAGCTCGATGTAGGAGCCGATGCCGCCGCTCTGCTCCAGCAGGAACATGCGCGAACCGCTGCGGTAAAACGAAGGCTTGGGCGTATGTCCGATCAACGATTGGAACAGCGTCACCTCTTCGTTCGGCGCGGCCGTCACGCCGCCTACGGTCGAGATGGACTTCCCGATCGCCTCGACATACACCCCGGCGTTCACAATATAGGAGCTGGCGACGACGAAGCTCGTTAATCGGTCCCGCACTTGATCGATCAGGCTGACGGTCTCGTAGTCGCCCAGCGTGCGCCCGCGGAAACCGAGCTTCTGCAGGTTCTTGTCCCCGAGCAGCTCCAGCTGCAAGCCCCGGATCAAAATTAATTCCCGATCGAGCTGCTTCGCGTAGAAGGAAGCGCCCGCTTCCGACGATTGGAGAATCGAGGCTTTCGTCATGGACATCCCTTTGTAGTTCAGCGCGATATTCATCGATATCAACGGCACCAAGAGCACGACAAAGACGAGAATGATTTTTTGATACACGTACGATTTCGATTTCTTCCCCGCTGCTTCCAATTGCATGACGACCCCTCCGATGTCCGTGCTTTCGCCAATCGAAAAACCGCCAGCTCGCCGGCTGACGGTTGATGGCTTGACTCCTCTTCCGATTTACAATCTATTATAGAAGGCGCGACGCCGACGTGAATTTAGCCGATTCAGCCATTACTTGGACGATCCCGGCATAAAGCGCGGCCAAATGCAGCTTAATGGATCGGCGTGGGAACAACGGGGATATAAATATCGACTTCGCAGTACGCCTCCGTCGCGATCTCTTCTTCGATGATTTCAAAGTGGAACGGCGCCGACTGCTTATAGATGCTTCCTCTCCCGCTCTCGATACGGGTCCAAATGTGTTCCAAATGGTTGATCGTCAAATGCCTGGGATGAAAACCGCCGATATACGTATACACGAGGTATTTATGACGCGGAATCAGATCCGGCTCGAAGCCGGGCGGCAGCCCCTTGACCGAGCTCACCTCCACGGACGGCAGGTAAGTGGTCGTGAACCGCCCATCTTCCCACGCATATCGGGTTAGGCCAATATAGGTCGTCTCCTTGAGCCGGTGCGGAATGCACGGACGGTGCTTCTCGTAAAAATCTCTTCCGGCCCGATTCGCCGTGAAATGCTCCCGGTTGACCGCTAGATCGATCGGATAGCGCTTCCCGGCAACCAGCATCTCGTGCTTGTATCGGGTAACCGGCTCAAACAAGATTCCGTCTTGCACGCTCGACAAGGAAGAGAGCCGGAACCGCTCGGTTAACGGCACCTCGACCGGTCTTCGCACAAATTCGCCGGGCGTCAGACCGAGCTGCTTCTTGAACGCCCGGATATAGGATTGTTCATGCTCGAACCCGTACATGACGCCCACTTCCAAGACGGTATATCGCTGGCTAAAGAGAGTCTCCAAGCTAGCCGTTATTTTCCGCGCGCGGACATAGTCCATGACCGGCATTCCCAACGCATGCCGGAGGAGGCGGTGCAGATGGAATTTCGACAGATGCGAGTGCCGAGCCAATTGTTCGAGGGTGATTTTGTTCGGAAGGTTGGTCTCGATAAATTCAAGCGCGCGCTCGATCGTTAGTTGCAGCTTCCTATTCATGGTCCATCCCCTTCATCTCTTTCAACATAGCAAGATCGGTCCATTCCGAAGCGAATCATCATGGTACCCTTCTACCATAGCAGAAGAAACGCGAAAGGGGACGACAAATATGGACATGGAGACCGTCATACGCGGCATTCCGCTGTTCCACGACAAGGATGTAAGCTGCGAACCGCTAAACGGAGGACTTTCCAACGAAACCTATAAGTTGACTTGCGAAGGCAAAGCGTACGTATTGCGCGTTTTCGGACGGCAAGCCGATTATCTGGCGTTAACGCGAGGTTCCGAAATCGAGCTGATCCGCGCCTTTCACCGCGAGATTCATAGCCCGGCGGTGCTGTATGCGGATCCTGGCGAAACCTTCGCGGTGCTCGAGTATATCGAAGGAAGAATGGCGAACGGGGACGATCTGCTGGATGACGAGCGGAGTCGGCGCATCGTAACCCGATTGAAGGAGATTCATCAGTCCGTCGATATCGCCGCCGTATCGGCACGTCCCTGTTCGCCTTATCAGCTGGTCGAGCGTTATCTCAGCGGGGCCGATCGACTGCATGTTAAACGACCGCATGGCTTAAGTCCGCTCCTAACGAAAATGGAACAGATCGCATACCGCCGCAGTTTCGACAAAACGCATGGTCAGCGTTTTTGCCACAATGACTATTATTTATTCAACCTGATCTGGACTTTGGATGGCGCCGATCTGGTCGTCGTCGACTGGGAGCTAAGCGGGGTAGGCGACGTCTTTTTCGACTTGGCCTCCATCCCGTTCACGAATCGATTCACCCCCGAACAGGAAAAACAATGGCTGCATGCGTATTTCGGTTATTATGAAGAGGAGCAGTATGCGATCTTGCAAGATATGAAATATATGAATATGCTGCGGGAATGCGCGTGGGGCTTGCTCCATAGCGGAATGACGCATAACCAGGTCAACCACGATTTCAACTATTATCAACATGCGGAACGCGTCATCGAGCGACTGCAGCAAGGATATAACGCGTTCTAGCCGGACCGACTTCGGTTGGTAGGACAACCCGCGGACAGACAAGAAGCCGGACGCTCCCGTCCGGCCATACGCGCGTCATCGTATATTGTGCGACTGTATGCAAACCACGAATAGTTCTATCGAATGAAAGTTGATGAAGGAGGTCTTCACATGCATAAAGGCATGACTTTCGCTATAGCCACCCTGGCGTTCATCGTGCTCAATCTGATCGTTAGTTGGCGCTCGTTGAGATGGGATGCGCTATATGTTACCGCCGTGCTGCTGCCGGCCGTTATGATGGGTTATATCGTGACATGGCTGATCGCGCGCAAACGAAATTCCAGATGATCAAGTTTCAGTCCCATCCTTTAGGAACGACCGGTTTCTTCAACTTGTGCAAATACCTGCCTATTCGGCCCATTTCTTTCTTGTGCTTGAGCGTGCTCTTGACGCCCTCCATCAGCAGGCTTGACCTTCCTTTGTCTTGGCGATCAAGCGATTGCAGCTTCGTGATGAACTGCTTGTCCATTCCACATTCCTCCCCTTGATCTTCATTCGCTCAGGAGTTTTGTTTCGATAAGACCTGCATCTATTATAAGCGCTGCCTTTTCAGAAGTTTGTCGCATTATAAAAGCGATAAACGCATGTCTTGTCGATTGGCATCCCTTTCTTCCCGCGCTGCGGCCGTGTGCATCTCATCCCCGAACCACGCAGTCTCACAATTATAGAACATGTGTTCGCAACATTCAACTGCCATCTCGCTTGACGATAAAATAGACGGCTATCGATCGATAGCCGTCCTTTCATGACCATGACAAAAGAGCTTCGCCCATTTAAATCTTCTATTTCCCCGCGCCCAAGCCCCCCGCCACAATGCCAGGTTAAGAAAGGCTGCGCCCTTTGGAACCAACTTTTGTTGCTCCCTCCTCCCACCTCCTCCGCCGAGGAGGCTCCAAAGGGCTTTGCCCTCTGGACTCCCTTCTTCGTGCAGCCACCATTGTTCGCGGTCGGCGGGTTGGCTCGAGCGGGGAACGCTTTTGTCCTGATGGACAAAGCTTCAGTAGGTTTTAAAGTTCGTCCTAAGACATATGCATGTGCGTAAGCCGATCAATTATAGCCACGGCTGGCTTCACCACCCGTTTTTCCTTAACCTGACTTGCATCATTTCCTAAGCAACGAAAAGAACCGCTAAGAGCGTGCTCCTTAGCGGCTGCGTTTCATTTCCTCGACGATGATTCGGATTGTTACCGCTCGCGTTCGATCGTAGAGAAGGATGCGTGGACGGTATGGTTCGCGATTAAGGAGGAACAAAAAGAGGGGGCGCCGCCCCTCCCTATCACCCCTTGACCCCGCCCATCATCATCCCTTGCGTCAGCCGCTTCTGCAGGAGAACGTAGATGAACACGGTCGGCACGAGCACGATGACCAGTCCGGCAAACAACGAGCCCCAGTCCGTCGCGAATTTCTGGATTTGCATCAAGTTGGAAAGTCCGACCGGGATCGTTTTCTTCGCATCGCTTGCGATCAGCGTGGAAGCCAGCACGTATTCGTTCCAGAAATCGAAGAAGGCGAAGATGATCACGGTCGTGATGCCCGGACGCGCCATCGGCATGATGATGCGGAAGAGCGTGCCGAAGTAGCCGCAGCCATCGATCATCGCCGCCTCTTCGTAATCGTGCGGAATCGCCTTCATGAAGCCGGTCAGCAGATACACCGAGAACGGCAGAATGCCTCCCGCATAGACGGCGCTGAGCCAGAACCGGTTATCCAGCATGCCCAGCTCGTTCATCATGATGAATAACGGCACGACGATATAGACCCCGCCGATGAATAGCCCCGCCATGTACAGATTCGTCAGGAAACCCCGGCCGAAGAAGCGCATGCGGCCAAGCACATAAGCCGTCGGAACCGCTGCCACCAATAGAATCGCCATGGACAGGATGACCACCAAGACGGAGTTGAGCATATAATCGCCCATGCGAGCCGAGGTGAAGGCGGCGACAAAGTTGCCCCATTGCAGCGACGACGGCAGCGTCCATGGACTTTCCAGCACCTCTTGGTTGGTCTTGAGGGAGGCCAGCACGTTCCAGATCAACGGGTACAGGACGATGACCGCCTGCGCGATCAGAAACAGGCGAAGCAGCCAGATGCCGATTATCGCTCCTGCGCTCCTCTTAGCAGGCTTGAATGCTCCTGGGATGGACGCCATATCAGTTCGCCTCCTTCCCGGTCATCCGATTGCTGAGGAATGCCAATAGCATGGAGATGACGAATATAAACAAGGCCATGGCCATCGCATAACCGAAGTTGGAGTTCGTGAAGGCCTGCGCGTACAAGTACGTCAACGCGACCTCGGAATGGCGATCCGGCCCGCCCGCGGTCATGATCGATACGACGACGAAACTGATGGACAGTACGCCGTTAATGCTGAATATGATCGTAATGCGAATGATCTCCCACAGCATCGGCACCGTAATGTACATAAATTGCTGCAAGCGCGTCGCCCCGTCCAAACTCGCCGCTTCGTAGAAGTCGGGCGAAATGCCGTCAATGCCGGCCATATACATGACCATGTAGTAGCCCGCCGCCTGCCAAATGAGCGTAACCGCGAGCGCCCAAAGGACCGTTCGTTGATCGCCAAGCCACGACATCGCGTACTCCCCAAGGCCGATGAATTCAAGCCCCGAGTTCAGAAAACCGATCGTCGGATGATAGATGAACGACCACAGAATCGCTATCACGACGAACGACAGAATGCTCGGGAAGAAAAATACGGTTCGATACAGGCTCTTCTCCTTTAACTTGCTCCTCGTCAGTATCGAGGCGTTGATCAGCGCGATCGCGATCGTGACGATCGGCACGATCAGCATGAGGAAACCCGTGTTCCGAAGCGCCAACAGAAACGTGTCGTCTTGAAACATCTCGACAAAATTATCAAGTCCAATAAAGACCGGCTTATCGCCGATGCCATTCCACTGATAGAACGATTTGTGGAACACCTGTACGGTCGGATAAATCTTGAACAGGGCGAATAGCAGCAGCCCCGGCAGCAAGCACGCCGCAATAAATACCGCGCGCCGTCTTTTCATCGTCATCTTGCAACCCGTCCTTTCGCGCCTCAAGATACAGAAAACCCGCCAAGTGTACGATCGCTCGGCGGGTTTTCCTTCTGCGATTTCGAATCGATTATTCCGCGCTGGCTTTCAGTTCCTCCTGAATGTCCGCGTAGATCTTGTAGAGCTTCTCCGCGTATTCGTCCAGCGTCATCTGCTTGTTAATTATAGAGGAGAGCGGTTTGTACACTTCGTCGGCCGGAATGTATTTGCTGCCTTTCGCGACGATCTTGAACGTCCCGTTGACCGTGCCCATGCCGCTATCGACCGCTTTGTACACGTTGTACGTCGTATCGCCCAAGTACGCCTTGACGAGATCCGGCGCGCCTTTGACCGCGAGCACGCCTTTCGCTTTCTCGCCGTTGAGCGTAATGCTTTTCTCCGTGTACAGATACTTGAGGAACGCCTTCGCCAGTTCCGGATTTTTGGCTTTGGCCGGAATGACCATCTGCTCGACGCTCGTCAGCGCCGTGACCGGTTTGGCGGGATCGAGCGACGGCACGCCCAGGAAACCGTATTGGAAGCCGTCTTCGCGCGGCGCGTCCTTCATCTCGTCTTCGAACCAGGAGCCGTTCGGAATAAACATCGCCTTGCCTTGCAGAAATTCCGTCTGCGATTGCGTATGGTTAAGCGCGACCGTCCCTTTCATCAAGGCGTTCTCTTCGCTTGCGATCCGCTCCAGAATGCCGAACGCCTGCTTGAACGTATCGCTCTTCCAGAATTCCGGATCGTAGTTGAAAAATTGATCCAGCGCTTCCTGACCGCCGACGTTATAGATGGCCGGGACGATGATTTCTTCCAGATAGCCCGGATACATGCCTTGGTAGGTAAAGAGCGCGCGCCCGTTCTCCTTGGCCGCGCCGTTCATCGCGAAGAACTCATCCCATGTTTTCGGCGAGGCGAGGCTCTTCGCATCGAACAATGCCTTGTTGTACCACAAGCCCATCACGCCGAAATTATACGGCGCCAAGTAGATTTTGCCGTCTCCGTGAGGCGCGATCGCGGGGGATTCCAGAATGCCCGGGAGGATCTTGTCCTTGAGCGCCGCGCCGTCTTCCCCCGCTTCCGTGAACACGTCGGTCAAATCGAGGAGCGCGTTATCCTTGATGAGCCCGTTCAAGACCGGCGTGTTGTCGCCGCCCGCGATGTACATGAAGTCCGGCGGGTTGCCCGCCACGATCTTCGGACGGACGAGATCGCCGATTTTCGGACTGGCCGTAATGTTGATCTTGGTCCCCGGATGATCCTGCATGAAGCTTTCCGCTACCGCGTCCCAATATTCGCGGCCATAGCCGCCCTGGAACACCGCCACCTCGAGCTGCGGATTCGCGAATGACTTGCTTCCGGCCTCGTCGCCGTTCGACGAATTCGCGCCGGTTTGTTCGGCGGGCGTTTCGCTCTCGCCTTTATTGCCGTTGTTGCCGTTGTTGCCCCCGCAGCCGGCTAGAAGGCTCGCTAATACGGCTAACGCAAGGACCAACTTAACCCCTTTATTGCGTTTCATGTCCTCATCTCCTTCCGTTGTGACTTGATTATAGAACCTGGACGGCGATGCTCGACATACACGATCTCGAGGAGGGTAATGGACGATTTTGCTCATCGATGCTCGCGCAACCGGGCAAACTGGATGATTTTTGGATCCCCCCTGCTTAATTTCGTCTAGGTGACTGGTTAATTGTGCCGCTTGACGTGTTTGGGCGCGATGCCGAACCGTTTCTTGAACAGCCGGTTGAAATAAAACGGATCCGAGATCCCCACCTCGTACGACGCTTGCTTCACCAGGTAGTTCCCCGTCTCTAACAGCTCGTAAGCCTTGGACATCCGGATATCGTTCAAGCAGTTCAGCATGCTGCTGCCCGTCTCCGCCTTGAACACGTGACATAGATACGCTTCGGACAAGCCGACATGGGACGCGATATCCGTAATGGCTATGCGTTCCATGTAACGGCTTCTCATATAAGCAATGGCCTGCCGCACTTCCTCCCGCGCGGCCGGCGACGCCGCATGACCGCCTTCCGTGCCGGTCGCTTCCTCGGCCAGTTCCCGAATCCGGTCCATCAATTGCGTGTCCGAATCGGCCGATTCGATTTTGCCGAGCCACGCCTTCTCCTCCGATGCGGTCAAACGCCGTTCCTTCCGATGCGCCATCAGCCAAATGCTTCGGGCGATCGCGCGTTTGAGCACATCCGGCTGCACGCGGCACGAGGACCCCGCTTCGACCAACTGAAGGGTCAGGCTGCTCCACTCGCTCCACGATCGCCGCTCGGGCCGCTCAAGATCCGCTTCCGCCCGCTCGAAGGCCGCGCCTTCCTCTTGCGCCGCAAGCCGATTCGGCAAGCAAGCGGCCCGATAACGCGAATAGAACAGCAAGCCCTCGGTCAGCCGATTGTTGCGGATCTCCTCCGCTACCTTCCCCGGTCCGATTGCGGCTGGCGCATACACGACGCAGATCTGCACGTCGTAATACATCTCCGCGAGACTGACCAGCCGCTCGGCAAGTTCTTTCGATCGCGCGTACAGTTCCGGTTCCGAGGCCGATAGAACGAGCAGCGACCGGTTGTGCCGGGTATGGACGATATGAGGGCTTGCGCTGCCCGAGGCGAACAAGCCGTCGGCCAATTTCTCCAGCATGTCCGGGAATCCCCCGACGCGATGCGGCCATGGCTCATTGTCCTGCAGCAGGACAAGGAAGGGCAGGTAGGCGAGACCTTCCCTCTCCGGCAAGCCGTCTTCGCGGAAGGCCGACTTCGCATTCCCGGCATACGCATCATCCATTTCGCGCAGGATCGCGATCAAGCGCGCCGCCGGCTTCTCGGCATCGGCAGCCGTCGCGAGGCTTGCCGTCCCTCTCTTGCCTTCCAGCTTCGAGGCAACTTCGCCCAGCGTTCGCATGAATGCCTCCGTCTTCAGCGTCAGCTTCAGCATATAGTCGTGCGCGCCGCACTTCAGCGCTTCCCGTACGATCTCGAAGTCGTTGTAATTGCTCAGGACGATGATCTCGCCTTTGAACCCCTCCTCCATCAACCGCTTGATAAGTTCCAATCCGTCCATTTCAGGCATTTTAATATCCGTTATGACGATGTCCGCGTTCGTCTTCCGCGCAAGCTCCAGCGCCGACCGTCCGCTGGAAGCGGAACCGGCGAATTCGAATCCGCCTTCCTCCCAGCGAATGAGCGTCTGCACCGCATGCCGAACGATCATTTCATCATCCACGATGATGACTTTGTACATGCTGGTTCTCCTCCTTTCGAATCATCGGCAGCAGAATGACCGTCTCCGTCCCCCGGTTGACCTCGCTGCGAACCTCCAGCCCGTAGGGAGAACCGAAATCGATCCGAATCCGTTCGTGCACGTTGTCAATCCCGATGCCGGATAGCTTGGCATGCGATTGTCGCCGTTTCACGCTCGCCACGTCAAAGCCTTTCCCGTCGTCCGCGACGCGAAGCCGCAGCTTCGAGCCGTCGCGCAGCCCCTCGACCCATATGCCGACGCGGCGGCCGTCTTCGCTGCCCGCATGGAGGATCGAATTCTCGACAATCGGCTGCAGGATAAATTTGGGCACGAGCCATTGGTACAACTCCTCCTCCGCCATGCTGCACCCCAGCTCGAACGAGTCGCCGTAGCGGATGCGCTGAATCGTGGCATAATGGAGCAGATTGCCGATTTCTTCCTCGAGCGGAATGAGATCCGCCTTGTCGAGTATCGTATTGCGAAGCAGCTCGGATAAAGACGTCAGTCCGCTTGCGACCGTGTCGCTGCCGCTCATCATCGCGCTCCACTTCAACGAATTGAGCGTATTGAACAGAAAATGCGGGTTGATCTGCGCTTGCAGCATTTTCAGTTCCGCGTCGCGTTTGGCCTGCTGTCCCGACTCCACTTGATGGATCAATCCCCGCAGCTGAACGACCATCTGGTTGATCGTGCCCGTCAGTCTGCCCATCTCGTCCGGTTCGCCGCCGCTTAGCGGCGTATCCAATTGTCCCATGCTGACCTGCTTCGCATAATGCAGCAGCTTCCGGATCGGCTCGTGAATGCTGCGGTAGATCCACAGCGCCAGCATTCCCGCGAGCAGCAGCGTGAACAAGCAGATGATCAGCACGTTCTGGCTCATCGCATGAACCTCCGATACGAGGAACGATCGGGGGAGCAGACCGATCACATACCACCCGGAAGCCGGGATGCGCGCGCTCGTCACAAGCTGCCGCTCTCCATCGACATCCCCATAGAAGGAGCTCTCGCCCGCTTGGATCGCGACGCGGCGGAAGACTTGCTCTTCTTCGAATAATTCGCCGTGCGCGATATCCGGTTCGACGGACGACACCACCATGCCTTGGGCATCGCTGATGTAGACGCGGCTGCCTCGGCCGAGATCGACGGAATGATACGTATTCCGGGAGAACACCTTCTCGTCGATGACGAGAATGACGTAGCCCAGACGCCGGTTCAAGTCGTCTTCGGCATAGATCGTCCGCGTAAGCGCGATCATATTCGAGCCGCGGTTCGACCGCAAATACGTCCAATACGCGTTGCCCGGAGAGGTGCCGGCGCCATCGCGAAGCGACAGAATTTCCTCGCGCGGGTAAGACTGGAAGCCAAGGTCGAAGATCGTGCCGCCGTCCGGCGTCAAGATCATGACGTTGTACAGATTGCTGATCGAGAACACCTGCGCTTCCAGCTCGTCTTTAATCCGCGCGAGCGCGAGGCTCTTCTCGTAATCGCTCATCCGATCATATCGGGGGAGCGTGCGCTGCACTTGCGGATTGATAATGATCGACTCGGTAAGCGTCTCGTACTGCGCCAGTTCGCGAGACACGTTGCGAGCCAGCTCCGTCAGCGTCTGCTGCGAGGAGGCGCTAAGCTTCCCGGTTACCGATGCCGTATATTTCGCGTTCGAATAGAAGGCCACGAACGCGACCGGCAGCAAGGAGGTAATAAGAAAAGCGGCGATTAACCGATTTTTGATGGACAGACTGCGAAGATTGGCCGGCATCCGGCTGTCCGATTTGCTTCTTGCTTTGGCATTGGCATTGGCTTTCACCTTAAATCTCCTTTCCCCGTCCTTTCGATCCGCTGCATACGTTCGCCATGCCGCTGACAGGCGCATGGAACGGCAGCGGAGCCGCTGTCCCCGAATGGGGTATCCTTCCTATTATCCGGGTCGGCGCCTGGACGCTCCATGGCCAAGCCGAGCATCTTTTATACCATATGTGCGGAGAGCCGAATGTATCGTCATGCTCGATTACGCCAAAAAGGGCCGCAGTTATCGCGGCCCCAAGCTTGTTGGTTTTGTGGAGGATATTACGTGAATTGCTTCCTCTATGTCTAACTCCATTTCAGTCATTTCGATCATATCTTTCAGCCGTACTTTTCCCAGAATTGCTTCATCTTCTCCTATTAACATGACGTACCGAATCCCTTTAGCCGAGGCTGTTGCCAGTGTTTTTTTTAATTTCCGCTTACTTGTGGCTGTACTTGTACAAATACCGCTGGCCCTTAGCGTTGCTGCTGCTTTAAGGACTTCTGTAACCGTTTCTCCGATCGGGACGACTGTAACTAAAGCACCTTGTGGTTGAACCGGGCGATTCTCAAGCATCTCCATGATGGATTCCATTCCGAAAGAAATTCCAACTGTCGGATATTGCCTGTCATCAATGCCGACCAGCTGTCCGATGATGGCATCATATCGTCCACCGCCGCCTAAACTTGAACGAAACGAGTTGGAAGCGTCAAAGATCTCGTACACCGTTCCTGTGTAGAACGATAACCCCCGCGATAGAAAAGGGTCAAACGTGCAGATCTGCTCCAATCCTAGTTTCTCAATGATTTCCTGAAGGGACTGCACTTCTTGAACACCGAGGTTTTCTTTGGTTGCATATTTTTTAGAAACATGTTCAAACGTTGGGTTACCCAATTGAATGAGATCCGTTATCGCATCGGTTACTTGAGCATCTAACCCTATACTAACGAGTTCTTCTATAACCCCGTCATTTCCGATTTTCTCAATCTTGTCGAGCGTCAACATGACCGACAGCAAATTATTCGCCGACACGCCAATTGATTCAAGAATTCCACCCAAAAACCGTCGATTGTTCCATCTTAGCGTAATCGGAATTTCTAGTTTTTTGAAAACCTCAACTGCCAGCTGCATTAACTCTGCTTCTGCTTCAGGGCCAGCAACTCCGACCACATCCACATCACACTGTAAAAAATTCACGTAGACGGCCTCGTCTTACCGGCCCATCCCGAAACACCTTCCCGATTTCATACCTCTTGTATGGAAATTCGATACCAGGATTTAGTGCGATTACTTTTGCAAAAGGAATCGTGAGATCGTATCGCAGTCCGAGTTTTCTTGAACCCTGATCCGTTAATTGGTACATTTCCTTCAGTATTTCATCGCCCCCCGCATACTTGGACGTCAGAAGGTCAAGCTCGTTCATTATTGTGGAATCCATTTCATCAAAATCATACAATTCAAAGACTTCCTTCAGCGTGGTCTGAACTTTTTTTCGAAGCGCTTGTTTCTTTCCAAAGAAATCATAGGTACCTTTAACATTTTGCACAACGATCATTTCCCTTCTTTAGTAAAATAAAAAACGCGCCGGACCTCTTGGTCCTGCGCGCTCCATATGCCGCAGGGAGGCCAACGCGTGAAGCGTTAGCCCGCCCTGAATTTATTCAGGCGTGCTAACGCTCTTTGTGATGATGAAGTTGACATAGCTTGGTTGTAAACATGGTTTTGATCACCTTCAACATTTGATTACGGAGATTATAACGGATCGTTCTGGCACATGCAAGTAATTTTTCCATAATATCCCTACGGTGGTTTGCATCCGAACAGATCGATGCGCTGCCAAGCGCACAAAAGGACCGCGAATACCGCGGCCCTATTTTTCCTTCCCGGCGATCAGTTCGCCATCTGCAGCTTCACGACTTCCTTCCCCTTCAAGTTCTCGTTCACGTACTGGATGGCCTCCGGATAGCCGGTCTTGTTCATCTGATCGCGCAGCGCGTTAATGACCTTGAGCGCCGCGTCGTCCGATTTGGCGAACACCGCTTCCTTCCAGACATCGCCGATCCGGTCCATCGACGGCTTGAGCGTCTCCCACTGCGGCGATTTGGCGATGACGTCGCCGGCATTGTATGCGGAGATGACCTTGATCCCGTTCGGACGCAAAATTTTGCGCGCGTTATCCATGGCGGCGATCCGCTCCTGATCGGCCCAAATATCGCCGCCGAGCGTATTCGTGCGGTCCTGCCCGGTCAACGATTCGAAGCCGATGCCGATGCCCGCGTTCTTCTTCTCCTTGCCGGTCGTATCGGCCGCGAACTTGTCGAAGAACTCCTTCTTGGCGACCGGCTTGCCGTCCACCCGCTCCCAGTGGACGCCCTCTACGCCGTAGTGCACGAGCAGGAACCCTTCGTCGGAAGCGAGAAATTCGAGCAGCTTAAGCGCGGCGTCAACGTTCTTGCACGCCTTCGTGATGACCGTCACGTTATTGCCTTGGATGCCGAGATCGACGGGACGGTTCGGCTCGGCTCCCGCCCGCTCCAGCGGTCCGACCGCGACGAAATCGCTGCCCGGATGCGACTTCGCGTATTCCTTCGTGGCGTCGTAGATCGCCGGGAAGTGCGCCGCCAGCACCGCGATGCGGCCTTGATTGATTTTCTCCTTCGCGATCGGGTCCGTCTGCGTGAACGTCTCGGGGTCCAGCAATCCTTCCTCGATCAGCTTCCGGTAGTAGAGCGTATAGTCCTCGTATGCTTTCGTGAAGAACGTGTGCTCCAAGGTGCCGTCGCCTTTGTCCTGATAGTCGCTGCCGTAGAACATCGTGTTGCCGATTCCGACCGCCCAGCCGTTGCTGAAACCGCCGAGCGGCATGACCGGCATGCCGTTCTCCGTAAGCTTCGCGTCCTTGATCTTCTTCAGGAAGTTATATAGATCGTCCTTCGTCTTCACCGACTGCGGGTCGACGCCGACCTTCTGCGCGATATCCTTCCGCACATAGAAGCCGTACAGCCAATCCATCGCATCCTTGTCCGTCGCCGGCTGGTTCTGATACAGCAAATATTGCTGATCGCCGAATGCGCCGATCGCCTTATCGTACAGCGCCGGCGGGACGTTCTCTTTGGCGATCGCCTTGGATAAGTTCGGATAGCTCGCCAGCTTCTCCGACAGATCGACCAATTGATCTTCCTTGGCCGCCTTCACGATGCCGTCCAACTCGCCGCCCCAGGCCGGTCCGGTATAGATATCCGGCAAATCCTGCGTCGCGAAGATGGTGTTCACCTTCTCGGTCTCGCTGCCCTTGGTGTAATCGAATTGTACGGTTATGCCCGTCTTCTCCCGGATCGCCTCGGCGATCGGAGTCATATCGACGTCGCCGGGTCCCGAGCCGTTCCAGTTATGCAGGATCTTGAGCGTGACGGCCTTCTCGGTGCCGGTACCTCCATTATCGCCGGCCGGCGCGTTGGCGTTGCCGCTTCCCTCGCTATTGCCGCCGCCGTTGTCGCTGCATCCTGCGAGCGCGGTGGTCATCAGCGCCGCGGCCAGTACCAACCGGGAGAATTTGCTCTGCTTCTTCTTCATACGAACCCCTCCATGAACGCGAGAATGGGATATGATAACGCTCCTCCAAGGCGGCGGAGCGACGATCATCAGCCTTTCACCGAGCCAAGCATGACGCCTTTGACGAAATACCGCTGAAGAAACGGGTAGACGCACAAAATCGGAAATACGGTTATGACGAGCAGCGCCATTCGAAGCGATTCCGGCGTGGCGCCGGCCATATTCGCGTTGACCGTCTGTCCCCCTTGCTGCGCGGCCCGCTGCATCGACGATGAGAGCGCTTCCATCTCCGTCAGCATTTGCTGCAGCAGCGTTTGAACGGGAAGCAACTCTTTATTCGACACGTAGTAGGCGCCGGTAAACCAGTCGTTCCAATGCGCGACGCCGATGAAGAGCGAGATGGTCGCCAGCACCGGACCCGACAGCGGCAGCACGACGCGGAGGAAGATTTGCAAATCGCCGTAACCGTCGATGCGGGCCGATTCCTCGAGCTCCTCGGGGATGCCCTGCAGGAACGTGCGGATGATGACGATGTGCATGAAATTGAAGAGCAGCGGAATGACGTAGACCCAGAAGCTGTTGATCAGGTGAAGCTTCTGCAACGTGATGAAATACGGGATGAACCCCGCGCTGAAGATCGTCGGCAGGAAAATGTAAAAGGTGAAGAACGTCCTCCCCGGCAGCGTCTTCTTCGACAACGCATAAGCCATCATCGTGCAAAGCGTGACGTGCAGAACGACGCCGAGCAGCGTGCGCGCGAGGGTAATTTTGTACGCCTGCCAGATTTCGTGATTCTCGAACACTTGCGCGTAATTGTCCAAGGTCACTTTGCGGGGCAGAAAATAGAGCGCCCCCATCATGGAGTCTTTGCCGTCGTTCAGCGAGTAGACGAGAATGTAGATGAACGGATAGATCATCGATAATCCGAACAGCGTCAGGAACGCGTAATTCAGCGCCTCGAACGGCGAGAAGCGCCGCTTGCTCATGCCGGATCACTCCTTTCGCGCGGATTAGAAGAGAGAGACGTCGCTGACTTTGCGTGCGATGCGGTTCACCGTGAGAATCAGCACGAGCGCGATGATGCTCTGGAACAGCCCCACCGCCGCGGCGTAACTGAGTCTGCCCTGGCTGATGCCCGCGCCGATGACATGCACGTCGAGCACGCTTCCGATCGCGGCCGTCGCCGGACCGTTCAGGAGCAAGAGCTGCTCGTAGCCCGCGCTCATCAGGCTGCCTGTCGCCAGAATGAATAGAATGACCGCGATGTTGCGAATGCCGGGCAGCGTCACGTGCCATATTTGGCGGAACCGTCCGGCCCCGTCGATTTTGGCCGCTTCGTACAGCTGCTGATCGATCCCGGCCATCGCCGCCATGTAGATGATCGAATTCCAGCCGATGTTCTTCCAGATGTCCGAACCGACGATGATTTGGTAGAACCAGCTCGTGTTGTTCAGGAACCGGATCGGATCCTTCACCAGACCGATCGAGACGAGCAGGTCGTTCACCGGACCGCCGTAAGGCGTAAGCAGACGCTGCATGAGCGTCACGACGACGACCCACGAGACGAAGTACGGCAAATAGGACAGCGTCTGCACCGTCTTCTTGAACTTGACGTGGCGCACCTCATTAAGCAAGATGGCGAGCAGGATCGGCATCGCGAAGCCGATGACAAGCTTCAAGGCGCTAATGAGGATCGTGTTGCGGATGAGCGCTTCGGATTGATAGTAGTCGAAAAATTGGCGGAAGTATTTCAAGCCCGCCCACGGGCTGCCCGTAAAACCGCCCGAGAACGTAAAATCGCGAAACGCGACCTGAATGCCGTACAGCGGCACGTACGAGAACAGAAAAAACCAGACGATTCCCGGCAGCATGAATAGGTAAAGCAGTTTGTGCCGCCATAATCGTCTCCACAGCAACGACGCTCCCATGTGCGGCTCCTCCTCTCATTCGGGCGAAATCGGATCGGCTTGGCGGCATCTGCTTTAAGGCGGCGAATGCCGCGCAAGCCATTAACGATACTAGCTTCGGAATTTTGGCTGCTCCAGCCTCACGGTTACGATCTCGAACGGTCCCATCGGCAGCGTAACCGCGCCCTCTTCCGCCTCGAGCGCCTCCAGCTTATTTTCCAGCAAATCGGTCAGCCAAGCGCCGGAGAACGCGAAGCCTGCCGCGAGCTTCGTGACCAGCCTTGTTCCGGCCGTCTCGTACAGCCGGATGATCAGCGCCTCGTCGTCCTCGGCGCGCTTGACCGCTTCGATCATCACGTTCGGATGGCTGGGCAGCAGGAAGGATTGGCCCGCCGCCGCGCCTCGTTCCGCGGTTGCCGCCAGCTCTGCCGCTATCGGTGCCCGAGCGGACGGCCGTTCCTCGGACGGACGTCCTTCGGCCGAAGCCTCCGCGCCGTGCGGATCGCTCTGCGCGCCGCCGACCCGCAGCGGAACATTCAGCTCATATCCTGCTCGGAACACCCGCGCCTCGATATGGTCCCCCTGATGCGGATACAGCGAATACGTGAATTCGTGCTCGGCCCGGTCGGCTTCCGGATCGGGATACGACGGGCTGCGCAGCAAATTCAAATCCAGCTCGCCATCCTCGGCGCGGTGTCCGTACTTGCAGTCGTTGAGCAGCGCGACGCCGTAATCCGGCTCGGACAGATCGGCGTAATGATGCGCGCAAATTTCGTCCTTGGCGTAGTCCCACATCGTGTTCCGATGCGTCGGCCGGCGCAAGTAGCCGAATTGAATATCGCAGCTGACGTTATCGGCGCGAATTCGGAGCGGGAACGACGTGCGCAGCATGCGGTCCGACTCCTTCCAATTCACGCTCGTCACGAAATCGACCCTGCGGCTGCCCGACGTCAGCACGATGCGCTGGACCAATACGGACGCTCCGTAAACATAATGCAGGATGAAACCGGCCGTCGGGCCGTCCGAATACGCTTCGGCCAGCCGCAGCGTGAGGCGCTCCGCGCCGGATTGCCGGTAATCTTGGCGGAAATCCCACGCATCGCCGTCGTCCGCGTAGACGCGCAGACGATTCAGCGATTGGCCGTTCCGAACGAGCTCCCGCCCGTGTTCCTTGTCGAACAACGAAGCGATCTCGCCGTTATCGCCGAGCGATAGCAGCAGCAGCTCGTTCTCGATCGTCCGTTCGCGCTCGGATACGCGGACGGCCGGAATCGATTCGGACGGCTCGGGCAGCTTGGCGCAGCCCATCGCGGGCACCCGCACGTACCGCCAGCGTCCGTCCCGCATCAGCCACTCTTCCCGCTCCCAAGGCAGCGAATTAAACACGACCGGCCCTTCCGCGCCGCGCGATGCCGCGTCATACGAGGCGTCGACTAGCCGTTCCGCCTGCTCCAGCAGCGACGCGTAGCGCGCAAGCGATTCGTCGTACACCCGCTTGATAGAGGAGCCCGGCAGTATGTCATGGAACTGGTACAGCAGCACTTCCTTCCAGATCTGCTCGAGCTCTTCGGCCGGATACGGTACGCCCGCCGTCATCTGCGCCAGCACGGCGGCATATTCCAGTTCGCGCAGCGCCTTCTCCAGCTTCCGGTTGAACCGCTTGCTGCGCGCCTGGCTCGTCAGCGTGCCTTGGTGCTTCTCCAGATAGAGCTCGCCTCGCCAAATCTGATAAAGCTCCCGATGCTCGGCCAGACGCTCGAAGAACCGAGCCGAGGTCTCCTGCTCGACCGGGCTGAGACCGAGCAAGTTCTTTTCCCTCGCCAGCCGCTCCAGATGTTCCTCGCCGGGTCCTCCGCCCCCGTCGCCGATGCCGAACAGCATCAGCGCACGATCCGATACGGCGTTATCGAGATAATCGTTCTCCGCCTTCGCGATCGACCGCGGCGCGGCCGGGCTGTTGTAAGTATCCTCCGGCGGCATGTGCGTCAGCACCTGCGAGCCGTCGATTCCTTCCCACATGAAGGTGTGATGCGGGTGCCGGTTATAGACGCTCCATGATAGCTTCTGCGTCATCATGTAGTCGACTCGAGCCTTCTTCAGAATTTGCGGCAGACTCGCCGTATAGCCGAACACGTCCGGCATCCACAGCGATTTCATCTCCACCCCGAATTCTTGCTCGAAGTACCGCTTGCCGTACAAAATTTGCCGGACGAGCGACTCCCCGCCGGGTACGTTCGTGTCCGATTCGACCCACATCGCCCCCTGCGGCTCCCAGCGCCCTTCCCGGACTCTTGCCTTCACCTGGTCGTACAGCTTCGGATAATGCCGCTTCATCCAATCGTACAATTGCGGCTGGCTCGCGCCGAACACGTAATCCGGATAACGCTCCATCATGCGCAGCGCCGTCGAGAACGTGCGCGCCCCTTTGCGGATCGTCTCCCGGATCGGCCACAACCACGCCAGATCGAGATGCGCGTGCCCGATCGCGCTGAGCGTCAGCACCGGATCGCCGCCACGCTTCGCCAACTGCTCGCCGAGTACTCGCCGCGCCTTGGCCACCCGCTCATCCGCAAGGTCGGCGAGCTGAAGCGATACGTCATAGAGCGCCCTGAAGATGCGGGCTCTACGAGCCGAGCCTTCCGGCAGCCGTTCCGCCGTCTCGAGCAGCACTTCGGCATCGTAATACAACTGCCGCACCTCTTCCCTGCATATCGCGACGACGGCCTCCTTCAACGTGCCGCTCCGGTAGCGGCCGAACAGATCGTTGCAGCCCGCATCCCCCCACAAGTCGATCGTCTCTGTTCCCGTGGCCGCGTCGCTGACGGCAACGACTCGCTTGCCCGGCTTGCCAAGGGAATAGTCGAACTCGGAGTTAATATTCGTCAGCCCTTGTACGGGCGTTCCTTCCTCGTCGACCAGACAGACCTCGCCGTTCACGTCGAGCAGGAGCACGACCTTCTTGCCCGCCGCATCCGCCGGGACCTCGCCGGTAAAATGAAACCAGGCGCATTCCCACAGCTGCCCCCAACGATCTCCCGGCGCGAGCTCCAATCTGCGCCCCGTCGTACGCGAATCGTACGATACCGGCTCCGCCGTCACCCACGCGCTCACGCGAAGCTGCGCGACCGGCTCGTAGATGTTCGCCTCCAGCCGCTCCAGCATCGTTCTAAGATGTTCGAGTTTGATCCGTTCATATGGCATCGTTTAACCGACTCCTTTTTCTCCCAGCTGGCTCAAAACGAATATAATATAAATATTGTATATATTCAATATTAATTTTATGAGTATGCCGAAATCTTTTCTGGCAAGCGACTAGAAGCCGAGAATCCCGCTGCCGCTTCCTTTCCGCGATCACAAAAAACCTCCGGCATCCTTTACGGGAAGCCGGAGGCGATTCAGAAACCGCGAATGTCGATCGCGGCTTCCGGTTCGTTAAATTATGTACGCCTTGGAGTACCCGAGGTTTGCCGTACCGCAAGTTCGGGCTCGAGGAGCGTCTTCGTATATTTACCGATCGGCTTGCCGTCTTCCCGGATAATCTCGATCAACTTTTCCGCCGCCCGGTAGCCTATCTCGTACTCGAACTGCTTAATATGCGTGAACGAACTGAATTCCTCGACGATCGAAGTCGGGTCGTCGAAGCTGACGATGGACACATCCCCCGGCACTTCGAGTCCGGCTTGCTTCGCCATCTGATAGATCTGCACGGCCAACCGTCCATTCAGCGTGATGTAGGCGGTCGCCATCTGATTCGCGATGTATCGATAGAGCGGATGCGACTTCATATCCTGCAGATTGACCTTCTCGACCGTAAAATCCGTAATCATGTGCGCCGGATTGATCAGCGCGCCTTTCGTCTTGAGCGTGCTCATATACCCTTCGATTCGCTCTTGCACCGTGACGGTCTGGAGCGGCGAATCCGAACAGATGGCGATCTCCCTGTGACCGAGTTCCCACAGATGCTCGACCGCCAGGCTCGTGCCGAGCCGGCCGTCGGCCGCGATGTAGTGCGTCTCGACGCCGGGGAGATAACGATCGATCAGCACGAACGGGAAGCCGGCGAATTTCATGGCCAGAATTTCTTCGTTGTACTGCTCCTCGTCGACCGGGAAGATCAGCAGCCCTTCCGCTCCGATCGCCTTGAGCGTCTTGATCGCCTCTTTCTCCTTCTCCAGGACGCCGCCCGAGAGCAAGATCATGATGCGGTAGCCTTCCTCTTCAAGCGCTTTGCCGACGCCATCCAACAGCCGGATCGCGAAGAAATCATAGATGGACGGCATGACCAGCCCGATAATTCCCGTGCGCCCCTCGCCATCCGCTGAGAATTTCGATCCGCCGCCGGACGGAGCCGGCAACGCGGAAGCAGCCGCAGCCGGAGACGAAACGCCATGTTCCGCGGCTTTCTTGTCGCTGACGAAGCTGCCGCGTCCTGGCACCCGGGTAATGATTTTCTCGTTCGCAAGGCCGGTGAGCGCGTTCACGACGGTAATTTTGCTGACGTTGAACCGTTCCATCAATTCCTTCTCCGTCGGGATGCGCTCGCCTTCCTTCAAGCCTTCGGTGTCGATCAACTCGCGAATATAATCCTGGATTTTCTGATAAAGCGGCACCCGATCGTTCGTATTCATTCCCATCACCAATCTTCAGCGAGATATTTATATATATAATATATTCTGACCCGGCATTATGCAACTGAAGATCAACCAGATCGGAAACAGGAGCAAAGACTCATCCGTTTATCTTCTAGCGTGACGAACGCCGCAGCATTCCCAACCAACGATGCGTCGCAATACAGGTGAAACTTCATATTTATTGATAACTTTTGTCGAAGCACTTGAATTGTTTATGTAAAATATATTTAATATGCATCAAGGGAATTTCGATGAGACCCGATGTCAAAGCCGCGCTCAAGGAGGTGAGACCGAGGAGCATTCCCTGCTTTTCGATAGGAATAAGGAAGAACTTGTTTGTTTCACCATACCACGATAAATCGAGGTGTTCAATCGTGATTCGAAAGCTAACCACCGTCAGTCTGGCTATCGTATGTACATTGTCCTTCACGATGGGCGCAACGGCGGAGTCCGGCGCTCGACAAGAGACGAATAAGCATGGAAGCAGCATCTCGTGGCCGAAGGACCAAGCGCTCCCGACTTTCGCGAAAGCGAAGCGACTTGAGGTCGCGGACATCTACGATGCGCCCGGCGACGTGAAAATAGTCATGGCCACGCTGCAAGGGATCGTGAACCGCAAGGAACCGCGCCTTTATTTGATCGAGAACACGGAAGAAGGCAAACTCGCTTGGCTCAACGATCTCGACGTTCCTTATCGTGTTCACGACGACTACTGGGATATTCTAAGCAAGTTCAAATCGGAGTTGAAAGGCATCGTCGTCTACGATCCCGACGTCCCCGACTCGATCAATGTCGCCACGACGCTCGCCGGCTTGAATGATGCCGTGGTGGCCAGCCCGGAGCTCGCGGCCAAGCTAACTAGCGCGCCGTATAAACTGAAGGTGTTGGAGGATCTGCGGGGCAAGTTCGAAAACCGGCTGGAAGCCTACACCTGGCAGTTCGAGAACCTGTGGAGCCAGACGACGCATCGGATGCTGATCGGCTTAAGCCCCGATACTTCCATCCGCATTCCGTCCGGACTGCCGGAATCGTTCCGGACGATCGCGGAAGACACGACGCAGGAACGCGATGCCGGCAACCGGAAGGCGTACGATCTCGATCTCTCGGCGTTCCTCGGCCAAGCCGACGTCTACCTCCGTTTCGACGATGCGTTCACGCAGGATGGCTGGGGCAGCGCCGTGCACGAAGTCACCGTCCAAGCCGACGGACAGACGATCGCGCAATTTATTCCGGGCACGCCGGAGGAAGAGCCTTTCCTGTACGATCGTCAACAATCGCAGGTGTCGACCGGCAGCGGCGGCCACCGCTTCGCCGATAACGGCCGGTATTTCGTCTACCGCTTCACTCCGCCGGCCGGCACGAAGCAATTGACCGCATCGGTCGATATGTGGAACCAATATAAGGTTTCCGCCGGGAACCAGCAGCCGCTCTCCTCCGAGCACAAAGAGCCTTACGGCTATCTGCGCGACTATGCGGTCGCCAACAAAGCGATGGTATTCTGGCTCGACTCGAATATACCGGAGCAGCGCGCTCTATTCGAACGCATCCTGTCGGCCGTCGATCCGGGAACGCCGTATTTGGGCTGGTTCAGCAACGATGTCGAGGGCGAATTCAACTCGGTTGAAATTACGTCGCGCCATAGCGTCTACGTTCTGGCCGCCGACTGGTTCAGCAATTTGACCGTCTTCTCCGCCGCGACGAAGAACGCGAAGCCGCCGAAGCCGACCAAGAAGCCGAAGCTCGAGAACAAAATCTATGTCACTTATACGTTCAGCGAGGGCGACAACTTCCAGTACAACCAGCATCGGATGCGGATTCTGTGGGATGATCCGAACCGCGGCAAGGTGCCGCTGAACTGGACGTCCAGCCCGCTCCTCTACGACGGCGCGCCGGCGATTCTGAATCATTATTTCGAGACGGCGACGGACAACGATCTGCTGATCTCCGGGCCTTCCGGCGCGGGCTACTTCTACGCCAATGCTTGGCCGGACAGCACGTTCGCGCCATATCTGAAGCAGACGTACCATTATTTAAAGAAGACCGGCATGACCGTTCCATACGTGCTCAACCGCATCGACGGCCAGAACGTGCCGCTTAGCGAGTCCAAAGCGAAAGCCTATTCGGAAGAATACCGCGCGCAAGGCGTCTTCCTCAGCTGGGAAGACCGCCACGGCATCGAGATCTTGAACGGCGATCTTCCGGTCTCCACGATCCAAGGCATCAGCACCGCCCAGGACGGGAAAGCCGCGCTCGATCAAGCAAAAGCGGGCTGGGACGGCACATCGCCGCTCTTCGTCTCCCTCGGCCTGTTGGCTTGGAGCATGACGCCATCGGATATCGTCGCCCTGCAGGAATCGCTCGGACCGGAATTCGAAGCCGTCCGCGCCGACCACTATTTCGCGCTCGTTCGCGAGGCGAACGGACTGCCGGTCAAATAATGCAGCAATAGCTCTCTCGCGCCTCGTCAGCACGAATATCCGCCGCTATCGGACTAACACGATCGAACCGACGAGACAATCGGACGAGGCAATCTGCCTCCTTCGATTGTTTTGTCCATTTCAAAGGAGGAATTAAACTTGTCAACCGCATTCCGCCCCGCGTCCGTCCCGCTGATTACCGTCGATCCGTACTTTAGCGTCTGGTCGCCGGCAGACCGCCTGACCGACGCGGATACCGTCCATTGGACAGGCAAAAGCAACAGCATGTGCGGCTTGATCCGCATTGATGGTCGCCCCTATCGGTTCATGGGCGCCCCTCTTCTCGCAGAGGCGACTGATGAAGAAGCGCCGCCAGCCATGGCGCAAACCTCCCTAAGGGTAGAACCGCTCACGACCACATACGCGTTCGAAGCCGGCGGAATCGCGCTGGAAGTTCAATTTACGACGCCGCTGCTGCTCGAGGATCTGGATCTGATGTCGCGGCCGGTCACGTACATCGCCGCTCGCGTCCGTTCCGTCGACGGCGCATCTCATGAGGTGAAGCTCTATCTCGATCTGTCCGGCGAATTGTGCGTCCATACGACCGATCAGGTCGTCGACTGGTCGCGCGGTTGCTTGAACGAGACGATTACCGCGCTTCGGATGGGCACTGTAGAACAGCCGGTTCTGGCCCGGGTAGGCGATGATACGCGAATAGACTGGGGGTACGCCTATCTAGCCGTCCTTCAATCGGAGTATGCGGGTGTGGAATCCGTAATCGGATCAAGTGACGCAAGAGGACGATTCGCGAGGACGGGAACGCTGCCGGAACAGGACGACGCCGGTCCATCACGCGCCGTCTCTCCGGATTTGCCGGTCATGGCCGTGACCATGGATTTCGGCCAGGTGGACGCTTCGGCCAAATCCGCCTTTGCCGCGGCCGCCTACGACGACGTGTTGTCGATCGAATATTTCGGCACGCCGCTTCCGGCCTACTGGCGCAGGAACGGGCAATCGTTCGATGATATGCTGGCGTCCGCCTTGACGGAGTATGACAAGATTGCTGCAAGATGCGAGGACTATAACCGGAAGCTGATCGAGGAAAGCACGCAAGCCGGAGGCATGAAGTACGCGGAGCTGCTCTCGCTCGCGTACAGGCAGGCGATCGCCGCGCACAAGCTCGTATGCGACGAGGAGGGAACTCCCTTATTTTTCTCCAAAGAGAACTTCAGCAACGGTTGCATCGCCACGGTCGACGTCAGCTATCCGTCGATCCCGCTGTTCTTACTCTATAACCCCGAGCTCGTCAAAGGGATGATGCGGCCAATCTTCCGTTATGCCGCGAGCGGCGAATGGAGCTTCGACTTCGCGCCGCACGATGTCGGCTGCTACCCCAAGGCGAACGGGCAAGTCTATGGGGAGAACAAACCGGAATACCAAATGCCTATCGAGGAATGCGGCAATATGCTCATCATGGCGGCGGCCGTATGCGCCTATGAACGGAAGGCGGACTTTGCCCGCGAGCATTGGGAGCTGCTGTCCAAGTGGGCGGCGTACTTGAAGACGCACGGTCTGGACCCGGACAATCAGCTGTGCACGGACGACTTCGCCGGGCATCTGGCGCATAATGCCAATCTGTCGGTCAAGGCGATCATCGGTCTCGGCGCCTATGCGCGGCTATGCGACATGTTGGGCGATGCCGAGCACGAAGCGTATGAGCGGACCGCGAAGGAGATGGCTGCCCGATGGGCGGACATGGCCGCGGCCGGCGATCATTACAAGCTGACCTTCGACAGCGCTTCCGAATCGTGGAGCTTGAAATACAATCTCGTATGGGACCGTCTGCTCCGGCTCGGATTGTTCCCGGCCTCCATCGCGGAGACGGAAGTCGCGCATTACTTGGCGAAACAAAATCGGTACGGGACGCCGCTCGACAGCCGCAACACCTATACGAAAGCGGATTGGCTCGTCTGGAGCGCCTCGCTGGCCGCCGCGAAGAAAGAATTCGAGGCCATGATCGCCCCGCTCTGGCTGGCGCAGCATGAGACGAGCAGCCGCGTGCCGCTAAGCGACTGGTACGATACGGCGACCGGGAACCAGGTCGGCTTCCAGAATCGTTCGGTGGTTGGCGGGTTGTTTATCGCGCTGCTTGCGCCCGCGGAACAACCGTAACGCATGGTAGGGAACCGTTGATACAACAAAAAGGATTACTCCGCATTCGCATGCCGGAGTAATCCTTTGATCGTTTATTCGTTCCATTCATCGCACGCTATCGGATCGCGACCTGAGTTTCATAACGACGGAATACCGGGTCTTCGCCAGCGACCATCATGCCCATCCCCCAATCGAAATGCGTCTCCGCGACGGGAGCATCGGCCGGATCCCGGTATTGGAACAGCACGTTGCGGCGCGGTCTGGCGCTGCGGTTCACGTCGGACCCGTGAATGGTCAAATAGTTGAAGAACAGCACGTCGCCGGCTTTCGCGGGCTGCGGCGTACCGAGCGCGATCGGGTATTCGCGATGATCCAGGTAATGCCGGCCGACATGCGGCAGCGGGCCTTCCTTGTGCGAGCCCGGGATGACGCGCAGGCAGCCGTTCTCCTCGTCGGCATCGTCGAGATGGACGCTGGCCGCGAGCATGGAGTGGTTCGCGTGCGGGAAGTATGGATAATCCTGATGCATCGGGAACGCCGCGCCTTTCTCTGGCGGCTTCACCAACATTTTCGTATGATGGAGTTGGACGTTCGGTCCGATCAACTGCTGCAGCACGGCCACCATATTGGGATGCGCGACGGCTCGCGTGAAACAAGCATCGTGAAACTGAAGGTCATGGAATCCTTTCAGCACGAGCTTCTTCAGCTCCTCGGCCGGAATGAAGTCCCCCTGCCAGGCATGGTTGTCATCGAACTTCGCCGCAGCGGCCTTGCGGATCGTCCGCTCCACCGCGCCGCGCATCTGCTCGACCTCCTCCGGGCCGAATACGCCTCGAACGAGCACATACCCATTTTCTTTGTAAAATTCGGCATCTTGCTTAGACAACATAAGCATCTCCCCTTCGTCGCTGGTTGGTCTTCCTTTCGCTTTAATCGTACTTGTTTTGCCGTTTTTCGTATTGTCACCAGCCGAGCATCCTTTTGTCGGATTCGGACATTTTGCGAGCAAGGAGTGCCTGCCTTGGAATACGAGACTTTCGAACAAGCCGCCGATATGCTGCATTCGGCCGTACAAGCGTCGGCCGATGACCAACTTGCGTTCGTCGTCCACTATTGGGGTGCCGCGAAACGGCATCAAACAAACAGCCCCCACAAGCATTCTTTCTACGAAGCCTGCTACGTCCTTGACGGCAGCGGCGAATACGAGGAGGAAGGAACCACGTTCGCTTTGAAGCAAGGGACGCTCTTCCTCTCTCGCCCCCACGTCCTCCATCAAATCCGCAACGAGCGGATGGCGCTGCTCTGGGTTGGCTTTGACCTCCGTCCAGACGGCACCAGCCCGCGATGGCTGGAGCGCTTCGACCGCTTGACCGCGCGCGGCCCGCTGGTGCTCCATCATGCGGACGATACCGCGCTCGTCCACGTATGGCGAGCCCTCTGCCTCTCGGCCTTGCAAGTCGGCGGAGACGAGCAATTCTTGCTCGAGCGCATGACGCATGTCATGTTGGCCATGTTTCCGCAAACTTTCCTCGGCAGCGACGCCCCGCCGATCGCCGGATCGCGCAATGCCGGATCCAAGATTTTGAAGCAGGCCGAGACGTATGTTCGCGACAATCTCGGGCAGCCGCTTCAGCTGGAGGAGGTCGCGACCTATTTCTACCTGTCTTCGCGCCATCTCGCCCGTTTGTTCCGGCAAGAGCTCGGCACGACGTTCACCGCCTATGTCCAGACGCGCCGGCTTCAGGAGGCGGCCCGGCTGCTTCGGGAGTCCGAACTGTCCGTGAAACAAATCGCAGACGCGACGGGATTCGGCACCGTTCATTATTTCACCCGCTTATTCCGCCAACATACCGGCACGCCGCCGGCGCTCTACCGGAAGCTGCAGGGGTGGGCGGATGTTGAACACGTTCAAATCAAAAAGCAGCAGTAGCCGGATTTCTCCGACTACTGCCGCATTTTTCATACTTATTTGCGGGTTGACCCGAGCATCGCGACAGCACACCCGATCCTACCCTTGGCGCATGCCTCTGCCGCCGCCCGCTCCGCCACGGCCCCCGCCGCCATGCGATTGGGTAATTTGCGTGATGGGTTCGCCGTTGACCGTCACGTCGCCGCCGTTCAATCGAGCCGTGCCATCCGCGTCAAAGGCGGAAGATGCTTCTACCTGAATGGTGCCGCCGTTGATGTAAATATCGCCGTTCGCATCGAATGCATCCGTATCGCCGCTAGCCATGCGAACCGAAATCGTACCGCCATTGACTTCGATTGCCACGTTGGAATCGACTTTCTGCGAGGCATTGAGGCCATCGTTGTTCGCATATAACGTAATCTGTCCATCATTTACTTGGATATTGTTCGCCTCGATGCCTTCTTCGGAAGTCTCGATGTTAATCGTCCCGCCGTCGATCTGCACGAGGTTATTGGCCGTGATGGCATCATCGGCAGCAGAGATCGTTAATGCGCCGCCTGCCATATAGATATTGCCCAGGGAAGCATCATCTTCATTCTCTGCATGCAGGGCATCTTTATCCGTATCGATCGTAATCGTGCCATCGTGGATCAAAATGGCATCGTTGGCTTCCAAAGCATCCGCCGTAGAATGAATCGTATATGCGCCTCCGGTAATTTTGAGATCGTCCTTGGACGAGATCCCGTTCCCTTGCCGAGATTCGATGGCCAACGCGCCGGTTCCGTTCAACGTCAAATCCGCTCGAGAGTAGATAACGGCATCCAAATTCGTATCGCCATCCGCCGCATAGCTCCCGGTTACTTCCATGTTGTTCTCGCTGTCCGTTGAGGTTACGAATACTTTATCCGCCGCTTTCACATAGATGGCTGGCGCATCGGCATTCGTAATACTCACGCCGTTCAGCACGATTTGCACTTTCGCCTCGTCGGCCGCCTCGACCACGACCGTCACGTTTTCCGCCGTGCCGCTTAACACGTAGACGCCTTCCTTGCTCAGCGTTACATCTTGATTGCTCTGCAGCTTCAACCGGGTTGCCGCCGTAAGATCAGCCGACTGTTCGAGATCCCGGTCACTGAACAATTCCGTTGCGTCTGTATAAGTCGTTTTCGCTGTAGCTGCCGACGTTTCGATTGACGTTGCGCTTGCGCTTGTCGATGTGCTTTCCGTTACGTCTGACGTTTCGGTTGCCGCCGCGTTTGACGGTGCGTTTAACGACTCGGCCGAGCTTGCGGTTTGCGTCGTTGCGACGGCATCCGTGCTATCGACTTGCGCCTTCGAGCACCCTACCGCCGATACGGTTAGTAATGCCGCCAATGTAATTGCGCCTAGACTTCTCATTTTATTGTTTTTCATCCATAAACACTCCTCGTATAGGAAGTACATTTCGTCCGTGATTGATTGGAGAGCGTGATCGCCGGAGGACTTACCTGTATCCTAACGCCGCGATCTTAAATCTAACTTAAATGAGGGATGCGAAAAAAAAAGCCCTCAAACAGGGCCGTTTGAGGGTTGGATGTAAATGTCCGAAATGACAAACATACCGTTATTGCGATAACCACTTCAGACCGTCAAATCATGTCATGTGAATCGAGTCTTGCAAAAGCCGTCTACCTCCGAAGCGGTATGGTCACCTCCACGACGGTCCCCTCACTTTCCACGGACGTGACATCCAGCTTGCCCGAATCCCCATATAACAGGCCGATCCGTTTGGCCACGTTTTGAATGCCGATCCCTCTGGTTCGTTCCGGCGCAAGAAGCGAATCAACCTGCGGAGCGGACATTCCCTTTCCGTTGTCGCTCACCATGAAGCGCAGTCGCTTACCGTCGCTGCTTCCCGTAATTCGGATTATCCCGCCGTCTCCCTGGGCTTCGAAGCCATGGATGATGGCATTCTCGACGATCGGCTGAAGAAACAGCTTCGGCACTTTGCATTCGCCAGGCAATCCATCTACGTCATATACGACCGTGAATACCCCGCTATAACGGTTCTCCATAATGTGCGTGTAACTGCGCAGCCAGTCGAGATCGTCCCGAAGCGTGACGATCTCCTGCTTGTTGTTCACGGTGAACTGGAGCATCGTCGACAGGCTGACGATCATTTTGCTCATTTCCTTATCGTCCCGGTCAATGGCCATCCAGTTCATGATGTTCAACGTGTTGTACAGAAAATGCGGGTTCAATTGCAAATTGAGCGCCATGATTTCGGCCTCTTTCTCCCGCAGCCTGCTCTCATAGTTCTCCTTAATCAGTTCCTGGATACGTCCGTTCATCTGATTGAACTTCTTGATTAAGATGTGAAATTCGAACTGCGAATGGTCCGTGATCTTCGTGTTGAAATCGCCCGAACCCGTCAATTGAATGGCCACCAGCAATCGCTTGATCGGCTTGGTCAACCAATCGGAGATCATGAACGCGATGAAGATCGCGAGGACAGTCATCGCCGCTCCGGCAACCAGATCCATGTAACGGACCGTCGGCATATTGCGGATCAGCTGTTTATAAGGCACGACCGCAACCGTCACCCAGCCCGTCACTTTCGAGGTATCGTACCCGATGAGCACGTCGCTCCCGTTCTCTTTCACTAACGAAGTGCCGTAATCGGAAGCGAACTCGGTCTTGAACCATCCGTTCGGATCGAGAGCGCCTAACCTGGAGACGTCCGGATGGGTCACGATCAGCCCGTCTTTGGAGACGACATAGAAGTACGTGTCGTCAATAGTCAGACTTTGTTCAACCAGTTTGCTGTAGAAATCCTCCTTGAAATTGATCAGCAGCACCGGGCGTTCGACTGTCCGGGGCCACGTATAGCTGACGCCGTCCATGATGGGGGAACTGTTGATTAATCTTGCGCCCGAGAAGACGAGCCTTAGTTTGGGGTCCATCTCGTAGAGCTGGCTTTGATTATACGCCCGGGTCAAATCATAGGTTGGAATCCATACGAGACTGCCCTGCCGTTCAAGCACTTCCTTATAGACGCTCGATCGAACGAAACCTTCGTGCGAAACGGAGACGAAAGGGGAAGTCGTCGTATAAGGGCCGCTGCCCGATCCGAAGCTGAAGTAGCTGGTCACCAGTTGGGCGGTGTACAAATCCTGATCTTGGCCGAAATATTGATTCAGAATCGCAGACGCCTTCCGATCCATCTGCACGAGTTCCAGATCGCTCTGCGGCCGCGGCCGATTGAACAGCGCGAACAAATCCGGATCCGAGATGAGCGCGATCGTCCGCTCCTCGATATGTTTAAAGAAGATGTCGGTGACCGTGTTATTCTTGCGGACAATCTCTTCAATGCCTTCCCTGGCGTTATCCACGATGATATTCGTGCTGGCCTGATAGCTGATGTAGCCGGTAATAAAGGACGGGATCGTAATGAGCGGCACAAAAAACAGAATCAGCTTCGTTCTCATTTTCATCTGCATGAACCGGTTGTTCAGCCTGCGATAGAATGCCATATGCGCCCCCTGTGACGATAAGAAGTGCGGACCGCTTCGGCAAGCGAGCTACGACTTCAACTGCTTCATTCTTCTGGCTATCGATCGATATTCTTCGGGCGTCAATCCGAATTCCTTCTTGAAGACGCGGTTGAAATACTTCACGTCGTGATATCCGAGCCGCTCGGCGAGCCGATAGACCCGTTCGTCGCTTTGCTCCAGCAGATCCTTCGCTTTCGCGAGCCGAACCTGGGTCAAATATTGACTGAAATTCACGTTCAGCTTGCTCTTGAAATATTGACTGAAATAACTGGCGTTAAAGTGAAATATCGCCGCTACCGATTCCAACGACAAATCATCCATGTAATGCGCGTCGATATAGGCAAGACAATCATGGATCGTATGTTCTTTACGGACTTTCCTCGCTTCGGCGATGGCCGCGGCCAATTCGACAAGCCTGTCGGCCGCCGCCTCTCGCAGTCCATGAAGAGATTGACGTTCGCTCATGGCCGTCATCTTGTCGACCAGCTGCGCGCGCGTGTCCAATCCAAGAAAATCAGCCGCTTCCGCGACCCGGCATAACAAACGAATGATCCATTCCTTGAAGTCCGAAGGTCGGGGATACGCTCCCTTGCCGAGTTGTCGGTCGATGACCGCATCGATAGCTTGTTTCAACCCTTCATAACCGGACTGCTTATGCAGCGCTTCGGTAATCGAGCATTCCTCTTTCGGATCAACCGGTATTGGAAGAGCGGCCCGGAACCGCGCGGCGGCATATCGGAATACCGATCGTCCCTCCGTATAGAACCCTTCTTCGCAAGCGGCTAACGCTTCGGCGAACATGCCGGGAGCCTCCTCCATGAACCTGCCGCCGCGGCCGCTCAACCCCAATCTTACCTCCCCCCGGTCGAGCAATTCTCCTATCCCGCATGCCCATGCTTCTAGCTGGCCATCATTCGGTTCATCCTTGATGAGCGCTACGATGATCTGGCGGTCATGATCGGGCGCGAAAGCAAGGCTGCTCTGGCAGGAACGATGCAGTTCGTCCTGCAGCCATTGGCGAATTCGCATTCGGTGCCTATCGATCTCCCAATCCTTCCGATCGTTCAAGCCTTGAAGCCGACAGACCATGAGATAGCCCTCTTCCGGAATGCCGATCTTCTCTTCCAGATCGGCGCGAACATCCGCGTTCAGCCGCCTATCCAGCAGCCACTCCGTTAAGATGCGATTCTGATAGACCGGGACGATGGATTCCAGCGCAGCGGCCATCGTCGACCGCTCCTGCCATCGGTTCCGCTCCTCCTGAAGACTCTTCTCCGCTCTCTCCAGCACGCTCACGAAATGTTCGATATCGATCGGCTTCAGTACATAGTCGAACGTTCCGAGTCCGATCGCTTTCTGCGCATATTCAAAGTAATTATAGCCGGTCAAATAAATCACTCTTCGCGGTTGCTCGCCCTCCGGCAGCTGTTCCGCGAAATGCAAGCCATCCAAAATCGGCATCTGGATATCGGTGATGATGAGGTGGAAAGGGACCGTCTTGCAAAGCGAGAGCGCTTCTTGACCATTCTTAGCCGTGAATACTTCGTAATGCGGACGCCAGCGTCGAATCAGCTTGGAAAGACCGATCAGATGGCCCGGCTCATCGTCCACTAGTAAAATGGCGTACATCGCGTTTCGCCCCCTTCCTATCTATACTAATTGACAACGTTTTCCGGTGACAATGAGAGTTTCCATATTTTCTCTTTCGCTTCCGCCGACACGAGAGCGCGAACGTTAACGACGTACCTCCCCTGCTCGTCGCCGAGATACCCGGAAAAGGGATGCCCGCTAGGACATCCCTTTCATTACCAACACCGCTATTTGCCTTGAAGCGGCAGCCTTACCACCCTCGCCTCGTCGAAATTCATTACCCCTTCACGCCCGTCATCGCGATGCCTTCGATAAAATGACGCTGGGCGATCAGAAAAATGACGAGCGACGGGATGACGATCACCGCCGTTGCCGCCATCATCAGATGCCATTGCGCGGAGTACGAGCCTTGAAACAACGTGAGACCTTGCATGAGCGTATAATTTTCCTCGGACGTAATGAAAGCAAGCGGGCCGAGGTAATCGTTCCAATTGGCGAGAAACGTAAGGAGGCCGACCACGATCATCGCCTGCTTGGCGATCGGAATGATAATTTGCCAGTAAATCCGGAAGTGGCCGGCGCCGTCTACCTTGGCCGCTTCATCCAGATCGCGCGGAATGCCGAGGAAAAACTGGCGCAGCAGGAAAATGTTGAAGACGCCGCCGCCGAACCAGGCCGGCGCAATGAGCGGCACGAACGTATCGGTCAAATGAAGCGTTTTCCAAAACACGAATTGCGGGATCATGACGACAAAGAACGGAATCATCAGTCCGGTGAGGATGAAGCCGAATATTTTATCCCGCCCGGGCCACTCGATTCGCGAGAAGCTATAGGCGCACACCGAGCTGGAGAATAGCACGCCGACGATAGCCGAACCTGTAATGACCGTACTATTCCAGAAGAAGCGGCCGAAGGGATACGCCTCGAGCGCGGTCGTAAAATTCTCCCACATGAAGGTGTTCGGCAGCAATTTAGGCGGCATTTGGTATAAGTCGCCCATGGTGATCAACGACGTACGCAGCATCCAGTATATCGGGAATAAACAGAACACGCTGCCTGCGATCAACAAGGCATAGACGACGGTCTTTTTCATAACCGATTGCATGTTCATCACTTGGCATTCCCCCCTTCGTAATAGACGAACGACCGGGAGAAGATGAAGATTACGGCGGTGAATAACGCGATCACCGCGAATAGCAGGATGGAGATGGCGCTCGCGCTGCCCATGCGGGAGAACTTGAATCCTTCATTAAACAAGAACAGGACATACATGAGACTGGCATTGTTCGGCCCGCCCTGCGTCATCACCGCCGGTTGCACGAAAGTTTGGAACCCGTTGATGAAGGCGATGACCGTATTGAAGAAAATGATCGGCGAACTCATCGGGATCGTGACGTACAGCAGCTTGTGCAGCGCATTGCCGCCGTCGATCTCGATCGCCTCGTACAGATGGCCCGGAATGCCCTGCAGACCGGCTAGAAAGATGACGATCGTATTGCCCAGCGTCCAGCAGCTGAACAGAATGAGCGTCGGTATGACCGAGGTCGTATCGCCCAGCCATCTCGACTCGGGCAGTCCGATCGAATCGAGCGCATAATTGACGATGCCGAAATCCGGCTGCAGCAGCCACAGCCATACCATGGACGACGCGGCGATCGGGATAATGACGGGCAAGTAGAAGATCCCGCGGAAGATCGCCCTGCCGGCGATTTTCTGGTTCAACAGGATCGCGGCGAAGAAGGACAATATAATGCCGAGCGGGACGCTGACTCCGACGTAATAAACCGTCGCTTTGACCGCCGGATAGAAGAAAGGATCGTCGCCGTTAAATAATCGGGTATAGTTGTCGAAGCCGATCCACTGCGCGGACGAGC
This sequence comes from Paenibacillus methanolicus, assembly GCF_008124765.1. GTDB lineage: Bacteria > Bacillota > Bacilli > Paenibacillales > Paenibacillaceae > Paenibacillus_Z > Paenibacillus_Z methanolicus. Next base: position 66,458 of record NZ_VNHS01000001.1, on the reverse strand, counting down.
CGACATTGTACGAGGTGAAACTCAGGTACAGCGTCGCCAAAATCGGAATGACGACGAACAGCGTATAGCCCAACAAAACAGGCGAAGCGAACAGCAGCCCCCAGCCGAGATCCTTCGGCGGTCGCCTCCGCTTGCCCGCCTGCGGCATCGTCAAGCGTTGCTCGTATGAAGCTACCGTTTTCATATGGCACAGTCTCCAACTCTATTGGAATGGGGGAACCGCAGACGCCCGCTTGCGTGACAGTGCATCTGTACGGTCCCCTTTGCATAAGGCAATTAAGGATTTACATCATAACGTCCTTGGATCTCCGGCTGGATTTTCGCCTCGATGTCTTTCATCGCCTGTTCGGCCGTCTTCTTGCCCAGCCATACTTCGTCCATGCCGGAGAACGTAATCGCATTGATCTTGGAGAAGTTCTTGATGTAATAGGACCCGTTCGGCACGCCGTTGTTCAGCAGGTTGTTCATCATTGCGTCCTTGAAGCCCGCCGGATGCGCCGGGTTGTTCTCCGCCCATTGAACGACGAGCTCCGGATCGGTGTACCACTTCGTCATCGTCGGCATCCACAGCCCGTCGCGGTACAGATCGATCGAGCCCTCTGGATTCTCCAGGAACTTCGTCAGCAGCCAGGCTTCTTCCAGATGCTTCGACGACTTATAGATGACCGAAGCCCCGCTAATCCCCATCGGTACGCTGCGCTTCATCTTAGGAAGCACGCCGATATCGTAATTGACTTTGGCCGCGCCAAGGTCAAGGTTAATCCACTGGCCGTGCATCGACATCGCCACCAGCTTCGACTGCAGCGCAACCGCTTGCGACGGGATCGACTTCATCTGCACCGGAGACGGCGCCACATGATGCACGTTGATCAGGTCGGCCAATCGCTGGATCGCTTCCGTCGCTTCCGGCTGGCTGAAGCCGAATTTACCGTCCTTCGTCACCCATTCGCCTTCATTATTGATGACCGTCGCGTGAATCGGACCATGCCAAGTTTCGAAGGAGACGCCATACTGACGGATTTTGTCCGGATCGAAATCCGGCTCCGTCGCGTTATTGCCGTTCTGGTCGAGCGTCAGCTTCTTGGCCATCTCGACGAATTGGTCCCACGTCCACGCTTCATCCGGCTTCGAAGGCGGGTACTGGAGCTTCGCCTCGTCGAACAGATCCTTGTTATAAAACAGACCGAACGTCTCCCCGGCCGTGCTGATGCCGTATGCAAAATCTTCGGATGACTTAAACCAGATGTAATCCAGGAAGTCCTCCCGCTTCAGCTCCGTGTCCTTATCCAGCAGCTCGAACATGTTGACGAATTTGCCTTCCTTCTGCCAGGGATCCGCCAACTCGCCGTGCATATACCCCAGGTCAGGCGACTCGTTGCCGGCTACCATGGCCGTAATTTTCGCATCGTAATCGGCCTCCGGGATATGGATCGCATCGACGGTAATCCATGGATAATTTTCGGTGAATTTTTTCGTGGCCTTCTCGATGGCCGTCTTCTCCTGCGGGCTTCCCCAATACGTGAATTTCAACGTGACCGGCTCTTTGTCCGGCTCCTTATCAGGCGCCGCCTCCTTGGTTGAGTTGTTCTGCGCTTGACCATTGGAGGCGGTATTGCCTCCCTTGTTTTCCGTTGCGGCGCCGTTGTTGTTCGAACCCGCGCACCCGGCCAGAATCGTCGTGAATAGCATGATTGAAGCGAATACATGAACCGTTTTCAAGATCTTCATATCCTGTACCTCCCCCGTATTTCACGCTTTTGCCCAGCAGCCTTTGCTCCCTTTTAATACTAATGATTGCGCTTTCAGTTGAACATTCTAAAATCTTTATAATCGTGGATTTTCTCGATAAGATCAAGAATCGAACCCTTATAAAAGGCCTTAGCCTGATGAAAATCAGGTCTAAGGCCCGCTAACGATCTTGTTATTTTATACCTGTTTACGCAGTCGCAAGAGCTGCTATTTCGGCGGCAGACAATGCCCGGTTGAAGATTTTGAACTCATCCACTACTCCATTGAGGTTCGGATCGCCCCAATTGGACTTGCCCAGGTAGTTAAGGTTCGTTGCGCCTAAACTCGATGGTTTCAGCGTCATCGCGTTATTGCGCGCCGCTTCAACCCCGTCGACGTACAAGATGCCGGTTGTGCCGGATAGCGTAACCGCAACATGCTTCCATACGCCTGTCGCAAGCGGCGTCGGGGCTGTAATTAGCTGCTCGCTGCCGTTGCCGGAAGTTGAGATGGCAAATCGCATCCCGCCCCCGCCGCCCGTCTGCGGCGCCAAGAACATATAGGAAGTCGTTCCCGTACCGAAATCGAATATGCGCGCCCAGTCGTTATGGCTCGTTACCTTGACCCAGGTCGAAATCGTAAAATCGTTCAACCCGCCGACGATGCCATTCGGCAAGCTCGCGTAACTTGTCGTGCCGTTCAAGGATAGCCCGTTGCCGGCCTTGCCCGCCGTCCACGTCCCGCCGGTGACTGCCGCGTGTTTGCCGTTGCCCGACGAATCCGCGGCGGTCCCTCCGCTCGTCTCGTTCATATTATAGTGCGCCACCAGATCCGAGGCCGGAGCGCTGTTCATCAGCGAGGCAATCTCCGCAACCGTCAGCGCCCGGGTGTATAATTTGAAATCATCGACAAGACCGTTCAGCAGCGGATCGCCGAATTGCGATTTGCCGATATAGTTGTTCGCCGTCGTACCCAGGCTTGACGGTTTGAGCGTCATATTATTGTTGCGCCCCGCCTCTACGCCGTCCACATAAAGAATGCCAACCGTGCCCGATAGCGTAACCGTGACATGTTTCCATACGCCTGTCGGAAGCTCCGGCGCATTGATGACCTGCTCCGCGCCGTTGCCGCCGGTCGTGATGGCATAACGCATGCCTCCGCCGCCTACCTTCGGGGTGAGGAACATGTATTGGGTCGTATTGGAGCCGAAATCAAAAATCCGGGTCCAGTCGCTCACGCTATTCAATTTGACCCAGCCTGCAATCGTGAAATCGTTCACTCTGCGAACAATTCCGCTTGGCAAGGAAACATGAGATGTACTGCCATTCAGACTGACCGCATTCCCGTTCTTGCCCGCAACCCAGGCTGCGCCGGTAACGGTGGCGTTGTTGCCGCTGCCGGATGAATCCAATGCCGTCGCGCCGCTCGACTCATTAAAGTTATACGATGCCAGAAGCTCGGGCAGCGGAGCTTCAGCGTAGACCGTGATCGTGACCGTATCCGAAGCGGAGAGCGACGAATCCGATGCCGTCAGCTTGAAGACATACGTACCGGCAGCGGTAACTTGAACGGTCGTATTTCGATTATTGGGACTTGCGATCGCGGCGGTGCCCGGTCCGCTTTGCAGACTCCAGGTCGTCGTTAACGTCCCGTTAGGAAGCCCGTCGTCAGCGGCCGATCCGTTCAGCACAATCGGATTAGGGAGCGTAACCGCGTTGTTCGGTCCGGCTTCGACCGTCGGGGCCGCGTTGGGCTGCGGCGTGCCGGGCTGAAGCTTAACGTCGTAAGAAGCCGCCGTTCCAATTGACAGATTCAGCACCGCGCTGTTACCTAATGCATTCAATTGGCCGACTTTGACGTTATTGAGCAGTACATCATACGTACCGGCCGCAAGTCCGGTAAAGGTTACTTTCGTCGTATGCGCCGTGCCCGGCGTCACGTTCTGCAGCGTGAACCTTACGTTGTTCTTGGCCTGCGCCAGACTCGCGGATGTGAACTTATCCCGGTTCAGCTCCATGGACAGCTTCTGGGTGATGAGATTGATGCGCTGCGAGACGCCGTCCTTAGGCGTAATGTCGTAGGTTGCGCCATTCTGAACGACGCTGCAGCCATAGCAATAGAGTCCGAAAATCGGGTCAACCGCCACGTCGGAGCTCAGGATTTTGATCGCCCCGAAGAGACCCAAATCCGCTTCGCCGCTCATGCCGCGCCAGCCGTTATGCAGCGGGCCGCCGCCTACGCCGAGCGCGCCAAAGTTGCCCTTCTCCGCTTGGTACGTCCAAGCCACGGCGCCGATATTCGCGGGGTCCGAGCTGATCTGCCCCGAATTGATGGCGCTGATGTTCGCAATTTTCGCCGCATAGGACAGCCGCTGATCCAGCTCGGGCGTCGTCGAATGCTTGCGCGTCCAATCATCCAACGCATAACCGATGAGCGATACCGAATATTGAAAATTCCACCAGTTCTCTCCGGTAATCGTCACGGGTACGCCGTAGTAATACCAGATCGGCATTTGCCCTCTCGTCGCGCGCGTTTTCTGATTGATTTTCCCCTTGATCGTCGCGTTATTGTTCATACCGGCCAGCATATAGACCGATTCTTCTCCTGTATTGTCATAGTTGTATTCCGAGCCGTAAGGATACTTCGTGTTCGAGAAGTTGGTATATTTGGTCGCCATCTTGTTGATGATATCCTGCGCTTGCGCGGCATAGCCTTCCTCCTGAAGGGCTTTGATGATATCCGGCGTCGTCAGCTCGCCCATCAGTCCCGTTTCCCAATTGTACGCGACCGGACCATCGTACAACGCTTTGAAGATGTTATACGCGCGAAGCAGGTACGTTTCTTTGGGATGCGTGTAATTCACGAGATTCGGGTACAGTTTCGCGATTTTATACATGCTGAAGTATGTGTTGTAGATATGCGGATACGCATACCCTCTGTACGTCGGCGTCGTGTTCGGAGCCGGCATGAGGAAATCCGGTACGAGATAATCTTCGTGGTGCCCGTTCATCAGATTCGTCCAGATCGTCGTCTCGAGATATTGATCGACCGCCGTCACCTCGCCGGCCACCGGCGTCTGGACATTCTTCTCCGCCAAGAACTGTCCGTGGGTCAGTCCCCAGTCGTCTCCCCAGCCCCAATAGCCGTTAAACACGTTGCGCTTGGACTTCGAATCCATCATCCAGTCGTCGAACGCTTTGTCGCGGATATCTCCGGGAACGTTCCATTGCGTGTTGTTGACCATAAAGGTGCTGTGTCTCTGTAAGGCGGCGTCGATCGGTTCGATAACATAAAATTGAAGCACCGTCTTCTCGCCATTGCCGTAATTGATGGTCAAATTGTTCTGTCCGAGATGGCTCATATTCAGTTGGTAGATCTTATGATTGGTGCCAACCGTATTCAGATACGTAACGGTCGTCTCCGACGGATACTGCGCCGTAATGGAATTGATCGTCTTCGAGGTATGCAGATCGAATTTAGCCGTCTGATTCGTAGGGACGATCATTCCCGGTATCACCGTCACGTCCAGGAGTCCCTCCGCGTACAATTTCTCTTTCACGGCAGCGTCGTTTGCCACTTTGTGAAATTTGAAGCCGTACGTTTTGCTCGCATTGGGCGCAAGCGTCAAGCTCGTGTTCGGCAAATAGCCGCGATTCGTGCTCTTGATCACGTTCGAATGGATGTAGTACACGTTAAGCCCTTCGACCCATCCGCCTTGATCCATCGCCCACATGCTGCCCGGATGCTCCTCGATCCGCCACCGGTCTTGATACTCGAATCCCGCGCCGGTCGCGGCGTCGGGCGTCATCAGCAGAGAAGGGCCCACCCCGCTCGGCCGTTGAACCGTAATATAGGAGCTGTTGTTGCCGACGAAGGAATGGTTGAGCACGCGCGTCTCGTAGATTTCTTCGCCATTGCCGCCGCTCCAGTACTCGTTGAATGGAAGCGGAAGTCCGAAGTCTCCGATCTCCAGCGTCTGGCTGCTCGTATTCGTGACCGTTATTTTCCACTCCAGAGCGCCGCTTGCTAACGCGTACGTCTCCACGACTTTGAAATTTTTGATCCCGCCGGTGTTGGCCGAGTTCTGATACGTCACCGTCACTGTATTCCCCGATTGGCTCTGCACCCGGACGTCGGCGGATTTGCTCGTCCACGCATGCGTCCACGCCCCACTGCCCAGCTTGTAGGTGAACATCAATTCGCCGAGCCATTGATGGTCCGCCGTGTTCTGGTTCGGCGCGTTGGTTCCGTTCATCACATAGTTAGTCGGGTACGTATCCCCCGTCAGCTGCAGGGAGGTGATCTCGCCGTTCGTTCCGGTCGTCACCGTGAAATTCGAGTCGGATAGCGTATAGGCGAAAGCCGAGTTTGGCAGAAAGAGCCAGATTGCCCCCGCGGTAAATAGACTGCAGAGGAGCAAAAACAAAGTTTTTGCAGAAGCTTTATTCGTTGTCAGCACCATATGAACCTCCTGTTCGGAATGGATGACTAATAGCCGTAAACCTTCCACTGCTCGATTCCGCTAGAGAACCCCGGCTTCGCTTTCACGTTGAGCCTGATCTTGGTCGTCGTCACGGGCGTAAAGGCGGTTTCGTTAAACTGATTGCCAAGCACGCCAAGTCCCGTTGGATTCGCCACGTTGACCCAGCCGCCGTTACTCCAGTATTGCACCGTATACGATTCAGGCAGATCAATTCCCTCGTTATCATCGAACCAATAGACGGACGTGCCGGTCAGATTTACCGTCCGATTGAAATCATATTGAACCCACTGCGTTGTCCCGGGATTGTTCCAATTCCCATACACCGGATGCCCGCGATCGTTGGAGCTGGCCGGAACATATTGATCGTTCAACCCGGACAGACTTTCCCATGGCGACACGTAGGACGTCGATGCAACCGCTTCCACAGCAATGTTCGCGGCGGCATTGTTCGACGTGTTGATCGTGAACGATTTGGTGACGGGCGCGCTTGCTTCGTCATAGTCGCGAAGGCGTACCGTGAACGTATAGCTGCTCTGCGCCGCTGCCGCCACCGTCCCGCTGATCGCGCCCGTGAATCGATTAAGCGCAAGTCCCGGAGGCAAGGCGCCGCTTGCAATCGTCCAATCGTAGAACGGTACGCCGCCGGTGGCCGTGAGCTTCTGGTTATAGCTTTGTCCGGCCGAAGCTCCCTTCAGGCTCGTCGTCGTAATAGCCGGCTTCACGAACGGACTTAAGTTCTTATTCAGCTTCCAGCCCGCGTTCTCGGCCACCAGCAGCGACAGCTTACTCAGCATCCAGCGCCGTACGGGAAATAAGCTGGACCACCCGCCGCTTTGCCCGCTGATCCGGTCCCAGTAGGGCTGATCCCCTGGAATATGGTAGCTGCCGTCAAGCGGTACCGCATACCCTTGATAAGCGATCACTTCGGCATCGTTGGTCCCGCCGGCCGCTACGTAATTGACCATCCCCGGCCATGCGTCGTTATAAGCGATCCCATGTCCGAATTCATGCATGATCAGTCCATAGACATCCGTGACCTGAGACAGGTCGGTCTTATACCAATCGTCGTCATGGATGGAGGTGAATACCGTGGCGTCGTCATAGAAGTCCAGCGCCGTCCCAAGCGAACGATGGAGATTGCCAGGCGCGGTCTGCCCGTTGATTTTGTGGTATTTCCCATTGTTTGAAGACCAGCCCGTGGAGTAAGGACCGTTCAAGCCGCGCAGAAAAATCCATTCCCCGTTAAACGGCTCGTTGTTGCTGACCGTGGTATTGCCGTTAAAATTATCGTTCGGAACGATGCTGGTCTCATCCCCGGCCGGCACCGTATCGAATGGCTTCACTTCCAGGAAATAAAACCAATCCTTGATGGCGGTCTCCGCCGCGGTCTTGATCGCGGGATCATCGAAGATGTGATTGACCGTATCGAACCGATAGTCGAACTTCAGCGGGAAACCGGTCGTCAAATTGTCATCCTGATCCAAGACCCGAATCGGAACTGCCTGCGTCCGCGTAGTCCCGTTATTCTCTTGCGTTCGAATCGACAACGCGTAATTCTCGATCGATCCGGCGTTTCCGATTCGATCCGGCGCGATCTCCAGCAGGAAATTCTTCTGTTCCGATGCGTTGTTGAACGTGATCGTCTTGGTTGCGCCCGTTGCGGACAGCGTGCTCGGCATATCCATCATCAGCCGCGATGAACCTTGCGCATTCAGCGTGATCGTAACCGGGTATGCGGCGGAGGCGGGCGGTTTGAGCGTGAGCTTCACATACGGATTGGCGAGGTACCCCTGCCAATCTACGAGCTCGATGCCGTAACCATTCACTTCGCGCCCGAAGATATCCACGACCGAAGCCTCGGTAGCAGCCGCGGCATGGACGACGCGGCCATCCGGTACGTGCCAGGGCGCCAACCCGGTGAATAGCGTAATCCCAAGGCCTAGACGAAACCATTTTTTCATTTTCTCCCTCCTTAACATTACGGCAGGTCTGCAACCTTGCTAGCGATTAATCGTCTTGAACGAGCATCACCCCTTTCGCAGATAATTAAGAGGGCTCCGCCCTTTTGACCCGACTTTTGTTGGCTCCCTCCTCCCACCTCCTCCGCCGAGGAGGCTCCAAAGGGCTTTGCCCAAGCGTATGCTTCCGAAGTGCGTTTTCCTTTGAAAACGCTCAGGACTCCCTATTTCGTGCTGACCTGTTTGTTCGCGGTCGGCGATTGGGCTTGAGTATGGCACGCTTTTGTCCTGACGGACAAAGCTTCAGTGGGTTTTGAAGTTCGTCCGAAGACTTATGCATGTGCGTAAGCCGACCAACTATAGCCACAGCTGGCTTCACCAGACGTTTTTCCTTAACCTGACAGCCTTGTCGCAGATGGCAGGAGGATAGCTCGCGCCAACCTCCTGCCTCGATCGCCTCTTATACCATTAGGCGAGAATCAATCTAGCCAGCGCGGCAAGATCCTCGATATCGATTTTGCCGTCCTGGTTGACGTCCGACTTCTTCACGTTCGCCCAATCCCGGTCTTCGGCGGATTTGCCATATGCCGCCGCGACGAGGGCAAGATCGCCGATGCTAATTCGAGCGTCGTCGTTGATATCGCCCGGCGTGGTCTTGATGATGGCCGCTTCGAAGGTCACGATCGCCGTCTGCAGCTCGCGAATGGCGTTCTCGATCTGCGGCTGCGTCGGATTCGCGTCATCTGCCACCGCTTTAGCGGACTGAATCGCCTGTTCGAATGCGGTTTTGGCCGCTTGAGGCACTTGGCCGACTCCCGAGCCGACGGAGGCTGCCGCAAGCTTCTGCTCGGCATCCGTAATGAGCGAGACGAGGGCTGATGGATCGATTGCGTCCACGGTGATCGAGAGCGCGGCACCGGTTAGCGCCGTTTCGGTACCCGAGCCGTCGGCTGCGCTGCCATTCGTTAAGGATACCGATGCCACGCCTCCCGAACTGCCGCTCTTCGCTTTGAAGCGCAGCTCAATAAGCTTACCGTTCACCTCTTTGGCATCCGTTCCAAGCTTGGCGAACAGCAGTCGAATGCTGCCCGGTTGAAGATGCTGTCCGACCAGCTTGAATGCTTCATTCTTCGCCGCAAGGTCGGTATCCGCCAACTCCAGTCGATCCGCGTCGTATTGAATGGTCATGTCGGCGGCAAGCGTATCGCCGTCCACCCCGCGCAAGCCCGCCTGCACATCGAACGATTGCCCGCTTTTCACCGAACTCGGCCCGGTTATCGTCAAGGCGTTGCGAGCTGTCTCATCCGCCCGCATCACCTTCCACTGCTGGATTCCTGTCGAGGTTGTCGGTTTGGCTTGAATTTGGACTCGAATTTTGTTCGTCGTAACCGGATCGAACGTCGTGACGTTATATTGATCCGGCAGCACGCCGTACTGCGACGGATTGGGCACTTCCTTCCAGGCCGATCCGTCCCAATACTCGAGAAGATAGGACTCCGGAGTATCGATGCCGTCATTATCGTCGAACCAGTAGAGGTGGCTGGAAGCAAGCGCAACCGGCTGCGCGAATTCGTACTGTACCCACTGCGTCGTTCCATGCGTATCCCAATTGCCGTAGATCGGATGATTGCGGTCCGCCGAGCTTGCCGGTTCGTACTCGTCGTTGATGCCAACCAAGCTTTCCCATGCGGAGACGAAGGATGTCGATACATCGGCGTCTACCGCCGCGTTCGGGTTCACCGGATCAGGCTCCTCTACTTCGGGCGGGATCGGTTTATCGGCAGCTAGCGCCGCGATCTCCGCGGCCGATAGAGCGCGATTGTACAGCTTCGCTTCATCCAAGACGCCTTTATAGTAATCCTTATTCGCATGGGATTTCCCGATCAGCTTGGCGCCGCCATTCTTAACGACGGATAACAGACCCGAAGGGATGTCGGAACTCCTCGCGGACTCCTTGCCATCTACGTATAGAATGGCCGAGTTACCCGTGACGGCGACGGCGGCATGATGCCACTCCTCAGAGGCCGCTTTCCCGCCGGAGATCGATATGTGTTTCCCGTTGTTAGGACTGGCGTTGAATCGCAAGACGTCCTGCTCATCTACGGCGAGCGCCATGCCTCCCGCCTCGCTCTTGAAGTCGAACAAGGTGGAGACCGAATCTATGGCAGCCGGCTTGATCCAACTGGTGAACGTGAAGCCGTCGGCGTCTTTCAGCACTTGTTCCGGAAGCTCGATATAGCTTGTCGTGCCGTTTAACAGCGCGCCCCCGTCTCTTGCGCCAGCCGTACGGACCGCATCATGCATCGTGCCATCATGGCCGGCGCCCGAATAATCAAGCCCTAAAGCGCCCTCTTCGTCGAACAAATAGCTTCCGGCTAACTCGCCTGATCCAACGTAAAGCGTAAATGTCTTCGTTATAGGTTTGCTCATTTCATCGTAATCTCGAAGCTGGACGGTGAACGAATAGCTGCCTTTCGCGTTCCCGGCGACTTTGCCCGAGAGTTTGCCCGTGAACCGATCCAGCTTCAATCCTTCCGGCAGAGCGCCTGCCGTTATCGTCCAATCATAGAACGGCACGCCGCCTTCCGCCTTCAATTGGAGCTCGTATTTCTCGCCTGGTTTGGCATGAGGTACCGGCACGTTCTTAATCGCCGGGCTTAAGAACGGCGTTAGCTTCTGATTTAGCTTCCAGCCGGCCTTCTCGGCAATCAACAGCGTCAATTTGGTCAGCATCCAACGTTTATTGTGGAATAGATGCGTCCTTCCCCCGTTCTGACCGCTGATCCGATCCCAGTATTGCGGCTCTCCGGGAATATGGTAGCCGTCGTCCAGCGGAACCGGATTCCCTTGGTAGGCCACGATGTTCGCAGCGGTTCCGCCGTCACGCTTGTAAGCGGAAACGCCTTTCCAGCTGCCCGAGTAGACAAGCGCATGCCCGAATTCATGCATGATCAAGCCGTAGACGTCCGTGGAGGTATCGTTCATTTCGGTGAGATACCACTGCTCGTCGTCCAAGGAGGTGAACGGCGTTGCGGTATCGTAGAAGTCGAGAATGGTAAGAAGCGATCGGTGAATTTTATCCGGAATCGTGCGCCCGTTACGCTTGTGATATTTGCCGTTCTCGGTTGCGCCGCCCGTGGAATGAGGACCGTTCAAGCCGCGCAAGTAAATCCACATCCCGTTATAGGGCTCGTCGTTGGCGACTTGAATGTGACCTTCGAAATTATCCTCGGGGATGGAGGCCGTCTCGTCGCCCGCAGGTACGGTATCGAACGGCTGCATATCAAAGAAATAAAACCAATCTTTGATCGCTCGTTCGCCGGCCTCTCGAATCGCCGGATCGCTGAAATAAGGTTGGATCGTATCGTACCGATAATCGAACTTGAGCGGGAACGTCGTTTCTTGCTCGTCATCCTGATCCAGAACGCGAATCGGCGTCGATTGTTGATGGGTCGCGCCATCCGCTTCCGTAATCGTCACGTCCAGTTTATAATGTTCGATCTCGCCATGGCCTCCGATTCGGTCTGGATGGATTTCGAGCAAGAAAGGCTTTACCTCGTCGGCGTTGTCGAAAGTGAGCGTCTTCTCGGCTCCGGTTGCGCTCAATGTACTGGGCCGATCCATCATTAGGCGGGACGTGCCTCTGGCATTCAGTTCGAGCGTAAGCGGGTAAGCGGCATTTGCCGGAGGTTCTACATTCAGCTTGACGTACGGGTTCGCCAAGTAGCCCTGCCAATCGACTAATTCAATCCCGTATTGATTCAGTTCCCTGCCGAAAATGTCCACGATTCGCGCCTGGTCGACAGCTCCATCCTCCGATGCGGAAACCGTCGTAGGCGGAACGAATAAACAAGCGCTCAGCATGCTCATGGAAACGATGGCCGATAACCACGTTCTCATCCGATAATCCCTCCCGTAGGCTTAGGTTCTATAAGTAAACGACAACGATCGCGCTACGATACGACATCACCTCCTCTCCCCTTCCCGGCTTGCAAATGAAGAAAGGAGGGCAAGCGAGTAAACCATTCCGCACTGATTATGCTATATAAAAACGCGCCATTTTCACATCTAATAGTTCAACCATCCCTTCTAAAAAATCAACTAATTTGAGCTGTGCCCGCTTCAACGAATTTCGCCATAAACAAAAACAGCAACAAGAAGCCACAATGATGGTGATGGCTTCTTGTTGCTGCGTGCGTTCTCAACGCTCTCGGATCCAAACCTGCATTTCGCCTTCGCCTCGGTTCGCCCAGGCAAAATAGGGAACGGCCTGAATCGGAAAGACGACGTCCGCCCTCTTCGTCTCCCCGTACAAGGTTTCTTCCCAGCCTAATGCCGAACTGCGTCGCGCTTCGCCCGTAATGACCGTGATTCCTCCCAGGATGTCCGGCCTGAACCGCGCTTCAAGCGGTGCCTGTTCCGGCAATGCGATATCCGGCAGAACCGCCCCGTTGTCCGCCTCCTCGAGACAATACACGATAGGACCGCGCTGCAGCGCGACCTTCCCGGCGTTGACGCGAACGTTCGGGTGCGCATACATGCGCTTGATCGTCATGGTCAGCTCGATCCGGATGACGTCGCCGGCCTCCCATACCCTGTTGATCCGTGCATAACCTTTCGTCATCGCCGCTTGGATATCCACGCGTTGGCCATTCACCACAATAGAAGGATTCTCGCACCAGCCGGGCACTCGAATCGCGACCGTGAACGCGGCCGGTTGATCCGGTGATACGGCCAAGTCGATCGTCGCGTCCCATGGATAATTCGTTTGCTGCGAGAGTTGAACGGATTGACCGGCAAGGTTAACCTTCGTGTCGCTTCCGATAAACTGGTGAACATAGACGCTGTTGTCCGTTTGCGAGTAGATATACGTGCCGAGTGAAGCAATCAGCCTAGCGAGGTTAGGCGGACAGCAGGCGCAGTTGAACCACTTTTGCCGGACTGGCTTCACGTGTTTCTTGTCCGGACGTTGGCAGGCTTGCGGCCAGACCTCAAGAGGGTTGACGTAAAAAAAGCTTTTGCCGTCCAGCGCCATCCCGCTAATGGTGCCATTATAAAGCGCGCGCTCGATGACATCCGCATACTTGCGATCCGGGTCGAGCCGCTGCATGCGGTGCGCCCAGAAGATCAGACCGATCGAGGCGCAGGTCTCGGTATACGCCGTATCGTTCGGCAGGTCATAATCGAACGAGAACGCTTCTCCATCGTGATTCGATCCGATGCCGCCCGTAATGTACATCTGTCTCTGCGTCACGTTGTCCCACAGCTTCCGGCATGCCTCGATCAATTCGGGATCCTTGAACGCCGCGGCCACATCCGCCATTCCCGCGTACATATAGACGGCTCTTACCGCATGACCGGCGGCATGCCGCTGCCGTCTGACCGGCAGATGGGATTGGTTATACGCGAAGCCGTCCTTATAGAGACTGTAATAAGGTTCGCGCAGTAAATAGTTCTGGCCGAAACGCGCCGCTCGGCCGTCCGCCTCCAGCCGGAAGTAATTCGGCTCTTGTCCTCGTTCGTTGATGAAATACTCGCTAAGCTTCAAGTAACGCGGTTGTCCGGTTGCTTCGTAAAGTCGAACCAAAGCAAGCTCGATGCCCTGGTGACCCGGATAGCCGCGTTTTTGTCCGGCTTCGACGCCGAACACGGTATCGATGTAGTCGGCGAATTTGCAAGCAATATCGAGCAGCTTCCCTTTGCCGGTCGTCTCGTAATAGGCGACGGCTGCCTCGATCATATGTCCGGCGCAATACAGCTCATGATTGTCGCGCTCGTTGATCCATCGTTCATCTTGATGACCGATGGTGAAATACGTATTCAAATAACCGTCGGGCTGCTGAGCTCTGGCCAGCAGTTCGATCGTGGCGTCCGCAAGCTGTTCAAGCTTGGGATTCGGAACTGAAGCGAGACTATACGCGACGGCCTCTAACCACTTCGTCACATCGCTGTCTTGAAAAATATATCCATAGAAGGCGCCCTCTTCTTCGCCCGCCGCGATACGGTAATTTTGCAGCGCATGACTCGGCGAAGCGCCTTCGATGCGGTCATTCAGCGCCTCCCATTGATAAGGGATGACCTCGTCCCTCACCAAAGCGACATACTTCGTCCAGAACGGATCATGGACCCGAACCTCTCTATAAGAGAGCGGCTGTAATCGATCGCCGGATACGGCATGCTTCACGGATAATCGTCCCCCAATCCGAAATAAGTACCGAAGTATGGAAGCTACAACGCGATGAGCGCTTTGGGCGACTTCGTCAACACCTCGATTCCCGTGTCCGTGATTAGGATGTTATCCTCGATGCGCACGCCGCCGAACCCCGGCAGATAGACGCCAGGCTCGACGGTCATGATCATCCCCGGCTCCAAGCGCTCCTCCGTTTGCGCGGAGAATCGCATCCCTTCGTGAATTTCCAAGCCGAAGGCGTGACCAAGGCCGTGTCCGAAATATGGGCCATAGCCGTAGCCTTCGATCACGTTTCGACCGAGCGCGTCGCCCTCTTTGCCCGTCATGCCGGGTTTGACGCCGTCCAAGGCCGCCTGATTGGCCTCGAGAACGACCCGGTACATTTCCTTGTGCCGTTCGGATGGCGTCCCAACGAACACCGTTCGGGTCAAATCCGATAGATAGCCCTCGAAGTTCGCGCCGAAATCAAGCGTGACGAATTCGTTCGTCCCGATGAGCTTGCTGCTCGCCAGACCATGCGGCAGGGCGGATCGTTCCCCTGAAGCGACTATGGTTGAATAGGCGGAAGAGACCGCGCCCTGCTTGCGCATGAAATATTCGAGCTCGGCGGAGACTTCTCGTTCGGAGATGCCGGGCTTGATAACGCCCAATATGTGATCAAACGCCTTATCCGTGATCTCGATCGCTTGCTTGATGAACCCAATCTCCGCTTCATCCTTGATGCCCCGCAATCGCTCCACCATATTCTCGGTAGGCACCAGTTCAATACCTTGGAATCGTTCGGCGTACGACTGGTATTGGGCATAGCTGGCATGGTTCTTCTCGAATCCTAATCTTGCCGCTTGAAGAGCTTGCAGCTTCTCGGCAATCGTGTCGAGCGGATTCGCGGCATGCTGCACGATCTCGTAGGCTTGGGCCTGCTCTTGAGCCTGATTCACATAGCGAAAGTCGGTGATGAGGAATGCCTGCTCCTTCGTGATCAAGACGAAGCCGGCCGAGCCTGTGAAGCCCGTCAAGTATCTCCTGTTATAGGGACTCGTAATGAATAACGCATCGAGCCCCTCCTGATCAAGCTGCTCTCTTACGCGCTGAAGACGCACTGCTCCCATGTCCGTTACCTCCCTGTTCTCATCTCTATCCGAGCGAAATTCAACTGTCCGCTTATGCTTCCTGAAGCCATACCAGCATCTCGCCCGGCTCCCGATTCGCCCACGCGTAATAAGGAATCGCCGTCATGCGCACAGGATGGTAGGTATTCGGCGCCGTCCGGTATAGCCAATTATCAGAGGTGTCGTCTTCATTCGAGCGAAGCCCCTCGCCCGTGAGCAAGACGACGCCATCCAGAAGCTTCTCGTCGTAACGCCACGCCCATTCCGCATCCGCGGGGATTCTTAGATCTCTCAGATTCTCGCCATTATCCGCTTGTTCTACGCAATACACGATTGGCCCTCGCTGCAGCGCCATTCTTCCGGCGTTCTCTCTGACCTTCGGATGGGCGCGAACCTTCTCGACCGGCATCGGCAGCTCCAGCTCGATTTGGTCCCCTTCCTTCCACACCCGATAAAGCTTGGCATACCCTTTAACGGCGATGTCCTCCAGATTGACCGGTTCGCCATTGATCTTAAGCGAAGCCCTCTTGCACCAGCCCGGCAATCTCAACGCGATCATCCACTCGGCGGGTCGGTCGACGGATACGCGCATCGAGACGGCTTCGTCCCATGGATACGCCGTCTTCACGACCAGCTCGACCTCTTGGTCGTTGATCCGCTGCTTCACCCGGCTATCCATATATAAGTGAACGAACAACGTGCTCGCGTCCTCGTCGTATCCGTACACATACTGACCTAACGAGGCGAGCAGACGAGCGATGTTTGGCGGACAGCAGGCGCAGCCGAACCATGACTGCCGTGTTCGGGCAACGGATCGCAGGTCGTCCCGAACGTCGCAAGCCGTGGGCCATACTTCAAGCGGATTCACGTAGAAGTAACCTTTCCCGTCTAATGAGATCCCACTTAGAATGCCGTTGTACAACACGCGCTCCATGACGTCGGCATAGTCGCGGTCCGCATCCGACTGCAGCATCCGGCTGGCCCAGAGCAGGAGACTAATCGCGGCGCATGTTTCCGTATACGCGCGATCATTCGGCAGATCGTAATCCACCGTGAACGACTCCCAGTGCTCGTTAGACCCCACCCCGCCGGTGATATACATGCGTTTGCGGGTCACATTGTTCCATAGTTCTATGCACACCTTCAGCAGCTCATCGTCATCATAGGCCGCGGCCAAATCGGTCATGCCGCTAAACAAGTACAAGGCGCGAACCGCATGCCCTTCGGCGGTACGCTGCTCGCGAACAGGCGCGTGAGCCACGGCTGCCGGCCGCGATGCGGAAGTTCTCCACCGTACGGCTCGGTTCCGCGCCGGGAATCTCGTCGTTAAGCGCCTGCCACTGGAACGGAATGACCGTCTCCCGCACCAACGTTTGCCGTCTTCCCCAGAAAGAATCTTCCTCTATTAGAACCTGTTTAATCGGAATTTGCATCATTCGGGTTCGCATGACCGATCCCCCCTTAACCACGGACATCTTCCTCGCCAAGCTTCTTGTATTGCGCTTCATCCACCACACGCAAACCGAATACACGGCGAATACGGCGCCCGGCCTTGCCTTGGAACTTGATCGTCACGTTTTCTTTGCCGATCAAGGCAGTCGAAGGAAGCGGATAGTGGACATTGTAGAACTTGTCGTTCTCTTCGAACCCTTTCCGCTCGGAATTTAGAAGCACCCTGTCCATGAACAAATCAAAATCGCAATTCGGCATTTCTTGCGCGGCCGTATAGGTGACGACCAGCATCATCGGTCGTTCCGGGCTGATGCGCATGTCGAACGAGAACCATCCGTCTTGTCCGGCCGTCCGATAAGTCCGGCGGTTCAATAAACCTACCCGGTTGGATGCATCACCCTGGAAATTGTGATCGCGCTCAGGCTGCATTTCGCCCGGCTGCACGTAATCGACGGTGCACTGCTCCAGCAGCTTGACCTTCCGCATCACTTCCGTATAGGCGGACTCCGCTTGCGCCCATTCATCTGCCGTGAAGATGTCCCAGTACACTGTGTACGAGTGATTATAGACGCGGTAGAACGGGATCAACTCGACGTCCCTCGGATACCCGACGCCGGCCATGCGAAAGGTCAGCGGCCGATCCGGATCGGCCGTAATCCATGCCGAAGGCTCCATACCTTTGGCGATCATAACGGGCGTATACAGAAAATCGGCTGCAGCCGGATCTGCCACCGGTCCGAGCACCCCTGCCAATACGAGCGGACCGTATAGAATCGCGGCACGATCCGGATTGTCCGGCATCGACTCCAGACGAGGCGACATGGGCAACGTAATCTCTACCTGATCTTCATCGATCCACGTTCTGCGAATGGAGACAAAGGAACCTGGCCGCTGATCGCTCTCGATCCGCTCCCCGTTCACGCTGATCTCAATTCCGTGCTCTGCCCAGTACGGATACCGGATGTTCAGGGCGAATACGGTTGGTTCCGCGCAGGATAGCCGAAGGACCGTTCGATCAGACTCCGGGAAGGTCGTCTCTTGCACGAGCGTGAGATTTTTGCGCTCCCACCGTAAGCTGGAATGAATGAACTGGTTCACGTACAGCGTGTCGTCGCCCTCGAAATAAATCGCGCTTCCGTAGCTGGCATGATTCTCCATGCCCGTTCCGACGCAGCAGGTGAAATCCTCGAATTTGTCGTCAAAGTGCTTGTGCCCGCCCATGGCTAGCGACAGACAATACGTGACGCCTCCGGTTTCCGGGTTTTGCGAGGCCAAAATGTGGTTGAACAGCGCGCGTTCATAATAATCGGCTTCCTGCGCCAGCGCGTTCCACTCGAATAGATGTTTGGTCAGCTTCAACATGTTATAGGTATTGCACGTTTCGGTGGTATGGGGACCGAGTCTGTCATACAGAGAATCCGGTTCACCGAAATATTCGCCGAAGCTGTTCCCGCCGATCACATAGGAATGGTGCCGCACGACCCGCTCCCAGAAGAACGCGGCCGTCTCTCTCCTTACGGCGTCATTGGTCAGCTCGTATTCTTTGGCCAAGCCAATCAGCTTCGGAATTTGCGTATTCGCATGCTTGCCGGGCAGACAGTCGACCTGTTGCGATAACGGATCCAACACTTGTTTATGCCAGAATCTCTCCGCGAGGCTTAAATACTTGCGCTCGCCCGTATCCGCGTATAAATCGGCCAATACCTCGTTCATGCCCCCATATTCGCATACCATCATCTCTTCCATCTGGTCCGCGTTCAGCGGAGCCAGCGTTGCCTCCAGCCAATCGGCTAGCCGACGGCCAATCTTCAACGCCTTCGCGTTGCCGGTCAATCGATGCGCGTCGCGAAGGCCGGCGAACAATTTGTGCAAGGTGTACAGCGGCGCCCACGCGCCGTTCAGATCGAATCCCTTGGAGCGTATATCGCCTGCGGCCACTTCCTCGAATACTTCTTTACCGTTCGGAATACCGGATACATAGCCGTCTCCATGCGCTTGCTGGCACGCTTCCAGCTCATCGGTAATATAGTCCGCTCTTCGTTTGAACTCCGATTCTCCCAAGGAAGCGTATAGCATGGAAATCGCGGATAAGTAATGCCCTAACGTGTGACCGGATAGACTCTCCGATTCCCACCCGCCATACTGCGGCGCTCGCGTATCAAGTCCTGCATAGGTTCGAAATCGGGCCAGAAGCCGATCCGGCTCCAGCGCTAAAAGGTACGTTCGATTCAACTCCATCGCATGCTTGAACGGGCCATCCAACAGTCGAACGTCGCCAAGGGCGAACGGCCTTGCTTCTCGCTTTGCTTTCACTTCTGCTTTCATTCGATTCTCATCCTTTCAAGCCTGTTAGCGTAATGCCTTCGATAAAGTAGCGCTGACCGATGAAGAAGACGATAATGACCGGCAAAATGACGACCGTTGAAGCCGCCATTAGCAGATGCCACTGGGCGCTATGCAGCGATTGGAACATTTGCAGGCCAAGGGCCATCGTAAATTTGCTCTCCTCGTTCACGTACACCAGCGGCCCCATAAAGTCGTTCCACGAACTCATAAAAGAGAACAGTCCGATCACGATTAATGCCGGCTTGGATAAGGGAATAATGATCCGCCAATAAATCGTCCAAAGTCCGGCGCCGTCCACGTAGGCCGCTTCATCCAGATCCTTGGGAATGGTGGAGTAGAATTGCCGCAGCAGGAAAATATCAAAGGCTGAACCAAACCATACGGGAAGAATGAGCGGAAAATACGTATTGATCAGCCCCGCCATTTTCCAACCGATGAACGTAGGGATCAAGGTGACGGCCCCCGGGAGCATCATGCTGGCGAGGAGCAGCGCGAAGAAGAAATTGCGTCCCGGCCACTTGAGTCTCGCATAGCTGTATGCCCCGAGCGAACTGCTGATCAGCGCGCCGGCCAGACAACTAACCGTAATGATAAGCGTGTTCGTAAAAAAACGGCCGAAGTTGATCGTCGTCAGCGCTTCCACATAATTCTGGAACTTGAACGGCGCCGGGATCCAGATCGGCGGAATCTCGAAAATTTGCAGCGAGGTCATGAACGAGCTGCGCACCAGCCAGAACAGCGGAAGCAAACAGAATAGCGATCCGACCATTAAGATGGCATATACAAGGATTTGGGAAATTCGCCGGCTACGTTGCACTCAATTCACCTCGCTCTCGTAGAACACCCATGCTTTGGACGTTCGGAAGAAAATAGCCGTTACGGCAAGGATGATCAAGAAGAGAATCCAAGCGATGGCGGAAGCATGCCCCATCTCGCCAAATTGGAAAGCTTCCCGGTAGATATAATAGTTGTAGAATAAGCTCGCGTTGTTCGGTCCGCCCTGCGTCATAATCAAGGCTTCCGTGAACACTTGAAACGCGCCGATCGAGCCCATGATCAGATTGAAGAAGATAATCGGCGTCATCATGGGGACGGTGATGTTCCGAAATTTGGTCCACGCGCCCGCTCCGTCGACCGTCGCCGCTTCGTACAACGACCTTGGCACTCCTTGCAGGCCGGCCAGAAAAATAATGACGGTGCTGCCGATGCCCCATAAGCTCATGAGGACGATTGAAGGCACGACCATGACTTCGGAATCCAGCCAGTTAAAGGTCGGAAGATGGAGCGCCGATAGCACGTTATTGATCAGGCCGAGGTCCGGGCTGAACAGCCAGATCCAGATCATGGACGAGGCGACCGCGGGAACGATGACCGGCAAATAAAAGATGGTGCGAAAGATCGATTTGCCCTTGATGAATTCCTGATTCAGGAGCAGCGCGACGATAAAGGAAAACAACAAGCCGAGCGGAACGCGCAGGATGACATACTTGAAGGTCACCCACAGCGAGTTATAGAAATAAGGATCCTTGCCGTCAAATAACCGCGTATAGTTATCGAATCCGATAAATTTGGGCGTATTCACGATCCTATAGTCGGTAAAGCTGAGCACCAAACTGGATACCATCGGGATGACGACGAAGAGCATCAGGCCAATTATGCTAGGCAGGGCGAACAAGACTCCCGCCAGCGCCATTCGACGTTTGCCAATAATAAGAGCGCCTCCTCTCGGCGGCATGGCTTCCATCCATGCACATGAGTCACTTATGATCGGGAGATGAGGGCCGAATAGCTTCGGCCCCCCGCCCGCTACTTGCCGTAGTAGCCTTGAATCAGCGGCTGTACCTTCGGTTCCACGCCTTTAAGCGCTTGTTCCGCGGTTTCTTTCCCCGTCCACACCTTATCGAGCGCCGGCGACACGAGCGCGTTGATCTTGGAGAAGTTCTTCACCTCGAACCCTGGCGTGCGGATCCCGTTCTCCAGCGTCTGCTTCATGAAGGCTTCGGTATAACCCTCCGGATGCGCTTTGTTCCCCGCCGCCCACTTGTTGATCAACTCCGGATTCGTGTACCATTCTTTCTTCAGCGGCATCCACAGACCGCCCGCGATCAGCGGCAGCACGCTATCCGGATCCGCCATCCATTTGTAGAGCATCCACGCTTCCTTCGGATGTTTGGTCGAACTGAAGATGACCGTCGGCGCGCCGTCAAGCAGCGTATTGCTCTCCTTCAGTTTGGGGAGGACCCCGACGCCCAGGTTGAATTCCTGCTCGGCGAACGCCTGCAGCGCCCAGTTCCCGGACACCGTCATCGCCACCTTCTTCGTCTGCAGCGCCATATCCGGCAAACTCTTCGTTTGAAGCGGCGTCGGCGAGACGTGGTGCAAGTACATCAGATCGGCAAGCTTCTGAATCGCTTCGACCGCTTCCGGTTCGGCAAGCCCGAAGCCCTTCCCGTCGGGCGTGAGATAGTTGCCTCCGTTCGAGACGACCGCGGCCATCATATTATAAGGATCGTATTGAAAGCCGAACTGTTTGATTTTGTCCGGATTGAAGTTAGGATCGAGCGCGTTGCGGCCTTCATTGTCTAACGTCAACTTTTTGGCATATTCCACGAACGTGTCCCAATCCCATGCCTTATCCGCTTCCGTCGGCGGCAATTCGACGCCTGCCGCTTGCAGCATGTCTTTGTTGTACATGAGCCCGTAACCCTCTACCGCGGTGCTCATGCCGAGCGTCTTGTCGGGCGCCCACTCATACCAAATCTGATCGAGATAATCCTCTTTGCGGAAATCGGGATCCGCCTCGATGAGCGGATTCAAATCCAAGATTTTTCCCTCCTCCGCCCACGACATCGCCGAACCGGAGTTCAAATACCCCACATCCGGCGCCACGTTGCCCGCTACCATCGTCGTAATCTTCGTCAAGTAATCGGATGGAATGTGCATTGGTTCCACCTTAATGCCGAACTTTTCCTCAAACGCTTTCAACGCATCCGTCACCGTTTTTTTCTCGATGGTGTCTCCCCAGAACGCAAACTTCAGTTCGATCTTTTCCTTCGGCTGGTTGGTGTCATTGGCGCTCGCATTGCCGGCAGGCTCCTCATTCCCGCCGGAACAAGCAGACAGCAATAGCGCCGACACGGCGACCGATCCGGCCAGCATACGAGTTAATCGTTTAGAATTAATCATGCCCTCACCCTCCATTACTTTTTACATGTTGTTTATATATTTAGTTTAATAGAAGCGAAACCGCGTTGAAATTCGATCATTTTTGTAATGGTGGAGGATCTTCGCTAATTTTACAAAGGCATCACAATTTTCACGGTCGTTCCTATATTTTCCTGCGAGGTCAAGGTTACCCCATACTGCTCGCCATACATGAGCTTGATGCGTTTATCCACGTTATGAATCCCGATAGAGTCGCTTCCCATCTCGGCGATCGCCTTCATGCGGCTTTCCGTGATCCCCTTCCCGTTATCTTGCACCGTAAAGCAGCGCTTGCCTTCTTCGATCCAGCCTCGAACCCGAATGATGCCCCCGTCGTGAATATGCGCAAATCCGTGCACGATCGCATTTTCCACGAACGGCTGAAGGAACAGCTTCGGCACCGTGCAGCCGTATAGATTCGGATCGATGTCGCAGCTGACCGTGAACTTCCCTTCGAACCGCTGATCCGTAATATAGATATAGTTGTGGAGCCAGTTCATATCCTCGTGGAATTCGCCGATGTCCCGATGGTTCTCCATCGTATATTGAAGCATGGACGAGAGGCTGATGATCATGCGGCTTAGCTCTTTTTGATTGTTTTCGAGCGCCGTCCAGTTCATGATATTGAGCGTGTTATACAGAAAGTGGGGATTCAGCTGAATGTTGAGCGACATGATCAAGGTCTCTTTCTCCCGCAGCTTGACGATGTAATTCTCCTCGATCAGATTGTTGATCTTCTCGTTCATTTGGTTGTATTTGTGAATCAAATGCCCCATTTCGTCATAAGCGACGATCGGAAGGCGCGTGCCGAAGTCGCCGCTGCCCGTTTTCTTAATGGCCTTGATGAGCTGGTTGATCGGACGCGTAATCGATTCCGCGAACAAGCAAGCCAGGAACAGCGAAATGAAGAGCAGCACGAGTCCGAGATAAAACGTATACGACGTAATTTGCGGCATAAACGTATCCAGCAGCATGTCCGAGGAGACGGTGATGCCCGCGATCCAGCCGGTTACCGCCGACGTGTCGAAGCAAATAATGAGCGGCTTGCCATCTTGAACGACGGTGATCGTCCCGCTCTTGAGGCGTTTCATTCGATCCAGCCACTGGGGTTCGATCCTCGTCCCCGCTCCCTCCCGATCGCTCTGCGCGACCAAGTTTCCTTGCGCGCTGATAACAAAGTACGCCGCGCCGTTAGAAGGCAGCGTACGTTCGAAACGGGAGGCAAGCAGCTCCGGCTTGAAGGTGAAGAGCAGGATCGGCGGTTCGGCTCGGCCGCTTAACTCGGTGATGGCGCTGCCCGTGATATGAAAGAACTTCAATAGCCGGACGCCGGCCAATAAAGGAGGATATTGCGAAGAGGAATACGATTCGCCGCCATCAGCGCCGAACATATCCGCAAAATGGAACGTCGGCACCCATTTCATCGCGCCATCGCCTTCCCGCGCAGCTTGATGCAGCGCCGTGGACGCGAACGTCTGGTAGGGAATGAACGCGGAATTGCCGATGTTCGAGTAGCTGGTCAGCAAATGATACGAGTAGAGCTGCGAGGTTTCGGGCAAATATTTTTCCAAAGCTTTCAGCACGTTTTTCTCCATCGTCACCATGCCGTATTCATCCTGCGGATCGGCGCGAAGATATTGTTCGTACATGACGGGATCTCCAATCAAGGCCAGACTATCGGCCTCGATTTGCGAGAGCTCCGAATCGATGATTTCGTTGTTTTGCTTGACGATGGAATAGACGTTTTCGCGCGAGAAGTTTTCAATGAAGCCTTTGCTTGCGTAGTAGTATTTGGCGCCCATAATCGTGATCGGAATCAGCACGAGCAAGGCATACGATAGAAGAAGTTTCGACCTGATGCTAAGGCGTTTGACGCTCATCCATAATCGCTTCATAAGGGTACGCAAATGGACCTCATCCTTTATCGGGTAGCGGAGAGATGACGATATTCATCCGGGCTCGCGCCGTATTCTTTGCGAAAAAGCCGAATAAAATATTTCACGTCCTTGTAACCTACCATGGCCGCGATTTCATAGACCTTCAAAGTCGTCTGTCTCAGCATGCTTGCCGCGTGGTTCATCCGGGTCTGAATAATGTATTGGCTGACGGTCGTGCGGGTATTGTTCTTGAAGAGCATGCAGAAATAAGAGGCGTTAAAATGGAATTTCTCCGCCAATAAGCTAAGCGACAACTCCTCGGCATAATGGCTCTCGATATAGGACTTGCAGGTCTCGATGATGGACTCGTTACGTTTGTGCTTCCGATTGTCGAGTTGATCGGTGACGCACGCGACCCAATGCTCTACGGCCTCCCATAATTCCGTCCAGTCCCCGCTTCTCAAGAAAGTCTCCTCATGCAGATCCGCGTCTTTTATGGCGTGGCCTTTCTCCGACAGGCAAGCGTGCAACTGATGAATGGATGCGGCCAGAGACAGCTTGAACGCTTCCGGAGACGGCATTCCCTTCTCGAGTACGTGAGCCGTCGCGGCGCGAATGCCATTCAAGATCGCCGGCTTGTCCCCGGATTGAATGGCTCTCGTCAGCAAACCGGTATCCAACTTCATCATGGCGGCATGACTTCGCAAGGCCATGGACATCGACGTATAACAGGCATTGCCACCGTGATAAAATCTGGCCTGAAGCGCCAAGAGCGCTCGTTCGCACGATGCGTGAACGTCCTGTCCCCAAGCGTAGAACGGCTCACCCGCGCCGATGGTCAACTCGATCCCAAGTTTACATGAAAGCTCCTCGATGACGGGTTGGAGTCGCTGCCGCAGATCGTTCGGCCAGAAGGACGAATCGTCGGCATCGGCCGTCAGCACCGCCATTAACAGCTCCATGCGGTCCGGTTCATGAAACACCGACCTTACGCCCTGCTCCTTCGACCATTGTCCGACCCTCTCCATAATCTGGCGGCGGATTAGCGTCGGCATTCCCGGACATGAAGGACGCTTGAACTCGATAGCCAGCACACCCCCCTTCCCGACCGGGCAGCTCTTCTCCAGCAAGCGAATATCGTCCGGGGACGATGCCCCTTCGAGCACGCGGGCAAGCAGCATGTCGATCGAGGCCAATTGCTCCGTCTTATACTTGGATTCGGCCTTGAGCAGCGTCTGAGTTACCTTCTCTTCTTCGATCGGCTTGAGGAGATAGTCGCAAGCTCCGAGTTGCACCGCTCTTCGCGCATATTCGAAATGCGAGTAGGCGCTCATGATGACGATGCTTTCGCCCCCGCCTCTCACGTTCATTTGCTCGATGAACTGCAAGCCGTCCATGATCGGCATTTCGATATCCGTAAACACCAAATCGACGGGATTAGCCGTAAGGCTCGCTAAAGCCTCCATCCCGTCTTTTGCGTGTAGGATTTGGTAGTCAGGCCGCAGTTCTTGGATCATGCGAGACAGTCCTCTTCGATGTTTAGGTTCGTCATCCACAACTAATACGCGCAGCATATGATTTCCCCCTGCCTCTATGGAAACTGCCAACCGTCACGCTCGAGTGCTCATGCTTTGGAGTCGGAGCAGAATACCGAGATGTATTTGACTTCATCCGTGACCAGCGTATACGCGTGCTTCTCGACGGAATCGAAGTACAGACTGTCTCCCGGCGCCAAGGTGTGCGACTCCGAACCTACGTTATAGACCATCGTCCCTTCCAGCACATAGATAAACTCTTGCCCGACATGCGAGTGTTGGTTGTGTCCGGTCTTGCCTTTCTTCGCAATGAAGTAGAATGGCTGCATCAATTTCTCCGGCCTCTCCGCCGCGATGGCCGCGAAAGCGTACCCCTTATCGGTCTTCACCATCTTTTTGACCGTGGCCTCGCTAGTCGTATACACCGTGCCGTTCTGATCTTCGTCATCCAGCAGGACCGATATTTTCGTCCCGAGCGCCTCGGCGATTTTGATGAGCGTGCCGATCGGCGGAACGCTCTTCCCGTTCTCGATCTTGGATAGCAGGCTCTTCGTGAATCCGCAAGCCGCCGCGATATCATCCAGACTTCGGTTCTGTTCTTTGCGAAGTTTTCGTATTTTACTTCCGAGTTCCATGATTATCGATCCCCTACCATGCAATTGTATTCAACAATGTGTAATTCCATGAAACTATACATGCTTGTCATTGTCAAATACGAAAATGACTTGCGCCGATAGGAGCTCTCTTTACTAATATTTCATTGTTGCGGGACATGGTATAATCTACATGTTACCGAGTCATGCGCGGTATTCACATCCCGAAATTCAACCCGGTGTTCTAAAATTCCAACCTAAGCGAGGAACAAAATCATGTCTTGGCCGATATTGCATTTTGTAACTCCCCCGATCCCTTATTTTATTGATAGCGGTAAGCACACTTATTTCAAGGGCGAACGACATGTCAGCCGCTTCTCGATCAATGTGTTCGATATTATCATCGTGACCAAGGGTACGTTGTTCATCGGGGAGAATGACAAGGAGTGGGGCCTGAGCGAAGGAGAAGCCATCATTCTGCGTCCGGACGGCTTCCACTACGGGACTGCCCCATGCCCGGAAGAGACCGATATTACATGGATTCACTTTCAAACCTTCGGGGCATGGGATGAAATGAACACGATGAACGAATGCCTCGACAATCAAATCGCGCTCTTCGAGAAGCATAAGCAAGCTGCTTATCTGAATCATTGCGAAGTGAGCTCGATTTTCATTCCGAAAGTCATGAAGCTCTCCGACAAATCCATGGACGATCTGACCGCGTTTTACGCCTTGGATCACGACCCGCGTTCGCTTCGAAACTGGAAAAAACAGACCGCTTTTCAAATGTTCATGCAGCATTTGAACCAAGAGGCGGAGCGATCGACCGACTCGACGGCCCTCCGGCTGGCAGAGAAGGTTGAGCTATTCATTCGCCATAATTACAACCAAAAAATTACGAACGCCCTGCTGCAGCGGGTTTTTAATTATCATCCCAACTATTTGGCCAAATGCATGTTGAAAGTATACGGCGTCACGCCCATTGATTACTTGCAGCAATACCGGATCGAACAAGCGAAGAAGCTGCTGCTCCAGACCGATTGGTCCGTCGCTCGCATCGCCGAAGAAGTCGGCTTTAACAATCCGCCCTATTTCTCCTCCGTCTTCACGAACAAGCAAGGGCTCTCTCCTTCCAGCTACCGCAACAAAAGCATGATACTCGACGATTCCGCACGAGGATTGAAGCCATAATCAAAGATCTCCCGCTATAATCGGCGATCATCGACTTGGTCCATCCAGGCTTCGATCTCCGAGTGATCGCGCGGTAATATTGCGAGACCAGCTGTTGATAGAGGGGCCTTGTTTCATCGATAAAGTCCTGTTCGGCCATATATGCCGCGTTGGATGTATCCATCGTGTACCGGATGTAGGCAATCTCGCACATCGATTCATAGTCTGTGCGCAAGCCGTGGATTTCCGCCATGACGCTATTCTGTCCCTCGGCGGTCGTTTCGTTCTCTAGCCTCTCAATGAGCGCGCCCAGATGGTTCTCCAGCTCATTCATGTCTGGGCGTGTATACGCAAACTCCATAAACCTCATCAGCTACAGCTCCTTTGCCAAGGATACAAGAAGGAAGCCGTCGACGCGGGGCAACGGCTTCCAGAACGCATCACATTTGCAAGGGGTGCCCCTCGCGGGCGCGAAGATCGCGCCGGCGCGCAACGCCGGATTCGTAGGCTACCTCCATGACCGCCCTCCGTACCCGCTCGACGACTTCCTGATTGAAAATACTCGGAATAATGAAATTCTCGTTCAACTCGTGATCCTGAACGACCGAGGCAATCGCAGCCGCCGCGGCGAGCTTCATGGCCTCCGTGATGCGCGATGCCCGGCAATCGAGCACACCTCGGAACAACCCCGGGAAACATAACACATTATTGATTTGATTCGGATAATCGGACCGCCCGGTCGCCATCACCTTCACGATGCCCTCGACCTCTTCGGGAAGAATTTCCGGCGTTGGATTCGCCATCGCGAATACGATGGGATCCTTCCCCATATTCCGGACATCGGACGCCGTTAACACGCCTGGACCCGACACCCCGATGAATATGTCCGCGCCATGGATCACTTCGGATAAGGTTCCCGTCTTCAAACGTGGATTGGTATGCTCCGCATACCAATCCCACGCTTCATGATCGTAAGTCTGACCGCGGACGAGCGCACCGCATCGATCGACGCCGATAATATCCGTTACGCCCGCGGACAATAGGATTTTCGTGCAAGCCGACCCGGCTGCCCCGACGCCGCTCAGCACAACCCGGCAATCCTGAAGCCGCTTTCCCACCAGCTTGACGGCATTGTAGAGACCGGCAAGCAGCACGACGGCCGTGCCGTGCTGGTCGTCATGAAAGACGGGAATGTCGAGTTCTTCGATCAAGCGGCGTTCGATCTCGAAGCAGCGCGGAGAGGAGATATCCTCCAGATTGATCCCGCCGAATGCAGGCGCGATTCGCTTGATCGTCTCGATGATCTCCTCGGTATCCTGCGTATCGATGCAGATCGGGAACGCGTCGACGTCCGCAAGCTGCTTGAATAGCATCGCTTTGCCCTCCATCACCGGCATAGCCGCGAGGGGGCCGATGTTGCCGAGTCCAAGAACGGCGGACCCGTCCGAGACGACGGCCACCGTATTTCGTTTGATCGTTAAGGAATAGGCCGCGGAAGGATCGTCATGGATCGCCATGCTCACTCTGGCGACGCCAGGCGTATACACGCGGGATAAGTCGTCCCGATTCTTGATCCTAAGCTTGGGATTGACCTCGATCTTGCCGCCGAGATGCATCAGCATGGTCTGATCCGATACTTTGATCACGTTGACGCCGACCAGCCCGTTCATCTGCGCAACAACCGATGAAGTCAAGATCGGATTCAAGCTGATCGTCAAGTCATAGATCATGGTTTGCTTCGCGATCCCGCTGACGTCGACGGCGAGCACTTCGCCGCCAGCCTCGCCGATTGCCGTCATCATTTGGCCGAAAGCGATTTTCTGCTTATCCATCTCTAGTCGAACAATGATATTGGTGCTGCTCCCCGCGTTAACCGCCATTGCCTCGTCACACTCCAACTTCAATGGTTTCCTGCCATAGCCGGTAAATGCCTCGTCTTGCCTCCGCAATGCCCGGCTGGAACTGGATTAGCGCCGCAGCCCGCGTACGGCCGACCTCCTCCATCGCCTCAGCTACGATCCGATCGCCGCCGCTGCCGATCGCGTCGGCATCTACGCCTATGGACGCCGCCGCCAATCGGCCCTGAGACATCGCGACTAACGCGCTCTCCACCCCCGTAATATTACCGGCGACGTACAAGCCTTCTACCGGCGTTCGCATCTGCTCGCTATGAAGCGGCAAGTGACCGCCTAGCTCAGGCGTGTAGATAAAGGGACAGCCTGCCACCGAGGCCAGCTCCGCCAGCGGATATAAACCGCCGGCAAGCGCGACGAAATCAACCGGCTCCTCCCATTGGCTGCCGTCGAGGATCTCTCCTTTGGCATCGACTTGGGCCAGCGTCACGGACTCGACCCGCTCGTTCCCGTTAATCGACACGGCGGCGGTACGCAGCTGAAGCGGAATATCCCACATCCGAATCCCTTTTCTGGGGAAGAAATTCGCGATCCATCCCGCGAGATTGCATGAACGCGCGATTCTGCTGCCCATTCGAAGGATCGGAGACGGAGCAAGATGGGACAAGCCCATAAGCAGCTCAAGATTGTCCTTCGGCTTAGCAGCAGCTCCCGCCAATGGACCTGCAGGCGGGAGCACGATGCCGGCTAGGGAGACGCCGCTTACCGAGAGCTCCCTGGCAATTGCCATCGCGAGAACATTAATACCGACAATGAGCCCTCTTCTGCCAGGCTTGACGAAATTGACATTGGCCATGACCTGGGCCGCGCCGATGGACATCACCCCCGGCAGCGTCCAGCCTTGCACCGGCATCGGAATCTCGGCCGCTCCCGTCGCAAGCAGCACGCGAGGCGCAAACAGGGCGCCTATGGAGGTCGATACCTCAAATCGGTCATCCACCTTCAGCATACCGTATACAGAGACGCCGCACCGGATGCGAACCCCACGCCTGCCGGCTTCCGCAATCAATTCATCGGCGATCTGCTTGCCAACCCACCAATGGCCGGACTCCTCGTGGAACTGACCAAGCATTCGGCCGCCCGGCTCCGGGAATTCATCGATAACGGTGACCCGCAGACCATACTCGGCCGCTTTGTTCGCGGCTGATAACCCGGCAGGACCAGCGCCAACGATGATGAGATCCGTCTCCTCCCCTTTGCTTGTCATGGCAGCTTCCTCCCGGTAATTTCATTCGCGAGCTGCTGCCCTTCCGTAATGATCATGCCCGGCTCAAGCGGGGTAAGACAGGAGCGGACGATTCCTTGCCCCTGGACGACCAGCCGGCATTCCATGCAATGTCCGATCGCGCAATAGAAGCCGCGTGCCGCACCGGATTCTTCATGCCTGCGCAGGACGCGAATCCCCTCGGCCAATAAGGCGGCCGCGATCGGCTCGCCTCGATAACCGCTAAGTTTCTTCCCGTTAAAGGTATAGGTGATCGGTTGGTGGAATTTCGTCTTGCCCAGAATGGGATGATGCTGGATTCGCTCCATCTAGGACTCCCCCCTTGCCAACTGGCCGAAGCTCACCGGCCGGATTGGCGGGCGGCAGGACAGCAATTCGGCATCCAGCGACGCATGGGGGTCTTGCGCGCGCAGCCATGCTTCAACCAGCCTCCGGCAGACGCGTCCTTGGCAAGCTCCCATGGTTGCCCTGGTCTTCATCTTTAATTGGCGCGACGTGCAGCTGCCGGACTGATAAGCGGTTTCCAATTGTTCCATCGACACTTCTTCGCAGCGGCATATGAGGATAAGAGGTGGCTTCATAATCGTGCCTCTTACGCATAACTGATCGCGCAAGTTTTGATCTCGCTGTAGAAATCCAAGGCCGCTTGACCTTGCTCTCTGGAATGCGAGCTGGACAGCTTCATGCCGCCGAACGGCGCCTGATATTCCACGCCCGCCGTTTCTTGATTCACGCGCACCATGCCCGCCTGCGCCTCGTCAAGGAAACGATGGGCATAAGTCAAATCGCGCGTAAACAACGAAGCGCTCAAGCCAAATACGGTGCGATTGCAGAGCGCGATCGTTTCCTCGAAGTCGGCCGCCTTTAGAATGGTTGCAACAGGGCCGAATATTTCTTCTTGCACGAGCGGATGATCGGCATCGATGCCAGCTGCTACGAGGGGCCGGATATAATAGCCATCGGCTGAACTGTCCGGGAGGCTGCCTTCGGCGATGATCTCGGCCTGCTCCCGAGCCATGTTCACATACGACATGACGGTTTTATGCTGACCCGCCGAAGCAACCGGTCCTAAGTAGACCGAAGGATCAAGCGCAGCGCCCAGCTTAACCTGTGACGTCGCCTTCGCGAATGCTTCGACGAAGCGGTCGTAAATCCCGCTCTCGACGATAATCCGGCTTGTCGCCGTGCACTTCTGCCCGGCCGAGCGGAACGCCCCGCTAACGATCATGGCGATCGTCTTGTCCAAGCTGGCGTCATTGAGTACGATCGCCGCGTTCTTCCCGCCCATCTCGGTCTGGTATTTCACATTCCGGCGGGCGCATACCTCGGCAACATGCCTGCCGGTAGCAGTCGAGCCTGTGAAGCTGACCGCATTAAGCGACGATTGTTCCAGCAGAACGTCGCCGATTTGACTGCCTTTGCCGATCACCAGATTCAATACGCCGGCCGGCAACCCGGTAGAGGCGAAAATTTCGGCCATTCGGCTTGCCGTCAGCGAAGCGAACTCCGCAGGCTTCCAGACGACCGTATTCCCGCATATTAGCGCAGGCGCGAATTTCCATACCGGAATGGCCACCGGGAAGTTCCACGGCGTGATGACCCCGACTACGCCAAGTGGCACCCGCTTCGTATATTGCAGGACGTCTGTCTCGCTCGACGGAATGACCTGTCCGCTCGCTCGAACGCCTTCGGCGGCATAATAACGAAGCAGATTGACGCCGCGCATCACCTCGCCGCGCATTTCGGCGATCGGCTTACCCATCTCCGTACTGGCGATCGTGGCGAGCTCTTCCAGACTCGTTTCCAGCCCTGCCGCCATTTGGTACAGATGGCCGGCTCTAGCCGCGCCCGTCTGACGGGACCAAGAGGCGAAGGCGGCGCGCGCCGCCTGCTCCGCTTGCCTGACATGAGAGACGTCGGACAAATGCATCACGCCGACCTCCTCGCTTAGATTCGACGGATTCTTAATCACAATGGTACCGGCGCTCGGGGTCACCCATTCGCCACCGATCCAGTTACGGCTATTCATCATTCCGCGGAACCTCCCTCGTATTCACGTGATCCCTCATTGCGGCTGCTTGCGGTTAACGGCGAATTCGTATGCTTTCTTGATCGCCTCATAATCGGCGACCGGCAGCGGCAATCTCGGCGGGCGCGTAGGTCCCACTGGGAAATCCGACAGCCCCATCATGTACTTGATCGATTGGACGAGCTGCGGGCTTGCATCATAATGGAACAGCGGGAGCAGACGGCGGTACAGCTCGCCGGCTTCCTTCAATTTCCCTTCGCGCGCCAATCGGAATAACTCGACGCCTTCCTTCGGCAGTGCGTTCGGCACGCCGGAGATCCATCCCGTAGCGCCGAACAACGGCCCTTCCATCGCAAGGTCGTCGACGCCGATCATGACTTCCAAATTTGTTTTGGCCAAGATGTCGTGCACGCGGCGGATGTCGCCCGAGAATTCTTTCACCGCCACGACATGCTCGATTTTGGATAATCTTGCGAGCAGATCAGGCGTCAGATCTATTTTGTAATCGTGGGGATTATTGTAGGCGATAATCGGCAGCCCTACGGTATTCAGCGCCTCGTAATGCGCCACCACTTCATGTTCGAGCGGCTTATAGTTAATCGGCGGCAGCGCCATCACTCCGGCTGCGCCCGCATCCTTCGCATGCCGTACCCAGGCTACCGCTTGCTGGGTCGAAGGAGCGGCGGAACCGACGACGACCGGCACGCGACCGGCGGCCGCGTCGATAACCGTCTCCACGACCTTCGCCCGTTCCTCATTGGACATGGTCGCGTATTCGCCGAGCGAGCCTGTCGGCACCAGACCGTGCACGCCCTGCTGAATCAACCAGTCGCACAGCTCCGCCAATCGCTTGTAATCCACCTCGTATGCGGATGTGAACGGCGTAACGAGCGCAACATAAACACCTTCAAAACGTGCCATAGCGGGTAATCCCCTTTCGTTATTTGAATATTCAAAAAATATAAAATGCAAGGAATGGCTAGCGTAATATAAACCCTTGGGGCAGCGGATCCGAAGGATCCAGAACAAAGTTCATCCAACCTAGCAGATGAGCGTCGGCTGTATATCTAGGCACGATCGACGAGCGATGATCGTTCTCCTTCGCGAACGAGGAACACCTAGCCTTGGCACCGGTGATCCCTTCATACGTTACCTCCTCGCCAAGCATTAGCTCACCGCGCGCGATCAGAACGGCGAGATGCGCGCATGCTCCTGTACCCCCTGGCGATCGGTCGCACTGCGCATCGGCGAAGATGGTCATGCCGCGATAAGCGTGTTCTGTCGAGCCGGATGCCGCAGATTCGTACATAAATACGCCATGCAGGCCTTTAATGGATTCATCATCCGGATGCACGACGTCGACGGCAGCCTCGACCGCCTGGCGAATAGCGCTTCCCCAAGCCTGCATCTCCGAAATTGAAGTCGTAATTCCCCCGAACGGCGCGGCGTCGACAACCGCATAGAACGCCCCGCTGTAGGCGACATCTATCGTACACGCGCGTCTTTCAACGACAACCGGTACGTCGGCGGCCAATACGAAGCTCGGAATGCCTTCGATGGTGACAGACCTCGCTTCCGTCCCGTCGTAATCGGCATAAGCGGTAACCCGGCCGGCTTCGCAATCGATTCGAATCCCGCTGACCGCTTCCTCTCGCGCGATCTGCCCCGTCTCCAGCCAAGCGGTCACGACCGCGACAAGACTATGCCCGCTAATCGGAGCAAGACCTTCATTGTTCATGAATAACAAGCCGAAATGCGCGTCATCGCTTGCTGGCGGAGTCACAATGGCGCCGGTCATGCCGAGATGTCCACGCGGTTCGGCCATAAGCAGCCGGCGTACCGCGTCATGATGGCCCATGAAGTCCGCTGCCCGCTCTCGCTGCACGGCTCCTCGCATCTGGGGTAAGCCTCCGGTTATAATCCGAATCGGCTCCCCGCCCGAATGCATGTCGATGGTCGAGTACCATTTGCTGATTTCCATCGCTGACCCCCCAATGAAATAATAGCCCTCTCTCGCTAGAGCAGGAAAAAACCGTCGTTTAGCGCATCCCGCTCATCGAGGAAGAACTGATGGAGGCCGGTAACCCAAGCGGAACCTGATATTTGCGGAACGACGGCCGCAAGCGTTCCGACCACGGTTTCTTGCAGCGCTTTCGCATGAAACAAGGAGCCTACGATGCTTTCATGGACGAATTCCTCATTCAGCGCAAGCTCGCCCTTCGCGTACAAGACGGCCACCTTGGCAGACGTCCCCGTCCCGCATGGCGAACGGTCAATTCCGCCGGGAGGCACGACGACCACATTCCGGCAATGCGCTTCAGGCGCGACCGGATCACCGTAGAATTCGACATGCGTCAATCCGCGAATGACCGGAATTTCCGGATGAATGATTTCAACCTGTTCATTGACCGCCTCTCTGATCTGGACGGCCAGCCGAACGATTTTCGAGCCGTTGGTCGGCAGCAGAGGCAATTTCAGTTCGCGCGCATCCACCAACCCGTAGAAATTGCCGCCATACGCAATATCGAGATTGACCTCCCCAAGTCCGTCTACCTGTACTTTCACGTCCCGCCGGTATAGAAAGGAAGGAATGTTGGTAAACGTGACCCGCTCCACCTTGCCGCGGTTGATGTCCAGCCGAGCCTCCACAAGCCCGGCCGGCGTATCCAGCCGAATAACGTTTTTCTCAACCGGAAAGTATCCGCTCTCGATCAAAGCCGTACAGACTCCGATCGTGTCGTGACCGCACATTGGCAAGTACCCGCCCGTCTCAATGAACACGACCCCGATATCGGCTGCAGGATCGCATGGCTCGGTCAAAATACAACCCGACATCACTTCATGCCCGCGAGGCTCGAACATGAGCGCCCTCCGAAACGCATCGTGATGCTCAGACATATAAATCATCTTCTCTGTCATCGTCTTGCCGATTAAGGCGGGCGCGCCGCTGGTCACCGTACGGGTCGGATTGCCTCCGGTATGCGTGTCGATCGTCGTGACCAACTTAGAAAGCCTCATATGACCACCTCCTGATGTACCCTGCCGGTGAGGAATCGGTCATACCGCAACGGCTCGGTCGGAATGCACGTCGGAGACTCGCTCAGCATCTCGCTCACCGCCTTGCCGGTAACCGCCGCCAAGCTGATCCCGTCGCCTTCGTGGCCGGCAGCCACGTATAAGCCTGGCACCTCGTCAATAGACGACACGATCGGCAGATGATCCGGCGTCCAAGGACGCAAGCCTGCATATGCACGAAGCATCGGAATATGCTCCATAACGGGGAAGAACCGAATGGCCCGTTCCGCGATTAACCGGATGACGTATTGGTCCACTCTGCTGTCCATACCGACGAACTGCCGGCTCGATCCGATCAGGAAATTTTGGGAGGCCGTCGGCTCGAACACGAGCGCCACGCCGTACTTCTCCATCTCGGGGTCCACCTTGCGCCGGCCGCCGAATTTACTGATCAAGTAGCCGAATTCCATTACTTTGCGTTTCCCGATATTGGTTGACCGGGAGGCAACGAGGATATGTCCCTTGCGCGGCTCGATCGGAAGATCGATCCCGACGGATCGCCCTAGTATTGCGGACCATACCCCTGCCGCGATAATAACGCTGTTCGCGCGAATCGTGCCGGTGGATGTTTCCACGCCTCGAACGCGTCTCTTCTCATCCAACAGGATGGACTTCACCTGCGTATGCGTCATCATGCGCGCGCCGTGCCTGCGAGCCGTAGCCGCCAGCGAGTACGTGAGCAGGACGGGATTGACCGTCGAATCCGTCTCGCACTCGAGCCCCCCGAGCAAATCATCCGCCATGTAGGGCCATTCTTCGCGAAGGTCGTTCCGATCGAGCATGTGAAAAGGAAGTCCCGCTTCCTGCTGCCGCTTGACCCAGCGTTCGGCCGCGATCATCTCTTCTTCGCTCTCGCACACCAGGATGCTGCCCGGCGCCCGGTACTCGAATTCTTCATCCAGCTCATGGACTAATGCGGCGATCAGCTGCTGCGACTTTAACGACATCTGGCTATCGAAGCCAGGATCCTTGTCAATCGCCAAAATGTTGCCGTCGCACTTGGAGGAGGTCCCGCCGCCAATCTCCCCTCGTTCGACCACCGCCACATCCATGCCAAGCTTTGCCGTGTAATAGGCAATTGCCATCCCGATAATGCCGCCGCCGATAATGACGACTTCAGCCGAGTCTCGCTTCATAACCGGTTCACTTCTTTCCGCTGGTGTACGTCGATTCGCAACCCTAGACGGCCCCAATGCTGTCAGGTTAAGATGGGCTCCGTCCCTTTGACCCGAGTTCTGTTGCTCCCTCCCCCTTCCCCCTCCGCTGCAATGTTGTCAGGTTAAGATGGGCTCCGCCCCTTTGACCCGAGATTTGTTACCACCTCCCCCTTCCCCCTCCGCTGAGGGGAACCAGAGGGCTTTGCCCTAGTCGGATAGAATCTGATAACCTAATGAGTTGAATGAAGTTTCTTATTAGTCTATATTGTTAATTTTAATTCAACCTTGTTGAATCGTCAACGATCATTTTTATACAAAAGCCGCCTCCAGAATCGAATTCTAGTAGGCGGCTGTTCATTAGGTATTATTCGATTATTGAACCGGAAGGCCGACAGGCAGGAAGTTGCCGTTCGTATAGCACACGCTCTTTAACGTCTCTCCGTCACGAGCCGTGTACGTTAGCTCCTTCTCCAACATGACGAATTTACGCGGGTAAGCGGCATAGCTCGTCACCTTCCAGCCCTCCTCCATTGGCTCGAGAAAACCATTGACGCACCGCAAATGACCGGAAGCATCCGTATATAGATAGGTTGTCGTGCCGAAACCGAGCATATAGGCCACAAGCTCTTCGCCCATATCCCAATCGTCTCCTTCGATACTGGCGAACAAGCTGCTGAACAGCGGGTCGTCCGACTGCTTGAACACCGATTGACCGAACCGGTTGCGGGACAGCTCGGGCATGTTCAGATTGGGAGCGGCGATGCTGTACGTGGAAGCCGCCTCTCCGGGCTTAAGCTTGCGCGCCGTTGATTGCACATTCCAGTCGTAGCAGTTAAAGACGGCCATGGTGGCTCGATACCCCGCCTCCAGGAGTCTTGGATCGCCAAGCGTCTCGTAGGAAGCGCGGGCAGCCCCCGCGACCAATCCGCCCCACAAGGAATGCGTCATATAGGACAACGCCTCCCACCAGCGGTCGGGCGCATTGGCACGGTAATCGTTGCTGAATCCGATATTGGCGATGATTAATTGGCTATATAATCGCGCTTCCTCCGTCAATCCTGCCAAACATAACGCTTCGCAAGTCGGACCAAATCCGGCGTTGTCATAGAAGTGCTCGGTAATCGCGCCCCGATACCCTTTAGATCCATGCTTCAAGCCTTCAACGAATCGAAGCCATAGTCCATGCAGCCGAGCATGCTGCTCTTGCAATCCTCTGTCCATCAAATCCGTCAACAGGTCCGAAATATAGAGAATAAATACGCCGACAAGCTGCGACTCTTCCTTCTCCCGCCGGCTGCCATGACAGTCGGGGTCGAGTCTCATGCACAGCACATCCGCCGCCCAAGCTAAGTAAGTGTCGGATGCGTTATAGGTTAACAGATCGTCATCCATTCGAGAGAGCAAATAAAACACATGCCCAATATAATCGAAATCATAAATCCGATAGAATGAGCCATAGAGGGAGTTCGGTCGCGATAAGTTCCCTTGTTCAAACCAATGCGGCTTCATATCGAGAAACGCGGACATTTCGGCTTTCGCGACTTGTTCCGGAATCGCCGGCGATAAACTGTTTTTCATAAGAATAAAGGTCAATTTGCCGAGCGACTCGCCTTGGTTCGACAAGGGCAAGAATGCGAACGGACGCTCCGAGTTCGGATCCTTCTGAACATTGTTCTCGCATAACCAGGCCGCTCTTTTCTCGAGAATGCGTTGAATCGGTTCAAGGACATTCCCAACCAACACATCCGTTCTGCCATTCTCCAGCGTGGCCACGACTTTAAACTCGCCTGCGGTTCGAATCGGGATTACGGCTCGCAGCCGATTGGAGGCGCCATCCGGAATCGATCGGAATTCACTCGTGATGTCGACTGCATCGACGGCGTTCCCATCGCCTGACATCGTCATCATGCAGACCGATTGCAGGTTCTCGCTAACCGGCAGCTCAACCTCGGCGACGAACTGTCCTTCCGTCGTAATAACCGGCGAATACGTCCATTGCGGGTGTCCATAAACGAGCGCCTTCTTATAGAAATCCTCCTGATGCTGGTACGGTGTGAAGACGAACGTCCATGCTCTCGTCTCGGACGGCTGCAGCGTGACCGCCTCATACGCTTCGCCATAGATCCAATCATGCTCCGCGGTATCCGCCATGGAACTTCCGTCTTCGATGAACGATAGCCGGTGATAGAGCAGCCCATCCAGCGAGGGCGATACCTGTTCCAGAAAACGGTTCACATAGCTGCAGTACGATCCAAACGCCGCCACGCGATCTCCCGTACTGTAAACGGCAAGATGCGGAGCCGTGTTGCTTCGGCGCATCGCCGCGAATTTAGCGAAATCGCCTCCGACATGCGGAAATAAAGCGCAGGATTGATTCATGTTCCTCGAGACATCTTGATCACGGAACATGATATAAGCGAGCGAGAACCAACTATGGAATCCGTTAATCGTGATCGGAGCCGTCGCCCGGTTAGCGCATTCGACGGTCCACCGCCATTCGTCATCCCGATCCAGCGCGTATCGATATTGAACGAAGAAGTTCGGATGCTCGAACTTAATCGTTGCGGCATTAGCCGTCAATTCGAAGTACGTCTCCAAGTTAACGCTTTCAATCCACTCTCCGTTAACGCTGGCAGCCCATTGGCCAAAACGTTTGTCTTGATCCGTATAGCCCGCTTCCTCTACATATCGGGCATCGATGACCCAGTTCATTCGAGCCGGGTCATCAGCCATAACGAATGATTCCACGGTTCCGCTTGGAGAAACGACTAATTCGAAGGCATTATTTCGCAGCAGATTCACGGTTTCACTCCTATATCATTCAAAATCTAAACGTTTAACTTAATGCAATAATCTTAACATATTGAAAGTTTATCCAGCAAGCATTTTCTGACCTGTCCGTAATCATGCCAATAGACCAGTTAAACCAAGCATTTGCTAGAATTCTGCCCTCTGTTCCAACACCGTGTTAGATGAAAGTTGGTTGCGATGTCGATACAATATTACAAGTTAATCGATTATATAACCGAACACCATGCTTCTTTACATCTCGCGATCCAGAACGACAAAAACGGCCTCCGGTCGATAACGTCCGGACCAAGGCCGCTTAGCTGCTGATCTATTCATGCTCTTGTTCAGAATTACTTGCCTGCCGTTCTAGGCGCGGCGACAGACTCTCGTTCAATAAGCCGGCACAGCGGCGTCTCGTCGATTACTTCCCCATCGCCGCTAATCATGCTTGCGAGCGATTTCATGGCCAGTATCCCCATATCGTGCAAAGGCAGTTCGACCGTTGTAATGCTTGGACTTAAATAGGCGCTGAACTCCCGGTTGTCAAAGCCGACGATGGATAGATCTCGAGGAACGACCACCCCTTGCTCGGATGCGCAGCGGAGAGCGCCCGCTGCCATAAGGTCGTTCA
The DNA here is from genome assembly GCF_008124765.1 of Paenibacillus methanolicus. Taxonomy (GTDB): domain Bacteria; phylum Bacillota; class Bacilli; order Paenibacillales; family Paenibacillaceae; genus Paenibacillus_Z; species Paenibacillus_Z methanolicus. The sequence goes on along the minus strand of NZ_VNHS01000001.1, from coordinate 25,993 downwards.
TAACGAGAATCGCCGTCGGCGGATCGGCTAGGCTGAGCAGCTCGCCGGCCAACCGATAACCCGAATCCAACCCCCAATCGCCTACCTTGATGAATTGCGGATCGAACGGCAGTTGGAATTCCGTAAGCGCTTTATAGTAGCCGTTAAACCGCAGCCGCGACGGGATCGAATCCATCAATCCGCTGATGACGCCAATACGGGAATGACCTTTGCTAACCAAATAGTTCACGGCATCGTAAGAGGCCTGCTCGTCGTTATATTGGACCGATTTCGCATCATTGGCATAGCAGTAGGTGTACACGATCGGCTTATTGTACGTATTGACTAGACCGGTCAAATCCCTTGGGTGCACGCCAATATAGATAATGCCTTCCACTTGTTTGGATAGCAGGTTGGAGACTGCGTCCTGCGCGTATTTCCGGTAGTCTTCCATCTTCGAATAATTATATCCGATTCGCTTCTGGAGCCGAAGATTCGTCAATAGAATATGCATGTCATAGCGATCCGCATAGTCGTTAATGCCGTCGATGATTTCCGGTACGTTAAAGACGGTCACGTCCTCCGCGATCACGCCGATCGTGTTCGTGCGATTGCTTTTCAAGCTTTTCGCGATATCGTTCGGCCTGTAGTTGAGCTCTTCTATGACCTTCAGAACCCTTTCTTTCGTTTTGGGCCGCACGTTGCGAGTCCCGTTCAACACGTAGGAAACGGTCGCCGTCGATACGTTAGCGCGTGCAGCTATATCTTTAATTCCGACTTTCTCCATGCCGCTCCCCTTTTCTAAACGTTTCACTTTGTCTTTTTGTTATAACACTTCCTTTTCGAACATTCAACCCATAAACCGACAAAAGAAGCAAACAACCTTACTCTGCAGTAAGGTTGTTTGCTCTGTTACATGTGAATATCGAGATTACTCGAGCCGTTATCCGATAATCATTCTTGCCAACGCCGCCAAATCTTCGAGACCGATTCGGCCGTCGCCGTTGATATCCGATTTCGCCGCCGATGTCCAATCCGGATCCGCGTTTGTTTTGCCATACGCAGCCGCAACCATCGCGAGGTCGCCGATGCTGACTTTCGCATCTTGATTGACATCGCCTGGTTTCGGCTTAATAATGGCATCATTGAAGATCTGAAGCGCCGTCTGCAGCGATTCTACGGCTTGCGTCACTTCCGCCTGCGTTGCCGATGGCTTGCTTGCCACCGCGGCGGCAGCTTTGATCGCCGTTTCTAGCGCGGCCTTCGCCGCGGCCGATACTTGACCGACCCCCGTACCGACGACGGCCGCGTCATGCTTCGCCTGCGCCTCTTGGATCAATTGGCGTAATCCGGCTTTATCGATCATGGCAATATTGATCTCGTGTCTGGCTCCGGCATATTCCGTCTCCGTGCCGTTCCCATCGGCCATGATGACCTTCGCAACGTCAATGGCCGCAAGTCCCGATTCAGCCGCGTCCTTGACCTTCAAGCGAAGTTGGATGAAATCTCCGTTCACATCGGAAGCTTCCTGGGCTACATTCGCGATCAGCAGCCGAATGCGGCCCGGCGTTACTTCCTTGCCTGCCAGCACATAACCGGCTTTCAGCAGCTGTTCATCAAGCGAGACAAAGGCAAGCTTATCTTGGTCGTACGTGATGAGGATGTCCTGTGCCTGCTGGTTCCCGGTTATTCCTTTGTATCCGACGACGACGTCGAATTCATCTCCCAGGTTGGCTTGGACTGGCGCCAGAATAACAGCGCTTGCCGTCGCATCGGCTTCGGTTACCGTCACATGCGCTTCCGCGCGAATTCCCGTGCCTTCGACGATGCCGGCAACCGTAAAGCTGCCCTTCTTCGCGTATTGGCTAGGATCGACGGGCTCCCAAGAGACGTAAGCCGTTCCTTTCTCGTCATTCTCATAGGTCACCTGCACCCGTACTGGCAATATTGGCGCCGTGCCGACTTCGGTGGATACGACCGTACCGTCGATGCTCTTGATGTCTTTCCCTTCGTAGAGCGCCTTCGTTTGCGCCGCCGTCATCACGCCGTCGTAGATGCGGAAATCATCGAGCGATGCATGGAGCTGCGCGCCGTTCCCATAGCCGGAGACGCCGATCTTCTTCACGTCCGAAGTCGCCGATATCGTTTTTGGGGAACCGTCCGTGCCAACGGCCTGCTGAACGCCGTTCTTGTAAATCGCGCCCGTTCCGGTGTCGGAATCGAACGTCGTCACGATATGCGTCCATTCGTTCAACGGCAAGAAGTCATTCGGCGACTGGCGGACATAGAAGCCGTTCGCGCCGTCCACATAGACGATGCTCGAATTGCCGTTGTACGTGATGAACAGCCCTTTGCCCGCATAATTGTTCTCGGGCTTGAACCAGAGCAGCACGTTCTCTCTCTCGTTCATGCTCTCCGTCCGCTTGATCCAGTAGGACAACGTCATATTTTTCGGCTGAAGCAGCATGCTGCTGCCGGAGTCAATGTAGTTGCCGACGTCTCCGCTGAACTGCAGACCGCCGCCCGCATGCCCATCCGTCGATCGAGTAAGTTGGCCTTTGATCGTGCCGTTCAGTTGATTCGAACTGGCGTCCTTGATTTCCGAGCCTTCCGCTTCATCCATATTATATCGAACGACCAACGATGGATAGCCGTTGATGACCCGGTTCTTTACGGCAACGGTTGCCAGCGCTTCAAGCGAAGTTCCGGTGACGGATCCCTTAACGGTAAATGTCTGGCCTTCCGTCGCGTATTGCTCAGGGGCTATTGTCTCCCATTTTACCGATACGCTGATCGTGCTTCCGTCCTTCAAATACGCTTTGACCGACGAAGGCAGTTTGGGCGCGACATCGACCGGAGTCGATAGTTGAGGCTGCTCCACCCGCTCGATCTGATCCTGCTTCGGCGCAACCAAGGCGGCGACCTCCGCCTCGCTTAATGCGCGGCTGTAGATCCGGAAATCGTCAATGGCCGCATCCAGATAAGGATCCGCGTATTGCGATTTGCCGATATAGTTGTTTTTGGTTTTGCCCAGGTCTTTCGGCGTGAGCGTCATGTTCGTGTTCCGTCCAGCCTCTTTGCCGTCTACATACAGAATTCCGGTAGAATCCGCCAGCGTAACGGCAACATGCCGCCATTCTCCGGCGGTCAGAGCCGGGCCGGAAACCGTCTGCTCCGCTCCAGCCGCATTGCCGTTCACCGTTATGCTGAACTGCATGCCGGAGCCGACCTTCGGCGCCAAGAACATATAGGACCCCGTCCCCGTGCCGAAGTCAAACAATCGGGCATAGTCGTTTAACGAATTCGCCTTTACCCATGCCGAGATCGTCATCGCTTCCGTATGGCTCATCACATTTTCCGGCAGCTGCACGTAGCCTTCCTCGGCTCCGACCTTCACGGCTTGACCGGACCGTCCTTCCGTCCAACCGGCCGTTCCTTTGAGAGTACCGTCCCTCCCGCTTCCCGACGCGTCGGCGGCAGCCGTCCCTTCCGTCTCATCAAACAGATAATGAGCCATAAGCACCGGAAGCGGCGGCGCAGGCGTGACCGTAATCTTCACCGTATCGGATGCCGTCAATTCCGAATCATTCGCCGTCAACTCAAATACATATTCGCCAGGTACATCTAACGTGGCCGACGTCGTCTTGGCTTTCGCGTTGCCGAAGACAACGTTAGCGCCTTCCGGACCTGTTACCAGGTTCCATTGCGCCTCGAGCTTCCCTGCCGGAAGACCGTCGTCTTCTACCTGACCGAGCAGCATCGCGTCGTCGTATAACGGGATCGTCTGATCGTCGCCGGCATTTACGGTCGGAGCCTTATTCGGATCGGCAGTCGTCGCGATCAGCTCCACCGTATAATCGTTCGCGGCCGGCGCCTGAACGGTCAGCTGCGCTTTTGCGCCGAAGGCATTGATTTTCCCTGTCGATTGTCCGTCGACTTTCACCTCATAGGCGCCTGGCTTCAAGCCCTCCAGCGTGATGCCGGTCTTATGGCTTTCGCCAGGCGTTCCGTTCTTCATCGCAAGCTTCACGTAATCTTTGTTCTTCGCAAGAACCGCCTTGGTATGTTGGTCTCGCTGCAGCGCAATGTACAGCTTCTCCGTAATTAGATTGATTTTCTTATACAAGCCGTCCGTCGGCACGATCTCATAGCGACCGTTGTTCTCCGACACGTCGGCGCCGTAGCCGGTGAGACCGAAGATCGGATCGATCGCGATATCGGCGCTTAATATCTGCAGAGCGCCGAATAACCCTAAGTCCGCTTCGCCCGTCATGCCTCTCCAGCCGTTCATAAGCGGGACGTTCGCGCCTCCGCCATGTCCGAGCGTGCCCAGGTTGCCTTTCTCCGCTTGATACGTCCATGCAGCGGCGCCGTAATTGTCCGGGTCCTCGCTGATCTGCCCGGTATTGATGGCGCCGATGTTCGCGATTTTGGCCGCGTAGGACAACCGCTGCTCCTCTTCGCGGTTATCGGCCGCATGATAACGGATCCAATCATCCATCGCATAGCCGGCCAAGGATACGGTGTATTGGAAGTTCCACCAGTTCTCGCCCGTTATCGTGACCGGATCGGTATAGTAATACCAGACCGGCATGTGGCCGCGCGATGCGCGCGTTTTTTCATTGATTTTCCCCATCATGGACTTTGCTTTGGCCGCTTCCGCTTCAAGGCCCATATTCATTTTGGCCAATGTATAGACCGCTTCTTCGCCTGTATTGTCGTAGCTGTACTCCGAGCCGTACGGATACGTCGTATTTTTGAAATTGTTGTATTTCCGATTCATTTTATGGATGATATCGTTCGCTTCGACCGTGTACCCTTCCTCTTGCAGCGCTTGGATAATAGCCGGCGTCGTTAATTCTCCCATCAGTCCGGTATTCCAGTTATAGGCGACCGGCCCTTCATAGAGCGCTTTGAAAATATGGTACGCCCGCAGCAGGTAGGTATCCGGTTCTTCCGCATAATCGATCAATTGCGGGTAATCCTTGGCGATTTTATACATGCTGAAGTAGGTGTTATAAATGTGCGGATACGCGTAGCCCCGGTAGGTTGGCGTCGTATTCGGCTCCGGCATGAGGAAATCATGAATCAAGTAATCCTCATGGTGGCCATTCATGAGATTCGTCCAGATGGTGACGTCCAAATATTCATCCAGCGCCTTCACTTCCTTGGCTACCGGATCCAGCGCGTTCTTCTCGGCCAAGAATTGCCCATGCGTCAATCCCCAGTCGTCTCCCCATCCCCAATAACCGTCAAAGCTGCCTCTCTTCTCCTTCGTGTGCATCATCCAGTCGTCGAATACTTTGTCATAAATTTGCCCCGGCGCATCCCATTGCGTCTTCTCGACCATGAATTCGGAGCGAGCTTGGAGCGCTTCGTCAATCGGGGAAATCGCATAAAATTGAAGGACCGTATTATACCCGTCGCCATACTCAACCGTGATATGATTTGGCCCCAGTTTGCTCAGCTGAAGCTCGTAGATGTGATGTCCGCCGGCCTTGCTCTCGACAAACTTCACGTCTTGGCCCGCCTTATCGGTAACCGAATGAATCGGCTGCGTCGTGCGCAGATCGAATTTGGCTTTCTGGTTCGTCGGCACGATCATCCCCGGGACGACCGTCACATCGATAAGCCCCTCCTCGTACAGCTTATTCTTCATATCCGCTTCATCCGTGACGGCGAAGAAATTAAAGCCATACTTATTCTCTTCGCCGGCTTCGAGCAAGAGGCTTGTGTTCGGCAAATAGCCGCGGTTCGTTTTTTTAATGACGTTCGAGTGGATATAGAAAACGTTCAGCCCTTCGATCCACTTGCCGCTCTCGCCCGTCCATTTGCTGCCGGGACGTTCTTCGGCGCGCCAACGATCCTGGTATTCGAATCCAGCGCGCGTATTGGCGTCAGGCGTCATCAATAAGAACGATCCAAGACCGCTTGGACGGCTGGCTGTTATGTAGGAGCTGTTATTCCCGACGAAGGAGTGCGTCACGACCCGCGTCTCGTAAATTTGATCCCCGTACTGCCACTGCTCATTGAACGCGAGAGGAACGCCGTAATCGCCGATTTCAAGCTTCTTCCCGCTCGTATTCGTCAGCTTGATTGTCCAGCTCAGGGAGCCGTCATCTTGCGGCGTATATGTCTCGACCAAGGAGAAATCCCGAATCCCTTTGGCGTTCTTCGAATTTTCATAGGTCACCGTGGTTTGCTTCTCCGATCTCTCGATCTTCCGGACGTCCGCGGATTGATTCGTCGACGCTTCCAGCCAGTCGCCGTCGTCTCCGAGCCGATACGTAAACATCAGCTCTCCGAGCCATTGATGGTCGTCCGTATTTTGTTCGGGAGCCGTAACGGCGTTCATCGCATATTCCGTCGGGAACAGGTCGTCTTTTATTTGCAGGGAATTAATTTCGCCATATTGGCCAATTTCCACTTGAAGCCCGCCATTCGATGACTCGGCTGCAGCCGATACTTGGCCGCCCATTGGGCTGACAAGCCCGGCAAACAGCGCAAGCGCGGAAACGGACGCGATTGTCTGCTTGGATGAAAGCTTTCTCCACATCGCTGAGATCACAAGAACACCCTCCTGTTAATCGTTTAGATTATTGAATGCAGCTCCTCGCTTATCAAGGAGACGAACTCCTTTCCGCCTACTCGTCTGCTCGGTAAGCGTTTACTTCATCTTATCATCTGCATTTTGGGAGGAGGACCGAAAATATCAACTTGAATATTCAATATTTCAACCTTATTTGAGGGTGCCGGTTGTCTGTATTGCTTCCCCGCCGCTGCTAGCCTTTGACGCCTCCGACCGTCAACCCTTCCACGAAATACCGTTGGAAGAAAATAAAAAGAATCAGGATCGGCAGAATCGCCAGCACCGAGCCGGCGATGAGCACCTCGTAATTGTTGCCCATTGGCGAAAGCAAAGAGGTCAACCCGATCGGCAGCGTGAATTTCTCGGTGGTGCGCAGGACAATGAGCGGCCACAGGAAGTTATTCCAACTCTGGAGCGCCTGGAGGATCGTCATCGCCCCGAAAGCCGGCAGCATGAGCGGAACCATGACGCGGAAGAAGATGCCGAATTCGTTGCAGCCGTCAATTCTCGCGGCATCCATGAAATCCTTCGGCAATCCGAGCGCGAATTGCCGGAAGAAGAAAATCGGCAGCGGCGCCACGACGAACGGAAGGATGACGCCCCAGATCGAATTGATCAGCGTAAAACTAATCATCAATTTATAGAGCGGCAGGATAATAATCTCGACTGGCAGCATCATGACGACAAGCACCAATGTAAACAGCAGATTGCGTCCTTTGAACTCGTACATGGCCAGACCGTATCCGACCATGGAGGACACCAGCAAACAGATGACCGTGTAGAGCAAGGTAATGACGATGCTGTTGCGGTACCATCCGAAGAAATGGCCTGCCGAGCCTTCATGCGAGAGAAAAATTTGCTTATAATTCTCGAAGCCCATCACGGCGAGATCCCAGCGTACATTCAAACCGTACCGGAACAACTCTTGAGCCGGCTTGAAGGAGGCCAGCATGAGCGCGTACAAAGGAAATAGAGCCAGCACGGCAAACCCGATGAACGCGAGTAATAAAACGATCGATGACAGCGAACCGAAGCGAACGCGTTTGTCCATCGGTTATGCCTCCTTCTTGAACATGCCGCTTGCAAGAAGCTGAAGCATGCTCACGACAAGCGTAATGCCGAGTAACGTAATGCCAATCGCCGCCCCGAACCCGAGGTCGAAATATTCGAAGCCCTGCTGATAGATGTAGCCGACCAAGGTAAGGCCGATCCCTTGCGGCGATGCTTTGCCTCCCCATAGCATGTAGCTCTCCGTAAACATCGCATAACCGCCGTAGATACTGATGGTCGTCACGTAGATCGTAATCGGCTTCAACTGCGGCAGCGTAATGCTGAAGAAGGAGCGAATCGGCCCTGCTCCATCCAGCGAAGCGGACTCATACATGTCCTTCGGAATATTTTGCAGCGCCGATAGATAGTACAGCATATTAATGCCTACCCACCGCCACGTCGCCAGAATGATGAGCGCCAGCATGGAGAGCGAGGAGCTTTGAAGCCATTTTTGGCTCGGAATGCCGACCAGATGCAGGATGCTGTTCATGAGCGAGTTATCAAGCTCGCCGAACATGAGCCGGAATATGATGCCCGCTACCACGACGGATGTAAGGGCGGGTATAAATAACGTCGACCGAAAGAAATTTCTCCCCGCAAGCAATTTGGAATTCAAAAATACGGCCAGCGCCATCGGCAACGGAATCAGCACCACGACGGTCCAGAACGTATAGCGCGTATTATTGTAGAGCGCTTGGAAGAAGTCTTCGTTCCACAGCTTCTTGTAATTATCGAAACCAATATAGCGCGTCTCTCCGGGCAGCACTTCCTGAAAGCTCATGAGCATGGCTTGAATGAGCGGATAGGAGAAGAATACGATAAACGATAAAATGAATGGCATTACGAACAAATAAGGCGCGACTATCTGCATGTTGAGTTTGCTTCGTCTTCTCCCGGCGAGCTTATTCTTCGTCGAATCTGTAACCACAGTAGGCAAGATGCTCTCCTCCTTCCATAGGACTTCATTTTCTCTAATTTTAGACGGCCGTGCAGGCATCGCGACATGCGCTGCACGGCGATAATAACGTCGCCGCTATTTTTGCTGGACCAGCTTTTCTTGCGATTCTTTCAGAACCGTCGAAGGATCTTTCATTTGCTGGAAGATTTGCGGTATCGCGTCGTTACGGACGACATCGAATACTTTCGGCGAGATCTCGCGGATGTTCACCGGGTTGATTTCGTCTTTGACCTCAAGCAGCGTGTCGAAAATATCGTCGCCGAAGTAGGCCGTGAACTTATTGGCTTCTTTCATCGCCGGATCCGACCAAACCTCGGTCCGGATTGGATCGAACCCGAGCTGCTTCCAAATTTCAATATTGCCTTCCTTCGAAAGCTTGGCGAACGCCGTAAACTTCTTGGCCAGATCGATGTGCTTGGATTGGTTCGTAATCGTCGTGGCCGTTCCCCCCATGCCTGCGGAGCGGAAGCCGCCTTCTTCCCAAGCCGGCATCGGACGGATGATCATTTTTCCTTTCAAATCCGGCATTTCGTCCGTGAAGCGGCCCATGAACCAGAATGGCATGAAGACCGACGCCGCCCCGCCGTTGTTCATGAAGCCTTTGTATTCCTCCGTATCGTGACCGACGCCTGGCGCGACCGCCGCGATCTTTTCTTGGACGAGCTTCTGGAAGAAGTTCATCGTGTCGATGTTCACCTGCGCGTCAACCGTTGGATTCCCGTCTTGGTCCACCTGATCGGAGTTGCGCTGGCTGATCGCCGGCCACCAGGACCAGTTCCCGTTGCCTTCGAAGGTAATGAACGGCTTGCCGGTTTTCTCCAATACCTGCTTGCCGTACTTCTCCACGTCGGACCAGAGCTTAATATCATCCGGATTCACGCCGGCTTGGTCCAAGATTTCCTTGTTGTAGTACATGACGGTCGCGCCGACGTGAAAATCAATGCCGTAATACTTGTCGTCGCTGCTATAAATATCCACCCGAGACTTTACGATGTTGGGGAGTTCAGGCTCGATAATGTCGTTCAACTCGACAAGCTGAGGTTTGCCTTTGACAAAGTTGGGGAACTTGCTTTGCTCCACGTCCGCCAAATCCGGCGCCCCGCTTCCGGATTGCAGCGCGAGCAGCAGCTTCGTATGCATATCGTCATAAGGAATCGTGGTCGCTTCCAGCTCGATCGGCTCTTCCGGATGCTTCTGATTCCACATTTCGGCCATAGACTCGTAAAACTTCTGATGCTGTTCAACAAAGGTCCACAGCGTGAGTTTGACCGGTTCGGCCGTGCTCGACGTTCCGGTCTGATTCGTGCCGGTGTTCGTCGTAGTTTGTCCTTGCGCGTTCTCCTCCTTGCCGGCATTGTTATTGCCGTTCGAGTTACCGCAACCCGCAAGCGTTAACATTAATAAAACAGCGGATAAGGCCATGGGTACCGATTTATTGCGCATTCTACTTCCCCCTCATTCAAATGTTCATCTATGCTTCAATCCCATCGGGATAAAAGCCAAAAGGCAATATCCCAAAATCTAAACGTTTAGATTTTGGGATAAAAAAATGGAGACATTCTAATCGATCGCATGGCTTCAGGCATTATGTACGAGAATACACGAGAATAATAGACGAATTACCTTCATAAGCGTGAAGATTTTCGTCTACTCAAGTAAGGAAATAGAGCCGAAGCCAGCCTCGATCTTTAGGCGAGGGACTGAGCACCTACCAAATTTAAACGTTTAGTTTTCTTAATATTGTTATATCACGCCTTTTCTCAATCTGCAAGCGCTTTTATTGGGTGAACCAAGGCTACAAGGCGGAGTCTTCCCCGCCCAAAACTCATTGATCATAAGACGCAATCCCTTCCAATTCTCTTCTCCATTCGTTTAATCCGAATAACCAGACCATGGCTCGAGTTGGCGCGAAATCGTTTAGACAGCAAGTTTCAGCTCCATTATAATGATGGTGAGCCGATCCCATTTCCTATTGATTCTTAAGGTATTAAGCGTAACTTTATATGTCTTTCATGAGTAAGGAGTTGAAACAACGAGATGTCGCAGAGGAATACGCCGGTGCCGAGTGCAGGAAGTGGCAATGTTATTGCCACTTACAAGGATGGAACGGTAACGGAACACGAGTTCTTGAAATATATGGCATTTGTTGGCCTGATGAACCCGGATTACGCGAACACGCTGGATACGTCGCCATACAAAAAAATGACCCTCAAACAATATATCGGGCATAAAGTGTTGTATTCCCTCCTAGGTGAGATATCGGATGAAGCAATAAAGAAAGTCGATGCGCAAATGAACATGTTCGTCGAGCATTTAAAGAGAGCAATTGAGTCCGACCCAACGCTTAAAATGCAGATTGAGGAGGCAGCGCTATCCGATTCGGATATCAAGTATTTCTACCGTCTGATCACAACGGTAACAGACGCGGAGTTAAACAAGATTTCGGATGATGCTGCGAAAATGAGATTCGAAGAAACTTCAGCGGATTTCAACATGGTTACAGTGCGGCATATTCTAATCAGCACAATAGACAAGTCGAGCGGTGAAGAACTCGATTCCATGGAAGAAGCGTTCAAGCGTGCGCAGGAAGTGAAGATGAAGCTTGATGCAGGCGGCGATTGGTCTGTGCTTGCAAAGGAATATTCCGACGATATTGCCTCCAGCAATAGCGGAGGGCTCTATAGAAGACAAACGGTAGGCAACTACATAAAGAACTTCAAGGATGCAGTCAACAAGCAAGAGATTGGTCAGATCGGAGATCCGGTAAAGACGGAATACGGATACCATGTTATCCAGGTCGAGAAGCGCGAAGAGATGACGTTCGATATGTTGGACCAAAATCAGAAGTTCACGATCAAACAAACGCTCGCCTCCGAAGGGTTGGAGAAGTTCATGGCTGATGAGCTGGAAGGTCTGATCATAAAGATCGATTTACCGAAGGACACGACGATTTAAGCATTCCTTAGCTGTTCCGATAACAAAAACAGCTCCAGCAATGGACTCCTTAATGTCCAAGACTGAGGCTGTTTATTTTACCGGCGATGCCTCTACACGTGCGGTAAACTCAGCTAAGGAACAGCCCTTTGAATAGTTATACTAATCCAGTTAGCTTCGAAACCCAGCAAAAATTCAACATTGCCTATCTCTTCACCAGCAGTGTAACGCACTCCACATGACTCGTCTGAGGGAACATATCCACCGGTTGCACCCACTCAATCCGAAAGCCGCCGGTCGCGTCCGAAGCCGGCTCTCGCTTCCGCTTGCGGCCGCGCCGGCTTCGTCTGCGGAGACGTCGCCTCCGCTCGAATGAGCCGATGGTTGATTGGCCGTTGATTGCTTGTCTACTTCTGCCGCGATAGTTTTCCATTCACATAATGGCAAACGCCCTCCACGAATTATGATAGAAGATAGAAGCTTATCCCGATCGACGATGCTCACGCTCACGTTGCGGGATCGCGAATCCTAAAATATACCAATTTTGACACACCTTCTCCAAACGAAAAAGCAGGCCTCATGGCGGAATACCCGGCGCCAGAAGCCTGCTTTCTCACTCTGTTCCTGCTTTTGCTAGCTACGCGTTCCTCCGGTTTCCTGCACGCCGCGCCCGAGCTCGATTACCGCGCTTTCCACCCAACGGCCGCCTTCAAAATCCCGACCCTTCACGATGACGCGATCCTCGTAAATATCCACGAAAAAACCTTGGCTGCCCGATTTATGCTCATCCTCGTCCGTCCACAAATATCCGACCGATGCGGCGTTCAACATGGCAGGCGAATGGCCATCCCCGCCATGCAGCGCATGCGGCGCACCCAGTTCCCAGTGCGTATGCCCGCTGAACAGAATGACCTGCGGGTAACGCCTAACGATCGCATGCAGTTCCTCGTCTTGAATGACGCCGTGCCACCCTTGCGCTTCGAGCGAGCCGGATACGGTGTTCATGAGCGGCTGATGCAGGAAGACGAAAACCGGCTTCCCCGCTTCCGCGCTCTTCAGCCGCTGCTCCAACCAGTTTAGCTGCTCGACCGATAGATAGGCGAAATCCTTCCGTTCCGGCTCCGCCTGCTCCGATCCGAGGAACAAGAATAGGTACCCGTCAACTTCGTGTGCATGATAAGGCCCAGGCATCGCCGTAAAACGTTGAAACCGTTCGAGCTGCGCCACCGTTTCGCCGCCGAATAGATCATGATTCCCATGCGCGAAGCGAATCGGGACGGTTAGCCCCCGCTCGCGGCACTGCTCCCAAATCCGCGCCATCTCGACGTATTCTTCTTCCCAGCCATGATCCGTAATGTCGCCGACATGCATAATGCCCATGCTGTCCGGCTCGAGCGCGGCGATATCGAGCAGCGCCCGTTCGAAATTCCGGTTATGGACATGCTGCGCATCCATTGTCACATGGGTGTCGGTTATCACTTGGAAACAAGCCCGTCTTCCGTTCTGCTGCATGTTCATCCACCTCTCCCTTTAATGTCCGCCTGCGCTCATGTTCAGCCCGACGATGCCGGCGACGATGACGCCGACCCAGATCATCGATGTCCATGGCAGCGGTTGCTTGAACAAGACGAAGCCCGCAAGCGTAATCAGCACGATCCCGACGCCGGACCAAATCGCATAGGCGATGCTGACGTTGATCGTCTTCAGCGCGAAGTTCAGACACGTGAAGCTGGCGCCATAGAACGCGAACATGAGCACGGATGGCCACAGACGAGAGAAGCCGGCGGAATATTTCATCGCGACCGTCCCCGACAGCTCGAGCCCGATGGCCAGCGCCAAATACATCCAGCCCCATGCGGCATCAGCTTTCATCGCTTGCTCCCCGAATGCTGATTTCGGCATAACCCGCGATCACGTGATCGGCATCCGTCAGGCCGGCTGTGACATCCGAGACGCCGGCTTCGTCCGTCGGCGCGATGCCGATCGTGACGGCCGCGCCCGCCGCGCGACCCATGCGCATGTCGGCGTTCGTGTCCCCGATCATCGCGACGCTCCCGCACCCGACGCCGAGCCGACGGCAAGCCAGCTCCATCAAATCGGGGAACGGTTTGCCGCGCTCCGCCAGATCGTTCCCGACGACGGTCTCGAAATAATGCCGGATGCCCATCCAAGCGAGATGCCGCTCGGCGGGTTCGGTGTCGTCCGCTGTTACGACGGCCATTGGGATGCCCGCAGCCTTCGCCGCCTCGAGCAGCGGCAGAAGTCCCGGCAGCGCCTTGATCGGCTTCGCCTTCGCCAGCTGGCTCTCCGCCTCCTGGCGGCAAGCCTCGACGAGCTCCTTCGCCTCCGCCCAAGACAGTCCGGCTTGGTACGCATGCCAAGACAGGATGCCGAACAGCTCCGGCAGCGTTCCCATCGCGAGCGGGCCATTCCGGTCGTAATCGACGATTCGACCGTCCGCTTGATGCACGGTGCCGAGCAATCGAGGCAGGAACGCAGGCGTCAAGCCGAGCGACGAGACGCTTCCCGGCGCCAACCGCTCGAGCCGGCCGATATACCCTTGCAGCAGCCATTCGCACCAAGGTCCCCACATCGACACGAAATCCAGAATCGTGCCGTCTTTATCGAATAACAAACCCTCTACCGCGTACGTTTTCCCGTTTACGGCGATCATGCCCATCCGCAGCTCTCCCTTAGACTTCCAATTCGCCTTCTACCGTTCAATTATTATTGAATCCAATGAAATTATCAAGATAAATTCGCGAACTTCTCGAACACGTACAAATTTTCATGTACAATTATCTCATAAGAAGAAGATAGCACGACATCGGAACAGGAGACTTCGCCATGAAGAGAGAAACCGGGGAGAAAGATACGCCTCGCGAGCAGCTGCGAGGGACGGTCATCGACGCCATCGCCCAGACGATGGATTTGTACGGCGCGAATTATTCGTTCGGCCAGCTGTACGGCATTATGTTTTTCGAGGACAAGCCGTTCACGCTGGAAGATATGATGGGCCACATGAACATGAGCAAGAGCAATATGAGCTATGCCATCCGCTCGCTGCTCGAATCGAAGATGGTGACCAAGCTGGAGGAGAAGATCGACCGCAAAGACCAATATGTCGCGGAGACCGATTTCTTCCAGGCGTTCCGCAGCTTCTTCACGATGAAACTGCAGCGGGAGATCGACGTCATGACAGGCGCGATCAACGAAGTGCTGCCCGAGCTTTCGGAGCTCGTCTTATCCGAGACGACGCCGGCCGAAGAACGCGAGCGCTGCTTGGCCGATCTGCACAAGCTTCGGCACGGCATTCGGTACTATGAATGGCTCCAACGTTTCGTCGATCGGTTGGAAGCCGGCGAGCTATTCGGCGAACACCCGGATCATGGCAACTCCCCGTGAGGGCAAGTCGAAACGGCTGACGCCGTCTTTTAGCGGGGGTTCGCGTTTCATCGCTTGTATTTCAACCAAGAACCGGACGCGATGCCATGCCGAGGCTGCCCCGACTGGCCCGCAACGTCCGGTTATTCCTGCGCTGGCCCCCAATGGTTACGCGTTGTCCCACGTTTCCTGGAGCAGCTCCATATTAATGCCGACCGCCGCCATCGATCCCATCGCGGCCGCCATTATGGCTTGATACTTGATCGTAGCCGCGTCTCCGGCGCCGAATACGCCCGGCACGTTCGTTCCGCCGAAGTCGTTAATGACGAGGCTGCCGGCTTCCGTCATTTCACACCCCAGCGATTGCGGGAGGTCCGATCCGGCGACGAGCGTCGGCGCGAAGAAAATGCCGGTACAAGCGACGCGCCGTCCATCCCGAAGCACGATCTGCTCCACCATCCCCTCCTTCGATTCGATCCGTTCGATCGGCGCGTCGTACAAGGGGATATTGCGCTTGGCCAACGCTTCGCGCTGCTCGTCCGTCAATCCATCCGGTCCATTCGTGCAAATGGCGTAACTTGACGTCCAGCCCGCCAGCGTCTTCGCCATATGCATCGCGCCTTCCCCGCTCGTAATGACCGCAAGCGGCTGATCCCGAAGCTCCCAGCCGTCGCAATAAGGACAGACGAACGCGCTTATGCCATACACGTCGGCCAACCCTTCGATGTCCAGCGGCCGGTCTTTTTTGCCCGCGGCGAACAATAGCTTCTTCGCTTCATACGCGTCGCCGCCGGAGGTTACGATCCGGAAAGCCCCATCGGCGCCACTTATTTCCGCAGCCGCGTCCTGTACGAATGAGACGGACGGATAACGCCGCATTTGCTCGGCTGCAGCGGCTCTGAACTCGCCCGGACTACTGCCGTCCCGCGTCAAGAAACCGTGCGTTTCGCGCGTGACCCGGTTACGCGCTTTCCCTTCGTCGATGATGACGACGCTTCTTCTAGCCCTCCCGAGCACTAAGGCTCCGCTTAATCCCGCCGGTCCGCCGCCGATAATGGCTACGTCGAATGGATTCGTATCTTTCAATGTAATCCCATCCTTTATCGAGTAATAATGTCTCTGATACGGCAACACAGCGCTCCGTCCAGTCAGATGCCCTATGAACTGCATGTGCAAGTAGTCCGTTAAGCCGAAAAAGCCCAGCTCCCAGTCCTCTTCGCCATGAGTTAATGTTAATTACAGACTTATTATATCCATAATATCTTCGATAAGTCTATATGTTATTATTACGTTTTTAACGATGACCATCGCAGGCTTTGGCCGTCTCCCCGTGTTCCGCTTGGACGCGCGAAAGCCGCCGGATCAGTTAACCGTCCCGGCGACCTCTACAACGTCGGCCTATCGTTTCAAGAAAGCATCGACCCGGCGCTTCTGGCGCAAATGATGCGCCACGTGCATGACGATATGATGATACCATTCCTTCGCGTTAATGTAGCCAAAATAGGGATGCTCCACTTTGCGGTCCGGCGAAGCCCCCAGCACGAGCGGCAGCGCTTCTTCCATCTGCCGGCGCAGCTTGGCCATATTGTCGATCAACTCCTGCTTGTCGGCCGGCACGCTCGCGGTCCCTTCCGCGGATTTCGGCACCTTCGCTCTGATCGGAGGGATGCCGCCGATCAGATAGACGATTTTACCGACGGTCGTCTTCTTCGCTTCCCGGTTCTCCGGCCCATGCAGACAGGCATGGAGCGATTGCATTTGAAGGAATCCGGTGTTAATGACATGGCTGTACATTTCGCCGAGGGACCAAGAGTCTTTAGATGGCTTCCGGTTAAATTCATCCCATGTGTATGCGTCCATCTCGGTTATATAATGCTGCGACAAGGTTAGAAAGCGGGATAACATACGGTCTGGCTTCATACTGCGATTCTCCTCTATTCGTCGGTCAAAGGGTCTTGTTCCTCCCTAGTATAGCACCCTTAAGATCGGTCATGCCGCTTCTATCCGTTCGTTGGACGGTTGCACAACGACCTGGCGACTTCTCGAATTTCGGTATCGGACGAAGCTCCATCTACTCTGCCGAGGCTGATCCGCGTCCATTGTTCCGCCATGTCGCCCAAGCGCTCGCCCCATAGATCGCGGCGCTGACATAGAACAAGGCGTCAATGGTCAGCAGATCGATCAAATATCCGCCGAATACGACCGCCAAGCCGGAGGCGACGGACGTCCAGAATTGATACTCCCCCATCGTCTTGCCCCGATTCCCTCGTTCCGTCAGGTCGGCGAGCAGCGTGCGTTCGCTGATCTTCTGCATGGCGCAGCAGACGCCCATCAACAACTGAAGCAGAAGCACCACGGTGTAGCTCATAACCCAGGGGAACGCAGCCATGGCGGCCATCATGCCGATCGAACTTGCGACAAGCATTCGTTTGCCGTGCCGGTCCACGCTTCGGGCCAGCCACTGGGACGCGATTGCCGAGCTGATCGTGAATACCGCGAATGCCAAGCCATACTTCGTGAAGCTGTTGCCGAGATTTTTTAGAAACAGCAAGTAATACGGATAGATCATTCCCGCAGCCAGCGTCACCATCGTTTGCGAGCGGATTAACCACCTGATGTTCATCGACGCGCATCCTTTCCGTAGTCCTCATAGAAATAGTTGACGAACCGCGCAGCCGGATCCGCCTGCTCCTTAGCCCGGAAGAACGCCGCCGCGCCTGGATAGGCGGCATGAAACTGCGCGGCGCTCGGATATGCGGCGTAAGGCAAATAATACGTCCCCTTGTGCGCGAGCACGCGGTCGATGACGGATTGAATGGCCTGCTTTGTATGCGCTTGCCCTTCCTCGGAGAGCGGGACGTTGAACAGACACACCAACGCGAACATATCATCGGTAGCATAGGATAACGCGGCTTCCTCGTCGCGATTGACGTAGCGTACGGTAATATTCAATAGATTCAGCCGTTCTCTCGCCAGCACGCTTCGGAAATCGTCGATAAATCCGGCGAATCGATCCACGGGGATGAAATATTCCTGCAGCAAGTCGTGATCGGTGGCGCTCTGATAGTCCATGAAGGCCGACTCCGATCGCATTGCGTTATTGCGGGAGATAAGCTGCCCCTTCTCTCTTTCGAACAGCGCTTTTTGCATCGTCCACAACGCATCTTTGCCCCAGTCGGACTTGCGGCTTATTCCGAACATGATTTTGGCGGGCAGCACGCCGCTCTCCCTTTCCCGAAGCCGGTTATGCGCCTGCAGCGGCACGGAATCTTCTCGCACATAATTGATGGCATACATATCGGTCAGAAAACGGTCCGGCGCTACCGATATCCGCGCTAGATGCATGCGCACGTCCGGATTGCCGAGTACCTCTCGTTCGAAATATGAATGATATGCGTACACGTCCATCGTATCCGTCCGCGTCCGGTACAGCTCGTCGTCCGTTAAACGCAGCGTAACGTCCACGATAATGCCAAACAACCCATAGCCGCCGATGACGAGCGGGAACAAGGCCGCATTCTCGGTTCGGCTGACTTGGATCGTCTCGCCTTGCGCGTTCATAAGCCGGAACGATTCGACGCTCGCGATCAGCGAGCCGTTGCGAATATCCCGGCCGTGCGCGTTCACGCTGAGCGAGCCGCCGATCGAGAATATATTCTGGGACTGCATCGTCTTCACGGACAAGCCGTGCGGATTGATATAGTCTTGCACGTCGCCCCATGTGGCGCCGGCTTGAACGCGGATCGTGCGGCGGACGGGATCGAAATCCAATACGTGATTGAACGCGGTCATATCGAGTACGACGCCGTCTTTATAGTAGGTGTGCCCGCCTTGGCTGTGGCGCTGGCCGGCGATCGAGATCGTCAGCCCTTTGTCGCGCGCCTCCCGTACCAGGTTCCGAAGCTGCTCTTCTTCCTTGCCCGCGACGACTCTGCTCACTTTGACCGGATGAAGCCGGCTGTAATCGGTTATCAGGTACGGGTCCTGGTCCGGCGATTGGAAGCGCGCGTAAGTGTGCAGGCATAAGGCGGCGAGCAGCGCGAGCGCGAACGTTTTTTTCATAAGGAGCCTCCTTCTCTCAAACGCCCGTATCGTACCATTATCCGCCAGCCGCGCGAGCTCACCTAGTACTAACTTTCGCTAGTACCGCTCGCAGCGGCGGGATCGCGACGCGAACAAAAAACCTCCGCCCTGAGTAGGGCAGAGGCTCCGGCAACGATTTTAATTGGGATCAAACTTTGAATTTGCTTACGACGTCCTCGAGGTCTTTCGTCAGCTGCGTGAGAACCGACGAGGATTCGTCGATGCTTCTCGAGACGTCGAGCTGACTTTGCGAAGAACGCTTGACCATCTCGGTCTTGCCGTGCGCGCTCTTAGCCAGACGGGACATCTCGTCGCCGCTGACGGACAGCTGTTCCGCCCCCGCGGACATTTGCTCCGAGGAGCTGGAGATTTCGAGCATCCGCTCGTTGACGCTCTGAATTTCGCTTACGATATGCCTGAACGCGGCGCCGACGCTGCGGATCGTGTCCGTCCCGGTCTCGACGTCCGTCAAGCCTTTGCTCATCAGATCCACGACCGTAGCGGTATCTTGATTGATTTCGGTAATAATATCGGTAATGAGCCGCGCGGAATCGTTGGATTGCTCGGCCAGCTTGCCGATCTCCGACGCGACGACGCCGAAACCTTTGCCGTGCTCGCCGGCGCGGGATGCTTCGATGCCCGCGTTAAGCGCGAGCATATTCGTCTGTTTCGTAATGCCGGCGATGACGCCGATGATTTCGCCGATGCGCACGGAATGGTTCTCCATACGGCCCACCGCCGCCGCTACCGCTTTGACCGACTGATTGATCTCGTTCATGTTATCCACCGCATGGTCGACAATGCCTCGACCTTCCTCGGCGCGCGCATACATGTCGGTTGTAATCTCGGCGACGTCGGAGGACGACTCCGCGATCCGCTGTACGCCGAGCGTCAGCTCGCTGAGCGCCGTCGCGCTGTTCGTCGTGCCCTTCATTTGCTGCTGCGCGCCTTCAGACATGATGAGCACGTCCGAAACGATCGTATTGGCTGCGTCATTCGCGATCTCGGCATTGCGGCGAAGCTCATCCGACGTGGCGGAGACAATGCCGGATTTGGCCGACACTTCTTGAATCGTCTTCTTCATTCGCTCGGACATTTGGTTGAAATGATCGGCCAAGCGTCCGAATTCGTCGGCGGATTTCATCTCGAGCTTGCCGGTGAAATCGCCTTCCGCCATCCGTTTGGATGCTTCGGTCACGCTCCGGATATTTCGCGACATATAACGCAAGAATAAGGAAAGAATAACGATCAATACCGCGATTGCGACCACGCCGATCGCAATTGAAGCGTACATGCGGTCGTTCAACGTGTGCATGAATTCGGACATCGGCGCCGTTAAGCAAAGGTACATGTTCGTATTCGGAATTTGCCTGTAGAACACCCCGAGTTCGCCCGATTCGCTCGCTAAGATGCCCATTCCTTCCTCGCTTGCCAGCAGTTTCATCATTTCGGTCTTCGACGCCGCGGCATCGGCTTCGCTCATTTCGCTCGTCGCCTGTCCTTTGCCGGTCGCGATGATTTCCCCGCTGCCATTCAGCAAATACGCATAGCCCGTTTGCTCGACCGTCGTCCGCTTAACCAAATCCAGCACCGTCGACAAATCCATGTCCGCCGTCGTCACGCCCATCAGCTTGCCGCTACCATCGCGGATCGGCGCCGACGCCGTCATAAGCGATTTATTCAGTAATTCATCGAAAAAAATATCGGTAAACACGAAGGATCGGTCGGTTTCGGCTCCGTCTTTGTACCAAGGCTGGTTCAAATAATCATATTCCGGCGTGTTATAGTCCTGCGTCGTCACAATCTTCTCTCCGTCGCGGTAAGCGTAGGTCGAGAAATATTTGACCCCTTGCCGGTGAACGTTCGGCTCCAAATTCACGCTCACTCCGAACGTGTTCGGGTCCGATTTGACCAGCTGCGTCGACATCATTTCGAAGTAGGACATATCATGCCCCTTGATATCGATGCCCTCAAGAAGGCGCGCGAAGTTCTCGGCCGTCCGGGCATGCTTCAGCATATCCTCTTCCAACAGGGTGCTGACAGCCTTCGTCTGCTCGGTCATATACTTCTCGATATCGGCATCCATCGTATCGTGCAGCACGACATTGGAGTAACTGACTATCCCTCCCATGCCGACGGCCAGCAATGGCACGATCAGGAAATAAGCCATTTTGGAAATGCTTCTGAACTTGAACATGCGCGCCTTCCTTTCTCCCCGGACAGGTTGCCCGTGATCCCCGTCAGCGTATTTACATAAAGGTATCGGGGATTGGAAAGAGAAAAGTGACAGGTGATTACTGGGCGAATCATCCGACTCGGCTCGCAACAAAAAGAATCGCCGGACGCGCTTCATGCACATCCGGCGATTCTTCTGTATGGAAAAGGATGAGTTCGGTTACTTCGTTACCTGAACAGTGATCTTCGCGCTGCTCGTCGTGCCCGCCGCGTTGACCAACACCGCCTCGTATTCGTAGACGCCAGGCGCCTTGCCGTTCATCGCGGTGACCGCGCTCTGCGCGCCCGGCGTCGCGGCTGCCAGCGCAGTCGAATCGATCAGCTGGCCGTTCTCGTACAACCGGTACTCGGTCGCATTCGTGCCCCACCACATGTTCATCGTCACGCGGAAGCTGCCGTCGCCGTCCCAGTTATCGTGCGACAGGACTGGCTTACCCGGCGCGGCGTCCGTCACTTGAACGACCAACGGTTCGCTGCCGGTCGTGCCGTACTTGTTGCTCAGCTCCGCCGTGTAGGCGTACGTGCCGTTCGCTTTGCCGCTCACGTTGAACTTCGCGGTTTGGGCGGACGGCGCTGCGTCCGTCAACGATTGAGTATGCACGAGCACGCCGTTCTCGTAGACGTTCAGCCGCGTGCCGTTATTCCCCCACCACATGTTCATCGTGACCGTATAGTTGCCGTCCTTCAGACCGGATTGACCGCTTGTGCTAGAGAGCACCGGCTTGCCCGGTTTGCCCGTGGATACGGTCGTGGACGATTTCACCCGGAAGGTAACCGTCGCTTCGGTCTTGTTGCCCGCCGCGTCGACCACCGCGTAGCTAACCGCGTGCTCGCCTTCGCCGAGGCTCGATGCCTGGACGACTTGACCTTCCGCGATGACCGCGCCGTCGAGCAGCAGCGTCTCCGAGGCGACGCCCGAGACGGCGTCTGCGCTAACCAGTTCGAACTTGAGCGTATCCGCGTCCGACACGTCGCCGATGGCGCCGCCGGATTGGGTCAAGCTGGCGCTCGGCGCCGTCTTGTCCAGCTTCACTTCAATCGATTGAGCCGCTTCTTGGTTGCCCGCGGCGTCGGCGGAAGCGAACGACACGTTATGGACGCCTTCTTCGGCAATCGTAACCGGTCCCGTATAGACAGCGGATACGCCGCCGTTCACGGCATACGTCGTCGTAATCGGCTCGCTGCCGTTATCGGTCGCCGCAAGCGTCAGCACGACATCCCCGTTATGCCATCCGTTCGCGTTAGCCGTAGGGGATGCGGATGCCTTCGTGATCGGAGCAGCCGTGTCGGACGCCGCCGCAAAATCGGCGATGCCGCGCGGCTTAAGCTGATACACGCCTTTGAAGATCGCCGCGACGCCTTGAATGCTGACCTTCTGCCCCGCCTGGTACGGGAACGTCGCCAGCGTCAAACCTGTACGTCCATCCACGCGTACATGCGTGCTCGCGTCGCCTTTGACCGCATCGAATTCGAACGAACCGGCCGGAGACGCGGCGATGATATTCGCGATCGTCGCGTCGCGCAGCTCTACCAACTGACCTTGATTCGCGTCGTTAACCGTGTCGACCGTCTTCGCCGCCGGAAGCGCGGCCGTGCCGGTCTTCTCGATCGCGACCGGGTCGACGAGCTCGAGCTCCGTATTATACAGCGCCGTCGGCGCCGTTATTTTGATCTTGTCGCCGGCATGGAAGCCGCTCAGACTTTGGAAGACATACAGTCCGGCCGATTCGTCCTGCAGATAGAACGCTTGTCCGCCGAACGCGCCCGGCTCGGTCGTCACGACGCCTTCGACCGTCACGACGGTGCCGACTGTCTTAGCGCGCGCTTCCGCTATCTCGATTTTGGCCGGAATCGGGTTCTGCTCTTCTGGCAGCGGCTCAGCCGGCACGTTGCCCAGCGTCACGGCCGCCGTCTTCAGATTCGAGCCGTTCTGGCGCAGACGCAGGTTCGCGGCCGCCGTCGTGCCCGGCTTGATGCGCACGGTCAAATCTTTATACGCGTGCCCTTTCGAATCCGAGGTCAGGCTGAAGTTCGCGCTATAAGCTTCCGTCGCCGGCCACGTGCCGTCGGCGTTCTGGAATTTGGCGATTTGCGCGCCGCCGCTGACCAGGTAGATGCCGGCCTGATAACCGGATACCGTCGTATTGGCAGGCAAATTATCGATGACGATCCGAATTTGGAAATCAGCCGCGTTCGGAAGCACCGCCTGGTGCAAGAAGCTGTACGCGGCGCTCGCCGTCGCCGCCGGTCCGCCATACGAGCCCGGCTTGAACGTGCTGCGGTCATACCACTTGTAGCCCGCGTTCGGCGCCGCCCATGGCTCGGCCTTCGGCTCGGTCGAAGCGGCCGGCTCCTCGAAGGGCAGCAGGGCGGTCGGCTGATCGAGCTGAAGACCGTCGACCTCGGACAGCTCCGCGTAGCTCTCCTTCTTCGCCAGCCAATCGATCATATTGACGAGCAGCTTGCCGTCGTCGACTTCCTTGAAGCCGTCATAGGTCGTTTTCTTCGCGCCCGTATCTTCGCGCAAGTACTTCGGCGTCGCGTCTTCGACCGGCGAGGAGTCGCCGATGAACGCCGCTTTGCCCGCGCCCGACTTCGCGATCGCCACATACGGTCCTTCCGCGACGCCGCCGCCGTTATAGACGCCTTGGTCGACCGCATTCGGCCAGGCCTCGTTCGTCTCCGGCAGATATACGATGCCCTTCGCCTTGTCCGGATCGGTGATGGCGATCGTCGACCCGGCGTGCATCGCGACGGCGTCTACGCCTTCGGTAATGCCGAACGATTGCTCCGGCGCGACGACGTTCGTCGCGTTGATGTCGCCTAGCGCGTTGTAGCGGAAGCGAACGCCGAAGTTATCGGCTAGCCAATCGGAGCTGGCGACGTCCTGCATCTGCGCGGAAGCGGACTCCGCCGCATCCATCCCTTGAGCCGGGTTGGTCCATGCCCCGCGGCGATAGCCGTTGAACGCTTCGTTGCCGTCCCAGCGGTTCTTGTTCCGGTCTGCGTTGTAATGGTCGCCGATGAAGAAGATGCTGCCGCCGTTCTGGACGTACTGCAGCATCGCAGCCTGCTCGCTCGTCTTGAACGGCACGTTGGCCTCGGCAATGACGAATACGTCGTAGCCGCTCAGATCGCCAAGCGTGATCGGGGTCGTCTTGCGCAGCTCCTTGACGTAATAGCCGTTGTTCGCGAGCGCGTTCCCGAAGTCCGAGAAGGCGCCGTCGATGACCCAGTCGGCCGCGCCTGCCGTTTGGGCATGCGTGTTATCGAACAGCACCTTTTTGCCCGCGTTGCCATTGACGACCTTCGCGTCAATGAACGGCGCCGGATCAGCCGGCCCTTCCGCATGCGACGTCTGCAGGCTTCCGAGGGACAGGAAAGGCGCCGGCACCGCAAGCGCGAGGGCGAGCGATGTTTTGAGCACGTTGGATTTCCAAGAAGATCTGAATCCCATAATCATCCTCCTAGTATGGAAAAACTATGAAACTAGTGTACCAGAAACTAGGCTATGACAATCTCTATGATTTTGTAAATCGAACCTGCTGCTTATTTGGTCAACGTGTACAATGCCGTGCGTTCTCTCTCACCGCCAGGTGCCGACTCCGGCGCTCGCCCGATCGGAAGAGAATAGCCCGGCCAGAAATGCGGATAACCCCTTCGCGCATAGGTTAAAAGTATCATCAGGGCGAGGTGCTGCTTATGCGAATATGGTTCCGGCGGCTGGAGCGATTGCTTACCTTGGCCGCCATCTACTTCTTGCTTGTTCCCGCGATCGTATTCGCCTCCCTTGTTATCGGCATGACGGGAGAGACGGATATCGGCCAATCGATGCTTGTAACGCTCCTTCTTCTTCTCTGCGTCATCCTGCTATACCGCAGAACATATGCCCGTCCGTCCGGCCGCCGCGCCAAAACGATCGTCATCGACTTCACCCGCGAGGACGAAGACGACCCGCCTCCCCTGAGCGGCATCTACTGGGATCTCTACGAGGAACAGCGGGAGCTGGAACGATTGAACGGCTGTTTCGCTAAGGAAACGCCGTCTGATGGAAGCGCCATCGTCGATCCGCCGTCGGCCGTAACAAAAGGCAGGCAAGATGCTCCGCCGACGCGATTGCACTCGCATGCGGATCGTCCGAAGCGCAGCCGGGCGTAACGCCCCGCGCCGAATGCATTCGTGGTCTCGGCTGGCTATCGGCGCGTTCCGCTTTAACTTTGAACCTCTCCTTTCTTGTCATCTTGCCAATTTATACTACCAAACATATGTTCCCATGTAAACGTTAATTTGAAATATATCCCACATTTTCGCGGAACAAAAAAGGGGCCGTCTCAAAAGGGTTTAAGTAAAATGTCTTCTAACTTCGAATGGCCTCCAATTGCATGAAAAATGGCGTTACAGGGTCTTATCCCTGTGACGCCATTTGCCATTTTCGGTCCACTGCGGCTTTCTTCAACAAATTATGGGCGAGCGAAAGCCACCCGACCTCCAGGCTCACTTTTGGCAAGCCGCGAAGCAGGAATCTTCGGAATCCCCGGTTGTTCTTTATCTGTCCAAATACGCTTTCGGGTTCATGCATCCGCCGAACTGAAAGCGCGTAGCCTTCTTCGCTCTTCAAGCGTTCGCGTGCCCGTTGTTTGTAGC
This sequence comes from Paenibacillus methanolicus, assembly GCF_008124765.1. Taxonomy (GTDB): domain Bacteria; phylum Bacillota; class Bacilli; order Paenibacillales; family Paenibacillaceae; genus Paenibacillus_Z; species Paenibacillus_Z methanolicus. The sequence continues at coordinate 137 of NZ_VNHS01000001.1, read as the reverse complement.
GAAGATAGTCCAGGCTCACTTTAATCTCACGATCACCAGCTACCTTTGTGCAGTTTACCTTGAGTGGGCATCCTTCGCAGCTAGCACTGCGGTAATGGCGATGGCGAAGTTCATAACCGCTTTCCGTACGTTCTTTG